>CAVWWX010000001.1:0-126793 GCA_963758845.1 uncultured Solirubrobacterales bacterium
GACGGGCTGGTCGGGACCGACTACCTGGGAGAGTATCGAGTCACCTTCGACATCACCGGCGAGAGGATGATCCTGTCACCGCAGGGAGAGTCGGGGCGCTGACGCTGGGAAGGTGCCCTCGTCAGGCGGGCCCGCCGCCGAATCCGATCTCGTTGCCGTCCGGGTCGCGGAAGGTGGCCTTGCGGACGCCGTTGTCGTAGGTCTCGCGCTCGGCCGGCTCCAGGCCGCGCTCGGCGATCTGGGCGATGCGGGCGTCGAAGTCGCCGACGAAGACGGTGTGCATCGCGTGCCCGGCATGCTCGGGCGGCAACTCGATGAAGACGTAGCGGTGTTCGGCGAGCTCCCACACCGCCTCGGTGTCGTTCGGCAGGAACGACGGCGGCTCGCCGAGGAGTTGCTCGTACCAGGCCGTCGCCGCGGCGTAGTCGCGGACGGGGATGCCTGCGAAGAGATCGAGGTTCATTCCGCGGACCCTACAACGCCGACCCCTCTCGCCCTCCCCGGACAGAGGAGCACCGCGAGATCTTCCGTGTTGCACGAAGTGGACGGCTCCACCAGGGTAGGGACATCACGGACGCACGAGACTCGGAGGCGGCGATATGAGTGACGTAAGGGTCCAGCAGCAAAGCCACGAACCCGAGCTCAAGCGGGTGATGGGCCCGAAGCTGCTGCTGCTGTTCATCGTCGGCGACATCCTCGGCACCGGCGTCTACGCCCTGACCGGCGAGGTCGCCGGCGAGGTCGGCGGGGCGGCGTGGGCGCCGTTCCTGGTCGCCTTCGTCGGTCGCCACGCATCACGGCGTTCTCCTACCTCGAGCTGGTGACGAAGTACCCGCAGGCCGCCGGTGCGGCGCTCTACACGCACAAGGCGTTCGGCATCCACTTCCTGACGTTCATGGTGGCCTTCACCGTGATGTGCTCGGGCATCACGTCGGCGTCGACCGCGTCCAGGGCGTTCGCCAGCTTCCTGCGGCGAGGGCTTCGAGCTCGAGCTGGGGCAGCGACGGCGTGATCGCTGCTCATCGCGCTGGGCTTCATGGCGCTGGTGGCGGCGGTCAACTTCCGCGGCGTCGGCGAGAGCGTCAAGGCCAACGTCGTGCTCACCCTGGTCGAGCTGTCCGGGCTGCTGATGGTGATCCTGATCGGCTTCTGGGCGATGACCGCAGGGCGACGCCGACTTCAGCCGGGTCGTCGAGTTCGACACGGCCGAGGACAAGAGCGCCTTCCTCGCCGTCACGGCGGCGACCTCGCTGGCGTTCTTCGCGATGGTCGGCTTCGAGGACTCGGTCAACATGGCCGAGGAGACCAAGGACCCGATCCGGATCTTCCCGAAGGTGATGCTGACCGGCCTCGGGCATCACCGGCATCATCTACGTGCTGGTCGTCGATCTCCGCGGTGGCGCTCGTGCCCGGTCGGCGACCTCGACCGACCCGATCGACCCGCCGCTGCTCCGGGTGGTCGAGGCCGGCGCGCCCGACCTGCCGATCGACACGATCTTCCCGTTCATCACGATGTTCGCCGTCGCCAACTCGGCGCTGATCAACATGCTGATGGCGAGCCGGCTGCTGTACGGCATGGCCAACCAGGACGTGCTGCCCCGCGTCCTCGGCAAGGTGCACCCGACGCGCCGTACGCCCTGGGTCTGCGATCATCTTCACCACGCTGATCGCGTTCGGCCTGATCACGCACGTCGTCCGAGTCGCTCGAGCGCGGACGCGATCGCGCTCGCTCGGCGGCACGACGGCGCTGCTGCTGCTCGGCGTCTTCACGGTCGTCAACGTCGCCGTGCTGGTGCTGCGCAAGGACCCGGTCGACCACGAGCACTTCCACGCCCCGACGGTGCTGCCGGTGCTCGGCGCGATCACCTGCGCCTTCCTGGTCGGGCCCTGGACCGGGCGCGACGACGCGCAGTACCGAGTCGCCGCCGGGCTGCTCGCCCTCGGCGTCGTGCTCTGGGTCTGCACTGGCTGTGGAACCGCGGCGTGCGCGCCAAGAAGACCGGCTTCCGCCATCCGGAGGAGATCGGCGGCTGACCAGCGCACCGCTGGCCTCGACCGGCGCGACCAACGCACAGCTAGGGTCAGGTGCATGGCCGAGTTCACGAGCTGAGTCCCAGCGCGCCCTCCGCCGGATCCTGCTCGAGCGACAGCGAAGGGCCGCGTTCCCGGCCTCGTCGGTGGCGTCGCCCGCGAGGGTTCGCTGCTCTGGTAGGACGGCGTCGGCGCCGCGGACCTGGACGAGCCTGAGCGGCCGCCGGACGAGGACACCCAGTTCCTGATCGCCTCGCAGAGCAAGACGTTCACCGCGGTCGCGATCATGGCGCTGCGCGACGAGGGCAAGCTCAACCTCGACGACACGGTCGAGCAGCTGATCCCGGAGAGCAAGCACGAGGGCATCACCATCCGGCAGATGCTCAGCCACGTCAGCGGTATGCAGCGCGAACCGGTCGGCGACGTCTGGGACGATGATGAAGTACCCCGACCGTGAGCGAGCTGGTGGCCGGCTGGAACGACGCGGAGCGGATCGGCAAGCCGCACCACCGGTTCCACTACTCGAACCTGGTCTACTCGATGCTCGGCGAGATCGTCGCCCGGCTCGACGGACGGCCCTGGTACGACGTCGATCCAGGCCCGCATCCTCGATCCGCTGGAGATGCGCCGTACGACGATGGGACTGGACGGCGGACCGCACGCCGCCGGGTACTACGTGCCGCCGTTCACCGACGTGCCGGTAAGGAGCCGGTCGTCGACATCGGCGCGATGGCGCCTGCCGGCGGGCTCGCGAGTACGGCGGCGGACCTGGCGACGTGGGCGATCGTTCCTGGCCGACCCGGTCGACGAGGTGCTGTCGCAAGGACACCCTCGAGGAGATGTGCCAGCCGCAGATCATGGCGGACGTCGACGCGCTGGCAGCTGGCATGGGGCCTCGGCTTCATGCTGCTGCGGTCGGGCGACCGCGTCTTCGTCGGCCACGACGGCGGCATGCCGGGCCACATCACCGAGCGTTCGTGCACCGGCCGTCCGGGTACGGCGGGGATCGCGCTGATGAACTCGACGTCCTCGCCTGACGCCGCCGGCCTTCGCCATCGCGCTGGCCGACAACGTGATCGAGCACGACGCCGCCGCGCCGGAGCCCTGGACCCCGGGCGACGCGTGCCCGACGAGCTGCGCGGGCTGCTCGGGACGTGGTTCACCGAGGGCCAGCCGTTCACGTTCTCCGTACGCGACAGGACCCTCGAGGCGCAGGCTCGACGCGGCCCCGAAGCACAAGCCGCCGTCGGTCTTCGACCAAGATCGGCGACGACGTCTACCGCACCGCAGTCCGGCCGCGAGACCGGCGAGCTCCTGCGCGTCACCCGCGACGCGAACGGCGCCGTCACCAAGCTGCACTGGGCGACCTACTTCTTCACCCGCGAGCCTTACGCCTTCGGCGAGTGGCTGGTCGAGCGAGACGAGTAGCGCGCTGCAAAGGTTCCTGCGAACACCCGCCGCCTGAATGGCGGCGGGCGTTGCGTCTGGGCGATCGGATCTAACCCCGAGCGGGTTGAGGCTCTAGAGCGGGCACCCGAGGTTGTTTTGCTCGTCGAGGTGGGTCGCGAGCGCCAGCATCGTCGCCCGATCGCTTCACGAGCGATAGCCTCGTTCACGGAGCCCACGATGTTGCCTGGCTCGGTCCAGCGACGCTCGGGATATCCGAGGCCTTCGTGTGCGGCAGTTCAGCCACGCTGCCACAGCCGCGCGCAGCAGGATGCGCTCAGCGCCGGCCGCGCCGGGGCCACCCTTGTAGGACAACGCTTCCAGGAACGTGTCACCCGCGAGGGGCGCCGTCACGGCGAAGCCCAGGCTGGAGTACGCCGCCCTCGTTGTCCTGATACATGGCCGTCAGGAGCATGTCGGACGGGATGAGGTCTCCTGGCCTTTCGAGCCAGTTTTCGGTGTGGGTCTTCCAGTAGCCCGGAGTACAACCTTCTTCGCCGATATTTGATGCGTGCACCGTGGTTGTGGAAAAGATAAGCGCGCCGAACAAGCCGATTGCGGCGCCGATGACTGTTGATTTGCGCATGATTCCCGTTCTTCCCTACGATTGGCCCCCGGCGTCGATTGACGTCATCCCCGCCACCCGAACGAGGCAGGCCCCCATGCCGACAACGTAACGGGTTTCGTCGCCCGCGGGCATAGTCACTTCGGGCTATCTTGATATGACTAAGATACACTTGATCGAGCCCGATTTCTACGCTGCGTAAGGCAGTCATGACGGTTGGTGTACGTACGGATGGCGGTGGAATATCGCCGGGCAGTCGGCTTCGTGCTCCGGGTTTGCTGTTGCGGTCGTTCAGGCCTTCGGCTAGGCGTGGCGGGCCGATCGCGACCCGACGACGGGCGAGCGTGTCAAGCCCTTCGGCCGTGCGTTCGAGGGTCCACCAGGACTCGATCCACCAGGTCGCCCCGGCGTTTGCCCACGCGGCAGGGTCCTTCGGCTCGGTCTTGACGAACTCGCCGTAGCTATCGGCTTCGAGGATGACGTCATATCCGTCCCAGGGAAGCCCGGCCCGCTCACGCTCCTCACGCGTCAACCTGGCGATCTCGGCCAGGCTCTCGGGGTGGTCGGCTTTTCGCGGTCGCTCGGGTGGATGACCTGCGGGAGCAGGCCGTCCCACCGGGACGCCCGCGCCAGCGACGGTTGGCGGTCACGGCCGACGACCTGGGCGCCAACCGCCCAGACCGGTGGTCGCGGCTGCTGGACTGGCGGGTCGGGGAGCATGAAGTCTGTCGGTTTGGCGCGAGTAGTGCGGTGCCGTCGAATGCGAACGGCTGGCCTTTAAGCAGGCCGGCGTAGATCGCAAGCGCCTCGTCGAGTTTCTGCGCGCGGACCTTGCGTCCCTCGTCGGCTTCGAAGGCCGTCCATCCCTCGTGCAGAGCGCCAAGGCCCGCGCCGAGGCATGGCGCGACCGCCGCTCAACCGGTCGACGGTGCCGACCTTGCTGGCGAGGTCCCAGGGCTTCACCCGCGGCACAGGGGTCAAAAGGGTGCCGAGCTTGATCCGCTCGGTCACCATCGCCGCCGCGGCCAACGTCACCAGGGCGTCAACCCCGAAGACCGCTTCCCAGGTGAAGATGCCGTCCCAGCCGTGCCGCTCGCCGAGAGCCGCCAGGGAGGAGAACTCGCGCGAGTCGGCATACGGGACGACGAACCAATCTCATGCTCGCGACCGTAATACTTCCGCCGACACCCGACTTGATCCCCTTGCTCCCCTAGCGTTTGCCTTGTTGCATCGCAAGGCGGGTGGCTGCTGAACAACGCAAATCCGCCATGTGCCTTCAGGTCGAGGCGCCTTGTAAACTCGGCAAACGGCTGCGGTTGAGGTCCTGCTCCACCTGGTGTTTCGGGTGGTGCACCGACACGGTCGGCTGCGTCATAGCGTTTCGCGCTAACGGTCCGTTAGGTTGGGGCATGGCCGAAGCCGAAACGGACAGCCCGGGTCGACCGCCGAACCGCTTGTCGTGCCTGACGGGGTCAACAAGTGGTTCGGCGACCTGCATGTCCTCAAGGACATCGACCTCGACATCGCACCGCGGCGAGGTCGTCGTCGTCATCGGCCCGTCCGGCTCCGGCAAGTCCACGCTGTGCCGGGCGATCAACCGGCTCGAGCCGATCGACGAGGGCGAGATCACGCTCGACGGCGAGCCGCTGCCCGAGGAGGGCAAGGAGCTCGCCCGGCTGCGCGCCGAGGTCGGCATGGTCTTCCAGTCGTTCAACCTGTTCGCGCACAAGACCGTGCTCGAGAACGTCACGCTCGGACCGATCAAGGTCCGCGGCGGAGACCAAGGCCGAAGCGCGAACGAGCGGGCCAGGAGCTGCTCGAGCGGGTCGGCGTCGCCGAGCAGGCGGACAAGTACCCGGCGCAGCTCTCCGGCGGGCAGCAGCAGCGGGTGGCCATCGCCCGCGCGCTGGCGATGCAGCCGAAGGTGATGCTCTTCGACGAGCCGACGTCCGCGCTCGACCCCGAGATGATCAAGGAAGTGCTCGACGTCATGGTCGAGCTCGCCGAGCGACGGCATGACGATGGTCGTCGTCACGCACGAGATGGGGTTCGCGCGCACTGCGGCCAACCGGGTCGTGTTCATGGCCGACGGCGCGATCGTCGAGGAGGCGCACGCCGGAGGAGTTCTTCACCAATCCGCAGTCGGACCGGGCCAAGGACTTCCTCGGCAAGATCCTCGCAGCACTGACCGCAGCGGCAGTCGCACGCCACCACAGCCACGTATCGACCGACCCGCAGCATCGACACGGCACTCGACGCCGAAACGGGGAGTTCAGATGAGATTCGCAAAGACCACAGCCCTCGCAGCCGCTGGGGCCTGCGCTGGCCCGTCGACTCGCCGCGTGCGGCGACGACGACGGCTCGCGGTGACGGCACGCCGACGTCAGACGTCGCAGGACGACCCGGACTTCCCGAGGGCACGCACGATGGCCGACGCTGGCCGACGCCGGCAAGATCACGATCGGCGTCAAGATCGACCAGCCAGGCATCGGCTTCCTCGAGCCCGGCGCCGACGCGCCCGAGGGCTTCGACATCGAGATGGGCAGGATCATCGCCGCGGCGCTCGGCATCGAGCGACGACGACATCGACTGGAAGGAGACGATCTCCGACAACCGCGAGCCGTTCCTCAAGAGCGGCGACGTCGACATCGTCATCGCGTCGTACTCGATCACCGACGACCGCCGCGAAGAGGTCGGACAGGCCGGGCCGTACTACGTCACCGGTCAGCAGATGCTCGTCCGCGAGGAGGACAAGGACAAGATCACCGGCCCGGAGGACATGACGGGCATCAAGGTCTGCTCGGTCGAGGGCTCGACGTCGCTCGACGACCGCGCAGGACGAGTACGGCGCCGACCCGGTCCCGCTCGGCACCTACTCCGAGTGCGTCGACCAGCTCGAAGAACGAGACGGTCGACGCGGTGACCACCGACGGCGCGATCCTGCTGGGCTACGAGGCCGAGGACCCTGACGAGCTCAGGTCGTCGGCGAGCCGTTCAGCGAGGAGCGTTACGGCATCGGCTACAAGCTCGGCGACACGGAGATGTGCGAGTTCATCACCGACACCATCCAGGAGGCGATGGACGACGGCACCTGGGCGGAGGCGTTCGAGGCAACCCTCGGCCAGTCCGGCATCGAGACGCCCGAGCCGCCCGAGATGGATCCCTGCCAGTAAGCACATCGACCCGGTGGTGGCCGGTGACGACGCGTCACCGGCCACCCGTGTCAGTCGACCTCGACGGAGAGGTGACCGAGCTCATGCAGGTCCTGATCGACAACCTCGACCCGATTCTCGACGGCTTCAAGAAGACGCTGTGGCTGCTGTTCTTCTCCGGGCTCATCGCGCTCGTCCTCGGGACCATCCTGGCTGCGATGCGCGTGTCCCCGGTCGCGCTGATGCGCGGCGTCGGGCACGTCGCTACATCAACGTCGTCCGCAACACCCCGCTGCTGCTGATCCTGCTTCATCTTCCGTGACGCGTTCCCCCAACTCGGCTTCACCTACGACGTCAGCGACTACTTCAACTTCTTCTTCGTCGCTGCGACGATCGGGCTCGGCCTCTACGCCGCGGCGTTCGTCTGCGAGGCACTGCGATCCGGCATCAACTCGATCCCGATGGGGCAGGCGGAGGCGGCCCGCGCCATCGGGATGACGTTCGCGCCAGTCGATGCAGTCGGTGATCCTGCCGCAGGCCTTCCGAGCCGTGATCCCGCCGCTGGCCAGCACCTACATCGCGCTGGCCAAGAACACCAGCGTCGCGCTCGCCATCGGCGTCACCGAGGCGAGCTTCGTGATGAACAAGCTCATCAACGACAACGCCGCTGACCAGTGGTGGATCTTCTTCGGCTTCGCAGCCGGCTACGTGCTGATCGTGCTGGCGATCGCCGCGATCGTGCACGTCGCTCGAGCGGACGGTGCGGGTGGCGCGATGAGCAGCGTCCTGTTCGACGTCCCCGGGCCGCGGGCGCGGCGGCGGCACCGGATCTACGCCGGTCATCTTCGTCGTGCTCGTCGTCGCTGGCATCTGGCTGCGGTCGTCACAGAAGCTCCACGACGAAGGCGTCCTCACTCCCGAGGTCTTCAACGACGCCTTCCAGAACCAGCAACGTCGAAGTTCCTCTGCGAGGGCTTCGTCAAGAACCTAAGGCCGCCGGCGCTGGCGATCGTCGTTGTCGCATCGCTGCTCGGGCTCGTGCTTCGCCGTCGGGCGGCTGTCCGACCACCGGCTGGTCCGACTGCCGGCGTGCACCGCTCGATCGAGCTCTTCCGGGCCGTCCCGCTGGTGCTGCTCATCGTCTTCTTCTTCTTCAGTACGTGACTGTCGGCATCGCTGCGGTCGCCTGGTCGCTCGGACTGATGCTCTACAACGGCTCGCGTGCTGGCCGAGGTCTTCCGCGCCGGCATCCTCGCGGTGCCAACGGGCCAGTCCGAGGCGGCCTACGCGATCGGCATGCGCAAGACGCCAGGTGATGACGCATGATCCTGCTGCCGCAGGCGGTCAGGTTCATGCTGCCGGCGATCATCAGCCAGTGCGTGATCATCCTGAAGGACACGTCGCTCGGCTACGTCATCGTGTATGACGAGCTGGTCCGCACGTCGACGTCGGTGGCGCAGTTCGTCGACGACGGCACGATCGTCGTCTACGCCTCGGTCGCGCTCGTCTTCATCGTCGATCAACTACTCGCTGTCCAAGCTCGCCGAGTACCTCGAGCGGCGGCTGGCGCGCCGCGGGCGGACGACAGCCGATCGACGAAGGAGACAGAGCGGTCGAGGTCGAGACCTGCAGGTCGCGGGCGACCGGCGAGGTTGACGCCGTCAGGCCGAGGCGATGAAGCCGAGCAGGTCCTGACGGGTCAGGACGCCGACCGGCTTGCCGTCGTCCTGCACCAGCAGCGCGTCGGCGTCGTGGAGCATCTCGACCGCTGCGGTGACCGGCTCGCCGCGCGCCGATCGTCGGCAGCGGCGGCGCCATGTGCTGCTCGACCCGGTCGGCGAGCTGCGCCTCGCCGGCGTACAGCGCCGCCAGCAGGTCGCGCTCGCTCACCGAGCCGGCCACCTCGGCCGCCATGACCGGTGGCTCGGCGCGCACCACCGGCATCTGCGAGACGCCGTACTCGCGCAGGATCGCGACCGCCTCGGCGATCGTCTCGTTGGGGTGGGTGTGCACGAGGTCGGGCAGTCGGCCGTCCTTGCCGCGCAGCACGTCGCCGACGGTCAGCTCCTCGGGCTCGCCGAGGAAGCCGTACTGCGCCAGCCAGTCGTCGTCGAAGACCTTGGTCAGGTAGCCGCGACCGCCGTCGGGCAGCAGTACGACGATGACGGCATCAGGGTCGTCGAGCTCGTGCGCGAGCTCGGATCGCCGCCGCCGCCGCCATCCCCGACGAGCCGCCGACCAGCAGCGCCTCCTCGCGGGCCAGCCGCCGGGTCATCACGAACGAGTCCTCGTCGGAGACCGCGATGATCCGGTCGGCGATGTGCGGTCGTAGGTCTCCGGCCAGAAGTCCTCGCCGACACCCTCGACGAGGTACGGGCGGCCGGTGCCACCGGAGTAGACCGAGCCCTCCGGGTCGGCGCCGATGATCTGCACCCGGCCGTCGGAGACCTCCTTGAGGTACCTCCCGGTGCCGCTGATCGTGCCGCCGGTGCCGACGCCGCGACGAAGTGGGTGATCTTGCCGTCGGTCTGTCGCCAGATCTCCGGACCGGTCGTCTCGTAGTGGCTGCAGCGGGTTGTTCGGGTTGGAGTACTGGTCGGGCTTCCAGGCGCCGTCGATCTCGCGCACCAGCCGGTCGGAGACGTTGTAGTAGCTGTCCGGGTGCTCCGGCGCGACCGCGGTCGGGCAGACCACGACCTCGGCGCCGTACGCCTTGAGCACGTTGCGCTTGTCCTCGCTGACCTTGTCCGGGCAGACGAAGACGCAGTGGTAGCCCTTGGCCTGCGCCACCATCGCCAGCCCGACGCCGGTGTTGCCCGACGTCGGCTCGACGATCGTGCCGCCCGGCTTGAGCTCGCCGCTCTGCTCGGCCGCCTCGACCATCCGCACCGCGATCCGGTCCTTCACCGAGCCGCCGGGGTTGAAGTACTCGATCTTGGCGAGCACGGTGGCCTGGCGCACCGTCGGTCGTCTTGCCGAGCTTCAGCAGCGGGGTGTTGCCGACCAGGTCCAGCAGTGATTCGACGTAGTCCACGCGGCCAGCCTAGGTGGCGACGGTCGCGGGTCGACACGACTGGCCCTGGCCCGGTCGGTCGCGCGGCTCGCACGGTGGCACTCCCCAGGTCGGCTAAACTGGCAGCCGCTTCGGCAGCCACGACGAGTGGAGGGAGAGCTCGAGGTGAGCAAGAGCGAGCGCCGCACGCAGGCTTGGCCACTGCTGCCGCGTACGGCGGCGGCGGTCTCGGTTGTCGTGGGCGGTTCGCTGTACGGCGTCCTGCTCGCCGAGGCGCAAGCTCGCCCGGCGGCGGATCGGGCAAGCGCTGACGAGCAAGCCGCCCGACCCCAGCGGCCTCTACGGCGCCTGAGCTGCCGCGGGCCGGCCGATCCGACTGGCCGTGCTCGGCGACTCGGCTGCCGCGGGCTACGGCGCAGACACGCCCGAGGAGACCTTCGGCGCCTATCCTCGCGACCGGCCTGGCCGAGCTCGCCGAGCGGCCCGTCTTCTTGCGTCTCCGTGCGCGGTCGTCGGCGCGAAGACAGCGGACCTGCCGCCGCAGATCCCCGCGCGCACTGGCCGCACTAGCCCGACGTCTGCGCGATCATCATCGGCGCCAACGACGTGACCCACCGGGTGCTCCCGTCGGCGTCGGTGCGCCGATCTGCAAGGACGCCGTCGAGACGATGCGCGCAGCCGGCGCCGAGGTCGTCGTCGGCACCTGCCCTGACCTCGGCACGATCCGTCCGATCGCTCCGCCGCTGCGCCAGGTCGCCCGGCTGCTGGAGCCGCCGGCTCGCCGCGGCACAGACGATCGCGACGGTCGAGGCCGGCGGGCGCGCGGTCTCGCTGGGCACCATCCTGGGGCCGGAGTTCGCCGCGTCACCGGCGGACATGTTCGGGCCCGACCAGTTCCATCCCTCCCCTGCCGGCTACCGAAGCTGCGCGGCGGCGATGCTGCCCACCGTCGCGGCGGCCGTCGGCGTGGCTACCAGACGACGCCGACGCAGCCCGAGCCAGCCGTGGCGAGGGCGTGTTCCTCGCTGCGCGCGGCCGCTGCGGCTGCCGCCGAGAGCACCGGCACGGAGGTCTCCCGCGACGAGGTCCGGACAGCGAGCACGGCCCGCGTGGCGCTGGGCGGTGCTGCGGCACCGCCGCCGGCCGCGATGCCCGCCGAGGTCGGTGCGTCACCGACGGCGGCACATCACGACCGGAGGCAGCGATGTCGAGCGGCGAACTCGGCCGACGCCGTCTGGGCCAGGCATGAGCGTCATAGTCACGTTGAGAGGCTTGTCTCGACGCGGCACGTCTGATGGCAGGCTCGATCTACTACAGGTTCGACTCGCGAGCCTGGGAGGAAACCATGGCCCTTCACCACTCCGAAGAAACACATCAGATGCTGGTCGCTCGGATCCCCGAAGCGACCGGACGACCTCTTCATGAGTGGTTCGGCCATCTCGAGAACGGCCCAGGCCTGCTGCGGTTCGATGACCGGGTCCAGTGGCTGCGCGAGGAGTACGACCTCGCCCACGGCCACGCCACCGCGATCGTGCACGAGCACGACCTGCAGCAAGGCGCACCGCAGCTTCGAGTAGACGCGAACGCCACCGAGAACGGCCCTCGGATCGCTCCGGGGGCCGTTGTCGATGCGTCTGCCGACCACGTCGCGTGGCACGGCCGCGCGATCAGCTCGCCGCGCAGGATCGCGAGGATCCGCAGCAGCTCGATGTAGATGAAGATCAGCGTCGCGGTCAGGCCGAACGCGGCTCGCCACGACTCGCTCTCGGGCGCACCCGGCGCGACGCCCCGCTCGATCATGTCGAAGTCGAGGATCAGGAAGAGGATACCGAGGCCAAGCCCGACGACGCTCATGATCAGCCCGAGCGCGCCGAAGCCGTTGAAGCCGATGTCGGCGCCGAACAGAGACAAGATGAAGTCGACCGAAGGTCAGGACGAAGAAGCCGAGACCGGCGATCGTCACGAACTTCCGCAACCGGTCGGTGACCTGGATGTTGAAGAACTTGTACGCCGCCAGCGTGGCGACGAACGCAGCCACCGTGCCGACGACGGCCGACACGACGATGCCCGGCCACATCTGCTCGAAGGCCTCTGATGCCGCGCCGAGGAAGAAGCCCTGGGCGACGGCGTAGAGCATGATCAACGGCGGTGAAACGACGCGCTTGAAGCTCAGCCAGATACCGAGCCCGGCGCCGGCCAGGGCGCCGCCGATCCACGCGGTGCTGACGTAGGTCCTCGGGCAGGAACACCCAGGTGAGGGCTGCGGTCATGATGACCAGGCCGAGCGTGATCGCGGTGCGCATGACGACCGAGTCGATCGTCATCCGCTCCTCGATGGACGGCTCTGTGGGGTACTGCCAGGTCGAGGGTCGCGTGCCTTGGGCGTGCGGTCGCCTGGCCATAGCCCTGGTGGCCCTGGCCGCCGGCGGGGTAGCCGGGGTGGCCGTAGTTCGCAGCAGCGCGACCGTTGAACGTGTCGCTGTTGTTGAGAATGGGGTTACGGCTCTGCATGGGGACGACTCCTCCTCGGCCCGGCGCCGTGCCGGGTCTCTTCCATCATACGTGGTCAGAGGGCTGTTCCCTCGCGCCGGCAGGGTCCGCTTGTCCGAAATGCAACAGCCAAACCGCGGCGGAGAACCGGCGGCGACACGAGCGGTGGCCGCATGCGCGGGTGACGGCACGACCGAGCTCCGACTTGCCTGGTCAGTCACTCGTCGAGACGCGGGAGTCCCCAGAGCATGTCGTAGAGCACCCCCGGCCGGCCGGGGCTGCGTCGAAGGCGCCGAACGTCACCGTCGGGTTGTCCGGATCCACGGCGTCGACGAGGAAGGTCCGCTCGTCGAGCGGGAGCGCCTCGGTCTCGCCGTCATCGCGTCTTGATGAGGAGGCAGCTCGCCGGTGGCCGTGACCTCGACCCGCCGGTCGGGCCATGCGTAGACGCCGGCGAAGCGCGAGAGGTCGCCGGCCGCACCGGGCGACGCGTCGAGGCGCAGCGGCGGGACGCTGATCCCGAACAGCGAGTCCATCAGATCGGCGAAGAGCGAGCGGTACATCGCTCGCCCGGTGCTGCTGTTGGTCATCAAGACGACCGCAGCCTGATGCTCCGGCACGATCCGCAGAACGGACCGCTCGCCGCTGATGACGCCGTCCCATCCCCACACCGGACCACCCTCCCAGTCGAACCGGGCCCAGCCGAGACACCAGGAATCGAGCCAGCCGTAGATCGAGAACTCCGCGTGCACGGCACGCAACGCCGGCGAGCGACGAGTCCTCGAGGTGCAAGGCGGCGAACCGGAGAAGGTCCGTGACCGTCGAGACGGCGGTCGTGCCGGCCGGTCCATACGCGCGTGCGACCAACGGCTCGACCGGCACCGGGCCCGTCAGCCGTGACCTCGTGCCCCGATGCGCGCCGCTTCGGGACGGCTCGGTCGCGAAGGTCGTCTCGCGCATACCTGCACGTGGCGAGGTGGTCGCCGCATCGCGTCCTCCCAAGCGAGCGCCCGTCGCGGTCTCGATCACACGCCCGAGCAAGCACCAGCCCACGTTCGTGTACGACCAGAACTCGCGCCGCAGGCACGTCTGCGGCGGACATCGGCAGCGAGCCGCGAGAGCGCACCGTCGTCCTCGTCACTTCGGCCGGCGAAGTCGAACTCCAGCTCCGCGCGCAGCGGAAGCCCGGAGCGATTCGCGAGCAGGTCGCGCAGGGTCGCGGCTTGCGGCCCAGCCGCTTCCGCGCAGCTCCGGCACGTGCGCGACCACCGGATCATCCAGCGACAACCGGCCCGCTTCCGCGAGACGAGCGATCACCGTCGCGACCATCGACTTGGTCAAGCGATCCAACGCTGAAGAGCGTCTCGGGTGTGACCGGCTCGCCGGTCGTCACGTCTGCCACTCCGTAATAGGCGGTCGTGGCCGCCCCATCGCGGAGGATCCCGATTGCCGCCCCCGGCACCGAATGCCTCGAGGCGTGCTCGACGAAGCAGAGCCGTCAGATCGCCCTCGTTCACGCGACAATCCTAGGCTCGTCACAACCCCAGAGCGGCCAGTCGCTCGTCGTATTCTTCCTCGATCTCCTCCTCGGCACGGTCCTGTTGCCACAGGGCCTCGAGGGTGGATCTGGTGGAGTCGTCAAGGGCGTCGTACCGCGTCTGCCATTCCTCGGCGTGCTCGATCCAGTAGCCGACGGCTTTGTACGCCGACGCCGGCAGGCCGAGCTCACGACGGAGGTACCGGCGGACACCGCGAAGCGCCTTCGACTCACCGGCGACCCAGACGTAGCCTCTGGGGTCATCGGGACGGGCGAGGGAGCGGACTACCTCGTTGAGGTGGCTCGGGCGGTGCCCGTTCCCGCCGTGGACCCACGTCACTTCGACGCGCGGATGCGCGGGCAGGTCAGTGTGGTGATGCTCGTCGGGGACCTCGACGACGACCCGGTTGCTGACCCCGTGGGGGGTGTTCTCGAGGATCCGGCAGAGCGCGGGAAGCCCGGCACAGTCCGCCACCAGCACCTGCCACGCGAGATCGTCAGGCGGGTCGTACATCGCGGTCGGCGTGTTCAGTCCCACGACATCACCGGGTGTTGCCGCGCGGGCCCACGTGGTGGCGACGCCTTGGGCATGCAGGACGAAGTCGATGGTCACCTCGCCGGTCGCGCGGTCGAAATCGCGGACCGTGTAAGTCCGCAGCAGGCCTAGATCGACCGCTCCGTAGTCGAAGACCCCGTCAGTGATCTCCGGGAGCACCGGCTCAGCCTCCCCGGCGGCCGGCATGAGCACCCGGAGGTATTCGTCGCCGACCCCGGTCGTCTCGAAGTCCTTCAGGTCGGTCCCGCCGAACACGATCCTCCGCAAGGAGGGTGTGAGGTCGACGATGCGGACCACCTCGGCGCGGTAGACACGCATCTCCAGTTCGCGCAAGTCAGTCACCGGGCCAGCTCAGGCACGATTCACGCATTCGAGCGACTTCCCCAAGGCGCGCAGTCGGCGAGGGCTGAGACTCTGCGGGAGCACGTGATGACGACCGTGCGGCACGATCATGGGTGTGCCGGTGAGCGGGTCGGGGATCACCGCACACGCCAGCCCGAACACCTCGGTCACCACAGTCGGGTTCACCACGTCGCGCGGAGCACCCTCGGCAAGGATCGTGCCTGACTTCATTGCGATGATGTGATCGGCGTAGCGGCAGGCAAGGTTGAGGTCGTGGAGCACGATCACGATCGTCTTGCCCGACTCGCGGTTGAGGTCGGTGAACAGGTCGAGCAGCTCGACCTGATGGTTGATGTCAAGGAAGGTGGTCGGCTCGTCGAGGAGCAGCAAGTCGGTCTCCTGCGCGAGGGCCATGGCCACCCACACCCGTTGCCGCTGCCCGCCGGAGAGGCTTGGATACGGCGGTGGACCAGGTCGCGGATTCCGGTCGACGCGAGGGCGTGGCTCGACTGCTGCCTCGTCTTGGCCGACTCCACTTCCGGAACCAGCCCTGGTGCGGATAACGTCCTCTGCCCACCAGGTCACCGACGGTGATCCCGTCCGGAGCAACAGGAGTCTGCGGCAGCAGACCCATGATGGTCGCACGTCATGCGTCTTCAGGTCGTGCACGGCCTTGCCGTCGAGGAGACCGCTCCCGTGCGAGGTCTCAAGAGTCGTGCCATGCCTCGCAGGAGGGTCGACTTCCCACACGCGTTGGCCCCGACGATGACGGTGATCTTGCCGTCGGGGATCTCGACATCCAGATCGCGAGACGACGTCCTGGAGTCGTAGCCCAGCGCGAGGTCCTTGGCGCGTAGGTCGTGAGCATTCATCCGCCGCGTCCTTCTCTGTTGACGGTGACGAGGAGCCAGATCAGATATGGAGCCCCGACCGCACCGGTGACGACCCCGGTAGGCAGGGCCACGGGCATGAGGTGCTGAGGCAACCAGGTCGGCGCCGAGCACGATGCTCGCGCCCACGAGTGCGGCGGCCATGATGCCGCCCGGCGCCGGGCCCAGCGATCCGGTGCGCGATCGGGCCGGCGACGAGCGCCACGAAAGCGATCGGGCCCGGCGGCCGCGGTGGCGAAGGCGACGAGGGAGATCGAGACAGCGATGAGCCCAGGCGGGTCGAGCTCGACGCGGCGTGCCGAGCGCAGCCGGCGGAGTCGTCGCCCAGCTCGAGCGCCCGGAGCGGCGCGGTTGCAGGATAAGAGCAAGCGGGACGAGGACGAGGAGGCTCACGAGAAGCGCGCGCAGCTCGGCGCCCACCGGACTGGCCGACCGAGCCGACCAGCCAGTGCATGGCCTGCCCGCGCTTCGTAGATGCTCTGCGCGGGCGATCAGGTAGCCGACGATCGAGAGCATGAACTGCGAGACGCCGATGCCGACAAGGATCAGCCGGTAGCCGCTGATGCCGCCCCGCCAGGCCAGCAGGTAGATCAGCGTGGCGCTGCCGAAGGCCCCGACCCAGGGCCAGGGCAGAGATCTCGTAGCCGCCGGTCTCGAACAGTGACGATGCCTGCGACCGCAGCAGGCTGCGCCGGAGGAGATGCCCACGAAATCGGGCGAGGCGAGCGGGTTCGCCAGCAGCTGTCTGGAACAACGTCCCGGAGACCCCGAGCGCAAGCCCACCGCGAGCGCCGCAGTTGCCCGGGGCAACCGCAGGTCCTGCACGATGAAGTCGACGCCGGTGTCGTCAGAGATATGGAGCACGGACTTGACGACGTCGATACCCGAGACGAAGTAGCTGCCGACCATCATCGTCAGGACGAACAACGCGCAGGCACAGCACCGCGAGAGCGATGGTCACGACTGCCACGGCGACGCCGCGCGCGTCGGTCGGCGCGGCCGGCGAAGGGATCGAGCCGGTCGGCGGACAGGGCTGAGCAGGACCATCACAGCTCCGCAAGGTCGCGGAACGGACGAGGGCGACGAAGACTGGTGCCCCGAGGACTCCGAGGACGACACCGACCTGTAGCTTGCGCCGGGTCAGCAAGAGCCGACCGAAGATGTCGGCGGCGCAGGAACAGGGTCGGTGTGAGGATCAACGAGTACGGCAGGATCCAGCGATAGTCGGGACCGCACACCGCGCGGGCGATGTGAGGAACGACGAGGCCGATGAACACGATGGGACCGCACGCGGCGGTCGCCGCACCGCAGAGGACGCCACGGTGAGGAAGATCAGAAGCCGGGTGCAGACCGACCCGTTGTCCGAGGGACCGAGCGGCGTCCTCGACCCATCGCGAGGCCATTGAGCGCCCGCCCGCGACAGCATCGCCATCACCAAGCCCACGGCGAAGAACGGGAGCCATCTGCCAGAACACCGGCATGTAGCGGCCGGCGAGCGAGCCGACCTGCCAGAAGCGCAGCTGGTTGAGGGCGTCGAGGTTCGTCATCACGATGCCGGTGGTGATCGAGGACAGGCCGGCGGTCACGGCCGCGCCGGCGAGCGCGAGCTTGACCGGTGTGGCGCCCTCCCGGCCGAGCGACGCGACGGTATACACGAACACCGTGGCGAGGCCGGCGCCGAGGAAGCGCCAGCCAGACGTACCCGAGCAGCAGCTCGATGCCGAACACCATGATGCCGAGCACGATCAACGCCGCCGCCCCCGCGTTGATCCCCATGATGCCCGGGATCGGCGAGCGGGTTGCGGGTGACGCCCTGCAGGATCGCACCGCTGAGCCCGAGCGCCGCCCCGCGGCAGCCCGAGCAGCGTGCG
The DNA here is from genome assembly GCA_963758845.1 of uncultured Solirubrobacterales bacterium. GTDB lineage: Bacteria > Actinomycetota > Thermoleophilia > Solirubrobacterales > 70-9 > JBDTSW01. The sequence continues at coordinate 17,894 of CAVWWX010000001.1, forward strand.
CGGGACCCGCATCTCGCGGATCACAGTCTGCGCGGCCGAGCCGGGTCGAAGATCGGTGGAAGCGCGTCCAAATCGTGCCGAACGTGACGCCGCGTGAGCCCAGGGTGATGCTGAGGAGCACGACCACGACAGTAGGCACGGCGCCGAGGCCGACCAGCCCGGCGACGAGGGCACCGGACGGTCCTGGCTGGGCGCGGACCGCGATGCTGGTCGTCATCGGCACTTACTCGCCGGAGGCCGGGGTCGGCCGCTTCTGATAGCCGCGGTCAGGCCTGGAACTGCTCGGCGTAGTCCGCGTAGGTGTGCAGCCAGTACGCCGGCCAGGGGACGGTGGCCTCTGCTTCAGCGGCCTTGATGCTGTCCCAGGTTGGCTGGTCCTCGGCCGTCTTCACGTTGGCGGGGTAGGACGCGGTCGTCGATCAGCAGGAGGTCCGGCTGGTACTTGTCCGCGTTCTCCCAGCTCAGGTTCTCCCAGTAGGGGAAGGCCTTGTCCGGGTGTGTCGGGGTCGATCACGTCGAGGCCCCAGTTCTGGAAGTCGAGGCAGCTCGGGGGCGTGCTCGGCACCGCGACGTAGAGCAGGTCCGAGGTCGGCGAGACCGCGGCAGCGCAGCGAGCCCTCTTGTCGGCCGAGGTGTCCTTGAAGTCGGCGACGGCGGCTTCGAAGCCGTCCTTGCCCTGGGCGATCTCAGGGTCGCTCAGGTCGGCACCCAGGCTCTCGGCGAGCTTCTCGTATCCCGCGATGAGCGTGACGATCGAGTCGCCCTGGGCCGCACCGACGACCGGCGCGAGCTCCTGATCTTCTCGCTCTCCTCCTTGACTCCTTCTTCCATGCCGGAGTAGGCCTTCTCGACAGGCCACCAGTCGGCCACGATCAGGTCGGGATTGAGGGTCGCCGCCTTCTCGATGTCGATCTCGCCCCAGGTCTCACCGAGAATCGTGATCCCGGACAGGTCCAGGTTCTTCAGGCTGGGGTCGTCCTTGACCGGCACATCACCGTAGATACCGACCGGCTTGATGCCGAACGACATGAGCGCGGCCGCCTCACCGGCGTGCGCGATGATCCGGGTCGGAGTCGACTCGGCAGTCACGGTCTTGCCCGAGGCGTCGGTGTAGGTCCACGGACCTCCACTGGTCTCGCCAGCGTCCGTGGAGTCAGACCCACAGGCTGCGAGGGCGCTGGCTGCAAGCGCCGCCGCCATCACGGCCGCTGTCTTCCTGTACCTGGACACGAAGGTTGTCTCCTGCTCGTAGATCGGGCACTGGCGCATTGACTTTGACAAAGGTAGCCTAAATAAGGTAAGGCTTGCCTAATGGCTGCTGGTCCGCGGGTGGCCACTCCGGCTGGATCGCTGCGGGCTCGGACTACGCCTCCAGTACGCCACCGGCCATCGAGACCGACGGCTCGACTTCGAACAGCCGTTGAAAACCGCCGACGACTTGTCCGCTGCACTGACTCTTCTCATTGCCCGCGCTAGCGGGGTCGGAGGGCGAGGGCACTGCCCCACACTCGACGGGGCACCCGTCAGGCGACTGGGACGCAATCCACTGGACGCGATTCTGCGGGCCGTCGATGCAGCGAAGCGACTGTGCAGTCCCTACGACCGAGACGAGACGCTGATCCTCATCGGCTGGTGCTGACCAAGCCCAGACTCGACTAGCTGGGCGTCCTCTGCTGCCTCGATCCGGCGTACTTGCTCGTCAGTCAGTACGTCGCAGATCCAGTCCCAGTGCAGAGCGACGGCGTCGCCCGGAGACAGCCCTTCGAGCAGCGACGAGCCTCCCACCGACCAGGTGGCCCATTCCTCCCGTTGGTCCGAGCGGAAGAAACGGCCGTCCCACGCCAACTCCCGTGACTCCACTAGGGCCTGCTCGCCCCGGACCTCCTGGACGCGGCCGGTCCGGATCCGGCATCGATCCAGGATCTGGGCCACGATCTGGTTTTTGGGAAGCTCATGCCCAGGTGCGAGTCGCTCCGCCCAGGGGTAGACCTCGAACACCTGGAAGCTGTGATGGGGACGGGCCCGCGCGGAGGCCTCGCGCCAGGTCCCGCCGATCTGGCCGCGGAACAGCTCGGAGAGACGCGCCACGAGTCGTGCCGGGTCCACGCGGTCGAGAAGGTCGTTCCCGACCCAGTACGCCTCGACCGCGCGCTCGTCCAGCGGGTCGCTGACCCCTGAGCACTCCGCGATCACCTGGAGGTACGCCCACGCACCCTCGAACAGGCGTGCCCGCCGCCCGATCTCTTCGGTCGCGTCCGGCGACAGCATCACCTCGGCACCTGCGGGGCCGCAGTAGCCCAGCGCGTTGGGGGGGTAGGCGTAGCGCGCGAACAGCAGGGCGCCGCGCTCACTCAAGACCCTCGCCCAACCCTCGCACCTATGGCCGCCATCAAGCCCGGGTCTTCCTGGGCAGCTCAAGCGGACCGAGGATCCACGGCCGCTCGGACGGTGCTCCGGTATCGCTGCGCTGCACCGGCCGAGAGGCGGCTTCCCGTCTCGTGGGGGCCGGGTCATCGGGCTCCCAGCGGGCCGGGCTGTCGGTGAGCCCCACGAGGTAGGTGATGGTGCATTCAAGCGCGCTGGCGATCTCGGGAAGCTTGGCCAGATGGAGGCCGGCCCCGTGCTCCAGGCTGGACACGGTCTTGTTGCTGGTGTTCACCCCGAGGCTCTGCAGCCGGAGCACCACGTCCATCTGCGTAAGCCCCAGCTCCCGACGCCGCCTACGAAGGCGCTCGCTCACCACCAGATGCCGTCGCTCGCTCCACTCGTCGTGGGAAGCCAGCTCCCGTGGCGATTCAGGGGGCATGGTCCACTCCTGTGATTTCTGCCCCCGTCATGTCTGCGCCCGTCATGTCTGCCAGCGGATGGACGGTGTACTGGGAGAAGTTGAAGACCGGCGCCATCGCGAGGAGCCGCTCGAACTCCTCGTGTGAGTCGACGTCGTAGATCCAGGCACCCCCATGGGCTCCCACGATGTGGTAGCGCAGCAGCACCTTCCGCTGCTCCTCCAGGCGGGTGCCGTACTCCGGCATTCGCGCGATGGCGCGCACCATCGCGTCGGAAAGCAGCGACTGCTCAAGGCTCCAGATGACGAGGAACTTCATGTCGTCAGCAGATCCGCGGCAGCTGCTCGCCGATGGGCAGGTCGACGATCCTCGAGGCACCGAAGCCCGTCGTGGTGGACACCATGCCGGGATGCTTCTCCACGCACTCCCCGATCACGCAGGCGCCGGCTCCCGCCGGGTGGGACTGCATCGCCTCGAGCACCTCGTCGGCGTCCTCAGGGGCAAGGAACGCGACCAACTTCCCCTCGTTGGCGACCTGAAGGGGATCCAGACCCAGGAAGGAGCAGGCGTTCGCCACGACGTCCGGGATGGGCAGCTGGCGCTCTACCAGCGCCACACCGACCTTCGATGCCCTCGCGATCTCGTTGAGAGAGCTGGCCAGGCCACCCCGAGTCGGGTCGCGCAGCACGTGGATGTCCTTGCCGACCCCGAGCATCTGCTCGACCAGCCCATTCAATGGCTGGCAGTCGCTTTCGACCTCCGTGCCGAACTGCAGGCCCTCCCGCACACTCATGATCGCGATGCCGTGCACGCCGATGTCACCGCTGACAAGGACGACGTCGCCCGGCCGCGCGCGGTCGGGGCGGATCTCCACTCCGTCCGGTACGACGCCGACACCAGCCGTGTTGATGTAAACCCCGTCACCGTGCCGGACTCCACCACTTTGGTGTCACCAGTCACGATGCGCACTCCCGCTCGCACCGCCGCCTCGCCTAGTCGCTTGGAGATCGCGCCGACCACGGTGATGTCCGTCCCCTCCTCGAGGATGAACGCCGTCGAGAGGAAGAGCGGACTCGCACCACTCATCGCCAGGTCGTTGACGGTCCCGTTCACCGCGAGGTCGCCAATGCTGCCGCCCGGGAAGAACAGTGGGCGCACCACGAACGAGTCGGTCGAGAACGCAAGCCGACCGCCCGCGAAGGGCATGACTGCGGAGTCACCGAGCTGTTCGAGGGCCGCGTCGGCGAAGCTGGCAGAAACACGTGGTCGACCAGCTCCGCCGACATCGCCCCTCCGCCCCCGTGTCCCATCTGCACGGTCGGGCTGTCCCGCAGCGGAAGCGGGCAGGTCCAGCCCTCGAAGTTCGGCGCTTCCTCGTAAGGAGGCAGCGTCAGTGGCTCAGCCAACGGAAGTCACCTCCGCCTTTCGCTCGGCCCCCGCCGGCTGCTCGGTCGTCTGCATCCTTCGGTAGAGGTAGTACGCCGCACAGGCGCCCTCACTGGAGACCATGGTTGCGCCGAGCGGCTTGCGCGGGGTGCACTGCGTGCCGAAGGCCGAGCACTCGTGGGGTTTGATCAGGCCCTGCAGGACCTCGCCGCTGCGGCAGATCGACGACTCCTCGCTGTGCATGGCAGTCACCGGGAAGCGGTGTTCGGCGTCGAAGTCCGGTAGCGGCGCGGAGCCGCCACCGCTCTGCGGGATGGTGCCGATGCCGCGCCAGGTCCGGTCCGTCACTTCGAATACGTCGCGCGAGCATATCCTGCGCCGCCGGGTTGCCCTCGGACGTGACGACGCGTTCGTAAGCGTTTTCGACCTCGTGCCGGCCGCTCTCGAGCTGGCCGACCGAGCGGCGGATGCCTTCGAGGATGTCGAGCGGTTCGAATCCGGTCACGACGATCGGCACACGGAACTCCTCCGCGAGCGGCTGGGTATTCGTCGATGCCCATCACCGTGCAAACGTGCCCGGCCGCGAGGAACGCCTGCACGCGGTTCGCGGGGCTGGCAGGATCGCCGTCAATCGCGGGCGGAACGCGGACGTGTGCAGACCAGCAGCGAGAAGTTCCTCACGCCGAGCCGCTTCGCCTGCGTGAACGGCCATCGCGGTCGCCGGCGCGGTCGTTTCGAAGCCGATGCCGAAGAACACCACCTCGCGGTCCGGGTTGCTCGCGCGCGAGCTTCACCGCGTCGAGCGGCGAGTAGACGATGCGAACGTCGCCGCCTTCGCCCCTGACGCGGAGCAAATCCGCGTTGCTGCCCGGCACGCGCAGCATGTCGCCGAACGAGCAGAAGATCACCTCGGGCCGGGCAGCGATGGCGAGTGCGTGGTCGATCATCTCGAGCGGCGTCACGCAGACCGGGCAACCCGGCCCGTGGAACGAGTTCGACTTCGCGCGGCAGCAGTTGGTCAATCCCGTGGCGGACGATCGAGTGCGTCTGCCCGCCGCACACCTCCATCATCACCCAGGGTTGCTTGGCCGTCGCGTGGATGTCTTCGACTCGGCGCTTGGCGCCAGGATCGCGGCCGCGAGGAGCAGGAAGACGACCGGGAGGACGGCGAGCTCCCAGGCCCAGTCGATGCCGGCCGCCACCGCGAACGCGGTGCAGGCGGCCGCGGCGGCCGCCAGCAGGCCGCGCTCGGTCGACCCCGGGGCGACAGCCCGTGCCACCCCCGTGCCGAGGACGATGAGCACCGCCGATCAGGACGAGGCCGAGGATGCCGAGCTCGCCCAGCGTCTCGAAGTAGAGGGAGTGGGCGTCGCGGACGAAGCCGGGCAGGTGCCCTCGCGGGCCCACCAGAACTCGAAGGTGCCGGGGCCGATGCCCACCAGCGGGTCGGTCGCGTTGGCGTCGACCGCCGACTGCCAGTACTGGTAGCGCCCGTTGCCGCTGGCGCTCTCGAAGCGCTCGGCCGACGTGTTGCTCTCGGGGCCGATCGGCTGCTTGAACTCCTCCCAGCGGTCGGAGATCGCGCCGGGCGCGCCGGCCGCCAGCGGCGATCGCGATCGCGGCCACGGCGGCGACCGCCGCCGAGGCGCCCGCGGCGCGGCGGGAGACGTCGAATCGCCGGGGCCGAGCTCGTGCCGGCGCGGCGAGCGCGATCGCCGCCTGGACAAGGCCGACGCCGGCGCAGACGACGAGCGCCATCGCGAGCATCTCGTCGCCCTGGCGACTGCGCGGCCGCGGTGCCGAGGCCGTCCTCGAGCGCGTCGCGCTGGGTCGCCGCGACGATCAGGACGCGCCGCCCGCCGCCGGCGAGCGCCAGGCTGGCGAGCAGCGGCGAGCCGGCGGGGGTAGAGGGCCAGGAGCACGGCCAGGGCGACCGCGATCTCGAGGGCGCCGCCGCGCGAGAGGGTGTAGAAGGCGGCCAGCGCGACGGCCGGGACGGCGGCGGCCGCCAGCGGCCTGGGCCGCGATCGTGCGCGGCGGTCGTCGCCATGCCAAGCAGCAGCGGCATGCCGATCGCCGCCAGGGCCGCGACCCCGTTCCAGTAGTTCGAGCGGGTAGCTGAGGCGGCTCGCGGTGGAGGGCACGAGCCTCGGCGGTCTCGTTCGCCGGGAACCAGCTCGGATGCAGGCGGGAGAGGAGCGCCAGGATCCCGACGAACGGCGGTCGCCGCGGCCGACGCGCCGACACGGTGCGGCGCAGGCCCTCGCGGCCCTGCGACGAGGAGCGCCAGCGCGAAGACCCCGAGGTAGGCGGCCACGCGTCCGAGCTCGGCGACGCTGCGCTCGCTGGACTCCGACCACGAGATGCCGAGCGCGGTCCAGACCGCGAAGGCGCCGCAGCAGGCCGAGGCCGACCCAGCGCGGCGCGCGCCGACGCGGGCGCGCGGGAGCAGCGCCGACGGCGGCGCCGCAGGAGCACGACCCACCAGACCGCGATCCCGACCTCGCTGCGGATGACGAGGTCGTAGCCGCCGCCCTTCAGGCCCAGGTAGATGACCAGCAGGAACGGCAGGGCGTAGCCGGCGAACAGCGGGCCGATGGCGGCGAGGGTCGCAGTGAGGCCCCGGTTGGGGCGGGTCCGCGCGCCCGCGCCGCCAGCGCGTGAGGTTTCGGCTGCGACCGGCATCTGACCAGGTAATACGCGGGTTCGCGCGGGATCCTGACGAAGGTGCCGCCAGATCAGGTGTCAGCCTCGCCCCGTCGCCCCCGTATGGCTAGACATGCGAAGGATTCTTGTCATCACAGCGGCCCTGGCCCTCCTCGTCCTGCCCGCGACGGCGCAGGCTCAGCAAGGTGGGGGGTCGGCTGCCGACGAATACACGGAAGACGTCCCAGGCGCGGGCGGCAACCAGCCCAGCAGCGACGACGACTCCGGCGCGGCCGCCGGCCCGAGCTCGGGCGGCGGTCTGCCTCCCAGCGTCGTGAACGACCTCGAGGCGCAGGGCGCCGATGGCGCCGGCGCAGCCAAGCTGGCGCAGAGCACCGGCCCTGATAAGGGCAAGGGCGACGCCAAGGATGCCGCGGCTTCGACGAACCCCGGCGACTCGGGCGGCGGCGTCGGCGAGGTGCTGAACCAGCTTGCGGGCGGCGACGGCGAGTCCGACGGCGGCATGGGCGTCGCCCTGCCGATCATCCTCGGCGTCTCGTTGCTCGCAGCGGTGACCCTCCTGCTTCTGCGCAGGCGCGGCACCGGGCCTGGCGAACCCGCGTGAGCGACGCCCGCTTCGCGGGCTCCCGCGGACTTTCAAACGCCCTGGCGCCGCGCGCCCTGATGGCGCGCGCGGCGCTCTTGGCGCTGCCGATCGTCGCCGGGCTCGCGAGCTCGGCATCGGCGGCTCCCGCGCCGCTCGACACCGGGTTCTCGGACAGCCTCTATCAGGCGGACCCGGTCACCCGCGGCAAGTGGCTGGACGAGACCGTGAACGCCCGGTCGGAGGTGGTCCGGGTCAACGTGCGCTGGCGGGACATCACCTCGGGGCAGCCCGTCCGACCCGCGCAACCCGGCCGATGCGGCTTACAGCTTCGGCGCCATCGACGGCGCGGTGGCCGACGCGCAGGCGCGCGGGCTCGAGGTCCTGCTGACCTTCTACTTCGCGCCCAACTACGCGGAGGGCGAGAACAAACCGGGGAACGCGCCTGCGGGAACGTGGAAGCCCAAGCCCGGCGCCGTCGAGGACTTCGCCTTCGCCCTGGCTTCCCGTTACCCCACCGTCGACTACATCCAGGCCTGGAACGAGCCCACGCTGGACGTCTATCTGACGCCGCAGTACCAGGGCAAGAAGGCGAAGAGCCCGGGCGTCTACAAGGACCTGCTGAACGCGGCCTACGAAGGGGTCAAGGACGCCGGCGACGCGCAGGTCGTGACCGCCGGCGCGGCCCCCTACGGCGAGCCGCCCGGCGGCGACCGGATGCGTCCGATCGCGTTCTGGCGCAAGGTCTTCTGCCTCAAGGGGCGCCAGCAGCTCGAGCCCGGCAACTGCGGCGCCGAGCCGAAGCTGGACGTCTTCGCCCACCACCCGATCAACACCTCGGGCGGCCCGCACCGAAGCGCGCTCCATCCCGACGACGCCTCGACCCCCGACCTGAAGAACGTCGTGCGGGTGCTGCGCAAGGCCGAGCAGCACGAACAACGTCGACGGCGGCCACCATCCCGTGTGGGCGACCGAGCTGTGGTGGGAGAGCGATCCGCCCGACCGTTTCGAGGGCGTGCCGCTGAGCCAAGCACGCCCGCTGGCTCGCAGGAGGCGCTCTACCTGCTCTGGAAGCAGGGGGCGCGGGTCGTGATCAACCTCCAGATCCGCGACGCGCAGTTCGACAGCGACAACCCCTTCGGCGAGGACGTCACCGGCATCTTCCGTTTCTCGGGCCAGCGCAAGCCCGCTTTCGCCGCATGGCGGTTCCCGTTCGTCGCCCACGGCGGCAAGTCGGTGCGGGCCTGGGGCAAGGCGCCCGCGACAGGCGAGATGCTGATCGAGCGCAAGGCCAAGCGACGGGTGGGTCACCGAGAAGCGCGTCGACGTCGCGGCCGGGGAGGTCTTCAACCAGAAGCTCAGCGTGAAGGGGAAGCCCAAGCTACGCGCCGAGGTGGCGGGCATCGAGAGCCTTCCCACCGGGGTGGGCAAGTGATTCGTGCCCAAAGTGGCTATCGCTGTCAGCAATCCCGGCGGGGCTGCGTAGTACAAGCGAAACCTCGATCCTCGAAAAGGGAGTTCCTCGGATGAAGAAGTTCTTAGTACTGCTTGTTATCGCGTCGCTTTGCGTCGCGGGCGTCGCGGGGATGGCCGTCGCCAAGGGTAAGAAGGGGATCGGCAGCCGGGTCGACATCAACTACCAGCCCGGCACCTACAGCGACAGCTTCTTCGGCAAGGTGAGGTCCAAGAAGGACGCCTGCGAGAAGAACCGCACCGTGAAGGTCAAGCGCCAGGCCCAGGGCGACGACGTCACCGTCGGCTCCGACCAGACGGACAACGACGGTGACTACTCGGTCAACCTCGGCGACTACGCCGAGAACGGCAAGTACTACGCCAAGGCCAAGAAGAAGCGAACTCAACGGGAAGAAGTTCTGCAAGGCCGCGGAGTCCGACAGGGTTACCGTCAACTAACGCGACGCGAACACCCCTTGGAGCGAGGCCCATCGTGGGCCTCGCTCTCGTTGGGGGCGCTATATTCCTGATCACCCTCGCGCATCTGCGCCGGGGTCTTTTTTCTGATTGGGGCCGTTTGCGGCCCCGGGAGCTGAGAAGGAACAGTGGCTCGCGGAGACGTCCGAATCGCCGTCACCCTCGCCTGTGAGGAGTGCAAGCGGCGTAACTACCAGTCGAACAAGTCGCGTCGGAACACGCCCGACCGCGTCGAGCTGCGCAAGTACTGCCGCTGGTGCGGCAAGCACACGGCGCACAAGGAGACGCGCTAGCGCCGATGGCGAAGTCGCGAGCACAGCGCAAGGCCGAGCGGCGAAAGCGCGAGGCGCGCCAGGCGGCGCAGGCGGGCCAGGCGCGGACCGAAGAGTCACGCGCCCAGCACGACACGCAGGTCCCCGAGTCGGCCGACGTCGTCGAGGCCGAGCTGGCCGAGCAGGGCGCCGACCTCGACGCCCTGAAGGAGCCCGAGGCCCCGGAGGCGCCCGCGCCCTCGCGCGCCGACGTCGGCAAGCCGGCGGACGAGGCCGAGCCGGCCGACGGTGCGATCACCCGGCGCGAGCGCAAGCGCGAGGAGCGCGAGCAGCGCCGGCGGGCGAAGGAGTCCGAGGAGCGCCGCAAGCCCAAGGACGAGCCGGTCGAGCGCCAGCGCGGGCGCGTCACCGGGTTCATCGCCTCGTGCTGGGCCGAGCTGAAGCGGGTCCAGTGGCCCGACCGCGACACGCTGATCCAGGCCTCAGCCATCACCCTGATCTTCATCGCCGTCGCCGCCGCCTACCTTGGCGTGCTGGACGCGATCTTCTCCGAACTGGTGCAGATCGTCCTCTGAGCGGCGCGTCCCCTGTCGAACCCCCTGAAAGAGAAAGCTTCGAACTGAACACATGTTCCGCTGGTTTGTGATCAACACCTACTCCGGTCACGAGAACAAGGTCAAGCACAACCTCGAGCACCGGGTCGAGACGATGAGCCAGCGTGGCCAAGTCCGTCACGTGGTCGTGCCGACCGAGCAGGTCTCCGAGCTGAAGGACGGCCAGCGCGTCTCGGTCGAGAAGCGGACGATGCCCGGCTACGTCCTCGTCAACATGGAGATGACCGACGACGCCTGGAGCCTCGTCAAGAACACCCCCGGCGTCACCGGGTTCGTCGGGCTCGCGCAACAAGCCGATCCCGCTCTCCCAGCCCGAGGTCGACCGGCTGCTCCACCGCGAGACGGCGGAGCGCCCGAAGACGCAGGCGCAGTTCTCGGTTGGCGAGACGGTCAAGGTCATCTCGGGCCCGCTCTCGGACTTCTCGGGCGAGATCGCCGAGATCAACGAGGACGCCGCCAAGCTCAAGGTGCTGGTCTCGATCTTCGGCCGCGAGACGCCGGTCGAGGTCGGCTATGACCAGGTCAAGAAGATCTAGGCGACTGCCCTAACCTGAGACTCCGAGATGGCGAAGAAGGTCCTCACCCTCATCAAGCTTCAGATCCCGGCGGGCGCCGCGAACCCGGCGCCGCCGGTCGGCCCCGCGCTGGGCCAGCACGGCGTCAACATCATGGAGTTCTGCAAGGCGTTCAACGCGCAGACCCAGCAGGACACCGGCACGATCATCCCGGTCGAGATCACGGTCTTCGAGGACCGCTCGTTCACCTTCATCACCAAGACGCCGCCCGCCGCCGTCCTGATCCGCGAGGCGATCGGGATCGAGAAGGGCTCGGGCGAGCCGCACGTGAACAAGGTCGGGACGATCACGCGCCGACCAGATCCGCCAGATCGCCGAGCGCAAGATGGAGGACCTGAACGCCAACGACCTCGACGCGGCCTCGCGGATCATCGCCGGCACCGCCCGCTCGATGGGCGTCGACGTCGACGGGGCTCGAGCTAATGGCCCGCGGCAAGCGCTACCGCGCCGCCTACGAGAAGGTCGACCGCGACCACGCCTACGAGCCCGGCGAGGCCGTGACGCTGGTGCGCGAGACGGCCTCGGCCAAGTTCGACGAGACGGTCGAGCTGCACATGAAGCTGGGCCTGAACGTCCGCCACGCCGAGGAGCAGCTGCGCGGCACGCTGGCGCTTCCCAACGGGCTGGGCAAGGACGTGAGCATCGCCGTCTTCGCCGAGGGCGACGCCGCCCGCGCCGCCCAGGAGGCGGGCGCCGAGTACGTCGGCGCCCAGGACCTGGCCGACCGGATCGACGAGGGCTGGACCGACTTCGACGTGGCGATCTCGACGCCGGCGCTGATGGGCCCGGTCGTCTCCAAGCTGGGCCGCGTGCTCGGCCCGCAGGGCAAGATGCCCAACCCGAAGGTCGGCACCGTCACCGACGACATCGCCAAGGCCGTCGGCGAGGCCAAGTCGGGCAAGATCGAGTACCGCACCGACCGCAACGCCAACGTCCACCTGACGATCGGCAAGGCCAGCTTCGGCGACCGGGCGCTGTTGGAGAACTACGCCGCCGTCATCGACGAGATCAACCGCGCGAAGCCGGCCGCCGCGAAGGGCCGGTACATCCACTCGATCACGCTGACCACCGCCATGGGCCCCGGCGTTCGCGTCGATTCCTCGCGGATCCGCGAGGGCGAGATCCTGGGCACCGGGACCGCCGAGAACGGCGACGAGCCGGCCGCCGAGGCCGTCGAGGAGGTCGCGGCCGAGTAGCTACACTCCCGCGCCGACAACTTCGCCTGCCGAAGACCACTGGCCGGGTTCGCCCGTAACTCCAGTGCAGGTGGCGCCCGGAGAGCACCTTCGAGCCCGCCTGCGTGCGGGCTTTTTTGATGGACGACACCAGATGAACAAGGAACAGAAAGCAGCGGCGGTCGAGGAGATCGCGGAGAGCCTGAACGGGGCGGAGGCGATCTTCGCCGTGGACTACCGCGGCATCTCGGTGCCGCAGGCGGCCGAGCTTCGGATCAAGCTGGCCGAGGCCGACGCCGTCTTCAGCGTCGTCAAGAACCGCCTCGCCAAGCGCGCCGCCGAGCAGGCCGGCACGGAGGGCCTCGACGACCTGCTGGTCGGCCCGACCGCGCTGACGCTGATCAAGGGCGACCCGGTGACGGCGGCCAAGGCGATCTCGACCTTCGCGCGCGAGCACGACGTCCTCACCTACAAGGGCGGGATCATGGACGGGGCGGCGCTGGACCCCGACAGCTTCCAGGCGATCGCGCGCCTGCCCGGCCTGGAGGTGCTGCACGGCCAGCTCGTGGGCCTCACCGCCAGCCCGCTGACGGGCCTGGTCGCGGGCATGAGCAACCTGATCTCCGGCCTCGGCCGCCAGCTCGCCCAGATCGCCGAGCAGGGCTTGGTGAGCGGCGAAGCCCCGGCGGAGGAAGAGGCCCCGGCGGAGGAAGAGGCGCCGACGCCGAGGAAGCCCCGCCGCCGAGGAACCGGAAGCGGGGTCAGATCCCGAGGCCGAGGAGACGCCGGAACCCGACGCCGGCGAGGGGTCTGACCCCGCATCCGGCGATGCAGCGGCCGAAGCCGACGCTTCCGCCGAAGAAGAGCCTTCAGAGGAGCCACCTGAGGCTTCCGAGCAGACCGACGAACAGGAGGAATCAGATGGCTGAGGCCAAGATGACGACAGAGAAGTGGATCGAGGAGCTGAAGGGCATCTCGGTGCTGGAGCTCTCCGAGCGCATCAAGGCGCTCGAGGAGGAGTTCGGCGTGTCCGCGACCGCGGTCGCCGCCGCCGCGCCGGCCGCGGCGGGCGCGGGCGATGGCGACGCCGCCGAGGAGGAGTCGAGCACCGTCGACGTCGTCCTCAACTCGGGCGGCGAGAAGAAGATCCAGGTGATCAAGGCCGTTCGCGCGGCGACCGGCCTGGGCCTGAAGGAGGCGAAGGCGCTCGTCGACGGCGCTCCCAAGCCCGTCAAGGAGGGCATCGACCGCGACGAGGCCGAGAAGCTCAAGGGTGAGCTCGAGGAAGCCGGCGGCGAAGTCGAGCTGAAGTAGCCAGCCGCAGCCCGACTTTGCGGGATCTTGCCGCTATTTGCGGCGGGAATCGACAAAGTCGGGCGAGGCGAGGCGCCGTGCGTGAGCGACGCTTGTGCCAGGCACAAGCGGTGTGTTATCCTGCTGGGTCGCGCGTCGTTCGCCGATTCTTGCCCGAACCTCTGCGCGGAGGTTCGTCATTTCTGTTCTTCGACCACCTGAGGAGTCGCCCAGTTGGCCAGAGTTCCTGCTGCCCCTGTCATCCGGAGGTCCTTTTCACGCCTCGAGACACCCGTTGAAGTCCCCCATCTGATCGACATCCAGCGCCGTTCCTTTGAGGCGCTCACCGACCCCAAGTCGGGGATGTTGCGCAACACCATCAACGACATCTCCCCGATCGAGGACTACACGGGGAACCTTGCGATCGTCTTCGGCGATCTCAAGTTCGACGATCCCACGCACACCGTCGAGGAGTGCCGCGAGAAGGACATCACCTACTCGCGCCCGCTCAACGTCACCGTCGCCTTCCAGAACCGCGACACCGGCGAGATCCGCGAGCAGACCGTCTTCATGGGCGACTTCCCGTGGATGACCGACCGCGGCACGTTCATCATCAACGGCACCGAGCGCGTCGTCGTGACCCAGCTCGTCCGCTCCCCCGGCGCCTACGTCATGGAGCCGAAGGACCGCGAGAAGCAGGTCTTCATCGCCAACCTGATGCCGGCCCGCGGCTCGTGGCTGGAGCTGGAGATCGACAAGAAGGGCCGCGTCTACGCCCGCATCGACCGCAAGCGCAAGCTGCCGGTCACCGTCCTGCTGCGCGCGATGGGCTACGTGACCGACGAGGAGATCCTGAAGCTCTTCGACAACTCGGTCTACATCCGGCACACGATCGATGCCGACACCGAGCCCACCAAGACCGAGGAGGGCGCGCTGATCGAGCTGTTCAAGAAGCAGCGGCCCGGCGAGCCGCCGTCGGTGGACGCCGCCAAGGCGCTCCTGGAGCAGCTCTTCTTCGACCCCAAGCGCTACGACCTCACCCGGGTCGGCCGCTACAAGCTGAACGCGCGCCTGGACCTGGATGTCGACCTCGACACCCGCGTGCTCACGAAGGACGACATCGTCGCCCTGATCCGCGAGCTGGTGACCCTGCCGCGCCTCCTCGACCCGGACCTCGAGAAGGTCGACGAGGAGAACCCGATCAAGGACTACGCGGCCGAGCTGGCGCTGGCCCCGCGCGAGCCCATCAAGGACCACCTGGACGAGTACGAGCACTTCGGCAACCGCCGCCTGCGCACCGTCGGCGAGCTGATCCAGGACGCGTTCCGGGTTGGCCTCTACCGGATGGAGCGCGTCGTGCGCGAGCGCCTCACCACCGAGGACTCGGATGCGATCACGCCGCAGACGATCATCAACATCCGCCCGGTCGTGGCGGCGCAGAAGGAGTTCTTCGGCTCCTCGCAGCTCTCGCAGTTCATGAGCCAGACGAACTCGCTGGACGGCCTCACGCACCGGCGTCGCCTGTCGGCGCTCGGCGCCGGCGGGCTCACCCGCGAGCGCGCGCCGATCGAGGTCCGCGACGTGCACCCCACGCACTACGGCCGCATGTGCCCGATCGAGACGCCGGAGGGCCCGAACATCGGCCTGATCGGCTCGCTGTCCTCGTACGCCGAGGTCTCCGAGTTCGGCTTCGTCACCACCCCCTACCGGGTCGTCAAGGATGGCGTCGTCACCGACGAGATCGTCCACCTGGACGCCACCCAGGAGGAGGAGGACAACGTGATCGCCCAGGCGAACGCCGAGGTCGATCCGAAGTCGGGCAAGCTCAAGGGCCCCCAGGTGCTGTGCCGGATCGGTGAGGGCGACGTCGAGCTGAAGGCTCCCAAGGAAGTCACGCTGATGGACGTGTCGCCGAGCCAGATCTGGTCGGTCGCCACGGCGCTGATCCCGTTCCTCGAGCACGACGACGCGAACCGCGCCCTGATGGGCTCGAACATGCAGCGCCAGGCCGTGCCGCTCTTGAAGCCGGAGGCCCCCTACATCGGGACCGGCATGGAGCGCCGCGCCGCGGTCGACAGCGGCGACGTGATCCTGGCCGAGAACGCCGGCGAGGTGACCTACGTGGACGCCGAGAAGATCGTCGTCAGCCACGGCTCGAAGAAGGACGAGTACGAGCTCGCCAAGTTCACGCGCTCGAACCAGGGGACGATCATCCACCAGGTCCCGACGGTCGCCGTCGGCGGCAAGGTGAAGGTCGGCGACGTCCTGGCCGACGGCTCCTCGACCTCCGGCGGCGAGATCGCCCTGGGCAAGAACTGCCTGGTGGCCTTCATGTCCTGGGAGGGCTACAACTTCGAGGACGCGATCATCCTGTCGAGCCGCCTGTTCAAGGACGACGAGCTCACCTCGATCCACATCGAGGAGTACGAGATCGATGCCCGCACCACCAAGCTGGGCGACGAGGAGATCACTCGGGACATCCCGAACCGCTCCGAGGACTCGCTGCGAAACCTCGACGAGCGCGGCATCGTGCGCATCGGCGCCGAGGTCCAGGCCGGCGACCTGCTGGTCGGAAAGGTCACGCCGAAGGGCGAGACCGAGCTGACCGCCGAGGAGAAGCTGATCCGCGCGATCTTCAAGGAGAAGGCGCGCGAGGTCCGCGACACCTCGCTGAAGGTGCCCCACGGCGAGGGCGGCGTCGTCATCGACGTCCTCACCTTCGACCGCGACGAGGGCGACGACCTGCCGCCGGGCGTGAACAGCCTGGTCCGGGTCTACGTCGCGATCAAGCGCAAGATCGCCGAGGGCGACAAGCTCGCAGGGCGCCACGGCAACAAGGGCGTGATCTCGAAGATCGTGCCCGAGGAGGACATGCCGTTCCTGGAGGACGGCACCCCGGTTGACGTGATCCTCAACCCGCTTGGCGTGCCGAGCCGCATGAACATCGGCCAGATCCTCGAGACGCACCTCGGCTGGGTCGCGGCCAACGGCTGGTACGACGACGGCTCCGACGCCTACAAGCAGTCGCAGGCCAACGGCGGCGCCCCCGTGAAGGTGGCGACGTCCGTGTTCGACGGCGCCCGCGTGGAGGAGGTCGACCTGGCGCTCGAGCGCTGGGCGGACGAGAACTCCGACCGCGGCATCGACTTCGCGATCGACACCAAGGCTCCCGGCGGCAGCCGGGCCGGCGGCACCGTGAAGCTGTTCAACGGCCGCACCGGCGAGGAGTACGAGAACCGCGTCACCGTCGGCTACATGTACATCCTGAAGCTGCTCCACCTCGTGGACGACAAGATCCACGCCCGCTCGACGGGCCCGTACTCGCTCGTCACCCAGCAGCCGCTGGGCGGCAAGGCGCAGTTCGGTGGCCAGCGCTTCGGCGAGATGGAGGTCTGGGCGCTCGAGGCCTATGGCGCGGCGTACACCCTCCAGGAGATGCTCACGGTCAAGTCCGACGACACCGTCGGCCGCGTCAAGGCCTACGAGTCGATCGTCAAGTCCGAGAACATCCCCGAGCCGTCGATCCCCGAGTCGTTCAAGGTCCTCCTGAAGGAGATCCAGAGCCTCGGCCTCGACGTCAACCTCGTCGCCGACGAGACCGCCGTGGACCTGGGCGAGGAGGACGACGAGCTGCTCCGCGCCGCGGAGGAGCTGGGCATCGACCTCTCGGGCGTCCGGGCCGACGGCGAGGACGGCAAGGGCGCGGCGGACGAGCGCGAAGAGCAGGTGGTCGCCGAAGGCGAGGGCGGATCCACTAACGGAGCATCCGAAGACGAGAAGGCGAAGGCGGAGAAATAAGCATGGACATCAATAACTTCGACGCAATCGAGATCGGTCTCGCCTCCTCGAAGAAGATCCGTGGCTGGAGCCACGGCGAGGTAACGAAGCCGGAGACGATCAACTACCGGACGCTGAAGCCCGAGAAGGACGGGCTCTTCTGCGAGCGCATCTTCGGTCCGACCAAGGACTGGGAGTGCTACTGCGGCAAGTACAAGCGGGTCCGCTACAAGGGCATCGTCTGCGAGCGCTGCGGCGTCGAGGTCACCCGCTCGAAGGTGCGCCGTGACCGCATGGGCCACGTCGACCTGGCGGCCCCGGTCTCCCACATCTGGTTCTTCAAGGGCGTCCCCAGCCGCATCGGCTACCTGATCGACATGGCTCCGAAGGAGCTCGAGAAGGTCCTCTACTTCGCCGCCTCCATCGTCACCTGGATCGACGACGAGGCCCGCCAGAAGGACCTGACCAAGCTCGAGAAGGAGGTGCAGAAGGTCCTCGACGGCTACGGCGCCGACAAGGAGCAGCGCACCCAGGAGCTGGGCGAGTCGCTCAAGCGCCGCACCGCGTGGCTGGAGGGCGAGGGCACCCAGAAGGACTTCGACCCCGAGGACGACCTGTGGGCCGAGGGCCTGGGCGTCAAGCCCGACAAGCTCGACGACGCCGAGCGGACCAAGCTCGTGCGCGAGACCAAGAAGGCCCTCGACTCCGAGATCGCCGACACCGAGGCCTACCTGGACGACGCCATCGACCGCATGGAGCAGGTCTGGGAGATCTTCCAGAAGATGGACGTCAAGGAGGTCGTCAACGACGAGGCCGTGTTCCGGGAGCTGAAGGACCGCTTCGGCTCGCCGTACGGCTGGGGCGAGTACTTCCGCGGCGGCATGGGCGCCGAGTCCATCCGCGACCTCCTCGAGCAGGTGAACCTGGAGGCCGAGTGCGAGGAGCTTGAGCAGGTCATCAACACCTCGAAGGGGCAGAAGCAGTCCCGCGCGGTGAAGCGGCTGAAGGTCGCATCCTCGTTCCTCAACTCACAGAACAAGCCCGAGTGGATGGTCCTCGACTGCGTGCCGGTGATCCCGCCGGAGCTGCGCCCGATGGTGCAGCTCGACGGTGGGCGCTTCGCGACCTCGGACCTGAACGACCTCTACCGGCGGGTGATCAACCGCAACAACCGCCTCAAGCGCCTGCTCGACCTGGGCGCGCCGGAGATCATCGTCAACAACGAGAAGCGGATGCTCCAGGAGGCCGTCGACGCGCTGTTCGACAACGGCCGGCGCGGGCGTCCCGTGACTGGCCCCGGCAACCGGGCGCTGAAGTCGCTCTCGGACATGCTCAAGGGCAAGCAGGGCCGGTTCCGCCAGAACCTGCTGGGCAAGCGCGTGGACTACTCGGGCCGCTCGGTCATCGTGTCGGGTCCCAGCCTGAGGCTGCACCAGTGCGGCCTGCCGAAGCTGATGGCCCTGGAGCTGTTCAAGCCGTTCATCATGGCCCGCCTCGTCGAGCGCAAGGCGGTGCAGAACATCAAGGCCGCCAAGAAGATGGTCGACTCGATGATCCCCGAGGTCTGGGACGTCCTCGAGGAGGTCATCCGCGAGCACCCGGTGCTGCTGAACCGCGCGCCGACGCTCCACCGCCTGGGCATCCAGGCGTTCGAGCCGGTGCTGGTCGAGGGCAAGGCGATCCAGATCCACCCGCTGGTCTGTCACGCGTTCAACGCGGACTTCGACGGCGACCAGATGGCGGTCCACGTGCCGCTGTCGGCCGAGGCTCAGTCCGAGGCGCGGATCCTGATGCTCTCCTCCAACAACATCCTCAGCCCCGCGCACGGCGCGCCGCTGGCGACGCCCACGCAGGACATGGTGCTGGGCATCTACTACCTCACCTACGGCGAGGACCACGAGGACCTGCAGGAGATCGACGAGAAGCTCCGGGCCGGAGCGTCGTCCAACGGCGCCGAGCGCCCGCGCGCGTTCCGCACCGCCCAGGAGGCCGAGCTGGCCTACGAGAACGGGTTGGTTCAGCTCCACGACCACGCCGAGTACCGGCGCCCCGGTCACGAGCACTTCCTGACGACGGTCGGGCGGATCATCTACAACGACCGCGTCGAGCGGTCGCTGGCCGACGCCCTCGAGGACGAGTACGACCCCGAGAAGTACGAGTTCATCAACCGCTCGCTCCGCAAGCGCGACATCAACGAGATCGTCTCCGACCTGGTCGAGGACTACGGCGCCCCCGCGGTCGCCCTGGTCCTGGACGCCTTCAAGGACCTGGGGTTCCACTTCGCCTCGCAGGCGGGGATCACGATCTCGAAGAACGACGTGATCTCGCCGCCCTCCAAGGAGGCGATCCTGGACGGCTACGAGAAGCGCGCTGCCGACATCCACGGCCAGTACGACGAGGGCTACATCACCGCCGAGGAGCGCAAGGACGCGGTGACCGACCTCTGGAACGAGGCGACCGAAGAGGTGGCGACGGCGATGCAGGACAACCTGCACCACCTGAACCCGATCTTCATGATGGCCAACTCCGGCGCCCGCGGATCGTTCAAGCAGATCCGCCAGCTGGCCGGCATGCGCGGCCTGATGGCCAACCCGAAGGGCGAGATCATCGAGCGGCCGATCAAGGCCAACTTCATGGAGGGCCTCTCGGTGCTCGAGTACTTCATCTCAACGCACGGCGCCCGGAAGGGCCTGGCCGACACCGCCCTGCGCACCGCCGACTCGGGCTACCTCACGAGGCGCCTGGTCGACGTGGCCCAGGACGTGATCGTGCGGATCGAGGACTGCAAGACGAAGGAGTTCGTCGAGCTGCCCCTGCGCAACGAGGAGGGGGAGCTGAACCTCAACCTCATGGGGCGCATCGCGGCGAAGAAGTTCGCCACGAAGCGCGGCCGCGAGCTGCTCAAGAAGGGCCGCGAGATCGAGCTCCCCGACCTCGAGAAGATCGCCGAGGCGTTCGGCGACGAGGAGGTCGGCGTCCCCGTCCGCTCGACGCTCAAGTGCGAGGCCGAGACCGGCGTTTGCCGCTCCTGCTACGGCGTCGCGCTGGCGACGGGCTCGATGGTCGAGATCGGCGACGCGGTGGGCATCATCGCGGCGCAGTCGATCGGCGAGCCGGGCACCCAGCTGACGATGCGGACCTTCCACACGGGCGGCGTCGCCGGGCTGGACATCACGCAGGGCCTGCCCCGCGTGGTCGAGCTGTTCGAGGCGCGCAAGCCGAAGGGGCTGGCGCAGATCGCCGCCGTCGCCGGCAAGGTCTCGGTCGAGGAGGGCGACAAGGGCACGACCCTGCTCGTCACCGACGCCAAGGGCGAGGACCACAAGCACACGTTCCCGCCCCGGTCGGTCCTGATGGTCAGCCACGGTGAGCGCATCGACGAGGGCCAGCAGCTCAACGAGGGCTCGCTCGACCCGAAGGAGGCACTGGACATCCGCGGTCGCGACGCGACCGAGCGGTACCTGGTGGCCGAGGTCCAGCGCGTCTACAAGGCTCAGGGCGTCGACATCAACGACAAGCACATCGAGCTGATCGTGCGCCAGATGATGAGGAAGGTCCAGATCGACTCGAAGGGCTCGACCAGCCTGCTGCCGGGTCAGCTCGAGGACCGCTACAAGCTCAAGGAGCTGAACCGGAAGGTCAAGGAGGACGGCGGCACGCCCGCCAAGGGCTCCGAGGTCCTGCTGGGCATCACCAAGGCGTCGCTCGCGACCGAGTCGTTCCTATCGGCGGCCTCCTTCCAGGAGACCACGAAGGTGCTGACCGACGCCGCTCTCGAGGGCAAGCGCGACAAGCTCGTGGGCCTGAAGGAGAACGTGATCATCGGCAAGCTGATCCCGGCCGCCACCGGCCTGCGCCACTACCGCTCGCTCGAGATCGAGCCGGTCGAGCCCGCCCAGCGCCCCGACGAGGACATCCTCGACGAGGAGGAGCTGGCCGCCGAGCTCGGCCTGGGCGGCGACGGCGAGAAGAGCGACTCGGCCGAGCTCGAGGGCTTCGGCCCCTCGTTCGCCGACGAGCTCGAGGAGCTCGCCCAGGAGATCGAGTCCGGCGAGGGCTCAGCCGCCGAGAGCTCCTAGGCCTCAGGCCGAGATCAACGTGACGCGAGGCGCGCGGAGAGCCCGAACGCCTGAGCCCTAGACCCGCTCAGCCACCCCGCGGCCGCGGCTGCCGGCGTGCGCCGGGGCCGGGCTGGGTGTGACGCGCTTGCGCCCGCCTGGCGGGCAGTCGGGGAGCGGGCGGGCGTCCGGCGCGTGGGGCCCGCGGCGGGGGCCGCGCGGACCGCGGGGCTCGCGATCCCAGCGGTGGAACTCGTGGTCGTCGGCGTTGCCGCCCGGGGCCTCCTCGGGCGCCGGCTCCTGGCGAAACGCCCACCAGACCAGGTAGAGCAGCAGCCCTACCGGGATCTTGAGCACGATGCCCAAAAATAGGATCGGAAGAAATCCCTCCACTCGCGACCAGTCTAACCCTCTCGTCGCCCCGGCGGACGGGACCGCGCCGGTGCCCTGATCAGGCCCGGAACGCGCCGCCCTGGGCCCGGAAGCCGCTCTCGGCCCACGCGATCATCGTGTCGGCGTGAGCGTCGGTGATGCCGACGTCCGGCTCGCAGGGGACGAGCAGGGTCGGGGCCGAGCGCGCGGCCGCCCAGGCGTGACAGCTCTCGTCGAGCGAGTCGTCGGCCCAGGCCAGGGGGCGGTCACCCGAGTACTCCGCCAGGGCCTCCAGCTTCCAGTGGGCTGTGCCGAACTGCGCCCGGCCGCCGAAGGTCAGCACCGGCAGCTCGGACTCCAGGCCAAGGATCAGCGGCAGCCGGTCGTTGGCGCGCTCCTCCCAGCCGGTCGCCCAGATCAGCTCGAACGTCTCGCCCAGTCGCCGGATCCGCGGCCCGGCCTCGTCGGGGATGCAGTGGGCGACGCCGTCGATCAGATGAAACCGGCCGGGGACCTGGTCGAGCGGCCCGTCGAACCCGAAGAGGCTGATCGTCCCATCGACGTCCAGCGCGAGAATGGGCTTCTGGTCGGGCACGTGGTGAGCGTAGCGGCGTGAATCCAAACCCGGCTGCGGGCGTCCCGCTACCATGCGCCGCTGTGCCGAGCACCAATCAGCTTGTGAGAAAGGGGCGAAAGCCCCAGAAGAAGAAGGTCACGACCCCCGGCCTGAAGTCCGGCCAGGGCCGCAAGGCCCGCGTCTCCGCCCCGCAGCGGCGAGGCGTGTGCACGCGCGTCGCGACCGTCACCCCGAAGAAGCCGAACTCGGCGCTGCGCAAGATCGCTCGTGTGCGGCTGACCAACGGGATGGAGGTCACCACCTACATCCCCGGCGAGGGGCACAACCTTCAGGAGCACTCGGTCGTCCTCGTCCGCGGCGGCCGCGTGAAGGACCTGCCGGGCGTCCGCTACAAGATCGTGCGCGGCACGCTCGACGCGGCCGGAGTATCCGACCGCAAGCAGGGCCGTTCGCTGTACGGCGTGAAGCGCTAGCGATGGCACGCCGCGCACGCGCAGCGATTCGTCCGGTCGAGCCGGATGGCCAGCACCGGAGCCGCCTGGTCCAGCAGCTGATCAACAAGGTCATGCAGGGCGGCAAGAAGGCCCTCGCCGAGCAGATCGTCTACGACGCCCTCTCGATCGTCGGCGAGCGCACCAGCCGCCCGCCGGTCGAGGTGCTCGACGAGGCGATCAAGGAGCTGACCCCCACGCTCGAGGTGCGCTCACGCCGCGTCGGCGGCGCCACCTACCAGGTGCCGGTCGAGGTCATCCCGCGCCGGGCCCGGACGCTCGCCGTCCGCTGGCTCGTCCAGTTCGCCCGCGCCCGTCGCGAGAAGTCGATGGCGCAGCGCCTGGCGAACGAGATCATGGACGCGACCCAGCAGCAGGGCAACGCGTGGAAGCGCAAGGACGACATCTACCGCATGGCGCAAGCCAACAAAGCCTTCGCGCACTACCGCTGGTAGCGCGAGGCCTGCAAAGCGTCGCCTGGCGGTGTCCTCGGCCCGGCGTCTCGCTCACGTAGGTTTCCCTACGCTCGCTTCGCCTCCGGGCCTGCGTCCTGGCCAGGCTCGCTTTTCGACCTCGTTCGAGGGTTCCCCTTAGGCCCACCTGGGCGTAGGGCCTCGATCTGCTCGGAGGTCAGCGTCGCCAGGGCGGCGCCGCTGAGGGCCAGGCCCAGCGCTCCCACCAGCTCCATCCAGAAGCCGGCCTGGGGGATCGCCTCGGCCTCGAAGAAGGACTGGCGCGGGTCGTCGAGCGTCCCGATGGCGTTGGCGTCGGGGAGGTCGAGCAGGAGGAAGATCAAGAGCGCGATCACGCCGCAGGCGGCGACCGCTGTGGCGGCGGGCTTCGAGCCGGTGGCGAGCGCGACAACCATCGCGACGACCGCGAACCCGGCCAGGACCATCTGCGCGTAGTAGTGGCGGTCGCCCGCTCCCTGGTCGGCGAGCGGCTCGGCCCCCGGGGGCGTGAACTCGAACGTCGTCATCAGCTCGGAGGCGAACAGGACAACGGCCGAAGCGACGATCGCGAACGGCAGCAGCTTCTCGACCCGGAACGACCTGACGCGCGAGCCGAAGCTCATGTCCCCGCCCCCTGGACCCGCGAGCCGCGGACGGCCGCAGGCCGGCCCAGGCGCCGCGAGGGCGCCGGCCGGCGCCCTCGCCGAGACTCAGGCTGCGGGCGCAGGTACATCGCCAGCAGGGGCCCGCAGAGGGCGATCACGCTCGCGGCGGCGATCTGAACCCAGAAGGGCCCCAGCAGGCGCGCCTCGGCGCCCTCGAACTGGATCGCCGTGGCGCCCTCGTCGAGCCCGGCGGGCGCGTCGATGAACACCACGATGGCCACGGCCACCACCCCGATCGGGAAGAGCAGCCGCGCCAGGCGCCAGCGCCCCAGCATCGCCAGCACGATCAGAGCCCCGGCCGCGAGCGCCGCCAGCACCAGCACGTAGGCGTGGGCCGAGCCCGCGGTCTCGGCCGTGCCCGACACCGTCGGCGGCGGGGCGACCTCCTCGACCTCGGCATAGGCCGGCACGCCCGCCCGCACCTCGCGGTAGTCCAGGAACTGGGAGACGGCCAGGAGCACGGCGGCGGCCAGCGCGACCGCCGCCACGGCGCGGGCCGGGGTCAGCGCGCGGGCGGCGACATCGATCGCGCGTCCGGCGAGGCGCAGGGCGGCGAGGACGATCGGCGTAAGGAATCGCAGCACGGCGAGGATGGCCAGGCCCAGCCGCTCGGCGAGGCCCAGCGCCATCGCGGCGGGGATCGCCAGCATCTCGCGGGCGATCGCCAGAACCTCGGCGAGACCCTGTGCGAGCGGCTGCGAAGCGCCCTCGCGACGGCGCCTCTCCGGGCCGGTCGAGGGGCGCTCGGGATCGTCGTCTCCACCGGCGTCATCCCGCTTGTTCAGGGCCATTCCGCCCTCCAGGAACCCCACTGCCCTTTGCTATAGTCACGCGTCGCTCGCGCCTGGGTTGCGCCTGGGTCGCGCGTGGGAATCCTTTCCATGGAGAGCCGCACAATATAGGCGTCGTCGGGCTGGTTCAGCAGTAGCGCTCCGGGCCCGTTTCGGGCCCTTTTTGTGCGCGGACACAGGATCGGGCCCCAACCCACTACGCCCGCGGCCGGCGAGCGCCCCCGCACCCCCAACGAACTTCGGAACGACACGCACAAATGGCACGCACATTTCCACTAGAACGCACCCGGAACATCGGGATCATGGCGCACATCGACGCCGGTAAGACGACGACGACCGAGCGCATCCTCTACTACACCGGGCGCACCCACAAGATGGGCGAGGTCCACGAGGGCGCTGCCGTCATGGATTGGATGGAGCAGGAGCAGGAGCGCGGCATCACGATCACCTCGGCCGCGACCGCGTGCGAGTGGAAGGACCATCGCATCAACATCATCGACACGCCCGGCCACGTCGACTTCACCGTCGAGGTCGAGCGCTCGCTGCGCGTGCTGGACGGCGCGATCGCCGTCTTCGACTCGGTCGCTGGCGTCGAGCCCCAGTCCGAGACCGTCTGGCGCCAGGCCGACAAGTACCGCGTGCCCCGCATCGCCTTCATCAACAAGATGGATCGCATTGGCGCCGACTTCGAGAAGGGCGTCCAGACGATGATCGACCGGCTGGGCGCCAAGCCGCTGCCGATCCAGCTCCCGATCGGCGCCGAGGACGGCTTCAAGGGCGTCGTCGACCTGATCGAGAACAAGGCCCTCGTCTGGAAGGACGAGCTGGGCACGGAGTTCGAGTACACCGAGATCCCCGCCGAGCTCGCCGACGCCGCCCACGACGCCCGCACTCACCTGATCGAGGCCTGCGCCGACTACGACGACGAGCTGATGGAGGCCTACCTGGACGACCAGGAGATCCCCCATGAGCGCATCGCGAAGTCGCTGCACCGAGCGACGCTGGACCTGAAGGTCACCCCGGTCCTCTGCGGCTCCGCGTTCAAGAACAAGGGCGTTCAGCCGCTGCTGGACGCGATCGTCGAGCTGCTTCCCTCGCCGCTCGAGGTCGAGCCCGTCATGGGCGTCGAGACCTCCGGCAAGGGCGCCGACACGGAGTCCGGCGACGAGGTCGCCCGGCCCGCCGACGAGGACATCCCCTTCGCCGCCCTCGCCTTCAAGGTCATGACCGACCCCTACGTCGGCAAGCTCACCTACTTCCGCATCTACTCCGGCAAGGTCGCCGCGGGCGGCCGCGTGCTGAACGCCACCACCGGCAAGACCGAGCGGATCGGCCGCATCCTGATGATGCACGCCAACTCCCGCGAGGAGATCGAGGAGGCCTACGCGGGCGACATCGTCGCGGGCGTCGGGCTGAAGCAGACCTCCACCGGCGACACGCTCAGCGCGCCCGACGCGCCCGTGCTGCTGGAGACGATCGAGTTCCCCGAGCCCGTCATCGCCGTCGCGATCGAGCCGAAGACGAAGGCCGACCAGGAGAAGCTCTCGGCCTCGCTCGCCCGCCTGGGCGAGGAGGACCCCACCTTCCGGATCCAGTCCGACGAGGAGACCGGCCAGACCCTGATCCACGGGATGGGCGAGCTGCACCTCGAGGTGATCGTCGATCGCCTCCTGCGCGAGTTCAACGTCGACGCCAACGTCGGCCGCCCCCAGGTCGCCTATCGCGAGACGGTCAAGGAGCGGGTCGAGAAGGTCGAGGGCCGCTTCGTTCGTCAGACCGGCGGCCGCGGCCAGTTCGGCCACGTCGTGATCAACTTCGAGCCCGCTCCCGAGGAGGGCTTCGACTTCATCAACAAGATCAAGGGCGGCGTCATCCCCACCGAGTTCATCCCCGCCGTCGAGCAGGGGATCGAGGAGGCGCTGGGCTCCGGCGTGAAGGCCGGCTATCCGATGGTGGACACGCGCGTGGAGCTGGTCGACGGCTCCTACCACGACGTCGACTCCTCGGAGATGGCGTTCAAGATCGCCGGCTCGATGGCGGTGCAGGAAGCCGCCCGCCGGGCCAAGCCCGTGCTGCTCGAGCCCGTGATGGCGGTCGAGGTGGTCACGCCCGAGGAGTTCCTGGGCGACGTCATCGGCGACCTCTCCCGGCGCCGTGGCAAGGTCCAGGGCCAGGAGCCGCGCGGCAACGCGCTGGCGGTCCAGGCGTTCGTCCCGCTGGGCGAGATGTTCGGCTACGCGACCGACGTCCGGTCCTCAACGCAGGGCCGTGCGAGCTTCACGATGCAGTTCGAGCGATACGAGGAAGTCCCGACCAATATCGCCGAGCAGATCGTCGAACAGGGGGCCGGCGAGCCCGTCGGAGCGGGCGCATGAACGCCGATTGCCTATATTCCACAGGTTCGCCCGCGGAACACCGCAAGCGAGCACGCACCAGCGTGAGCGCCTGAACGACCTGCAAAGAACCTAAACGAGTTTTCAGACGGAAAGAACGAAGGAGCGAGATGTCCAAGGAGAAGTTCGAGCGCGACAAGCCGCACGTCAACGTCGGCACGATCGGTCACATCGACCACGGCAAGACGACCCTGACGGCGGCGATCACCAAGGTGCTCTCCGAGAAGGGTGGTGCCGAGGAGAAGAGCTTCGAGGAGATCGACAACGCGCCCGAGGAGAAGGAGCGCGGGATCACGATCGCTACGTCCCACGTCGAATACCAGACCGACAACCGGCATTACGCCCACGTCGACTGCCCCGGCCACGCCGACTACGTGAAGAACATGATCACGGGCGCGGCGCAGATGGACGGCGCGATCCTCGTGGTCTCGGCCGTCGATGGCCCGATGCCGCAGACGCGGGAGCACATCCTGCTGGCGCGCCAGGTCAACGTGCCCTACGTCGTCGTCTTCCTCAACAAGACGGACATGGTCGACGACGAGGAGCTGATCGAGCTCGTCGAGGAGGAGGTCAAGGACCTGCTCAAGGAGTACGACTTCCCGGGCGACGAGACCCCGATCATCAAGGGCTCGGCCCTGAAGGCGCTGGAGGGCGACGAGGACGCGAAGAACGCGATCATCGAGCTCGCCGACGCACTCGACTCCTACATCCCGGAGCCCGAGCGCGAGCTCGACAAGCCGTTCCTGATGCCGGTCGAGGACATCTTCTCGATCACGGGCCGCGGCACCGTCGCCACGGGCCGCATCGAGCAGGGCATCGTCCACACGGGTGACGAGGTCGAGATCGTCGGGATCAAGGACACCGTGAAGACGGTGGTCACCGGCGTAGAGATGTTCCGCAAGGACCTGGATCAGGGTCAGGCCGGGGATAACGCCGGCTGCCTGCTCCGAGGCACCAAGCGGGAGGACATCGAGCGCGGCCAGGTGCTGTGCAAGCCGGGCTCGATCACGCCTCACACCAAGTTCAAGTCCGAGGTCTACTGCCTGAAGAAGGAGGAGGGTGGCCGCCACACTCCGTTCTTCTCCGGGTACCGGCCTCAGTTCTACTTCCGGACCACCGACGTCACCGGGGTGTCGAATCTCCCCGACGGCACCGAGATGGTCATGCCGGGAGACAACGTCGAGATGACGATCGAGCTGATTCAGCCGATCGCCATGGACCCGGGCCTGCGCTTCGCCATCCGTGAGGGCGGCCGCACGGTCGGGTCAGGGGTCGTGACCGAAGTCATCGAGTAACGGCCAGGGGGCCGATCCATCCGGGTCGGCCCTCTTTTTCAGTGTTGGATACGACCCAGGGCGCAGCCCTCCCGAGAGGGCAGCGCCCTGTCTGCGCCAAGAGAACGAGAGAGAAGAGAAACGCGAAATGGCCTCATTGGCCGCCACCAGAATCCGGATCCGCCTGAAGGCGTACGACCACGACGCGATCGATCGCGCGGCGCGGGAGATCGTCGAGACGGCCACGCGTACCGGCGCCACCGTGTCGGGCCCCGTTCCCCTGCCCACCGAGAAGAACGTCTACTGCGTGATCCGCTCTCCGTTCAAGGACAAGGACTCGCGCGAGCACTTCGAGATCCGCACCCACAAGCGCCTGATCGACATCCTTCAGCCGACGCCGAAGACGATCGACTCGCTCCAGCGCCTGGACGCCCTCCCCGCGGGCGTCGACATCGAGATCAAGACCTAGGTGGCATGGCGGCGATCATCGGCAAGAAGGTCGGCATGACCCAGGTCTTCACCGACGACGGCACTCGCGTGCCCGTCACCGTGATCGAGGCCGGCCCCTGCACGGTCACCGCGCTGCGCGTGCCCGACCGCGACGGCTACGAGGCGATCCAGCTGTCGTTCGGCGAGGTCGCCGAGCGCAAGATCACCAAGGCCGAGCTGGGGCACCTGGCCAAGGCGGGCGCCCCGCCGTCGCGGACGCTGGTGGAGTTCCGCGACGAGGCCGGCGAGCACCAGGTGGGCGACCAGGTCACCGTGTCCGAGTTCGAGGCGGGCCAGCTCGTGAAGGTGGCCGGGACCGGCATCGGCAAGGGCTTCCAGGGCACGATCCGCCGCCACGGCTTCTCGCGCGGGCCGGTCTCGCACGGCTCGCACAACGTCCGTGCGCCCGGCTCCGTGGGCGCCAGCGCCGACCCGGCGCGGGTCTTCAAGGGCATGAAGATGCCCGGCCGCATGGGCGGCAAGCGCGCCACGCAGCGCCGCCTGGAGGTGGTCGACGTGGACGCCGACAACAACCTTCTCCTGGTTCGCGGCGCGGTGCCCGGCCCGAAGGGCGGCACCGTGGAGGTGCGCACCGATGGCTGACCCCAAGGCTCCCGTGCTGGGCAAGACCTCCAAGGCCGACCTGCCGGCCACGCTGTTCACCGAGGACTTCCACGAGTCGCTGGTCCACGAAACCGCGCGCGCGGACCTCGCCGCCAGTCGCCGGGGCACCGCCTCGACGCTGGGTCGCGGCGAGATCGCGATGACGGGCGCGAAAGCATGGCGCCAGAAGGGCACCGGCCGTGCCCGCGTGGGCGCGCTCAGCGTGCCGCACCGGCGCGGCGGCGGCGTGGCCTTCGGCCCCAGCCCCCGCGGCTACGCGGTCAAGGTCAACCGCAAGGCGCGCCGCCGGGCGCTGCGCTCGGCACTGTCGGTCCACGCCGCCCGCGACAGCATCGCCGTGATCGACGCCGCGGGCTACTCGGAGCCCTCCACCAAGTCCGCGGCCGACGCGCTGACCAAGTGGGGCCCCAAGGGCCCGACCCTCGTGGTCGTCGGCGCCGAGGAGGCCAACGTGGTCAAGAGCTTTCGCAACATCCCGGGCGTGGGCGTCCTGCCCGCCACTTCGCTCGGTGTAGCCGACGTGCTGAGCGCGGGCTCGATCGTCGCCTCGCAGGAGGCCCTCGAGGTTCTCGAGTCGCGCGCCGGCGAGGTCACCCGCAAGGGCGGTGGGAGCTGATGGACGCCCGCCAGGTGATCATCGAGCCGGTCGTCTCGGAGAAGAGCTACGCGCTGATGGCGGACGGCAAGTACACGTTCCGCATCGACGATCGCGCGCACAAGACGCAGGTCTCGCGCGCCGTCGAGGAGATCTTCGGTGTGACCGTGGTCGGCGTCCGCACCCTGCAGGTGCGATCCAAGCCGAAGCGCCGCGGCATGTACAGCGGGCGCACCCGCAGCTGGAAGAAGGCGATCGTCCAGCTCGCCCCGGGCGACCGGATCGAGCTGTTCGAGGGCGCGGCGGTCGCGGACTGAGGTAGCTGATGGCGATTCGAAAGACAAAGCCGACCAGCCCCGGGCGCCGCTTCGCGACCTACCAGCTTCGCGAGGAGCTGACGACCGACCAGCCGAACAAGAAGCTGACCAAGGGCAAGTCCTCGAGCGGCGGGCGCAACACCCACGGCCGCGTCACCTCGCGCCATCGCGGCGGCGGGGCCAAGCGCCGCTACCGCGAGATCGACTTCAAGCGCCTGAAGGACGGCGTCCCCGCGAAGGTGGCGACGGTGGAGTACGACCCCAACCGCACCACCTACATCGCGCTCTTGAACTACGCCGACGGCGCGAAGAGCTACATCCTGGCGCCCCAGGGCATCGGGCCGGGGGACACGGTCGAGTCGGGCGAGAAGGCCGACATCCGCCCGGGCAACGCCCTGCCCTTGCGCGCGATCCCGACGGGAACCATCGTCCACAACGTCGAGATGACGCCCGGCCAGGGCGGCAAGCTTGGCCGCGCCGCGGGCTCGGCGATCCAGGTCGCCGCGAAGGAGGGCTCGATGGTCACCCTTCGCCTGCCCTCGTCGGAGATGCGGCTGGTCCGCGGCGACTGCCGCGCCACGATCGGCTCGCTCTCGAACGCCGAGCATCAGAACGTCGTGGTGGGCAAGGCCGGCCGCAAGCGCCACAAGGGCGTCCGCCCGCAGACCCGCGGCGTCGCGATGAACCCCGTCGACCACCCGCACGGCGGCGGCGAGGCTCACAAGACCCCCGGCGGCCACCCCCGCACCCCGTGGGGCAAGCCGACGCTGGGCTATCGCACCCGCAAGAAGGGCAAGCAGTCGAACGCGATGATCGTGCGCGGACGCCGCCGCGGCAAGCGCAAGGGAGGCAACCGCTAGCCATGGGCAGGTCAACGAAGAAGGGTCCGTTCGTCGAGGAGCGCCTGATGAAGCGCGTCAACGCGATGAACGAGTCCGGCGACAAGCAGATGATCAAGACCTGGTCGCGGTCCTCGACCGTCTTCCCGGAGATGGTCGGGCACACCATCGCCGTCCACGACGGCCGCAAGCACGTGCCCGTGTTCGTCTCCGAGTCGATGGTCGGGCACAAGCTCGGCGAGTTCGCCCCGACCCGCACGTTCCGGTCGCACTCCGGCACCGGGAGCAAGGCGGAGGCCTGATGGCAGCCGCAACCGAGACAGCGACCCCCCAGGCGCCCACCGTGCGCGCCAAGGCCCGCTTCGTGCGCGTGGCGCCGCGCAAGGCGCGCCTCGTCGCCGACCAGGTCCGGGGCATGGACGTGACCGAGGCCCAGACGCTCCTGGACTTCTCCTCGCGTGGCGCCGCCCGCGACATCTCCAAGCTGATCGCGTCGGCAGCGGCCAACGCCGAGAACAACCACGAGCTCGTCGCCGAGGACCTGCGGATCGCCGAGATCCGAGTGGACGAGGGCCCCACCCTCAAGCGCTGGCGCGCCCGCGCCCGCGGCCGCGCGACCCGCATCGAGAAGAAGACCTGCCACATGAGCGTCGTCCTGACGCCACACGACGACGAGTAGTCGAGAGGAACTGATGGGACAGAAGATCCACCCCGAGGGCTTCCGAGTCGGCTACATCCACGACTGGAAGTCGACCTGGTTCAACAAGCGTGAGTTCGCCGACTACCTGAACGAGGACCTGGAGATCCGCGAGCACATCGAGACCAAGCTCGCCCACGCCGGCCTCTCAGACATCAAGATCACGAAGCAGCGCGGCGAGATCGAGGTCGACATCCACACGGCCCGGCCCGGCATCGTCATCGGCAAGTCCGGCTCCGAGGTCGACGCTCTGCGCCGTGACCTGCACCGGATCACGGGCAAGCCCGTGAAGGTGAACATCAAGGAGATCAAGCGCCCCGAGCTGGACGCGAAGCTGGTCGCGCAGTCGATCGCCGAGCAGCTCCAAAATCGCGTGGCCTTCCGCCGCGCGATGAAGCGCGCGCTGACCTCGGCGATGCGCTCCGGGGCCCAGGGCGTGAAGGTCCAGGTCTCCGGCCGCCTTGGCGGCGCCGAGATGGCGCGGACCGAGGGCTACTCCGACGGCCGCGTGCCGCTGCACACCCTTCGCGCGGACATCGACTACGGCTTCACCGAGGCCCGGACCACCACCGGCCGCATCGGCGTCAAGTGCTGGATCAACAACGGCGAGGTCATGCCCGAGGGCTTCCGCACCGGCCAGGACGAGGACGAGGACGCGATCGGCCCCCGTCCCGGGCGCAGGCGCCGCAGCGACGGCGATCGCCCCCGTGGCGGTGGCGGTGGCGGCGGTGGCGGCGGTTCCAGGCCTCCGCGCAAGCAGGACTCGAAGCCGAAGCCAAAGCCCGAGGCGAAGCCTGCCGCTCCCGCCGCGGCGGCGCCGACTCCCGCCGCCGAGACGCCCGCCCCTGCCGAGGCTCCGGACCCGGCCGAGGCGTCCGCTCCTGCCGAGGCCCCTGCCGCTCCCGCCGCCGAGCAGCCCGCCGCTCCCGCCGAAGGGGAGGCCTCGAGCTGATGCTGATGCCGAAGCGGGTCAAGCACCGCAAGCAGATGCGCGGCAGGCGCCGCGGCAACACCAAGGGCGGAAGCCAGGTCGCCTTCGGCGAGTACGGCCTGAAGGCGCTCGAGCGCGGCTGGGTGACCAACCGCCAGATCGAGGCTGCCCGCGTCGCGATGACCCGAAAGATCAAGCGCGGCGGGAAGGTCTGGATCAACATCTTCCCCGACAAGCCCTTCACGAAGAAGCCGGCCGAGACCCGCATGGGCTCGGGCAAGGGCAACCCCGAGGGGTGGGTCGCCGTCGTCAAGCCCGGGCGCGTGATGTTCGAGCTCGCCGGCGTCTCCGAGGAGCTGGCCAAGGAGGCCATGACGCTCGCGGGGCACAAGCTTCCCATCAAGACCAAGGTCGTAAGCCGCGAGGAGCTGGGCGGATGAAGGCCTCCGACGTGCACGCGCTGTCGGACCCGGACCTGGTGCAGGCGCTCAAGGATGCCCGCGAGGAGCAGTTCAACCTGCGCTTCCGCCACGCCACCGGCGAGCTGGAGAACACCGCCGGCCTGGGCGCGTCCAGGCAGGACCTGGCACGGCTGATGACCATTGCCCGCGAGCGCGGGATCGACCTGGGCAAGGAGCTCAAGTAGAGATGGCTGACGAAGAGAAGAACGAGAACGAAGAGACGACAGAGGAAGCGGCAGACGCGGGGTCAGACGCCGAAGCTGAGGCGACGCCTGAGCCTGCTGCCGAGGAGGGGTCTGACCCCTCACCCGCCGATGCCGCGGCCGAAGCAACGTGCTGAGCCCCGGCCGCCGACCTGCGCACCCCCAGCCGCCGATGCAGCGGTTGATGAGGACGAGCCCCCGGAAGTCCTCACCCGCAAGCAGCAGCGCAAGCTCGCTCGCTCCACGCATGCCGGCGAGGCCAAGCCGCAGCGCTCCGTCGAGGAGCGCGTAGCCGAGCGCGCCACGGAGCGCAAGCAGGCGGCGGGGAACCGGCGCCGCCATCGCCAGCGCACCCGCGATCGCAGCGGCGAGGCCGGACAGGGCACGCCGGCCGCCGAGCGCGAGCCCGGCCCGAAGAAGGTCCGCCAGGGCATGGTTGTCTCGGCCAAGGCCGACAAGACGATCACCGTCCGCATCGACGTCGCCCGGCGCCACCCTCAGTACGAGAAGGTCGTCCGCCGCAGCGCCACGCTGCACGCCCACGACGCCTCGAACCAGGCCCAGGAGGGCGACACCGTCCGCGTCGTCGAGACCCGCCCGCTGTCGCGCACCAAGCGCTGGCGGCTCGTCGAGGTCGTGGAGAAGGCCCGCTGATCCATGGTCCAGCAGGAGACACGCCTTCGCGTCGCCGACAACTCGGGCGCCCGCGAGATCCTCTGCATCCGCGTCAAGGGCGGATCGCACCGTCGCTACGCCGGGGTCGGTGACGTGATCACCGCCACGGTCAAGCAGGCGACCCCGCACGGCGCGGTCCGCAAGGGCGAGGTCGTCGAGGCCGTCGTCGTGCGAACCCGCAAGCAGCTGGGCCGCCCGGACGGCACCTACATCGCGTTCGACGAGAACGCGGCGGTCCTGATCGACCCGCAGGGGGCCCCCCGCGGCACCCGCATCTTCGGCCCCGTCGCGCGCGAGCTTCGCGACCGCAACTTCATGCGCATCATCTCGCTGGCCCCGGAGGTCCTGTAGCGGTGACCCCTCCCACGACAGCAGCCCCCCCTCCTTCGCCGCGGAAGGGGGCACCGCTGATGGCTTCGATGCGAATCCGCCGCGACGATCAGGTGCTGATCACGGCCGGCAAGGACAAGGGCAAGACCGGGAAGGTCATCCGCACCGAGCCCGGGCGCCATCGCGTCTTCGTCGAGGGCCTCAACATCGTCAAGCGCGCTCAGCGCCCGCGGTCGGTCAAGGACACCCAGCGCGGCGGCGAGGCCGGCGGCATCATCGAGAAGGAGGGTCCCGTGGACGTCTCCAACGTGATGCTGATCGACCCCTCCGACAACAAGCCGACCCGTATCGGCGTCCGCGTGAACGACTCGGGCAAGCGTGAGCGGGTCTCGAAGCGAACCGGCAAGGCGCTCGACTAGGAGCCGATGATGGAATCCGCAACGATCCCCGAGTCCCAGCAGGCGGCGCCACCGCCGCGGCTGCGCGATCGCTACCGCGACGAAGTCGTCCCGGCGATGACCAAGCGCTTCGGCTACGGCAACCCGATGGAGGTCCCGCGCCTGGTGAAGATCGGCCTCAACATGGGCGTCGGCGAGGCGAAGACCTCGACGCCGGTGCTCGAGGCCGCCACCGAGCAGCTCGGGACGATCTCGGGCCAGCGCCCCAACGTGCGCCGGGCCAAGAAGTCGATCGCCTCGTTCAAGATCCGCGAGGGGATGCCGGTCGGGGTCGCCGTGACCCTGCGCGGCGCCCGCATGTGGGAGTTCCTGGACCGCCTGATCACGATTTCGATCCCCCGGATCCGCGACTTCCGCGGTCTCAACCCGCGCTCGTTCGACGGCCGTGGCAACTACACGATCGGCGTCCGCGAGCAGCTGATCTTCCCCGAGATCGACTACGACTCGATCGACGAGGTGCGCGGGCTCGACGTCACGATCGCGACCACCGCCAAGACCGACGACGAGGCGTTCGAGCTACTTCTCGGCCTGGGCATGCCATTCTCACAAGAGGGCAGGCCCGGTACCGAGGACGCCGAGGCCGCGGCCGAAGAGGAACGCCGCCACGAGGAGGCCAGGCAGCGCGCCGAGGCCGAGGCGGCCGCCCTCGAGCAGCTCAAGGCCGAGAACCCCGAGGCCTACGCCAAGCCGGAGAAGCCCGAGGAGGGCGAGGAAGGCGAGGAAGGCGAGGGCGAGAGCCCGGCCGGGGAAGCCTCGGATTCAGACTCAAGCGAAGAGAGCGAGTAGCAAGCCGAATGGCGAAGACATCGAAGATCGTCAAGCAGGGCCGCAAGCCCAAGTACAAGACCCGCGCCCACAACCGCTGCCGGCGGTGTGGCCGCCCGCGCGCCTACTACCGCAAGTTCGGGCTCTGCCGCCTGTGCCTGCGCGACGCCGCGCACAACGGCTACATCCCCGGCCTGACCAAGTCGAGCTGGTAGCACCATGAGCGTCGTCACAGACCCCGTCTCGGATTACCTCACCCGCGTGCGCAACGGGCTCGCCGCCCAGCACGAGTCGGTCGAGATCCCGGCGTCCCGCTTGAAGCGGGAGGTCTCGAGGATCCTGGCCGAGCAGGGCTACATCACCGGCTTCACGGTCGAGCCCACCGCGGTCGGCGAGGTCATCAAGGTCGACCTGAAGTACACGCGCGAGCGGCGCCCCGTGATCTCCGGCCTGCGCCGGGTGTCGCGACCGGGCCGCCGGCGGTACGTGTCCAGCGACCAGATCCCGCGCGTCCAGGGCGGCATGGGGACGGCCATCGTCTCCACGTCGACCGGCGTCATGACCGGGCACGAGGCAAAGCACAAGGGCGTCGGCGGCGAGGTCGTCGCCTACGTCTGGTGAGCACGTAACGAGGGTCTTTCAGTGAGTCGAATCGGAAGAAAGCCAGTCACGATCCCCGAGGGCGTCAGCGTCGACGTCGGGCCGGGCCGTGTCTCGGTGAACGGGCCCAAGGGCGAGCTCAGCCAGGAGCTGAGCCCCGACATGAGCGTGGCCGTCGACGACGGAGTGCTCACCGTCAGCCGTCCCACCGACCGGGCACCGCACCGCGCCCTCCACGGGCTGACGCGCAGCCTGATCGCGAACATGGTCGAGGGCGTCACCGACGGATACACGCGCGAGCTGGAGATCCAGGGCGTCGGCTACAGGGCGCGCCTCCAGGGCAAGTCGCTCGAGCTGAGCGTCGGCTACTCGCACCCGGTCTCGCTCCCGGCGCCCGACGGCATCGAGTTCGAGGTCCCGCAGCCCACACAGATCATCATCAAGGGGATCGACAAGCAGCTGGTGGGCGAGACCACGGCACGGATCCGCCGCGTGCGCCCGCCCGAGCCCTACAAGGGCAAGGGCATCCGCTACCGCGGCGAGCACGTGCGCCGGAAGGTCGGTAAGCGCGCATGAGCGTCAAGACGAAGCAGCAGGTACGGCTGCGCCGGCGCCGCCGGGTGCGCGCCCGCGTGCGCGGCAGCGAGTCACGCCCGCGCCTGTCGGTGTTCCGCTCGAACCGGGGCGTGTTCGCCCAGCTCATCGATGACGACCGCGGGCACACGATCGCCTCGGTCTCGTGGATCGAGCCGGATCTCAAGAAGCTCAACCCCGGCGAGCAGGCGAAGAAGGCTGGCGAGCTCCTCGCCTCGAGGGCCAAGGAGGCCGGCGTCGAGACGTGTGTCTTCGATCGTGGCGGCTACCGCTACCACGGTCGTGTCCAGGCCCTCGCCGAAGGCGCCCGTGAGGGCGGGCTGCGGTTTTAGACCCGCTACCTTCATCGACCCATGCAGAGCAACGTAGAGATCCAGACAGTCAGCCCCCAGGGGCTCGACCTCCAGGAGCGCGTGATCGAGATCAATCGCGTCGCCAAGGTGGTCAAGGGCGGCCGTCGCTTCTCGTTCACCGCGCTCGTCGCCGTCGGCGACGAGGAGTCGGTCGTGGGCATCGGCTACGGCAAGGCCCGCGAGGTCCCGCTGGCGATCCAGAAGGCGGTCGAGAACGCCCGCAAGAGCCTGGTGAAGGTGCCCAAGTACGGCCAGACGATCCCCCACCGCAACATCGGCCGCTTCGGCGCCGGCCACGTGGTGCTGCGCCCGGCCAGCCCCGGTACCGGCGTGATCGCCGGCGGCGGCGTCCGCGCGGTGCTCGAGCTCGCCGGGATCCGCGACGTGCTCTCCAAGAGCATCGGCAGCCAGAACCCGATCAACCTCGTCAAGGCCACCATGAACGGCCTCACCACGCTTCGCCGCCCCGAGCAGGTCGCCAAGCTGCGCGGCCTCACGGTCAACCAGGTGCTGGGCATCCAGAAGGAGCCCAAGGCCAAGGAGACAGTGAACGGCGACGCCGAGCAGGCACCGGTGACCCCCGAGGCGGTCGCCGCCGAGCCGGCACCCGCGGGGTCTGACCCCCCATCCGCCGATGCCGCGGCCGAGGAGAAGGCTTAGTGCCCGACGTGAAGCTCAAGCAAGTCAGGTCCTCGAACGGCTCCAACGCCACGCAGCGCGCGACCCTGCGCTCGCTCAAGCTCGGGAAGATCGGGCGCACCTCGACGATGGCGGACTCACCCCAGCTTCAGGGCATGGTCGATTCGGTCTCGCACCTCGTCGAAGTGGAGAAGGGCTGATGGCCCGCCTCGACCCCGAGGACGTCGGCCTTCACAGCGTGCGCCCCAAGCCGGGCTCGCGGCGTCCGCGCAAGCGGATCGGCCGCGGCGAGGGCTCGGGCCAGGGCAAGACCTCCGGCCGCGGACACAAGGGCTACGGCTCGCGCTCGGGCTCGAAGCGCAAGCCCGGCTATGAGGGCGGCCAGAACCCGATCCACATGCGGATGCGCAAGCTTCGCGGGCCGAACAAGAAGACCTCGATGCCCTTCGAGCGCTTCCGGACCCACACGCAGCCGGTGAACCTCGCCGACCTGGACGAGCGCTTCAAGTCCGGCGACGAGGTCACGCCCCAGACGCTGAAGGCCGCGGGGCTCGCCAAGCGCAGCCACCCGGTCAAGGTGCTCGGCCGCGGCGAGATCTCGAAGAAGCTCACGGTTCGCGTCCACGGCGCCAGCGCCACCGCGCGCGAGAAGATCGAGGCGGCCGGCGGGACCATCGAGCTGATCGAGGACTAACACCTTGCTCCAGACGATCGCCAACGCCTTCGCGATCCCGGAGATCCGCCGCAAGCTGCTGTTCACGGCAGCGATGCTGGCGCTCTATCGCCTCGGCGCCTACATCCCGGCTCCCGGCGTCGACGTCGACACGGTTCAGTCGCTGGAGAACAACTTCGCGGGCTCGAACATCCTCGGCTTCCTCAACCTGTTCTCGGGCGGGAGCCTCTCGCGCCTCAGCCTGTTCGCGCTGGGGATCATGCCCTACATCACGGCCTCGATCATCCTGCAGCTGCTGACGGTCGTGGTCCCGGCTCTCGAGCGCCTCCAGAAGGAGGGCGAGGTCGGCCAGCAGAAGATCACGCAGTACACGCGCTACCTCACCGTCATCCTGGCGTTCGCCCAGTCCGCCGGCTACGTCGCCCTCTTCCAGTCCAGCTCCTTCTCCGGCGGCGCCAACCCGCTTGGGCCCAATGCCACCTTTGGGACCGTGTTCCTCGTCGTGATCTCGCTCACGGCCGGCTGCACCCTCTTGATGTGGCTCGGCGAGCTGATCACCCAACGCGGCATCGGCAACGGGATCTCGCTGATGATCTTCGCCTCGATCGCGGCCTCGATCCCCAGCGGCATCGCGTCCTGGTGGACCAACCCCGACCAGGTCTTCGTCGTGATGATGCCGTTCGTCGCGCTGGCCGTGATCGTCGGCATCGTCTTCGTCCAGGAGGGCCAGCGCCGGATCCCGGTGCAGTACGCCAAGCGCGTGGTGGGGCGGCGAATGACCACCGGCGGGTCGACCTACCTGCCGCTGCGCGTGAACATGGCCGGGGTGATCCCGGTGATCTTCGCGGCCTCGATCATGGCGTTCCCGCCCACGATCGGCCAGCTCATCAACACCCCGGCGGCGCTCGACTTCGCGGCGTTCTTCAGCCCGAACGGCTGGGCCTACGTCGTCGGCGAGGTGTTCTTCATCGTGATCTTCACCTACTTCTACACGGCGGTCACGTTCAACCCGGTGGACCAGGCCGACAACCTGAAGAAGTACGGCGGCTTCATCCCGGGGGTCAGACCCGGCCGGCCAACGGCCGAGTACCTGGACCGCATCCTCTCGCGCCTGACCTTCCCGGGCGCCCTCTACCTGGGCGCCGTCGCGGCCCTGCCGACGATCCTGATCAACCAGACCTCGGCCAACTTCTTCTTCGGCGGCACCTCGATCCTGATCGTCGTCGGCGTCGCCCTCGACACCGTCAAGCAGCTCGAGGCCCAGCTGATGATGCGCAACTACGAGGGGTTCCTGAAGTCGGCCCTTCGTAGAGGGGCGGTACGTCGAACATCACGATGTCCGCGACGTGATCCGCGAGGACCCCGTCCAGATCCCCACCGTGCACGGCGTCTGCCCAGCGCTCGACCAGGGTTCGGATCTGCTTCTCGTCATCGGTCATGTGGTCCTCTCGACGGGCTCGCGTTACACCCCTGTGAGTCAAGACCGGACTCGGCGCACAATCTCATCGGCGTCGGGGCCAGGCACACCAGCCGTCCTGCCCTACTGCCCCACAGCGGCCGCTATCCAGGACAGCCCCACCTGAGCGGAGCGTTTAGGCTGCCCGCCTCATGTCCGAGCTGAACCTCGTGCTACTCGGCCCGCCCGGCTCCGGGAAGGGCACACAGGGCGAACGCCTCCAGGAGGACTTCCACCTGCCGTACTCGGCGACCGGGGACATCCTGCGCGCCGCCGTCCGCGAGGGCAGCGACCTGGGCAAGCAGGTAAAGGAGTGCATGGACCGCGGCGACTTCGCGCCCGACGAGCTGATGGTCGACGTCATCGCCGACCGCCTCGAGCAGCGCGAGGCGGCCGACGGCTTCATCCTCGACGGCTTTCCGCGCACCCTGCGCCAGGCCGAGGCGCTGGACGCCAAGCTGGGGCAGCTCGGCCGCGTGCTGACCGTGGCGATCATGATCGAGGTCAGCGACGACGAGGTCGTCCGCCGGCTCGGCGGCCGGCGCTCGTGCCCGAACGGGCACGTCTTTCACGTCGAGTTCGACCCGCCGAAGAACGAGGGGATCTGCGACGTGTGCGGCGCCAAGCTCGAGGTCCGCGACGACGACAAGCCGGACGTGATCCGCCATCGCCTGGGCGAGTACCACGCCAAGACCGAGGCACCCTTGGTGCCCTACTACGAGGACCGTGGGATCCTCAAGCGCGTGGACGGCGACCGCCCGCCCGACGAGGTGTCCGACCGCATCCGGGCGCTGATCGCGACCCTTCGCATGGAGGAGGAGCTCTAGGAGGGCCGGACCCTCTCGGCGCTACTCTCGTGAGCACGATGTATCGCAGTGGAATCCTCCTCAAGACGCCCGAGCAAATCGAGCAGATGGCCGCCGCCGGGGCGGTCCAGGCCAGGTGCCTGAAGATGCTGGCCGCGAAGTGCCGGCCCGGCGTGACCACCGGCGAGCTGGACCTCGCCGCCGAGCGCTTCATCACCTCGCAGGACGCGGTCGCATCGTTCAAGGGCTACCGGGGCTTCCCGGGCTCGATCTGCGCCTCGCCGAACTCGATGGTCGTCCACGGGATCCCGGGCGCGCACGAGCTGGGCCGCGGCGACATCATCTCGATCGACGTGGGGGTCACCAAGGGCGGCTGGGTCGCCGACGCCGCGATGACCGTCCCGGT
Organism: uncultured Solirubrobacterales bacterium; assembly: GCA_963758845.1. Classification (GTDB taxonomy): domain Bacteria; phylum Actinomycetota; class Thermoleophilia; order Solirubrobacterales; family 70-9; genus JBDTSW01. The sequence continues at coordinate 58,935 of CAVWWX010000001.1, forward strand.
CGGCCCGATCGCCGACGAGACGCAGAAGCTGCTGGACGTGACCAAGGCCTCGCTGTTCGCCGGCATCGGCGAGGCCCGCCCCGGCAACCACCTGGGCGACGTCTCGAACGCGATCCAGCGCACCGTCGAGGCCGAGGACCTGTCGATCATCCGCACGCTCGTCGGCCACGGGATCGGCCGCGACATGCACGAGGACCCGCAGATCGCCAACTTCGGCGAGCCGGGCACCGGCCCCGAGCTCGAGGCAGGCATGGTCCTGGCGATCGAGCCGATGGTGAACGCGGGCGGTCCCGAGGTCCGCGTGGGCGGGGACAACTGGTCGGTCTACTCATCCGACGGTTCCCTGGCGGCCCACTTCGAGTTCACCGTCGCCGTCACCGAGGACGGCCCGCGCGTGCTCACCCCCTGGCACGAAGACTAAGCTCATCCCCGTGACAGGCGACGCGGCTTCGGAGATCCGCGAGTCGGTACTCGATTTGATCGGCGAGACGCCGCTGGTGCGGCTCTCCCGCCTCGAGCCGAGCGTGCGTACTCCCCTGGTCGCGAAGGTCGAGTTCATGAACCCTGGCGGCTCGGTGAAGGACCGCCCGGCGGTGGCGATGATCGATGCTGCCGAGCAGGCCGGGAAGCTTCGGCCCGGCGGCACGATCGTCGAGCCCACCTCGGGGAACACCGGCCTGGGCCTCGCCATGGCGGCGGCCCTGCGCGGCTACAAGGTGATCGCGGTCATGCCCGACAAGATGAGCAGGGAGAAGATCGACACCCTGCGCGCTTTCGGGGCCGAGGTGGTCGTCTGCCCGACCGCGGTCGAGCCCGATTCCCCGCAGTCCTACTACCGGGTGGCGGATCGCCTGACCGAGGAGATCAGCGGCGCGTTCCAGCCGAACCAGTACTTCAACGCCGCCAACCCCGAGGCCCACTACGCCTCCACGGGGCCCGAGCTGTGGCGCCAGAGCGGGGGCCAGATCACGCACCTGGTGATCGCGGTTGGCACCGGCGGGACCATCAGCGGCGTCGGCCGCTACCTGAAGGAGCAGAGCCCCGAGCTCGAGGTGATCGGCGCCGACCCCGAGGGCTCGATCTACTCGGGCGGCCCCGTCCACCCCTACCGCGTCGAGGGGATCGGCGAGGACTTCTGGCCCGACAGCCTGGACCGCGACGTGATCGACCGCTACGTGATCGTCTCCGATCGCGACTCGTTCCTGATGGCGCGCCGCCTGGTCGCGCGGGAGGGCCTCTTCGCCGGCGGCTCCACCGGGACCGCCCTGTGCGCCGCCGTCCAGGTCGCCCGCGAGCTGGACGATCCCGAGCAGATGGTCGCGACCGTCCTGCCCGACGGCGGCCGGCCCTACGTCTCGAAGGTCTTCAACGACTCGTGGATGCGCGAGCACGGCTACCTGCCCGCCGTCGAGGCGCCTACGGTCGGCGACGTGCTGGCGACGAAGGGGGAGGGGCCCCTGCTGACCGTCGGCAGCCACGACGTCGTGCGGCGCGCGCTGGAGCTGATGCGCGAGCACGGCGTCTCGCAGGTGCCGGTGGTCTCCGACGAGGACGAGCGGGCGATCGTCGGCACGGTCAGCGAGCGCAGCCTGCTGGTGGTCTCGGCCGACCACCCCGGGCTGCTCGAGGAGCCGGTCACCGAGGCGCTCGAACCTCCGCTCCCCGAGCTGGCGGCCGCCGACCCCGTGGCCGACGCGATCCACATGCTGCGCGACGAGGGCAAGCCGGTGATCGTCGTCGACGACGGCCGGCCGCTGGGCATCCTGACCGCCCTGGACCTGATCGAGGCGCTCAACCGGTGAGCGACTCCACCGAAGGGCGGGAGCCGCATATCGAGACGCGCGTGGTCCACGCCGGGCTGGACCCGGACCCCACCTACGGCTCGGTCATCCCGCCGATCCATCAGACCTCCACCTTCGTCCAGCCGCGGCCGGGCGAGTTCGTCGAGGACTACGACTACGCCCGCTCGGCCAACCCGACCCGGGCGGCGCTCGAGCGGGCGCTGGGCCAGCTCGAGGGCGGCCAGGCCAGCGCGTTCTCCAGCGGGATGGCGGCGACCCATGCGCTGCTCACCGCGGCGCTCGACGCGGGCGGGCACCTGATCCTGCCCCTCGACCTCTACGGCGGCACCTACCGCCTGGTCGACAAGGTGCTCTCGCGGTTCGGCCTGGCCTACGACCTCGTCGACCAGGTCGACCTGGAAGCCGTCCGGGCGGCGCTGCGCCCCGAGACGAGGCTGATCTGGGTCGAGACCCCCACCAACCCGCTGCTGAACGAGGTCGACATCCCCGGGGTCGTCGCGGCCGCGGAGGGCCGGGCGGTCGTCGTCGACAACACCTTCGCGACCCCGATCGTCCAACGGCCGCTCGAGCTGGGCGCGACGGCGGTCGTCCACTCGACCACCAAGTACATCGGCGGCCACTCCGACGTGGTGGGCGGTGCGGTGATCACGGCCGACGAGGACCTGCACCAGCGGGTGCGGTTCGTCCAGAACGCGGTGGGCGCGGTGCCGGGCCCGTTCGACTGCTTCCTGGTCCACCGTGGCATCCGCACGCTCGCCCTGCGCGTCGCCCGGCACACCGAGAACGGCCGGGCCGTCAGCGAGTGGCTGCGCTCGGCTGAGGGCGTCGAGGGGGTGCGCTGGCCGGGGTTCGGCGGCATGGTCTCGTTCCAGCATCCCGACGCGGCGGCGTTGGCGGCACGGACCAAGCTGTTCTCGCTGGCCGAGTCACTCGGCGGGGTCGAGTCCCTGGTCGAGGTCCCGCAGGCGATGACGCACCAATCCGTCGCCGATTCGGACGCCGCCGTCTCGCCTGATCTGGTCCGCCTTTCATGCGGGATCGAGGCCGCCGAGGACCTCATCGCCGACCTGGCCCAGGCGCTCGCCGCCTGACGAGGCGCTCAGGCGACGCTTGCTATCCTTCCCGGTCGGCCGAAAGGCCATTTGTTTGTGCCCGCTAGCCCGATTCATGGGGCCTGCGGGCCTTCTCGATGAAAGCGATTGGATACGACCCCCAAGGGTTCGATGAAGGTACGAACGTCCGTAAAGCCGATGTGTGAGCGTTGCCGGGTAATCCGGAGGCGCGGCAAGGTGCTGATCATCTGTTCGAACCCCCGGCACAAGCAGCGACAGGGATAGAGGGCTAAGACTTTGGCGCGCATCGCAGGAATCAACCTTCCGCTCAACAAGCGGATCGAGATCGGGCTCACCTACGTCCACGGCATCGGCCGTCCGACGGCCGAGAAGATCCTCGCCGACACGGGGATCGACCCGAACACCTACGTGAAGGACCTGACCGACGACGAGGCCGTGAAGCTTCGCGAGGCGGTCGAGTCCCGCGAGGTCGAGGGCGACCTGCGCCGCGACCGCTCCCAGAACATCAAGCGCCTCTCCGAGATCGGTGCCTACCGCGGCCTGCGCCACCGCCGCGGCCTGCCGGTCAGGGGCCAGCGAACGAAGACCAACGCCCGCGGCCGCAAGGGACCCAAGCGGATGAGCGTCGCCGGCAAGCGCAAGGCGCCGACGCCCAAGTGAGGAACTGAGAGATGCCGCAACCGAGGAAGGGCAAGGGCAAGACCCGTCGCCGCGTCAAGAAGAACATCCCCTACGGCGTCGCCCACATCAAGACGTCGTTCAACAACACGATCGTGACGATCACCGACACCGACGGCAACGTCGTCTGCTGGGAGTCCGCCGGCTCGGCCGGGTTCAAGGGCTCGCGCAAGTCCACGCCGTTCGCCGCGCAGGTGACGGCCGACGCTGCCGCCCGCAAGGGCATGGAGCACGGGCTCGAGCGCGTGGAGGTCCACGCCAAGGGCGCCGGCTCGGGCCGCGACACGGCGATCCGCTCGCTCCAGGCCGCCGGCCTTCAGGTCACGACCGTCAAGGACGTCTCGCCGCAGGCCCACAACGGCTGCCGCCCCAAGAAGCGGCGGAGGGGCTAGCCATGGCGAGGGATACCGGAGCCCAGTGCAAGCAGTGCCGCCGCGAGGGACAGAAGCTGTTCCTGAAGGGCGAGCGCTGCTTCACCGAGAAGTGTGGCGTCGAGCGACGCTCCTACCCGCCCGGAGAGCACGGCCGCGGCCGTGTGCGGGCGTCGGAGTACCGCAACCAGCTGCGCGAGAAGCAGAAGGCGCGGCGCTTCTACCAGCTGCTGGAGAAGCAGTTCCACTCTTACTACGTGAAGGCGTCGCGGCAGCCGGGAGTCACCGGCGAGAACCTGCTGCGCCTGCTCGAACGGCGTTTCGACAACGTCCTCGTGCGCCTGGGCTTCGCGGCCTCGCGCCGCCAGGCCCGGCAGATGATCGGCCACGGCCACTGGTTCATCAACGGCCGCCGCGTCGACATCCCCAGCTACCAACTGCGTCCCGACGACGTGATCACGATCAAGCCCTCCTCGCCCGCGACCGACGTGGTTCGCCAGGCGACCGAGTTGACCGCTGCTGTCCCCCCGTGGCTGCAGGCCGATCACGACGCACTGACGGCGAAGGTGCTTCGCCTCCCCGAGCGCGCTGAGATCGCGACGCCGGTGGAGGAGCAGCTCATCGTCGAGCTCTACTCCAAGTAGGGCAACCAACCTTCAGCGCCCGCAACCGAGAGGAATACCAATGACCACGCTGCCCGAGTTCCAGATCCCCAAGATCTCCAAAGAGGACATCAACGACGAGAAGGGGACGTTCACGATCGAGCCCCTGGACAAGGGCTTCGGCTACACCTTCGGCAACAGCCTTCGCCGAGTGCTCCTGTCCTCGCTCGGCGGCGCCGCGATCAAGAGCGTTCGCATCGAGGGCGTGGCCCACGAGTTCTCGACGGTCCCCGGGGTGAAGGAGGACGTCACCGACGTCGTCCTCAACCTCAAGGACATCGTCGTGCGCATGCACACCGACGCCGACGAGGTCGAGGCGCCGCTGGTGGCCAGCGGCCCCGGTGAGGTCACGGCGAAGGACATCGACCTGCCCGCGGGCGTCGAGATCCTGAACCCGGACGCGCCGATCGCGACGCTCGAGAAGCGCACCAAGCTCGAGATGTACCTCACGATCGGCCGCGGCCGTGGCTACTCGCCCGCCGAGGAGAACAAGAGCGAGGATCAGGCCATCGGCGTGATCCCGATCGACTCGATCTTCTCGCCGATTCGCCGCACCGCCTACTCGGTGGACGCGGCCCGCGTCGGCCAGCGGACGGACTTCGACAAGCTCTCGCTCGAGATCGAGACCGATGGGTCGATCGAGCCGGCCAGCGCTCTGCGCGAGGCCGCCGAGCTGTTGATCAAGAGCCTGGCGATCTTCACCGACGCCGACCGGGTCGAGGAGCTGACGGCGCGCGACGCGCTGGGCGCCCCCGACGGGGCCGGCCTGCCGGCCTCGCCCGCGGTCGAGGGCGACGATCGCCTGATCGAGGAGCTCGAGATCGGCGTGCGGGCATACAACTGCCTCAAGCGCGCCGGGATCCAGACCGTCGGCGACCTCGTCCAGCGTTCGGAATCCGAGCTGAACGCGATCCCGAACTTCGGCAAGCGCTCGACTGAAGAGGTCAAGGAATCTCTCGTCGCGCTGGGGCTTTCGCTCCGCGACGAGTAGTTTTCCGGGGCGGGCAGCGCCCGCCCAGGAGGCAACCATGCGTCACTCGAAGCAGCGCCACAAGCTCAGCCGCGACTCCGCCCACCGGCGGTCGCTCCTTCGCAACCTGTCGAAGGACGTGATCCAGCACGAGCGGATCCAGACCAGCCAGGCGAAGGCCAAGGCCGTGAAGCCGAAGCTCGAGAAGCTGATCACGCTGGCCAAGCGCGGCGACCTTCACGCGCGCCGCCAGGCGCTCTCCGAGCTGGGACAGGACAAGTTCATCGTCCACAAGCTGTTCGAGGAGGTCGCGCCCCGCTACGCCGACCGCCCGGGGGGCTACACCCGGATCGTGAAGCTCGGCCCCCGCCGGTCCGACTCCACCGAGATGGTGTTCATCGAGCTCGTCTGAGTTCCCGGCGGTGCCGACCTACCGCCTCGACGTCGCCTACGACGGCGCCCCCTTCGCGGGGTGGGCAGCCCAGCCGGGGCTTCGCACCGTCCAGGGCGAGCTGGAGGACGCGATCGAGCAGGTCCTGGGCCACCGCGCCGCGCTGACCGTCGCAGGGCGGACCGACGCGGGCGTCCACGCCTGGGGCCAGGTCGCGAGCCTGGAGCTTGCGTCCGAGCCCAGCCTGGACCTGCGCCGCGCGCTCGACGCGGTGACCCCGACCGAGATCACCGTTCGCGCCGCCGCGCCCGCCGCGGATGGCTTCAACGCGCGCCGCGACGCCAAGTCGCGCACCTACTGCTACCGGCTGCTCCCGCAGTCGGCCGCCAGCCCGTTCGAGGCCGGGCGCGCGCTGTGGTGGCCCTACCCGCTCGAGCGGGCGGCCCTCGACGCCTGCGCCGCAGCGGTCGTGGGCACCCACGACTTCACCGCCTTCACCCCAACCCAGACCGAGCACGTGCGCTTCCAGCGCGATGTCCTGCGCTGCGAGTGGCGCGACGGCACGGGGATCGGGCCGGACCCCGTGCTCGAGCTGTGGATCGAGGCCGACGCCTTCATGCGCAACATGGTGCGAGTGCTGGTCGGGACGATGCTCGAGGCCGGCGCCGGCAGGCGCTCGGAGGAGGACTTCGCCTCGCTCCTGGAGGGCGCGCCCCGCGAGCGCGGGGGAGAGACGGCGCCCGCGCACGGCCTCTACCTCGCATCGGTTCGCTACTGAGACGCTCCATAGAATCGGCCCGGTGAGAGTTCTCCTCACCAACGACGACGGGATCCAGGCCGACGGGCTGCAGGCGCTGCGCCGGGCGATGGCGGAGCTCGACGACGTCGAGCTCCACGTCGTCGCTCCGGACTCCAACCGCAGCGCGATGGCGCGCTCGATCACGACGCGCTCCCCCCTGTGGGTCGAGGAGGTGCGCTTCGAGGACGGCGTCGAGCGGCTTCGCCACCGATGGCACGCCCGTGGATTGCGTGCGGTTCGCCGACCTGGGCCTGATCGGCGAGAAGCCGGAGCTGATCGTCTCCGGCATCAACCACGGCGCCAACCTCGGCGATGACGTCACCTACTCGGGCACGGTCGCGGCCGCCCTGGAAGGCATCGTGCTGGGGATCCCCGCGATCGCCGTCTCGCAGCAGTCGCTGAAAGGCGAGATGGGCTGGCACTTCGGCGGCAAGCTCGACTTCACGGTCGCCTCGCGCTTCGTGGCCGGCCTCGTCACGCGGCTGGCCGAGCATCCCCTGCCCGAGCGCACGCTGATCAACGTCAACTGCCCGAACGAGGTCAGTGGGGTCGAGGTGACACGGCTGGGCAAGCGCCTCTACGACGACGAGATGCGGCTGGTCGAGGAGGCCGAGGACGGGCGCCGTCGCTACCGGATCTACGGATTCGAGCCCTCGTTCGAGGACGAGCCCGGGACCGACCTCGCCGCCCAGGCGCGCGGCAAGATCTCGCTGACGCCGCTCCACTTCGACCTGACGCACCACGACGGAATGGACCCGATGCGCGAGTGGGACCTCGACGGGCTCCTGGGCGCGGCGACGGCGTGAGCCCGGCGAAGAAGCAGACCTCCTCCGAGGCGCGGGCCGCCGAGCTGCGCGAGGAGCTCGCGGGACACGACCATGCCTACTACGTCCTCGACGACCCGACGATCGGGGACGACGAATACGACGCGCTGCTGAACGAGCTGCGCGACCTCGAGGAGGCCAACCCCGAGCTGCGCACGCCGGACTCGCCGACCCAGCGGGTGGGCGGCAAGCCCCTCGACAAGTTCGAGCAGGTCAGCCACCCCGAGCCCATGCTTTCGCTGGGGAACGTCCGCAACGAGGAGGAGCTGCGTGGCTGGGAGTCGCGGATCCGCAACCTCCTGAAGCGCTTCGACATCACCGCGGACGAGTTCGGCTACGTCACCGAGCCGAAGATCGACGGGCTGGCCATCTCGCTGGTGTACGAGGGCGGGACCTTCATCCGTGGGGCCACGCGCGGCGACGGGCGGATCGGCGAGGACGTCACTCACAACCTGCGCACGATCAAGGCGATCCCGCTCTCGATCCCGGACGCTCCCGACATGGTCGAGGTCCGGGGCGAGATCTACTTCCCGCGCTCGGGCTTCCAGGAGCTGAACGAGAGCCGCGCCGAGGCCGGCGAGCCCGCGTTCGCCAACCCGCGGAACGCCGCCGCCGGGACGATCCGCCAGCTCGACCCGCAGATCGCGGCCGAGCGCCCGCTCTCGATGTGGTCCTACGGGATCGGCGCCGGCCTGGACCTCCCCACGCACGCGGACGAGCTGGAGTGGATGCGCGAACGCGGGTTCCGGGTCGAGCCCGAGATCGCCGTCCACGAGACCGAGGATCAGGTCGTCGAGCGCTGCCACTGGTGGGAGGAGCGCCGGGAGTCGCTGGACTACGAGATCGACGGCGTCGTGGTGAAGGTGAACGAGCGGGCGCTGTGGCGCGAGCTGGGGGTCGTCGGCCGCGAGCCGCGCTGGGCGATCGCCTGGAAGTTCCCGCCGATCACGGCCACGACGAAGCTCAACAAGATCGTCTGGAACGTGGGGCGGACCGGCCACTTGATGCCGTTCGCGATGCTCGAGCCGGTGGGGGTCGGCGGGGTAACCGTCTCGACGGCGACCCTTCACAACGAGGAGGACCTGGCCCGCAAGGACGTGCGCGAGGGCGACGAGGTCGTCGTCACCCGCGCCGGCGACGTGATCCCGCAGGTGATCGCCCCGCTGATCCAGCGTCGCAAGGGCAGGCGCCTGCGAAAGCCGAAGCCCCCGAAGGAGTGCCCGGCGTGTGGCACGCCGGTCGTGAAGCCCGACGATGCGGTCTTCTCGATCTGTCCCAACCGGCGCGGCTGCCCGGGCCAGCGCTTCCAGCACGTGAAGCAGTTCGCCGGGGTCATGGACATCGAGGGGATGGGCGAGAAGCTCGCGCTGCGCTTCCTCGAGGAGGGGCTGATCTCAGACGTCGCCGACATCTACGACCTCACCCCCGAGCGCCTCCAGGAGCTGGAGGGCTTCGGCGAGACCTCCGCCCAGAACCTGATCCAGGCGATCGAGGACTCGAAGAAGCAGCCGTTCGGGATCGTGTTGTTCGCGCTGGGGTTGCCGGGCGTGGGCTACGTCACGGCCCAGGCGCTCGCCGAGCACTTCGGCACGATCGACGCGCTCGTCGAGGCCTCGACCGAGCAGATCACCGAGGTCGAGGGCGTCGGCCCGATCCTGGCCGAGCAGCTGCGCGAGGAGTTCTCCGAGGAGGAGAACCTGGCCTTGGTCGAGCGCCTCCGCGAGCGTGGGCTGAAGCTCGAGCTCTCGGCGGCCGAGCGCCGCGCCGAGGGAGGCCCGCTGGACGGCTGCACCCTCGTCCTCACCGGCACCCTCCCCGAGCTATCGCGCGAGGAGGCGACCAAGCTGATCCGCCGGGCCGGCGGCAAGGTCACCGGCTCGGTCTCGAAGAAGACCGACTACGTCGTCGCCGGCGACAGCCCCGGCACCAAGCTCGCGAAGGCCGAGGAGCTGGAGGTCAAGGTCCTCGACGAAACCGGCCTCCGTAAGCTCCTGGGCGAGGCCGCGGGCTCCGGCAAGTCCGAGCCCACCCCGAACCTGCGGCGGTAGGCCGGGTGTAGGCGCGAGAGTCTCGAGATGCCCGACTGGACGAAGAAGAACTTCGACGACCTTCGCGACGTCAGCCCTGAGGATGTGCGAATCCAGTGGCGGTTCGCGCGAGAGGCTCTGGGCTCGCCCGAGCTCGGCGTCAGCCGCTTCACCTACGACCCGGGTGCCCGCATGCCGTGGGGCCACCGGCATCACGTGCAGGAGGAGGCCTACGTCGTGGTCGCCGGGTCCGGTCGTGCCAAGCTCGACGACGAGGTCATCGAGATCTCGGCGTGGGACGTGCTGCGGGTCGCTCCTACGGTGGCTCGCTCGTTCGAAGCCGGCCCAGACGGTCTTGACGTGATCTGCATCGGTGGTCGCAAGCCCGAGGGAGGCGACAACGAGCAGGTCGACGACTTCTGGGACTGACCGGGAGGGCAGGACGGCTTGAGGGCGGGTTGGCGCAGGCCGACCACCCTCCCAGGCATAATTCAGGGTGGATGGGAAAGGTCGTCGAGCTCGACACGTCGAGCACTGAATCCAGGGCGGGGCGCGCGAAGCGCAGGCGCAAGCGGTCGAAGACCGCGTTGGTCCTGGGCGGGGGCGGCTTCACCGGGGGTGTGTACGAGATCGGCGCGCTGCGCGCGCTGGACCTCCTGGCCGTCAACCAGACCGTTAACGAGTTCGACGTGTACGTGGGCACCAGCGCCGGCTCGTTCATCTCCGCGCTCACCGCCAACGGGGTCACGCCCGAGGAGATGATGCGCGTCCTGAACCGCGACCTCGCCTCGCCCCTGCGCGATATCGACCTGAAGATGCTGTTGCGGCCCAACTACAGGGGCATCATCACCCGGGGGGTCCAGTTTCCCTTCCGAATGGTCGGGCTCGCCCGCTCGCTGGTGGGCCACCTGGGCGAGACCTCGGCCGTGGACCTCCTGATGGGGCTGGCCAGCGGCCTACCGAACGGCTTCTACAGCAGCGACGGGATCGCAAGGTACGTCGAGGAGGCGCTGACCGACCCGGACCGGACCAACGACTTCCGCCTGCTCGAGCGCGAGCTGTACCTCACGGTCACCGACCTCGACACCACCGAGCGGGTGGTGCTGGGGGAGGGCGAGTGGGCCGACGTCCCGATCTCGCAGGCCGTGGCCGCCTCGGGCGCCCTGCCCGCGGTCTACGAGCCGGTGACCATCAAGGACCGCGAGTTCATCGATGGCGGGATCCGCTCGACCACCAACGTCGACGTCGCGGTCGAGCGGGGCGCCAAGTTCATCGTGGTGATCAACCCGATCGTCCCCTACGTGAACGACTTCTCCAAGCGGATCCCCACCATCACCGGCGACCGCGTCCGCCGCGTCTCCGACATGGGGGTCGGCGCGATCGCCAACCAGTCCTTCCGGGCGCTTTCCCACGATCGCCTCCACCGCGCGGTCAAGGACTGGCAGGAGGACTTCCCCGGCGTGGACATCATCCTGATCGAGCCCGAGCTGGACGACGAGCTGATGTTCGGCACCCCGATCCTGGACTACTCGGCCCGGCTCGAGATCGCCAAGCACGGCTTCGAGTCGGTCACGCTCAAGCTGGCGCGTGACTACGACCGCTACAAGGCGATCGCCGAGCGCCACGGCATCGAGATCTCGGGCCGGCGCGTCCGCCACGTGCTCGAGCAGGTCGAGCGCGACCGCGGCAAGCTCTCGGCCTGGCGGCGGGTGCTCGAGCAGACCACCGCCGCGCTCCTGCGCCAGCAGCCTGGCCAGCGCGAGGACCAGGCAGCGGAGGCCGCCTCTGAAGACGCCTGAGCCCGCGGGGGCTCAGCTCGAGTAAAGGCCCTCGACCTCGCCGGCGTACTTGTCGGCTACGACGTTTCGCTTGACCTTCATCGTGGGGGTCAGCTCGCCGCCCTCCTGCGAGAGGTCCTGCGGCAGGATATGGAACTTCTTCACCTGCTCGACCCGGGCGAACTTCTCGTTCACCTGGTCCAGGTGCGCCTGGATCGAGGCGTGGACCTTCTCGTTGGTGGCGAGCGCTGCCACGTCGTCGGGCAGGCCCTCCTCCTTCGCGTAGGCGGCCGCGGTCTCGGGGTCGAGCGTGACCAGCGCGACGAGGTAGGGCCGGCGGTCGCCGATCACGACGCACTGCGAGACCAGCGGATGCTGCTTGATCTCGGCCTCGAGGTTCGCCGGGGTGATGTTCTTGCCGCCCGCGGTGATGATGATGTCCTTCTTGCGGCCGGTGATCTTGATGAAGCCGTCCGGGTCGATCTCGCCGACGTCTCCGGTGTGGAGCCACCCGTCCACGATCGTCTCGCGGGTCGCCTCCTCGTTCTTGTAGTAGCCCTGGAACACGTTCGGGCCCTTGACGAGGATCTCGCCGTCGTCGGCGATCTTGATCTCGACGCCCGGGAACGGCTTGCCGATCGTCCCGAACCTGAACTCCTCGGGGGTGGCGATGGTCGCCGCGGTGGAGGTCTCGGTCATGCCCCAGCCCTCGAGCACGAGGACGCCGGCCGCGTCGAAGAAGCGCAGGATGTCGGGGTTGATCGGCGCGGCGCCCGAGACCGCCTGTTCGAGCTTGCCGCCGAAGATCGCCCTGATCTTCGAGAGCACCTGCTTGTCGGCGAAGTCGTGCTGCGCCTTCAACAGGAAGCCGGGCTCCTTGCCCTGGCGCTCGAGCTCGCGGACCTTGGCGCCGGTCCTGATCGACCAGTCGAAGATCGCCTTCTTGAGGCCGCCGGCCTTCTCGGCGTTCGCGACGGCGGCGCCGTGGATCTTCTCGAAGATGCGCGGTACCGACGGGAAGTAGGTGGGCTTGACCTCGCTGAGGTTGGGGACGATCTTGAGCGGGTCCCGCTCCCAGTAGGCGAGCGTCGCCCCCAGCGCGAACGAGCCAAGCTGGATCAGCAGCGCGAACGAGTGGGCGAGCGGCAGGAACAGGTACGTCGTGCCGTCCGCGTCGATCGCGTTGACCGAGATCACCATGTCCAGCATCGAGCGGTAGTTGCCGTGCGAGATGACGCAGCCCTTCGGCGGGCCGGTGGTCCCGGATGTGTAGATGAAGGTGCAGATGTCGCTGGGCTGGACCGAGCTGTAACGCTCCTCCCACTCGGCGTCGCTGCGCCCGGCCCCGCGTGCTGCGAGGTCCTCGATGGAGATCGCGTCGTCGGCGGAGCCGGTCATCAGGACCACGTGCTGAAGGGCGGGGCACTGCGCGCGGATCGCGCGGATCTTCTCCAGCTGGGCCTCGTCCTCCACGATGACCGCCGTCGAGTCGGAGTTCTCCAGCACGTACTGGCACTCCTCGGGGCTGTTGGTCTGGTAGATCGGCACGACGGTTGCGCCAGCCGTCAGCGCGGCGAAGTCGAAGTAGGTCCACTCCGGCCGGGTGTTGGCCAGGATCGCGACCTTGTCGCCCTTGACGATCCCCAGGTCGATCAGGCCCAGCGCCAGGCCCTTGACGGTCTCGCCGACCTCGGCGTAGGTGCGCCCGACCCACGAGCCGGAGTCGTCCTTGAACAGGATGGCCCGCTGCTGGGCGTGGTCGCGTGCCGCCAGCGGCAGCAGATCGGCGATGGTCTTCGACTTCACGCCGCTAGCCGCGGCAGGCGCAGTGGCAAGTTCCATGCTCGGAAACTTACCGGCGGGAGGGCGCCGGCGTGAAGGGGGTGGCCTTGGCGGCTAGAGCGCTGCCTGCGGCTGCTTGCTTGTCTCGGTGAGCTGGCGGAGCGAGGTGACGAACAGGGTCTTGTCGATTCGCCCGTTGAAGATCGGCACGCCCATCTCCATGCACTTGGAGATCACATCCCGCCGCTTCATGTTGACTTCGTCGGCGAGTTCGGTGGGCGTCAGGTGATTGGCCACGTATCTCCCTTCCGGTGGGGTCGGTTGAAAGGGATTTTTATCGCTCTTGACGGATGTGTCAACGCTTTCTGTCGCAATTTGCGGATGGGCGGGACCGCTCGGAGAACCCGAGAATCACCCGCGGCGGCCTACGGCCGCCGTACACGCTGCTTTCGGGGCTAAAGCCCCTCATGCGAATATCTGGCAATGGCCGATCCCGAGACCACCTTCCTCGAGTCCCTGATGGAGACCGAGCTCTATTCCATCGGGGCCTACTTCTGCGACGAGCACCCGGATCTGGTCGACGAGCTGGTCGACCGCGCCGAGGAGATCGAGCGCAGCGGCCTCGAGACCTGGGCGGCCGGCGCCGGAGGCTCGCTGGAGGAGGCGTTCGAGACCCTCCTGACGGGGCTCGCCGTGCGCTACTACAAGGCGGTCGCGGGTTGAGGTCGCGCTCGCCGTGGCTGCCCCGCGCGCTGCTGGGGATCGGCGTCCTTGCCGTGATCGCGACCGTGGTCTCGATCGCGGTCGGCGACGGTGGGCCCGACGCGCCCGCGACCGAGGGCTTCAGCGAGACCCAGAAGCTCTTCGGCGGCCAGACCCAGGACGGGGCCATCCTGGGCTCGACCGACGCGCCCGTCCTGGTCAAGGTCTTCAACGACGTCCGCTGCGTGCCGTGCGCCAGCTACCAGACCGAGGAGGTCGACCCGGTGATCGAGCGCTATGCCCGCAGCGAGGAGGCGCAGTTCGAGTTCAGCCACTTCTCGCTTGGCCCCGAGCCGACCAGCCTGGCGGCCGTTGCCGCGACTGCGGCCGGCGAGCAGGGCCGCCAGTGGCAGTACATCGACCTCCTGATGCGCAACATCGAGTCCGCGCGCGGGGACACCGACGAGGACTTCCTCACCGACGTCGCCCGCGCGGTCCCCGAACTCGAGCTGGAGGTCTGGCAGGAGGACCGGCTGGCGCCCGAGGCGCTCGAGACCGTGGAGGCGGACGCCGACGAGGCGGTGGACCTGAAGCTCTCGGCCGACCCGGCGGTGATCGTGACCGGGCCCGGAGGAGAGGAGCGCCTGGAGGGAGCGCCGACCAGCGAGGAGATCGAGGCGGCGGTCGAGGCGGTCGTCCTAGGCCGGGTCGCCCAGGCCCAGTGACCGTGCCAGGCGGCGGGTCAGGAGCAGCAGGCCGATGACGATCGCGACTCCCACCCAGAGCAGCGGGTCGTCGAGTGAGAGCGACTCCAGGCGGCTGCCGAGGTAGGCGAAGACGGCGGTCAGGGGGAGGTAGCCCACGCCGCTGGTCCACATGAACTTGCCCAATGGAACCCGCGCCGACCCGGCCGCGTAGGAGAACAGGCTGAACGGCACGATCGGCACCAGGCGCATGCCCAGCAGCAGGGTGGTTCCCCCGCGCGAGACCATCCGCTCATAGGAGTCCAGGCGCTCGCGTCCCAGGTAGCGCCACAGCAGCGGGCGCGCCGCGTTGCGGCCGATCCAGTAGGCGACGATCGCGTTCAGCATCCAGCCGGCCATCAGCAGGGGGAGCGCCACCCAGAAGCCGTAGACGTAGCCCGCGGCCGCGTTCAGGATCTCGGTCGGATACCAGACGACCGTGTGCACCAGCGCCAGCGCCAGCACGATGAGCGCGCCGCCCACCCCCAGCCCGCGCAGATCCTCGCGAAGCGACTCGGTGTCGCCGCGCACCGCGTCGGCGAAGCCCGTGCGCAGCGGCTCGATCGCCAGCACCACAGCGGCCAGCACCAGGACGCCCGCGATCGTGATCGCGATGGCGAGGCGGGGGGAGCCCCCGGGCGTCTCGTCCGTGCTTGCGCCGGCGTCGCGGTGGGCCACCCTTCGAGTATGGCGGCCGGTCGCGGCAGCCCGGGCCGCGGCCCCTAATATGAGGCGCCTTCGGGGCGTGGCGCAGCCTGGTAGCGCGCACCGTTCGGGTCGGTGAGGTCCCCGGTTCAAATCCGGGCGCCCCGATTGATGAATGACGACGACAAGGTCCCACAGGACGACGAGCGTGGCGCCAAGCCGCCCGCCGACGACGGCGAGGAGGGCTCACACGGTCCCCTCGGCAACCCGGCGAGTGACGAGGAGGCCCTGAGCCACGGCCAGCAGGAAAGCGACGAGGACTCGGACGACTGAGCCGCGCCTGTGAGCCCGCCGTCCTCCACTCCCAAGACGGCTGAAGCCGAGAAGGAGATCGCCGCCGCGGCCGCGGCGCTGCTGGTCGAGGACGGTATGACCGTCGGGCTTGGCACCGGCTCGACGGTCGCCCACCTGCTGCCCACGCTGGCGGCGCGCGATCTCGCGATCCGCTGCGTGGCTACCTCGCCGGCGACCGAGGACGCGGCGCGCGCCCTGGGGATCGAGGTCGAGCCGTTCGCCGAGCTCGATCGCCTGGACCTGGCGATCGATGGCGCCGATCAGATCGACCCGGCCGCCTGGCTCGTCAAGGGAGGCGGCGGCGCCCACACCCGGGAGAAGATCGTCGCCGCGGCGGCCGAGCGGTTCGTCGTCATCGCCGACGCGAGCAAGCCCGTCGAGCGGATCCACGCGCCCATCCCGCTCGAGCTCTCGCCCTTCGGGCTGAAGGCGACCCTGCGCGAGCTGGGCCTGGTTCGCCTGCGCGACGCTCCACCGAGCCCCGACGGCGGCTTGATCGCCGACTACGACGGCGAGGTGGGCGACCCCGCCGCCCTCGCCGGCCGGCTCGACGCGGTTCCGGGCGTGGTCGCCCACGGCCTGTTCCCGCCCGAGCTGGTGAGCGACGTACTGATCGGCCGGGGCCAGACGGTCGAGCGCCGCGAGCCCTAACCCGGGTCGGCCGCCGGGTCGGCCAGGACGACGGCACCGGGAGCCTTCACCCGGCCGGCCGGAATCGAGCGATCTCCCTCCAGGAGCCGGCCGAGCGCGTCGCGCTTGTCGGCCCCCGTGATGAGCCAGAAGACCTGGCCCGCCGCGGCGAGGGCGGGGAACGTGAGCGTCATCCGGCGGCGCCCCTGATACTCGCCGCCGGTCACGGCGACCGCGCGGTCGTCGACCTCCAGCACGGGGTCACCGGGGACCAGCGACGCGGTGTGGCCGTCGGGTCCCAGGCCCAGGTGGACGAGGTCGATGGCCGCGGGCAGCGCCGCGGCGTAGCGGGCGGCCGCGGCCTGGGGATCGTCGTCGGTCACCGGCATCGGGTGCAGCCGCTCGAGCGCCGCGGCGGGAAGGCTCTCGCGCAGGTGGGTGAGGTTGCGCTCGTCGTCGCCGTCGGGGGCGATTCGCTCGTCCACCTGGAAGATCTCGACGGACTCCCAGGAGACCTCCTCGCCGGCCAGGCGCCGGCACATCAGCCATGGGTTGTGGCCGCCGGAGAGCGCCAGGGTGAAGCCGCCGCGGTCAGCGATCGCCCGGCGGGCGGCGGCGGCGATCAGGCCCGCGCCCCTGGACGCCAGGGGCTCGGCGCCGTCGATCACCTCCAGGTTCAGGTGGGCTTCTCCTCGTGGCCGCCGAACTGCTTGCGCATCGCCGACAGCACCTTGTCGGCGAAGTCGTCGTTGCCACGCGACGCGAAACGCTCGTAGACCGCGGTGGTCAGCACCGGCGCCGGCACGCCCTCCTCGATCGCCGCGATCGAGGTCCAGCGGCCCTCACCCGAGTCCGACACCCGTCCGGCGTAGCCGGCAAGGTCCGCGGACTCCGCCAGCGCCGTGGCGGTGAGGTCGAGCAGCCAGGAGCCGACGACGCTCCCGCGCCGCCAGACCTCGGCCACCTGGGGAACGTCGATCTCGTAGCTGTAGTACTCGGGGTTGTCCAGGGGTGCCGTCTCGGCGTCGGCGTCGCGCTTGACGGTCCCCGCGTCGGCGTTCTTGAGGATGTTGAGGCCCTCGGCGTAGGCGGCCATGATCCCGTACTCGATCCCGTTGTGGACCATCTTCACGAAGTGGCCCGCCCCCGGCGGCCCGCAGTGGAGGTAGCCGTTCTCGGCCGGCGTCGCCTCGCCCTCACGCCCCGGCGTGCGCTCGGCCGACTCGACCCCCGGGGCGAGGGTGGCGAATACGGGATCCAGCCTTCGCACGGCCTCGTCCGGGCCGCCGATCATCAGGCAGTAGCCCCGTTCCAGCCCGAACACGCCTCCCGAGGTGCCGCAGTCGATGTAGTCGATGCCCCGCTCGCCAAGCTGGGCCGAGCGCCGGATGTCGTCGCGGTAGTAGGAGTTGCCGCCGTCGATGACCGCGTCGCCGGGCTCGAGCTCGGCGGCGACCGCGTGGACGGTGGCCTCGGTGACGTCGCCGGCCGGGACCATGATCCAGACCGCGCGCGGTGCCGACAGCTTCCCGGCCAGCTCCGCCAGCGAGGTGGCGACCTCGGCGCCGTCGGCGGCGAGCGTCTGGGCCGCGGCGGGGTCCACGTCGAAGACCACGCACCGGTGCCCGTCACGCATCAGGCGGCGGGCGATGTTGGCCCCCATCCTGCCGAGGCCGACGATGCCAAGCTCCGAGTTGCTCACGCCTCTCCTTCCGATTGCTGGCTGGGGCGCTGGCCATCGTAAGCCAGCGGGTAGGGTGCGCCGAGCTGAGATGGAGGTTTCGAGCCTGCCCACAGCCGGCACCGCACAGCTCCGCGAGCAGGCGGACGCGCTGGTCATCTTCGGGATCAGCGGCGATCTGGCCCGCAAGATGACCTTCAAGGCGCTCTACCGCCTGGAGGCTCGCGGACGCCTTCACTGCCCGATCATCGGCGTCGCGATCGACGACTGGGACGACGAGAAGCTTCGCGACCATGCCCGCGAGGCGATCTCGGTCGGACTCGAGCATCCCGACGAGCAGGTGCTCGCCAGCCTGGGCGACCGGCTGAGCTACGTCGCGGGCGACTACGCCGACCCGGACACGTTCGCCCGTGTGAGGAAGGCGCTCGCCGGGGCCCGCCACCCGCTGTTCTACCTCGAGGTCCCACCGTCGCTGTTCGCGCCGGTGGTCCGGAGCCTGTCCGACGCCGGCCTAACCCGCGACGCCCGGGTGATGGTCGAGAAGCCGTTCGGGCACGACCTCGCCTCGGCCCAGGAGCTGAACCGCCAGCTCCGCGAGGTCCTCGCCGAGCAGCAGATCCTCCGCATCGATCACTTCCTGGGTAAGGAGCCGGTGATGGACATCGTCTTCCTGCGCTTCGCCAACAGCCTCCTGGAGCCGGTCTGGAACCGCCACTTCGTCTCGCACGTCCAGATCACGATGGCCGAGGACTTCGGCGTCGAAGGCCGGGGGCGCTTCTTCGATCCGGTCGGCTCGCTTCGCGACGTGGTCCAGAACCACCTGCTCCAGCTCGTCTCGCTGGTCGCGATGGAGCCCCCGGCCGGCAACCAGGTGGACTCGGTCCGCGCCAAGAAGATGGAGCTCTTCACGGCGATGCGGCCCGCCGACCCGAAGCGATACGTGCGGGGGCAGTACGAGGGCTACCGCGAGGTGGACGGGGTCGCGCCCGACTCGACCACCGAGACCTATGCGGCGCTCGAGCTGGAGATCGACAACTGGCGCTGGTCGGGGGTCCCGTTCTTCGTCCGGGCCGGGAAGTCCCTGCCGCTGCGGGCGACCGAGGTGAACGTGGTCTTCAAGCGCCCGCCGCGACTGGGCGTGGGCCCGGACACCCGGGCCGAGCCGAACCAGCTGGTGATCCGGATCGATCCGAAGCCCGGGGCCCGGATTCGCTTCGTGGTCAAGAAGGCCGGCGAGGTGGAGTTCGATCCCGCCGACCTGGAGGTGCTGTTCGAGAAGGTCCCCGGCTCGGACCCGCAGCCCTACGAGCGCCTGCTCGACGACGCGATCCGGGGTGACCACCAGCTCTTCACCCGCGAGGAGGCGATCGAGCAGACGTGGCGGGTGGTCCAGCCTCTGCTGGACGACCCCGGGCCGGTGGACAGCTACGCGCCCGGCTCCTGGGGCCCCCAGCGCTCCCACGAACTCACGCGCGGCATCTGCGAGTGGTATGAGCCGTGGCTGCCATGAGCTCGCCCGAGCCCTTCGAGGACATCGACACGCTGTGCGTGAACACGATCCGGACACTCTCGATCGACGCCATCCAGAAGGCGAACTCCGGGCATCCGGGCACGCCGATGGCGATGGCCCCGGTCGCCTACACCCTCTGGCAGCGGTTCCTGCGCTTCGACCCCTCCGACCCGATCTGGCCCAACCGTGACCGCTTCGTGCTGTCGGCCGGCCACGCGTCGATGCTTTTGTACGCCCTCCTGCACCTCAGCCGGGTGCGGGCCGTCGACCCCGACTACGAGGTCGTCGGCCAGCCCTCGGTGAGCCTGGACGACATCAAGACCTTCCGCCAGCTCGACTCGAAGGCGGCGGGGCACCCCGAGTACCGCTGGACGTCGGGCGTCGAGTCGACGACCGGCCCACTGGGCCAGGGCATCGCGACCAGCGTGGGGATGGCGGTGGCCGGGCGCTGGCAGGCCCAGCACTTCAACCGGCCGGGGTTCCCGATGTTCGACTTCGACGTCTACGCGCTGTGCGGCGACGGCTGCCTGATGGAGGGGGTGTCGAGCGAGGCCGCCTCGTTCGCCGGCCACGAGCAGCTCGCGAACCTGTGCTGGATCTACGACAACAACCACATCACGATCGACGGCCGCACGGAGATCACGTACACGGACGACGTCGCCACGCGGTTCATGGGATACGACTGGAACGTGCTCCGGGTAGGGGACGCCAACGACCTGGATCTGCTGGCGAACGCGTTCGAGGCGTTCCGCGCCGAGGAGCGCCGCCCGACCCTGATCGTGGTCGACAGCCACATCGGCTACGGCTCGCCGCACAAGCAGGGCACCGCC
Source organism: uncultured Solirubrobacterales bacterium (assembly GCA_963758845.1). GTDB lineage: Bacteria > Actinomycetota > Thermoleophilia > Solirubrobacterales > 70-9 > JBDTSW01. The sequence continues at coordinate 79,187 of CAVWWX010000001.1, forward strand.
GCCGCGCACGGCGAGCCGCTGGGCCCCGAGGAGGTCCGCGAGACCAAGCGCGCTTACGGCTGGCCCGAGGATGCCGAGTTCCTGGTGCCCGACGGCGTCTACGAGCACTTCGCGGCGGGGATCGGGGCGCGAGGCGAGAAGCTGCGCTCCGAGTGGGAGGGGCTCACGGACTCCTACCGGCGCGAGCACGACACGCTCGAGCGGCGGATCGGCAGGATGCAGCACCGCGAGCTTCCCGACGGGTGGGACAACGACATCCCCTCCTTCGACGCCGACCCGAAGGGCGTCGCCACCCGCAAGGCCTCGAACGCCGTTCTGAACGCGATCGCCCCACGGGTCCCGTGGCTGGTCGTGGGCTCGGCGGACCTGACCGGCTCGACCTCGGTCGAGCTGAGCTTCGACGGGGCCGAGGCGGTCGAGCCCGGGACGCCCGGCGGCAGGCAGCTCCACTACGGCATCCGCGAGCACGAGTCGGCGGCGATCTCGAACGGCCTCTCGCTCTCGAAGCTGCGCCCGGTGTGGTCGACGTACCTCGTCTTCTCCGACTACGCCCGGCCGGCCATCCGCCTGTCGGCCCTGATGGAGCTGCCGGTGATCCACGTCTTCACCCACGACTCGATTGGGCTCGGCGAGGACGGCCCCACCCACCAGCCGGTCGAGCACCTGGCCTCGCTGCGGGCCATCCCCGGCCTGAACGTGATCCGCCCCTGCGACGCGAACGAGGTCGCCGAGGCGTGGCGGGTGACCATGGAGCAGCATCACCAGCCCGTGGCGCTGGTTCTCACCCGCCAGGACGTGCCGGTGCTGGACCGCTCGCGCTACGCGCCCGCCGACGGCCTGCGCCGGGGCGGCTATGTGCTGGCCGACGCCGAGGGATCGGAGCCGCAGGTCATCCTGATCGCGACCGGCAGCGAGGTGGCCTTGGCCGTCGCGGCGCACGAGCAGCTCGTGGGCGAAGGGGTGGCATCGCGCGTGGTCAGCCTGCCCTCGTTCCACCTGTTCGACCAGCAGCCGCAGGACTACCGCGACTCGGTGCTGCCGCCGGGCGTGACCGCCCGGATCTCGATCGAGGAGGCGTCGACGCTGGGCTGGGACCGCTACGTGGGCCCCGGCGGCCGTACCATCGGTATGCACACCTTCGGGTCATCGGCTCCGCTCAAGGACGTGACCACGAAGTACGGGTTCACACCCGAGAAGGTCGTCGAGACCGCAAAGGAGCTGCTGGCATGAAGCCGACCGCAGAGCTGCACGAGCTGGGCCAGAGCCTGTGGGTGGACAACATCACCCGCACGATGCTCGACGACGGCACCCTCCAGGGTTACATCGACGAGCTGTCGCTGACCGGCCTGACCTCGAACCCGACGATCTTCGACAAGGCGATCGGCGCCGGCGACGCCTACGCCGAGCAGGTCGCCGAGCTCAGCGGGAAGGGGCTCGAGGGCGAGGCCCTGTTCTTCGAGCTGGCGATCACCGACCTGCGCCGCGCCGCCGGGATGTTCGACCCGGTCCACCAGCGCACCGACGGCCTCGACGGATGGGTCTCGCTGGAGGTCTCGCCCCTGCTCGCGGACGACGCCGATGCCACGATCGCCCAGGTGCGGGAGCTGCACGCCAAGGCCGGCGAGGGCGTCCTGATCAAGATCCCCGGCACCGAGGCCGGCCGGACAGCCATCGAGGAGTCGATCTTCGCCGGCATCCCGGTGAACGTGACGCTGCTGTTCTCCGCCGAGCACTACCTGGATGCCGCCGACGCTTACATGCGCGGCGTCGAGCGGCGGATCGAGGACGGCCTGGATCCGGCGGTGCCGTCGGTGGCATCGCTGTTCATCAGCCGCTGGGACGTCGCGGTCGGCGAGGAGGCCGGCGAGGAGCTGAAGAACAGGCTGGGGGTCGCCGTCGGCAAGCGGGCCTATCGGGCCTACCGCGAGCTGCTGGACTCGGATCGCTGGCAGCGCCTGGCCAACGAGGGCGCGCGGCCGCAGCGCCTGCTGTGGGCCAGCACGGGGACCAAGGACCCCGACGCCTCCGACGTGCTCTACATCGAGGCGTTCGCCGCGCCGCTCACGGTCAACACGATGCCCGAGAAGACGCTGCTCGCGTTCGCCGACCACGGGGTGGTGGGCGAGCACATGCCGGCCGACGGCGGCGATTCGGACGCTGTGCTCGCCGCCTTCGCCGAGGCGGGGGTCGACGTGGACGCGCTGGCCGCCCGCCTCCAGCGCGAGGGCGCGCAGACCTTCGCCGACTCGTGGCGGGAGCTCCTGGAGACGATCGCCTCCGAGCGATGAGTGACCTGCGACAGCGCGCGGCGTGGCTCGCGCTGGAGCGCCATCACGCCGAGATCGCCCCGATTCACCTCCGGGAGCTCTTCGATTCCGACCCGGCTCGCGGCGAGCGGCTGACCGCCGACGCCGCCGGGCTGCACCTCGACTACTCCAAGAACCGGATCACGGACGAGACGCTGGAGCTGCTGCAGGCGCTGGCGCGCGAGTCCGACCTGGCGGAGCGCCGCGAGGCGATGTTCGCCGGCGAGCGGATCAACGTCTCGGAGGACCGCTCCGTGCTCCACGTCGCGCTGCGGATGCCGCGCGAGCGCTCGCTGGTCGTCGACGGCGTCGACGTCGTCAAGGAGGTCCACGAGGTGCTGGACCGGATGTCCGCCTTCTGCGAGCGGGTCCGTGGCGGCGAGTGGCGTGGGCATACCGGCCTGCCGATCCGCAACGTGGTCAACATCGGCATCGGCGGCTCGGACCTGGGGCCGGTCATGGCGCACGAGGCCCTGCGCCACTACTCGCGGCGCGAGATGACCTTCCGCTTCGTCTCCAACGTCGACGGAACCGACTTCGCCGAGGCGACCCGCGACCTCGACCCCGCCGAGACGATGTTCGTGATCTCGTCGAAGACGTTCACGACGCTCGAGACGATGACCAACGCGGCCACGGCCAGGGAGTGGTCGCTGAACGCGCTGGGCGACCACGAGGCCGTCGCGAAGCACTTCGTCGCCGTCTCGACCAACGCCGAGGGCGTCCGCGAGTTCGGGATCGACACCGACAACATGTTCGGCTTCTGGGAGTGGGTCGGGGGGCGCTACTCGATGGATTCGGCGATCGGGCTGTCGACCATGCTCGCGATCGGCCCTGAGCGGTTCGGCGAGATGCTCGCGGGCTTCCACGCGCTGGACGAGCATTTCCGCGAGGCCCCGGCGGCGGCCAACCTGCCGGTCCTGATGGGCCTGCTCGCGGTCTGGTACGGCGGGTTCTTCGGGGCCCAGACGCAGGGCGTCTTTCCCTACGACCGCTATCTGCTGCGCTTCCCCGCCTATCTCCAGCAGCTCGACGATGGAGTCGAACGGCAAGCACGTCACCCTCGACGGCGCCCGCGTGGACTACGACACCGGGGCCATCTACTGGGGCGAGCCGGGGACCAACGGGCAGCACTCCTTCTACCAGCTGATCCACCAGGGGACCCGGCTGATCCCGTGCGACTTCATCGGCTTCATGCGCTCGCTCAACCCGCTGGGCACGCACCACGACCTGCTGCTCTCGAACGTGTTCGCGCAGGCCGAGGCGCTGGCCTTTGGCCGCACGGCCGAGGAGGTCCGCGCCGAGGGGTCGCCCGAGGCCGTGGTGCCGCACCGGGTGATGGAGGGCAACCGGCCCTCGAACACGATCCTGGCCGACCGGCTCACCCCCGCGACGCTTGGCAGCCTGGTGGCCCTGTACGAGCACAGCGTCTTCACCCAGGGGGTGATCTGGGGGATCGACTCGTTCGACCAGTGGGGGGTCGAGCTGGGCAAGGCGCTCGCCAAGCGGATCGTCCCGGAGCTCCAGGACGCCGGCGAGCCCGACCTCGCTCACGACGGCTCGACCAACGCGCTGATCCGCCGATACCGCGCGGCGCGCGCGCAGGACGGACACCCCCGTGACGGCTGACGGCGCGCGCGCCGTCCTCTTCGACATCGACGGCACGCTGATCCGCAGCGGCGGGGCGAGCGACCGCTCGTGGCAGCGCGCCTTCGCCGAGCTCGAGGGGGTGGACGTCGACATCAGGGCGACGACGGGCCGCGGGCTGCCCGACCCGGAAGTGGGGCGCCAGGCGTTCCACGCCGTGCGGGGCCGCGACCCGAGCGCCGAGGAGCTCGGGCGGCTGATGGAGCGGCGCCTTCACTACCTGCCCGAGGAGGTCGAGCGCGCGGAGCGCTATCGCGTGCTGGACGGGGCCGAGGACCTGCTCGAGAGGCTGATCGACAGGGGATACCTGCTGGGGCTGACAACCGGCAACGTCGAGCCGGCGGCCCATATCAAGCTCGCCCGCGCCGGGCTCAACCGGTTCTTCAGCTTCGGGGGGTACGGCTCGGACTCGAGCGATCGCACCGAGCTCACGCGCACGGCCATCGAGCGGGGCTCGACGGTGGCCGGGACCGCGCTCGAGCCGGCGTCGCTGCGGTCGGTGGGGGACACCCCGCGCGACATCGAGGCCGGCCACGGAGCCGGGATCCGGGTCATCGGCGTCGCCACCGGCGACTTCACGGTCGACCAGCTGGCCGACGCGGGGGCGGACTGGGCGATCGCATCGCTCCGGGACTTCCCGGAATAAGGTCCTCGCGATGGAGCATCCGGCGAAGAGCCCCTTCCCGCCGATCCAGGAGTACGCGTTCCTCTCCGACTGCGAGTCGTGCGCCCTGGTGGCGCCGGACGGCGCCGTCGAGTGGCTGTGCCTGCCGCGGCCGGACTCGCCCAGCGTGTTCGGGGCGATGCTGGACCGCGCCGCTGGGACGTTCCGGCTGGCGCCCGAGGACGTCGTGGTCCCCAGCCAGCGCCGCTACTTGCCCGGCACGCTCATCCTCGAGACCACCTGGCAGACGCCGTCGGGCTGGCTCGTCGTCCACGACTGCCTGGTGATGCAGCAATGGACTGACGGTCCCCGGCCCGAGCATTACCGCCGCGCGCCGGCGGACTTCCTCGCCGAGGGAGCGCTGGTCCGCACCGCGACCTGCATCGAGGGGCAGGTCGAGCTGGCGATGACCTGCCTGCCGGTGTTCGACTACGGGCGCAGCCCGTGCGGCTGGGCCTACAGCGGGGACGGCTACGGCGAGGCGGTGGCCACGCCCGAGGGGATCGAGGCACGGATGCGCCTGACTAGCAACATCCGGCTGGGACTGGCCGGGCAGCGCGCCTACGGGCACACCCTTCTGCACGAGGACGAGTCGGTCTTCGTCGCGGCCTCGTGGAACGGCGACGGCCCGACCGACCTCGACGGCGCCTTCCGGCGGGGCAAGGCGACGGCCAGGTTCTGGCGCGAGTGGCTGAAGGATGGCGACTTCCCGGATCACCCCTGGCGGCCGTACCTGGAGCGAAGCGCAGTGGCGCTGAAGGGCCTGAGCTACGCGCCGACGGGCGCCGTCCTGGCGGCCGCAACGACGTCTCTCCCGGAGACCCCGGGAGGCGAGCGAAACTGGGACTACCGCTACAGCTGGGTGCGGGACTCCTCGTTCATGCTCTGGGCGTTGTTCACGCTGGGCTTCGAATGGGAGGCCTACGAGTACTTCGCGTTCCTGACCGAGTCGGTGGCCGCCGGCCCGCTTCAGGTCATGTACGGGATCGACGGCGAGCGCGAGCTGGCCGAGTCCACCCTGGACCACCTGTCCGGGTACGGCGGCGCCCGTCCGGTGCGCATCGGCAACGGTGCCTACCGCCAGCAGCAGCACGACGTGTGGGGGATGCTGGTCGACTCGATCGCCGTGCACTCGCGGCAGGCCCGCTCGGAGGAGCTGCCCCCCACCACATGGGAGCTGATCGCCTCCTTCGTGGACGACGCGGCCGAGAACTGGCGCAAGCCCGACCGTGGGATCTGGGAGGTGCGGGGCGAGCCCAAGCACTTCACGGCCTCGAAGGTCATGTGCTGGGTTGCGCTCGACCGTGGGGTCAAGCTCGCCGAGTTCCGCCACGACGCCAGGGCCGAGAGCTGGCGCGCCGTCGCCGGCGAGATCCGCGACGAGGTGTGCGAGCGCGGCGTCGACGAGCGCGGGGTCTTCGTGCAGCACTACGACACCGCCGACCTGGACGCGTCGCTGCTCCTGTTGCCGCTGATGGGCTTCCTGCCCGCCGACGACGAGCGGATCGTCAGCACGGTCCTGGCGATCGCCGAGGAGCTGACCGAGCACGGCCTGGTGCTTCGCTACCGCGTCCAGCACACCGACGACGGGCTGAGCGGCGAGGAGGGCACGTTCACGATCTGCTCGTTCTGGCTGGTGTCCGCCCTGACGCTGATCGGCGAGGTGGGCCGCGCCCGCGACCTGTGCGAGAAGCTCCTCTCGCTCGCGGGCCCGCTGCGCCTGTACGCCGAGGAGCTCGACGCGACCAGCGGGCGCCATCAGGGCAACTTCCCGCAGGCGTTCACGCATCTCTCGCAGATCAACGCTTTGATGGGCCTGATCAAGGCCGAACAGGAGGAGGAAGGATGAAGGCCAGAGGGGGAATCGACCTGGGCGGCACCAAGATCCAGACGGCCGTGGTCGACGGGCGCAACCAGGTCCGCGGCGAGGCGCGCCACCCGACTCCCCGCAAGGGAGGGCCCGAGGCTGTCGCCGAGGCGATGGCCGAGGCGATGGCCGAGGCGGCCGCGGCCGCGGGGGTCAAGACGGGGGCGCTGGTCGGCGTCGGGGTCGGCTCGCCGGGCCTGGTCGACTCGCGGGCGGGGACGGTGACGGGCGCCGGCAACCTACCCGGCTGGAAGGGCACGTTCGCCATCGGGCCCGCGCTTTCGGCGGCCCTGGGCGCCCCGGTCCACCTCGGCAACGACGTCCAGGTGGCGACCGACGCCGAGTACGCGCTGGGCGCCGCGCGCGAGTTCTCCTCGCTCCTCGGCGTGTTCTGGGGCACCGGGGTGGGCGGGGGCATCATCTTGGACGGCAAGCCGTGGGTCGGCCGCGGCGGCGCCGCCGAGATCGGCCACGTCGTCGTCAAGCAGGGCGGCGCGCACTGCCCGTGCGGGCGGCGCGGCTGCATGGAGGCCTACGCCGGGCGCGGAGCCATGGAGGCGCGCGCCCGCAAGCTGCACGAGGACGGCGAGAAGACCGACCTCTTCAAGCTGATGAAGCACCACGACCGCGACCGGCTGACAAGCGGCATCTGGTCACGTGCCCTGGAGCGCGACGACGAGATGGCGACCGAGCTGATCGACCGGGCGATCGCCGCGATCGGGGCCGGCGTCGCCTCGACGATGAACATCCTGGACGTGGAGGCGGTGGTGATCGGCGGCGGCATGGGCGTCCGCTTCGGCGAGGAGGGCGCCAAGCGGATCGAGAAGGCGATGATGCCCCACCTGTTCGCCGACGAGCGCCCGCCCGCGGTGCGGGTAGCGGCGCTGGGCGACCTGGGCGGGGCGATCGGGGCGGCGCTCCTGGCGAAGCCGGACGCGCGGTGACCGAGCGCACGATCCGCGTCGTCCTCGGCCTGCTTGGCCTGTACCACCTGCTCACCGGCCTGCTGGCCCTGTTCGCGCCGGGCACGTTCTTCGAGCAGATCGGCCGCTACGGCGCCGAGAACCTCCACTACGTGGGCGACGTCGGGGCGTTCACCGCCGCCTACGGGATCGCGCTGCTCCTGGCCGTCGGCCGGCGCTCGTGGTGGGTGCCGATGCTCGCGCTCGGGGCCATCTGGTACGGGCTTCACGCGTTCAACCACCTGTTCGACACCGACGAGGCGCGCAGCGACGCCCGCGGCTGGGCCGACACCGTGCTGCTGGCGGCGGGCGCAGCTGCCCTCGCCTGGCTGGCGGCCCAGGCCGCCCGGATGGACCCGAGCCGCGCCAGGCGGAGCGGCTGAAGGGGATGTCGCGCGCGTGAGCCGGGTCTTCGTCGCCGGCGCCTCGGGCGTGATCGGCCGGCCGCTGGTGGCGCAGCTGGTCGCGGCCGGGCACGAGGTGACGGGGATGACCCGCAGAGGAGAGCGGGCGAAGGCGATCGAAGCCGCCGGCGCCACCGGGGTCGTCTGCGACGCGTTCGACGCCATCGCGCTCGAGCGGGCCATGGGCGAGGCCCGTCCCGAGGTGGTCGTGCACCAGCTGACCGCGCTCCCGCAGGCGCTCGACCTGTCCAAGCCCGACGTGTACACCCAGACGAACCGGATCCGCACGGTGGGGACCCGAAACCTGATCGCGGCCGCCACCGCGGCCAAGGCAGGGCGCATGGTCGCCCAGAGCATCTCGTTCCTGTACGCGCCCACCGGGGACTGGGTCAAGGCCGAGGACGAGGCGACGATCGAGAACGCGCCCGGGCACTTCGGCCAGGCGGTGGACGCGATGCTGGACGCCGAGCGCCAGGTCACGCAGGCCGGCGGGCTCGACGGGCTGGTGCTGCGCTACGGCTTCTTCTACGGGCCTGGCACGGCGTACTCGCGCGACGGCCACATGGCCGCCGAGGCCCGCCGGCGCCGGCTGCCGGTGGTCGGCAGGGGACAGGGGATGTCGTCCTTCATCCACGTCGACGACGCCGCGGCGGCGACGGTCGCGGCGTGCGAGCGCGGCGCGCCGGGCATCTACAACATCGTCGACGACGAGCCCGCCCGGCTGCGCGACTGGGCGCCGGCCTTCGCCCAAGCGGTCGGCGCCCCGCGGCCGTTGCGGTTGCCGGTCTGGCTCGCCAAGCTGGTCGCCGGCCGCGACCTGGTGGCCCTGGCGGCGACCAGCCGCGGGGGCTCGAACGCGAAGGCCAAGGCCGCTCTGGGCTGGGCGCCCGGGATCCCCAGCTGGCGAGACGGGTTTCGCGAGGCCCTCGCGTAGGCTAGTAAGCGACTTCACAGCAACCCCGAAGAAGGAGCACCGATGGCGTACGAGGTCCCCGACCTTCCCTATGACTACGACGCGCTCGAGCCTCACATCGACGAGGAGACGATGCGCATCCACCACGACAAGCACCACCAGGCCTACGTCGACAAGGCCAACGCCGCGCTCGAGGGCACCGAGTGGGCGGACAAGGACGTCGACGAGGTGCTGCAGAACCTCTCCAGCCTGCCCGACGACAAGCAGGGCCCGGTGCGAAACAACGCCGGCGGCCACTCGAACCACACGTTCTTCTGGGGCATCATGAGCCCGGATGGCGGCGGCGAGCCCTCGGGCGAGCTGGCCGACGCGATCAACGAGAAGTTCGGGAGCTTCGACTCATTCAAGGAGGAGTTCAAGAACGCCGGGATCGGCCGCTTCGGCTCTGGCTGGGCCTGGCTGGTCCACGACGGCTCCGGCGTCGCGATCACCTCGACCGCGAACCAGGACTCGCCGGTCTCCGACTCCCAGACGCCGCTTCTGGGCGTCGACGTCTGGGAGCACGCCTACTACCTGAAGTACCAGAACAAGCGCCCGGACTACCTGGACGCCTTCTGGAACGTCGTCAACTGGGACGAAGTAGCGCGCCGCTTCGGCGACGCCGGCTAGCGCCGGCGCAGAGCGGACGGGGCCCATCCCGGGCTCCGCTTGGCCTGCCGCGCCTGTAAGGTACGCGCGGCAGGCCATTGAATCGAGCAAGGGGAGGGTCGGCATGGACGCTGGCAAGGGGAATAGTGGACGCACGCCGCGATCGGGCATCGTCGCGAAGACGCTCGGCGCCGCTGCTCTGACCGCGTCCCTGGCGCTGCCGGCCGCCGCGCTCGCCCACGTCGAGCGCCCGAGCTACTGGCCCGACCCGGCCGCCGACACCGGCGTCACGCCTGCCGCGGGCGGCGAGGTGCCCGTGCCGCGGAGCCTCGACACCGCCCTCACCGGTCCCGACGACACGAATGTGGTCTGCAAGAAGAACTCGCTCGACCTGGTCAAGGAAGCCGTCAAGAAGGCGCGCGACAACGGCTACAAGATCCTGCCGACCGACGACAAGAAGAAGCTCAGCAAGAGCAAGGCCGGCGATCACAAGCGCCTGAACGCCGACCTGTTCGACGCCTGCGAGTACCGCAACATCCAAGAGGCGGTCACGGATTCGGGCAACAACGACCGGATCGTGGTGATGCCGGGGCACTACATCGAGCAGCCCTCGCGCGACGAGCTCACCGACGATCCCGCCTGCGACGAGTTCAAGCTGCCCGACGGCTCGGTCACCTACGAGTACCAGGTCAACTGCCCGAACGACCAGAGCCTGGTCTTCGTCCAGGGGCGCGAGGTCGGGGCGTCCGACCCGCCCAACCCGCCGCTCGAGGACCGTCACGGCATCCCCGACGAGGGCGACTGCGTTCGCTGCAACCTCCAGATCGAGGGCTCGGGGCTGAGGCCGAACGAGGTCCTCGTCGACGCCGCGACCGATCCCAAGGACACCGAGCTGAAGGAGCTGGGCGTCCCCGAGAAGGACGTCGGCATCCGCGTCGACCGCGCCGACGGCTTCGTGCTGCGCAACATGACCTTCGCCCACGCGCTCGAGCACGGCGTCTACGTGATGGAGACCGACGGCTTCCTTCTCGATACGACCAAGTACTTCTACAACGGCGAGTACGGCTCGCTGATGTTCCAGACCGATCACGGCCTGGTGGACACCTGCGAGGGGATGGGCCACGGCGACTCGGCGATCTACCCGGGCGCGGCCGCGGACACGGGCGAGGACGCCGCCGACGACAGCCCCGAGTTCTACCCGGACGCGCCACGCACGTCGAACACGATGATGAACTGCGACATCCATCACAACACGCTCGGCTACTCGGGCACGATGGGCAACGCGACCCGGGTCACCGAGAGCCGGTTCTGGGACAACGGCACCGCGATCACGACCGACTCGCTCGGCCCGGGCGGCCACCCTGGCTTCCCCCAGGACTCCGCCCGGTTCGACCACAACAAGATCTGGGAGAACAACTTCAACTCGTTCAAGGCGAACTCGGATGTGGTCCCTCGCGTGCCGGTCCCGGTCGGCGTCGGCATCTTCATCGCCGGCGGCAACAACAACGAGATCGACAACAACCGGATCTACGACAACTGGAAGCGCGGCACGATGCTGCTGACGCTGCCTGATTCGCTGTTCGGGCGTGACACCGAGCTCAACTCGACCTCGCATCGCAACCGCTACCACGACAACGTCATGGGCGAGCGGCCGAACGGCACCGTCGACCCCAACGGCGTCGACTTCTGGTGGGACGCCGCGAACTCTTTCAACGACGGCGGGCAAGACATCATGACCAGCGGCGTCCAGGACAACTGCTGGTACGACAACGGCCCCTTCACGAGTGATCCCCCTCCACCCGACGTGCCGGGCACGAACGAGGGCGGGCGCCTCCCGGCCCTCTGCGACAACGACACCGACGATGCCACGGACAGCTATCAGCTCCACTACCTGACCAAGCTGACCAGCGAGCTCCTGCCCTGCCAGGACGCGATCGGCGGCGGCGGATTCGACCCCGACGCGTGCCACTGGTTCCAAACGCCCCCGGAACCGCAGCCCGCCAAGACGTCGTCCGCCAGGCTCGAGCCCGCCCCCGCGGTGCGCGCGGTGGGGCTGGATTGCCGCCTGGTCGGCGACACGAAGACGTGCGCGGGCTTCACCGGCAGGCCCTGAGGGCCGCCGCGCTGGCTTGCGCCCTGGGCGCGTTGGCGCTCGGGGCGGGCTGCGGGCCCGAGGACGACAGCTCGGCCGCCGGCGAGCCCGAGCTGCTGGGCGAGCGGCCGGGCAGGCTCACCTGCACCGAGTGGAACGCGGGCACCCCCGAGCAGCGCCGGGGCACGATCGACCAGCTCACCATGCTCGCCGGGGCCAATGCCAACCCCGAGGAGGTCGGCCCAAACCGCACCCTCTCTGACGAGGACGCCTACGAGGCGCTCGACACGACCTGCTCGCGCAACCTCGCCCGCGGCTTCCTCCTCTACGAGATCTACAACCGAGCGGCTGCGTTCTCGTTCGAGGAGTCCTAGGGCGCGGCTGGGCTCAGCTCTCGCCCTCGGCGATGTCCTGGAGCGGCTTGAACGCGGCGGCGCGCGCGTACATCACGTGCAGCCGGTAGCCCAGCGCCCTCGCCTCGTCGCACCCGTTCTCGAAGACCTCCATCGCCTCGTCGTCGCTGAGCGCCGAGGCGGCGACGCCCGCGTCCTCGCGGTTCACCTGGCTGCGGATGTCCTCGATCGTCGCGAGCTTCTGCTCCTCGCTCGCGGCGACCCAGTCCCGGCACTGCACCAGCTGCGCGACCGACCCGCCGAGCTCCTGGCCGACCGGTTCGGCCTCCTCTTCGTCGCCGGCGCCGCAGCCCGTCGCCGCCAGCGCCACGATCAGCGCCAGGCAGGCGGAGGCCGAAGCCGCGCGGCTAGGGCGTCGGCCCGAGATCGACCTCACCGGCCAGCTCCCGGTAGTACTGGGTGATCCGCTGCGCCTCGGGCGTCTTCGCCAGGGCGCGCATCGTCTGCTCCTGGGCGCGCTGATCGGCGCGGGCCGCCGTCGAGCCAGGCTGCGAGGGCATCTCGTACCAGTAGCAGCCCCCGTCGCCGGCGGTGCCGCTCTCCCACTCGGCGAAGCACTCGAGCAGCAACACGCCCTTGGCGCCGTAGACGGGGGAGCCGGTGCTCGTGGTGCAGTCCTCGGGCAGGAAGCCGGGCGTCGAGGTCCCCGCCATCGGGTCCAGCGGCGGGTCGCCGGTGAGGCTGGCGCGGGTGCCGTCGGGCCCGGTGTTGTCGGGCCAGCAGTTGCCGTCGTTGGTGGGAAACTCGTCCCACCAGAAGTCGACGCCGTTCGGGAGCTGGTCCGGTGCGTCGCCGCCGGTCAGCCCGGTCTGGTTGCCGAACTTGGTCAGCCCGGGGTGTCGCTTGAAGGCGCTCGGTACCTCGCCCATCCGGTTGCCGGCGTAGCGGTTGTCGCATGAGGTCGACGCGGAGCCGTCGCCTGACGGGAAGCCGTCGACCGGCGCCACGAGGCAATGGATCTCGCTGTCGACGTTCCCCTCGGCCTCGCCGGCGAGCTCGTCGGGGATCGCGACCAGCAGCGTGCCGTGACGCCAGTTGTCGAACACCCGGTTGTTCGCGAAGACGCCGTCGTTCATCCCCGGCCACATGATCCCGGTGCCGATCGCCTGCGGTACCAGCGGCTCGAACTCGTTCTCGGGGTCGTAGACGTCGAGGTTGTTCGAGTAGAACCAGTTGTTGTCGACCTTCATCCCGTCGGACGGGAAGCCAGGGTGCCCCGGCGCCGAGATCGTGTCGCTGGTGAGGCCGTTGGCGTTGCCGTAGAAGCGGTTCTGCGTGACCCGCACCGAGTTGCCCATGGACCCGGAGTAGCCCATGGACGAGCCGTGGAGGTCGCACTTCTTGATCACCGTGTTGTAGCGCTCGTCCGGGTAGAACGACTCGTCGCGGAACTCGCCGGTCTGCGGCGCGGCGCCCGGATAGACCACCGCGTCGCCGGAGCCGAATCCGTCGCACCGCTTGACCACGTTGTGGTCGGTGGTGAAGGAGAGGTGGCCGTAGTCGGCGTTCCAGAAGAACTTCACCTTGTCGAGCAGGATCCCGTCGGTCTCCTCGGTGTAGAAGCCGTGCTCCTTGGCGCCGCGCATGAGGAAGTTGCGGCCGACGAACCCGTCCGAACGGTCGGTGCGCATCACGACGTGCTTCGCGTAGCAGGGGTTGGCGGGACCATCCTCGGCCGCCAGGCATTCCTCGGCCGGGGTATCGCCGCCGGGACGGGCGCCGGGCTTGTCGGGATCTAGATAGCCCTTGCCGGCGTCCAGCAGTACGTCCTCGGGCCGCACGCCCGAGCCCTCGATCTGAAGGTTGCAGCGGATGCAGCGGCCAAGCTCCTGCTCGGGGATGCCGTGGCGATCGGGATCCGGGGTGGCGAGCGGCTCGCCCTTCACGGCCCGGCCCTGGACGTAGATCAGGTTCTGGTCGTTGGGACAGGTCGCCTGGTACTCGTAGCGACGGCGTCATCGCGCCCGACTGGTCCTCCTGGAGCAGCGACGGATCGCACTGTGGGGTCGTTCACCGGCGACTTGCGCGAGCGCGGCTCCGTGTAGCGGCCGGGCATGATCACGATCCGGTCGTTGTTGCTGCGAGTCATCCACCGCCGCCTGGACGGCGTGGTAGCGGCAGCGGTCGGCGAAGGTGCGGTTCAGCTGCCGCATGTTCTCGGCCTTCTGCTCCCCGTACGTGGTCTTGGGCCGGCTGGGCCGCAGGCGGAAGCCGTTGGTCTCGGCGCGGTCGATCGCGCGCATCGCCAGCCGCAGCGACTCTTCGCCGCGCTCGCACACTACCCGCACGTCGCCCGGGCCCTGCCCGCTGACGGCCGAGGCCAGGCAGCGAGCCTTCGGGACCGCTCCGCCTGCGGCCGGGGAGACCGAGGTGTCGGGGGCGGGATCAGGCCAGTAGGAGGGACGCTCGAGGTGGCCGAGGGCGATCGCGGGGAGCGCGAGCGAGGCCGCGACCATGGCCCCGGCGATGGTGGGCCGGCGCGCCGTCGGTCGCCTCTTGTCGCTGGTCCTACCCCTCACGCTGCGTCTCCTTCGTCGGTCTGCCCCGTTTGCCCCGCGGCGCTGGGCCGCTGGAGGGCCGGGCGACCCTAACAACGGGTTTTCCCGCGCGCGCCGGTTCCCCGCGTCGAGCGGCGGCCGCCATCCGGCCTGAGGGTCGCTTAACCCGAACTCAACGTTTTCGCGCGAGATCTGGCTTCAAAGAGCCATTTGTGGGAACGGTTGTGCTTTGACACCCCGCTCTGACCGGTGCTAGGTTCGCCTCGCGCCCGGGGGAACGCGCAAGGTCAAGCCTACGACGTGTACGGGTACGGGAGATAGTGAAAGGATCAACTGCCTTCGGCAGGATCGCTGCGCTGGTGGCGCTGGGAGTCGCCGTCGTGGCCGTCGTGCTGCTCCTGAGCGACGGTGACAAGCCCTACCAGGTCACCGGCGAGTTCGAGAGCGCCAGCCAGCTCGTGCCCGGGAACGAGGTGATCGTCGGCGGGGTCGCGGCCGGCTCGGTGAAGGAGATCGAGCTCGGCGAGGATGGCCAGGCCCTGGTGACCTTCACGGTCGACGATGCCTACGCGCCGCTTCGCCGGGGCACCGTCGCAACGGTTCGCTCCTACTCCCTGTCCGGCGTCGCCAACCGCCAGGTCCAGTTGACCATCCCCCCGAGTTCCGAGGGGGAGAGGAGATCCCGTTCGGCGGCAAGCTCAGTCAGTCCGAGACCGTCTCCGAGGTCGACCTCGACGAGATCTTCAACACCCTCGACAAGCAGACCGTCGCCGACTTCAAGCGCGTGATCCAGGGCTTCGACCAATCCTACGCCGGGGTCTCTGAGCAGGCCAACGCCGGCACCAAGTACGCCAACCCCTTCCTCTCGACCTCCCGCGGCCTGTTCAGCGAGCTCACCTACGACGAGCGCGCCCTGGAGCGCCTGATCGTCGACACCTCAAAGCTCTCCGGCGCCCTCGCCGAGCGCTCCCCCGACATCTCGGCCCTGGTCGGAAACCTCGACCAGATGATGGGCGCGATCGGCTCTGAGAAGCTGGCCCTCGGCGACGCGGTCTCGAAGTTCCCCGAGTTCATGCGCGACGCCAACACCACCTTCGTCAACCTCCGCGCCGCGCTCGATGACGTCGACCCCCTGGTCGAGGCCTCAAAGCCCGCCGCCCAAGAGCTGCAGCCGTTCATGGCGAGCCTGCGGGTCGCGGTCGCAGACGCGGTGCCGACGATCAAGGACCTCGACCAGATCGTCCGCCGCTCGGGTCAGGACAACGACCTCGTCGAGCTCACCCGCGACCAGGTCGGCCTCGCCCGCAAGGCGATCGGCTCCGGCGCCCCTGACTGCGGCGGCGGCGACGACCTCTCCGACCCCGCCAACGGCGCCGGTGACGGCGACTTCTCCCAGGGCGCCTTCGGCGAGTCCGCCTGCGCCCTCGCGAACGGCACCCCGACCCTGGCGATGTTCCGCCCCTACGCGCCGGAGCTGGTGGGCTGGTTCGACGACTTCTCGCACCCGGGCACGTTCGATGCCCTCGGCGCCGTCGGCCGCATCGGCACCTCCTTCAACCAGTTCTCCGTCTCCGCCGCCGGCGTGCCCAACCTCGGCGAGCCCGCCAGCCCCTCCGAGGCCTTCGTCCAGAGCGACCTCGACGAGAAGTGCCCCGGCGCCGAGGAGCGCCCGCTTCCCTCCAACCTCGGCGATGGCGGCAACCCGTTCGTCGAGGCCGGCGTCAACTGCGACCCCGACGACGTGCTGGACGAGCCATGAGGCGGATCGGCTTCATCGCAACGCTCGTGGCCACCGTCGCCGCCGTCTTCGCCGTCTCGGCGCCCGCCGACGACGAGCGCACCTACCTGATCGAGATGTACAACGCCTTCGGCATCGTCGAGGGCTCGGATGTCCGCGTGGCGGGGGTCAACGCCGGCGCCGTCACCGCGCTGGACGTGAACTCCAGGAAGCGCGCGGTCGTCGAGGTCTCGCTCAGCGGGCCGCTGGCCGTGCTGGGCGAGGACACCACCTGCGCCACCGAGCCGCAGTCGCTGATCGCGGAGTACTTCATCGACTGCCAGCCCGACGGGCCGGAGATCGAGTCCAGCGGGGACCCCGAGGACCCCGACGTGCCCGCCGAGGCCGTCAGCCAGACCGTTCAGAACGACCTCGTCAACAACACGCTGCGCGAGCCGTTCAAGCGCCGGCTCCAGCTGCTGATCAACGAGTTCGGAACGGCGCTGGCCGGCAACTCGGAGAACCTCAACGAGGCGATCCGGCTGGGCGCCCCCGCCCTGACCTCGCTGGAGAAGGTGCTGGATGTCATGGGCGACCAGAACTCGATCATCCGCGACCTCAACGTCGACTCGGACAAGATCATCGGCCGCCTCACCGCGCGCCGTGACGACGTGGTCAAGTTCATCCAGGAGGCGCGCGACACAGCCGCCGCCTCGGCCGAGCGCCGCGACGACCTTTCGACCGACTTCGCGCTGCTGGACGACTTCCTGGCCGAGCTCAACCCCACCCTCGTCGAGCTCGAGGCGATGGCGGGCGCCAGCACCCCCGTGTTCTCCGACCTCCGGGCGTCCGCACCCGGCCTGAACGAGCTGGTCACGAGCCTGCCGGGCTTCAACCAGGCGACCGAGCGCTCGCTCGACAGCCTGGGCGAGGCGGGGGTAGTGGGCCAGCGGGCCCTCCGCCGCGGCAAGGAGGAGATCGACGCTCTCGCTGAGTCCGGCAGGAACGCGACCTCCGTCGGCGAGATGCTGGCGGACCTCTTCCGCGACCTCGACGACCCGGATCGGGCCATCGAGGTCGATCAGCGCGCCGCCGACCGCACGAACCGTGACTCCCCCACCGGGTACACGGGCCTCGAGGGCCTCCTCAACTACGGCTACTACCAGGCCGCCTCGACCAACCAGTTCGACGACGTCGGGCACCTGCTCCAGTTCAGCCTGTACTACATCTTCTCCGGACCCTGCGGCGAGTGGACAGCGGGCCGCAACCCCTCGACCGGCGAGATCGAGCTGCCGAACAAGGCTGGTGGGACCACGTCCAACCCGACGCTCACGGGATCCCCGGCGAACCAGATCGCGAACTGCGTCGGCTGGCTTGGCCAGAACCAGCCCGAGCTCACCGCCGGCGACGACCTGCCGGGCCTCGGCCTCTACGACCAGGCGGTCTGCGACACCGACGACGACGGCGACTACAGCGAGGTCAAGCCCGCCCAGGCCGTCTCGCTGTGCGAGCCGATCGGCTCGGGCAAGGCCGGCGACGGCGATTCGGCGACTCAGCGCCGTGGCGGCGCCGCTGGCGGCAACGGCGGCGGCCTGCCGGGCGGCGGGCTGCCGGGCGGCGGGCTGCCCGATCTGCCCCTGCCGGGCGGCGGCAACCTCCCCAACGACCTCGACGACCTGCTGGATCTGCCGCCCAACGTGATCAACGGGCTCCCGGACCGCCTTCAGGACCGCCTGGAGGACCTCCGCAACGGCCTCGGCGGGGGCGGCGGCGGGGGCGGCGGCGGTGGCGGCGGTGGCGGCGGGGGAAGCGGCGGCGGCGGTGGCGGCGGCGGCGGCGCGGGCGACCTCCTCGACTACCTCCTGGGGCCGTGACCCGATGAGCCGACGCAGCGCCACTCAGTCACTCGCAGCCTCGCCGACGATGGTCGGCGCGGTCACCGTGCTGATCGCGATCGTCGCGGTCTTCCTGGCCTACAACGCCAACAACGGGCTCCCGTTCGTGCCCGTCTACCGCGTCTCGGTGGAGGTCCCGAACGCTGCCCGCCTGGGCACCAACAACGAGGTGCGGATCGGCGGCACCCGGGTCGGCGTCATCGAGTCGATCGAACCCGTCAGCGAGGGCGACACCACCGCGGACACGGGCGAGACCGTGGCGGCGGATGCCACCGAAGACACCGGCGGCGTCAAGGCGCTGTTGAACCTGAAGCTCGACAAGAGCGCGCAGCCGATTCCCCAGGACTCGGTCTTCCGCGTCCGCTACAAGTCGGCCTTCGGCCTCAAGTACCTGGAGATCGTCCGGGGCAACGGCGACCCGGTGCCCGAGGGCTACGCGTTCGACGGCACCGACGACGGCGCCACCTGCCCCCTGCCCGAGACGGCGGACGAGCCTCCCGCCCAGGGCGCCGGCGCCAACGGCTGCTTCCAGGAGCAGACCGAGTTCGACGACATCGCGAACACCTTCGACACCGAGACCCGCGACAACGCCCGCCGCAACCTGACCGGGTTCGGCGACGGCTTCGCGGCCCGCGGCTACTCCCTGAACATCGCGATCGAGAACCTGCGCCCGCTGATCGAGAACCTGAAGCCGGTGGCCGACGTCCTCGTCGAGCCCACCACGCGGTTCGCCCGGTTCTTCCCCGAGCTCGGCGACGCCGCGCGCATCGTCGCCCCGGTGGCCGACGAGAACGCCGAGCTGTTCACGTTCATGGCGACCACCTTCACCGCGATCTCGTCCGACCCCGAGGCGCTCAAGGAGACGATCTCGGAGGGCGTCCCGACGCTCCAGACCGGGATCGACACGCTGCCCAGGCAGGTCCCCTTCCTGCGTGACTTCACCACCCTGTCCCGCGCGCTCCAGCCGGGTGTCGCCGACCTCCGGATCACCCTGCCGACGCTGAACGACGCGATCGACGTCGGCACCCCGGTGCTGAACGACTCGGTGGGTCTCAACAGCCGGCTCGAAGGCGTCATGCGCGAGCTGCTGGACCTGGTCGAGCAGCCCAGCACCCGGACCGCGCTGCTGCGCCTGAAGGACACGTTCGACACCGCGGAGCCGCTCGCCCGCTACGTGGTGCCCGCCCAGACCAACTGCAACTACTGGAACTACTGGTTCACGTCGGTGCCCAACGCGCTGTCGGACGAGAGCACGATCGGCTACACCTTCCGCCAGGCGCTGACGAACTACCCGCCGGGGCCGCAAGCGTTCAACCTCCCGAACGGTGACCCGCTCGTGGTCGACGCCGAGGCCGAGGCGCCGATGGCCGGCTACTCCGGCATCCAGTCGAACGGCCAGATCGGTACAACCGCCCCGCCAGATCCCGGCGTCACCTATCAGTCGGACGACTTCGCGCCGTACAAGATCCCGATCACCTACGCCCCCGTCTACGGGCCCGCGGGCCAGAACCTGCCGGGGCAGGACTTCGACGACTGCCAGGGCGGCCAGGTCGGCCTGCCGCTGGGCCAGCTGGGGCCACCGGGGAATGGCCAGCCGCTGAGCAACCCCGCGATCGCCGTGCCTGACCTGCCGGGGTCGCGGGGCCCGACCACCCTCTTCTGGAACCAGGACTCCACCCGCGAGCTCCGCGACACCCGCGTCAACAGCCGCCAGCCACAGAGTTGGGACGGTCTCTGATGCGATCCTCGGACTCGAAGCGGCGCATGCCCAACTGGGCGATCGGCCTGATCCTGATCGTCGTCGTCGGCGTCGGCTCGGTGCTGGCCTACACCAAGAAGCTTCCGTGGGGGGATCCCTACGAGGTCCAGGCCGTGTTCGCGAACGCGCAGAACCTGCGCCCGAAGGCGCCGGTGCGGATCGCCGGCATCAACGTCGGCGAGGTCACCTCGGTCGAGCACCTGACGATGGACGACCCCGCGCTTCAGGCCCAGGCCGACGCCCAGGAGACCCCGCTGCCGGAGGAGGGTGCGGGGCAGGCCGCGGCCCTGGTGACGATGCAGCTCAACGACGAGGCGCTCCCCCTCCACGAGGACGCTCAGTTCCAGCTGCGGCCGCGCCTGTTCCTGGAAGGCAATCTCTTCGTCGACACCAAGCCCGGCAGCCCGAACGCCCAGGCGGTCGGCGAGGACCACAGGTTCGCCGTCACGCAGACCTCCAGCTCGGTGCAGATCGACCAGGTCTTCACGACCCTCCAGTCCGACGTCCGGGCGGACCTCCAGACGTTCCTCGACCAGTTCGGCAACGCGCTGATGAAGTACGGCGGCGCGAAGGGGTTCCAGGAGCTCTACCGCTCGTCCGAGGGCGCGTTCAAGTACACGTCGCAGGTGAACGAGGCGCTCCAGGGCACCCGCACCCACGACCTCTCGGGGCTGATCGGCAACCTCGACAAGGTCGTCGCCGCGCTTGGCTCGAACGAGACCGCGCTGCAGGAGCTGGTGACCAACTTCCGGGTGGTCTCGGGTTCGTTCGCCGCCGAATCGGCCTCGCTCGAGCAGGCGATCGCGAAGCTGCCCGACGTCCTCGACGCCGCCCAGCCGGCGTTCGCGAACCTGAACGCCGCGTTCCCGCCGCTGCGCGCCTTCTCGCGCGAGGCGCTCCCGGGCGTGCGCTCGACGGCGCCGACGCTGCGAGCCGCCACGCCGCTGATCGACCAGGTGCGGCTGCTGGTCTCCGAGCCGGAGCTGCGCGGCCTGGTCGCCGACCTGCGCCCGACGATCCCCGACCTGGCCCGCCTCTCGGCGCGAACCAAGCCGCTGCTGGACGAGTTCCGCAGCGTCTCGAGCTGTTTCAACGAGGTCGTGATCCCGTGGTCGAACGACACCGTCGACCCGCCGGCCTTCTACTCGAGCAACCTGGAGCCGAAGGGCACGGTCGCCGAAGAGACGGCCTCCGGCCTCGTCGGAATCGCCAGCGAGAGCCGCTCCGGCGACGCGAACGGCCAGTACATCCGCGTCCAGGCGGGTGGCGGCGCCAACACGGTCCTGATCCCGGGAGGGGCACCCGACGGCACCGACTCGGTCGGCCTCCTGGACTTCCCGCTGCTGGGCGGCGTTCCCAGCGTGCACGGGAACACGGCTGACTCGCAGGTGCCGCAGTTCAAGCGAAACGTGGCCTGTGAGACCCAGGAGCCCCCGGACCTCGCGGCGGCGGGAGTCACCGCCGGCGACGCGGGGATGCCCTCCTCGCCGAACCCGGTCGGCCCCGAGGACCTGATCGACATCATCAACGACATCATCCCGCTGCTGCCGGCCGACGCCGCCGCGCAGCTGAGGCGCGAGTCCGCCGCCTACATCGAGGCCCAGCAGGAGGGCGACCCCGACGCGCTGGCCGAGGCGGCGCAGGGCCTGCAGGAGGCACTCCAGGAGCTCTCGCAGTCGGGTAGCGCGAAGCTGGACGAGGCGACCGCGAACACGGAGCTGGGCGGCTGATGGCCGTCGCGATCCGAAAGCACCTGCGCGACTTCATCGCCGTGGCCGTCCTGCTGGTCGTGGCCGGCGCGGTGACCCTTTACATCTTCCAGGAGCAGCGCCTGCGCATCCCGATCCTGGAGGAGAAGCCCTTCGAGCTGAAGGCCGAGTTCGAGACGGCCCAGGCGGTCGTCCCCGGCCAGGGACAGACGATCCGGGTCGCGGGCGTCCGCGTGGGCGACGTGCAGGACGTGGCGCTCGAGAACGGCGTCGGCGTCGTGACCTTCGCGATCGACCGCGAGTACCTGCCGGTCTACCAGGACGCGACGCTTCTGATGCGGCCGACCACCGGCCTCAAGGACATGTTCTTCCAGCTCGACCCGGGCACCCAGGCCGCGGGCGAGTACGAGGAGGGCGATGTCGTGCCCGTCTCGAACACCGCGCCCGACGTGAACCTCGACGAGGTCCTCGAGGCGCTCGACTCCGACACGCAGGCCTACCTGCGGCTGCTCCTGGTCGGCGCCGGGACGGGCCTGGAGGGCCGCGACAAGGACCTCGGCGAGGTCCTGGGCGGGCTCGGGCCGATCAACGAGGACCTGCGCAAGCTGAACTCCAAGGTCGCGTCGCGCCAGCAGAACCTGCGTACCCTGGTTCACAACTTCAACGTCCTCACCGGCCGCATCGCCCAAGCCGACGAGGACCTGGTCGAGCTGGTCACGACGTCCAACACGGCCCTCGGCGCCATCGCCGACCAGGACCCGAGCGTGCGCCGCGCCGTCGAGCTCCTCGGCCCGACCCTGACCCAGGCCGAGTCCACGCTGAACGAGGTCTCGAACTTCGCCGCGGTCGCCGGGCCTGCGTTCAACGACCTGCGCCCGTTCGCCCGCAACCTCGACGAGTCGAACGCCTCGCTGGAGCAGCTGGCGAACTCGGCGACCCCGGTGCTGGAGAACGAGGTGCGGCCCTTCGTCCGCGCCGCCCGCAAGCCGGTCCCGGACCTGCGCCAGGCCGCGGACCGCTACTCGAGCGCCGCGCCGCGCCTGACCACGGTCGGCAAGAAGCTCAACGTCCTGACGAACATGGCGGCGCTCAACCCGAACGGCGCCGAGCCCACGGGCACCGCCGGGCGCGACGAGGGCTTCCTGTACTGGGTCGGCTGGCTCGGGCACAACGGCAACTACATCTTCAACACGGCCGACGGCAACGGCCCCTGGCGCCGGATCTACTTCACGGCGGGCTGCAACCAGCTGGTCAACATCCTCACCGGCGGCACCGGCGGCCTGATCCCGACGCCACCGTCGGGCGGCGAGGAGTTCAACGCGCTCCTGCAGCAGGTCAGAGGCCTTGCCTCGGGCGTCGGCACCCTGTTCGCCGACGGAGGGTTGTGTGATCCGGACACATGATCGAGCGTGACGGACAAGCACGGGAGGTGAGCGCCTGATGCAGAAGCAAGCGCCTGGCGTCGGCCGCATCCTGATCGCCGTCGGCTTCACGCTGTCGTGCTTCGGCCTGATCCTGTTCCTGTGGATCGCCTTCGGTGGCCCGATCCCGCTGAAGCCCGAGAGCTACAAGGTCACCGCCTACTTCCCCGAGACGACCACCTTGGCCCGTGAGTCCGACGTGCGGATCGGCGGCGTCTCCGTGGGCAAGGTCAAGGAGATCCAGCTCGCCCCGCAGGAGTTCCGCGTGAACGGGAACGACACGACCGAGGCGACGATGGAGATCAGGCCCGAGTTCGCGCCGATCTCCGAGGACACCCGGGCGATCCTGCGCCAGAAGACGCTGCTGGGCGAGACCTACATCGAGCTGACCCCCGGCAGCGAGCCTGGCGAGCAGGCGGCGCCCGTGTCGCTGGGCGCCGCCGCGAACGTCTCCGACGCCGACTCCGAGGGCATCGCCACCGTCGAGGAGGGTGGCACCCTGGGCGTCGAGCAGACCCAGGACGCGACGCAGATCGACGAGATCTTCAACGCGCTCGACGAGCAGACGCGCGAGTCCTTCCAGAGCTGGCTCGCCAGCTCCTCGGATGCGATCGAGGGGCGGGGGCTCGACCTGAACGACGCGCTCGGCAACCTGGGCCCGTTCGTCAGCGACGCCGCCGACCTGCTGGAGATCCTGAACCGGCAGAAGGTCGCCCTGAAGGGCCTGGTGCGCGACACCGGCTCGGTGTTCGAGGCCCTGACCGCGCAGGACCAGGCGCTCGCCGGCGTGATCACGGGCTCGAACGAGACCTTCGAGGCCCTCGCGAGCGAGGACGAGGCGCTGGCCGAGTCGTTCCAGATCCTGCCCACGTTCGAGCGCGAGTCCCGCCTGACGTTCGAGCGGCTGGACGAGTTCCAGGCCGACACGCGGCCGCTGGTCCAGGACCTGATCCCGGTCGCCAACGACCTGTCGCCCACGCTGGCGTCGGTGCGGCGCCTGTCGCCCAACCTCGAGAGCCTCTTCGGCAAGCTCGAGGTGCTGATCGACGCCAGCGTCGAGGGGCTGCCCGCGCTCGAGCGCACGCTCAACGGGCTGGGCCCGGTGCTCGAGGAGCTCGACCCGTTCCTCGCGAACCTGAACCCCGTCATCCGCTACCTCGAGTTCCAGAAGACCACTGTCACCGACTTCCTCGCCGGCCCGGGCGTGGCGCTGGCGAACTCGATCGACCCGGTCGCTTCCGACCAGGACGCGCCGCGCCACTACCTCCGCCAGCTCGGGTACCTGGGCGCCGAGACCCTGGGCGTCCACCCGGTCCGCCTGTCGACGAACCGCTCGAACGGCTACCTCGCCCCCGGTGCGCTGACGAGCTTCACGGCGGCGTCCAACGGCATGTTCCCCAGCTTCGACTGCCGCAACCTCGACTACAGCGAGGGCACCACCCCGGGCTCGCCCGAGGCGACCAGCGAGGAGATCCACACCGCCGACGACCCGGATCCGGACGCCAACGCGCCGGTCGGGGTCAGCTTCGCGCCCTGCATCATCGAGGAGCCCTTCCCCGGCGGCTTCTCCGACACCCGCTTCCCGAACCTCTTCGCCGACCCCTAGGCCGGCGAGCCCGGCGAGCGTGGCCGGCGCCTCCTCTGCGCATAGGATGCTCGCCAGCCGCATGGAGGAGGGAGGACGGTGGCGCTGTTCAAGGACGCGGACGAGGTGTATGCCACGCTCGGGAAGCTGTTCTCGGATCTCGCCGAGGACGAGGTGCTCTCGGCGCGCTTCAGCGAGGCGAACACGATCGTGCGGTATGAGTACTCCGACCCGGACGCCGCGATCACGGTCCGCCTGGAAGAGGGCCAGCCGGCGGTGGTGGAGTTCGGCGAGACCGAGATGGAGCCCGAGGTGACGATGTCGATGAGCGCGGACACCGGGCATCGCTTCTGGCTCGGGGGCGTGAACGTGACCGCGGCCCTGGGCC
Source organism: uncultured Solirubrobacterales bacterium (assembly GCA_963758845.1). Taxonomy (GTDB): domain Bacteria; phylum Actinomycetota; class Thermoleophilia; order Solirubrobacterales; family 70-9; genus JBDTSW01. The sequence continues at coordinate 104,072 of CAVWWX010000001.1, forward strand.
GCGGCGAGATGCGCGCGGTCGGGCCCGTCGCGAAGATCCTGAAGCTGGTCCCGCTGGCGAAGCCGGTGTTTCCGCGCTACCGCGCCCAGCTCGAGGCGCAGGGGCGCCAGGATCTGGTGGGGGCCTGAGGAGAGCCGGATGGGCGCGAAGGACGACGCCGCGGCCTGGGCCGAGACGGTGCGGGCCGTCGGCAAGCGCAGGGAGCTCACGTACGACGAGGTCGGCGGCCTGAACCCGCGAGGTGGCCCTGCCGCGCTGTGCCCGGGTGGCACGAACCGGCTGACCGGGCAGCTCTCGGACGGGTTCTGGGGCGCCTCGTGCGACGCCGACGAACGCGAGGAGGGCTCGCTGTTCTCGAAGGCGGTCATCCCGCACGCGATCCTGGCCAAGGCCCACGTGCCGGATCTGGCGCAGGCGATGCCACCGTTCAACGTGGAATCGCTCGAGCGCAGCGCCGAGGACGTGATCGAGCGGCGCACCAGCCGCCACAAGGTGCAGTTCGAGAGCATCGAGTTCAACCAGCGGTTCCTGGCGACGGTGCCCAGCGAGTACGACCCGGTGGCCCTGCGCGAGATGTTCGGGCCGGGGTTCCTGGACTGGGTGACCACGATCGACCGCGAGGTCGACTTCGGCGTGTCCGAGGGGCAGATCTACTTCCACTGGCGGCTTCGCGAGCGCACTCGCGAGGAGTACGAGGCGGCCCTCGACTCCGGCGCCGGGCTCTTCACCCGCGTCTACCGCGAGGTGGAGGAGCACGGCATGCACACCTACCAGCCCGGCCCCTGGCACGCCGGCCTCGAACCCTTCCCGGACGCCAAGGGTGAGCCTGCTCAGTCCGGGTAGTCCGGGTCGCCGGGGAGCACGACGCGCCAGTCCTCGCGGCTCCCGAGAACCTTCGGCAGGATCGGCTGGACGGCGCGCTCGCGGGCCGCCGCCATTACCTCCTGCGCCGTCGCGAACCCGGACAGCTCCTCGAGGTTTCGGACCGTCGGGAAGACGATCTCCAGCTCGTCGCGCGAGTGGCGCTCGAGGGCCTCGGCCGGCGCGATCCACGCGACCTCGGTGATCTCCGAGGCGTCCGGCTCCGGCTTGGCGTGGGGCGGCGCGATCGCGACGTAGAAGCGGGTGTCGAAGCGGACCGAGACGGGCTCGGGCGTGATCCAGCGCGACCACTCGACGAGGCCGGCGATGTCGGGCAGCTCGATGCCCGCCTCCTCGGCCAGCTCCCGCGCCGCGCACACACGGTGCGCCTCCTCCTCGGTGTGGGCGGCCAGCTCGTCGGCGTCGACCGCGCCGCCGGGGAAGACCCAGACCCCGGGCATGAAGCTCGCCGCGTCGGTCCGGCGGGCCAGCAGGACCTCGAGCCCGCGACTGGAGTGCCGTCCCCCGCGCCGCAGCAGCACAACCGTCGCAGCCGGGCGTGGTGTGACCGGTTCAGCGCTCATCCGCGGGGAATCTATCCGCGATACCCTGCCGCGGCGATGGAGGCCGGAACTCAGACCAAGCAGCTCTGGGTCTGCACGTCGTGCGGGTTCATCTACGACCCCGACGAGGGCGACCCCGACGGCGGCATCCCGCCCGGCACCGCCTTCGACGACATCCCCGACAGCTGGTTCTGCCCCGTCTGCGGCGCCCGCAAGGCGGACTTCGAGCCCTACCAGGACTAGGCGCGCCGGGGCGGGATTCGAAACGCGCTACTCGTCCAGCGCCCGGTCGCGAGCCCGGCCGGTTCGTGCCCTGAACGCGAGGGCGAAGAGCAGGGCGACCAGGGCCACCGGCAGCAGCACCGCGGCGACGACGACCAGGACCCCGGCCGCCGTGCTCAGCACGTCGCCCGCGTCCTCGATCGCCTCGGCGATGCCCCAGTCGCCGTCGTCGCCGACGCCCTCCTCGGCCACGATCGATACCGAGACGGGCACGAGCTGCACGCGCTGGCGCACGTTGTCGAGCTCGGCCCGCGCCGATGAGAGCTGGGCGTTGACGATGTCGAGCTGGCGGCGCAGGGCGTCGGCCTCCTCGGTCGTGTCGGCCTGGGAGAGCTGGTTGAGGATGCTGTCGCGGTTGGCGTTCAGCTCCTCGATCCGGTCCTGCGCGCTGACGAAGCGGCCGGTGATGTCCTCGGTGCTCTCGGTGCGCGACTGGACGTGCGCCAGCTCGGACAGGTCGGCCAGCGCCGCCTGCAGGTTGCCGGCCGGCAGGCGCAGCTGGAAGGAAGATCCCAGGCCGTTGCCCTCGCCGCTCTGCACCGAGGACGAGACCACGATGCCGCGGTAGCGGTTGACGACCTCGTTGACCCCGTCGGACACGTCGCGAACCTCCTCGGGCTCGGCGGCGAGCATGAGGTCGGCCGTGCTGGCGACCTTGCGCTGGTCGGGAGCCACCTTGGCTGCGCGGCCGTCCTGGAGGCTGCGGGAGAAGCCGGAAACGTCCTCGGCCGGCGCGAGCGCGCGGGCATCGCCGTCCGCAGTTGCCTCCATCGGCTCGCTCTGCGTCGTGTCTCCACCCGCCAAGGGCGCGTCGTTGTGGGGCGCATCGCCCTCCGGCGCGGCCTGAACCGCATCGCCCCCGGGGGCCGTGCTGCCGGCGGTGCCGGCGTCATCGTCGCTGCCCGACTGCAGCCCGTTGGTCGAGACCACGAGCCCGGTGATCACAACGAGGGTTGCAACCGCGCCGATCGGCGCCGCGAGCTTGCGCGGGAGGAACCCTGCGAACCGCTCGCGCCGCACTGCGGCGTCGCTGCCGGGGCTGGGCTTGTGGCGCCTCGCGCGGGCAAAGCCGCTCGCCGCCCAGTTGTCGAGCTGGGTGGCGAAGTAGGGGTTGGGCTCGGCGCGCTCGTCGCGAAGCTCGCGGGTGAGCTGGGCCAGGCTCTCGCCGCCCTCGGGCACGGGCCCTCCGGCGAGGCAGGCGTCGATCACCGCCAGCTCGGCCTCGACCTCGGGGTCCAGCGCCTCTTCGGCGCGGTCGTTCGCGAACCTCTCAGGCAGCTTCATCGCAGGCCCTCCTCAGCTTCTCGATCACACGGTGCAGGCGGGTGCCGGCGTTGCTCTCGCTGGTGCCGAGCACGGACGCGATCTCGGCGTTGCCGAGGCCGGCGAAGAATTTGAGCGCGACCAGTTCGCGCTCGCGCGGCGCGAGCTGGGCCATCGCCGTCCGCAGGGCGGCCCGGCGCAGCGCCACCTCGGCCGCTTCGGCCGGGTCCGGCGCATCGGGGTCGACGGCGTCATCGGCCAGCTCGCCCAGGCGCTTTCGTCTTCGCAGCTCGTCGAGCGCGGCGTTCCGCGCGATCCCGAACAACCAGGCCCGGCGGGTGCCCCGCCGCGGGTTGAAGCTGCGCCGCCGGCGAAACGCCCGCTCGAACGCCAAGGCCGTCACGTCCTCGGCGGCCGAGGCCTCTCGCAGCAGGCCGCGCACGTAGGCGTACAGGTCGTTGCGGCACTCGCGGTAGAGCACCTCGAAGGCGCTTGTCGCCTCGTCTTTGGCGCCGGTGGCGGGCGCGGTAAGCGTCTGCTCCATGTCCGTACTACGGCGAAACGGCGATCCCATCACACCCACTATCGGACTTTCCACTCCGTCCCGCGAGCCGTTTCCTACCGGTGGTAGATTGGCGGCGATGACAGGGCCGGCGGCACCCGCGCCGCCCGCCAGGGACGCCGGACCGACGCCGCCGCCGGGGCCCGGCGCGGCGCGGCGGTCTAGGCGGCCCTCGCGACCTGGTCGGCGACCGCGGGCTTCAGCTCGCGCGGCTTCGGATACGCCGACTCGCTGGCCGCGCGGATCGCCTCGACCGTGATCACCACAAGGCGGGTCAGGTCGGCCTTGGTGATCGAGAGCGGCGGCATCAACACGACGGTGTCGCCCAGCGGCCGGACGATCGCGCCGCGCCGGCGCGCCTCGACGCTGACGCGGTGGCCGATGCGAAGGGCCGGGTCGTGCTCGCCGAGGTCGATGCCGATCATGAAGCCGCGGCCGCGGACCTCGGCGACCTCGTCCATCGCCGCCACGTCGCTCAACAGATCCCCCAGGAGCCGGACCTTCGGTTGCAGTCGAAGCAGCGTGCTCTCCTGCTCGAAGACCTCGAGGCTGGCGATGCCGGCGGCGCAGGCGAGCGGGTTCCCGGTGAAGGTGTGGCCGTGGAAGAACGTCCGGTAGTCCTCGTGGGCCCCGAGGAATCCCTCGTAGACCCGCTCGGTCGTGAGCGTGGCCGCGAGCGGCATGTAGCCCCCCGTGAGCCCCTTGCCCAGGCAGAGGAAATCCGGCGCGATCCGCTCCTGCTCGCAGGCGAACATCGTGCCCGTGCGGCCGAACCCGGTGGCCACCTCGTCGCAGATCAGGAGGATGCCGTGACGGTCGCAGAGGTCGCGCACGGCGCGCAGGTAGCCCGGCGGCTGAACCCTGATCCCGGCCGCGCCCTGGACGAGCGGCTCGACGATCATGGCCGCGATCGTGGGGCCGTGGCCGGCCAGCAGCCGCTCGAGCTCGCCGGCGTCGCCGGGCTGGACCTGGTGCGAGTCGAACAGCAACGGCCGGTAGGCGGAGTGGAAGAGGTCGATGCCGCCCACGGAAACCGCCCCGAGCGTGTCCCCGTGGTAGCCGTCGGCCAGCGAGACGAACGCGGTCCGCTCGGTCGCGCCCTGTTGCTGGAAGTACTGGAACGCCATCTTCAGGGCGATTTCGGTCGCGGTCGACCCCGAGTCGGAGTAGAAGACTCGCTGGAGCCCCGGCGGAGCGATCGCGACGAGGCGCTCGGCCAGCTGCGCCGCTGGCGGGTGGGTCAGGCCGAGCATCGTCGAGTGCGCGACCCGCTCGAGCTGCTGGCGGATCGCGCTGTCGATCAGCGGGTGGCGGTGGCCGTGGACGTTGCACCAAAGCGAGGACACGCCGTCGATGTAGCGCGTCCCGTCCGAGGCGATGAGGTCGGTTCCGTCGGCGCGCTCGATGACCGGCTGGTCGGCCGACTCCCAGTCGCGCTGCTGGGTGAAGGGGTGCCACAGATGGCGCCGGTCCAGCTGAGCGATCTGCTTCGTCATCCGCTGCGGCGACCTTAGAGCCGACTGCGGCGGGAAAAGGCCTTACGCCCGCGTGGGGCGCAGGCGCGGCCAGCCCCCCGGATCACCCATGTCGATGCGCTCGAGCGTGAGCACCTCGACAGCGCCCAGCTCGGCGATCGCCACACGGTTCGAGCGGTGGATCCGCTCGGGCTCCGCGGGCCACGGCGTGAGGACGACTGCCACCGCGTCGAGCCCCGCCGCCCGGACCGCCTCGACCGTCAGGAGGGTGTGGTTGATGGTCCCGAGCCCCGGCGGGGCGGCCACCACGACCGGCAGTCCCAGGTCGCGCGCGAGATCGCGCACCAGGTAGCCGGGCGCCAGGGGGACCAGGAAGCCCCCAACCCCCTCGCAGACCAGGACGTCGGCGCGGGCCGCGGCCTCGATCGCTCCGGCCCGCAGCCGGACGGGGTCGATCCGCTCGCCGGCGAGCTCCGCCCCCAGGTGCGGCGAGACCGCCGGCCCGTAGCGGTAGGGCGCCACCTCGTCGTCGCCCTGCGACGAGCCCGAAGCCCCTCGCAGCACCTCGTGGTCGGCGCGCTCACCCTCGCCGAGATCGTCCAGGCCGCTCACCGCCGGCTTGAACACAGCCACCTGTTGCCCATCGGCCACGAGCGTGCGCGCGATCGCGGCCGCCACCACGGTCTTGCCGACCTCGGTGCCGGTGCCCGTGACGAAGACGCCTCTCACGCCGCCACCAGGGCACGCTCGATCGCCCTGCGGCCATCCCTCAGGACGGGCTGGCCGTGCGAGACGAGCACGCGCTCGACGGGCAGGTCGAGCAGCGGGCGAAGCGCATCGGCCAGCTCCGCCCGCCCCATGCCCGACGGCAGGTAGGAGAGCCAGGACTCGTGGCACAGGCGCAACTGCCCCCGGCGCTCGCCGCCCAGCAGGCGATCGCCCACGACCAGCGCGCGCGGGCGGGGCAGCCAGAACATCGTCTCGCCGGCTCCGGCGATCGGGATGGGCTCGACCCCCGCCGGCAGCCGGTCGCGCGCACGCGAGGTGGCGGCCCCGAAGCGGTCGGCGACGGCCTCGCGGCTGCGCCGGTGCCACTTGATCGTGCTCAGCGCGAACACGCGCCCGCCCGCCTGGGCGGCCCGCTCGTCAAGCCAGCTCCAGAGCGCGTCGGCGTTCTCCGGGGCCAGCGGGTCGATCAGCACGAGAGCGTCCTCGGCCTCGTACGCGACGCTTCCCACCTCGCGCGGCCAGTCCGCGGCGCTTCCGGGCTTCGCTCCCGCGGTCCACTCGGGATGGACGGCGGTCCACCGCCACAGGCCATCCGAGATCTCGGTGATGTCAGCCGGCCCCAGCACGGCCGGGACTCTACGAGCTAGGCGGCGCGATCCACGCGGCTTTGCTCGCCCGTCGTGGCGCGCCCCGGCTCGGGGTCGTCCAGGCCCAGCTCGCGCGCCGAGCGCCCGATCACGCGCGCGGCGATGCGCATCTCGTCGGCGGAGTGCGTGGCCATGACGGCCAGTCGCAGGCGCGACGTGCCGTCGGGAACGGTCGGCGGGCGGATCGCCTGGGCGAACACGCCCCGCTCCAGCGCGTGCTCACACAGCGCCATCGCCCGGCGGGCGTCCCCGACCACGACCGGGACGATCTGCGTGCGCGAGCGGCCCAGGTCCAGCCCGTAGGCGCCGAGCGACTCGCGAAGGATGGCGGCGTTGCGGCGCAGCTGTTCGACGATCCCCGGCCGCTCGCGCAGGATCGCCAGCGCCGCCAGGGCGGCGCCGACGGAGGGGGGTGGGGGAGCGGTCGAGTAGATGAACGGGCGCGCGGTGTTCATGAGCAGCTCGGCGACGTCGCTGCGGGTGCAGGCGTAGGCGCCGTAGGAGCCAAGCGCCTTGCCGAGGGTCCCGACGACCACGTCCACCTCGCCCGTCAGCCCCGCGGCCGCCACGGCGCCCCGCCCACCGGGGCCGAGCGCGCCGGTGCCATGCGCCTCGTCGACGACCAGCATGCAGCCGTGGCGCTTCGCCAGGTCGTGGAGGTCCGGCAGCGGCGCCACGTCGCCGTCCATCGAGAAGACGGAGTCGGTGACGATCATCCCGGCCCGGGCCCCGGCTCGGCGCAGGCCCCACTCGAGGTGCTCGGTGTCGCGGTGGCGGTAGACGAACGCCTCGGCGCGGCTGAGCCGGCAGCCGTCGATGATGCTCGCGTGGTTCAGCTCGTCGGAGAACACCACCTCGCCGCGGCCCGCCAGCGCCGCGACGACGCCGGTGTTGGCCAGATAGCCCGAGCCGAACAGGAGCGCCGCCTGGGTGCCCTTGAAGTCAGCCAGTCGCTGCTCGAGGGTGCGGTGCAGCGACATCGTCCCCGAGACAAGACGCGAGGCGCCGGCGCCGGCGCCGAACCGCTCGGCTGCATCGGCGGCGGCCGTCCGCACCTTGGGGTGGTCAGCGAGCCCCAGGTAGTTGTTCGAGCACAGCAGGAGCACCTCGCCGCCGTCCAGCAGCACGCGCGGGCCCTGCGGCCCCTCGATCAGCCGCAACTGCCGATGCAACCCCCGCCGGCGGAGCTCGGCGAGCCGCGCGGCGACGTCGGTCACGCGGCGCGCGAGTCCTTGGCGCCGCCGTTCGCGCCAGGGTAGGGCGGCGGCTTCTTCTTCGTCTTGATCACCCGCAGCTGCGTCGACGGGTCCCAGAAGTTCGCCTCGGCCTGGCTGTCGATCAGCTCGTCGATGGGGGTCGCCGGCGTAGCGCCGTCCAGCCAGCCGTCGCGGTTGTCGGGCCGCGGCTTGGAGCCGTTGTCGGGCTGGCGTGCCACGTTGAGGCCCAGGTCCTCGAACATCTCCCGGTCGTCGGCCGGCTCGGCGCCCAGGGTGGTCAGGAAGTTGCCCATCATCACGCCGTTCAGCCCGGCCTTGACCGCCAGCGGCTGCAGCTCGTGCAGGTTCTCCACGCGGCCGCCGCAGAGCCGGAAGAGCGCGTCGGGCAGGATCAGCCGGAAGATCGCGACCCACTTGACGACCTCCCAGGGGTCCATCAGGTCTCGGTCGCCGAACTTGGTGCCGCTACGCGGGTTGAGCAGGTTGATCGGGACCGAGGTGGGGTTGATCTCGGACAGCTCGAACGCCATCTCCACCCGCTGGTGGGGGCTCTCGCCGAGGTTGAGGATGCCGCCGACGCAGGTCTCCATGCCCGCCTCCTTCACCGCGTCGATGGTGCGGACCCGGCCCTCGTAGCGGACGGTTGTGGTGACCTCGTCGTAGTAGGAGCGCGCGGTCTCGACGTTGTGGTGGACGCGCTGGACGCCGGCGTCGGCAAGCGTCCGCGCGCGGTCGGGCGAGATGTGCCCGACCGAGACGCAGCGCTTCAGGTTGGTGTTGCGCGGCCACCAGCTTCGCGCCCTCGACGATCGACTCGAAGTCGCGCTTCGAGAGCCCCTGGCCCTGGGTGACCATGCAGAAGCGGTGGGCGCCCGCCGCCTCGGCCGCCCGGGCGTGCTCGAGGATCTGATCCGGGCTCATCATCGCGTGCATCGGCGTGTCGGCCTCGGCGTATCGCGACTGCGCGCAGAACCCGCAGTCCTCGGCGCACCCGCCCGACTTCGCGTTCACCAGCGAGCACATGTCGGTCGAGTCGCCGAAGCGCTCGGTGCGCACGGCCCAGGCGCGCTCGACGAGGTCGCCGATCTCGTCGTGGCCGCTCAGCTCGCCGAGCGCGAGCGCCTCTTCGAAGCTGATCAGGGAGGCCATCCTGTGCCCCGCAGGCTAGGCACGGCCTCGGACGGGCTAGTCCCCGTCGGCCTCCAGCGGCGCGTTCGAGAGCGACTCCCACAGGTGGATGCAGGCCAGCGTGCGGTGCGGGCGCCACGGCTCGGCGATTCGGGTCAGCTCGTCGGGCGCGGGCAGCTCGTCCAGGCCGTAGCGGATCTGCACGGCCTTGCGGATGCCCAGGTCGCCGGTGGGCAGCACGTCGGGCCGCTCGAGGAAGAACATCAGGAACATCTGGGCGCTCCACTCGCCGAAGCCCCGGACGGCCACGATCTCGGCGATCACCTCGTCGTCGGACAGGTGGTCCAGGCGGTCGAGCTCGAGCTCGCCGTCACGGACGTGCTCGGCCAGGCTTCGCATGTACTCGACCTTGCGCCCTGACAGGCCGCAGCCGCGCAAGTCATCCTCGGGCGTGGCCAGGAGCTCCTGGGGCGTCGGGTGGCGCCCGCCGTAGAGCTCGAGCACGCGGCCGTGGATCGTGAACGCCGCCTTGGCCGAGAGCTGCTGGCCGATCACGGTGCGCAGCAGCGTCCCGTAGGCGTCGCCCCGCGGCCGCCCGCGCCGCCGGCGCTCGAGGGTCATCTCGCCGGTGTCGGCCATGACCTGGGCCATGACCGGATCGGAGGCGGCCAGCTCGGCCCGGCGTCCGCGGCCGACAGCTCGCCCACCTAGCGGCCCTGCCAGCGCGGGCGCGCGCTTCTCGGCGAAGGCGCGGATACCCTCGCTGAAGTCCTCGGAGGTGAAGCACGAGCGCCGCAGCTCGACCAGCTCGCGCTCCTGCTCGTCCGTCAGCACCGGGTTGCGCGCGAGCGTCTCGATCGCGCGCTTGTTCCCTCGCGTGGCGAGGGGGGCGTTGCGGGCGATCTCGGCCGCCAGCTCGACGCCGGCCTGCTCGATCTCGGACGGGGCCACCACCCGGTTGACGAGCCCGATCGCCTCGGCGTGAGATGCGTCCAGGTTGCGGCCCACCAGGAACAGCTCCTTGGTCCGCGCGACCCCGATCACCTCGATGAACCGCTGGAGGCCCGTGTGGCCGTAGATCAGCCCCAGCTTCGCCGGCGGCATCCCCAGCTCGGCCCCCTCGGCGCAGATCCGCAGGTCGCAGCGGACCGCCAGCTCGAGGCCGCCCCCCAGCGCGTGCCCGTTGATCGCGGCCACCACCGGGGACGGGTGGGCGCTGATCGCCTCCATCGCGGCGTGGAACGGGTGCGCGACCAGCGCCTCGGCCTCCTCGGAGAAGCTCGCGTCCTCGATGCCGCCGATGTCGTAGCCGGCCGAGAAGATCGAGCCCTCGCCGGTGATCAGGACGCAGCGGGTGTCGATGCCGTCGTCGAGGCTCGGGCAGGGTGGTCGGCGATGCGCGTCGAGGACGTCGTGGTCGAGCGCGTTTCGCTTGTCGGGGTTGGAGACGGTGAGCCGGGCGACCGCGTCGGCGGGCCGGTCGAGCTTGAGCTCTCCGGGCATGGCCGGGCGCCTCAGGACTCGTCGAGCACCACGAGGACGTCGCCCTCCTGCACGGACTGGCCCTCCTCGCAGCGGATCTCGGTGACCTTGCCGTCGTCCTCGACCTCGACCGGCATCTCCATCTTCATCGACTCGAGGATGACCACGGTGTCGCCGTCGGAGACCTCGTCGCCGACCGCGACCTCGATCTTCCAGACGGTGCCGGTGATGTGGGCTTCGACGTTGATCGCCATGTGGCGCGGCAGAATACCGCGGCCGTGCCCTCCGAAGCGCTATCCGCCACGCCGGGCCAGTCGTGCTGGTCGCCGCCCGCAACGAGGCCGACCGGATCGGCGCGACCCTGGCGGCGCTCGGCCGAGGCCTTCCCCGGCGCGCACGTGGTCGTCGCCGACGACGCCTCGACGACGCCACCTCGGACGTCGCCCTCGCCCACGGCGCCGAGGTCGTCTCGCGGGGACGCCCGCACGGCAAGGGGGCGAACATGACCGCGGCCGCGGCGACGGTGATCGACCGCGGCGCCCGCGCCGAGGGCGCCGCCCTTCCTGCTGTGCGACGGCGACCTGGGCGAGTCGGCCGGCGAGCTTCGGCCCGCTGGTGGATGCCGTCGTCGACGGGCGAGTGCGACCTGGCCATCGCCGTCTTCCGAAACCGGGTGGGCGGTGGCTTCGGCTTCGCGCTGCGCTACGCGCGGAGCGCGATCGAGCGTCTCTGCGGGTACCGCGCGCTCGCTCCGATCTCGGGCCAGCGCGCGCTCAGCGCCGCGGCGATGCGGGCCGCCTACCCGTTCGCCGCCGGCTACGGGATGGAGATCGGGATCACGGTCGACGTCGTCCGCGCCGGCCTCGAGGTCCGCGAGATCGAGCTGGACCTCGCCCACCGGGCGACCGGCCGCACGCTCGGCGGCTTCGTCCACCGCGCGCGCCAGCTGCGCGACTTCCGCCGCGTCGTGCGCGCCAGGCGCGCGGGATAGCCTGCGCCCGTGATCCTCGCCATCGACCAGGGGACGACGGGGACGACATGCCTCGTCTTCGACCGCTCGGGCGGGATCGCCGGCCGGGCCTACAGCGAGTTCGCGCCAGCACTTCCCGCGGCCCGGCTGGGTCGAGCACGACGCCGACGAGATCTGGGACGTGACCCGGCGGGTGGCCGGCGAGGCGCTCGGCGACGCCGGCGTGCACGGGCGCGGACCTCGACGGGCATCGGGATCACCAACCAGCGCGAGACCGTCGTCGCCTGGGACCCGCACACCGGCGAGCCCGTCCACAACGCGCTGGTGTGGCAGGACCGCCGGACCGCGGCCCGCTGCGACGAGCTGCGCGAGGCCGGGCCACACCGACCTCGTCCGCGAGCGCACGGGCCTGGTCATCGACCCTTACTTCTCCGGGACCAAGATCGAGTGGCTGCGGCGCAACGTCGACGCCGCCGCGCGACGCGGTCTTCGGCACGATCGACTCCTGGCTCGTCTTCAAGCTCACCGGGCCGCCACGTCACCGACTACTCGAACGCCTCGCGGACGATGCTGTTCGACATCCGCCGCGCTGGCGCTGGGACGCGCGAGCTGTGCGAGCTGCTGGGGGTGGAGGAGTCGTCGCTGCCCGAGCCGGTGCCCTCGGCCGCAGGTCTACGGGAAGCACCGACGCGTTCGGCGGCGAGGTGCCCGTCGCCGGGATCGCGGGCGACCAGCAGGCGGCGCTGTTCGGCCAGGCCTGCCACCGGCCCGGAATGGCGAAGAACACCTACGGCACCGGAAGCTTCGTCCTGCTCAACACCGGCGCTGAGGCCCCCGAGCCCGGCGATGGACTGCTGACCACGGTGGCCTGGGGGCTCGAGGGCCGCACCGACTACGCGCTCGAGGCAGCGGTGTTCGTGACCGGCGCCGCGGTGCAGTGGCTTCGCGACGGCCTTCAGATCATCGGCTCGGCGGACGAGACCGAGGGCCTCGCGGCCTCGCTCGATTCGAACGACGACGTCTACTTCGTTCCCGCTCTGACGGGCCTCGGATCCCCGCATTGGGATCCCTACGCGCGCGGCACGATCGTCGGCCTCACCCGCGGCAACGGTCGCGCCCACCTGGCGCGGGCCGCCCTGGAGGCGATCGCCTACCAGACGGTCGACGCGGTCCAAGCGCAGGAGGCGGCCGCGGGCGAGGCCCTCAGCGAGCTGCGAGCCGACGGCGGCGCGGCCGTGAACCGGTGGCTGATGCAGTTCCAGGCCGACGTCCTGGGATCGCCGGTGATCGTCCCCGAGATCTCCGAGACCACCGCGCTGGGGGCCGCGTACCTCGCCGGGATCGCCACCGGCGTGTGGGACATCGAGGAGGTCGAGGGGATGTGGCGCGAGCAGGCGCGATACGAGCCGCGGATGGATTCCGCGCTTCGCGAGGAGCTGCTCGGGCGCTGGCGCCAGGCGGTCGAGCGCGCGCGCGGCTGGAGCCGGGCCCGAGGCCGAGTAACCCCGCCCGCGGGGACGGGTAGTCCCTGGTGAAGCCGGACCGCCGGCTTCGAGCCATGGCCGACATCAAGCCGCAGGTCTACAAGGATCCCCGCCCGGCGGAGTACTTCACCCGCTTTCACGAGCACGTCCGTGCGCACCCTCCCGGATGGATCTACGAGGCGGTCCGGACGATCCTTTCCCCGATCGCAATCATCATCTTCCGCGAGCGGGCGATCGGGACCGCGAACGTCCCCGCCAACGGGCCGGCGATCGTCGCCCCCAACCACTTCTCGAACATGGATCACTTCTTCGCGGCCGCGTACCTGCGCCGCAAGATGCAGTTCATGGCCAAGTCGCAGCTTTTCGGGAACCCGATCCTCAACTACATCTTCCGAGTGGGCGGGGTGTTCCCGGTGCGGCGCGGCCACCACGACGAGGAGGCCTTCCTCACGGCGCACGCTGTCCTCGACCGCGGCAGCTGCGTCCTCATGTACTGCGAGGGGGGCCGCTCGCGTACCGGCAAGCTCGGCGAGGCGCGCGCCGGGGTCGGGCGCCTGGCGCTGGAGTCCGGGGTCCCGGTCGTCCCGTGCGCGATCCATGGCTCCCTTGGCGTGCGCAAGTGGCGCAGGCTCAGGTTCCCGAAGGTCACCGTGCAGTACGCCGAGCCGATCACGTTCGACGTCGTCGCCGAGCCGACCAAGGAACAGCAGGTCGAGGCCGCCCAGCGCGTCTTCGACGCGGTCAAGGAGATGTATGCGGGCCTCGACGAGAAGGGCCGTGCCGGCGTGCTCAAGTCGCAGAAGAGCCCCGCGACGACGCCCCAGGGCTCGAGCGGAGGCGTTTAGGCCTGATCCCGGGCGGGGAATCGGTGGATGATGTCCACCGCAGCCGTCATCGCGATCATCGCCGCGGCCATCGTCCTCGCGGTCTTCCTGGTCGCCGCGCTTCGCCGCTACGCGGCCGCGCGCGCCGCGGCCCGTGAGCGGATGTCCACCGAGGCCGCCGGGCATCGCCAGCAGGCCGAGGCGCACACGATCAAGGCCCGCGAGCTGGGCGGCGAGCTCGACCACCACCGAGCGCAGGCCGAGCGCCAGCGCGCCGAGGCCGACCGCCACCGTGCCGAGGCCGTCCGCCAGGAGGAGCTGGCCGAAGAGCACGAGGAGGCAGCGTCTGAATCGGCCGAGCTCGCGCGCGAGGTCGAGGAGCGGATCCCCCGCGAGGGACGCGGCGCCGCGTTTCACGACGAGCGCGCCGGCGAACTCGAGAAGAAGCTCTAGGCGCCCTTACTCGTAGCGGCTCTCGAGCGCCGCCCACAGCTCGGGGTCGTGGCTGGGGATGATCACCGCCTGCGGGTACTGGCGGCGAAACAGCTTCAGTTCCTGGAGCGAGCGGTTGAACGTGTGCGGGTCGAACGGCCGCGCGGGCCCGGGCGCGCTCTCGAGCTGGGACAGCGTGTAGACGACGTCGCCCGCGATCACCAGATCGCGGTCGCGCAGGCGGCAGATGACGGACTGGTGGCCGGCAGAGTGACCCGGCGTGGAGGCCAGGCGCACGCTGCCGTCGCCGAAGAGGTCGAAGGTGCGCCCGAACGTCGAGTAGGACTCGATCCCCTCCGAGTAGGAGACCGTCCGGTAGTCGAAGGCGTAGTCGTACTGGCTCGGCACGTAGCCGCGGAGCAGGGGACGGCCGCCCGAGGTGGCGTCGTTCCACTCGGCCTCCGTCAGGACGAACGTGGCCCCCGGGAAGTCGGCCATGCCCGACGCGTGATCCAGGTGCAGGTGGGTCATCACCACCAGACGGATCTCGCGCGAATCGACGTCGCGCTCGCGAAGCTGGGAGGGAAGGTCCTTGCCGTCCTCCAGGTGCGGCTTCGCGTACCACGCGAACGCCCGTCCCATGTTCTCCGACGGCCTGGCGGCCACCGAGCCGTGCAGCCCGGTGTCGACCAGGAACGGGCCGATCGTCGGGTGGCGGATCAGGAACGCCGTGCACGGCACCGTCATCCAGCGCGAGCGCGGGATGCCCAACCCGGCGACGCGGAGCTTCTCGAAGGGCCCCCCGGGGCGCTGGAAGTACCCGGCCGGCTGCGTGACCTGGCCGACCTCGATCGGGTCCACGGCCACGGTGGCGCCCTCGCGCCCCTGGCGCAGGGGCCCGGTCAGCGGCTTGGGTTCGACCCGGACCTTCATGAGGCGGCCCAGGGTAGCGGCGGGGGAGGAGGCCCCCCGAGCGGCTCAGCCCCGCGAACGGCGCCTTGCCGCGAATAAGCTGCGCCGCGTGGCCGAGGCGTCTCGCATCTTCAGGGAAGGGCTGCTGGACCGCCAGGTCTGCGTCGTCTCGGGGGCCGGGACCGGGCTGGGCAAGGCGACCGCGCTCGAGCTGGCCAGGCTGGGGGCCACCGTTGCGATCTGCGGCCGGCGCCAGGAGCCACTGGACGTGACGGTCGCCGAGATCGAGGCCGGCGGGGGCACCGCGTCCGCATCGGCCCTGGACATCCGCGACGAGGAGGCGGTCGACGCGTTCATCGGCGAAGTCGTCGCACAGCACGGCCGCATCGACACGCTGGTGAACAACGCCGGGGGCCAGTTCCTCAGCCCGGCCGAGGCGATCACGCCCAAGGGCTTTCGGACGGTGATCGAGCTGAACGTCGTGGGCACCTGGCTGATGACCCATGCCGCGGCCACCAAGGCCTTCATCCCGCAGGGTGAGCGGGAAGGTGCTGAGCGTGACGCTCTCACCCCACCAGGGGATGCCCGGGATGGTCCACTCGGGCGCAGGGCGAGCCGCGGTCGAGAACATGACGCGGACCCTGTCGGTCGAGTGGGCCCGCTTCGGGATCCGGCTGGTAGCGCTGGCCGCGGGGCAGTTCGGCACCGAGACGATGCGCACCAAGTACCCGAAGGAGGTGGTGGAGGGGGTCCCGCGGACGGTCCCGCTCCAGCGCCTGGGCACCGAGGAGGAGTGGGCGTGGCTCGTCGCCTACCTGGCCTCGCCCGCGGGCGACTTCTACTCGGGGAGCGTGATCACGATGGACGGCGCCCGCGACAACTGGTTCGGCGCCTGGCCGCCGACCGCGGTGACCGGCGAGGCGGGCGAGCCGCCGGCGGAGGAACGGCGCCCGAAGGACTAGCCCTGGTTGCCGACCGACTCGGCGACCAGCTCTCCAAGCCGGCGGTAGCCGCGATCGATGGATGGTCGCCGTCCCGCGCCCTACGTGGTCATGCCGCCGAACTGTCCACCCGTGACGTTCAGGACCTGGCCATGGACGTAGTTGGAGAGCTCCGAGCAGAGGAAGAGGACCGGCTTCGCCGCCTCCTCGGGCTGGGCGGCGCGGCCGAGCGGGATGATCATCGCCGCCATCGCGCGGGTCTGCTCGGGGATGCCCAGCTCGATCTTCTCGCCGCCGGCGCTCGATCTCGCCGCCCTTCTCCTTCGCTGCGGTGAGGCGCGTCTCGACGAAGCCGAACGCGACCGCGTTGCAGTTGATCTTGAACTGGCCCCACTCCTTGGCGAGCGTCTTGGTGAGGCCGACGACACCCGACCTTCGCGGCCGAGTAGTTGGCCTGGCCGGCGTTGCCCATCGTGCCCGAGATCGAGGAGACGTTCACGATCTTGCGGAAGACCTCCTTGCCCTCGCCCATCTCGGCCTTGGCCGCCTCGCGCCAGCTCGGTGCGATGGCGCGGATCAGGCGAAAGGGCACGACGGTGTGGATGTCGAGCATCGTCTGGAACTGCTCGTCGGTCATCTTGTGCACGACGCCGTCCTAGGTGTAGCCGGCGTTGTTGACGAGGATGTCGACGCTGCCGAACTCGTCGATCGCCTTCTTGCACCAGCTCTCTGGGACGTCGGGCTGGGTCAGGTCGCCCGAGAAGACGGCGGTCTCGCCGTCGATCTCCGAGGCTGCCTGCTCGGCGACGTCGCCGTCGATGTCGTTGATCAGCACCTGCGCGCCCTCGCGCACGAAGAGCTCGGCCGTGGCCCGGCCGATCCCGCGCGCCGATCCGGTGATGATCGCGCTCTTGCCGTCAAGCATTCCCATCTGAACTCCTGTCCTCCTTGGTCGTCTGAAAGCGGCGGCGAACGGTAGTCGGTTTCGTCGTGGGAAGGGCGGGTACTTCAGCCCTTCATCCGAAGGAAACAGAGTTGATCGGGGGATCACTTCATGAACCGGACCGTGCGCGGCGTGCTCGCCGCAACCTGTGCCGCGACCGCCGTTGCGTTCGCGCCTTCCGCCGCCGCCGCTGACCACAACGCGGACCCGATCCACCCGGGCGTCCAGACGGTCACCGCGGGCGGCCAATGCACGTCCAACTTCGTCTTCCGCGACGGCGGAGGCACCTACCTCGGCCAGGCCGCGCACTGCGCCGGCACCGGAGCGGCGACCGAGACCGACGGGTGCGACAGCGGCTCGCAGCCGCTCGGCACTCAGGTCGAGATCGACGGCGCGACGCGCCCGGGGACGCTTGTCTACAGCTCCTGGATCGCGATGCAGCAGGCCGGCGAGACCAACGCCGACGCCTGCGCCTACAACGACTTCGCGCTGGTGAAGGTCGACCCGGCGGACGTCGCCAACGTCAACCCGACGGTTCCTGGCTTCGGCGGCCCGACGGGCGTCGGCCCGTCGTCGGCCGATGCTCGGCGACACCGTCTACACCTACGGCAACTCCTCGCTACGCGGCGGCGTCGCCCAGCTTCGCCCGAAGCAGGGCATCGTCGTCCAGAGCGAGGGCAACGGCTGGAGCCGCACGGTCTACACGGCCACCCCGGGTATCCCGGGCGACTCCGGCAGCGGCTTCCTCAGCGACTCTGGCGAGGCGATCGGCACGCTGTCCACGCTTCAGGTGCTCCCCGTCGCCGGGTCCAACGGCGTCGGCGACCTCGCCAACGAGCTGGGCTACGCCCGCTCCCACGGGTTCGGCGGGCTCAAGCTGGTGCAGGGCACCCGGCCCTTCAACCCGAACCTCGGCCAGGCGATCCTGGGCGAGTGAGGTTTTCCTGGCTGGCGGCTGGGCCTAGAGGCCCAGCTGCTTGCCCAGGATCTCCTTCATGACCTCGTCGGTGCCGCCGCCGATCGGGCCCAGGCGGGCGTCGCGGACCGCGCGCTCGATCCCGTACTCCCGCATGTAGCCGTAGCCGCCGTGGATCTGCAGGCACTCGTCGGCGACCTCCAACAGGGCGCGCTGGGTCAGCAGCTTCGCCATCGCGACCTCGCGAATCGGCGTCCTCGCCCGCGAGGAAGGACCGAAGCGCCGAGTAGGTGAGCGCGCGGCTGGCCTCCATGCGCGTCGCCATCTCGGCGACCTTGTGGCGGATCGCCTGGAAGTGCCCGATCGGCCGCCCGAACGCCTGGCGCTCGAGCGCGTAGGCGACGGTCACGTCCAGCAGGCGCTTCATCCCGCCAACCGCGCCCAGCGACATCAATAGCCGCTCCCAGGCGAAGTTGGCCATGATCAGGTAGAAGCCGCTGTTCTCCTCGCCCAGCAGGTTCTCGGCGGGCACCTCGACGTCGGTGAACGCCAGCTCGCCCGTGTCGGAGGAGTGCCAGCCCATCTTCTCCAGCTTCGAGACGACCTCGTAGCCGGGCATGTCGCGCTCGAGGATCAGGAACGAGATCCCGCCGTGCCCGCCCTCCTCGGTCGTCTTCACGGCGCACACGAGGAAGTCGGCGCGGACCCCGTTGGTGATGAAGGTCTTCGAGCCGTTGACCACGTAGCCGCCGTCGACTCGGTCGGCGCAGCGTACGGATCGAGGCGACGTCCGAGCCGGCTCCCGGCTCGGTGATGCCGAGGGCGGCGATCCGCTCGCCGCGGATCGGCGGGCTTCAGGAAGCGCTCGTGCTGGTCAGGCGTGCCGAACTTGAAGATCGGGCGGCGTCGCGATCCCGGTGTGGGCGCCCAGGCCGGCGCCGACCCCTCCCGACGCGCCCGCCGCCGCCAGCTCCTCGGCCCAGACGGCGTCGTGGACGTAGTCGCCGCCCTGGCCGCCGAGCTCCTCCGGGTACTTGAGGCCCAGGAACCCAAGCTCGCCCGCTCTCCGGTAGAGCTCGCGCGGGAACTCGCGGGCCTCCTCCCAGGCGTCGACGTTGGGGACGATCTCGTCGCGCACCCAGCGCCCGATGGACTCGCGGAGCTGCTCGTGCTCGTCGGTGAACGGCGGGAGCAGGGCCCGCTCGCCCCTGTCCTTGACGACGGAGGACATGCGACGGCGATTCTGTCAGGCCGTCTACGATCGCGAGGAACTTCGATGGAGGCATCCGGCAGCGACACGACCCACGACGACCGCCCGCGCGGCGAGCGCGCGGGCGCGGTCGAGTCCGCCCCTGGCCTGGCCCGGCTGACGGTCTCGGCCTGGGTGCGAACCGGGGGATGGGCGGTCTCCTCCAGCGCCCGCGCCGGGCGCCGCGTCGCCCGGGCGGTGGTCTCGGGCGAGTCCGTGCCGGACCTGATCGACGACGCCCGCGCCGGGCTGCGCGGGCTGCTGGGGGTGAACGAGATCGAGGAGCGGATCGCGGGCCTGCGGTCGGGCGGGCGCTCCTCCAACAGCGCCAGCGCCGACCTCCGAGAGCGGGGCGCCGAGCTCCTGGAGCGCTCCTCCGACGTGCTCGACGGCCCGCCGATGCACCCGGCATACGAGAACATCCTCGACGACATCGCCCCGGACGAGGCAAGGATCCTGCGCCTGTTCGCGGCCGACGGCCCGCAGGCGGCGGTGGACGTCCGGACCTACCGCCCGTTGGACGTCGGCTCGAAGCTGACGGCGCAGGGGCTGACGATGATCGGCCGCCACGCCGGCCTTCAGTTCCCCGAGCACGTCCCCCAATATCTGAACAACCTCAACCGCCTGGGCTTGATCTGGTTCCTGCACGAGCCAGTCGAGTCGCGCACCTCCTACCAGGTCCTCGAGGCCCAGCCCGACGTTCTCGAGGCGATCAAGGAGACCGGCCGGGCCCGGGTGGTGCGCCGCTCGATCGGGCTGACCGAGTTCGGGCAGGACTTCACGGGCATTGCGCTGCCCGAGGACGCCGGCCCGCCGACGGGCGAGTTCGCGGCCCTCGAGGAGCCCGGCTAGGGCCTACGGCGAGATCGGGACGCCCGGGTCGCCGAACACCAGGAACCAGAGCGTGCAGATGACGGCGACGACAGCGTCGGCGGCGACGGCGATGTCCTCGATCGAGTTGGTCTCGGCGGACCCTGCTTGCGCTCGGCCGAGAGGCTGCGGTTCCACTCGTGGCGGACGGGCCCCTCGGTGGGGGAGAGGCGTTCGCGCAGCCAGGCGAAGGCGGTCAGCAGCGCCACGTAGGAGAGGACGATCCCGAGCAGCGCCACGCCGAGCCCCGCCAGCGACGGCGCGGTGCCGCCCTGGAGCTGGGAGCCGATCCAGATCCACAGCGAACGGGATGCCGGCGCCGAAGACGATCGACGCCGACGATGGCCACCGCGATTCGCAGCAGGGTGAGCGACCGGCCGGAGCGCCGTCGGCGGCGCTCACTTGACCACTCGCCTGCCCGCTGGCGGCGACCCGACCCAGCGCGCTGCCGAGGGACTCGGGCGTCCAGCCCTCCTCGTTGAGAAGCGCGCGCGCGCCCGACTCGGCGAGGCCGACCGTGAGGTGCCCGAGCAGGCGCGCCGAGCGGTCGAGCTCGGGATCGTCGGCGGCGCCTAGGAGCGGCCGGGCCAGCATCGCGACCGCCTCGACCTGGCGCTCGCGGCCCCGCTGGATCCGGCGGGCGACGGCGGCGTTGGCGCCCTCGCCGAGGAAGATCACGCGGTAGGCGCGCGGTGAGGCCTCGACGGCGCGGAGGAAGCCCGTCAGTCCCTCGGTCAGCGCCGCCTCGAGGTCGCCCTCGGCGCCGAGCGGGAGGGCGGCGGCGATCTCGCCGAGGACCCGCTCCTCCTCGCGCGCGAGGAGCGCCTTGAAGAGCTCGTCCTTCGACGGGTAGCAGGCGTAGACGACCGGCTTGGTGACGCCGATGGCCCGCGCGACCGCCTCCATCGAGGTGCCCTCGTAGCCGTGCTCGAGGAACAGCTCGAAGGCGGCGTCGAGCACCATCGGCCGCCGCCGCTCGGGCCCGAGGTGGGCCGCGCGCGGCTTCGCCGTGGGGGCTTGAAGCTGGTCGGGTCGATCGCCGGCATCGTATTCCTACTTATGGTAGCGTTTTCCTACCCACAGTAGGAACCGCCCAGAGGAGAATTGAGTCCATGACCGAGACCGCAGACGCCGCAACCGACGCCGCCGAAGCCCCCGCCGACCTCGGCAACGTCGACGCCGGACCAGCTCGCCGCCCTGGCCGCCGGCGCCACCGACGAGCAGCTCGCCGAGGGGATGTCCGACCCCGCCGCGCGCCAGTCGATCCTCGACGAGATCTTCCGCCGGATGGCCGAGCACCTCGACGCCGACAAGGCGAAGGGCACCGACGCCGTGCTGCTCTGTCGAAGATCACCGACAAGCCCGGCGGCGGCGAGGACGTCTACGAGGTCGACCCTCAAGGACGGCAAGGTGAGCGTCTCCGCAGGAGCCCACCGCCGAGCCCCGCGTGACCTTCATGGTCGGCCCGGCCGCGTTCCTGCGCCTGGTCTCCGGCGCCCAGCCCGGCCCGGTGCTGTTCATGGCCGGCAAGCTCAAGATCGAGGGCGACCTGATGTTCGCGAGCCAGGTCGCGACCATGTTCAAGATCCCCCAGGCCGGTGCCTGATGGCAGCCACCGACACAGCCGAGCAGCAGGTCGCCGCCGCGATGGCGCGGCTCGGCCGACTCGAGCTTCTCGATGGAGCTCTCCCAGGACCAGCTGGACATCCGCGAGTGGGTCCACGGGTTCGCCGAGAGCGTCGTCCGCCCCGCCGCCGCCGAGTGGGACGAGCGCGAGGAGACGCCCTGGCCGGTGATCCAGGAGGCCGCCAAGATCGGCCTCTACGGGTTCGAGGGCCTGGCCCAGTTCTGGGCGGACCCCTCCGGCCTGACCCTGCCGATCGTCAACGAGGAGCTCTTCTGGGGCGACGCCGGGATCGGGATGTCGATCTTCGGCACCTCGCTCGCGGTCGCCGCGATCTTCGGCAACGGCACCCCCGACCAGCTCGCCGAGTGGGTCCCGCAGTGCTTCGGCACGCCCGAGGACGCCGAAGGTCGCCTCGTTCTGCTCGTCCGAGCCCGACGCCGGCTCGGACGTCTCGGCGATCCGCACGACCGCCAAGTACGACGAGGCGACCGACGAGTGGGTCCTCAACGGCCAGAAGGCGTGGGCCACCAACGGCGGCATCGCCGACGTCCACGTCGTGATCGCCTCGGTCGACCGCGAGCTGGGCTCGCGCGGGCACGCCGCGTTCGTCGATCCCGCCCGGGACGAAGGGCTGCGAGCAGGGCGCCAAGGTCAAGAAGCACGGCATCCGTGCCTCGCACACCGCCGACGTCCACCTCGACGACTGCCGGATCCCCGGCTCGCTGCCTGCTCGGGCGGCAAGGAGAAGCTCGACGAGCGCCTCGCCCGCGTCCGCGAGGGCCAGAAGCGCCAAGACGCCAGGCCGCGATGCGGACCTTCGAGCTCTCGCGCCCGACCGTCGGCGCGCAGGCGCTGGGCATCGCCCGCGCCGCCTACGAGTACTCGCTCGACTACGCGAAGGAGCGCCAGCAGTTCGGCAAGCGCGATCATCGAGAACCAGGCGATCGCGTTCACCCTCGCCGACATGGCGATGGAGATCGAGGCCGCCCGGATGCTCGTCTGGCACGCCTCGTGGATGGGCCGCGCCGGCAAGGACTTCGACTCGGCCCAGGGCTCGATGTCGAAGCTGAAGGCCGGCGAGGTCGCCGTGTGGGTGACCGAGCGCGCGATCCAGATCCTCGGCGGCAACGGCTACACCCGCGAGTTCCCGGTGGAGCGGATGCACCGCGACGCGAAGATCTACACGATCTTCGAGGGCACCTCCGAGATCCAGCGCCTGGTGATCTCGCGAGCGATCTCCGGCGTCCACATCAAATGACCAAGACCTCAGCCACCCCCGATCACGGGGTCAGACCCCGGGGGTCTGATCCGCTCACGAGATCTGAGTCCAGCCCACTCATGAGGT
>CAVWWX010000002.1:0-1845000 GCA_963758845.1 uncultured Solirubrobacterales bacterium
TTTTGTTCTCCCGCCAACTGGTTCCGTTGATTGCTGTTTGTGTTCACCGGCCCCGTGGGCCTTGGCCTGTATAGCGTGGCTGTGAACTGGGCCGAGATCTGCCTCTATCTCGGTCATTCGATCGGCTGGGCGGTCTTCGAGGACGAAGACACCCTGAACCGAACAGCAGCGGGTCGGATTCTGCGTCGAGCTGCCCTGGGGATGTGTCTACTCGGCCTTCTCGTCCTCGTGTCCGGATTGCTGCTTGTTGCGCCAGTCTTCGGCAACGCGTTTTCGGCAGCCACCACGTCCCTGGCGCTCTTGATTCCTGGGATGGTTGCCCGCAGTCTGGGCTTCGCCGGCGTACAGATCCTCCTGGCGCGGGGAGAGGGCCGTCGGTTTCTGGAATTACGCTGGGGGCGTTAGCGTGCGGGGTGGTCGCATGGACAACCCTTACGCCCCTACTCGGCATCGCGGGGGCGGCCCTTGGATCGAGCATCGCCTATGGAATACAGATGCTGCTGGCTTGGCGGCGCCTGCTATCCGAAGCAGCCTAGTCCCCCTCTCCCCTCTCCATTGTCGAAAGCTATGATCGCGCCGGGGAACTCGATCCAAGGGAGTTCATACCTTGACCCAAGGTGGGTTCAACAACCTCGTGGATGATCATCAAGGTGGGAAGAGGGCTGTCCTAGTCGCCGGCGGTGGTGGATTCATCGGAGGGCACTTGGTCAGAGCCCTTCTGGCCAAGGGCCATTTGGTGCGGGCGGTGGACATCAAGCCGACCAAGTCGAATGGCACCAGCTATTCGACGGTGCCGACAACCGGCAGCTTGACCTGAGACTGCTGGAGTCGTGCCGCGAGGCCGTGCGGGGGACGCGGGAGGCCTACAACCTTCGCGGCCGACATGGGCGGAATCGGCTACATCGAGGACCACAAGGCCGCGTGCATGCTTTCGGTCCTGATCAATAGCAACCTGCTGCTCGCGGTGAGGGAACAAGAACTGGAGCGCTACTTCTTCTCGTCATCGGCCTGCGTCTACCCGGTCGACAAGCAGCGCTCATCCGACGTGAAGCCGCTCGCGGAGGGGGATGCCTATCCCGCCCTGCCCGAGGACGGCTATGGATGGGAAAAGCTCTTCAGCGAGAGGATGTGTCACCACTTCAACGAGGACTTCGGGCTCGAAACCTCGGTCGCCCGTACCACAATGTCTACGGCCCACATGGCAAGTTCGATGGAGGGCGAGAAAAAGCTCCGGCGGCGATCTGCCGCAAGGTCGCCAAGGCGAAACTCTCCGGAGTGCACGAGATCGAGATCTGGGGCGATGGCGAGCAAACCCGGAGCTTCATGTACATCGATGACTGCGTCGGGGAACGCTGATGATCTGGAGAGCGGCAACCCCGACCCGATCAACCTCGGCTAGCGCGAGCTGCGTCACGATCAACCAGCTGGTGGACATCGTCGAGGAGATCGCCGGAGTCAAGCTCGAGCGCAAGCTACAACCTCGACGCCCCCAAGGGGGTGAAGGGCCGCAACAGCGACAACACGCTGATCAAAGAGCGTTTCGGCTGGGAGCCCGGGGTCTCGCTGAGAGACGGTCTCTCTCGGACCTATCATTGGATCCATGAGTGCCTACAGGCGCCGGACCAGAGGCGTAGCAAGGACCAAGCGAGCACACATAGCGCCCGCATTCATACCTAGGAACGGGCCCGGCCTCAAGGCCCCAGGAATTCGCACATGAGACTTCTTTAAACGCTCTATGAGTTCCTTTCGCTCAATCGTTCTCGCTAGCGCGCTCGCTTTAGCAACCGGGTTTCTGGTGGCCAGCTCAGGAGTCGGTCTCGGCATTGCGGTCGGGCTGGTCGGCGGCACGTTGCTTGTGGCTAGCCTGGCACTATTCGCCGAAGGGTCCAGTTTTCGGGTCGAGATTCCCTTTACCCTCCTGCTTCTGTCGACCGTGGTGTGGCGGGTACGCGACGCGAGTGCCCTGGCGTCCACTCCCCTTGACGCGGCCGGAGGGCTCCGCGTCTTGCTCGTTGCGACCGCGCTCGGCCTGGCTCTGTTTGCCTTTGTTGACCGCCGGCCGCGCCGCCGTTGGGGAGCGGGAGTGGCTGCCTATGCTGCGTACTGTGCGGCGGTCTATCTCGCGATTCCGGTTTCCAGTGACTACGCCCTCACTGCCTACCGAGCCCTCGAGCTGACCGCAATCCTGGTTGTGATCTTGATCGCCCTGAGAAGCGAACCAGACGCGTTTCCCCGCATTGCGCGGGTCCCTCTACATTTTCCTCTTCCTGAGTCTGGTGGCCGTCTGGATAGGTCTTGCCCTGGCCCCGGGGGTAGCACTGGTGCCAACTGACACCTACGGAAGCTTCGACTCTCCATTTGGCGCTCGCCTGACTGGAGTCTTTCCGGTTCTGAGCGAAAATAGCGCAGGCTTTATTGCGGTAATCGTGTGCCTCTGGAGCGTCGCAGCTCTCCTCTCTCCGGGAAGCATCTGAAGAGGCGATTGGCCTGGGCCGGAGTGTTGCTGGGACTTGTCACTATCGTCGCGACGCAGTATCGGACTGCATATGTTGCGTTCGCGATCGGCCTCCTGATCCTCGTCGGATTTCAACGTCGTCGGTGGTTGGCCCCTGCGGCGGCTCTCGCTGTCGCCATCACGCTGCTTGGGGACCGAGCATCGTCCAGAACTTGCAGGGTGTCGCCCTGCGCGGCCAGACCGTTGAGATAGCAGGCTCACTTGGGGGACGCACGGTCTGGTGGGGCAAGGCCATCGAAGTTTGGCACGATTCCCCAGTAATCGGCAAGGGCCTGCTTACAGCGACCCGATTCGAGGTTCTGGAGCCGCTCGGGTACACGGAGACTTCTACGATTCATTCATCATGGGTGGAATCCCTGGTCGGAACTGGCGTGGTAGGAGCCGCCCTATTATTGACCGCGGTGGTGGCTACTGGAATTAGAGCCTTCCGGAAAGGGCTTTATGTGTCAGCCACGCTTTGGGCCGTTCTTCGTGCGTCAGATCAATCTCAGGTGAGTCATTCGAGGTTGCAGGAATCGGTGCGATCTTGTTCATATTTCTCGCGGCCTGGGTATTCTCACACAGCCATGGTGGTGACGATTCGGCAATGCTGAGTCCGTTCGTCCGCCCCGCACCGCCCCTCCGTGGGTTTCCAGCGTGAGCGTGCCGTACCCAGGAGCACACGTGAGAAGGTCTGGCCGGTTGGACCTGTGCCGGCGGGCCAGCTATAGCCCCAGTGTCTTCGCGATGATGTTCCGCTGGATCTCCGAGGTCCCACCGTGGATCGTAGACACGAGCGTCTGACGCACCAACCGCGCCATGAGCAGACTACTGCCGTTTGTGCACGAGGGTCACTGTCTCCGGGGCCTTCACGGTATAGCCGAGCGAGCTTCCCAGCCCCCTTCACGAGGAATGAGGCCCAGCCCGGTGCCAGCCCCGATCAGTCCAGGCGGGTCGAGGGCTAGTCTGCTCCGCCACCACGTCTCGTCAAAGAACAGGCTGGCGATCTCCATGTGGGGTGCCTCATGGGTAGCGAAACAGGTCCCGTCGGCGAGCAACGGCCAAAGATACTCCACACATGGCTCAAGCGATTCTCGGAGATCAACATCTGCAAACACAAATATGCAGGGCTTCCGAAAGCTAGGGAGCGTCGACTGAAAATAGCCGACGTTGAACGTACACAGTCAACCGCGCCGTACCGTGACACGGTCACCTTTACTTCTAGAGACCCCATGCCCGGTTCCCGCTTCATACGTATGGATTTCGCCCCAATGTACCACCCGGTGTGCCCGATCACTCTCCGACGGTTCGGGTAGGCCCTGGAATGAGTCGAACACCTCCATCTCCCTGCCGCAGAGCGCAGCAACCGGGACAGACTGGCTGCACTTCCCCCCTTGTAAGACCCACACTCAACGATGCAACCCTCAACCGAAGGTGGGACTTGCAGAATCTGAGTCGCCATAAAGAGATGTTCGACGAAGTTCGATCCAGACGTCACTCGAACGTTGTTGCGGATGAACCTGACGACAAGCGCGCACTTCTGTAAGAAGCCCACGCCATACTGTCTGCCGGTATCGCCCCGAAAGAAGGTCCGTAACGTTACGGGGCAACTTGCGAGCAAGAGCACGATCCTGTATAGCGATAGCTTCACCTGCGCGTTGAGTTCTCGTGTTGGGGAAACCGCTGCGTTCACAAGCCTAGAGTCTTGGCAGTGATGTTGCTCCGATCTCGGAAGTACCGCCGCAGATTATCGAGATCGGCGTCCCATCGCACCAGTTGCTCCTGTCATGATGAGACGAGCAGCGTAGCGCCCATCATCTGCGTCATTCCGGAGCCACCGTCCGACCTCGACCACCGCCGCGCCATCTGGATCTCGCCCGCCTGATCCTCGATCAGCCGCCCGGCCGGGCAGAATTCGCCAGCGGCGAACAGGCAAGAGTAGGTTGCAGAATCACAAATGCCCTAATTAATCTGCCGCTTCGCACGTACTCCGCGGCTCGGGGCGGGCCTATCGTTCATCCGCCAGGTTCACACCGTGAAGTCCAAGATGCTCTCCGCAATCATCGTCGCCTACAAGACCCCGAAGGAGCTCGCCGCGCCGTGGCTTCGCTCGGAGCCAGGGCGGCCGCCAGACGAGATCATCGTCGTCGACAACGGCGCGGCGGAGGGGGCCAGTTCCCGCCAAGCTGGATGAACGAAGCCGGGTCGAGCGGCCCGTCGAATCTAGGCTACGGGGCAGGTTGCAATCTAGGCTGCCGGATCGCCACCGGTGAGGACCTCCTGTTCCTGAACGCGGACGTCGTCCTCGATCCCGGCCGCAACAGGCGATGGTCGAGCGACTCCACAGTCGACTCGCGGTCGCCGTCGTCGGGCCGCGGGTCCTGTCCGGTGGCGGCTGTCAGCCCTCCGCACGGACGTTCCCAAGCTCCGCACCGGGCTGCTCGGCCGGCGCTCGCTACTCACCCGCCTGATCCTCGGCGGGCGGCTCTCCCGCCGAGTTTCGCCACTCGCGCGGCGGGGGGGACGGGTGGACTGGGTCCGGGCGCATGCATGCTGGTCCGCCCTCGGCCTCGAGGAGGTCGGAGGCTTCGACGAGGGTTACTGGATGTACTGGGAGGATGCCGACCTCTGCCGAGGCTGGTCGAGCGGCTGGGCGGTTCATTTCGAGCCCGGCGGCGTCGTCCACCACGCCGGCGGGGCAAGCGGGACGAGCGAGCGGACGATCAGGGCGTTCCACGAGTCGGCGGCGCGGTTTGCCTCACAACACATCGCCACTTCGGGAATGGCACGTTCCCGCGATCCGCGCAGTGCTTCGGGCTCGAGCCTGGCTCGCGCTGCGCATGTTCCGCCAGGCCAGCGAACGTCGCTGAGTCGAAGCACCGCGTGCTGCCTTGAACGGCACCGTTCTCGTCATCGACGCATTGTCCGCGCGATTCGGCGGCACGGGATACGCGGTGATCGAGCTCAGGGCAGGGTCGCCCAGCGGAGCGACGTGGAGCGCGTTCACGTCGTGGCGCAGCCGGGCTCTTGGTGGAGCGCGGGCTGCGTCGCCGCGCCGGGGTTCACCTCGTCACGCCCCGCTCTCGGCCGGCGACCGAACTGCCCGGCGTATCGCGTGGGAGGGGGTCCGGCTGCCGCGAGTGGCCTCGCAGGTCGGCGCCGACGCCCTGGTGACCACGTCGGGCATGCTGTGCCGCCTCCCGGGCTGCCCGGTGATCTCGTTGCTCTCAAATCCGGTGCCCTTCATCGATCGACGGACCTTTGGCAGCTGGCTTCGGCGTTGGCCATCGCCCACACGTCCCGGCATGCGCGAGCGGTCTACGTACCAACCCGGTACATGGGTGAGCTCGTCGGGTTCGGGCGAACGTCAAGGTGGTGCCATGGGGAATCGACCACGCCCTCTTTCATCCAGGCGACACGCCCGGGCGAGGAGATGCTCTACGTCTCGGACTTTTATCCCCACAAGCGACACGACCTGGTCCTCGCCGCGTGGCGACGCCTGTCGCCCCCGCGCCCGGTCCTCCGCTTCATCGGCAACCCCGAGGTGGCGCCGGCTTGATTCGAGCGCATTCGCGCGGATCGCTGCAGACGATGGCGTCCAGGTCGATGGGCGCGTCTCGCTGGACGGACTGGTGAACGCCTACCGGCGGGCCCGAGTGCTCGTGATGGCATCCGAGCGCGAGAGCTTCTCGATGCCGGTCGCCGAGGCCCTCGCTTGCGGGGTTCCCGTGATCGTGCGGGACCTGCCGTCGCTTCGCGAGACCGCCGGCCCCGGGGCGCTCGTCGTCGGCGGAGATGACCCGGACCGGTGGGCGAAGGCCATTGGCCGGGCGGTCCACGACGATAGCGCTGCATGCGTCGCTGCGGGAGGCCGGCCTCGCCATGCCCGACCGCTTTCGTGGGAGCGGTTCGCGGAGGAGATCGTTAGAGACTCCCTGGGAAGAGTCCGCGCTGCAGGAGGTAGGGAGGCCTCGAACTCGTGCTTGGAGCACATCCGGACGTGACGGTGTGATACCCACCCGCAACCGGTGGGCATTGCTGGAGCGGGCACTTCGCTCGGTGCTGGAGCAGGAGGACCTGGACCGTGGAGGTGATCGTCGTGGACGACGCCTCGGACGAAGCTGCGCCGGACCTTCCCGGATTGCGGGAGGCCCGGGTGCGGGGGTCCGCTCTCGAGCGCCGAGCGCGGGGTCTCGGCCGCACGGAACGCCGGCCTGCGAGCAAGCCGGGGCGCCATGGATTGGCTTTCTGGATGACGACGACCTCTGGGCCCCGGAGCGCTTCGCGACGCTCCTCGATACGGCCGAAACGGCGGGGCCGGATGGGTCTACTCGAGCGCGTTGATTGTTGACACCAGCTCTGCGGCCGCTGGCGGTCGGTCCCGGCGCCCGAACCCAGGACGCTCCTTGAACGGCTCGTGCGCGAGAACGTGATACCCGGCTGGCGGCTCGAACGCCATCTTCCGCACGTCAGCTGCTTGAGAACTGCCGCAACGGCTTCGACGAGAGCTTCGCCTTCCCCGCCGACTGGGGGCTGTGGCTGCGGCTTTCGCAGGTCGAGCCGGCGGCGGTGGTGAGCGAGCCGCTGGTCGCCTACTACCAGCATCCGCGGAGCTGGTCGCTGAACCCCGATCCCGCAGTCCATCGAGAGATCGACCAGCTGCCGATAAAGCATGCCGCGATCGTCGAGCGCCTGAACGGACGCATCGGCCGTGCAGGCCTAGATCGTTACCTCGCACACGGCCTCTGGTGGTCGGGGTTCCGCGTCGCCGCTGCCCGCAGCTATCTCACGGCGGGATTTCGCAACCGCGACCCAGCCGCGCTGTTCGTGCCCCCGGGGGCCCTCCTGACGCCCGAGATGGCGAGCCGCCTGCGGCTGACGAAGCCCATTCCCCGAGAGGCCCGACTGGCTGAGGCGCTTTGCCGTGACAGCCCCAGCGAGGGGCGATGATATGCGGTGAGTGCGCGGCCTTGGCTGACTGACGCCCCGGAGCCTTGCGGGCCACCGTCCTCGCTTCGCAGGTCGGTGAACGATGGCCTCTCCGACTTGCGCGAGCATCCCGTGTGATCACTCAGTGGCTGAGAGAGCGGCATCACCAAACGCTCAAAGAGCGCCGGTTGTCAAGAACAAGACAGGCGGAAGCCCTCGGGGGCGAGAAGCCCGCTCTCAGCGACATTGCGGGTTCCTACCGGTGTGTTGCGCGATGACCCTTGCATTCAGTCGGCACGCCGGAACCGCAATCGGTACTCCATCTCGGAGTCGCTGGCGCGGCAGAAGATCAGACGGCTCGAGCTCGCCAGCGGCGCGACCCCCGAAACGCGGGGGCGCGGCTGGATGCGCAACGCCACCATCCGTGCCTCCGAGCGCGAGCCGGCAGGCCAAGCCGAAGCCGCCAGCGCCGCACGATCAGCGCCTGGCAAGCAGAGCGACCGCCCAGGAGGAAGAGGCGCGAGCGTCACACCGGGGTGCGCATCAAACATTCCTCGAGGGCAAAGCAGCGCGGCATGAACCCTAGCCCCTGACGTCTGCGCTTTGCTTCCTCAGCCGCTCGCGCCGCCACTAACCGTCCCACGGGAGCACCTACCCGGCAAGACCGCACTTGACTTTCATCCGTCAGGCGGCGCCTAGATGGAGCGCCTTGGCTTACAGGTCACGACAACTACCGATAGGCGCCGGGCCTCCGCTGCCTCACGTTGGAGGCCCGAGCCCCCCACCTACAGCCCCAGCGTCTTCGCGATGATGTTGCGCTGGATCTCGGAGGTGCCGCCGTAGATGGTCGAGACGAGGGTCTGGCGGACGAGGCGCTCCATGTCGTACTCGGAGGAGTAGCCGTAGCCGCCCATCATCTGCATCCCGCCGAGCGCGGCGCGCTGGGCGGCCTCGGTGACGAAGAGCTTCACCATCGAGGCCTCGCGGGGGAGCATCCGGTCGGGGTCTTCGTCGACCTTGGCCGCGACCCAGTAGGTCATCAGGCGCGCCGCCTCGAGCTCGGTGGCGATGTCGGCGAGGCGGTGCTGGAGCGCCTGGAACGAGCCGATCGGGCGGCCGAACTGCTTGCGCTCCTTGACGTAGGCGAGGGCGTCGTCGAAGGCGCGCTCGCCGATCCCGAGCATGATCGCGGCGAGGATCAGGCGCTCGACGTTGAGGCCGGCCATGAGCTGGGTCCAGCCCTGGTCGACCTCGCCGAGCACGGCGTCGGCGGGCGACCTCGCAGTCGGTGAGGTAGAGGTAGTTGGTCTCGCGCCCGCCGAGGGTGTCGATCGGCTTGATCTCCATCTGCGCGTTGTCGGTGGGGACGAAGATCATCGAGAGGCCCTCGTGCTTGGACTCGCCCTTGGTGGTGCGGCAGACGACGAGGACGTGGTCGGAGATGTGGGCGTTCGAGCAGAAGACCTTCTGGCCGTTGAGGACGTAGCCGCCGTTGACGCGCTCGGCGGTGGTGGTGAGCGAGCCGACGTCGGAGCCGGCCTCGGGCTCGGTCATCGCGATCGCCTCGACCGATCCGTTGGCGATGCCGCCGAGGATCTTCGCCTTCTGCTCGTCGGTGCCGAAGCGCTCGGGGCGCCGGCGACGATCAGGGTGGTGCCGTAGCCGCCGATCGGGGCGAGGCCGCGGGAGGTCTCCTCCATGAAGATGCAGGCGTCGACCATGCCGCCGCCCGAGCCGCCGACCTCCTCGTCGATGGTGACGCCGAGCCAGCCGAGCTCGGCCATCTTCGAGTAGATCTCGGCCGAGTGGGCCTCGGTGTAGCCGTCGGTGAGGCGCTCGCGCTGCTCCTGGGTGCCGCACTCGCGCTGGCAGAAGTCGCGGATCGCGGCGGCGAAGTCGGTCTGCTCGTCGGTGAAGGAGAAGTCCATCGGCGCGGCAGCGTACCCGGTGGGCTGCGACTAGAGAAGCTTCGACAACTGCACTAGCATCGGAGAACAGGCCAACCCGATCGCAGGGGCTGCGCCGGCCTCGCATTGGGGGAACCGTCTTGACACCTGAGATCACGGTCATAATCCCTACCCGGGACCGTTGTCGGCTCCTGTTCACCGCTCTCGCGAGCGCGCTTCGCCAGCAGGACGTGGAGCTCGAGATCATCGTTGTAGACGATGGTTCGCGCGACGAAACCAATGCGCCGAGCTTGCGCGCGTCAGCGACCCGCGTCTTCGTGTACTTCGGCATCCAACCTCGCTTGGAGTCGCCGAAGCCCGCAACCGAGGTCTTCGGGAAGCCCGGGGATCCTGGGTCGCGTTTCTCGATGACGATGACGTCTGGGCCCCGAACAAGCTACGGGTGCAGCTCGACAAGGCCGCCGAGCAAGGGGCCTCGTTCGTTTTCTGCTCGATGGTGGCCTTCGACGAGCGGCACGGGATCGGGGCGGCGGCTAGCCGCGTCTGCCCCCAACGCTTCCCTCGGTGATCCTCAACGCAACGTCGTCCCGGCCCCTCAACGCTCATCGCCAAGTCGGAGCTGGTGCGCCAAGTCGGAGCGCGTTCGACACGAATCTGTCCATGATCGCCGACTGGGATTCTGGATCAGGCTCGCCGCCGCTGGGACGGCGCGGCGTGCGAGGAGATCCTGGCCGGCTACCGGCTACACCAGGGGAACATGCTGGCGACGATCGACGCATCGCGAGTTGCGCGGAGTACAAGCACCTGGCCGCCAAGTACGGCACCGAGCAGCGCGCATACGGGCTCACTACAGCCCGCCCTCGCCTACTTCCATCGCCGAAACGGG
Source organism: uncultured Solirubrobacterales bacterium (assembly GCA_963758845.1). GTDB lineage: Bacteria > Actinomycetota > Thermoleophilia > Solirubrobacterales > 70-9 > JBDTSW01. The sequence continues at coordinate 10,217 of CAVWWX010000002.1, forward strand.
CGCCGCTTGGCGGCCTCGCGATATTACCTCGCCGCTGCGCTTAGGAGGCGGCGACTGTCAGGCATGCTCTCGTGCCCTCGGCGTGCTGCTCGGGGAGCGAGCGATGGCATTGCCGGGTCGGAAACGAGGTCGGCAGATCTCGGAGCCCGAATGGCTCCACCCTCCCGAGGCCCCGAACGTTGCAACTTCGCGCCCTGGGCACGCCTTGAGTGCCGATCCCGTCGTCTCCGTGGTGATCCCGACGCAGGGATCGCTGGTCGCTGTTGCGCCGCGCGCTGCGCAGCGTGCTTGGGCAGGCGGAAGTCGACCTCGAGGCCATCGTCGTGGACGACGGTTCGGCAGAACCTGCGCCAGAGCATGTCTCAGCCGGCTTCGACGATCGCGTGAGAGTCATTCGCAGTGAGCGCAGTGAGGGCGTGGCGGAGGCGCGCAACCGTGGCATCGCCGAGGCCCGCGGGGCAGTGGGTGGCGTTCCTCGACGATGACGACCTCTGGGCACCCACGAAGCTCCGTTCACAGTTGGCATCGTGCGCCTCCCAGGGCGCAAGCCTCTCCTACACGAGCCTCGTGGTGATGGGCCCCGACCTCGCGCCCCAGGCAATCCACCGTGCCCCCCCGCCGACTGCCTGACGGAAAAGCTGCTGGGCAGCAACGTGATCGGAAGTCCTTCATCCGTAATGGTCCGGCGAGCCGAGCTGGAGCGGATCGGTGGGTTCGACCCTGCATTCTCCGTCCTAGCGGACTGGGATCTGTGGCTACGCCTGTCCACCTCGAGTCGGGGCGCCGCTTGCGTCGAGCCACTCACGGGCTACGTCTTTCACAACGCCAACATGCACCTGGACCTCGATCTCGCTCGCGCGGACTTTCGAAAGCTGCAGGAGAAGCACTCAAAGAGCGCCCGCGCGGTTGGGAGCAGGATCGGCGGGGAGGACTGGAGGCGGTGGCTCGCGTTCGCCAGCCGGCGCAACGGGCGCAGGCACCTCGCCGCGGCTCGTTACTTGGCCGTCGGCCTGAGGTATGCGAGTCCGCGGGACATCGCGAGGTCGGCCGGCGTGCTGTTCGGCGAGTCCGCCATGGCGCTCGGACGGAGGACACCTGATTCCACGACGCGACTGCCAAGGGACGACGTGCGCTGGCTCGACCAGATCAGCGACGGTTCGAGCAGCAGGAGAGCGCCGGAGTGAGCCAACGCTTCGACTGACGAGAACCTGAGCCTGCCGGCGGGCAACCGCCGCCGTCACGGTCGTGATCCCCACCCGGGATCGATGGAGCCTGCTCAAGGCCACCCTGACGACCGCCTTGGCACAGGAGGAAGTCGAGGTGGAGGTGATCGTGGTGGACGATGGCTCCGCCAGGCCGATTCCGCAAGAGGGCTGGCCGTGGGAGGATCCGAGGGTTCGGAGCGTGCGCCATACGGCGCCCCTGGGGGTTGCCGCGGCCCGCAATGCCGGGATCTACGCCGCCCGGGGCCGCTGGGTCGCGTTCCTGGACGACGACGACCTCTGGTCTCCGCACAAGCTGCGCGCGCAGATCAAGGCCGCCGAGAAGGTTGATGCCGCCTTCTCCTACGCGGGAGCGGCCCTTATCCACGAGGTGGTGCCTACCTCCAGCCGGCGCCTGCCCCGCCGCCACACCGCCTGCGGTCGATGCTGCGCTCCTATAACGCGATCCCGGCCGGAGCGTCCAACGTGGTCGTGGACACAGCGCTCGTGCGGAGTCTCGGCGGGTTCGACCTGAAGCTAAGGCACCTCGCCGACTGGGATCTTTGGATTCGCCTCGCGAAAGAGGCTGCCGCAGCGTCGTGCCCCGACTTGCTCGTGGGCTATCGAATCCACCCGAGCAGTATGCGCGTGGCGGACGGCGGGGCACTCGCGAGAACTCCGGTACCTCGACGCCAAACATCATCGCGGACTGCCGTCGGCGGCGGACAGGATCTCTGTGTATCGGTGGCTGGCCATGGGTCAGTTCTTAGGGGGAAGAAAGCTGGCCGCAGCGCTGACCTATGCATTGGGCTTGGCCAGGTACCCCAGCGCAGAAAATCTGGTGACCGCGGGACGCACGCTCGTCACCGCAGTGTGGCCTCGGGAGTCTCGGTCGAACAGCCGGTCGAGTCGGTCAGGCAGACGAGAGGGGCCCCGCATACCGTGGCTCGAGCGGCTGCTTGGCGGATCCAGATGCGCCGCAGACGGCGAGGCCAAGCCCGTCGCCCCGCGCGTCAAGCCCAAGACGCTTCGCGGGGGGCGCCAAGGCCCGGCTCAACGGGGCTCACATCATCACGCGGGCCCTGGAGCTGACGTCGCTTAAGGCCGGAGTTGCGCTCGTCTACCACGAGATCGGTGACAGCGTTCAACGCCCCACGGCGTCGGAGGTCGTCCCAGTCGTGGACGAGTCCGTCTTCCCTCAGCACGTCGATCATCTTCGGACTCGCTACGAGCCCGTAGCCGCAGAGCAGTTCATAGAGAAAGCCATGGCCCGTCGGCGGGGGCAACGCTTCCCGATCGCACTGACCTTCGACGACGACCTGCGTTCCCACCACGCCGTCGCCGCCCCAGTGCTCGCCTCCCGCGGCGTCAAAGCGACCTTCTTCCTCACGGGTGCTTCGCTCCACGGTCCGGCATCCTTCTGGTGGGAGCGCCTGCAGCGGGCCATTGACGCAGAAATGTCGGTCGACGTCGATGGCTCCGGGGACGACTCCGACACGAGCCGTCCGGGGACAAAGACCGCCACGGAGCTCGCCAGCGCCGTCGCAGAACTCCCTCCTGAGGCTCGGGATGCCTTCTCCGAGAATCTCCGGGAGCGTCTCGGTGATGATCCGCCGCGGAGCGGCCTTCGGGGACGTCACGTCAGGGAGCTCGTCGAAGACGGGTTCGAGATCGGCTTCCACACGAGACGACATCGCACACTCCTTGCCTTGAGCGATGCTGACCTGTTAGACGAACTCCGCGAGGGGCGGGAAGAGTTGGAGCGTGCGGCCGGGCGCGCGATATCACTGATCGCCTACCCCCACGGGGCAGCCGACGCTCGTGTGGCCGAGGCTGCAAAGGCCGCTGGCTACAAGGCCGGCTTTACTACGACTGGCAATGTCGTCTCGGAACGAACGAGTCCATTGTTGATCGGCCGTCTGGATCCATCACGGGCGTCGCTCGGTCACTTCGCGATGCAACTCGCGCTCGCTCTCCTGCGCGAGAGAGTGCGCCGGGCACGTCTTGGGGCTACGGCCCCGTCGCGAGCGTAGTCGTGGCCCGACGAACCCAGAGGCGCCCCGTAGGCGGTTCAATGCACTCGCGACTCCGCCAATCCCTTCGAGCCCGGCTTCGGGGCCGGCACCTGCGCTTCGGCAGCTTCGGAAGGCTGACACCAATCAGTCGGCAGTTCGGATTCGACCGTGGCCTGCCGATCGATCGCTGACTACATCGAGGACTTCCTGAGTCGTCACCCCACAGATCCCGGTCCGGGCGGCAAGCTTGGCTAATTCCGGCGACGGTGACGAGCGCGACGCCTCCGGGCTTGAGCATTCGGTGCAAGGACTCCACGGCAGCCGAGACGTCGTTGGCGATTCACCACGCTCTCCGCGAGACCCGACTATTTGCTCGCTCGTTTCCAACGGGAGGGGTCCGCGTGGAGGCGTACGGCAACGTGCTCAGCCCATCGGCCGCGCAGGCCGGTCGATCGCGGTGAGCAGGCGGGCGGTGGCGATCCCCGCAGCGCCGCCGAGGCAGCCGAAGAAGATGTCGAAGGCCGAGTCGCGCGCGCTCGGGATCAGGGCGGTGTCGAGCACCCGGTCGCCGGCCAGCTCGGCCAGCTCCCAGCCGACCGTGAGCGCCAGCACTCCGATCATCGCCACGAGCGCCCAGGCGGGCGAGCGGCGGCGCAGCACGGTCGTCGCGATAGCCCATCCGGCCAGCGCGCCGCCGGCGGAGTGGGCGACGGCGTTGGTTCGCCGCGGGGTGCTCAGCGGGTCGACCCAGACGATCCACAGGATCGCCACCAGGCCGAGCGCGACCGCGAGGGTGACTCCGCCGGAGATCCCCGCGAGGCGCCCACAGATGATTCCGGCCAGGCAGGTGGCGCACATCACCAGGGCGGCGCCGTTGCGCGCTGCGGCGAATCCGAAGGTGGTCGCCAGCAGCGTCGCCAGCGCCAGCGCGAAGGCGAGCGCGTCCATCCTCTGGCGGGGAATGCCCATCGCGGCAGGGTAGGGGGCGCGCGGTTAAGCGGGGGTCAAAGTGGCGTCGGCCGGGCGCGCCAGCGCGTCCGGCAGCTTCGGAGGTGATCGCGGACGGCCCGGCGCACCTACGACGACATCGCCACGCGGGTTCGCCTGACCGCGCCCTCGGTCAAGCGCCGGATCGACCGGCTGCGCGCTTCGGGACCCTGGAGGGGTTCACGGCGGTCGTCGACCACGGCGCCCTGGGGTGGAACACGGAGGCGCTGGTGGAGCTCTACTCCAAGCCGGGGACGACCCTGGACGAGGTCGGCAAGGTCCTTCGCCGTCACCCGGAGGTGGTCGAGGCGTGGAGCGTCACGGGCGAGGCCGACGCCTTGCCCGCGTGCGAACCCAAGACAACCGCGAACTCGAGCGCTTGATCATCGATCTGCAGCGCAACGGGCTGGTGGTGCGGACCAGCTCCCAGGTGGTGCTCTCGCGGCTGGTCAGCCGGCCGGCGGCGAGCTAGGCACTAACGGCTCCCTTCCATCAACCAAGCCGCGAGCCTGCCTTGGGTCGGCCGTGGTCGACGGCAATGTTCGGGACGGTAAGTGGGTACCTTTCCACGTTCACCGACGCGCGACGCTGCGCCCCGTCCCAACAACTCCAAAGCACTGGCGACAGCTGGGATGACGCCGCCGAGCTGAGCGCCGGTATTGATCAGCTCGGAATGTTCCACCAGACCGAATATTCCGCCTATCTCAAGGGAACCGACCGGGCGTGACGACCGAGGAACAGCCCCCAAGGCCCGCGTCCGGATCGACCCGACCGACGAAGCGGCGCCTATCGGCGATACTGGGGACAGACCTCGTGCCACGAATGCTCAGGGTGACCGCCGCGATGGGTCTCAGTGCAGGCGTGGTGATTGCTCTCTCCGCGGTGCGAACGAAGCTCGTTGCGCTCGAGTCTGGGCCCGGAAGGGATAGGTTCCTCGCTCTCCTCGTCTCCTTTCTGGCCTCCGCCACCGTGATCGGGGGGCTCGGAGTGGGCAGCGCGGCGGTGCGCGAGATCGCCGCGGCCGATGCCTACCGGACAAGTCAAGCCGCGACGCGCTCCGGCAAACGCTGTACAGGGCGTCGCTTCTCCTCGGTCTCGCGACCGCAGCCCTGATAGCCGTCGCAGCACGCCCAGTGGCGGGCACGATCTTGGCGATTACGCCCTCACGGGCGAGATCCGTGTTTGCGCACTCGCCGGCTTCCTGGGCATCCTGGCAACCGCGCCGCTGAGCGATCTCAACGGCTTCCGGCGCATTCGCTCGTTGGCAGTGGCGCAGGCCGCTGCCGCCGGTGTGGCGACCGTGGCGACATTGATCGCATTCCTGGCGAATGTCAGTCTGTTGCCGGTCGTGTTGGTGGCGCCTCCGGCGGCGCTCGCCGCCTTCGCCTTCGTGTACGCGAGGAGCTTGCCCGTGCGTGCCGCGGAGTCTCGGCGCGGCAGGGCCTCGGATACTCACGCCGCCTCGTCGGCGTAGGCAGTGGATTCGTGCTGAATGCGGGATTGGCGCTCACCAGCGCACTTGTGCTGCGACTCCTAATCGAATCGAAGCTCGGTCGAGCCGGAACCGGAAAGTTCAGGCGGCATTCGTGATCGCCACCTACCCCGTGACGCTCCTCTTCATGGCCTACGCCACCGATTACCTGCCCCTGTTGAGCGGCCTGAGAGATGATCCAGCGCGGCTCAACCCGGCAACGAACACCCGGAGCTCAAGGTTGGGATCCTGATCTCGGCGCCAGCCGTCATGGCGTTGCTCGCCCTAGCGCCTGTGGCGGTCTCCGTCCTTTACAGCGGCTCATTTGAGGTGCCCCGGAGGTTCTCCGCCTGATGGTCCTCGGGGAGGTCGCGCGTCTCGCCGGATGGACGGTCAGCTACATCCTGATCGCCAAGAGCATTCCGCTGTTCATCGCGATGGAGGTCATCTACAACGGCCTGGTCATCGGTGCGGCCGCTCATGCTCATGCCTAGTCTGGGGCTCGAGGGAACGGGCGTGGCATACGTGATCGCTCGGTTCTGCGGCCTGGCAGCGGCGCTGCTCTTCGTGCGAAGGGTCAGCGGCTTTCGGCTCAGCCGCGAGAACGGTCTGTACCTCGGAACTTCGGGGGTCGCCCTCTCGGTCGTCTGCGCCGCCGCGTTCTGGGGAGGATGGGCGATGGTTTGTGGCTGGACGATGATCCTCGCGGCGACCTATCTCGCCGATCTTCAGCGACTGATCGCCCTCGCGGATCTCGATGCTCCGATGCTTTCCAGGCTGCCTTTGCCTCGTCGGCGGGCGCCCGCCTACCTCACCCAGAGACGATGGATAGAACAACAGCTTGTCAAGGCCGGTGCCCTGGGAGGTGCGCGGCGGCGGCAGGTAGCGGGTCGGACCAGTAGTCAGGCGGCGCCTACGGGACGCTGGCGCTGCCTCAGCCTCTGAGAACCTACGCTGTCGGTGTGATCGTCGTTTGGAGGGCATTGGGGATCTTCCTGGCCGAGCTCTGGGGCTTGCGGCTGCAGGTCTCGGCACATCTGGTCGGAGGCGCGATCGCCCTCTCGTTCACGTCGGTCGCGGAATTCGCCTGGTCGCTTGTCCGCGGCCTGGCCGCAACGGCAAGCGCCCGGGCGCAGGCCGAAGGAAGCTGATGAAACCACGGGCGCGACGCCTGAAGCTGACCCGTGCCGTTCGAACCCGCCTCCGAGGTGTTCGCCCCCCCGTCGGCGCAGTCCGCTTCGGAAGCCTGCGCAGGGTCACCCCGATCAGCGGCAGCTACGGATTCGATCGAGGCCTACCAATCGACCGCTACTACATCGAGGATTTCCTCAAGCGGCACGCGCAGCGAGACGTCCGAGGCCACGTGCTCGAGATTCAGGCGACGATACCTACGCGCAGGTTCAGTGCGACACCCCAAGCAGACTCACCCGCCACAAAGGTCGACATCCTCGACATCGACCCCTCGAACCCGCGCGCCACAATCATCGGCGACCTCGTGGCTGGAGCAGAGGTTCCCTCGGATACCTTCGACTGCATCATCTGCACGCAGACGCTCCATTTAATCTACGAGGTCCCCGCAGCAATCGGAACTCTCCACCGCGCCCTCAAACCCAAGGGTGTGTTACTCGCGACTGCGCCCGGCATTTCACCAATCCCAATGCCTGATCGTGAGCGCTGGGATTGGCATTGGGGGTTCACCACGAGCTCCGTTCGTCGGCTCTTTCATGAGCATTTCTCCCCTGGCGATATCACGGTCGAGTCCTACGGGAACGTCCTTTCGGCGATCGCACTGCTGCACGGCCTCGCCGCCGACGAGCTCACCTCGGAGGAGCTTGACGTGCGGCGCCCTGAGTACGAGTTGCTGGTCGCGGTCCGAGCCGAGAAGAGGGTCCGCAGAGGAGAAGCGCGGTGATCCGCTCAGCGCTGCGCCGATCGTGGCGCCGCGTGCTTCCGGAGGCGTCACCGACGCCATTTGACGAGGAGCTGGGGTTCTGGCGCACATATCTCCGCGAGCACGGCCGAGAGACTTGCGACCGCACTCGTTGGGAGGAGGACTTTCCGTCACCCCTTCTCGAGCACATCGAGTCGTTGCGCGTTACGCGTGCGGGCAAGCCGAGACTCCTGGAGGTGGGATCCGGACCGGTTTCCATCATGGCCTGGGGGGTGGAGCAGGGCCTGTTCGAGCTGACGGCCGTAGACCCGCTGGCGCGGGAGTACGAACGGCTCATGCGGAAGGTCCCCTGCTCCTACCCCGTGAAACCAATGGAGGGATTCGGCGAGAACCTCTCGGCGTTACTCGCACCGAAAACGTTCGACCTCGCGTATTCTGGCAATGCCCTCGACCACACCTCCTCCCCGCGCCGATGCCTGGAGGAGTTGACTCAGGTTGTAGACGAGGGTGGAATCATCTACTGCGAGGGATTCGTGCGGGAGGGAACGAACGCCGGTTGGCAGGGGCTGCATCAGCATGACCTGGTGCCAGAGAACGGTCACCTGGTCCGGTATGGCCGCGACGGGAGCCGTTCGGTGGTGACAGAGGGCTTGGCGGTCGAACTCGTCGATGAACGCGTCCAGACGCTCGCGGATCGCTCCCTGAGATCACATGGCTACGAGTGGGACGACAACTCCGAACGCGATTGGCGCCTGGACGACTGGTACACGCTCGTGTTCGCGGTCAAGGACGACTGACCGCGCCCTCCCCTAGAGTCCGAGCGTCTTCGCGAGGATGTTGCGCTGGATCTTGGCGGTCCTGCCGTAGATCGCGTGCGGGGCGCCTCTGAAGTCGCGAAGCCACGGCTACGCTCGCGATCGGGCCGTAGGCTTGGGACGTCCCGGTCCAGCCCCTAGCCCGGAGACGCTCGTCTAGCGGTTTTCGATCTCCGAGCGGACCTCGTCGATCAGCTCTGAGATCGACTCGGCGGAGACGTCGAGGAACTGGTTGATCGCGATCACGGCGACCAGGATGATCGCGGCGAGCACGGTGCCGACGATGCTGAAGGTGCGCCCGGCCGACGCAAGGGAGCGGTAGCGGGTGGACTCGCCGCGGTCGACCTTGTTGCGCCCGATCGTGCCCAGCGCGATGCCCGCCACCGCCACCGGCAGGGCGGCGTAGAAGCTGGAGCCCGAGGACAGCACGAGGAGGGCGATCGAGAGCGGCCCGAGGATGATCGCCGCGATCGCCGCGAGGTTCCAGTCGTTGACGGCGTCGCCCGTGGGCGTCGGGGTGGGCTCGGGCTGCTGGGCGATCGGCTGGCGGCCGGGGGGGCGGCGGCGGCGGAGGTGGCTCCGGCGCGCGCTGCTTCGGCATCGGGATCGGGTCCCAGGGCGGGTCGGCCTCGGGCGGCGGCGTGACCGGCTCGGGCTCGACGGCGTGCGGGGGGTCGGGCGCCGTGGGCGGTGGTTCGGCCGCGGCCGCGGCTCCCGCGCCGGCCGCCGCGCCCGCTGCCGCCCCGGCCGCGGCGGCGGGGCCCGGATGCGCCTCGGTGGCGTCGGGGTCGGTGGGCTCCATCAGCTGGGTCTCCTCGGTGCCGCCGGCGAAGGCCAGCAGGGCGCTGCCAAGCTGGATCTCGTCGCCGTCGCGCAGGCGGCGGGCGTCGGTGATCTGCTCGCCGTTCACGAAGGTGCCGTTGGACGAGCCGAGGTCCTCGATCACGGCCCCCACCCCCTCGGGCGTCACCCGGGCGTGGGTGCGCGAGATGCCGGTGTCGGCCAGGACCAGGTCGGCGTCTTGCGAGCGGCCGATCGTGACCGCGGCGGCCAGCGGGACCTCGCGGCCCGCGTCGTCTCCCTCACGAATGACCAGCATCGAGTCGGCCATCAAGCCCGGAACGAGACTCGAACTCGTGACCCCCTCCTTACCATGGAGGTGCTCTACCAACTGAGCTATCCGGGCGGACCGCGTCACTGTAGCGGCGGGGGGTTGTGGCTGGCGACGTGGCTAGGCGGCCAGCCCGGCGCGGATCGCGGTCGCGATCTGGCTCATCGCCTCGCGCGCCCGCCCGCCCAGGCCGACGGCGTTAACGAAGCCGTGGACCAGGTCCTCCTCGCGGCGCAGCGTGGTCGGCACGCCGGCCGCCTTCAGGCGGGCCGCGTAGTCCTCGGCCTCGTCGCGCAGAGGGTCGAAGCCGCAGGAGAGGACGAAGGCGGGGGCGACGCCGGCCAGGTCGGTGGCCAGGATCGGCGACGCGCGCGGGTCGGAGTGGTCGTCCTCGCTGGCGAAGTAGTTCTCGCGGAACCAGTCCATCTCCTCGGCCGTGAGGAAGAAGCCCTCGCCGAAGAGCTCGTAGGAGCGGCGGTTCGAGCTGTAGTCGGTGACCGGGTACACCAGGGCCTGGAGCGCCGGGGCGGGCCCGCCGTCGGCCGCGGCGAGTTGCGCCACGACGGCGGCGAGGTTGCCGCCGGCGCTGTCGCCGGCGACGGCGATCCGGCCGGGATCGGCGCCCAGCGATCCCGCCTGGTCGTGGGCCCAGCGAAAGGCGGCGAGGGCGTCGTCGACGGCGGCCGGGAAGCGGTGCTCGGGGCCCAGCCGGTAGTCGACGGCAAGGACGGTGGCGGGGGTCTCGCGGGCGAGGAAGCGGCAGGGCTGGTCATGCGTGTCGAGGTCGCCGATGACGTGGCCGCCGCCGTGGAAGAAGACGATCAGGGGCGATGGCGCCGCAGGATCCTCCGGCACGTACAGGCGCGCGGGGAGGTCCGTGGCCGGGCCGGGGATCGTGATGTCGGACACCTCGCCCACCTCGATCCGCCGGCCGGAGAAGACGCGGGCGTCGTGGCGGCGGCGCGCCCGCGCCTCGGCGACGGGGCGCAGGTCCCAGCCGCCGATGAGGCGTACGAGCTTCAGCGCCAGCTGCACCTGGGGGTGGAGCTCCTGACCGTCCAGGCGGATCGGCTTGCCGGCGATCAGCCGGGCGGCCTTGTCGGGGAGCGCCGCGAGGCCGGTGGCGAGTAAGCCCTCGGCGGCCTCGGTGACGCGGCTCACGCCGCGGCCCGGGAGGCCTCCACCACCGCGGTCGCGAAGTGGTCGACGTCCTCGGCCGTGGTGTCCCAGGAGCACATCCAGCGCACCACGTTGGCGTCCTCGTCCCAGACGTAGAAGGGGTGGTCGCCGGGAAGCTCGGCCAGCAGGCCGTTGATCGCGGGGCGCGGCAGGCGCACGAACACGCCGTTGGCCTGCACGGGGTAGACGATCTCGACGGTGGGGATCTCGCCGACCGCGGTCGCCAGGCGGGCCGCCATCTCGTTCGCGTGCTGGGCGTTGCGAAGCCAGAGGCCGCCGGCCAAAAGCGCCTCGAGCTGGGCGGAGATGAAGCGCATCTTCGATGCCAGCTGACCCAGCTGCTTGCGGTTGAAGGCGAACGAGCCGCCCAGGTCGGGGCGCAGGATCACCACGGCGTCGCCCACGAGGGCGCCGTTCTTGGTGGCGCCGAAGGAGACGATGTCCACGCCGGCATCGGTGGTGAGCTCGCGCAGCGAGACGCCCAGCGAGGCGGCGGCGTTGGCGATGCGGGCGCCGTCCACGTGGACGTGCATGCCCAGGTCGTGGGCGGTGTCGGCGATGGCGCGGGTCTCCTCGATGGAGTAGACGGTGCCCAGCTCGGTGGCCTGCGTGATCGAGACGACGCGCGGCTGGGCCTGGTGCTCGTCGCCACGCCGGGGCTCCCAGCGCTCGACGTCCTCGGGCGTCAGCTTGCCCTGGCGGTGCTCGACGGTGAGGAGCTTGGTCCCGGCCACGCGCTCGGGGGCGCCGCACTCGTCGATGTGCATGTGGGCGACGTCGGTGCAGATCACGGCCTCGAACGGGCGGGTGAGGGCGTCGACGGAGGCGACGTTGGCGCCGGTGCCGTTGAAGACGGGGAAGGCGCGTGCCTCGGATCCGAAGTGCTCGCGGAAGGCGGCCTCGGCGCGCGCGGTCCAGTCGTCGGCCCCGTACGAGCCGGCGTGGCCGTCGTTGGCTGCGGCGACCGCCTCGAGCAGCTCGGGGTGGACGCCGGCGTGGTTGTCGGAGGCGAATTCCCTCACGGCGCGGTACCGCCGGTCACGGGTGAAGCGGCAGGCGCTTACCGTTCATCCGCGACGCCTGGTCGGAGAGGGTGAAGGCGATCGCCTCGGCGATGTCCTCGGTGGGGGTGAACGTCTTGTAGGCCTTGTCCGGGTTGTCCTCGCGCATCTGCGGGGTGAGGATGGCGTTCACGACCACGATGTTGGCCGTGGCGGCCGACTCGGCGGCGCGGAACGAGTCGGCGAGGGCGAGCGTCCAGGACTCGGCGGCGGCCTTGGTGGCGGCGTAGGAGGCGTTGGTGCCGTCGGGGTCCTGCGCCTGGGCGGAGGAGACCAAGACGAAGCGGCCGTGGGGCGACTCGGCGAGGGCGTCGTAGAAGGCGCGGGTGGCGTGCTGGACGGTCTCGACCAGCAGGTCGTGCAGGAACTCGTAGTCGGCGAGGGGGGTTGTGGCGAGGGGGTCGCCGCCCTTCCAGCCGCCGACCAGGTGGACGAGGGCGTCGGTGCGCCCGAAGCGGGTCTCCAGGCGGTCTGCCCACTGGCGCGCCGAGTCGGCGTCGAGCAGATCGACGGTGGTGGCGTCGACGCGCTCCTCGGGCAGCGAGAGCTGGTCGACGACGCCCGCCAGCTTGCGGGCGTCGACGTCGGTCAGCGCCAGCGAGGCGCCGGCCTCGCCCAGCCGGGCGGCGACGGCAGGGCCCAGCCCGCCGGCGGCGCCGGCGATCGCGACGATACGGCCCTCGAGGTCGATCACGCCGGGGACGCTACCCGGGACGGCGACTCGTCGTCGGCGGCGGGGGTTGGGCGCTCGAGGACGTCCTCCAGGCGCGGCTTGAGCTGCGAGTAGAAGAGCGACAGCGGGAACTCGTCGTCGCGGACCAGGTCGACGAGCTGCTTGGGCTCCTCGACCTCGGGCAGGTCGCGGCGGGCGGCGGCCCAAACGGAGGACTCGGCCGGGGGCACGTAGGCGGCGACGAGGTCGTGGGCGGCGATCCACTGCGAGAGCTTCGAGCGGTCGATTCCCGAGTGGTAGAGGTCCTGGACGCGCTCGCGCAGGGCGTTGACGCCCTCCGGCAGGCGGTCCCAGTCGATGCTCAGGCGGCTGTCGGTCCAGTGCAGGTAGCCCTCCTTGTGGAGGAAGGCGAAGAGGAGCTGGCCGCCCAGCCCGTCGTAGTTGCGCACGCGCGAGCCGGTGACGGGAAAGCGGAAGAGGCGGTCGAAGACGATGGCGTACTGGACGTAGCGGGCGAACCCGAAGCCGTCGCGCTCGAGCTTCACGGCCTCGGCGAAGGCGGTGAGGTCGCAGCGGAGCTCCTCCAGCGCGTACATCCAGTAGGGGCTGCGCTGGCGGATCATGAACGGGTCGAAGGGGAGGTCGCCGCGCATGTGGGTGCGGTCGTGGATCAGGTCCCAGAGGATGTAGGACTTCTCGGAGAGCTCCGGCGAGCCGAGGAGGCAGGCGGCGTCCGGCGGGAGGTTCAGGTGGAGCTCTTCGGCGGCCTTGCCGGCGACGCGGCGCAGGCGCTCGGCCTCGCGGTCGCAGAAGATGGCCCCGAAGTAGGCGGGCGGGCGCTCGTGGGCGGCGAACGTCTCGGGGAAGAGGACGGCGCACTCGGACTCGTAGCCGTCGGTGTAGTCGACGAGGTTGATCGGGAGGAACTTGGCGTTGTCGTAGCCGTTGGCCTCGATCTCGGCGACGAACTGGGGCCAGGGGACGCGCACGATGAGCGCCTCGAAGCAGGTGTCGGGCGAGGCGTTCTGCTTGTACATGGGGAAGACGGCGAGGTGCTCGATGCCGTCGCGGCGCTGGCCCTCGGGGCGGAAGGCCTCGATCGAGCGCAGGAAGTCGGGCTTGCCGAAGTCCTGGGCGGCCCAGTCGCGCAGGTCGGTTCCGAGGGCGGCGATGTAGTCGGCCTGGTGGGGGAAGCGGGGCGCGAGGTCGGATGCGGCGGCGGCGATCTCCTCGGTCAGCTCGGTCAGGCGGGCGCCGTCGTGGTTTGCCAGGTCGACGGATCCGTCGGGCTCCTGCGTCAGTCGGAGCTCGGCGACGGCGGCCTTCAGGCGGGCCCAGGCGGGGTCGCTCTTGGCGGGCGAGTCGCCGTTGCTTGGTGTGACGCCGAACGCGGGGGCGGCGGTCCAGTAGGCGAGGTTCAGCCAGAGGTCGCGGTGGTCGAGGGCGTCGATGCAGTCGTCGCCGAAGAGGTCGGAGTCGGCGAGCACCGCGACGCGCCCGGCGCCGTGCTGGGTGACGGCGAGCAGCGGGGCGTTGGGCTCGGACGCGCTGGCGTGGGTGCGGGCGATGATGCTCGCGCCGTTTTCGGCGGCGAGCGTGCCGGTGCGGTAGAAGCAGGCCTCCGCGACGCGGGCGAGCAGGTCGCCGCCAGGGCGCGGCGTCGGGGTGGGAGAGGTCGGCGAGGACCCAGGAGGGGGCCTCGCGGTGGTGCTCGTAGTCCTGGACGGTGGCGTTCTCGACGCGCAGGCCGAAGCGGTCGAGGAGGTCGTTGAGGTTGTTCCCGTGCTTGTCGTGCTCGGTCTCGGCGAGGACGATGAGGCCGCCGCCGTCGGCGACGTAGCGCTCGATGGCGTCCAGCTCGTCATCGGTGAAGCGGGGCGAGCCGGTGCTGGTGGTTGCCTCCCACCTGGGGTCGGATGGGTGGGGGATGACCAGGAGGTCGGTGTCGCCGAGCTGCGCGGTGAGCGGGCCGGTGGCGTTGTAGAGGACCTCGAAATCGCGCTGGGCGAGGGCGTCGGCGGCGGCGGCGAGGGAGGCGTCGCCGGGGTGCGCGGGCTGCATGCGCTTGGCGAGGTCGGGGCGGATCGTCCACGCCTCGGAGTGGAACTCGTCGAAAACGACGCGGGCAAGCTTCGGCTGCTCGGGCATGGGCTCTCCTCGAATCGCGGGGCGGGCTACTCAAGGTAACAAGCGCTGGTGCGCAGTCAATGCGTATTTGTCGCTCATCTGCGCAATAATCATGCGGATGGATGCAGTTGATAAGCAGATTCTTGCGTTGCTGATGGAAGATGGTCGGCGCACGTTCGACGACATCGCCGGGCAGGTCAAGCTGACGGCGCCGTCGGTGAAGCGGCGGGTGGACCGGCTGCGGGCGTCGGGGGCGCTGGAGGGCTTTACCGCGGTGGTCGACCATGGGGCGCTCGGCTGGCACACCGAGGCGCTGGTGGAGCTGTACTTCCGGCCCGGCACGACGCTGGACGAGGTGGCGAAGGTGCTGCGCCTTCACCCCGAGGTGGCCGAGGCGTGGAGCGTCACCGGCGAGGCGGACGCGATCGCGCGGGTGCGGACCGAGGACAACCGCGACCTCGAGCGGCTGATCATCGACGTGCAGCGAAACGGGCTGGTCGAGCGCACCAGCTCGCAGGTGGTGCTGTCGCGCCTGGTCAGCCGGCCGACTGCGGGGTAGGCACGCTCTCGGCACATTCCGCGTGCCACGCGTCACGCGAGGGAACGTATGTTCCCCCCGATGGACCGACTCATCAACCGCCGCCAGCAGGGCGACCTGGGCGAGGCCTCGGCGATCGAGTGGCTGACGAGGCAGGGGGCCACCATCTTCGCGCCACTAGGCCATAGCCCCGACGTGGACCTCGTGGTGCAGTCGGCCAACCGCCTGATCAGCGTCCAGGTCAAGACCGCAACGTCCCGAAGCGGGTCCACCTACTGCGTGATGCTCGCAACGAATGGCGGGAATCAGAGCTGGAATCACGCAGGCCAAGCTCTTCAACGCGGAGCGATGCGATGCGCTGTTCGTTCTGGTCGGGGATGGCCGACGATGGTTCATGCCGACCACCGAGGTAGAAGGCAAGCGGTCCATCAACCTCGGTGGAGCCAAGTACTCGGAGTTCGAGATCGACCCGGGAGCGCCGATTCACGATCTTGTCTACGGCACGAAACGCACGGCCCTAGAATCGGGCTCCGTTCGGGGGAGCGCCGGAGTCTGGAGAGCCGGGCGGGACTGTAAATTCCGTGCCTTAGCGCTGAGTGAGTTCGAATCTCACCTCCCCCATTTGGTGCCCCGCGGCCCCCGGAATCCGGCCGTCGGGCGAACGCGAATCTCGGCCAACCACCAGGTCACGGTGCCGAAGGCGCCGTTCGGTTCGGCAGGGCTGAGCCCCGGCGATCTCATGCGAGTCGAGGCGCTCGAGGACGGAACGATTCTGATGAGAAAGATCTCCTCCGCGAACGCGACCGCAGCCGATTCCACGCAGCCCACCCTGGGTACTCTCGGCCAATGAGCACCGACCCCGCGCAGCAATCCCGCAAGGTCCTCGTCAACTCCCTGGTCGCCAGCGGTGCGGTGCTGATCGCCGCCGGGATCTTCGTCGGGCTGTGGCAGGGCCCGGTCTTCTTCCTGATCGCTGGGGTCGGCCTGATCGACCTCGCGCTCGCGTGGGCGTTCGCGTCAGGCAAGCTCGGCCTGTCGGGCGCGAACGTCGTCCAGGCGTCCGAGCAGCCCGCGACCGGGCCCGACGTCGCCGCCCACGAGGCGACCGACGATCCCTCCTACAACCCCTACGCCCGCGAGGACTGACCTCCAAGGCCCAGCGCCTGCGGCGCCGGGAGGACCCCCAGAACCCCCACTAACCGCGACGCCGCCTTCACTCGGCGCCGCGGCGGCCGCGCCCCCCGCCGGGGCGAACTGGCGGGGGGGCGTGCGGCCGGGGGGTTTGAGCTTCCTGGCCGAACCTAGTCGCGCCGGATGGCGTCCTTGACCTTGTCGCCGGCGCTGCCGACCTTGTCCTTGATCGAGCCGGTGGCCTGATCGACCTTCCCCTCGTTCTCGAGGCTCTTGTCGTCGGTCACCTTGCCGGTCTTCTCCTTGACCTGGCCCTTGGCGTCATCGAAATTCTCAGGCATGCGGATCTCCTTGTTAGGTGCTTGAAGACCCCCTTCCCACTGCGTCACGCGCGAAACGCCGAACCGGCGATGCCAAGCCCGCCCGGTTAGCCGAACTTGCGTAGGCGCTGCGCCTCGGGCAGCTGCTTGAGCTTTCGCAGCGTGTTGTTCTCGATCTGCCGGATCCGCTCGCGCGTCACGCCGAACGCCCGCCCGACCTCCTCCAGCGTCAGCGGCTCGTGCCCGCGCAGGCCGTAGCGCAGCTCGATCACCTGGCGCTCGCGCTCGGGGAGCGCGTCGAGCGCCTTCTGGATGTCCTCGCGCTGCAGATTCTCGGTGGCCGCCTCGAACGGCTCCTCCACCCCCTCGTCGGCGACGAAGTCGCCCAGCTCCGACTCGTCCTCGTCGCCGATCGGCTTCTCGAGCGAGACCGGCATCTGCGCCACCCGCAGGATGTCGCGCACCTCGCGCACCGTCACCTTCAGCTCGGCTGCGATCTCGGCCGGCTCGGGCTCGCGGCCAAGCCGCTGGACCAGCTGGCGCTCGACGTGCGTCACCCGGTTCAGCTTCTCGACCATGTGCACCGGGATCCGAATCGTCCTCGCCTTGTCGGCGATCGCTCGGGTGACCGCCTGGCGGATCCACCACGTCGCGTACGTCGAAAACTTGTAGCCCCGCCGGTAGTCGAACTTCTCGACCGCCCGGATCAAGCCCAGCGACCCCTCCTGGATCAGATCCAGGAAGCTCAGCCCGCGGCCCAGATACCCCTTCGCGATCGACACCACCAGGCGCAGGTTCGCCTCGACCATGTGCCGCTTCGCGTTCATGTCGCCGCGCTCGATCCCCTTCGCGAGCGCGATCTCCTGGTCGGCGGTCAGCAGCTCAACCCGCCCGATCGAGCGCAGGTAAAGGCGCAGCGAGTCCAGGCTGGGCTCGACGGTCAGGTCCAGCTCGGGCTTCTTCTGCTGGCCCTCCCCCTTCGCCTCCTTGTAGGCGGTCAGGCCGTCCTCGCCGACCACGTCGATGCCCTGCTCGACCAGGTGGGCGTGCAGCCCCTGCACCTGCTCCTTGGTGATCTCCACCTCCTCGAGCGTCGAGGCGATCTGCTCGAAGGTCAGATACCCCTTCTCCTGCCCCTGGGCGACCAGCGCCCGGAGCTCATCCGAATCCGGCGGAAGGCTCGCCTGGCGAATCAGGCGCCTCGGCGCCGTCGCTGGACGCATGCGGCTGCGCACTCCCTTCGGTAAGCAGAACGTCTCCCTTCTCAGCCACTCCCCCGCCGTCCTCCTCCGGCCTTAGCGAGCGCGCGAAGTATACGAATCGCCCGGGGCCTACGAGCGCGCCTCGGTACCCTGGATCGCGATGCCCGACCCGGCCCCCGCCGTCACCCCGTCTACGGACGTCCAGGCCTCGCGCCCCGCCACCGAGGTCAGCCTCACCCGCGTCGGCGTCCGCGGCGTCGAGAAGGTCATTCGGGTCAACGGCTCGGCTCCTTTTCTTCGCCGAGCTCGAGTGCTTCGTCGACCTCAACCCGCAGCCAGGCCGGCGTTCACATGTCGCGCTTCGAGGAGGTCGTCAACGAGGCGATCGACGGCGTCGTGCTCGAGGAGCGCCTGCGCGCCGAGGTGCTCGCCGCCCACATCGCCGAGCGCGTCCGCGAGCGCCAAGAGGGCCTGCGCGCGGAGGTCACGATCGCCGCCCGCTACCCGGAGACCGTCCCGACCCCGGCCTCGGACCTGCCAACGCAGGAGATCTACACCCTGTTCGGCACCGCCGTCGCGTCCGAGCGCGGCACCCGAACCCTCACCGGCGTCGAGGCACAGGGGATGACCGCCTGCCCCTGCGCCCAGGGCCTTCTCACCGACCGCGCCCGCGAGCGCCTGCTGGCCGACGGCTTCACCGACGACGAGATCGAGCGCATCTTCAGCCACGTCCCGGTCGCCACCCACAACCAGCGCGGGATCGGCTCGCTTCACATCGGCCGCCCCGAATCCTCGGACCTGGAGATCGACGCCCGCGACCTGCTCCACATCGTCGAGGCGTCGATGAGCTCGGAGATCTACGAGCTGATGAAGCGCTCCGACGAGGCCGCGGTCGTCGAGAAGGCGCACGCCCACCCCCGCTTCGTCGAGGACGTCGTGCGCGAGATGATCCGCCGCGTCGCCGAGCAGTTCCCAACCCTGCGCCGCGGCGGCTTCCTGCTGGCCCGCCAGGAGAACCTGGAGACGATCCACCGCCACTCGGTCGTCGCCGAGCGCTCGGGCGACATGGCCGAGATCCTCACCGAGCTGGACTCGGGCGAGCACTCCCGCCACCACGTGACCCGGCGCGAGTGGCTCGAAGCCCCTTCCGCCTAGCGCGCCGGAGCGCTCGCCCGCCTCAGACGCGCTCGGGCTCGGTAACGCGCTCGGGCTCGCGCGAGGCGGGCAGCGGCGCCGGCGCCGGCTCGTCGTCCGTGGCGGCGTCCATGTGGGCGCGCAGGCGCACGAAGTAGTCGGCGCCGCTGACCACCGTCACCACGACGGCGGCGTAGACCAGCAGGTCCACCCACATCGGGGGCGGGTCCCAGACGATCAGCCCCACGATCGCCAGCACCTGAAGCGCCGTCTTCAGCTTGCCCAGCCAGCTCGCCGAGATCACCACTCCTCGCTCCGCCGCCAGCGCCCGCAGGCCGGTGACCGCCAGCTCACGCGCGATGATCACCATCGCCACCCAGGCAGCCAGCCGGTTGAGCGAGACGAGCGCGATCAGCGCGGCGACCACCAGCAGCTTGTCGGCCAGCGGGTCCATCAGCTTCCCGAAGGTCGTCACCTGGCTGCGCCGCCGCGCGATATAGCCGTCGAGGCCATCGGTGATCGCCGCCAGCCGCGAATACCGCGGCCGCGATCACGTCGCCGTTGGGCGTCTCGTCGAGCAGCGCCACCACGATCACCGGCACCGCCACGATGCGCAGCATGGTGAGGGCGTTGGGGATGTTGACCGGGACCATGCCGTTCCGGGGGATACTAGGCGCGCGGTGCCAGTCGACTACGTCTACCGGATCGAGCAGCCCCACATCCCCGGCCAGCTGGCCAAGGTCTGCGGCAAGATCGCCGAGGCCCGCGGCCTGATCGGGGACATCGTGACCATCCAGATCGGGCGCGACCGGTCGATCCGCGAGATCTCGGTCGAGGTGCGCGACCACGGCCAGGCCAAGCGCGTCGCCGGCGACCTGGCCACGCTCGACGGCGTTCGCGTCATCCACTACTACGACCGGGCGCTGCGCGTCCACGAGGGCGGCAAGCTCGACCGTGCAGGGGCGGGTGCCGATGCGAACGGTCCAGGACATGCGCGACGTCTACACCCCGGGCGTGGCGCGCGTATGCACCGCGATCGCCGACGAGCCCGCGCTGGCCAACCGCTTCACGATGATCGGCCGCACCGTGGCGATCTGCACCAACGGCACCCGGGTCCTGGGTCTGGGCGACATCGGCCCCCGGCGCCTCGATGCCCGTGATGGAGGGCAAGGCCCTCTTCTACACCCAGATGGTCGGGCGTCTCGGCCGTCCCGATGCTGATCGACACCAAGGACCCCGACGAGTTCGTCGAGACCGTCATCCGCATCGCCCCCGGGTTCGGCGGCATCCACCTGGAGGACATCTCGCGCGCCCGAGTGCTTCGAGATCGAGCCCCGCCTGATCGAGGCGCTGGACATCCCGGTCATGCACGACGACGTCCACGGCACCGGCGTCTCGACGCTCGCGGCGGTGCTGGTCGCGTGCGACAACGCCGGGATCAGCCTGGAGGGGGCGACCGTCGGCCAGGTCGGGCTTGGCGCCGCCGGGCTGGGCATCGCCACGTTGATGGTCCAGGCCGGCGCTGCCAAGGTGCTCGCCTCCGACCCGCAGGAGGCCGCGCACCCGCGGGCGCACGAGCGGGGGATCGAGGTGGCCTCCTTCGAGGACGTGATGGCGCGCGCCGAGATCATCGTGCTCACCACGGGCGTGCCCGGGTTGGTGAAGCCCGAGATGGTGCGCGAGGGCCAGGTGATCCTGGCCCTCACGAACCCCGATCCGGAGATAACGCCGAAGGACGCGCTGGCGGCCGGCGCCGCGTTCGCCGCCGACGGCTCGCTGGTCAACAACGTGCTGGGCTTCCCCGGCATCTTCCGCGGCGCCCTGGCGAGTGGCTCCGAGGCGATCTCCACCGGCATGAAGCTGGCCGCCGCCCGCGCGATCGCGGGGCTGACCGGGCGCTCGGAGCTGGTACCGGACGCGCTCGACCCCGAGGTGCACCGGGCGGTCGCGGACGCCGTCGCCGACGCGGCCCGCGCCGAGGGACTGGCCCACGCCGAGCGCGTGCCCGCCGGGCTCTAACCGGCCGCCTCGCGCGCCCGGGCGAAGACGCCGTCCAGCATCGGCTCGGTCAGCTTGCCGGTGAACGTGTTCTGCTGGGAGGGGTGAAAGCAGCCGACCAGCAGCAGGCCGCCGACCTGCGCCTCGGCGCCATGGCCGAAGCGCGGCTTGGGGCTGGGCACCTCCAGCCCACGCGCCCGCTGCGCCCGTAGCGCCCCGTCCCAGGCGAACGACCCCAGCGCGACGATCACCCGCGCGTGATCCAGCAGGTCCAGCTCGCGCGCCAGGTACGGAAGGCAGTTGTCGCGCTCGGCCGGCGTCGGCTTGTTCGCGGGCGGCGCGCAGCGGTTGACCGCGGTGATCCAGGTGTCGCTGAGCTTCAGCCCGTCGCCGACGTCGACCGACGTCGGCTGGTTCGCGAGGCCGGCGCGATGAAGCGCAGCGTAAAGCCAGTCGCCGGAGCGATCGCCGGTGAACATCCGCCCGGTGCGGTTCGCGCCGTTGGCGGCCGGCGCCAGGCCGACGATCACGATCCGCGCCGCCGGGTCGCCGAACGCGGGCACGGGGCGGCGCCCAGTAGCGCTCGCCGGCGTGGCGCTTGGGCGGGTTGGCCGCCACCTCCTCGCGCCAGGCCACCAGCCGCGGGCAGCGGCGACACTCGGTCACCTCTGCCTCCAGCGCGCGCAGTTCCTCGGCCGGCGTCACAGGGCATACGATCGCCGAATGGACGGCAAGCCCGCTTCCGCGTCGAGCTCGGCCCTGATCCGGTGGATGGGGATCGTCGACGCGAACTCCGCCGGGTTCGTGCACGGCGGGATCGTGATGAAGCTGTGCGACGAGGCGGCCGGGGTCGCCGCCGTGCGCCACTGCGGCACGCGGGTCGTGACCGCGGGGATGGACCGGATGACGTTCGAGCAGCGGGTCGACGTCGGCGAGCTGCTCACCTGCTCGGCCACCGTCAACGCGGCCTGGCACACCTCGATGGAGGTGGGCGTGCGGGTCGAGGCCGAGAGCCCGCGCACCGGTGCGAAGCGCCACACCTCGACCGCCTACCTGACCATGGTGGCCGTGGACGAGCACGGGAAGCCCGATTCCCGTGCCGCCCGTGATCGCCGAGTCCGACGAGGAGGCCCGCCGCCAGCGCGAGGCCGAGACGCGCCGGCGAAACCGTTTGGCAGAGCGAGAGGAGCTGATGGGCCGAGACACATAGTGTCTCGGCAGGGGCATGTAAGGCGGCGTAGCCGCCGCAAGTGATCCAGCAGGACCGCGACTGACGCGCCGCCCGCTGCACGGCCGCCACCGACGGGACCGGCCCCGCCGCTCTACCCTGATCGGCGCGATGTCCGACTCCGACGGCCTGCGAAAGCTCGCGATCGTCCCCGCCTACAACGAGGGCGGGATGGTCGCGCGCGTCGTCCGCGACATCGGCCGCTCGGCGACCGGCTTCGACGTCCTGGTGGTCGACGACGGATCCACCGACTTGACCGCCTCCGAGGCGGAGGCCGCGGGCGCGGCGGTGATCACGCACCCCTTCAACCTGGGCATCGGCGGCGCCATGCAGTCCGGCTACAAGTACGCGCTGCGAAACGACTACGACGTGGCCGTCCAGGTCGACGGCGACGGGCAGCACAAGCCGTCCTACCTGGACGAGATGGTCGCCGCGCTCCAGGTCGACGGGCAGGCCGACATGGTCTACGGCAGCCGCTTCCGCGGCGACCCGGGCTACAAGGTGCCGCTGGGCCGGCGGATCGGCAACATGATCTTCTCGGTCGTGCTGACGGCGATCACCCGCCAGAAGATCACCGACCCCACGTCGGGGTTCCGGATGACGAACCGCCACGGGATCGAGCTGTTCGCGCGCGACTACCCGCACGACTATCCGGAGGTCGAGGCGATCCTGATGCTGCACGCTCACCACCTGCGGATCCACGAGGTGCCGGTGCGGATGAACGCTCGCGGGTTCGGGCGCAGCTCGATCGACTACCCGCGCAGCGCCTACTACATGGCGAAGGTCCTGCTTGCCCTGCTGCGTCGGGCCTGTTCCGCCGCAGGCCCACGCCGGCCGACGACAACGACGCCGACCGCCCCGAGGGCGAGCCGATCGCGCCCGGCGCCGCCGTGTCGGGCGGCGAGGCCGCGGCGGGCGAGAAGTGACGACCGCCGGGACACTGCTGCCGGTCGCCGCCGACAGCGGGCTCGACGGCCGCCTGCAGGCCGTCGCCGTGCTCGTCACCGCGCTGATCTTCCTGGCCGTGCTCGAGCTGGTGCGCCGGCGGTATCTGGCCGAGCGCTACGCCCTGATTTGGATGATCGTCGCCGGGGCGCTCCTGGTGCTGGCGATCTGGACCGACCTGCTGGTGTGGGGCACCGACCTGCTCAACATCGAGGTGCCCGCCAACGGCCTGTTCCTCGCCGCCTTCGCGGTCGCGTTCCTCCTGCTGTTGCACTTCTCGGTCGCCACCTCGCGCCTGTCCGAGCAGACCAAGATCCTGGCCCAGGAGGTCGCGCGCCTGGACGGCGAGCTCCGAGCCGCCCGCGCGGCCGAGCGCAACGGCTCAGGCCCGGCCGAGCCCGAGCAGGCCGAGGGCGACGCGCCAGTAGCCGGCGAGCACGGCCCGCAGTAGCCCCGAGCGCCCGGCGGCGCCGAGGTATGCCGAGTCCAGCCCTGGGACGAGGCCGGAGGCGAACTCCCGCGCCGAGACCGTTCGGCGCGCCTGGATCTCGCGGCGCTCGCGCAGCAGGCGCGGCAGCCAGCGCAGCACGTCCAGCTTGGCCCTGACCTTCTGCCCGAACCAGCCGCCGGCCAGCGCGGCGAACACGATCGCGAGCTCGGTCGCGATCAGGCCCGGCACCAGCACTGCGATCAGCGCGCCCGGGTAGGTGCGGATGATCGTCGCCCAGCGGTTTCGCTCCAGGTAGCGCCACTTCGCGGCGCCCTTGGAGAACTCGTACTCGTGGTCCACCACAGCCTCGCTCGCGACCCCAAGCCGGCCCCCGTCCAGCCGCAGTCGAAGCGACAGGTCCACGTCCTCGTGGTAGAGGAAGAATTCGCCGGGAAAGCCGCCCACCTCGACGAACCGCTCGCGCCGGATCGCCAGGCACGCGCCCGAGACGAAGCCGGGCTCGCCCGCCGGGCTCGCGCCGGCGGCGGCCGGCTCGCCCGCGCCGCCCGCCCAGGCGATCCCAGTGAAGTGGACGACCCCACCCCGCGTGTTGACGACGGCGCCGTCCTCGGCGGTCACGAGCGCCTGCCACGCGGCCCACTCGCCGCCGGCCGGGGCCGCGATCGCGTCGCGCCAGCCCGGCTGCGGCACGGCGTCGGGGTTGAGGAAGCAAAGGAGCTCGCCCGAGGCCTCGCGGGCCCCGGCGTTGCAGGCGGCCGAGAACCCGGGGTTGGCTCCGGTCTCCACGACGATCGCGCCGGGCGCCGCCTGGCGGACCGCCTCGACCGTGCCGTCGGTGGAGGCGTTGTCGACGACGATCAGCTCATCCCCCGCCGCAAGCTGCGACGCGAGCGCGGGCAGCGTGCGGCCCACAGCCTCGCGGCTTTCGTGGGTGACGACGACTACCGACAGCGAGCTCAGGATTCGGGGTCCAGCGCCTTCAGCATCGCCGCGGTGTCGGCGAACGTCTCGGCGCTCACGACCTGGCCGCCGCGCAGCTTGTAGACCCAGACGGACCTGTTCTCGATCGTCCCGCCCGACTTGGTCCGCCCGCGGACGTTCGCGGTCACGATCACGTGGTCGTCGTCGGCGCCGAGCACCTTCTCGGGGGTGGCCTTGAAGTCGCGGAAGTGGTTCAGCAGGCCGGTCAGAAAGTCGCGAAAGCCCTCCGGGCCCAGGAAGGTCCCGCCCCATGGCAGCGAGGACGGGGCCGTGATCTCGCCCTCGGGGGCGACGATCGCGGTCGCGGCCTCGATGTCACCGGCGGCCCAGGCGTCCCAGGCCCCCTGAACTACGTCGACGTTGTCCTGCGCCATTAGCTCACCACCATTCGAGGCAGCACCCTACGCCCAACCCGCAGGCTCCGTCAATCCCAGCATCACTCAAAGCCGACGGCCGGACTCGAACCGGCGACCCCTTCATTACGAATGAAGTGCTCTACCAGCTGAGCTACGTCGGCGCGGCCGAAAGTGTAGTCGGGAGCGGGGGGCCCGCCACGGGCCAACCGGGCCTACTCGTCGGCGAGCCTGTAGCCGACCCCACGCACCGTCAGGACCAGCTCGGGCTCCTGCGGGTCGCGCTCGATCTTCTGGCGCAGGTTGGAGATGTGGACGTCGCAGGCGCGGACGTCGCCCTGGAACTCGGACTGCCACAGCTCCTCCATGATCTGGAGGCGGCTGAAGACCTGCCCGGGGCTCTCGGCGAGCAGCCTGAGGACCTGGAACTCCGACCGGGTGAGGTTCACCGGCTCGGCGTTGACCGAGACCAGATGGCGGGCGAGGTCGATACGAACGGGCCCGGCCTCGATCGTCTTGCCCTGGAAGCCGGTCGCGTGGCGGTCCAGCTCGCGCCGGCGAAGCTGGGCGTGCACCCGGCCCAGCAGCTCGCGGACCGAGAACGGCTTGGTCATGTAGTCGTCGGCGCCAACCTCCAGGCCGACGACCTTGTCGACCTCGGCGTCCTTGGCGGTCAGCAGGATGATCGGGACGGCGCTGCGGGCACGCACGTCGCGGCAGAGGTCGAGCCCGCTGCGGCCGGGCATCATGATGTCCAGGATCAGCAGGTCGAAATCGGGTTGGTCGCCTCCGACCTTGGCGTCGGCGTCATCGCCGTCGACCGCCACGGTCACCTCGAAGCCCTCCTGCTCGAGCGCGTAGCCGACCGCGTCCCTCACCGAGGGCTCGTCGTCGGCGACAAGGATCCGGCCGCTACTCATCACTCGACCTCATCACAAATCACCTGCGGCGGCTTCGCCGCCTGACATGCCGGTTTCGGTGCTAAAGCACCTCATCACGCAACTGGGGTAGGTGCCGGGCTCTCGGCGGGCAGGCGCACCCAGAAGGTGCTGCCCGTGCCCAGCTTGGAGCTGACGCCGATCTCGCCGCCCATCACGTCGACCATTCGCTTCGCGATCGAGAGCCCCAGGCCGAAGCCCTCCTTCTCGAGCGCGCCGGATCCCCGGTAGAAGCGCTCGAAGACACGATCGACCTCTTCCGGCTCGATTCCCGTTCCCGTGTCTTCTACCTCGATCAGGATCTCCTCCTCAGGCCGGTCGCCCCGGCGGGCGCGAAGGGTAACGACGCCGGGCGGGGGCGTGTTCTTGAAGGCGTTGGTCAGCAGGCCGATCAGCACCTGGCGCAGCAGCACGGGGTCGCCGCGCGCGACCAGCTCGGCCTCGGCGTCGACCTCCAGCGTGATCCCGTCGGGCGGGCTGACCGCCTGGGATGCCTCCTTCATCGTGATCGCCACGTCCAGCGCCGAGGCGCCGCCCTCGCCGACCGCCTCCATGCGCGCCAGGGTCAGCAGCGACTCGGTCAGCCGGCTGACTCGGTCGGTGTCCTGGGCGAGGCGATTCAGGAAATGCTCGCGAGCGTCGGGGTCGTCCTTGGCGCCGCCGCGCAGCACCTCGATCGCTCCCGAGATCCCGGCGATCGGGTTGCGCAGCTCGTGCGCGGCGTTGGACACGAACTCGCGCTCGGCGATCTCGCGGCGGAGCTCCTCGGTGCGGTCGCGGACCACGGCCAGCACCGCGCCCTCGGCCGGGAGCTTGCGCGCCCCGACCGCATACACGCGGTCGCCAACGCGCAGCGCGTCGTGCTCCACGGCGCCACGCACGTCGGCGCGCCGCAGCCAGGGCAGGAGCGCGCTGGTCACCCGGCCGTCGGCCGAGATCATGTCCTCGGCGGCGGAGTTGGCGAACCGGGCCTCGCCCTCGGGCCCGACCACGATCACCGCGTCGTCGAGCGCGTCGAAGATCGCCGACAGCCGGTCGCGCTCGGACGACAGCGCGCTGAACGTGTCCTGGAGCGCCCGGCGCATGGTCTCGAGCGCGCCGCCCAGGTCGCGTGATCTCGTCGCGCCCGCCGGTGCCCTCGAGGGGCTCCTGCAGATCGCCCTCGGTCATGCGCGCGGCGCTCCGGGCCAGCCGTTTGACGCGGGTGCTGATCGCGCTGGCGATCAGGAAGCCGATCACGACCGCGATCAACAGCGCGATGAGCGCCGCCGTCAGCCGGTCGCCGCGGATCTCCTCCAGCGCGGCCTGGATCTCCTCCGGGGTCTCGGCCCGCGCAAGCAGGGCGCCGGCCGGCAGGCCCTCGCGGAAGATCGGCGTCGCCAGGCGGGTGATCTCGCCGGGGAGCTCCTCGACGGTTCGCGACCCGCGCTGGGCCATGCGCAGGGCGCGCCGATAGCCGGGCACGTCCTCGAGCTCGATGCCACGCGAGAGATCGGGGGTCAGCAGCTCGCCGCGACGGTCGAAGACCCAGGCGGCGTACCCGGGGTCGGTGACGTCGGTCAGCAGCGTGGTGGCGGCTTGCGGCGCGCGGTCGCCGATCCGGTCTGCCAGCCGCACGCTCCGCCCGACGGTGATCTCCTCGGCCCGCTCGCCGGCGGTGTCCTCGCCCGAAGTCGCTGACGAGCAGGACCGACAGTCCCGCGGTGATCAGGGCCACGGCGGCGAAGGCGAGCGCCAGATAGAGGCGAACGCCGAAGGGGCGGGGGGCGCGCGGCTTGGACTGCTCCGTCGCCATCGCTCGATTCTCCCACCGCGCTAACGGGTCGCTAACAGAGACTCGAGGCGGTACAACAAAGCTTCCAGCGCCAGCTCCTCGTTCACGTTCACCGTCAGGCGCCTCCGGGTGTCCATCACCAGCTCGGCCCCGCGCCGAGCCCGGGCGCCGTCGAGCCCCTCCCCGTCCTCGCGCAGGGGCTCCAGCCGATCGCTGTTCAGGACCAGCTCGGGGGCGCCCTCGGCGACCGCCGCCAGGTCGCGCAGCCAGGCGGTCAGGAGCTCCAGGCCCAGGTCGAGCGTTGCCGTTCGCGCCCGGCGGGCGGCGCGGCGCGCCGCCTCGTCGGCCTCGCGCGCCCGGCGCTTCGCGGCCGGGCCGGTGGTCTCACCCGACTCCTCGGCCAGGGCCTCGGCCGCTTCCGTGGCCGCGAGCCCCGCGGCCTTGCCGCCGGCCTCGGCCGCCTCGAGCAGGCGCTCCCAGGGCCGCTCGTCCAGGGCGCCGGCGCGGGCGCCGCGGGCGGCCGCGACGACGCCGTCACGAAGCTCGCGCCCCGCCGGCGAGCACAGCGCGGCGGCGCGCTCGACGTCGCCACCGGCAAGCCGGGCGGCGGCGCGGCGCTCGTCCTCCGAGGACGCCGGCGCGCGCTCGGCCAGCAGCCGCTCGACCGCGTCGGGCGGCAGCGGGGCGAAGCGGACCGGGCGACAGCGCGAGCGCACCGTCTCGAGCAGAGCCTCGGGCTCGGCCGTGATCAGGATCAGGTGCGCGTAGGGGGCGGGCTCCTCGAGCGTCTTCAGCAGGGCGTTCTGGCTTTCCTCGGCCATCGCCTCCGCCGCGGCGATCACGAAGACGCGGCGGTCGCCCTCGAAGGGGCGGTACGCCGCGGCCGCGATCACCCGCTCGCGCACCGTCTCGACCAGGTGCTGGGCCCCGGGCGGCTCGAGCCAGACCAGGTCGGGATGAGGCGAGGGATCGGCCAACACTCGGCGGCGGGCGTCGCCGGGGTCGGGGGCGCCGTCGGCGATCAGCTCGGCCGCGAACGAGCGCGCCGCCGCCCGCTTGCCGGTCCCGGGCGGCCCCGTGAACATGAACGCGTGCGTCGGCGAGGAGAGCGCGGCGATCAGGGCGGCACCGGCCGCGGGCTGGTGCGAGGTGGCCTCGCGGATCGAGTCGGGCGCCGCCGGGGGCGCCGGCGCGCTCACGCCCGCCGCTCCTCGACCAGCATCGAGGATCCGGGCGTGCACGTCCTCCGGGGTTCGCCTCCGCGTCGACCACGGCGATGCGGTCGCGATGGCGGGCGGCGAGCTCCTCGTAGGCCTCGGCGACCCGCCGCTGGAAATCGATGCCCTCGGCCTCGAAGCGGTCGGCGCCGTCCTCGGCCCCGGCCGCCAGCCGTAGCTGCCCGCGACGCTCGGCCTCCGCCGGATCGACCCGCAGCAGCACCGTCAGGTCGGGCGCGCTGGGGCCGACGGCGATCGCGTTCAGGCCCTCGACCAGCTCGATGCCCAGCCCGCGCGCGGCCCCCTGGTAGGCGGCCGTCGAGTCGACGAACCGGTCGCAGACGACGTCGGTGCCCGCGGCGACGGCGGGGGCGACGACCCGCGCGCACAGCTCGGCCCGCGCCGCGCAGAAGAGCAGCAGCTCGGCCCGCGGGTCGAGCTCCAGCTCGGGGTCCTTCAGCATCTCCGCGAACTCGCTCTCCCATCTCGGTGCCCCCGGGCTCGCGCAGCAGCACGGTGTCCGGGCCAAGCGCCTGGGCGAGCATCGCTGCCTGGGTGCTCTTGCCGGAGCGATCGATCCCCTCGAGCGTGACGAACATCGGCGCGTCAACCTAGCGGGCGGTCCGGGTGGGGGGTGCAGGGCTCGACGAACAACACCAACAACTGACAGCGGGGTGGGCTGGCTTGGGGTTTACGGCGGGCTGTCCTGCTTCGGGGTCGGACTGCGACCCAGGGCTGGATTGCCTACTTGCGGCGGGTGCCGGCTTTCTTGGTGCGGGCGGTCTGGGGCGAGGGCTTGCGGCGGCGCGCTCCCTTGCCGTTCGCCCCTGTGCGCGCCGGGGGTGCCTTCGTCGCATCGGCGTCCACGCCGTCGCCGTCGCCGTCGGCCTTGCCCTTGGCCTCCTCGCGGGCCTTCTTCGCGGCCTCGCGCTCGGCGCGCTTCTCGCGCATCTCGACCATCGACGGGCAGTCGTCGTTCAGGCACAGCTTCCAGGGGCGGCCGCGGAAGCCCTTGACCGTCAGGCGGGGCCGCTCGTCGCAGATCGAGCAGCGCTCCTCGAGGCGCCACAGCTCATAGCCGCGCCCGGGCAGCGGGCCGCTGACGGGGCAGGAGTCCGGGTTGGGCGGCGGGTTCTTGGGGTCGGATCCCTCGGGGGGCCTGATCCAGCCCTCGCAGCCGTACATGCGCTTGCCACCCTTGAGCTGGATGATCCGCAGGCGGTTGGGGCCGCCGTCCTCGCGCTTTCGGCCGGCCTCCTCGCAGACCTTGCACGGGCCGAGGAACTTGTCCTCGTCCATGCCCGCCCAGATCTGCTTGGCCAGGTCCTCGCGCTTGGTCCTCCAGCTCGCGGGTCGTCTCGTGGAGCATCTCGCGGCTGATCTTCAGGACCTCGTCCTTGGAGATCTTGCCGGCGGCGATCTCGTCCATGTCGGACTCCAGCTCGGCGGTCATCTCCGGCGTCGCCATCCGCGGCACGTACTCGTGGAAGGCCTTGTACATCGCGATCCCGGTCTCGGACGGCTCGGGCGGGTTCGAGAACACGTAGCCGCGGTCGTAGAGCTTCTGGATGATGTCGGCGCGGGTCGCCTTCGTCCCCAGGCCCCGCTCCTCCATCAGCTCGATCAGCTTGCCCTGGCTGATCCGCGAGGGCGGCTGCGTCTCCTTGTCGACGATCCATGGGTCGCCGTCGAGCGCCAGCTCCTGGCCCTCCTCCAGCTTCGGGATCTCGTCGTCGGCCGAGCGGGCGTAGGTGTAGATGCGGGCGTAGCCCGGGGTCGACCACCACGGAGCCCCGCACGAAGTAGCTCTCCGAGCCGGCCTTGATGTCGGCGCGCGTCGACTCGGTGATCATCGGCTCCGAGAAGGTGGCGAGGAAGCGCCGGACGACCAGCTCGTAGACGCGGCGCTTGGGGCCCTCGAGCGCGTTGGGGTAGACCGCCTGCGTCGGGTAGATCGGCGGGTGGTCGGTGGTCTCCTTCTTGCCGCGGGTCGCGGTCAGCTCGGGCTTCTCGACCAGCGGCGCCGACGGCGTCGAAGTCGGGGATCCGGACCAGCGAGGTGACCAGCTCGCGCGTGTTCAGCGACGGCGGGTAGACCGTGTTGTCGGTGCGCGGGTAGGAGATGAACCCGTCCATGTAGAGGTCCTCGGCGACGCGCATCGCGGCAGCCGGGGTGATCCCCAGCCGGCTGGAGGCGTCGGTGGTGAACGCCGTCGTGTTGTAGGGCGTGGGCGGCTTGCGGGTGTTGCGCCGCGAGGCGACCTCGGTCACCACGCCCGGGCTTGTGGTGCCGGCCAGGGCGGTGTCGGCCTCGGCCTTCTCCCAGAACTTGTCGGTCGCGTGGTGGGCCTCGAACGAGCCGTCGGGATGCGCGAACTTCGCGAACAGCTCCCAGAACGGCTTCGCCACGTGCGCGCTGCGCTCGAGCTCGCGCTCGACGATCAGGGCCAGCGTCGGGCTCTGGACGCGGCCGACCGAGAGGAAGTTCGAGCCGAAGCGGCGGGTGGCCAGCGAGACCGCGCGGGTCAGCGTGGCGCCCCAGATCAGGTCGATGTCCTGGCGGGCGGCGCCGGCGTAGGCGAGGTCGTAGGAGAGGTCGTCGAGCTCGCTGAACGCTCGCTCGATCTCGTCCTTGGTCAGCGCCGAGTAGCGGGCGCGGAGGACCGGGGGGCGCGCGGCCAGCTCGTCGCCGGCGACCTTCGGGTTCGCGTCGACCGCCTGCTCGAGCGCCTCGAGGCCGATCAGCTCGCCCTCGCGGTCGTAGTCGGTCGCGATCACGATCGAGTCGGCGTCCTTCGCGACCTTGCGGACGGCCTTGACGACGTTCTTGTCGGTGGGCTCCTTGATCAGGACGGCGTCGATCAGCTCGTGGAGGTCGGTCTCCTGCCAGTTCGAGTAGCCGTCGGGGAACGCGGGGTTCATCACGTGGCCCTTCAGGCCGATCGTGACGTGCTCGCCCTCGGCGTCGCTCCACTCGTAATACGGCGTCTTGTGGGAGGCGCCGTCCTTGGCGGATCCGCCCGAGAGGATCTCGGCGATCTTCTTGGCGGAGTTGTTCTTCTCGGTGATGATCAGTCGCATAGCTGAGGCGGCGCGAAGATAGCAAGGGGTCGGGACCGGCCCGGAAGGGTCAACGCCCCGCGGGCTCCCGGGCCGTAGGCCCGCCTGTAACGTGGTCCGGGCCATGGATGGCGGCGATTTTCAGATCGCGCAGGTGAACATCGCGACCCCGAAAGCTCCGGTCGATTCGCCCAAGCTCGCCGATTTCGCGGCGCTCCTCGACCCCGTGAACGCGATCGCCGACGCCGCCCCGGGCTTCGTATGGCGGCTCCAGGATTCGAGCGGCAACGCCACCTCGATCGCGTACGGCGGCGACGAGGCGCTGATCGTGAACATGTCCGTCTGGGAGTCGATCGACGCCCTGTGGGACTTCGTCTACTCGGGGCCCCACCTGGACGTCATGCGCCGGCGACGCGAGTGGTTCCACGCGATGGACCTCTACATGTGCCTGTGGTGGGTGCGGCCCGGACACCGACCGACGGTCGGCGAGGCCGAGGAGCGGCTGCAGCTCTTGCGCATCGACGGCCCGACGCCGCGGGCGTTCACCTTCAAGAGCCGGTTCGACCCGCCGCTGCCCGGAGACGGCAGGTGGGCCGTGGCCGGGCACTAACCTTCGAGGCGATGCCGGCCCAGGCCTATGCAGGTAAGGAGTGCGTCTGCCAGCTCCGCAAGGGGATCTGCGACCAGTCGTGCGTGCGGGGGATGCTCGAGACCCCCCTGTACATCGCGTGCCTGCGCCTGTCCGGGCGCAACTGCCTGGTCGTGGGCGGCGGCGAGGTCGGCCTCGAGAAGGTCGAGGGGCTGCTCGCCTGCGACGCCGACGTCACCCTGATCGCCCCGGACGCGATCGACGAGCTCGCGCGGCTCGCCGACGAGGGGTCGATCGCCTGGGAGCGGCGCACCTACGAGCACGCCGACCTCGAGGGCAAGTTCATGGCGATCGCGGCGACCGACGACACCGACGTCAACATCTCGGTCTACGAGGAGGCCGAGCGCCGGGCGATGCTGGTCAACGTCGTCGACGTCCCCCCGCTGTGCAACTTCATCCTGCCCGCGATCGTGCGCACCGGGCCGCTGGCGATCGCGATCTCCACGGCCGGCGCCTCGCCGGCGCTGGCGAAGCGGATGAAGCGCGAGATCGCCGAGACGTTCGGCGAGCCCTACGCGCGGCTGGCGATCATGCTGAACGACGCCCGCGGCTGGGCCAAGGGCAACCTCCCGACCTACCAGGACCGCAAGGAATTCTTCGAGGGGATCGTCAACGGCGACCCCGACCCGGTCGAGCTGGTGCGCGAGGGGCGCGAGGCCGAGGTGCTGGCGCTGATCGCGGCGGCTCAGGAGAGCCACGCCGCGGCCCACGCCGGCTGAGCGGCGCCGCTTGGGCTAGGCGGCTTCGGCGACGACCGCGGCGTCGGCGGGCTCGGTCTCGCCGCCCCGCTCGCTGGCGCAGGTGCTGCCGGTGACGCGCCCGAGCGCGTCGGCGATCAGCTCTGCCTCGGGGCCGGTGAGCGACGTCAGATGGCGGGCCAGCTCGCCGCGGTAGACCACCCGCATCTCCTCCAGCATCCGCTCGCCCGCGGGCGTCAGCTCGGCGTGGAGGCTGCGGCGATCGTCCGAGCACGAGACGCGCTCGAGGTAGCCGGCGTCGGAGAGGCGGTCGACCAGCTTCGTGATCCCGCCCCGGCTGAGGGTGAGGTAGGAGGCCAGGTCGCTCATTCGCGGCGGGCCGTCGGGGCTGGCCTCCACCGCGGCCAGAAGCTCGAACCAGCTGAGCGGCGGGAGGTCGCCCGCTGACAGCGCCTTCTGGACGCGGTCGGTGACGGCGGCGTGGCTGGTGACCACGGCCCTCCAGGCGGCGAGGTGCTGGTCGGAGACGGTCATGGGCAAGATGATAGCCGAGGAAACAGTTTCCGTGTCAAGCAGTTTGTGCTACTCTGGTTTCCACGTCAATCATTTCCTTGTCAATCAAACTTCAGGAGGAACGACGATGAGCACAGCGACCACCACCCAGGACACCGCGATCCCGACGGGGGCGTTCCGGATCGACCCGGTCCACTCCACCGTGGGCTTCGAGGTCAAGCACATGATCTCCACCTTCCGCGGGTCCTTCCGCAGCTACGACGCCCGGCTGGACAACACCGGCGCCGCGGCGCGCCTCGAGGGCTCCGCCGAGGTGGCGAGCGTGGACGTCCGCGACGACAACCTGGCCGGGCACCTCCAGAGCCCGGACTTCTTCGACGCCGATCACAACCCCAGGATCGAGTTCTCCTCGGAGGCGCTCGAGGTGGCCGACGACGGGACGCTGACGCTGGACGGCGAGCTGTCGATCCGCGGCGTGAGGAGACCGATCCGCGCGAGCGGGCGGCTGGAGCACGTGGGGGCCGACATGACCGGCAGCGAGCGCATCGGCATCGAGCTCGAGACCACCGTCGACCGCCGCGAGTACGGCATCGAGTGGAACGCGGCGCTTCCGAAGGGCGGCTTCGCCCTCGGCAACGACGTCAAGCTCGTCGTCCGGCTCGAGCTGGTCCCGGAGGAGGCATAGGCCATGCGGGTCCTGGGCATCTCCGGCTCGCTTCGCCGGGACTCCCACAACACGGCCCTGTTGCGGGCGGCAGAGGAGCTGCTGCCGCCCGCGGCGGAGCTGGAGATCTTCGACGGGCTGGCCGGCATCCCGCCCTATTCCGAGGACGACGACACGGCCGGGCGGCCGGCGTCGGTCGCCCGCCTCGACGCGGCCATTCGCGAGGCCGACGTCGTGCTGTTCTCCACGCCCGAGTACAACCACTCGATCCCGGGCCAGCTGAAGAACGCGATCGACTGGCTCTCGCGGCCGGTGCTCGGGAACCCTCTCAGCGGCAAGCCCGTGGCCGTCGTGGGCGCCTCGACCGGCAGCTTCGGCGCCGTCTGGGCGCAGGCCGACCTGCGCCGGGTGCTCGGCGCACTGCACGCGCGCGTCGTCGATCGAGAGCTGCCGGTGCCCTACGCCGCCGACGCGTTCGGCGCGTCGGGCGAGCTCAACGACCCGGCACTGGCCGAGGTGATTGGGGAGATCTGTGCCGAGCTCTGCGCGGCCGGGGCGCCCGCCCTGGCCGCCGCCTAGCAGACGAGAACGCCGCGACCCGCCGGCGCCCGGTGGGCGCCGGCGGGTCGGCTCTCGTTCCTGTCTGTGGCCGCGACTAGTTGAAGCAGTAGTCGCGCAGGTCCTCGACGTTCTCCTCCGTGACCTCGGTCGGAGGCACGACAACCTGCGAGGGAACCTCGGGCTCAGTGAGGTCCGAGAAGCCCTCGCCCTGGGCGATCAGGCGCGCCATGTTCACCGCGGACCCGGCCATCGTCGGGTTGTAGAGGTAGGTCGACCGGTACAGGCCGCCCTCCTCGATCGCGTCGAACGCGTTGCACGATCCGCCGACGCCCGTGAGGAACATCTCGTCCTCGCGGCCGGCGTTCTGGATCGCGGCGACGACGCCCTCGGCCATGTCGTCGTCGTGCGTGTACACGGCGTCGATCTGGTCCTCGGACTGGAGGATCGCCTCCATGGCCTCGAGCCCGGTATCCGGGTTGAAGTCACCGGGCTGCTGGGCGACGATCTCAATGCCGTTGCCGCAGAGCTCGTTGATGGTGTCCTCGAACCCCTTGCTGCGGTCCTCGGTGACCGAGATGCCCGCCAGGCCCTGGATCTCGACGACGTTGCCGTCGCAGTCGAGCTCCTCGGCGATGTAGGTGCCGGCCTGGACGCCGATCCCGTAGTTGTCGCCCAGGATGGTCGCCCGCGCGGCCTCCGGCGTCGAGAACAGGCGGTCGACGTTCACAACGGCGATGCCGGCCTCCATCGCCTTCTCGGCGACCGGGGTCAGCGCCTCCCCGTCATGCGGGAGAACGACCAGCGCGTCGGGCTCCTCGTTGATCAGCGTCTCGATCTGGGACGCCTGCGAATCGGGGTCGGCGGCCTCGACCAGCTCGAACTCGACATCGTCGAACTGGTCCGCGGCCTCCTGCGCGTTCTTCGAGATCGCGCCGAGCCAGCCGTGGTCGGTCGGCGGCACGCTGGCCGCGATCGTCACGGTCTCGCCCGAGCCGCTGCTCTCCTCCTCGGCCGAAGCGCTGGTGTCGCTCCCGCCGCTGTCGTCGTCGTCATCGCCGCCGCACGCCGCGACGCCTAGCGCCAACACGAGCGCCAGCATTGAACACATGAGTAGTCGCCTGAACGACATCTTTGAAATCTCCTCCTGAGGTTGGTGTGGTCCTTGCTCCCCCGGGATGTCCCGGGGCGAGGTACTGGGTTCGCGGCTCAGATGCGCTCCGGGCGCTGGATCAGGACAGCCGCGAGGATGATCACCCCCTTCACGATCTGCTGCCACTCGGTGGCCAGATTGAGCTGGGTGAGCAGGTTGAAGATGACCGCGAACACGATCACGCCGAGGAACGTCCCGACGATGGTCGCGCGGCCTCCCGCGAGGCTTGTGCCGCCGATGACGACGGCGCCGATCGCGTCGAGCTCGAGCAGGTTGCCGCTGACGGGTGATGCGCTCGCAAGGCGGGCGGAGAGCAGGATCGCCGCCAGCCCCGCGAGAAGCCCGGTGAGGCAGTAGACGCTGAAGATGATCCGCTGCACCGGGACGCCGGCGATGCGCGCCGCCTCCCGGTTCCCGCCCACGGCGACCACGTAGCGGCCGTAGCGCGTCCGGTTGAGCCCGACCCAACCCAGGGCCGTGATCAACAGGAAGATCAGGATGGAGACGGGGATCGTGACGATCTCGCCGGTGCCGAACCAGCGGACCCCGTCGGCGCTGAACAGGCTGATCGGGAGCTTGTCGCTCATGAGCAGGGCGAGGCCCCGGGCCATCGCGAACATCGCGAGGGTCGCGATGAAGGGGACGACTCGCCCGTACGCGATCGCGACGCCGTTGAAGCCGCCCAGCACCAGTCCGAAGGCGAGCGCGCCGAGGATGAACGCGGCCGACCCGATCGTCGACGAGCAGGCCGCCGGCGATGCCCGCCGCGGCCAGCATCGAGCCGACCGAGAGGTCGATTCCCGAGGTGGCGATCACGAACGTCATCCCCACCGCGACCACCCCCACCACGCTCGCCTGGGTGAGGATCGCGCGGAGGTTGTCGACCGAGGCAAAGCTGCCTCCCTCGAGGATCGCCCCGACCAGGATCAGGATCGCGATCACCCCGACCAGCGCGTACTCCTGGGTCCGCAGACGACCGGACCCCAGGCTCGGGATGGATACGCGTGAACTGGTCATTCGGCCTCCTGGGCGATCTCGTCTCGGTATTCGGCCTGGCCCGACGCCGTGACGGCGTGGCGGAGCAGGTCGAGCTCACTGGTCTCCTCGCCCGCGACCTCTGCCACGAGCCTCCCCTCCTGCATCACGAGCACGCGGGTGCAGATTCCGGCCAGCTCGTCGAGCTCGGAGGAGACGACGACCACGCCGATGCCCCGCGCCGCCAGGTCGGTGATCACCCGGTAGAGCTCGGCCTTCGTGGCCACGTCCACCCCGCGCGTCGGCTCGTCCAGCAGGAGAACCCGGCATTCGCGAAGCAGCCAGCGGGCCAGGACGACCTTCTGCTGATTGCCGCCCGAGAGCTCGGCGACCACCCGCTCGACGTCCGCCGGAACCGTGTTGAGCGCGTCGAGCTGGCGGCCCGTGGTCTCGCGCTCGGCGCGCAGGCTCAGGAGCCGCCGGCGGAGGAACTGGCCGAGATTGGCCAGGCTCACATTCTTCGCCAGGCTCCACTCCATGAGGAGGCCCTGGGACTTGCGGTCCTCGGGCGCGAGCCCGAGGCCGGCGGCGATCGCCTTGTCGGGCCGCCCGGCCACGAGCGGCTCGCCCGCCACCCGGACCTCGCCGGAGTCGCGGCCATCGACCCCGTAGACGGCGCGCAGCAGCTCGCTCCGGCCCGCCCCGACCAGCCCGCCGATTCCCAGCACCTCGCCGGCGTGGACCTCGAACGACACATCCCGGACGTCGGGAAGCCGGGTCAGGCCCCGCACCTCGAGGAGCACGGTTTCGTTCCCGGTGGCGCGATCCGGGTAGAGCTGGTCGACCTTGCGGCCCACCATCAGCTCCACGAGCTCGTCGACCGAGGTGGATGCGGGCAGCCCGGAGGCCACCGTGCTCCCGTCGGTCAGCACGGTGACGCGGTCACCGAGTCGCGCGATCTCGTCGAGTCGGTGCGAGATGTAGATCACGCCGACGCCCTCGGCCGTCAGCCGGCGGACGACACCGAACATCGTCTCGATCTCGCCGTCGTCGAGGATCGCCGACGGCTCGTCCATGATCAGCAGCCGCACCTTGCGCGACAGCGCGCGGGCGATCGACACCACCTGGCGGGCGGCGGGCCGCAGGTCGCGGACGAACGCGCGTGGCGAGATCCCCTCGTGGTCGAGCCGCTTCAGGATCGCGGCCGTGTCGCTTCGCATCTTGCCAAGGTCGAGCAGGCGTGCCCGGCGGGGCTCGTGCCCGAGGAAGACGTTCTGGGAGACCGAGAGGTCCTCGACGAGATCGAGCTCCTGGTAGATCGTCGCGATGCCCCGGTCGATGGCCCCGGAGGGGCTGCCGGCCGCCAGCGGCTGCCCATCCAGCAGCACCTGGCCGGACGTCGGCTCAACCGCGCCCGAGACGCACTTGATCAGCGTCGACTTGCCCGCCCCGTTGGGGCCGACGATGCAGTGGACCTCGCCGGTGCGCACGTCGAGGTCCACGCCCTGCAGCGCCCGCACGCCCGGATACTCCTTTTCGAGCCCGCGGATCTCCAGGAGCGGCGTCGCCTCCATCACTCGACCACCAGCGGCCGCAGCGTGCGATGGGCGATGCGAAGCCCGGCATCCACCTTCTCGGGCGTCCCGCCCCAGACCGGGTCCTCGTGCTCGACGGAGAGCACGCCGTCGAACCCGCCCTCGTAAAGCGCGTCGACGTAGCCGCGGAAGTCCACCTGCCCCAGACCCGGGATCCGGTAGCGCCACCAACCCATGTCCCATGGGTCCTCCTCGCGGGTGGAGGTGCGGCCGAAGAATCCATACCGGTCGCGGCGCGCGGGGAAGGTCTCGGCGTCCTTGGCATGAGCGTGCGCGACCCGTTCGACGTACGGGCGAAGCGCCGCCACCGGATCGATTCCCAACCACAGCAGGTGCGAGGGATCGAAGTTCAGCCAGAGCCCCAGGTCGAACATCCACTCCCAGAGCTCGGGCGAGTAGGCGAGGTTGCCGGGGTACCCGTCCGGGTGCCAGCCCTCCATGACGCAGTTCTCGATCATCAACCGCACGCCCTTCTCGCCGGCGTAGTCGACGAGACGCGGGAAGACCTGCTCGGCCTCGCGCAGGTTCTCCGCGACGCTGCGGCCGGGGTCCCGGCCGATGAAGGTCCCGACCGGGACGCCGCCCAGGGCGCCAGCCGCGTCGATGCAGGCACGCACGTGGCCGTGCACGGCCTCCCGTTCGCCGGGATCCGGGTGGAGGTTGTTGTCGTAGTAGGCGAGGCCCGAGAGGATCAGGTCATGCTCGGCAAGCGCCGACGCGACGCGGTCGATCTCGGCGTCGTCCAAGACGTCGGCAGCGACGTGGCTCGCGGTGAACGGGCGGTCGCCCAGACGAGGCCAGGCCGCCAGCTCGAGCGCCTCGTATCCCTGGTCGGCGGCGATGGCGGCGATCGCCTCGAGCGAACGCTCGGGCATGCAGGCCGTGAGGAACCCGAGCTTCACGGGGCGGGCACCTCCACCCACTCGCGCGAGTCCGCCGACCTCAGGACTGCTTCGGTGAGCTGCGTGCCGCGCAGGCCATCGCGCAGGCCCGGTAGGCCGTCGGCCTCTCTGCCGGCGATCGCTGCATAGGTCTCGGCGACGAACGCGTCGAAGCACGAGTCGAAGCCCTGCGGATGGCCGCCCGGCAGGGTCACGTAGGCCGCCGCCTCGGGCGAGAGCGTGCTGTGGTCGCGCGGGACGGACGCAGTGCCGGCGCGGCTTCCCACCCACAGCGTCTCGGGGTTCTCCTGGTCGAACGACACCGCCTCGTCGGTCCCCGAGACCTCGAACCACAGCCGGTTCTTGCGTCCGGCCGAAACCTGCGAGACAACCAGCGAGCCGAGCGCCCCCTCGTCCATCTCGAACAAAAGCGTCGCGATGTCCTCGGTCTCGACGCGACGTGCCATGGCGTCCGGGGCGGCGCGATCGAACGAATGCCCGCTGCCGCGCCGGCGCTCCGGGAGCGAGATCATCGTGCGAGCGGTGAGCGCCGAGATCCGCTGGCCGGTGACGAACTCCACCAGGTCGCACCAGTGGGCCCCGATGTCCGCGAACGCGCGCGAGCGCCCGCCGGTGGTCGCGTCGACCCGCCAGTTGTCGTCGTCCGGCTCCAGCAGCCAGTCCTGTAGGTAGGTGCCGTGGAGCAGTCGTACGTCGCCGATACGCCCGGCGCGGACCCGGGCCCGGGCCTCCCGCACGATTGGGTAGTAGCGGTAGGCGAACGGCACCGTCGTGACCAGCCCCGACGACTCGGCGAGCCTCACGAGCTCGTCGGCGCCCGCCGAATCGAGGGCCACCGGCTTCTCGCACACAACGTGCTTGCCCGCCGCAAGTGCTGCGCGGGCGAGCGGCAGATGGAGATCGTTGGGGGCGCAGACGTGAACGACATCGACCTCGTTCGAGGCGATCAGATCCTCGGCGCCGTCGAAGCTGCGCACGGCGGCCAAGTCCCGGCTCGCCTCGGCGCTGCGCTCCGGCGAGGAGGCCACGATCCCTGTCACGGTTGCGCCGGCCGCGCGGGCCGACTTGGCGTGGACGCGTCCGATAAAGCCGGCGCCGATGATGCCCGCTCGCAGCGGACGGGCCGGTGCTTCGACCCGGTGCGATTCGGCGACCAGCGCTCCGCCCTCCTCCACGTCGCGAACCTATAATCCTTTTGGCGGTATGTCAAGCAAAAGTTGCCGGTTGTACCGTCGAAAGCGTTAGAAAGCCCTTGATCGAAGGAAGAGCGTTGCCTTGACATCCACCGATTTCCCTGGTTCACTGCCCGGGATGGGCTTGGACCACGGCGCGCAGGCCCCGCAGCCGCTCGGCCCCGGGACGATGCTTCAGCTCATCCGGCGGGCCGATGGGACCACCCGGGCCGACCTCGCCGCTCTCACCGGACTGGCGCGGTCCACGATCTCCCAGCGGCTCGCCCAGCTCCAGGCACAGGGCCTTCTGCGCGAGCTGGACGGCGGCGAGTCGACCGGGGGACGCCCGCCCTCGATGCTCACGTTCAACGACGACGCCGGCGTCGTGCTGGCCGCCGACCTGGGCGCCACCCACTCTCGGCTCGCGGTTACGAACCTCGGCGGGACCGTGCTCGCCGAGGAGCGGGGGGACATCGAGATCGCGGCCGGGCCAGAGCCGGTCCTCGACTGGGCCGACGAGCGCTTCCACGTCCTCCTGCACGAGATCGAGCGCCGGGACGACGCGGTGCGCGGGATCGGGATCGGCGTGCCAGGGCCGGTCGAGCACACCACCGGACGGCCCCGCAATCCGCCGATCATGCCCGGCTGGGACGGTTATCCGATCCCCGAGCGCTTCGCCGATCGCTACGGGGTGGCGGTGCTGGTCGACAACGACGTCAACATCATGGGCCTCGGGGAGCACTGGACCAACTGGCGCTCGGTCGAGCACCTCCTCTTCGTCAAGGTTGGCACCGGCATCGGCTGCGGCGTGATCATCGATGGACGGATCCATCGCGGGGCCGACGGCGCCGCCGGCGACATCGGGCACATCCGGGTCGCTGCCGGGGACGAGGCCGAGCAAGTGCAGTGCTCGTGCGGGAACGTCGGCTGCCTGGAGGCGCTCGCCGGCGGGGGCGCCATGGCCGGGCAGTTGCGCGACCGCGGGCTCGATGCCCCCGACGCCCGTGCCGTCGTCGATCTGGCGCGTGCCGGCGAGCCGGCGGCGGTCTCGTTAGTGCGCGAGTCCGGGCGCCTGATCGGAGAGGTCCTCGCGGCCTCGGTCAATCTCTACAACCCATCAGTCTTGGTGGTGGGCGGCGACGTCGCCGAGGCCCACGAGCAGCTGCTGGCCGGCATTCGGGAGGTCATCTACCAGCGGTCGCTGCCGCTCGCGACGCGGCAGCTGCGGGTGGTGCGCAGCCAGCTAGCCGACCGGGCGGGTGTGATCGGAGCCGCGGCGATGGTCACCGAGCACGTCCTCTCCCCCGCCGCGATCGACGCCGCGATCGCGGCCAGCCCGCCCGGCGGAGCGCTCGCGGTCGGCTGAGCGGACTGCTCAGGCTGCCGTCTGTGCGGCGACCGGCTCCCAGATGCGGCCCGGCGCTCCGCTCACGCGGCAGGCAGGGCGAAGAAGGCGACCGC
Organism: uncultured Solirubrobacterales bacterium; assembly: GCA_963758845.1. GTDB lineage: Bacteria > Actinomycetota > Thermoleophilia > Solirubrobacterales > 70-9 > JBDTSW01. The sequence continues at coordinate 52,359 of CAVWWX010000002.1, forward strand.
GGCGAAGTGCGCGGCGGCCGCGGCGATCACCAGCACGTGGAAGATCTCGTGGTACCCGAACACGGCCGGGTTGGGGTCGGGACGCTCGATGGCATACACCACGGCTCCGGTGATGTACAGGGCTCCGCCGGCCGCGATCAGGATCCCGGCGCCCAGGCCGGCCTGCGAGACGATCTCCGGGTAAGCCACGGCGCCGATCAGACCGACCCCCACGTAGACGATGGCGGCCAGCCACTTCGGCGCGTCAAGCCAGATCAGCTCGACGACGATGCCCGCCAGAGCGCCAGCCCAGACGGCGATCAAGAGGGCCATGGCGAAGCCGCCCTCCAGGACGAGCAGCGCGAACGGCGTGATCGTGCCGGCGATCAGCAGAAAGATCATGGTGTGGTCCAGGCGGCGCATCCAGAGCCTCACCTCGGGCCGCTGCCACGTGATCCGGTGATACAGAGCGCTGACGCCGAACAGGGCGGAGAGGCTGGCGACGTAGATCGCTACCGCGACGGTGGCGCGGGCCCCCTCGGCGGTGATGATCAGCGCCACGCCCAGCCCGAGCGAGAGGAAGAAGGCCCACTCGTGGGAGACGCCGCGCAGGCGGGGCTTGACCTTGGCGATGGCCTCGGCGGCGCTGGCCTTCGCCGAGGCGACGGCCTCGGCGGTGTTCTCGCGGGCGCTGGCCACGGCCCCGGCGGCGTTCTCGCGCGCCGTCGCCATCCGCTCGACCGCAGCGTCGCGTCGTTCGCCCATCCGCTCAACAGCGGCGTCGCGCTTCTCACCCATGCGCTCGACCGCCGCGTCGCGTCGTTCGCCCATCCGCTCGGTGGCGTCCTCGAACCGCTCCCGCGGCCCGTCTGCACGCTCTTCGCCCATCACCTCGAGGGTACCGCAGCCGCCTCGGCGGCGGGCCGGGTTCGTGCCTGCCGCCATATGCCTTCGCAAGCACTATATATAGCGTTTAGGGCGGGACTAATCACCAGTCATGGTGGTAAAATCACTGGTTCATGCAATGCCCTCGATGCCAGTCCGAGACCCGTGTGCTCGAGTCGCGATCCGCGGATGCGGGTCGGGCCGTGCGCCGGCGCCGCGAATGCTCCGGATGCGCCGAGCGTTTCACCACCTTCGAGCGCGTCTCGGCCGAGCGGCTGCGGGTCCGCAAGCGCAGCGGACGGCGCCAGCCATTCGACGCCGCCAAGCTCCGCGACGCCCTGGTCCGGGCGGCCCACAAGCGCGACGTGTCGTCGCAGGAGATCCAGGGGATCGTGGCCGCCGTCGAGAGCGAGGCGGCTGCGGGCGGGGGCTTGATCGACGCCGCCCGGGTCGGCGAGATCTGCCTCGAGCGCCTGCAGGAGCTCGACGGCGGCGCCTATCTGCAGTTCGCCGGCACGCTGCCCGACTTCAACCCGGAAATTGGGACGTCGGGTCGGGGGGGTTCCGTCCGGGCGTCACGGGACCATGGATAGTCCACCTTCAAAGTCAGTCCGAGGAGAGATTTGGATGAGTAACAGCGCTGCACAGGCCGGGGGGATCACGCAGGGGGGCCTGACCATCGAGCGCCGGTTCACGACCGCCGGCGTCCACCCGTTCGACGAGATCGAGTGGGAGATCCGCGACGCCCTGATCGGTGATCCCGAGCACCCGGCCTTCGAGCAGCGCGGCGTCGAGTTCCCGAAGAGCTGGTCGCAGAACGCGACCAACATCGTCGCCCAGAAGTACTTCCGGGGCCGGATGGGCTCGCCCGAGCGGGAGACCTCGGTCAAGCAGATGATCTCCCGCGTCGCCGGCACGATCGCCAAGTGGGGGCGCGAGCGGGGCTACTTCGCCACCGCCGACGACGGCGACGCCTTCGAGGCCGAGCTGACCCACATCCTCCTGCACCAGAAGGCCGCCTTCAACAGCCCGGTCTGGTTCAACGTCGGCTTCGAGGAGAACCCACAGTGCTCCGCCTGCTTCATCCTCTCCGTCGACGACACGATGGAGTCGATCCTCGACTGGAACACCAAGGAGGGGCAGATCTTCCGCGGCGGCTCCGGCTCGGGGATCAACCTCTCGAACATCCGCGGTTCGGTCGAGCACCTCTCCAAGGGCGGCCTCGCCTCGGGCCCCGTCTCCTTCATGCGCGGCGCCGACGCCTGGGCCGGGACGATCAAGTCGGGGGGCAAGACCCGGCGCGCGGCCAAGATGGTCGTGCTCGACGTCGACCATCCCGACATCGAGGACTTCATCTGGTGCAAGGCCAAGGAGGAGGAGAAGGCCGCCGCCCTGCGCGACGCCGGCTTCGACATGTCGATCGACGGCGAGGGCTTCACCTCGATCCAGTACCAAAACGCGAACAACTCGGTGCGCGTCACCGACGACTTCATGGAGGCGGTCGCCGACGGCGCCGAGTGGGATCTGACCGCCCGCAAGGACGGCGAGGCGACCAAGAAGGTCGACGCCCGTGACCTGCTGCACCAGCTCTCCGACGCGGCCTGGCGCTGCGCCGATCCGGGCATGCAATACGACACGACGATCAACCGGTGGCACACCTGCCCAGAGTCCGGACGGATCAACGCGTCGAACCCGTGCTCCGAGTACATGCACGTCGATGACTCGGCCTGCAACCTCGCCTCGCTCAACCTGATGCGGTTCCGCCGCGAGGACGGCAGCTTCGACACCGGCGAGTTCGAACACGCGGTGGACGTCGTGTTCCTGGCGCAGGAGATCGTGGTCTCGCCGTCGAGCTATCCCACGGAGAAGATCGGCGACAACGCCCGCGCGTTCCGCCAGCTTGGCCTGGGCTACGCCAACCTCGGCGCCTACCTGATGTCGAACGGGCTCCCGTACGACTCCGACGAGGGCCGGGCGGTCGCGGCGGCGATCACGGCGCTGATGACCGGGCGCGGGTATCGCAAGTCGGCCGAGGTGGCCGCGGCGATCGGACCCTACGACGAGTACGAGCGCAACCGCGAGGCCCACAACTCGGTGATGCGGATGCACCGCGACGCGTCGTATGAGATCGACGCCAGCGAGATGAACGACGACGGGCTGGTCGAGGCCTCACGCCGCGCCTGGGACGAGGCGGTCGAGCTGGGCGACCAGCACGGCTACCGCAACGCTCAGGCCACGGTGCTGGCCCCCACGGGGACGATCTCGTTCCTCATGGACTGCGACACGACGGGCATCGAACCCGACTTCTCGCTGGTCAAGTTCAAGGAGCTGGTCGGCGGCGGGCAGATGACGATCGTCAACCGCACGGTGCCGATGGCGCTGCGGAACCTGGGCTATTCGGAGGCGGAGATCGACCAGATCGAGGCCCACATCAACGAGAACGCCACGATCGTCGGCGCGCCCGGGCTGAAGGACGAACACCTCGAGGTGTTCGACGTCGCCGTTGGCGAGCGGGCGATCTCGCACATGGGCCACATCAAGATGATGTCGGCGACACAGCCGTTCCTCTCGGGGGCGATCTCGAAGACGGTGAACCTGCCGCAGTCGGCGACGATCGAGGACATCGCCGACGCATACACGCAGGGGTGGAAGCTGGGCCTGAAGGCGCTGGCGATCTACCGCGACGGCTCGAAGACGGCGCAGGCGCTCCGCACCGACGCCGGCGACAAGGACGACGAGGCGCTCGCCGCCGCGGCCGAGGCCGCCGACCCCACCCCGGTCCGGCGCAAGATGCCGCAGGAGCGCGAGTCGATCACCCACAAGTTCTCGATCGCCGGCCACGAGGGGTACATCACCGCCGGCAAGTACGAGGACGGCTCGGTCGGCGAGATCTTCCTCACCGACATCGGCAAGGAGGGGTCGACGATCAAGGGCATGATGAACGCCTTCGCCACCGCTGTGTCGATCGGCCTCCAGTACGGCGTGCCGCTCGAGACCTTCGTGAAGAAGTTCTCCTACATGCGCTTCGAGCCGGAGGGGATCACCGGCAACCCCGAGATCCCGTTCGCGAAGTCCATGCCCGACTACATCATGCGGTGGGTCGCCAGCCGGTTCATCGAGGACCTCGACGACCTCGAGGACCTCGGCATCCTCACGCCCGAGGTACGGGCGCGCAAGGAGGCCCAGCAGGCCCTCTTCAGCGACGACGCCGCAGCCCCGGCTAACGGCCACACCGAGGCCAACGGCCACGGCACCAACGGGCACGCCAACGGCCGCACCGAGAGCGCGGAGGTCGAGGCCGAGGCGAAGGCCGTCCCGGCGGCTCAGGCGCTGACCGACTCTCCCCCGGTCCGCCCGGCGGCGATGTCCGGTAAGGAGCTCGGCCCGGCGTGCGAGCAGTGCGGCGGCATGATGCAGCGCACGGGCTCGTGCTACACGTGCTCGAGCTGCGGCAACAACACCGGCTGCGGCTGATCCGAAGCCACATCGGCTGACGGACGGGCGTCCCGACGGAGTGGTTCGACCGCCTCGACGAGTGGGGCGCGGCCGAGCGGCAGCATCGCGAGATCTCCCGCTGGGTCGCCGCGGAGCTGGGGATCGAGCCGCTTGCGTGGAACGCGCAGGCGATCACCGTCAGCTACGAGCGGGCCCGCGGCGGTCGGGCTGTCGGCGAGCACCCCGACGGCTTCGCGGTCACGGCGTCGAAGACGGTGGCGGTCCCGGTCGAGCGCCTCTACGAGGCGTTCACGGACCCCTCCGCCCGCAGCCGCTGGCTGGGAGACGCCGAGCTTCGCGAACGCACCGCCACCAGGCCCCGTTCGGCGCGGTTCGACTGGGGCGCGGGCGAGACCAGGGTCAACGTCACCTTCGACGCGAAGGGCGATGAGAAGAGCACCGTGGCGCTCGAGCACGCGCGGCTGGCCGACGCACGAGGAGGCCGAGGCGAGGAAAGCCTGGTGGCGCGAGCGCCTGAACGCGCTCAAGTCGCAGCTCGAGGGAGGTGCCAACGATGCCTGACGTCGAGCTGCTGCCGATCGCGGTCGCGACCATCGCGGCGTTCGCGCTGGGCGGGACGTACTACGCCATCCTCGGCGACCAGCTGGCCGCGGCCGGCGGCGGCGCCGCGGGCGAGCAGCCGCCGCCGTGGACGCTCGCGGCGGAGCTCGGCCGATGCCTGGTGCTGGCCACGGTCGTCGCCGGCCTCGCCGTTCAGGGCGGGATCGACGAGTGGGCCGGCGGGCTCGCCCTGGGCCTGGCGCTGTGGGTCGGGTTCCCACTGGTGCTGTGGACGGGCGCCGTGGTCCACGAGCGCACGCCCGTACGGCTGGCCGCGATCCACGCTGGCGACTGGCTCGTGAAGCTGCCGGCGATCGCCGTGATCGTTGCGCTCTGGCAGTAGTGAGGTAGCGCTCCTCGTCCGAGGCGCGCTCCCGCTGAACGTCAGCCCGGCGGCATCTCGGCGAACTGCGGCGCGTCGTCGCCGATCTGATGCCAGCTGGCCTTGTACGCGACCTGTTGGTGAAAGCTCGGCTCGAGGTCGAGGTCGGCCATCAATCCCGCAGCCACGAAGTAGACCTCGCCGAGGTCGTCGAAGATGCTGGACCCGCAGTTGCTGCAGAAGTTGCGGGGCGCCAGGTGGCTCTCGTAGGTCTTGACCAAGTCCTCGCCCTTGGTGAACTGGAAGTTCTCCTTGGCAACGACTATCCCGGCAAGGCTCGAGCCCGTCCAGTGCTGGCAGCGAGTGCAATGGCAGTAGCCGAGTGCCTGCGGATCTTGAACCTCGTACTCGACCCCCTCGCACAAGCAGGTTCCCTTGAGCGTGTCAGCCATGACGACCCCTTCTCGAGTTGGCGTTGACGATCCGTGGCAACGCTACCACCGGTAGGCCGATGCGGCGGTCGCGATTCCTTGGACGTCCTGCGGGGTGCCCGGCTCCGCCTCAGATCACCACCGCCACAACGATCGCCAGGTACACGGTGATCGAGAGCAGATCCTGAATCACCGTCGCCAAGGGCCCGGACCCGAAAGCCGGGTCCGTGCCGAGGCGCTGAAACGCGGCGGGCAGCGCCATCGCCACCACCGTCGCGATCGAACAGCTCGCGAACATCGCCAGCGCGACCGCGAACGCGACCTTCGAGTCACCCCACCCGACCAGCGCGAACGCCAGGAAGGCGCTGCCGATCACGATGCCCATCAAGAGGCCCGTGACCAGCTCGCGGCGGAGGACCGAACGAACGGTGACTCCTGCCGCCAACGCCCGGATCATCACCGTTTCGGTCTGAGTGCCGACGGCATCGGCCATGTAGACGACGGCTGGGATGAAGAAGGCGAGCAGGACATTGGCTTCAAGCTGATGCTCGAAGCCTCCGACGATCGCGGTCGCGCCCATCGCGCCGAGCAGGCCGACCAGCAGCCAGGGCAGCCGGTGCCAGAGCCGCTGCCCGACAGGCTCCTCTGCGGCGGCGCGTGCGCGCGCCGTCCCAGCCAGGTACCCGCCCAGGCGGGCAAGGTCCTCCTCGTGTTCATCGAGCAAGATCCGCAGCATCCGGTGCGGTGGGATCAGCCCCAGGAACCGCCCGTCGGCATCCACCACAGCCAGGCTGCATTCGTGGCTATTGATCATCCCCCGGACGGCCCGCTCCTGGTCGGTATCCGGCGCTACTTTCGGCGGGTCGGAGTCCATGATGTCCTCGACGTTGGCGCTCGAGTCGGCTGCGAGGAGGCTCTCCATTGGGATCAGCCCGACGAGCGCGTCCGACTCCAGAACGGCGATGTCCTCCGCCGAGTCGAACTGACGACCGGCGAGCTCGGTTCGCAAGTCACCAACGCGCTGTCCGCGCCGTGCGGACGGCACGGACCTCGTCGCGTGCTCAACCGCCACGCCCAGCAGGGCTTCGGAAGCCGACGAGGTGGGTGGTGGCGAGCGGCGCGGGGTCACGCCAGTGCCGCTCCTAGCCCTTCCCCCAGAGCATCACGCTGTTCGGGTCGTCGGGGTCGACACGGACCACGACGTCCTCGCCCGCGCTGAACGGGGCCGAGGGGTAGATGTACTGGTTGAAGGTCACCGCGTAGGGGTCGCCGGCGGCGGGCTTGACGGTCGCGTTGATCACGTTCTCGGCGCCGCCCGGCTTGTCGGTGTTGCCGGTCGGCTCCATCGAGTCGATGCGGGCGGGGGTCTCGATGCCGCTCTCCATCAGCTTCTTCGCCTTGTTGGCGAGGCCCATCTGGCCCGCTGACGCACCGACGCCGACCTTGCTCGTCTGCGCCTGGGCCGACTCGGCGGCCTGCTTCATCCGATCCATGAATCCCATGATTAGCGCCTCCTGGCTGGGGGTCGCGCGCGACCCTACCGCCTACTCGGCCTCGTGGACCCGTGCCGCCTCGGCGTCGAGCGCGGCGTCCTCGGCCGCCGACGATGCGTCGGCCTCGGCCTGGGCGCGGCGGTACTTGCGCCCGCCCGGGAGGCGGTTGGTGAGGCGGGTGACGCTCTCGAGCTGGCCGGCGACCGGCTCGAGCAGGGCCTTCAGATCCTCGACCGCGGCGTGCATCTCCGTGACCTCGCGGTCCATGTTGTCGACGCGCTGGCGAATCTGATGAAGCGTCTCGGTCACGTCGGGCAGGGAGTCGGTGTTGCCCGCCATGCGGGTCACGTGGGCGGTCATCTCGCGGATGTCGTCGGCCATCGCCCCCAGGCCCGCCAAAGGGTTCAGCACGCCGGCGATGCCGTCGGCCCAGCCCCGGTCCTGGTCCTCGTCCTTGGTCTTTTCCTTCTCGTCGGCCATTCAGCGCTTGGAGTAGCGCGCCAGCTCCTTGCCGAACGCGTCTTGGACCTCGCGGGTCATCGTCTGCTGGAACGTGGCCAAGAGCGCCCGCGAGGCTATCGGCCGCAGCCGCTCGATCGACTCGAGTACCTCGGGCCAGCGATCCTCGGGATAGCCGCCCTCCGCGAACGGTTTCCAAACCTCCTCCAGGAACAGGCGCACGAAGCTGCGCGCCACCTCCTTCGAGGAGTGCTCCATCTGGCCGAGCACCGCGAGCGCGGTCTTCAGCGAGGCGCCGCGCGAGACGACCTCCTGGGCGGCATCGATGAGCGTGGGGCTCGGGGCCTCGAAGCGCCCGTCGCCCAGCGGGACGAGCGCGCCAAGCTTGACGGCGCGCTCGGTGGCCTCGGCGTTGTCGGAGCCGAATCGCTCCTCCAGCTCGGCGACGGTGTAGACCTCGGGCTGCTCGGTCTCGAAGGGCTCGATCACCGCCCTGCGGACGGCCGCGAGGCGGTCCGTGACTCCGTGCGCGTCCTCGATCAGGCGCTTGATGCCTTTGAGGTTGAAGCCCTCGGCCTGCAGCTCGGTGATCAGGCGGAGCCGCTCGATGTGCTCGGTGCCGTAGTAGCCGATGCGCGCCCGCACGTCGGGCGGCTGCAGCAGGCCGCGCGCCTGGTGCTCGCGGATGTTGCGAACCGACATGCCGCTCTGGCGAGCGAGCTGGTCGATCGTCAGCTCGGCTCCGGCTTTGCCCTTGTCCTGTGCCTGCGCCGCCTCCATAGGCCTGTGTGAACGGTATCACTGACCAACGTGACATTAAATGATGTAACGTCGGGTATAGGCATGGTGTAGGCACCGGAGCAAGGCCCGGGACGGACCCGGGTGAGACGTCAACAGGGAGCCGAATGACCGACCTGATCCCCCTCATCGCACAGGCCACGCCGCCCGCCGGCGGCGCCGCAATCGACCAGGTGATCATCGCCTCGGTCGCTGCGATGATCGTGACCGGCGGCCTCTTCGCCCTCGGCTACGGCCACCGCACCGGGCGGACCGACATCCTCGACCGCCTCGGCTCGTTCGCCGAGCGGCAGTCCGGCATACCCGGCTGGGCCGCGCTCCCGGCCGGCGTCATCACGAGCGCCCTGCTGGTGGCGCTGTTCGGGATGCTCTGGGACATCTCGATCCACATCGACGAGGGCCGCGACGAGGGCCCGCTGGCCAACCCGGCCCACTACGCGATCCTCGCCGGCCTGTTCGGCGTCTTCGCCGCCGGCTTCCTGGCGATCGTGATGCCGAAGGAGCGGCCCGGCGCCACGTCGATCCGCATCTCGGGCGACTGGTACGCGCCGATCGGCGGCATCCTGATCACCGCCTGCGGCGCCTTCTCGCTGGCCGGCTTCCCGCTGGACGACGTCTGGCACCGCCTCTTCGGCCAGGATGTGACGCTGTGGGGCCCCACCCACCTGATGCTGATCGGTGGCGCCTCGATGACCCTCATCGGCCTCGCCGTCCTGCTGGTGGAGGGCGGTCGCGCGAACCGCTCGGAGGGCCGCGCCGAGGGCGGCAACTCGTTCGCGCGCTGGCTTCGCAACGTCGCCCTGACCGGCGCGTTCCTGCTTGGCCTCTCCACCTTCCAGGCCGAGTTCGACTTCGGCGTCCCCCAGTTCCGATTCGTCTTCGCGCCGATGATGGTGATGCTCGCCGCCGGCGTCTCGCTGGTCGCGGCCCGCGTCTGGCTGGGCCGGGGCGCCGCCATCGGCGCCGCGCTCTTCTTCCTCGTCGTCCGCGGCGGCATCGCGCTGATCGTCGGGCCGGTCCTGGGCCAGTCCACCCCGCATTTCCCGCTGTATCTGGCCTCGGCGGTGATCGTCGAGTTGGTCGCGCTGCGCATCAGCTCCGACCGCCCGCTGCGCTTCGCGCTGGTCGCGGGCCTTGGCATCGGCACCGCCGGCCTGGCCTCCGAGTGGGCCTTCTCGCAGCTGATGATGCCCATCCCCTGGCCGACCGAGCTGCTGCCCGAGGGCGCAGTCCTCGGCTTCGCGATGGCGATCGCCGGCGCGCTTCTGGGCGCCTGGATGGGCGCGCACCTTGCGTCCGACCGCCTGCCGCGCACACGCCCTCTGCGCCTGGCCGCGATCGGCGCGGCGGTGGTCGTGGGCGGGCTCGTCCTGTTCGGACTGCAGAAGCCGGCCGACGAGGGCGTGAGCGGCACGATCTCGATCGCCGAGGGCTCGAGCGGAGCCGACCGCGAGGGAGTTGTGACGGTGAAGCTCGATCCGCCCCAGGCGGCGGCGGACGCCGAGTGGTTCCAGACGATCTCGTGGCAGGGCGGCGGCCTGGTGATCGACGACATGCGCGCCACCGAAACCCCCGGCGTCTACCGCACCGGCGGGGAGGTCCCGCTTGACGACGACTGGAAGACCCTGGTCCGCCTCCACGACGGCAACTCGCTGACGGCGCTCGCGGTCTACCTGCCCAAGGACGAGGCGATCCCGGTGAAGGAGGTCTCCGCCACCGAAGGCGTGACGCGCGAGTTCATCCCCGACCACGAGATCCTGCAGCGCGAGCAGCTCACCGCCGCGCCCGCCCTGTGGGCGGTCGCCTATGGCGTGGTGCTGGCAATCACGCTCCTGTTCCTGGCCCTGATCGCCTGGGGCCTCCACCGCCTGGCGGTCACGGCCGAGGGGCTGGGCCAGCGCGGCGAGGCCAAGCGCAGCGAACGCGCGCCCGGACGAATCGGCGGCCCGATCGGAGCGTCGCGATGACCGCGCTCCTGCCGCTGGCCGACCACGGCAACGCCATCTCAGCGCTGCCCTTCGTGGCGCCGATGTTCCTGATCGTCGCCGGCCTGCTGTTCCTGGTCCTGCGCGACCGCCTTGGGTCGCGCGGCGACGACGGCAGCGAGGATGCGCCAAGCTCCGCGCCATGAGCGCCAGCACCCCACGGCGGCTGGCCGCCGCGGCGGCCGGGGCCGGGGCGATCGGGGGAGCAGCCTGGCTCGCCGCCCGCGCCCGCCACACCCGTGAGCAGCTGGGGCCCCTGGCCCCGGGGCTGCCAGAGGGCCGCGCGTCGACCGTCGAAAGCGCCGACGGCACCGCGATCCACGTGGAGGAGTACGGCCCGGCCGAGGGCCCGCCGCTGGTCCTGGTGCACGCCTGGATGTGCTCGCTGGAGCTGTGGCACCGCCAGATCGAGGCGCTTGCCGGCGAGGCGCGGATCATCGCCTTCGACCTTCGCGGGCACGGGCGCAGCGGCCTGGCCGCCGACGAGGACTACTCGATCGAGCGCTTCGCCGACGACCTCGACGCCGTTCTCGCCGACCGCCTCGCCGACAGCGAGCAGGCGGTCCTGGCGGGCCACTCGATGGGCGCGATGACGATCGCCGCCTGGGCGCACGGCCACCCCAAGTCGGTCGCCGCGCGCTGCGGCGCGGTCGCCATGATCGGCACCGGCCTGGGCGACCTGATCAGCGAGAGCCTCGTGGTGAGCGCCCCGGCGCGGCTCGCCGGCACGAAGGAGCGGATCGAGGTCGCGCTGCTCTGCGCCGAGGTCCCCTTCGACGACGCCCCCGAGCTGGCCGTGCGAGCCGGCGTCCGCTACCTGGCGTTCGGCCCCGATGCCCGCGGCGAGGACGTGACCCTGGTCGCGAGGATGGTCCGCGCCTGCCCGCGGCGGGTCCGCGGGCGGTGCGGCGGCACGCTCTCGCGGGTGGAGGTCTATGACGGGCTCGCGAACCTGGACGTCCCGGCGACGGTGATCGCGGGCGGCGCCGACCGGATGACCCCGCCGGTCCACGCCCACAAGCTGGCCGGGATGCTGCCGCGCAGCCCAGAGCCGATCGAGGCCCCCCGCTCGGGGCACATGGTGCCCCTGGAGGCCGACGAGCTGGTTACGACGGCGCTTCGACGCCTGCGAACGCCTCCCGAGCCGAAGCGATCCGGTAAGGCTCGAGGTCGGCGAGCTGGCGCTGCGCGCGGGCGATGAGCTCGCCGAAGTCGGCGACCGTCACCTCGCCGGCGCTGGTCGCCTCGAGCGACTGCCACAGCGACAGCTTTCCCGAGATCCCGATGTGGAGGCCCTCGAGCTCGATCACGCGGCTCAGCGGCGAGTAGCTCAGCAACCTGCCATTGGGCTTCAGCCGGCCCACCTTCTCGGCCGTCCACGCCACCGAGCTCTTGACCGGGTCGGCGCCGACGCCGAGCTCGTTCATCACGTCCAGCAGCGTCTGGCGGTCCTCGCCGATCTCCTGGGCAAGCCGCTCCAGCAGGTCGCCCAGCGCGCCGTCGGCGTTGCTCGACGCGGCGCGCTTGGCCAGCTCGTGCCCGGCGGTCGCGCCCGCCATGTGGTCGCGGAGGTAGATCGCTCTCAGCTTGGTGTCCACAACCAGCACGCTACAGCGCCGGGTGCTTACATTGATCACGATGGACGCCGGCCAGCCGGGGGAGATCGGGAGGTCCCTCGACGAGCGTGGACTCCGCCGCCTGATGGCGGTGGGCCGAACGCTGGTCTCGCAGCTCGACCTCGAGTCCGTCCTGCAGGAGCTCTTGGAGGTCGCTCGCGAGCTGACCGGCGCCCGCTACGCCGCGATCGGGATCCTCGACGAGGACCGAAGCGGCCTCTCCAACTTCCACGCGATCGGCATCGACGACGAGACGCGCGAGGCCATCGGGGAACTGCCCAAGGGACGGGGCGTCCTGGGACTCCTGGTCGGAGAGGAGCGCCCGCTTCGGCTGGACGACGTGGGCGCGCACCCCCGCTCGTTCGGGTTTCCGGCCGGCCACCCGCCCATGCGCAGCTTCCTGGGCGTCCCGATCCTGATCCGCGACCAGGCCTGGGGGAACCTCTACCTGACCGAGAAGGGCGACGGCCACTTCACCGAAAGCGACGAGGAGGCGGCCGTCGTCTTGGCGGAATGGGCGGCGATCGCGATCGAGAACGCGCACGTCTTCACCGCCTCGGAGGAGCGCCGCCGCCAGCTCGAGCGAGCCGTGTCCCGCCTGGAGGCAACGACCGAGATCGCGCGCGCGGTCGGCGGCGAGACCAACCTCGAGCGCGTCCTCGAGACGATCGTGAAGCGGGCCCGGGCCCTGGTCGAGGCGCGCTCGGTGGTGATCCTCCTGGACGACCGAGGCGAGCTGGAGGTGGCGGCCACCGCGGGCGAGTTCATCCGCGACGTTCTCGGCGAGCGGCTGACGATCGGCTGGACCACCTGGGGCGGCGTGCTGCGCGGCCTGCGCCCCGAGCGCGTCGCCGACGTGCATGCCCGGCTTGGGATCTCGCCCCGCGAGCTGGGGATCGAGGCCCGGGCGGCGCTCCTCGTGCCGCTGAACTTCCGGGGGACGGCGCTCGGGGTGATCGCCGCCTTCGACCGCCTGGAGCTTGGCCCCGAGTTCGACGAGGAGGACGAGCGGCTGCTGGACGCGTTCGCGGCCAGCGCCGCGACCGCGGTCTCGACCGCGAAGTACGTCGCCTCCGAACGCCTGCGCCACTCGATCGACGCCTCCGAGCGCGAGCGCCGGCGCTGGGCGCGCGAGCTTCACGACGACACGCTGCAGGCCATGGGCGCCATGCGGGTGGTGCTGTCCTCGGCCGCGCGCACCGGGTCCGACGACGAGCTGCGGGCCGTCGTCGAGAACTCGGTGGAGCAGCTTGGCGAGGGGATCACCGCGCTGCGGGGGCTGATCTCCGAGCTCCGCCCGGCAGCGCTCGACGAGCTTGGCCTGGCGGCAGCGATCGAGGGGCTCGTCGCCCAGCAGGCCAACGCCGGCGAGCTGGAGATCGAGGCCGAGGTCGCGCTGGAGCCGGGCGAGGACGGCGAGGCCGAGCGGCTGGACGACGAGCTCGAGAGCACCCTGTACCGCGTGGTCCAGGAGGCCCTGACCAACATCGTCAAGCACGCCCGCGCCGAGCGGGTGCGGCTGGTCCTGCGCGAGGTCGACGGCTGGATCGAGGTCAGGATCCGCGACGACGGGCACGGCTTCGACGCCGTCCAGCCGACCGGCGGGTTCGGCCTGCTGGGCATGCGCGAGCGGGTCGAGCTGGCCGGCGGCGAGCTGAACGTGCGTTCACGGCCGCTGGAGGGGACCGAGCTCCACGCTCGCGTGCCGGCGCGCCGCGGTCAGGGGGATTCGAGCAGGTTGCGGTCGAGCGCGTAGCGGACCAGCTCGGAGCGCTTGCTCACCCGCAGTTTCTGTTGGATGTGGGCGCGGTGTGATTCGACGGTCCGCACGCTGAGGTAGAGGGTCTCGGCGATCTCGCCGTTCGTGTGACCAAGCGCGATCAGCCGCAGGATCTCGACCTCGCGCTCGGAGAGGTCGTCGGGCGGGCCCTCGGGCTCGGCGGCCAGCCGGGCGCCCAGCTCGGGCTGGAGGTAGGTGCCGCCCTGGGCCGCCATCCGGACGGCCTTCACCAGCTCGGAGTCGGCGGCGTCCTTGAGGATGTAGCCGCTGACGCCGGCCTGCATCGCCTCGCGGGCGAACACCGGATCGCTCTGCATGGTCAGGATCACGATGCTCGTCTCGGGCGAGGCCTCGAGCATCTCGGGGACCGCGCGGATGCTGGGCCCGCCGGGCATGTTCAAGTCCAGCACGAGCACATCGGGCTGGTGGCCGCGCACGTAGCGCACCGTGGAGGGGACGTCGCCGGCCTCGGCGACGACGCTCAGGTCGCCTTCGGCGTCCAGCAGCATGCGAAGGGCGCTGCGGACCACTCCGTGGTCCTCGGCCAGCACGATCCGGATCGCGCCGTCGGCCACGGCGGGCTTGCCCTCGGCCTCCACCGCCGCGAGGCTAGCGCCCGCCGGGCGGGAGTCGGAGTCCGCGCTCATCGATCGAGCCTAGGCCCACCCGTCGGCAGCCACAACGGGTGCGACTGCGGATTAGACCTGCGGATTTCTACTTAGCCTCTCGGTCCCCCGGCGATGGCCGCTCCGCCACGAGCAGGGTCTGCGCGGCGCGCCCCAGTGGGCCGCGCTCGTCGAACAGGGCCGTGTCGGTGATCCCCACCCCGGTCGGCTCGGGGATCGTGATCGCGTCCAGTCCCACCCACTCGCCCTCCGGCATCCGGACGAGGTGGACCGAGAGGTCGACGTTGATGAAGAGGTATCGCGCCCAGTCGAGCGTGGCGCTGACGCCGTTCCCCGAGTCCGCGGCCGTCAGCACCCGCTGGAGCGGCGTCGGCTTCTCGCCGGCGAGAAGCGGATGGCGCATTCGCATCCACACGATCGCGGGACCCGGTTCGACGAAGGCGCCGCGGACGAACCGGTACTCCATCGCGGTGTGGTAGCCGACGCCCTGCCCGGTATCGAAGAACTCGCCCTCCTCGGCCTGGTCGGGCCCCGGCGGCGGGTCGGCCGGGCGCAGGACCTGCCGCGACCGCGAGGGAACGCTCGGGGACTCGGTGCTCGCAAGGCCCGGCGGAAGCACGGTCTCGCCGCGGCGAAGCCGCCACGCCCGCGCCCGGATCAGGGTCTCCTCGCCACCGCTCAGGACGGCCTCGGCCATCTCGACCTGCCGCCCCGGGCGCACGACCTCGGCTTGAACGCGAAGCGGTGCGATCGGGACCGGCCGCAGGATCTCGAACGTGATCCGTCCCACCTGCATTGGGCTCTCCGAGGGAAGCGCCTCGAGCTCGCGGGCGATCAGAGCGGCCGGCGGGCCGGCGTGCTGGGAGCCGGGGTCCCAGGGCCCGCGGGTGAGCTCGGTGGACTCGAAGCCGTCCCCGGCCGCCACGTAGAAGCTCTGGGCGTCGCTCATGGCGGCGGATACTAGGATCGGCGGCCGCTAGCGCGCCGGCGCCGGCGCCGCCTCGCTCTCCCACCGCTCGGGCTCGCGGATCCCGGGCACCGCCAGGAACGCGAAGCAGGCCACCGTGGCGAGCACACCGGCCCCGATCAGGGTCGCCTCGACGCCGATGGCCTCGGCGACCGGGCCGGCGAGCGCGAACGAGACCGGCGTGAGGCCGATCGAGACCAGCCAGTCCAGTGCGCTGACCCGGGCGAGGAGCTCGGTTGGGACGTAGCGGTGGATCATCGTCACCCAGATCACATTGCCGACCGTGAACGCAAGGCCCGAGACGAAGCCGATCACGACGGCCACCCACGCCGCCGCCGCCAGCGCGTATCCGACCAGGCAGAACACCGAGACTCCCCAGCCGACGTAGGCCCAGAGCACGAAGCGGCGGCCGATCCCCCGCTGGCCCAGCATCAGCCCGGAGACGATCGCCCCCACCCCCGACGCGCCCAGGATGACTCCGAGCACGTCGGCGTCCGCCCCGAGCTCGTTTCGCACGATGAACGGCAGCAGGACCTCGAACGGGCCCAGGAAGAGCAGCAGGGTCAGCGCCGCCGACAGCAGCGTCGCCCACAGCCAGGGCTGCGAGCGGACGAACCGCGCCCCCTCGCGGACGTCCTCGAAGACCGATGATCCCGAGTCCTCGCGAGCGACCGGGAGCGGCGCCATCAGCGCCACGCAGGCCATCGACACCAGGAAGGTGGCGGCGTCGACCGTGAAGGCGGCGCCCGTTCCCAGCCCGGCGACCAGGACACCGCCGATCGCGGGGCCCGCGAAGCGGAACGCCACGGGCTCGGCCAGCTGCTGAAGCGAGTTCGCCTCCACCAGCAGGCGCTGCGGGACCACGTCCGGGACGACCGCCTGGAAGTTCGGCGCGAAGATCGCGTCGCCGGCGCCGTAGAAGGCGGCGCTCAGGATCAGGTGCCACAGCTCGATCTCGCCGCTGAGGGCGAGGATGGCGATGGCCCCGATCGCGACGGCGCGGATGGCGTCGCCCGCGATCATCAGCCGGCGGCGGTCGAAGCGGTCGCCCAGCACCCCGCCGACCAGCAGGAACGCGACCATCGGCAGGGTCCAGGCGACGCCCACGACCGACAGCGCGGTCGGTACGTTCGACAGGTCGTAGACCTGCCACGCCAGCGCGACCAGGTAGATCCCGTCCCCGAACAGCGAGACGGAGGTCCCGGCGAAGAGCAGGGCGAAGTCGCGGATCCGCAGCGGCCGCAGGATCCGTACGCCCTCGCGGCGGGGCGGCGGGGTCTGATGCTCGAGGGGCGGCACCTGGTCCATGTCCCGATGGTGGCAGCGAGGCGTAATGAGCGGGCCCGCCGGGCGACTAACCTTCACAACCCTTAGGAGGAAGAACGAGTGGAGAAGACGGAGAAGGTCACCAAGTCCGAGCAGGAGTGGCGCGAGGAGCTCAGCCCCGAGGAGTACGACGTGCTCCGCAAGCAGGGGACCGAGCGCGCGTTCACCGGCACCTACTGGGACAACAAGGACGACGGCATGTACCGCTGCAAGGGGTGCGGGCAGGAGCTGTTCAGCTCGGACACCAAGTTCGACTCGGGGACCGGCTGGCCCAGCTTCTTCGATCCCGCCGAGTCCGATGCCGTCGAGACGCGCCCCGACAACTCGCTGTTGATGCGGCGCACCGAGGTCGTGTGCTCGCGGTGCGGAGGCCACCTCGGCCACCTGTTCGAGGACGGCCCCAACCCCACCGGACTGCGCTACTGCATCAACTCCTGCTCGCTGGACTTCGACAAGTCCGAGTAGGGGACTCGTGACCGAGCCGTCGCCTGGGGGCTCGGCCTCGATCAGCCCGACCGCCCATTACACGGGCGCGGTCTGGGCGCGCAACGGCCTGTCGACGCCCGAGCTCGAGACCGGGCTCGGGCGTCTGTCGTTCCTGTCCAGCCAGCCGGCGATGCTGGTGTCGAAGGCGGTCGGCGGCCCCACGCTCGAGCAGTTCCTGCTGGCCCGCCACCGGCTGATCGATCACCTGCTCGAGACGGCCATCGCCGACGGCCGGGTCTCGCAGGTGCTGGAGATCGCGGCCGGGATGTCGCCGCGCGGGTGGCGCTTCGCCCGCGATCACGGCGACGCGATCACCTACGTCGAGGCCGACCTACCGGCGATGGCCGACCGCAAGCGCCGCGCGCTGGATCGCGCGGGGTCGCTGGGCCCGGACCACCGGGTGGTGGAGATCGACGCCCTCGCCGAGTCCGGCCCCGCGAGCGTCCCGGCGGTGGCGGGCGAGCTGAATCCCCAGCGCGGCCTCGCGGTCATCACCGAGGGGCTGATCAGCTACCTGGACCGGCCGGGGCTGGAGGGGCTGTGGCGCCGGACGGCCGCCGCGCTCGCCTCGTTCCCGGACGGCATGTACCTGTCCGACGTGCACCTCGCCGGCGAGAACCCGGGCCTCGCTACGACCGCCTTCCTTCGCGGCCTCTCCGCCTTCGTACGCAGCAACGTCGAGCTCCACTTCGCCGACGAGGCCGAGGCCGAGGAGGCACTCCGCGCCGCCGGATTCACCACCGCCACCCTCCACCGCCCCACGGACTTCGCCGACCGGATCGAGGTCGACGGGAAAGGCGCCCAGTTGGTGCGGGTGATCGAGGCGGGGGCGGCCTAGGCCGGGATCCGCGGCGGGGCGCCCGCGTCCACCAGGGCCTGGGGCAGCGCGACCGATCCATCGTCCTGCTGCCCGTTCTCGATCAGCGCGATCAGCGCCCGGCCCACCGCGACGGCCGTGCCGTTCAGCGTGTGCATCGGCTCGGGCGGGGCCTCGGCCCGCGGCCGGAAGCGGGCGCCCAGCCGGCGCGCCTGGTAGTCGGTCGTGTTGGAGCAGGAGGTGAGCTCGCGGTAACGCTCCTGGCTGGGGATCCAGGCCTCGATGTCGAACTTGCGGGCGGCCGGGGCACCGAGGTCGCCGACCGGGATGTCGACCACCCGGTAGGGGAGCTCGAGGGCGGACATGATCAGCTCCTCGATCGCGAGGATTCGCTCGTGCTCTGCGTCGGACTCGCTGGGGTCGACGAACGAGAACATCTCGACCTTGTCGAACTGGTGGACGCGGAAGATCCCCCGGGTGTCCTTGCCCGCGGCGCCCGCCTCGCGCCGGAAGCAGGTCGAGATCCCGGCGTAGCGGCGCGGCAGCGTCGAGGCGTCGAGGATCTCGTCGGCGTGGAGGGCGGCCAGCGAGACCTCCGACGTGCCGACCAGGAAGAGCTCGTCGCGCTCGACCTCGTAGATCATCTCCCGCTCGCCCGGGAACATGCCCGTGCCGTACAGCGGCTCCTCGCGGACCAGCACCGGCGGCACCACCGGCTGGAAGCCCTCGGCGCGGACGGTGTCGACCGCGAAGCGAACCAGGGCCAGCTGAACCATCACCAGGTCGCCCATGACGTAGGCGAACCGGGCACCCGAGGCGTCGGCGGCCTTCTCGATCTCGATCCACCCGTGGCGCTGGCCGAGGTCGAGGTGGTCGGCGGCCTCGAAGCCGAAGTCGGGACGCTCGCCGACCTCCCGCAACACGACGGCGTCCACATCCGCCTCGCCGTCCGGGGCCCCGGCTGCGGGCACGTTGGGGAGCGTGGCGGCCAGCTCGTCGCGCTGGGCCTCGACCTCGGCGAGCTCGCCCGAGAGCCCCTTCGCCTCGGCCGAGACCTCGCGCATCTGGGCGATCATGGCGTCGGCGTCGCCGCCCGACCGCTTGGCCTCGGCGATCGCGTCGGACGCCTCGTTCTGGCGGGCCCGCAGCTCCTCCACTCGGGGCAACAGCTCGCGGCGGCGCTCGTCCAGGCGCAGGACCTCGTCGAGCGCGTCGGCCGCTCCGCGGCGCGCCAGCGCCTGCCGGACGGGGCCGGGATCGTCGCGGATTGAGCGGAGGTCGAGCGAGGCGCTCCCTCGCCGGCGCCTAGTTTGCGCCCGGGGTGGCCGCCGCCTCGTCGGAGGCGGCCTCGTCGAGGCTCTGCGGCGACGGCGGGCGATCGACGTCGCCGCCCGCGTACTCGGCGACAAAGGCAGCCACGGCCTCGGCCTGGCCGCCGACGAAAATGTTCTGGGGCATGATCGCGCCCGAGAAGCCGCCGTTGCGGATCGCGTAGAGCACGTCCTCCTCGGACTCGACGCGCTCGTCGAGGTTCGGGCCCTGGTTGCGGACGGCACGGTTGGCCGAGCCGACAGCCCCGGCGGCCTTCAGGGTGTGGCAGCCGCCGCAGCGCTCGGCGAACAGGACCGCTCCCTCGTGCATCGGATCCTCCTCGGCGACCTCGATGCCCTCGCTGCCGCACGCACCCAGCGCGAGGGCTGCGACGAGCGCGGTTGCGATGAGGGCAAGACGGCCAAGCACGCGCGCGGCATCATACTTTCCGCCCGCAGATGGCCCAACCAGCACCTTCACCCGACGAGTTCCGCGAGGCGATGGCCCTGCTGCCCACCGGCGTCACCGTCGTCACCGCGGCCTCGACGGACGGGCCGCTGGGCGCCACGGCCAACGCCGTCGCCTCGCTGTCGCTGGACCCGCCAACGATGCTGGCCTCGCTTGACGTCGGCTCGCGCACGCTTGGCGCGATCCGGGTGGCCGGCCGGTTTGGGATCAGCGTGCTCGGTGGCGGCCACGAAGCGCTCGCCCGGTCGTTCGCCACGAAGGCGCCGCACACCGAGAAGTGGGCCGACGTCGCCTGGCGCGAGCGCGCGGGCGTCCCGGTCGTGGACGACGTCCCGCTGTGGCTGGCCTGCGAGGTGGTCGCCTCGCACGAGGTCGGCGACCACGTGATCCTGATCGGGTCCGTCGAGGCGGTGGGGAGTGACGGCGGCGAGCCGCTCGTGTTCCACCGCGGCGCCTACCGGCCGCTTTAGATCAGGGGCGTCGTGCCCGCGGCGCGCAGCGCCAGGAACACGATGATCCCGGCCGAGACGGCCATGATCCCCGTCTCGCGGCGGACGATCGCGAGGGCGATCGCTCCCTGGCGCGCCTTCGGGAGCGAGTCGAAGTCAAGGCCCTCGAGCTCGCGCTCGGCGGCGCCGGAGCGGATCGCCTCGGCCGCGAGCGAGATCGCTATCGGCAGCACGCCGTAGAGGTAGTGGAGGTCGGCCGCCGCCTTTCCGAGCAGCAACAGGACCGCGCCCAGCATCACCTGCACGACCACCGCCACCTGCGCGAAGCGCAGCGCATACCAGAACCCGACGGCCGGCTGGCGGCGCGCCCAGGCCCAGCCACCCCACGCGAACGCGACGACGTTGGCGACGATCACGATCACGCCGACAACGGCGTGGACTACGTCCATCGGCGCATACCCGTGTGAAGTGGTCGGGTTTTTCCCATTCTCATGCGGAAAATCACTATGTGGCAGGTGCGCACAAAGTCGTACCCTATGGACAGTGCTGCGCAGCTACCTCCCAGTGCTCGTCTTCGCCGGACTCGGGGTTGTCGTCGGCGCCACACTGGTCACGCTGAACAGCCTGGTCGGGCCCAAGCGCCCGAGCAAGGTGAAGTCGGAGCCGTACGAGTCCGGCGTGCCGACCGAGGTCTCGCGCACCTTCCGCTTCGGCGTCTCCTTCTACCTCGTGGCGATGCTGTTCATCCTGTTCGACATCGAGGTGGTGTTCCTGTATCCGGTCGGGGTCATCCTGAACGCCGCCGACTCGGTGTTCGTCCTGGTCGAGATCCTCGTGTTCGTGGCGTTGCTCCTGGTGGCGCTGATCTACGTCTGGAGGAAGGGCGCCCTGGATTGGAAGTGAAGCGCGAGAAGATCCGCGGCCTGGCGCCCCTGGACCAGCCCGGCTCCGTCGAGGCTCTCCGGGTGCGCCAGCTGCGCGCGCGCGACCTGCTTCGCGGCGACCTCGAGGGCGACGAGCTGGACAAGCACGTCGAGGAGTCCGTGCTGGCGACCCGGCTCGAGAAGGTCCTGAACTGGGGCCGCGCGAACGCGATGTTCCCGGCCACCTTCGGGCTCGCCTGCTGCGCGATCGAGATGATGTCGATCGTCTCGCCCCGCTACGACATCGCCCGCTTCGGGGCGGAGGCGATGCGGGCCTCGCCCCGGCAGGCCGACTTCCTGATCCTGTCGGGCCGGGTCTCGATCAAGATGGCGCCCGTCGTCCGCCGCCTGTACGACCAGATGCTCGAGCCAAAGTGGGTCATCTCGATGGGTGCGTGCTCGTCGTCGGGCGGGATGTTCAGCAACTACGCCGTGGTCCAGGGCGCCGACAAGTTCATGCCCGTCGACATCCACGTCCCGGGCTGTCCTCCCCGCCCCGAGGCGCTGATCTACGGCTTCAACAAGCTCCAACGCATGATCCTGGGCAACCCCGACCCGGGCTGGCGCGCGCGCTACAACGCCGCCGGGACCGAGGAGTGGGCCCGCGACGACGCGATCACGGGGGGCGGCCGCGAGGAGTACGAGCGGGCACGCGAGATCGCGAAGGCGGCCGATCGTGCCTGATGCCCCCGGGCTGGAGCTGATCGCCCAGGAGCTGAACGACGCCCACCCCGGCTCCGTCATCGAGACCTATCACGACCGCGGCCAGGCCTGCCTGATCGTCGACCCCCAGCAGGTCCTGGCCGTGCTGGGCTGGCTGCGCGACACGCCGGGTCAGGAGTACCGGTTCCTCGCCAGCCTCCACGGCGCCGACTACCTGCCGGCCGAGCCCCGCTTCGGCGTCCACTACGAGCTGCTGAACATGGCGCGGGTCGAGCGCGTGCGCGTGCGAGCAGCGGTGGCCGACCCGGGCGGCGACGACCTCCCCGAGATGGACTCGTGCGTTGAGATGTTCCCGACCGCCGAGTTCCAGGAGCGCGAGGTCTACGACTTCTTCGGGATCGTCTTCCGCGGCCATCCCGACCTGCGGCGGATCCTGCTGCCCGAGGAGTACGTGGGCTGGCCGCAGCGGCGCGACTTCCCCATCGGCGGCGAGCCCGTGATCT
The DNA here is from genome assembly GCA_963758845.1 of uncultured Solirubrobacterales bacterium. Taxonomy (GTDB): domain Bacteria; phylum Actinomycetota; class Thermoleophilia; order Solirubrobacterales; family 70-9; genus JBDTSW01. The sequence continues at coordinate 74,702 of CAVWWX010000002.1, forward strand.
TCACCCACAACGAGCACGAGGTCCCGAGGTGGTACGAGTGAGCACCCCCACCCGCCACGGCACCGCGCCGGCCCCCGGCCGGGACCGGATCGCCCACACCGAGGCGACGGTCATCGGCACCTCGCCGATCGAGCGAACCGAGATCGAGGAGGGCTCGCCCGAGGGCGAGCTGATGACGATCAACATGGGCCCGCACCACCCGGCGACCCACGGGGTGCTGCGCCTGCTGGTCAGCCTCGAGGGCGAGATCGTCCGCGACCTGAAGCCGATCGTCGGCTACGTCCACACCGGCATCGAGAAGTCCTGCGAGGACCAGAACTACTGGAAGGTCATCCCGTTCGTCGAGCGGATGGACTACCTCTCCTACTACTTCCAGATGCAGGCCTTCTGCGGGGCGGTCGAGCGGCTGATCGACCTCGAGATCCCCGAGCGGGCCAAGTACCTGCGAGTGATCCACCTCGAGCTCAACCGGATCCACTCGCACCTGGTCTGGCTGGGCACCTCGGCGCTGGACCTCGGCGCGATGTCGATGTTCTTCTACTGCTTCCGCGAGCGCGACCGGATCCTCGACCTGTTCGAGATGTCCTCGGGCCAGCGGATGCACACCCGCTACTTCCAGATCGGCGGCGTCTTCGAGGACATCCCCGTCGGCTTTGCCCAGAACGTGAGGGCCTTCTGCGACGAGATGCCCTCGCGGATCGACCAGTACGAGGCGCTCCTGACGCGCAACGAGATCTTCCTGCAGCGGACCAAGGGGATCGGGATCGTCGAGCGCCAGCGACTGCTCGATCTCGGCGTGACCGGGCCCCTGCTGCGCGCGTCCGGCGAGCCCTGGGACCTGCGCAAGGCCGACCCCTACCTCTCCTACGCCGACCACGACTTCCGCATCCCGGTCGGGACCGTCGGCGACGGCTGGGACCGCTACCGCGTTCGGATCCAGGAGATGCGCGAGTCGGTGAGGATCGTCGAGCAGGCGATCGACGGCCTGCCCGAGGGCCCGTGGATCGCCGACGACCGCAAGTACGTGCTGCCGCCACGGCACGAGCTGTCGACCTCGATGGAGTCCCTGATCCACCACTTCAAGCTGGTCACCGAGGGCTTCCGCGTGCCGCCGGGTGAGGTCTACCACGCGATCGAGGGTCCCCGCGGCGAGTTGGGCTGCTTCATCGTCGCCGACGGCTCCTCGAAGCCCGCCCGAGTGCACTACCGGGACCCATCGTTCGTGAACCTCCAGGCCCTGCGCGACATGTGCATCGACGAGTACGTCGCCGACATGATCCAGAACCTGGCGATGCTGGACCCGATCCTGGGAGGCATCGACCGGTGAGCGAGGAAAACGGGCATCGGCTTCGCCCCACGGACGACCTCACCGCCGAAGAGCGCGACGAGCTGATCGCCTCGATGACCCCCGAGGACGCCGACCGCGTCCCCGAGCTCCACGAGGTTGACGTCCCCGACGAGCTGCGCGAGCAGATCGAGACGGCCATGGGCCGCTACCCGCAGGTGCGCTCGGCCTCGATCCCGGCGCTCTGGGCGGTGCAGCGCCACCACGGCTGGTGCTCGCCCGAGGGCATCCGCCAGGCGGCGGCGGTGATGGGCCTGACCCCCGCCTACCTGCAGTCGGTCGCGAGCTTCTATGACCTCTTCCACCTCGAGCCCGCCGGCAACCACCGGGTGCTCGTCTGCCACAACATCTCCTGCTGGCTGAACGGCGGCGACGAGCTGCTGCACGCGTTCTGCGAGGCCACCGGCACCGACGAGCACGCGGCGGACCACGGCGGCGCGACCTCCGCCGACGGCGAGTTCTACGTGCAGGGCTTCGAGTGCCTGGGCGCCTGCGACCTGGCGCCGATGGCGTCGATCGACGAGGTCTACTTCGGCCCGCTCGAGATCGCCGAGGCCCGGGTCGCGATCGAGCAGCTGCGCTCGGGGGCCGACGTCCTGCCCGACAGGGCACTCGCCCGCCGCCCCGCCGCGGGCGGGCCGGAGCCCGAGCCCGACCGCAGGGTCGCCGAGGTGGAGCGTGGCTGAGGAGACGCGGATCCTGTTCCGCAACGTCGACGACCCCAAGCTGCGCACGCTGGAGGGCTATCGGGAGGGCGGCGGCTACGCGGCGCTGACGCGCGCGTTCCGGGACCTCGAGGCCGACGAGCTCCTGAGCGACCTCGAGGCGTCCGGGCTGCGTGGCCGGGGCGGCGCCGGGTTCTCGATGGGCAAGAAGGCGGGGTTCCTCCCACGGGGCGACACGGAGAAGTACCTCTGCTGCAACGCGGACGAGTCCGAGCCAGGCACGTTCAAGGACCGCGAGCTGATGCACAAGAACCCGCACCAGCTGATCGAGGGCTGCCTGATCGCGAGCATGGCGGCCGGCGCGCGCTACGCATTCATCTTCATCCGCGGCGAGTACTGGGAGGTCGCGGACGTGCTGGACGCCGCGGTCGCCGAGGCCTACGAGGCGGGGTTCGCGGGCGAGAACATCCTCGACACCGGCGCGGCGATCGACGTCGTCGTCCACCGCGGGGCGGGCGCCTACATCTGCGGCGAGGAGACGGCCCTGCTCGACTCGCTCGAGGGCAAGCGGGGCAACCCCCGCCTGAAGCCCCCCTTCCCCGCGATCCAGGGCCTCTACGGCGGCCCGACGCTGATCAACAACGTCGAGACCCTCGCGAACGTCCCGCACATCGTCAGCAACGGGGCCGACTGGTTCAAGGGCTTCGGCACCGAGCAGTCGCCCGGCACCAAGGTCGTCTCGGTCTCGGGCTGCGTGCAGCGGCCCGGCAACTACGAGATCGAGCTGGGAATCCCGTCGCGCGAGATCATCGAGGGCCTCGCGGGCGGGCCGCCGCCCGGGCGCTCGGTCAAGGCATGGTTCCCCGGCGGGTCATCGGCCCCCGTGCTGACCGCCACCGAGCTCGACCTTCCCTACAGCTTCGAGGCGATGGCCGAGGCCGGCTCGATGCTGGGCTCGGGCGCGATCATCGTCGCCGACGACACCGTCTCGATCCCCGAGCTGGCGCTGCGGACCGCTCGCTTCTACCACCACGAGTCGTGCGGCAAGTGCACGCCCTGCCGCGAGGGCACCAACTGGACGGTGAAGATGCTCGATCGCGTCGTCCGCGGCGAGGCGACGCCGATGGACCTGGACATCATCTCCTCGGTCCAAGACAACATCATCGGCAACTGCCTGTGCGTCCTGGGCGACTCGATGGCGATGCCAGTGGGCTCGATGGTCGCGAAGTTCCGCGGCGAGTTCGAGGAGGCGATCGAGCGCGCCCGCGAGGCGCCGCCCGCCCCGATCGACGTCTCGACGGCCGAGGCGGTGCCGGTGGAGGTGTTCGGGTGAGGTGCTTTAGAACCAAAGCTGGCGTGTCAGGTGGCGAAGCCGCCGCAGGTGGTTCCTAGTGAGCGAGCGCCCCGACATCACCCTGGTCGTCGACGGGATCGAGGTCGTCTCGCCCGAGGGGACGATGCTGGTCGACGCCGCCAAGCACGGCGACGTTGAGATCCCGGTCTTCTGTTACGAGCCGAAGCTCGGCCAGCCCGTCGGCGCGTGCCGCATGTGCCTGGTCGAGGTGGAGGGGATCCCGAAGCTCCAGACGGCATGCTCGACCCCGATCCGCGACGGCATGGTGGTCTACACCCGTACCGACCGGGTCAAGGAGGCCCAGAACGCGGTCGTCGAGTTCCTGCTGGTCAACCACCCGCTGGACTGCCCGGTCTGCGACAAGGGCGGGGAGTGCCCGCTTCAGGACATCGCGATGGGCTGGGGCCCCGGCAAGAGCCGCGTCACCGACCCCAAGCGCCACTTCCAGAAGCCGATGCCGCTCTCGCCCCTGGTCCGGATCGACCGCGAGCGCTGCATCCTCTGCTACCGGTGCGTGCGCTTCAGCCAGGAGGTGGCCGAGGACGAGCAGCTCCAGCTCCTGGACCGCGGAGCCAAGACCTACGTGGGGACCTTCGACGACCGCCCCTACATCGCCCCCTTCCACGGCAACATCATCGAGCTGTGCCCGGTTGGCGCACTGACCTCCGAGGCCTACCGTTTCCGCGCCCGCCCGTGGGACATCGAGGACGCGGGATCCGTGTGCACCCTCTGCCCCAGCCAGTGCAACGTCAAGTTCACCGTGCGCGACGAGCGGGTCGCCCGTGTCCTGGCCCGCGACAACGCGGACGTCGACGACGGCTGGCTGTGCGACAAGGGCCGCTTCGGCTTCCAGATGATGGTCTCGGAGGACCGCATCACGCAGCCGATGATCCGCCGCGGCGGCACGCTGGCCCCGGCGACGTGGGAGGAGGCCCTGGACGCGGCCGCCGAGGGCCTGCGAAACGCCGGCAAGCGCGCGGCCGCGATCGCGGGCGGCGCGACCTCCAACGAGGAGGGCTACCTGCTCCAGCGCATCCTGCGCGGCGCGCTGGGCTCGCCGAACGTTGACTCGCGGGCCGGCGGCGCCCTGCCCCGGCGTCTCGTAGTCGACGCGTCGCGCCCGGAGCTGTCCGCGGCGATGCCGGATCTGGACAGGGCGGAGTCGATCCTCGTGATCGGGTGCGACCCCCTCCACTCGATGCCGATCCTCGACCTGCGTCTGCGCAAGGCGGTGAGGCGAGAGGGGGCGAAGCTGGCCGTCGCTTCGGCGAGGCCGACAACGCTCGACGGAGGAGCGGAGGAGACGGCTCGATTCGACCCCGGTGATGCGGCCGGGTTCCTGTGGTCTCTCGCCGGTGAGATCACGGGTGAGCACCGCGCGCAGGGGGAATCGGGCGCGGACGCCGAGCGCATCGCGGGCGTGGCGCGGCCGGGCTCAACGATCATCGTCTGGGGCGAGTCGATTGCCCATGGACCCGGGGGCGAGGCTGCCGTCGGGGAGTTGCTGAGATGTGCCCAGGCCCTCGACGCCAAGCTGATCGAGGTGCCCGAGTCCGCGAACGGGCGGGGCCTCCGTGAGGTCGGCCTCCTTCCCGGGATCGGGCCGGGCTTGACGGAGTCCCCACTGGGCAGGGACTCCGCGGGAATCCGGGACGGGCTGATCGAGGGCGACGTCGCGGCATTGTTCCTGGCCAATGCCAACCCGGTCCGAGAATTCCCGGGGGGGCCTGCCTGGAAGGAGGCGCTCAGCAGCGCCGACTTCGTCGTGGCGATCTCGATGTTCGACGACGAGTCCACCAACCACGCGGACGTGATCTTCCCGGCTGAGACCCACGCGGAGAAGGAGGGCACCGTCGTCCATCCGGATGGCCGGTTGCAGCGGTTGCGCCCGTCCGTCCCCCACCCCGACACGACCCGCCCCGGATGGCAATGGCTGGCCGAGCTCGCTGCCCGCCTGGGCGATGAGACCGGAATCGACTCGGCCTCCGAGGCGCTGGAAACCCTCGCCTCGGAGGTCCCGTTCTACGCGGGCCTGACGCTCGACGAGATCGGCGGGCGCGGCGTCCGCTGGCAGGAGCGACCGGCCGCGAGCAGCTTTCCGGCTGGGGGGGCGGGAGCCGGTATTTCCCCCGACTCAGCGTCTCGCGAAGAGGCCGCCCCCGCCCCTGACGGCAAGCTGCGTCTCGGCACATACAGGGATCTGTGGGCCGCAGAGGTAACCGACCAGAGTCCGGCGCTGCGGTTCCTCGCCCCCAAGCAGACCGTGGAGATCGCGCCGTCGGACGCCGAGAACCTGGGGCTGGCGCAGGGCGACGAGGTCGACGTGAAGTCGAACGGCACCACCGTCCGGGCCCGGGTTGCGATCCGCGAGCGGGTTCGCCCCGGCTCGGCGTTCATGATCGAGGCGACGGTGGAGGCCAACGCCAACGCCCTGTCGGCCGCGGAGTCGATCGAAGTCGTAAAGGCCGGAAAGTCGGACCCGGCCAGCCCCGGACGAATCCCGGCTTCGCCGGGATCACCGGTCGCTGACGCTCCCTCGGAGCAGGTGGCCGGCAGGTGATTCCGCTTGCCGACGTTTCGGCCTACGAGGCGATCTGGGTGATGATTGTGAAGTCGCTGATCATCTTCGCCGTGGTGTTCGCGATCGTGCCCGTACTGACGGTCGTCGAGCGCAAGGTCCTGGGCCGCTTCCAGGCCCGCTACGGGCCAAACCGCGTTGGCCCGATGGGACTGATGCAGCCGCTCGCCGACGCGATCAAGCTGATCGGCAAGGAGGGCTACACACCCAAGAACGCGCTTCCGCTGCTGTTCGCCGCGGGGCCGGCGCTGGTGGTGTTCTCGGGCATCACGGTCCTGGCGCTGCTCCCGTGGGGGAACGTCGAGACCATCGGCGGCGAGACCGTGGGTCTCTATGGCATCGACGTCTCGATCGGGATCCTGTTCTTCTTCGCCTTCGGCTCGTTCGCCTTCTACGGGCTGCTGCTCGGTGGCTGGGCCTCCGGCTCCAAGTACAGCTTCCTGGGCGCGATGCGCTCGGCAGCGCAGTTGATCTCGTACGAGATCTCGATGGGACTGGCCCTCCTGGGCGCGATCATGATGGCCGGCTCGCTGTCGCTGACGTCGATCGTCGTGGCCCAGGACGAGCTTTGGTACATCGTCCCCCAGTTCCTCGGCTTCCTGCTGTTCATGATCGCCGGCTTCGCCGAGGCGAACCGGGCGCCGTTCGACCTGCCCGAGGCCGACGCCGAGCTGGTCGCCGGCTACCAGACCGAGTACGGGGGAATGCGCTTCGGCTCGTTCATGCTGGCCGAGTACCTCGAGATGTTCGTGATCTCGGGCATCGCCGTGACCTTCTTCCTCGGCGGCTGGATGGGGCCCGGGCCCGCCTTCCTCGACCCGGTCTGGTTCCTGCTGAAGACGCTCTCCCTCGTCTTCGTCTTCTTCTGGATCCGCGCCACGCTGCCGCGGCTTCGCTACGACCAGCTGATGAGCCTGGGCTGGAAGGTGCTGCTGCCGCTGGCGACGCTGAACGTGCTGGTAACCGCCATCCTGGTCACGGTGACATGAGCGAGAACGGTTCCGAGTTCCCCTACCTGAAGGCCGGCGACGACGTCGTCGCCGTCCAGCGCGGCCCGCAGCCGGGCGGCGCCGGGGGCGCCTACCGCGCGTTCGGGGAAACCCTGCGCGGCCTGAAGACGACGATGGGCCGGATGCTCGAGGGCCCGGTCACGATCCAGTACCCGGAGGAGAAGACGCCGGTCTATCCCCGCTTCCGGGGCCGCCACAAGCTCCACCGCTTCGAGGACACGCACCTCGAGAAGTGCGTCGGCTGCTCGCTCTGCGCGGCCGCCTGCCCCGCCGACTGCATCCGCGTGGTCGCGGCCGAGAACGACCCCTCCGACCGCGTCTCCGCCGGCGAGCGCTACGCCGCGGTCTACGAGATCAACCTCGCCCGCTGCATCTTCTGCGGCTACTGCGAGGTGGCGTGCCCGTTCGACGCGATCACGATGGGGCACGAGTACGAGATGGCCGACTACAACCGCGAGGATTTGATCTTCACCAAGGAGATGCTGCTCGCGGAGTCGGTCGAGCGCACCCCGCTGCGCGCCGAGGGCGAATAGCTCCAGCGGCGACTTGTTCCCGCTTCGCTCACTGACGCGGCGGATCTGGGCGCTCATCCGCCTGGGCGCGCCGCCGCTTCTGGTGCTGCGGGTCTGGGGCTGGATGGCGGGCTACGGGGCGAGGGAGTTCGCGTTCCAGCTCTCGCTCATCCTCGGGGCCGCGGTGGCCGTGCTGCTGATCGAGGGGGTCTCGGGCACGGTCGGCACGGTCGTGCTCGCGGTCCTCGGCCTGCTGCTGCTCTGCGAGCTGTGGTTCGCCTGGGAGTCGCTGCGAAGCTCGTCCGCCATTCAGCGCGAGCTCGACGAGCTGGCGCCGGGAGACCCGGCGCCGTCGCGCTTCCCGCGCAGCCACCTCGTCTTCCCCGCGCTGATGCTGGCGCCCCGCGGCGTCGCGCGCGAGCGCGGCGTCGTCTACCACCAGGAGGAGCGCCGGCGGGTGCGCCTCGACGTCTATCGCTCAAAGGCGCCCGCGGATGCACCCAGGCCCGCGATCGTCCAGGTCCACGGGGGCGGCTGGATCCTCGGCTCGCGCGCCGAGCAGGGCATCCCGCTGCTGAACCACCTCGCCGCCAACGGGTGGGTCGGGTTCAACGTCGACTACCGGCTCAGCCCGCGGGCGACGATGCCCGAGCACGTCATCGACGTCAAGCGCGCGATCGCGTGGGTGCGCGAACATCACGAGGAGCTGGGCGTCGACCCCGGGCGGGTCTGCATCACCGGGGGCTCGGCCGGCGGCCACCTGTGCGCGCTCGCCGCGCTCACCTCCGGCGACGACTCGCTTCAGCCCGGGTTCGAGGACGCCGACACCTCGGTCGCCGCGGCCGTGCCGTTCTACGGCCTCTACGACCTGCTGGACGCCGAGCACCGCTACCACCGGGGCCTGCGGGAGTGGCTGCTCGAGACGATCGTCGTCAAGGCCGACCGTGAGAGCGACCCCGACGCGTTCCGCGCCGTCTCCCCCACCCACCGCGTCCACGCCGGCGCCCCGCCGTTCCTGATCTTCCACGGCGAGCGCGACTCCCTGGTGGCCGTCGACGACGCCCGCGCCTTCGCCGAGCGGCTCGAGCAGGTCTCCGAGAATCCGGTCCTCTACGTCGAGCTGCCCGGCTCCGAGCACGCCTTCGACCTGGCGCCCTCGCTGCGCACCGCCCGCGTCGTCGAGGGAATCGAGCGCTTCCTGCGGACGGTCGTGACGCCGCCACCCGCCGATCCGGCAGCAGCCGGCCGCAACCAAACCGAAGAGACGCACCGTCCGCGTGCGCAAGGTCGGTTGGCTGCGCGTTCCCCTCGCTGATCGCCTGGGGCCGCGCTAGCGTAGGTACGGCTATGAGCTACTCCAACCTCATGCGGGCCGGCTGATGCCCTTCAGTGGCTGGGAGCTCGTGATCCTGGCCGTCATCGTCCTGGTCTTCTTCGGCTACAAGTACCTGCCCCAGCTCGGGCGCTCGGCCGGGGAGGGCGCGCGTCAGCTCAAGAAGGGCGCTCAAAAGCAGGCGGAGTCCGCCAGGGCGTACGTGGACGAGCGAGGCCCCGAGGCCAAGGCCTACGTCGAGGAGCGCAAGGACACGGCGAAGGCCTACGTCGAAGAGCGCAAGCCCGACGCGGGCGAGATCGGCCGCACGGCCGGTAAGCACGTCCGCGAGTACCGGGACCTCAAGGACGAGGTCATGGGGACGACGAAGCCCCCGGCGAAGCCCAAGTCCGAGCCCGAAGACCGACCCGCCGACTAGGCCCGAAGACCGGGGCGGCGTAGGCCCGCACGACGAGATCGACGTTCTCCTGGGTCATCGTGAACCAGTATCGCCCGAATCGCAGCGAAGCGAAACGGTTCTCGTCGGAAGCGCTACTCCCGCAGCCCGGCGGCCTCGAGGGCCTCATGATCGGTAGCGAACATCCCAACCCAGATCACCTTTGCGTCCCGGATCTCACCGAGCTGAAAGACCGCGGGGGAGGCCACCCCGACGCCGCTCCCGGCTCCCTGCCCACTCACTCGGAAGGTTGCGAGGACGTGGCGCTCGCCCGCCGGCACGCACTCCTCCAGATGCAACTGGAAGCCCCGAAACGCGTCCCGCCAGTTCTGCCAGAACCTCTGGACCTCCTGACGGCCACGGTACGTCCCGGCATCGGGAAAGGCCTCGTGGGCCTGCCACTCGATGTCGGGGTGCATCCACTCGAGGGCGGCGTCGAGGTCGCCGCGGTTGAAGGCGTCGAAGCTCTGGCGCACTACCTCTACGTTTTCGACTGACACCGTCCACGCAGTATCTCGCCTGACTACACGAGCGGCCCTGAAGAGTCGCCGTCCGGCTATCACTTCTTGAGGATGAGCGAGCAGGCAGACGCGCATGTTCGGGCTCAGGCGCAGGTCGCGGCCGTGCGCGACGATCCTGCGGCGCGTCTTGCGTTGATGGCGCGGGTGTTCCACGGGCCGACGGGCCGCGCGCCGCGACACCTGCCGTTCCGGCGGGCGGCGTTGTCATTCATGCGCTGGCAGGCGCGCCGCGGTGTGCTCGATCCGCTCGACGCGTCACCGCCCGGCAGCGCGTGGTGGCGGGCGGTCAACGAGCGACTGCTGCGGGATGGGTGCGAAACAGTCGCGCTCCTCGGTGGCCTGGACGGACAGCCGTCGTCGCAGGCCGTGCGCCTCTGGCTGGAGTTCGGCGCGAGACCGACGGGGCGTAACTGGTACCGATCACACAACGCGAGCATTGTGGGCGGCTACCTGGAGTACCGAGAACTCGCCGATGCGGAGAGCGCACCGGAGCGCTTCTTCATGAACGTCGCGCTGGGGCGCGTTCTGTACGCGCACGCACTCGTCGCCGCGCCCCGCCTGGCGCTGGGGCGGCTGGCTCCGCTCGGTCGCCTTCTCGGCGATCCGCGGCTCGGAATGGCAGCGGTGTTCCTCTCGCTCAGACGTGTGCTCCCGAACCGCTACCCGCTCGACCAGGACGTCGAGCGCTATATCGCCCAAGAGCAGCGTCTAGGCCGGATGCTCGACTACGCCGTGATCGTCCCCCGGCTGCAACTCCTGTACGAGTGGTCCGCCGAGGAACTCGCCGAAACGCGCCTGCTCGAACTCATTCGCGACGGCAACCCGATCTACGCCTGGCCTTTCGAGGAACGTCATGTATGGCGCTCTCGGCACATGCCGTTCGCAGCCCGTGCACTTGCTCGGGTCACACGCCCCTAAGCAGACGCCGCCTCTGTTGCCTGACCCTCCATGCAGAGGATCCGTGCAAGCCTTGCGACATCGCCGCAGTTTCGCGCTCGCAGCAGGAAGCGCTGCTTCCCGTGTCGGCTACCGCCGCCGAAGCTGCCACCAGGCGAGCGCGAGCAACGGCACGATGATGACAACGGTGATGATGACGGGCCACATCAGGTGAGATCCGGGTCGCGTTCCGCTAGGCGGACAGCGCCTTCGCCTTGATCGAGTCGAACTCGGTCTGGCTGATCGTGCCGGCGTCCAGGAGCTCCTTCGCCTTGGCGATCTCGGTGGCGGAACCACCGGCGGTGTCGCGCACATAGGCATCCATCGCCGCCTTCTGTTCCTGGGCTTGCTTCGCGCTGCGCTCGCGCATCCCATCGTGCTGAGCGATCAGGTAGACGAACACGCCAAGGAACGGCAGAACGATCACGAACACCATCCACGCCGCCTTGCCCCAACCACCGATGTCGTGGCGGCGGAAGAGGTCGGCGAAGACCGTGATCAGGATCCAGAACCATGCGAGCCAGGCGAAGAAGACGACGATCGTCCAGAAAACGTCAAGGAACGGATAGTCGGCTGCCAGCAGCATCATGTCTCCCTTCGTTTAGCGCTGCTCATCAGACCCGGCGCGGTCGCTGCCCACCGTAGACGGCCAATCCGTAGATGACGAGCAGGTCGACGATGAACAGCATGAACGCGGCGAAGGGGAACGCGTTGACCGTGAACAAGAGGATCACTGCGTTCAGGCTGGCGCACGCGATCCCGAACACCTGGCCGAAGGCGTGGCGGTTCCAGATCGAGAACGCAGCGACCACCTGGAGGATGCCGAGGATCAACAGGAACCAGCCCCAAGTGCTGAGGTCGTCGAAGATGACGTAGCGCCCCTCGTCGGTGAAGAACGCAGAGTCGTCGATCGCGGCGATGCCCCAGATCGTGTTGAGAAAGCCAGCCAGCGCCAGCATCACGCCGGAGAAGATGAGCCATCCCTCGCCTCGAACGATCTCGGGTTCGTAGTTGTCGTTCATCTGGTGTCCCTTCCTTCCGTGACCCAAGCCGGGGCGACGACCCGATTGGGATCGGTGGCTGACGGCTGGCGCGGAAACGTACTCGCCTCGGCGGACGGTGGACCGCCGTTGAAGCTCTTGAGGGGATCGCCGTCCCGAGCGTGGTCGGGGTTCGCCTCCGCGGCTAGGCTGGCCGTATGAACCGCATCAACATCGCCGCGCCCGAGTTCGTCTACGAGGACGACGACCCCGCGGGCTTTCGCTCCGGCATGGCGAGGGTGGGGCCCGGGCTGGGCGCGAAGGGCACCGGGGCGAGCGTGTACGAGCTGCCGCCCGGACAGGCGCTCTGCCCGTACCACTACGAGTACGCCGAGGAGGAGTGGCTGTTGGTCCTGGAGGGAAACCCCACCGTTCGCGATCCGGACGGGGAGCACCTGCTGGAGCCGATGGACCTCGTCTTCTTCCCCACCGGGCCGGAGGGCGCTCATCGGGTCCAAAACGACTCCGGCGAGGCCGCGCGCGTGCTGATGTGGTCGCCGGTGCTCCACCCCGCGGCGACCGTCTATCCCGACAGCGACAAGGTCGCCGTCTGGACCGGCAACAAGGCCGACGACCTGATCGCCCGCCGGTCGAGCGGCGTCGAATACTTCGACGGCGAGTAGCGCCTTCGAGAGCTAGTTTCAGACGGCTCTAACCCGGCCGTCCCGCCCGGTGGCCGGGAGGCCCCGCGCCATAGGATGCGAGGCAATGGAGGAGGTCGCCTTCTTCATCGGCGCTATCGGCGCCTTGGGTGGCGCTATCGCGGTCATCGCGCTTCGCAACCCCTTCTACAGCGTCCTCGCCCTGGTGGTCCACCTGGTGGCGCTGGCCGGGCTCTTCCTGATGCTCCACGCCGAGTTCATCGCGGCCGCCCAGGTGGTCGTCTACGCGGGCGCGGTCATGGTCCTCTACGTGTTCGTTGCCGCCTACGTCGGCGGGGTCGAGGAGCCGATCTGGGAGCCGATCCCAGGCCAGCGCGTGATCGCCCCGCTCCTGGCGATCGCCCTGTTCGTCGAGCTCTCGGTCGCCATCCTGGGCACCGCGCTCACCGCGCTCGAGAGCGAGGGCCCCACCATCCCCGCCGGGTTCGGCTCGCCGGCGGCCATCGGCGAGCTGATGCTGGAGAAGTTCCTGATCGTTTTCGAGGCCTCGTCGCTGCTGCTGTTGGTGGCGGCGATCGGCGCGATCGTCCTCGCCGGCCGCCGCCGCGATGACACGCCGGGTGGCGGGCGGGAAGCGGAGCGCCCGGCCTGATGGACATCAGCTGGTACCTCGTCCTGTCGGCCCTCCTGTTCTCGATCGGGGCGGTCGGCGTGCTGATCCGCCGCAGCCCGCTGGTGATCCTGCTGTGCCTGGAGCTGATGCTGAACGCGGGGAACCTGGCGCTCTTGGCGTTCGCCCGCGCGAACGGCGACCAGGAGGGGCAGATCTTCGCGCTCGTCGTGATGGTCGTCGCCGCCTGCGAGGTGGTCGTCGGCCTGGGCCTGATCGTCGCGATGTTCCGCCGCCGGCTGCCGCTGAACGTCGATGACATGCGGGGCCTGAAGGGATGACCGCCACCACGTTCGGGTGGCTGGTCCTGGCGTTCCCGCTGGCGGGGAGCCTGATCGTCGCCTTCGGCTGGCGGACCCTGCCGGGCCGGGCGGCGGGCTGGATCGCGAGCGCCGCTATCGGCCTTGCCTTCCTGAGCTCGGTCGGGGCGCTGATCGCCTTGCTGGACCATCCGGCCGAGGAACGCCAGCTCGTCTCGACGCTCTACGACTACGGCTCGGCCGCCGGGCTGGAGATCGAGCTCAACATCCTGGTCGACCCGCTCTCGGTCCTGATGTGCCTGATCGTGAGCGGCGTCTCGACCCTGATCCACCTCTACTCGGTGGCCTACATGACCTCGGACAGCGGGTTCGCGCGGTTCTTCAGCTACCTGAACTTCTTCGTCTTCTCGATGCTGCTGCTGGTCCTGGCCGGCAACTTCGTGCTGCTCACGGTCGGCTGGGCTTTCGTCGGCTTCGCCTCGTACGCGCTGATCAGCTTCTGGTACCGGCGCGGCACCGCCACCACCGCCGGGATGAAGGCGTTCGTGATCAACGTCATCGGCGACATCGGCCTGGTGCTGGCGGCGTTCCTGCTGTTCCGCGAGCTCGGGACCTTCGACTACCTCGAGGTCTTCGAGGAGGCACCGGGCGCCTTCAGCCCCGACGAGGGAAGCGTCGTCGCCATCTGCCTGCTGCTCTGCGTTGGCGCGTTCGCCAAGTCGGCGCAGCTGCCGCTCCACACCTGGCTCCCGGACGCGATGGAGGGCCCGACCCCGGTCTCGGCGCTGATCCACGCGGCGACGATGGTCACCGCGGGCGTGTACCTGATCGCCCGCGCCCATCCCCTCTTCGAGCTGGCCCCGACGGCGGCCGACATCGCCGCCTTCGTCGGGCTCGCCACTCTGGTCTTCGCCGCCACGGTCGCGCTGGTGGTCACCGACCTGAAGCGGATCATCGCCTACTCGACCATGTCCCAGATCGGGTACATGATCACCGCCGTCTCGATCGGCGCCTACACGGCGGGGCTCTTCCACCTGATGACGCACGCCTTCTTCAAGGCGCTCCTGTTCATGGCGGCCGGCTCGGTGATCGCGGCGATGGCGGGCCGCCAGAACATCGACGGCATGTCGGGCTTCCGCCGGGCGCTGCCGTTCACCTCGCTGGTGCTGATCGTCGGCTGTCTCGCCCTGGCGGGCTTCCCCGGGATGTCGGGGTTCTTCTCGAAGGACGAGATCATCGCCGTCGCGTTCGAGCGCGGCGGGATGTACGCCTGGATGGGCGTCGTGATGTACGGGGCGGCCTTCCTGACCGCGTTCTACGCCTTCCGGATCGGGTTCCGCGTCGTCGCCGGCCCGCCGTGCGAGGAGGCCAAGGAGCTGGAGCAGGGCCACCTGGCCCACGGCGAGCACGAGAACCCGGCGACCGGTGAGAAGGAGGACACCGACATCGGCTTCCCCGGATCCGAGCACCACATCGCCGAGCGTGAGCTGCCGATGAAGGTGCCGATGGCGATCCTGGCGGTGCTCTCGGTGATCGGGGGCGTGATCCAGATCCCCGGCGTCACCCACCTCCTGGAGACCTTCCTCGAGGGGAGCTTCGAGGAGTCCGCCCTGTTCCAGATCGTGCCGTCCACGGGCGCCGCCTGGCTGGGCCTCCTGGTGGGAGGCCTGATCTCGATCGCCGGCATCGGCCTGGCCTACTACTGCTACGTGGTGCGCCCCGGCGTCACGGTCCGGCTGGCCCAGCGACTGCGCGGGGTCCACTCCTTCCTCTTCCACAAGTGGTACTTCGACGAGCTGATCGACGCGCTCGTCTACCGGCCGGTGATCGCGCTGGGACGGTTCGCCAACGCCGTGATCGAACGCTTCGTGGTCGACGGCCTCGTGGGCGTCACGACCGGCGCCATCCGCGGGTTCGGCGCGATGGTCCGCGGTGCCCAGTCGGGCTTTATCCGCGCCTACGCCTTGCTGCTCATCACCGGCTTCGCCGCCCTGGGCCTGTACTTCCTGGTGGTGTCGGCCTGATGCTGAACGTGTTGCTGTGGATGCCGCTGGCCTTCGGCGTCCTCTGCCTGCTGGTCCCGCGTCGCGTCGCCGGGCGGATCTCCCTCATCGGGGCCCTGATCGTGCTGGGCCTTTCGATCGGCCTCGTCGCGGACTTCTCGAGCGGGACGCCCGGCCTCCAACACGCAGTCGACGAGTCGTGGATCCCGGACCTGGGGGTTCGCTACCAGCTCGGCGTCGACGGGATCAGCCTGTTCCTGATCGTGCTGACCGCGATCTCGTGGGCGGGCGCGATCGGGTTCTCTCTGGCCCGCCAGCACGAGCGCCAGCGCAACTACTACTTCCTCCTGGGCCTGGCCGAGACGGCCACCCTGGGCGCGTTCCTGGCCCAGGACCTGCTGCTGTTCGTCCTGTTCTTCGACCTGATGCTGATCCCGTTCTTCTTCCTGATCGGGAGCTTCGGCACCGGCGACCGCGTCGCGGCGACGCTGAAGATGATCGTCTACACGCTCGTCGGCTCGCTCTTGATGCTGGTCGGCGCGATCGCCACGGCGATCCTGGCCGCCGAGTCGACCGGCGAGCTGACCTTCTCGATCGCCGAGCTGCGCGCGAACGTGCTGTCCGAGGGAAGCCAGGACTGGATCTTCTGCTTCTTCGCCGCCGCCTTCCTGGTGAAGATGCCGGCCTTCCCGATCCACGGCTGGATGCCCGACGCCTACCGCGCCGCGCCGCTGCCGGTGCTGGCCCTGCTCTCCGGGGTGCTCTCGAAGGTCGCCGCCTACGGCTTCCTGCGCGTTGTGTTGCCGATCTACCCCGACGCAACGGCGCGCTTCCAGGAGCTGATCCTCGTGATCGCCCTTGCCAGCATCCTCTACGGCTCGGTGATGGCGTTCACCCAGACCAACGTGCGCCTGATCGCCGGCTACTCGTCGATCGCCCAGCTGGGCTTCATCACCGCGGGCGTCTTCGCCCTCAGCGCCGACAGCGCCGACGGCGCGGTGCTGCAGATGGTCAACCACGGGCTGGTGGTGATCCCCGTCTTCCTGATCATCGCCCTGCTGGCCGAGCGGTCGGGCACCGAGGACCTGCGCGAGATGGGCGGCCTGGCGATGCGCGCGCCCGTGCTGACCGCGATGTTCCTGATCGTGACCCTGGCGACGCTGGCGATGCCCGGGTCGGCCAACTTCCTGGGCGAGTTCTACATCCTGAACGGCCTGTTCGAGGAGAAGATCGTGTACGCGGTCGTCGCGATGGCCGGGGTGGCGCTGGCCGCCTTCTACGCGCTGCGCCTGTTCCAGCGCACGATGCACAACCGCCTGCCGGCCGGCGTCACCTCGCGCGAGATATCGCTGCGCGACGGCCTGGTGCTGGGCCCGCTGGTCGCCGTGATCATCGGCCTGGCGCTCTACCCCGGCCTGGTCCTCGAGCGCGGTGAGGCCAGCGTGCAGGACAAGGTGGGGGCGGTCGTCGAGCCGGACGATGAGGAGCTCGCCGCGAACGACTGGACCGGATACGGCCCGGAGATCGAGTGATGGACTTCGCCGCTCCCGACATCGACTACGCCGGCGTATCGCCGATCATCGCGCTGACGGTGGGCATCTGCGTGGTGCTGATGGGGGCGGTGTTCAGCGGCCGCCACCAGCGGGTGGTGTCCTCCGCCCTGACCCTCGCCACCCTCGCCACCGCTGCCGGGCTGTGCGTTTGGCAGTGGGACCAGCGCGAGGACCTGGTGGCCGGGGCGCTACGGCTGGACGACCTGAGCCTCGCGATCTCGGTCATCTGCATCCTCGCCGCGGCCGCCGTGATCCCGATGGCGTGGCGCGACGAGGCGTTCGACCCCGACGCGGGGCCCGGCGGTCAGGGCGAGTTCCACGCGCTGCTCCTGTCCTCGGTCCTGGGCATGGTGCTGCTGGCGCAGGCACAGAACCTGATCGTGTTGTTCGTCGCGCTCGAGCTGCTCTCGATCCCGCTCTACGTCCTGTGCGGCGCTGCTCGCCGGCGCTCCGAGTCGCTGGAGTCGGGCCTGAAGTACCTGATCGTCGGCTCGCTGGGCTCGGCGACCCTGCTGTACGGGCTGGCGTTCGTCTACGGCGGCTCGGGCTCGACCGACTTCACGGTGATCGCCGAGGCGATCGGCGAGGACCTGGCCGACGACCCGCTGGTCCTGATCGGGATCGCGCTGTCGGCCGCCGGGCTTGCCTTCAAGCTCTCGCTCGCCCCGTTTCACCAGTGGACGCCGGACGTCTACCAGGGCGCGCCCACCCCGGTCACCGCGTTCATGTCGGTTGCGACCAAGGCGGCCGCGTTCGCCGTGCTCGTACGCTTCTTCGACGTCGCCCTGGGCCCCGCCGAGGCGGACTGGCGGCCCGGCACTCGCCGCACTGGCGGTGATCTCGATCGTCGTCGGCAACGTGGGCGCACTTGGCCAGGACTCGCTGAAGCGCCTCCTGGGCTACTCGGGCATCGCCCAGTCGGGCTACATGCTCGTCGGCGTCGTCGCCTTCAGCCCGTCGGGCGTCAGCGCCCTGGTCTTCTACCTGGCCGCGTATCTGTTGATGAACCTCGCCGCCTTCTCGGTGATCGTCCTACGCGAGCGCCAGACCCCCTTCGGCGACGACATCCGCTCGGTCGCCGGCCTCGCGGGCGAGCGCCCGGTGCTGGCCGCCTCGCTCACCGTCTCGATGCTGGCACTGGCGGGGCTGCCGGGCACGGCCGGCTTCATCGGCAAGCTGTTCCTGATCGAGGCTGCCGTCGAGGCCGACTACACGTGGCTTGGAGTCGCGATCGCGATCGGGACGATGATCTCCCTGGCCTACTACCTGCGCGTCGTGGCGGCGATCTGGATGCGCCCCGCCGAAGAGCCCGCCCGCGCCGTCCGCGCCCCGGTGCCCGCGATGTCGGGCGGCTCGCAGGAGGCCGACGCGGCCGCTCGCCGCGGTGCCCGCTGCCGGACGATCGTGGTCGTCGCGGCGCTGAGCGCCGCCGCGACCGTCGCCATCGGCATCGTGCCGTCGCCGCTGGTCGACCGCGTGGAGGAGACCGGCACACAGCTCTACGAAGATCCGCCCGCAGCCTTCGAGTAACGGCGAGCGACCGCGGCAAGGGCAGCGCCTTCCAGGCGGGCGTATCCTGCGTCGATGCCCCGGTTCGACACCGTCCGGGTCGCTGCGATTCAGGCCACCCCGGTCGTCCTCGACGCTGACGCGTGCGTCGAGAAGGCCTGCGGGCTGTTGGCCGAGGCGGCGGCGCAGGGGGCCGAGCTCGCCGTCCTCCCCGAGACCTTCGTCCCGCTCTACCCGTCGAACGCTTGGGCCAAGGAGGCCAGCTCGTTCTCGGGCTGGAACGAGCTGTGGGAGCGGCTCTGGGACAACGCCGTGGACGTTCCCGGCCGGCACACCGAGCGGATCGCGACGACGTGCCGCGAGCACGACATCGTCTGCGCGATCGGGGTCAACGAGCGCGAATCGGAGCGGCCGGGATCGCTCTACAACACGCTCGCGGTGATCGACGGCGGCGGGCTGCGCCTCAAGCACCGCAAGCTGATGCCAACCATGCACGAGCGCCTGTTCCACGGGGTCGGAGCGGGCGACGACCTCGAGGTGGTCGAGACGGCGGCCGGGCGGGTGGGCGGCCTGATCTGCTGGGAGAACCGCATGCCCCTGGCTCGCTATGCCGTTTACCGGGAGGGGCCGCAGATCTGGGTGGCGCCCACCGCCGACGACACCGATGGCTGGCTTGCCTCGATGCGCCACATCGCGATCGAATCAGGGGCCTTCGTCGTCTCCGTGCCCCAGTTCATCCCGGCGGACGCCTTCCCGGACGACTTCCCGGTCGCGCTTCCGCAGGGCAAGGACGTCTTCGGTCGCGGCGGGGCCGTGATCGTCGAGCCCGGCGGGGGCGACGTGATCGCCGGCCCCCTCTACGACGAGGAGGGGATCCTGGTCGCCGACTGCGACCTGCGCCAGGGACTCCACGCCAAGCGCTGGTTCGACGCGGCCGGTCACTACTCGCGCGAGGACGTCCTGGGCCCGGCCAACGGACCATGAGCCTCCACCACGTCTCGCTCGAGGTCCCGACGGCCGAGGTCGAGCGCACGGTCGAGTTCTGGAGCGCCGCCGGGTTCCAGCGGGTCGACGCCCCGGGTTAGATCTCGCCGTACGTGACCTGGCTCGAGCGCGAGGGCCACCAGGTCCACCTGATCCACACCGACTCGGCGACGGTGCCCGTGCTCGGGCATGCGGCGATCGTGGCGGCGGATTTCGACGCCACCCTGCGCGCGCTGCGCGAGGGCGGGTTCGAGGTCGAGGAGGCCCAGGAGCTGTGGGAGGAGCGGCGTGCGTTCGCGATCGCGCCGGGCGGACACCGGGTGGAGCTGATGGCCGCTCCACCGCCAGCCGGCTGACCGGCCTGATGGGGTGGGCGTCGCCCGCCGTCACTACGATG
Source organism: uncultured Solirubrobacterales bacterium (assembly GCA_963758845.1). Taxonomy (GTDB): domain Bacteria; phylum Actinomycetota; class Thermoleophilia; order Solirubrobacterales; family 70-9; genus JBDTSW01. The sequence continues at coordinate 94,410 of CAVWWX010000002.1, forward strand.
CCGCGCGTGCACTATCCCGAGGAGAGCTTCACCGAGGCCGAGCGCCGCGCCATGGCTCCCCACTTCAGCGATCTGGACGGGCCGGTGTTCGCCCTGGTCAACCTGCCCGAGACCGTCAAGGGCGCGCTCTTCGCTCGCTACTCGCGCTACTCGGGATCGCTCCGGCGCCTGTACCTGGACGAGTTCGCCGAGGAGGTGCCCGAGGGCGGGCGCCCGTTCGACGGTGTCGAGGGCGAGCGGGCCGCGGGGCTGTACGAGCGGGTCTTCCTGGGCTACGGCGACGATTCGATCGCCCAGGTCGGCGGCGCCCACCTTGCGTGCGAGTGGGTCTCGAACGTGCTCACCAAGGTGCTCCAGCGTGGGCGGCTGGCCGCCTACCTGGAGCAGTCCACGCGCTACATCCCCTACGACAAGCCGATGCCCGGCGGCGGCTATCGCTACTACTCCGACGACGAGCTGGGCGAGCCGTACGCCGCCGCGATCGACGAGATCTTCGGCATCTACTCGCGCAGCCTCGAGCGCACCGAGGCCTGGGCCGCCGAGCGCTGGCCCCGCGGCGACGAGCCCGAGCGCGCCTGGCAGGGCTCGATCCGCGCGAAGGCCCTCGATCTGCTCCGCGGCCTGCTGCCCGCGGCGACCCTTAGCCACGTGGGCATGTTCGCATCGGGTCAGGCCTACGAGCAGCTCCTGCTGCGGTTGATGGCCTCGCCGCTTCCCGAGGCCCGCGCCTACGGGGGACTGATGCTGGAGCAGCTCAAGCAGGTGATCCCCAGCTTCGTGAGCAGGGTCGAGCGGCCCGATCGCGGCGGCGAGTGGGCCGGCTACCTCACCCGTCGCCGCGACGCGGCCGAGCGGGCCGTCGCCCGCCTTGGCCTCGATCGCCGCGAGGGCGCCGACGTCCCGTCGGTCGAGCTCGTCCACGTCGACGGGACCGAGGCCGACCTGCTGGCGTCCTCGCTCTTCGAGTCGGCGGCCGCCTCGGACGCCTCGATCCGCCGGCGCATCGAGGCGCTCGACCCGATCGAGCGGGAGGAGATGATCGGCGAGCTGGTTGGCGAACGGGCCAACCGGCGGCACAGACCCGGCCGCGGCTGGGAGGCGCTTCGCTACCGGTTCGAGATCGTCTCCGACTACGGCGGCTTCCGCGACCTCCAGCGCCATCGCCTCCTGACCTGCCAGTGGCAGCGGCTGGGCCCCGAGCTGGGCGCCGGCGTTCCGGAGGAGCTCCGCGACGCGGGCGTGGCCGACGACTACGAGCGGGCCCTGGAGATCTCTCGCGGCGAGTTCGACCGCTTGGAGGCAGCCGGGCTGGCCGACGCCGCCCCCTACGCCCTGTGCCTGGGCTACCGGATCCGCTACGTGCTGGACATGAACGCGCGCGAGGCGATGCACCTGATCGAGCTGCGCTCGGGCCGCGAGGGCCACCCCACCTACCGCGCCGTCGCGCAGGCCATGCACGAGCGCATCGCCGACGTCCATCCCGCCGTGGCGGCGGCGATGGTCCACGTGGACGCCACCACCGAGCCCCGCCTGGAGCGGATCATGAGCGAGATCCGCACCCACCGAAAGCGGGCCGAGGCCGACGATGAGGCCGCGGCCGCCGCGCCCCCCGGCCTCAGCGAGCTGGGCTAGGCGCTAGCGCGCCCGGCGGTAGCGACCGACGATCGAGTAGTCGGTCGCCGGGGCCGCGGCGTAGTTGTGCACGGCGATCTGGAAGCGACCCGACCTGGGCCGCGCGGCGGCACAGGTCTCGGTGATGCCGTCGCGGAAGGGACGGCAGTCGGACGCCTCGAGCGTGGGCTGGAGGCCGACGCCGACGTACAGGTCCAGATCGGGCACGCACAGGTCCGAGCCCTGGCCCACGAACCAGCATTCCTCGCCCCGCAGCTTGATCCGCAGTTCTTGCTCAGGTATCGGCCGGCCGGTAGGATCGCCTTACGATGAGGTCGGCGGCCGGGGCAGCGAGCATCTTCGTCTTCGCCGTGTCGCTTACCCTTCCCGGCCTGCTCATGGCCCAGGAGCCCGTCGAGCCGGCCCCGCCGGCGCCGGCGCCACCCGCCGAGGAAGCCCCGCCCGCGCCGCCCCCCGATCCGGCGACGCCACCCACCTCGCCGCCTCCGGAGCCGGCGACTCCACCACCCGTCCAGACCGAGGTCGCCGAGACCACCGCCGCCCCGCCGCCCGTGGCCAAGGGCGCCGCGACGGTGAGCATGGTCGACTACGCGTTCTCGCCCGCCACCGTCACGGTGAACCCGGGCGACACCGTCACCTGGATCAACAGCGGCGAGGAAGACCACGACGCCGTGGGCAGCGGGTTCTCGACGGGCACGGTCTCGCCCGGCGGTTCGGGCGCGGCCACGTTCTCGAGCGCCGGCTCGTTCGCCTACGTCTGCAGCTTCCACCCGGACATGAAGGGCACGGTTGTCGTCAACGACACAAGCGCCGGGGGCCCAACCACCGAAGATGGGACCACGATCGATCCCGAGACGGGCGCTCCGATCGGCAGCGAGGAGGCGGCCGGCGCGGCGGCGGGAGCCGCCGGCAGCGCCGACGCGCTTCCCGCCTCGGGCGAGCCCGAGGCGCCCCTGGTTGTGTTCGGCGTTGGCCTGCTGGGCTGCGGCCTGATGGCGACGGCCCTCGCCCGGTGGCGCTCGCGCGAGACCGCGCTGCTGCCGCCCGCGCTCTAGGAATCCGCGCCGCTACCGGCGGCGCTTGCGCTTGCGCTTCTTGGCGCGCTCGCGGCGGGCCGCGTTGGGGTTCTCGTCCTCGGTCTCGGCGAAGAGCTCCTGAGCATCGCCCTCGACGGCGTCGTCATCCTCCTCGTCATCCGCGGCCTGCTGGCCCGGCTTGGGCCACGGCCTGGCCTCGCCGGCGTCCCACGCGGGGGGCCGGCCGCCCGGCACCTTGGCGATGAAGATCAGGCCCAGCCAGACGGACCACAGCATCAGCGCCAGCAGCGAGAAGGCCTGCGCGAGCAGGATCAGCGAGGCGCCGAGCGCCATCCCGAAGGTGCCGAAGAAGCGGGTCACGAGGCCGACGCGCATCGCCCACAGCGCCGTGTAGATGACGCCGATGACGAAGGCCAGGATCCCGGCGAAGCTCAGCCCCTGGGCGAGGCCGAACACGGTCTGGTCGCGAATCAGGTCCTCGGCGTACTCGCCGATCGGGATGCCCGCCCCGCCGCCGGGCGTCGCGAAGTCACTCGAGGCGCCGCTGATCGCTACGTATTGCAGGATCTCGGCGAGGCCCAGGAAGATCGGGCCGGCGACCACGACGCCGACCAGCGCGCGGCGCACGGTCGGATTGCGGGCGGCCGCGGCCTGGAAGAGGTAGTAGAAGACCGGGGCCAGGGCGAACAGCGACAGCGTGTTCAGCGCGGCCGCGAACGCCATCGTGCCCCTGACGTCGTAGTACTCGCGCAGGAGCTCGACCGTGGAGCTGGGTGAAACCGGTCCCTGCTGCGAGGCGACAGTGGCGGCGATGAACAGAAGCGCCGCCCCGAAGGCGCACAGCGCCGCGGGCAGGGCCCACTTGGCCTCCCAGTCCAGGGTTCGCTGGCGATTCACGTGATGCTCCGAGGGCGCACGGCGGCGTATCTTGTCAGGCGCCCGTGCCCGGCTACGCCCTGGGCCTACGCGTCGTCGGGGCCGGACCGCGCCAGCTCGGGATCTGCCGCGTCGTTGACCGCCGAGCCCGGAAGCGAGAAGGCCTCGCCGGCGGAGCGAATCGGGTAGTACTCCTCCTCGTGGCCGACCACCTTCGCGATCCGGTCGCCGGCCGAGAGCAGCAGGTCCAGGAAGGGGGCGGCGAGGGCGATCAGCCCCTCGACCCGCTCCTGGCGGATCATCTGCTGCGGCGTGGACGGCATCGGCGGACAGAGTAGCCGCAGGGCGCCGAATAGCATTCCGCGGATGAGCGAGCCACCGCCGCAGAGCGGGCCAATCGCCGTCTACGGGGCCACCGGGTACACGGGCAGGCTGGTCGCCGCCGAGCTGCACCGGCGCGGTGCCGAGTTCGTCCTCGCCGGGCGCTCCGCGCCCAAGCTCGAGATCCTGGCCGAGGACGTCGGCGGGGCGAAGACGGCCGCCGTGGGGATCGACGACCTGGCCGGCCTGCGCCAGCTCCTCGAGCCGTGCGCAAGCGTCATCGCCTGCGCGGGCCCGTTCCAGCTCCACGGCGAGCCTGTGCTGGCGGCCGCCGCCGATACCGGCACCAACTACATCGACACCACCGGCGAGCAGCCGTTCATGCGCAAGGTCTTCGAGGAGTACGGGCAGGCTTTCGCCGCGAACGGCGCCGCCGCCGTCACCGCGATGGGCTTCGACTACGTGCCGGGCGACATGATCGCCGGGCTGACGGCCGCCGGGATGGGCGAGCTCGACGAGCTGACCCTGGCCTACTTCACGCGGGGCTTCGGCGCCTCGCGCGGGACCACGATGTCGGCGCTCGGGATGATCAACGGCAGCGACGTCGAGTGGCGGGGCGGCGCGCTCCAGCCCGCGCCTCAGTCGGTCGGGCGCGGGCACTGGGAGTTCCCCGAGCCGATCGGCGACCAGCGCATGGTGCGCTACCCGGCGGGCGAGCACATCACCGTCCCGCGACATGTCCCGACGCCGCGCGTTCGGACCACCCTCAGCGCCTCGACCGCCGTGCCCCATCCGCGGCTCGCCTTCGCGGCGCCGCTGGTGATGCCGGTCGTCCAGCTCGCCACCCGCACGCCCCTTCGCCGGGCGATGGCGGCGGCTGTCTCGCGGCTGCCCGAGGGCCCGTCCGAGGAGGACCGGCGGCGCTCGCGCTTCACGATCAGCTGCGAGGCCGTCGCGGGCGGCCGGCGCCGTCGTGGGCTGATCAGCGGCCGCGACGTCTACGGGCTCACGGCGCGCTCGACGGTCGAGGCCGCGCTTCGCTGTGCCGACCCCGCCTACGAGCGCTCGGGCGCCCTGGCGCCCTCGCAGGCGTTCGACCCCGCCGACTTCCTCGCCGCGCTCGAGAGCGCCGGCGTCTCGTGGGAGGTCGACCCCCGGTGAGCGACCAGCGCTGCCCCCTGGACGGCTCGCCGCTCTACGGCTGGCTCAAGCTGCCCGACCCCAACGCCCGGGCGACCGTCGGCCGGCCGATCCCCGACGAGGGCAGGACGCGGGTCCTCGACCGCTGCGAGGACTGCGGGGCGGGCGTCCTGGACGGGACTGGGCCCGTGGACCTCCAGCAAGAGATGCGCGCGCTCACGACCACGCTCGATGACGGCAGCCAGGCAGTGACGGCGGCGAACAGGCGCAGCTGGCAGGCCTCGCTGGGCGGCGAGGGCTGGGCGGCGCTTGACCTTCATCCCGGCCGGCTCCTCCTGACCCCGCGGGCGCTGGAGCTGCTGGCGGAGCGAACCGACATTGAAATCGAGGACGTTCGCTTCGAGGTGCTGGGGCGAAACCAGAGATGGATGTGGCAGACGCTCGTCAACGGCCTCACCTTCCACCCGAACTTCGCGCGCGAGGTGCGGGCCGGGAGGCTGCGAATGGCCAACTCGCGCAACCGCTTCGCCTTCGTCGCCGACTGCGTGGCGACCATTTTGGCCGCGCCGCTGGTTCTGCTCGCGTCGGTCCCACTGGAGCTGATCGCCGTGGCCACCCGCCGGGGCGGCGCGATGGTTGCGGGGCTTCGCGGCTAATCGGATCACCCATCTAGAAGGCCGAGCGCCAGGCGCGCCTGGCGAGGGGCAGGATCAGGGCCCGAGGTGCATGCTGGCCGCTGAGCGCGCCGGCGCGGTTCAGCAGGCCGGGGATGACCACGCGCTTGCCCTTCTCGGCGCCGTCGACCGCCGCGGTGGCGACCTCCTCGACGTCGGTCCAGATGAAGCCGGGCGTGCGGTCCTCCGCTCCCTCAAGGCCCGCCTCGGCGACGAACTCCGTCTTCACCGGGCCCGGGCAGACCGCGGTGATCGTGACGCCGGTCCCCGTGAGCTCGCCGTGAACCGCCTCGCTCAGCGAGAGGACGTAGGCCTTCGTGGCCGCGTAGACGGCGTTGCTCGGGATCGGCTGGAAGGCGGCGGTCGAGGCGATGTTGATCACGGCGCCGCGGCCGCGCTCGACCATCGCCGGCAGATAGCGCGCCTGGAGGTCGGTGAGCGCGGCGCAGTTCAGCTCGACCATCCCCATGCTGCGCTCCGGGTCGGCCTCGTGGAAGTCCCCGGCGTCGCCCAGCCCGGCGTTGTTGACCAGGATCTCGACGTCCAGCCCAGCCTCGGCGACCCTCGCGGCCAGGTCGTCGCGCCCGCCCGGCGAGCCGAGGTCGGCGCGGAAGGGCTCGGCGCGCACGCCGTGGGCCTCGGCGAGCTCGGCGGACAGTTCCACCAGGCGCTCCTCGCGCCTGGCGACCAGGGCCAGGCCGTGGCCGCGGGCGGCGAGCTCGCGCGAGATCTCGACCCCGATGCCCGACGAGGCACCCGTGACGAGGGCGACCGAGCCGTCGCTTGGGGCGGGCAGGGCCATCGCATGGGGAGGCTATCCGACCTCTCTATGCTGGACTCATGGAAGGAAGCGAGGGCTTCAACATCTTCGGCGACCCGGACGAGCTGCGGGCGCGCCTCGGCGAGATGGCCGAGCAGATGCAGGGCGCGCAGAAGGTCGCCTGGGCCGACAACGCGATCAAGCTCGCGGTCGACATGACCGTGGCCGCCATCGGCGCGATCGACCTCGAGGGCTCCAGCGACCAGCAGGCGATGCAGGTCCGCGACGCGATCCGGGTCGTCTTCCCCGAGGCGGTCGTCCTCGTGCGCGAGGCGCGCGAGGGCCTGTCCTAGTTCCGGCTCTGAGACGGCACTAACCGGGCGCCCCGCGCGCATCGGCCCGTCCTAGCTTCGCCGCGTGGACGCGCGGTCCGAACGAGGAGCGGCCTCGGTCGAGCAGGCCGGCCTGGCGCTGCTGGTCGCGCTTGTCCTGCTGGCCTGCGCGGCGGCGCTGGCGGGCACGCCCGCGATCGAGGGTGGACGTGAGGTGGGCGCCGCGATCGCCCGCAAGCTGCGCTGCGCGCCGCGCCTGCCGGGCCCCTGCTGGCGCGACCCCCTCACCGAGGCCTACGGACGCCCGCTCGGCGGCGCGATCCGCGCCCTCGCCCCGGCCCCCGCCGTGGTCGGCGGCCTCGTCCCGGTGGACTTCCGCTACTGCCGCAGCGTCAGTTGTGCGACACCGGTGCCGGGCAGCGCTCGGCTCACGGCCTCCAACCGGCGCACGACCGCGTTCGTGTCGGTTCGCGACGAGCGCCGGGCCCAGGGCTACGTGACGATCTCCTACTGGCTCTACCGCCCCACCCTCGGCTGGGAAGAGGAGCGCCGGCGCGCAAGCTCCGCCGAGGTCGCCGCCCTTGCCCCCACCCCGCTGCTCGAAAGCCAGGACCCCAAGCTCGTGCCGCTGGAGACGCTCCACGGCCGCAACCACATCGACTTCCCGCAGGCCGAGGAGCCGCCGTGGCGCTGGCGCGTGGAGTCGGTGTACCCCTAGCCCAACCGGCCGCCGGGTCGGGGTGCCGCCGGGGCTCTGCGCCCGCCGTCCGCGACGACCACAGCCGCCGCGATCGCCGCCAGGGCCGCGACCGACCAGATCGCGTCGATCTCAACGGCAACCGGGAAGAGCAGAGCGGCGGCGGCGGCCCCGGCGACGAGGGCGTTGCTTGCCGGCTGACTGGTGCGGCGGCGGAAAGCGAGCTGGGCCAGGAGATACGTCGCCACGCCCCCGCACGCCGCAAACGCCGCGTAGTCGTCGAGCGGGTCATCGACGTGCGCGAGCGCGCTCTTCACACCGAGCGCGAGCAGGACGATCCCCGCCGCCATGCCGAGGTGCAGGTAGCTGTAGGAGTCGCGAGCGAGCGTGTTCGCCTCGCGCCCAGGTGCGGCCGCCTCGATCGCCAGCTCTGCGGCGTCCGCCGCGCGGTCGAAGTAGATCCACCACAGCGCGGCAGCGACGCAGACCCCAAGCCCCGCCGTCGCGAGGTCCGCTGCGCCCAGGTCGACGCCTCCGAGGGCGACCCCGATTGCGACGATCGACTCGCCGAGCGCGATGATGACGATCAGACCATGGCGCTCGGCAAAGTGCGCCGGAGAGAGCCGAAACCCCTCGATGCCTCGGACGCCGCCCGTGGCGAAGTCGCTGACGATCACCAAGATCCAGACCGCCGCCTGCGCCCAACCGTCGAGAAACGCGGCCGCGATCAGGAACGCCGGAACCGTCACGGCGGGAGGCGCCAGTTGCCGAACGGCCGCCCGGACGCCGACGTCGCTCGTGCCGGCGGCGAAGAGCGCTACGTGCAGCACGCGAACCGCGAGGTACGCGCAGGCGAAAAGGAGCGCCTCGTCCTCGAACGCGCCAGGGAGCGCCAACGCCGCGATGAGCATCGCGATCATCGCCGCGAATACGGCGATCCGGACCCGGCTCTCACCTGGATCGACCTCGTTCGTCAGCCACGCATACGCCGCCCAGGCCCACCAGATCGCCGCGAGCGCGAGCATTCCCTCCCCGATTCCGGCCCAGTCGCCGGCATCGGCCATAAGCACGGTGACCTGGGTCAGCGCGAATACGAAGACGAGGTCGAAGAACAACTCGAGCGGGGAGGCCCGTTTGACTTCATCCACCTCGCCAGGACGACCGCGCTGCACTGCCCGAAAATAGCGCCGCTCTGGGCGATCAGCCGTTACGGCGGGTCTCTCCATTCGGCTCGCCACTCGCGGAAGTTGTCGGCCCCGACGAATCGCTCACCGGACTGCGGGAACTCGACGACCGCGTCCTCGCGGTACATCTCGTGCGCACGGTCGGGGTCGCTGGCGGAGTACTCGAAGTGCTGTTCGAGCATCGCCCTGACCGTCGCCGCATCCACAGCGCAGATGTTGCCACGCCGGCGGGCGCGCTACCAGGTCGCGTCGTGGAACTCCATGACGCCGAGGCCCGACTCGAGCTCGATGCCACCCGGCAGGGTGCCGGTGAACGAGCCGAAGGGCTGGCGGTAGGAGTACTTCACGAGGATCCGGTTCTCGTCCTTGACGCGCTCGAACTCCTTGGTGAAGTCAAGGCGCGAGCCGTCGTCGAAGTCGATCGCGTCGAGGCCGTCGAAGACGACCGGCCCGGGCTCTGAGGGCTTGCCGTCGAGCCAGATCGCCCGCTCGGAGCGCGCCGGGGGGTCGTTGATCCCGGCCACAAGGTTCCAGCCGACCGACCGACCGTCGGTCGTGCGGCCGACGCCCGACGACCAGCTCCATACGGTGTGGCGAGGGTGGTAGCCGGCCGACTCGTCCTCCATGCCGCGCCCCTCGACCTTCCAGCGGCGGTCGCCAACCCGGACGTCGAGCTCCATCGGGATGTCCGCGCGCTTGCGCGTCCAGACGTACTGGCCCTCGTCGGTGGAGCAGATCGACTCCGCCCAGCGCCCGCCGTGGCAGCGGATGAAGGCGCGGCAGTCGTCGTGGCCGCGAACGTCCGAGTCGATCCTGACCAGCGACCCCTCGTCGGGCGCGTAGTCGATCACGCCCAGGTCGCCGAGCTCGGCGACGACCTCCTCGCCGCCCAGGTGCTCGGTCCACACGTCGCCGCGCGCGCCGGGCAGGAGCATGCGGGTCTTCTCCCACATCTCGCCGCTCTCGCGGTCGCAGACGACCCAGAAGTTCTGCGCCAGCGGACCCACGTGGACGCGGGCCGCGCACACCATCACCTCGTCGGCGAACCCGGCGACGTAGCGCCAGCGCTTGCGTAGCCGGCCGCCGCGGCGAAGCGGCAGCTTGTCGGGAGGCAGTGGAAGCTCGGGGCGGTCCCCGTTGGGGCCACGCCACGGGAGTGACGCGATCGCGTCACTCACGGCTACCGGCAGCCTCGATCGTCGCGATCGGGTCGCCGGCGTTGACCGAGCCGCCCTCGCTTACGGCGAGCTCGCTGACCTTGCCGGCTACGTGAGCCGTGATCTCGTTCTCCATCTTCATCGCCTCGATCACGCAGATGAGGTCGCCCTCGGCCACCTCGGCGCCCCTCTCGACGGCCACCTTGAGCACGGTCCCCTGCAGGGGCGACGCGAGCGTCGGGCCGCTCGACCCGCCCCCGCCACCACCGGAGCGCTCGCGCTTGGGCGGCCGGCGCGCGCCGGAGCCCGTGCCGGCGGCCGGTTCAGGCGCGGCGGCGCCGATGACCTTCACGGCGTGGAGCCGGCCATCGACCTCGACCTTGTACTCGCGCTCGGTGGTCTCCTCGGGCTCGTCGCCGTCGGCGGGCTTGGCGGGCACCTCGGGGGCGAGCTTTTTCAGCCACCTCTTGTCCTCGGTGAGGTCGCGGCAGGTCTCGCCCTTGGCCCATTGGGGGCTGGCGAGGATCGCCGCGTGGAAGGGGATGAGCGTGGTCAGCGGCTCGATCCTGTACTCGCGGAGCGCCCGCAGCATCCGGGCCGTGGCCTTCTCGCGATCGGTGTCCCAGGTGATGAGCTTGGCCACCATCGGGTCGTAGAGCGGGGTGACCTCGGTGCCGGCTTCGAGCCCGGAGTCGACGCGCACGCCGGGCCCGGCGGGCTCGATGTAGCTCTCGATCGGCCCCGGGGCGGGCGCGAAGTTCTTGTGGGCCGCCTCGGCGTTGATCCGGCACTCGATCGCGTGGCCCTTCAGCTCGACCTCGTCCTGAGCGACCGAGAGCTTCTCGCCGGCGGCGATCCGGACCTGCTCGCGGACGATGTCGATGCCGGTGACCATCTCGGTCACGCAGTGCTCGACCTGGACGCGGGTGTTCATCTCGAGGAAGAAGTAGTCCTCGCCGACCTGCATCCCCTCGACGGTCCCGGCGCCCCGGTAATCGACGGCCGCGGCGGCGTCGAGCGCGATCTTGCCGATCCGCTCGCGCATCTCCTCGTCGACGTGCGGGCCGGGCGCCTCCTCGATCAGCTTCTGGTGGCGGCGCTGGATCGAGCAGTCGCGCTCGCCGAGGTGGATCACGTTGCCGTGGGAGTCCGCCAGCACTTGGACCTCGACGTGGCGCGGGTCCTCCAGGTAGCGCTCGAGGTAGACGGTGGGGTCGGAGAAGAACTTCTCGCCCTCGCGCGCGGCGCCCTCGAACGCCTCCTCCAGCTCGGCCTCCTCCATCGCGACGCGAAAGCCCTTGCCCCCGCCGCCCCCGGCCGCCTTGCAGGCGATCGGGTAACCGATCTTCTTCGCGGCCTTCTTGGCGGCCGCGACGTCGGGCGAGGGTTCGGTCGAACCGGGGACGATCGGCACGCCCGCGTTCTGCATCAGCTCGCGCGCCTTGGTCTTCGAGCCCATCGCCTCGATCGCGCTCGCGGGCGGCCCGATCCAGACGATGTCGGCCTTGCCGCAGGCGTTGGCGAAGGCTGCGTTCTCCGCCAGGAACCCGTAGCCGGGATGGATCGCTTCCGCTCCCGCCTCCTTCGCCACCGCGATCACCCGCTCGATGTTCAGGTAGCTCTCGGCGGGCGTGGCGGGGCCCAGGAGGAACGCCTCGTCCGCGTAGCGGACGGCCGGCGTGTCGCGGTCGGCCTCGGAATAGACGCCCACGGAGGCGATCCCCATCTCGCGCAGGGTGCGCATGACGCGGATCGCGATCTCGCCGCGGTTCGCGACCAGGACCTTCTCGAACATGGCGCGGGACTTTAACCGGGCTAGGCGGCGCGGAGCTGCCGCGAGGAGTCGCCCGTCCAGACGACCTGGTCGCGGCCGGGCCCCACGCCGACGAGGCGGATCGGGACGCCCGCGGCCTCCTCGATGAAGCGCAGGTAGTCGCGCGCAGACTTCGGCAGCTCGGACTCGGAGCGGCAGGAACCGATGTCGCCCTCGAAGCCCGGCAGCTCCTCGTACTCGGCCTTGGCCGTGTGCACGATGGACTGATGCCAGGGGAAGTCGTTAAGGACGGCGCCCTCTGACGAGCGGTAGCGGACCGCAACCTTCAGCGGGTCGGTGCCCGCCAGGACGTCGAGCTTCGTGATCGCCAGCGCCGACATGGTGTTGAGGCGCACGGCGTAGCGGAGCGCGACCAGGTCCAGCCAGCCCACCCGGCGGTCACGGCCGGTCGTGGTGCCAACCTCGCCCCCCAGCTCGCGCAGGTGGGCGCCCAGCTCGTCGTCGAGCTCGGTCGGGAAGGGGCCGGCGCCGACCCGCGTGGCGTAGGCCTTGGCCACGCCCCAGACCTCGTTGATGTCTGCAGGCCCGACGCCCGCTCCCACGGTCGCCGCGCCGGCGACCGGGTTGGAAGAGGTGACGAAGGGATAGGTGCCGTGGTCGAGGTCAAGCATCGTTGCCTGGGCGCCCTCGAAGAGCACCTGTTTGCCGGAGTCGAGGGCGTCCCAGCAGAGGCGCGCGGTGTCGGCGATATGCGGCTCGAGGCGATGGCCGAAGCGCAGGTACTCCTCGGTCATGGCGTGGAGGTCCAGGCGCGGGTCGCGGGCGAACGGGCGCAGCATCTGCTGCTTGGGCTCGAGCGCCGCCGCGATCTTCTTGCGCAGGATCTTGGCGTCGAGGAGGTCCTGGACGCGGATGCCGAGGCGGGCCGCCTTGTCCGCATAGCAGGGTCCGATGCCGCGCTTGGTGGTGCCGATCTCGAGCTTGCCCAACTTCGCCTCGCCGGCGGTGTCGAGCATCACGTGGTAGGGCATGATCAGGTGAGCGTTCGCCGAGATCCGAAGCCCGCCCGCGTCGATCCCCCGCCGGCGCAGCCCCTCGAGCTCCTCGATCAGCACCGCCGGGTCGACCACGACGCCGTTGCCGATCACGCAGGTCAGCTCGGGATAGAGGATCCCCGAGGGGATCAGGTGGAACTTGAACGTGTCGCCGTCGCGGATGATCGTGTGGCCGGCGTTGTTGCCGCCCTGGAAGCGCACGACCATGTGCGCGTGCTCGGCGAGCAGGTCGACGACCTTGCCCTTGCCCTCATCGCCCCACTGGGCGCCGACTATGACCGTTGATGGCACAGCGCGAGGATTATGGAGGGAACCGGGGCGGTTAGAGCTCAGGGGCCAGGTGCGGGCGCTTGTCGGCGTCGAGGATCTCGAGGTATCCGCACATCTCCAGCAGGCGCGAGACCGTGCGTTCGCCCACCTGGTCGACCAGGCTCTCCTCGTCCAGATTCGTCGTGATCAGCATCGCGCGCTTCATCTCGTAGCGCTCATTGACGATCGCGTAGAGCTGTTCGAGGACCCACTCGGACTGCTTCTCGGCGCCGAGGTCGTCGACATGGAGAAGGTCGATCGTCGTGAGGCGCTCGAAGAGCTCGTCGTAGGAGTCGCCGACGTAGCCGTCGTTGAAGGTGGCGCGAATGCGGGAGAGCAGCTTCGGCATCGAGTAGATGACGACGCTGCGCCCGGCCTCCAGGGCGCGCTTGGAGACGAGCATGGCGAGCGAGGTCTTGCCGTTGCCCACGCCGCCGGCCAGCCACAGCCCGCGCCCCTCCTCGAGCATGGCGTCGAGGTCGTTCACGTACTCCTCGGCGGCTCGCAGCGCGAGAGCGTTCACGCCCGAGTTGCGCAGGAGGTCGAAGCTGACGTCCTGGTAGCGGCGGGGCAGGGCGGATGCGACGCCCCGCGTGCGGCGTTTGGCCATCCGGCCCTCGCGGCAGCGGCACGGCCTGGCGACGTCCTCGGGGCCCAGGATCCAGCCGGATCCGTCGCATTCCGCGAAGGGGCAGGTCGGCCGGGCGTCGACGTCGACGGCGCGAAGCGGCGCGCCCATCAGAACTCGTCGGCCACGTCAGCCAGCGGCGGCCCATCGCCGGGGCGCTGGTCGACCGGCCGTTCGGCGTTGCCGTGCGCCTTGTCGACGAACCTCGGGTACTGCTCGAGGAACACCATGTCGACGCTCCCCGTGGGCCCGTTGCGGTGCTTGGCGACGATCAGCTCGGCCTCGCTGGGGTCGGCCTCGTCGTTGTAGAGGGCCTCGCGGAAGATGAACGCGACGACGTCCGCGTCTTGTTCGATCGAGCCGCTCTCTCTCAGGTCCGACAGCATCGGGCGGCCGCGCTCGGGCCCCGTCCGCTGCTCGGGGGCGCGGGAAAGCTGAGAGAGGCCGATCACCGGCACGTTCAGCTCGCGGGCCAGGACCTTCAGGCCACGGGAGATCTGGCCGACCTGCTCGACGCGGTTCACGCGCGGGTCCTCCGGGCGCATCAGCTGCATGTAGTCGACGATGATCAGGCCGAGCTCGCCGCCGCCCTCGCTGGAGGCCAGCCGGCGGGACTTGGCGCGAAGGTCGAGCAGGCTGAGGTCGGACGAGTCGTCGAGCCAGAGCGGTGCCGACTCGAGCTCGTTGCATGCCTTCAGCACCTTCGGCCACTCGCGCTGGGTGACCTTGCCCTTGCGCAGCTTGTCGTTGGAGATCCGCGCCCGGCAGGAGATGAAGCGATGGGCCAGCTCGACCTCGGACATCTCGAGCGAGAAGAAGGCAACCGGCATGTCGGACCGCCCGGCGACGTTGTCGGCGATGTTGCAGACCAGCGCGGACTTACCGAGCGAGGGGCGCGCGGCGAGGATGATCAGGTTGCCCGGCTGGAAGCCGCCGAGCAGGTTGTCGAGGTCGCGGAAGCCGGATGGGGTGCCCGTCAGCTCGCGGTCGCCCTTGGCGAGGGCCTCCAGGCGGTCGACTTCCTCGGCGAGAACGTCGGCGACGCGCTTGAAGTCGCTGGCCCGGTCCTCGTAGGCGACCTTGAACAGGAGCGACTCGGCCTGCTCGACCAGGTCGCTGGGCTCGCCCTCGCGATCGTGGACCGAGCGCTGGATCTTGTGCGAGGCGTTCAGCAGGCGGCGCAGGAGCGCGTTCTGCTTGACGATGCGCGCGTAGTGGCGCGCGTTGCCTGGCGCCGGCACCGCGCTGGGCAGCGCCGTGACCGTCTCGCGCCCGCCCGCCTCGGCCAGCTCCCCCGTCTGGGTCAGGTGCTCGGCGACGCTGATCGAGTCGACTGGGTCGCCGCGCTCGTGAAGGGCCTTGATCGCCTTGTAGACGATGCGATGGCCCTCGCGGTAGAAGTCCTCCTCGTGGATACGGACGTCGAGGATGACGGCGTCGATCGCACCCTCGGACACCATCATCGCCCCGAGCGCAGACTCCTCCGCCTCGAGATTCTGTGGTGGTACGTGGGCTGTGTCCGCGCTCGCCATGGCCTCGTCTATTAGAGGGGCGGCGGCGGCGGAACTAGGCCCCCGACAGCCCGTTGCCCCAATGAACCACAGCGGCGGACGGAGCGCGAGGCGTGAAGGCGGCTTTTGCGGAGAGTTAGGCACGCGCCTGGCGGCGCGGGATACTCCGGCGCATGTCGCAGCCTGAACTCGAGGCAACGCAGCGGGCGAACGTCGAGGCGCTTGGCCCCGTCTACGCGGAGTGGAGCCAGGGGAACTGGCGGCCGCGCTTCGACATCTACGCCGACGACATGGAGTGGGGATGGTCGGACGAATTCCCCGGCCTCGCCGGGGTCTCGCGTGAGTCCGAGGACCGCAGCCGGCGGCTGCGCGAGTGGCTGAGCCCCTGGCAGGACTGGCGCTGCGAGGCCGAGGACTACGTCGCCGCGGGCGAGTACGTGGTCGCGCTCACGCGATACAGCGGCCGGGGCAAGGAGAGCGGCGTCTCGGTGGACACCCAGGGCGCGCACCTGTGGCGGTTTCGCGACGGGAGGGCCGCGATGCTTCAGGTCTACTCCAGCCGCGAGCGGGCGCTGGCGGCGGCCGGCCTCGGCCCTTAGGCGTCCTCGGCACGGTCGAGCTTGGCGGCGTCCATCGCCTCCGCCCGACATGGCCGGAGTATCGCTCGCGAAACGGCCGCGGGCAAGGGGGGGCGGCTGGAGGCCGCTACTTCTGCTCGGCGACGATGGTCTTGACGCGGGCGGTCTCGCCGCCGCCCACCTCGACCTCGACCATGAAGGTGCCAACCTCGCGGATCGGCTCGTCCAGGCGGATCTTCTTGCGGTCGATGCGCAGGCCGCGGGCAGCGGAGATCGCGTCGGCGATCTCGGCGTTGGTGACCGAGCCGAAGAGCTTGCCGTCCTCGCCTGCCCGATGCTGGATCGTCAGCACCGTCTTCGCGAGCAGCGCGGCGGTCTCGCCGGCACGGGCGGCCGCTTCGCGGGCGGCCTTCTCGGCCCGCACCTTCTGCTCCTGAGCCGCTTCGAGCGCGCCTGGGGTGGCGGGCTGCGCCAGCTTGCGCGGCTCGAGGTAGTTGCGCAGATAGCCGGGCGAGACATCGACGGCCTCCCCGGCCTCGCCGAGGTCGGGAACGTCCTTCAGCAGGATGGCCTGCGCCACGGCGCGGCTCCTAGCGCTCGCCGACGTACGGCAGGAGCGCGATCTCGCGGGCGCGCTTCACCGCCAGCGCCAGCTGCTGCTGGTGGCGGCGGGAGAGCCCGGTCACCCGCCGCGAGCGGATCTTGCCTCTGTCGGAGATGAAGCGGCGCATCGTCGCCAGATCCTTGTAGTCGATCTCCTCGACGTTGATCCGCGTGTATTTGCGGGGACGCATGCGGTCGCTGGGACCGCGCCGGCGCCCGCCACGGCCGGGAGGGCCGCTGGAGCCGCCCTGGGCGGATCGCTGCTGCGGTCGGGCCATCAGCCGGTCCTGCGCTTGTCGCTTGGTTCAGTCATCTCAGACGAATCGCGCCGCAGGCGACGCGGCGCGAAGCGCTGATGATAGAGACTCGGCCTGAATTGGCCGTGCCGGTGGCCCGGCGGGCTGGCTAGAACGGGATGTCGTCGTCGCCCGAGGCGCCCACGCCGGCCTTCTCGCCCTCGAAGTCCGAGGTGTCGGCCGGCACGTCGGACTGCGGGGCGAACCCACCGCCGGAGCCGCCGTCCCCGCCCGAGTCGCCGCGGCTGCCGAGGAACTGCACGGACTCGGCGATGATCTCGACCGCCTGGCGCTTGTCGCCCTGGTCGTTCTGCCACTCGCGCCACTCGAGGCGGCCCTGGACGGCCACCGGGCGGCCCTTGGAGAGGTAGGTCGAGCAGTTCTCGCCCTGCGCGCCCCAGACGGTCACGTCGAAGTAGTTCGGCTTGTCCTCCCACTCGCCTGTGCTCCCGTTCTTGCGGCGGGTGTTCACCGCAATCCGGAGCTTGCAGACGGCGGTGCCGCTGTTGAGGTGACGGAGCTCGGGGTCGCGGGTTAGGTTCCCGGTGACGACGACCGAATTGATGTTGCTAGCAGCCACAGCTGATCAGCCCTTCCTGAAGATCGTGAATTCGACGTCAGTCTAAGCAGCGGGTCGGCCGGTCCTCTCCCCCTTTCTGGAGGAGAAGGCGCAAATAGCGGGGTGTCCGGCGCGCTACTTCTCGTCGTCGGAGGCCGGGGCCTCGGGCGCCGGGGGCTCCTCGGGCGCAGGGGCCTCGGCGGCGGGCTCGGTGGGCGCCTCGGGCGCTTCGGCGGCCGGCTCTGCGGGGGCCTCGGCGGGCGGTGCCTCGGCCGGTGGCGCCTCGGGCGAGGCGGCCGCCTCGGCCGGCGCGGCCGCCTCGGCCGGCGCGGCCTGGACCGGCTCGACAGGCGCGGCGACGGGATCGTCGTCGGCGCCGCGGCTGCGCGGCGGGCCGTCGCCGCGGCCACGGCCCGGGCCGTCGCGGCGCGAGCCGCGCTCGGGGCGCCCGGATGAGAGCGGGGTCGGCGGCGGGGGGACGATCACCGGCGTCCGGGGATCGACCTTGAAGAGCCTGAACCGCAGGACGCCGTCGGCGATCCGAAGGTTGTGGTTGAGCTCGTCGAGAAGCGGCGAGCCGCCCGACTCGAAGCGGAAGAAGCGGTAGTCGGCCTCGGTCCGCTGGCGGATCTCGTACGCCATCTTGCGCATTCCCCACACGTTGTCGTGCTTGAGGGCGCCGCCCGATTCGATGCGCTGGCGCGCGGCGGCGGCGATCTCGTCCCGGCGCTCGTCCGGGACCTCCGGATCGAGCATCAGCACGAGTTCGTATTCGGCTTGGGGAGCGGCCATGGGCGGCCGACGACTATAGCGGGGGGCGTCTGGGCCAGTCGCGGGCTTGACGCGTGCGATGAGCCTGCTGGGGCAGATTCGCTGGAGCGGCGTGGGACGCCTGGCGGGCCTTGCCGTCGGCGCCCTTGCCGGGCTGGTGGGCCTCGGCACGATCGCGGGTGAGCCCCAGGCCCCACGCCTGAGCGACGAGATAGGCCTCGGCTCGCTGGCGCCCGCCGCGCAGGCGGCGCCTCCACCGGCCGAGCCCCCGCGCATCACCGCCGCCGAGCGCCGCCCGGCGAGCGGCCGCGACCGGGGCGAGCGCGAGCGAGACGACGGCGCGCGCCGCCCGGGCGACAAGCGCGCCAAGCCGGCGGGCGACCGCCGCCGCCATGAGGGCAACCCGGGCATGCCCGCCGAGCGTCCCACCGCCGCGCCGGCTCCCGCTCCGCCTGCACCCTCGCCGCCGCCCGCCACACCCGCGCCCGGCGCGCCCTCGCCGGCGCCCGCTCCCGCCTCGCCGGCGCCCCCGTCCCCCTCGCCATCCGGCGAGTTCGACTTCGAGCACTGACCTCGCCAACGACCGAAGGAGACCCGATGCGAAAGCCCGTCCCACCGCAACCGTCCCGGCTGAGCCGGACCGTGATCGCCACCACCTGGCTGCTCGCGGCGTCGGCCGCGATTGCGGTCCTGCTGGTGGCCGCCAGCTCGGCCGAGGGCGGCACCTATCGCGCCGCCCAATGCAATCCCACGCTCGGCGCGGGCCGCGCCGACCTTGGCTTCGACCGCAACTCAGACCACTACGTTTCGCGCGCCGACTGCGAGAGCGGCGGCCTTGTCGTCCGCCACGAGTCCGATCGCTCGCAGCGCGGCCGGTGGGGCGGCTGGTCGCTCGAGCCGCCAGACGGGGCCGAGATCGTCGCGTTCGCCGCCAAGGCCGCGGGCACCGCTGCCGCCGGCCACGTGCCCTCGCTGCTGGCCACGACCGGCGGCGAGACCGAGCCGTTCTCGCGCGCCGCCGGCCCGGCGCACATGGCCCGGTGGCGCGGCGATGGTGCCGAGCGCTTCGAGGCCCGCCTCGAGTGCACCCGTTCGCGCTGCGGCGAGGGACCCACAGCACGCGTGATGCTGCGCCGGATCGGCCTGCGGATCTCCGACGAGGAACGGCCAACCGCTTCGCTCGAGGGCCCGCTGGCGGGCGAGCGCTCGGTCCGGGGCACCCAGGACCTGACGACCCTGGCCACCGACCTGGGCGCCGGGGTTCGAAAGCTCTACCTGGAGGTGAACGGCAAGTCGATCGGAACCCGTCGCATCCCGTGCGAGGTCAATGGGCGGGTCGCGCTGCGGCTGCGCCCGTGCCCGCTGGACGTCGAGCGCATCTGGGGGCTCGACACCGAGGGGCGCGGATTCCGCCAGGGCGTCAACCGCATCCGCCTCTGCGCGGACGACCTTGCCTTCTCCGGAGTCCGCAACCGCCAGTGCGCGCGCCACAAGGCGCGCGTGGACAACGAGTGCCCAGTCGACGATGGCGCCGACGAGGCTGTCGTGCACGCCCGCCTGGAGGACATCGGCGGGCGCGGCTCGGTGCCGCACGACCGCCCGCCGCGCGTGACCGGGACGCTCACCGACGACTCGGGCCGCCCGATCGTGGGCGCCCAGGTCTGCGTCGCCACTCGCGTCTCGGTGGGCGACCACGCCGAGCGCGTCGTGGCCACACCGCGGACCCAGGCCGGCGGGCGCTTCGAGGTCCGCCTGCCCGCGGGCCCCAGCCGCGAGGTGCGGGTGGCGCACTGGTGGGACGACGAGCACGTGGCCGAGCGGCTGATGGACCTGCGCGTGCGGGCCCGCCCACGCCTCCGGATCTCGCCGAGCTCGCTTCGCAACGGGCAGACCGCCCGCTTCGACGTCCGGCTGCACGGGCCCGATCCCGGCCGCCGACGGGTGCAGCTGGAGGTCCGCGACGGCGACCGATGGGTGATCGTGCGGGCCCACAACGCGGCGCCCAGCGGGCACTGGCGCGACTCCTACCGCTTCACCTCCACGACCGGCAACCGCACCTACCGCTTCCGCGCCGTGGTGCCCAAGCAGCACGGCTACCCGTACGAGCGAGGCAGCTCGCAGGTCGAGCGGGTGCGCGTGACGGCCGGGCGCTAGTTGTCCTCGGAGCGCTTGGCGCGGATATCCGCCAGCTGCTCGTCGATCCACACCCCGGGATCGCGCTCGCGGACGATCTCGCGCAGGCGGTCGGCGCGGAGGCGCCGCTCCTCGGGCGACATCGTCAGTGCGCGATGGATCGTGTCGGCCTGCTCCTGGATGTCGAACGGGTTGACGGTGAGGGTGCAGTCCCCCAGCTCCTCATGGGCGCCCGTGTTCTCGGAGAGGATCACGACCCCGTCGCGGGTGTTGACCGCCGGCGCCTCCTTGGCGACCAGGTTCATCCCGTCGAAGATCGAGTTCACCAACAGCAGGTCGAACTGCTTGTAGCGGGCGACGGCCTCGGGGAAGTTCTCGTAGATGCGCAGGTCGATGGGCATCCAGTCCGTTGTCCCGTGGCGGTGGTTGACCACGGCCACCAACGCCTCGATCCGCTCCAGGTACTCCTGGTACTCGGGCACGTCCTGGCGCGACGGCTGGAGGTGGGCGATGAACGTCACCCGCTCGCGGAACTCGGGGTGCTGCTGGAGGAAGGTGTCGAACGCGGTGAACCCGCGCAGCACGTTCTTCGACAGGTCGGCGCGGTCCACGCGAAGGATCAAATGGTCGCGGCGGCGGCGCAGCAGCTCCTCCTCGTACTCCAGCACGTCGTCCGAGGCGGCCACCCTCTCGAAGCGCTCGGAGTCGATGCCCAGCGGGTAGGCGCGCACCCAGGTCTCGCGGCCCGAGTGCACCACGGCGCCACGTTCGTAATCGACGTCGAGCTCCATCAGCTCGCGGCAACAGTGCAGGAAGTTGCGGCAGTAGGCGCTGGTGTGAAAGCCGATGATGTCGTTGGCGAGCATCCCGCGGAAGATCTCCTCGCGCCAGCGAACCGGCAGGATCCGCCACGAGTCGGGCTGGCTCCAGGGGATGTGGACGAAGTGCTGCAGGAACACGTCGGGGCGCGCCTCGCGCAGCAGCGCCGGGCAGGTGTAGAGGTGGTAGTCGTGGAGCATCACGAGCGGGTCCGAGAGCCCCTCGATCTGCCTCAGCACCGCCTGGGCGATGTCGTCGTTGACCACGCGGTAGCCGTGGTCCCAGGCATCGGCCTCCTCGGCTCGGATGTCGGGAGCGTTCGACAGGTCCCACAGGTAGTGCTGGATGAACCACAGGATCGGGTTCGCGATCACGCTGTAGAAGCGGTCGTAGGCCTCGGCGTCGGACTCGACGAGGCAGACGTCGTAGCTGACCCCGTCCAGCTCGACGGACGTCGGCTCCCCGTTCACCTCGCGGGTGACCGCGATGTCCTCATCGGTCATGGCCGACGCGATCCAGAGCGCCGTCCGGTGGGCCACCAGGCCCTGGAGCGCGGTCACGAGGCCGCCGCCGCCACGGCTGACGACGCGCGTGCCGGCCTCGTCCAGCTCGAACTGGGCCGGCCCACGGTTGGAGACGATTACGAGCTGCTGCTCTCCCACCCGGGGGAGCCTAGTCGCCTAGGGGATCGGCCCTGACCGCTACTGCAGGTCGGTGAACATCCGCAGCCAGTCACGCAGGAGGCGCGGCGTCAGGAAGTGCTCGCGGGCGTGCTCCTTGCCGGCCTTGCCCAGCCGCTTGGCCAGCTCCGGGTCCTGGAGGATCTCGATCGAGCGCTGGGCCGCCTCCTCGCTCGTGGAGACGAGGTATCCCGACTTGCCGTTCTCGATCTGCAGCGGGATGCCGCCGACATCGCCGGCGATCATCGGGCGCCCCTTCCACAGCGCCTCGGTGACGGTCAGGCCGAAGCCCTCGCGCGTGGACTTCTGCATGCACACGTCCGCCTGGCTCTGGAACGCATTGACCTCGATCGCGCCCACGTTGTTCAGGTTGTTCAGGATCTTGATGTCGGGGTCGCCGTCGGCGTGGCGCATCGTCGAGTGGAAGAACTCCCAGCCCTCGGGATCGTCCGTGGCCATCGAGCCCACCAGCGCGAGCTGGACGCCCGGGACCTCCTCGCGGACGATCCGGTAGGCGTCGATCACGCCCATCGGGTCCTTCCAGGGGTCGAACCGCGAGACCTGGCAGATCAGCGGCCGCTCGACGTCGATCCCGAACTGCTCGCAGACGAAGGCCGCGTCGTCGGGCGAGAGGGCCATGTTCTTAGGCGACAGCGGGTCGATCGCCGGCGGCACGATGTTCACCGACCCCCGCGCGTTGAGGTCGGTGGGCACGTACTGCTGCATGTGCCAGACCGACGCGTCGTAGTCGCGCACCAGCGGTGCCAGCCGGGCGATCGTCTGCGGGTTCGGGGTCGAGAGGTCGATGTGGCAGCGCCAGATCCAGTTCTTCGCCCGATCGATGGCGTTCATCCGCATCCCGGCCGGCTGGGGGTCGTGGACGATGATCACATCCCAGTCGCCGTCCAGGGTCTCCGCGTTCATCGCGTTGTAGGCCTGGAAGACCTCCCACTGCTCGTCGGAGATCGACTGCTCGTCGCCCTGGAGCGAGTTGTGCATGAGCTTCGAGACGTTGAAGAACTCCTCGCGCCCCAGGATCACCTGCCAGTGGGTGTCCAGGCCGACGTCGTTCATCAGCGGCACCAGCGTGTAGAGGATCTCCGAGACGCCGCCGCCGAACGCTGTCGCGTTGATGTGGAGGATTCGCTTGCCCTCCAGCGGGGCCGCGAGCTCGCGGATCTCGTCGATCAGCCCGCGGCCGGCGATATGGGTGTAGTCGGCCAGCGCACGCTGGCCGAGGGCGACTTCGGTGAGCATCGGGGCGGCAGGCTACAGATGGCAGAGCCCGGCGTGGTTGTACCGCTGGCTAAGCCGAGCGCTCGCGAAGCCGCCCGATGCCCGCCTCGACCTCGGCGACGATCCTGCGATGGAGCTCGGCGTTGGCGGCGCAGACGCAGGACATCTGGAACTCGTGTCCCGAGCCAAGGAGCGGTCGGTCGGCGAGCGACGCTCCCGCCGCGTCGGTCACGACCGCCCCGCCCTCGGTCAGGCAAAGCGCCGCGGCGGCCAGGTCGTAGGGCGAGTTGTTGAGGACCGCGCCCCCGCCCACGCGCTCGAAGTCCTCGCGCATCCCAGGGACCTCGGAAACCATCAGCGGGCCCGGCTCGACATAGGCATCCAGCTGGCCGGTGACGATCCGGGTCATGTCGAAGGTGGCCGATCCGAGGTCGAACGTCCCGCCGCCGACCGACGAGCCGTCGATCAGGTCGGCCAGCACCTCGGCCACCGCGCGCACCGGTCGGCCCCGCAGGCCATAGGTCCAGAACATCCGCGAGAGGTCGGTGTTCGCCGAGAGCCGTGGCGAGGGCTCGAGGCCCTTGCCCCGCTCGGCCACGAACGCCTGGCCGGACTTGATCTCGACCACGCATCCCACCTCGACGTCGCCCATGACCGGCTCGGAGTCAAGAGGCGCCGCCGCGACCGACACGCAGGCCGCCTCGAACCCGGCCATCGCCGGACGGGTGCCGTCGATGGGGTCGACGATCAGCACCATCCTCGGCTCGCCGGCCGGCTCGACCATCCCCCGGTCCTCCGAGTAGAAGGCGACACCGGGGGCGCGCTCGGCAAGGAATTCCTCCATGAACGCTTCGGCCTGCTCGTCGATCGCGAAGGTGACGTCGCCGCCCTCGCCCGCGCCGGAGTGGTCGCGGCCGGCGTGGCTGCCCAACTCGGGCAGGACCCGCTCGCGCAGCGCAAGCGCCAGCTCGAGCGAAAGCTCCCGGGCCGAGGGGTCCTGCGCCACTCGGTTAGTTGGCGTCTTCGCGGGTGCCGAGGGTCACGGTGATCTCCTCGCGCTCGCCGTCGCGGATGACCTCGAGCTCGGCCTCGTCGCCGGGATCGAGCCTGGAGACCAGCCGGGGCAGGTCGGACTCGCCCACGATCGGCTCGCCGTTCACGGCGACGATCACGTCGCCGCCGGTTTCGATCTCCTGGCCCTGGAAGTCGACCGTCTGGTCGGAGGCCTCGATGCCGGCCTCATCGGCGGGTCCGCCGTTGGTCACGGTCGCGACCAGCGCGCCTGTTTCGACGTCGAGGTCCAACTCATTGGCGAGCTGCGGGTAGAGCGGCTGGGTGGTGACCCCGATGAAGGCGTAGTCAACCGCGCCGTCGTCGCGAAGCTGCTCGAGCGAGCGCAGCGCGAGGTCGATGGGCACCGCGTAGCCGACGCCCTCGTTGCCGCCCGAAGTCGTGTTGATCTGCTGGTTGAGGCCGATGACCGTGGCCTCCGAGTCGAGCAGCGGCCCGCCCGAGTTGCCGGGGTTGATCGAGGCGTCGGTCTGGATCGCGCCGTCGATCCGGAACTCGGTTAGCGACTCGATCGAGCGGTCCGTGGCCGAGATGACCCCCGTCGAGAGCGACTGCTCCTCGCCGAAGGGACTGCCGATCGCGGCGACCGGGGCGCCCACCGCCACGTCGTTCAGGTCGCCCAGCTCGAGCGGCTGGATGTCCAGGCCGTCGGGGTTGACCTTGATCAGCGCGACGTCGGCGTAGGGGTCGAAGCCGATGACCTGGGCCGGCACCTGGTTGCGGTCGGCGAACTGGACGTAGACCTCCTTCGCGGCGTTGATGTCGGCGTTGCCGCTGGCCTCGGCGTCGGTGACCACGTGGGCGTTGGTGAGGATCTCGCCCTCGTCGGAGATGACGAAGCCCGAGCCCTGGCCCACCCCGCCGCCGCCTCCGAAGACGTCGGCGTTGTCGCCCCCGCCGCCACCGAAGATAGAGATGATCGTGACCACGCCGGGCGCTGCCTTCTCGTAGACGGAGCCGGGATTGAACGAGCCGTCCGCGGTGGCGATGACGACGCGATCGGTGCCGCCGTCGTCCGCCTGGGTCGAAGAGTCGCCGTCGTCGTCGCCCATGCAGCCGCCGAGCACCAGCGCCGTGGCCGCGACGCCGGCGACGACCGATGCCCGGCGGATCACGCGGGCACCTCGGCGCGTGCCGGAGGAAGGCGAACGGTGAACTCGGTGCGCCCGCGGTGGGATGAAAGCTCGAGGTCCCCGCCCATCCGCACCGCGAGCTCGCGGGCGATCGCCAGGCCCAGGCCCGAGCCGCCCAGCTCGTCGCCGGTGTAGAAGCGCTCGAAGACTCGGTCGCGGTCGTGCGGGTCGATTCCGGGTCCGTTGTCTCGGACGCTCACCTGAACGGTGCCGCCGCCCTGCTCTGCCGTGATGGTGATCGCGGTTCCCTTCGGGGTGTGGGTCAACGCGTTGTCAATGAGGATACGAAGGATCTGCGCCAACCGATCGGCGTCGGCGGCGGCGACGGCGTCTCCCACGCGCTCGATCGCCAGCTCCGAGCCGTGTCCCTCGACCACCGGGCGGAACTCGGCCGCCACGCGCTCGGCCAGCCGTCCCGTGTTGACGCGGTCGGCTCGAAGCTGAAGCGCGTCGGAGTCCAGCTTCGAGAGGTCGAGGAGGTCGGCGGTCAGCTTCTCGAGCCTCGTGATCTGCTCGCGCATCGTTCGCACGAACTCGGCGCGGGCCTCCGGATCCGGGTCCTCGTCCTCGAGCAGCTCGACGAACCCGCCGAGCGAGAAGATGGGGGTGCGCAGCTCGTGCGAGGCGTTCGCGATGAACTCCTTGCGGGCACTGTCCAGGCGCGACAGGCGCTTTTGCATCTCGTTGAACGAGCGCGCGAGCTGGCCCACCTCGTCGGTCGAGTCCACCGGGATCTGGGTGCGGAAGTCGCCCTCGGCGACCAACTCGGCCGCCTCGTCCAGGCGCCGCAGCCGCCGGGCGTGGGCGCCAGCCGCGAACCAGCCCGCCGCCAGCGCCGCGAGGATCGCGATCCCGCCGGCGATCAGGATCTGGCGCTTGATCAGCGCCACATTCGAGTCGACGTCCGACAGGTCGATCGTGAGCACCGTGACCCAACTCGGCTCGCCGTCGGCGATCCCGGGGATCGCGGTCTGACCCAGCCTCTCGGAGTCGACGCGCTCGACCGCGTTGGTGGTCTGGCCGGTGGCGGCGGCGGTCGCGGCCCCCGGGTAGGTGGGCTGGGTGGCGGTCCGCTCGAACGCCGAGTCGCCGACGACGAAGTCGGGCACCGGCCCCGACGCGCCGTCGCGCACGCCCAGCACGGTCACGCGCGCGTCGGACTGCTGCGCGACCGAGCGGATCACCCGTTCTAGCTCGGACTGCGAGGCCGACGATCGCATCGCGGCCGAGATCCGCTGGACGCCCTCGCTCGACTCCAGCCGCTCGAGCTGCTCGGCCGTGAGGCGCGAGTCCAGCTGGGGCACCACGTACAGGTAGACGAAGACGATGGCCGCGGTCGTGATCGCGAAGAACAGCGCGAGCAGCCTGTAGCGAACGCTCATTCCGGGAGGGTTGACGTGGGCCACCGGCGCACGTGGGGGCTCACGTCACCCCTCCGGGTCGCGGAAGCGGTACCCCACGCCCCTCACGGTGAACAGGTACTCCGGCGTCCGCGCGTCGGTCTCGAGCTTCTCGCGCAGGTGGCGGATGTGGACGTCGATCGTCCTCGGGTCGCGGTAGGCCGAGTCACCCCAGACGTGCTCCAGCAGGTTCTCGCGCGTCATCACCCGGCCGGGGGCCAGCGCCAGCGCGGCGAGGATCTCGAACTCCACGTAGGTAAGCCGGACCTTCTCGTCCCGGACCTCCACCACCCGGCGCTCGAAGTCGATCTTCAGGTCGCCCGCCGCGATCGGCTCGTCCGGCGCCAGGCGCCCCCCACCCATCTCGGAGCGGCGCAGGGCGGCCCGCACACGGCTGCGGAACTCGCGGACCGAGAACGGCTTGGTGATGTAGTCGTCGGCGCCCATCTCGAGGCCGAGGACCTTGTCGATCTCGTCGTCCTTGGCGGTGAGCATGATGATCGGCACCTGGCTGCGCGCCCGCAGGCGCCTGCAGACCTCGATCCCGTCGAGGCGCGGCATCATGATGTCCAGTACCACCAGGTCGAAGCGCTGCTCGGAGAAGCGGTCCAGCGCCTCGCGGCCGTCGCCCGCGGACACCACCTCATAGCCGTCCTTGCGCAGGGGATAGGTCAGCAGCGTCTGGACGGCCTGCTCGTCGTCGACCAGCAGGATCCTGCCCGTTGCCTCCTCTTCCGATGTGCTCATCGGCACAGCGTAGTGCCGGGCGTAAAGGCTGCCGAAAGAAAACCCCCGCAAGCGAGCGGGTTCGGGCGCCGGATCCCCGCAAGCCTCTAGCCTCGGCCGCCGCCAACGCAGACGATGATCGACTTTCGCCTCTACAGGATCTCGCTCCTCCCGGCCATCGCCGCGTTCGTCTTGATGATGTTCTCGCTGGAGGGCATCCCCGAGCCGCAGAGCCCGCAGATCGCGCCCGCCACGTTCGACGGCGAGACCGCCCAGGACAACGTCCGGCAGATCCTCCAGGCCGGCCCCGAGCGCCAGCCCGGCAGCGACGGCGACCAGGCCGTTGCCGACCTGGTGCTCGAGCGCTTCGAGGAGATCGAGGCTGGGACCGCGGCCACCCAGACGTTTGAGGCCGACGTCGACGGCGATACGCAGGAGCTGACCAACGTGGTGGTGACCCTGCCGGGCGAATCCGACGAGACGATTCTCGTCACCGCCGCCCGCGACTCGGCCTCGGGGCCGGGGGCGGCGTCCAGCGCGGCGGCGACCGCGGCGCTGATCGAGCTGGCCGAGACGCTGGGCGGGACCGAGCACGCGAAGACGCTGGTGATGGTGTCGACGGACGCCGGGACCGAGGGGGCCGAGGGCGCGCGCCAGTTCGTGGAGGGCTACCGTGAACGCGACCGGATCCAGTCGGCCATCGTCCTCGCCCAGCCGGGTTTCGCGAACCCGCGCCCGCCCCACGTCCTTCGTCACTCCGTCGACGACGGCTCGACCTCGATGGGCCTCGTCCGAACCGCCGAGGAGACCCTGTCGGAGGGGTCGGACCGCGACCCTGGCGAGCGCGGCTTCCTGGCCGACCTGTCGCGGCTGGCTATCCCCACCGCGGCGGGCGAGCAGTCCGTCCTGATCGCCGAGGGCCTCGACGCGATCGCCATCTCCTCAGCCGGCGAACCGCCCCTCGCGCCCGCGGACGACACCGAGGAGGACCTCGACTACGAGGTGCTGGCGGAGTTCGGGGCGGCGGCCCTCGGCACGATCCTGGTACTCGACCCGCTGGCGGCACCCCCGGCGCACGGGCCCGACACCTACGTCGAGTTCTCCGGCAGCCTCATCCCCGGGTGGGCCCTTTCCGTCCTCGCCCTCTCGCTCATCCTCCCGGCCGGCGTCGCGGCCCTCGACGGGGTCGCCCGCGCGGCCCGCCGCCGGGCCGGCGAGGTCCGCGCGCTGGGGTGGGCCTTCGCCCTGGCCCTGCCCCTGGCCGGCGCGCTCGCGCTGGTCCTTCTGCTGGGGGTCGCGGGGGTGGTGGCGGACCCCGCGTACCCGTTCGATCCGGGCGAGTTCACCGTGGGCCTCAGCGAGGCCCTCCTGCTGGGGGTCCTGCTGGTCCTGGTCGCGGGCGGCTACATCCTCTCCGGGCTCGCGCGGTCGCCGCGGCATCCCCGAAGAGAGGCCCTGGCGCCGGCGCTCGGCGCGGCGGCGGTCACCGGATCGCTGGGCCTGTGGCTCCTCAACCCCTACCTCGCCCTGCTGCTCGCCCCCGCCACCCACGTCTGGCTTCTGGGCGACCGGCCGCGCTCACGGGCGCTGGTCGCCCTGGCGGCCGTGGCGAGCGTCATCCCGGTGGCGCTGGCGGTCCGCTCGTCGGCCGGGGCCGTGGGCGCCGGGCCGTGGGACCTGGTGCTGATGGTGGTCGACGGCCAGCTCTCGGCGCCGGTGCTGCTGGCCGGCTGCCTGTTAGCGGGTTCACTCGTCGGGTTGCTCGTAATTCTTCGCGATTCACGCGAGATCCGGACAAATAATCGAGAACCCCTGGGGTCCCGCCCCCAGCCCGGCTGGGGTCCGCCCGGGGAACGCCAAGCGACAGCCTCTATCGACCCGGTTCCGCCGCCAGCCGATGTATGAATGCAACCAGCGGCGGGTAAACACTTTCCGCAGGGAAGCGAAAGCAAAGTGAACGCCGAACTACAGCCCCACAGAACGAAGTCCTCCTTGGCCGACCTCAGACGACAGATCGCGAACGGCGATTACGCACCGGATCCCGCTCTCGTCGCCGGAGCGATCGTCTGGAAGACCGATGTCGTCAGGCGCGTTCGCCGCGACCTGACAAGCGAGGACGTAGGTGGTCGAACCCCTCGACCGCGAGCTCGGCGCCGTTTCTCCCGCGGAGGGCAACCCCCGCACCGGACACGGCACGACCAACGCGGCTGAGCTCGACCCCAGCTCCAGCCACGGCCTTTACGGCCCGGCGCAGCGTTTCCTCCGGAAGCGCCACCAGTAGCTCGTAGTCCTCGCCGCCGGCCACGGCCAGCTCGAGCGGATCCATCCCGGCTGCCGCGGCCGTCTCGCGCACCCCGCCGGCCAGCGGGAGCTCCTCCGGCTCCAGCTCCAAGCCGACCCCGCTCGCGGCCGCGAGATGGCGCGCGTCGGCGAGGAGCCCGTCGCTGAGGTCGATCATGGCGCTGGCCCCCGCGGCCGCCAGCGCCAGCCCGGCGGCGATCCGCGGCTGCGGGCGCAACTGCCGCGAGACCAGCGCCTCGGCGACCTCGGCGGTCACCGACTCGCGCAGCTCGGGGCCCTCGAGCAACAGCAGGCCAGCCGCGGCGCCGCCCAGCTCGCCGGTCACGAGGAGCACATCGTCCTGGCGAGCCCCCGCTCGCGAGACGAGCGCGTCGGCCGCCGGCGCGTGGCCCACGACCGTCACCGCCAGCACCAGCGCCCCCGACCGGGAGATGTCGCCGCCCAGGACCGCGACGCCGTGCTCGCGCGCAACCGCGGCGATGCCGTCGGCCAACTCGAGGCAATCGTCGGTGCCCACGTCGCCGGGCAGTCCCAGCTGGACGTACGCCTCGCCGGGGCGGGCGCCCATTGCCGCCAGGTCCGACAGCGCCCCCGCCAGCGCCTTGTGGCCGATGTCGAGGAACGACGCCGTCGAGCGCCGGAAGTGCACGTCCTCGATGGCCAGGTCCACCGACGTCGCCGTAGCCCCCGGGGGCACCGTGACCGCGGCGTCGTCGCCGCTGCCGATGGCCACGGGGGCCGGGCGCGACGTGTCAACCTCGAGGCGCTCGCGCAGCCTCGCGATCAGCTCGAACTCGCTAGTCGTCCTCGTCGACAGGGTCTCCCCCGTCTTGTACGCCGGGCGCGTAGGCGCCGGTGTCGGCGTCGCCGGTCCCGGTCGTCGGCGTCGTGGGGGTGGTTGGCGTGCCCGATGGGGTGGTGTAGTCCGAGCTCGACGACGAGACGGCGTGCTCGCCGTTGAAGCTCGAGAGGTCGGGCAGCTCGTCTGGGACGTCGAAGGACGTGCAGTCGGGGTCGGCGACGGCCATGAACTCGTTCCAGATCGGCGCCGAGTAGGTGCCACCGAAGGCCGAGGAGCCGAGCGACGTACGGTCGTCGGGATAGCCGATCCAGACCGCCGTCGAGAGGTTGGGCGTGTAGCCCACGAACCAGGCGTCGGTGTTCTCGTCGGTCGTGCCGGTCTTGCCGGCGATGTCGGAGCAGCCGTAGTTGGCCGCGGTGCCGGTGCCGCTGTCGACCACCGTCTCGAGCACGCGCGTGACCTCGTAGGCCTCGCCCTCGGTCAGCGCCCGGTTGGTATCGGCCGGGTCGGGCTCGTCGACGTCGCCGTTGGGGAAGTCGACCCTGGCGATCGCGGTCGCCGGATTGTGGACGCCGCCGTTCCCGAAGCTGGCGTAGGCGTTCGACATCTCAAGCGGCGAGACGCCGACCTCGAGCCCGCCGATCGTCTCGGCGGGGTAGCCCTCGAGCGGCGAGGTGATGCCCAGGTCCTTGGCCATGTCGGCGACGTTCTCGGGCCCGAGGTCGAGGGCGAGCTGGGCGTAGACGGCATTGGTGGAGTTGGTCGTTGCCGAGGTCAGGCTCAGGGTTCCTGCCCCGGCCTCGCTGGAGTTGCTGACGACCCATGGCTCGGCGTAGGCGCCCATGCTGAGGGTGACGGGGCTCGCGCCCGAGTAGTAGGTGCTGTCGGGGTCGACCCCCTCGTGGATCGCCTCGGCCAGCGCAAACGGCTTGAACGACGAGCCGGGCTGGCGGTGGCCCTGGGCGGCGAGGTTGAAGTTCCGCTCGGCGAACTGGCCCGAGGAGGCCATCGCGACGATGTTTCCGGTGTCGACCTCGGTGGAGACGAGCGCCCCGGTGGGCCCGCCAAGCGGGGCGACGCCGTTGGCCACCGCCTGCTCGGCTACCGCCTGCAGGCTCGGGTTGATCGTCGTATAGACCTGGAGGCCCCCGTTTCGTACGACCTCGACGCCGTAGCGCTCGATCAGCTCGGCCTCGACGTAGTTGAAGAAGTAGGGCTCCCGGATCGCCTCGTAGCGGTAGCCGCGCTCCAGGCCCAGGTCCTGGTTGAGGGCGTTCTTCTCCTCCTCCAGCGAGATGTAGCCCTGCTCGTACATCTCACGAAGCACCGTGTCGCGCCGCTCACGGGCGGCATCGGCGCTGTCGAACGGGTTGTACTGCGAGGGCGCCTGCGGCAGCCCGGCCAGTAGCGCCGCCTCCCACAGGTTGAGCTCGGAGACGCGCTTGTTGAAGTAGACCTGCGAGGCGGCCTCGACGCCCACGGCGGTGCGGCCGTTGTTGGTGCCGTAGGAGGCGGTGTTCAGGTACTGCTCGAGGATCCACTTTTTCGAGTGCTCCTCCTCCATGTCCTCGGCCAGCGTCGCCTCGCGGACCTTGCGCTCCAGGTTGTCCTCGGGGTCCTGGATGTAGAGGTTGCGCGCGAGCTGCTGGGTGATGGTCGAGCCGCCCTGCTTGACCTCGCCGGCCTCGATGTTCTCGACCGCCGCGCGGACGATGGCCTGGTAGTCGACGCCGTCGTGCTCGTAGAAGTTCTCGTCCTCGATCGCGACGGTGGCGTGGCGCAGCATCTTCGGGATCGCGTCCAGGCTCACCTGCTCGCGGATCGAGTCGTCCTGGATCACGCCCAGCCGCGAACCGTCGGCGGCGAAGATCGTGGACACCTCGCCCTTGTCGATCGGCTTCAGGCTTTCCAGCGGCGGCACGTCCGCCTTCACGTCGACGTACCAGAAGGCGGCCCCGGCGACGGGCAGGCACAGCAACGCCACCAGGACCCCAATCCCGAGCGCGATCTTCTTGCCCGGCCCCCCCTGCGCTGACCGGTGCCTTCTGCGTGCCCGCGCACTCATGAGCCCGTCAAGGGTAGCGGCCGCAACCGGGCGACCCAGCGGTTCACTGCTCCAGCAGCCCGGCGGCCAGCAGTGCCTGGTGGGAGCGCTCGCGAAGCACCGCCTCCTCGCCCACGATCACCGTTCGGGCGGGGTCGCTGGCGCCGTGGACCTCGATCCGAACGCCCTCGGGGGTGACCTCGGCGACGTCGATGGCGCTGACGTCCATCTCCTCCAGCGCCGACCGCGCCTTCGCCAGGTTGGCGTCGGGCGGGATCCACACCGAGATGCTGGCCGGCGCGCTGCGGTCGCCCGTCGAGCGGTTGAAGAGCACGGTCGAGACCACCTTCTCGTTCGGCACCACCATCAGGCGCCCGTCCCCGGTGTCGACGAACGTGTGGGCGAGCGTCATGTCGTCGACGCGGCCGGACACCTCCTCGATCTCGATCGAGTCGCCGATCCGGATCGGCTGCGTGATCGCCAGCATGATCCCGGCCAGGGGGTTGGCCAACACCCTCTGCGCCGCGAATCCGATGACGAGGCCCAGCAGGGCGCTCGAGGCCAACAGCCCCGTGGCGAGCTTCGAGAGCTTGTCGAACTGGCTGAGGGCGATCCCGGCCCCGACCAGGAGGATGGCGAGGAACACGAGGCGCCTGATCAGCCGTAGCCGGGTCTTTCCGGCGCGCGAGATCCCGGTCTCGCTCACGCGGTCGGCGACGCGGGCGCCGCGGCCGATCACCAGTCGATCCACGACCAGCGCGATCGCGATCGCCAGGGCCATCGAGATGGCGGCCGTGATCCAGTCGCCATTCTCTTGCCAGAAGGTCGGTTCCACGCCCAACCCTTCGATCCCGAAGGGTGCGGTTCCTGCGCGTGCAGGACCGCCTGCGGGCAGGAAAAGGAAGGAAAAGGGGCGCAGCCGGGGACTGCTGCGCCCCACAGCCAGAATGCCCAGGATGGACCCCGCCAAACAACCAACCCGTCCAACTTGTGCGGTCTCGCTCGATGCCCTCGGAACGCTGGTCCGACTGCACCCTCCGTGGGAGCTCCTGGGGCCGGAATTGGGCGTGGCGACCGACGAACGGCTGGTCGCCGCGGTGCGGGCGGAGATGGACTACTACCGCGAGCACTGCCACGTGGCCCGCGACGAATCGTCGCTTGGCGAGCTGCGCGAGCGGTGCGCCGAGGTGCTCTCCCGCGGCCTCAACCGCGAGGTCGACGTGGACACGATGATGCGCTCGATCCGCTTCCGGGCGTACCCGGACGCCGCGCCGGCGCTGGCCGAGCTGCGGGAGCGGGGCCTGGGCCTGATCTGCGTCTCGAACTGGGACTGCTCGCTCCCGGACGTGCTGCGGCGATGCGGCCTGGCCGACGCCCTCGACGTGGTGGTCACCTCGGCCTCGGCCGGCGCCCGCAAGCCCAACCCGGCGATCTTCGCTTCGGCGCTCGCCCTCGCCGGGTGCGAGGCGGACG
The DNA here is from genome assembly GCA_963758845.1 of uncultured Solirubrobacterales bacterium. Classification (GTDB taxonomy): domain Bacteria; phylum Actinomycetota; class Thermoleophilia; order Solirubrobacterales; family 70-9; genus JBDTSW01. The sequence goes on from CAVWWX010000002.1 coordinate 128,122, forward strand.
AGCTGGTCCACGTGGGCGACACGCCCGAGGAGGACGTCGTCGGGGCCCGCGCGGCGGGGGCGCGGGCGCTGCTGCTGGACCGCGACGGCGGGGGCGACATCGCCTCGCTGTCCGAGATCGCGGGGCGACTTGACAGCATGGGCGCGTGAGCGAGCCCTCGATCCCGCCCCCGGCCCCCCCGCCCGGTCCGCCTCCGACCCCCGCTCAGGAGGCGCCGGAGCCCACGCCGGGAAACCTGCCCCGCATCGGCTGGGGGGCTGGGCAGGCCGTAGGAGGGCTGGCGCTGCTGCTGCTGGCGACCGTGGTGCAGGTCCTGGTCATCTCGGCCTTCGACTCGGATCTGGACACCCTGGGAGGCCGGCTGGCCGTCCAGGTGGCTCTCGCCGTCTCGCTCGCCGGCGTGGCCTTCCTCTTCGCCGACCCCGGCCGCCTGATCGACCCCGCCAAGCTCGGCCTGCGGCGCTCGCTGATCCCGCCGCTGAAACCGGCCGCGCTCGCGTACGTGGTCTATATCGGCGCCGCGATCCTGATCGCGATCGCGATTCAGCCCGAGCAGGAGGACGTCACCGAGCAGCTCGGCTACGGGGAAAGCGCCGCGGCGGACGTCGCCGTGGGCCTCCTGGTGATCGCGATCGCCCCGCTTACCGAGGAGCTCTTCTTCCGGGGCTTCATGTTCGCTGGGCTCAGGCGCCGGCTCCCGTTCTGGGCCGCCGCCGCGATCGCGTCGGGGATCTGGGGCCTCTTCCACTTCACCGGGCCCGAGACCTGGGGCGTTGTCCTGCAGCTCGCGGCGTTCGGCGTGATCCTCTCGTGGCTTTACGAGCGGACGGGCTCGTTGTGGCCACCGATCGCGGTCCACGCGATCAACAACGCGTTGGCCTTCGCCATCCTCACCTCCTGATCGGGCGATCCCGCCGACGCGATATGGCAGAATGCCGCGCGTGAACCGGACTCGAGCTCTGTGCTTGGCGGGGGGGCTCGCCTCGGCCCTGGTGGTGACCGCGACTCCTGCTGCCCTCAGTCAGGAGTCGGCTCCCGCCGACGCCGCTGCCGCCGCCGAGACCGAGGAGGTCGTCCAGCCCCTCGCCGCCGACGAGCGCGGCCCCGTCGGACCCGAGCCGGCGAAGATCTTCCTGCGCGTCTACAACGCCTCCAACGGGACCGTCGAGGCAAACGGCCGGGTCAAGGCGTTCGCCCGCATCCGCCCGTTCGTGGACGGGGAGGTCATCCAGATGCGCTACAGCCGCGAGGGCGACCTGCTGAAGCGCAAGAACCTCAAGGTCAAGCAGATCGGCAACCGCAACGTCGGCCGCGTGAAGCTGAAGTCGCCGAAGCTCCTGAAGCCCGGCGGCCACCGAGTGGTCGCCGTCCACAAGGCCACCCCGGCGCAGGAGGCCGACTCGAAGAAGTCGCGATCGTTCCACCCCACCTATCCCGACCTCGATCCCGGCAACCGCAACAGCAAGGTCAGCCTGTTCAACCGGCTGCTCCAGGAGCGCGGCTACCACACGTCCGGCGGATCGAAGTACGGCGACGCCACCGAGCGCGCGGTCATGGCGTTCCGCAAGGTCAACAAGATGCAGCGGACGTTCAACGCCACCCCCGAGATCTTCCGCAAGCTGGCCGACAACAAGGGCGGCTTCGGCCTCAAGCATCCCGGCGCCGGGCGCCACGTTGAGGTGGATGTCTCGCGCCAGGTCATGGTCCTCGCCGACAACGGCAAGGCCAAGCACATCTTCCACGTCTCGACCGGCGCGCCTTCGACGCCGTCGGACCGCGGCTCCTTCCGCTTCTACCGGCGCCAGCCGGGCTACAACTCGGTGGGCATGTACTACTCGGTCTACTACAACCGGGGAGAGGCGACTCATGGCTACAAGTCGGTGCCGCCGTACAACGCCAGCCACGGATGCATCCGCAACCCGATCCCGAACTCCAAGTTCATCTATGACTGGGTTCAGCTCGGGATGCCCATCTTCGTCTACGACTGACGCCCCAAGCCGTGGCTGAGCTCGAGGCCGCCAGGCAGACCCTGCTCGGCGAGGTCCGCGAGCACGGCCTCGTCATCGGGCGGGTCACGCTGGCGTCGGGGGCCGAGGCCGACTACTACGTGGACGCCAGGCGGCCGCTGCTGCGCCCCGCCGGGTTCCTGGCCGCCGGCGAGCTGATCGCCGCCGCCGCGGCCGAGGCCGGTGTCGACGCCGTCGGCGGGCCGACCACGGGGGCGATCCCCCTCGCCTGCGCGGCGATCGCCTCACCCCAGGGCCGGGGGCTGGTTGGCTTCTTCGTCCGGGGCTCGCGCAAGGAACACGGCCTCCAGCGCTGGGTCGAGGGACCCGTCTCCGCGGGCGACCGGGTCCTGGTCCTCGAGGACACCGTGACCAGCGGCGGCTCGACGGTGAAGGCCATCGAGCGGATCGCCGAGCAGGGCCTGGAGGTCGCCGGGACGCTGTGCGTCGTCGACCGCCTCGCCGGCGGGGGCGCCGCGATCGAGGAAGCCTCGGGCGCTCCGTTCTCGTCGCTCCTGACGATCGACGACGTCTACCCCGACCGCCCCGACCGGGGCTGAGCGGCGAGGCCGCGGCTCAGTCAGCGTCGCGCCAGTCCACCGCGAGCAGGGTGTGGGCCTCGGGGAACCCCTTCAGCTCGACCTCGCCGACCTCGGTGAAGGTCACGTCGTCCGCTTCCCCCTGCGCGGCCTCGCACACGCTCTCGGTGACCAGGATCTGCTTGCCCTCCGCCTGATCGGCCACCCGCGCGGCCAGCGCCACGTTGCGGCCGAACAGATCGCCGCCCTTCTCCAGCGCGGGCCCGGCGTGGAGCCCGATCCGCACGGCCACCCCCTTTCCTCGCAGCGAGCGCGGCGGCGAGTCCAGGGCCCGCTGGACCTCGATCGAGGCCCGCACCGCGTCGGTCGCCGAGGCGAAGGCGATCATGAAACCGTCGCCCTGGGACTTGACGACGTAGCCGCCCTTGCGATCGGTGGCCCGGCGCACGATCCGGTCGTGGGCCTCCAGGACCCGCAGCCAGGAGCGGTCGCCGGCCTTCTCGTTCAGGGCGGTCGAGTCCTGGATGTCCGAGAAGAAGATGGTCAGGGCGCCGTCGTCGCGCGCGGCCAGCTTGCGAAGCTCGGGCTCCGCCTCCTCGGCCAGGCCGGCCATGTCCTCGAGCGAGCTCCGCAGGACCTCCCCCAGGCCCTCGTCCCTGACCCTGACCGCGGTCTGGAGCATCGCCTGCAGCGGCGGTGGGGGCGTGGCCGAGCGCGACTGCCGGTCCCGGCGGGCCCGCGCCAGCTCCTGCTCCAGGCCGTCGGCGCGGCGGCGCTCGCGCTGCCACACTCCGGCCAGGCCGACCAGCCCCAGAAGGGCCGCCACCAGGAGGACGATCAGCAGGGCCTCGGACACGGTCAGTCCGTGGGCGGCCCGCCGCTTGGCGCTTGGACCGGCCGCGAGCGCAGCGTCGAGAGCGCTCTGTCGGCGAGCTCCTTGGCGGGGCCGGTGGGCTTGTCGGCATTGGCGGCGATCAGGGCCGTGAAGGTTGCCGCACCCTCGCGGCGCAGGACGACCACCTCCACGTCCTGGTCGACGCCGGTTGCGGCCGCCCTTCCGCTGGCCTTGATGGAGGCTCCTTCGTAGTGGCCCTTCACCGGCTTCGGCGGCTTCTGCTTGAGGCCGTCGTAGCTCTTGGCCAGGCTCTCGGCCGTCTGCACCGCGAACTCCTCGGCGGTCAGCTCGAGCGCGTCGTCGGTCCGGTCGGCGGTGATCGAGAGCGTGACCAGCTTGTCCGGCGAGCACAGGATCGTCAGCGGCCCGGCCTTGGCCCCGCCGCGCAGGCAGTCGCCGCCCGAGCGCCAGCCCGGCGGCGCGCCAAGCGAGAAGCCTTGCGCCTGGTTTCGCTCGACCGTCCAGCCCTGCGGCAGCTTGCCGACGTGCTCGCCCTTCTCGGGCAGGCGATCGACCTTGATCTCAGGCGGCCCGTCCTCGTCCCCGCCACACCCGCCGAGCACGAGGCCGGCGACGAGGCCCGCCGTCACCAGCTTCAGATCGGCGCGCATCGGCGCCGAGGCTATCGCCCACGCCCCGACCAGGATTCGAACCTGGGGCCTACTCCTTAGGAGGGAGTCGCTCTGTCCAGCTGAGCTATCGGGGCTCGCAGGCGAGTCTATGCTCACGTCCGCGGGCTTTTCGAGACGGGGGTACCTTGGCTATATGTCGCAGGAGAACGTGGAGGTCGTTCGGAAGCTCTACGGGCTCTTCGCCCAGCGCGACGTAGCGCCCGCCTTTCCGGACTATGCCGCGCCGGACATCGAGCTCAGGGTCCCTCCGCTCTATCCAGACACCCCCGAGGTCTTCCGTGGCCGTGAGGGAATCGAGGCGTGGATGGGGATGGTCGATGAGGTTTGGACCGAGTGGCGCTTTGTCCCCGAGCGCTATGTCGACGCGGGTTCCACCGTCGTCGTGCTTGCCCAGCTCATCGCAGAGGCCCGCGCCAGCGGGGTTCACCTGGAGCGAGAGGTCGCGCACCTGTGGGTCGTCGAAGGGGGGCGGGCAACCCGCATCCAGGCCTACCTGGACCAGGCTGAAGCCCTCGAAGCTGCCGGGCTGCCGGAGTAGGGCTCGTAGTGGAGGTGCTCTCGCGCCGCCAACTGTTTCCATGCAAAGCGGAGGTGTCGCTTTGGGACGAACGGCGGCCGCTCACTCCTCTCCGCGGACGCAGAGTGCCGCCAGGTCGAGCGAGTACACGGGGTGGAGGACCTGGCAGCCCATGCGCGCGGAGAGGAAGTGGGTGGTCGTGCCGCTTGCGAAAGCCACGGCCGGGACCTGGCCCTCGCTGAGCTCGCGGTCGAGCTCGGCGTAGGCCGCGAAGCGGCCATCGCCCACCAAGCTCGCCGCATCCTTCAGTCGGCGCTTGAACTCAGGCTCGATGAGGAGGGACTCATGATCGTCGAGCTCGGCGAAGTTGTCGTTGATGAAGTCGGCCGGGTCCGGATACTCGCCGAACCAGTTGAGGTACGCCAGATCCCATGGTTCGCCCGGGCGGAACACTCGGTCGAAGAACTCCGCGAGCCGAAACTGGCGAACCTCGAGCTTGATCCCGATTGCTTCCAGGTTCGATCGCAGGATTTGAGCATGGCGGGTGCAGCCGGGGAGATTGCACGTGTAGAACATGGCCTCCCGGTCAGTCGGGCCGGCGAGCGTCTTGCGGTAGCAAGGTCGGGCGCGTCGAGCGGATAGATCACGACATCCTCGAAGCCCGGCGTATCAGGGGGAATGAACTGGTCTGTCGGGCGTCCGCCCTGACCCACCCCGGTACTGCCCGCGAGCGCCTCCCGATCGAGCGCATAGGCGACCGCACGACGCAGATCGAGGTCGTCGAACGTGTTGCGCGCCCCGTTGAACGCGAAGTAGTAGATGCTCTGGGCCGGCTGAGTCATGAGCCGCTGATGCCCCGCCTCGGCTGCCTCGCTGCCTGGGCCGAACTCGCGGGCCAGTCGCCGAACTCGTCCGCTTCGGCCGGATTCCCGAACAACGGGTCGAGGATGACGTAGTCGGCCCGCCCGGCCTCGACCTCCTCGATGCCTCGATCGAGCGGGACGCCGAACTCGAAGCGAATCTCCTCGACGCCCTGGGGCCGATCTCCGGCGTAGTTCGGATTGCGCCGCAGGATGAGGGTTCGGCCCTCGACGTACTCAGCGACGTAATACGGACCCGCCGACGGCACGAGATGGACGGGCTCCTCGCTCGCGGGCGTGTCGGGGGGAACGGCGCAGAACCACGGGGTGGAGAGCCGCTCGACCAGGTTCGGCACGGGCCGCTCGAGCTCGATCTCCAAGGCTTCGCCCTCCGCCGTCACCCCGGCGACCTCGCGGGCTTCGCCGGAGCGGTAGGCGTCAGCCCCGACTATGTCCTGGACATGGATCCGCGCGTAGGCCCGGATCGCAGGGTCCAGCGCGCGCTCGATCGCCGCGCGAACGCCTGCGCGGTGACCGGCTCGTCCGAGGGGGGCGAGAAGCGGAAGTCGTCGCGCAGCTCGAACACGTACCGGCGCCCGCCGTCTGAGATCTCGGGGGGGCCCGTCGCGACCTCGGGCCGCAACTCTGCTCCGTCCGGGAACGGCCGGTCGGGATAGTTGTAGAGCTGCGCGCAGGTCGCCCCGACGCGCTGGAAGTCGAACGCGAACGCCGGATCAGGCGTGCCGGGATCGTCGGGCATCACAACCCGGATGACGTCCTCCCCCAGGCGGGTGGCGGTGACTTCGGGAGGCTCGGGAGCCTCGGCGACGCTGACCCACACGCGGCCGTCCGCGATCGCGACGCCCTGCGGGGCCTCGCCGACCGGGATGCTCTCATCGACCTCGTTCGTCTCGGGGTTGATTCGCGAGACCGTGCCCGCCGCGCTGCTCGCCACCCATACCGCCCCACCGCCTGCGGCGATGCCGGTCGGTCGCGCCGGGACCGCGATCGTGGTCGTGACGGCGCTCGTCTCCGGATCGATCCGCGAAACCGTGTCGTCGCCCACGTTCGCGACCCAGACCGCCCCCTCGCCCGCCGCGATCGCGACTGGTCTTTGCCCGACCGGTGTCGCCGCGGTGACCGCGCCGGCGCTTCGAGGGTCGATCCGGATGACCTCGTTGTCGATGTCGTCCGAGATCCAGACGGCGCCGAACCCGGTGTCGATCCCGCTTGGGCTGTTCCCGACCGGGATCCTGGAGACCACCCGACCGCTCCCGGAATCGATGCGCGCGAGGCCGCCCGCTGACCGCCCGACCCACACGGAGCCGGCGCCGACCGCGACCGGATTCACGGCGGTGTCCGGAAACTCCTCGGCATACGGCGCGAGGCTGATCGCCTTTCGCGAGCCGACGCTCGGGTCGAGCCGCACTATCTCCGATGCCCGGGCGTTCGCCAGCCAGACGCTGCCGTCCCCGGCCGCGAGTCCGCCAATGTCGGTGCCGCCGGGGACCGTGCTCGGTTACGGCCTGCTCGTCGGCGTCGATCCTGGTCACGCTGTTGTCGGCGTGGTTTGCGACCCAGACTGCGTCGCCGTCAGGGGCCACGTCGGCGGGCTCTATCCCCGTCGGGATCGTCTCGACAAGCTCCGCGGAGTCCGGGTCGATGACTGCGACCGTGTTGGGCTCCGCGAGCTCTGGCACCCTCGCGACCTGCGAGGATCGCCGCGATGGCGGCCGCGAGCAGGAGGCCTCCGCCGAACGCGATCGCGACGGCGCCCCGTCGCCGGGTGCGCAGGTCCGCAAACGACCCACGTCGCGGCGGTGCGGCGATCTCCGGATCCTGGTTGAGGATCGCCCGCTCGAGCTGCTGAAGCTCGGGTCCGGGGTCGAGGCCGAGCTCGCGATCGGCGCTCGGCGCGCCTCGCGGTAGGTCTCGAGCGCCTCCGCCTGGCGGCCGGACCGGTAGAGGGCGAGCATCAGCTGCGCCCGCAACCGCTCGCGGGTTGGATGGTCCGCGACCAGCCGCTCCAGCTCCGCGATCAGCGCCTCGTGGCGGCCGAGGGCAAGGTCGGCCTCGATCCGATCCTCGATCGCGACGAGCCGCGCCTCCTCGAGCCGCGCGATCGCGTCTTGGGCGAACGACTCGTACGCGAGGTCGGCGAGCGGCGGGCCGCGCCAGAGCGCGAGCGCCTCGGTGAGGCGCGCCGACGCAGCACTCGCCGTCGCCACGGTCGAGGGCCTCGCGGCCCTCCCGGGCGCGCCGCGCGAAGCGCTCGGCGTCGACGTCGTCGGGACTCGTGTCGAGGACGTAGCCACCGCTGCGCGTCGCGATGAGGCCTTCTTCGCCGAGCGCCTTGCGCAGGCGCGAGACGTAGACCTGGACTGTTTTCGTCGCCGTCGCCGGCGGGCGCTCGCCCCACAGCGCGTCGATCAAGCGATCGACTGAGACGACCTCGCCCCGGTGAAGCACGAGGATCGCGAGCACCGCTCGCTGTCGTGTCCCCCCAGCGCGATCGCACGCCCGTCGGCCGTGACCTCGAGCGGACCAAGGATGCGGAATTTCACCGGCAATCGTTCTCCCCGCGACGTTACCACGGAAGAGTGCAGGCATTTACCGGGTTGCAACCGGTTGCAGCGGGACGTTTGCCGCCTGGATTGACGATCCGGCGCAACGGATCGCAGACGGCGGTCCCCGGTGAGAGGAGATCTCATGAGGAACGGAACTCAGCGCATTCGGACGGGTCCGTGGCACTGGCGACCGCGATCATCGCGCTCGCGGCCCCGCGCGGCCTGGGCGGCGACGGTCGAGGAGCGGCTTGCGGGGGACGAGCGGGAACGGTGAGGCCCAGGGCAGCGAACTCGCCCCCGTACGTGGCGGAGAGCATCGCCGACCTCGGCGCCGAGTTCGGCTGTCCGACGATGGCTTCGACTGGGGCGATGCCGGCATCGGCGCGACGGCGCTGTTGGCCTTGGCGGCAGTGGCTGGCGGCACCGCGCTCGTGCTTCGCAACCGCCCGCATCGCGGTTCGATCGCCTAGCCACACGGCTCATACAAGGATCGCAACGCGCCGGCCTGGACCGGCGCGTTGCGGTTCTTGGGCTCTTCGAACGCCGATCGGACTCACTCCGGGTGGGCCGCCTCCAGCGTGCGCTCGAGATTGTCGAAGCACCTGCCCCAACCCCCCTCGTGCGAGCGCACGGCCTCCTGGCTCCAGAGGCCAATGTGGTTGAAGCGCACGGTGGTCACGCCGTTCGCCTCCTCGAAGTCGATCTCGATCAGCGTCGGCCTGGCGGGTTCGTCGTCCCAGGTCCAGGTGAACGCCAAGCGGGTCGGCGGGGCGACCTCGGTGTACTCGCCGCCACCGCCGTACTCCGTGTCCTCATGCGGGTTTCGCATCACCACTCGCACCCTGCCGCCGACGCGCAGATCCACCTCCGCCTCGGTCGTCTCCCAGTCGTGCTCGGCGTGCCACCAGCGGCGAATCACCTCCTCGCTCGTCCAGGCGTCGAAAACCCTCTGGGCGGGGGCATCGAACGTGCGCTTCATGCCAAGCGTCGTCTTGGTCGTCATCTCCGGTGGTCCCCTCGGCGTCGCAGATTCAGGATTATCCAGGTGCGCGTGACCAAGAGCCCGGCGCCCCCGCCGATCACCGACGGGAGCACCTCCTCGAACGGCAGGCCTGCGACGTGGGCGATCACGCCTCGTCGCCATATTCGTCGTGGAGCCTCCACCACTCATACGGCGGCGTCTGCGGGTAGCCCTCCGGCGAGTCCTCCCACGCCTCCTGGCGCCCGAGCGCCGTGACGTCGAGGTAGCTCCAGGTGCTGCCCATCGCCTCGTCGCCGCGACTGTCGACGAAGTAGGTGCGGAAGATCCGGTCGTCGTCGCGGATGAAGGCGTTGGTGCCGTGCCACTCCTCGACCCCGAAGTCGCGGTCGAAGTCGTCGGTGATCGTGTACCAGGGGATCATCTCCCAGCCCATCCGCGCCTTCCAGCGCTCGATGTCGGCCTGCGGCGCGCGCGAGACAAACGCGAGAGTCGTGTCGCGGGCGTTCAGATGGGCGAGGTGGGCCACCTGGTCGGCCACGAACGAGCATCCGGGGCAGCCGTGCTCCGGCCAGCCCTTGACGCCCGGCTCGAAGAAGTAGCGATAGACGATCAGCTGGCGTCGACCGTCGAACAGGTCCGCAAGGCTGGCCGGGCCGTTCGGGCCCTCGAACCGGTACTCCTCCTCCACGGCCAACCATGGCATCCGCCTTCGCTCGGCGGCGAGCGCGTCGCGCGCCCGGGTCAGCTCCTTCTCCTTCACGAGCAGCTCGTCGCGGGCGGTCTCCCACTCCTGCGGCGAGACGATCGGGGGTGTGTTCATTTGGTTTGGTCCTCCTTCAGGTACTCGTCGACGACATCGAACAGCCGGCCCCACAGGGCGCGCTGGCGATCCATCCACTCGGCCGCTTCTCTGAGCGCATCGAGCTCGAGTGAGAGCCGATGCGTCCGACCCTCGACCGCGCGCGTCACCACGCCGGTCTCCTCGAGCACCTTCAGGTGCTTCGAGATCGCCGGCTTCGAGACCCCAAAGCCGCTGGTGGCCTCGGCGACTGTCGCCGGGCCGGCGGCGAGGTGCTCGACGATGCCGCGGCGGATCGGGTGCGACAACGCCTTGAATGGATCGTTAACCATTGGGTTAACTGTACCACGCAGGCCCGCTCAGCTGCCTTCGCGTGGCGAGGACGGGGCTACTCGTCGTCGCCGTCGGCCTCGTAGAGGCTCTCGCTCGCGAGCATCGTCATCCGGCGGTCCCAGAGGACGACGCTCAGGTAGTGATCGTCGCCGAAGCCGTGGACGGCGTCCACGGCGACCAGCGTGAAGCGACCGTCGTTCACGGCCCCCTGGTCGATCACCTCCTCGTCGAGCTCGGCCGTGACGGCGACGGCGCCGCGGACCATCGGTAGGCCCCAGATCAGGGTTACGTCGCCGCCGCGGCCACCGTCGGCGTGCCAGGCGCCGATCACGTCGTCGTTCAGGTCGACCTTCCACTCAGGGTTGTCGTCGGCGGTGACGTCGGTGAAGTCGGCTGTCGCGCGCAGGTCCGTCGGCTCCTCTTCGCCATCGCGGACGAACGAGACGTGGCCGAAGAACTCGACCCGGGGATCGCCGGAGTCGTCGCCCTGGGTGGAGTCGCCGATCACGGGGATGTAGACCCGCCCGCCCCAGGCGCGCTCGGGGAACCAAGCCAGGCTGCCGGTGTTGACGGCGGTGCCCGCCTCCTCGGCGAGCGGCTCGCAGGCCGAGGCGAACTGGTCGGTCAGCCGCGCCTGGAAGCGGCCGTACGGCGCCTTCTCCTGCGGCGCGTCGGCGATGAAGCGGGGATATGGGCGGCCGGTGGGCGGCATCGTCGGTGCGCCACCCTAGCGGGGTGTGCGCATCGGGCCGCTCTACCGGGTTCGGCGGAACCGGTACTTGGCGGGCTCGACCTCGACGTTGCTCGCGGTGTCGGTCGCGGTGACGAGGAACTTGTGACGGCCCGGCTTGACGTTGACCTCGGCCGGGGAGTCGCAGGCGGACTCGGGCTTGTCGTCAAGCTGGCAGCTGAACGTGGCGGGCTCGTCCGCCTCGAACTTGAACCTCACCGTCTTCCGCTTGGTCTTCTTCGGCGGCGTCTTGGTGAACGCGGTGTCAGGCGGCTCGCAGTCGGCGGGGGTCGGGAGGAACTCGTCCGCGCCGACGTCGCGCCGCGCGACGTTGCCCGAGCACGCCGGGGTGGCGTCGACAGCGCGCGCGTCGCCGTCGAAGTCGACCGAGCCGCCCGGGGGGTCGGCCGGGTTGCCCATGTCCAGCATCGACGAGCCCGGCTGGAGATGGAGGTTGCCGGTGGCCGCGTTCACGAACATCGGGTCGGCCGTGGCCTGGAAGTCGTCGCAGCCCGACGGATCAGTGTCGGGGTCGGTGTCGGCACGCGAGAACGTGATCGTGCAGCTGGGAGACCCGCTGAAGAAGTAATCCTCGACGATGCTCGAGTCGAGTGTCAGGGCGCTCGCCGTGTTCCGGATGTCGGCGCCGACGTTGTCGACGATCGTCACGCTGGTCGCCGTGACGCTCGTCTGCGGTGGGTTCGCGTCGTTGTCGGAGATGCTCAGGCCGTCGAAGGAGTTGCCCCAGATCCGGTCGCCCTCGAGCGACACGCCCGTCGTGTTCATGAGCACCCTTACGCCGGTCTCGTGGCCCGTGACCTCGTTGCGGACGAGCTGTGACCCGGTGCTGGCGCTGATCCCGATGACGCCGTCTCCGGCCGCGGCCGAGACCGAGTTCTCGCGGACGATCACCGTCCCGACCCCACCCGCCAGGATCGAGCTGCCCGCGCCCGGGAGGTTGTGGATGCCGGTGATCTCGTTGTCCTCGATCAGGCCGACTCCCGAGAACCCGCCCGTGACCTGGATCCCGCCATTGAGCCCCGTGAAGCTGTTGTCGACGACGTCGACCGCCGACACTTGCGCGTAGACCCCCGAACGTGATCGCGACGCGCTCGGGGCCGGATCCGAGAACGCGTTGTCATGGATCTCGGAGCCCGCGGCGCCGCTGTTCGCCTGAAGGGCGATCCCGCTAGCCGCGTCTGGGTCGTCGAAGCTGTTGCCATCGACCTCGGCCGGGCCGTCCATCAAGACGCCGCCCGCGTCGCCGCGGATCGTGAGGTCACGGATGTGCCCGGCGCCTGTGCCGGTGACCGTGATCGCGGTGCCGGCGCCCCCGTCGACGATCGCCGGGCCGATCGCGTCGCCGGGGGCAAAGTTCGAGAAGCTGAGCGAGCGACCGTCGCCGAGCGTGACCGACTCCGGGTAGGTGCCGTTGTCGAGGATGATCTCGTCGCCCGTGCCCGAGTTCGCGAGCGCGTAGACGATCGTCTTGCAGGGGTTCGCCTGCGGGCAGGCGGGGTTCGAATCGACGCCCCCATCGTCAACGAAGCGGTCGACCGCGGCCGCCGAGCCGGGTGCGGCGGCGGTCGTGGCGAAGACGGCGACCGCCACCAGACCGATCCTCGTGAACCCCCTTGCCACGCCACCGACCATACGCCCGTCGGGGGCGCTTGTCCAGCCGCCTGACCGCTGTCAGCCCAGAGCTTCGCGCAGGTCCGCCGCCGCCCGCTCGGGCGGGTAGACGTTGATGTCGACGCCGGTGCCGAGCTCGAACCCGGCGCGGATCGTCAATCGCGGAACGACGTCGACGTGCCAGCAGAACTCCTCGACGCCGCGCGGGGCGGTGCGCACCCAGAGGTTGAGCTGTGGCGGCGTCTCGAAGACGCCGGCCAGCGCGCGGAGCGCGGTGCCGATCATCGCGGTGCCGACACCGCTGTCGTCGGCGAACGACGGCGTGACCCGGCGCGGGATCACGCGCAGCTCGAAGGGCGAGCGCGACGCCCACGGCGCGATCAGCATGGCCTCGTCGTCGATCGCCACCAGGCGGTCGCGACGGCGGACCTCCTCGGTCGCGACGTCGCCCAACAGGTGGCTGCCCATGGTGCGCTCGTGGTAGGCCGACGCCCGCTCGCGCTCGCGCGCGATCTGCGCCGGGACGAAGGGCAGCGCGTAGAGCTGGGCGTGTGAGTGCTCGAGCGAGGCGCCGGCGGCCGGGCCCTCGTTGACGATCAGGTGAAGGTAGGACGCGTCGGGGTGATCTCGCATCCGCGAGCGCCACGCGGCGACCGCGCTCGCCAGGCGCTCGGGCGGCAGGTCGGCCATCGCCGTCACGTGCTCGGGCGCGCTGACGATCACCTCGTGCGCGCCCGTCGCCGGCCGCGAGGCGAACAGGCTGGGCTCGGCCCCCCGGCGGCTCGCCCCCAGCGGGTCGACCGAGTCCGCCATCGCGGTCTGGCCCGCGGCAGCTTCGTCGCCCTCGGCGAGGACGGGATAGAGGTTCGGAACCGAGCGCGCCACCCAGCCCGGCGTGTTTGGCTCGCCGCCGCCAGGGCGGTCGGCCCAGACCTCAAGCGGGGTGCGGCCCTCGCGGCCCTCGCAAAAGGGACAGGTCTCGGCGGCGTCGGGGCGCGAGCGCGCGGGTTCCGGCGCGAAGGCGTCCGGGCGCTCGGCGCGGCCAGGGGCGAGGATCGCCCGCAGGCCGGTGAGCTGGTCGATTCGTACCTCTGGAGCGCTCAGCGGGGCGGCGGTTTGACGTCGGGCGGTGGCGGGGGCTCCAGGTCGGTCAGCTCCTCCGCCGAGGGCTCGGGGCCGGACACCTGCTTCTTTTGCGGGGGGCCGCTGGGCGCCGGCGTGAAGGCGCGGAGCAGGTCGATCGGCAGCGGGAACACGATCGTCGAGTTGGTGCTGCCCATCTCGAGCAGCGTCTGGAGGTAGCGCAGCTGGAGGGTCGCCGGGTTCTGGCTGATGATGTCGGCGGCGTCGGCAAGCTTCTGAGCCGCCTGGTACTCGCCGTCCGCGGCGATGATCTTCGCGCGGCGCTCGCGCTCGGCCTCGGCCTGGCGCGCGATCGCCCGCTGCATCTCGGCCGGGAGCTCGACGTCCTTGACCTCGACCGTCGAGACCTTCACGCCCCACGGCTCGGTCTGCTCGTCGATGATCTGCTGGAGCTCGATGTTGAGCCGCTCGCGCTCCGCCAAGAGCGAGTCCAGCTCGGCCTTGCCCAGCACCGACCGCAGGGTCGTCTGCGAGATCTGCGAGGTGGCGAGCAGGAAGTTCTCGACCTCGGTCACAGCCTTGTTCGGGTCGATCACCCGGAAGTAGGCGACGGCGGTCACCCGCACGGTCACGTTGTCCTTGGTGATGATCTCCTGGGGAGGCACGTTGAGGGTGACGGTCCGCAGGTCCACGCGCACCATCTGGTCGACGATCGGGATCAGCAGGATCAACCCCGGGCCCTTCTGCGCGATCAGGCGGCCGAGGCGGAAGATGACCCCGCGCTCGTACTCGCGGAGAACCCGAACGGACGCGGCGACGAGGATCAGTAGGAAGACCGCCAGCACGGCGACGATCGCGATTCCGACTGACACCTAGCTGCCTCCTTCTTCCCCCGCGAGGGGCCGGACCCGAAGGGTCAGGCCGTCGACCGATTCCACCCTCACTTTAACGCCGCTGGGGATCGGGCCGGAGCCATCGGCCGCCTCGGCCCGCCACAGCGCGCCCTGAACGAAGACCTGCCCGACCGGATCGACGGGCGTGCGCACCTCGCCGACGCGGTCGCTCAACTCCTCCCACCCGGTCAGCACGGGCCGGCGGCGAGCCTCGACCACTTTCTTTGCGGCGAAGGCCAGGAAGCCGCCGATCAGGATCCCGGCGGTCACGACCGCCGGCACCGAAACGTCCAGCGCCTCGCTGTTGGTGTCGTAGAGCAACAGGCCCGCGAGGACGATTGCGACCACCCCCACCACGCCCATCACTCCGCCCGCGGCCACGTGCGCCTCGGCGATGATCAGGGCCACGCCCAGGATCAGCAGGGCCAGGCCCGCAAGCGTCACCGGCAGTTGCGAGGTGCCGTAGAGGCCCAGCAGGAACGAGACCAGGCCCAGCGCGCCCGGCACGATCAGGCCGGGGCTGAAGATCTCGATCGCCAGGCCCACCAGGCCCGCCGAGAGCAGCAGGAACGAGACGGTCGGGTTCACGATCACCTGCAGCAGGTCGAATTGCAGCGGCATGTCGTGGGTCTCGATCTCCAGCCCGGCCGTGTCCAGGGTCTGCTGCTTCGGGCCCTGGACCTCGAAGCCGTCGAGCTGCGCGAGCAGGTCGTCCTCGCTCGTGGCAACGATGTCGATCAGCCCGGCCTCGAGCGCCTCGGTGGCGGTCACGTTCTCGGCGTCGGTGACCATCGCCTCTGCCAGGTCGCCGTCGCGACCGTGCTCCTCGGCCAGGGCGCGGACGTAGGCGGCCGCGTCGTTCTCGATCTTGCGTCCCAGGACCTCGCCCACGTCCTCGCCCCCGATCGAGACGGGCGAGGCCGAGCCGATGTTGGTCTGCGGGGACATCGCCGCGACGTCGGCGGCCTGGGTGATGAACAGCCCGGCCGAGGCGGCACGCGCCCCGTCCGGCGAGACGTAGACGACGACCGGCATCGGCGCGGCGATGACGTCCTTAATGATCTCCCGCATCGAGGTGTCGAGCCCGCCCGGGGTGTCGAGGCGAATGATCACCAGCTCGGCCTCCTCGTCGGAGGCCTCGTCGAGGGCCTTACCGACCCAGGCCTCGGTCGCCGGGTCGATGGTGCCGGTCAGCTCCATCGAGTAGGCGATGCCCGAGTCGCTCTGGGCCCCGGCGCTCGAGAGCAGGCCGGCGGCGCCGAGGGCGATGGCAATGAGGGAAAGGAGCAGGCGCAGGGTGCGGCGCGTCACGGGTGAATTATGCGCCGCCTGGCGCTTTTGTCTGCGTATGGGCAACAAACGCGCCAGGTGAGCGCGCTCCTGCGGGTGGCGCGGGCGCGGCGCGTTTCGCTACTGGGCGTACTTGTCGATGTCGGAAGCGAGGGAGGCCTCGTCCGCGTAGCCGCCGAGGTGGACGTAGGCGAGCTCGCCCGAAGAGTCGTAGAAGGCGGTGGCGGGGAACTCGCGGGCGTTGTCGAGGAACTCGTCCGCGAGCTCCTGGTCGGGGTCGAGGTAGCTGGGATACGGCAGCGGCAGCTCCTCGAGGAAGGTCGCGGCGGCCTCCTCGGAGTCGTTCGAGTCGATGCCCAGGAAGGCGACGTCGGAGCCGCGCTCGTCGGCCTGCGCCTGGAAGAACGGGAACTCGAACCGGCAGGGACCGCACCAGGACGCCCACTTGTTGACGACCACGGGCGTGCCCTCGAGCGACGCGAGCCGCTGGGAGAACGCCTCAACTCCCCCATCCAGTAGCTGGTTCGCCTCGTCCCTGAGCGCCCGCAGCTCGGGAGGCCCCTCCTCGAGCGGCGCGGTGGCCTCGTCGACGGACACCTCGGACTCGGGGTTGCCGGCCGAATCGCCGTCGTCGTCGTCCCCGCCCAGGCAGCCGCCGAGCGCCAGCGCAAGGGCGATTGCACCAGCGGCGATTGCGTGTCTGAGGTTCATCGTGTGCTGAGGCTGGTACTTTTCAGGTCGGCTTCCGCCTAAGGGAGCCCCGGAGTAGCCGCCGGCAGGTCAGGGGAAACACCTTCCGGCGTCCGCCTCCACGAGGTTACTGCGCTCCTCGCCCCCGACTTGGATCAGCGGCGCGGAGCCCGACAGCTCTCCTTATCCCATGGAAAAAACCACCGATGTCGCCGCGAGCGCGGCTGGGGCGTTGCTTTCCGACGCCGATCTGAAGCGTGTCCGTGAGTTCACGCGTGAGCCAGTGCTGCTCGAGGGCGAGGAGATCGACGCGCTAGCCCCCGGGACCGCCCGGCGGCGCGCGGCGGACTCGGCCCTCGTCGAGCTCGACGCCGGCGCCGAGGCCCCGTCGACGGAGTGGAGGCGCGAGTACTCGCTGATGCTCGGGCTCGAGCGCCTGCTCTCCGAGGACACGGCGACCCTGCTCGACGGCGCCGAGCTCTCCGAGCATCAGGTCGACGCCCTGTCGGGCACCCTCGCTGCCCTGGTCGCCGAGCTCGAGCAGAACGGCGAGCAGCGCGCGAACGGCGCCGCCGCCGACGCCGCCCTTGACGTGGACGACGAACCGGGCGCGGATGAACCGAGCGCGGGGTCAGACACCGAAGCGGCGGACGACTCCGACCTGAACGGCGCCGACGGGTCTGACCCCACGAGCGACGCCGACTCGGACGACCCCGACGCCGACGACGACATCGAGCCCCTCGAGGACGAGGAGCTCGCTCCCGACGAGGAGCCGGTCGACTGGGACGAGCCGGCTGAGGAGGACGACGACCAGGTCGCCGAGGTCCTCGACGACCCCGGCGCCGACCGCCGCTTCTGGTTCGAGCACGCGACCGGCGCCGGCAAGACCGTCGCGGCCGTGGGCTTCATCGAGGCCTCGCGGACCGGCGGCGTCCTGATCCTGACCCACCGCCGCAACCTGGTCGACCAGTTCATCGGCGAGATCTCCGACCGCGGCTACAAGGAGCGCCTGTGCCCGCCGCTCCTGGATGGCGCCGACCAACCGTACGGGCCCGTGACGGTCGAGACCTATCAGTGGTTCGTCCGCAACGCGCAGCGGATCTCCGACGCCTACTCGATCGTGATCTGCGACGAGGCCCACACGGCTCTGGGCGAGAAGACGAGCGCCTGCATCCGCGACTTGCCCGGCCCCGTGTTCATCGGGATGACCGCCACCGGCGCCCTGATCGCACGCCACGTCGCCGACCTCTTCCCGACCCAGACCTCGCGCTTCGACCTGGCCCAGGCGGCGCGCCGCGGCGTGATCGCGCCCCTGCGGGCCCTGCGGATCCCGCCCGGGCCCGGGGTCCGGACGATCGCCAAGGTCCCGCTGCGCCGCGGCGAGGTGGACCAGGACTTCGACCAGGAAGAGCTGGCCGCCCTGCTCGACCAGGAGCCGTTCAACGTGGCCGTGGCCGACCTGTACCGCTCGCGCTTCCGCAACGTGCCGGGCGTCGTCTACACCGCGGGCGTCCGCCACGCGAACAACGTCGCCGCCTCGTTCCGTGCGGCCGGGATGAAGGCCCAGGCCGTGTCGGGCGAGACGCCGAAGCGCGACCTGGCCGAGATCCTCGCCGGCTTCGAGCGCGGCGAGGTCGACGTTCTCTGCAACGCGATGCTCCTGGCCGAGGGCTGGAACTCGCCCCGAGCGACGATCTGCATGCACCTGGCCCCCACCGCCTCGCGGCGCGTCTACCAGCAGCGTGTCGGCCGCGTGACCCGGCGCTCTCCCGGCAAGGAGGCCGGGCTGGTGATCGACTTCGTCCACCCCGCCACCACCAGCGACGAGACCATCGTCACGCTGCACTCGCTGCTGGACCGCGACGTCTACCGCGGCGGCGCGATCGTGGTGGGCCCGGTCCGCCGCGGGCGCGGGCGCCGGGTCCGCGTGGAGCGCCGGGTCGTGCCCGTCTCGGCCGACCCCGAGCGGCGCCTGCAGATCCTGGAGCGGGAGCTGTGGCGAATCGCCGTCGAGAACCTGAACTTCTCCGAGCAACATGCGTGGGCTGCACTGGCCGGCGCTCGCGTCACCCCCAACAACTGGCGCCGGGCGAAGGCGATGATGCAGCACGACCAGTCGAAGGAGCTGCGCCGGCGCTACCTGGCGACCTGCGTCCAGCGAAACCGCAACCACCAGCTTCGCCTGAAGGCGCTGGGCGAGATCGCCGCGCTGCGCGACGCCGACGCCTTCGACGACGCGGCCGAGGTCGTCGCCACCTGGCCGCGTGACGAGCGACGCGCCGGCGTCAAGGCGCTGCTCCAGGCCCTCTCCGAGCAGCGGATCGGCCGCCGCGACCAAGCCCAGGCCTGGGTCTGGCGCCTGGCGTCGTTCACCCGCGAGCTGCACGAGGAGTACGCCGTCCAGCGCTGGCCCGAGACCAAGCGCCTCCTGGGGCTGTTCGTCAACTCTTCAGGCCGTGCCCACGGCCGCAACGCCCGGCGCATCGTGCACGCCGCCCGCCAGCAGGACCGCCGCCTGGCGGTCGCCCTGCTGGCCGCCGCCGTGGCCCACACCCCCGAGGCCGAGGAGGTCCTGCGCGGCGCCCGGATGCGCATGGCCCGCAAGCCTTCGGCCGTCGCCCGCGAGCTGCTGCGCAACTTCCCCAAGTCGGGTGGATCCCGGCGCCGGCGCCGCAAGGGCGGCAAGGGCAAGAACGGGAACGCCGACAACGGGTCCGCAAAGGCCAAGGGCGCCCAGGGCAAGGGCTCGAGCTCGAAGAAGGGCGGGGAACAGAACGGCGCGTCCGGGAAGAACGGCCGCGAGCGCGAGAAGCTCGACGCCGCCGACTCGGCCGACTGAGCCCTACGCGAGCCGCAGGCTCACCTCGCCCGCGCCCAGGCTGACCTGGGCTCCCCCCTTCGTTCGCACCAGCAGGTTCCCGTCCGCGTCGATGCCGGCCGCGACGCCCACGCCCGATGCCGGCTCGCCGCCCCCCTCCCACCCGACCTCGCGCCCGCGCAGCGCGTCGCGCGCGGCGAACTCCTCGACCACCCGCTCCGGAGCGGCCTCGACCCACCGCCCGAGGGCCGTGTTCAGGGCCACGGCGGCCGCGACGGGCGTCGTTCCGTGGCCCACCGAGGTCGCCGGCCAGCGCAGATCGGCGGGGAACCCGTCGTCGGGGACCGCGAGGTTCACGCCGACCCCGATCACCGCCCAGTCGGGCGGGCGCGCCTCGATCAGGATGCCGGCCGCCTTGCGGTCGCCGATCCAGACGTCGTTGGGCCACTTGACGCCGCAGGCGACGGGTGCCAGCGACTCGACGGCCTCGCAGACGGCCAGCGGCACGGACAGCGGGAGCAGCCGGTGGCGGCGGTCAAGCGGGCGCAGCAGGGCGGAGTACAAGAGCGCGGTGCCAGGAGGCGCGCTCCAGCGCCGGCCGTGGCGCCCCCGCCCCGCGTCCTGCTCGGCGGCCGTGACGACGGTCCCGGAGGGCGCGTTCGCGCCCGCCAAGTCACGGGCGCGATCGTTGGTCGAGTCGGTCCGGCGAAGGTGCCGGTGCGGCCGGCCGAACCGAGTGGCCTCGCTCATGCCGGGCGCAGCGTGACCTCGTCCCCGACGGCCACGCCCAGCTCGCCGGCTGCGGCGCCGAGGTTGATGGCCAGCGCCAGGCAGGCGTAGGAGTCCTCGTAGAGGATCAGCCGGCCCGGCGCCACGTCGCTGAAGGTCTCGACGTAGGCGGCGCGCTGCGTCCTCCCTTCCAGCAGTACCTCCACCGGCCGCCCAGGGCGCAGGCCGGTGTCCGGGAAGCGCGCGGGGCGGACGTCCAGAGCGACGTTCCCGTAGCGGTCGACCGAGATCACGTGCGCCAGCACACCCGACGGGACGACCTGTGGATCTGGGAGCGGCGAGGGAGAGAGGGTGTCGGGATCGATCGCATCGCCCACCTCGCGCAGAGCCGACCCGGCCGCCAGGTGCGCCGCCGCCGGGGCGAACAGGTCTCGCCCGTGAAAGGTCGCCGCGACCGGATCAAGCCGCACCGGCGAGAACACCAGGTCGACCGCCTCGGCGGCCCCGCCCACCTCGTCGAGGGCGGGCGCGAGCAGCCCGTTGTCGGGCCCCACCAGGATGCGGTCGTCCCTGGCCGCCCGCACAGCCACCGCCCGGCGCTGTGACCCGACGCCCGGGTCGACCACCGCCAGGTGCACGCCCACCGGCGTGTAGGGCAGGGCCCGGGCCAGGACCGCGGCCCCCTCGGCGACCCCGTGCGGCGAGATCCCGTGGGTGAGGTCGATGACGGGGGCGCCTGGGGCGATCCCGGCGATCACCGCTCGGCAGACGCCGGCGAACTCGTCGTCGTAGCCATAGTCGGAGAGGAAGGTGATCGGCAGCGCCACGCGCGCAGCCTATGCCGCCACGCTCAGCCGCCCGGGCCGGCGGCGTCGTCGAGGAGCGCGGCAATCAGACCGTCGGGGTCGTGGCGCTCGGCCTCCACGTGGACCTCGAGGCCCGCCTCCCGCGCGGTCTCGCTCGTGACCGGCCCGATCGACACCACCCGCGCCCCGGCGGGGTACCGGTCGCCCAGCGCGTTCAGGAGGTTGGTGACGGTGGACGAGGAGGTGAAGGTCACGTAGTCGGCCGACTGGGCGGCGTCGACCGCCGCCTCGTCGGGGGCCTCGGCGACCGTCTCGTACAGCGCGACGACGTCAACCTTGGCGCCGCGCTCGCGGAGCGCCTCCGGAAGGACCTCGCGTGCCTCGGCAGCGCGTGCCACCAACGCGGGCTTGCCGTTGACGTCGACAGCGGCGAGCGCCTCGACCAGCGCCTCGGCGACGAAGCGCTCGGGCACGACGTCGGCGATCACGCCGCGCTCGGCCAGCGCTGCCGCCGTCCCGGGGCCGATCGCGGCAACGGTCGCGCTTGCGAGGGCCCGGGCGTCGCGGTTCTGCGCGGCCATCGCCTGGAACAGAAGCTGCACCCCGTTGGGGCTCGTCAGGCACACCAGCGCGTAGCTGTGCAGGTCGGCGACGGCCGTGGCCACCTCGTCGCTGTCGATGCGCGGCTCGACGCGGATCGCAGGGAGCTGGATCACCTCCGCGCCCAGCCCGGTGAGGGTCGCCGCGATGCCGCTGGCCTGGGCACGGGCCCGTGTGACCACCACGCGGCGGGCCCACAGCGGGCGGCGCTCCAGCCACTGGATGCGCTCCCGCCGGGCCGCGACCGGACCCGTCAGGAGGATCGCCGGCGGGCGCAATCCGGCCTGGGCGACGGCGTCGGCAAGGGTCTGGAGGGTGGCGCTCACGGTGCGCTGGCCGGGGAGCGTGCCGCGCTCAACGGCCGCCGCCGGCTCGGCGCCGTCGCGCCCGGCCGCGATCAGCGCCGCAGCGATATCGGCGGCCCGGCCGACGCCCATGTAGAGCACGAGGGTCCCGGGGAAGCGGGCCAGCGCCTCCCAGTCGAGCGCCGTGTCGTCCTTGGCGGGGTCCTCGTGGCCGGTGACGAACGCGACTGCCGCCGCATCGTCGCGGTGCGTGACCGGAATCCCCGCGTAGGCGGGAGCCGCGACGCCTGCGGTCACACCCGGGACCACCTCGAACGGAACGCCCGCCGCTTCCAGGGCCTCGGCCTCCTCGCCGCCGCGCCCGAACACGAACGGGTCGCCGCCCTTGACGCGAACCACGCTCAGCCCCTCCTTGGCCTTGGCGACCATCAGCTCCTCGATCTCGCGCTGCGCCATAGCGGCGTCGCCGGGGCGCTTGCCCACGTACACCAACTCGGCGTTCTCGCGCGCGCCGTCAAGGGCGCCAGAGGGGATCAGCCGGTCGTGGAGGATCACGTCGGCCGACCCGATCAGCTCCACCGCGCGCACGGTCATGAGGCCGGGGTCACCCGGGCCCGCGCCGACCAGGTAGGCCACCCCCGGCCGGGCCCCACCGGGGCGCATCCCGTCCATGCCCTGGTCACGTGGCGAGCTCATCGCTGGCTCTCCAGGATCTCGCCCGCGCCGGCGGCGAGCATCCGCTCGGCGAGCTGGGCGCCCAGCTCGGCCGCGTCGTCGCCGGCGCCCTCGACGGAATCGCGCAGCCACTCGCCCCCGTCGTGCGTGCCGGCGTAGCCCTCGAGGACCAGCTCGTCGCCCGCGGCACGGCCGAGCACTCCAACCGGCGTGTCGCAGCTTGCGCCGAGGCCCACCGTCGCCGCGCGCTCGGCGACCAGCTCGATCGTCGCGGCCCGGTCGCCCAGCTGGCTGGCCGCGTAGCGCGACGCCTCGTCGCCGACCCGGGTCTCGAGCGCCAGGCAACCCTGGCCCGGGGCGGGCGTCATCTCGCCGGGAGCGAAGGCGAACGCGATCTCCTCCCCGCGCGCCAGCCGGCGCAGCCCGGCGACGGCCAGCACGATCCCGTCGCACTCGCCCGCGGCCAGCTTGGCCAGGCGGGTGTCGACGTTGCCGCGGAGCTCCACGATCTCCAGGTCGGGCCGCAACGCCAAGAGCTGCGACCGGCGGCGCAGGCTGGCGGTCCCGACCCGGGCCCCTTCCGGGATCTCGGCAAGCGAGCCCGCGGCGCCGACGAAGGCGTCGGCGGGGTCCTCGCGGCCCGGCACGGCCACGATCTCGAGGCCGTCCGGCAGGTCGGCGGGAAGGTCCTTGGCCGAGTGGACCCCGATGTCCACGTCGCCGGCCAGAAGCGCCTCCTCGACGCCACGGACGAAGCGCCCCTTGTCGCCGACCTCGGCGTCGGCGGTCTTGACCGGGACGACGTCGGCGCCGCTCAGCGCCCGCGACACGGTCCCTGCCTGGGCCAGGGCCAGGGCGCTGCCGCGGGTGCCGAGGCGTAAGCGAGGGGTCATGAATGTCCTGCGGCCGCCTTCGGCGGCCTTGCATAGGCGTAGCTTGGGCTCATGAACATCCTGCGGCCGCCTTCGGCGGCCTTACATGCTGCTTTCGGGGCTAAAGCCCCTCATGACCACGCTTGCGCAGCTCACGGACCTCGCCCTCGTCGCCGAGTGGCTCGGTGTCACCGTCCAGGCCGAACAGCTCGCGCAGAGCGGCGACCTTCGCGTAAGCCGTGTCGTCGTCGCCG
Source organism: uncultured Solirubrobacterales bacterium (assembly GCA_963758845.1). Classification (GTDB taxonomy): domain Bacteria; phylum Actinomycetota; class Thermoleophilia; order Solirubrobacterales; family 70-9; genus JBDTSW01. Next base: position 151,629 of record CAVWWX010000002.1, read on the forward strand.
GACCGGCGCAGGCGCAGCGTGGGCTCGTGCAGGAGCCTGCCGGCGATGGCGCGGGCCATCGCGTCCAGGCGCTCGCGGTCGGCCTCGGTCATCCCCTCCCAGCGCCGCTCGTTCTCGGAGAGGACGCGCTCGACCACCTCGTCGGCGCGGGTGCGCAGCGCGGCGATCGTGGGGGTCACGTCCTGGCTGTCAAGCCAGCGCTCGAAGCGCCCCTGCTCGGCGCGCACCACCGAGCCCGCCATGACCGCCTCGCCCTCGCGACCGGACGCGTTGCGCTCGGCCAGCGACTGCAGGTCGTCCATGTCGTACAGCGTCACGCCGGCCACCTCGCGGCAGGACGGGTGGATATCGCGCGGAACGGCGAGGTCGATCAACAGCAGCGGGCGATCCTCGCGCGCGGTCATCACCTCGGCCAGCGCGTCGTGCTCGATCACGTGATGGGGAGAGCTGGTAGATGCCGCGACGATGTCGGCCTCGACCAGCTGCTCGGGAAGCTCATCGAAGCGCACGGCCTGCCCGCCGAAGCGCTGGGCCAGGCCGATCGCGCGGTCGTAGCGGCGGTTGGCGACGAACACGGCCTCGACGCCGCGCGCGGCCAGCGCCCGGGCGGTCAGCTCGGCGGTCTCGCCGGCGCCGACCACCAGCACCCTGCGGCTTGTCAGGTCGCCCAGGGTGCGCTGCGCCAGCTCGACGGCCACCTGCGACACCGAGAGGGCGCCCTCGGAGATACGGGTCTCCGAGCGGGCGCGCTTGCCGGCGGCCAGCGCCCCCCGGAACAGGCGGTTCAGCACCGGGCCGGTCGCCCCCTCGACCAGGGCCAGCTCGTACGCACGCTTCACCTGGCCCTGGATCTCGGCCTCGCCGATGATCATCGAATCGAGCCCGGCGGTCACCCGGAAGAGGTGCTCGGTCGCGTCCGAGCCCCGCAGCGAGTAGAGGTGGCCGACCAGCTCGGTCGGGCGGATGTCGGCCTCGCGCGCGAGGGCCGCGAGCGCGACCGACTCGGCGGCGACGCCATCGCCGGCGTAGAGGTAGAGCTCGGTGCGGTTGCAGGTCGAGATAGTCGCCGCCTCCTGGACGACGTCCGAGCCGACCAGCTCGCCCAGCAGGCCAACGGCATGGCCCTCGGTGAGGGCCATCCGCTCGCGCAGCTCGAGCGGCGCAGTCTTGTGCGAGACGCCGAGGGCCAGCAACTCAGCCATCGGCGCGCTCCTCGGCCAGCTCGGCGAGCTCGCCCAGCTCGCGGTCGATCCGCGACAGGCGGGCGGCCATGATCGCCACGTAGAGGAGGACCAGGGCCAGGAACACCAGGTACGCCGCCGCGACGTACTTCCCCGCCTCGTCAAGCGGCAGCGCGGGCATGGCTAGCTCGCGCTCGCGCGGGACGGGACGGCGGGCGCGATCCGCGACGCTCGCCCGGGGGCCTCGGCGTCGAGCGCCCGCCGCAGGCGCGAGATCCGCGCGCGCGAGGACTTGGCGACCAACTCGAAGCGGACCAGCGTCACCCACAGCAGGGCCATTCCGGCAAGCGCCACCAAGAACGTGAGCCACATCGAGCCGGGCAGGCCGCCCTCCGCCGTGGCGAACGTGCGCGGATGCACCAGCGACTCGGCCATCCGGACGGCCATGAAGTTCAGCGGGACGAAGGCACCGGCGGTGATCGCGAACACCGAGGCGTAGCGGGCCTGGCGGTCGCGGTCCTCGATCGCGAAGCGCAGCGGGTAGTACGTGCAGTACAGGAGGAACACGATCAGGAAGCTGACCAGCGTGGGCTCGTCCCACACCCACCACTTGCCCCACGCGGCACGGGCCCAGATCGAGCCGGTGACCAGGACGGCGACGCCGAAGATGATCGAGAGGTGGATCGAGACGTAGGAGCGAGCGTCGTGGATGGGATCGCCCGAGCGCAGATGGCGGATCGCGTGGACCGCGGCCACGATGAAGCCGACGAGCGCGCAGATCGCAAGCGGCACGTGCAGGTAGAAGATCTTCTGCATGAAGCCCTGATCGGCGTCGTTTGGCGCGTAAAAGAACACCAGCGCGAACCCCGTGATGAGCACGATCACGCTCGCCAGGGCCAGGTTCCTGAGGTTCAAGAGCCTCACGCCGAACATCGTAGACAGCGGCCTCAGTCCTCCAGCAGGAAGTCGTACACGGCGTAGCCGATCGCCAGGAAGACGGCGTCATACAGCGCCAGCATCGCCACCCACTGGCCGACGTCGTCGTACTCGGGCCCACCCGCGGCGAGCAGAGGCTCGGCCGCGCCGGCCGCGGCGATCATCACCGGGACGATCAGCGGCAACAGGAGCAGCGGCACGATCAACTCGCGCGCCCGCGAGTTGACCCCGATCGCCGAGACCAGGACGCCCACGGCGGCGAGCCCCAGGTCGGCCAACAGCAGAACGCCCGCAAGGGGCACCAGCCCGGCCCAGTCGTCGAGGAACAGGAAGGCGAACGCAGGCAACGCGAGCGCCTCGAGGACCGCCAGGTAGACGACCAGGGCGACTGCCTTGGCGGCGAACAGCGAAGCCGGGTCGACCGGTGCCAGGCGGATGCCGTCGAACCCACCCTCCTCGCGCTCGGCCACGAACAGGCGATTGATCGCGAGGATGGCGGCGAACAGGACCGTCGCCAGGATCACCCCGGCGGCCAGGCTGCCCTCCAGCGACTCGCGGTCCAGGCCAAACCGAAACAGGACGAAGGTGGTCATCGCGAACAGCGCCATCGCCGGCACCGACTGAAGCGTGCGCAGCTCGACCCGCAGGTCCTTGGTGAGGATCACGCGGAAGGCGTTCACGGGCTCAGGGCCTCCCCCCATACGCCGCGCGCGCGTCGCCCGGCGAGACGCCGGAGGCCGGTCCCTCATAGGCCGCCACGCCGCCGCTGGCCAGCACCAGGGCCCGGTCGCTCTCGGCGAGCGCACCCTCCACGTCGTGACTCACCAGCACCCGGGCCAGGCCCGACTCGCGGCCGATCAGCGGCTCGACCATCGCGGCCGCCTCGGGGTCCAGGTGCGATCTCGGCTCGTCCAGCAGCAGCAGCTCAGGGCGGTGCAGGACCGCCCGGCAGACCGCGGCGCGCTGCGCCATGCCGGCCGAGAGGTTGCGAACCAGCTCGTTGCCCCGGCGCTCAAGCCGGACGGCCGCCAGAAGCTCGTCGATCCTGCTCGCCGCGTCGGGCACCGCGTGCAGGCGAGCGTGGAACGCCAGGTTCTCGGCGATCGTCAGGTCGCGGTAGAGCAGCGGCTCGTGCCCCAGGAGGCCGATCCGCCCGCGCGCCTTCCAGGCTCTTCGGGGGAGCTCCGCGCCCAGGACGTCCACCTCGCCCTCCGTCGGGCGCAGCAGCGTCGCGAGCACGCGGACCAGCGTCGTCTTGCCCGAGCCGTTCGGGCCAAGCACGGCCATCGTGGCGGCGGCCGGCAGCTCGAAAGAGACGTCGCGCAGGGCGACCAGCTCGCCGTAGGAACGGCCGAGCGACACCGCGCGGACCGCCGCCGGGGCTGCCTTCGCTCCCGGGCCGGCCGCGCTCTGGACAGAGGCAACCTCGCTCACTACGATCGCATTGTCTCAGCGCCGGGACCGAAGGCATGCAAGCAGCCGCTGGTCGCCGCCACTTGTGGTCCGCACGTGACGTGGATACGCTGATGGGCGGCATGCAGGGACGCAGGGTCACGCTCGCCGCGGTGGTAGGCACGCTGGCATCGGGCGCTTTCGCGAGCGCCGCGATGGCCGGGCCGCCGCCCACGGCCATCAACGTCGCGGACGACGTCTTCGTCTCCGACAACGAGACCCAGATCTTGGAATCGTCGACCTTCTGGAACTGGGACGACTCGGTCACCAACGAGCACAACGTCCGCCAGGACGACAAGCTGTTCTACTCGGGCCAGCCGACGGACGACCCGGGCGCGATCTACAACGCCGGGATCGCCTCGGGCAAGTACCACTACTACTGCACCGCGCACGGCAGCAGCCGGGGCGGGATGGACGGCGTCATAAAGGTGAAGCCGATATCGGCCCCGATCGACGACGACAGCTTCCAGGTGTTGTGGGGCCAGGACAACGTCAAAGTTGAGGCCCAGTACGACGTCCAGTACCACACCGGCAACGGCAAGTGGAAGGACTGGATCAAGAACAAGACTCAGACCTCCAGGACGTTCGGCGCGAACGACAAGCCGGTCGACGTCAAGCCGGCGAAGACCTACAGCTTCCGCGCGCGTACCGAGGCTCGCGCCAACCCGACCAGGGCCAGCGGCTTCTCGCCCGTTCTCGAAGTCCCCCCGGCGCCCTGAGCGGGCTTACTCGCCCTTGCGAAGGGTGCGCGCGCCCACCTTGGCGAGCGCGACGCCGCCGTCCTTGAGCGCCTTCACGCGCTGGCCGCTGCGGCCGTAGAGCAGGCGGGCCGAGGCCCGCAGGGCCTTCCCCAGGGTCTCGTCGTACGGCTGCCACCACAGGTCGCGGGTGCGCCCGGGCTCCCAGGCCACCAGCTTGACCTCGGCGCACTCGTAGAAGCCGAACTTGGAGTGCGAGCGGCCCAGGCCCGAGTCCTTGACGCCGCCCCACGAGCACTGCATCGCGGCGTGGGTGAAGGAGTGATCGTTGATCCAGACCATGCCCGACTCGATCCGCCGCGCCATGCGCTCGCCCTTGGCGCGGTCGCGCGTCCACACCGATGCCCCCAGGCCGAACTGCGAGTCGTTCGCCCGCTCGACCGCCTCCTCCTCGCTGTCGACGGTGATGATCGGGACGACCGGGCCGAAGATCTCCTCGCGCATGATCCTCATCTCGTCGCCGACGTCCGCGAGGACGGTTGGCGCGATGAACTTGCCGGCCAGGCCGTCGACCTCGCGCGGGCCGCCGGTCAGCCGCTCGGCCCCGTTGGCGAGCGCGTCATCGACCAGCCCGCTGACGATGTCGAACTGGTCGCCCGAGACCATGGGCCCCGACTCGGTGTCCCAGCTCATCGGGTCGCCCACGGTGAGCGCCTGCGTCCGGCGGACGACCCCCTCCAGAAACTCGTCGGCAACGTCGCGGACGACGTAGGTCCGCTCGATCCCCGAGCAGGTCTGGCCCGAGTTGGCGAACCCGCCCCACACGCACCCGGAGATCGCGTTCTCCAGGTCGGCGTCGGCGCAGACGATCTGCGGGTCCTTCCCGCCCAGCTCCAGGACCGAGCCCTTCATGCGCGCGGCGCACAGCTCACCGACCTTGCGCCCCACCTCGACCGAGCCCGTGAAGAAGACCTTGCGGATCCCGGGCGCCTCGCACAGCGCCTGGCCGATGACGCCGCCGCCGTGGACGGTGCGGACGAGGCCCTCGGGGAAGCCCGCCTTGTCGAACACGGCCTGGATCCGCTCCCCCAGCAGGGGCGTGAGGCTGGCAGGCTTGAGCACCACCCCGTTGCCCGCCATCAGGGCTATGGCGACCTCGCCGAACGGGATCGACCACGGGTAGTTCCAGGGCGCGATCACGGCCACGACGCCCAGCGGCTCGTAGGTGAACTTCGACTGCTTGGTGGCGAACAGCGCTTGGCGCATCGGGATCTGCTCGTCGTCCAGGATCGCCGGGCCGTGGTCGGCGCACCAGTTGAGGGCGTCAATCGTGGGCACGACCTCCATCGTGTAGCTCTCGATGATCGGCTTGCCCTGCTCGCGGGTCAGGAGGCGCGTGATGTCGTCCAGCTCGTCGACGAGGACGTCCGCCGCGTGGCGCATGTACCTCGCGCGGTCGGACAGCGAGAGCTGGGCCCAGAACGGCTGGACCTCGGCCACCTCGGCGACGATCCCGTCGACGTCGGCGGGCTCGATCGTCTCGACCGAGCCGACGAGCTCGCCGGTGGCGGGGTTGAAGGATTCGAGTTGTCCCATGGCGCGGGGCATATTAGGCGCGGGCGGATAGCCTCGGGCCATGTCTCTCGACGACCTCGTCCATCGCCGCCGCCCCGCCGACGGCGATCCCGACGGCGCGCTGGTCCTGCTGCACGGCCGCGGCGTGGACGAGAACGACCTGTTTCCCCTCCTCGACCTGCTGGACCCCGAGCACCGGCTGGAGGCCTTCACGCCGCGGGCGCCGCTGCAGCCGCCGGGGCACACGGGCAACCACTGGTACGTGGTCGAGCGCGTGGGCTACCCGGACCGGGGAACCTTCGACTCCACGTACCAGGTGCTCGGCCCCTGGCTCGACGCGGTCGGCGAGGACACCGGCGTGCCGCCCGAGCGCACGGTACTCGGGGGCTTCTCGCAGGGCGGGGTCATGGCGTACGCGATGGGGCTCGGGCCCGCCCGGCCCCGTCCGGCCGCGATCCTCGCGCTCTCCTGCTTCGTCCCCACGGTCGAGGGCTGGAGCCCTGACTTCACGGACCGCGCCCAGCTCCCCGTCTATCACTCGCATGGAGCCGCCGACCCGATCATCGGCGTCGAGTTCGGCCGCGCGGCCGCCGAGCTGCTCCAGGGCCGCGTCGACCTGACCTACCGCGAGCACCCCGGCGGCCACACGATTGACCCGCGGGCGTTCGAGGAGATGCAGCGGTTGGTCCAGGCGGCTGTGCCGCCCGGCGACTAGGAGCTCTCGCCGCCGCGGAGGCGCGCCCGGATCTCCTCCAGCCGCCGCGACACCTCGGCCTCCCACCCGCGATCGGTGGGGCGGTAGAACCGGGCGCCCTGCACCTCCTCGGGCAAGAGCGGCTGTCCCGCCACCGCGTCGGGCTCGTCGTGTGAGTAGACGTAGCCCTCGCCGCGGCCCAGCTGCTCCGCCCCGGGGTAGTGCGAGTCGCGCAGGTAGTCGGGCGGCGGCTGGGCGCCGTACTCGCGCACGTGGGCCGCGGCCGCGCCCAGGCCCCGGTGCGAGGCGTTCGACTTCGGCGCCAGCGCCAGGTACACGGCCGCCTGCGCAAGGTTCAGCCGGCACTCCGGGAGGCCCACCCGGTCGACCGCCTGGGCGGCGGCGTTCGCGACCACGAGCGCCATGGGGTCGGCGTTGCCGACGTCCTCGGAGGCCAGGATCACCATCCGGCGCGCCAGGAAGCGAGGGTCCTCGCCGCCCTCGAGCATCACCGCCAGGTAATAGAGGGAGGCATCGGGGTCCGAGCCCCGCGTGGCCTTGATCCAGGCCGAGATGTAGTCGTAGTGCTGATCGCCCTCGCGGTCGAACCGCACGGCCTTGCGCTGAAGGGCGTCCTCGGCCGTTGCGAGCCCGACGGGCTCGTTCGCCGCGCGGGCGGTCTCGACGGCCCGCTCCAGGGCCCCCAGCGCGATCCGCGCGTCGCCGCCCGAGCGGGTCGCCAGCAGGGTCACGGCGTCGTCGGAGATCTCGGGCGGGTCGGCGATCCCACGCTCGGGATCGGCGAGCGCCCGGCGGATCAAGGCCTCGATCTCGGCTGGCCCGAGCGCCTGTAGCTCGTAGATCTGGGCCCGGCTGAGGAGCGCCGAGTTCACCTCGAAGTAGGGGTTTTCGGTCGTCGCCCCGATCAGGGTAAGAAGGCCCTCCTCGACCGCGGGCAACAGCGCGTCCTGCTGAGCCTTGTTGAACCGGTGGATCTCGTCGAGGAAGAAGATCGTCGGCCGGTTGGTGGCCCGCCGCCGCTCCTCGGCCTGCTCGATCACGGCCCGCACCTCGGCCCGGCCGGCGTTCACCGCCGACTCCTCCTCGAAGGCCCCGCGCGCGGACTCGGCCACGATCCGGGCCAGCGTGGTCTTGCCGGTCCCGGGCGGCCCGTAAAGGATCGCCGAGTGCGGGCGCCCCGATTCGATCGCGATCCGAAGCGGCGAGTCGATCCGCATCAGGTGCTCCTGCCCAAGCAGCTCGTCGAGAGTGCGCGGGCGCATCCTCACCGCCAATGGCGCCTCGGCCTCGGGCACGCTCGTGCGTCCTTCGCGCTCACCGCCGCCGGTCTCGAACAGCTGATCCACCCTGTCAGTATTGCCTTCGGTGGAGGCGACGAGCATGACCGGGTCCGCGCTGGGCGACGAGGCAGTCGACCTGCTCTGCGAGCTGATCCGGATCGACACCTCCAACCCGCCCAACAAGGAGCTCCCCGTCCAGGAGCTCCTGGCCGACCGCCTGGGCGAGGTGGGCTTCGAGTGCGAGCTGCTGGCGGCCGAGGACGCGGAACGGCCGAACCTGATCGCGCGCCTTCGCGGCGCCGACGCGGGGCCGACCCTGTGCCTCCTGGGCCACGCAGACACGGTGCCCGCCGATGCGTCGGAGTGGAGCTTCTCGCCATGGGCGGGCGACGTCGTGGACGGCGAGGTCCGGGGCCGCGGGGCGCAGGATATGAAGGACCAGGTCGCGGCCGAGGCCGCGGCGTGCATCGCGCTGGGCCGTGAGGGGTGGCGTCCCAAGGGCGAGCTGCTGTTCGTCTGCACGGCCGACGAGGAGGCCGGCGCCACGGTGGGCGCGAAGTGGCTGTGCGAGGAGCATCCCGACAAGGTCCGGGCCGACCTGGTGATCAACGAGGGGGGCGGCCCCTGCTTCGAGATCGACGGCCGCCGCCTCTACACCATGTGCGTCGGCGAGAAGGGCGTCTGGCGCTTCCATCTGACGACGCACGGCAAGGCGGGCCACGGCTCGGTTCCCTCGCTGGGCGACAACGCGCTCTTGAAGCTCGCGCCGCTTCTGGAGAAGCTCCGCGAGCAGCCGCCGCCCGAGGCGACGGACGCCGGGCTCGCCTTCATGGCCGGCGTACTCGAGCGCGACCTGACCGGGGCGGGGCCGGACGAGCTTGCCGCGGCGCTGGCCGAGGTCCGCGAGCGCTCGCCGCTCTTGGCCGCCTACCTGGCGGAGCCGATGCTTGGCGTCACCCTCGTCCCGACGATGGCCTCGGGGTCGGTGAAGGACAACGTCATCCCGGGGAGCGCGGACGTGCTGGTCGACTGCCGGGTGCCGCCGGGCCTAGACGAGGCCGACGTTCGCGAGCGCCTGGAGGCCTTCTTCGGGGAGGCCCTGCTGGGCCCCGGCGCCCCCGGACGCGAAGCGGAGGAGGCGCCGGGTGTTTCGTTGGAGTTCGCCGACAACGTCACCGGGAACGCTTCGCCGGCCGACAGCCCGCTGGCGGATTCGATCGCGGCCTGGGTCGAGCGAAACGATCCGGGAGCGGGCGTCGTTCCGATCGTGATGCCGGGCTTCTCCGACAGCCACTGGTGGCGCAAGGCGTTCGGCGCCGAGACCACCGTCTACGGCTTCGCGCCCCAGCGCGACATGACCCTGTTCGAGGCCGCGCCGCTGGTGCACTCGGCTGACGAGCGCGTGAAGGCCACCGACGTCGAGTTCGCCGCCCGCTTCTTCCACGACATCGCGGTCGAGGTGCTGGGGTGAGCGAGAACGGAAGCTCGCCGGACGCCGACGCTCCCCAGGAGCCCATCCGCCTGGGCGGGATGGCGCTGCGGAACGGCCTGCTGATCCACGGGCCCACATCGTGGGCCGCGGCCGCGCGGGCCCGCGACGGCTCGATCGAGGTGGCGTCCGGGCCGAAGCCCACGTTCGGGCAGGGCAAGCTGGGCACGGTGCCGGGGCTGCGCGGCCCGCTGCGCCTGGCCGAGGCGATGGCGGTCGTCCCGATCGCCCGCTCTCGGGTCAAGAGCGCTCGCCTGCCGATGGAGGACCCGCGGGTCATCCTGGCGGCCGTCGGGACCGCAGCCGCCAGCGGGCTCGCCCGCCGGTGGCGCGCCGGCGATGACTCGGCGACCGGGGCGACGGTGCGCGAGGCGGTCGTCTCCCTGCTGGGTGTGGTGCCCGCGATGGCGGCTCTTCGCGACCGTGACCTCGCGGCCTACCACGGGGTCGAGCACAAGGCGATCGGCGCCTACGAGAAGGGCTCGCTGGACCCGAACGATGCCCCGAAGGAGCACGATCGCTGCGGCTCGAACCTGATCGCCCCGCTGCTCGCGTTCTCGATCGCCGGCCAGGTCGCCACCGAGCGCCTGGTCGACCGGCCCGGGCCGGTCGTGCGCGCGGCGGCGGGCACCGGCGCGATCTCGGCCGCGGTCGAGGTCTTCGCCTACGCCGAGCGCAACCCAGGGTCAACGGTGGGGCGGGCGGTTCACCGCGTCGGTCACGAGATCCAGCGCCTGCTGTCCACCAGGGAGCCGACTCCCGAGCAGGTCGAGGTCGGCGTGGCGGCGATGGCCGCCGTTCTCGAGCAGGAAGGCAGATTGCAGGACGGGGGCCCTACTGCCGATAGCTTCTAGGCAGGCCCTGGTGCCTGTGAGGTTGCCTTGCCGATGCCCATGACCGCCATCTTCGGAATGTCCTACGACGAGTTCCTGGACCAGGTGCTCATCCCGTGGGCGCCGATCGTCCTGATCATCGTCATCGGTTACTTCATGTGGCGCACGCTGAAGCTGATGCCGCGGACGAAGCCGCAGGAGATCAGCGCGCGATCCAAGAGCGCCGTCACCTGGGCCGACGTCGCCGGGGTCGACGAGACGAAGAGCGAGCTGCGCGAGGTTGTCGAGTTCCTCTCGGACCCTGACCGGTTCAAGCGGCTGGGCGCGAGGGTCCCGAAGGGGATCCTCCTCCACGGGCCGCCCGGGACCGGCAAGACCCTGCTGGCCAAGGCCGTCGCCCACGAGTCGGGCGCCACGTTCCTCAGCCAGTCGGCCTCCTCGTTCATCGAGATGTTCGCCGGCCTGGGCGCGGCGCGGATCCGGCGGCTGTTCAAGGAGGCCCGCGAGAACGCGCCCGCGATCGTGTTCATCGACGAGCTCGACGCCGTCGGCGCGACACGCGGATCGGACATCTCCGGCGAGCGCGACCAGACCCTGAACCAGCTGCTGGTGGAGATGGACGGCTTCGACGCCCGCGACAACGTCGTCGTGATGGCGGCGTCGAACCTGCTGGAGAAGCTCGACAAGGCCTTGCTGCGGCCCGGGCGCTTCGACCGCCAGGTCTTCGTGCCGCCGCCGGACATGAAGGGCCGCCACCAGATCCTGGAGGTCCATTCGAAGGGCAAGCCCCTGGCCCAGGACGTCGACCTCGAGCGGGTCGCCCGTCACGCCGCCGGCCTCACCGGCGCCGACCTGGCCAACCTCGTCAACGAGGCGGCGATCCTGGCGGCGCGAAAGCAGCGCGACTTCATCGTCCAGAGCGACTTCGAGAACGCGTTCGAGCGGGTGATCGCCGGACTCCAGACCCGCAAGGTGATCACCGCCCACGAGAAGCGTGTCGTCGCCTGGCACGAGGGCGGGCACGCGCTCGTGTCGGAGCTGCTGCCCACGGTCGACAAGGTCCAGAAGGTCTCGATCGTCCCCCGCGGCAAGGCGCTGGGCTACACGCTCAACCTCCCCCAGGAGGATCGCTACCTGAAGTCCCGCCAGGAGCTGATCGACTTCATGAAGGTCCTGCTGGCCGGGCGCGTGTCCGAGCAGATCACCTTCGGGAAGGTCACCACGGGAGCCTCCGACGACCTCAAGCGGGTCACCGCGATCGCGCGCTCGATGGTCTACGAGTACGGGATGGGGACCACGATCCGCTCCCACCAGGTGCCCCAGGACGACTTCACCGTCTCCGAGTCTCTGCGCCAGACGCGCGACGAAGAGGTCCAGGAGATCGCCGAGGAGGCCTACCGCGGCGCCCACCGCCTGCTGACCGACCACCGCGACCTCCTCGACGAGATCGCCGAGCGCCTGCTGGAGAACGAGGTCATCGAGCGCGAGGAGATCCACCGGATCATGGAGGGCCACCGCGCGGGGCAGACTCGCCCAGTCGCCGCCCCCCGCCCCAATCCCACCGAGAGCGCCGAGCGCGCGGCCGGAGACCGGGCCGAGGCGCTGGCCTCCGAGCCACCCCCCGCTCCCGAATAGAATCCGCGCCCGTGTTCGGCGCCATCGACCATGTCGGCGTTGCCGTCTCGGATCTCGAGGCGGCCATCTCCCTCTACGAGGAGAGCTTCGGCATGGACCTGGTCCACCGCGAGACCGTGGAGGAGCAGGGGGTCGAGGCGGTTCTCCTCGACGTCGGCGACTCGCACGTCGAGCTGTTGAGCCCCACCGGCCCGGACACGCCGGTCGGCAAGTTCATGAGCGCGCGGGGCGAGGGCCTCCACCACGTGGCCTACCGTGTCGACGACATCGACGCCGCCCTGGACGGGCTGCGCGACCGCGGCGTCAGGCTTATCGACCAGTCCCCCCGCACGGGGATCCGGTCCAGCCGGGTCGCGTTCCTTCACCCCAAGTCCACCGGCGGGGTGCTGACCGAGATCGTCGAGCCGGCGGCGGCGAGGCATTCGGATGAGGAGGAGCACCATGGCTGATACGAAGAGGGTCGAGATCGGGTTCGGCATCGGCCAGGCCCTGTCGGTGAAGCTGAGCGACGACGAGCTGAAGGGCCTGCGCAAGGCGGTCGAGGGCGACGTGGGCTGGTATGACCTGAAGACCCCGGACGAGACGATCGCGCTGAACCTCGCGACGGTCACCTTCATCCGGGTCGACGACTCCGCGCACGCGATCGGGTTCTCGGGCTCCTAAGCGGCCAGGGCCGGCCAGAGGCGCTCCTCGGTCTCCAGCGCCGCCGCCGCGCGGTCCGAGATCGCCGTCCACAGCCCGGCCTCGGGCTCGTCCGCCTCACTGGCCTCGTGGAGCGCCCCGGCGAGGGCCGTCCACCGCTCGGCCGCCTCGGCGGCGACCGGCGCCTGCGGGCTGCCCACCTCGCCCAGGAAGCGCGAGTACATCAGTCGGAAGTTCCCCCCGCCGGTGCCGCGGCGCTCGATCACCTGATAGTTGAACCGCGCGCACCACTGCCAATCCTCCACCGCCTGCGGCCACTCCCCCACCTCGGCGGCGAAGCGGCGCAGGGCGGGCAGGCCCTCGAAGTCGCCCAGCGGCGGCGAGATCATGCGGCCTGCGGCGCGCTCGATCGCCCGCGGCGCGGCGGCTGCGATCTCCTCGGCGTCCAGCGAGTCGCGCAGCGTGAACATGTGGCCGGAGAGCGGGTACACGGGATGCTCGCTGTGGCGGGCGTGGGCGAGGCTCTCGAGGGTCGTCGTCTGCAGCTCGTCGAAGGCGGTGTCCGACAGGTAGGCCACCGTCTCGTCGTAGCCGGCCAGTACTACGGCATGGCCCGGGAAGTGCGCGGACTTCCCGTAGTGGTCGAGGTAGTAGAGGTCCGTCAAGAGCAGCGCGGGATGCCCGGCGTCGACGCTCTGGCGGGCGGCGTCCCACGAGGCCTCGGGATCCTCGAAGCGCTGCAGCCGAAGCCCCGACCCCGTGAGCTCGGCGAACTCCTCCTCCAGCCGCGAGGTGCGGCCGTTGGTGAACCGCGACGGCGACTGGTCGTCGAGCGCCACGTAGTAGAAGCAGGCGCCGGCGCCCAGGCCGAAGGCCATCTCCTCGCTGACGGCGACCCCACCGAACGCCAGCAGGTTGCGAAGCGCCGTCGAGCCGCAGTGGTTGCCGGGGACGTGGACGTACCCGGGAACCTTCGCCGCCATCAGCAGGCGCCCCGCAGGCGGCAGTACTCGGCCCGCTGCTTGAACGTGTCGCGCATCTCGTTGCTCATCTCGTTCAGGAACTCCTCCCGGTAGGTGGAGTCGGTGAAGATCGCGATCGCGAAGTAGAAGCCCGAGAACGCGGCGATGCCACCGGCCACGCGCAGGAGCTCGGACGTCAGCTCCAGCTGCTCGCCGAACAGGTCGAACTGCACGAGGACGTTGCCCGCGTCGCCCATCCACCCCGCCCGCACCTCGTCGTTGATCGCGAGGAGGCCGAAGACCACGAAGAAGGCGCCCAGCGCAGCGCTGACGATCAGCACCTGCACCCCCTGGCTGACGAACATCACCAGACCCACGTTCAGCCGCTGGCGGCGGTCGAGCGGCGGCGCGTCGGCGCCCGCCTCGCGCTCGAGCGACCGGGCCTCGGCCGGGATCCGCACCCCCAGGAAGAGCGTCGCGAGGACGGCGAACAGGGCGATGATCACGAAGAAGATCGGCGTCGTGACGCCCGGGAAGATCTGCCACGCCTCCTGCGTGGTGAACGACAGCAGAGCGAAGATCAACAGCAGCGGGAGCGCCTTCGCGATCAGCCCGAGCGCCGAGCGGAGCTGGCCGGCCAGGCGGCCGAGCACCCAGCGCAGGATCCACAACAGCCCGAAGCCGACGACGGCGTAGATGAGGCCCAGCAGGACGAGGTTGGCGGCGGCGGTCACGACCGCGCTCACCCACTGCCCCCCGAAGATCAGGGGCAGCAGGGCCGGCAGCAGGACGAACGCCGCCAGCTCGGTCTTGCCGACCCGCTTGGGCATCGCGAGCGCGGGGTTGCCGCTTCGCAGGTTGATCGCGGCCAGCGCGACCAGCAGGATCCCGAGCCCCGCGAGGACGGCCGCCACGTTCGCGCCCAGCGACCACTCGAGGTTCAGCGCTCCCAGCATCTCGCCCAGGAAGACCAGGCCCAGGAGCGGCACCACCCGATTGAAGACATCGGTCGTGGCCGAGTGGTCCTCGATGAACAGGGGTAGCCCGGCGTGGCGGAAGCCCCGCTCGAGCTCGGCGATCCGCCCAGGGGGCGCGGGCGCGTCCATCCGAGGCGGCACCCTACGTGAGCGGGCTTGTTTTCGGGCACTCGGAACGGGGGTACCCGCGCTTCAAGGGGTTCCCAAGGACGGAGGAGACTTCAGATGCTCATCGCAGCAATCATCGTCGTGTGCGTAGTGCTCGCGATCCTGGCGTTCGTGCTGCCGCGGATGTCCCGACATGCTCAGAGCGGCGTCGACAGCACGCTCGGGGCCGGGCAGAGCGCGGCGTCGAAGGCGCCCGGCAAGGCGGGAGAGGTGCTGCAGAAGCCCTTCCAGTCATCGCGCAAGGCCACCAACAAGAGCGCGGCGAAGGGGCGCGAGGGGCGCGCCAAGGCCCCCGGGCCCTAGGCGGGCCAAACGGGGACAGCGCAGCCGGGTTGCAGATGCGAATAGCTCTGCTGCGTAACCCGGACTCGGGCTCCGGGCAAGCCGGCGACGTCGCGGGCCTGCTGCGAGCCGCCGGCGCCGAGGTCGATGAGTTCGGCCTGGACGAGGCCGATCGCGCCGTGGCCGCCCATCCCGACCGGATCGCGGTGGCGGGCGGCGACGGGTCGCTCGGGTGTGCCGCCGCGGCGGCCGTCAGCGCCGGGGTCCCGCTGGCCGTGGTCCCGGTCGGCACCGCCAACGACTTCGCGCGGGCGATGGACCTGCCCGGCGATCTCGCCGACGCCGCCACCGTGGCGGCGACCGGCGAGCGCACGCGCCATCACGACCTGGGCCGCATGGGAGATCGGCCGTTCGTGAACGTGGCGAGCCTGGGGCTACCACCGGCCGCAGCCGAGCGGGCGCACGGATTGAAGGGACTGCTGGGCCCCGCCGCCTATGCCGTGGGCGGGGTGCGCGCCGCCGCCTCGGCGGACCCGATTCACTGCCGGGCCCGGTGCGACGGCGAGAAGGTCTTCGAGGGCGATGCCTGGCAGGTCACGGTGGCGTGCTCGGGATCGTTCGGAGCGGGGTCCGAGGTGGACGCCGAGCCGCACGACGGCCGCCTGGACCTGGTGGCATTCGAGGCCGGCTCGCGCCTGGCCCTTGCTCGCCGTGCCTACGGGCTGCGCCGCGGCACAGTCGAGTCCCAGAGCGGAGTGCACAGCTTCCGCGGCGCCGACATCAGCCTCGAGGTCCCCGCGGGAACGGGCTTCAACGTCGACGGCGAAGTCGTCGAGGCGGGGCCGGTGAGCTTCGGCGTCGACCCGGAGCCGCTTGAGGTGGTCGTCGGATGACCCGGTGGCAGCGCTGGGCCGTCGGCGCCGGCGCCGGCGCCGCGGCGGTCGCCTGGTACGCGGCCGACAGCCTTCGCCACCGGCGGGAGGGTGCCTTCGGCTACAACCTGGCAACCGACGTCGACGTCGGCTCGAGCGACTTCCTGCGGGCCGCCGAGGCCCTGACGGGCGCGCCGATCTCCGAGGGCAACGAGGCCGAGCTCCTGATAAACGGAGATCGCATCTTCCCGGCGATGCTCGAGACGATCCGCTCGGCCCAGCGCACCCTCTGCGTCCAGACCTACGTCTACTGGCGCGGCGACATCGCCGGCGACCTCGCCGCGGCGATCTGCGAGCGCTCCCGCGAAGGGGTCGAGTGTCGCGTGATCCTCGACGCGCTGGGGGCCGCCAAGATGAAGCGATCGCTGGTCAGCGACATGCAGGATGCCGGCGTCGAGGTGATCCGGTTTCGCCCGCTCAAGCCCTACGCGGCTCGCCGGCTCGCCAACCGCACCCACCGCCGGCTGCTGATCGCCGACGGCAAGGTCGGGATGACGGGCGGTGTCGGCGTCGCCGCCGAGTGGGAGGGCGACGCCGAGGACGCCGACCACTGGCGTGATACTCACGTTCGCGTGCGAGGGCCGGTCGTCCGCGGGTTCATGGGCGCCTTCGCCGAGAACTGGCTCGAGGGCACCGGTGAGGTGCTGGCCGGCGAGGGGCACCTGCCCGATCTCGAGCCGATCGAGGGCGGTGGGCGGATGCAGCTCGTTCGCTCCAGCGCCGGCGTCGGCGACACCAACGTCGAGGCCCTCTACTACCTGGCGATCGCCTCGGCGTCGAAGTCGATCGACCTGACGGCCGCCTACTTCGTTCCCCGCCCGGCGTTCCTCGACGCGCTGACCGGGGCTGCCGAACGCGGCGTCCGGCTCCGGATCCTGGTGCCTGGCCCTCACATCGACAAGGGGTTCGTGCGGGTGGCCGGGCGCAACTCGTACGAGACGCTGCTCGACGCCGGCGCCGAGCTGTACGAGTACCAGCCGACGATGCTCCACGCCAAGTCGATGGTGGTCGACGACATCTGGGCCTCGGTGGGCACGGTCAACTTCGACAACCGCTCGTTTCAGCTCCACGACGAGGTGACCCTGTGCGTGTGGGGCGACGAGTTCGCGGGCCTGCTGCTCGAGGCCTTCGCGCGGGACCTGGAGCGCTCGGAGCGGATCGACCCCAAGCGCTGGAAGGGCCGCCGCCTCGATCGCCGGGCGGCCGAGGCCGCAACGAAGCTGGTTCGCCGCGAGCTCTAGCGGCTCGCCTATCCTGCCCGCGTGCTGCGCTCCCGCCAAGAGCCCCGCCGGATGCGACTCGCGCCACGCTGGCTTCGTGCCCGCAGCGAGGCGAAGCGGCGCCGCCACCCGGTCATCCGGGTGCTCGGCGACCTCGACCAGGTCGTGCTGCGCGGGCTTCGCACGCGGGGGCACCAACCACCGGTCGAGTCGGTGATGAAGGGCCTGGGCATGCTGGGCGAGTTCGCCGCGGTCTGGGCCGCGATCGGCGCGGCCGGGGCGCTGGCCGACCCGGCACGCCGGCGGCGCTGGGCCATCGCCGCGCTGGTGGGCCCGGCCTCGATCAACGTCAACTACGCGGTGAAGGTGGCGATCGGTCGCGAGCGCCCCCTGATCGAGGGCCACCCCGCGCTGGCCAAGGCCCCCAGCAAGCTCTCGTTCCCCTCCGCGCACGCGACATCGTCGCTGGCCGCCGCCACCGCGCTGGGCCGAGTCGAGCCGCGCGCCCGGCCGGCCCTGTACGCCCTCGCCGGCGGCATCTGCCTCAGCCGCCCCTACCTGGGCATGCACTACCCCTCCGACGTCTTGGCCGGTGCCGCCCTGGGACTGCTCCTCGGCTCGCTCGTGCCCGGCGTCTCAGACTCCGGCACCGAAGCGCGCCTGATCGACCTCGTGAACCACACCCACGCGACGGCCGGCGAGACCAACGGCCGGCCCGACCCCGTGCCGGAGGCCGCCGCCCCGGACGAGCGTCCCGCCGCGTGAAGATCGGGATCGTCGGCCTTCCGAACGCCGGCAAGTCGACGCTCTTCAACGCGCTGACGGCCGCCGGCGCGCCGACGGGCGACTACCCCTTCACCACGATCGATCCGAACGTGGCCGTCGTAAGCGTTCCCGACGAGCGCCTGGATGCCGTCGCCCGGACCCTCTCCTCCTCGGCCGTGATCCACGAGTCGATCGAGTTCCACGACATCGCGGGGCTCGTGCCCGGGGCGTCCCAGGGCGAGGGCCTGGGCAACAGGTTCCTCGGGGCGATCCGCGAGACCGACGCGATCTGCCACGTGGTCCGCGCCCACGGGGGCCAGGGGGTGCCGCATCCGGAGGGGCGGATCGACCCCGTCGAGGACATCGAGCTGGTCGAGACCGAGCTCCTGGCCGCCGACCTCGAGGGGGCCGAGCGAAGGCTGGAGCGCCTGACCAAGCAGGCGCGGTCGGGCGAGGCCGAGGCGATCGCCGAGCGCGACTGGCTCGCGGCGGTGGTGGACGCGCTCGGCTCGGGGCGTCCGGTCCGCGACGTGCCCGTTCCCGATGCGGCGCCGCGCGTGGCGATCCGCCTCCAGGCGCTGACGCAGAAGCCGATGCTGTACGTCGCCAACGTCGACGAGGGCACTGACGACTTGCCCGCCGCCATCGCCGCGCACGCCGAGTCGGCCGGAGCGGTCGCGGTCGCGGTCAGCGCGCGGATCGAGTCCGAGCTGGGCGAGCTGGGCGACGCCGCGGAGGCCGACGCGATGCGAGCCGAGCTGGGCGTCGGCGAGAGCGGGCTCGAGCGCGTGATCCACGGCGCCTGGCAGCTCCTGGACCTGATCTCGTTCTTCACGGCCGACACCGCCAAGGAGGCGATGGCGCGAGCGATCGCCGCGGGCTCCACGGCCCACGAGGCCGCGGGAAAGGTCCACACGGACATCCAGCAGAGGTTCGTGCGCGCCGAGGTGATCGGCTGGGGCGAGCTGGTCGAGGCGGGCGGGTACGCGGCCGCGCGGGATCGGGGGCTGATCAGGACCGAGGGTCGGGACTACGTGGTCCGCGACGGAGAAGTCCTGCATATCAGGCATTAGGCCCCGCTCAGGCACGAGGAGGTCACATAACAGGTGAAACCTTCGGCCGACACTTGTGTTTTACTTACATAGCCTTAACACCAGCCGAATCCCGGGGAACCAATGGATCTCTGGGAGCGGGGGAACCATTCGGGGCGAAGTGCCCCAGGGGCGAATCAGGCCAACCGGCCAGTAGCGCAGCTCTTTCAGCGCGAGCCCGACAGCTAACTCCGTAGGCGCGAGAAAGAGGAGTTCCAGTCTTGACACCCACCCATCCGGCGGCGGACGGACACCGTTCCAGCCGTCTCGCACTGCTGATCGGCTCCGCCGTCGCGACCGCCTGCCTCGGCGTGGGCGTCGCCTCGGCGCAAGAGCCCGAGCCGACCGAGCCCGCGCCGGCCCCCGAGGCCGCCGGGACCGAGCCCGCCGCCGAGCCGGCCGTCACCGAGGACGCCGCCGAGGCACCCGCCTCCGAGGAGCCCGCCGCGGACGAGACTGAGGCCGCCGACGCCTCCGACGACGAGGCGAAGCAGCGCCAGCGCGCGCGGCTGCGGCTCCTGAAGGAGGAGGCCAGGCCCGGAAAGGTCTACTGGGCCGGCAAGCGCAACGCCAAGTTCGAGTACAAGTTCGCCGGCTCCCGCACCGCCGACCTCACGGTCGAGCTCCTCAAGATGAACGGCGGGGGCGACGACCTGATCCGCCGCTGGCACGAGCGAAACGTCGAGCAGGACAAGCTGCAGGAGATCCGCTGGAACGGCGATCGCAGCGACGGCAGCGCCGTGAAGAAGGGCCACCTCTACTTCGCGGTCAGCGAGGACGGGGGCAAGCGCCTCAACCGAAAGCGCGCCAGCGGCGACCGCGACATCAAGGTCTACTCGGCGATCTTCCCGGTGGAGGGCAAGCACCAGTACTGGGACGGCTTCGGCGCCGGCCGCGGCCATCAGGGCCAGGACGTGGGCGCCAACTGCGGCACCCCCCTCGTGGCCGCCGAGCCTGGCAAGGTCGCGTTCAAGGGCTACGACGGCGGTGGCTACGGCTACTACATCATCGTCAACGTCCGCAACGCCAACCGCGCCGAGGTGTACGGCCACCTCAAGGACAAGGCCCGCGTCGGCGAGGGCTCGAAGGTTCAGACCGGCGAGCGGATCGGCAAGGTCGGCGCGACCGGCAACGCCTCCGGCTGCCACCTCCACTTCGAGTACCACAAGGGCGACTGGCCCGGCGGACGCCCGACTGCGGCGGTCACCAAGCGCCTGAAGACCTGGGACAAGTACTCCTAGGACTCCCCCTGGGCCGGCGCGACCCCGAGCCGATAGGGTCGCGCCGGTGAGGACCAAGGCCCGCTTCCCGGCCGTCGACCGCGGCGCTGGGCACTACGAGAGCTTCTACATCAAGGCCGCCCACCCGGGCGGCGGCGCGGCCGTGTGGATCCGCCACACCGTCCACAAGCAGCCCGGCGAAGAGCCCAGCGCGTCGCTGTGGCTGACCGTGTTCGACGCCGACGCGCCCGGCCCGCGAGCCGTGAA
The DNA here is from genome assembly GCA_963758845.1 of uncultured Solirubrobacterales bacterium. Taxonomy (GTDB): domain Bacteria; phylum Actinomycetota; class Thermoleophilia; order Solirubrobacterales; family 70-9; genus JBDTSW01. Next base: position 171,949 of record CAVWWX010000002.1, read on the forward strand.
GGCGACCTTTCCGGCGTCGGAGCTCTCGGCGCCCACCGGCTCGTACATCAAGATCGACGGCGCGACGCTCGAGCCGGGCCGGGCGTCGGGATCGATCTCGGTCCCGGCGCTCCAGGCCAGCTGGGACCTGACCTTCGCCGACGAGGGCGAGGCGTTCTTCCACCTCCCCTACCAGCGCCTCTACCGAGCGCCGCTGCCGAAGACCAAGTTCCTGAGCCCGTATCCAAGCGCGCACTTCGACGGCACTCTCGAGCTCGACGGCGAGACGCTGACGCTGGAGGGCTGGCCGGGGATGGTCGGGCACAACTGGGGGTCCGAGCACGCCGAGCGATGGGTCTGGATCCAGGGCGGCGACCTGGCCGGGCAGGGCGAGAGCTGCTTCGACATGGCGGTCGGCAGGATCAGAATCGGCCCGCTGACCACCCCGTGGGTGGGCAACGGCCTGCTGCGGATCGACGGCTCGGAGCACAGGCTGGGTGGCTTCGACAAGGTCTTCAGCCTCAAGGTCGACGACGAGCCGACCGCCTGCGACTTCGAGATCGCGGGCAGCGACGTCAAGGTTCGGGGCCGGGTGTCGTCCGAGCCGCGCAACTTCGTGGCCTGGGTCTACGCCGACCCGAAGGGACCCGAGCACAACACCCTCAACTGCTCTATCTCCGACCTCGAGCTGGAGGTCATCCACAAGGGCGCCGAGCCTGAGCGCCTCGAGGTCGCGGGCGCTGCCGCCTATGAGATCGGGATGCGCGACACCGATCACGGGATACCGTTGCAGCCCTACCCCGACGGGTGACTAGCGGCGGTCGAAGTGCATCCAGGTGCTGCGGGTGCCCAGCCGAAACTGAAGCGTGGCACCGCTGACGGTCGAGCTTCCCGAGGAGCCAACCACGCGCGCGCTCACGATCCGCGGCGAACGGCCCCGCCTCGTGACGTCAATGCGAACGAGCCGGCCGCTGAACAGGCCTGAGAGCTTCGAGCGCATCTCGCTTTCGCTGAAGTTGGCACTCCACTCGTGGTGCGGGGAGGCACCGTCGTACTCGTCCTTGACCGACTTGAGATAGGGGCGCGGCGAGCCCCCGGAGAAGCCGAACTCGGAGTTCTCGGTTCGACCCCCGGAGGTCGAGAAGTAATAGGTGGTGGCAATGCTGCCGTCGTGCTTGACCACCTTGCCTTCGGTGTCGGTGACGGCCGCGTTGGTGCGGTCGGTCTCGGTGCCGGCGCCACCGTAGACCTGGCTGCGGGTGTCGTCGTAGACGTCGAACAGCCCCGGCCGGCGCTGGGTGAGGCCGTAGGAGCGGGCTGCGACCGCCTGGGCGCGCAGAGCCGCATGCGGCCACTCGGGCGGGACCTCGTTGGGCACACAGCCCTTCACGTACCCCTCGAGCCCTAGCCGGTTGACGACCGCCATCCCGCTGGACTGGCGGACCGCCCTGATCTCCCCCCGGTACCGCCCCTTCCCGAGCAGGTGCACCACGTCGCCGTGCGCGGTACCGGCCCCGCCGCACCCGGCGATGCGCTTGCCGCCTCCCCGCAGCACCACCTGCCCGCCGGACAGGTCGAACCGGTAGCGGCGGTCGGCGTTGAGCCTGCGCCCGCAGGCCCGGCCCGCGTCGGTGAAGTCCACCTTCCCCTGGCCGGTCTGCAGGAGCACCTCGATCCGGTCGCCCCCCGCCGAGCGGATATTCGTGTGCTTGTAGTAGTGGTCGAGGATCCAGCCATGGCTCTTGCCGTGAGCGGCGTACCCACGCGCGCCCCACTGGCTCATGCCGACTCCGTGTCCCCACCCTCGGCCGTCGACGACCCAGTGTGCCTCGGCGGCGGCGGGTACCAGGAGGGCGGCGATCCCTGCGATCACGATTGCCCTGCGCACCGCCACAAGGCTAGAGCCCGGGATACGCTGAATCGAACCAGCCAAGGAGGAGGAGATGATGAGCACCGCCACGGACGAGCAGACCGCCCTCGACGCCGCCCCGAAGCAGCTACTCGTCGGGGGCGAGTGGCGCGACGCCTCCGGCGGGGCCAAGCTGGCGGTCGAGGACCCGGCCACGGGCGAGGCCCTGTGCGAGATCGCCGACGCGACGCCCGAGGACGCTCAGGCCGCGATCGACGCGGCCGCCGAGACGCAGAGGAGCTGGGCCGCGACCCCGCCGATCGAGCGCAGCGAGATCCTCTACCGGGCCTTCGAGGGCCTGAACGAGCACTGCGACGAGCTGGCGACCCTGATGACCCTCGAGATGGGCAAGTCGGTCGCCGAGTCGAAGGCCGAGCTGACCTACTCGGCCGAGTTCTTCCGCTGGTTCTCCGGCGAGGCGCTGCGGATCGACGGCTACAACAAGAACGCCGGCAACGCCGCCTCGCGCGTCATCGTGATGCGCCAGCCCGTCGGGCCCTGCTACTTCATCACCCCCTGGAACTTCCCGAACGCGATGGGCACGCGCAAGATCGGCCCGGCGATCGCGGCGGGGTGCACGATGGTCGTGAAGCCGGCCCAGCAGACCCCGCTGTCGATGCTGGCGCTGGCGAAGCTGCTCTCCGACTGCGGCCTGCCGCCCGGCGTTCTGAACGTCGTCACCGGCTCGTCGTCCGGCGACATCTCGAAGCCGATCATCGGCGACGCGCGCCTGCGAAAGCTCTCCTTCACCGGCTCGACCGAGGTCGGGCGCAAGCTGATCGCCCAGGCCGCCGACAACGTGCTGAAGGTCTCGATGGAGCTGGGCGGCAATGCCCCGTTCCTGATCTTCGACGACGCCGACCTCGACGCCGCGGTCGAGGGGGCGATGATCGCGAAGATGCGGAACATCGGCGAGGCGTGCACCTCCGCCAACCGCTTCCATGTCGCCGACTCCGTCGCCGGCGAGTTCGCCGGCAAGCTCGCCGAGCGGATGGGCGCGCTGAAGCTGGGCCGGGGGACCGAGGACGGGGTCGACGTCGGGCCCCTGATCGACGCCGACCAGCAGGAGAAGGTCTCCGAGCTCGTCACCGACGCCTCCGACAAGGGCGCCAAGGTCCTCGTCGGCGGCACCAAGGTCGACGGCGCCGGCTACTTCTTCGAGCCGACCGTACTCGGCGAGGTGCCCACCGAGGCACGGCTGCTGAAGGAGGAGATCTTCGGCCCCGTCGCCCCGGTCGCCGGCTTCGGCAGCGAGGAGGACGCGATCGCCGCGGCCAACGACACCGAGTACGGCCTGGTCGCCTACGTCTACACGCGCGACCTCAACCGCGCGATCCGCGTCTGCGAGGCACTCGAGACCGGCATGATCGGCCTCAACCAGGGCATGGTCTCCAACGCCGGCGCCCCCTTCGGCGGCGTCAAGCAGTCGGGCATCGGCCGCGAGGGCGGCAACGAGGGGATCCACGAGTACCTCGACACGAAGTACGTGGCGATCAACGTCTAAGCCGTAGTTCTCGCAGGCGGGGGCGATGCTCCGGAGCGCACGGGACCAGCCCCACGCGAGGTCCAGTGAGCTCGGGCCGGCGCGGCCACCCGCTGATCGTGAGAGAGAGTTTGCGCTTCAGACGAGAAGCGCCTAAGTCGCTTTGCATGGAAAGCGCAACCTTCTACGAAAGCGTGATTAGCTGTTCGTGCGATGCCCAAGCGCCTACTGATCGCGGCCGGCGAGGCGGCTGACAGCACCGACGCGCTGCCTTTCGGAGTGCGCGAACTCATTGATACGGCCGATGAGATCATGGTGGTGACGCCGGCACTGCCAACTCGGTTCGAGTGGCTGGCTTCGGCAACCGACAACGCCCGCGAACAGGCCGACGAGCGCCTTCAGGCAGTTCTGGGCCAGATCGAGGAACTTGGAACGCAGGCGAGCGGAACGACCGGAGCCGACGATCCACTCCTTGCATTCGAGGACGCCCTCGCCGCATTCCACCCGGATCACATTCTCGTCGGGCTGCGGCCTCCGGACCACGCCAGTTGGCAGGAACGAGGATTGCTCGACGAGTTGCTTCGCCGATTTGAAATTCCAGTCACGGTCTTCGCGCTGCGCGAGTAGTTGCCTGGGACGAGAAGCGACTGAGCCGCTTTGCTTGGAAAGCGACTATCTGTCGTGCTCAGCCTTCCTTGCCTGTCGCGTCCCCAGTCGGGGCGCCAACGGGCTTTGACTCGGGCGAGCCGCGCTGGCGAAGGAAGATCGTCAGCACCGCGAACGAACCCACGGCTAGGAACTCCGACTGCCAGTTCTGCAGCGTCCCCTCCCAGAAGTCGACAGTAGGTGCGCCGTGCACGGACAGCCCCTGGTTTTCCAGTACATGCCCGGCGATCGCCTGCCCGACAAGCGCGGCGACGAAGATCGCCAGGAAGAAGAGCGGCGCTGTGGTTACTCCACCGTTGAGGGCTGACTCAGTGCGGCCGCGAGCCCTCAGCTCTTCGACGCGCTCTTCTTGCCACCCTCGCGCCCTGCGGCTCGCTTCTGTGACTTCGAACCGCCGCTTCCCTTGCCGCTCTTCTTGCCTCCCCTGCTGGATGCGTTGGGCGAGTTGGCGATCGAGGCAGCGCGCTGCTTGCTCATCCCTTTCTTTCGCAGGCCCTCGTATTGCTTGTCGTCCTTCACGCTCGGCCCGTGGTCCTTGGTCATGTCGACCTCCTTCGGGTTGCCTGGCCGCTCGTCCGGCCGTGGACAGGCTTCGCTTACCCGGAAGGGTTTCGTCAAAAAGCATCCTCCTCGTCCGTTGGGCAGGAGACGGCCGCCTTGGTCGATACGCGGTCGTTGCTCTACGCGGTCGGGGCGCACTCGCTCGACTATCCGTGCGTCGTACCAACAAGAGCTCTCGGACGGTTATCGGAGCCCAGAAGCCGTCCGCGCTCTGGAGGGCGGGGAGTGCCCCCGCAGGGGTCTAGGCTGCCGCCCTACCCAGCGAACCCCTCGATGATCACCGAGGCCGTAGACGAGGGAGTCGAGGTTCCTCGGAAGGGGTCCGGGCATTAGTCGAAGCCCTCCGCACCAGGACACGACCGAACTCTGGAAGGCCACGACCGAACTCTGGAAGGCGCGTACACTGGGTGGCAGCGGTCCACCTGTCGACTTCTCTGACGCTTCTCGCCATCTGGGCTCCCCGCACGGCGAAGCGCCACGGAAGGAAGCACAATGGGAAACGATCCCCAAGTAGGTGGGCCCGCTCTCCGACTGTCCTCGGTGGACCGGTTCGAGCACCTGATGGTCGTTGAGGTCGAGGGCGAGTTGCAGGAGGCCACTGGGCAGCGCTGGGCAGCGCTCTTGCGCGGTGCCCTCGAACAACGTGCGGAGGGCATCGCCGTCGATCTGAGGGGCTGCAGTGGCGTTGACGCACACTCCCGCCGACGGCTCCTGGAGGCTGCGAGAACCTTGAAGGGTCGCGGCGGTTCTGGCGTTGCCCTGGTGCTGTTGCCCGGATCGCCCCTCGCCCAACGACTTCGCCTGCTCGCCACCGACGAGCTGGCGATCTGCAACAGCACCGCAGCCGCCCTCGCGGCGCTTGGCGAGCGCCGGTTGCCCGCACCGACGGTGATCGGAGTCGAGAGGGAGGGCGGAGCGGCGATCATCGCCGTTAACGGCGAGTTCGACCTCGCGGTGGAACCCGAATTCAGCGCTGCATTGGAGGAGGCCCTCGCAGAGGAAGCGCCGCTCGTCGTTGACCTCGAACACTGCAGCTTCATCGACTCGACGGGCATCGGACTACTGGTGCGCTCCTTTGGCCTTGCGGGTGATCGCGGCTTCGCGCTGGTGGCGTCGGGACCCCAGGTTCACCGGGTGCTGGATCTGGTCGGGATCCCGGAGCAGCTCCCGACCTACAACACCCGCCGCGACGCGATCGGCGCTCTTTCGTCCTAGGCGAGGCCCCGTCACGCTCGGCCCGCGAGACACTGCGGGGTGATGTCGCAGGAGAACGTCGAGGTCGTGAGGAGGTTCATCGACGCCTGGCAGAGGGATAGCGACGCAATGATCGAGTTCCTCGATCCTGACATCCAGTGGGCTCCAGTTGAGGAGAGTCACACGCCTTCTCACGGCCACGAGGGGGCACGGCGGCTCAGGGAAGGCTGGCTGGACAACTGGGATGAGCACCAACTCGATGTCGAAGAGATGCTCGACAAGGGGGATCAGGTCGTCGCCGCCATGCGTCTTCGCGGGCGCGGAAAGCTCAGCGGAGTTGAGGTCGAGCTCGTTCATTACTCCCAGTTCACGGTGCGCAACGGAGAAATCACCCACATCTACGAGCACGCTGCCAGGGCCGAGGCCCTCGAAGCCGCCGGGCTGCGGGAGTAGTTCAACGGTCAATGGCTCGCCACCATCACGGGGTTTCGCGAAAGAGCGGCCGGGTAGACCCGACCCGTAAGCCCGGGCAGGGAGGCCCGAATGTTCACAAGCAAGGCGCAACACCGCATCCGGACCTTGGAGGCGCAGCTGCAGGAGCAGAAAGCCGTGCGTCGGAGTCTGATCGCTCGGGTGACCCGGTTGGAGCGGGACCTGGCGGATTCCCGAAACGATTCCCGTAAGCGGGAACGCGCCCAACCCCTCTAAGCCGCCGGGGTAGGGCCGTCACGGCGTTTTTACGCAGCGCGTTACTCGGCGGCGAGCCACCTCGACGTTCGATGCGACCGCCGAAGGGGGTTGTCCCCCAGCATTATCCCGGTTAGGGTCGGCCGCCCATGGACACGTCACACATCGCGCCAGCTTCAAGCCCGTGACCGACCCCTTCCAACCGCCCTTCGCGTCCCGGGAGGAGCGCATCGCGCACAACGAGTCCTGGTCGCGAAGCCTCAACGAGCGTCGGGCCGAGTGGGTGAGCGGCCGTGACGAGATGACCGGTTTTCGATGTGAGTGCTGGCTAGACGACTGCGGGGAGCGCATTCCGCTCTCTGCCGAGGACTGGAAGATGGTTCGTGCCGAGCCGAATCGGTTCGCGGTCGCGCCCCACCACCTCGCTGACGATGTCGAGGCGGCGGTCGAAAAGCGTTCTCGCTTCTGGATAGTCGAGAAGCTCGGCGAGGCAGGCGAGGTCGCGGAAGAGTTAGCGACTTCGGACTGACGGACGGTAATCGTCCAAGCGTCCCCTCCCCGCATGTCGCTCGGGCGCGAGATACTGCGCGGGCGATGCCCGACCGAGATGAGGAGAACATCCGAAGCCTTCGTCGCGCTCTCGACGCGTTCAGTCGCGGCGATTTCGATGCCGCGATGGAGATGGCCCATCCCACCTGGGCCGTCTGGACCCTGGACGACGACGGCCTGATAACGCGAGTGGAAGGCTTCCTCATCCATCAGGAGAGCGAGGCCCGCGAAGCCGCCGGGCTCTCGGAGTAGGCGATGTCGCAGGAGAACGTCGAGGCTTTTCATCGGGGCATCGACGCCTGGAACCGAAGAGACCTTCAGGGATGGCTTCACGGCATACACCCCGATGCTGAGCTCCACCCGAGCGCGGTCGCGGTGGAGGGCAGCGCATATCGCGGATCCGAAGGCGCGACGCAGTTTTGGCTTGACATGGAGGCCTCGTTCGACGAGTTGACGCCGAACTACGAGGAGATTCGCGACCTCGGCGACGCGGTGTTGGCCCTCGGCCGTCTCTGCGGACGGTCAAAGGAGGGGTTCCCTGTTGACATGGAATATGCGGTAGTCATGCGCTACCGCGACGGGCTCGTCGTCTGGGGTCGCTCGTGGTTCAGCCACACCCAGGCCCTCGAGGCCGCCGGGCTGCGGGAGTAGCTGGACGAGAAGCACTACCTCGGTTGGTACGGCGATGCCTCGGACGGCTGACGCGCGCGCTTCCGTGGATACTGCGCGGGACCGCCCTGGAGTCGCCACGGAGGATTGAATGAGTCAACCCGCCAGCCGCACTGTCACGATCGCCGTCGCCTGCCTTGCGACCGCGATGCTGATGCTCGACATCAGCGTCATCAACACCGCGCTGTCCGATATCGCCGCGGGGCTGGACACCGGCCTCAGCGGCCTCCAGTGGGTGGTGGACGCGTACACGATCCCGCTCGCCGCAACGGTGTTGACGGCCGGGGCGATCGCCGACCGGGTCGGACGCCGCCGGCTCTTCCTGATCGGGGTGGCGCTCTTCACGGGATCGTCGGCGCTCTGCGGAGCGGCCGGGGGAATCGAGATGCTCGTCGGTGCGCGCGCGATCCAGGGACTCGGGGCGTCGATGATGTTCGCGACGGCGCTGGCGCTCATCTCCCAGGTGACGCCCGACCGCGAGGATCGGTTGAAGGCCCTCGCGGCCTACGGCGCGGCGATCGGCGCCTCGTTTGCGCTCGGGCCGTTCATCGGCGGCGCGCTCACCGAGATCTTCGGCTGGCGGGCCATCTTCCTGGTCAACGTGCCGATCGGGGCGGCGGTGCTATGGGTCACGTACCGCCTGGTCGAGGAGGGACGCGACCCCACGCCCCGGCGCATCGACGTTCCCGGGCAGCTCACCCTGATCGGAGGGCTCTTCCTCCTGGTGCTCGGCCTGCTGCGCGGGAACGAAGAGGGCTGGGGAAGCACCGGGATCGTCGCGTCGCTGGCCGGCGCGGCGGCCCTGCTGATCGCCTTCGTCATCGTGGAGGAGCGCTCGCGGGAGCCGATGCTTCCGCTTCGCCTGCTCAGGCAGCGCCGGTTCGCAGGAGCACAGGTTGCGGTCTTCGCGATCGCCGCGTCGTTCTTCGCCGTCTTCCTCTACCTCACGCTCTACCTGCAGTCGGTCCTCGGCTTCTCGCCGATCGAGACGGGGCTTGTGTACCTGCCGGGAACGTTCCTGGTGTTCATCGTCTCCGGCATGACGGCACAGTTCGGAGCGAGGTACTCGGCCGCGAAGATCGCCACCCTTGGGCTCGTCCTCGTTGGGGTCGGACTGGCCCTGATGCTGCTCGCCGGGGTCAACTCGTCCTGGACGGTGCTTCTCCCCGGGCTCCTCATCACCAGCGTCGGCACCGGCCTGTTCAACCCGACCGGCAGCGCGCTCGCGCTGAACGCGCTGCCCGACGAGCAGAGCGGCCTGGCCGCGGGCGCCAACGACACGTTCCGCCAGACGGGCGTCGCAGTCGGAATCGCGGCGCTCGGCACGCTCGTCCCAGCGAGCGCGGCGCTTGGCGGGGATCTCCAGGCGTACGTCGACGGGCTCCACCACGCCCTGATCGTGAGCGCCGCCCTGGCGATCGCCGGGGCGATCGCGACTGCCTGGCTGCTGATCCCGACCGGCACTCCTGCCGAGGGAGAGGTGGCGACGGAGGCCGTGTGAGCGGGTAGCGACCGGTCGCGGCTAGGGCGGTCGGCCGCGGCTGAACTGGCGCTCGCTTTCGTCCGAAGCGACTAACCCCACCCGGCGGCGAGCCCGAGCTTGACGTAGCCGCTTTTCGTCCAAAGCAGTACTTCTCAGCACTACTCCGACAGCCCGGCGGCCCCCAGCGCTTCTTGCCAGTCCCCGAAGCTGACGTTCCGACTCGCGAGCCCGTTCTCGAGAGTGAGCAGATTCCCGATTTTCAGCGTTACCTCGAGCCCATCCCGGCCCCGCCCATGGAACGTGAACAGGGCAAGAACCTGATCGTCGCCCACTGGCTCAACGCGCTCAACCTCGATGAGGAGCGTCTCCCACGGCTCACGGAAGGTGTTCCAGAACCGCCTTAACCCCTCTTTCCCCCGATAGACGTCCTCGGTGTCGGGGAACATGTGCGCCGTCCGGAACTCGTAGTCCGGGGTGATGCGGTCCAGCAGCCACTCCAGATCGCCGCGATTCCACGCCTCGTAACTCTGTCGCACCAGCTCGACGTTCCCGTCCGACATCGCCCGCGCAGTATCTCGCGATTCGCTGCGCTTTCCATGCGAAGCGGCTTAGCCGCTTTCGTCCTGAGCGCTAGACGGGCTCACCGCCCGAACAAACCCTCGGCTCTCAGGCTCCCGCTGTCCCTGGTTCGTCCGAGGACGCCGGAGCTGCATCCGGCGGCTCCGGTGCACGCTCGGGGGTCCCGGCGGATTCTGGTGCTGCCCCCTTTTCCGCCGCCCGCTCGCGGGCGTCACGCGCCATGTCCTCAAGGCGGTGGGCGATGCTGGTTGCGGTCGCCGCCAACTTCTCGAGGACCTCCGGGGTCTGCCGTTCGACCCCCTCCCGTGCGGAGTCCATCAACTGGTCAAAGCGTTTTTGGTACTCCTGCAGGCGCGGAACCTGCTCGTTCGTCTGCTCGGCCATTCCGCCGATCCATTACCCGGTTTCGCGCGGGCTACAACGGGTCTGCTCACCGCGAAGCGTAGAGCCGGGCTAACGGCCTGCGAGCGGATCGGCCCAGGCTCACTCACGCGAACCATTGCGCTTTCCATGCAAAGCGACTAACTCTCGGATCGGCGGGAGTCAGATGAGCCTGAGCTCCCGAGCCCGGGTGTAGCCTCGCCTAGAAGATGCTCGGTTGGAGCGGCATCGTTCCGGGGGCGCTAGCCATCGTCGCGGCCGTGGTGGGAGTCGCCGCCTGCTCGGAGGACGAGGCCGAGCAGCCCGAGGCCCGATCGCTCTGCCCCGCGGCCGAGCGGCAGCCGGCGTCGCCCACCCGACCCGGGATCATCGTGCTCGATGACGCCGGCAGGCTGACCCGCTTCAGCGTTCCGGGCGCTGATGCGGTGACGACCCGGCGGGTTCCCGCTCCGCCGGAGTTGCCCGGTGTCGCTGGGGCGCGACTCGGCCTCCCGGGCCGCTACCTCGCCAAGACACCCTCAGGAACGGAGATCGTGATGCTGCAGCGCGACGTCGCGCCCGCGAGGGACACCCTCACGATCCTCGACGGGCGTACGCTGCGGCCCCGCTGCCGGTTCCCCCTCCCGCACGGAAACCGCTACCGGGCGGTGGCGACAACCGACGATCGGCTGATCGCGTTCGGCAACCGACCTGCCGGCCAACAGAAAAACGCCTCGCTCTACACAGTGATCGATCCGGCCGGAGGCTCGCCGCAGACGCGCGTCGTTCGCCCTCCCGGCAACGACTGGTTCGTCCAGTCGGGAGCCGTGGCCGAGAACGGGCGAGACCTGATCCTCAGCTACCACGGGAGCGACACGACCGGAGCCGACCTCGTGCGACTCGATGACCCGGACCGCAAGCCGGTGGGCGTCCCCACCGTCCACGGGTCGGCGGAGGCGGTTGGGAATTCGTTCATCGCCACGACCGGGACCGACCTGGTCCGCGTCGATGCCGCTACCGGGGCGACGCAGGAACTCGATCCCCGCGCTGAAGACGTGCACCTGATGAGTTTCGCTCTGGATGAGCGAGGCTCAGCCGCGTACATCAGCGCGTGCGGGGATCCGCCCAGCGCGAACCGGCTGGATCTGGAGACCGGAGTGCTTCACGTCGTTCCTAGCGGCAACGAGTGCGGCGACCTCCTCGGCGTGGTGGCCGGCCGATATGCGGCCCTCGCGGTGGCGCCGGGGGGCGGGGGCGAGCTCGTTGACCCGGAAGCGGTCCGCCTGCGTCAAATCGATCTCGAGGAGGGCGGGCCGAGCAAGCCACTCGGCCAGAGCGCCCCACAGGCTGTCTTGGTCGAGGTGGGCGACGCGGCGCCCTAGTGACTGCTTGGGTCGCCCGCGCTCAGTCCCGGCGGGCCGCTCGGCCAGGCGACTCCGCGCGGCTCGCAACCAGGGGCAGATGGAAATGGTGGCGCGCCTCGTGCTCGGGTGCGGGCACGGTTTTGGCGCTAGAGCGAACGAATGCACAAGTCAGGACGGTGCCGACGGCGCATAGCCCGACAAGCGCCCACATCGAGCCCGACAGAGCCGTCGCGAAAGCCGCCGGATCCGCTTCACCGGCGTGGAGATCGTCGTCGAGCCTCGCCTGGAAGATCGCGCCGATCGCCGCGAGGGTAATCGCGCCGGCCATCACTCTGTTCATCGCGAGGACGCCGGCGGCGATGCCGGCCTTCGCCTGCGGCATCGCCGCCATCGCCGCCGTCGACATCGGCCCGTAGACCAAGCCGAGGGCGACCCCGAACAGAAGGAAGCCGGAGAACAGCAGGCCGTAGCCGCTGGCGGCGTCGACCCGCGTCAGGACGATGAGGCCCGCCGTCCCGAGCGCCATGCCCAGCGTCATGAGCGGGCGGACTCCGACGCGCGCGATAAGGCGTCCGCTCAGCGGGGAGAGCAGGATCATCGGCGCCGTCATCGGCAGGATCAGGACGCCGGCCGTGAGCGCGCCGTGACCCAATGCCGTCTGGAGGTACTGCGGCTCCAAGAACATCAGCGCCCAGTAGCACCCGACGAGGCAGAAGCCCGCGGCGCTCGCTCCGAAGTAGGGCCCGTTACGAAACAGCGGGAATTCCACAATCGGCCACCTGACGCGATGCTCGATGAACCAGAACGCGACGAGCGACACGATGCCGAGCGCGAACACGCCGATCGTGGCGGCCGAGGCCCAGCCCCACGTCTTGCCTTCGACGAGCGCGATCACGGTCGCCGCAAGCCCGATGCCGACGGTGACGACGCCGGCGACGTCGATCCGGCCGGCTGCCGTTTCGTCGCGCTGTTCATCGGTCGACAACATCACGAGCACGGCGCCGAACAGGCAGAAAGGCAGGTTGAGCCAGAACAACCACCGCCAACTGACCGCTTCCACCAAGCCGCCGCCGATCAGGGGCCCGATCCCCAGTGCGAGCGCCGATACGCCGGCCCAGATGCCGAGTGCCCGGGCACGCTCGTCAGCGGGGAAGACTGTCGAGACGATCGCCAGCGAGAGCCCCAGCAGGGCGGCACCCCCCAGGCCCTGGAGGACGCGTGCCGCCACCAGCACCTCCTCGGAGCCCGCGAGCCCCGCCAGCGCCGAGCCACCCGCGAACGCTGCCATCCCGATCAGGAAGACTCGCCGGCGGCCGACGATGTCGCCGACCCGGCCCGCGCTGACGACGAACGCGGCCATCACCAGCAGATAGGCGTTCATGACCCATTGCAGACCGGGGGTGGTCGCGTCCAGGTCGCGGGCGATCGTCGGTAGCGCCACGTTGATCACCGTCGAGTCGAGCATGAGGACGAACAGCCCCATGCAGGTCCCCATCAGGGTCCACCAGCGTCGGTTCTCCTTGGTGAGCCGGGGGCTCACGCAGGTCCCTGTCCGCGCTCGGCTCGATCCATTCGCCACCCAGGGTAGGCGCGACATCCGCGGGCCGAAGCGAAGCACTGAGGGCCGCTGGCTTTCGGAGTAGTGACAAGGTTGGGGGGTGATGGCAGAGCCCTACCTCGATTTCTCCGATCCGAGCTTCGCGGTCCACTCCGAACAGGTGCATGCCGCCCGCGCGCAGAGCTGGTACGCCCGCACGAACTACGGGCTCGCGGTGCTGCGGGCCGAGGAGGTCAGGAAGCTGCTCAAGGACCGGCGCCTGCGTCAGGGCAGCGCCACGTGGCCCGCCCACAACGGCGTCGACCGCGGCTCATTCGTCGACTGGTGGTCGGCGGCGCTGCTCAACCTCGAGGGCGAGGACCACACCCGGATTCGGCGACTGCTCAACCCTGCCTTCGCGCCGCGCTCGATCGACCGCCTCGTCCCGCGCTTTCGCGCTTTGGCCGAGGAGCTGATCGCCGGCTTCGCGCCCGCCGGCCGCTGCGAGTTCATGTCCGAGTTCGCCGAGCCCTACGCCGGCCGGGTGATCGCGATCATCCTGGGCATCCCCGAGCGGGAGTGGCGCTCGATCGCCGCCTGGTCCACCGATCTCGGGCTCGGGCTCACCGTCGACGTCGCCACAGAGCTCGACCGAGTCGAGGCCGCGCTCGAGGGCCTCTACGGATTTGCCGACGAGCTGATCGCCGAGCGCACCCCCAGTCCCGGCGACGACTTCGTCAGCGTGCTGGTCGAAGCCCACCACGGCGAGGATCGGCTCTCGGCCGACGAGCTTCGCGTCGCGCTGGTGCTGCTGATGTTCGGCGGCATGGACACCACCCGAAACCAACTCGGGCTCGCGATCCAGACCTTCCTCGACCATCCCGATCAGTGGCGGCTGCTCGCCGAGCGCCCCGAGCTCGGCCGTCAGGCGGTCGAGGAGGTGATGCGCGTCAGCCCGACGATCACGTGGGTCACCCGCGAGGCGTGCGAGGACTTCGAGTTCGGGGGCCTGCCGATCGCCGCCGGCACGACGCTGCACCTGCTCACCGAGTCGGCGGGGACCGATCCGCAGCGCTTCGGCGACGCGGCGTTCGAGATCAGCGTCAAGCGGCCGCGACACTTCGGCTTCGGCGCCGGGATTCACCATTGCATCGGCCACTACCTCGCCCGCACTGACCTGGCCGAGGCGCTGCCCGTGCTCGCGCGGCGCCTGCGCAATCTGCGCCTCGAGAGCGAGGTCAGGTCGCTGCCGCCGTCGGGCAACACCGGGCCGATGAACTTGCCGCTGGCCTTCGATTCCGTGCCGTGAGACCCGGGCCGTCCCTCTTGGGGTCACATTCGCGTCGTAGGCTCGGGTCCACCCGCCCGCCAGTCCGCCGGTCGACGTCCATCCGGACTGAATGACCGGAGAAGGGCAGCGCCTAGGGCTGGTCGGCGACCCAGGACAGGATTGCCTTCGAGTGGGCGATCACCGTCCCGTCAGCGAGCTTCAGCGCCGGAAGCTTCGTCTCCCCGGTCGCCGCGCGCAGCTCCTCGCGTGAGCCCTTGCGCAGGAACGGGATCGGGCTCCCGTGAGCCGCGATCACCTTCTCGTACTCGATCCCCTTGGCGCGCAGGGCCTCCTGCACCCGCCGACACGGATGCACCCGCGGGCCCCCGTCGTCCCCGTGACAGACGTACAACGTCGGCTTCTCGGCCATCGAGACCCCCGTTACCCAGCGACCGCCGATCCAATTCGGGGGCGGCTCTCGGGCGACCGGACGCGGTACAAGGTCGTGCTGCGCCGGGCGGACTCGCACCAAGGCCGCCATACATGGACGCGCGCCGCGGGTAGCGAGTCAGGCTAGGTAGCTCTGCGCTCCGGACGAAGCGCGTCAGCCTCGCTGTCGGTCCTCCCGTACTCCTCCCGACCACCTGGCTTTCCGGCGCCGCCGGCGCTGTCTGCGCGTAAGCACGGCGCCGATGAAGACGATCGGGAAGGCCAGAAACGCCCACCCGCCGATCAGCGAGTAGAGACCCATCGTCAGGAGAGCCGCCCCGACCGCAACAAGGAAAGCGTCCCCCTCTTGCGTCAGGCCCCCAGTGAAGAGCAGCATCGCTCTGGAGCTGAGCTGCCGCTCCTCCTCCCGCGCTCTCTCCTGGCCAGTCGAGTGTCCGGTCTCCATCTGAGGGAGATATCGGCGTCTGCTCACCGCCTCGTGAGTCCCGCTAGGGACGCGAGCGCCAGAAACCTCGCTACAGGTGGTGGCTCCTTGGACGGTGACCATCACTCGCAGCCGGGCCGGGGGGGTCCCGTCCCTCGGCCTCGAGATGGTCGCCCACCTTGACCTCGGAGGTGGCCGGTCGAGACCGAAAGCTTGACGGGATCTTTGATCTGCAGCGATGTCCACAGGTCGGACTCGCGAGCAAAGCCAACCGTGCTCCCTCAAGGAAGCGAGTGATGCGGCCCCACTCATCCCACACGGACACGGGCGCGTTCGAGTTCATCCATGCGGATCGAACCAGTGTGGTCGGCCGGAAGACCGTCGGTTAGTGTGCGCAGAAAGGCTGCTCGAGGAGGAGGACCATGAGAAAGACGATCGTTGGCGCAACGATGCTCGCCGCGCTCTTGGCCATCGCGGTTCCGGGCGCGAGTGCGCGCGAGTCATTCCAGACCGAGATCGAGGTTCTGGACGGGCAGACTGTGGGGATCGATTTCCTGATCCACGGATACCTCACCTCGGACAAGGCCAAGTGCCGCGGCAACCGCAAGATGCAGATGCTCGTCGACCCCGGCGGCGGCTACGAACTCCGCGACACGGGCCGGTCGAGCAACAGGGGCGCCTGGGCACTCCTGGGCGCCGACGACGACGCAACGGCAATCAAGGTCAGGGCGCAGCGGACGAAGCTGCGCAACGGCGACGTCTGCCAGCCCGCTGCCGTAGACGTCGCCTTCTAGGTCCTGGATACCCGGCATCGCGCCGGAAACGATGAATTTCAGTGGTTCGGGTAGTCCCTAGTACGAGCCCGAAACCAGGAGGACGATGAGATGGCGGAGACCCAGGAGACGCCGAAGCACACCACCGGCACGCGGGAGGAATGGCTCGCTGCCCGGGAGGAGCTCGCCAAGCTCGAGAAGGAGCACGGGGAGCGAAACGAGGAGATCAAGAAGAAGCGGCTGGAGCTGCCGTGGGTGGCGGTCGAGAAGGAGTACGAGTTCGAGACCCAGGACGGCAAGAAGAGCCTCACGGAGCTCTTCGCGGGCCGCTCACAGCTTCTCGCCTACAACGTCATGTTCGGCCCCGACTACTCGGTCGGGGCGTGTCCCGGATGCACCAACGTCGCCGATGGGCTCGAGGGATCGCAGGTCCATGTGAATCAGCGCGACGTGACCCTGATCTGCTTCTCGCGGGCGCCAATCGACCGGCTCACGGCCTACAAGGAGCGGATGGGCTGGAAGTTCCCCTACGTGTCGACGTATGAAAGCGACTTCCCCTTCGACTTCGGCCTCGCGCTGACGGAGGAGCAGGCGACGGAGATCCCCGAGATCACGGAGATGATCGCCGATCCGCCCGACTGGCTCCAGGACTGGTCTGAGCAGGTAGGGGCCGAGCTCAAGGACGGCCTGCGCGAGGCGCCGAGCTGGATCTCGTTCGCCCTCCAGGACGGTGTGGTCTACCACACCTACACGGTGACGGCGCCCGACCCCTTCGTCGCTCCGTACTTCACGTCGCTGCTCGACCGATCGCCCAAGGAGCGCGACGACGAGCCCCGCGCGTGGCGCAAGGACGAGTACCCGCAGTAGCCGGCCGTCGCCGGCCGGCTACGCGGGGGCGGGCCTAGCGGCCCATCAGCATGTTCAGCAAGCCGCCCTGGTCGCGGCGCTTCTGGAGGTAGCACTGGTGGTACTCCTCCGCGCGCCAAAACGGGGCGGCCTTCTCAACCTTGGTCATGACCGGGTCACGGAAGCGGGCCTGGACGCGGTCTATGACGTCGCGCGCGACACGCTCCTGCTCCTCGCCGTCGGCAAAGACCACTGACCGGTACTGGAACCCGACGTCGGGGCCCTGGCGGTTGAGCTGCGTGGGGTCGTGGACGTCGAAGTACTTGTAGAGCAGCTCCTCGAACGAGATCCGCTCGGGGTCGAACTCGATCTGCGCCACCTCGGTGTGCCCGGTCTTGCCGGTGCAGACCTGCTCGTAGGTGGGGTTGTCGAGGTGGCCGCCCTCGTAGCCGACGGCGGTGTCGATGACGCCGTCCAGCGCCCGGAACTCCTCCTCCACCTGCCAGAAGCAGCCGGCGCCGAAGGTGGCCTTCTCGGTCTTGGTGTCGCTCATCTCTTGCGATCTCCTCTCGGAAGTTCTCTCACCTGTTTGGTCCGCCGAGCACGCCTGGCGTTACCGCTCGCACAGGAAGGTTACGGCCCCAGGAGCGCCGCCCCAAGCGGCGAGACCGTGACGTGGATCGCCCGCGGCTCGACCGCGTAGTCGATCACCGCCAGCGCCCGCAGGCGGTCCAGCACGAACTGGAACGCCGAGGCCTGGAGGTCGTTCTGGTACTTCCGCAGCACGTCGAACGACCAACCGGTCGTGTGGAGCGAGTACTCCTGCGTCGCCTCCGGGTTCCTCGCCGCGAGCAGCGCCTGGTACTCGAGGTCGCGCACCGCGCTGGTCACCCGTAGCGGCCGCTTCGCGTCGCTCAGGCGCTCGACCGTCGCGCCGATGAACGCGAGTGTCGCCAGGGCCTCGGGGCGAAGGGCGCGGTAGAGCGCGGGCTCGCGGTCCAGGCGCGGTGCCAGCTCGCCCATCTGCTCGTCGACCTGCCAGCCGGGACCACCCTCAACCGGCAGCGGGAGCAGCTCGCCCGAGTCGGTGGCGCCCTCGACGTCGCCCGGAGTCGCCGAAGACCTCCGTCGCCTCCTCCGGGTGGTAGACCTCCTCGAGGGTCGCCTTCGAGGTCGCTAGCTCGGCCCTGCGCTCGAGCGCGTCGCGATCCGCCCGCCATTGGCGCATCACGTTCTCGGAGGCCAGGATCCGCCACAGGTAGAGCGAGGAGTCATCGGCGAAGCCGGCGAGGATGTCGTGAGCGCCGGCGTTTCGGTCGGGCGCCGAGTCGAAGAAAAGCTGGGCGTAGGAGAGGTCGTCCGTGTCGCCCTCGTAGGCGTCGATCACGGACTCGAGGTTGCCGATCCCCATGTGGTAGGAGACCGTCGCGAGGTCCGTCGCGCCGTCGAAGCGCTCGTCCGCGATCTCGAGGTAGCGAGCGGACCCCTCGAGCGCCGCCTCGGGGTCGAACCGCTGGTCGATGCGCTCGCGCTCGCGCTCGAGCTTGCGCGCCTTGGCGCCATCGTCATCGGACTGGGCCTTCGCGATCTGCTTGGTGAGCTTGATCGACAGCGGCAGGTCGACCTCCATGCCCAGCAGGTCGGTCGCGGTCGATGGCAGGATCTGACCCAGGCCGGCGGCGGCCTCGGGGGTTTCTCCCGCGATCACGTCGGGTCGGCCAGCGCTCTCGAGGAAGACCAGCGCCTCCAGGCGGTCGGGGTCGACGCCGTGACGCTCCGCGGCGCGCTCAATCCCTGGCCGCCATCCGTCCACGCGCTCGGCCGTCGCGATCGCGCCGCCGGGGCTGAGCGCGTAGATGACGTGGGAAGTGCCGAGCGCCGCGTTCTCCTCGAACTCCGCGCGCCGCTCGGGGTCCCATGCGAACGGGCCATAGTCCTCGCTGGCCTCGGCGGCGTTCTCGACTACCTCGCCGGCGCGGTCCTCGGGCGAGGAGTCGCCGAACAGGAACAGCCCCACTCCCACCGCGACGATGGCGAGCAGGGCCAGAAGGATTGCGGCGCGCGCCCTCAGCTCGATCGTGGGCCTAGAGGCCTGGTCGTGCGGGCTCTCGGCGCCCTAGTCGTGCGGCCGGGCGAGCTTGCGATGGTCGAGCGCCTCGTCCAGAACGGACTCCTCGACGCCCTGCTCGCGGGCGACCTCGCGCAGCGGCCGGCCCGACGCGGCGGCCTCCCTGACGATCTCGGCGGCGCGGTCGTACCCGATGTGCGGGTTGAGCGCGGTGGCCGTCGCGAGGGTTGCCTCGGCGTGGCGGTCGGTCATCTCGGTGTTCGCCTCGAGGCCGCTGACGCACTTGCGGTCGAGCAGGCGCGAGGCGGCGGCCAGGAGCTTGATCGAGTCGAGGAGGTTGCGGGCGATCAGCGGGATGCGGACGTTCAGCTCGAACTGGCCCTGCGAGCCGGCCATCGTGATCGCCGCGTCGTTTCCGACAACCTGGTCGCCGACCTGGATCACGACCTCGCAGATCACCGGATTGACCTTGCCGGGCATGATCGACGAGCCCTTCTGGAGCTCGGGCAGGCGGAGCTCGGCGAGGCCCGCCCGGGGGCCGGAGCCCATCAGCGCCAGGTCGTTCGCGATCTTGATCAGCGACACGGCGATCACCTTCAGCGCGCCGGACAGCTCGACCAGGGCATCGCGGCTGCCCTGCGCCTCGAAGGGGTCGGCGGGCGGGAGGATGTCGAGCGCGGTCGCCTCGTGGAGCTTCGCCCGCACGCCCTCGGCGAAGTCGGCGTGGGTGTTGAGCCCGGTCCCGGCCGCCGTCCCGCCAAGCGGGATCTGGCCCACGTGGCCCAGCGTCGCCTCGACTCGCTCGGAGCCGAGGCGGATCTGCGTCGCGTAGCCGCCGAACTCCTGGCCCAGGGTCACGGGAACCGCGTCCATCAGGTGGGTGCGGCCGGCCTTCACCACATCGGCGAACTCCTCGGACTTGGCCGCCAGCGAACCGGCGAGCCCGTCCAGGGCGGGAAGCAGGTCGTCGGTGACCTCGGCGAGAGCGGCCAGGTGCACCGCCGACGGGAAGATGTCGTTGGAGGACTGGCCCATGTTCACGTGGTCGTTGGGATGGGCGCCGTCGCCAGCGAGGTTCGCGATGACCTCGTTGGCGTTCATGTTCGACGAGGTGCCGGAGCCGGTCTGAAAGACGTCGATGGGGAACTGCTCGTCGTGCTCGCCGGCGCCGACGGCGTCGCCCGCCGTGGCCAGGCGATCGGCGAGGTCGGCCTCGAGCAGGCCCAGATCGGCGTTGACCCGTGCCGCGGCCGCCTTGAGGCGACCAAGCCAGTGCACGACCGGAGCCGGGATCGGGTGCCCGGAGACGGGGAAGTTCTCCACCGCCTTGGCGGTCTCGGCGCCCCAGAGCTCGCTTGCCGTGTCGGTCGTCATCGGGTCCTTTCGTTGGCTTGGGGGGAAACGCTACCCACTGTCGCGCCCGGCGGAGAGCCCCTCCTCGTAGCGCTGCTGGAAGCCGCCGGGGAGCACCTCGTCGCCCGGGATGAAGGTCGCGGCCGACTCGACGTTGATCGCGAGGTCCCGGTGGATCCCGCCCGTCTCCTCCGCGCGCGCCTCGACCGCTCCGACGAGGTAACCGAGCTGCAGCGTCGCGTCGCCCAGCGGGTCCTTGCGAGCCTTCTCGTTGAGTTCGTTGGCGGCGCCCAGCATCCCTTCGCCGACCGTCGCGATCTCCCCCGCAGGCTGCTCTGAGGTGAGGCACTCGCCCAGCGGCGTCCCGTCGAGCTCGACCGCGTCGGGAGCGGTCGCTAGCGCCTCGACGAATGCCGCCGGGCCGTCCAGGCAGGCCGCGGCCGTGGCGGGCTCATCGTCCGAGCCGCAGCCGGCGGCCACGAGGAGGCAGGCGCTTGTGGCGAGGGTGGCTGGCAGGCGGCGCACCCGGGCCATGTTATGCAGGCGCTGTGACCGCCTCCCGCGGTCAAGCCGCCGCCGCTTGCCAGAATCATCCGCCGTGGCCGGCTTTCGCCCCGTAGACCCCAAGGAGTCCTTCCCAGCTCTGGAGGAGCGCATCCTCGAGCGCTGGAAGGACCAGGACGTCTTCGCCCGCTCGCTCGCCCAGCGCGAGGGAGCCGACATCTGGAGCTTCTACGAGGGCCCGCCGACCGCCAACGGCAAGCCGGGCTCACACCACGTGTTCGCGCGCGTGTTCAAGGACATCTATCCCCGCTACCGCACGATGCGCGGCTTCCAGGTCCCGCGCAAGGGCGGCTGGGACTGCCACGGCCTGCCGGTGGAGCTGGAGGTGGAGAAGGAGCTGGGGATCTCCTCGAAGGCCGAGATCGAGGCCTACGGGATCGCCGAGTTCAACCAGCGCTGCCGCGAATCCGTCTTTCGCTACGTCTCCGACTGGAACCGCCTGACCGAGCGGGTCGGCTTCTGGGTCGACCTGGACGACGCGTACCACACGCTGGACAACACCTACATCGAGTCCGTCTGGTGGGCGCTGCGGGAGATCTGGGACGCCGAACGCCTCTACCAGGGGCACAAGGTCGTCCCCTACTGCCCCCGCTGCGGGACGGCGCTGTCCTCGCACGAGGTGGCGCAGGGCTACCACGACGTCGAGGACCCCTCGGTGTTTGTGAGGCTGCCGATCCGAGAGCCGGAGCCCAGCGACGAGATCCCCGAGTCGCCGCTCGCGGCGGGGGACGCCCTGCTCGCCTGGACAACGACTCCGTGGACCTTGATCTCGAACGCCGCGATCGCCGTCGGCCCGGAGATCGAGTACGTGCGCGCGCGCCCGGAGGGGTCCGAGGAGGTGCTCGTCGTCGCCCGCCCCCGGCTCGAGGCGGCGCTGGGCGAGAACGCCGAGGTGCTGGCCCACTTCCCGGGCTCGGCGCTGGTCGGCACCGCGCTATCAGCCTCCTTTCGACTACATCACCGACTACGGCCCGCTCGGCCACTCGGTCCTCGCGGCCGACTTCGTCACGACCGACGAGGGCACCGGCCTGGTCCACACGGCGATCGCCTTCGGCGAGGACGACTTCCGCCTCGGCGAGGAGTACGGGATCACCCTCCAGAACCCGGTCCTGCTCGACGGCACCTTCGACGAGCGGATCACCGACTTCGCTGGGCGCGGCGTGAAGGAGGCGGACCCCGAGATCGTGGAGGCGCTGCGCGAGAGCGGCCGCCTCTACCGCTCGGAGATCTACGAGCACTCCTATCCGCACTGCTGGCGCTGCGACACCCCGCTCCTCTATTACGCGAAGTCCAGCTGGTACGTCGCGACCACCCAGGTTCGCGACCGAATGCTCGCCGAGAACGAGGCGATCGGCTGGCACCCGGAGCACATCAAGCACGGGCGCTTCGGCAAGTGGCTGGAGGGAAACCAGGACTGGGCGCTCTCGCGCGAGCGCTACTGGGGGACGCCGCTGCCGATCTGGCGCTGCGAGGCCGCGGATTGCGAGGAGACTTTCTGCGCCGGGTCGATCGCCGAGCTGGCCGACCGGGCGAGCGGCGAGGTGCCGGACGACCTCCACCGCCCGTACCTCGACGACGTGGTGTGCGAGTGCGAGCGTTGCGGAGGGGAGATGCGGCGTGTGCCGGAGGTGATCGACGCCTGGTTCGACTCGGGCTCGATGCCGTTCGCGCAGTTCCACCACCCCTTCGCCGACGGGACGCCATTCGACGAGCGCTTCCCCGCCGACTACGTCTGCGAGGCGATCGACCAGACCCGCGGCTGGTTCTACAGCCTGCTGGCTGTTTCGACCCTGGTCTTCGACCGCTCCAGCTACCTCAACTGCGTCTGCCTGGGGCTGATCCTCGACCCCGATGGCCAGAAGATGTCGAAGAGCAGGGGGAACGTGGTCGATCCCTGGGAGGTGCTGTCCGAGCACGGGGCCGACGCGTTTCGCTGGTACCTCTTCACCGCGCAGCAGCCTTGGTCGGGCTACCGCTTCTCGAGCGAGGTCCTGGGCGAGACCGTCCGGCCGTTCTTCACCACGCTCTGGAACACGTACTCGTTCTGGGTGCTCTACGCGAACGCCGAGGGCATCGAGCCGGGCGAGCTGGACGAGCTGCCGCTGGACGACGCCCTCGACCGCTGGGCCGTCTCGCGCCTGCAGACCGTGGCGGCCGAGGTCATCGATCGCATGGACGACTATGACTGCACGGCCGCCGGGCGGGCGGTCGCCGCGTACGTCGACGAGCTCTCCAATTGGTACGTGCGCCTGTCGCGCCGGCGCTTCTGGGAGGGCGATCGCGCCGCCTTCGCGACCCTTCGCCACTGCCTCATCGAGGTGGCGAAGCTCCTCGCGCCGTTCATCCCGTTCGTGAGCGACGAGATCTACGCCAACCTGGCCGGCCCCCAGGCCGCGGACTCGGTCCACCTGACCGACCACCCCGCGCCCGACGAGTCGCTTCGCGACGCCGGCCTCGAGGCCCGCATGGAGGCCGTGCGACGGGCGGTCGAGCTGGGCCGAGCGGCGCGCTCGCAGGCGGGCGTCAAGGTGCGCCAGCCGCTGGGGCGCGCGGTGATCGTGGCCCAGGGCGCCGAGCGCGAGGCGATCGAGTCGATGGGCGACCTGGTCCGCTCGGAGCTGAACGTGAAGACCCTCGAGTTCGTCTCCGAGCGAGGCCGAGCTGGTCACCTACGAGGTCAAGCCCAACTTCCGCACGCTCGGGCCCCGGTTCGGCAAGCACATGCCGCAGGTCGCGGCGGCCGTTGGCGCCCTGGACCCCGGCCACGCAGCCGAGGCGATCCGCGGCGAGCGGCGCATCGGCATCAACCTCGACGGCCACGAGCACGACCTCGCGCCCGACGACATGAACCTGGTGATGCAGCCGCTGGAGGGCTATGAGGTGGAGGCCGAGGCCGGGCGCGCCGTGGCCCTCTCGCTGGAGCTGAGCGACGAGCTTCGCCGCGAGGGCCTGGCCCGCGAGGTGGTGCACGCGGTGCAGGCGGCCCGCAAGGACGCCGGGCTGGAAGTGACCGACCGGATCACGCTGGCGCTGGCGGGCGATGCGACGATCGTCGACGCCGCCCGCGAGCACGAGGCCTACGTCGCCGGCGAGACCCTCGCCACCTCGGTCGCCTACGGCGATGGCGAGGCGGCGGAGCCCGTCCGGATCGAGGGCCTGGAGCTGAAGATCACGGTCGAGCGGGCATAGCGCCCGCCCGACCCTCAGTGCCAGGGGCTAGTTCACGCCCTTGACGATCGCGACCTTGTCCTTGTTCTCGATCCCGGCGAAGACCACGCCGCCGCCGGCCGCGAGGTAGCGGGTCTTCGAGCCGGCAGGCAGGTCCTTGAACTGCTTCAGCTTGCCGTCCGGCTGCAGGATGCCCAGGCCGACCTTGTTGAACTGGCCGATCCACCAGTTGCCGTCGCCGGCGAACTCGATCCCGAAGGGGTCGGCGCCCGGATCCTTGGTCTTGTTGACGTCGTTGCCCTTGATCCGCCCGACCGTCTGCGGGTCGCTGCCGGGGTTCGCGTAGGCGATCTGGCCATTGGGGCCGTCGGACACCTGCTGCGGGCCTCCGCCGACGTTGAACCGCTTGAAGTCCTCGCCGTCGGGGTCGATGCGGATGATGTCGCTGCCGCCGAAGTCGACGGCCCACAGCTTGCCGTCGGCCTCGTCGAGGCCGCGCGCGTCCATGCCGGTGATCGTGTCCGCGTCGAACCCGGCAGGGTTGTTCGCCGAGAACGAGATGAACTGGTCGCCGCCGATGGCGTAGAGCTTGTTGCTGGGGCCGTTGGTGATCCCCTGGCCGTTGAAACCCGCGATCGCGGTCTCCTCGGAGTTCTCCGGATCGTCGATCGGAATCCGCACGACGCCGCCGCTGACCGTCGCCCAGAGGTTCTGGTTCGGGCCGCGGGTGATGCCGACCGCGCCGACCAGGTCCGCCACCTCGTACTCCTTCACCTTGCCGTTCGGCTTGACCCTGGCGAGGGTCTCGTTGCCGGCGCCGTTGAACAGGACCCAGGCGTTGCCGTCGGGGCCGTAGGTCATCTGCGCGGGCGGGCCGCTCAGGTCGGCGACCTCGTCGAGCTTCGGGGCCGCGCTCGCGGCGCCCGGCACGAGGGCGAGCAGGGACAGGGACAGGGACAGGGACAGGATGAATGGCAGCAGTCGTCTCATGCGGTGGATCATCGCACCGCCACGGCCGTTTTCGGGCTCACCAGGGTGTGAAATCCGTCACACCGGGCCCTCGCGCGGAGGGCCCGGGCGGCTCTGGCGGCTACGCCAGGGCCGGCTCCAGCTCGGCCTCGAGGCGGCGCTTGGGCATCGCGCCGACGATGCGCTTGGCCTCGCCCCCGTCCTTGAACAGGATCAGGGTCGGGATCGAGAGCACCTCGTAGGTGGCGGCCGTCTGCTGGTTGTCGTCGACGTTCAGCGAGACGATCTTGAGGTCCTCGCGCTCGACGTCGATCTCCTCGAGGATCGGGTGGACGACGCGGCACGGACCGCACCAGGGAGCCCAGAAGTCGACGAGCACGGGCATGTCGGAATCGAGCACGTCGGCCTGGAAGGTGCCGTCGGTCACGTCGGAAAGCTTGCCTGTCACGTCCGTTCTCCTCGGGTTGCGTATCGGTGGCTCAGTGCTTGGTCCTCTGAAGAGCCCTGCCATTACTATACATACTGAAGTATTGGTCCTGGCTAAGGGGCTGGCGCGAGCCGAAAAGCATACGCGCCCGCCCGGAGCGCGTCGCCGGTTGACCCGTCAGCGGCGTCGCAGGCGCATCGCCGGGACCCGCCACGCCGCCTCGAGCACGATCCCCTTGCTCATCTTGGACTCGCCCACGCGCCGGTCGCGGAAGGTGATCGGCACCTCGATCACATGGAAGCCGCGGCGCAGCGCCCGGTAGGTCGTCTCGACCTGGAAGGCGTAGCCCAGCGACTCGAGCGAGGTCAGGTCGATCGCCTCCAACACCTCGGGGTGAAAGACCTTGAACCCCCCCGTCAGGTCGCGGACGCCGATCCCCAGGGCGGCGCGCGCGTAGCTGCTGCCCCCGCGGCTGATTGCCCGCCGCATCGCGCCCCAGTCGGTGACGCCGCCGCCCTCGACGTAGCGCGAGCCCAGCACCAAGTCGGCTCGATCGGCGGCCTCGATCAGCCGCGGCAGGTCGGCCGGGTCGTGGGAGAAGTCGGCGTCCATCTGGGCGACCAGGCGGGCGCCGGCTCGCAGCGCGTGGATGAACCCGGCGACGTAGGCGGGGCCCAAGCCCTCTTTGGTGGCGCGGTGGACGACCTCCACAGCGTCGTTTGCGGCAGCGAGGCGGTCGGCGATCTCGCCGGTCCCGTCCGGCGAATCGTCGTCGACGACCAGCACCCGGCTGCCGCCCGGGAGGGCCTCCAGCGCGGCCGTCACGATGGCTTCCAGGTTCTCGGCCTCGTCGTAGGTCGGCAGGACCAGCCAGATGTCGCCGTCACCGGAGATCGGTTGATGCTATTTCCTGTGCCCATGGCGGAAACGATGCGTAATGCCGAGATCGCCGCCGCGATGGACGAGCTGGGCACGCTGTACGAGCTCGACGGGGCGGTGCGCTACCGCGTGCTGGCCTACCGCGAGGCAGCGCGCGTGATCCGGCAAAGCCCCGTCTCGGTCGCCGAGCTGGCCCGGGCCGGCAAGGCCACCGAGCTGCCGGGCATCGGCGCGACCCTCGAGGAGAAGATCGTCGCCCTGCTCGATACCGGGGACATCCCGTCGGCGGTCAAGCTGCGGGCGAAGTTCCCGGCGTCCCTACTGGAGGTGACGCGGATCCCCGGCCTGGGCGCGAAGACGGTCCGCCGCCTCTACGACGAGCTTGGGGTCGCCAGCCTGGACGACCTGCGCGAGGCCGCGGCGAAGCAGCGCATCCGCGGGCTGAAGGGGCTGGGCGCCAAGGTCGAGGAGAACGTGCTCTCCTCGCTGGAGAAGATGGGCGAGGAGGGGGCGCCCGGGCGGATGTTGCTCTCGCAGGTGCTCCCGGTCGCCGAGGAGCTAGCCGCCGCGCTGCGCGAGCATCCCGCCTCGGACTCGGTCGAGATCGCCGGCTCGGCCCGCCGCCGGGCCGAGACCTGCAAGGACATCGACCTGATCGCCACGGCCACCGACCCCGAGGCGCTCGCGCGGGCGATCGTCGAGCACCCGCTCGTCGCCCAGTCGGGGAACCCCGGCGCCTCGGGAGCTCGCCTCGTGACCCACAACGGGATCTCGGTCGACCTGCGGATCGTCGCGCCCGACGCCCTCGGCAACCTGCTCCAGCACTTCACCGGCTCGGCCGCGCACAACATCGAGCTCCGCGAGCGCGCCGTGGCCGCCGGGCTCTCGGTCTCCGAGCACGGCATCACCGAGGTCGAGACCCAGAAGGTGTCGCGCTACGCGACCGAGGCCGGGGTCTACAAGCGGCTGGGCCTCCCCTACATCGAGCCCGAGCTGCGCGAGGGCAAGGGCGAGATCAAGGCCGCAGCCGACGGGGGCCTCCCCGACCTGGTCGAGGTCGCCGACATCAAAGGCGACCTCCACTGCCACACGACGCTCTCGGACGGGCGAAACTCGCTCGAGGAGATGGCCCAGGCGGCCCGGGCCCGCGGCTACTCATACCTGGCCGTCACCGACCACTCCGCCAGCCACGGCTTCGGCGACGACGTCCAGCCCAGCGCGCTGCTGGAGCGGATCGAGGAGGTCGCGGAGCTGAACGAGAAGCTCAAGGGCAAGCGCTTCCGGCTGCTCGCCGGCTCGGAGGTGAACATCAACACCGACGGGTCCCTGGACTACGCCGACGACCTGCTCGAGCAGCTCGACTGGGTGATCGCCAGCGTCCACACTTCGTTTCGAATCTCGGCTAAGAAGATGACCGACCGCGTCGTCGCGGCGGCCGAGAACCCCCTCGTCAACTGCATCGGGCACTTGACCGGCCGGCTGATCGGACGCCGCGAGCCCTACGACATCGACGTCGAGCGGGTCGTCGAGGCGGCGGCGGCCGCGGGGACGATGATGGAGATCAACGGCAACCCCAACCGCCGCGACCTGAACGAGCACCACGCCCGGCTGGCCGCCGACGCCGGCGTCGTCATCTGCGTCAATACCGACGCCCACGGCGTCGACACGCTCGAGAACATGCGCTGGGGCATCGCCACCGCGCGCCGCGGCTGGCTGACCGCGCCCGAGGTGGCGAACACCCGCTCCTGGGCGCAGTTCAAGAAGCTCCTGAAGCGCTGAGATTAAGTTGATCGCCTGGGGGTAGTTTGCTATGCTAATTAGCAATGGTAAGCACTTTGGATCAGGATCAGAACACGCTCGAAACGGCCTCGAGGCTTCGGCTTGCCATCGCGCGGACCGCCCGGCGGCTTCGCCAGAACTCGGGCACCGAGCTCACCGCGGCGCTCACGGCCGCGCTGGCCA
Organism: uncultured Solirubrobacterales bacterium; assembly: GCA_963758845.1. Taxonomy (GTDB): domain Bacteria; phylum Actinomycetota; class Thermoleophilia; order Solirubrobacterales; family 70-9; genus JBDTSW01. The sequence continues at coordinate 200,122 of CAVWWX010000002.1, forward strand.
CCGTCGAGGCGCGAGGGCCGCTGACGCCCTCCGAGCTCGCACAGATCGAGAACGTCAAGCGCCCGACCGCGACCCGCATCGTCGCGCGCCTGGAGGAGCAGGGCCTCGTCCAGCGCGCCGCCGATCCGTCGGACCGGCGCTCGTTCCTGGTTGGGATCACCGGCGAGGGCCGCGTCGCTTCTGCGCCGGCTGCGAACGCGTAAGAACGCCTACCTCGCGAAGCGCCTTCGCGAGCTGGACGCCGAGGACGTCGCGGCGCTCGACCGCGCCTCCGACGTGCTCGAGCGTCTGCTGGAGACGGAGCCGCGAACTTGACGGCCGCGTTCCGGCGGTCCTTCGACTCGCTCAACATCCCGAACTACCGGCGGTACTTCGCCGGCCAGCTCGTCTCGCTCAGCGGCAACTGGATGCAGATCGTCGCCGAGATGTGGCTCATCCTTACCCTGACCGGCAGTGCCTTCGCGGTGGGCCTCACCACCGCCCTTCAGTTCCTTCCGATGCTCCTGTTCGCCACCTGGGGTGGACTGCTGGCCGACCGGATGTCGAAGCGGCGGCTCTTGCTGATCACGCAGGCGCTGATGGTGATCCCGGCGCTGACCCTCTGGGGCCTGACCGCCGGGGGCGTGGTCGAGGCCTGGATGGTCTACGCGCTGGTCTTCGCGCGGGGGGCGGTGAACGCCGTCGACAACCCGACGCGCCAAAGCTTCGTAACCGAGATGGTGGGCTCCGAGCGCGTGGTCAACGCGGTCGGCCTGAACAGCGCGCTGATCCACGCCGCGCGGATCTTCGGGCCCGCGATCGCGGGCGTGTTGATCGCGACGGTGGGGCTCGCGGCCTGCTTCCTGCTCAACTCCCTGACCTTCCTGGCGATGATCGTCGCCCTGCGCGCGATGGACCCTCGCCGCCTGCAGCCCGCCCCCAGGGCCGCCCGCCGCCGGGGCGCCCTCCGCGAGACCCTTCGGCACGTCGCCCGCACCCCGGCCCTGGCGGTGCCGCTGGCGATGATGGCGGTGGTCGGCACGCTGGGCTTCAACTTCCAGGTGATCCTGCCCGTGCTGGCGCGCCTCACCTTCGACGGCGACGCCTCGGACTACACGATGCTGGCGATCGCGATGGCGATCGGCGCCCTGGCCGGCTCGCTCTACACCGGCTCGCGCGGGAGCGTCTCGGGCCGCTTCCTGATCACGTCGGTGCTGACCTTCGGCGCGTTCGCCGCAGCCGTGGCCCTGGCCCCCAGCCTGGCGGTGACGGCGATGCTCCTGGTGCCCATGGGCGCCGCCAGCGTGGCCTTCGCCGCCGGAACCAACGCCAGCCTGCAGCTCTCGGCCGAGCCCTCGATGCGCGGCCGCGTGATGGCGCTCTACTCCACCGTCTTCCTCGGCTCGACGCCGATCGGCGGCCCGATCGCGGGCTGGCTCTCGGAGACCACGAGCCCACGCGCGGCGCTGGCGCTGACCGCCGTCGCCGCCCTCGCGGCGGGCGCCGGCGCCTATGCCTTCCTGCGGCGCGGCTCGCTGCGCGTGCCGCTAGGCGGCGGGTGGTGGCGGCGGGTGGCCGGACGGCGCCCGGTCACGGGTGAGGCCGGGGGTGCGCACCAGCCGGATCGGGCTGAAGGCCGAGGACGGCTCGACGTAGAAGCGGGTGCCGTCGCGCCCCTCGATCGCCGCGACGGCCTCCTCGCGGCGGCGCCAGGCGAGCGCCACCAGGATCGCGTAGCCGGCGCCGATGGCGGCGACCTGCGGCCAGATCCAGGCCAGCCCGGCGCTGACGAGCGCGACCAGGCCGATCGGCCACAGCCGCTGGAACGCGATCCGGCCCGGGCTCTCCGCCGGCAGGCTCGTCGCGGTGCGCGCCGAGGCGAGCGTCCTGGACATCGCATCGGCGGCTCGGGGCGAGCGGCCGAACGCGGCCCCCAGGATGCCGGCGATGAGCCACCAGGCGCCGGCCACGATCAGGGTCGTGTAGTCGCTGTCCTGGTTGGCGACGATGACGGTCACGGCTCCCAGGGCCGTCGCAACGCCGGCGACCAGCAGCACGGTCGATCGCAGTAGATCGCAGAACAGCATGAGGGGCTAGACCAGGCTCTCCAGCAACCGGCGAAAGCCCTCGGTGTCGTCGACGACCACGTCGGAGCGCTCGTCGAGCCCCTCGGGCTGCTCGTCGGAGGCGACGCCCACGCAGACCGCCGCCTGCAGCCGGTTCGACGACGCCATCCAGCGCAGCGCCTGGAAGGCGTCGAGGTCGGTCTCGTCATCGCCCCCGAACATCGCGGTCTGCGAGCCGGCCTCGCGAACCATGCGCATAGTCGCCGACCCCTTGTCGATCCCGGCGATCGGCCGGATCTCCAGGACCTTGCGCCCCCACCGCGGGACGAGGCCGGCCGCCTGCGCCAGGGTCGCCACCTCCTTGGCCTGCGTCATCGCGGCGCCCTCGGTCGCCGCTCCCCGCCAGTGCAGCGCCTGGATCGCGCCCTTGTCCTCGATTCGCAGCCCGGCCGTGGCCAGCCGGTCCTGGTCGAGGCTCTCGACGAACAGGCGCGGTCGCTCGGAGCGGCCACCGACCGCGGCGTCCGGAGTCGGCTCGTCGGACCCCGGGTGCAGGCTCTCGAAACCGTGGTTGCCCATGTAGGCGATCTCCTCGACGCCGACGATCCGTCGCGCGTCCAGGGCACGCCGCCCGGTGATGCACCCAACCAGCCCGTAGGCGCCGGCGAGCGCGCGGAGCACCGCGCGGGTCGGCTCGGGCACGGCAGACGCGGCCGGGTCGTTCCCGATCGGCGCCAAGGTGCCGTCGACGTCGCAGAGGATGGCCGCAGAGGCGGGATCGTCGCGCAACGGCCGTAAGAGGTCGGCGATCACGCGTCTAGTATCGCGGCGGTGACGCGCGACCGGATCGTGAAGCTGGCGGTGATCGCGACGGCGGCCGGCGCGTTCAGCGGGCTCTTCGGCGTCGGCGGGGGCACCGTGATGGTCCCGCTCTTGATCTTGTGGCTGGGCTATGGCGAGCGCGAGGCGACCGGGACGAGCCTGGCCGCGATCGTCATCATCGCCGGCCTCGCGGCCGGAGCGCAGGCGCTCTACGGCAACGTCGACCCGGCGAAGGCGGCGCTCGTCGGCGTTCCCGCGCTGGCCGGCGTGGTGGCCGGGACCGCCCTGCAACAGCGGCTGCCCGAGCGCTGGATCTCCGGGCTCTTCTCGCTCCTGATGGTCGCGATCGCCGTGGAGCTGATCCTCTGATGGAGCTGGCCGACGCGATCGCCGCCGCGGCGCTGGGCCTGGCCGGGGGTCTGGTGGGCGGCCTCCTGGGCGTGGGCGGCGGGATCCTGTTCGTCCCCGCCCTGGCGATCTTCGCCGGACAGACCCAGCTCGAGGCCGAGTCCACCTCATTGCTCGCGATCGTCGCCGTCGCCGCCCTGGGGTCGTGGCGCCAGCACGGCTACGGCAACGTACGTGTCGCCGACGGGATCACGATCGGCGCCCTGTCGCTGGTGGGCGTCGCGATCGGGGCGGTCGTCGCCAACGCCGTGTCCCAGCGTGTTCTGGAGCTCTCGTTCGCCGCCCTCCTCCTGCTGGTCGCCGCCCAGCTCGCCGCGCGCGCACTGCGGCCGGCCGATGGATGACCCGATGCCCATCGGCCAGGGCGTGGCCATCCCGCTGGCCGAGTTCGAGCTGCGGGCCAGCCGCTCGTCGGGGCCGGGTGGCCAGCACGCGAACGTGACGGCGTCGAGGATCGAGGCCGTGTTCGACGTGCGTGCCTCGGTTGCGCTCGATGAACGCCAGCGCGAGACGCTGCTTCGCCGCCTGGGGCCGCGGGTGAGCGCCGTGGCCCAGGACGCGCGGGGCCAGGCCCGCAACCGCGAGCTGGCGCTCCAGCGGCTTCAGTCGAAGCTGCGCGAGGGGCTGCGCCCGCGCCGCCGCCGCCGCCCGACCAAGCCCAGCCGGTCGGCCCGCGAGCGTCGCCTTACCGAGAAGCGCCGGACCTCCGAGCGCAAGCGCCGCCGGCGCCCGCCTGGCGCCGACGAGTAGCCGGGCTAGCCCAGCCCGTGCTCGAGCGCGCCCTTGACCGACGCGTCGAGGGAGTTCAGCCGGAAGAGCGCCAGCGCTTCGGCCGATGCGAAGCCACGCCCGCCGCCGCGGGTGGGTCGCGCGGGCGCCGGACCGGCGTCGGCGCCGTGGTGGGCGAGCACGCAGTTGAGGAGGGCCAGCCTGCGCTCGTCGCCCAGACCCTCGGCGGCCTGGCCGATCACCTGGACGCCGATCACCAGGTGGCCCAGCATCCGTCCCTCGTCGGTGATCCCGAACTCGGCGCCGTAGGTGAACTCGCGGGCCCGGCCGACGTCGTGGAGGATCGCGGCCGCCATCAAGAGGTCGGAGTCCAGCCGCGGATGGAGCTGGCAGAGCTCGCCGACCAGGGTCGACACCGACACCGTGTGCTCCAGCAGGCCGCCCACATAGGCGTGGTGTCCTGAGCGCGTGCAGGGTGCGCGGCGGAAGTCCGCGGCCAGCGGGCCCGAGAAGGCCACCCGGTCGACCACGGCGAGCAGGCCGGGGTCGGCGATCTCGCGCGAGAGGTGCTCGAGGAAGCCGTTCATGTCCTCGGCCGAGCGGTAGGCGACCGGCAGGAACTCGTCGGGCTGCCACTCGCCGGGCTCGAGGCGGCGGATGTCCTCGAGCTCGGCGGCCAGTTCGCCCCGGTAGCGCTCGAGTGTGCCGCGCACGGCGACGGCGTCGCCGCGCTCGAACCGAAGGCCCATCCGGTCGGCCTCGCGGAACACCCTCGCCGACAGCTTGCCGGTGCGGTCGCGCAGCTCCAACGCCAGGTAGGCCGAGCCGTTCTTGGCCGTCAGCCGGTCCTTGCGCACGCACGCGTAGCGCCCGGCGAAGCGCATGCCCGGACGCAGCTCGGCCACGGGCGTGCCGGCGTCCGGGCGCAGTTCCGTGACCGTTGCGGCTTCCATGCGTCGATCATGAGCGCCGCGTCGGACGCACGGCGCCCGCTCGGAGTGCGTCCCCGCCCGCGTTGCCGCGATACGCTCGACGGGTGGACGCGTTGATGTGGGAGTCTGAGCGGCCCGCCCTCCGCTCGCCGGTGCTGGTAGCGGCGTTCGCGGGCTGGAACGATGCGGCGAGCGCCGCGACGGCCGCCCTCGAGGCGGCGGCGGCGAACCTCGACTCGCAGGTGATCGCCCAGGTCGATCCCGAGGAGTTCTTCGACTTCCAGGTCACGCGCCCGTCGATCCGCCTGTCCGAGGGACAGGCCCGCCAGATCGACTGGCCGGGCAACTCGCTGGTGGCGGTGAGGGCGCCCCTGGCCGAGCGCGATCTGGTGCTGCTGAGCGGGACCGAGCCCAACCTGCGCTGGCGCACTTTCTCGTCGGCGATCCTGGACGCCTGCCAGGAGCTGGGCGTCGAGATGATGGTGACGCTGGGCGCGCTGATCGCGGACGTCGCCCACAGCCGCCCGGTGCCGATCACCGGGCTCGCCTCGGACCCCGACCTGGTCGAGAAGCTTGGCCTCAGCCGGTCGAACTACGAGGGGCCGACCGGCATCGTGGGCGTTCTCCACGACCAGTGCCGCGAGCGGGGGATCGCCTCGGCCAGCCTGTGGGCGGCCGTGCCGCACTACGTGGCCGCGGTGCCCAACCCAAAGGCGGCCCTGGCGCTGCTTCGCCGCCTGGAGGGGTTGACGGGTGTCTCCGTCGAGGCCTCGGAGCTTGAGGACGCGATCGACCGCTTCGACCTCCACGTCGACCGTGCCGTCGAGGCGAACCCCGAGATCCGCGAGCTCGTCGAGCGGCTGGAGGCCGAGCAGGAGGACTCGCTCGCCGCCGGTGAGGACGTGCCCACGGGCGACGCGATCGCCCAGGACTTCCAGCGCTTCCTGCGCCAGCGCGGGGGCGGGCCGCCGGACGGCCCCGCCTAGGCCTCGCTCGCCGGGCAGATCAGCCGGTAATCGCACCACGAGCAGACCTGGTGCGAGGGGCGGGGCTCGAAGTCCTGGCCCTCGATTCCCCCCGCCACCTCCAGCACGGTGCGCTCGACGCGCTCGGCGTCGTCGGGCTGGCTGGGCACCGGCACCCGCTCGTCGTCGAGGACGTACCAGTAGCTCCCCGACTGGGCCTCGATCTGCCACGCCTCGCGGGCGCCGAGCTTGTAGAGCGCTATCTGCACGTCGCCCGACGGCGCAACCGACGAGCGCCGCTCGCCGGTCTTGTAGTCGATCAGCTCGTATCCGCCCTCGGCCGTGCGGTCCACGCGGTCCACGCGGCCCCGGAGCTGGTGCGGGCCGATCCGGAAGTTGAAGCTCCGCTCCAGCCAGACGGGGCTCGACTCCGAGCGAAGGTGCCGCTCGTGGTAGCGGGTGAGCGCCGCGACCGCGCGGTCGCGGTACTGGAGCTCGTCGTCCGAGGCGCCGAAGCCCGAGCGCCGCCAACCGCCCTCGAACAGCGACAGCAGCCGGTTGAGCCCGCTGGCGCGCTCCTCGTCGCCCGCAAGCGACGCGTCGCCCGCCAGTCCGGCCTCGGCCGAGCGCATCTCCTCGGAGTGGAAGCGATCGAGGACCTGGTGGATCAGGATCCCGAACCGCTGGTTGATGGTCGGCTCCTGCGGGATCGCGAAGACGCGCGCGAACTTGTAGCGGAGCGGGCAGATCCGGTAGAGGTCGATGTCGGAGGCCGAGAGGGCCAGCCCGTCGTCCTTTCGCGGGATGAACTGGTCGAGCGACGGCTCGCGGCGGCTGCGCGCCTTCGCCGCCCGGTCCTCGCGCCCCCGCTCCTCGCCCAGCACCCAGTCGTCCAGCGCCGAGCTCTCCAGCGCGGCCCGCTGCTCGGGGGTCGCGACCCTGGCGATCAGCTCGTTGATCCCGCCGATCGCCTCGCCCGCCGTCTCGGACCCGTGCCGCTGCACGAGCGCCGCCAGCTTCACCAGCTCGAGGAACCTGGCCACGGCGCGGTTCACGTCCTCGGCGGTGTCGAGCCGCATCTCCGAGATCGCCGATCCCGCGCGCCACGAGGCCTCGAGCACCTCGTCGCGGACCATCCGGTACGTCGAGTGCACGCCCTCGGCGGGGCCGAACAGCTCCTCGGCGTGCTCGACCTCCTCTCCCCCGAGCGCGTCTCGAACCGCCTCGAAAAGCGGCGAGGCGTGCGCCGGCTGGTCGCCGATCGTCTCCGACCACGAGAGCACCAAGCCCTCGCGGGCGCGGGTCATCGCGATGTAGGCCAGCCGCGACCGGCGCAGGGCGATCAGGGCGTCGCCCGCCTCGGCGACCTCGTCGCCGACCAGCTCGGGCGGCACCCACTCGTCCTCGTAGGGGCGACCCTCGATGGCGCCCAGGTGCAGGCCGACGACGTACGTGTGGTCGAACTCGAGCCCCTTCACCTGCTCGGGCTCGGCGACCAGGACCGCGCCGGGGCCGGGGGGGTCGCCGTCGTTGCCGTCCAGCTCGCCCGCATCGGCGACCGCGGTCAGGTGGCGGATGAAGTCGCGCGTGGACCCCTGCGGCTGGCGCCGCGACCAGGCGGCCGCCATGTCTGCCAGGCGCGAGAGGTTCACCAGGCGCTCGGCGGTCTCGGGGCTGGCCGCGAACAGCCGGTGCCGGCGCAGGCCGATGCGCTCGATAAGGCGGCGCACGAAGACGTCGGCGCGCCGGTCCTCGAGGGCGCCTGTCGCGGCCTGGTAGAGGCGCAGGAAGGCGTGAATCCGGTCGCGGGCCTCGGGCGGAAGCTGCGGGCTCTCGAGGGCTGCCTGAAGGGCCGAGATCATGTCCAGCTTGCGCCGCCGGGCGATCGTCGTCACCCGGGCGAGGTCCACCGAGCGCAGGTCGACCGGGGGCCGGGTCAGGGCTCGCACGACCGCAGCCGAGTCGTTGGGGTCGGCCAGCATCCGCAGCCACGCCAGCGCGTCGCGTACCTCGCGGCGCTGGAAGAAGGCGGCGTCGCCGGCGTAGCGGAAGGGGATATTGCGCTCCTCCAGGGCGGCACCCACCAGGCGGCCCTCGCGCCAGCCCGCGGCGGCGATCACGCAGACCCGCTCGGGCGCGAGGCCGCCCGAGCCCAGGAGCTGCTCGATCTCGCGCGCCGCGGCCTGTGCCTGCGCGCGCTCGGTGGCGCAGCGCCAGAAGCGCACGTCCCCGGCGGCCGGGGGCTTCTCGGGCGGGGGTGCCCCGGCAGCGATCGCTGCGGCCGCGGCGGTGGCGGGACCGAACCGCGCCGGAGCGTCCAGCTCGACCTCGTCCATCTGGGGGAAGCGCTCGGCGAACCAGGCCACCGTGGCCTCGCCGGCGCAGCGGAACCTGCGCACGCCCTGGCGGTGATCGCAGGTGCACACCGGGCCCGCGTCGCCGGCGAGAGCCGCCAGCAGCTCGCGGTGTGCCGCGCCGGCGTCCTCCAGCTCGTCGGCCATGGGCCACGGAAAGCGCGCGTGGAGCGCGCCGCGGACGTCCGGGCGCTCGCGGGCCAAGCGGCCCAGCTCCAGGACCAGGTCGCCGGCGTCCAGGCTGCCCACCTCGCGCAGGATTCGGTCGTGGCGGGCGAAGAACTCGGCGAACTCGACCTCACGCCGCGCCCGCTCGCGGGGGGCGGGGCCGGAGGCCGCCTCGACCTCGCCCTCGGCCCACTCGCGAAGTCGCGCCGGGGTGATGCCTTCGGCCTTCAGCAGGTCGATCCGCCGCAGCAGCCGGGCCAGGAGCCCCGCCGGGTTGCCGCGGATCTCATGGCGGCGAAGCGGGAGGTCGTCGACCCGGTCGAGCAGGATCGCAAGCCGGTCGCGCAGCTCGACCGTGCCGAAGAACGGGTCCAGGCCGGCCTCGACGGCGAAGTCGCGAAGCAGGCGCTCGGCGATCTGCGCGTAGGTGCCGACCGAGAGCTCCGTGTAGGGACCGTCCAGTAGCCGCTCGGCCCGCTCGCGCATCCAGGCGGCTGCCGCGCGCGACCGGGTGAGGACGAGCACGCCGTCGGCTTGCGTACCGTCGCCGACCAGCGACGCGAGGCGCATCGCCAGGGCCTCGCTGCGGCCGGTGCCGGCGGCCCCCAGGACCAGCATCGCGCCCTCGCGGTGCCCGGCGACCCGCTCCTGTGCCGGTGTCAGGCGTCCCTCCATGCGTAACAACGCTAGCGAGCTAATCTCGGGCCCATGTGGGACGACTGGCTGGCCGCGTGCCGCCGCATGGTCGAGGCGCAGCGGGAGCTGTTCGCCTCCGAGCCGACGATCGCCGGGCGGACCGTCTACGACGGCCGCGGCGAGGGGGGCGACCGCTCGCTGGTGATCGACCGCGCGGCCGAGGACATCGTCTTCGCCGAGCTCGAGGGCCTGCACGGCGCCGGCGCCGGCTTCACCGCCATCTCCGAGGAGCGTGGCCAGGTGGACTTCGGCGACGGCGTCCAGCGCGACCCGAGTGGTGATCGACCCGATCGACGGCTCGCTGAACGCGCGGCGCACGATCCCGTCCCACTCGCTGTGCGTGGCGGTCGCGTCCGGGGATCACATCGCCGACGTCGAGTTCGCCTACGTCTACGACTTCGGCGCCCGTGAGGAGTTCACCGCCGTCGCCGGCGCGGGCGCGCGCCTCGGCGAGGAGGAGCTGCGGGCCGCCGGCCCCGGCTACGGCCTGGAGGTGGTTGGGATCGAGGGCGCTAAGCCCGAGCGCACCGTGCCGATGCTGACGGCGCTGGAGGGCAGGGCCTATCGGATCCGGGCGGTCGGCTCGATCGCGATCACGCTCTGCTGGGTCGCGGCCGGGCGTCTGGACGGGATGCTGACCGGGCGTGCGTGCCGCTCGGTCGACGCCGCCGCCGCGCAGCTGATCGCACGCGAGGCGGGGGCGGTCGTCGAGTTCCCCGGGTTCGATCTCGCCGGGGCGCCCCTGTCGCTGGACGCCCGCTACCACCTGACCGCCGCCCTGGACGAGGAGATGCTCGCGACGCTCCGCGAGGTCCACAGCGCTCGCCGAGCCGGCCACGCAGCCGGGATGAGCGCCTCGCTGGTCGACTGGCGCCTCGCCGAGCGCCTCTCCCTGCGCGTGTCCGGCGCGGCCGACGCGGACTCCAGGGCGTTCGATCCGCTCCTCACCCCGGACTCGCTGGCCGCCACTTGCTCGGAGGCCGAGCGGCTGGTGCGCGCCTACTCGGCGCTCGATCCCGCCGGCGAGCTGCCGGCGCCCGAGCCCGTCGGGCGCGCCGAGTGGTCGCGCTCGGTGCTGGAGATGCTCCGCGGCATGGCCGACGAGCTCCAGCGAAGCCACGGGATCGAGATCTCGCTGCCGGGGCCGCTGGGCGGCATCGCCCGCTCGGTCGTGGGGGCCGCGATGGGGACCGAGGTGGGCGTGGCCTCCGGCTACGCGGCGCGTCGGGTCCTGGGCCAGTACGACCTTTCGATCGTGGGCCCCGAGCGCGCGCCCCGGCTGCTCTTCGTCGCCCCCAACATCCACAACGCCGCGGGCGAGCTCGAGGTCGAGCTCCAGCCGTTCGTCCGCTGGGTGGCGCTCCACGAGACGACTCACGCGATCCAGTTCGCAGCGGCCCCATGGATGCGCGGGCACCTGCGCGAGCTGATCCGGACGCTGCTGGGCTCCGCCGCGTCGGGGATCGGGTTCTCGGACGTCATCCGGCGCATCGCCCGCGACCCGCGTGGGGCGCTCTGGCGCGGTCCTGCGTGGCGACGTAGCGAAGGCCCTCACGGGCCCGGAGCAGGCCCCGACGCTGGACCGGATCCAGGCGGCGATGACCGTGATCGAGGGGCACGCCGAGCACGTGATGGATGCCGCTGCCCCCGATTTCGTGACCGATGTCGCGAGCCTCAGGAAGCGCCTCGAGGCGCGCCGGGCCTCGCGCGGGCCGCTGGAGACGATCGTCAGCCGCCTGCTGGGCATGGACCTGAAGCTGCGCCAGTACGAGCTGGGCAAGCGCTTCTGCGACGAGGTGGCCGCCCAGGGCGGCACGAGCCGCGCTCAACCGGGTTTGGGAGGGGCCGCAGGCGCTTCCCACACTGGAGGAGCTGGAGCGCCCCGACGCCTGGCTCAGGCGCTCAGCGAGGGTCCCAGCGGGGCCCGCGGCAACATCCGCGTAACCACCCCGAACGGCGTGTGTAAGAACATGTGTTCGGGGTAGTTGATAGCCTGAACATAGTTAGGATTAAGGACATTAGAGAGAAGCGACCTACAGCCAGGAGTTGAGGAAGCAATGGCCACAAGCACGAAGAACACAAGCACCACCAAGAACCAGAAGAGCACGCCCAAGACGACGACCACGACCAAGCGCTCCAACAGCGCCCAGGTCCGTGAGGGTCTGACCAAGGTCCGTCACGGCGCCTCGGATTACGTCCGCCAGGGCACCGAGCGAGTCGTGAACGTCCCGGTGGGCGCGGCACTGACCGCCGCCGACCGTGTCAACGAGATCGTCGAGCCCCTCACCAGCACCGAGGGCCGCGAGCGCGAGCTGAAGAGCATCCGCACTCGCGTCGAGCGCGAGCTCAACAGGTACGAGCGCCGTGGCGGCACCGCCCGCCGCAAGGCGACGCAGCGCGCGCGTCAGACCCGTAACAGGGTCGAGCGCGACCTGAAGCAGCGTCGCCGTTCGGTCGAGACGCAGGTCAAGCAGAACCGCAAGAAGGCGGAGACCGAGCTGAAGAAGGCTCGGACCACCGTCGAGGAGCGTGTCTCCGCGCTGGTCTAGCGCAGCGCTTAGCCCGGGTCGGCCTTGAGAGGTTGGCCGCTCCGGAGAAGCTGTCCGCATCCATACCTTGCGGGCAGAACAGCAACCTCTCCTCCCGACCGGCGGGCCCCTGTGGCCCGCCGGTCTTTTTCTGCCCGCCGGTAACGAACAGGGCCCGCCCTACAATCCTCATCGATGGCTCTTCCCACGCAGGACCAGGTCAACGAGGCGCTTCGCGCCGTGATCGACCCCGAGCTGCGGCGCTCGATCGTCGACCTCGGCATGGTGCGCTCGATCGAGATCGCCGACAGCGGTCACGTCGACGTGATGGTCTCGCTGACGACGCCCGGCTGCCCGATCCGCGCTCACTTCGAGACGGCGGTGGCCCAGAACGTCACGGCGCTCGACGGCGTGACCGGCGTCGGGGTCACGTTCGATGTCCTGTCCGACCAGGAGAAGGGCAAGCTCCAGCAGGCGCTGGGCAGAGGCAAGCTCCCCGAGGGGGCGCTTGCCCAGGTCAAGAACGTCGTCTGCGTCGCCTCGGGCAAGGGCGGCGTCGGCAAGTCGACGCTCACGGCCAACCTCGCCGTCGCGCTTCAGTCCGAGGGCCACTCCGCCGGGGCCCTGGACGCCGACGTCTACGGCTACTCGATCCCACGCATGCTGGGAGTGAGCCGCAAGCCCGACGTGAACGCCCAGCGCAAGATCCTGCCGCTGGAGGGGCCGGCCGGGGTCAAGGTGATGTCGATCGGCTTCTTCGTGGAGGAGAACGCCGCCGTCGTCTGGCGCGGGCCCATGCTCCACAAGGCGATCCAGCAGTTCCTGGAGGACGTCGACTGGGGCGAGCTGGACTACCTCCTGCTCGACCTTCCGCCCGGCACAGGCGACGTCTCGATGACGCTGGCGCAGCTCTTGCCGCAGGCCCGCATCCTGGTGGTCACAACCCCCCAGCCGGCCGCTCAGTCCGTCGCGCGCCGCGCCGCCGAGATGGCGGCCAAGGTCGACCTCGAGGTCCTCGGCGTGGTCGAGAACATGTCCGGCTTCACGACGCCCGACGGCGAGCGCTTCACGATCTTCGGCGAGGGCGGAGGCCAGCTTCTGGCCGACGAGCTCGACGTGCCGATGCTGGGCAAGGTGCCGCTGTCCGAGGAGCTCCGCGAGCACGCCGACTCGGGCGCGCCGCTGGTGCTCGCCCAGCCCGACGCCCCGGCCTCGCAGGCGATCCGCGCCACGGCGCACGGGATCGTCGCGGCCACCCCCCAGGAGCTGGCGGTGCTCCAGTCCGAGCCGCCGGCGATGGCGGGCGCCGCACCGATCGGCGGCACCGAGCTGCCGGTCGTGCAGTCGGGCTGAGGCCCGCGACGGGTCAGCTCGGGCGCACGGCGCAGAAGCGGTACTGGGCCGCCGAGAAGAAGAACTCGCCGCGCGCGTCCAGCTCGCGCTGATCGTCCGCCCAGGATGCCGCCCGCTCAGGGCCGAACGCCTCCTGCGCGGCGATGAACTCCTCCATCAGCGGCATCACCAGCGCGGCGTAGGACTGGGGGTCGAGGCTCGTGGTCGTGAACGCGTGGCCGCTCGCCTTCACGTCGCCGAAGCCGGCGCCGCGCAGCCGCGCGCCCAGGACGCGCGGGAGGGCCGGGTGGGCCAGGTGGGCATCCCACGCGTCGAGCGCCGCGCGCATCCGCTCCCGGTCCTCCGAATACCAGGCCAGGGCTGGCCAATCCACGTCCCAGACGACCAGACGCCCGCCGGGTCGCAGCACTCGGTGAAGCTCGGCCAGCGCCACATCGACCTCGTCGACGTACTCCAGGACCTGCACGCTGAGGGCGGCGTCGAAGCTGGAGTCCTCGAACGGCAGCTCGGTGGCCTCGCCCACGACGACGCTCACATTCGGCGCGTCGGCGGTCTTGCGCGAGGCGTATTCGAGCATCTGCTCGCTGCGATCCAGGCCGGCGACCGACCCCTCCTGGCCAACCTCCGCGGCCAACTCGGTCAGGTAGAAGCCAAGGCCGCAGCCCGCATCGAGGATCCGCTCGCCCGGCTTGGCGGCCAGGCCCTCGCGAACCAGCCCGCGGCGGCGGATGACGTCACGGGTGCGGTAGGAGGCCTCGAGCTTCCTCGCCGTGTCCTCGTCGAACGCGAGTTGAGCCACCCCCGAAGCCCCCAGCCGCTACTTCCCGGCGAAGTACTCCGCGTTGATCGGCGTGTACTTGGCCCACTCCTCGGGGAGCTGGTCCTCGGCGAAGCAGGCGTCGACCGGGCAGGCCTCGACGCAGGCGTCGCAGTCGATGCACTCGTCGGGGTCGATGAAGAGCTGCTCGACGTTCTCGTAGTCGGGCTCGTCGGGCGTGGGGTGGATGCAGTCGACCGGGCACACCTCGACGCACGAGTTGTCCTTCTGTCCGATGCAGGGCTCGGCGATCACGTAGGCCAAGGGTCAGGTCTCCGTTTCTCGTGTTCTGTGCTGGGGACAAAGCCGCCCGTCAGTGCCCGGGACGAGCGAGCGCCACATTCTAGACGTGAGAGGAGGCATGGCCCCCTGCGGGCGTGGCTAGAGTCCACGCGGTGATCCTGCTCACTGGCGCCACGGGGACAGTCGGCAAGGTGCTCCTCCCCCTGCTGCTGGAAAGGGGCGAGGAAGTCCGCGTGCTGGTCCGCGACCCGCGACGCCTCGGGCGGCTGCGGGTGGACGTGCAGCTCGCGCTCGGAGATCTGGCGAGCCTGGGCGACCCGCACCTTCAGCGCCAGGCGCTCCGCGGCGTCGACACGGTGATCCACCTTGCGGCGTCGATCCGGGACCAGCCGCAGGCGTCCGTGGTCGAGCTGAACGGGCTCGCCACCGGGCGCCTGTTGTCGGCCGCCGAGCGGCTTCGAGCCGAGCGGTTCCTCTTCTTCTCGGCGATGGGCGCAAGCGAGATCCAGCGCACACGGTTCTTCCGGGCCAAGGCCTTGGCCGAGGCGGCCGTCCGCGCCTCGCCGCTGGAGACGACGGTCTTCGCGCCCTCGATCATCTACGACCGCGACGACTTCTGGGTGACGCTGATGCGGCGCCTGTCGCTGCTCCCCGTGATGCCTGTATCGGGCGAGGGCGGCGCCGCCTTTCAGCCGATCTGGGCGGCCGACGCCGCCCGGGCCGTGAACGCGGTGCTGGACTCCGGCGACGCGGCTGGGTTCATCGAGCTGGCGGGACCGGAGACGCTCACCTACGACGGGATGGCCCGGCTGATCGCGCGCTCGGCCGGTCGCGACCGTCCGCTGGTGCACGTGCCGCTGGGGGCGGTGCGATTGGGCCCTGGTCTGGCTGCGGCGGATCGTCGGCGAGGCGGTGTTCGCGACGTGGGAGGAGGCGGAGCTGATGGAGGTCGCGATGACCAGCCCACGGGGTGACGCCGACGTTCGCGCCCTGGGCGTCGAGCCCGCCTCGATGACCGCCGTGCTGGCGGGAGCCTGACCGGCTGGTCGGTCTAGACGACGACGATCTCGTTGCCGCCGGTGCGCTTGGCGTTGTAGAGCGCGCGGTCGGCCCGGTGGTAGACCTCGCCTGCGTCGATCGTGCCGTCGGTGACGCAGATCCCCGCCGACAGGCTTAGCGCCCCGGCTCCCCGGAACTCCTCGCCCCCGATCACATCGCAGGCGCGGTTGACGGCGCTCGAGGCGCCCTCGGCGTCGGCGTCGGGGAGGATCCAGCCGAACTCGTCGCCCCCGACCCGGGCCAGGTGCTCGCCGGTGCGAACCAGCGCGCCCAAACGGCCTGCGGCCTCGGCCAGCACGCGGTCGCCCGCGGGGTGGCCGCCGGCGTCGTTCACGCGCTTGAAGCCGTCGAGGTCGAGGATGGCCAGGCTCAGCGACCGGCTGTGGCGGCGGGCGCGCGCCACCTCGCCCGCCAGGTTGACGAGGAAGCTGCGCTTGTTGAGAAGGCCCGTCAGCTCATCCTTGGCGGCCAGCTCGGCCAGGCGCGCGCTCGCGGTCGGCCATGCGGCTGATGTCGCGGACGACGATGACCCGGGCGAACGTCCTCGCCGTCGCCCTCACCTGCCGTCCCCACAGAGACGAGCGCCGTGAAGCGCGAGCCGTCCTTTCGCATCAGCTGGACCTCGGTCTCGCCCTGTCCGGTCGCTCCTGCACCTCGCGCATGAACCGCTCCACCCGCTCGAGGGTCTCGGGGGCGAAGAACGGGAACGGGAAGCTAGGCGCCGATCAGCTCGTCCTTGCCGAAGCCGGTGATCGCGCAGATGGCCGCGTTCACCTCAACGATGCGGCGCGTCGGCGGCGACGACGACGCCCCTCGGGCAGCGCCTGAACCACCGCGTCGAGAAACGCTGCTCGCTCAGGATTGGCGCGATGTTCGGCTGACATGGATGCGATCCCCCCGAGTCCAAGCTTGACCCCGCCGCCACCTCGGATCGGTTGGCCACTCTAAAGAAAGAGGGGCCCGGCAGTGCGCCGGGCCCCTCGAAACCACCGGTCCTCTCAAGGACGTGGCTTACATCATCCCGCCCATGTCGGGCATACCGCCGCGGGCGCGCCGGCGCCGTCCTTCTCCGGCGGCTCGGCGACGATCGCCTCCGTGGTGAGGATGTTCTTGCGCGATCGACGCGGCGTTCTGCAGCGCCGACCGGGTGACCATCGTCGGGTCGATCACGCCGGCCTTGATCAGGTCGCCGTAGTCGCCGTTATCGGCGTTCAGGCCCTCGCCGGGCTTGAGGCCGCGGATCTTCTCGACCACGACCGAGCCCTCCATGCCGGAGTTCTCGGCGATCTGGCGGATCGGCTCCTCCAGCGAGCGGCGGATGATCTCCGCGCCCGTCGCCTCGTCGGCGTCCAGGTCGGCCGAGTCGATGGCCTCCTGGGCGTTCAGGAGCGCCACGCCGCCGCCCGGCACGATGCCCTCCTCGAGGGCCGCGCGGGTGGCCTGCAGCGCGTCCTCGACGCGGTGCTTCTTCTCCTTCATCTCGGTCTCGGTGGCAGCGCCGACCTTGACCACGGCAACGCCGCCCGCGAGCTTCGCCAGGCGCTCCTGGAGCTTCTCACGGTCGAAGTCGGAGTCGGTGTTCTCGATCTCCTGGCGGATCTGATTGATCCGCCCCTCGATGCCGGACTTCTCGCCGGAGCCGTCGATGATCGTCGTCGTGTCCTTGGTGACGACGACGCGACGAGCGCGACCGAGCTGGTCGACCGTGGTGTTCTCGAGCTTCAGGCCCATCTCCTCGGTGATCACCTCGCCGCCGCTGAGGATCGCGATGTCCTCCATCATGCGCTTGCGGCGATCGCCGAATCCGGGGGCCTTGACCGCGACGCCGGTGAAGGTGCCACGGAGCTTGTTGACCACCAGGGTCGCGAGCGTCTCGCCCTCGACGTCCTCGGCGATGATCGCGAGCGGCTTGCCGCCCTGCATCACCTGACTCGAGCACCGGGAGGATGTCGCGGACCGAGCCGATCTTCTGGTTGGCGATGAGGATGTACGGGTCCTCCAGCACCGCCTCCATCCGATCCTGGTCGGTGATCATGTACGGCGAGATGTAGCCCTTGTCGAACTGCATCCCCTCGGTGAACTCGAGCTCCATCCCGAAGGTCTGGCCCTCCTCGACGTTCACGACGCCGTCCTTGCCGACCTTGTCGATCGCGTCGGCGATCGTGTTGCCGATCTCCTCGTCGGCGGCCGAGATGGCGGCGACGCGGGCGATCTGGTCCTTGCCCTCGATCTCCTTCGACTGCTTGTCGCGGAGGTGGGCGACGACCTGGTCGACCGCATGCTCGATCCCGCGGCGCAGGGCCAGCGGGTTCGCGCCGGCGGCCACGTTCTTGAGGCCGTGACGGACGATGGTCTGGGCCAGCAGCGTGGCGGTCGTGGTGCCGTCGCCGGCGACGTCGTTCGTCGCGGTGGCGACCTCACGCACGAGCTGGGCGCCCTGGTTCTCGAAGACGTCCTCGAGCTCGATCTCGCGAGCGATCGTGACGCCGTCGTTGGTGATCGTGGGCGCGCCGAACTTCTTGTCGAGCACGACGTAGCGCCCCTTCGGGCCAAGGGTGACCTTGACCGCATTGGCGACGCCGTCGACGCCGGCCTGCAGAGCAGCCCGCGCCTCGGCGTCGTACTTCAATTCCTTGTGAGCCATTTTTCAGCTTCTCCTTCGTTGGGCGGGCGTCTCTAGACGACCTTGGCCAGGACGTCCGACTCGCGCAGGACGAGCAGGTCGTCGCCGTCGACCTTCACCTCGGTGCCGCCGTACTTCGAGTACAGGACCTCGTCGCCAGCGGCGACGTCGAGGGGGATGCGCTTCTCGCCGTCCTCGTCCCAGTTGCCGTCGCCAACCGCGACGACCTTGCCCTTCTGGGGCTTCTCCTTGGCGGTGTCGGGGAGGACGATGCCGCTTGCGGTCGTCTCCTCCTCCTCGATCGCCTGGACGATCAGCCTGTCGCCTAGTGGCTTCAGGTTCATCTTTAGATACCTCCGTTGGTGCTTGGATTCAAGTCATTTCCTGGTGCGGCTTGGCACTCTACAGGGGAGAGTGCCAGCGCCTCTGAGAGGAGTGTAGCCACCCCCCGCGACTTGTCAAGAATCTAAGTCCCCTCCACTCAAGGGGTTTGACCCCGTGAGTGGGCTCGACTTAGGGGGTCTGACCCGTGAGTGAGGGGCGCTTTGGATCAGTCGGCGGCCAGGAGGCGGCAGCCGAGGTGCGGCCGCGATCCCCTCCGCCCCGTTTCCCATGACCCAGTCGTGGTTCCAGGCGAACGCCGGGCGAGCGAGCGGGGCGAGCAGGTTCATCCAGCCCTTCGTCGTCGCGACGCTCCACTCGTAGACGACCGCGGTCACGCCCCCCTGCTCGAACAGGCGCCAGGTGCCGGTGCCCTCCAGCTCGCCCGACGCCCGGCCCTCCAACAGGTGCGGGCGCTCGGCCCGGACCGTGCGGGTATCGAAGGTCAGCTCGTAGGGCAGCTTGGAGCGCCAGGTGTAGCGCCCAAGCTGGCCGACGCCGTCCTCGTCGCCCGGCTCGAGCTCGACGACGCGCTCGACCCCGCGCCACCACGACGGCCAGGCCTCGGAGTCGAAGATCGCATCCCACGCCCGATCGCGCTCGCACTCGAGCAGCCAGGTCGTCAGGAACCGGTACTCGCGCGCCATCGGCGCTAGTTCACGGAGGGGGTCTCGCCGTTGCCGAAGCGGGGCCCGGCGGGCTCGACGATCTGCGAGAAGCGCACGACGGTGACCGTGTCCTCCATCGTGATGTCGCGCCCGTAGATCTGCTCGAGGAAGCTGATCATCTCCTCGGTGCGGCGGAACTCGGGGTTGTCGTGCTCGATGTCTCGCGGCGAGAGCTCCTTGACCCGCTTCACGACCACCTCATCGATCACGGCGGCGAAGATCTTCTCGCGCGGGGCGTGATGCTGGCCCACGGTGATCCAAACAACGTGCCCGCGCTCGTACTTGCGTGACTTGTCGCCCAGGCGGATCGTGGCCGTCTTGCGCCCGCGGCGGAGCTGGTCGACGAACGCGGGCGAGAAGAAATTGAGCGCGTAGAGGCTGGCGGACATCGGGCCGCAGCCTACGCGATCAAAAGCCCTCGCTGCCGATCAGGGGCACGAACCGGCACGGCCCGATGGTCCGGGCCCGGACCGACTCGCCGTCCTCGCCGAGCGCGAACGCGGTGAGCATGTCGGTGGAGCCCTCGGCGACCGGCGCTACCAGCCTTCCGCCCGGCACGAGCTGGCGGATCAGGCCGACCGGTGGTCCCGGCGCCGAGGCGTGCACGGCGATCGCGTCGAACGGCCCGCGGCCCTCCAGGCCGGCGCTCCCGTCGCCCTCCACGACCTCGACACGCTCGAATCCCAGCGCCGCGATCAGCCGGCGCGCCGAGGAAGCCAGCTCGGGGACGCGCTCGACCGTCACGACCTCGGCGGCCAGCAGGGCCAGGACGCACGTCGAGTAGCCGGACCCGGTCCCCACCTCCAGCACGCGCTCGCTCCCGCTCAGCTCGAGCGCCTCGCAGATCGCGGCCACGATCCAGGGCTGCGAGATCGTCTGGTCGTGCCCGATCGCCAGGGCGCTGTCGCGGTAGGCCAGCGAGCGGGCGCGCTCGGGCAGGAACTCCTCGCGGGGCACCACGCCCATCGCGGCGAGGACGCGCTCGTCGGCGATCCCGCGTCGGCGCAACTGGCGCTGGACCATGCGCGCCCTCTGCTTGGCGAAGTCCACGAGGGACTGCTCAGAAGATGTACGAGCGCAACCGCCGCGGCAACAGCACCGTCACCCGCCCGCGCCCGACGGCGACCACCCCAGCGCGCTCCAGCGTGGCGAGGAACCGCGACACGCTCTCTCGCGAGGTCCCCGCGAGCTGGGCGAGGTCGGCCTGCGTCATCCGCACGGTCACGCCCTCGCGGCCCTCGGGCAGGGCCTCCTCGGCGATCAGCTGGGCCAGCACGCCCGCGACGCGGCTCGGCACGGTCTGGAACGACTGGCGGGCAACCCGCTCGTTCGTCTCGCGCAGGCGCCTGACCAGCGCGACGATGAGCTTGACGGCGATGTCCGGGTGCGCGGCGAGCAGTCGGCGCATGTCGCCGGCGGGCAGGGCCAGCAGCTCGGAATCGGCGAGGGTCTCGACGCTGGCCGAGCGGGCGCCCCCGTCGAGCATGGCGAGCTCGCCGAAGATGTCGCCCTCGGCCAACGTGGCCAGTGCGATCGCCCTGCCGTCGGAGTGCTCGCGGGTGACGCGCAGGTCGCCGCTGCGGACGATGTAGCACGCGTCGGAGGTGTCGCCTTCGTGGAAGACCCGCACCCCACGCTCGAAGCTGCGGGGCACCGCAACCGCGCCGATCCGGTCGAGTTCGTCCTCTGACAGCTCGGCGAACAGGGGCACTCGCGCGAGCAGGCTGACGTTGCTGGAGCTCACCACTCCTCCCTTCCGGCCTGACTCTAGTCAGGCGTCCGGGCTCATGCTTGGCAGCTCTCGCACCAGTAGGCGGTGCGGTTCGCATCGCCCTGGCCGCCGGAGCGGATCCGACCGCCGCATCGCGGGCAACCCTCGCGCGTGCCCCGGTAGATACTGCGGGGCCGGCGGCCCCGCTTGACCGAGACCTGCATCACGCGCTCGTTCTCCCGGATCACCTCCTCGGCCTCGTCGAGATCGAGCTCGGAGATGTTCCGCCAGGGGCTCACGCCGGCCTGGAACAGCGCCTCGTTTCGGATCGCGTTGCCAATCCCGGCGATGATCCGCTGATCCAACAGGGCGTCCCCGACCTCGCGGCCCGCCCCCATCTCGAGCAGGCGTCGTGCGGCCTCGGCGCGATCGAAGCCCGGCCCCAGCGGATCCGGGCCCAGCTGCATCAGGCCGGGGTCGTTGCGGATGCGCGACTCGCTCACCAGCCGCAGGATCTGCCCGCCCTTCTGCGACGCGATCGCCCTGCCCGAGGCGAGCACCAGCCACGGCTTTCCGTAGGGAAGCCGGCCGTCGGCGGTGATGAACCAGCGTCCGTTCATCCCGAGGTGGCTGTGGACCACGAGGTCGCCCGAGAAGTGCGCGAGCAGGTGCTTGCCGCGCGCCTCGGCCAACTCGAGCGTGCGGCCCTGGAGCTGATCCGCCCGGTGGTGGATCGGCGAGCGCCCACTCGGCGCCTGGGCGCGCTGGATCTCCTTGCCGCGAAGCGCCGCGTTCATGCGCCGCGCCACTCGATGGATCGTGTCGCCCTCGGGCACGCCTAGATGATGGCGGCCCCGCGTGTCGGGCTAGGGGAAGCCCTTCTCGCGCTCGTAGGTCTTGCCCTTGTCCGTCCCCGAGCCGCCGTCGCCTGTTCGCGGGTTCAGGCCGAGGCCACGAGCCGGCGTGGCTGGCGGCTGAAGCCGGCCGCGATCAGGGTCTCCTCGAGGCCCGAACCGATGACCGCCTCGCCGTCCACGCGCTCGATCCCGAGCTTTGGGATCAGCCCCTCGCGAGCCGCCGTGACGACCTCGCCGATCGCCTCGCCCAGCTCCTCGCTCTCCAGATGGCGCAGCCGCAGGATGCCTCGTCCCCCACGCTCGACGTACAGGATGGGCTCGCCGTCGCGCATCAGGACGTAGGCGCCGGGCGAGCGCGAGGGACGCCGGCCCGATCCCTCCTGGCGGGGCTTCGGCCACGGCAGGGCCGCGCCGTAGGGGTTGGCCGGGTCGGTCGCGGCCAGCAGCAGGTACTTGCCCTCCTCCCGCGGCATGCCGCGCAGCCGCTCGACGGCGCCTGCCAGCGCGAACTGGGCGCCGCCCAGGCCCTCGACGAAGTAGCCGCGCCGGGCGGTCCCCAGCATCTCCAGGTTGGAGAGCTCGCCGTAGAGCGAGGAGAACCCGCCCGGCACGCCCTCGGCGAGCACGCTCTCGCGGGTGACGATCCCGTAGCGCTCCAGCATCAGCTCGGCCTGGGCGCGCAGCCGCGGTCCCTGGGCCGGTGACTCCGAGAACAACGGTGCGGTCAGCGACCAGCGACCCTGCACGGCGCGGTTGGCGCCCGTCCGGCGGGTGGCGAAGCGCCGCCCCCGCTGCTGCTGGCGCTGAACCGCCGTCAGCCGGCGCGCGCGCAGCGGCGCGAAGGCGTCGTTGGTTGCCTCGCCCGCCCAGGCAAGGTCCCACAGGGCCTCGTTCAACTCCTCGGGGGCGAGCTCGAGGTCGGCCACCAGGTCCAGCCAGAAGCACGCGCCGGCTCCCAGCCGCTCGCGGATCGCGTCGTGCACCTCGCCCTCGGGCGCTTCGAGCTTGGCGTTCGCCGGCGGGGGGCCGGCAAGGCGGACGTCGTCGCGGAAGTACAGGGCGACGCGCCCGGTCCGGCCCAAGGGCCCGGCGCCGATCCACACGACCTCGCCCCCGGTCGTCAGCTCGTCCAGCCAGGCGGGGCTGTAGGCGCCAAGGCGCCGCGGCAGCACATCGCGCTCCCACACCTCCGGGGTCAGCGCGACCCCCTGGAGCGACACGAGGGCCTCGCGTAGGCGGTCGGGGCCGGCCCCGGCGGGCCGGTGCGCGTCGACGTTCTGCCAGCTCGGGATGAAGCGGGCCAGCTCGGCGGGGTCGACCGCCTCGGCCTCCTTGCGCAGGTGGGCCAGGCTCGCCCGCCGGAGGCGGCGCAACACCTCGGCGTCACACCACTCGCGCTCGCTGCCGCCCGGCAGCAGCTCGCCACGAACCAGGGTGCCGTTGCGCTCGAGCTCACGCAGGGCCGGCGTGGGGTCGACGCCGTAGCGCGCCGTGAGCTGCGCCGTTGGGAACGGTCCGTGGGTGCGCGCGTAGCGGCGCACGAGCGCCAGGAAGGCGTCCGGCGAGTGCTCGAGGAAAGCGTCGGGAAGGCCACCCGGCGGCGGCACGCCGAGGGCGTCGCGGTACATGCCGGCGTCCTCGGCAACGATCCAGCGTTCCTCGCCGCCGATCCGCACCCGCACGGCGCGGCGCTCGGCCTCGAGCTTGGTGAGCATCGACTCGGCCGAGTAGCCCTCGGCCACGCGCGCGGCGCACTCATCCGGTGTGAGGTCGCCCAGCCGGCGCAGGATCACCTGGAGGGCATCGCGCTCGCTCGCCCGGGCGCCGTCGGTCAGGTGCTGGAGTGACGCCTCGACGTCGGCGAGCGCCTCGGGGTCGATCAGCTCGCGCAGCTCCTCCTGCCCCAGCAACTCGCGCAGCAGCTCGCGGTCCAGGGCGAGCGCCGCGGCACGCCGCTCGGCGTTGGGCGTGTCGCCCTCGTACATGTAGGTCGCGACGTAGTCGAAGAGGAGAGACGAGGCGAAGGGGGAAGCCGTCGCCGTCTCGACCTCGACCAGCGAGACCTTCCGCGAGTGGAGGTCGCGCAACAGCCCCTCCAGGGATGGCAGGTCGAGGACGTCGCGCAGGCACTCGCGGTAGGTCTCCAGCGTCACCGGGAACCGCGGGAAGTCCTTCGCCACCTCCAGCAGGCTCTGGGACTTCAGCCGCTGCTGCCACAGCGGGGTGCGCTTGCCCGGATAGGCCCGTGGGAGGAGCAGCGAGCGCGCCGCGTTCTCGCGGAAGCGGGCGCCGAACAGCGCCGAGCCGCCCAGCTCGCGCACCACCAGGTCCTCGACCTCGTCGGCCTCCAGCAGCACGATGTCGGCCGCCGGCGCCTCGTCGGCGTCGGGGAGATGGACGACGATGCCGTCGTCGGACCAGATCGCGTCCGCCTCGAGGTCCTGCTCGTCGCGGATCCGCGCCGACAGCGCCAGGCCCCAGGCGGCGTGCACGCGCCCGCCGAACGGGGACAACACGCACAGCCGCCAATCGCCGATCTCGTCGCGGAAGCGCTCGACCACGATCGACTCGTCGGAGGGCACCACGCGGGTGGCGGCCTGCTGCTCGCGCAGGTAGGCGAGAAGGTTCTCGGCGGCGCGGCGGTCGAGGTCGAAGTCCTTGGCCAGCTGCTCGGGCGAGAGCGAGACCGCCTCGCGAGCGAACTCGCCAATCGCGCGCCCCAGCTCGGCCGGGCGGCCGACGCCGTCGCCGCGCCAGAACGGGACGGCCCCGGGCACCCCGGGCGCCGGCGTCACGATCACGCGGTCGCGGGTGATGTCCTCGATCCTCCAGGTGGTCGCTCCCAGCAGGAAGGTCTGGCCCGGCCGCGCCTCGTAGACCATCTCCTCGTCCAGCTCGCCCACCCGGCGGCCGTCGGGTAGGTGGACGCCATAGAGCCCGCGGTCGGGGATCGTGCCCGCGTTCGTGACCGCGAGCTGGCGCGCGCCCTTGCGGCCGCGGACCGTCCCGGCGGTGCGCTCCCACGCGATTCTTGGGCGCAGCTCGGAGAACCGCTCGGACGGGTAGCGGCCGTCGAGCATGTCGAGCACGTTCTCGAGCTGCTCGCGGCCGAGGTCGCGGAACGGCTCGGTGGCGGTGACGACGCGCTCGATCTCGTCGACCTCCCAGTCCACGTCGGCGACCATCGACACGATGTGCTGGGCGAGCACGTCGAGCGGGTTGCGCGGGATGACGGTCTCCTCGATCTCCCCGGCCCGCATGCGCTTTGCGACCACAGCGCACTCGAGCAGGTCGGCCCTGAACTTGGGGAAGATCCGGCCCTTCGAGATCTGGCCCAACGCGTGCCCCGCACGGCCCACCCGCTGCAGCCCTCGGGTGACGGACTTCGGGGACTCGACCTGGATCACCAGGTCGACCGCGCCCATGTCGATGCCGAGCTCCAGCGACGAGGTCGCCACCAGGCAGGGGAGCTGCCCGGACTTGAGCAGCTCCTCGACCACCAGCCGCTCCTCGTGGGCGAGCGAGCCATGGTGCGCCCGCGCTATCTCCACGTAGGACTCGCCGTGCCCGGGAGCCGGCCCGGCCGTTCCCGCCGCCTCCGTCGCCGGCAGCTCCCCCTCCGGCTCCTCGTTGGCCAGCTCGTTCAGGCGCTTGGCGAGCCGCTCGGCGCCCCGGCGGTTGTTGACGAAGATGATCGTCGAGTTGTGCTGCTGCACCAGCTCCAGCAGCTCGGGGTAGATGGCGGGCCAGATCGAGCGGGTGGCCACGGCCCCGTCGAAATCGCCCGCAGGGTCAGATCGACCAGCGTCGCTCGAGGGGTCAGCCCCCCGCTGGGTGTCTGGCCCCGGTCGCGGTGGGGCGTCGGGCTCGGTCATGTCCTCGACCGGGACGTGGATCTGCAGGTCGAGCTCCTTCGCGATCCCGGCGTCGACGATGCGGACGTCGCGCTTCGGGCCAACCAGGAACTGGCCGATCCGCTCGAGCGGCCGCTGCGTGGCCGACAGCCCGATCCGCTGGACCTCCCGCGGCTCCTCCCCCGCCTCCTCCCGGGCCCCGGCGACGTTGTGGGACAGGCGCTCGAGGGTGAGGGCCAGATGAGCGCCCCGCTTGGTCTGCGCGACCGCGTGGATCTCGTCGACGATCACGGCCTCGACGCCGGTGAGGATCTCGCGGGCCCGCGAAGTGATCATCAGGTACAGCGACTCGGGCGTGGTGATCAGGATGTCGGGCGGCCGGCGGAGCATCGCCTGGCGATCCTTCTGCGGGGTGTCGCCGGTACGAAGGCCGACCGAGATCTCGGCGCCGGTTCCGTTCAGCGGGGCTCGCAGGTTGCGCTCGACGTCGTAGGAGAGGGCCTTCAGCGGCGAGACGTACACGAGCTTGACGCCGGAGCCCAGGCGCTCGGGCTCGCGCGCAAGGGTGTCGATCCCCCACAGGAAGGCGGCCAGTGTCTTGCCCGAGCCGGTGGGGGCGCAGATCAGCGTGTTCTCGCCGGACGAGATCGCCGGCCAGCCGGACGCCTGAGCGGGCGTGGGCGCGGCGAACGAGTCCTCGAACCAGCGCCGGACAGGCTCCGAGAAGGGCTCCAAGGGTGATGCGCCACTCTGTTTGCGCTCAGTCGCCAACCGACCGATTCTACGAAGCCGGGAGGTCGGGCACGGCAAATTACGAAAGGGGTGCTCCCCCTAGCCGCTTTGCGGTACGCACTTGCGGTAATTCCACGCACGGGGCGTCCACAGGTTCTAAAACCGGGGAGGAGGCGAGCGGAGCAGGAGATCCGCACGCGAAAACTGGATTGAGGTTCAATGAGTACGACCGGGGGGCGATTCGTCGCAGAGTCAGGGGACGCAGTAGAGGCGCGAGCAATCGCGGAGGCCCAGTGGGGTGATTCCGACGCGATCCACTTCCTGTACGCGCGATACGCCGATCTGGTCGTGACGGTGGTGCGTTCGGTCGTCGAGGATCAGACCGTCGCCGAGAACGTCACCCAGGACCTCTTCGCCACGCTTCACATCACGATCCGCCGCTACGAGTTGCGCCACGCGGGGTTCGAGACCTGGCTTCTCCAGGTCGCGCGCAACGCGGCGCTCGACTACCTCCGAGGCCTGCGGAAGCGCCCCGGCAAGGTCGTGAGGGTGCGCGACGTCGCCGCCGAGCGCGCGGAAGCGGCTCGCCTCCGCCACCGGTCGGGGCTCGAAGCGGGCCCGAGCGACCTGGGCGCGAGCCCGGTCAGCTCCGAGGCCTGAGCGGGACGTCAGTCGGAGGGCGAGGCGGCCGACGCCGCCAGCAGCATCGCCGCGTGCTCGATCAGCCGTGCGACATCGATGCCCTGACGCCCCGCCTCGAGCTTCAGGTCCTCCCAGACCTCGGGCGCGCCGGTCAGCGTCAGCTGACGCTCGTGCGAGCCGCTCCCGGGCCGCAGGCGAGGCACCTCCATACTGGGCGTTGAGGCGAGGAGGCGCCGGTGGAAGTCACCGCAAGCCGCCTCGATGAACGCTCCGGGCGTCTCGTGACGCTCGGCGGCGGCATGGTCCACCAGGGACCATCCGACCTCACCCAGCCGCAGTCGTACCGTCAGCTCTTCCATGGCCGCCGGGGCTCAGGCGGGAAATCGACCTTGCCTGACTCGTCGGCCAGGCAGACGTGGTCGTGCCCGGCGCCGCCGTAGGAGCCCTTGGAGGCCCGTGCGTAGTACTTGCCGGCCATGTTGACTTCGAGCGTGATCGAGTACTTGCCCTCCGCGTTCGTCTCGGTGTTGCCCACCTCGACCTCCGGCGAGCCGGGCTGCTTTCGATACAGGGCGATCGTGCGCCCCGGCTCGCACTGGCTCTTCTCGCTGGTGATGCGACCCCGGTAGGCGAAGGTCCCGCGGGTGGGCACCACGAAGGCGGGTTCCTTCAGCGTCAGCCTCGACTTGTAGCGCTCGTCGTGGGCGCCTGCCGGGCCCGCCCCCAGCGACACCAGCAGCGCGACTGCGGCCATGGCAACGATTGATCTCCTCATCCCCAACCTCCCAGTCTCACCCCAGGGCGCGCCCGTACTGGCGCTCGTAGTACTCACGGTACTCGCCGGATCGGATCGGGGCCCACCATTCCTCGTTGTCGCGATACCAGGCAACGGTCTGGGCGATCCCGTCGTCGAAGGAGACCGCCGCCTGCCAGCCGAGCTCAGCTGAGATCCGCTCGGCCGACAGCGAGTACCGACGGTCGTGCCCCAGGCGGTCGTCGACGTAGGTGATGAGCGATTCGCCGCGGCCGGTCAGCTCGAGGATCCGCTTGACGACGTCCACGTTCGCCAGCTCGTCGGGCCCGCCGGCGTTGTACACGCGGCCGGGCTCGCCGCGCTCGAGCGCGAGGTCGATCGCCGCCGCGAAATCGGTCACGTGAAGCCAGTTGCGGACCTGCATCCCGTCGCCGTAGACCGGCAGCGGGTCGGACGCCATCGCGTTCAGGATGCACAGGGGGATCAGCTTCTCGGGATGCTGGCGCGGGCCGTAGTTGTTGGAGGCGCGGACGATCAGCGCCTCGGCGCCGTAGGTGTGGTGGAAGGCGCTCACGATCAGGTCGCCTCCGGCCTTCGACGCCGAGTAGGGCGATGACGGGTCGAGGGGCGACGACTCGGTGAACGAGCCCGAGTCGATCGAGCCGTAGACCTCGTCGGTCGAGACCTGGAGATGGCGGATGCCGGCCTCGCGCGCGGCCTCCAGGAGGACGAAGGTCCCGAACACGTCGGTCTTGATGAACTCGCCGGGCTCCTCGATCGACCGGTCCACGTGGGACTCGGCGGCGAAGTTGACGAGCGCGTCGCAGCCCTCGACCGCGCCGCGGACGACCTCCGGGTCGGCGATGTCGCCGACGACCAGCTCGCAACGTTCGAGGCCCTCGAGGTTCTCGCGACGGCCCGCGTAGGTGAGCTTGTCCAGCACGCGAACGGACCCGCCGGGGTCGTTCTCCAGCCGCTTTCGCACGTAGGCACTGCCGATGAAGCCGGCGCCGCCGGTCACAAGGACTCTCACGCCTGCGCTCTCGCTGCCTCGCGCTCGACCATGTACTCGGCCAGCGCCTCGCGCCAGTTGGGGAGCACGGTGGGAACCGCGCGCTCGCTGCGCAGCACCGAGTACGCCGGGCGCGGGGCCGGGCGATCCAGCATCGAGGTGCGCGCGGCCATCACCCGGGTTCCCATGCCTGCCTGGTCGAAGATCTCCTGCGCAAAGTCGAACCACGAGCACGCGCCGGAAGCGGTGACATGGTGGACGCCGTAGTCATCGGACTCGACCAGCAGTGTGATCGCCCGGGCGAGATGCGGCGTGTAGGTGGGCGAGCCGACCTGGTCTGAGACCACAAGGACCTCGGGCTGCTCGGCGCCGATGCGCAGCATCGTCTCGACGAAGTTCTTGCCGCCCACGCCGAACAGCCACGACGTGCGGACTACGAAGTGCTTGCTGTTGGCGACGGCCACCGACGTCTCGCCGGCCAGCTTGGAACGCCCGTACGCGGACAGCGGATGCGGCATGTCGGACTCGACGTAGGCCCGCTCGCGGTGCCCGTCGAAGACGTAGTCGGTCGACGGGTAGACGATCTTGGCGCCCACGGTGCCGGCGGCGACCGCCAGCAAGCCGGCGCCGGTGTCGTTGATCTCCATCGCGGCGCGCTCTTGCGACTCCGCACGGTCGACGTCCGTGTAGGCGGCGCAGTTGACGATCGCGTCGGGCTCGAGCTTGCCGACGACCCGGTCCACCCGGGGGCCGTCGGTGATGTCCAGGTCGGAGCGCTCGTACGGCACGGCCTCATGGCCGCGCGCCGAGAGGTCCTCGACGACGTCGCGGCCGAGCATCCCGCCAGCGCCCGTGACCATGACCCTCACAATCCCTGGATCGCGCTTCGCCTCACGCAACCCCTCCTCTCCGCTGGCTCCGCGCTCACGGGATCTCGATCTCCGAGTTGTCGCCGACGATCATCCGCAGGGTCTTGGGCACGCCGTCCCCGCGGGCAACCCTTGCGTTCTTGCCGAGCAGGCTGGCCTCCAGGCGGACCTCGAGGTCCGACACCTTCGCCCCCTCCAGGAGGATCGAGTGCTCGACCTCGCAGCGCTCGACCTCGCAGTTGCGGTCGATCGAGGTGTACGGGCCGATGTAGGCGTCGCGGATCACCGAGCCGGCGCCGATGATCGCCGGTCCGCGAACCGTGGACCGCTCGACGGTCGCGCCGGCCTCGATGTGGACCGGCCCCTCGACGTTGGCGTCGGTCAGCTCGCCGTCCAGGCGGCGGTCCAGCTCCTCCAGCACCAGGCGGTTGGCCTCGAGCATGTCCGCCAGCTGACCCGTGTCCTTCCACCAGCCGCTCACCGTGTGGCTCTCGACCGAGCGCGAGTCGTCGATCAGGGCCTGGATGGCGTCGGTGATCTCCAGCTCGCCGCGAGCCGAGGGCTGGATCGCCTTCGCGGCGTCGAAGATGCGGGCGCCGAACATGTAGACCCCCACGAGCGCCATGTTCGACGGCGGGTCCTTCGGCTTCTCGACCAGGCGGACGACCGTCTCGCCGTCCAGCTCGGCGACCCCGTAGTGCCACGGGTCGGGCACCTCGGTGAGCAGGATCAGGGCATCGGGCTCGTCGGAGCGGAAGCGCTCGACCAGGTCGGTGATGCCGTCGCGCAGCAGGTTGTCGCCCAGGTACATCACGAAGGGCCCGTCCTCCAGGAACTCCTCGGCGGTCAGCAGCGCGTGCGCGAGCCCCTTGGGCTCGGACTGCGGGATATAGGTGATGCTGGCGCCGAAGTCCGAGCCGTCGCCGGCCGCCTCGCGGATCTCGTCGCCGGTCTCGGGGGCGATGATGATCCCGATCTCGGTGATGCCGGCTGCCACCAGCGCCTCGATTCCGTAGAAGAGCACGGGCTTGTTGGCCACCGGGACCAGCTGCTTCGCCGAGGTGTGCGTGATCGGGCGCAGCCGGGTGCCGGCGCCGCCGGAGAGGATGAGGCCGCGGAGGTCCATGGGGCGCGCGAAGGGTAGCTGGGCCTAGTAGGTCCCGCCGAGCTTGCGATGGTCCCAGGTTGCGGTGCGGACCGCCTCGAACTCGATCGCAACGCGCTTCGGCGCCTGCGCCTTGAGCCCTCGGCCGCGTCGCCGTAGACCGAGTCGATGCCCTCCGCGTAGCGCACGGTCAGCTCCTTGGCGAACTCGAACACGGTGTCGATGTCGCGGTGCAGGTGAGCGCGAGCCTCGATCTGGATCCCGCGGAGCTCCGAGTACTCGACCCCGGTCTCGACCAGCAGCGTCGCGCGGTCGTCGCGCTCCAGGTTCTTGACCTTCTGTGACTTGGCGTAGGTCCAGGTCCAGATCCGCCCGCCGCGCACCACGAACCACAGCGGCATCACGTGCGGCCAGCCGCGCGGGCCGAAGCTGGCCACCGACACGACCCGCTCGCCCTCCAGCAGATCGAGCTGCTCGGCGTCCGTCAGCTTGATCTGATCGCGCCGGCTCACGGCTCCAGGACCAGAAGCTGCCATGGCCCCTCGCCGGTCATCGCCTGCGTCTCGCCGGCCACCCACCGGGCCTGGAGGTCGTCGTAGTGCGGGCTTCCCGCCTGCCCTGACTGGCCCGTGAACTGCTGCCAGCGCGAACGCTCCGGGGCCACCGGGTCGGCGACGACCCGCCAGCACGGCGCCCAGATGGCGGCGAACGGGTCGTTCGGGTCCCAGCCGACCTGCGAGACGGTCTCCTGGGCGCCGCCGACGTGGAGGGTGCGGTTGAAGATCTTCCCCAGCACGGGGTTCGCGGCGCCCAGGGCGTGTGGGAACTCGAGCGCGTGGACATCGCCCCAGCGCCACCCCTCGGGGTCGGAGCCGTAGCGGTCGGCCAGCTCGTCCATCGCCCCCCGGAGCGAGTCCAGCGCGAGCTCGTCCCAGTCGCCCCCGATCAGCTCGGTGTCGGCCTCCTCCCACAGGGAGAGCAGGTGGGACTGCCAGCGCCAGGGCGAGGTGACGTGGGTCATGAAGCCGTTGTCGGCGCGGTCCAGCCAGCGCTCGGCCAGGTCGCGGTCGCCGATCGCGGCACGGGCGACCTCGCGGGCGAAGCGCAGGGTGAACGCCTGGTAGATCGTCGCCGCGGTCGAGCCGGGGTCCATGCGCCCGTCCCAGCTGCGCAGGCGCTCGATCGCGGCGGTCTCGCGCTGGTCGCGGGCGGACAGGCGGAGCAGGCGTCGCGTCGTCTCGGCGCCCGGGATCGAGTACTGGTCCATCTGCATCGCCGCGAAGCCGTCGAGGTCGTGCTCGTCTTCCGCCTCGATCAGGTCGGCGATCCGGCGGGCGCGGTAGCCGTCCAGGTAGTCGCTGGAGACATGGTGGGGGAACCCCTCGGGCGTGATCTTGTTGTTGGCCGTGACCACGTAGCCGGCCTTGGGGTCGGTGACCTCCGGGAGCTCCTCGTAGGGGACCCAGCCCTCCCACTCGTACTCGCCGGTCCAGCCGGGCTTGGGCAGATCCGGGCAGGCGCCCCGGCGGATCGGGAGCCGACCCATCGTCTTGTAGCCGATCGATCCCTTGCGGTCGGCCCAGACCAGGTTCGAGACCGGCATCGCCTGGGCGCCCAGGAGGCCGACGAGCTGCGAGCCGTCCGCGGCGTCGAGGATGCCGAAGCTTGCGGCGCTGACCCCGGGGAAGTGGAGGGCCGCCCAGCTGAGCGCCAGCGGCTCGTGGTCGTCGGCGCCAAGCGCCTGGTTGACGATCGGGCCGTGATGGGTCTCGCGGACGACCAGCCGCTCCGGGCCTCGGCCCTTGACCTCGATCTCCTCGACCCTGGTCTCGACCGGCCGGCTCTCGCCCTCGAACTCGTACCTGTCGCCCTCGATCCGCTCGACGAAGAGGTCGAGCACGTCGGCCATGGCGTTGGTGAACGTCCAGACCACGTCGTTGTTCTGGCCGAAGGTGACGCCGGGCAGGCCCGGCAGCGCCGCGCCGCGGGCGAAGCGATCGCCCTCGTACAGGGCGAGCTGGTAGGTGATGCCGGGCATGCTGGGCGGCAGGTGCGGGTCGCCGGCGATGAGCGCTCCTCCCGTAGCCGAGCGCTCGGCGCTGACCGCCCAGTTGTTCGAGCCGGTGGCCTCGGCGGCCAAGCCCAGCTCGCGGCGGAGCCGCCCGATCTGCTCGGCCACCGCCAGCCCGTCGCCCGAGTGCGCCTCGCCGGGGGTCAGGACCACCGGGTGGCCCTGGGGATAGGAGGGGTCGA
This sequence comes from uncultured Solirubrobacterales bacterium, assembly GCA_963758845.1. Classification (GTDB taxonomy): domain Bacteria; phylum Actinomycetota; class Thermoleophilia; order Solirubrobacterales; family 70-9; genus JBDTSW01. Next base: position 232,702 of record CAVWWX010000002.1, read on the forward strand.
GGCGCGCCGCCAGGTCCTCGCCCAGGCTGCGGGCCATCTCGGCTCGCAGCAGCTCGCGCTCCCAGTTGGTCGAGAGGCCGAAGGCGAGCAGCTTCGCGACCGTCAGCGAGTCGGCGGCCTGCCAGGGTTCCCACTTCATCCGCAGCAGCTGGAACTCGGCCGGCAGCGGGCGGGCCTCGGCGGCCGCGTTGATCCCGGCGCTATAGGCGACGAGCCCGTCGGCGACCTCGGGATCCAGCTCGGCCGCCTCGCGCAGCGCGGTCCGCCGCAGTCCCAGGGTGCGCATGAACCGGTCGACCGGAAGCCCCTGCTCGCCGCCGAACTCGGCGATCCGCCCGCAGGCGAGCTGCCTGTAGATCTGGAGCTGCCACAGCCGGTCCTGGCCCAGGCAGTAGCCCTGCGCGAACCAAAGGTCGCGCCGCGAACGGGCGCGGATGTGCGGGACGCCCCAGCGGTCGCGGCTGATCTCGATCGTGGCCTCGGCGCCGGGAACCGTGACCCGGCCGGACGTCTGCGGAAGCGGGCGGCGAAAGAGCTGCCAGCGCAGCCCCGCCGCGGCCGCGGCCGAGAGCGCCGCGAAGCCGGCCGTGAAGAGGCCGGCGCTCTTGAAGACCTTGCTGCCGAGAGCCATCGCCCGTGATTATCCGGGGGCGACGCCCTCGGGAAGCCGGTCCTCGGCGTCCAGTTTCTCCAGATGGGCCTCCATGGCGACCGCGGCGGCGGGGCGCATCGGTTCCGGGACGTCGTCCCAGCCGGCGTCCAGCAGGCACTCGCGATCCCGCTCCCCTGCCTCCAGCGCGGCGACGAGCCTGCGCTCGCGATCCTCCCGATGCGCGACGTACTCGGCGATCTTCGCGGCGGGGTCGGTGATCCACGGGCCGTGGCCCGGGCACATAAGGGCCGGCCCCAGGGCCGCGAGGCGCTCCAGGGAATCCATGTACTCGGCGAGGGAGCCGCCCATAGCGCGGGGCGGGACGATCGAGGATCCGTGGCCAAGGATGAGGTCGCCGCAAAACGTGACGTCGTCCCGTGAGAAGCAGACGTGATCAGCGGCGTGGCCGGGGCTGGGTAGGAGGGTGAAGGGCCCAATCCGCCCGTTCTCCGCGGAGCCGTCCTGTCCTACTGGGCCACTGTCCCGCTTAGGCTGGACAGCTTCCGCGGAGGCCGCCTCGGCCGGCGTCGGCGCCGACGTTTCGTCGCCCTCACTGATTTTTCCGTGCAGCAGCGGCACTCCAAGGAGTTCCACCCCAGCCGAGTGGTCCGCGTGCGAATGCGTCAGCAGCACCCCGGCGATCCCGCCCCGCTCCTCGCCGGCAGCGCGCACCGCCTCGATATGGGACTCGATCGCCGGCCCCGGGTCGATCACGTAGGCGGGGTCCAGCCCGACGAGGTAGGTGTTGGTTCCCTCCAGGGTCATCGGCCCCGGGTTGGGGGCGATGATCCGGAGAATGTCCTCGTGGCCGGGGGCGGTCTCGATGCGCCGAATATAGAGTCGAGCGCCGTGGGCGAGCGCTGGGCCACCTTCGATTGCTACGGCACCCTGATCGATTGGGAGGGCGGCTTTCGCTCGGCCTTCCAGGAGCTTTGGCCCCAGATCGACCCGCAGCGGATGCTCGAGCACTACCACGCGGTCGAGCCTCGCGTCCAGGCCCAGCGCGACCTGACCTACCGCGAGGTGATGGCCCGCGCGCTGACGGCCGTGGCGGCGATCGAGCGCGTCGAGCTGGCGCCCGAGCGGCGCGAGTACCTGGCCGAGTCGCTGCCCGGATGGCGTGCGTTCAATGAGGTCCCCGGCGCCCTGGGGGAGCTTCACGAGCGCGGCTGGAAGCTGGCGATCCTCTCCAACACCGATCCCGACCTGCTGACCAGCTCCGTCCAGACGCTGGGCGTGCCCTTCGAGCTGTCGATCACGGCGGCCGAGGCCGGCTCGTACAAGCCGGCACCCGGCCACTGGAACGCGTTCCGCGAGCTCGCAGGTGACGTCGACGCGCACGTGCACGTCGCCGCCAGCCTCTTTCACGACATCGCGCCGGCCGCCGCGATGGGCCTGCCGGCGGTGTGGATCAACCGCCTCGGCGAGACGTCGGATCTGCCGCGCGCGGCCGAGCTGCCCGACCTCGCGGGCCTCGCCGACGCCGTCTCCGAAGCCGCTCGCTAAGCGGCCTTGAGCGCGTCGGCGACGGCGCTGCGGGCGTCATCGGGCTCGAGCACCACAAGGTCGCCCACGCCCTTCAGCGTCTCGCGCACCAGCCAGTCGACCGAGCCGTAGGGCAGCTCGACGACGACGCCGCCGTCGGCCAGCTCCTCCACCACCCGGCGCTCCTCGCGCAGCCATCGGGCGCGCTCGGGCGCGACCCAGACGCGGGCGACGCCGGCGCTCGCCACCTCGCCGCGTACCAGCCACTCCTGCTCGGCCAGCCGCTCGTCGATCCCCTCGCGGGGCTCGAACGTCTCGTCGGAGAGGCTGGCCTCCTTCATCCGGTCCAGCCGGAAGTGGCGCGTGTCCTCGCGGGCCGGGTCGTAGCAGCCCAGGTACCAGCCCTCGGGGCCCGACGCCAGCTTGTAGGGCTCGACCCGGCGCTTGGTGAACTCGTCCTCGTTCTCCTTGTAGTAGTGGAGCTCGAGGATCCGGCGCTGCTCGATCCCGTCGTGCACGGTGCGGACGACCTGCGAGTCGTCGCGCCCAGGGGCGATCTCGAGCCCCTCCTCGGAGGGATCGTGGCCCAGGGCGGCGACGATCTTGTCGCGCGCGGTTCCCAGCCCCGACTGGGGCAGGTGGTCCCCGAACAGGTCGATCGCGGCCACCAGCGCCTTCGCCTCCAGCGGCAGCAGACGAGCCGGGCGGGCGAAGTTGTCGCCGTAGGTGTCCGAGTCGACCTCGATCTCGTCGCCCACGATCTCGGCGTAGAGCACGTAGGTGCCGCCGCCGAAGTTGACGACGTTGAGGACGTCGATGTCCTCGCGAAGCTCCTCCATCGACACGTTGAGGTCGGCCAGCACGCCCGCGGTCTGAAGCCGCGCGCCCTCCCGCGCCGAGGAGATCAGGAGGCCTGCCAGGCTGACGAGCCGGGCGAACCGCTCGGGGCGGATGACCGACTCCGACCGGCCGTTCGTGCGCGCGCGCCCGTTGGCGTCGGGAGCGGGGCGGGCGACCACGTCGGCCACGCCGAACTCGCCCTTGTGGCGGCTGCGAAGCAGGTCCAGGCGCTGGGCGGCTTCCTTTGCCAGCTCGGGCGGGTCGAGCAGGGTCGCGTTCTCGCGCCAGCCCAGGACCCAGGACACCAGCTGGCGCCCGGACGCGAACTCGGTCTCGTAGATCAGGCCCCGACCCGGCGCGCCGTCGGCCTTGACCGCCTTGCGCAGCTTGCCGTAGGTCCCGTAGTCGCGCTCGACCAGCCACGAGATCCGCTCGCGAAGGAAGACCTTGGCCGAGCGCGAGCTCGTGCCCATCTGCCACTCGGCGCGCGAGGCGTAGTCGCGGCGGTCGAAGTCCTCGGGCGGCGAGAAGTCGTGCTCGGCCTTGGTCGCATACGAGACCTTGGCCTCGATCCGCGACAGGCGGAACACGCGCACCTCGCCCCGCTCGTGCGAGTGCCCGATCAAATAGAACTGGCCGTTGCGGAAGACGAGGTGGTACGGGTCGACCTTGCGGTCGGAGACCTCGTCGCGCTGAAGCGAGTAATAGGAGAACTCGATCGTCTTCCGGCGCGAGATCGCGGTCTCGATCTTCGCCAGGCGCTGCGAGACCTCGCGGCCCGAGGCGGGGTCGGCCAGGCGGACGTCGATGGGGGCGCCGTCGCCCTCGGTGAGCGGGCTGGGCCGGCCCCACGACACCTGCTGGAGCGCCAGCCGCAGCGGCTCGGCGTAGGCGAATTCGCCGTCCAGCAGCGCCAGCGCGGTGCGAAGCGCGGCCAGCTCGCCGTCGGTGAACTCGATCGGCCGCAGGTAGTAGTTCTCCGGCGGCAGCGCGTAGAGCTCGGCCTCGAAGAACCCCTCGGAGGGCTTCTCGACCTGGAGCGAGATCCCCAGGCTCTCCAGCTCGGCGCGGTCGGCGTAGAAGCGCCGCGCGAACGCGTCCTCGTTCATCGAGCTGTACCCCTCGACCTCCCGTTTGATCTCGAGCGCCGAGACCGGTCGGCCGTTTGCCATCAGGAACGAGATCAGCGACAGCTGGCGAATCAGCTTTTCGGTGTCCTTGGCCACGAACGCTGAGCTTAGTCAGCGGGACCCGCTCACCCTCCCCCTTCCCTATGCGGTTTCCCGCATTTTCCGTCCGCCCCGGTCGCAGGGCGTCTGACAAACTCCCCGGCCGTGATCGGCGCGGGGACCATCACAGCCCGATCATCAAGATCGTCACGACCGTGGCGATCCTGGCGGCGGTCTACTTCTTCATCGTCGGCCCAATCCTCGATACGACCGAGGACACGGTGAGGAACGCGCGGGGCCAGTTCCAGGAATCCCAGCGCCAGGCCGACGCCGACGCGACCGCCGCCGACATCTCGTCGACGCGCACCAGCGCGACCTCCTACGGGCGCGGCCTGATCGCGGGCTCACAACCGTGGGAGGAGGCGGCGAAGACCGTGCTGCGGTGCGTCGAGAACGCCGGCGACGACATCGCGAAGCTCGAGCGCTGCGAGGAGCTGGGCCAGACGATCACCAGCAAGGTGCTCCACAACCGCAACTTCGCCGACTCCTAGGCGGACAACCTGGCGACGCAGGGCCGCTCCGGCGACGCCCAGCGGGTCAAGGAATGCATCGCCAAGGCGGGCTTCGACCCGAAGAAGATGAACAAATGCCGGTCGTTGGCCGACCAGCTTCTGTTCGGTTAGAGTGCCCGCGATCGTGCGGGAGGGGGGTATCGAGAAATGATCGGCGCGGGCACCATCATCAGCCCAATCATCAAGATCGTCACCACGGTGGCGATCCTGGCGGCCGTCTACTTCTTCATCGTCAAGCCCACCCTGGACACGACGGAGAGCATCACGAACAACGCGTTCGAGAGCCTCGACATCCCCGACGCCGTGGCGCCGAACGTCCAGGACTCGATCCGCGAGGCACAGAAGCTCCAGAACAAGGCGCAGAAGGCCTCGTCGGCCCAGATCAACGAGGCCTCGAAGCTCCTCGACTGCATCACCGACGCCTCGGGCGACGTCGACAAGATCACCACCTGCAACGAGAAGTTCTCGCCCTAGGGGTAGCCCGGCCCCCCGCTCAGGAGGGGCCGGGGCGCATCGAATCGCGGGTTACGGGGCCGTCAGTACCTGGTCGACGACGTCGAACACGTGCGTGTTGTGGTGGACGCCCGTGAGCTCCTCGGCGAGCGGGCCCACGGCGGTCACCGGGACCATGCCGCCGGTGTGCTCGGGGGTGGTCCAATCCACCTTGAACTCGCGCTGCGTGCCCTTGATCTTGAACGGGCCGCTTCGCTGCGGGACCTCGCCATTGGGGCCGGCGTTGTTGCGCGAGCCGTCGCCGTAGTACGGGACCGGATCGTCGCCGTCGGAGTTGGTGTTGGTCTCCGCGCGCTCCTCGATCGTCATGCCACCGGTCTCGTGGTCGGCCGTGACTATCAGCAGCACGTCGGGGTGCGTCTCGCGGAACTCCTGGACCACCTCGACCATCGCGTTGATGGTCCGGCCGGTCTTGATCACGTTGACCCCGTCGTGCTCGTGCGCGGCCGAGTCCATGTCGTCGCTCTCGGCGACGAGGAAGAACCCGTTGGGGTCCTGGCTCAGCAGCTCGAGTGACTTCTCGAGCAGGTCCGCCTCAGGCACGTAGTACGGGTCGTCCTCAGGCTTGTAGCCCTTGAGCTCCTTCCAACGCTGAAGGCCGCTGTCCTGGACCAGCGCCAGCGCCTTCGGCCCGGTCAGCTCATCGACCGTCTCGCGGTCATAGGCGTACTCGTAGCCGAGGCCCTGAGCCTCCTCCACGAGGTTGTCTCGGCCCCTGCCCGAATCCTCGCCCGGCACCTCGTCGGGGATCATCCCCTCGTTGCCCTCCGGGTACCAGTAGCGCTCGCCGCCGCCCATCATCACGTCGGGCGAGATGTTTCGCAACATGCGCTGGGCGATCGCGACCTTCGCGTCGCGGTTGGGCACCGGCGAGGCGAACGACGCCAGCGTGGCGTTGGTGATGTCGTGGTCGTTTACCACCCCGGTCGCCTTGCCCTCGTCCTCGGCGATCTCCATCAGCGTCGGGACGCGCTCCTCGTTGGGGCCCAGCCCCGTCAATCCGTTCTTGGTCTTCATCCCGATCGACCATGCGGTCGCCCCGGCCGCCGAGTCGCTCACGGCGCGGGTCGCGGGGACGGTGTCGAGAAAGCCGGCATAGGGGAGGGCGTCCATCGGCTGGCGCTCGTCGAGCCCGTAGGTCGCGTACTGGATCGCCGTGCGCTGCTGGATCCCCATGCCGTCGCCGCTGATCAGCACCACGCTGGTGCCCGACGTCGGCGGATCGGCCTTCGTCGGGCTGTTGATCGCGAACAGGACGATCAGGGCCGCCAGGCCCATGGCCGTCCCCCCCGCGAAGATCCGGCGTCTCGACAGCGGCGTCAGTTGCATCGGTGTTCCTCCCCAGATAGCAAGATTGTTGAACAACTCCATCATGCCACAGATGGAGAGGGTCTGCCGAGACGCAGCGAATAGCCCTTTAGCAACGTCTCGTGAACCGTCCAGACGGTCTCGGTCCCGGCGGTCAGCACGCAGACGTCGCCGGGGCCCAGCTCCACCCGTCCTCCCGCGAACTCGATCGTGGCCCGGCCCTCGAGCACGACGAACGTCTCGTCGGCCTCGACGTCGCGCAGCCGGCCGGGGGTGCATCGCCAGACCCCGCTCTCGGTTCCGTCCGCCGTTTCGGCGAGCACGAGGGCGGCCACCCGGGGGTCGCCATCCAGGACCTGGGAGGGATCGAGCGGCTCGTCGACGAGGTCGGCTTCGCGGGCGCCGATCCGCACGACGCTATCCACGGACCAGCTCGGCCGTCGCCTCCGCGAAGGCCTCCGTGTGGCGGTCGACGTGCGCCTCGGTGGTCGCCGGCGACATCAGCGCCATCATGTGAAACGGGGTCATCAGGATGCCCCGGTTGAGCATGTAGAGGTGAAGCAGCGCGTCGAGCTCCTGGTCGAGAGCGGCGGCCGCCTCGCCGCCGGTGCGCGGCGGGCTGGCGCTGAACATGTACTCGGCGCGGCACCCCAACCGGGTCACCGACCACGGCAGGCCATGCTCGGCGATGCCGTCCGCCACCCCGCGCTCGAACCGCTCGCCGAGCGAGATCATGTGCTCGAAGGCGGCGTCGGTCAGCACCTCGGTGAGGGTCGCCCGGGCCGCGGCTAGCGACAGCGCGTTCCCGGCCAGGGTCCCGCCTACCCCGCCCACGTCGGCCGCCACCGGCACCGTGTGCTCGAGGATCCGCGCGGCGACCTCGTCGCCGAACCCGTAGGCGCCGATCGGCACTCCGCCGCCGATCGGCTTCCCGATCGTCAGGAGGTCTGGCTCCAGGCCGGCGACGCCCGTATAGCCGCCGGGACCGCAGCACAGGGTGTGGGTCTCGTCGATGACCAGCAGCGTCTCGGTCTCGCGGGTCAGCTCGCGCAGGCGCTCGTGATAGCCGTCCTCGGCCAGCACGATGCCGATGTTCGTCAGCGCGGGCTCGACCAGGACGCAGGCCACGTCGCCGTGGGACAGCTCGCGCTCGAGAGCCTCGAGGTCGTTGATCTCGACGATCCGGGTGGTTTCGGATGGCGCCACCGGCGGTCCCACGTTGCCCTCGCGGGGCCGGACCTCGCCGTCGACCAGGCCGACGACGGTCTCGTCGACGCTTCCGTGGTAGCAGTGGTTGTGAACGAGGATCTTCGGCCGGCCCGTGATCTCACGTGCGAGCCGGACGACGAACCGGTTGGCATCGGTCGCCGAGAGCGAGAACTGCCAGTTCGCCAACCCGAAGCGGCGCTTCATCTCCTCGCCGACCAGGACCCCGTCCTCGGTCGGCAGCATCGCGGTGATCCCGTGCTGGGCCCGCTCGTGGATCGCTGCGACGGTCGCGGCCGGCGAGTGGCCCGTCATCGCGCCCGTATCGCCGAGGCAGAGGTCCGCGTAGACGTTGCCGTCGACGTCGGTGACCTCCGCTCCCTCGGCGGATGCGAGGAAGACCGGGAACTCGCCCGGCCAGCGGGTCATCCAGTTCATTGGAACGCCGGAGAGCAGGGAGCCTTCGGCTCGCTCGTGCAGGCGCCTGGAGGCCAAATGGCCGTCCGCGAACCCCTTCCGCTCGCGCTCCAAGAGCTCGGCGATCCGGCCTCGGCTGATCTCGGTCACGGTTTCCTCCTCGTCGACGCCGGCGTTCGTGCCTGGCCCGACGTATCTTGTCAAATTGTGGAATGATGTGACACATGGCCAAAGCAGATCCCGAAAGCGCCCCCTCGCTCGAGCAGCAGCAGGGCGCATCCCCGAACCTTCCGCTCGCGACGGTCTCCACGGTCCAGGCCGCCGCCAACGCGCTGCGGGAGCAGATCCTGGACGGGCATATCGAGCCGGGCGCGCGGCTGCGAGAGACCGAGTTCGCCGAGCGCCTCGGAATCGCCAGGCACTCCTTCCGCGCGGCGACCCAGATCCTGATCGCCGAGGGCCTGCTGCTGCGCGAGCCCAACCGCGGAGTCCAGGTACCTGTGCTCGACCCCGACGACCTGATCGACGTGTTCCGGCTGCGCATCGCGCTCGAGCTCGAGGCGGTCCGGCTGGTGATGGCCACCGGCGAGGTCCCCGAGGACGCCGAGGCGTCGGCTCGCGAGCTGTCGGGCATCGGCGATGACGCGCCGTGGCGATCGGTGGTCGAGCCGGACATGCGCTTCCACCGGGCGCTCATCGATGCCGCCGGGTCCCCCCGGCTGGCTCGGGCCTACTCGTCGGTGCAGTCAGAGATCCTGCTCTGCCTCGTCCAGTTGCGCCCGTACTACCACCGCCCCGCCGAGGTCGCCGCCGAGCACGAGGAGCTGATCGCGGCGATCCGCGCCGGCGACCCCGAGCGCGCCGAGGACCTGTTCCGCACCCACCTCGCGGAGGCGGCCGACAACCTGACCAGAGCCTGGCAACAGCAGACCGGAGAGAAGGTGATCGTATGAGTCCCGCCGTCACGAACCTGCGCGCCCGCGAGGTGCTCGACTGCCGTGGACTGCCCACGGTCCAGGTCGACCTCGCCCTCGACGACGGAACCGTGGCCACCGCCGACGTGCCCTCCGGGCGCTCCACCGGCTCGAACGAGGCCGCCGAGCTTCGCGACGGCGGCTCGCGCTTCGGCGGCTTCGGCGTGCTCGGCGCGGTCGCCGCTGTGAACGGCGAGCTGCGCGACGCGCTGGTGGGAAAGCCGCTGCCCGGTCAGCGCGACCTGGACTCGGCGCTGATCGAGCTCGACGGCACCGAGCGCAAGTCACGGCTGGGGGCCAACGCGATCCTCGGCGTGTCGCTCGCCGCGGCAAGGGCTCGGGCGGCCGCGGCCGGCACCCCGCTCTACCGGGCGCTCAACGCGAACGCGCACGTGCTTCCGGCGCCGCTGGTGAACCTGATCAACGGCGGCAAGCACGCCTCCAACGACCTCGACTTTCAGGAGTTCATCTGCATCCCGGTGGGCGCCGACTCGATCCTCGAGGCGCTTCAGATCTCGACCGAGGTCAACCTCGCGCTCGCCGAGATCCTGCTCGGGCGCTACGGGAAGAGCGCGCTGAACACCGGCGACGAGGGCGGCTACGCGCCGGCGATCTCAAGCCCGCACGAGGCGCTCGGCCTCCTGCACGAAGCCGTGGCGAACGCGGGCCACGCGGGACGCTTCCGCTACGGCCTCGACTGCGCCGCCACCCACCTCTACGACCGGGATAGCGGGACCTACGAGGTCGCGGGAGAGCGCCGCGACCGTGATGGGATGACGGAGCTCTATCTGGAGCTGATCCGGGACTTCGACGTGGTCACGATCGAGGACCCGCTCGACGAGGACGACTTCGAGGGCTTCGCCGAGCTGACCCAGGCGAGCGGGATTCAGATCGTCGGGGACGACCTGTTCGTGACCGATCCCAAGCGGCTGCGGACCGGCCTCGACGCGGGCGCGGCCAACTCGCTGCTGTGGAAGGTCAACCAGATCGGCACGCTCTCCGAGGCCCTGGATGCGGCCGACCTCGCCCATCGCGGCGGCTATACGGTCGTCGTCTCCGAGCGCTCCGGCGAGACCGAGGACCCGATCATCGCCGACCTCGCGGTGGCGCTCGGCGCCGGCCAGATCAAGACGGGAGCGCCCGTGCGAGGCGAGCGCACCGCCAAGTACAACCGGCTGATCAGAATCGAGGAGGAGCTCGGCGCCACCGCCTCCTACCCCGGCGACATCTTCCCGGCGGCGATCGCCGCGTGATCTCGAACTCGGCCGAGCTCGCCGCCACCGGAATGCCGGAGCTGCGCGCTCTGGCGCTGCGGGTGGCGAGGGCCGGGCTCGAGGCCTGCGACGTCGGCAAGGCCACCGAGCAGAGAGTCGAGCTCACCGACGCCGGGATCGCCGTGGCGGGCCGCGAGTACACGCTCGGGCCTGACTCCCGAGTCGTCGTCATCGGCTCCGGCAAGGCCACCCTGCCGATCGCCGCGGCGCTGGAGCGGATCCTCGCCGACCGCCTCGAGGGCGGGACGGTCGCCGTTCGCCACGGCGACGAGACGATGGCGCTCGAGCGGATCGAGGTGCTGGTCGCCGACCATCCGCTCCCGAGCGCGCGGTCGACGGCGGCTGCCGAGCGGGTCGCGCTCCACACATCGCGGCTCGGGCCGGGCGACCTGGTCATCGCAGCGTTCACCGGAGGTAGCTCCGCCCTCACCAGCCTTCCCCCTGTCGGTGTCGGCCCCGAGGAGAAGCGCCTGCTCCACGAGCTCCTGCTCGCCTCCGGCGCCCCGATCGTCGAGATCAACGCCGTCCGCAAGCACGTATCGGCGATCAAGGGCGGGCGGCTGGCAGCGCGGATCGCCCCCGCTCGCCTCGTGAACCTCACCGTCTCCGACGTCGCCGGCGACGTGTTGGACCTGATCACGGACCCAACCGTCCAGGACACCTCGAACGTGGATGACGCCCTCGCCGTACTTCAGGAGCGCGATCTCTGGGATCGGATCCCCGAGAGCATCCGCCAGCACCTGGGGACCGAGGCCGCCCATTCGCCGCGGCTCGAGACCGAGCCACACACGGTGGTGCTCGTCAACGGGGCCGGCGCCTGCGATGCGATGGCGGCCGAGGCCCGCGCCGCCGGCATCGACGCCCACGTCGTCTCGACGGAGCTCGAGGGCGAGGCCAAGGTCGTCGGTCGCCACCTCGCGGACCTCGCGCTGGCGTGCGCGGCCGACAGCCGGGCCCAGACGCCGCCCTGCGTGCTCGTCGGGTGCGGCGGAGAGTCCACCGTGACCCTTCGGTCGAACGGCGCGAGCGCCTCGTTCGGCGGGGGCGGGCCGAACCAGGAGGCGGCGGTCGCCGCCGCGCTCGCCCTCGACGGCGCGCCGATCTCGGCCTGCCTCTTGGACACCGACGGCTCCGACGGCGGCACCGAGGCCGCCGGGGGGATCGTCGACGGCCACAGCCACGCGCGGGCGCGCGACGCCGGGGTCGACCTCGAGGCTGCGCTCGCCGGCCACCGGACGGGCGACGCACTCGCCCGGCTGGGCGACCAGATCGTGACCGGCCCCACTCAGACCAACGTCAACGACATGTTCGTGCTCGCCATCGGCCCCCGGATGGCGCAGCCGTGAGCGAGGCGATGATCAGGCTCGACGGCGTAAGCCGCCGCTTCGACGAGGTCGTCGCCGTGAACGGGGTCTCGCTCGAGATCGCCGCGGGGGAGTTCTTCTCGCTGCTCGGCCCCAGCGGCTGCGGCAAGACCACGACCCTTCGCATGATCGCCGGCTTCGAGGAGCCGGATGAGGGCCGGGTGTTCCTCGATGGCGAGGACGTCACCACGGTTTCGCCCAAGAAGCGCAACGTGAACATGGTCTTCCAGGACTACGCGCTCTTCCCGCACATGACGGTGTCCGACAACGTCGGCTTCGGACTCCGCCTCAAGCACGTCCCGCGCGAGGAGATCGCCGCCCGCACGAGCGAGATGCTGGACATCGTCCGGCTGGGCGGGCACGCGGACCGCCGGCCCGGCGAGCTGTCCGGCGGCCAGCGCCAGCGGGTCGCCCTGGCGCGGGCCCTGGTCAACCGCCCCGCGGCGCTGCTCCTCGACGAGCCACTCGGCGCCCTCGACCTGAAGCTACGCCGCGAGATGCAGCTCGAGCTGAAGCGCATCCAGAAGTCGACCGGCACCACCTTCGTCTACGTGACGCACGACCAGGAGGAGGCGCTGACGATGTCGGACCGAATCGCGATCATGGACTCGGGGAAGGTCCAGCAGCTCGCCGACCCGCGCTCGCTGTACGAGCAGCCCGAGACCTCCTTCGTGGCGGACTTCATCGGCACCTCGAACGCCCTGCGCCTCGAGATCTCGAGGCGCGAGGGCGATCTGGCGGTGATGGACTCCGGAGACGGCACCCGGATCTGCGTCGAGTGCCCCGAGGGCGCCGGCCAGTCGGTGCAGATCTCGGTCCGGCCCGAGAAGATCCGCATCGGCGCCGACGACGACGCGACGCGCTCCCGAGTCGAGGGCAGGGTCGTCGAACGCATCTACCTGGGCTCCCTTTCCCAGGTGCTCGTGGAGCTCCCAAGCGGCGAGCGCCTGGTCGTCCACGAGCTCAACGACGACTACGTCTCGACGGCCGAGGCCGGTGACCCGATCGTGCTCAGCTGGGCGGCGCGCCACAGCCTGGTCGTGGAGGGCGAGGGGGCGGCCCTATGAAGGCGCTCTCCCTGACGAGTGGGTGCGGGCATTCCGTGAGTTCCAAGCAGGATGAGGAGGAGTAGAGACATGAGACTGACCTTGATCGTGACCGCGATGGCGGGCGCCGCCGCGGCGATGGCGGGCTGCGGGGGCGGCGGTGGAGCGGTCGGCGTCGCGCCAGCTCCCGGGAACATGGAGGCCCCCGCGGAAGGGACGCTGAAGGTCTTCGCCTACGGCGACACGGTGCCCGACGAGATGCTCGACCCGTTCCGCGAGGCGAACCCCGATGTCGACCTCGAGGTCGCCACGTTCGACTCGAATAAGGCCGCCGCGGCCAAGCTGGCGGGCGGGTTCGAGGCCGACGTGGTCGAGGTCTGCACCGACGAGATGGAGCCGCTCGTCGCCCGGAACCTCCTCCGCCCCCTGAATCCGCAGGCGTTCGAGGAGTTCGACAAGCTCGCCTTCTCCGACGCCGACGAGGTCCGCAACACGTCCGACCAGGTCCTGTTCGTCCCGGCCTCGGCCGGGCCGCACGGCCTGATCGTGAACACGGACGAGCTCGACGGCGAGATCACCTCGTACCAGGCGCTGTTCGATCCGGCCAACGCCGGGAACGTCGCGCTCGAGGCGACGCCGCTGACGGCGATCAGCGCCGCGGCGCTGGCGATCGGCCTCGAGAACCCGATGGACCTGACCGACGAGGAGGTCGAACAGGCCAAACAGCACCTGCTCGACAACCGGGACAACTTCCGCGCCTTCGCGGAATCGGATGCCTCGATGGTGAACCTCTTCAAGTCCGGTGAGGTGGCGCTCGCCGACGGCGGCCGGGGCACGGCCGAGGCGATGGCCGACGACGGCCTGCCGGTCGAGTGGATCGCGCCCGATGAGGGCGCCACCTCGTGGGTCTGCGGCCTCGCCCTGACCTCGGAGGCGGAGAACACGGACGCCGCCTACAAGCTCATCGACTACTACGCCTCGCCGGAGGCCCAGGCGATCTCGGCCGAGATGGGCTTCGTGGCGATGAACCCGGATGCGCTGGACCTGCTGGAAGAGAAGTTCCAGGACACCGCCGACCCGAGGAACCTCGAGACAGCTATCCCGCAGACCGAGCCCGAGAACGCCGACGTCTACGAGCGCGCATGGCAGGAAGTACTCGCCCAGTAGGGCATCGCATCCGCCGCGCGGCGCCGGGGGCGGCCAGCGCCGCGCTGGTCGCGGTCGTGCTCGTGATCCTGTTCGGGCCGGTGCTGATGCTGGCCCTGTTCTCGTTCAACGACTCGTCGATCATCTCGCTGCCCTGGGAGGGCTTCACGACCCACTGGTACGAGGACGCCTGGGCCAACCAGCAGGCGAAGGACGCGATCATGAACTCGCTGATCGTCGCCTCGGTGGTCACCGTCCTGTCCCTCGTCCTCGGAACCGCGGCCGCGTGGGGGCTGACCCGCCTGCGGTTCCCGGGCCGGGGCGCGCTCGCGGGCCTGCACGGCTCGGTGCTCGTGGTGCCCTGGCTGATCATCGGCGTCGCCGGGCTCATGTTCTTCAGCGAGCTTCAGGTCTCGCTCTCCCTGAACACGGTTGCGCTGATGCACCTCGTCGTCACCTTCCCGCTCGTCGTCGCCATCATCTCGGCCGGGCTGGTGCGTTTCCAGCGCTCGCTGGAGGAGGCCGCGATCGACCTCGGGGCCTCGCAGCTTCAGATGCTGCGCCATGTCGTGCTGCCGCAGATCGCCCCGTCGCTGGCGGCGGCCGGGATCTTCGCCTTCGCCTGGTCGTTCAACAACTTCGAGATCTCGTTCTTCACCGGCGGCTTCGACCAGACGTTCCCGGTCTGGGTGTTCTCGATCCTCCGCCAGTCGGAGAACCTGCCACTGGTGAACGCCGTCTCGACCGTGATCGCCGTGGTCCAGATCGTCGCCGTGTTCGGCGCCTGGCAGCTGATCAAGCTGCTTAGCCGGCGACGGGGCGACGGCGAAGGCGAGCTGACGGACCTCGTCGCGGGAGCGGTGCGCTGATGCGCGAGCGACTGCGCCCCCTCGCCTTCCTCGGCGTGCCGGCCCTGGTCCTCGCCGCCTTCTTCCTGACGCCGATGATCGTGATGATGGTGATCGCACTTCAGTACGGCGTCCTCAGCGGCAGCGAGGGCTGGACGCTGAGCAACTTCGGCGACGTCATCAACGACCCGCTCTACCGGGACGTCGCCTGGACGACTTTCCAGATCGCGACCGCCGCGATGATCATCCAGCTCGCGATCGCGATCCCGATGGCCTACGTCCTGGCCTACAAGGCGGGCAGGTTCGAGCTGGGCCTGCTGCTCTTCCTGGTCCTCGCCGACGAGCTCAACCCGATGGTCCGGATCTACGCGTGGCGGATGCTCCTGGGCCGCGAGGGACTGATCAACTCCGCGCTGATGGAGATCGGGCTGATCGATGCGCCGATCGACGCCCTGCTGTTCAGCAAGTTCGCGGTGATCGTCGTGCTCTCGACGAGCTACCTCACCTATACGGTGATCCCGATCTACGCGGCGATGAAGGCGATCGATCGAAACATCTTCGAGGCCGCGCTGGACCTCGGGGCGGGCTGGTTCACAACGGCGCGCCGGGTCCTGATCCCGCTGATCGCGCCGGGCATCTTCGTCGCCCTGCTCCTCGTCTACATCCCTCTCTTCACCGACTTCGCCAGCCCGGCGCTGGTCGGCGGCACCGAGGGCTACATGCTCGGGAACGTCGTCAATGACCTGGTGCTGGAGAGCGGCGACCTGAACGGCGGCGCGGCGATGAGCATGCTGATGCTTGGAGCCGCCGCGATCTTCGCGATCGTCGCCTACCGCGTGACGAAGATCCGCCAGCTCGAGTCGTGAGCGTGACCGGCTCCAGCGCGCGCGGATGGGACGTGGCGATCGTCGGCGGCGGCCACAACGGCCTGGTCGCGGCCTTCTATCTCGCCAAGGCCGGCCTTCGCACGGTCGTGCTCGAGCGGCGCGAGATCGTTGGGGGCTGCGCGGTCACCGAGGAGTTCTCGCCGGGGTTCCGGGCCTCCACCGGCGCCTACGTCCTGAGCATGCTTCGCGAGCCGGTCTGGCGCGACCTGCGCCTGGTCCAGCGCGGCGTCGCGGTGGACCCCGCGGGGCCGACCCTCAACCTGGGCCCCGACGGCTCTGCTCTGCTGCTCGACGACGACCTGACGAGCACGCAGGAGGAGTTCGCGCGCTTCTCGCCCGCGGACGCGAGGGCGCTTGGAGCCTTCGAGGCCGAGCTGGGCCGGATCGCCAAGCTGATCACGCCGCTCATCGACGTCACGCCGCCCGACCCCCGGAGCCTGCGCCCGCGGGATCTCGCCCGCCTCGCGCGGCTCGGCGGGATGGCGGCGCGCCACCGCGCGCTGATCGCCGACGCGACCTTCCTGTTCGGAACGTCGGCGACCCAGTACCTGCGCGAGTGGTTCTCCTCCGATCAGGTGCTGGCCGCGCTCGGCTGGCACGCGATCAACGACTCGACCGCCGGCCCCTCCACTCCGGGGACCGCATACGTGCTGCTGCACGACCATGCGTCGGAGGACGCCGGCGGCGGGATTCGCAAGTGGGGCTTCGTCCGTGGCGGGATCGGGCGATTGCCCGAGGCCATGGCCGACGCCGCCCGCGAAGCCGGGGCCCAGATCCGTACCGAGGCGCCGGTCGAGCGCATCGTGGTGGAGGACGGCCGCGCGACCGGTGTCCTGCTCGCGGACGGCGAGGAGATCGCGGCGCGCCGGGTGCTCTCCAACGCGGATCCCAAGACCACCCTGCTGCGGCTGGTCGACGAGGCGCTCCTCCCGGACGCTTCGCGGCCGCGCTGCACGCCTACCGCTGCGAGGGCACGAGCGTCAAGATCAACCTCGCGGTCGACCGGCTGCCGGTGGCGGCCGCGATCGACGGCGAGGGGGCGCAGCCCTACCACGGAGGGATCGCCGAGATCAACCCGACGATCGAGCAGATGGACGAGGCGCAGGCCGAGGCGCGGGCGGGGCGGCCCGCGGCCGATCCCCACATCGAGCTGTGCGTGCCGACGGTCCATGATCCGTCGCTGGCGCCCGAGGGCAAGCACGTGATCACGATCGACGTCAACTCCCAGCCCAACACCCTCAGCGAGGGGTCGTGGGACGACATCCGCGACGATGTGGCCGACCGCGCGATCGCCAAGCTCGGCGAGTACTTCCCGAACCTGCCGGGCTCGATCCTGGATCGCCAGGTGCTCGCGCCGCCGGACCTCGAGCGCGTCCTCGGGATCTGGGGCGGGCACGCACTGCACGGCGAGATGGCCTTCGACCAGCTCTTCAACCTGCGGCCGGTCCGCGGCTGGGGCGAGTACCGCACCCCGATCCGCGACCTCTGGATCTGCGGGGCGGGCACCCATCCCGGCGGCGGTGTGACCGGCGCCAACGGGCGCAACTGCGCGCGCGAGGTGATTCGCGAGACCAGGGGTCTGCGGGCCCGGATCGGGGCGCGCGGGTGAGCCCGCTCTACCCCGCGGACTGGGACGAGATCGACGCGCCCGCGATCGGCGTCGAGCCGCCGGGCCCGCGCAGCCGCGAGGTCCTCGAGCGGATCGAACGCACCGCCTACCGCGGGCTCTCCGAGGGGTTGACGCCCCTGGCGCTGACGGGGAAGGCGGGTTGGACGGTCACCGATGCCGACGACAACGTCTACCTGGACTGCGCCTCGGCCTCGGCCTCGGTCCCGCTCGGCGCGGGCAGGCCGGAGATCCTCGAGCCCGCGATCGAGGCGCTTCGCCGTCTTGGCAACGAGGACAGCCACGCCCTCGCCTCCAGCCTCACCGCCGAGCTCGGCGAGCGGTTGCTGGCGGCGGCGCCTGCGCAGCCTCACCCGCTACGACATCGCCCTGAACGGCACGGAGGCGGTGGAGATCGCGATCAAGCTGATGCGTCGCGCGACCGGGCGGCCGATCATCATCGGCTTCCACGGCTCCTACCACGGCGAGTCGACCACGACCGCGGCGCTCGGCGCCGAGGCCGCCGAGATCTCCAGCGGCCTTCGCGGCCTGGTGGCGGGCTTCACGCACGTGCCGTACCCGCACACCTACCGCAGCCCGTTCCGCGATCCCCGTCCAGGTGGCAGCGGGGATGCGACGGTCGACTACCTGCGCGATCACGTCCTCTTCCACGCCCTCGACCCCGCGGACGTGGCTGGCGTGGTGATCGAGCCGGTCCTGGGCTCCGGCGGGTGCGTGGCGCCGCCCGACTCGTTCTGGCCCGCCCTCACCGAGCTGTGCCGGGAGCACGACTGGCTGCTCTGCGCCGACGAGGTGAAGACCGGGATGGGCCGCGCCGGCCACCTGTTCGCGGTCGAGCGCTGGGGCGTCCAGCCGGACCTGATGTGCCTCGGCAAGGCGCTGGGCGGCGGCGCCATGCCGATCGGGGCCCTGCTGGGGTCCGAGGACGTCCTCGGCACCTTCGCCGACGTGCCCACGGGCAGCACCTGGGCCTGGCTCCCCGGGGCCTGCGCTGCCGCGATCGCGACGCTCGAGGTCTACGCCGCCGAGCCCGTGCTTCAGAACGTGGCCGAGCTCGAGGCGGTGGCCACGGCCCGGCTCGCCGAGCTTCGCGACCGGTTCGACCGGATCGGCGACGTGCGCGCCGTGGGCTGCTTCCAGGCGATCGAGTTCGTGCGCGATCGCGAGACCTCCGAGCTCGACTCCGGACTCCAGCACGCGGTCGCGGCCGAGATGCTGCGGCGGGGCGTGCTGGCCGACTCGTCGACCACCTCGATCAACATCCAGCCCTCGCTGGTCATGCCGGCCGAGACGCTCGAGCGGGTGTACGCGATCGTCGGCGAAGCGATCGAGGCTGCGCTCGGGGCGTCGCCGCCGTGAGCCTCGAGACCGTTCTCGGCGGCGAGCTCGCGGCGATGGGCAAGGCGGGGACGCTGAAGCGCATCCCGGTCCTGACGACGCCCCAGGGCCCGCTGATCGGGATCGAGGGACGGGGCGAGGTCATCTGCCTGTGCTCGAACGACTACCTCGGCCTCGCCAACCACCCGGAGGTCGTCGCGGCGGCGGCCGACGGGCTGGCCCGCTACGGGGCAGGGACCGGCTCGGTGCGGTTCATCTGCGGCAAGTTCCAGCCGCACGTCGAGCTCGAGCGCGACCTGGCCGAGTTCTGCGGCACGCCCGCGGCGCTCACGTTCGTCTCTTGCTGGACCGCCAACGCCGCCCTGCTCGACGCGCTGTGCGACCGCCCGGCGGCGATCTTCTCCGACCGGCTGAACCACGCTTCGATCATCGACGGCATGCGCCTGGCCCGCCCGGCCCACAAGGCCGTGTACGAGCACTCCGACCCCGACGACCTGCGGCGCGTGCTGAACGAGGCACCGGCGGTCGATCGCCGGCTGATCGTCACCGACGGGGTTTTCAGCATGGAGGGCGACCTGGCGCCGATGCCGGAGCTCGCCGAGATCGCGGCTGAACACGACGCGACGCTGATCGTCGACGACTCGCATGGGATCGGGGTGGTGGGCGAGAGCGGGCGCGGCGTGCTCGAGCGATTCGGGCTGCTGGGCCGCGAGGACATCGTCCTGACCGGGACGCTCGGCAAGGCCCTGGGCGGCGCCGCGGGCGGGTTCGTGGCCGGCGGGCGGGCGCTGTGCGACGTGCTGGAGCAGCGTTCACGCCCCCAGCTCTTCTCCAACGGTCTACCGCCGTCGGTCGCCTGTGGGTCCCGGCGGGCTCTGGCCGAGGTGCGCGAGCACCCCGGGCTCGTCGCCAAGCTGCGCACCAACACCGTCGCCATGCGCGACGCGATCGCCGCCACGGGCCTGAAGCCGCTCGACGGCGAGAGCGCGATCGTGCCGATCATCGTCGGCGCCACGCCCGACGCGATCCGGGCCAGCCAGCTCCTGCTGGAACGCGGGGTCTACGCGACCGGCTTCGGTTATCCGGTCGTGCCCGAGGGAACCGCCAGGGTTCGCGTCCAGGTGTCGGCGGCGCTCGAGCCACCGCAGCTAGAGCGGGCCGCCGAGGCGATCGGCGAGGTCGGCCAGGAGCTGGGACTGACGGCGCCTACGGGGCGATGAACGTGGCGGGGTCGGGCCCCGTCCGCTCGCCGCGGTCGAGCTCGGCGACCGCGTTCATCTCCTCGCCGCTCAGGGCGAAGTCGAAGACCTCGAGGTTCTCGGCGATCCGCTCGGGCGTGACCGACTTCGGGATCACGATGCTCCCGAGCTGGAGGTGCCAGCGAAGGATCACCTGTGCCGGGCTCTTGGAGTACTTGTCGGCGGCGTCCTCGATGACGCCCTCGCCGAAGGGCTTGCCCTCGGCCAGCGGGCTCCAGTCCTCGGTGAGGATGCCGCGGTCCGCGTTGGCTCCGCGAAGCGCCTCCTGCTGCAGGTAGGGGTGTATCTCCACCTGGTTCACCGCCGGGACCGTGTCGGTCTCGGCGGCCAGCCGATCGAGGTGTTCGACGTTGAAGTTCGAGACGCCGATCGAGGTCACGAGGCCCTCGTCGCGCAACTTCTCCATCGTCCGCCAAGTCTCGACGTAACGGTCGTTCGACGGCACCGGCCAGTGGATCAGGTAGAGGTCGACGCGATCGAGCCCCAGTCGGCCGAGGCTTCCCTCCAGCGCGCCCCTCGCCTCGTCGGTGCCGTGGTCGGAGTTCCAGAGCTTGGTGGTCACGAAGACCTCGTCGCGCGGGATCTGAGAGCCCGTGATCGCGGCCCCCACCTCGCGCTCGTTCTGATACGCGGCGGCGGTATCGATGCTGCGATAGCCCAGCCGCAGCGCCTCGGCGACGGCCGCCTCGGCCTCGTCGGGCGGGATCTGCCAGGTGCCGAAGCCAAGCTGCGGGATCGTGGTGCCGGAGTTGAGTTCGAGATCGGGGATGTCGCTCATCGCTTCCTTTCGTGGGCTGCGATGAACCTACGTACCCGGTCCCTCCTTCCCGACTCGGCCTGGACGGGAAACGGGGCGGGACATGCGCGCAGCTGCCGCAGGCTCGGCCTCACGTGCTCTCGCCAGGGCCGCAACGGACTAGGCGACGGCGCGGGTCCCGAAGTACGCGGCCGAGTCGATGCCGCGGTCGAACCGCGACCAGGACTCGCCGGCTGGCAGCTCGCGCTCGATCCGGTCGAAGCTCCCGAGCTTTCCGCCCAGGTTGTCCATCGCGTGCACCAGCGTCGCCTCGCGCGTCGCGGGGACCACCGGCGAGCCGTTCTGGTAGCTGCCGTGGTGAGACAGGATGATGTGGAGCACGGCCTGGGCCGCGGCCGGGTCGAAGCCCTCGAGCGACTCGATCGTCGAGCGGACGAGGTAGTAGCCCAGCGGGATCTCGCCCTCCAGGCGACCGGCGTCGGTGAGGTCGATCGCCAGCAGGTCGTCGTTGTAGGCCTGCGTCTTGCCGATGTCGTGAAGCAGCGCCCCGGTGACCGCGGCGTCGCGGTCGATGCCGGGGAAGGCCGACGCAGCGGCGCTTACGGCCTGCGCCACCGAGAGCGCGTGGTCGAGCAGCCCGTGGGCGAAGGCCTGGTGGTAGTACTTGGCCGCGGGCGCGATCCGGAACCGCTCCCACGTCGGCGTTCCCTCCCCAAGAAGGCGATCGAGTAGCCGGCGCAGGTCGGGGTGCTGGATCGTGGCCACGAGCTCTCGCATGTCGGCCTCGAGCCGCTCCGCCGGGATCGGCGGCCCCTCGGCGAGGTCGCTGTGCTCATACTCGTCCTCGCCCGCAGCGCGCAGGGCCTGCACGGTGATCTTCGCGCCGTACTGGGGGTGGACCGAGAACGGGCCCTCGATGAAGACAACGGCGCCGGGGGCGCAGAGCTCGAAGCACTCGTCGACCCCCTCCCAGACGACGGCCTCGATCGTGCCGGTGCGGTCGGCGACCTTGAGGCGGATGAAGTCCTCGCCGTTGCGGCGGCTGCGGCGCTCGCGATCGCGCACCGCGAACACGGCGCCCACGACCTGTCCCTCGGTCAGCTCGTTGACGTAGGGGCGGCCGTTTTCGCTGGGCGCGGAAGCGCCCAGCTGGGGTTGATCGACGAGTGTCATCGGCTGGTTCATCTCTGCGTTCAAAGTAGTAAGAGGGCCGGACGGCGTGGACGTCGCCCCGGGATGTTTCTCAATGCTTCAGGTCGTCCACCGGCCGCCGGATCTGACGCGCGTACCGCTGTGACCGGTCGCACACGAAACGCCTGCAACGTCGGCAAGACTGAGGCGCATGAGCACCAGCAGAGATGTCCGGCTGATCGTCGGCGCGGTCGGGATCTCCGCCGCGGGCGACTTCCTGCTCTGGATCCCGCTCACGCTCCAGGTCCAGTCCCTGACGGACTCGGGCGTCGCGGTCGCCGCCGTGATGATCTGCCTCTGGGCGCCGGTGGCGGTCCTGTCGCCGGTCGCGGGGCTCGTCTCGGATCGCTTCGAGGCGCGCAGCGTCCTGATCGCGGGCTCGCTCGCCCAGGTCGCGTTCGCCGCGAGCCTGGCGCTGGTGCTCGACTCGGTCGCCGGGATCCTCGTCCTCGCGGCTCTCTTGGGAACCGCCAACGCGATCGCACAGCCCGCCGAGTTCGCGCTCGTCCCGGTGATCGCGGGCGAGCGCCGCCTGGCGCGGGTCAACGGGTGGGTCGAGACCTCGCGCTACGCGGGAATGGCGACGGGGCCCCTGGCCGCCGGCCTCCTGGTGGACGCGGGCGGCATCGACATCGCGATGCTGGTCAACGCCGCGACCTTTGCCACGGTGGCGCTCGCCGGGCTACTGCTGCACGCCCGCCGCCCACCGCAGGCCGCCCCTGACGGGGAGCCCGATCACGCCCTCGACGGCGCCCGGTTCCTCTTCCGCGACAAGCTCTTGGCCTTGGTCGTGGGGGTCGTCTTCGTCTCGCTGCTGTTCATGAGCGCCTCGATCACCGCGGAGGTCTTCTTCCTGCGCGACGACCTGGAGGTCAGCGGGCTCCTCTACGGCGCTCTCTTCTCGACGTGGTTTCTCGGAATGGTCGTCGGGGCGCTTCTGGTCGCAGGCCGAATCCCCCAGGCCGCGCTTGCGACCGCCGTGCTCGTCGCGGTGGCGGTCCAGGGCGCCGGGCTGGGCCTCCCCACCGCGCTCCTGGCGGTGGGGTTCGCCGGGACGATGTGGTTCGCCGGCGGGATCGGCCACGGGGTGAAGAACGTCCTCGCCCGGACGCTGATCCAGGAGCGGGTGCCCGACCGCCTCCACGGCCGCGCCTTCGCCGCCTACAACGGGCTGCGAAACGGAGCCGAGCTGTTCGCCCTCGCCGGCGGCGGGCTGCTGGTGGCCGCGCTGGGCGGCAGGGCCACGCTCGCCCTTGCCGGCGGGATCTCGATGCTCGCGGGCCTGGGCGGCCTCGCGATCCACCTCGCGCGGCAGCGCCGGCGTGGAGCTACGCCTGGACCCGTCGCCGGGGCTCGGGCGTAACCCCGAAGCCCAGGATCACTCCGCCAGCGCGATCGCAAGCAGCTGATCGAACCGGCTGCTCCAAGCGTGGCGCGCCACGAACTTCAGGCGCTCAGCCTCGGTGGCCGGCCCCAATGCAAGCGCCCGGGCGACCGCGGGGGCGAACTCGCCGCCGACCGGAGCCAGCGCGACGCGTCCATCGACCGCCGCTATCGGGGGCAAATCCACGGCCGCGACAGGCCGGCCGCCCGCGAGGTACTCGTAGAGCTTGAGCGGGCTCATCGCCTCCGTTAGTCGATTGCCGACGTGGGGGATCAAGCAGGCCTCGGCCGCTCCGATCAGGCGGACGACCTCCGGGCGAGGCGCGAGACCGGCGCGGATCACGACGTTAGGCAGCCTCCCGACGTCAGCGAAATGGACCTCGTCTTGCAGCGGGCCGACGAGCACGACCGAGCCGTCCGGGTATGCCTTCGCAACCTCCCCGAGCTGCTCTACGTCGACGCGGCTCTGGAGGCTGCCCACGTACAGAAGCCGTGGCCGGGGCAGCTTCGCGAACCACGCGGGCGGCGCGCCGATATCGCGCCATTCAGAGGGCTGGATGCCATTCGGGATGACCGCATGGGGTCCGGTCGGCCCGATCCGGTCCAGCACCGCCTCGGTCACCGCGCAGACACGGCGGCGCTTCGCGCGGATCTTGGCGAACGACTCGTTGAAGGCCGGGACGAGATGCGGGCGGTTGTAATCCGACGTCCAGTCGTCCCACGCGTAGAACGTGACGGGACCGGCCCAATCGAACTCCCCGAACCCCGCCAGGAGCGGGTTGGCCGTGATGACCGGGGGACGCTCGAGACCCAGGCCGCGGGCCGCGCGGCGCATGCTCGCCTCGTAGCGACGGACGGTCCGGCGAGCATTCGCCGGGTCCGTGCGCCGAAGCCGCAACGGTTCGTGGAGATGGACCCGCTCGCGCGATGGTGGGTCCGGGTAGAGCGGCCGCAGCGAGCGCCAGGCCTTCGACAACAGGCTCCGATAGGGGGTCATCAGCAGAACCCGATCGACGCCCGGATGGTCGGGCAGCGCCGCCGCGAGCCGCGCCTCCGAGAACGACGCTCCCTCCGCCACGGCGGCGGCCCAGCTTCTGCTGTATAGGACCAGGATCACGTCGCGCGCGTCGCGCACGCCGGTTGCAGTGCCTGAAGGCTCGGCGGGCGACATCGCGGTGGAGCCTACTTTTCCCCCTGGCCGGCGCAGGCGGCGGACTTCCGCCGCAAGGCCTCGGCGTGCCCGCCCGTTGTGTAAGTGACCGAATGCCGCAACCCCCGCCCCAAGCGGCGGAGCCGCCGGACTACGGCGGCCAGCTGCACCGCGAGGACCTCAAAACCGCGACCTTGTCGGGGGCCCGCTGGGTTGGCGCGACCCGAATCGTCGCGGAGATACTCGCGCTCGCCACCACGGTCGCCCTGGCGCGCCTGATCTCGCCAGCCGAGTACGGCATCGCGGTGGTCGTCCTCGTCCTGCCCATGCTGGCCTCGATCCTGACGTTCGAGGGCTTCGGTGCATTCCTCGTCCAGACCCGAACCTGTACGAGCGGGCAGGTCGGCTCGGCGGTGCTGCTGTCCGTCCTAACCGGCCTGTTGCTGACGATCGTCGTGCTCGTACTCTCCCCGATCGTGGCGGAGCCGATCTTCGGGCCGGGGACAGCCGAGCTGGCGATGATCTGCGCGCCGATCTTCCTGATCTCCGGCTTCGCTGCGGTCCCGCGCGCGCTCCTGATGCGGCGCCTGGACTGGCGATGGCTGAACCTGACCGAGGTCGTCCAGCTCATCGTCGTCTCGGTCGCGAGCCTCGCGTTTGCGTTCGCCGGGTTCGGCGGCGAGGCGCTGATCCTTGGGGCCGTCATCGGAGCCATCGCCGTGACGGCGCTTCTATTGGTCGTGGCCCCCAGCGGCCCGCCCCGGCTGGAAAGAGCCTCGGCCAGGTCCATCCTCAGGTTCGGCTTCCCGGCCGCCGTTGCGGGGTTGACCGCAACTCTGCAGAAGAACGTGACCTTCCTGGTACTCGCCGGAAGCACAAGCCCGGCGCAGGTTGGGCTCTACTGGAGGGCCTACCAGCTGGGGGTCGAGTACCAGTTCAAAATCAGCAACATCACGTACCGGGTCGCGAAGCCGGTGCTGACGCGGGCGGCGCGGATGGCCGACCTTCGCGAGCTGCGAACCAGGTTGCTGAGGATCAACACCATTCTCATTTACCCGGTGCTGGCGCTCCTTGTCGTCCTCGCGCCCGACCTCGTGCCGTGGATCTTCGGAGAGGATTGGAGCGGCGCGGTGGTCCCGACCCAGGTGCTCGCCGTGGCCGGGCTCTCGACGGTTCTGATCGCCGGCATCGATCCGCCGATGCTGGCTGTCGGGCGGCCCGGCGCGCTTGCGACCTTCAACGTCACGATGATGGTCGGGACGGGGGCGATCGCCTGGTTCCTGGCACCGTGGGGCATCACGGCCGTCGCGGTAGGCATGGCCGTAAGCCAGTTCGTGCTGCTGCTCGCCGGACTCTTCTTCTTGCTCCAGCGGGTGATCGGCGTTCCGATGCGCGAGAGCCTCGGCGAGGCGGGCGCCGCGCTGTTCTGCTCGGGCGTCCTCGTCGCCGCGACCCTGCCGATCGCCGACATCCTTCGCTCGTCACTCCCGCCCCTCGAGTTGACGGTGCTGGTGGGCTCGCTCGGGCTCGCGGTCTACGCCGCGTGCCTGCGCGCCGTCTCCCCGTCGGCTTGGGGAGACCTGCGGACGCTGTTCGTGCGCGTCGTCGGGGTACGGCGCCTTCTGCCCGCGCTCGGGAACCCGCAGCGGCTATGACGACCCGGGGGTGCGTTAGGGTGGGCCCGTTGGCAGGCTCGGGGATCCGCCTCTGTTGAGACGCGCCTTTCCAGATCGCAAGTGCGCCATTGCGGCTTTCTGCGTCGCTGTGGCGATCACGACTTCAGGCTTCGCTGAGCCGCCCGCGACTCCGGAGAAGAGCTCCGCACGCTCGTTGAGCCTCAAGCGGGTTGACGGCGGCCGCGAATACTACGGGAAGTTCTCGAGGGCACTGCCGACTCGGAGCTCGTACTTCCCGATCGGGACGTGGCTCAAGACCGCACTCTCGCCATCGGAGGTCGCCGAGGACAGGGAGGTCGGCCTGAACCTGTACGTCGGCGTCGCGGATCCGGAGGGCAGCGACCTCGGCCTGCTGCGGGCCAACGGGATGAGCGCGTTGATCCAGGCGGATGAACGGACCCGATTCTCCGGGGTCGGTGCCGAGACGGCCGGTTGGCTGCTCGCGGATGAGATCGACATGACGGAGGGCCCGGCGGCATGCAGGGGCAGCCTGCAGTCGATCAAGCGCCGCTTGCCGCGGGACGGGCGCGCCCGGTACAACAACTACGGGAAGGGGGTGCTCCTGTGGGAGACCGATGCGGAGGCGGCGTGCTTCGTCAACGCCCAGCATCTCGTGTCGTCCGACCTGTACTGGTTCACCGACCCCAATCAGATCGACATGACCGGCCAGCGCTGGTTGCCGGAAGGCGAGCGACAGATGACGCTCGACGAGGTTCGACGAGCTGCGAATTACGGCTATCAGGTCGACAGGATGCGGAAGCTCGATGCCAGGGATGGGCGGCGAAAGCCGATCTGGGCTTTCGTCGAAGTGGGCTGGCCGTTCACGGAGTCCGCCGGGCAGGGGGGTCGCGCGATCCTGCCCGAGGAGATACGAGCTGCCGTGTGGCATTCGCTCATCGCTGGGGCCAGGGGTGTCCTGTACTTCGATCACCAGTTCGCGGGGCCGTGCACCGAGAGCGTCCTACGCGGCCCGTGCTACCCCCAGAACCGGGAGATGGTCAACTCCGTCAACCAAGAGATCAAGAAGCTCGCCACGGTGCTGAACGCTCCCACCGTGACCTCGCACTGGAACGCGAACCCGGCCATCAGGGCGATGGTCAAGCGGCGGTCTGGTCACCTCTACGTGTTCGCGGGTTCGAGTGAGAACCGGTCGAGCACCGGTACGGTCTCCATCCCCTGCGTCGGGCGGGCGCAAGCCACAGTCCTCGGTGAGGACCGCGTCGTACCGGTCCGCGGCGGATCCTTCAGCGACTCGTTCGCCGACGGCAACGCGATCCACATTTACCGGGTCGGCGGCGGATCGAGCTGTCGCTGACCACCGGTAGGCCCGTGGTCACCCCCCAGAACGAACCACCGGCGGAACGCTGGCCAGCGCACCTCGCCTGACGTCGAGTGGGGTGTGCGACTTGGCTGAGATCATTACGGCTACGTCTTCCGGCGCCAACCGGCTCACAAATCCCGAGGCCGCTTTGGGCGCCAGAGGAGCCGTCTCCCAGTAGCTGTGGCAGAGGATCGAGTCAGCGGCGATGACCTCGGCGGACGCCCCCAGCACGCGGTCAACAAACACCCCGTAGAGGATGAACTCGGAGATGTGCAACTCGGAGCCGATCGCATCGAGCCAGGGCCCGCCAGTGACGTCCTCGATCCGGTCGCACAACGCAGCCACGACCTGTCGATCCCAAACATTGAATGCGCTGATGTAGTCCGGGAGCGGCGGCGGCCCGGCTGGCGGCAGTCCGAGCAACCGGCTTGCCGCCTCGTGCCAGATCAGGTGACGCGGCAGGCGCTCATCCACGGCATCGTCGTTGCGGTAAAAGCGGACGAGACCATCCCTGAGAATGTGTCCGGGGTCACCGGGCGCACAAGGACGACATCCGAATCCGCCAGGAGCAGCACGTCAACGCCAAGATCGGCGGCCACATGCAGCTTCACGAGCTGCTGCATGACCCAACCCCGGACCGGGGGGTAAGGCCGGCGCAGGTTGAGCCACGCGTTGGCCCCGGCACAGGTAGCATCCGACGAGGGAGGAACTCCTCGACCGTCCAGACCTGGGTGCGCGGACCATGCAGCCCCGCAAACAGCTCCAAGTCGCCGGACGGCACCACCAGGTGATGCTCGACGTCCGAAGGCGTCCAGTCCAAGACGGAACGGTTCAGTTCGCAGCAGAGTCGAAGTCGGGCGCGTAGCTGGGTGTCAGGACCGCGAGCTACTCAATCGACCACGGGCTGGTCTGCCAATCCAGCTCATCCTTTGCAGCGCGATCTCGGGTCGCGTTGCCGCTCATGCGTCGACGAGGGGTTCGTGCCCGCGCCCTCGAACTAGCCGCCTGTTCGCCTCGTTCGCCTCTTCCTCGTCCGTACCCTTCCTTGCTGCGAAGAGGGCGTCGTTGCCGCCCACGGCAGGCGGTTGATTCGACTATCAAGCCCGCGCAAGCCTCAGCGGAACCGGTCCTGGCTGAAGACCTGGAGCCACTTCTCGGCGCTCCACGTGTACCTGGCCCGCCGGACCCGTTAGCGCCTGACTCGCCCTCCTCCGAATGGATGCCTCGAGCCGCGGCCCGGAGGAGCCTTGTCCAGGTATTCATAGGTGCCGGGCTGGGACGCGCCGGCCAGCGCGCTCCGACGCGCTCCATCCGCAGCGTGGTCAGCGCGTCGGCCACCGAGACGACCACGAACAGCAGGATCGCGCCCAGCACGAGCACGCCCACCAGCAGCCGGAGCTGGCCCGACGCCCGCAGCTCGGCGCCGTCGGGAGCATCCACCTCTGCGTCTCGATCCTGTACTCGGCGCCACCCCCTGTGCCGCCTGCATGCGGTCGAGCTCGCGCGTCACGGCGTCGCCGACGACCTCGGCGGTCCGGATGGCCGCCTCCGGGCTCCCGCCCGGCCGGTGATCTGCACGATCGGGCTGGAGTAGCCGAACGCGGGGCTGGGCGCCACCGTGTATCGGGGGTCGGCGCCCGCCTCCACCAGCGTCCGCGCGCCGATTCGCTGCTCAAGCTGCTCGCCAGGACCTCGATGACCACCGACTGGTCGGTGAAGCGCGTGTACGGGTTGTCGGCATTGATCGTCCCGAGTGCCGGATTGCGGGCGATCTCCTCCGCCGTCGGCGGGGCCGGCGGATTGATCAGGATGTAGCTGGACGACGCCTCGTACACCGGCTCCTTGACCGCGACGACGTACACCGCGCCAACGAGGGTCAGGACGATCACGGGCAGCGTCACGAGCTTGTAGCGCCAGATCTTCCGCGCAATCGCAACAGGTCCATGTCAGCCTCCTGCCGGCAGCACGGTTCGGGTGCTCGAGGCCGGTTCGCCGGCCCGAGGGGTCGGTGATCGGCGCTCGACGGGCGCGGTAGCCGCCGGGCGCTGCCGGCCGCGGCGAGCCGCCAGCAGGCTCCGATCAAGCCGATCACGAGGGCGTAGACATTGGAGAACATCGGAAACGACAGCGAGTCGAAGGTCAGGGAGCAGACCGCCGCGGCCAGTGCGGCGCCGGCGAGCGCGGCGCACAGCAGCCGGAGCTCGGGGTCGCTGCTGCGCCGCCGGGCGACGAGAGCGGCGATCAGCGGCACCAGAAAGAAGGCGGCCAGCGCGACGACTCCGACCAGCCCGAGCTCGATCGCGGTCTTCAGGTACTGGTTGTCGAGGATGTACAGGAGGTTCTCCGGCAGGTACGTCCCGCCGCCGTGGCCGAACCACGGCGCCTCGTGCACGAGCCGCTCGACCTCCGGGTAGTCGATCACCCGGGCCAGCACCGAGTCGTCGCTGGTGCCGGCTCCGAAGAACGCGGTGAGCGTGCCGATCACGCCGGGGGCCGACATGAAGACCCCGGCCAGCGCGAAGGGCGCGGCGCACAGCGCGACCAGCCGCTGCCGCGCCGGCATCAGCACCACGAGCACCGCGAGCGCCAACGCGACCGAGATGACTGCCGACCGCGAGACCGAGGTCGGGATCGCGAGCCCGATCAGCGCCACCGGAGCCCACCGCTTCCACACGCTCCGCTCGGTGTCGTAGATCGCGAGGTAGATCGCCAGCGGCAGCAGCATCCCGGCGACCACTCCGAGCTCGATCGCGGTGATGGAGGTGCCGGAGACCCGGTTCAGCGCCGCCCGGGCGACGATCGCCGGGTTGTCGAAGTTGAGCGAGAACCCGGGGAGGTCACGCAGGTAGGGCGTGACGTCCAGGCTGATCCAGAACTGCATCGCGGCGACAACGCCGCAGAACGCACCGCCC
This sequence comes from uncultured Solirubrobacterales bacterium, assembly GCA_963758845.1. Taxonomy (GTDB): domain Bacteria; phylum Actinomycetota; class Thermoleophilia; order Solirubrobacterales; family 70-9; genus JBDTSW01. The sequence continues at coordinate 263,017 of CAVWWX010000002.1, forward strand.
CAGCACAGCGCCCGCAGCACCCGGCGCACGTCGCGCAGCGAGGTGAGGCACTCGGCGGCGACCAGCGCCACGCCGGTGATCACCGCGAGCTGCATCATCAGGCGGTCGGCGGCCGCCGCTTGCGTCACGGTCAGCGTGCGCGCGGTCCATCAGAACGTAGGAGACGAGGACGGAGAGCCAGAGCAAGCAGAGCACGGCCCTGACCGGGTGCCGGTGCCGCAGCGGATCGTGGAGCCCGAGCAGGGTCGCGGCAAAAAAGGCGGCGAACACGAACATGCCGACCAGTGCGGCCGCATAGCCTTCGGCGCCGATCGCCCTGATCACCGTGTCCGACGGGATCACCATCACGGTCAGCGCGAACAGCTGCAGCATCGGCACGGCGTGCGAGCGGGACGGGATCGGGACCAGTCGCGGTTGCCCGGGCGCGAGAGCTGGGTCCGCTCATCTCAGCCCGCCCTCGAGCTGTCGTCGCGCTCCCACCCATGGCCGGCGAGCGGCGCCGAGCGAGGCCGAGCGGAGCCGCGCCCCGGCGGCGAAAGCGGCGTAGGTAGCCGCGTCGAGCGCCGCGACCGGACCGGACGCAACAAGCCGACCGAGGTCGCGCAGAGTGGATGGGGTAGTCTCGGGCGCCCGGCCGTCCGGATCGGGTGCGGACGCCCGTTCGCCCTTGCCGAAGTAGACGCGCCGCAGAACCCGGATGAGGTCGCGGCTGCGGCGCGGCGCCACGACGACGACCGGCGGGCAGTCGACGATCTCCACCTCAGCGGATTCGAAGTGACCGTCGACCCAGAGGTCGTCGCCGACCAGATCCGGAAAGACCCCGAACCGCTTCCGGCCGGCCGCCGACAAACCGTAGACACCTGCCCCCCAGAGTGACCCCAGAACCGCCGGAATCCCCGACCGCGCGCGGTAGTAGCCACGCACGGGCGCCGACGAAGCCTCGGCGTCATACCGGATCGGCGGGCGGGCGGCGAGCGCGCCGGATCGGAGTCGCTCCAGGACCAGGCGCGCGGCGGCCCCCGGCAGCACGACATCGGCGTCCAGGTAGAGCCGGGGGAACGCTCGCCGCCGCATCCCCGATCCGCAGGGCAGCGGGCTTCGACGCCGATCGCACCTCCACCACCCGGACCGGGTGACCGGACGATCGGGCGACCGCAGCGGACTGATCGGCGCAGCCGTTGCAGACGACCACCACCTCCAGCTCGCCCGGTTTGAAGCCCTCGAAAAGTGCATCCAGGCAGCGCCGTATCACCGACCCCTCATCGTGGGCCGGGATCACCACCGAACCCAGCGGCGAGTGCCGGGTCACGGGTTCACCTTGCAAGCGAGGCTGCTGCCACGCTCTGGGTGCTTGGGCACTGCCCCTCCTTTCCGAAATTGGCCTTGACGGATGAACGGCTCGCCGGCGCTGAAACTTCTGCTCCCTTCTGTCGGCTCAGCCCGACCAGGACCGATCTCCTTCCCGGCGAGCTTCGACTCGCTGAACCTGGCGACCGCGCCGCCGGTGTGCTCGAAGTACTCGACGACCACGGTGTGCTGCCCTGCGGTCAACGGGACGTCGGCGCGTGTACGTGGTCGGCGGCTGGTAGAACCAGCCGTCGATGACCTGCGGTGCCGTCGACCAGCACCCGGATCCCGTCGTCGCCGGTGACGCTGAACCGGTAGGTGCCCGCCGCGTAGTCCTTCGTCCTGGTCCAGCGGGCCGAGAAGCGGTTGGCGGGCACCGCGGGCCGGGCGAGCCCTCGCCCCAGTCGAAGTCGATCGCGTCGTCGATGCGGGTGAGCACCGGCGTCCCGGACAGGCTCGCTGTTGTCGAAGTACTCGGCCGCGAACGGTCGGGCGGCGGCGGCGGCGGTGCGGCTCCGCGGTCGGCTCGTAGCTGAGCTTGGCGACCGCGTCCCCGCCCGCCTCGAAGTACTCGAGCACGACCTGGTGCGTGCCCGGGGTCAGGTGCTGGTGACGGTGTAGGTCGTCGCGGCCCTGCGGGATCCACTTGTCCAGCACCTTCTGCCCGTCGACGAACAGGCGGACGCCGTCGTCGCCGGTGACGGTGAACTTGTAGGTGCTGGCCTCGGCCACGTCCATCGACTTCGTCCAGCGGGCCGAGAAGTTGTCGGCGGGCACGCCGTCGCCGGGCGCGCCGCCGCCCCAGTCGAAGTCGATCGCGTCGTCGGTCCGGGTCAGGACGGGCGCGCCGGCGAGGTCGCGGTTGGCGAAGTACTCGGCGGCGTAGCCGCCGTCGGCGGTGCACGACGTCGCCGATCCGGTCGTAGGAGAACTCGGCGCGCGCGCCGCCGCCTGCCTCGAAGTACTCCACCCGCAGCTCGTGCGTGCCGCCCGTCACGACCTTGTCGACGCTGTACTCGCTCGTTGCCGGAGCTCCAGTCGTCGACCACCGGCACGTTGTCGATGTACGCCCGGATGCCGTCGTCGCGGACACCGCTGAACCGGTAGACGCCGGCCGAGAGCGACACGGTCTTCGTCCAGCGCGCCACGAACCGGTCCGCCGCGATCCCGCTCCCGGCGAGCCGTCGCCCCAGTCGAAGTCGAGCGTCTCGTCGTCGCGCTCGAGGTCGGCCGGGCCGGTCGGGATGCTGGGAGCCCCGTGGCGTCCGGCGTGTTCCAGTACTCCGCGTGGTACGGCGGTCTCGGCGGGCGGGTCGCCGACCGTTGGTGTAGCCAGCCGGGCCACCGCCCCGCCGCCGTTCTCGTAGTACTCCATCACGATCTTGTGCGGGCCGCCGTCCAGCGGCAGCGTGGTGCGGTAGGTGGTCGGCGCCCTGGTCGATCCACTTGTCGATCACCCGCACGCCGTCGACGTACAGCCGCACGCCGTCGTCGGCGGTGACCGCGAACTCGTAGTCGCCCGGGGCGAAGCTCAGCGTGCGCGTCCAGCGGGCCACGAACCGGTTGGCGGCGATGCCCGGGCCCGGCGAGCCCTCGCCCCAGTCGTGGTCGATCGCCTCCTCGTCGCGCACGAGGTCCGGCGCGGTGCCGGGATCGCGTTGACGCCCGGGCGGCACGTTCCAGTACTGCGCCCGGTAGGTGTCCGGCCGGCTGGTCGGGCGCGCTGTCCCAGTCGAGCGACGCCGGTGCGTCCGCCGCCGCGCTCGACGTAGTCCATCTTGATCCGTGTGCTTGCCCTCGCCGAGGTCGGCGGTGTAGCTGAACTCGGTGTTCGCCGGGCCCTGCCAGCGGCCGATCACCCGCTTGCCGTCGATGTAGAGCCGGACGCCGTCGTCGGCGACGGCCGTGAACTTGTAGCGGCCCGGCGCCGAAGTACTGGGTCTTGGTCCAGCGCGCCGCGAAGTTGTCGGCGGGCAGGGCCGGGTCGGGCGAGCCGCTCGCCCCAGGCGAAGTTGATGTTCGGGTCCTGCCTGGTCAGGACGGGCGCTGCCCGAGAACGTCGTGTTGTCGTAGTACTTGGCGGTGAACGGCTGCGACGGCCCGTAGGTCGCCGTGTAGGTGGTGTCGTCCTCCGGCGTGGTGATCACGTGGCGGATGCTCTTGCCGTCCGACCAGCCGGCGAACTGGAGCGGGGTGCCGTCCTGGGCGACGGCGGCGCTCGGCGCGGAGAGCTCGCGCTGGAAGCCCTCGACGCCCGTGAACGTGCGCGGCGTGCTGACCGGGACGCCGTCGACGATCAGGCCGAGGCCCGGGCGGCGAGGTGGCGAGGCTGACCTGCGACTTCCGCGGGAAGATGTTCACGATCTTGCTGGTCGACAGGCCGTTGCTGTCGGTCGCGGTCACCTTGATCTCGTAGGAGGTGTCCGCCGACGCCTCGCCCGTCGTCGGGATGGTGAACGATCCGGCCCGGCCGGTCAGCGGGCCGACGAAGGGGTGGAAGTGGGTGCCGTGGTGCAGCCTGACCTCGGTCTTGATGTCGCCGTCGTCGAGGTCGAAGCCGGCCGCGTCGCGTGGCGAACGCGTTGTAGGTGATCGTGTCGCCCGCCCGGTAGAGCTGGCCCTCGGTGGGCGTGGAGACCGTCAGCTCGGGCGGCAGCCCGACCTGGATCACGATCGGCTGCGCCGGCGGTCTGGTCCCCGCCGGCCGACACCGTCAGGCGCGCCGTGTAGACGCCCTTCTCGGGTAGGTCTTCGTCGGGTTCGCCTCGGTGCTGGTCGTCCCGTCGCCGAACGTCCAGTGGTAGCTCAGCGGGTCGCCGTCGGGATCGCTGGCTGCCGGCGCTGGAGAAGTGCACGGTGAGCGGCTCGACGCCCTTGGTGACGTCGGCGGAGGCGTTGGCCACCGGCAGGTGGGACGTGGTGTTGTAGCTGACGCGGTACAGCGCGCCCGGGAAGTAGGTGATGTAGTACAGCGAGCCGTCGGGCGCGACCTTCAGGTCGACGACGCTGCCCGCCTGGTCGTCGAAGTCGTGGACGGCGGTGATGTCGCCGTTCGGCGTCGAGGTCGGCGTGCTTGATGAAGCCCTTGGCGTAGTCGCCGAAGAAGAGGTCGCCCTGGTACTCGGGCGGGAACATGCCGGCCCGGTAAACCGGGCCGCCGGTGACCGCCGCGCTCTCGCCGTCGTGCGGATAGGCGTGGATCGGGTCGATGAAGCCGGCGCAGTTCGCCGTGCACATGCCCTCGTTGAGCGGCCAGCCGTAGTTGCCGCCCTTGACGATGTGGTTGACCTCCTCCCAGCTGAAGTCGCCCACGTCGCCGCCGTAGAGCCGCCCGGTGGCGCTGTCGAACTGGAAGCGCCACGGGTTGCGGAACCCGTAGGCCCAGATCGCGCCCAGCTTGCCCGGCTGGCCGGCGAACGGGTTGTCGGCGGGGATCGAGCCGTCCTTGTTGATCCGCAGGATCTTCCCGTGGGGGTTGCTCAGGTCCTGGGCGTTGCGGCCCGTCGCCGTTGTCGCCGACCGCGAAGTAGAGCTTGCCGTCGGGCCCGAAGCGGATGCTCCCGCCGACGTGCAGGAGCTGGGACGGCGACGACGTCCTGAACAGCTCGAACGGACCGTCGGTGCCGACGTCCTCGGCCGCGTTGAAGCGGACCAGGTGGTTCAGCAGGTCGTGGCCCGTGTAATAGAAGTAGACGTAGTGGTTGGAGACGCCGAAGTCGGGGTCGAACGCGATCCCGATCAGCCCGCGGTCGCCGGTGTCCTCGGACGGCAGGTCGGCGAACGGCGTCGGCAGCAGCTGCCCGTTCTTGACGATCTTGATCTTCCCGCTGCGCTCGAGGATGAAGATCCGGCCGTCCGGCGCGATCTCGAAGCCGGACGGGCCGTCCAGGCCGTCGCCGATGACCAGCGAGGTCTGGAAGTCCGCCGGCGGCGCCGCCTCCGCCGGCGCGGGGACGGAGCCCGAGCGCCAGCGCCAGCGGTGATGAGAACAGCACGACCAGCAATCGGCCGCGCCTGGCACGATTGGAGCAGGCCGCGTCAGAATTTCCACACACTAGAAACGGGTCGCCAACTATGCGATGAACGACCGGCTGGTCGCGGAGATCTCGCCGGCTCGCTCTCGAAGGCGGTGCATGCGGCTGAGCGAAAATCCCGGGGGCGGCCGACCCGTTGGTGACACGACGGTGGATCTCGAGGTGGTCATAGTCTCCCATCGCGACGAGCGGTGGCTGAAGCCCTGCTCGCCTCGCTGGAGACCGGCGCGGGCGGCTGCGCGTTCCGTGTGACGATCGTCGAGAACGGCGGATCTCCGATCGCGCTGCCGGAGACCCCAGACCGGCGCGTTCTCTACACGGAGAACCTCGGCTTCGCCGCGGCGAACAACCACGGAGCCCGCGGCTCGGCGGCCGAGATCCTGCTGTTCCTCAATCCGGACACCGAGCTCGCGGAGGGGACCCTCGAGCGGCTGGTCAGACGATGCGCCGCGCGGCCCGAGTCGGTCTGCTCGCGGTGCGCCAGGTGACGGGCGACGGCCGGCTGTGGCCGTCGCTCCATCGCTTCCCGACTGTTGGGAGGGCTGGCCGCAGGCGCTGGCGAGCGAGGGTGGCCCGGCGCGGGCAAGCGACTTGGCGAGCGCGTACTGGACGAATGGAGCTACTCGCGCAGCGGACCACTTCGACTGGACCACCGGGGCGGTCCTGGCGGTGCGCCGGGAGGCATTCGAGGCGGTCGGCGGTTTCGACGAGCGCTTCTTCCTCTTTTCGGAGGAGACCGATCTGTGCAAGCGGATCCAGGACGACTGGCTGGCAGGCAGGTTGAGCCCGGCAGTGACGTTCATCCACCACGCCGGCAAGGCAGGGGTCAGTCCGCCGCGCGAGGCGCAGATGGCCTACGCGCGCCTGCAGTACGCGAGCAAACACTTCGCCGGCCGCGCGCGGCCGCATACCGGTCGGTCCTGGTCGTCCACCACCTGCTCCGTGTCGCGGTGCTGCGCTTGCGGGGCCGGCCGGTCGTCGAGCGCGCGCGTCGGCGCTCGCCCTGAGGGTTCTGCTCGGCATAGGATCCTCCTTTGGCCAGGCCGAATGGCCCCGCCGCGGAACGGGCTCGACGCGGAAGAACGGGCCTCGACCGCGCGGATGAACGGAGGTCGACCGCCATAACCGGGCCCGGCGCAGATCATGGGCCTGCGTTTGACCGCCTCGACCGGGAGACGCTGACCGAGACGCTTCCTCGACGGGCGCCCGCACCCGGCCATGGCGGCGGGACGCCACGCCCGAACCTCGACACCCTGCGCCGTTCACCGCCAGCCCGGAGAACCGGGAGCTGATCCTCGGCGGCCGACCCACCGGGTTGCGGACGGCCTGCCCGTCGTGTTGGCCTCGCGGCTCGCCGCGCGCTCCCGCGCTTCCCGAGCGGGTCTCCGGCAGCGACCTCGCGCTCAGTCCTGCCGAAGGCGGCGGCGCGCGCCGGGCTGACCGCGTTCCTACTCGGCCGGACTCCCGGGGTGGCCGCTGCCGCGGCTGCTCGGCGCGGGGCCATGTGCCCTGCCACGTTCGATCGTCTCCTACTGTCCCCCGCTCTGGTTCGAGGACGATCCCGAGGAGCTCACCCGGCTCCGGGAGGCCTTGCGGCGCGCTCGGCCCTCGCTGGTCCTGCTACGGCCTCGGCTTTATCAACCATGAGCGGCTGATCCCCGTCCTGCGGCCGAGCTGCCCTCAGGCCTCGTTCGTCGGCGTGCGGATCTCGCTCAGCTTCCTCGCGGCCTTCAGCCCCGGGGCCCCTCCACTGCAACGCGTCGGACCGGAATGGGTGACAGGCTCTGGCCCCAACCACGCCGCCTCTTCCGGCGCTACGTGGTTCGGGGGATCCCCTTCGCGGTCAGGCTGTTCGTCTCGTCCGCCAGGGGGGACTCCGCTGAGGACTCTCTCCTTCCCCCTCTCCAGCCGCGTCTCGGTCGGGCTCGCCGTACGCAACAACCCGCACGGGGTGCGGCGCTGCATCGAGTCGGTGCTTGCCCAGGAGTTCACCGACCTCGAGCTGGTGATCTGCGACAACGCGTCCGACGACGAGACGGTCGGACACCCTGAAGGAGTACGCGCGCGAGACCGGCGGGTGAAGGTCGCACGTCAACACGATCAAATCGGCTCGCACGAGAACATGAACCGCGCCCTTGAGTCTCGCGCGGAACCCTGTTTCGCTGGATCAGCGCCGACGACTGGCTCGAGCCAAACGCCTTGTCGGCCGGCGTCGGCGCCCTGGAAACGCCACCCCGCGGCGGTCGGGGTCACCTCCGGGTTCGTCATCCACAGCCCGGGCGCACGCCGCGCTTCGAGCGGTACCGCGGCGAGTTCCCGGACTCCCCGGATCCCGCGCAGCGCTTCGAGCGAATGCTCTGGTTCTTCCACGCCGGCGATGCCAGGTACGACCCTGTCTACGGGATCTACCGCCGCGAGCAGCTGCTGCGGTCGGGGCGGATCCGTCCCTCGGAGCGCACCGACTGGCTGCTGGGCGCTGAACTGGCGCTGATCGGCCCGATCGTCCACATCGACGAACTGCTCGCCAACCGCACCCGCACATACCCGGTCGGCGTCGACCGGACCGCGTTCAGGCGCCGTCTGGACCCAGTCCGGGCGAGCGCCTGAAGACGTCCCCCGGCAAGCCTGTATGGCGATCTCGACGCCCTCGCACAGTCGGCGAACCTGACCGACCCACAGCTGCGTCGCTGCAGGCGGGCCCTACGGCGCTTCTGGGCGAACGAGGTCGTGCGCACCTGCCGGATGCGCCTCTCCGACACCGTTCACCGAGTGCTCCCAGCTGACTCGGCCGGGGCCTCGACGCGGCGCCAGCCATGCCTCGCGCCAGTACGGGTAGATCTCGCGGGGACAGAACCAGCGACCGGTGCTGCACTCTCCCGAGCACACGGGCCCCTCGAGGATGATGCAGTCCCTGGGGATTCGGAGCATCCGGCCGGTCGTCTCGTCGATGAGCTGGTCGACCCGGTCCTTGACGCGCAGGGTCTGCCCGCAGTAGGGGAGCATCTCGCGGTCGAAGGAGAGCCCGCGATTCAATCCCTGGTCGTCGAGCGTGGCCTCGATCTCGGCCGGCGAGCGCACCTGAACGAACTCGCCGGGCTGCAGGTCGAGCGGCTCGGTCTGCGGGGCCTTTGGCTCCGGGCCGCGCAGCGGCGACTGGCTTGTCAGGCCCAGCCGGTGCGCGACCTCCATCACGAACGCGCGAACCATCAGGCCGATGAACCGCAGGCGGCCGAAGTTGCCGTTGCGGAACTCGCGCCAGTACTGCTGGGGTCCTTGAACACCCGCAGCTGCTCGGAGGCCTTCAGCGCCTCGGTGGCCTGGCAGCGCCAGACCTCCTCCGTCCGCCCTCGCGCACGGTTCGCGCCCCCGCCTCGGCGACCGCCTCGAGCGCTGGGGACGGCTCCTCGGGCGGCTCCGCCGGCGTCGGGTCGGCCGTCGACGCGGCGCAGCCAGTCTTCCTTCCAGTAGAGCCTGCAGCCGGCCTGACAACCGCCGTGGGCCGATCCGTCACAGCGCAGGTCGTCGAGGTAGACGGTCGAGTACAGCCGGCGGCTGCCGGTTGCGGTGACCGTGTCGCAGATCTTGTCGACTCGCCGCGACACCGTGTAGCGCCGGCCCGCGTGGCGAAGCATCTCCGGCATGAACGGCATGCTGTCGAGCGCGTCGCCGTCGAGCGTGGAGAGGATCTCGGCCGGAGACTTGACCTCGACGACGTCGCCCGGCCGCAGAGGCCGTTCACCCGCAGAATTCGCGGTGCCCACTGAAGTCTCCTGTTCAAGCAGTCGATAGACGATTCAAGCCACGCTACTAACGGGCCTGGAGACCGACTACTTGCTCGATCGAGGCGGTCTCCGAGCTCAGAGCGGGGGCAGTCGTCGTGGTTGGCGCGGTAGAAGGCCACGGTTCGAGCCAGGCCCTCCTCCAGCGGCACCTGGGGACGCCAGCCCATCGCCTCCGCGGCGGCGGCGGGGTTGGCCGCCCGGACGCGTTCGAGCGGCCGATCCGCGATCGCCCCGAACGCCGGGTTCGACGTCCCCGCCGATCAACTCGCGCAGGCGAAGGACGAGATCGCGGGCGGTGACGAGCTCACCCGATCCGACGTCCAGCGAGCGGCCCTCCAACCCGGGCGCGACGGCGGCCCGCAGGAAGGCGTCGACCACGTCGTCGACGTAGATCCAGTCGACCGCCCGTGCTCCGCTGGTCAGCCTCGGCGTCTCGCCGCGCAGAAGCGACACGGTCACGTAGGGGACGAGCTTGTGGAGATCGAGCTGGCCGGGGCCGTAGACCATGAACACGCGAAGGTGGACGACCGGCAGATCGTGGAGAGCGTGGAGATGGCGGGCGTAGGCCAGCGCACCCCACTTCGCGACGGCGTACGGGGACTGGGCGACGGCATCCGGGTCGCCCATGTCGGGCTCCTCCATAGAGCCCGCCAGGACCACGCGGGAGCGGCCCGCCTCGGCGCAGGCGAGCATGACGTTGACCGTCGCCATCAGGTTCGCGCGCAGCATCGGCAGCACCAGCTCGAGGTCACGGCCGCCGCTGACCTCGCTGGCGAGATGGACGACCAGGTCCGGGCGCACGCGGCGCACGAGGTCGCGAGCGGCGGCCTCGTCGGTGAGATCGCCGCGCTCCCAGCGCACCCCGCCGTCGTCATCCTGGGGCCGGCGCGAGAGCCCGTGCACGACCGCCCCCTGCCTCGACGGCGCGCCGACAGAGCCGGGCGCCGATGAACCCCGAGGCGCCCGTCACGAGCAGGCGTCGTCCGGAAAGCGGGTTGATCGGGTCGGCGAGCATCCGCGGGCGCCGCGCACGAATCGGCTGTCGGCAGCCGTTAAACAATCTATAGGCACTATCAAGGGCGGATCCGGGGTCGTGTCAAGGCCCCAGGAGGTCCAATGCGCGTACTCGTCACCGGTCACAACGGCTACATCGGCTCGGTGCTGGTCCCGATGCTCGAGCGGGCCGGCCACGAGGTGGTCGGCCTCGACTCCGACCTCTTCGCCGCCTGCACCTTCGGCCCCGACGGGCCGAGCCGGAGGCGCTCCAGAGGGACGTCCGCGACATCGAGAGCGAGGACCTCGACGGCTTCGACGCCGTCATCCACCTCGCCGCGGTCTGCAACGACCCGGTCGGCGACCTGAACCCGCAGGCGACCTACGACATCAACCACCTCGCCTCGGTCCGGGTGGCCGAGAAGGCGAAGGAGGCCGGGGTGCGGCGGTTCCTGTTCTCGTCCTCGTGCAGCCTCTACGGCAAGGCCGGCGAGGAGATGCTCGACGAGGGCGCCGAGTTCGCGCCGGTGACCCCCTACGGAGAGTCGAAGGTGCTCGCCGAGCGGGACATCTCCGACGCTGGCCGACGACTCGTTCAGCCCGACCTATCTGCGCAACGCGACCGCCTACGGCGTCTCGCCGCGCCTCCGCGCCGACGTCGTCGTGAACAACCTCGTCGGGTACGCCCACACCACTGGCGAGATCCTGATCAAGAGCGACGGGACGCCGTGGCGTCCGCTGGTGCACGTCGAGGACATCTCCGCGCGCCTTCCTCGCAGCGCTTGGTGCGCCGCGCGAGCTCGTCCACGACGAGGCGTTCAACGTCGGCGCCAGCAGCGAGAACTACCGGATCCGCGATCTCGCCGAGATCGTCGCCGAGGTCGTGCCCGACGCCCGCGCCACGTTCGCGGCCGGAGGCGGCCCCGACAAGCGCTCGTACCGGGTCGACTGCTCGAAGATCGCGCGGGTGCTCCCCGGACTTCGAGGCTCGCTGGACGGTGCGGCGAGGCGTGGAGGAGCTCCAGGCGGCGTTCACGCGCTACGGCCTCACGCTCGAGCAGTTCACCGGCGGCAGGTACCTCCGGATCCGGCGGGTACAGGAGCTGCAGGAGGCGCGGCGAGCTCGACAACGAGCTCCGCTGGCGAGTTGCCGTCGGCGCCTGATCCAGCACGCGTCGAGGGCGATGATCTTCACCCCGACTCGGCTCGCCGGCGCATACCTGATCGACGTCGAGCGCCACAAGGACGAGCGCGGCTTCCTGGCCCGGACCTTCTGCGAGCAGGAGTTCGCTGAGCACGGCCTGCCGATGCGCATCGTCCAGAGCAGCACGATTCAGAGCCCACGGCGCCACACGCTTCGGGGGCTGCACTACCAGGAGGCGCCTCATGCCGAGGTCAAGCTGGTCCGGTGCACCGCCGGGTCGATCTTCCTGGTCATGGTCGACCTGCGCCCCGGTTCGCCGACGCGAAACGAATGGCTCGGAACCGAGCTCGGCGCACGGAACGAACGGCTCGCATATGTCCCGGAAGGGTTCGCCCAGGGCTACCAGACCCTCGAGGACGACACCGAGGTCCTGTATGCGATGTCCCACCGCTATGTGCCGGAGGCGGCGCGCGGCGCGCGCTGGGACGATCCCGCCTTCGGCATCGACTGGCCCGCCGCCGACGAGCGCACGATCTCCCAGCGAGACGCCTCTTGGCCAGACGTTCGCGCTGCGGCGGCGCAATAGCGCCGGCCGCCTGAGGTCTTCACACTCCCGCCGGACCCCATCGCCGCGCGCGTCGCGCGCCCAGGAGGCCCACGCACACCAGCAGCACTCCGAGCGCCGCCGACCGTGCGACGCTGCCATCGGCGCCCGCGCGCTCGACGGCATCTCCCAGGGCCGCGATGCTCATGGCCGTGAACACCGCCGTGAGTAGGCACATCGTGGCCGCCTCGACGCGGTCGGCCGCCGTCACGGCGAGCCAGATCGCCACCAGGATGGGGCCGAGGAGGACGGCCGCCGGCGCCAGCGCGGCGTCGACCAATGACCCGGCGAGGAACAGCGCGACTGGCGGCCACCACGACCGGCGCTCGCCGGCGATCCAGCGACCGCGACCGGCGACAACGACCACGCACAACCAGATCGTCGCGAGGATTAGCGCCGCAAGGCGCAGGCGATCGAACGACGCGAGGCGCTCGTGGGCACCACCACCACTCGCCGTCAGGAAGTAGGCGTCGGTCTGGCGATGCAGGATGGTCCGCCAACCAGCCTGCGCTTCCGCGGGGCGCACCCATGCGGCAAGCGTCATCGCGTCATCCAGGTCGAGCGACGCCGAGGGCGGAACTCTCACTACCTCGCCGGCGCCATCGAACCTGAGCGCATCGCCGAAGCGGCCTTCAGGCGTCCAGGTCGCGCCGATGATCGAGCCGGTGTTGTTCTCAGAAGAGGCGTCGGTCGCTCGTGTCCCGGACCCCCCGTTGAACTCGTATGCCGCGACGAGGCCCGGCGAGCCGACCGCGCCGGGATCTCCAGGTGGTGTCGCCATCCCGGTTCGCAGCTCGGAGGGATCGAGGGCGCGATCGTAGACACGCACATCGTCGATTTCGCCCTCGAAGTACTCCCCATAGGGTTCGTTGCCGCCGATCCACAGTGGGTCGGAGGTCTGCCGGACCCTTCCGGTTGTCGCCCGGCTCGACACCTGGCGGCCGTTCAGAAAGAGCCGTACCTCCGTGCCGTCGTAGGTGACAGCCAGATGCGACCACTGGTCAACGGGGTCCGGTTCCTGTCCGTCGGCGTGCTGCGTGACGCCACCGAAGGTCCCGCCGCCCGTCGGGAGCAGGGTCGTGATCGTCGTGGTATCGACCAGGGCCACGAGGAGCAGCAAGCCGAGCACTGCCGCCGACGCGGGGCCGGGCCAAGGACGCCCCGGCGCTGGCCTGGTTGAGCGCCTGTCCGGGACGTTGACGCGGCCGATTGCGACCGCAAGCGCCACGAGCAGGAGTGCTGGAAGGTCTCCCGCATCGAGGCCGTGGGTCGACGAAAACGAGAGGATGATCGGACCATGCCACGGCTCCCACAGAAAGACTCCGCAGGCCGCGCCGAGCAGAACGGCGACTGCGATCCAAGCCTGGAGCCCTCGCCGGCGACCCATCGAAACCCCCTTCTCACATGACCGTGCTGATGATCGCGAGGAGGACCCTCTAGCCGGGCAGCGGCTCGAGCAGGCCCGCCTCCTCGAGCCGCTCGGCGGCCCGGCGGATGATCGGATAGCTGAGCCCGGAACTGCGGGCGATGTCGAGTAGGGATGCCGTCCTGTCGCTCTGGTTCAGCACCCATAGGAGCGCGCGCTCGTCGTCCGGGGTGGAGACGGCCCCCCCGGCCGAGCGGTAGAGGCCGCGCCGCCCCAGTTGCGGCTCGCCGTAGGGGCTCAGGTTGATGTAGCGCCGGTTGCTGCCGAGCAGATCGGCCACCTCGAGGCACGTGTCGACCGCCTCTCCGAGTGAATGGGGACGGATCCGCTCGAGCGAGTCGGCCGAGGTGTGGTAGCCGGCGAACTCACCGTGGGGCGTCCGCATCAGTGTGCCGACCGGCAGGTCGAAGCCCGGCGAGCAGAACTGACGCTCGTCACCACCCCACGGCTCCCAAGGGAGCAACCGGTGCGGGGCGCCCGAGTCGCGCAGCACGACCTCGATCGCCCGATCGACCTGGGCGTCTCCGCGCCGGCTGCGCTTGTAGGTGAGGTCGCCGCCGTCGCCGATGCAGGAGAGCGCCAGCCCGTGCTCGATGCGATCGAGTCCGTCGCGGTTCCGGTGCAGCCAAGCGAGCGGGCCGATCGTGCCCTGGCGCGAACAGGAAGCGGTAGGTGTGGCGCGGGCGACGCTCCAGCAGGCGCTTGGCGAGCATGGTCGCGACGGCGATCCCGGACAGGTTGTCGTTGGCGAGCGAGGGGTGGCAGACGTAGGTCGAGATCAGCACCTCGCCTCGTTCTCGCCCGGCGACGTCGAGCTCGGCGTAGGAGAGGTGACCCGGTTTGAGGGTCGAGTCGATCACGACCTCGTAGTCGCCCGGCTCGAGCTCGAGCAGCTGTCGGTGCGAGAGGCAGAAGCCCCAGGTTCGCTCGTAGTAGGAGGTGCGGTACGGGATGACATCGGGCTGGTCCGGCAGCGAGTGAAGCCGTTGGCGCGAGCTCTAGAGCGCCATCCTCCTTCGCACCGGCTCGCTGTAGGAGACGACGTGGAGGTTCGAGCGCGAGAGGTCCACCACCCTGGTCCCGTCGGGGCCCGCGATGTAGGCGTCGCGGAGGTTCCACTCGTCGGGCACGACCCAGTCGAGGACCCTGGTGCCGCTCGGGACCTCGGTCCTGGTGATCGGGATCTCCTCTTCGAGGACGTCGAAGGTGGCGCGGACTCCGTCGCCGGTCAGGCTGCGACAGAGCGGGAACAGCCGTCGCATCAGCTCGAACGCCTCGCGGCCGGTCGCCTCCGTGTCGCTCGCCGGAGCGCTGAGCACGGGCGTCACACGAGCACCGCCTTGCGGCAGAAGAAGGCCTCGGCGTAGGAGGAGGGCGAGTTGCACTCCATCCCCCGCAGCCGCAGCAGCCCCGCGAACAGATCCTCCTGGAACCAGGGCTTCGGGACCTGGGAGCCGAAGTGGCTCATCAGGTGGTCGATCTTGCGCCGGGACAGTCCTCGGCAGCGTCACGAATGCGTTCGGCGTGCTCATGTCGCCGTCGTACTTCGGCACCTCGTACTCGAGGATCAGATGGTCGCGGAAGGTGTTCCAGGTCAGCTCGCAGCTCAGCCGGTGGTCCTGGTGCAGGTCCGCGCGCTGGTGGGTGAAGATGACGTCGGGGAGACAGTGGCAGCCTTCAGCTCCTCGAAGAGGTCCTTGATCCCGCTGGCCCTCGTAGGGGAAGTAGCCGTCGGGAAAGTCGCGGACGATGACCTCGCGCGCGGCAGGTCTTCGAGCAGGCCTCGGCGCTCTTTCGGGCCTCCTCGGCGCGTTCGCCCGTCGCCGCTCAGGACCACCCAACGCAGCTCCGAGACCGCCCCTTGGTCGATCAGCTTCATCAGCGTCCCCCCGCACCCGATCTCGATGTCATCCGGATGGGCGCCGATCGCGAGCACGCGCGCCGCGGATGCCTCGGGCGGGCCGAGCCGCAGCGGCAGCATCAGCCGGAGGCCACGTACTCGAGGTCGCGACGCGCGACGCGGTCGGGGTCCCATACCTGCCACGGGGCGCTCGCCACCCTCGTGCAGGCCCTCGAGCCACTGCTGGTCCTTGAGCGTGTCCATCGGAGCCCAGAACCCCTCGTGGCGCTGGGCGAGCACCTGGCCCGCCGGCAACAGCCTCTGCAACGGCTCCTCGACGAGGTCCTCACCCGGGCGAAGCTCGTCGAGGAACTCCCGGCGGAGGATGAAGTACCCGCCGTTGATCCAGATGTCGGAGCCCATCACGTCACGCATGCTCTTTACCCGCCCGTCGGCGCTTCATCGAGACGACGTGGAAGCTGTAGTTCGGGCGAACGGCCAGGAAGCTCGCCATCGTCTCCGCCTCTCTGGCACGAGCGATCATCGCCGGCAGATCCGCGTCGGTCAGCGTGTCGCCGTAGTTGGCGAGGAAGACCTCGTCATCGGCGAGTAGGTGGCGGACGGCGCGCAGCCGCTCGCCGATCGGCGCCTTGAGGCCGGTGTCGACGAAGGTGATGTTCCAGTCGTGGATGTCGGTCTTGAGCAGGTGCACGTCCGCGCCGCCGTTCGACAGCACGAAGTCGTTCGCCATCGCCTCGTTGTAGGTGAGGAAGAACTGCTTGATCACCTCGGCCTTGTAGCCGAGGCACAGCACGAAGTCGGTAAAGCCGAAGTGGGCGTAGTACTTCATGACGTGCCAGAGGACGGGGCGGGGGCCGATCGGGATCATCGGCTTCGGGGCGACCTCAGAGGCCTCGCGCATCCTCAGCCCCTGGCCGCCGCAGAAGATGACGACCTTCACAGCACCTCCACCTCCGGGATCGGGACGACGAAGCGCGCACCCCAGTCGCGCGCGTGTGCGAGCTGGGCCACGATCTCGTCCTTCAGGTTCCAGGGGAGGATCAGGATGAAGTCGGGGCGGGCCTGCTCGAGCGCCTCGGGATGGCGGATCGGGATGTGCGTTCCGGGCAGGAACTGTCCCTGCTTGTAGGGGTTGCGATCGACCGTGAACTCGAGCAGGTCGGTGCGGATCCCGCAGTAGTTCAGCAGGGTGTTCCCCTTGCCTGGGGCGCCGTAGCCGGCAACGCGCTTGCCGTCGCGGCGGCAGGCGATCAGGAAGTCGAGCAGGCTCCACTTCGTCTCCATCACCCGCGGCGCGAACGAGTCGTAGCCCTCGAGCCGGTCGAAGCCCGAGCTCGCGCTCGCGCTCGGCCAGTCGCCGTCACCGCGGGCTCTCCGGCTGGCGGGCGCCAAGCCGGCGCTGCGCGTAGATCGCGCAGCGAGCCGCCATGGGTGTCGAGCTCGTCGACATCGAAGACCTCGAGGCCGTGGGCGCGGAGCACCGCCCGGGCCGTGCGGAACGAGAAGTACGAGAAGTGCTCGTGGTAGATCGTGTCGAACTGGTTGCCCGCGATCAGCCGCGCCAGGTGCGGGAACTCGATCGTGACGACGCCCGTCCAGGGCGAGCACCCGCTCGATGCCGCCGACGAAGTCGTTGAGGTCGGGAACGTGCGCCAGGACGTTGTTGGCGACGAGCAGGTCGGCGCGCCGCCCGTCGGCGGCGAGGCGGGCCGCCTAGCTACGACCGAAGAACGCGACCACCGTCTCGATCCCCCGCTCCCGTGCCGCCGTCGCGACGTTCGCGGCGGGCTCGACGCCGAGCGCGCGGGATTCCCCGCTCGACGACGTGCTGGAGCAGGTAGCCGTCGTTGCTCGCCAGCTCGACCACCAGGCTGTCCGCGTCGAGGCCGAAGCGAGCGACCGAGGAGTCAACGAAGTCGCGAGCGTGCGCCACCCAGGAGTCCGAGTAGGAGGAGAAGTAGGCGTACTCGGTGAAGATCTCCTCCGGCGCCACGAGCTCCTCGAGCTGGACCAGCAGGCAGCGCTCGCAGATCCGGACGTGCAGCGGGTAGAAGGGCTCCATCGAACCGAGCCGGTCCGCGGGCACGTAGCTCTCGCACAGCGGCGACATGCCGAGGTCGACGAAGGTGTGGCGCAGCGGCGCGGCGCAGAAGCGGCAGCTGGGCTCGGCCGGCCTCCGCCGATCTGCGGATCGATCTGGTCTCGAAGCTCGACGTCCATCGGGCTCCTGCGAGATCAACGCCGCAGAGGTCGCGGTTCTCCCACGACCCCGGGCTACACCTGCGACGCGGTCCGCTCCGGTGCGATCCTCGCGATCCCCAGCCCACGGCCCCGCTCGGGGTCGAGGATCATCGTCGCGGCCTCGTTGCGGGACGAGACGCCAAGCTTGCTGAAGGCCGAGGAGAGGTGGCTCTTGACGGTGCTCTCGGCGAGGAACAGGTTGCCGGCGATCTGAGCGTTCGTGAACCCGGCGATGACGTGCGACAGCACCTGACGCTCACGGGTGGTGAGCGCTTGCGCGCTCGACCTCCCCGCGCTGCTCGCTGGGAACCGACACCTGACCCGCGCAGACCACCGCGACGACCGCCGCGAGCGCATCCTCGGCCTCCTTCTCGAGCACGACCCCGTCGACCCCCAGCTCCAGCGCGCGCCGCACCTCGGTCCCGCGGGCACGGCGGCAGACGAGCACCGCTGCGACACCCTCGAGCTTCGAGCGGAGCAGGCGCACGATGCCCACGGCCGAACGGCCCGGCCGGTCCGCGGCGACAACCACGCAGGAGGGGGCGCTGCCGTTGCAGGAGGCGAGAAGGCTCCTCGATCGGTCGTCTCCCGGGCGACGACGATGTGACCCGCGGATGAAGGGCAGCGCAGACCGTTCGCGGAGCGGGCGCTCCTCGACGCAGACGCCGATGCGCAGCGCTTCGCTCGTCACATCGGGCGGAGCGGGTCGCGGGGTGGCCATCGAGTCACCAACGCGGCCGCCGAGACCGCGCTTTCGGCTGCGCGGGGTCGCCACGGCGCTCAGAGCCCGCGGCGCCCGAAGACGAACGGGACGGTCCGCAGGAGGATCTTGACGTCGAGCCAGAGCGACCAGTTGGCGCCGTAGAGGTAGTCGATCTGTGACCATCTCGTGCATCGGGATCCGAGCCGATCCGAAGACCTGCCAGGGACCGGTCATCCCCGGCGGGAGCTGCAGCCGCGAGCGCCGCCAGCCCTCGATCCTGCTGTCCTCGTCGAGCACGAGCGGCCGCGGGCCGACGAGGGCCATGTCGCCGCGCAGCACGTTGAGGAGCTGGGGCAGCTCGTCGAGCGAGGCCCGGCGCAGGAGCCGCCCGACCCGGGTGATCCTCGGGTCGTCCTCGATCTTGAACAGGCCGCCGTCGGCCTCGTTGCGGTCGGCGAGCGCGGCCTTCAGCGCCTCGGCGCCGTCGACCATGGTGCGGAACTTGAGCATCTCGAAGGGCACGTCGCCCCGACCCATGCGTCGCTGCCGGAAGAGGACCGGACCGCGCGAGTCGAGCTTGATCGCGATCGCGATCGCCGCCAGGAGCGGGCGAGAGCAGCGAGCAGGCCGAGAGCGGACCCCGCGATGTCCAGAGCCCGCGCTTGACGACCCGCGAGGAGCGGCTGAGCCCGTACCGAGGCATGCCGAGCAGGGTGATCCCGTCGACGTCGTCGAGCTCGACGGAGGAGCCCACGACCTCGAACAGCCGCGGCAGCACGCTGACCTTGACCCCGAGCGACTTGAGCTGGCGGATCGTGTTCGAGGAGGTCATCGGAGACGGCGGAGCGCGGCGCAACGATCGCCCGCTCGATCTGCTCGGCCTCGAGCAGGGACTCAAGCGCGCCGGCGCTCCCAGCACCGGGAGCATCGGGAGCCCGTTCGAGCTGGGCGGCTCGGGCTCGAGCGGCACTCGGCCCACCACGCGCGCCTTCAGGCCCGGCGCCTGCTCGAACCGGCGACTGGATCCACCCGGCGGTCTTGGCGTCACCCATCACCAGGCAGCGCTCCTCGGCCGACACCGCTCGGGCGTAGCACCGGGCGAGCGCTCGGGCGCCGATCATGCTCGCGAACAGCAGCGCCCAG
This sequence comes from uncultured Solirubrobacterales bacterium, assembly GCA_963758845.1. Classification (GTDB taxonomy): domain Bacteria; phylum Actinomycetota; class Thermoleophilia; order Solirubrobacterales; family 70-9; genus JBDTSW01. Next base: position 282,295 of record CAVWWX010000002.1, read on the forward strand.
ACCCCGACCGCCTGGTCACGACCGAAGTGGCCGTCGACGATCAGGTCCCCGGCGAGCCAGATCAAGAGCGCGTAGAGCGTCGCTTCCGAGAACAAGCGCCGGGATCTCGTCGAGCGTCGTCTTCCTCAACAGGTGCTCGTCGCGGTCGTAGAGCCCGGTGAGCTTGCTGACCACGATGACCAGGGGCAACGCCAGCAGGGCGAGGGGGTTGAGCGCGTCCTCTCCCACGATCGCCACGCCGATCACGACCGCGATCGCGGCCGAAGCGACGTCCGCCAGTGCCAGCGTGCGGCGATAGGTCGCGTCCCGTCGATAGGTCGCGTCGCGGAATTGGCCCTCGGGGATCTCCGCTTGCGCGGGACCCTCGCGCCACGGCAGGCTCGCAAGCCGGTCGCGGATCCGGATGCCGCCGCCGCCGGGACCCCGGGGGGGCGCCCAGTGTTGCTGCCGCTGCTGGGGGCTCGATCTGATGTGGTGGCGCCGGCATCCTCCATGGGACAACGCCCCTCGCCATCGCGGCGGCGCGCGCGGCGGCCCCGGATCCACCGGAATTGGAACCATCCGCGCTGCGCACCGCCGACGCATTCAGCGGGCAACTGGAGGCGCCGCCGAAGGCGGACCAGGCGACGCGGATTCTGCCTACCTCATACCGGTACAGAGGAATCCGCGCGAAGTCCCTCCATCTGCGGTAATCCAGGCGTCAATTGGGTACCGACCCATTGTCATCGCTGGTCCTGTTTGAGAGTGTCGAGAAGTCCGCGCGAAGGGAAGCTGCGCCTCGCCTCGCCCGAGCCAGGGTCTCGCCATGGAGGGCGCGCGCGATACGAGGACATGGCGGAAAGATCGATCGGGGATGATCGCGAATGGATAGTCCAGCGCCGTGAAGATACGGCCAGGGACGGCACAGGTAGGGGCCGGCGCGAGCTGGAGCGCCGAGAACGGGACCACGCGGCGATGGCGAGCCAAGGGCGAACTCGACCGGCGTGCGATCGCCGCAGCCAAGCGGGGCGAGTGGGATGGCATTCACCACCTGTACGTGCGCTATCGCGGACGACGTTTACGCTTACGTGCAGAGCATCGTGCGCGATCACCATCAGGCCGAGGACATCACGCAGAGCATGTTCGCGAAGCTGATCGACGCGATCGACAGCTACGAGGAGCGCGCGGTCCCTTCGCCGCCTGGATCATCCGGGTCGCGCGCAACGCGAGCCTCGACCACCTTCGGGCCCGGCGGCAGATCCCGGTCGAGGATGTGCGCGCCAGCGACCCGGGCGACGATCGCCGCGAGTTCGAGCTTCGCCAGTGTCTCAAGGAGGCCCTCGACGACCTACCCGAGGAGCAGCGCCAGGTGCTCGTGCTGCGGCACATTCCGGCCTCTCCCCGGCGGAGATCGCGGAGCGGCTGGGGAAGACCGAGAGCTCGATCCACGGCCTGCATCACCGCGGGCGCGCCACGCTGCGGGCGATGCTGAGTCGAGCGCGGTGCCGCCCCGGTTACGGCGGGCCCTTAGCTCAGGGACCTGGGCCCCTAGCTCGGGGGGCCCTCGTCACCTTGTCGCCGCCCGTGCCCCCGTCGGCCTCGTCTGCCTCGTCGCTCGATCGAGGACATGATGGCGAACTCGCCCGAATCGGCGTCCGACAGGTGGAGCAGAGCGGCGTGCTCCAGCAGCTGCTCCAGCGGGATGCCGCGCCGCGCCGCTTCGTCCTCGAGGCACCCCCAGCAAACTCGCGTGTAGCTCAATCGAGATCTCGCGCGGCGTCCCCTGGTCCCTCGGCTTGAACCTCGGGGCGAGCGCTGCGACTCGGGTGGTTGGGACCATCGCGGCAAATAGGAGAAGGCGCGTTCGAGCGACTCGTCCAAGCTCTCGCCGTCATGCGCCGCCTGCGCCTCGAGGCTCTCCCACCCGAACCGGTCGAACCTGAGGGTCAGCCGACGGTTGACCCGGGCGGGGGGTGCCGGCGCCGTTCCTTCCCCGTGGGTGTCTCGGCTTGTCATCCGTCGTTCGACGGCCCCGGTGGAGGGCGTCGCTTGGGGGCTATGCACTTCTGCAACTCGTCCATCGACTCATCGATCGCGCGCCTATACCCGGTCGCCACCCTTTCAACCGCCAACCCCGGAGTCAAGGCCCGTCGTCCCCCCACGACGTCCCCGACTTCCGCACTTTGCGGAGGCGGTGTGGGCGCGCTCCCAGAGACGATTGCGCGCCTCGATGGCGGTCGCGTCCACGACGGAGCAGGCCAGAGGCCCGTCAGCTCCGGTGGGATCGAATCGGGGCTCGTACAGGATTCGTTTGACGTCGGTCAGCCGTGCACCGCAGTCGTTGCAGAGACGGAAGTACGTGAGGACCCTCGCCTGCCGGTCGTAGGACGAGGTGATCGAGTGATATCCGCGATGTCTGCACTGCACCTCAACCCGACAAACGGGGCGGAGACCCGGATTCGCGCACGCACCAGCCGCGAGTTGCTACGAAATTCACTCTCGTCGGCGCGAGCCCCTACCGGGGCGGACTGCGTCCCTGATCTGTAGCTCGGGCGGGCAGCGGCGAGCCTGATCACGCATAGGATGAGGTCTGACGACGTGGAAGGGAAGTTCGCATGACGGCCGAGGAATGGGCACTCGCAGCTACCGTCTTCCTCTCGGGGCTCGCGTCTGGCCTCTTGGGGATGCTGAGCACGATCATGCGTCCGATGCTCGCAGCGATGGACGGGCGGGACTTCCGGAACTTCATGGGAGCGTTCCTTCAGTTCGCCGGGAAGTCCTGGGGCCGGGTGTACAACTATGCCTGGTCGCTCGGGATGACCATCGGGCCGGTCGTCGCGCTCGTGCTCCTCTGGGACGATCCCGGCTCCGCCTCGTTTGTGCTCACCGCGATCGGCTTGGGCATCGTGATCGTCGGTGTGCTCATAGTCTCCAACGTGTGGAAGACCCCGACCTACAACATGATCTTGGCCTGGGATCCCGAGGCTCTGCCAGCGGACTGGGAGGCGGGACGGCGGCGCTATTTCACGATCAACTGGATTCAACTGGCGGTCACCTGGGCGGCGTTCGCCCTGTTCCTAGTGGCTCTGATCTCCGTCTAGCTCAGGACCGCGGAGCCTGATACTCCTAAGCGCTGCCGAATTAGTCCCGTCGAACAAAGGAGGGCCGATGTCCAAGCTGCGCTTTCACATCTCGATCTCACTCGACGGCTACGCGGCCGGCCCCAATCAGAGCCGCGACGCTCCGCTCGGCGAGGGCGCCGAGGAATTGCTGCACGACTGGTTCACGCGGACTCGCACGTTCAAGGCGATGCTCGGCGCCGAGGATGAGGGTGAGACGGGGCTCGACAACGATCGCGCCGAGGCCTGGAGGCAAGACTTCGGCGCGACGATCATGGGCCGCAACATGTTCGGGCCGATTCGGGGCGAGTGGGGCGACGAGGAATGGAGGGGCTGGTGGGGCGCCGAGCCGCCGTACCACAGCCCGGTCTTCGTCCTGACCCATCATGCTCACGAGCCGATCGAGATGGAGGGCGGGACGACGTTCCACTTCATCACCGAGGGCCCCGAGGCGGCGCTCGAGCGTGCCCGCGAGGTAGCGGGATCGCGCGACATCAACATCGGCGGCGGCGCGTCCACCGCGCAGCAGTACCTGCGCCTCGGCCTGGTCGACGAGATGGAGATCCACGTCGTCCCGGCTCTCCTCGGCGCCGGTGAGCTGTTGTTCGAGAACCTCGACGGTCCGCCGCCGTACCTGAAGCCGCTGGAGGTCCTCAGCTCGCCGCGCGCCGCCCACTTCCGCTTCGTGCGGGACGAATACGTGAGCTCGGGCGGCTGATCGCCGACTGTGCGATGGCGAGGGCCAGAATCGAACTGGCGACACCACGATTTTCAGTCGTGTGCTCTACCAACTGAGCTACCTCGCCGCGGTCGGGAAGGCTAGCGCGGGAGCGGCGGGGTCTCAGTCGAGCGGGCCGCGGACGAACGTGTCGGTGTTTCCGTCGGCGTCCTGACCTGAGAGGTTGTCGGCGCGCGAGTTGAAGGCGACGAAGCCGCCGCCGCCCGAGACCGACGCGTAGAAGCTGTCGTCGTCGCCAGGGTCGCCCCCGGTCGAGCGGCTGATCAGCATCGTGTTCTTCGTCTTGAGGTCGAAGCGGAAGACGTCGGTGAGCCCGTCCGTGCCGGGCAGGTCGTCGTCCTCGGACTCGTAGACGACGTACCGGCCGTTGGCCGAGATCGACGGGGCGTAGCCGATCGCGACCTCGTCGCTGGCGGTCCGGCTGGCGAGGGTCGTCGTGCCGCGCCGGAGGTCGCGCACGTACGTGCTGCCGGACGGGTCCGCCCCGAGGTCCGGGTCTATGGTCTCGAACACGGCGCGCTCGCCGTCGAACGAGAGCGATGCCGCCCCGCCCAGGCCCCCGCCGACCGGATCGCCGGCGGGCGTCCTGCTCACGAGCTTGGTCGTCCCCTGCCGGAGGTCGCGGACGTAGAAGTCCCCGGTGCCGTCCGCACCCGGAAGCACGTCTGAGTCCGACGAGAACGCGACGAACCGGCCGTTGCCCGAGATCGACGGGTAGACGACCGAGTTGGTGTCGATCGGCGTGCCGTCGGACGCTCGGCTCACCAGGACGGTCTTGTCCCTGGCGCGGTCGCGGACGTACACGTCGAGCGTCCCGTCCGCGCCCGGCAAGTCGTCGTCGTTCACCTCGAAGGCGACGATGCTCCCGTCGGCCGAGAGCGTCGCGCGGCCAAGCGAGGACCCGGTGATGGGGTCGCCCTGACTGTCGCGGCTCGCCAGGGTCGTCTTGCCCTGCTCGAGATCGCGGATCATGATCCCGCCGTCTCCCCCCGGGAGGTTGGTAGCGTCGGTCGAGAAGGCGATGAAGCGGCCGTTGCCCGAGATCGCGGGGTCGTCGCCGCTGCCGTCGTTCGCCGCCTTCCCATTGCTCTTGCGGCTGACGAGCATCGTCCTCGACCGGTCGAGGTCGCGGACGTAGACGTCCCGCGTGCCGTTCGCGCCCGGCAGGTCGTCGTCGTTGACGGTGAAGACCGCGCGATCGCCCCCGCCCGACAGCGAGCGCCAGTAGGTCGAGGAGGTTCCGTCCACCTGCACGTTCCGGTCGAGGGAGGTCAGCTCGGTGCGCGGCCCACCGCCGCCGGCCGCGGCGGCCGGGAGCCCGATCGAGATGCCCGCGATCAAGGCGACTGCGGTGGTGGTGCGCGGATTCGGCATCGATCCCTGCTGCTTCCAACAGGCAGCCTACCCTCCCGCCCGGCCGCCGGCTTGAATCGGCGGGCGGGCGGGCCTAGCCTGGACGCATGCCAAGGCGGGGATCGATCTGCGGGGGCGCGCTGATCGTCGCCCTCGCGGCTGTCGGGGCCGCCGCCCTGCCGCCGCCGGCGCGGGCAGGCCAGGACGTCGAGACGATCGGCGGGATCACCTACGCCGAGTCCACCCGCATCCTGATCGAGGCGCGGTACTACGCACGGGAGGCAAGGTGCCTGGGCTCGAAGAGCGTGGTCTCCGGCGGGTTCTTCGCATCGGGGCTGTTCCTCACATCGGGCCCGTTCGGGAGCGTCGTCGTCCGCCACAGCTACCCGATCGATGACGGCGATCGCGACAGCAGGCCCGACGATGGCTGGCGCGCCGAGTTCGACCTGCTCGAGGAGGCCACGATCACCGTCGGGGCCGTCTGCGTCGATCGCAGGGTCGGCTACGAGAAGCGCCGGCTGACCGTGCCGTCCGACACGCAGCGGCGAGGGCTGGTCCCATGCCCAGTGGGGAAGAGCGCAGTCGCCGGTGGCCTTGGTGGCTCCCGGCATGTGGTGATGAACTCGAGCTTCCCGTCCCCGACGACGGCCGTCAACTGGGTCGACAACATCACCGGCCGCACCCGAGCGGCGAGGGCGTTCGCGACGTGCGTCGGGTTCGACGTCGTCTATCAGACCCAGGCAGCGGCGGTGGACCCCGCCGAACAGCAGGTCGCCGGCGCCATCTGTCCGGGAGGGCAGTACACGGTGGGTGGCGGCGTCGTCAGCGGCGGGGGGCTGGGCGAATCGGCCATCAACGGCACAAGCTTCCGCGACAACGTCTCCCCCCGCTGGGTCTCCTGGGTCGACAACCTCACACCGTCCTCGGAATCGATGGCCTCCTACGCGGCCTGCTCCGAGCCGCTCGACTGAGGCGTTCAGCCCCGGGTCCGCGCCGGCCGGGCAACCGCCGCGATCGCGTTGATCATGTCCTCCATCAGCTGGAGCGAGCCGGCCTTGTGGAGGGGCTCGTTCAGGTTCCCGCACTTCGGGCTCTGGACGCAGGAGGGGCAGCCGTCCTCGCAGGGGCACTCGGCGACCAGCCGTGCGGCGTCGCCGACCAGGCGCTCGAACTCCTCCCATCCGCGGCGGGCTATGCCTACCCCGCCCGGGTGCCCGTCGTAGATGAAGATCGTCGGCTTGCCGGTCTGGAAGTGGACGTTGGTCGAGAGCCCGCCGATGTCCCAGCGGTCGCACATGGCGAGCAGCGGCAGCACCGCGATCTGGGAGTGCTCGGCCGCGTGGAGCGCTCCGAGCTGCACCTCCAGCGGCAGCCGCTCGGGCCCGGCGAGCGCGTCGGGAAGCTCGTACCAGAGCGCCTGGGTCGGGAAGTTCGTCTCGGGCAGGTCCAGGCCGACCAGGTCGATCACGCCGTGATCCTCCAGGCGCTTTCGCTGGTAGGCGATCACCTGCTCGGTCACCGAAACCTCGCCGAACGAGAGCTCCGTCTGGCGAGGGCCCTCGCCAAGCCGGCGCACCTCCCCGATCTCCTCGATGAAGACCATCGTCTCCTTCTTCGGCTGCGTGTACCAGTCGCCGTCAAAGGGCTCGACGATCGCGCGCCGCCCCTCGATGTCGAGCTCGCGAACCTCGTAGGAGCGACCGAGGTGCAGGTAGACGGCGCCCGGGTGGATGGTGGTGAAGGCGCGCTCGGCCTCGACCGAGCCGATCATCTCGCCGGAGGAGCGGTCGACCACGGCGACCGAGTCCGACGAGGCCGAACGCAACGAGATCTCGCCCGCGGGGAAGCCGGGACCACGCGGCAGGTAGCGGCCGTCGCGCGAGCGGCGGAGCTGCCCGCGCGCGACCAGCGCGTCGGCGCGCTCGCGCCAGCGGTCGCCGAGGACCTCGTCGTCGGCGCCGCCCGGTTGCGACGCCGTGCCTCCAAGCGGCACCTCATAGGCGGCGGCCAGCGTGTGGGCGAGCTGGATCCGCTCGTTGGTGTGGTCGAGGATCGCCGCCTCGACCGCGCGCCCCAGGAACTCGGCCGGATGGCGGCAGAAGAACTGGTCCAGCGCGTCGTCGCCCGCGACGTACAGCGCGATCCCCTCGCGCCGGCGCCCGGCCCGCCCCCACATCTGCTTCAGGCTGGCGACCGTGCCCGGGAAGGTCACGCAGATCGCGGCGTCCAGCTCGCCGATGTCGATCCCCAGCTCGAGGGCGTCCGTCGCCACGACCGCCAGCAGGTCCCCGGCCGCGAGCCGGGCCTCGATCTCGCGGCGCTGCTGCGGCGTATAGCCGGCGCGGTAGGGGGCGATCCGCTCGGCCAGATCGCCGTGGCCCATGTCCTCCAGGCGCATCCGTGTGAATCGCTGGATCAGCTCGATCCCGCGCCGGCTCTTGAGGAAGCAGATGGTCCTCATTCCCGCGATCACCATGTCCGCCAGCAGCTCCGAGGACTCCGACAGGACCGAGCGGCGGCTCATCGTCTTCTCGTCGATCACGGGCGGGTTCCACATCGCGATCCGCCGCCCCGCGCGGGGAGCCCCGTCCCCGTCGATCAGCTCGAAGGGGCGCCCCACCAGGCCCTGCGCCAGCTCGGCCGGGTTGGCGATCGTCGCCGAGGCGCAGACGAACCGCGGCTCGGAGCCGTAGAGGCCGGCGACGCGGCGAAGCCGCCGCAGGACGTTCGCGACGTGCGATCCGAACACGCCGCGGTAGGTGTGGGCCTCGTCGACCACCACCCATCGCAGGCCGGCCAGGAACTCGTTCCAGTGCTTGTGATGAGGAAGCAGGCTCATGTTGAGCATGTCCGGGTTGGTGAGGACCAGGTTGGAGCGGCGGCGGATCGCCGGCCGGTCGTCGCGTGGGGTGTCGCCGTCATAGATCGCGTGGCGCAGCCCCTCGAGCCCCAGCTCGGCGAGCTTTCGCGCCTGGTCCTGGGCCAGGGCCTTGGTGGGATAGAGGTAGAGCGCGCGGGCGCGGGAGTCCCGCTCGAGGGCGTCGAGGACGGGGAGGTTGAACGACAGCGACTTGCCCGAGGCGGTGCCGCTGGTGACGATCACGTCGCCGCGCCCGGCGGCCTCGAGCGCCTGGAGCTGGTGCTCGTAGAGCTCGCCGATCCCAGCCCTGCCGAGCGCAGCCCGCATCGCCGGGGAAAGCGACGTGGGGAGCGCCACGGTGGACGCCGCCCGGGCCTCCTCGGCCGCGGTCTCGACCAGCCGCTCGTCGGCCCCGCCCTCCTCGAGGAGGTGAAGCCAGGCCTGCTCGATCACGCCGCGACCGCCGCGGCCACCCGCATCGCGTCGAGCGCCTCGGCGTCGTGCAGGCGAAGCATCTCGGCGCCCTCGGCGACGGCGAGTGTCGTCGCCGCCAGGGTGGCGCTTCCGCGCTCGCCGGGCGGGAGGCGGTCCTCCCACGAGCCGGCCACGACGGCGCCAAGGAAGTCCTTGCGCGACAGCGCCACGAACAAAGGGCGGCCAAGCTCGCGAAGCTCGCCCAGCCGGCGCAGGAGCTCGAGCCCTTGGCCGGTGGTGAGATCGAAGTCCAGGCCGGGATCGAGCGCGATCGCATGCTCGTCTACGCCGGCCGCGACGGCGCCCTCGATGCGCTCGCTGAACCAGGCCTTCAGGTGATCGACGACATCGCCGTACGCGGGCGCCGCGCGGTCGACCCGCGGGGGCCCCTCGATGTGCATCAGGACGTAGCCCGCGCCCGCATCGGCGACCGCGTCCCACAGGCCGGGGCTTCCGCCCGAGATGTCGTTGATCGCCGCCGCGCCGGCGCCGAGGGCCTGGCGGGCCACCTCGGGCGAGAAGGTGTCGGCGAGTACCGGCACGCCCGAGCGCTCGGCGAGGGCCTCGACCGCCGGGACCAGGCGAGCCGCCTCATTCTCGGCGGCGACGGGCGGGCCGCTGCGGGCGGCGACGGCGCCGACGTCGAGCATGTCGAACCCGGCCTCGACCAACGCCAGCCCGTCGGCGATCGCTCGCTCGGGCGTGCCACTGCGGGCCCCTTCGAAGAACGAGTCGTCGGTGACGTTCACGATCCCGGCCGCCTGCGGGGGCGGGAAGGAAAGGGTGCGGTCGCGAAGGCGCCAGCCGGCCATCGCTCCAGACCTTAGCCCCACGCTCGCGGACCCCGAGACCGCGTAGGTTGCGGGCCGTGGCGAGGCGGGTCAGGCTCAGCGCGGACGAGGCGAGGCGCCTGGCGCTGGCCTCGCAGGGGTTCGCCGAGCCACGCGACCCGGGCTCCTCGCCCGGCTGGGGCATCCGCCGGATGTTCGGGCACGTCGGCCTGGTGCAGATCGACTCGGTCAACGTGCTCGAGCGGGCGCACTACCTGCCGGCCTTCAGCCGGCTGGGCCGGTATCCCAAGGCGGCGCTGGACGACGCCGCCTACCGCGCCCCACGCCGCCTCTTCGAGTACTGGGGTCACGAGGCCTCGCTGCTGCCGGTGGGCATTCACCCACTGCTTCGCTGGCGGATGGAGCGCGCCTCGACCGACGCCTGGGGCGGGATGCAGCGGATCCAGAAGGAGCGGCCGGAGCTGATCGAGGACGTGTTGGCCCAGGTGCGCGACGAGGGGCCCATCGCCGCGTCGGAGCTGGCCGAGGAGCGCCCGCGCCGCGCCGGGCCCTGGTGGGATTGGTCGGACTCGAAGCGGGCGATCGAGTGGTTGTTCTGGAGCGGGCAGGTGACGTCGGCGCGCCGCCGGAACTTCGAGCGCCTCTACGACTTGCCCGAGCGGGTGCTGCCGCCGAAGGTCCTCGCGGCGGCCACCCCCTCGATCGAGGAGGCCCAGCGCCGGCTCGTCCTGGTGGCCGCGCGGGCGCTGGGAGTCGCTGCCGAGCGCGACCTACGCGACTACTTCCGGTTCGACCTGGCCGACATCAGGGCGCGCGTCGGCGAGTTGATCGAGGCGGGCGAGCTGATCGCGGTGGAGGTCGAGGGCTGGGGGCGCGAGCGAGGCCTGCTGTGGAAGGGCGCGCGGATCCCGCGGGGCGTGGACGCCCGGGCCCTGCTGGGCCCCTTCGACTCGCTCTTGTGGGAGCGAAGCCGCGTGGAGCGCATCTTCGGCGTTCGCTTCCGCCTCGAGATCTACGTGCCCAGGGCCAAGCGCGTCCACGGCTACTACGTGCTGCCGTTCCTACTGGGCGACCGGCTCGTGGCGCGCGTGGACCTGAAGGCCGATCGCGCGGCGGGCGTCCTCCTCGCCCACGCCGTACACCTGGAGGAGGGCGCGCCGCCGCAGACGGCCGAGGCGCTGCATGAAGAGCTCGCCCTGCTGGCCGGCTGGCTGGGGCTCGAGCCACCCACTACCGTTCCCCGCCGATGAGCCTGCGCTGCGTCTACACCGACCTCGACGGCACCCTCTACGGCAAGCACGGGTCGTTGCTGCGCGACGCCGACGGGAACTTCTCGCTGCTCCAGGCACGGGCGCTCGAGGCCTGCCACCGGGCGAATGTCGAGGTGGTGATCATGTCCGGCCGCCGCGAGGCGCAGGTGATGGCCGACGCGCGGGTGATGGGCCAGAGCTCCTACATCTACGAGGCGGGCTGCGGGGTCAACATCGACTTCGAGCCCACGGTCCTGGTCGGCGATTGGGAGCCCAAGGCCGACGACGACCCGACGCCGGCGCAGCGCATGCTGGACGCCGGGATCCCCGACCTCCTGTTCGAGCGCTTCGGCGAGGCGCTCGAGTGGCACCGCCCCTGGCACACCGACCGCCACCTCTCGCACCTCCTCCGCGGGAAGGTGGACGTCGACGAGGCGAACGCGCTGCTCGCCGAGAACGGCTTCGAGGACGTGCGCTTCCTCGACAACGGCGCGATCGGCCGCGCGATGGAGGCGATCGAGGGGCAGGCTCACGCCTACCACCTGGTTCCCGGCGGCGCCTCGAAGGCCAAGGCCGTCGCCTTCCACGCCCAGACACGGGGATACGACCGCGAGAGCTGCATCGCGGTGGGCGACTCCGTCGAGGACCTGGACGCGGCGCGGTCCGTCGGGCGCTTCTTCTGCGTCGCCAACGGGCCCGAGCGCGACCCCGCGATGCGCGAGGCCCTGGCCCGCTTCGAGAACGTCACGGTCACCGAGGGCCGGATGGGCGACGGCTTCTACGAGGCGGTCGTCTCGACCCTGGCCGAGCGCCGCTAGTCGCGGCGCGGCGCCGCGCTGGCCCCGCGGGCGCGCGCGATCAGCGCGTCGGTGAGGCGGGGCGCGATGCCGTTCAGGCCCAGCGCCTTCACCGCCTTCGGCGAGTGCACGTCGCGCCGGTCGGCCTCGATCGCCTCGACGACGTCGGCGGCGACCTCCGCGGCCGGGATCGTGTTCTCGTCGCGGCGCCAATCGGGCAGGCGGTCGCGCTGGTGGTCGTGGAGCGCCGACTCCACCTCGCCCGGGAAGACGGTGGTGACGCTGACGCCCGTGCCCGACAGCTCGTGACGCAGGGCCTCGGCGAAGCCGCGGTCGAACGCCTTCGTCCCGCCGTACACGGCGCCCCAGGGGAACGCCCGGATGCCCGCGGCGGAGGAGACGACCACGATGTGGCCGCGCGCGGCGTCGAGCATCGGCTGGACGGCGGCCTCGACCGTGTACAGGGTGCCGAGCACGTTGATCCGCACCATCTCCTCGGCCTTCTCGATCTCGACGTCGGCGAACGGCCCGTAGTGAGCGATCCCGGCGTTGGCGACCATCAGGTCCAGGCCGCCAGCCCGTTTGACGAACCTTGCGACGGCCCTCTCGACCTCGCGGCGACGGCCGATGTCGGCGGCCAGCACGACGTGGTCGTCCCCGCGGCACGGCAGCTCTCCGGCCAGCTCGTCGAGCTGCTCGCGGTCGCGCGCCAGCAGCCCCAGCCGCGCTCCGCGGCCGGCCAGCTCCTCGCACAGGGCGCGGCCGATCCCGCGCGAGGCGCCCGTGACGACCGCCCTCGTGCCCGCCTGGATCTGCATCCCGGCATCCTCTCACGCGCCCTTCGGCTCGGAGGAAGGGGTCATCTAGACTCGGTGCATGACCGCCGACCACGCCACGATCGCCGAGGAGGAGTACCTCCAGATCATGTTCTGGCTGGAGGAGGCGGGGCTGCCGATCACCGGCGCCAACATCGCCCGCGCGATGCAGCTCTCGCCGCCGACCGTGCACGAGATGATCGGCCGGCTGGAGACCGACGGCTACATCGGGCGCCGCTCCGACAAGTCGGTCGAGTTCACCGCCGAGGGGCGTGAGCAGGCGCGGCAGATCGTCCGTCGCCACCGGCTGATCGAGCGATTCCTCACCGATGTCCTGGGCATCCCCTGGGACGAGGTCCACGAGGAGGCCGAGCGGCTCGAGCACGCGATGTCGCCGGTGCTCGAGGAGCGGATGCTGGCCGCGATCGGCGACGCCAAGACCTGCCCGCACGGCCACCCCATCGTCGAGGGCGCCCGTGAGCACGGCGTGCTCTTGGCCGACGTCGAGCCGGGCGCCGACGTCCACGTGCTGCGCTTCGAGAACGAGGCCGAGGCCATCCTTCACTACCTCAAGGACACGGGCATCCACCCCGGGCTCGACGGCAAGCTCGAGTCACAGGGCGACGACGAGATCGTCCTCTCCTCCGACGGCGGGCGCCATGTGATCTCGCGCGACGTCGCCGAGACCGTCTCGGTCCGCGCCGACCCGGCCCCGCCCCCCCGCGCGCCGCTGCCCGAGCAGCTCCTCGTCTCGGCCGACCGCTACGGCCGCTGACGAGCGCTCAGAGGTCGCCGCAGATCTGGCGCAGGCGCCGGTAGAGACTCGCGTCCTGCGGGCGCAGCTTGCCCAGCTGACGGCGGCGGACCGAAGCCTCGTGCTCGCGAACCGCTGCCGCTAGCGCCGAGAACCGGCGCTCGGCAAGGTTGCGCTCGCTGACCGGGTCCAGCTTCCGGCTTCCCTCGATGATCGTCATCGGGCTCATGACCACCTCCTGTGCTTCGCTCTGATCTCGATTCGCCAGCACCGTAGGACGGCTGCCAGGCGCTGGTGTGACGAGCGCGTGAAAGCGGGGGATTTCGGGCTACGCCGCGGCGGATGCCCGGGTGCGCTCGAGCGCCCGCGCCACGCGCGCGACGCCCTCGGCGATCCGGTCGGGCGGAACGCTCGCAAACGAGAAGCGCAGGCTGGAGCGGCCACCGTCGAGCATGAAGTCGGGGCCGGCGACGAAGGCCACGCCCTCCTCCTTCGCGGCCTCGAGCACGGCCGGCGTGTCGGCGTCGTCGGAGAGGTCGACCCAGAGGAAGTAGCCGCCACCCGGTACGACGAAGCGGGCTTCCGGGACCTGTTCGCGAAGCGCATCGACCAGGGCGTCACGGCGCTCCTGGAGCGCGGCGTTCACGACCTTGACGTTGTCGCCGAGGATGCCCGAGCGGCACATCTCGAGCACGACCGACTCGGCCAGCATGTTGGGCGAGATGTAGTGCTCGGAGCCGCGCTTGGCCAGCGTCGCGATCTCGTCCTTCGGGCCGGCCAGATAGCCGACGCGAACGCCGGGGCTGACGGTCTTCGAGAACGACGACGCGTGGATCACGCGGTCGGCCTGATCCAGGGAGAACATCGTCGGCAGGTCGTGCGGCTCGAAGGCGATCAGGCGGTACGGGTCGTCCTCGAACAGCCAGAAGGAGTGCTCGGCCGCGAGGGCGACCAGCCGCTCGCGCTTGGGCGCCGACAGCGTGCAGCCGGCGGGGTTGTGGAAGTTGGGGATGACGTGGGCGAGCTTCACGGGCCCGGCCTCAAGCGCCGCCTCGAAGGCGTCCACGTCCACCCCGTCGTCCTCCAACGCGACCGGCACAAGCTCGACGCCGGCGCGGTTCAGCAGCAGCAGCGTGCGGTCATAGGAGGGCTGCTCGACGATCACCCGGTCGCCGGGCTCCAGCATGTAGCGGAACAGCAGCGCGGCGGCCTCCATCGAGCCGTTGGTGACCATCACCCGGTCGGCCTCGATCCCATGGAGCTCGGTTGCGATCCACTCGCACAGCCCCGGGTGCCCACGGCCGGTGCCGTAGGAGAGCGCGCGCTCCCAGTCCTCCTCGAGGGCCGTGCGCGCTGCCGTCCGCACCGCCTCGGCGGGGAGGATGTCGGCGCTGGGCGCACCACGGGCGAAGCTGATCACGTCCGAGGCCATGCGCCCGAGTGTACGAACCGAGCGAGCTAGGCGGCGGAGAGACGCTCGACGGCGAGCTGCGCCGTCTCGGTAGGGCTGGTGCCCACCCGTACGTCCTTCGCTTCGAGCGCGTCCTTCTTGGCCTGCGCCGTGCCCGAGGAGCCGGAGATGATCGCCCCCGCATGGCCCATCTGCTTGCCGGGCGGGGCGGTGAAGCCGGCGATGTAGGCGACTACCGGCTTCGAGACCGACTCGGCGATGAACTCGGCCGCGCGCTCCTCGGCGTCGCCGCCGATCTCGCCCACCATCACGATCAGCTCGGTCTCGGGGTCGGCCTCGAACAGCGTCAGGACGTCGATGAAGTCCGACCCCACGATCGGGTCCCCGCCGATGCCCACGATCGAAGAGTTGCCCAGGCCGGCCTGCTTCAGCTCGTTGCCGATCTGGTAGGTCAGGGTGCCCGACTTCGAGACCACGCCGATCGAGCCCTGGTCGAAGAACTGGGCCGGGATGATCCCCACGTTCGCCTTGCCGGGCGACAGGACCCCAGGGCAGTTCGGGCCGATCAGCCTGACGCCCGCGTCCTTCGCCTTCCAGTAGACGCGCATCATGTCGAGCACCGGGATCCCCTCGGTGATCGCGATGACGGTCTCGACGCCGGCGTCGATTGCCTCCTCGATCGCGGCGGCGGCGAACCGGGCCGGCACGAAGATCATCGAGGTGTTGGCGCCGCGCTCGGAGACCGCCTCCTCGATCTTGTCGAAGATCGGAACCCCTGTCGACGTCCTGGCCGCCCTTGCCCGGCGTGACCCCGGCGACGAGGTCGGTGCCGTAGTCGCGGTTTCGCAGGCCGTGGAAGGTGCCCTCGCGTCCGGTCAGTCCCGAGACGACGAGCTTGGTGTCGCTGTCGACGACGATGCTCATGCCAGCTCCACCACCTTCTGCGCGGCACCCAGCATCGTCTTCTCCTGGTGCAGGTTCTCGAGGCCCGACTCGGCGAGGATCTCGAGGCCCTCCGCCTGGTTGGTGCCGTCGAGGCGCACCACCAGCGGGATCCGGAGGTTCATCTGCCGTGAGGCCCCGACGATCCCCTTGGCCACCTCGTCGCAGCGGGTGATGCCGCCGAAGATGTTGAAGAGGACGGCCGTGACCTTCTCGTCGGAGGTGATCACCTCGAGCGCGTCGACGATCGCCTCGGCCTTCGAGCCGCCGCCGGCGTCGAGGAAGTTCGCCGGCTCGCCCCCCGCCTGGGCGACCACGTCGAGCGTGGACATGCACAGGCCGGCGCCGTTGCCCAGGATCCCGATGTTGCCGCCGAGCTTCACGTAGGTGAGCCCCTTCTCCTTGGCCATCGCCTCCTGCGGGTCCTCGGCGGACTTGTCGGAGAGCTCAGCCACCTCGGGGTGGCGGAACAGCGAGTTTCCGTCGATGGTGGCCTTCGAGTCAAGGGCGACCACGCGGCGGTCGGTGGTGACGATCAGCGGGTTGATCTCGAGCAACGTCGCGTCCTCTGCGATCGCCACGTCGGCGAGCTTCACGAGCATGTCCGCCACCTGCTCGGTGACGTCGTCGTCGATCTCGGCGTCCAGCGCGATCTCGCGGGCGAGGTCTTGGGTCATGCCGTCGCCGGGCTCGATGTGGCGCTTGACGAGCGCGTCGGGGTCGGATTCCGCGACTTCTTCGACGTCCATCCCGCCCATTCGCGAGACGATCGCCAGGAGCTTCTTGGCCGAGCGGTCGAGGATGATCGAGGCGTAGTACTCGGCGTCGATCTCCGAGGCCTGCTCGATCCAGAGGTCGTGGACGGTGAAGCCGCGAATGTCCATCCCCAGGATCGCGCCGGCGTGGTTTCGGGCCTCCGATTCGTCCTTGGCGACCTTGATCCCGCCCGCCTTGCCGCGCCCGCCGATCGCCACCTGCGCCTTGACCACGCACGGATAGCCGATCTCGTTGGCCGCGGCGACCGCGTCGTCCACCGTCGTCGCGTGTTTCCCCTCGGGCACGGGAAGGCCGTGCTTCGCGAAGAGCTGCTTGCCCTGGTATTCGAGTAGGTCCATGGCTGTCAGGGGCGGCCGGGTGCGGTGGCGCGCGGCGGCAGCGTATCCGAACCTTCATAATGCGCCGCCGCTCGCATGCCCCTACCGAAGCTCAAAGACATCACGTTCGTCACGACGGACTGCTACGGGACCCTGATCGACTGGGAGAAGGGGATCATGGACGCCTTCGGCGCCCAGGCCTCGCGCGACGGGTTCACCTACAACGAGGACGAGTTCATCAAGCGGTTCCTGGAGGTCCAGGCCGAGATCATGAGCGGCTCGTATGAGCTCTACGCCGAGGTCCTGCGCCGCACCGCCGTGAAGGTCGCGGGCGAGCTGGGCTGGGAGCTCGAGCCCTCGCGCGCCCAGTTCCTGCCCGACAGCGTCGGGCGCTGGCAGCCGTTTCGCGAGGCGAACGCGGCCATGGACCGGCTGAAGAAGCGCTACGAGCTGGGGATCATCTCCAACATCGACGACAAGCTCCTGGGCGTCTCGCGGCGGCACCTGCGCACCGAGCTCGACCTGGTCGTGACCGCCCAGCAGGTCCGTTCGTACAAGCCGGATCCCGCCCACTTCAAGGAGTGCGCGCGGCGGGTCGGCGGCAAGAAGGGCTGGCTGCACATCTGCTCCGGCTACGCCGCCGACGTCGAGCCGCTCATGAAGATGAAGGTCCCCGTGATCTGGGTGAACCGCCACGGCGAGAAGCTCGAGGGGCGCAAGAAGCCCGACGCCGAGGTCAAGACGCTGCGCGACGCCGCGGCGCGCCTCGGCGCCAAGTAGCCCGGTCATGGCGCCCGGCGCGCCCACGGTGCACCGCGACCCCGCCGACGAGGCCATGGTCGCCCGCGCCCATGAGCGGTTCGCCGGCGAGCGCCGCCGCGGCGCGGCGGACGAGGACCCCGGCGTGCTGCCGAACCTGATCGTGATCGGGGGCCTCAAGTGCGGCACGACGAGCCTGCACCACTACCTCAACCTCCACCCCGCGATCACGATGTCGCGCCCGAAGGAGCTGAACTTCTTCGTCGAGGAGCTGAACTGGGAGCTGGGACAGGCCTGGTACGGCGCGCAGTTCGACCGCGGCGCGGCGGTCCGCGGCGAGACCTCGCCGCACTACACGGACCGCCCCCGCCTGGAGGGCGTGGCCGAGCGGATGCGCGAGCTGATCCCGCACGCCCACGTCGTCTACATGGTCCGCGACCCGATCGACCGGATGCTCTCGCACTACCTGCACAACGTCGCGGGCGGCTACGAGGAGCGCACGCTCGAGGAGGCGTTCGGGCGCTGGGACACCGCCTACGTCGACCGCAGCCGCTACGCGTTCCAGCTCGAGCCATACCTCGAGCAGTACGGCGCCGAGCGGGTTCGGATCGTCTCGCGCGAGGAGCTCAAGACCATCCGGGCCGAGACCATGCGCGAGCTGTTCGAGTTCCTCGGCGTGGACCCGGACTTCACCTCAGAGGAGTTCGGTCGCGAGTGGGAGACGGGCGGCGCCAAGGCGAGCGGCCGCTTCCGGCTGATGGACCGGGCGGTGCGCCTTCCGGGCCTGCGCGCGCTCGACCGCAACTTCGACCGCCTGCCCGAGCGCATGCGCTGGCGGGTGGAGCGGATCGTCCACGACCCCGAGTCGGGCGAGGC
Organism: uncultured Solirubrobacterales bacterium; assembly: GCA_963758845.1. Classification (GTDB taxonomy): domain Bacteria; phylum Actinomycetota; class Thermoleophilia; order Solirubrobacterales; family 70-9; genus JBDTSW01. The sequence continues at coordinate 300,308 of CAVWWX010000002.1, forward strand.
GCCCAAGCCCGAGATCCCCACCGAGGTGCGAAAGCGCCTGGTGGAGATCTTCAAGCCCGACGTCGCCCAGCTCGAGTCGATCGCCGGGCGCAGCTTCGGCTGGTTCTAGCGCAAGCGTCCTCCAGTCCACCCGACAGGGCAGGACACTTCCCGGGGGTTAGCCTGGGGGCATGCGGATCGCGGTCGCAGCTGATCAGCGCGTGGGCGTCGCGGACGCGGTCGTTGACGAACTGCGCCAGCGAGGTCATGAGCCGGTCGCTCACGGAGCGCTGGGCGAGATCGGTCGCGGCTGATGCGCCGCCTGCTGCCCGACCCCGGCGAGACGACCCTGAAGGACCAGCTCGCGACCCTGGACTTCACCGAGCACGCGCACGCCGACCGGCCCTACGCGGTCACGAACTTCGCCCTGACGCTGGACGGGCGCGCGACGATCTCCGGGCGCTCGGGCGCGATCGGCAGCGACACCGATACCGCCGTGCTCGTCGGCCTGCGACTGACCGTCGACGCCGTGATGATCGGCGCGGGCACGATGCGCGCCGAGGGCTACGGCCGGCCGGTGGCCGATCCCGCCAAGCGCCAGCGCCGCGAGGCCGCGGGCCTGGCCGCCGACCCGCTGATGATCATCATCGGCAGCCTCGACCTGCCGTGGGATGCGCCGCTCTTCACCGAGGGCGAGGGCTCGGTGCTGCTGATAACCCACGACGACGCCGAGCCGCCCGAGACCGCCACCCAGGTCGAGGTCGAGCGCCACGAGGGCCACGTGGACCTGGTGGCCGCGATGCGGCGCCTGCGCGCCGAGCGGGGGGTGAGGGCGCTGCTCTGCGAGGGCGGTCCCCACCTGCACGCCCAGCTGATCGAGGCCGGGCTGGTGGACGAGCTGTTCGTGACCCACGCCCCCAAGCTCGCCGGGGGCGAGGGCCCGGGGCTGGTGGCCGGGCTGGCCGAGCGGGTGCGCCCGCTGGCCGTGCGCTGGCTCCTCGAGGAGCGGGGCGAGGTCTACGGGCGCTACGCGGTCGAACCCGGCGACTAACCCACCGAGGCGAGCGGGCCCATGCCCTCGGGGGGTGGCGGCAGGTCGCCGCGCTCCTCGACACGCTCCTCGCCGCGGCGCAGCATCCGCAGGAAGATGATCGTGCCGCCCAGGATCGCGGCCAGCCCGAACGAGAGCTGCACGCTCAGGATGCCCTCGCGGGTCCAGTAGACGTCGCGGAGGTCCAGCAGAAGCGCCGCCTCGTCGAACGTCAACCCGATCCCGGCGCCGAACGGGACCGCCAGGGTCTGCTCGAGCTTGTGGTTCTGGGTGATGAGGCCGGCGCCCCCCGCGGCGAACGCGATCAGGATGCCGGGCACGAAGTGATGGATATGGCGGCCGCCCACCTTCACGTCCCCGGTCGGCCACCAGCCCGAGCGGATCCCGGCGGTCGAGATCCGCATCAGCGCGAACCCTCCCGCGAACCCGGTGAGGATGTTGAACAGCACCGTCTCGCCCCTGGGGGTGGCCTCGTAGCCCTCGAGCGCCACGACGAAGGTGTCGGAGGTCGCCTCCGTCGCCGACACCAGGGCGTGCTCGGCCGAGTCCAGCACGGTCTCGCCCTCGGGCTTCTCCAGCGCGCGGCGGCGGGTGAGCTTGGCCAGCTCGCCCAGCAGCACCGTGCCCGCGGTGGCCGCCGCCACCGCCGCGAGGCCCAGGGTCAGCCGGTCGGCCCGGCTGCCGGTGGCGCGGCGGAACCTCTTCATGGCGATGAATCTAACGCGCCGGGCGGAGGCGCTAGAGGCGCACGAGGTGCTCGGCCTCGATCCCGCGGGTGACCCCGCGGAAGTCGACGACCAGCGGCGCGCCGGCGACGATCTGCTCGAGGTCGAACTCCGGATGCGCGGTGACGATGCAGGCGACGTCGCAGCCGGCGAGCGCGTCGGCCAAAGGCTGCGAGGAGAGCCCCAGCTCGCTCAGCTCGGGCACGTGCGGGTCGTGGTAGGAGATCTCGGCGCCCAGCTCGGCCAGGAGGCGCCCGATCTTCAGCGCCGGCGCCTCGCGGATGTCGCCGACGCCGCCCTTGTAGGCCACGCCAAGCAGCAGCACACGCGAGCCCTTGACCGGCCGCTCCACGTCGTTCAGCGCCCGCTGGACCCGGTCGACGCAGAAGTGCGGCTGGTTCTGGTTGATCTTCCCGGCAAGCTCGACGAACTCGGTGGGGAAGTCGTACTCGCGGGCCTTGAAGGCGAGGTAGAAGGGGTCCACGGGCAGGCAGTGGCCGCCCATGCCCGGGCCCGGGTCGAAGCGCATGAAGCCGAAGGGCTTGGTCGCGGCGGCGTCGATCACCTCCCAGATGTCGATCTCCATGCGGTCGCAGAGGATCGCCAGCTCGTTGACCAGCGCGATGTTGACCGACCGGAAGATGTTCTCGAGCAGCTTCGCCAGCTCGGCCGCCTCGGGGGTCGAGACGGCGATCACCTCGTCGCAGATCACCTCGTAGAGCTCGACCGCGCGGTCGCGGCACGCCTCGGTCAGGCCGCCCACGATCTTCGGCGTGGTTCGGATCGTGTGGTCGGTGCGGCCCGGATCGACGCGCTCGGGCGAGAAGGCCAGGTGGAACTCGCGGCCGGCCGCAAGGCCCGACTCCTCGAGGATCGGCCGCAGCCGGTCGCGGGTGGTGCCGGGGTAGGTGGTGGACTCCAACACCACCAGCTGGCCCTCGCGCAGGATCGGTGACAGCGAGGTTGCGGCGTCGACGATGTAGGACAGGTCGGGCTCGCGCTGGTTGGCCAGTGGCGTTGGCACGCAGATCACGAGCGCGTCGCAGGCGCCGAGGTGCTCGTAGGTGGTGGTGGCGGTGAACCGTTCGGCGATCCCCCTGACCGCCTCCGAGGGAACGTCCTCGATGTCGGACTCCGAGCGGCGCAGCCGCTCGACGCGGCGCGAGTCGGTGTCGACGCCGATCACGTCGTGGCCCTCGTCGGCGAACGCAACCGCCAGCGGCAGGCCCACGTACCCCAGCCCGATGATTCCGACCTTCATGGCGCCGTGATTGTAGGAGCGGCGAGGCCCGTTATCGCGGCGGCGAGGGCGCTCGTATCCAGGGTTGCGCCCAGGGTCTCGTCGGCCAGGCGCGACAGCACCGGCTCGTCGGCTTGGCCGCTCGCGACCCAGGCGGTTGGCACGCCCAGCTTCACGGCTGTCAGCGCCGCGGCGAGGGCGCCGTCGCCCTCGCCCACGATCAGAGCGGCGTCGGCGGCACCCTCGGACAGGGCGGCCTCGGCCGCGCGCAGCCCGGCCGCCAGCTCGCCCACGGGGCCCTCCGCGGGCGGGGGGGCGACCCGCTCGACCGCGAGCCCCTCAGCCGCGAGAGCGGCGGCGAGCCCGGAGTCGGAGCCCTCCTCGAACACCGTCAACCGCATGGACATCAGCCTACGGCCCCCATCCGTCGCATCCCCGGGGTCCGTCGCGAGGCACCCGAATGGGCCTTTCTTGAGTATTCACGCCAAGAAAATGGTACGAAAACCAGCCCATTTGACCGTCACGACGGATAGGCTTTCCTTTCCATGAAGCGGATTCTCGCCCCTTGGAACGCAGGCGTCAGTGCCGCCAAGCACCTTCGCTGGTTTCTGAGCTACCAGATCTCCGGCGAAACCCGCTCCTCCCGCTAGCCGTTTCGGCGGTACGGCCCTTTTGCTGCGCCGGTCCGGCAGAATCCCGGCTTCAACTACTGACGGGAGTAAGGGATGGCCAAGGAGCCGCGTTCAATTCAGGGCAGGGTAGTCGCGATCACGGGCGGGGCCCGGGGGATCGGCAAGGCGACCGCAGAGGCGCTCGCACGCAAGGGAGCACGGGTCGCGATCGGCGACCTCGACGCGGACCTCGCGGCGCAGACGGCCGCCGGCCTGGCGGGCGAGGCGGTCGGGCTCGAGCTCGACGTGACCAACCGCGAGTCGTTCGCCGACTTCCTGGCTCAGGTCGAGGAGCGGGTCGGCCCGCTCGACGTGATCATCAACAACGCGGGGATCATGCCGCTCGGCAACTTCGTCGACGAGGACGACGCCACCGCCGTCCGGATGATCGACATCAACCTCCACGGCGTGATCTACGGGATGAAGCTCGCGCTGCCCGGCATGCTGCGGCGCAACACCGGCCACATCGTCAACATCGCCTCCCAGGCGGGCAAGGCCGGCCTCCCCGGCGGCGCCACCTACTGCGCCACCAAGCACGCGGTCGTGGGGCTCAGCGAGGCGGTCCGCGCCGAGATCCGCGAGACCGACATCGAGGTCTCGTGCGTGATGCCGGCCGTGGTCAACACCGAGCTGGGCTCGGGCCTCGTCGAGTCGCGCGGTGTGAAGGTCAGCCAGCCCGAGGACGTCGCCACCGAGATCGTGCGGGCGCTCGAGTACCCGAAGTTCGACGTGTTCGTGCCGCGCGGGTCGGGCGCTGTCTACCAGATCGCCGCGGTGCTCCCGCGTCGCGCCCGCGAGGCGATGGCCCGGGTTATGAAGGGCGACGAGGTCCTCGCCAACCCCGACACCGGCGCCCGTGCCGCCTACGAGGCGCGCGCAGCACGCTCCGAGCCCGGGATGGAGCCCGAGGCGGTCGAGGACGCCGAGGACTCGGTCGAGTCGAAGTCGGCGTAGCGGTTCAGGAAACGCGGTTCGGTGGCTCGGCGCCGCGCAGGACCGCGAGCACGTTCTCGGCGGCGGTGCGCGCCATCGCGTCGCGCGCCCGGTGCGTGGCCGATCCGATGTGCGGAAGCAACGTGACCCGGGGCGCCCTCAAGAGCGCCTCGGGCACGGCCGGCTCGCCCTCGTAGACGTCGAGCCCGGCGCCGCCGAGGTGACCGCCCTCGAGCGCGGTCGCGAGGGCGTCCGCGTCCAGGATCGGTCCGCGCGCGGTGTTGACGATGATCGCGTGCGGCAGCATCGCCGCCAGCTCGGGCGCCCCGATCAGCCGGTGGGTCTCCTCGGAGGCCGGGACGTGGAGCGAGACGACGTCGGCGCGCGCCAGCGCCTCGGTCAGCTCCGCCCGCTCGGCGCCCAGCCCCTCCTCCAGCTCAGGCTTGGAGGAGCGCGCCACATAGAGGAGATGGCCCGCCAGGGGGCGGACCAGCTCGGCGTAGCGGCGCCCGATCCGGCCCGCGCCGACCACCGCGAAGGTGGCGTCGCTCAGCTCGAGACCCAGGTAGGCACCCGGGTCCCAGCCGGTCCAGCGCCCCTCGCGCAGGTCGCCCTCGGCGGCGGTGGTGCCGCGGGCCGCGGCCAGGGTCAGCGCCAGCGCCAGCTCGGCGGTGGCGTTAGTGAGCACGTCAGGGGTGTTGGTGACAGGGATGCCGCGGGCGCCGCAGGCGTCGAAGTCCACGTTGTCGGTGCCGACGGCGAAGTTGGCGACGACGCGGAGGCCGTCGCCTGCGGCGTCGAGGAGGTCTCCGTCCACCCTCACGGTCGGGTCGGCGACGATCGCGTTGACGCCGGGGGCCAGCTCCAGGAGGCCCTCCGGAGTCGAGTCCAGGCCTCCCTCCCGCAGCTCGGCCTCCGCCTCCAGGAGCTCACGCCCGGCCGGCAGCAACACGCGGGCGATGAGGACTACGGGCTTCGCCATGGCGGAAGGCTACGCCCTGTCGCCCGGGACGAAGGCCACGGCCATGTCGACCCGCCGCCCGCGGAACGGCGTGCCCTCCCGCTCGAGCAGGCGGCGCTGGCGCTCGCCCTTCGCCAGCGATCCGTCGGCGCGGACGATCCGCTGCCACGGCACCGATGGGTCATCGCAGCGCGCCATCACCGCGCCGGCGAACCGCGGCGCCTGCGGGCAGAGCTCGCTGTAGGTGGTGACGAAGCCGAGCGGGACTCTCCGGGCTCGCCGTAACACCTGGTTCTCGAGCGGCGAGGCGACCACGGTGACCGCTAGCCCTCCGAGCCCTCCAGGTATGCCTTCGCCACCCGCTTCGGGGCCTTGCGAAGCCACGCCTCGATGATCTGTTCGCGCAGCATCTCGGGGTCGACGGTGGCCAGGCGGACCAGCATCGCCGGGTAGTCCTGGTAGTGCGGGGTGATGTGGAACATCTCGGGCTCGGACTGCATCAGCGCCTCGCGCTCGAGCATGTCGACCATCAGCACGATGTCCTCTCCGTCCTCGCGCAGGCGGCAGAAGCCCTTGCCCCGGACCTTCAGCGAGGGGGTACTGAACCAGGTGCTCTCCTCCACCTCGGGGAGCTCGAGGCCGATTCGCTTCACGTCCTCCCAAGTCGCCACGACGCCCGGTTGTACAGAATCAGGGATGTGATCCGCCTCTACCGCGCCGAGTGGTCGACCAACTGCGAGCGGGTCGGCCTGGCCCTCGCCCAGAAGCGCCTTCAGATCGAGTCGGTCGTGATCGAGTACTCCGATCGCTCGGCCGTACAGAAGGTGAGCGGCCAGGGCCTGGTGCCCGTGATCGACGACGAGGGCACGGTCGTCGCCGACTCGACCGAGATCCTCCGCTACCTGGAGGGGCGCTACCCGGAGCCGGAGCTGTTCCCGCTCGACCCCGCCGCCCGCGAGGAGGTCGACGAGTTCATCGCCTGGTTCAACGACGAGTGGAAGGGGGTCGCCAACGGGCTCGAGGAACAGCTCGAACGCGACCAGCCGGACGCCGCCGAGGTCGACCGCCTCGCGGCGACCCTCCAGGAGCACCTCGGCCGCTTCGAGGGGATGCTCGCCGGTGGCCAGGACTTCCTGATCGGCGAAGTCCTGGGCGCCGCCGACTGCATCGCCTACCCGTTCCTGAAGTACGCGCTGGCGCGCGACCCCGCCGACACCGAGCCCTTCCACGTGATCCTCGACGAGCACCAGACCCTCGGGCCCGAGCACACCCGCCTGGCGACCTGGATCGAGCGCGTCAGCGGCCTGCCGCAGGCGTACTGAGCGGGGAAGGCGATGGGCCGTACAGGGATCGAACCTGTGACCTTGAGATTAAGAGTCTCCTGCTCTACCAGCTGAGCTAACGGCCCGGGCGCGGAAGATTAGCTGCCCGAAGCGGGGTCGCCGGCTCCGTTGGGGAGCTCGATCCAGACGTCGGTGTCCTGCCCCTCATGGGCGATGCCGGCGGCGCCGCCATGAGCCGCTGCGATCGTGGCGACGATCGCGAGGCCAAGGCCCACGCCGCCGCGGCCGCGGGCGGGATCCGCGCGCGCGAAGCGGTCGAACGCCTGCGCTGCGAAGTCGCCGGGAAAGCCGGCGCCGGAGTCCGCCACGTGGAGGCGAACGGCGCCGGCGGTCGACTCGGCCCACAGGCGCACATCGCCCTCACCGTGGCGAAGGGCGTTGTCGACGACGTTCGTGAGCGCCTGCTCGAGGCGCAGACGGTCGCCCTCAAGGCGGAGCTCTGCCCCGCCACCGATCAGCAGGGACCGCCCGGTGTCGGCGGCCCGCGCGGTGAACCGCTCGCGGACTGTCTCCAGCAACTCGCCCGCACGCAACTCCTCGGGCGCCAGCGCCAGCTTGCCCTGTTCGGAGCGTGCGACGACCAGGAGGTCCTCCGCAAGCTGGACCAGTCGGTCGACCTCGCCCAGCGCCGAGTTGATCGCCTGGCGCAGCTCGTCCTCGCTGCGCCCGTAGCGAAGCGCGAGCTCCAGCTCGGAGCGGTGCAGCGTCAGCGGGGTGCGGAGCTCGTGGGCCGCGTCGTCGGTGAACCGCCGCTCGCGCTCAATCGCCGCGTCCAGCCGGGCAAGCATCTCGTTCAACGTCTCCCCCAGGCGCGTCAGCTCGTCGCCGGCCGGGGGCACCGGCAGGCGCTCGTCGGGGCCGCCGGCCGAGATCGTCTCGGCGCGCCGGCGCATCGACTCGACCGGGCGCAGGGCCCCCGCGGCGGCCCCGTAGCCGGCCAGCGAGGCAAGGAGCAGCGCTACCGGCCCGCCGATCAGCAGCGTCGTCGCCAGGCTCGAGAGCGCCTCGCGGCGGTCGTCGAGCGAGGAGCCCACCACGGCGACCACCGTCTCGCCGCCCGCGTCCACCGGCGTCGCCAGGAGCCTGGCCCGCCCCTCGACGCCCGGGAGGCTGTCGCGCTCGAAGAACGTCGGCTCGGCGAGCGCCGCCTGGACCGCGGCGGGATCGAGCACCGGGCTGCCCTCCAGCTGCGGCGTCGAGTCGAGCACCTCGCCGTCGCCCGAGAGCACCTGCGCGAAGCTCTCCTCGGCCTCGATCAGCTGCACGCCGCGCGAGCCCTCGAGCGCCGAGCTCGACGCCTGGACAAGGGCCGAGATCTCCCCGCCGCGGGTGCGCAGCCCGTTGTCGATCGACTCGTCGAGCTGATCGCCCAGGCGCAGGTAGAGGAACAGGCCGACCGCGATGAAAACGACCGTCATCACCGCCGCGAACACCAGCGTCACCCGCAGCCGGATCGGCATCTGGCTCATCGGCCACCGTCCGTGCGCAGCCGGTAGCCGGCGCCGCGCACCGTCTCGATCGACTCGACCCCGAACGGCCGGTCGATCTTCTTGCGCAGGAAGCGGATGTACGCGTCGACGACGTTCGAGCGGTTCTCATAGTCGTAATCCCAGGCGTGCTCGAGGAGCTGGAACCGCGACAGCACCTCGCCCGGGCGGCGCATGAAGGTCTCGAGGACGGCGAACTCCTTGGCCGACAGCTCGACCTCGGCATCGCCCCGCCACACCTGGCGGGTGGCGGGGTCGAGGGCGAGGTCGCCCACGGTGATCCGAGTCGGGCGCTCGCCGCTGCCGCGGCGAAACAGCGCCCGCAGCCGCGCCAGGAGCTCGGCGTAGGAGAAGGGCTTGGTCAGGTAGTCGTCGGCGCCGCGGTCGAGGCCCGCGACGCGGTCGCGCACGCTGTCGCGGGCGGTCAGCATCAGGATCGGCGACCACACGCTCGCCTCGCGCAGGCGCCGGCAGACTTCGAAGCCGTCGATGCCCGGCAGCATCACGTCGAGGACGATCGCGTCGTAGTCGGTGGCCTCGGCGCGCGGCACGGCGTCCTCGCCGTTCGCCACGACGTCCACGGCGAAGCCCTCGCGCTCGAGCCCGCGGCGGATCAGCCCGGACAGCTTGGTGTCGTCGTCGACGATCAGGAGGCGCATCGCAGGCAAGCCTGAGCAGCCTTCATGAAAGCCGCATGAAACCGCATCGGCGGCTCGGGCGAGCTGCCTGGCTCGGCCCTAGGGCGCGGTCTGCGGCAGGGCGCCGGTGTCGGTACCGAGCCCGCCGAAGGGGTTCTGGATCTGTGGATCCGCTTCCTCGCCGCCGCCGGCCCCCGAAGCGGCCTGCTGGGCCTTCACGTACTCGGCCGCGTCCTGCTCGAGCTTGTCGAGCTCCTTCTGAAGCCGCTCGCGCTGGTTGGGCTCGGCGCTCGCCAGGGCCTCCTGGACAGCCGCCTGGCCGCCCTTCGCGTCGCCGTCGAAGAAGAGGAAAGCGGCGAGCTGTGCGTAGGCGCCGGAGGTCTCGTCCTGTTCGGCAAGGAGGCGCTGCGTCGCGGCGGCGCCCGCGAGGTCGAGGCTGTCGGCGGGCGCCTGGACCTGGCAGATCGGCAGCGGCGGCACGTAGGCGCACACCATCTGGCCGGCCACCTGCGGGTCGACCTGCTTCGGGTCCAGCTTCAGGAGCTGCTCCCACGAGTCGAGCGCGAGGTTCCATTCCGAGCGCGCCTCCTCGGTGAGGGTCGCCACCCCGGTCTCCTCGTCGAAGGACAGGTTCTCCTGGCCCGCGAGGTACCGGTAGCGCGCCACGTCGGTCAGCGCCTTCTCGTCCTTGGGATCCTCGTCCAGCTGCTTCTCGGCCTCGTCGATCTGCTGCTCGTACGTCGACTCGACGTCATCGCCGCTGTCGTTGCCGCCGAGGCCGATCGCGTCGAAGATCCCGCCGCTGACGTCGGAGCCGATCCCGAACCCCACGAACGAGATGAAGAAGATGAACGCCAGGAAGCCGAACACGACCTGAACGACGCGCCGGCGCTTCCCGCTTCTGAGGTCGAATAGCACGGCCGGGGAGGGTAGCCGTTAGCCCGAGCCTTCAGGGGCGGGCTCGGAGGGGTGGATCTCCTTGGGCTCGCCGAAGCGCCTCGCGAGCACGACGCTGGCCTCGTACAGCAGGACCAGCGGGATCATGATCAGGATCATCGAGACGGGGTCGCCCCCGGGCAGGGCCGCGGCGACGATCGAGATGATCAGGATCGCGTAGCGGCGGTTCGACGCCAGCTGCGCGGGCGTCACGACCCCCAGCCGGCACAGTGTGAGCAAAGCGATCGGCATCTGGAACAGCAGGCCGAGGACCACGGTCAGGATCCCGAGGAAGCCGTAGTACTCCTTGGCGCGGAGCTGGGTGTTGAAGTTGGCTTCGTTGAAGCTCAAGAGGAAGCTGATCGCCGCCGGCATCACCACGAAGTAGGCGAACGCGATGCCCGCCAAAAACAGCAGCGGCATCGCGAGCAGGTACGGGAAGACGACCTGCTTCTCCTGCGGGGAGAAGGCCGGGATCACGAACGCGTAGAGCTGGTACAGGATCACCGGCAGCGACAGGATCATCGCGCCGTAGGCCGAGACCTCGACCGTGGTGAAGAACGGCTCGGTCGGCGACAGCGTCAGGAGCTCGTCGATCCTGTTGTCCGGCAGGGGCCAGTTGAAGATGTCGAGCATCAGGCCGTCCTGCCAGAAGCACAGCGCGAACGCCACGCCGAAGGCGACCAGCGAGAGGATGATGCGTGAGCGGAGCTCGTCGAGGTGCTCGACGAGTGTCAACCGGTCGTCGTGACCGATCGCGGCCCGGGTCCGGGCCATGGCGCTACGCCTTGGGTTCGGCCACTACCTCAGCGTCGGCGGGCTCGTCGGCCTCGCGCGGCTGGGGGGCGGCGGCCTGAACCTCGAGCTTCGCCTGCTCTTCGCGCTTCTCGTCTTCGTCGTCGTCGTTGTCGCCGGTGATCGAGTCCTTGAACTCACGCATCCCGGTCCCCAGCGACTTGCCGAGCTCGGGCAGGCGCTTCGGACCGAACACGATCAGCGCGATCACGAGAACGATTGCGATTTGCCAGAGGCTGAAATCCATTACAGAGAATGGTAACGGCGGCCCGGCAGGGTCGGATCAATCTTCCCCGCCGGGGCGCGATCCTGCCGCGCGTGCGGGCCCGCCCTCGTAGCGCGACTCGGTCGCGTCGCGCTGGCCGTGGTAGTGGCTGCCCAGGTCCTCGTGGCCGTAGGGCCGCTCGGCGGGCGCGTCCAGGGCCATCAGGCTCAGCTGGGCGATCGGCAGGCCGGTGCGCAGGACGATCGGGACGCTGTTGAAGTTCGTGATCTCCAGTGTCAGCGTTCCCTTGAAGCCGGGATCGACGAAGCCGGCCGTCGCGTGGACGATCAGGCCAAGGCGGCCAAGACTCGATTTCCCCTCGATGCGGGCGACGATGTCGTCGGGCAGCTCCACCCACTCCTCGGTGCGTCCCAGGACGAACTCGTTGGGGTGGATGACGAACGTGTCGCCGTTTTCGACCTGGACGTGCTCGGTCAGGTCCTGCGGGGGGTCGGCGAGGTCGATCACCTGGATCCGGTGGTTGTGAAAGACGCGGAATGACGGCCCGAGCTTGAGGTCAACGCTGGCCGGCTGGACCATTGTTGGATCCCAGGGGTCAATCCTCAGCCGCTCGTCGGCCACGAGGCGGCGGATCGTGCCGTCGGATAGCACCGATGTGGGGCGCACGCAGGCAGTCTGGCAGCGAAAACGGCGCCACACAGGCGTGATCGGAGGCGTGATTGCCCTGTTTGCGGCCTCTGTGAGTGCCAACCCTTGTCTAGGTCAGGGTCAACCCCTAAAGGTCGGCTGGGGGGCAGCCGATATGCGCCCCGTATGGAGGAGATGGAACACACCGCCGACCGCACCGCGCCCCCGGAGGAGTCCCCCTTCGGATTCGGGGCTTTCGAGGCCGCCCGGCCCGCCCGCAGCGGCGCCCGGCAGGCCGAGGACCTGCACATCTGTCCCTCCTGCGAGTCGGAGCTGGTGCTCCCCGTCGACTGGGCGCCCGCCTCGGGCAAGCGCTGGAAGGTCGATCTGCGCTGCCCCGAGTGCGAGTGGACCGGTGGCGGCACCTACTCCCAGCAGGTCGTCGACCGCTACGACGAGATGCTCGACAGGGGCACCGAGGCGTTGCTGGAGGACCTGACCGAGCTCTCTCGCGCGAACATGGAGGAGCACGCCACGGCGTTCGCGGCCGCCCTCCAGGACGACCTGATCCTGCCCGAGGACTTCTAACCACAGCTTTCAGGGCGTGGGGGGTCAAGCGGCCGTCCGCCGGTCAGGGTTCGGACGCCGGCGGTCGGCCGCCGCTATGAGTAGCGCTCGACCACGCCGTCGGCGACCAGCCCCAGCAGCTCGCGCTGGGCGTCCGGGATCGGCGCCGCGCCGACGCGGTGCTTCGCCGCCTCGACGCGCGCGCGGGCGTCCTCGCGCACAGCGTCCAGCGCCCCGGTGGCCTCGATGCGGTCGCAGAGCTCGCCGGCCGATGCCTCATCGAGCGAGCGCAGATCCACCTCGCCCAGCGACGGGTCCTCGCGCATCGCCGCGATCAGCGGCAGCGTCACGGTGCCGTCCAGCAGGTCCGTGCCGCGCGCCTTGCCGGTGCGCTCGGGCGGGCCGCTGATGTCGAGCACGTCGTCCAAGAGCTGGAACGCCAGGCCGATGTCGCGGCCGAACCCGGTCAGCGCCTCGTCGGCCGCCGGGTCGTCGCGGCCGATCGCACACGCGCACTCGAACAGGCGGGCCGTCTTCAGCAGGCAGCGCCCCAGGTAGCGCTCCGGGGTGAGCCGGAGGTCGAAGGCGTCGCGGCGCTGAGCCAGCTCGCCGAGGGCGAGGGCCACCGACGCGCCTGCCAGCAGGCCCACCCGGCGCTCGGAAGCGGTGCGGGCCTGGCCGGCCGCGATCGCGTCGTCCGAGGGGGCGGCGCCAGCGTCACCGAGCTCGGCGAACGCGCGCGAGAACAGCAGGTCGCCGACGGCCGTGGCGCGGTCGCGGCCCGAGGTCGCGACGACGGTCGGGCGCCCGCGCCGCAAGCGGCGCGGCGTCGAGGACGTCGTCGTGGACCAGCGTGGCCATGTGGACGAGCTCGATCGCCACGGCCGCGCGGGTGGCGCCCTCGCCCGCGTCGGGGCCGGCGCACAGCAGCACCAGCATCGGGCGCAGGCGCTTGCCGCCGGCGGCGAGCGTCGACGAGGCGTCTGCGCCCAGGTCTGCGCCATGTCCCGCGACCACGTCGCCCAGGCGGCTCTCGACCTGGCCCATCCGCCGCGGCAGCCAGGCCTCTGCCGCCTCCATCACGACGGTGACGGGAGGCGGCACCGACGAGCGGTTCACGAGCGCCTGGTCCCCGAGTGGATGGCGATGATGCCGCCGGCCAGGATCAGCCAGCGGATCTCCTCGAGCCGGGCGTCGTCCATCAGCGCGGCGAGGCGGTCGGGCGGCGGGAAGCTCCGCACGGAGTCGGGCAGGTACGTGTAGGCGTCGGAGTCGCCGGCCACGCTGCCCAACACCGGCACGACCCGGTCGAACCACAGCGAGAAGAAGGTCGAGAGCGGCGGGCGCGTTGGCTGGGTGATCTCCAGGATCACCAGGCGCCCGCCCGGCTTCAGCACCCGGGTCAGCTCGTCCAGCCCGTCCGGCAGGTCGGAGAGGTTGCGCACGCCGAAGCCGACGGTGACGGCGTCGAACGACTCGTCGGAGTACGGCAGGTCCAGGGCGTCCGCCCATTCGAACTCGATCGGCGCGGGCGCCGGGCCGCCGCCGTTTGACTCGGGGCCCGGTGCGCCGGCGCGTCGCCCCTCCTCCTTCTCGCGTGCGATCTCGAGCATCGCCTCGGAGAAGTCGCAGCCGACCACGCGCCCGCCCGAGCCGACCGTGGCCGCCAGCTCGAAGGCGAGGTCGCCGGTGCCGCAGCAGACATCCAGGGCGCTGTCCCCCGGCTCGAGCGCGGCGCGCTCGACGGCGCGCTCGCGCCAGCGGCGGTCGAGTCCGGCCGTCATCACGTGGTTCATGCGGTCATACACGCCGGCGATGCGGTCGAACATCGTCCGCACCTGGGCGGAGAACTCCTCCGAGTCGCGGCTGGGCCGCGCCGAATCCACGCGCCTCACCTAAAGGGGGTCTGACCCCATCAGTCGCCCCCGCTCAAGGGGTCTGACCCTCACTACTCGCCCTGGAGCGAGGCCAGGTAGTCGACGAGCGCGTCGAACTTCTCCTCGGGCAGGTCCGCGTAGGGGGGCATGACCCCGGACGGATTGACCAGCGTGCGTGCGATCGCCGCTCGTGGAAGCGTCGAGCCGATCTCGGTCAGCTCCGGCCCGGGCCCGTCGTTGCCGTTCTCGCCGAACTTGTGGCACGCGAGGCAGCCCGACTGGGCCGCGACGTCGCGGCCGGACTCGTACTCGGCGGCGACCTCGCCCTCGATCTCCGTCGGCGAGCCGGCCGAGGCGCCGAGGTAGGTGAGGAAGGCCATCGAGATGATCGTCAGGATGGCCGCGGTGGTGGCGACCGGCCGGCGCTCGGGCCGGCGCTCGGGGTTGCGGTCGTAGAAGGGCAGCAGAAGCAGCGCGACCAGCAGGATGTTCGGCAGGATGATCGTGGCCAGCGGCACCAGCTCGGGCGGCTTGATCACGCGCAGGACCTCGAAGAGGAAGAAGAAGTACCACTCCGGCCGAGGCACGTAGGTGGTGGTGGTCGGGTCGGCCTTGGGCCCCTGCTCGGCGCCCAGGACCAGCGACATGATCGCGATCACCAGCACGACGACGAGCGCCATCACCGAGTCCTTGGCCACCGCGTAGGGGAAGAACGGCTTGCCCTTCTTCTTCAGGACCTCGTACTCGCGGAGATATGCCTCCTTCTGCGCGCCGTCCACCGCTAGCCCACCTTCTCCTCACGCAGGGACTTGGGCTTGGTCTCGGCCCGCATCCAGGGCGGCGCCGTGGTGCCCAGCTTCACCACCAGGTAGAGGTGGGCGAAGATCAGGGCGATGATCAGCCCGGGCACGAGCAGCATGTGGACCGCGTAGAAGCGCGAGATCGTGGTCGACTCGAACTCGGCTCCCGCCCGCAGGAAGTCGGCCAGGTAGGGCCCTACCACCGGTCCTGTCGCGGTGATGTTGTTGGCGACGATCGTGGCCCAGAAGGACCGCTGGTCGAACGGCAGCAGGTAACCCGTCAGGCCCATCACCAGGGTCAGCACCAGCAAGACCACGCCGATCACCCAGTTCAGCTCGCGCGGGTACTTGTAGGCGCCGAAGAAGAACGTCCTCGCCATGTGGAGGAAGATCAAGATGATCATCACCGTGGCGCCCCACTTGTGCATGCCGCGGACGAACTCGCCCAGGAACACGTCGTTCGTGAGGTAGCTGATCGAGGCGTAGGCCTCGGTGGCCGACGGCGTGTAGTACATCGCCAGGAAGACGCCGGTGAGCGCCTGGACGACGAACGCGAACAGCGTCGCCGAGCCCAGCGTGTAGAACCAGTTCGTGCCCTTCGGGACCTTCCGGAAGAGCATCCCGGTGAGGAACCCGGTGGCGCCGGTGCGCTCGTCGACCCACCCGACCAGGTCGGCTGGGGCCTCCTTCAGCTTCTGGGTCGGGCCGCCGCCGTTGCCGTTGGACTCGCCTGGCTTGGCGGGCTTGCGAAACGCTTGCGGGATCAGGTTCGGCATCAGTCCGGAGGGGGCGGCGTGGTCGGACGCGGCGGGTAGAGGTACTCCCAGATGCCCCCGGTGAACTCGCCCGGGTCACGAGCGCGCACGGGTTCGAGGTCCGAGGTGACGCTGTAGCGGGGCCCGAGCTCCAGCTGCCCGGCCGTGACGCGGGTCTGGAAGCGGTCGAGCGGGCGGACCGGTGGGCCACCGATGACCCGGCCCTCGAAGTCGTAGACGCCGCCGTGGCAGGGGCAGATGAAGGTCGACGAGGCCTTGACGAAGCGGACGGGGCAGCCGAGGTGCGCGCAGCGGGTCGAGATCGCGATGTACACCTCCGGCGACTCCTCCGGGTTGATCTCGGGGTTGCCCTGGCGCACGTAGACGGTGGTCTTGCCGGCCTCGCCGATGCCGTCGCGAGTCGTGATCACGACCGCGGTGTAGCCCTCCGCGTCGAAGTCATCCAGCGGGCCGACGCCCTCCCAGATCTCCTCGGGCGCGTCGAACACCGGCGCCAGCGCGAAGCCGACGGTGGGCAGTGCCACGACCGTGATCGCGAGGATGCCGGCCGCTTGGCCGCCGATCGTGAACACGGCGCGGCGCGTCATCGTCTCGCCCTCGTAATAGCCCGCGGGAGCGGGCTTCTCGGGCGAGCCGTTCGGGCCGTTCTTCTTCTCTGGAGCGTCAGCCACGGGAAGGCGGTTCAGGAAGATCAAAGTCTATTGAGTCAGCGGCCTCCGCCAGTGCGCTCGTGATGCCGGCCTCGGCCGCCACCTGGGTGGCCGCGGACTCGAGCGCCGCGGCCACCTCGGCCCCGGGGCCGTCGGCGCGAAGCCTCGCCTTGGCGGTCTCATGACGCTCCGAGGCGCCGGCGCCAACCGCGACGGCCGCCGCCAGCCACAGCGCGCCTGCCGTGCGGTTGTCGGCCGGCCCGTCGGCGTGAGCGACCGCGCACAACGAGATCAGGTCCGAGAGCTCCCGCACCGCCTCCAGGTCGCCAAGCCCCGCCAGCCGCTCGAGGCCCAGCGCGTACAGGTGATCGCCGCCCAGGAGCGCCAGATCGGGCTCGACCGGGTCACGTTCGCCCCCCAGGATGCGCGGCTCGCCGTAGTGGAGGAGGTAGCCCTCGCGGACCGCTTCGATCACGAACGCGTAGTCGGCCTCCGCTCCCGCGGCGCGGGGGCCCGCCGCCGCCAGCCCGCCAAGGGCCGCCGTCGCTGCGGGCTCGCGCAGGAGGGCGCTCAGCAGGGTGTCGTCGGCGCGAACGGCCTCGGCGACTTCGTTCAGGGCTCCAGCGCTTGCCACGGGCGCGCGAGATTACCCGCGAGCCCCCATGAGTGCGGCTGGCGTCAGTCGGGAAGTGGGCGGTCGCCGGACTCGCGCAGGCCGTCAAGGATCACCTGGAGGTAGCGCTCCCAGCTCATCTCGAGCGGGCCCACCTTGCCGTCGACCAGCGCGCGGCCGAGGCCGCAGATCAGGCCGGGGACGTCCTCCCAGCGCATGTCCCCGCGAAGCTTGCCGTCGGCCTGGGCCCGCCCGACCAGCTCGTCGAGGAGGACGGGCATCCCGACGCCCTCGGCTCCCTCGCGCATGGTCTCGGGGCGCTCGAACATCGCCTCGGAGAGGGCGCGGTCGCCCGCCATGACGCCAGCCGAGTAGCGCATGAAGGCCTCGAAGCCGTCCCACGGGTCGGGGTTCGCGATCCCCTCCCTGGCGGCGGCGGCCAGGCCCTCGAACCGCTCCTGGATCAGGGCCTCCAGCAGGTCGCACTTGTTCGGGAAGTGGCGGTACACGGTGCCGACGCCGACCCCGGCCCGGGAGGCGATCTGGTCCATCTGCGCGTCGAAGCCGTGCTCGGCGAAGAGCTCGCGCGCCGCCTCGAGGATGCGCTGGCGGTTGCGTCGGGCGTCGGCGCGCTGGCTCGGGGCGGCTGGGGTGGCGGCGGTGGCCAATTCTCGATCCTCTCGTTGGGCCCGGCTTCTGTGAGTCCCCGCACAGCAAACGGAACGTCAATTCCGTATAGTGCTCGAAACGGAACCTGAATTCGGATTCCGATTATGTCACAAACTTACGGACGCGAGCAAGGGAGAACCGCATGACAACCGACCAGGCAGTACTCGAACGGCGCCGCTGGATCGCTCTCGCCCTCCTCTGCGTGGCGCAGTTCGTCGTCGTGCTGGACGCCTCGATCACCAACGTCGCCCTGCCGACGATCGGTGAGTCGCTGGGCATCTCCCAGGACAGCCTCTCCTGGGTCGTCACCGCCTACGCCCTTACCTTCGGCGGGTTCCTCCTCCTCGGCGGCCGGCTGGCCGACCTGCTCGGTCGGCGCCGCGTCTTCATGGGCGGCCTCCTGATCTTCGCGATCGCCTCGCTCGTCGGCGGCTTCGCAGAATCCGAGGGCATGCTGATCGCCGCCCGCGCCGTCCAGGGCCTGGGCGCGGCGCATCCTCTCCCCCGCCGCGCTCTCGATCATCACCACGACGTTCCGCGACGGCTCCGAGCGCAACAAGGCGCTCGGCGTCTGGGGCGCGGTGGCCGGCTCGGGCGGCGCCGCCGGCGTCCTCCTGGGCGGCGTGCTCACCGAGTACCTCGGATGGGAGTGGGTGCTGTGGGTGAACGTGCCGATCGGGATCATCGCGGCCGCGCTCGCGCCGTCGCTGATCGCCGAGAGCCGCTCGGAGTCCGAGACCCGCTCGTTCGACGTCGCCGGCGCGATCAGCGTCACGGCCGGCCTTTCCCTCCTCGTCTACGCGCTGATCGAGGCGCCGGACGCGGGCTGGGGCTCGGGTCAGACGATCGGCCTGCTCGCGGGAGCGGTCGCCCTGCTCGCCGCCTTCGTCGCGATCGAGCTGCGCTCGGCCTCGCCGCTGATGCCGTTCTCGATCTTCCGCATTCGGACGCTCACCGGAGCGAACGTGGTCGGGATCCTGACCGGAGCATCGCTGTTCAGCATGTTCTTCTTCATCTCGCTGTACATGCAGAACGTGCTCGGCTACAGCGCGATCAAGGCCGGGCTCTCCTACCTGCCGCTGGCGGTGTCGATCATCATCGCCGCGGGAGTCGCCTCCACCCTGGTGACCCGGGTCGGCTACAAGCCGATCCTCGCAGCCGGGATGGCACTGATCGCCGCCGGCCTGGTCTGGTTCAGCCAGATCTCCGTCGACGGCAGCTTCCTCGGCGACATCCTCGGCCCGTCGCTCCTGGCGGCGGTCGGCCTGGGCTTCGCGTTCGTGCCGCAGACGATCGCCGCGGTCTCCGGCGTGAAGGAGCATCTGGCCGGCCTGGCCAGCGGGCTGATCAACACCTCGCAGCAGGTGGGCGGAGCGCTGGGCCTGGCCCTGCTCTCCACGGTCGCCTTCCCGCAGATCACCGACAACACCGAGGCCGCGGGCGGCGACCCCGCCGCGATCCCCGCGATCCTCACCGAGGGCTACGCCGACGCGTTCCTGGCCGGAGCCGTGCTGGCCGTCATCGGCCTGATCGCGACCCTGGTCCTGATCCGCGGCGAGGACTCGCGCGCGCACATGGAGATCGGCGACGGCGAGCCGGAGATCGAGGGCGCCGCGACGGACGCCAGCACGAACGGCGCCGGCGACGAGGCCGAGGCGCGTCGCCAGCTCGAGACCGTCTAGTCCCCTCCCTGAGCTAAACGCCCGCGCCGGAGACCCGGCGCGGGCGGCTCAGGGCAGGTCACGACGATCGGGCGAACGCCTCCTCGAACGCCTCGCCGGCCGCGTCCACCGTGCGCTCGATCGCCGCCTCGTCGTGGGCGAGCGAGACGAACCAGGCCTCGAACTGCGACGGCGGCGGGTAGACCCCGCGCTCGAGCAGCGCGCGGGCGAAGGCTCCGTAGGCGTCGAGGTCACATGCGCTCGACCCGGCGAAGTCGTGGGGGACCTCGGCCGAGAAGAACGGGGTCACCAGGCCCGGGGCGGCGCTGATCTGCACCGGTCGGTCGCCCGCCGCGCTGCGGAGCCCGGCCGCCAGCATCTCGGTCAGCTCGCCCAGCCTGGCGTAGGCGGCGCGGTCCAGCTGCTCCAGCGTCGCCAGGCCCGCCGCGACGGCCAGCGGGTTGCCCGAGAGCGTGCCCGCCTGGTAGACCTCGCCGGCCGGCGCGACCATGTTCATCAGATCGCGCCTGCCGCCGTATCCGGCCAGCGGCAGGCCGCCGCCGAGGACCTTGCCCATGATCGTCAGGTCGGGGCGGACGCCGAACAGCTCCTGGGCCCCGCCCCGGGCGACGCGAAAGCCGGTGATGACCTCGTCGAAGACGAGCAGCGCCTCCCACGCGTCGGCCTGCTCGCGCAGGAAGTCCAGGAAGCCGGACACAGGGGGGACGAGGCCCATGTTCGCCGCGATCGGCTCGACCAGGATCGCCGCGGGCTGCGCCTGCGCGATCGCCGCCGCGAACGCCTCGCGATCGTTCCAGGGCACCACCACCGTGTCCCTGGCCGCGGCCTCCGGGACGCCCGGGCTTGCCGGGATCCCCTGCGTGGCGAGGCCCGAGCCGCCCTCGGCCAGCAGGCCGTCGACGTGCCCGTGGTAGGCGCCGGCGAACTTCATCACCACGTCGCGGCCGGTGGCGGCGCGCGCCAGTCGCACCGCGCTCATCGCGGCCTCGGTGCCTGAGTTGACCAGCCGCAGCATCTGCACCGGCTGGCATGCGCTGCGTCACCTCGGCCGCCAGCTCGACCTCGGCCTCGGTCGGCGCGCCATAGGAGGTGCCCTTGGCCGCCGCCTCCTGCACCGCCTCGACGACCGCTGGGTTGGCATGGCCGAGGATCAGCGGGCCCCACGAGCAGACCCAATCCACGTAGCGGTGCCCGTCGGCGTCGATCAGCTCGACGCCCTCGCCGCGCTCGATGAAGATGGGGTGGTCGCGGCCGATCGAGCGCATCGCGCGCACCGGCGAGTTCACGCCGCCGGGCAGGAGGCCCACGGCGCGGGCGTTGATGACCTCGGACGCGCGGGTGTCCAGGCTCACTTTGCCGCGAGCGCGGCGTGGGCGGCGATCGCCGCCTTGGGATCGGCTTCCCAGGCCGCGTAGTCGTCCGTGAAGTAGTGGAGGCGGATCTTCTTGAACTCGGTCGACGAGTAGAGGACGGCGCGGTCGTCGCCGTGGAGGTCGTGCTCGTCGGCGATCGAGTCAAGGATCGCGTCGCACTCCTCCTTCGAGCGGCCGTGGGCCATGGTGAAGACCGAGTAGGGCCAGTCCGCGTAGGTCGGGCGCTCGTAGCAATGCGAGACGCCGCGGACGGCCGCCATCTGCGCGCCGCGCTCGAGGACCTCGGCGTCGGGCACCCGCCAGACGCCCATCCCGTTGGCCGAGAAGCCGGCCCGGCGATGGAAGAGGATCGCGGCCACGCGGCGCAGGATCTTCCGATCGACCATCCCCTCCAGGTGGGCCAGGAAGGCATCGGTGCTCATCCCGGCCTGTGAGGCCGCGGCGTCGTAGGGGCGGTCGACGACCTCCATCGGCCCCTGGAGCGCCTTGATCACCGCGATGTCGGTGTCGTCGTAAGGCTGCGCCTCGAGCTCGCGCGGCGGCGCGGCGTCGGCCGTCGCGGCCAGGGCGTCGGTGCCCTTCTCCATCTCCAGGTTCATGTTGATCTTGAACAGGCGCAGCGTCGGCAGCTGGCGGATCGACTCGGCGCCGGTCAGCTCCTGGAGCACGTCCAGCGTGCCCTGAAGGCCCAGCTCGGAGTCGGGCGCGGTCGCGATCGTGAACCAGAGGTTGAACTCGTGCGTGCGCAGATAGTTGTGCGAGACCCCGGGGTGCGAGTTGATGATCTTCGCCGCGCGGTGGGGGTGCTCTGAGTCCACCTTCGCCGCGACCAGCATCGACTCGTAGCCCAGCGCGCGGGTGTCGAAGATCGGGGTGATCTCGCGGATGATTCGCTCGCGGACCAGGCGGGCCGTGCGCTCCATGACGTCGTCGAGGTCCAGCTCGGCCTCGGCCGCGACAGGCACGAAGGGCTGGGCGGCCAGCGGGAACCGCGACTGGAGCAGGTTCATCAGCCGCTTGTCGGCGTCGTCCAGGGGCACCGCCGCGCCGTCCTTGCGCGAGCGCAGCTTCGGCTTGGCGGCGCCTCCGTTGACGCCGTTGCCCTCTAGAGCCACGACGCCACCTCCTTGGCGTAGTAGGTGACGATCACGTCGGCGCCGGCGCGGCGGATTCCCACCAGCGACTCGACCGCCGCCGCCTGCTCGTCGATCCAGCCGTTGGCGCCCGCCGCCTTCAGCATCGAGTACTCGCCCGACACCTGATAGGCGGCGATCGGCAGGTCGAAGCGCTCGCGGGCGCGGGCGATCAGGTCCAGGTAGGGGCCTGCCGGCTTGACGATCACCATGTCGGCGCCCTCCTCGACGTCCAGCGAGATCTCGCGCAGCGCCTCGCGGGCGTTGGCCGGATCCATCT
The DNA here is from genome assembly GCA_963758845.1 of uncultured Solirubrobacterales bacterium. Lineage (GTDB taxonomy): Bacteria > Actinomycetota > Thermoleophilia > Solirubrobacterales > 70-9 > JBDTSW01. The sequence continues at coordinate 322,340 of CAVWWX010000002.1, forward strand.
GGTAGCCGCGGCGGTCGCCGAACTCGGGCGTCGACTCGGCGGCCTCGCGGAACGGGCCATAGAACGCGGAGGCGAACTTGGCCGCGTAGGACATGATCGCCGTGTTCGGATGTCCCTCCTCGTCGAGCTGGAAGCGGATGGCTCCGACCCGCCCGTCCATCATGTCCGAGGGGGCGACGATGTCGGCGCCGGCCTCGGCGTGGGAGATCGCCGTGCGGGCCAAGAGCTCGACGGTGATGTCGTTGTCGATCTCGCCCTCGTTGACGAAGCCGCAGTGCCCGTGCGACGTGTACTCGCAAAGGCACACGTCGGTGATCACCACCAGGTCCGGATGCGCCTCCTTCAGCGCGCGCACCGCCATCTGCACGACGCCCTCGTCGTCGTATGCCCCCGAGCCGGCCTCGTCCTTCGTCGCCGGGATGCCGAACAGGATCACGGCGCCGATGCCGGCGGCCTGGATCTCGGTGGCCTCGGCGACGACCTCGCCGATCGAGAAACGCTCGACGCCGGGCATCGACTCCACGGGCTCGCGGACGTCCTCGCCGGCGACCACGAACAGCGGCTGCACGAGGTGGCGCGGCGACAGCTCGGTCTCGCGCACAAGGTCACGAATCGCGCCCGTGCGGCGAAGGCGCCGCAGGCGCGTAGCGGGGAAGCTCACGTGGGTGAGTTTAGGGTCTGATTGACGCCCGTCGCCTCGGGGAAGCCGGTGGCGGGGAAGCGACCGAGAGGAGACATCGTGGGAGACGAGGAGCGAAACGACGCCGACGAGGAGGCCGGAGGCGGCGACGCCCCCGCCGACGAGGAGGCGACGGGCGCCGAAGCACCGGCGAGCGGGGGAACCGAGACGCCCGAGCCGGCCAGGCTGCCGAGCGACGACGAGCGCGAGGCCGAGGACGAGGGTGATGACGACACGTCCGACGACACCTCGGAGGGAACGTCTGACGACACCTCAGAGGGGACGTCCGAAGGGACTTCCGACGACACGTCAGAGGGGACCTCGGAGGGGACCTCGGACGACACATCCGAGGGCACGTCGGAGGGGACGTCGGATGATGAGCCGGAGGGCGCCCCGGCCTGAACGGGGGCGAGAGGTGGCGGCCGCCGCGGGGGCGGCCGCCGTCATCCCCTCAGTCGCCCAGGGCCTTCAGTGCCTTGGCGCTGTCCCCGTAGAACTCGCCGCGCGAGGCCTCTCCATCGCGGTACTCGAGGATGTGGACGAAGGGCGCCTCGAACGACCCTCCCTTGCCGACCGCCTTCTGGGTCCCCGTGACGACCACCGTGTCGCCGTCCTCCAGGAACCGCTTGGGCTCGACGGAGAACTCCGACCAGTAGTTCGGGATCTGGCTGAAGTTCGCCAGCACGGCCTCGCGACCATGCACCTCGCCGCCGAGTGGCAGCTCGTCCGACGTGACCCAGGTGACGTCGTCCGTGAACTTCAGGGCCTGCAGATCACCGCGGCTGAACGCCTCGTAGGCCTCCTTCGCCGCTTCAACGTTGCCCATGCGGGCACCTCCTTCGTTGTTGGCGTCGCTGTGACGGCGCCAACAGCGCGCAACCGTCATGACGCGACGCGGATCCCACCCTACGTCCGGCGAGTGGCCGGCGCAAGGGCTTCGGCGGGCGCGGTCTAGCCCTCGAGCGCGGCGTTGGCGGGCATCGTCGCGCTGAGCAGCGGCGAGGGCTCGTCGGCGTCCTGGTCGCAGACGAAGACGAAGTCGATCACCCCGGTGTCGATGGCGGCGTGAACGCCCTCGACCTTCCAGCGGCGGTCGATCGTGCGCAGCCGGTCGACGCCGCCGTCGCCGCTTACGGTCCCCACCACCGAGCCCTGGATCGCGCCGTCCTCGTCCTCGGCCGACGCGGTGAAGACGATCAGCTCGTCCGAGAGCGGGGTGGCGTCGCTGAAGCACAGGCGGGTGCCGCCCAGCTCGCCAAGCTCGTAGTCGCGCACGCGGTTGATCTCGCTCACGTCAAGGCGGTGGTCGCCGCGCAGCGAGCCCATCGCCTGCTCCAGTGAGACCTCGATCACCGCGTTCGAGCTCTCGTCGTCGTTGCCCCGGTGAAAGAGCCAGAAGGCATCGCCCAGGACCGCCGCGCCCTCGACGTTCAGCTCCTCGATCTCGTCGCGCAGGCGCTCGTAGAGCGGATGGAGGTCGATCTCCTCGGGCTCGCCCTCCAGGGACCCGTCCGGGGCCAGGCGCCAGAAGAAGCCGCGGTCGCGGCTGCGCTTCGAGCCCGAGCCCAGCCCGAACAGGGCGCCGTGCGATGCGCCCTCGAACGGCGGCAGCGCCGAGAGCGCCTCGAGGTCCGGCTTGTCGCCGTCGCCGTCGTCCTCCAGCGCCGGGCGCATCTCGCCGGGGTCGGTGGAGGAGATCGTGAAGACGCCCAGGTCGTGCTCGTCGTCGCCGATCACGTAGACGAAGTCGCCCCGCCTGACGACCGCAGACGCGGCGGAGATGTACTCGGCGCGCTCGCTGCCGCCGGCGCGCGTGACGTCGAGGTCGCGCAGCTTGCGAAGCTCGAGCGGGGGCAGGTCCTCGGGCTGGGTGCTCTCTCGTTCCACCGACCCCAGTTACCCGGCCGCGAGCAGCCCCGAACCCCGGGCGGGCCGGAAGGCGGCTAGGAGAACCGCCGCAGGGCCAGGCGGGCGAGGGCGCCGTAGGCCAGCGTGATCGCCGCCAGGTGAAGGAGCGGCACGCCGATCCCGGGCCCGGCCGCGTCGAGGGCGCCGGACATGGCGTCGAGGGCGGGATCGAACGGGAACAGCGCCCGCACCACCTGGATCAGGTCGAACACGCCGGCGCTGACCGTGCCCGAGGGCACCAGCGAGAGGAACGCGATCGGCAGCGAGACCATGAACGCCAACAGCGAGGAGGCGCGCACCTCGCGAGCGGCCCCGCCGAGGGCGGCCCCGAAGGCGGCGAAAGCGGCGCCGCCGGCCACGATCGCGACCAGGATCAGCCCGAACCTTCCCCAGTCGATCGAGACGAACAGGGACAGCCCGCCCAGCATCACCAGGGTCACGACCAGCGAGGCGACCGCGCCCAGGAGCACCTTCTCGCCCAGCAACGCGCCGGGCGAGATCAGCCCGCGCGTCAGCCGCGGGTACGCGTTCTCCTCGCGCTCGAGCGCCAGCGAGCCCGCGACCAGCAGCACCGTCACGAACATCAGCGTCACGGTCGCGGCGACCGAGATCGCGAACGCATCCAGCGACGTCCCGTCGCCGGCGACCACGGTCTTCTCGACCTCGATCGGCGAGGCGACCGCGCCCAGCAGAGGCAGGGCGAAGTCCAGGTTCTCGCCCGCCAGGTCGGCGAACTGGATCACCTCGTCGACCTGCTTGACGGCGTCGGACCCCGGCGGCAGCTCGTCGCGAACCGACTCGAGGATGTCGCCGGCGTTGTTCAGGCCGAGGACGTTGAAGGTCTCGCCAAGGAGCGGGATCTCGAAGTCGCCGCCCTCGATCAGGACGTTCAGGTAGACCTCGGCCGACTCGGAGATCCGCTGGGCCAGGATCAGGTTCGCCTCGGTGATCAGCGCCTGGATCCGATCGTCAACGAGCTGCGCCTTCACCGGGTCGTCCTCGTTCACCAGGACCTCGACGGTGGGCTGCTCGGGGTCCAGGGAGGTCAGCGACTGGAGCTTCTCGAGGATGTCGGGCGGCACGATCAGGGCGCCAAGGACGTCGCCGTCCTCGACCCTTTGCTCGGCCTCCTCGCGGCTATCGACGTCCACGCACTCCACCCGCGAGCACAGCTCGTCGCGGGCGATCCCGCGGTCGAGCTCCTCCTCGCCGCCGCCGACCTGGAAGGCCGCGTCCTCGTCGACCTGGTTGAAGAACGCCACCCGTGGCTTGCCGCCCTCGTCGGAGAGGGCGAAGCCGATCAGGATCGCGATCACGATCGGGTACAGCACCAGCAGGGCGCTGACCAGCGGCGAGCGGCGCAGGATCTGGAGGTCCTTGACGAGCAGATGACGCATCGGTGCCACCTAGTGCCCCCGGTCGCGGAGGAAGAAGACGAAGGCCTCCTCGAAGTCGCGGGCGCCCGACTCGGGGACGGCCTCGTGCAGCTCGCGCTGGGTGCCGTCGAAAACCCGCTCGCCGTCGGCAAGGACCAGCAGCCGGTCGCCGTAGCGCTCGGCCTCCTGGATGTAGTGGGTGGAGAAGATCACGGTCGTGCCGCCGCCGGCCAGGGCGCTCACGAACTCCCACAGCCGCTCGCGCTGGCGCGGGTCGAGGCCCGAGGAGGGTTCGTCGAGCAGCAGCACCGGCGGCCGGGCCAACAGTCCGATCGCGATGTTCACCCGCTGCTGGTTGCCGCCGGAGAGGGTGGCGACCTGATCGTCGCGGCGCTCGGTCAGCGCGGTCTGCTCGAGCATCTGCTCGAGCGCAGACTCGGGGTCCTCGACCCGCTCGAGCCGGGCGAAAAGCAGGAGGTTCTCGGCGACGGTCAGCCGGCGGTAGAGCGCCGCCTGCTGGGGCACCCAGCCGATCTCCGCAGGCGCCCGGCTGACCTCGCCCTCGTCGGGGCCGCGGATGCCGGCCAGGATCGAGAGCAGCGTTGTCTTGCCGGCGCCGTTGGGCCCGATCACCGCCAGCAGCTCGCCGCGGCGGGCCTCGAAGGAGACCTCGCGAAGCGCCCAGCGCTCGCCGAACCGCTTCGAGAGCCCCCGCACCTGGATCACCGCCTGGTCGCCCGCTGGCATCGCCGGAACGCTAGACGGTCGGCCTGATCCGCCCGCCGTCAGCCGGTGCGCGGCTCCCGCTCGTCTACGCTCGCCCGGTGCGGATCCTGTTCATCGCCGACATCGTCGGCAAGCCGGGACGGATGGGCCTCGAGCGCGCGATGCCCGAGCTGCGCGCGGCGCACTCGCCGGACCTGGTGATCGCCAACGGCGAGAACACCGCCGGCGGCCTCGGCATCACCGAGAAGACGGCCGGCGAGCTCTACGGGATGGGCGTCGACGTGATCACGCTGGGCAACCACACCTACCGCCACCGCGAGGTCTACGACTACCTCGACGCCGAGCAGCGAATAGTGCGGCCCGCCAACTACATGAAGTCGAGCCCGGGCCGCGGGTCGATGATCGTCGAGGCGGCCGGGCGCCGGGTGGCCGTGGTGAACCTCTCCGGGCAGGTGCAGATGCGCGCCGCGCGCTCGCCGTTCCCGGAGGCCGACTCGATCCTCGACGGGCTCGAGGGCCGGGCCGATGTCGTCTTCGTCGATTTCCACGCCGAGGTCACCTCGGAGAAGATCGCGATGGGCTGGCACCTCGATGGCCGGGTCGCCGCGGTGGTCGGCACCCACACTCACGTCCCGACCGCCGACGCGCGCGTGCTCCCCCACGGCACCGCCTTCATCAGCGACGTCGGGATGACAGGCTCGCGCGACAGCGTCCTGGGCGTTCGCTGGGAGCAGGCCCTGGAGGGCTTTCGCACCCAGCTCCCGGTGCGCTTCACCACGGCCGAGGAGAACGTGTGGGTGAACGCCGTGGTCGTCACCGTCCGCGACGACGGGCTGGCCGAGTCGATCGAGCAGATCCTGGTCCCGGCCCCGGACTAGGGGCGCGGCCGCACCCGCTCGCAGCTACGCCCGCCGGAGTCGAGCGCGTCGCGCCGCAGCGAATCGTTGCCGGAGCCGCAGTCCAGGCGAACGTCCGCAACGCCGTCCTTGGCCTTGAGCGTGTCGTCGCCGCCGCGGCCGCGGATCTCATCGCCCCCGGCCCCGCCGCGCAGGACGTTGTCCGAATCGTCGCCGATGAGGAAGTCAGGGAAGTCGCCCCCGGTGAGGTTCTCGATCGAGCCCTGGAGGTCGTCCCCGGTCCCGTCCGCGGTCCCGCCGTCGTTCGCCTCGCCGTCGATCGAGAGCTCGACCGCGCTCGAGCTGTCCAGGTAGCTGGCCGTGTCGCGGCCCGGGCCGCCGCCGATCACGTCGGCCCCGCCTTGGCCGACGATGATGTCGTTGCCCCTGCCGCCGATCAGCTCGTCGCCGCCACCACCGCCGAGCATGCCGTAGGCGACGCCGGGCGCCGGGAGCACGAACCCCAGCGCGGTCGGGCCGCCCGTCGCCTTGCCCCCCATGCCGCTCACCAGATCGGGTTGAGCGTTGCCACTGAAGACGAGGTTCTCGGCCCCGGTGACATCGACATCGATGTCGTCGACGAACAGGTCGGAGTCGCCCACGGCATGGTTGATTCCGTTCGCCCCAGCGCGGATGTTCGCGCCGTTGGGGTCCTCGTCGGACGAGTAGCTCAGGACGTCGGTCCCGGCTCCGAGCCGTAGCTTCCACTCGATCTCGTCGGGGTTCCCGGGCTCGGCGTCCCCTGCGTTGGACGCCCCCGGGCCGAATGCATCGGGGTTGTCGATCGCGACCTCCTGGAAGGGACCGACACTCGCCGGGCTGTTGTCCCGATACACGATCTCGTCGACGGTGTTCACGGTCGGGTCGCCGCCCGCGCAGGTCATCGGGCTGCCGCGGTAGACGACGATCTCGCCGGCCTGGTAGTCGAAGACGATCGACCCTCCGAGGGAGTTGGTGACGGTTAGCTTGGCGGCGGTCGGGTCGAAGGTGCAGCCGGTGGGCCCCAGGGCCGCCGCGTGAGTCCCGCCCAGGGACAGGCCGGTAACGGCTGCGATGCAGCCGGTTGACAGCGCCGCCATCCCCCTGCCCAACACGATGAGTCGAGTCTAGACCCGGCGACCCGGCAAGTCCACCAGGCGCGACTCAGCTCAGCAGCGTCGACCCATCCTCGGCGATCGTCCAGTGGGGGTTGTGGGCGACCTCCCACGGGTGGCCGTCCGGGTCGATGAAGACGCCCGAGTAGCCGCCCCAGAACGTCTCGGCGCCCGGGCGGCCGATCGTGGCGCCGGCCGCCTTGGCCTCGGCGAGCACCGAGTCGACCTCGGCGGGCGAGCGCACGTTGTGGGCGAGGGTGATGCCGCCCCATCCGCCCGGGTCATCGACGGTCGAGTCCTCGGCCAGGCGGGCGCGGTCCCACAGGGCGACGACCATGCCGCCCGACTGGAAGAAGACGACATCGTCGCCCGGCTCGGCGCCGGTGCTCCAGCCGATCGCCTCGTAGAAGGCCCTCGCGCGGTCGAGGTCGGCCACGCCCAAGGTGAGGACACTGAGGCGCTGCTCCATCGAGCTAGCCGATGGTCTTTCGCTCGCCGGCCGACTCGAGAGCCCGCCTCAGGATGTCGCGCAGGGCCCGCTGGTCGGCCGCGGGGAGGGCGGCGATCTCGGGCGGTGGCTCGGCCAGGCGGCGGTCGATCTCGTCCCGGACGCGGCGACCCTCTTCGGTGAGCGCGAGGAGCTTCACGCGGCGGTCGTTGGGATCGGCCTGGCGCTCGACGAGGCCCTTCTCCTCGAGGCGGTCGGTGATCCACGTTACCGCCGAGTTGTCGCAGTGGAGCACCTTGGCGATCCTGCCCATCGGCTGCGGCGAGTCGAGCTCCTTCATGGCGAAGACCATCGGCGGGCGCAGGCCGTACTCGCCCTGCACCTCGACCATCACGGGGCGGTAGCGGGTGAAGAGCGCGTAGACGGCCTCCCACGCCTCCTTCGCGTGCGCCGAGGATCTCTGTCCGGTGGTTGCCATGTTCAAAGGATCATACATCCTTACATTGGGTAGCTTCAATAGTTCAAGAATCGAACCATTGTGCTACGTTATCGCGATGACGAACGAGAACTCCATCGAGGTCCACGACCTCGTCCGCGTCTTCAAGAAGGGGCCCCGTGCCGTCGACGGCATCTCGCTACGGGTCGAACCGGGTGAGATCTACGGCTTCCTCGGCCCCAACGGCGCCGGCAAGTCGACCACCGTCCACATCCTGACCACCCTGCTGCCCCCCACCGAGGGCACCGCCACGGTGGCGGGCTTCGACGTGATCGAGGACGGGCGCGCCGTCCGCGACGCGATCGGCGTGGCGCTCCAGGAGGCCGCGCTCGACCCGTTCCTGACCGGGCGCGAGCACATGAAGCTCCAGGGCGGGCTGCACGGCCTTCCGGCCGGCGAGATCGAGCGCCGCGGCCAGGCGCTGCTGGAGCGCGTCGGCCTCGACGGCGAGGCCGCCGACCGGCGCGTGGGCGGATACTCGGGAGGCATGAAGCGCCGGCTCGACCTGGCGCTGGCGCTGATCCACGAGCCCCGCATCCTCTTCCTCGACGAGCCCACCACCGGCCTCGACATCCAGAGCCGGACGGCGCTCTGGGACGAGGTCTCCCGCCTCGCCCGCCAGGAGGGCGTGACCGTCTTCCTCACCACGCAGTACCTCGAGGAGGCCGACGAGCTGGCCGACCGCGTGGGGATCATCGAGCAGGGCAAGCTGGTCGCCGAGGGCACTCCCGCTGCGCTCAAGGCCGAGATCGGCCGGCCCACCGTCGAGGCCGCGCCGGCGGATGCCGCCGACGTCGGGCGGGTCGAGTCCGTCCTTGGCCGCTTCGGCGAGGCCCTTCCCGCCGCCCGCGGAGCCGCGGCGGTGCGCCTCGAGGACGGCACCGAGGACCTGGCCGAGGTCGTCCGCGCGCTGGACGCCGACGGGATTCAGGGTCGCCGACCTCCAGCTCCACGCTCCCTCGCTGGACGACGTGTTCCTCGCCAAGACCGGCCGCTCGCTCGAGGGCGCCGAGGAGGAGCTGGACGAGCAGGCGGAGCTCGCCGCCGAGGGCGGCGACACCGCCGAGCGCGAGGCCGTCACAGCCGCAGCGCGATGACCGCGGCCGCCCTCCACAGCCCGCTGCGCAGGCAGTCGCGCTACCTCGCGTGGCGGTCGATCACGCGCACGATCCGCCAGCCGATCATGATCGTGCCGACGCTGGTCTTCCCGCTGTTCCTGCTGGCGATCAACGCCAGCGGGCTGAGCGCGGCCACCGACATCCCGGGCTTCCCCACCGACTCCTATCTGACTTTCGCGCTCGCCTTCCCGTTCATCCAGGGGGCGATCTTCGCCACCAACACCGCCGGGACCAACCTCGCCGAGGACATCGGCTCGGGGTTCTTCAACCGCCTGTCGCTCACGCCCATGCGAGGCTCGGCGCTGCTCGCCGGCCAGCTGGCCGGGGTGTTGATGGTCGCCATGGTCCAGGCGGTCACCTACCTGCTGGTGGGGCTCGCCGCGGGCGCCCATTTCGAGGCCGGCCTGGCCGGGGTGCCGGTGCTCTTCGCCCTGTCCTTCGCGATCTGCGCCGCCTTCGGGGCCTTCGGCCTGTTCGTCGGCCTTCGCACGGGCTCGGGCGAGGCGGTCCAGGGCCTGTTCCCGCTGATGTTCGTCCTGCTCTTCCTCAGCTCGGCCTCCCTGCCGCGCGATCTGATCGAGCAGGACTGGTTTCAGACAGCGGCCACGATCAACCCCGTCTCCTACGTGATCGAGGCGGTGCGCAGCCTGTTCGTGTTCGGCTGGGACGGCGAGGCGCTGGCCCTCGGCTTCGGGGTCGCGCTGGCCTTCTTCGCCGTGTCGCTCGTCGCGGCCAACTTCGCGATGAAGGATCGGATGGTTCGCACGTGACGGCTCCGACCGCAGCCCCGTCGGGCGCCGAGCGCCGCCGCCGCTACCTGTCGGTGACGCGCGCCGTGTTCTGGCGCCACATGCACAACGTGCTGCACAAGCCGGTGCTGTTCATCCCCGCGATCGTCTTCCCCCTGTTCTTCTACATGGCCTTCGCGGGCGGGCTGTCGGGCCTCTCCGACATCCCGGGCTTCGACTACTACGACTACAACGCCTTCCAGTTCACGTTCGTGCTCCTGCAGTCGGCGGCGTTCGGCGGCGTCTTCATCGGCTTCTCGATCGGCGCCGACTTCGACTCGGGGCTCACGCGCAGGCTGTTCGTGGCAGCCGGCGATCGCTCCTCGGTCCTGGCCGGGTTCGGCGTTGCCGCGCTGGTGCGGGCGGTGATGGTCTGGGCGATGGTGTTCGCGATCGCGCTGGTGACCGGGATGGAGGTCGCGGGCAGCTTCGCCGACCTCGTCGGCCTGTTCTGGCTGGCCGCGATCGTCAACGTCGCCGCGTTCCTGTTCGCGGCGGGGATGATGACCCGGTTCCGCACGATGCAGGCGGCGCCGGCGATGCAGATCCCGATGTTCATGATCCTGATGACGGCCCCCGTCTACGTGCCCCGGGAGATGATCCAGGGCTGGGTCGCGACCGCCACCGAGTACAACCCGTTCACCGCGATCGTCGAAGGTGGGCGCAGCCTGATGGCCGGCAACCCGTTCCACCTGCTGCTCGCGTTCGCGGCCGCCGCCGGGCTCGTCGCCCTGATGGCACTGTTCGCGAAGACGGGCCTGCGCCGAGCCGAGGAGGCAGCAGCCTAGAGCCGGCTAGCTCGCCTCGGACTCGGCGAGCTGCTTGAGGTTGCCCAGCGACTTGCGGGCTGCGCGGCGGGCGGGAGCGCCAGCGATCTTCCCCGCGATCAGCTTGAGGGGCCCCTTCGGCAGGTCGAAGTCGTTCTCGTAGCCGAAGCGGGTGCCGCCGTTGGCGTGCTCGAAGCGGTAGCGGACCTTGGCCCCGGCCCCCTTCGGGCCGTCGGCGTCCCACTCGGCCAGCTCGGGCGGGTCCGAGCGGGTGAGCGTCCAGTGGACCTTCACGGGCTGGCCGCCCAGGCAGAGGACCTGGCGAAACGAATCGCCCTCGTCGAGCTCCCCCGCGGGCGCGCCGTGGGTGCTCGAGTGCGCCGACACCCAGTCGCCGAGGCGGTCGGGGTCCATCGCCAGGTCCCAGACCGCCTGCGGCGGGGCGTCGATCTCGATCTGCTCGCGAACCTCGGCCATTGGCCGGTCTCCGGTGGCGGCGTCCTACTTGGCGCCGCCGACCTCTTCGGGCTTGTGCCGGTGGTGGGCTTTGCGGCCGGCCTTCTCGGCGGCGTCGGTCTTGGCCTTGCCCGCGGCCCGCTTCGGCGTCTTCGCATCGCCGGGCGGCGGGGCCGTCGGCGTCTCGGGGCTGCCGGGCGGGGTCTCGGCCTTGGCGTCGGCGCCGGGATCCTTGATTGCTGCCGCGGCTGCCTTCGCCTTGTCGCGTGAGGCTGCCCGGGCCCTTGGCGATGTCCTTGAGCTCGGCGGCGTCCTCCTTGAGGGAGTCCGTTCCGCCGCGCTTATCGACGGCTTGCTTCGCCTTGTCGGCGATGTTCTTGAAGTTGACCATCTGGCTTCTTCCTCCTCGATTCTGCGTTCGGCGTGCGTATTCCCCGCGCGCCGCCGGCCCAACCCCGAATCGGGGCCTTGTCCGGCAACGGCTGCGCGCGGTGGCACAATTCCCGGATGCGCGCGCTCGCGATCAATCATCAGCGTGATGCGGGCCCGGGGGTTTTCGCCGAGGCCATGGCCACTCGTGGCGTGGCGCTCGACGAGTGGTTCATCGCCGAGACGGGGGAATCCGCCCGCCGACCCCTTCTCCTACGACGCTGTCTTCACGTTCGGCGCCGCCGCCCATCCCGACCAGGACGACCTCTATGACTGGATGGCGCCGGAGAAGGAGCTTTTGGCCGAGCTCCTCGACCGCGGCGTGCCGTTGCTGGGCTCCTGCCTGGGCTCGCAGCTGGTGGCGTCGGCGGCCGGCTCGTCGCCGCGCCGCGCCAAGCGGCCCGAGATCGGCTGGTATGAGGTGGACGTGACCCCGGAGGGCCGCGACGACCCGTTGATCGGCCCGCTCGCCCCCAAGTTCACCGCCTTCGAGTGGCACTCCTACGAGGTCCCGCTGCCCCCCGGCGCGGTGGCCCTGGCGCGCAGCGCCGTGTGCCTGCAGGCCTATCGAGTGGGCGAGCTCGCCTGGGGCATCCAGTTCCACGCCGAGGTCGCCGCCCAGGACGCGCGAAGCTGGATCGACGAGTACGAGGTCGATCCCGACGCCATCGAGATGGGGCTCGAGCCGGCGAAGCTCCACGCCCAGACCGACCCGCTGATCGCCGGCTGGAACACCCTCGGGCGCGACCTCTGCGGCCGCTTCCTCGACGTCGTCGAGGCCCGCGCAGGCGCGATCGTCGCCTAGTCGGGGGTGACGTAGGCGCCCGAGATGCCGCCGTCGACCAGGAAGGTCGTGGCGTTGACGTACGAGCTCTCGTCGGAGGCGAGGAAGAGGGCGCCCATCGCGATCTCGCGCGCCTCGGCGAAGCGCCCCATCGGCAGGTGGACCAGCCGGCGCTCGGCCTGGGCGCGGTCGGAGGCGAACAGCTCCTGCAGGAGCGGCGTGTCGACCGGGCCCGGGCAGAGCGCGTTCACGCGCACCCCGCGGCGTGCGAACTCGACGCCCATCTCCCGCGACATCGACAGCACGGCCCCCTTCGACGCTGCGTATGAGATCTGCGAGACCGCGGCGCCCATCACGGCGACGAACGAGGCCGTGTTGATCACCGAGCCTCCCCCGCCGTCGATCAGGTGCGGGATCCCGTGCTTGCAGCACAGCAGCACGCCGCGGATGTTCACGTCCTGAACCCGCTGCCACGCCTCGAGGTCGGTGTCGATCACCGAGACGTCGTCGGGCGGGTTGATGCCGGCGTTGTTGAAGAGCACGTCGATCCGGCCCAGCTTGGAGCGCGCCTCGTCGTACATGTCGCGCACCTGGTCGGAGTCGGTGACGTCGGCGACGATCGCCAGCTCGCCCTCGGCGCCGTCGGTGAGATCGACGCCGACGACCCTCGCGCCCTCCTCGGCGAACACCCGAGCCGACTCGGCGCCGATTCCAGACGCGGCGCCGGTGATCACGCAGACCTTCCCCTCGAGCCTCCCGGCCATCAGCGCCTCACCCCTCCTCCGTCGCGTAGAAGACGTTCTTGACCTCGGTGTAGTGATCGAGCGCGTGCGGGCCCAGCTCGCGGCCCACGCCCGACTGCTTGAAGCCGCCGAAGGGGGTCGAGACCCGGACCGAGAGGTTCGAGTTGATCGACAGCACCCCGCTGTCGATCGCGCGGACGACGCGCAGGGCCTTGGCGCCGTCGCGGGTCCAGACCGAGCCCGACAGGCCGTAGGGGGTGTCGTTGGCGATGGCGACCGCCTCGGCCTCGCCCTCGAATGGGATCACCGAGGCGATCGGGCCGAAGATCTCCTCGCGCGCCTGGCGGTCATCGTTGGAGACCGGGCAGAGCACGGTCGGGGCGAACCAGAAGCCGGGGCCCTCGGGCGCGTCACCCTTGAAGGCCACCGGGGGGTCGCCCTCGAGGAAGGAGGAGACCGTCTCGTGGTGCGAGGCCGAGATCAGGGGGCCCATCTCGGTGCCGTCCTCCAGCGGATCGCCGACCTTGATGTCCTTGACGGCGCCCTCGAAGTGGCCCATGAACTCGTCGAGCGCGGAGCGCTCGACCAGGATCCGCGAGCGCGCGCAGCAGTCCTGGCCCGCGTTACCGAAGACGCCGCCGGGCGCCGAGGCAGCGGCGGCCTCGAGGTCGGCGTCGGCGAAGACGACGTTGGCCGACTTTCCCCCCAGCTCCAGCGTCACCCGCTTGATGGTCGCCGCGGCTGCCTGGGCGATCCCGCGGCCGACCTCGGTCGAGCCGGTGAAGGCGACCTTGGCGACGTCGGCATGCTCGACCAGCCGCTGGCCGGCGACCGAGCCCTTGCCCGCCACCACGTTCAAGACGCCCTTCGGGATCCCGGACTCGACCGCGATCCGCTCCAGCTCGAGCGCGCTGAGCGGGGTCAGCTCGGCCGGCTTCAACACCACGGTGTTCCCCGCCGCGAGCGCCGGCGCAACCTTCCACGAGCTGATCACCAGCGGGAAGTTCCAGGGCACGATCATCCCCACGACCCCCAGCGGCTCGCGGAAGGTCATGTCGACGCCGCCCGAGACCGGGATGGTGTCCCCGAGCAGGCGCTGTGGCGCCGCCGCGTAATAGCGGAAGCACTCGGCCACCATCCCGATCTCTCCCCGGGCGTCAGATATGGGCTTGCCGGCGTTGCGAGCCTCGAGCGTCGCCAGCTCCTCCTGGCGATCGGAGATCGCGCTCGAGAGCGCGTGGAGCATCGCCGAGCGGTCCTCGGGCGTCACCCGCCGCCAGCCGGCGAAGGCGTCCTTGGCCCTGGCGACCGCGGCGTCAACGTCCTCGGCGCCGGCGCGCTCGACCGAGGCCATCTCCTCGGCGGTCGCCGGCTCGATGACGCTGATCGTCCCGGCGCCCGCGTTCACTGGGCGGCCACCCCCGCCCGCGTCGCCTCCACGAACGAGCGCACGACCGTGCTCCCCAGCTCCTCCTCGGTGTGCCAGATGACCCCCAGGCAGAAGGTGCGCTCGGGCAGCTCGATCGCCTCGACGACGTCGTCGCCGACCGCGCGCCCCGAGACCACGAGCCCTTCGCCGATCCGCCCCACGCCCTGGTGGTGGTGAGAGCGCACCGTGATCCGCTCGGCGCCCACCGCGCGCGCCGCCAGCGAGCCGGGCTCGAGCACGACCTCGTGGTCGGCGTAGACGCCCGGGGTGTGGAGGTGGGTCGCGGCGGTCGCCAGATGCTGGATCAAGTCGCCGCCCATGGCGACGTTCAGGATCTCCATCCCGCGGCAGATGCCCAGCAGGGGCAGGTCGCGAGCGACCGCGGCATTGGCGAGCGCAAGCTCATACGCGTCGCGCTCGGGCCGGGTGTTGGTCGTGCGCTCGTCGGCGGCCGCGCCGTAGGCCCCGGGGTCGACGTCGGCGCCGCCGGCGATGATCAGGGCGTCCAGCAGGTCGAGGACCTCGTCGGGCGACTCGGTCAGCTCGGCGGTGGGCGGCAGCAGGATCGGCTGAGCGCCGGCGCTCGCCACCTCGCGTGAGTACGTGCGCGGGGAGAGATAGGCGTCGGCCTCCCAGGCCACCCAACGCGCCCGCTCCAGCGCGGCGCTGATCCCGACGATGGGCCGCCGGCTCACCGGCACCTCACCCGTGGCTCACAGCCGCTCGAACCCGCGGAAGCGCTCCCAGTCGGTGACCGACCCCTCGATCGCCTCGAGCTCGATCCTCGCCCTGTTCAGGTAGTGGTCCACGACCTCCTCCCCGAACGCCTCCTTGGCCACGGAGCTGTCGGCGAACAGGTCGCGCGCCGCGTACATCGTGTGCGGGACGTGAGGCTTGTCGGCCTCGTAGGCGTTGCCCGCGAGCGGGTCCTCCAGCGCGAGCTCCTGGTCCACCCCGTGGAGGCCGGCGGCGATCATCGCCGCGAGCGCCAAGTAGGGATTGACGTCGGCCCCCGGCAGCCGGTTCTCGAGCCGCTTCGCCTGGCCGTGGCCGACGACGCGCATCGAGCAGGTGCGGTTGTCATCGCCCCAGGCGACCGCCGTCGGAGCGAACGAGCCCGGGACGAAGCGCTTGTAGGAGTTGACCTGGGGCGCATAGAACAGGGTCATCTCCTGGAGGCACGCGAGCTGGCCGGCGAGGAAGTGCCGGAACGTCGTGTCGTCGTCGGCGAAGACGTTCTCGCCGCCCTCGTTCTGGAGCGAGCAGTGGATGTGGCACGAGTTCCCCTCGAGCTCGTTGAACTTCGCCATGTAGGTGATCGCGTAGCCCTCCTGCGAAGCGATCTCCTTGGCCCCGTTCTTGTAGATCACATGGTCGTCGCAGGCGGCGAGCGCCTCGTCGTAGTGGAAGTTGATCTCGTGCTGGCCGAAGTTGCACTCGCCCTTCGAGTTCTCGACCATCATGTCCGCGCCCATCATCGAGTTGCGGATGCGCCGGATCAGGGGCTCGACCCGCGCCGTGCCCAGCATCGAGTAGTCGACGTTGTAGAGGTTCACCGGCTCGAGGTCGCGGTAGGCCTTCTTCCAGGCCTCCTCGTAGGTGTCGTTGAACACGATGAACTCGAGCTCGGTGCCGGCGAAGGCCTTCCACCCCCGCTCCTCGAGCCTGGCGAGCTGCTTGCGCAGGATCTGCCGCGGCGAGGCGACCACATCCGAGCCGTCGTGCCAGCCGAGGTCGGCCATCAGCAGAACAGTGCCCTCGTGCCATGGGATCGCGCGCAGCGTGTCGAAGTCGGGGACCATCTCGAAGTCGCCGTAGCCGCGCGACCACGAGGACATCTCGTAGCCCTCGACGGTGTCCATATCGACGTCGACGGCCAGCAGGTAGTTGCATCCCTCCGCGCCGTGCTCGACCGTGTCGTTCAGGAAGTGGTCGGCGGTGAGCCGCTTGCCCTGCAGGCGTCCTTCCATGTCCGCGATGACGAGCAGGACCGTGTCCACCTCGCCCTTTTCAACAGCCTTCTTCAGCTCGTCCAGAGTCATGGCTAAGTAGATCCTCTCCTCAAAGGTTCGATGAGCCGACCTTTACTGGCGGCAGCCTATCCCGGAGCGATAGCTTGTCAAGCGTGAGCGCCCCTTCCGGCCCAGAGTTTCAGGTTGCGGTGATCGGCGGCGGCGTGGTCGGTGGCGCCGTGACGCACGCGCTGACCAGGCGAGGGGTGGCCGTGGTGATGCTCGAGGCCCAGGCCGAGCTGGCCACGGGGGCGAGCGGCACCAACTCGGGGATCCTTCACACCGGCTTCGACTCGAAGATGGGCGAGCTCGAGACCAAGCTGATCCTCCGCTCGGCCGCGCTTCGCGACCAGGCGCTCTCAGAGCTCCAGGTGCCGGTGATGCGCTGCGGCGCCGTGGTCGAGCCGAAGGACTCAGGCGAGAAGGAGACCATCCGCGCCATGGCCGCGGCGGCCGAGCGGAACGGGGTCGAGGTGAGCGTCTCCGACGAGGGGGCCCTCGAGGTCCCCGGCGAGTCGGTCACCGACCCCGTCGCCTACACGAACGCCCTGGCGGCGGCGGCCGAGGCGGGCGGCGCCGAGATCCGCCGGGACACCGCGGCCGAGGCGATCGAGGCGTCCGGCGACGTCCTCCGGCTCGCGACCGCCGGCGGCTCCGTCACAGCCGCGGCCGTCGTGAACTGCGCCGGCCTGCGCGCCGACGAGGTCGCCCGCATGGCTGGGGACGAAAGCTTCGACGTCTATCCGCGGAAGGGGGAGTTCTTCGTGTTCGATCCACCCGGGGGCGAGCAGCTCGAGCGGATCCTGCTGCCGGTCCCAACCGAGCGCACCAAGGGGGTGTTGGTGTTCCCCACGCTCGACGGCAAGGTGACCGCCGGCCCGACCGCGATCGACGGCATCGACAAGGACGACTGGTCGGTGCGGCCCGAGGCCTGGACCGAAGTGATGGCGAAGGTCGTGCGCGCCCACCCCCCACTGGAGGGCGCCGAGCCGATCGCCAGCTACGCGGGGCTGCGGCCCGCCGGGCGCGGCGTGAACTACGTGATCGGCCCCTCGGCCGGCCTCCCCGCGCTGATCAACGTCGCCGCGATCCGCTCGACCGGCCTCTCGGCGTCGCTCGGGATCGGGGCGCACGTGGCCGACCTCCTCGCCGAGGCTGGCATCGAGCTCGGACCCGAGCGGGAGCTCCGTGCCGATCCCCCTGACCCCGAGCGCGAGCCGTGGTGGCGGCGCGCGTCGCATCGATCCGAGGTGGGTGTGAGATGAGGTGCTTTAGCACCGAGACTGGCGTGTCCGGCGGCGAAGCCGCCGCAGGTGATTCATGAGCGGGCGCTACATCCTGGGTCTCGACGAGGGAACCACCGGCGTCAAGGCGGCGCTGTTCGACGAGGAGCTGAAGCCGGCCGGCGAGGCCAGGCGCGACAAGGTGAACACCCACCCCCGTAGCGGCTGGGTCGAGCAGGACGGCAACGAGGTCCTGGCCGTCGTCGTCGAGGCGATCGGCGAGCTCCTGGCCGACCCGCCGGGCGAGATCGTCGCCTGCGGGATCGACCACCAGGGCGAGTCGGTGCTGGCGTGGGACGCCGAGACGCGGCGAGCCGCTGAGCCCGATCGTCGTCTGGCAGGACAAGCGCTCGCAGGAGATCCTCGACGAGCTGGCCGACCACGAGGACGAGGTCAAGGAGGCGAGCGGCCTGCCGTTCGATCCGTACTTCTCCGCGGCGAAGTTGGCCTGGCTGCTGAAGCACGACAAGGACGTCCAGAAGGCGGGCGACGCGGGTCGCCTGCGGATGGGCACCGTCGACTCGTTCCTGTGCGACCGCCTCGGCGCCGGCTTCGCCACCGACCCCTCCACCGCGTCACGCACTCAGCTCCAGCGGATCGACAGGGCCGGCTGGGACGAGGCGCTCTGCCAGCAGTTCGGCGTCCCGATGGACGTCCTCCCCGAGATCCGCGACACGACCGGCGACCTGGGCGTGCTGAGCCACCCCGACTGGCCCACCGACCTGCGCCTGTGCGGGCAGACGGTCGACCAGCAGGCGGCGCTGGCCGGCGCCGGCGCCGTCGTGCCGGGCCGGGTCAAGGCCACCTACGGCACCGGGGTCTTCGTGCTGGCCCACGTCGGCACCGACGTGCCGAAGCCGGCGGGTGGCCTGCTGCCCACGATCGCCTGGCGGATCGACGGCCGCATGGAGTACGCCCTCGACGGCGGCGTGTTCGCCGCCGGGGCGATGCTCGAGTGGCTTTGCAAGGAGCTAAGGCGTGGCCGAGACACCGGCGAAGCTGGGCGAGCTGGCCCGCGAGGCCGACGCTTCGGGCCACGCCCGGGTGCTGCCCGGCCTGGCCGGGATCGGCGCGCCGTGGTGGCGGCCGAACGCCCAGGCGGTGATCTCCGGGCATCGACGGCGGTACGACCCGCGCGATGGTGGCGCGGGCCGCGCTCGAGGGGATCACCTGGCGCGTGGCCGACGTCGTCGCCGCGATCCGCGAGACGAGCCCGGTCGAGAGCCTGCGGGTCGACGGCGGGCTGACCAACGAGCCGTTGGTCCTCCAGCTTCAGGCCGACGCGATCGGCGCACCGGTCGAGGCGGCCGGCGCGGACGCCACCGTCCTCGGCGCGGCCGCCCTTGCCGCGGTGGGCTCGGGCCTGATCGGCTCGCTCGAGGAGGCCGCCGAGCTGCTGCCGGTCGACCGCCGCGTCGAGCCGCAGCGCGACGACGCCTGGCGCGACGAGCAGCACGAGCGCTGGCAGGCGTTCGTGGCGGCGACCGAGCCGCTCGACCGCGCCTCAGCCCAAAGGGTGCCAACTAAAGGGTGCCTGACCCCTTTAGGGGTAGCGAAAGCCCGCCGCCGGTCCCCACAGCGGCGGGCGATCGTTGTCCCCAGCTTTATGCGGGCGGCGTCCCGCCGCCGCCGCCGGCGACGCCGCCGCCGGACGACGAGGTGTCCGCGGGCTTCTCCTCGGTGATACCCATGCCCTCGTCGAACTCGATCTGGCGGATCGGGCCCTGATAGCGCTTGTTCATGCCAAGCACCCATGCGAGACCCGCGCCGAGGAAGACCAGCGCGACGACCAGAGGTGTGTAGTTCAAGAAGCTCCAGTCGAAGTCGGACTCCCACGGGACGCCGTTGCTGTACGCGGGTAGGCAGAGAATGACGAGCATCACGACAACGAAGACCACCGCGATCGCGTTGATCCATTTGTATCGGGGACCCAGCGTCCAAGAGCGGGGCTCGAACGAATCCCCCGCCCGCCAGCGCAGGTAGACCGGTATCACGTAGGCGATGTAGAGCCCAATCGTGCCGATTGCGGTCACGGCGAAGAAGGCGACCGGCGGAACGAAGGTCTCAGACGCGAACAAGGCCGGGAGCACGATCAGGAAGGCGAGCGCGCAGCTGCCGAGGACGGCCATCGCGGGCACGCCCGTCGCGCTCACGCGGCTCCACAGCCGGTGGCCCGGCGTGGCCCTGTCACGCGAGAACGCGAAGAACGTACGCGAGCAACTGGTCACGCACGCCATTCCGCAGAAGAACTGGCCGATGCAGGCGATCACGAGGATCGCCTCCGCCCAGTTCTGGTTCATGTCGGCGGAGGTGAACACGGTAATCACGCTGCCGAAGCCCTCGTTAACGGCATCGACGTTGGTGGCCGCGAAAAGGAACGCGAGCAGCAAGAGCCACCCGATCACGGCCGAGGAGGCGACCGATTGCCAGATGCCCTTAGCCGCCGCTTGCTCGGCGCCCACCGTCTCCTCGGCAACGTGCGCCGAGGCGTCGTACCCGGTCTCGGTGTACATCGTCAGCAGGAAGCCCACCGGAAGCACGAGGACCCAATACAAGAGGCTGTCAGTTGCGCCATCGGCGAACCCGGAGTTATTGATCTGACCCGTGAAGACGAAGTCGGCACTCTGGTGAGAATCGGGGACGATGATCAGGATCCCGAGAATGATCGCGGCCCCGGCCACGTGCCACCAGACCGAGATGCTGGTGAACAAAGCGATCAATCGGTGGGAGAAGATGTTGATCATCGCGTGCAAGGCGAGGATCACCGCGAACAGCCAGAAGATCTCCGAAATGATGTGTTGGTCGTCCCCGAAGTTGATGAAGCCGAAGTCCCACCCCCAGAGACCGAACAGCTGGGTCGCGAAGAACGCGAGCACATAGTCGACCGAGGCAACGATCCCGATCAGGCCCAGGACGTTGAACCAGCCTGTGAACCACGACCAACCGGGGCCGCCCAGCTTGTGGGCCCACCAGTAGGGGCCACCCGCAGTCGGGAAGGCTGACGCGATCTCGGACATGCTGACTGCGACCGCGAGGATGATCAGGCAGATCACCGGCCAGCCGATTGAGATCGCGATCGGCCCACCGTTGTTCCAGCCGATGTAGAAGAGGGTGAAGCAGCCGGCGAGGACCGAGATGATCGAGAACGAGATCGCGAAGTTGGTGAACTTGTTCCAACCTCGGTCGAGCTCCTGCTCGTAGCCGAGCTCCGCAAGCCTCTGCTCGTCGCTGCTCAGCTGCTTGCCGGGGGAACCTTCCATGCGCTCTCCTCTCCCTTGGCCGACGGTCGCGCCATGTGAAAAGGTACGTCCGACCGACCTATGAACGACGCAACCCTAAGCGGAATGACGGACGAGAGTCAAGGCCCCCGAGACGATCTGGGAAAAATCGTGGATTCGGTGGCCCCCAAATTGGGACAACTCGTAGAAGGGCCCGACCCGCTCGAGGGTGGCATCACCAACCGCAATTACCGGGCGCGGATGGGCTCCACCGACTACGTGATCCGCGTCCCCGGCAAGGACACCTCGCTGTTGGAGATCGACCGCCGCTGCGAGGTCGCGGCCAACAGCAGAGCCGCGCGCCTCGGCGTCGCGCCTCCGGTGGCGGCCGCGCTCGAGGACCCGGCGGCGATCGTCACCGAGTTCGTGGTCGGCGTGGGGCTGAGCCCGGAGGAGCTGCGCGACCCGCCGATGCTGGAGCAGATCGCGTCGGCGCTGCGGCGGATCCACGACGACGGCGAGTCCCCCTCTCCCTGCAACGACTTCGATTCGTTCCGGTTGGTCGAGACCTACGAGCAGACCGCCCGCGAGCGCGGCGCCGAGATCCCGGACGCCTTCGAGGAGGCGCGGGCCACGGCCGCGCGGATCGAGGAGGCCCTCACCGGGCCCGAGCACGAGCCTGTGCCCTGCCACAACGACCTCCTGGCCGCCAACTTCATCCGCAGCGAGGATGGCCGGGTCTTGATCGTCGACTGGGAGTACGCGGGCATGGGCGATCGCTACTTCGACCTCGCGAACTTCGCCGTCAACAACGAGCTCGACGCCTCCGACGAGCGCGAGCTACTCCACCACTACTTCGAGCAGACGCCCAGCGACCGCCAGCTCGCGTCGCTGGCGCTGATGAAGTTCATGAGCGACTTCCGCGAGGCGATGTGGGGCGTCGTCCAGAGCGCTGTCTCGGAAATCGACTTCGATTTCAAGGACTACGGCAGCACCCATTTCGAGCGCATGGGCAAGACCGCCGCCGCCCCGACGTTCGAGACCGCCCTCGAGGAGGCCCGTGGCCCTTCGGCGTGAGCTGCCGGACGCAGCTCGCTGCGTGATCATCGGCGGCGGCGTCGGCGGCACCTCGATCGCATACCACCTCGGCGAGCTGGGCTGGGACGACACGGTGCTGGTCGACCGCGACCAGCTCACCTCGGGCTCGACCTTCCACTCGGCGGGCCTCGTTGGCCAGACGCGAGGCTCGGTCTCGCTGACGAAGATGATGATGTACTCGGTCGAGCTCTACCGGCGGATCGGCGAGGAGTCCGAGTTCGATCCGGGCTGGACCGAGTGCGGCGGCATCAAGCTGGCCTCCAGCGAGGAGCGGATGGAGGAGCTGCGCCGCCAGGCCGGCTGGGCGAAGACCTTCGGGCTGCCGCTGGAGCTGATCTCCGCCGACGAGGCGAGGCAAAAGTTCCCGCTGATGTCGACCGACGGGGTACTGGGCGCCGCCTGGCTCCCCACCGACGGCTACCTCGACCCCTCCCAGCTCACCTTTGCCCTCGCCGACGGCGCCCGGCGCGGGGGCTGCGACATCTTCACCTCCACCCGGGTCACCGGGATCGAGACCGCGGGCGGGCGGGTGCGAAAGGTCGTGACCGAGAAGGGCGAGATCGAGGCCGAGGTGGTCGTGATCGCCGGCGGCATGTACGCGGCCGAGTTGGGACGGATGGCAGGCGTGCGGATCCCGGTGATCCCGATGTCGCACCAGTACCTGGTGACCCAGCCGTTCCGCGACCGCGACGAGGGGCGGCTGCCGACGCTGCGCGACCCCGACCTCCTCGTCTACTGGCGCGAGGACGGCGGCGGGCTGGTGATGGGCGGCTATGAGCGCCACTCCAAGCCCGCGTTCCTCCCCGACGGAGCCGACGGCTTCGACGAGATCCCGCCCGACTTCAACGGGCGCCTGCTCGAGGACGACGTCGACCGCTTCGAGGAGATCATCCACAACTCCCGCAAGCGGGTTCCGGCGATGGACGAGATCAAGGTCACCCGGATCGTCAACGGCCCCGAGGCGTTCACGCCCGACAACGAGTTCTGCCTCGGTGAGACCGAGGTCGGCGGGTTGTTCGTCGCCGCCGGCTTCTGCGCGCACGGGCTGGCAGGCGCGGGCGGGATCGGGAAGGTGATGGCCGAGTGGATCGCGGAGGGCGAGCCCAGCCTGGACCTCTGGCACATGGACGTGCGCCGCTTCGGCTCGCAGTACCGCTCTCCGTCCTACACGCACGCGCGGATCAAGGAGACCTACGAGACCTATTACGACATCCGCTACCCCAACCACGAGCGCCAGGCCGGCCGGCCCCTGCGGATGTCGCCGGCCAACCGCTGGCACGCCGAGCACGACGCCGCCTTCGGCGAGAAGTCGGGATGGGAGCGGGTCAATTGGTATGAGTCCAACGCCGCCGCCGGTGATGAGTCACTGCGCCCTCGGGGCTGGGCGGGCCAGCATTGGTCGCCCGCGATCGGCGCCGAGCACCGTGCCTGCCGCGAGGCCGCCGCCCTGTTCGACGAGAGCTCGTTCGCGAAGCTCGAGATCTCGGGCCCGGGCTCGGCCGAGCTGCTCGAGCGCCTGTGCGACAACACGGTGGCGCGCGGCGTCGGGCAGATCACCTACACGCAGATGCTCAACCGCCGCGGCGGGATCGAGTGCGACTTCACCGTCGCGCGCCTGGGCGAGGAGCGCTTCTCGATCGTCACCGGCACCGCCTTCGGCAACCACGACCGCGAGTGGATCCGCCGCAACCTCGCCGAGGCGCCCGACGGCTCGGCCGTCCAGGTCAGCGACGTCACCTCGCGGTTCGCGTGCTTCGGGATCTGGGGCCCGAAGGCACGCGAGATCCTGCAGCCGCTGACGCCCGAGGACCTCTCCAACGAGGCGTTCCCCTACATGAGCCTGCGCGAGGTCACGGTCGGCCACGTCCCGGTGCGGGCGCTTCGCGTGACCTACGTCGGCGAGTTGGGCTGGGAGCTCTACTGCCCGTCCGAGTACGGGATGGGCCTGTGGAGGGCCCTGTGGGAGGCGGGCGAGCCCGACGGGATGGTGGCCGGCGGCTAC
Source organism: uncultured Solirubrobacterales bacterium (assembly GCA_963758845.1). Lineage (GTDB taxonomy): Bacteria > Actinomycetota > Thermoleophilia > Solirubrobacterales > 70-9 > JBDTSW01. Next base: position 346,090 of record CAVWWX010000002.1, read on the forward strand.
CGGGCGATCGACTCGCTCCGCCTCGAGAAGGGCTACCGCGTCTGGGGCGCCGACATCACCCCCGACGAGACGCCCTACGAGGGCGGGGTCGGCTTCTGCGTCAAGCTCGACAAGGACGGCGGCTTCGTGGGGCGCGAGCCGTGGTCGAGGCGAAGGAGAGCGGGCCGAGCAAGCGGCTGGTCCCGATCCTGCTGTCCGACCCGCTCTCGGTAGCGCTCGGCAACGAGCCCGTCCGCGTCGACGGCGAGGTCGTCGGCCGGGTCACGACCGGCGGCTACGGCTACACCGTCGAGCGCTCGATCGCCTACGCCTACGTGCCGCCCGAGCACGCCGAGGCCGACACGGCGGTCGAGATCGACATCTTCGGCGAGTGGATTGCGGGCGAGGTGGCCTCCGAGCCCCTGTTCGACCCGAAGATGGAGCGCATCAAAGCGTAGGAAGCGGTTCGACGACGGGCCGGTCAACCGAGGCTGGAACGCGCGGATGGAGGTCCACACGGGGCCGCAGCGCAAGTTCACGGTCCACGCCATCTGCCACCGCTAACCCGAGCGCCGGGTTAGGCCGGACGCGGCAGCAGGCCGGCGAGGATGTGCTCGGTGCCCTCGATGTGGTCGCGGACCAGGCGCACCGCCTGCTTCGAGTCGCCGCGCGAGATCAGCTTCACCAGCTTCTTGTGCTGCGAGTTCGAGTGGGTCAGGACCTTGTCGGGGTGCGCGATCAGCGAGATCAGCTCGCTCATCCGGCCCTGGACCTCGGTCATCTCGGTGACCAGGCGGGGCGAGTGCGCCGCCTCGGCCAGGCCGATGTGGAAGCGGATGTCGGCGCGGCGGTACTCCTCGAAGTCGCCGGTCTCGGCCATCCGCTCGACGGTGACGCCGAGCTTGTCCAGGTCGGCGCCCTCCGAGCGCTCGCAGGCCAGCAGGACCGACCCGGCCTCGATCGCGACGCGGTGTTCGAGGGTCGACCAGGCGGCCTCGCCGAGGATGTCCTTGTCCGCCATGTCGACGTCAGAAAGCGGCGGTTCGGCGGCGACGAAGGTGCCGCCGCTTCGCCCCCGCTGGGAGGTGAGGTGCCCGCTCTGGACGAGCGTCGTGAGCGCCTCGCGCAGGGTCGAGCGCGAGATCGCCAGCTCGCTGGCCAACTGGCGCTCGGGGGGAAGCTTCGAGCCCGGCGAGAGCAGGCCGACCCTGATCGCGGTACCCAGCCGTTCGACCGTGCCCTCGAACGTGGTCGGCGTTCGGACCGGCGTGAACACGGCTTCGAGAGCGGGATCGCGCGCCATGCGATCAAAGGTAGCGCGCGTCGTCCAGGGTAGGCGCAGGTTGCTCGACGCCCCCGCGTCTCGCTGCCGCGGGGAATAGCCTCGCGCCATGAGCGTCCTCGGGGCACTGCAGATCGGGCGCGCGGACCCCGGCCCGAACACCCGAATCGGGCGCCTGTTCATGGTCGGCTCGTTCTGCTTCGCGGTTGCCTCGCTGCCGTTCATGGCGGACTTCGACAACCGCGTCGCGGGCCTCATCTACCTCGTCGGCTCGATCTTCTTCACCGCCGCCGGCGCCGAGACGTTTCGCACCGTCGAGGCGGGCAACCGGCTCGACCTGATCGCCTCGGGGGTGCAGCTGGTCGGGACGATCATGTTCAACCTCAACACCTACGCGGCGCTCGACGACAACCTCGACCGCCATTCGCAGAACCTGCTGATCTGGCTCCCCGACGCGCTCGGCTCGGTCGCCTTCCTTATCGCCAGCGCGATCGCCGTCGTGGTCGTGCGGCGGGCGCGCGGTGGCCCGGGTGCAAGCCGCGAGGCGCGCGAGATCGCCTGGATCAACCTGCTCGGCTCGGTCTTCTTCGGCTTCTCGGCGATCGCGTCGGTCGTCCTGAAGACGGGCGAGCAGCTCAACCTCGAGGCCGCGGCCTGGCTGACCCTGGCCGGGGCGATCTGCTTCTTCTGGGCCGCCTTCCTGCTGGTGCCGCGTCCCGGCGAGCACGGCGAGCCCGGCGGCTGACGCCAGCGGGCGCTCAGTTCGGCGTCTGCTCGAGGGGGCTGGCCCCGCCCGGCGGGATCAGCGGGGTGAAGCTCGCGCGCGACCACTCGAAGCTGTCGTCGCGGTTGGTGACGATGATCGTCGCCGACTCGCCCTCGAGGTTGCTGAGCGTGCAGTCGAAGGTCTCACCCACCTCGGTGTCCTCGGCCGAGTCGGGGCAGTCCGCCGCCGGTCCCTCGACCCCCTGGAGCGCGGCGTCGGACTCCAGCGCGGACTCGGCCTCGTCGGCGGTCGGGCCCGGGTTCGATCCGAAGATGCCGCCGCAGCCATTGAAGAGGTTGAACCCCTGCCATGCGATCCCGATCAGGATCAGGACGATCCAGATCGGCGCCACCCGGGGCTTCGACTTCTCGGCCGGCTCCGGCGTGGGCTCGGGAAACCCGTACTGAGGCTGCGGGTCGGTTGGAGCCGGCGCCTGCTGCGGTTCCGCGCCGGGCGGCTGCTGGGTAGGCGGAGGCTGCGGCGGGGGCGCCTGCGGGGTCTCGGCGGACCAGTCGGTCGTCTCGAACGATGCCTCGTCGCCGCTGCCCACGGGCGAGAACCCGCACTCGGTGCACGGCTGGGTGGTCTCGGCCTCGGTGTCCTCGCCGCAGGCGGGGCAGGTGCGCATGGCGCGGAACTATGCCGTGCGCGCCAGCGTCACCTGCCCCCTGTGGCGTACGGGGTGCGCCCTAACGGGTGGGCACGGGCTCCTCTTCCTTGTCGGAGACGCACTTGCCGAGAGCGTTCCGGCCGTTGCCGTTCGAGCCGTAGTTCTCCTGGAAGGCCTCCCGATCGGCCTCGCGCTCGGCCTTGCATTCCTTGGCGGCGTTCTTGAACGCGGCGACGTCCCCGGCCTCGGGCTCGCTCTTGATGCAGTTGCGCATCGCGTGCTTGCCGTAGACGGCCTTGAAGGCCTGCTTGTCGGCCTTCTTCTCGGCGGCGCAGCGCTTGGCGGCCGTGTCGCGGGCGTGCTCGCCGCTGTTCTCGTTCGCGGCCGTCGCCGTGCCGGCGATGCTCAGCGTCGCCAGCAGCGACGCGGCGATGATGGTCGTCCTCTTCATGTTCCGGATCTCCTTGCTCTCTTTGTGGTCTGGTTTTCAGGTTCCGCAGGGACAACGGCCGGGTCGCCCCGTTGTCAGGCCCTATCCGTCGTCTGGGTTGCCCTGGCCGTTCGCCTGCTCTGGCGGCGCGCCGGTGCCCGCGTTCGAGTGCAACGCCCCCGTCTCCGAGCGCGGCGGAGCGGCCGAGACCCCGCTCGACGAGCTCGAGTTGCCGCCGGAGTTGCCGGTGCCCGTGCCGGCCGTGGCCGGCGGGCCGTTGCCGTTGGCGTGCGCGGGCGGGCCGGTGACGCCGTCGGAGCCTCCGGCTGGGGCCGCCTGACCGTGCGAGCCCGTCCCGTGCTGGGCCTGGTTGGCGTGGCCATTGCGGGTGCCCTGGCCGTTGCCGGCACCCTGGTTTCCACGATTTCCGTTGGCGTGGGATTGCCCGCTTCCTTGACCCTGCGCGCCGCCCATCCCCTGGTGGGCCTCGCCCGGGCGATTGGCAAAGCCGGCGCCCTCACCGGCGCTCGGCGCATCCTCGGCCGGGGCCGCGGGAGGGGTGGCCGGCGAGCTCGAGCCGCCAGGAAGGTCGACCGCGCCGGTCGTGACGCCCGCCGCGCCGGCGCCGATGACGGCCGCGGCTACCAGTGCGCCGCCCTTGCCGGCGATCGACGCGCCGCCGGCGCCGGCGAGCATGCCGCCGCCGGCCGCCGCGCCACCGCCCGAGCCAAGGCTGCCGGCGACGCCCGCCTTGCCGCTCTCGCCCAGGATCGCCGCCAGGAGCCCGGTCGCCGCCATCGCGGGGAGCGGCGGCGCCAGCATCCGGAGGTCGGCGTTGCGCCGGGAGATCGCTGCCAGGTAATCGCGGCAGTCGGGGCAAGCGCGCAGATGGCTGCGGACGCGCCGACCGCGCAGGATCCGGCCGTCGCGCTGGGACATCAGCTCGCGGATCTCGGCGCAGTCAGTGTCGCGCGCGGCGAGGGTCTCACGCATTGCTTCCCTCGCCTCGTAGACGACCTGGCGCGCGGCGGACCCCGATGTCGAGAGCGCCGAGCCGATCTCCTCGTAGGAGAGTCCGCTCAGCTCGCGCATCACCAGGGCCGCGCGCTGGCGCTCCGGAAGCGTGCTCAGGTCGGAGACCAGGAGTCGCATCCGTTCCCGGTCCTCCGCGTCGAGATCGGCCCCAGGTGCCGTCGTCGCGGGCTCGTGGGTAGTCGGCGCCTCGCGGCGGGAGCGGGCGATCGAGATCGACTCGTTGTGGGCCACCCTGTAGAGCCACGGCCGCAGCGCGATCTGCCGCCGCTCCCCCGGTAACGCTCGCATCGCGGCGGTCATCGTCGCCTGCAACGCGTCCTGGGCGTCGTCGGGGTCGGTCAAGATCGCCCGGCAGTAGCGGTAGAGCTCCTGATGATGGCGCTCGAAGATGACCTCGAACGCGCGGGCGTCCCCGCGCGTTGCCAGGCGCGCAAGGCGCGATTCGCCCATCAGCCTTGCTGGAGCAGTCCACGCTGTTGCAACGCCGGGAACGCTCATCCGTCAGTCCCTATCGACGACAGAGTGCCCGCTTTTGAGGGCGGGCACACATGCCGGACGATTGATGGGGGCGCGGGGCGCTAGCCGCAGACCGGCCAGTGCCCGGCACCGTCGCGCTTCTTGAGGAGCACGGCGACCACTGCCTGGGTCTTCCAGGAGTACCTGTGGGGGTCGCTGCCGATCGACTTCGGCGAGCTCTGCCAGGTGGACTTCATGAACTGGAAGGCACCGTGGTAGGAGCCTCCGCCGCCATGGATGTTGCGGTCGCCTCCGGCCTCACACTCGGAGGTCTTGCGGGCCCACTTCTTGTCCTTGGACCTGAAGTCGTCCCAGATGCGCTCGTACTTGGCATCGTTGCCGCTCTCGCCACCGCCGCCGCCGCCGCCGGAGCCGACGCCGCCGGAGCCGCCCTGGGCGGCCGTGGCGAAGAGCACTCCGGTGAGGGAGGCCGATGCGAGAACGCCGATCACGACAACGCGTGCGCGTTCCTTGAAGCTGAGTTCCCCGTCCCGTCTCTTGATTTCCGCCGCAGGGCGGTGCTTACCCTCGTTCATTCACTCTCTTTCTCAGTGCTTACGGGGTTAGCTGACGGGCTCGCGCCGAAAGAGAACTGGCGCTACGCGGCAGTGGCCGCAGATTCGCCCCAACAAGTGGGTCCCCCGCTCTCCGCGATATGTGGCGGAGACTCAGCGGTGTGAAGGTGGCGGCACCCTAGCACAAGGTTTCCCGGTTATGTGTCGTTCGTGAGCAAACGCTCGTAAACGGCCGGATGGTGCGAGGTTGGCGTCCGGGCCTTCACCGTCCTCGTTCGAGCCGGGAAACGGCTCTCCTGCCCGATAATTCCTGAAGGTTCTTCAGCGGACTGCAATCGTTTGCTCGCATCGGTAGCCTGCCGCGCGGTCCCTAGTCCCCCTGCCTTTTCAAAGGAGTACCTGTGTCTGCTCTCGCCTCGTTCGTCGCCGGCCGCCGCGGCAAGTGGGTCGTGCTCGCGATCTGGATCGTCGCCTTCGCCGCCCTCGCCCCCCTCGGCGGGAAGCTCGCCGACGAGACCCAGGACGACACCCAGTCGTTCCTGCCCGAGAGCGCCGAGTCGACCGAGGTCGTGAAGATCCTCGACGAGGAGTTCGACAGCGGTGAGACCACCCAGGGCCTGATCGTCTACCAGCGCGACGGCGGGCTGACCGACGCCGACCGCGAGAAGATCGCCGAGGACGCCCAGGCGCTCGACGAGCTCCCGGACGAGGACCTGCCCCTCATCCGCCCGCCGGTCACTCCCTTCCCCGAGGACCAGGCCGCCGGCCAGCCCGGTGGTGACGCGGAGGCCCAGCAGGCCGCCGACGACGCCACTGCCACCGACGCCCCGACCGCCGTCTCCCCCGAGGGCGACCTCGCCTTCACCACCCTGATCGTCCCGACCGACTTCGAGAAGGCCGCCGACTGGGGCCAGAACGTCCGCGACCTCGTCGGCGACGAGTCCGATGGGATGAGGGTCCTCGTCACCGGCGACCTCGGCTTCTCGACCGACGCCGAAGAGGTCTTCGCCGACTTCGACGCCAAGCTCCTGATCGCGAGCGCCCTGCTGGTGCTGTTCTTGCTCGGCGTGATCTACCGCGCGGTGCTGGTCGCGTTGACCCCGCTCGTGGTCGTCTTCTTCGCCTACTCGGTCGCGACCGCGTTCGTCTACCTCTACGCCGAGTCGGGCGCGACGGTGTCGTCGAACGGCACCTCGATCCTGATCGTCTTGATGTTCGGGATAACCACCGACTACTGCCTCCTGCTCGTCTCGAGATACCGCGAGGAGCTCCACCTGATCGAGGACAAACACGACGCGATGGCGCGGGCCGTGAGCCGTACCGGCCCGACGATCCTGGCGTCGGGGCTGACCGTCTCGCTGGCGATGCTGACGCTCACGCTCGCCGACGCGCAGCTCACGTCCACCCTCGGGCCGGTCGCGGCGATCGGCGTCTTCGCCGGCATGCTCGCCGGCCTCACCCTGCTGCCGGCGCTGCTCGCGATCTTCGGCCGCAAGGGCTTCTGGCCGCGCCGCGGCACGGTCGCGTTCGACCCCGAGGGGTCGACCGTCACCCGCCAGGGCATCTGGCGGCGCGTCGGCGACAAGGTGCTCGAGCGGCCCGGGATGGCGCTCGCGGTCACCTCGATCATCTTCATCGCCGGAGCGCTCGGGATCCTCGCCTACAAGGTCGACTACTCGACGACCAACTTCTTCAAGAAGGACGTCGACTCGGTCGAGGGCTTCGAGTTGATGGAGCAGGCATTCCCGGCTGGCACCCTCGCACCCAGCACGATCGTCGTCCAGCGCGAGGACGGCGAGATCACGCCCGAGGACCTTCAGGCCGCGGCGGATGCCGTCAAGGGCGTCGACAAGGTCGCGTCGGCTACCCCGACGCCGAACGTCTCCGAGGACGGCTCGATCGGCACCGTCGACGTGATCCTCGAGGGCGACCCGTTCACGCCCGAGGCGTTCGACGCCGTCCCCGCGATGCGCTCGGCCGTGGACGAGCTCGAACCGGGCCTCACCGCGCTCGTGGGCGGCGGCTCGGCGATCCAGTACGACTTCGATCAGGCGATCGAGTCAGATCTGAAGCTGATCGCGCCGGTCGCTCTGCTGGTGATCGCGATCATCCTCGCGATCCTGCTGCGGGCGCTGGTCGCGCCGCTGGTGCTGATCGCGAGCGTGATCTTGAGCTTCCTGTGCACGCTTGGCCTCAGCGTCCTGTTCATCAGGTTCGTGGTGGGCGACGACGGCCTCGACGCCTCGATCCCGACCTTCGCGTTCATCTTCCTCGTCGCGCTGGGGATCGACTACACGATCTTCCTGATGGCGAGGGTGCGCGAGGAAGCGCGCCGCTACGGCACCCGCGAGGGCACGCTGCGGGCGCTGTCGGCCACCGGCCCGGTGATCACCAGCGCCGGGATCATCCTCGCCGGCACCTTCTCGGTGCTGATGACGCTGCCGGTCACCTTCACCTTCGACCTCGGTTTCATGGTCGCGCTCGGGATCCTGCTCGACACGTTCATCGTGCGGACGATCATGGTCCCCGCCGCGATCGAGCTGCTGGGCGACAAGATCTGGTGGCCCTCGACGGCCGCGTCGAAGGCCGGGCTTCACGAGGAGATCCACGAGGGCGAGACGCCGCCCGCTCCCAGCGGTTGAGGCGAGGCGGGCTGGCCCCCTGGCCGGGGCGCCCCGCTACCGTCGTCGTCATGCCAAACGACAAAAAGCAGGATCTCGAGAAGGTCGAGCAGGGCCTGCGCGAGCGCCAGGCCGAGATCCGCGACCAGATCGCCGAGCTCACCACCCCGCCGGAGGCCGGATCGGCCATCGACTTCGGGAAACGGATCGGCGACGGCACGACCGAGGCGAACACGCGCTTCAACGAGGTCGGCGTCGCCAACGACCTCCACAAGATCGAGGAGCGCATCGAGCGGGCCCTCGAGAAGATCGACGAGGGCAACTACGGCGTCTGCGACGAATGCGGCGGCGAGATCGTCGCCGGGCGCCTTGACGCCGCACCCGAGAGCGTGCTCTGCATCGAGTGCGCGCGGGCCGCGGGCGTCTAGGCAAAGAAAAAGCCCCCTTGCGGGGGCTCTCTCTCAGCTTTGGGTTCTCGGCGTTTGAGCCGAGGCCCGGCTTAGAGCGTCTGGACGTTGACCGCCCGGGGGCCCTTGTCGCCTTCCTCGGCGTCGAAGGACACCTTGGCGCCCTCGCTCACCGAGCGAAAGCCCTCGCCCGCGATCGCGCTCTGATGGACGAACAGGTCCTTGGAGCCGTCATCGGGGGTGATGAAGCCGAAGCCCTTCTCGTCGTTGAACCACTTGACTGTGCCTTCTGGCATGTGTTTCCTTCCTGTCCGGAGTGACTACTCGGACACGAAGGTCAAACGAGAAGTACGCCACGAACTGAGAGAGCGGGACCATCCCGCTGTTTACGACCTGAAAGTTAGCGTGATTGGCCGGCTAGGCGCTGTCACGGCCGGGGATGCGGTCGCGCGCCCGCTCGATCGCCTTGCCCAGGCCGTCCGGGATTCGGGAGCGCAGGTCGACCGCGCCGGCGCCCAGGACCCGCGCCAGGTGGGCGCCGAGGCGGACCAGCTCCCAGCGGTCGGCGAGCGATAGGTCCGACAGCTCCGCCTCCCCGCTTCGCACCTCGTCGGGGTCGTAGCGGCGCTTGGACTCGACGTAGTCGACCGCCCGCCCGACCACCGCCTCCTCGAGCTCGCAGGCGGCCAGGCCCTGCTCGAGCCAGGCGATCGTGCTCTCGTACCCCAGCGCGAAGTCGCTGGCGCGGAGCTCGTGGCTGACGAAGCCACCGAAGTCGCCCATGAACTCGCCCGCCAGCAGGCTGCCGACGTCGTCTGAGGAGCTGTCGGCGAGGAGCAGCGGCGAGATCACGTCGATCGAGATCGGCTCCTTGCCGACCAGGCCGCCGATCTCGAGCAGCGCGTGGCGCAAGAGCTCGCGCGCGTCCTCGCTCTCACGGTCGGTCGCGTCGTCGTCGCTGTCGCGCTCGGCGCGCATCTCGTCGCGCTCTGAGTCGACCTCGGAGATGAACTCCCGCAGGGATTTGTCAGCGCCCTTCTTCAGCTGCTTCGAGAGCCGCTCGGCCAGGCGGTCGGCCCAGTCGAGCTTGGAGTTGTCCTTCTCCATCCGGCGCATGTCGTCGAACAGGCTCTGCTCGGAGAGGATCGCGAGCGCGCGCGAGGCGCCGGTCTGCCAGCGTCGGCTCGGCGTCGGGGTCGCTCCAGAGGTCGAGCTCCGAGTTCTCCGAGCGCGGGTCGATCAGCAGGTGCACGCCGTTCGAGTCCTCGCCGCCGCCGTGAAGCCCGCGCCCGGCCGAGACCACGCGCCCCAGTGGCTGGGAGCCCAGCAGGCCGCCGTCGCTGTACCAGAGGTGGCCCGAGTCGGGGAGGCTCTCGATCCCGTGGCGCTCGTAGGCCTTGGCGTCGGGGCGGCGATCCAGGAGCTGTGGCGCGAACCCGCCCGGGCTCGCGGCCGAGGCGAGCACGAAGTCGAGCGGCGAGCTGCCCTCGGGCTCCGTCATCTGCTCGATGCCGCCGCCGGGATCGAGCTGAAAGCGTCCCCAGTCGGCGTAGGTGGTGGCGGTCACCGGCGAGTCGCGGCGCAGGCCGCGGATCGGGTAGTTCAGGCCGCGCAGGCCGGTGACCGCGACGTGCATCGCGATCGCGCGGTCCTGGCGGAAGGCGATCGCGTCGGGGTCGGGCGCGGCGGGGCCGTCGCGGTCGAGCACCTCGGGCAGGCGCTCGCGGAGCTCGTCGAAGCTCAACAGCGACTTCGAGTCCTCGCTTCGCAGCAGCGGCAGCGTCACCCGCTCGACCCAGGCCTCGTGGAGAAGGGCCTCGGGGTCGAGCCCTTCCATCAGGGCGTGGGCGGTGAAGAAGCTCACCAGCGAGCCGGCCGAGGCGCCGCCGATCGCGTCGATGGTGGCCTCCTGGTCCTCCTCCGTGTCGAGGTAGCGCGCGGCCAGCGCCAGCCCGGCGGCCGCGCCGGCCTCATAGGCGCCGAGCGAGGCGCCGCCGGAGAGGGTGAGGTAGAGGCGAAGCGGCTTCATGGATAAGGGATACCCGCGGTGGCGCGGGCTAGCCGCGAGGGTTGCGGGCGGCGGGCGTGCGGGATATTGTCGCGCCGGAAGCCAATCGATTTCGGAGGGAACGGATGCCTACTCGTCGTCTTGGGCTTGCCGCCGGCCTCGCCGCCGTCTGCTCGCTCGCCATCGCACTGCCCGGCTCGTCCTCGGGCGCGGACACCGCCAAGGTCGCGGAGAGAGACCACAACTACCGCCAGTGCGGCTCGCAGAGGAGCCCCGGACGCGGCTGGTACAACCTCAAGGTCTTCGAGGTCAAGTGCGCGGTCGCCCAGCGGCGCGTGGCGCGCCACTACAAGAACAACCCGGACGACGCCAACTTCAACGGCTGGGCGTGCGAGACGACCTACACGCACCCCAAGTACGCGAAGGTGAGCTGCATCCGCACGACCGCGGGCCGCCACCAGCACGTGCGCTTCACGTACTTCACCGGCTAGGGCCAGGCGCTCAGACGGCCTCGGCCGTCGCCTCGAGCAGATCCGCGGCGCGCTCGGTGCCGGGGTTCGACTGAAGGTGCGCTGAGAGCTTGGCGAGCTTCGCGTTGAGGGCGGAGTCGGCGAGGAGGTCGTCGACCGCTTGGCGGAGCTCGTCCGGCTCGTGCCCGTAGGTGGAGAGCCGCCGCCCATAGCCGGTCTCGTCGATCCGCTGGGCGTTGTCGTACTGGTCCCAGAAGAGCGGGAGCAGGACCATCGGCTTGCCGTAGTAGAGGGACTCGGTGACGGTGTTGTTGCCGCCGTGGGTGATGACCAGGTCGACCTGCGGCAGGATCGAGGCCTGGGGCAGGAACTCGGCGCCGGTCATGTTGTCGGCGAGGTCAAGCTCGGCGTGCTGGGGGCCCTTGGAGACGATCACGCGGAAGGGCGAGTCGGCGAGCGTCGCGATCAGCGTCTTCATCAGCCCGACGTCGGCCGAGCCCAGCGAGCCGAGGCTGAGGTAGACCAGCGGGCCTTCGCCTGAGGCGAGCGGCTCGGGCAGCTCCCACGGCTCGTCGGTGGTGCGGACCGAGGCCTCGAGGTTGTGCCAGGTGGCTGTCGAGCGGCGCCGCCCGCGCGTAATCGACCTCCGACGGGTAGATCCACAGGTTCAGGTGCGGCGAGGTGTTCATGAACTCGCGGTCAGGCAGCGGCGGAGCCCCGCGCTCGACGCAGAACTCGCTGAACGAGCGCTGCATCGGGCCCAGCGCGCGGTCGTACTCGTCCCAGTACTCAGACCAGCCCGAGCGGTCGGCGGCCGGGTAGCCGCTGAACGGCGGCGGCACGTCGGCGTCCTTGACCTCGGCCGGGTTGCAGGAGACGATCCGCGCCCACTTCCGCCCTGACGCCGCCAGCGCCGGGAACGCGACGACGTTGTCCTCGACCAGGACGTCGGGCTGGACCTCGTCGATGATCTCGACCAGGCGCTCGTCGACGTAGCGTGCGCCGTCGCAGAGCGCCTCGAACGTGGGCTTGATGAAGCCCGTCGAGCTGCTCGATCGTCGGCTTGCGAAAGACCGGCGCCGTCTCGCGGATGTAGTCCTTCCAGAACTGCCCCGGATCCTCCTCGGCGCCGTCCTCGGCCGGCGCCGAGAGCCGCATCAGCCGCTCCTCGAACCCCTTCTCCTCGAGCGTCCCCTTGAACGACTCCTCGATGATGAAGACGACCCGGTGCCCTCGGGAGCGCAGCACGTTCCCGATCCCGACGCAGTTGTTGGTGGGCCCGTAGGCGCCCTCGGGGAAGAAGATGAAGGTGCGACGGTCGGGCGCGTTCATCGGCGGCAGCGTATCCGCCGACCGCGAGTCAGCCGACGGTCGCTTCACGGTCGAGAGGTCGAGCGACCTCCGGGTTATGAGCCCGGCGAGGTCCGCTCGAGCGGCTGGCGCCGTCACATGCCATCGCGAGCAGGCCAGGCCGAAGAACCACGGCAGATAGAGGTAGAACCAGTGGTCGATCCCGAGCTGGGCCGCGATCAGATCGCGGCGGCCAGCGCGGCGAGCTGAGTGAGCGAGCGTCGGCGCGGAACGAACGCCAGCGCGCAGCGCCAGGCCGAGCGCGGCGACTCTCACCATCGTCTGGAGCCAATCCAGGCTCGGCTCCTGTCCCCAGATCGAGAACGGGCTCTCGCGGTCGAGCTGATTCTCGAGCGTGCGGTCGTAGAACGCCGACAGCCCGGGGTCGAGGATCGTCGGGAGCAGGACGAGGCCGATGACGCCGAGCGAAGGCCACGCTGAACACCACGATCGACTTCAGCCCGAACCCCTCCCCATCCCGCCGGAACCGCTCCACCAGCCCCCGCTCCCCCACCGCGAACAGCGGCGCCAGCACCAGCGGCGCGAACTTGACCATGCTCGCCAGGCCGAGCAGCACCCCCCGCCCCACCGGCGACGCGAACGCCACGAACGCCCACACGATCAGCGCCGCCACCAGCGAGTCGTTCGAGTTCGACTGCAGCGCGTACGTCGTGTACGGGTAGGCGCACCAGGCGAACGCGAGCATCACCCCGATCCCGTTGCCCTCCATCCGCGCCGCGGCCCGCTCCTCGTCGGAAGCCTCCGGCGGCGCCCGCCGCAGCCTCCTCCCCAGGAGGAACAACCCCGCCACCGTCGCCAGGTCGAAGAAGATCGCCGCGCCGTGCGCCGCCGGCAGCTCGTCCCACTCCCCGCTCCACGGCAGCGCCAGCTCGAACGGGACGTAGGCGTAGTAGTTGGCCGGGCCGTAGGTGTCGCCGAACGGGTTCTCGTCGGGGAAGGCGTTCTCGCCGTAGAGGGGATCGCCCTCCAGGGCCTTGTCGGCGCCGATCACGCCGGCGTAGCCGACGTCGATCACGCCCGAGTCGGCGATGTTGAGCGCGACTCGGAAGCCGATCAGGAACATCGTCGCGATCGCGAGCCAGGTGAGCGGGGTCGACGGGTTGAGGCCGCCGCGCTGGCCCTTGAAGCCGATCCACAGCATTCGGCAGAGCAGGTAGACGAGCGGCGGGTAGACCAGCGGCACCGAGACGCCGATGTCGCCGCGGTCGAAGAAGAACTGGCTGACCCCGAACGAGAGCAGCACCAGCAGGTCGAGGTGGACCATCCGCCGCCAGCGCCTGAAGTCGAAGAGGCCGAAGAAGAAGAGCAGCGCCAGCGGGATCCAGACGTAGGGCGCGTTCAGCAGGTGGCCGAACTGGCCCTCGTTGCCGCGGGCCATCTGCCAGGCGACCTGGTAGCCGGTCCACGACTCGCGGATCGTCCGCGAGGGGTCGTCGATCAGGACCTGGACGACCTCGTCGTCGCCGTCGTAGTAGCCGATCTGCCAGGTGAAGGGCTCCTTCGCCTCGGCGTATGACTTGAGCCGGCCGCGCTCGGCCGCGGTCTCGATCACCTTCGGGTCGGTGTCGGCGAGCTCGATCGCCTCGCGGGGCGACATCACGTAGTCCTTCGGCTTCTCGGGCAGGGAGCCGCCGATCACCGGCGCCGGGGAGGAGCCGAGGCTGGACTCGTCCTGCGCTGCGGCCGCGCCCGGGAACAGCAGGCAGCCGACGGCGACGATGAGGGTGAGGCAGCGGGAACTCGGGATCAAGCGGCCGAGTCTATGCTCGAAATCCATGAGCGAAGAAGACCTCCACACGCCCAAGCTGGTCGAGCTCGACTCCCTCCCCGGCACCGACACCGCCCGCCGGTTCGAGGGCCACGAGCACGGCTCGACGACCTCGTTCTTCATCACCGACCATCCGCCCGGACGCGGGCCCGACCTGCACCGCCATCCCTACGACGAGAACTTCGTCGTCCGCTCCGGGAAGGCGCGGTTCACCGTCGGCGAGGAGACCGTGGAGGCGGAGCCCGGCCAGGTCGTGATCGTCCCCGCCAACACCTGGCACGGCTTCAAGGCCGCGGGCGAGGAGAACCTGCTGATGGTCTGCATCCATCCGTCCGCGCGGATGGAGCAGGAGGAGTTCGAGGACGCGAACTGAGCGCCGGGCCTAGCCCGACGACTCGCACTCCTCCACGACGACCTCCGACAGCGGTGTCTCGGGGTCGGCGGTCGCGGCGCTGATCGCCACCGCGACCTGGAAGTCGCCGCCGGCCTTGGCGTCGACGCCCTCGCACTCGTCGTTCGCCGCGACCAGGTCCTCGACCGCCTTGACCTCGTCGGGGATCGAGGCCGCGAGGAACTCGCCGGCGGTCATCTCCGAGCCGGACCCGCTGGCGCCGGTTGCCCCGCTCGCGCCCGAGGCGCCCGAGGTCGAGGTGTCGCCCTCATCGTCGTCGCCACAGGCGGCGAAGGCGAGGCTGGCAAGGACAGCGGTGAGCACGGCAAGGCGTCGCATAGGCGCGGCACCCTAACGCGACCGGCGGCGTGGCGCCGCGCATGGCAGTCTTCCCCGAGCCGATGATCTTCCGCCAGCTGATCCACGAGGACCTCGGATGCGCCTCCTACCTGGTCGGCGACGGCGGCGTGGCGGCGGTCGTCGACCCGCAGTGGGACATCGATCCCTACCTGCGGCTGGCCCGCCTTCACGGGGTCCGGATCGAGCACGTGCTCGAGACCCACAACCACGCCGACCACGTCTCGGGCCACGGGCGGCTGGCGGCCGCGACCGGCGCCACGATCCACATCCACGAGCTCGGCGAGGCCGGATACGAGCACGAGCCGTTCACCGACGGCTGGCGGCTCGAGCTGGGCGGCGTCGTGGTCGAGGCCGTCCACACCCCGGGCCACCGGCCCGAGCACACCTCCTTCGTCCTTCGCAGCGCCAACGGCGACGCGCCCTGGGCGCTCCTCAGCGGCGACTCCCTGTTCGCCGGCGACGTCGCCCGCCCCGACCTCGCGATCGAGAAGGCGGAGGGAGCGCGCGAGATCTTCCGCTCGCTCCACGAGCGCCTGCTGACCCTCCCCGACGACGTCGAGCTGTGGCCGGGGCACCTCGGCGGCTCGATGTGCGGGAGCGCGGCGATCGAGAACAAGTCGTCGTCGACGATCGGGCACGAGCGCGCCCACAACGCGGCGCTCCAGATCGCCGACGAGGCCGGCTTCGTGGACCACGCCCTCGACTCGATCGGCGCCCGCCCGCCGAACGTCGAGCACATCGTCGGCCTCAACCAGGGGCCGCTGGTGGAGGAGCTGAGCGCGCCGGTGCCGCTCGCCCCGCGCGGGCTCGAGAACGCGGTCGCCGACGGAGCGGTCGTCGTCGACGCGCGCACCAACGAGCAGTTCGACGAGGCCCACATCCCGGGCGCGATCTCGGCCTCGGCCTACGACACCGGCTTCGCCACCAAGGTCGCCCAGGTCACCGCGCCCGATTCGGAGCTGATCGTGGTCGCCGCCTCAGACGGCTACGAGGCCGAGGCGGCGGAGCTGCTCGGCGCGGTGGGTCTGCGGGTCCGCGGCTTCCTCGAAGGCGGGATGACGGCCTGGCGCTCGGAGGGCCGGGACGTCGAGCGGATCGAGCTGGTCGACGTCGATGAGCTGGTCGCGCAGCTCGACGGCCCGGACCCGCCATTGGTGCTCGACGTTCGAGACGAGGACGAGTTCGAGCGGGGGCATATCCCGGACTCCGCTCACATCCCCTACGCGGATCTGCTGGAGCGCCTCGGCGAGCTGCCACGCGACCGGGCGGTCGCAACCGTGTGCTCAGGCGGGAAGCGAAGCGGGCTCGCCGCCTCGATCCTCCAGCGCGAGGGGTTCGAGCAAGTGCTTCACGTGGGGCATGGCGGGGTCGGCACCTGGCGCAACCAGGGCCACCCGATCGAGACTTAGGCCCGCCTCAGGTCTTGCACTGGGCGTTGACGCCGACCAACGCGATGTCGATGATCGTGGACGGCGGCACGAAGATCCCGCCGCCGGCATGTCCTCCGATGAGCCGCCTCATGCCTCGCACCGGTCGTTGATGCCCGCATAGGCGGCGTCGAGGAAGGTCGCCTCGAAGGTCACGATGCCCTGGAAGCAGGTGTCCGCGTTGGCGTTGGGCGGCTTCGCCCTGGCGTTGAAGTACTTCGACTCGCCGGGGTCGAGGTTGAAGTCGTAGCCCGAGCCCTCGACGGCGCTCGAGACGTTGTCGCCGTGCTTGAACCAGGTCATCTTGAAGCCGTCCTGGTCGGAGCTTCCGTCGTCGCTGAAGAGAACGTCCTCGAGGCGCTCCGAGCTCTTGCTCTTCGCCCGAAACCAGACGCTCGCCGGATCACTGGGGGTCGCGTTGGTCTTGATCACGGTCTTGTAGGGGCCGTCCTTCTGCTTCGCCACCTTGAGGGTGACCGAAGGGCCACGGGCCGGAGCCGATGGCGCAGCAAAAAGCGCGCCGAGAAGGACGATGCCTGCGATCAGTGTGAGTCTCCCTGCCATGGCCGCGATCCTAACCCCGGTCGCGGTGGGGGGTCAACCGGCCCGCCTCAGAACGTGCACGTATCGTTGATGCTCGCGGTGGCGGCGACGTAAGCGATGAGGTCGTTCGTCGCCTCGCCGTAGAGGCAGGCGACGTCCCCTGCCGGCCGGCGCTTCAGCTCGGCCTGGAAGTAGACGCTGCGCCCGGCCTGAAGCCCGAACCGGTATCCCTCGTCGTCGTTGACCTCGGTCGTGATGTCGTCGTTGCCGCGGTACCAGCGGACCCGATAGCCGTCGGTGTCGTCGGTCGGCTCGTCGAACTGGACCTTCTGCACGCTCGAGCCCTTGCTCTTCACCCGCCACCACAGGCTCTTGGTCTCGCCGACGTCCATGTTGATCCTGGTGTCGACCCTGTAGGGGCCGTCCTTGTGCTTGGCGGACTTGACCCCGAGGTCCTCCGCGCCGGCGCCGGCCGGCGCCGCCGTGAGGAGCAGGGCCACCAGCGCGCCGAGGAGGAGCATCCCAGCGGTGGTGATTCGGCTTGCCATGGGCCCGATCCTAAGCGCGCTGGAGCGGGCGGTCAACCGGGCCACGGGCGCTAGAGGCCGCACTTGTTGGTGTTGACGTTCATCGACGCGTCGGATGCCATGGAGTGCTCGAAGTCCCAGACGCGCGCCTGGACGCAGTTGTCCTCCTCAGGCCCGGTCCGCTTGATCCGGGAGCTGAAGTACCGCGCCTGGCCAGCCGCGAGGTCGAACTCATATCCCTGGTCCTCGACCTCGGCGGAGATGTTCTCCTGGCCCCGGAACCACTGGACCTTGTATCCGGGGGCGTCGCCGCCGAGGTCGGAGAAGTTCATCGACTCCTCGTCGGTAGCGCTCTTGTTCTTCACCCGCCACCACGTGGTCCGCTGGTCGCCCTGCTCGATCGCGACCCGGGTGAACACCTTGTAGGGGCCGTCATGTTGCTTCGCGGACCGCAGTGCGAACGCGCTCTTGCCGCCATGGGCCTGGCCGGCGGCAAGCGTCGCGACGAGGGTAAGAGCCAGCGCCAGGGCGACGGATATGGCTCGACCCCTCATCGCTCAGCTGGTGCAGAAGCTGTTGATTCCCGCGAGCGCGCTCGTCGACCCGAAGCCCGGGGCGCCCGAGCGCGGCACGATGCACGCCTGCCCGTTTCCCTTCGCCTTGACCTTGAGCCTGAACCGCTCGGACTCGTCGTCGGCAAGAGGGAACTCATAGCCCGCGTCCGACTTCACCTCGGCGGTGATGTCGTCGTTTCCGTCGTACCAGCGCACCTTGATGTTCGGGTGGCTCACGGTGGCGACCGCGTCCTGGCGTAGCACCACGTCCTGGGCGGAGCCGATGTTGTTGGTCGAGCGCAGGTAGATCGTGCGCTTGCTCCCGGGCGGTGCGTTGGTGCGCGAGGTCGAGCCGTAAGGACCGTCCTTCGACTTCGCCACCTGGGTCTCGACCGGGTCGCCGGCGAGTGCGAGCGACGCGGTCGCCAGCGCGACCAAGGCCACGATCCCAACGGTGAAGAGATGGCTTCCCCGCATGCCTAAGCCGATCCTACCTCGCTGCCGTACCCTCATCAACATGGCCCGCCACAACCTCCGGCCCCTCTTCGACCAGGTCGTGATCAAGGAACTCGAGCCCGAGCGGATGCGCACCTCGGGGCTGGTCGTGCCCGAGGGAACCAAGGAGATGCCGCCCCAGCACGGGATCGTGCTCGCGGTTGGCTCGGGCGTCGATTGGTGGGAGTCGGCTGGAGTCAAGATGCCGGTCCGCCCCGGCGATCACGTCGTCTTCCCTGGGCCTGCGGGCGTCTGGGTCGAGGTCGACGAGGAGCGCCTCTTGGTCTGCCGCGTGACCGAGCTCCTGGGTGTGCTCGAGGAGGTCGAGGAGCCCTCGGGCTCGGGCCTCACCGGCGACGAGTCACTGCGCGAGGACTGAACCCTCAGGAGGGCACGGCCGCGCCGAAGTGCTCCATCACGAGCCCGGCGATGTCGGAGATGCGCCACTGGGCGCGGTCCTCCGGGCCGGCGTCCATCCCCACGGTCACCAGCGGCACCAGCGAGTCCTCCGCCAGGAGCGCGCCGTGGCTGCCGCCGCCGATGTGGGTCATGCCGCCCCAGTCGACGGTCTCATAGCCCTTGGCGAGTGAGACCAGCACGTCGCCGGCGGTAGCTGCGGTGAGCGCCGACCACAGGCGGGCCAGCGGGTCGGGGTGGGTCGAGCTGACGAGCGTGCCGTCGCTGCGCTCGAGGCCCAGCACGCCGACGTCGCCGTCGAGGTCCCAGCCGTCGCCGCGCAGGTCGCTCTCGCCGCTGCCCGGCCGGAAGCGAAGCTGGGTGCCGGCGGCGGCGAGGGGGCTGCCGACCCCCGCCTCGATCACGGCCTGCGCCCCAGCGACATCCGGCGTGCCGATCCCGACGCGCTCGATCGGCTGGCCGTCGGGGCCCGCGAGCCAGGCTACGACGTCGGCCTCCTTCGAGCGGCCGATCCGCCGGCGCACGTCCTCGTGGGCTCGCAGGCGCCGACGGCCCTCGGCGAGGACGTAGACGGCGCCGGCGCGGGCGGTGGGACTGACGGCCAGCTCGGCGGCCTCGGGCGTGGGGTCGTTGGGCTTCAACACCCGCCACTCGGCGCCCAGCAGGCCGACCATGTCGAAGCCGGCGCCCACCTCGCTCTGGGCGTGGTCGGCGGTCAGCACGACCGCGTGCTCCTCGCAGAACTCGTCGATCCCGCCGGCGGCCTCGACCAGCTCGCCGAAGGCGTCGTCGGCGAGGGCGATCGACGGCGACTGGCCCGCGGGCCCCGCCTTGTGGGAGTAGTAGTCGTTGTCGGGCAGCGAGAAGAGGAGGAAGTCATAGGCGTCGTCCTTCACCAGCTCGCGCCCGACGCAGCCGGAGTACTCGTCGCGGGTGCCGGGGCGGGCGAGCGTCGGCTTGCAGGGCACCCGGCGGCTGGCGTAGAGCTCGCCCCAGAACAACTCGTCGGGGCCCCAGGTCGCATGGCGGAAGTTGGCGGCCAGCGCGACCTTGCGGAGCATCCCCTCGAGGCCCAGCTCGTGGCGGGTGCGCCCGCGGTAGACGAGGAAGGGCGTGCAGGCGGTGCGAACGCCGCGGTCGCCGAGGCGCTCGAACACCGTCTCGACCTGGCCCGAGAGGTGGGCCATGTTGAGGTTGTAGACGATGTCGTAGAGGCTGCGGAAGAGGCCGAAGGCGCGAGTCGCCTCGAGCGAGTTGCCGTACTCCACGTAGCGCCCCTCGACCCGGTGGTACCAGTTCATCCCCATGATCGAGTGCCCCGGCGAGCCGTTCGGCGAGAGGCCGGGACCGGTGCCGGTGACGATCTCGGCGTTGCAGACCGGGGTGACCGTCGGAAACGACGAGACGCAGTCCGGGACGAGCTTGCCGCGCTCGAGCAGGGCGGCGAAGTTGGGGGCATCGCCCGCCTCGACCGTGCGGTGGAGCATGTCGGTCCGCAGCGAGTCGACGACGATCAGGCAGAGCTTGCGCGCCACGGCGCTGAGGCTAGCGGCGCCTCAGCCGCGCAGCGTGCGCAGGCCCTCGTGCTTCTGAGCGGCGCGGCGGCGTTGCCCGAACGCGATGTAGACCAGGGCGATGAGCACCACGATCGAGACGGGCGCGGCGGGCGTCAGCGAGAGCGCCGCCAACACCAGCGCCGCGGCGGCTGCGATCCCCGCGATGGCGGCGGGCGAGCCGCCCTCCCCCGCGCGGCGGGCGGCGCCGGCGACGACCTGGCGGATCACGGTGAACGCGAAGACCGCGAACGCGGCGCCCACGAGCCAGCCGGGCCAGGCCGGATGGTCCTCGGCGTCCAGCGAGGCGCCGAACATGTAGGCGGCCGCGAGGCCGGCGATCGTCAGCAGCACCGCCGCGGCCGGCGACAGGCGCCCGCCCTTGCCCGGCGGCAGCGACCCGGCGATCGCCCCTCCCAGCATCCCGGCGGCAAGGGCGAGGCCCAGGCCCTGGCAGCTCGCCTCGAAGAAGTCCATCGGTGCCGCAGGCTACCCGGGCGATCGGATCGGCCCGCCGGGTTCCGAGGCCGGGTAACGGCCGGTTAACCGGCGCATTGCGGGGCGGGGTGCATCATCCTCGGTCGATGGGCCAGGGAATGGATCGCCGCGCGTTCCTCCAGGGCGCAGCGGCAGGGGGGGCAGCCGTCGCGCTCGGCGGGCTCCCCCGCGCGATGGCCGGGCCGGGCCACGCCCGCAGGCGCGCCGGCCTGGCGAGCGGCGGGCGCTTTCGCCAAGGCGTCGCGAGCGGCGAGCCGAGGCCGCACTCGATGCGCCTTTGGACCCGGGTCGAGGAGATCGAGCGCAAGGCGCTGGTCTCCCTCGAGGTCGCCAAGGACCCGGGCTTCGACCGCGTGGTCGAGCGGCGCAAGGTGGCGGCGGCACCCAACCGCGACTTCACCGTGCACGCCCGCGTGGACGGGCTCGACGCCGGCGAGCGCTACTTCTACCGCTTCGACACCGGCTCCCGCAGCTCTCCGGTCGGCGAGTTCCGCACCCTGCCCCCGCCCGACTCGCGCCGGCCGATGCGGGTGGGGATCTTCTCCTGCCAGGACTGGGAGGCCGGCTACTACACGGCGCACGCGGGCCTGGCCGCCGAGGACGACCTGGACCTGATCGTCTGCCTGGGCGACTACGTCTACGAGCGCTCGTTCTACGAGGAGGACGGCGTTCGCAACGACGACCTGGGCGCCAACGGCGACGGCGAGGTCCAGACCCTCGCCGAGTACCGCGACAAGTACTCGCTCTACCACTCCGACGCCAACCTCCGCGCCCTGCGCCAGAAGCACCCGATGCTGGGGATCTGGGACGACCACGAGGTCGAGGACAACTACGCCGGCGACCTGCCGGGCGAGGCCACGATCGACCCCCGCGTGGAGTTCACGCGGCGGCGGCGAAACGGCTACCGCGCCTACTTCGAGCACATGCCCTTCTCGCCAGCCGACGGGCGTACCCAGGCCGACGCCGTGGGGCCCGGCGCAACTACCGCGCGCTCGGCCTGGGCCGAAACGCCGAGCTGATCCTGCTGGACGAGCGCCGCTACCGCGACGACCAGCCCTGCGGCGACGACATCCCGCCGGCGCCGCCGTGCACCGAGGAGGAGCGAAACGACCCCTCGCGCACGCTGCTGGGGGCCGAGCAGAAGTCGTGGCTGAAGCGCCGGCTTCGCAAGAGCGACGCGACCTGGAAGCTGGTCGGCAACCAGGTGATGGCGATGGCCGTCGACGTGCCGGCGAACAACCCGATCAACATGGACCAGTGGGACGGCTACGGCGCCGAGCGGCAGGAGCTGTGCGACTTCATCGCCGCGCGGGGGATCGAGGACGTCTCGTTTCTCACCGGCGACATCCACACCTTCTTCGCCGGGGTCGTCACCCCCACCGGGCGCCAGGCGCCCGTCACCGGGCCCGAGGCCGTGGCGACCGAGTTCGTGGCCGGCTCGATGACCTCGCTGGGCATACCCGAGACGGTCGAGGGGACCACCGGCGCCCCGCTGCCGCCCGAGGTCGTGGCGGTCGTGGCCGACGAAGCCGCGCTGAAGGCCAACAACCCGCACTACGCCTACTCGAACGTCGAGGAGCGGGGATACGCGGTCGTCGAGGCACGCCCCGACGAGCTGCTCGTGACCTTCCGCTCGCCCGAGACGGTTGAGGAACAGACCTCGCCGGTCGTCGACCAGCAGGCGTTCCGCGTGGCCAGCGGCACCCCGGCCGTCGAGCTCCTGTAGCTCCGCGGCCCCAGGCCGTGTGTGGCCCACCTCACGCAGCGCCGCGCGCCATGATGGGACCGTTCCTCGTCGAAGCGATCAAGGAGGACGAGATGAGCACCGAGACCGCGACGGAACGCGAGGAGATGGAGGCCGCGAAGCTGCTGCCCCAGGCGGACGCGACCGGACTGGTCGATGGCGAGCGCCTGGAGTCGGCGGTGAAGGACATGTACCGCCAGGTCGCCGACGAGGCGGCGGCCGACCTTCACTTCGAGCTGGGCCGCGGCGTCGCCGAGCGCCTGGGCTATGACCCGAATCTGCTCGACCGCATCCCCGAGCGATCGCTGGCCTCCTTCGCGGGCGTCGGCCACCACTTCGACCTGGCGGGGGTGCAGGAGGGCGAGCGCGTGCTGGACCTGGGGTCGGGCTCGGGAACCGACGTCTTCTGCGCCGCCGTCCTCACCGGCCCCGGCGGGCGTGTTACCGGCGTTGACTTCACCGAGGCCCAGCTCGCAAAGGCGCGTGCGCTGGCCGCCGAGGGGGGCTTCGACCACGTGGACTTCATCGAGGCCCCGATCGAGGAGCTGCCGTTCGAGGACGCCTCGTTCGACCTGGTGATCTCGAACGGCGTGATCAACCTGGCGCCGTGGAAGCAGCGGGTCTTCGAGGAGGCCGCACGCGTGCTGCGCCCCGGTGGGCGCTTCGCGATCTCCGACATCGTCAGCGGTCGCGCGCTGAAGGAGCGGACCCGGCGCGACGTCGACCTCTGGGCGGCGTGCATCGCCGGCGCGATCCCGCAGGGCTCCTACGAGACCGCGATCGAGCGCGCGGGGCTGCGGGTCGCGGGACGCCACGACAACGACTACCGCTTCATGTCGGACCGGGCGCAGAGCGCGTGCAGCATCTACGAGGTGAAGAGCGTCTCGCTGCTGGCGCTGCGGTAGGCGGACCCGCCGCTAGAGCGGCTTCGTGGTCATCGCCCAGACGGCCACGGTGTAGGCGACGAGGAGCGCCGAGAGCGCCCAGGCCGCGGCGCCGGGACCACGGCCGATCGAGCCCTCCCCGCGGCGAGCGGCGAGTCCGGCGGCGACGGTGGCGCCGATCAGGACCAGCGCGCCCGCCTCGCTGACGATGAACCCGATGCCGATCCAGGCGGCGTCGGAGTCCTCGAGGCCCTGCTCGGAGGCGAGCCACTGGGCCGAGATCCGCATCACGAGGAACGAGGGGATCGCGCCCAGCAGGAGGATGCGAAAGCCCACGTTGGCGAGCGCCGCCGAGGCGTCGGTGCGGGCGCGGAAGAGGTAGACGACCGCGGTCGAGACGGCGCCGACCAGCGTCAGCGCGCCGAGGAGGTGGAGGAACAGCGGCAGGTCCCAGTCGTCCGGCCTGATCGCGGCGAGGATTTCCATGTCAAGCGCCTGGCTTCCAGACCATGAGGACGAGGATCAGGACGACCGAGATCGTCCGCAGCCAGTGCCAGAGCGTGACCTGGCGCTCGACCGGGTCGTCGCCCAGCTCCGCGATCACGTAGTCACGGGCGCGGGCGCCGAACGCGCTGGCCGCGCCGAGCAAGACAAGCGCGCCGAGGATCCAGCCATCCCACAGCTCGTAGCCGTCGACGTAGAGGGCCAGCCAGACGCCGAAGACGAACAGCAGGGCGCCGCTGATGTTCCAGGCCCAGTCAGCGACCAGAAAGCCGCCGCGGTTGGCCGGCGCTCCGAGGGCCCAGGCCGAGAACAGGCCGATGGTCACGAAGGTGATGAAGGCGCCCAGGAGGTGAAGGAACAGCAGAGTGTCGTACACGGCGGGGGCAGGCTACCCGCCCAGGCGGCTGTGTGGGCAAGGCCACATTCAAACGGGCCCGGTGTGTGGGCGAGGGCACACACAGCGCCAGATTCGGGCCCTACGGTGACTGCCAGAAGGAGGAACCGTCATGGGAAGCATTTTCGCCGCAGCACGCATCGCCGCCCTCGCCGCCAACCCGGTCGATCAGCGGACAGCGCGAGACAACGCACGCCGGCGCCGCAAGCACCACTAGGCCGCGCGCGCAGGTAGTCAGGGAGGGGAGCCTCCGGAACGCCGAACGGCGCCGGGGGCTTTTCCACGTCCGCCCCCATGTCCGCCGCATGGCTGCGGATTCGCCATTCTGTGCCCATGCCCGACGCCGACCGCAACCCCGGGCCGGGCGAGCACCCCGCGCCCGGCGCCGCACCGCACCGCCGGGCCCACACCTCGGCTCGTGACCTGGAGCGCTACGCGGGGCTGTTCGCCCAGCGCACGCGGGTCATGCGCTCGTCGGCGATGCGCGACCTGATGGAGATCACGCAGCGGCCGGAGGTGATCTCGCTGGCCGGCGGCCTGCCGGACACCTCCACGTTCCCGCCCGAGTCGTTCGCCGCCCAGATGACCAAGATCGCGCAGGAGTCCTCGGCCGAGGCGCTCCAGTACGGGCCGACCGAGGGCTTCGCCCGCACGCGGGAGTGCATCGCCGAGGTGATGGCCGCCGAGGGCATGCACCCCGACACCGACGACATCATCGTCACCACAGGCGGCCAGCAGGCGATCGACCTGGTGGCGAAGACGCTGGTCGACCCCGGCGACGTCGTCATCTGCGAGGCGCCGACCTACCCGGGGGCGGTGCCGGTGTTCTGCTCGTATGAGGCCGACACGCGCCAGGTCGAGATGGACGCCGACGGGATGCGGGTCGACCTGCTGGAGGAGCTCCTGGACGAGCTGGCGGCCGAGGGCCGCCGGCCCAAGTTCATCTACTCGGTGCCGACCTTCCAGAACCCGGCGGGCGTGACGCTCTCGCTCGAGCGCCGGCGGCGGCTGGTCGAGATCGCGCGCGAGCGCGAGCTGCTGCTGGTCGAGGACAACCCGTACGGCCTCCTGCGCTACTCGGGCGAGGCGGTGGAGCCGCTTTACGCGCTCGACGGCGGCGACTACGTGCATCTACCTGGGCACGTTCTCGAAGATCCTCTCCCCCGGGATCCGCCTGGGCTGGCTCTGCGCGCCGCCGCCGGTGATGGAGAAGGTCGTGCTCGGCAAGCAGGCCTCCGACCTCTGCAGCTCGACGCTGACCCAGTACTTCGTGAACGAGTACTTCGGCGAGGGGCGCTGGGGCGCCTACATCGACAGCCTGATCGAGGTCTACCGCGCCCGCCGCGACGCGATGCTCGAGTCGCTCGAGCGCCACTTCCCGCCGCAGGCCACCTGGACGACGCCCGAGGGCGGGCTGTTCGTGTGGGCGACGCTGCCCGACTACTTCGACACGACCGACCTGCTGGCGCGCGCCCTGCGCGAGAACGTCGCCTTCGTCCCGGGCGCGGCCGCGTTCGTGGACGGGCGCGGGACCGGCTCGATGCGGCTCAACTTCTCGGGCTCGACCGAGGACGAGATCCGCGAGGGAATCAGGCGGATCGGCGAGGTCGCGAGCGAGCAGGTCGAGCTGTTCGAGAGCATCACCGGCGAGCACCGAGCCATCCCGGCGCCCGATGAGCCCCCGCCAGGCGACGTCGTGCCCTTCCGGAGGGACCGGTGAGGGTGGCGGTGCTGAAGGGCGGGCGCTCGCTGGAGCGCCAGGTGTCGCTGCGCTCGGGCGCGCGGGTCGAGGACGCGCTGGGTTCGCTGGGCCACGAGGTGGTGGCGATCGACGCCGGGGCCGACCTGGTCGCGCGACTGAAGGAGGCGGCGCCCGAGGTCGTGTTCGTCGCCCTGCACGGCACCGACGGCGAGGACGGCACGATCCAGGAGCTTTTGGAGATCCTGGGGCTTCCCTACACCGGCCCCGGCGTCCCCGCCTGCCGGCGCGCCTCCGACAAGGCGGCCGCCAAGCAGGACCTGCGCGACGCCGGCGTGCCGACGCCGGACTGGGTCTCGTTCAGCCAGACCGCGTTCAGCGAGCTGGGGGCCGGCGACGCGCTGGAGGAGATCGAGGACCGCCTCGGCTTCCCGCTGGTCGTCAAGCCTGCCCGCGGCGGGTCCTCGCTGGGCGTTCGCTTCGCCGCCGGGCGCGACGACGTGCCGCAGGCGCTACTGACCGCGTTCTCCTACGACGACCGGGTGCTGTTCGAGCGCCACGTCGCCGGGCGCGAGCTGGCGGTCGGGGTGCTGGACGGCAAGGACCTGCCGGTGGTCGAGATCCTCCCGAAGGAGGAGGACCGCTACTCCTATGAGGCGCGGTATGAGATCGGGCGCACCGATTTCGTCTGCCCCGCCGAGCTGACGACCGAGGAGCTCGACGCCGTGGCCGCGGCGTCGCGGGGGACGTGGGAGGCGCTTCGCTGCGAGGGCTTCGCGCGGGTCGACCTGATGCTGGGCGCCAACGGGCCCGAGGTTCTGGAGGCGAACGCCGTTCCCGGCCTCACCGACACCAGCCTGCTGCCGATGTCGGCCGAGGCCGCGGGCCTCTCGTTCGAGGACCTTGTGGGCCGGGCTATCGACCTGGCCGTAGCGCGCTCAGCGCGCTGACCGGGGCCTGCCGGCACGTCCCGCGCGCCGTCAGGCGCATGCACGGCAGGATCTCGCAGCCGGGGAAGCTGTCGCCGAGGTCGCCGTTGCACTGATCGGGCTCGCCCCTGCCGCCGCTGACCTCGTCCTCGGGCTCCCCGTCGAACCCGTCGACGAAGTCGGCGCCCTCCTCGCCCTTCAGCACGTCGATGCCGCCGCCGCCCTCGATCAGGTTCTCGTTTCCGTCGCCGCCATGGATCTCGTCCTCGCCGTCGCCGCCCACGAGCTCCTCGTCGCCGCCCTCGTCGCCGAAGATCTCGTCGTCGCTGCCGCCGGTGATGGAGCCCTGGTCGGCCTCGCCGTAGATCGAATCCTTGCCCTTGCCGCCCTCGAGCAGGTCGTTCCCCGTGTCGACCATCTGCGCGTCGCCGAGGATGAAGTCGTTGTCCTTCCCCCCGTCGATCTTGTCCGCGCCCGCGGCGCCGGTGAGATCGTCCTCGCCCTCGCCGCCGCAGATCCGGTCGCCGTTCTCGAGCCCGTCGACGGTGTCGTCGCCCCCGCCCGCGACGATCACGTCCTTGCCGTCGGTGCCGGTGATGGTGTTGTCGTTGTCGCCCTTGACGATCGTCGCCGTCTTGCCGAAGCACTGCGGGGCCTTGGCGGCGCCGCCGGTCTGGGCGCCGAGGCTCAGCCCCGCCAGGACGGCGATCGCGGCCCCTGCCGAGATCCTTCGCATGCGGGCACGCTAGCCGCGGTCGCGGCGGAGTGCAACTAGCGCGGCTTCGCCGGGCGGGCGCGGCCGGCGGCCTCGACGAGCGCGGCCATGACCGCGACCGCCTCCGCGTTCGAGAGGCCCTGCCCGCGCACCAGGGACTGCCAGGTAGGAAAGAACAGCGCGTGGCGGGCCGCCGCCTCGACCCGGCGGCGCGCGGCGCCGCGCTCGGGTCGGCCAACCAGGATCGCGTCGCCCGCAGCATGGAAGTACTGCGCCGACCGAATCACCGGACCCGCCATCGCCGGGACCACCGGAGCGTCGCGGAAGACCCTCTCGATCATCTGCTCGTTCTCGCCGTAGAAGGCGTAGATCTCGGCGAGCCCGCGGCGCAGACGCTCGGACGGGTCACGGACCCCTCCCCAGGCCTCGATGTCCGGCCGCGGGTGGGCGGCCTGGTAGTGCGCCGAGCAGGCGGCGAAAAGGTCCTCGTCGGTTGGGAAGTGCCGGTACACGGTGGCGCGCTGGACGCCCGCCTCCTTGGCGACCCCGCTGACCGTGGTCCGGGCCGGGCCGAGTGTCCCGTGCAGCTTCACGGCCGCTTTCGTGATCCGCTCGCGGGTTTCCTCCTCCTGCTCCGCGCGGAGGCGCTTGCGGTAGGGCCTCAGGGTGGTCTGGGTCGGTTCGGTAGTCATCTGTGTTCAACCAATATTGACAGACCGGATGGATCTGTGCTACGTTCGCTGAACACTACTGTTCAGCGAATAGGAGGAAAGCGCAGATGCCACTCACCACAACAGCCGAGCTCAAGCTCTACGACCACACCCAGGGCCCCAGGAAGCTCGGCCCGGACGACGGCAAGCTCGTCGACCTCGGCACCATCGGCGTCCGGTTCATGGCCTGGACCGAGGAGACCGGGGGCGGTTTCTCGCTCGTCGAGCATCCGATGCCGCCACGGCACCTCGCAGCGCCTGTGCACAAGCACTCGCGAGAGGACGAGTACAGCTTCGTGCTCGAGGGTCGGATGGGCGCGCTGCTCGGCGACGAAACGGTCTTCGCCGAGGAGGGCGACTTCGTCTTCAAGCCCCGCGACCAGTGGCACACGTTCTGGAACGCCGGCGACGAGCCGTGCCGAATCCTCGAGATCATCGCTCCGGGGGGCTTCGAGCATTACTTCGACGAGATGGCCGAGGCGGTCGCGCAGCACGGCCCGGACCCTGAGGTCATCGGCCCGATCGCCGCCCGCTACGGGGTCGAGTTCGACTTCGAGCCAGTCCCGGCGCTGATCGAGAAGCACGGGCTCATCTTCGGGCTCGGCTAACCCCTTACGCGGGTCAGACCCCTGAGTGCCCCCGACTCATGGGGTCTGACCCCGTTTAGGTTTGGTCAGTCGACCAGACGGCGCTCGACCGCCCAGCGGCTGAGCTCGTGGCGGTTGGAGAGCTGGAGCTTCCGCAGGACCGCCGAGACGTGGGCCTCGACGGTCTTGGTCGAGATCGAGAGCTCGAGCGCGACCTCCTTGTAGAGGTAGCCGCGCGCGATCAGACGCAGGACCTCGCGCTCGCGCATCGTGAGCTGGTCCAGCTCGGGGTCGATCTGCTCCTCGGGAATCTGGCCGGCGAAGGCGTCGAGGACGAACCCGGCGAGGCGTGGGGAGAAGACCGCGTCGCCGTCGCGCACGCGCCGCACGGCTTCGGCCAACTCGGGCCCCGAGATCGACTTGGTCACGTAGCCGCGAGCGCCGGCGCGGACGACGGCGATCACGTCCTCGGCGGCGTCCGACACCGAGAGGGCCAGGAAGCGCTGCGCGGGCATCGACTCGGCGACCTTGCGAATCACCTCCACCCCACCCCCGCCGGGCATGTGCACGTCCAGCAGGACGACTTCGGGGCGCAGCTCGGTGATCGAGCGGACCGCCTCCTCGACCGAGCCGACGTCGGCGAGGACCTCCACGAGGCCCTCGAGCTCGCTGCGCACGCCGGCCCTGAAGATCGCGTGGTCGTCGACGATGACGACGCTCGGCTGGGCGGGGCTCATGCGGGGCCTCGGTCGAGCGTCAGCTCCACCTCGGTGCCGCCGGGGGTGGAGTCGATCGTCGCGGTGCCCCCGTGGCGCTTCATCCGCCCCAGTATCGACTCGCGGACGCCACGGCGGTCGGGCGGGATCGCGTCGGCGTCGAACCCCGGGCCGCGGTCGCGCACGAACACCTGGAGCCGGCCGTTGTCGGCCTCGGCGTAGAGCGCGACGGCGCCGGCGTCGGGAGCGAACTTGGCGGCGTTGGTCAGCGCCTCGCGCGCGGCGGCCACCACCGCCTCGGCGCCGTCGTCGAGCTCGGCGTCGCCCACCTCGACCACCTCGACGGGCACTCCGTGGGCGTCCTCGACCTCCTCCGCTGCGGCGCGGATCGCCGAGGCGAAGGTGGCGCCGTCGGCGCGATCCTCCTCGAACAGCCACGAGCGGAGCTCGCGCTCCTGGCGGCGGGCCAGCGTCGCCACCTCGCGCGGGTCATCGGCGCGCTTCTGCATCAGGGTCAGGGTCTGGAGCACCGAGTCGTGCAGATGCGCGGCCAGCTCGGAGCGCTCCTGGGAGCGGATCCGCTCGGCGCGCTCGGCTGCCAGGTTGCGGCCCATCCGCCACAGGAACGGAGCGAGGATCAGCACCAGGGCAAGCACCGCGGCGATGCTGGCCAGGGCGACGTCGCGAACCCCGCCCAGGGCGTCGTTGGCGGAGAGGAAGAGCAGGAAGGCGCCCA
This sequence comes from uncultured Solirubrobacterales bacterium, assembly GCA_963758845.1. Taxonomy (GTDB): domain Bacteria; phylum Actinomycetota; class Thermoleophilia; order Solirubrobacterales; family 70-9; genus JBDTSW01. The sequence continues at coordinate 376,251 of CAVWWX010000002.1, forward strand.
GCACCAGGGCGATGCCGAAGCCGCCCTTGTAGAGGTCCGGGATCGCCCCGCTCGCACGAGGCGCCTGGGCCTGTTCCGGAGCGGGGGCGGGCGCCACGTCGGGCTCGGCCAGCGCCCGCGACTGGCGCCACAGCACCGCCGCGCCGCCGGCGGCCAACACCAACGGCCAGACCAGCGCGTCGCTCCACCACAGGCCGAGCTGGCGGAACGCGAGCAGGGCCGAGAGGGCCAGGAGCGCCGCCCCGGCGGCGACGCGCCAGTTGGGGTGAGCGAGAGCGCGCACCCGCTGGGCGCCGGCGGTGCGCTGAGCCCCCGCCGGCGGGACCACGGCCCAGGCCAGCGCGTAGGCCAGAAGCGCGACGCCGCCGGTCGCGAAGACGGCGACGACGAACACGATCCGCACCAGCGTCGGGTCGGTCGAGAGCCGCGCGGCGAGGCCCGAAAGGACGCCGGCCACGACGCCGGTGTCGGGGTCGCGGCGAAATGGCGCTGCCCGCGCGATCGCGTTCACGACGACATGTTGACGCTCAGGTCCGGTCTCGATCGTGCGCCAGGCCGCTGACCAAGAGGATCAGGCCGGCGGCGGCGCTCAGCGCCACCCCGGCCCAACCCAGGTCCAGCTCGACGGCCCCCGCCTGGTCGAGCAACAGCAGCCCGCCGAGCGCCGTGATCGCGAGGCCGGCCGCGAGGCCGGTGGGGTCGGGGCGGCGGCTCATGGGGTGCAGGCCGCCGCCCTCGCCTCGCGCATCGCCTGGCCGTCGTCGCCGTCCACGCCAACGTGCCGCTCGCCCAGCTGGCGGTCGTCGTCGTTCATCACGCGTAGCTCGCCGATTTGGACTCCGCCGGTGATCTCGACGCGCGGAGTCGCCGCCGGATCGGCGCTCTGCTCCAGGTCCGTTCCGAACCCCTCCTGCTTCTCGCCGGCGACGAACAGCGAGCCGCTCTTGGCGCTCACGTCGGCCTCGACGCAGACGTCCTCGGGTACCAGCACGATCCCCTGGCCGAGGCCGACGTCCACGTCCACCTCGACGACCTGGTTGGGCGCCCACTTCAACTCGCGCAGGTCGACGTCGAGCTTGCCGATCCCGACCTCATAGCCGTCGTCGGGGATCTCGTCGGCCCGCAGCGGCGCGTACTCGCGGTGGCCGATGTTGCCCTCGACGTCGATGTCGGCCGCCGCCGCGACGCCGACCCCCAGGGCCAGCGCGAGGGCGGGAACGATCAGCCAGCGCAGGCCGCCGGCGAAGGCGCCGACGAGAAGGCCGATGCCGGCGAGGACGACCAGGCCCGCGGCGAACTCGCCGAAGCCGAGCGCCGTGACCGCGGCGCCGATCAGTGCCAGCAGGAAGAACCCGGTGACCGCCGCGCCGGCGATGAACACGGCGGCGATCACTCCGCCCACCGAGCCGGGGCCACCACGGTCCTTGAGGATCGCGTAGGCGCCGACGGCGATCGCGGCCGGCACGATCAGCCACAGGCCGAACCAGGCACCGCCCCCGTCGCCCCAGCCCCAACCCCAGCCGATCGCCGGGACGAGGAACAGGCCGATCAGGCCGATCGCCGCGACCAGCCCCCAGCGGGTGCTCTTGACCAGCGGTTCGCCCGACTCGTCGGGCAGGAACAGGGCCAGGGCGATGTAGGCAAGGGCGCCGAAGCCGCCGAAGAAGAGCGAGACGCCGAAAGCGATCCGGAAGATCACCGGGTCGACGTCGAAGTGCTTGCCAAGGCCCGCGGCGACGCCGGCCAGCATCCCGCCGGCGCGGTTGCGGGTGAGCTTGCCGCGGTCCCCGGGCTCTTCGCCCATCGGCGTGGTCGGGGGCTCGGGCGGCGGGGGCGGCCCCGGGGGCTGCTGCTGGGTGGTGGGCTCGTCGTTCATTTTCGGGTCCTCCTGCATGGTTCTCGATAGTTGCCATGCGAGGGTTCCAGCGAACGCGGTCCGCGTCTATTGGGGATCACCCTTGGTGTCCCCGGGACGATCCCGGGGTCAGACCCCTTCGGCGAGGAGGGGCTAGGCGGCGGCCGGCGCCCGGACCTCGTGCGGGGCCAGTTCCGCGCGGGAGCCGGCGGCCGGGAAGATCGTGATGTTCCGTCGCCTCGGCGGCTCGTGGGGCGTGCCCGCGGGCCGGACGTCGCGCGCCCTCAGCAGGCTGCGGATTACGACGCGCATCTCGAGCATCGCGAAGCTCATCCCGATGCAGCGCCGGCGCCCGCCGCCGAACGGGATCCAGGTGTAGGTGCCGGGCTTGGAGTCGAGGAAGCGCTCGGGGCGGAACGCGTAGGGCTCGGGGTAGATATCGGGGTCGTGGTGAAGGAGATAGGCGTTCGCCACGAGGCTGACGCCGGGCTCGTAATGCCAGCCGCCGACCTCGATCGGCTTCTTGACCAGCCGCGGCGCCGTGTTGGGCAGCACCGGGCGACGGCGAAGCGTTTCTCGGATCGTCGCCAGCAGGTAGTCCTCGTCGGCGGAGGCGCGCACCTCGTCGGTCAGCCGGCGCAGCACCTCGGGTTCGCGCGAGATCCGCTCGAACGCCCAGGCGAGCGTCGACGCCGTCGTCTCGTGCCCCGCGATCAGCAGGGTCATCAACTCGTCGCGGAGCTCCAGGTCGGACATCGGCGAGCCGTCGTCCTCATGGCGGGCCTCGAGCAGCATGGAGAGGACGTCGTCACGATCTTCGCCCCCGGCGCGCCGCTCGTCGACGAGCTCGAAGATCAGGCGGTCGACCTCCTCCCGTGTGTCGAGGAAGCCCTTGAGCGGACCGGTCCGATCGAGGAGGCGCTCCATGCGAACGCGGCGCTCGTCGTCCGTGGGGCCGGGGACGATCGTGATCGGGCGCTCGCCGTAGGCGAGGAGCCTGGTCAGCGCGGCCCGAATCGCGTCAAGGCGCGGCCCCGGATCGAGCCCGAACACGGCCCGCAGGATGATCTCGAGCGTGAGCGCGCCCAGGCGAGGATGGAGCGCGATCTCCTCGCTCGGCCAGCGCCCGATTTCGGCGGCGGTCACGGCCTCCACCAGTTCGGTCAGGCGCTCCATCCGCTCGCCATGGAAGGCGGGGAGGATCAGCTTTCGCTGCTCCATGTGGGCGTCGCCGTCGAGCAGGATCACCGAGTTCTTGCCGACGAGCGGCTCGAGGACGCGCGCGCCCTCGCCGGGATGCAGGACGTCGGGCGGCGCGGTGTAGATCTCCTTCACCTGCTCCGGCTCGGTGTGGATCACGAAGGGTGGGGTGAACGGAAGCCGAACCGTGAAGCGCTTGCCGTAGCGGGACCGGTAGCGCTCAAGCGATGCCAGCGGGCGCGTCCACATCGCCATCCCCTGGTAGATCGAGGGCGCTTTCGGACCTGGTGGAAGCGTTCCGGTCAAGGCTTTGGTCTCACCCTCCCCAGGGCGCGGCCTCATCAATGTGACATCGCGCACACTCGCGTGCGCCGGTCGCCGGGGTCGGCTACTCCTCGCCGCCGGCGAAGTCCTCGGGGGAGACCTCGTCGAGGAAGTCCTTGAACTTCTCGACGACCTCCTCCTGGTCCTCGACCTCGTGCTCGAACTCGATCGACGACTCCTCGATCACGTCCTCGGCGGCGAAGATCGGCGCCTGGGTGCGGACGGCGAGCGCGATGGCGTCGGACGGGCGCGAGTCGATCTCCAGCTCCGAGCCGTTGATCGAGATCGTGATCGTCGCGTAGAAGGTGTTGTCGCGAAGCTCGGTGACCGAGACCTTCTCGCACTTCGCGTCGAGCTGCTCGAGCATCTCCGACAGCAGGTCGTGGGTCATCGGCCGGGGCGTCGAGGCGCCCTGGAGCTTCATCAGGATCGCCGCGGCCTCGGGGTGCCCGATCCAGATCGGCAGGAAGCGGTTGCCGTCGACGGTCTTGAGCAGCACGATCGGCTGCTTGCCGACCATGTCGAACGAAACGCCGTAGATCTGCATCTGCTGCACTGACATTTGCTTCCTCGGCCCTGCACGAAGCCGGAAGCCCATTCTATAGACGGGTTTCGGCGGGCCCGGTGCGCCCCGGGATGGAAGAATCCAGGCATGGCTGACGCGCGCCGCGAGGCGTTCATCGACGCCCCCGTCGACGTGGTCTGGGATCTGGTGGGCGACGTGGCCCGCCATCCCGAGTGGTGGCCCCGGGTCGTCGAGGTCGGAGGCGACGAGTTCGAGCGCGGCAGCCGCTACCGCCAGGTCACCGCGGGACCGGTGAGCCGCGATGAGACCCTGCTCGAGATCGAGGAGCTCGAGAACCGCGAGCACCTGGCGATCCGCTGCCTCGACACCGGCACCTACGTCAGCTTCCTCCTGACCGAGGCGCAGGGCGGGACCTTCGTCGAAGGCAGGATGGGCATGGATCCTCACGGCATGCGCAACCGCGTCTTCGACGTCGTCGCGGGCCGTCGCTACTTCCGCAACTGGCTGCAGGAGACGGTTGAGTCGCTCGCCGCCGCCGCGCGCGAACGCGCCAGCCAGGGCGAGCGCTCAGACGTCACTTGACGTCGCGTCGCGGCGGCGCGCAAGTGGGCGATCCTGGATTCGAACCAGGGACCTCATCCTTATCAGAGATGCGCTCTAACCGACTGAGCTAATCGCCCGGGCGGCGGATTGTAGAAAGGCCGGGCCGGTGCGGGGTGGTCGGTAGCTTCCCGGGCGTGCCACGCCGTCCCGACCTCCCCCCTCTTCGCCGCGAGGATCTCGATCCGGACCCGGTCGCCCAGTTCGCCGCGTGGTGGGAGCGGGCCGAGGCCGAGGTCCCGCTGCCCGATGCGATCTGCCTGGCGACGGTCGACGCCGATGGCGCCCCCGACGCGCGCATGGTCCTGCTCAAGGGGTTCGACGGCGACGGCTTTCGCTTCCACACCAACTACGAGTCGGCGAAGGGGCTCCAGCTGGCCGCGAACGACGCGGCCGCGATCGTCGTCTACTGGCGCGAGCTCGACCGCCAGGTGCGGCTGCGCGGCAGGGTCGAGCGGCTGAGCGCCGAGGAGTCCGACGAATACTTCCTCACCCGCCCGCCAGAGCGGCGCATCGGAGCCTGGGCCTCGCCGCAGAGCCGGCCATTGGAGTCACGCGAGGAGCTCGACGACCGGGTCCGCGAGGTCGAGGAGCGGTTCGCCGGCGGCGAGGTGCCGCGGCCCGAGCACTGGGGCGGGTACCGGCTGCGCCCTCAGACGATCGAGTTCTGGCAGGGCCAGGTCGGCCGCCTGCACGACCGCTTCCACTACTCGCGCGAGGGCGAGGGGTGGACGATCCGGCGCCTCGGGCCGTGAGCGGCGGGCCGGCCGAGCTCGGTGGCATCCTCGAGACCTCGGTCTACTACCCCCACGACTTGCGGGAGGAGACCCTGGACCTCTACGAGCGGGTCCTCGGCCTGCGCCGGGTCGCGGCCTGGGGCGACGGCACCGCACTTCGCTGCGGGCCGGGGGTGCTGCTCCTGTTCGACCGTGCGCTCCTCGCGGAGCGCGACGAGCCGATCGCCGACCACGGCAGCGAGGGGCCGGGCCACGTCTGCCTGGTCGCCCTGCCGGGTGAGTTCGAGCGCTGGCGCGAGCGGCTCGGCGAGGCCGGCGTCGACCTCGTCCACGAGGAGGAGTGGCCGGGCGGCGGGCGCTCTCTCTACTTCAGGGACCCGGCGGGCAACCTGGTCGAGATCGCCGACCGCGACATCTGGCCGGCCTAGCGGGGGCCCTTCGCCTTCGGGCGCGGCTAGCCGGAGCGCTTGGCGAAGTCCAGGAGCTCGTCGAGATCCTCGAAGTGAAGCTCGGCGCGCACGCCCTTGCGGGTGGCCTTGACGACGACGCCGGTGCCGAGCGCCGACTCGAGCCGCTCCTCGGCCTCGCGCAGGGCCTCGACCTGGTCCGGATGCGGCTGGGGCTTCACCGGCGCCGAGGTCTCCCCCGCCTTGGCGCGGCGCTCGGTCTCGCGCACCGACCAGCCGTTCACCGCCGCCGCCTTGGCGAGCTTCTTGCGCTCCTTGTTCCCGGTGATCTGGAGCACGGCGCGGCCGTGGCCCTCCGAGAGCGACCCGTCCTCGAGCAGGGCGAGTGCCTCGTCGGGCAGGTCGAGCAGGCGGACGAGATTGGAGATCGCGACCCGGCTGCGCCCGATCCGCCGGCCCAGCTCCTCCTTCGAGACGCCCAGCTCCTCGACCAGCGCGGCGCAGGCTCGCGCCTCCTCGACCGGGTTCAGGTCCTCGCGGGCGACGTTCTCGATCAGGGCGATCTGCATCCGCTGGATCTCGTCCTCGTCGCGGATCAGGGCCGGCACGGTCTCAATGCCGGCATGGGCGGCCGCGCGCCACCGGCGCTCGCCCGCGATCAGCTCATAGCGCCCGTCGTCGAGCGGGCGGACGATCAGGGGCTGGATCACGCCGGAGTCGGCGAGGGAGCGCGACAGGGCCTCGATCGAGCCCTCGTCGAAGCGCTTTCGCGGCTGGTCGGGGTTCGGCTGGATCATCCCGGTCGGGATGTCCCTGAAGCGCGGCTCGCCGGCGCCGCTCTCGGGGAGGATCGCCGCCAGGCCCCGTCCCATCCCTCGGTTCGTCATCGGGTTCCCCTCCTAGTCGTGAGTATCAACCTCAACCTCCGGCTGAGGGTTGTGCGTGAGCGAGATCCAGTTGGCCTCCTCGCGGCGGGCGAGCTCGCCCGCGAGCTCCTGGTAGGCCGCGGAGCCGCGAGAGGAGGGGTCGTGCTCGAGCACCGGCACCCCGAAGCTGGGGGCCTCTGCGACTCGGACGCTGCGGGGGATGACGGTGTCGAAGACAAGATCCGGGAAATGCCCGCGGAGCTCGCGCTCGACGTCCTGGGCGAGGCGGGTCCGCTCGTCGTGCATGGTGATCACCACCCCGGTCAGAACCAGCGACGGGTTCAGCTCCTGGCGGATCAGCCCGAGGGTGTCGAGGAACTGCACCAGCCCCTCGAGCGCCAGGTACTCGGCCTGGACCGGGACGATCACGCGGTCGGCCGCCGCCAGCGCGTTCACGGTCACGGGCCCCAGCGACGGCGGGCAGTCGAGGAGGGTCAGCCCGAACCGGTCGCGGATCGGGCCGAGGCTGTCGCGGAGGTGGAACTCGGACGCCTCGATCCGGGGCAGCTCGACCGAGGCGCCGGCCAGGTCGCGGCTGGCGGGGACGAGCCAGAGGTTGTCGGGACCGGCCGGGCGCGCCGCCTCGGCGACCGAGGTGGAGCCCATCAGGCAGTCATAGGAGGACGGCCTCCACTCGCGGCTCCCGCCCAGCGCGATCGTGGCGTTGCACTGCTGGTCGAGGTCGACAAGCAGCACCTGGTGGCCCAGCGTCGCCACGCAGGCCGCGGTGTTGACGGCCGTGGTGGTCTTCCCCACTCCGCCCTTCTGGTTTGCGATCGCGTAGACCCGTCCCATCGGCTCGCGGCGAAGATAGCGTCCGGGTCAGCCGCTCCCGAACGGCCGTTTCTTCGCCATCCCGGCGCGGCGCGGGATCCCGGCGGGCGTCGGTCCGCTCTTTACGAAGACGTAGAGGTGGCGGTGCTCGAACCCGGCGGCCTCGGCCATGGGGCGAACGTCGCGAAGCTGCATGGCCAGGCGGTCGGCCGCGCGGTCGGCCTCGGCCTCCTCGCCGGCGTCGCGGCGCCCCTTCCAGGCCACCAGCACGCCGCCGTCGCGAAGCAGCGGCGAGGCGAGCTCGGCGAGCGTCGAAAGCCGCCCGACGGCGCGCGCCGTGACGACATCCGAGTCGCCGCGGCCGCCATCGGGCGAGCGGGCCGCCCCCCACTCCTCGGCCCGGGCGCAGACGACCCGCGCGTTGTCGATCCGGGTCCGCTCGGCGGCGGCGCGCATGAAGTCGCACTTGCGCGAGGTGGCCTCGATCAGGTCGACGTGGGCGCCGGGGAGCGCCGCCGCCAGAGCGAGGCCCGGGAAGCCGGCGCCGGCGCCGACGTCGGCGATCCGCCCGGCGTCGCGGAGCTCGGGGACCTCGAGCCCGGAGAGCGAGTCAAGGATGTGGGTGCGCCACGCCTCCTGGGGGTCGCGGACGGTGGTGGGCGCGTGTGCGTCGCCGGCGATCAGCTCGATCAGGTCCCGCAGTGCCCCCACACCCGCCACCGGGACCCGGCCGAGCAGCTCGCTCTCGGGGTCGCTCACTCCGAGACGAGCGGGGCGACGATGACGCAGCGCTCGGGCTCCTCGCCCTCGCTGAACGTCTCGATCCCCGAACGCTCGAGCAGGTGGTCGTGGACGACCTTGCGCTCGCTGGCGCTCATCGGCTCGAGCTCGATCTCCTTGTCGCTGTCGAGCGCCCGCTGGGCGGCGCGGTCGGCCTGACCGACCAGCAGCTCCTTGCGGCGCTCGCGGTAGCCGGCGGCGTCGACGACGACCCGCTTGCGGTCCTTCTCGCCGCGGAACGCGGCCCGGTAGCAGATGAGCTGAATCGCGTCGATCGTCTGGCCGCGGCGGCCGATCAGCAGGCCGACGTCCTCCCCGTCGACGCTCCCGACGATCCGCTCCTCGTTCTCGGCGACGTCGATCTCACCCTCGACGCCGAGGGCGTCGAGGACCTCCTCGAGGATCGCGCGAACGCGCTCCGCGGGCTCGGTCGGATAGGTGTCGGTGGCCTCGGGCGCCATGCGGGGCCGCGAGTGTAGACGCGGGAAGGAAGATGCGGCCCGGCGGCGAAGGGTGTTGAACCAGGGGTAATGCGTCCGTCAGTTCGCCAGGCACGGTTGGGCGGCCCCGGGCCGCCCTCCCGCTAGCGGCGCTTCTTCTTCTTGCGTGGCGGGGGAGGTGGGGCGCGCGTCGCCTTGACCTCCGCGACCGTGGCCACCGGCGGCGCGGGCCAGAAGGCCTTGACGGCGTACTGCTGGCCGATCGTCCAGACGTTGGTGGTGATCCAGTAGACGATGAGGCCGGCGGGGAAGCCGATGATGAACGGGGTGAAGATCACCGGCAGGGCGAAGAGCAGGATCCGCTGGGCCCCCTCTGCCTGGGCGGCCGAGATCGCCATCGAGGCGACCATGGTCACGAAGTAGAGGATCAGGAGGACGATGAGGACGCCGCCCGTGGCCTTTTCGGTGAGGTCGGGGATGAACAGGAACCCCGGGTCGCCGTAGGCGAGCACCTCGGCCTTGAACTCGTCGCTTCGCAGCAGCTGGAACAGGGCGAAGAAGACCGGCAGCTGGAGCAGCAGTGGGAAGCAGGAGGCCAGCGGGTTGATCTGGTTCTGCTTGTAGAACGCCATCAGCTCGCGCTGCTTGCGCTGCGGGTCGTCCTTGTAGCGCTCGTTGATCTCCTTGATCTGCGGCGAGTACGCCTGCAGCGCCCGCATCGACTTGATCTGGCGGATCGAGAGCGGCAGGATCACGATCCTGGTCACGAACGTGAGCAGGATGATCGCGATGCCGTAGCCGAGGGCCATGTCCTCGCCGAAGAACTCGAGGACGGCGTTGGCCGCGTCCTCGATCGGCTGGAGGATGTTCGCGAGGGGGATGAGGATCTGCGCGATCGACGGCATCAGGCTTGGCTCCCGTGCGTGTGCGAACCGTGCTTGTGGGCACGGATCTGCGTGTGCCCGGCGCGGGGGCGGCGGTCGCGGGGCGGCGGCACCTCGTCAACGCCGCCGTGGCTGAACGGATTGCAGCGCACGATCCTCCATGCGGCGAGCGCGCCGCCGCGGATTACCCCGTGCGTGCGAATCGCCTCCTCGGCGTAGGCCGAGCACGTGGGGTAGTACTTACAGCGGGCGGGAAGCGCCGGCGAGATCAAGCGCGAATAGACGCGAAGCGGCAGCAGCACGACCCATACGAGCGCCGCCTGGCCACGGCTGAGCATCTCAGCGGACCGTTTCACGTTTTACGCAGCCTCCCCGGAGGCCGAGTCGCTCAGGAGCTCGCCGAGGGCGGTCGCGACGCCCGCAGCCCCCTCGCGCTCGACGAGGCCGGCGGCGTCGGGGCGGGCGACGATCACGAAGTCATGCCTGGCGGGGGCGTCGGTCGAGGCCCCAGAAGGCCTCCTTGACGGCCCGCTTGACCGAGTTACGCTCGACGGCGCCGCCGACCTTGCGGCTGACGGAGACCCCCAGGCGCAGCTCCTCGGCGTCCTCTTCGGCGGGGCGTGGGAAGGCGTACATCACAAAGAACCGGTTGCCCTTGGAGTGGCCTTCGCGGTAGACACGGTCGAAGTCGCCACTGCGCGAAAGCCGTCCGCGCTTGCGGCCTGGGCCGGACCCCGGCGGCATCTCTAGGGGGTGAGCCTCTTGCGGCCCTTGCGCCGGCGCCGCTTCAGGATCTGGCGGCCGCTGCGCGTGCGCATGCGGGCTCGAAAGCCATGGGTCTTGGCGCGCTTGCGCTTCTTCGGCTGGTAGGTGCGCTTCAAGGTCTGGTGCTCCGCGGCCGTGGGTGGGCGCCTAGTGGTGGCGGGCGACGGCAGTATAGGGAGGCAGCCGCCGGACCCGCCCGGGAGCCCCGTCATTTCTTTTCGCGCGAAATGCGGCGAGTCACACGGGGGGCTCGAGCGGCCAACCTATAGTCGCTCGCGATGGCCGGGCAGGTTCCCTCAGACGACCCCAAAGCGATCTGGGCGTCGGCGAAGGAGGAGCTGCGGGCGACGATGCCGCCGACCACGTTCGAGCTCTGGATCGAGCCGGTCGACGCGGTGGCGATCCGGGGATCCGACCTCGTGCTCACCGCCCCGGGCCCGGTCCGCCGCTGGGTCGAGCGCCGCTACGCCCCGATCGCGATCTCCGCGATCTCCGCCCAGGCGCCGGAGCTCACGGGGGTCTCGTTCACCGACTCCCGGGGTGGGGCGGGCGAGGCCGCGACGGCGGACCCGCGTGACCCAGTGTCGACCCCGATCGACGCCTCGCTGACGTTCGACAGCTTCGTGATCGGGCCCGGCAACCGACTGGCGCATTCCGCGGCGCTCGCCTGCGCAGAGCTTCCCGGCGAGGCCTACAACCCGCTCTTCCTCCACGGCCCACCGGGACTGGGCAAGACCCACCTGCTGGGCGCGATCGCCGAGTACATGGCGCGAAACCACCCCGAGCTCAACGTCCACCAGACGACGGCCGAGCGGTTCACGACCGAGTTCGTCACCGCCCTTCGCCACGACGGGCCCGAGCGCTTCAAGCAGCGCTACCGCGAGCTCGACGCGCTCTTGATCGACGACGTCCAGGTGCTCGAGGGCAAGGCTCGCACCGAGGAGGAGTTCGTCCACACCTTCAACGCGCTGTTCACCGCCGGCAAGCAGATCGTGCTTTGCGGCGATCGCCCGCCCTCGGCGCTGGCGCAGCTGGCGGAGCGCCTGCGCGACCGCTTCCAATGGGGCCTGACCGTCGAGCTCGACCCGCCCGACCTGCGCACCCGGATCGCGCTTCTGTGGCGCATGGCCGCCCGCTCGGCGCCCGAGTTGCCCGACCCGGCGGCGCTCGAGACGATCGCCGACCGTGTCCCCGCCAACGTCCGGCTGCTCGAGGGGGCGATGACCAGGGTCGTCGCGATGTCCTCGGTCCTCTCCGAGCCGATCACCCGCCCGCTGGTCGACCGCGCGCTCAAGCCCCGCGGAGAGCTCGAGCAGCCCGACCCGGGCGGCCCCACAGTCGCCGCGATCCAGGACGCGGTCGCTGCGATCCTCGACGTCCCGAAGGCGGAGCTCCTCTCGCCCCGCCGGACCCCGCGCGTCGCTCAGGCCCGCCAGCTCGCCATGTACCTCTCACGCGAGCTGACCTCGCTGTCGCTGGCCCAGATCGCCCGCGAGTTCGACCGCGACCACTCGACCGTGCTCCACGCCATCCGCACCGTCTCCAAGCGCCTCGAGCCGGGCTCCGAGACGTCTGAGGCCGTCCACAGGATCCGCGCCAGCCTGGGGACAACCGGCGACGCCGGCCTCGGCCCCGACGGCTCCCTCCACCGCCCGCCCGACGATCCCCAGGCCTGATCAACAGCCGCCAGGCGCTTTTCCATGCGGCCTGACCACTAGTTTCCACTCCTATCCACGCCATTGATACATCTGATCCAGATAGGAAGATGAAGAGTCCAGCACGATGAAGATCTCGATCTCACGCGAATCACTGTTCGAGGCGCTCCAGCTCGCCGGGCGCGCCGTCTCCAGCCGGAGCACGCTTCCGTCGCTCAGCGGCATCCACCTCGAGGCGGCCGACGGCAAGCTGACCGTGAAGGCCACCGATATGGAGCTCGGGCTCACCCAGACGCTCGACGACGTCAAGGTCGAGTCCGACGGCACGGTCCTGCTGCCGGGGCGGCTGCTGGTCGACGTGGTTCGCAGCCTCCCCGAGGGCGAGGCGACCCTGGCGCTGCGCCCGGAGCAGCGCGACGTGGAGATCACCGCCGCAAGCGCCCGCTTTCACCTGCGGACCCTCGCCGCGGACGACTTCCCGCGCCTTCCCGAAACGGAGGGCGAGGTCGCGAAGCTGCCCGCCCAGGCGTTCGCCGAGACGATCGAGCGGGTGGCCCGCGCCGCGTCGCGCGACGAGGTGCGCCCGATCCTCACCGGCGTTCTGGTCCAGGCCGAGGGCTCGACCCTGACCATGGTCGCCACCGACTCCTATCGCCTCTCGGTCAAGCACACCGAGCTCGAGGGCGCGGCGCTGGCCGAGCCGATCGAGGCGAACGTGCCCGCCCGCGCGCTGCGCGAGCTGGCGCGCGTGATCGCGGCCGAGGGGGTCGACGAAGTCGAGATCGCGATGCCGCGCAACCAGGCCATCTTCCGCGCCGGCGGCGTGGTGCTCTCCTCGCGCCTGATCGACGGCCAGTTCCCCAGCTGGCGCCAGCTCGTGCCCGAGACCTTCGATCACGACGTCCGGCTGCCGCGCGAGGAGCTGCTGGAGGTCAGCCGGCGCGTCAGCCAGCTCGCTCAGCGGAACGCCCCGCTGCGCCTGGCGCTGGCCGAGGGCGAGCTGACGGTCGCCGCCGAGACGCCTGACATCGGCGACGCCAGCGAGGGCATGCCCGCCCCCTACAGCGGCGAGGCGATGGAGATCGCCTTCAACCCGCAGTTCTTCGTGGAGGGAGTCGACAGCGTCGAGGGCGATGAGATCTCACTTCAGGTCTCCTCGCCGCTGCGGCCCGGGCTGCTGCGGCCGGTCGGCAGCGAGGACTACTCCTACCTCGTGATGCCGATCCGCCTGAACGTCTGAGGTCGGCGGCCGGTGCGGGTCAGCCGCGTCACCACCCTCGGCTTCCGCAACCTGGCAGACGCCGAGGTCGGGCTGGGAGCGGGCGTCACGCTGATCTGGGGATCCAACGGCGCCGGCAAGACCAACCTGCTCGAGGCCCTCTACCTGGGGCTCGCGGGCCGCTCGCCGCGCACCAACTCCGACCGCGAGGCGATCGCGTTCGGGGCGCCCCTCGCTCGCGTTGAGGTCGAGGTCGAGGACCGTGAGGTCGGCGGCATGCACGTGTTCCGCTGCGCGATCGAGCGCGGCGCCGAGCGCCACCACCAGGTCGACGGGCGCGTGGTCGACGCCGCGGCGCTGGCCGAGCTCCGACCCGCCCTCTCCGTCTTCATGCCCGACCGGCTGGTGTTGGTCAAGGGCCCGCCGGCTGCGCGCCGCGCCCACCTCGACCGCTTCTGCGCCGCGCTCTGGCCGGCCCGGGTCGAGGCCCGCCGCCGCTATGGCCGGGCGCTCGCGCAGCGCAATGCGCTGCTGGGCCGGATCCGTGCCGGCGCCGCCGAGGCGGGGTCGCTCGACGCCTGGGATGCGGAGTTGGCCGCCGCGGGCGCCGAGCTGATGGAGATCCGCTCCGCCGCGGCCGAGGAGCTCGCCGGCCGGTTCATCACGGCCGCCGCCGACCTGGGGATCGACGGGCGCGGCGAAGCTCGCCTACAAGCCGCGAAGCGACGCCGGCACGGCCGCGGAGCTCGGGGCCGAGCTGGCCGAGCGCCGGCGATCCGACCTCGACCGGGGCTTCACGACGCACGGCCCCCACCTCGACGAGCTCTCCCTCAGCCGCGACGGCCGCACGCTGCGCCGCTACGGCTCCCAGGGCGAGCAGCGCCTGGGCCTTCTGGCGCTGCTGTTCGCCGAGCGCGAGGTCCTGGTCGACGAGGGCCGCCCCGCGCCGATGATGCTGCTGGACGACGTCACCTCCGAGCTCGACCCGGACCGCCGGGCCGCGCTGTGCGAGCGGCTGGTCGCGGGCGGCGGCCAGGCGCTGATCACCGCGACCGAGGCGTCTCAGCTTCCGGCCGAGTGCCCCCGCCGCGAGCTCGGGATGCGGGAGGGGACGATCCTCGCCGAGGCGGACCCCGGGCAGGCCGAGGCCGCGTGAGGCGCTTCGGCGAGCCATCCTCCCGCCGCGGCCCCCGCCGGCTCGGCGACGCGGTGGGCACGGTGCGCGATCAGACGGCCCCGGCGACCCTGCTCGCCGCCGCTCAGGGCGCGTGGGCCGAGGCCGCCGGGCCGGCTGTGGCCGCGCAGGCCGAGCCCGTCGCCGAGCGGGGTGGGGTGCTGACCGTGGCGTGCCACAGCGCCACCTGGGCGCACGAGCTGGACCTGCTCGCCCCGGACCTCCTCGAGCGCCTCAACGCGGCCCTCGACGACGCGGCCGGGGGCCCGATCGAGCGGCTTCGCTTCACCGCCGACGCCGCCCGTCACGGAGAGGTTTGACGGTTGGGTCGGTTTATGCACGATTTGCAGGGATTTCCTGTCTCGACGTGAGGCATTCCGACGCCGCAGACTGCTATCCTTATGTGAACTTGACGGACGCCTCGCACCGTCTGGATCCGGGGTCTCTCGTGGCCGACCGGTCGGGGCTTCCCATCAACGTGGGCAAGTTCCCCTGGGGGCTGCCGAACGGCTTCCACAGCCGGGTCCAAACAGTTACGACGAGAGGGTTTAGTGGCAGAAGGCACTAACGCCGCCGACGAACAGGCGGAGTCCGCGAAGAAGGCGCCGGCCAAGGGCGCCGCCAAGAAGGGGAAGGGCGCGAAGTCCGCCGGCAACGGCGACTACGGCTCGAGCGAGATCACCGTCCTGCGCGGGCTCGATCCGGTGCGCAAGCGCCCGGGCATGTACATCGGCTCGACCGGTCCCCGCGGCCTTCACCACCTGGTCTACGAGGTCGTGGACAACTCGGTCGACGAGGCGCTGGCCGGCCACTGCAGCGCGATCACGGTCACGATCCACCCCGACAACAGCGTCACCGTCGTCGACGACGGCCGCGGGATCCCCGTCGAGGAGCACTCCGAGGAGAAGCGCCCCGCCGCCGAGGTCGTCCTGACCGTCCTTCACGCCGGCGGCAAGTTCGGGGACGGGGGCGGCTACAAGGTCTCCGGCGGCCTCCACGGCGTCGGCGTCTCGGTCGTCAACGCGCTGTCCGAGCGCCTCCACCTCCAGGTGCACCGCGACGGCCACGTCTGGACCGAGGACTTCGCCCGCGGCGAGCCGCAGGGCACGCTGAACAAGGGCGAAAAGGTCAAGGGCTCCGGCACGACGATCACCTTCCTGCCCGACGCCGAGGTCTTCGAGACGCTCGAGTTCGACTACGACACGCTCTCCGAGCGGATGCGCGAGACCGCCTTCCTCACCCGCGGCCTCAAGATCGAGCTCGTCGACGAGCGCGCCGCCGGCCGCCGCGACACCTTCCACTACGACGGCGGCATCGTCGACTTCGTCGCGTTCCTGAACGAGAACAAGGACCCCCTGCACCGCAAGACCGTCTTCTTCGAGAACGAGACCGACGACGGCCAGGTCGAGGTCGCGATGCAGTGGAACTCCTCCTACCAGGAGGCCGTGTTCTCGTTCGCCAACAACATCAACACCCACGAGGGCGGGTCGCACCTCTCCGGCTTCCGCTCGGCCCTGACGCGCACCCTGAACGCCTACGCCCGCAACAAGGGCCTCCTGAAGGAGAAGGACTCCAACCTCACCGGCGACGACGTCCGCGAGGGCCTCACGGCGGTGATCTCGGTCAAGCTCGCCGACCCCCAGTTCGAGGGCCAGACCAAGACCAAGCTGGGCAACCCGCCGGTGGAGGGCCTGGTCAAGGAGACCGTCAACCGCAAGCTGGGCGAGTTCCTCGAGGAGAACCCCGGCGAGGCCCGGCGGATCCTCCAGAAGGCGGTCGACGCGGCCCGGGCCCGCGAGGCCGCCCGCAAGGCGCGCGACCTGACCCGGCGCAAGTCGGCGCTGGAGAACTCGACCCTGCCCGGCAAGCTCGCCGACTGCACCGTCCGCGACCCGGCCCTGGCCGAGCTCTTCGTGGTCGAGGGCGACTCGGCCGGCGGCTCGGCCAAGCAGGCTCGCGACCGCAACACGCAGGCGGTCCTGCCGCTGCGCGGCAAGATCATCAACGTCGAGAAGAGCCGGATCGACAAGGTCCTCCAGAACAACGAGATCCAGGCGCTGATCACCGCCATCGGGACCGGGGTGGGCGACGAGGAGTTCAACCTCGAGGACGCCCGCTACCACAAGATCATCCTCGCCACCGACGCCGACGTCGACGGCGCCCACATCCGCACCCTCGCGCTGACGTTCATCTACCGCCAGATGCCGCTGCTGATCGAGGCCGGGTACGTGTTCATCGCGAAGCCGCCGCTCTACAGGGTCAAGAGCGGCAAGCAGGAGACCTACATCGAGAAGGAGTCCGAGCTCGAGGCGCTGCTCTTGCGCGACAAGATCGAGCAGTTCGAGCTGACCGACGCCGACGGCAAGGACCGCAAGCTGACCGAGGCGCGCTGGCAGCGGTTCAACCGGCGCCTGAAGGAGTACGAGGGCTGGGCCGACTCGCTACAGGCCGAGTTCGGCCACGAGGCCGTGCGCTTCCTGGCCGAGTCGCAGATCCTCGACGCGGGCGCCGCGACCATCGCCGGCGTCAAGAAGCTGATCGAGGCCGACGACCCGGCCGAGGAGCCGTTCGACACCGAGTTGGTGGGGGCGGACGACGAGGCACTCGAGGTCAAGGCGGTCAACCGCAGCGACGGGCTCGCCCGCACCCACCGCCTGCCTGCGTCCCTCTTCAAGTCCAACGAGTACCGCCACCTGGTCGAGGTGCACGCCGACCTGCTGAAGCAGGTGGGGCGCCCACCGTTCGCGCTGGCCCTAGGCGATCGCACGAAGCAGGCCGACTCGTTCGCCGAGCTGCGGCGCTGCATCCTCGAGCTGGCGCGTCACGGGGTGACGATGCAGAGGTTCAAGGGCCTCGGCGAGATGAACGCCGAGCAGCTCCGCGAGACGACCATGGACCCCGAGAGCCGCACGCTCCAGCGGGTGACGATCGTCGACGCCGCCGCCGCCGAGCGGGTCTTCGCCGACCTGATGGGCGACAAGGTCGAGCCGCGCAAGATCTTCATCGAGAAGCACGCCAAGGACGTGCGCTTCCTCGATGTCTAACGACGGAGGGCTGAGCTGATGGAGGGAGGCCTCGCCGCCCTGACGGGCAACATCGAGGAGCGCGAGCTGACGCAGGAGATGCGCTCCTCCTACCTCGACTACGCGATGAGCGTGATCGTGGGGAGGGCGCTGCCGGACGTCCGCGACGGGCTGAAGCCCGTGCACCGCCGGGTGCTCTACGCGATGCACGACCTGGCCCTCCAGCCCAACCGGCCGTACCGCAAGTCCGCCTTCATCGTCGGCGAGGTGATGGGCAAGTACCACCCCCACGGCGACAGCGCGATCTACGACACGCTGGCCCGGATGGCGCAGGACTTCTCGCTGCGCTATCCGCTGGTCGACGGCCAGGGCAACTTCGGCTCGATCGACGACGACCCGCCGGCCGCGATGAGATACACCGAGGCGCGCCTGGCCCGGCTCGCCACCGAGATGTTGCGCGAGATCGAGTCGGACACGGTCGACTTCGGGCCGAACTACGACGAGTCCCAGCAGGAGCCGCTGGTGTTGCCGTCGCGGTTCCCGAATCTCCTCGTCAACGGCGCCTCCGGGATCGCGGTCGGGATGGCCACCAACATCCCGCCGCACAACCTGCGCGAGGTCGCCGGCGCGGTGCGGGCCTACATGGAGAACCCCGAGGTCGACCTGGCCGGGCTGATGGAGCACGTCAAGGGCCCGGACTTCCCGGGCGGCGGGATCATGAGCATGGAGGGCATCCGCGACGCCTACGCGTCGGGCCGCGGCAGCGTCCGGGTTCGCGGCCGCGTCCACTCCGAGCCGCTGAAGGGCGGCAAGGACGCCCTGATCGTCTCCGAGCTCCCGTTCATGGTCAAGAAGGGCGGCGACACCGGGGTGATCTCGAAGATCGCCGACCTCGTCCGCGAGAAGAAGCTCGAGGGCATCTCCGACCTGCGCGACGAGTCCGACCGCTCCGGCATGCGGGTCGTGATCGAGCTCAAGCGCGGCGCCGACCCCAACATCGTCACCAACAACCTCTACAAGCGCACCCAGCTCCAGCAGGCCTTCGGGCTGAACATGGTGGCGCTGGTCGACGGCGTCCCCCGGACGCTCTCGCTGAAGGAGCTCGTCCACCACTACGTCGTCCACCAGCGCGAGGTCGTCACCCGGCGCACGCAGTTCGACCTGCGCCGCGCCGAGGCCAGGGCCCACATCCTCGAGGGACTCCTGGTCGCGCTCGACAACCTCGACGCGGTCATCGCGCTGATCCGGGCATCCGACGACACCGACATCGCCCGCGAGGGCCTGATGGAGAAGTTCTCGCTCTCCGAGGAGCAGGCGCAGGCGATCCTGGACATGCGCCTCGCCCGCCTGACGGCGCTCGAGTCCGACAAGGTCCGCGCCGAGCACAACGAGCTGATGGACAAGATCGCCGAGCTCCGCGCGATCCTCGGCGAGCCGGCACGGGTCGACACGCTGATCAACGAGGAGCTGGACGCGCTGGAGGAGCGCTACGGCGACGACCGGCGCACCGAGATCACCCACTTCGAGGGCGACGTGGACATCGAGGACATGATCGCCGAGCAGCAGATGGTGATCTCGATCACCCACTCCGGTTACGTCAAGCGCCTGCCGCTGGCCACCTACCGCCAGCAGCGCCGCGGCGGCATCGGCGTGATGGGAATGGACATGAAGGAGGGCGACTACATCGAGCACCTCCACATCTGCTCCACCCACGACTGGCTGCTGTTCTTCACCAACCGCGGCAAGGTCTACCGCTTGAAGGTGTACGAGCTGCCCGAGGGCTCGCGTACCTCGAAGGGCCGGGCGCTGGTGAACGTGTTGCCCCTGCGCGACGGCGAGAAGGTCATGGCCGTCATCCCCACGCGGGACTTCTCCGAGGCCAAGTACCTCGCGTTCGCGACGGCCAAGGGCCTGGTGAAGAAGACCGAGTTCCCCTCCTACAACACGCCGATCCGCGCCGACGGGATCATCGCGATCAAGGTGCGCGACGGCGACGAGCTGGTGCAGGTGCGCCTGACCACGGGCGAGGACGACCTGCTGCTGGTCTCGCGCTCGGGCCACGCCTCGCGCTTCTCCGAGTCGAAGGTTCGGTCGATGGGCCGGGACACGTCCGGCGTCAAGGGCATGAGGGTGGAGGGCAAGGTCGGCAAGGAGCCCAACCGGGTGCTTGGCATGGCCGTCGCCCAGGACGACTCGGAGCTGTTCGTCGTCACCGAGAACGGCTACGGCAAGCGGACCCAGGTCTCCGAGTACCCGGTCAAGGGCCGCGGCACGAAGGGTGTCTTGACGATCAAGCTGACCGAGAAGAAGGGCGGCCTCGCGGGCGCGCTGATCGTGCGCGAGCACCAGGACCTGCTGTTCATCTCCGAGAAGGGGATGGTGCAGCGGACCCAGGCCGGCGGGATCTCCCAGATGGGCCGCGCGACGCAGGGCGTCCGGGTGATGAAGCTCAAGGACGAGGACGACCGCGTGTCCGCCGTCGCCCTGGTGGTCGAGTCCGACGGCGGCGCGACCGTCGCCGAGGAGGCCGACCAGATCGCCGAGGCCGCCGCCGAAGGCGCGAAGCCCTCGGAAGCCGACCCCGGCGACTGATCCGTCAGCGGCGGGACCCTCGCCGGTCTACGTCGAGACCGACTTGCGGTACTTCGCCACCGAGAGCGTCGAGAAGATCGCGATCAGGGCGAGGCACCAGGCGACCGCGCCCCAGACGTCGTTGCCCGCCGGCGTCCCCAGCCAGAGCGCCCGGGCCGCATCGACCATCGTGGTGAAGGGGTTGATGTCGGTCGCGAAGAACTGAAGCGGCTCGGGCATCGACTCGGGCGGGACGAACGCCGAGGAGAGGAAGGTGAGGGGGAAGATCGTCATGAAGCCGATCGCGTTGGCGGTCTCGGGGCTCGAGGAGATGAGGCCCACCCAGGCGAAGACCCAGGAGAACGAGTAGCCGATCAGCAGCGCCAGGCCGATACCGGCGGCGATCTCGAGCGGGCCGGTGGCAAAGCTGAAGCCGACGATGAGCCCGACGGTGATCATCACGACGAGGGACAGGGTGTTGGTGGCGATGTCGGCGATCGTGCGCCCGGTGAGTACGGCCGAGCGCGCCATCGGCAGCGAGCGGAAGCGGTCGATCAGCCCCTTGTTGAGGTCCTCGGAGATCCCCAGCGCGGTCACGAAACCTCCGAAGGCGAGGGTCTGAACGATGATCCCGGGGATCAGGAAGTCCGTGTAGTCGGAGAAGCCCGGCGTCTCGATCGCGCCGCCGAACACGTACACGAACAGCAGCACGAACATGATCGGCTGGATCGTGAACGCGGTCAGCAGGTCAGGCTGACGGGGAATCCGGCGCAGGCTGCGCTCGGCGAGCACCAGCGCGTCGGCAAACGCGAACCGGAGCCTCATCGCGCTTCCTCGTCGAGGAGCTCCCCGGCCTCGGCCTCGCCGTCGCCGTCCTCGGCCTCGACCCGCTGGCCGGTGAGCTGGAGGAAGACGTCGTCGAGGGTGGGGCGGCGAACGGCGATGTCCTCGACGCCCACGCTCTGGGCGTCCAGCAGGCGAACCGCTTCGGCGATCGCGCCGTTGCGCTCGCGGATCGCCAGGCGCACGGCGCCGTCATCCTGCACCGGCCCCTCGGCCGCCAGCGCCCGCAGCGCGGCGATCGCCGCCTCGCCCTGAGCGGCGTCGGCCAAGCGGACCTCGAGCCGTTCGCCGCCCACCCGGGATTTCAGCTCGTCCGAGGTCCCCTCGGCGATCAGGTTCCCGTGATCGATCACAGCGATCCGATCGGCCAGGCGATCCGCCTCGTCGAGGTACTGGGTGGTGAGCAGGACGGTGGTTCCGCTCTCGACGCGGGCCTCGATCGCGTCCCAGAGGGCGAAGCGGCTGCGCGGGTCGAGCCCGGTGGTCGGCTCGTCGAGGAAGATCACGGGCGGGCCGGCCACGAGCGCTGCCGCCAGGTCAAGGCGCCGGCGCATGCCGCCGGAGTAGGTCTTGACCAGCCGGTCGGCGGCCTCGTCCAGCTCGAAGCGGTCCAGGAGGTCGGTGGCTCGCGTGCGGGCCTCGGCGCGGCCCAGGTGGTAGAGGCGCCCGACCATCTCGAGGTTCTCGAAGCCGGTCAGGTTCTCGTCGACGGCGGCCTGCTGGCCCGCGACGCCGATGTGAGCGCGAAGCTCGGCGGCCTGGGACACGACATCGAAGCCGGCGACGCTGGCAGTGCCCGCGTCCGGCTGCAGCAGCGTCGTGAGGATCCGGACCAGCGTGGTCTTCCCGGCCCCGTTCGGACCCAAGAGCCCGAGCACGGTGCCGGTGGGGACCTGGAGGTCGACGCCGCAGAGCGCCCGCACGTCACCGAAGGAGCGCTCGATCCCCTGGGCCTGAATCGCCGGATCGCCTGCCATGCATTGAACTTAGCGACCCCGATTCCGCCACTAGCATCAGCCGTGTGAACGACCGAAAGCCCGCCCCATTCGTCGTCGGCGCGGCCCGCTCGGGGACGACGCTCCTGCGGATGATGCTCGACGCCCACGGCCAGCTCGCGCTGCCGTTCGAGACCCAGCTGCTGCCTGAGCTGATCGACGCCCAGAAGGCCGGGGCGACGCCGGAGGAGCTCGCGACACACCTCGTGACGCACCGCCGCTGGCCGGACTTCGGCCTCGACGCCGGCGAGATGCAGGCCTCCTTCGTCGCGGTCGAGCCGTTCGACTTGGGCGAGGCGATGCGCCGCTTCTACTTCGCCTACGCCCATGCCCAGGGCAAGCCGCGCTGGGGCGACAAGAGCCCCGGCTACGCGCTTCACATCCGGCGCATCGCCGCGGTCCTGCCCGAGGCCCACTTCGTGCACCTGATCCGCGACGGGCGCGACGTTCGCCTCTCGCAGCTGCGCCGCGGCACCGATCACCCCAACGCGGCCAAGCACGCCCGCCGCTGGAAGCGGCGGGTCAAGAAGGGCCGCCGGCAGGGCGGCAAGGTCGAGCACTACATGGAGGTGCGCTACGAGAGCCTGATCGCCGATCCCGAGCCCGAGCTGAGGCGGATCTGCGAGTTCGTCGGCCTGGACTTCGACCCCGCCATGCTGAGCTACCACGAGCGGGCCGGCGAGCGGCTGGGGGAGATCGACCGCGACCTCGAGGCCGGCCAGGAGAACGCCGAGGAGCGCGAGCGGCCGCTGTTCAAGGCCTCCGATCGCCTGGACTTCCACAAGCTGACCAAGGAGCCGCCCCGGGCCGATCGCGTGGCCCAGTGGCGCGAGCAGATGCCGGCCGCGGACCTGGCCGAGTTCGAGCGGGTCGCCGGTGACCTGCTGGAGGAGCTGGGCTACGACCTGGGAAGCGCGCCGGCCTCCCCCGCTAAGGTGCCGCGCCTCCGATGAACCGCCGAGCCGCATGATCCACGTCGCCACCGTCCACTGGCGCGACGACCGCTGGGTCGACGTGCAGCTGCGCTACCTGGAGGAGCACCTTCCGGAGCCCTACCGCGTGTACGCGTTCCTGAACGGTCTCGAGGAGGACCATTCGGCGAAGTTCCACTACTCCTCCGACGAGAACATCAAGGAGCACTCGACCAAGCTCAACCTGCTGTCCGACCTGATCGGATTCGACGCCGGCTCCGACGACGACCCGCTGCTGTTCATCGACGGCGACGCCTTCCCGATCGCCGACCTTGCCCCGCTGGTGGAGGACCTGGCCAACCATCCGCTGATAGCCGTCAAGCGCGCCGAGGCCTCGGACGTTCAGCCGCACCCGTGCTTCTGCCTGACCACGGTCGGCTTCTGGCGCGACCTCGGCGGCGACTGGCGCAAGGGCGGGCACTCCTGGACAAACGCCGTCGGCCGCGAGGTCTCGGACGTCGGCGCCCGCGTGCTGAAGGCGGTGAACGAGAGGCAGGTCGACTGGCGCCCCCTGCTGCGCTCGAACAAGACCGACGCCCACCCGCTCTTCTTCGGTGTCTACGACGACGTGGTCTACCACCACGGGGCGGGGTTCCGCCGGGCTCGGGGCGGCCGGCTGATGATCGCGGCCAGCGGCGTCCACGAGGAGGAGAACACCCTGCGGATGAAGCTCCTGCGGGCGCTGCCGAGGGGCAAGCTGAAGCGGCGCCTGAACAAGCGCTTCAACAAGGTGAAGCAGATCAACGAGGAGCTGAAGGACCAAAACGACGAGCTCAGCGCCGAGTGGTTTGACCGGATCCGGTCCGATCCCGGCTTCTACCGCGACCTGCTTTGATCCGCTGAGGCCATGGCCACCCGCCTGCGTTCACTCCTCGACCGGGCCCGCCCGGGCTCGACCACGCACCGCCCCCCGGTCGTCGTGCTGGCGACCGGAGGCTCGGGCACCCGCGCCGTCGCCGAGATCATGCGCGAGGCGGGCGTCTACCTGGGCCCGAAGCTGAACCGGGCCAACGACTCGCTGGAGCTGAAGCCCTTCCTGGTCCGCTGGTCCACGCCCTACGTGGGCGACTCGCGCTGGGTCGAGGCCGTCGAGGCAGACCCGGCGGCCGAGCTTCCCCAGCCCCCGGCCGAGATCGTCGCCGACCTGCGGGCTGCAGTCGACCGCCAGCGCCAGGGCATCCCCGCCGCGGACTCGCTCTGGGGCTGGAAGAACCCGCGCACGACGAACCTGCTGCCGGTGCTGAGCGCCGTCTTCCCGGAGGCCCCGACCGCCCAGCTCGTGCGCGACGGCCGCGACATGGCCTACTCGAAGAACCAGAACCAGCTGGAGGACTGCGATCCGATCCTGCCGGACTCGCTGCGCCCGGCGCCCGAGCCCGTGCGGTCGATCCACCTGTGGTCGCGGGTCAACCTCGCGTGCCTGGCCTTCATGCGCCACCGCAAGGGCCAGAACCACCTGGTCCTGCGCTACGAGGATCTCTGCGCGGAGCCCTCCACCCACATGGCCAAGCTGCTGGAGCACCTGGGCGTCCCGTACACGGACGAGGTTCTGGCGCACGCCGACGAGATCATCAAGCTCGCCCCAACGACGGGCCGCTGGCGCGACGCTCCCGCCGGCGAGCTCGACGACGTGCTCGAGGCCGGCCGCCCGGCGCTGACCGAGTTCGGCTACCTCTGAGAGAGCGGCCGTGAGCCGGCTGATAACCGTGCTTGGAATGCACCGCAGCGGCACGTCTGCCGTCGCCGGGCTTCTCGCCGACCACGGCATCGGGTTCGGCTGGATGCGCGAGTCGAACGCGTTCAACCCCCGCGGCAACCGCGAGAACCGCGAGTTGCGCTGGCTCCACGACGCGATCCTCGAGCGCAACGGAGGCTCGTGGTTCCGGCCGCCCGAGACCATCGAGCTCGAGGCCGGCGACCGCGAGCGGCGCGACGAGGAGCTCGACGGCTTCGAGGGCGATGTGATCGCCGTCAAGGACCCGCGGCTGCTGCTGTTGATGGAGCTTTGGCGCGACCTGAAGCCGAGCTCGATCGGCGTGATCCGCAACCCGGTGGCAGTGCGCGAGTCGCTCGAGCGCCGCTCGCTGCGAAAGCGCCCTGAGCAGAAGCGCGCCCGCCAGCACAAGAACCCCCAGCTCGAGCCGAAGGAGTGGGAGGCGCTGTGGTGCGCCTACAACGAGCGCCTGCTCGCCGAGGTGGAGCGCCGCGACGTGCCGGTCATCGATTTCGACCGCGCCGAGGCCCTCGACGAGCAGGTTCGCCGCGCTCTCGAGAAGCTGGATGTGGACGCCCCCGGGTCAACGTCGTTTTACGACCCCGAGCTGGCCACCGAGGTCGACGAGGGCTGGCGCGAGCGGGCCCTGCTTTCGCGCAGCGTGGAGCTGTGGGAGCGGCTCAGCGAACGGGCCCGGCCCTAAGATCCAGCGACTCATGACCCCCTTCCGGAAGCTCAGAAAGGCAGCCCACGGCCGCCGCCTCGAGCGCGAGGCCAAGGAGCTCGACCCGGCTCCCTTCATCGTCGGCCACGGGCGCTCGGGCACGACGCTGCTGCGGCTGATGCTGGACGCCCACCCCAAGCTGGCGATCCCGCCCGAGACGCAGTTCATCCCGCAGCTGATCGACGCCTCGAAGCAGCCGGGCGACCCGGCCGCCAACGTCGCCGCGACCCTGATCGAACACCGCCGCTTCAACGACTTCGGGTTCACGGCGGAGGAGATCCGCGACGCGTTCGCCGCGGTGCAGCCGTTCAGCCTCACCGAGGCGCTGCGGTACTTCTTCCGCGCCTACGCCGAGCGCCAGGGCAAGCCCCGCTGGGGTGACAAGAGCCCAGGGTACGGGTGGACGATGGAGCGGATCGACCGCATCCTTCCCGAGGCCTACTTCATCCATCTGATCCGGGACGGCCGCGACGTCTCGCTGTCGCTGATGGCGAAGAAGGACGATCCACCGCGCCCGGCGCGCCAGGCGCGCCACTGGAAGTCGCGCGTGAACAAGACGCGCGACCAGGGGACGCGGGTCCGCCACTACATCGAGGTCCGCTACGAGGACCTGATCACGGACACCGAGCCGGCGCTGCGGCGCATCTGCGAGTTCATCGAGCTCGACTTCGACGAGACGATGCTGGAGTACTACGTGCGCGCCGAGGACCGCATGGCCGAGATCAAGCGCGACATGAAGCCGGGCTTCGACCTGAAGTCCGACACCTCGCGCGGCTCCGTCAGCGGTGAGCGGCGGGTCGCGGTCCACGAGCTGACCAAGGAGCCGCCGCGCAAGGACCGGATCGGCGTCTACCGCCGTGAGATGCCCGACGCGCACCGGATCGAGTTCGAGCGGGTGGCCGGCGAGCTCCTGAGCGACCTCGGCTACGAGACCGGCAAGCCCTCGAAGGTCGACTGAGCGCCACGCCGGCCGGGAGCCCATCCCCCCGATTTGCTTGAATCGGAATCACCAGAGAAAGGAGGTGGTCCGACTGAGTCACATGCTTATCGGGACGCTGGAGGTGCAGGGCCGCTAGGAGGCCGCGCCGGTCCCCCATCCGCGTGAGCGGAGGAGCGACCGGGCACCGTGCGAGCCGCCCGGGCGGAATCCAACCCGAGCACCGGCGAGCCGAGGTGGCGGGCGAATGTCCCTGTCCGCCGCGAACCCGACGCTCGTCCCGAATCGCACCTGGCGAGGCCGTCCCGAGAGGGGCGGCCTCGCTTTCTTCCCCATAGGCTGCCGCGATGCGAATCGCGATCGCCAGCTTCGCCGCCATGCCCCCGGAGTTCGCCGACGACAGCC
Source organism: uncultured Solirubrobacterales bacterium (assembly GCA_963758845.1). Lineage (GTDB taxonomy): Bacteria > Actinomycetota > Thermoleophilia > Solirubrobacterales > 70-9 > JBDTSW01. Next base: position 402,700 of record CAVWWX010000002.1, read on the forward strand.
GCCTCGTCGCCGCACTGGCCGAGGCAGGGGCCGAGGCCGACGTGGTTCCGTGGGACGAGCGCGCGGCGCGCTGGGACGACTACGCGATCGTCGTCGTTCGCACCACCTGGGACTACTCCTTCCGCCGCGACGAGTTCGTCGCCTGGGCGGATCGGGTCGGCGACCGGCTCCACAACTCGCCGGCGATCGTGGCCTGGAACAGCGACAAGCACTACCTCGCCGACCTGGGCGAGGATGGCATCGCGGTGGTCGAGACGACCTACGTCGCCCCCGGGGACGACCCGCCGCCGATCGACGGCGAGGTCGTGGTGAAGCCGACGGTCTCCGGCGGGGGGCGGGACACGGGCCGGTTCGCCGCCGCCGACGCTCAGCTGGCCCTGGATCTGATCGCGTCGATCCAGGCACAGGGCAAGACCGCGATGGTCCAACCGTTCAACCCCAGCGTCGACACCGTCGGCGAGACCGCCGTCGTGACGATCGACGGGCAGTTCAGCCACGCGTTGCGCAAGCACGCCGTGCTGCGGCCGGGCGAGGTCGCGCCGATCCGCGACGACGCGCTGCAGGCGGCCGAGGCCATGTACGACCCGGAGCTCGTGATCGCGGGCTCGGCGACGGACTCCGAGGTCGAAACCGCCCTCGACGTGGTCAGCGCCATGGAACGGCGCTTCTCCTACAGCCCGCTCTACGCCCGGGTGGACCTGCTGACCGGCGAGGACGGCACGCCCGTGCTGCTGGAGCTCGAGGCGATCGAGCCCAACTTCTACCACGGCCAGGCGCCCGGCTCGGCCGAACGATTCGCGCAGGCGATCGTGGCGCGCGCGGAGCGCCAGGCCGGCTAGGACCTACGCCGCCGGGGCGAGTCCCGGCAGGTACGTCTCCCACGCCTGCGGGATCCGCGGCGACGCGATTCGGATGAACACGGTGGGGCCGGGTGGCCTTGGATGCTGGGCGGGGTGCATCCGCGCCTCGTGGGGGGTGCGGTTGCCCTTGCGACGGTTGCAGGGGGCGCAGGCGGCCACGATGTTGTCCCACTCCGAGAGGCCGCCCCTCGAGCGGGGGATGACGTGGTCGACGGTCAGCCCGGTGGCCTGGTGACCGCAGTACTGGCAGGTCCAGGCGTCGCGTGCCAACACCGCCTTGCGGGTGATCTTGCGCCGGTGCACGTCGCGCGGGATGTGGACGTAGCGGTTCAGGCGGATCACGCAGGGGCGCCGCATGGCCATCCGCTCCGAGCGCAGGGCACCGGCGCGCTCCTCCAGCACGATCGCGCGCTCCTTCAGCACCAGCACCGCCGCGCGGCGAGTCGTACAGACGTTGATCGGCTCGAAGCTGGCGTTCAAAACCAGGACCCGCCCGCTGCCGGGGCCAGCGAGCGCATGGCCATTGAGCGGCGCGTGACCGTTGAGGGCTACCGGTGCGACCCCCTTGTCCATCCCGCGGATTCTACGGGTGGCCGCCCCCGGCTTAGGCGAAGCCGGGCACGCCGCCGGCGTTCACCGGGTAGCTCCCCAGCACCCGTACCGACTCGGCCTTGCCCCGCAGGGCGTCGATCGCCGCCGCCACCGTGGGGTCGTCGTCCGGCCCCTCGATGTCGACGAAGAACATGTACCGGCCCAGCTCGCGACGCAGCGGCCGCGACTCCAGGCGCGTGAGGTTCACCGCCCGCGATGAGAATTCGGTCAGTGCGTCGACGAGCGCGCCGGGATGGTCCTCGCCCAGCTCGGAGAAGATCAGGGTCGTGCGCCACGCCCCCTCTCCGCCGGGGCGGACGTCCGCCGGGGCGACCCAGACGAACCGGGTCACGTTGTCGGTCTCGTCGCCGATCCCGTCGCGAAGGACTATGCCCCCGTAGAGCTCGGCCGCGGCCGGCGTCGCGATCGCCACCCACGGCTCGCCGGCCCGGGCGACGATGCGTGCGGCCTCGGCCGTGCTCGATGCGACTCGGATCTCGGCGGCCGGGAGATGCTCGCGCAGAAACCGCGCGCACTGCGCGCTCGCCTGCTCGTGGGTGACCACGGCCTCCACCCGTGTCAGGTCGATCTCGGCCCCGGCGACAAGGGCATGGTGGATCGGGCGGTCGTGCTCGCCGGCGATCTTCACCGAACGCGCCTCGAAGGCCAGCGTGTCGAGGGTCGAGCGCACCGCACCTTCGATCGAGTTCTCGAAGGGGACGAAGGCGCGATCCGCATCGCCGCGCTCGACGGCGGCGATCGCCTCGTGGACGGAGGGGTGGGGGACCTCGTCGATCTCGGAGCCCGCGGCAGCCGCGCGCAGGGCGTCGTGGGTGTTGGTCCCGGCGGGGCCGAGGTAGGCGACTCTCATCAGGCGGGCGACGCTAGCGGACGCGAGCCGCTGCTACTCGAAGACGACCGTGAAGGTGGCGCTGTTGTTGTCCTCGATCTCCTCGCCCTCGACCGGGACGGCGGTGACCTCGAGCGTCAGCTCCTCGCCGCTCGCCGGGTCAGGCTGGATGTTCAGCTTCGCCGTCTCGGTCGCTCCCACGTCGATGCGCGAGATCGAGCCGCTGCCCTCGATCTTCTCGGCGCCGCTGAGCGTGAAGTCAACGCCGACGTCGGTCACCTCGGACTCGCCCTGGTTCTGGACCTGGACCTCAAGCTCATAGGGCGCGCCGCCGCCGACGTTCGTCAGCGCGTCGGCCGTCAGCACGGTTCCGCCCGCCGAGACCCCTCCGTCGACCAGCGCGATGCCACAGACGCCCGTGCACTCGCCGGTCCCGCCGGCCGTCACGCCGCCGAGGTTGGAGCCGAGGTTGTCGGCGATGATCCAGTCGTCGGGCGGATCGGGGAGGAATGGATTCTTCGAGAGCTTCGCGTCGGGCACGATGTCCTGCGCGTCGAGCTCGTTCTCGATCTGGCCCTTGGAGCGTCCGTAGAGCACGTCGCTCGCCAGGAAGTAGCGCATGTAGTTGGCGATCACGGTGGTCGCGTCCTCCGAGCCCTGCTTGGCCAGCGCGGTGTCGATCTCGTCGGCGACGCCGTCGATCCCATCGCGGCGCAGCTCATAGGCAAGCTCCAGTTCGCCCTGCGCCTCGGCCAACTCGTCGGGGGCGTCCAGGCCCTGCACGCGCTCGAGCAGGTTCTCGGCTGTGCCGCGGTCGGCCGAGATCTCGGCCTTCAGGCTCAGCTCGGTCAGGTCGCCGGGGTCCTCGAGCCGCCCGAAGAACTCCTCCGAGAGCTGATCGGACTCGGTCGTGATCGAGGCCAGGTCGCGAACGTAGTTCTCGAAGCCGCGTTCGGAGCGCGCGTTCAGGCACCCGCGGATGCCCAGGACCAACAGGACGACGATGAGGATCCCGAGGCCGAGGGCCATGATGCGCCGGGCGAGGAACGGGCGCTGGCGGTCGGCTCCGTAACGGCGGGGCGGACCCGGATCGTCCGGCTCGAGGGCGTCGTCGTCGTCCAGGAAGGCCAAGGTTCCTCGCCGCGCAGAGTATGAGACCTGCAGCGGAGGGCATTTCCCCGACTTCGTGCCGATCGGCGCGAGTCGGCAGGAGCGGGCCGAGGCGTGGCGAACGAGAAAGCGGAATGGTGGGCGAGCTCGTAATGGACCGGTTTCGACTTGAGGAGAGGATCGGCTCGGGCGGCATGGGAATCGTCTACCGGGCCTTCGACGAGCGCCTCCACCGCTACGTCGCCGTGAAGGAGGTCATGGTCGGCGCGCCCGAGCGAGTCGTTCGCGAGGCCCAGGCGGCGGCGCGCCTGAACCACCCCGGCATCGTCGCGCTGTTCGAGTTTGGGGTCGATGGGCACCGCGCCCTCCTGGTCAGCGAGCTGATCGATGGCTCCACGCTCGACGAGCTTGCCCGCGAGGGCGCCCTCTGCGACCGCGACGTCGCCGAGCTGGGCGCGGACGTCTGCGAGGCGCTCGAGCACGCCCACGCCCGGGGGGTCGTGCACCGCGACGTCAAGCCGAAGAACGTGATCGCCCGCGAGGACACCGGCGCGGGCCGGCGCGCGAAGCTCACCGACTTCGGGATCGCCAGCCTGGCCGGAGCTCCGACGCTGACGGCTCCCGGCGAGGTGGTCGGGACCCTCGCCTACATGTCGCCCGAGCAGGCCGAGGGCGAGCAGGCCGGCCCGGCCTCAGACGCCTACTCCCTGGCGCTCACCCTCTATGAGTGCTGGGCGGGCGAGAACCCCGCCCGCCGCAGCACCCCTGCGCAGACCGCGCGGGATCTCGGCGGCGTGCTCCCGTCGCTCGGCGACTATCGCCCGGATCTGCCAGCACGCCTCTGCGACGCGATCGACGCGTGCCTGGTGGCCGAGCCCGACGAGCGCGCTCCGCTCGCCGAGCTTCACTCGGCCCTGCTGGCCGCCGGCCCCGACCTCGACTGCGACTACGCCGTCCCCGCGCCCGGCGGCCACGCCGCCGACGAGCGCCCCGGTCTGTGGGTGCCGTCCGTCAGCCGCCTCGCCGGCCTCGCACTCCTCGCCCTGGCCTGCGTCGGCCTCGCGGCCGCCGGGCTCGCCGGGCTCGGCCTCGTCGCCGCGGTCCTGGGCTTCCCGGCACTGATCGCCGCTACATCGGTGGCGCGCGCGGGCCTTCCCGCCGGCGCCGTGCTCCTTGGCGCACTGTCCGCGGGGGGCGCCTACCCCGCGGCGGTCGCGGCGCTGGAGCGCACCCCGCTGGCGCGCTTCGCCATGGGCGCCATCGGCTGGTGCTGGCTTCTGAGCGCCAGCGCGGCGCTCGGGATCGCGCCCCCGGCGGGCCTGGTCGAGCACCCGCCGGTGAACTGGGATGCCAGCACCGCGGAGGCCGTAGATGACCTGTTGCTGCCCCTGCTCGAGGGCAAGGCGCTGATCGGCATGGCCGCGTTCGCGGTGGGCGCCGCCGCCCTTGGCCGGATCCTCGCCGCGCGCCACCTGGCGATGGCGGCGGTGGGCGCCGTGGTGTGGGCGGCCGTGCTCGCGGCGGTCCTGGCCCTGGTCGGCGACGGCGGCCTGCAGTGGGCGCCGCTCCTGATCGCGGCCTCGGCCCTGGTCGCGCTGGCGGCCGAACATCGCACGCGCGCCCCGGGCGGCAGGCTCAGAGCGTCCGCGGCGAGCCCGTCAGGGCCGCCTTCACCCGCCCCCACCTCCCCGTAAGACCGGGCCGAACCCCACTAGGATTCCGTACCGCGCGCCCGCCCTCCGCGGGTCCCGCGAGGCCGGCTGCGCGCCGGGCGAACCTGAGGGAGAGTGGACGATCAGCGTTCTTCGCAACCTGGAGCAGAGGCTCGAGAACCTCGTTGAAGGGGTGTTTAGCCGTGCCTTCTCCTCACAGGTGCAGCCGGTGGAGATCGCCCGCAAGCTGGCGAAGGAGATGGACGCGCACAAGACGACGTCGATCTCGCGCATCTACGTGCCCAACCAGTACACGGTCTGGATGTCCGAGGAGGATCGCTCCCGCTTCGAGGGCTACGAGCGCTCGCTGGGCCAGGAGCTGTCCGCCTACCTGCTCGAGCACGCGCGCCGGCACGACTACGCGCTGCTCACCCGGCCGGAGGTGAACCTGGAGACCGACGACCGCCTGCGCCTGGGCGAGTTCGGGATCCAGACCCGCCTGGTCAAACCCCCCCAGCGACAGGGCGAGGAGCCGTCGCAGGGCGAGCAGGGGCACACGATGGTCTACTCGGTCCCGCCGAAGCAGCAGCAGCGCAAGGAGCGCAAGGCCCCGGCCCCGACCCTGACCGCGACCCGCGCGATCGTGTCGCTCGACGACCGCCGCTACGTGCTGGACGGCCCGGTCGCGTCGCTCGGGCGCTCGCGTGAGTGCGACTGCGTCTTCGCCGACCCCAACATCTCGCGCAAGCACGCCGAGCTTCGCCGCGCGTCCTCTGGCGACTGGCAGATCGTGGATCTTGGCTCTACCAACGGCGTAAAGGTCAACGGACGCAAGGTCGAGAGCTCCCGCCTGTCGCCGGGCGACGATGTGTCCCTCGGCACCACCAGCTTCACCTTCGACATCGAACACTGATGGACACCGACCCGATTGCGGTAGCGCTCAAGTTCGGCTTTCTCATCGTCCTCTACCTGTTCCTGTTCTGGATCGCGCGGAGCGCGCTCAAGGAGCTCCGCACGACGGCGGCGCCCGCGCCCGAGGCGACCGGCTTCCACCCGATCGGCCCGGGAGGCCGCGAGCCCGGTACCGACGCGTCGCTGGTCGTGCTGAAGGGGGGCGGCCTGGAGGTCGGCGAGCGGCTGGACCTGTTCGGCGGGCTCACGATCGGCCGCTCACCGGACGCCGACGTGAGGATCGAGGACAGGTTCGCCTCGGGGATACACACGCGTGTCTACTCGCGCTCGGGCTCCTACTACGCGGAGGACATGAGCTCGACCAACGGAACCTTCCTGAACGGCGGTGAGCTGCGCGGCGAGAGCCGGCTGAACGACCTCGACGAGATCCGGATCGGCGACACAGAGTTCCGGTTCGAGCTGGAGCTGGGTGAGTGATGAGGTGCTTTAGCACCGAAAGCAGCGTGTCAGGCGGCGAAGCCGCCGCAGGTGCCTTGTGAGCTTGCGCATCGTCGAGCACGCCCACCTGTCGGACACGGGGCGCCAGCGGACCGCAAACGAGGACTCGTTCTTCGCGGGCTCGCCGGTGTTCGCCGTGGCGGACGGCATGGGCGGCGCGCAGGCGGGCGAGGTCGCCTCGCGGATCGCAGCCGAGTCCTTCGGCCCGTCCGAGCGAGGCGACAGCTCGCCCGAGGCCTACCTGCGCTCGGTCGCCGTGGACGCCAACAGGCGCATCAACGACCTCGCCGCCGAGGACGAGTCGCGCTCGGGCATGGGCACCACCTTCACCGCGGCGCTGATCGAGGCCGACGACGTCAGCCTTGCCCACGTCGGCGACAGCCGGGCCTACCTTTGGCGCGAGGGCGAGCTGAAGCTGCTGACCGCCGACCACTCCCTGGTCGAGGAGCTGCTGCGCCAGGGGAAGCTGACCCCCGAGCAAGCCGAGGACCATCCCCAGCGCTCGATCATCACTCGCGCGCTGGGCCCGGAGCCCGAGGTCGAGGTCGACACGATGACCTACCGGGCCAAACCCGACGACGTCTACCTCCTCTGCTCGGACGGCCTGACGACCATGGTCAAGGACGACATGATCGCCACGATCCTCGGCCGCGCCGAGAACCTCGACGACGCCGCGTCGCAGCTGATCGAGCAGGCGAACCAGGCCGGCGGGCGCGACAACATCACCGTGGTCCTGTTCCGCGTGGGCGAGGGCGAGGCGGTGGCGACGGACGAGACCGCGACCCTGGTCGGGCCGACGGCGGCCGAAGCCGGCCTGACCGGCCCCGCCGTGCGCGAGGCCGCCGGGTCGCGTCCCGCCCGCCGCACGGCCCGCCGGCGGGAGGCCGCCGAGGCGCCGAAGCAGCCCTCGCGCGCACGGCGTGCGCTGAAGGTCCTGGCGGTGTTGGTGGTGCTGGTCGGCATCGTCGCGGCGGCCGTTATCGGGGCCCGGCAGATCTACTTCCTGGGCGGCGACGAGGGCGGGCGCCTGGCGCTCTACCGCGGCCTCCCGTACGACCTGCCGCTTGGGATCGAGCTCTACTCCGAGGTGTCGTCGAGCCCGATCCAGGTCGACTCGCTCGGCGAGGAGGACCAGAAGACCGTCGCCGACCACGAGCTGCGCTCAGAGGACGACGCCCTGTCGCTGATCGATTCGCTCGAATCCCGGGTCGAGCCCACCGAGCCCACCGGCGGCGGGGGCGGCAATGGCGGGAGCCAGGCGGGTGGCGGGAACCAGGCCGGCGGAGGCGGCGGCCAGGCGGGCGGCGGGGACCAGGCCGGCGGAGGCGGCGGCCAGGCGGGCGGCGGGAACTCCGCTGCCGGCGCGAACTGACCGGCACATGAGCGCGCGAAACCGCGAGCTTCTGGCGCTGTTCCCGGTCGCCCTGCTGCTGATCGGCGGCTTCACCGCGGTCTTCATCGTCGAGTCCGAGCAGATCGGCGACGTCAGCCTGATCTACGGCGGCTACTTCTTCGCGCTGTGCCTGGCGGCGCACTTCCTGATCCGCCTGCGCGTCCCGAATGCCGACCCCTACCTGTTCCCCCTGGCCGCGCTCCTGGCCGCGGTGGGTCTCGTGGTCGTCTACCGGATCGACGACGGCTTGGCGGGCCGGCAGGCGACGCTTTTCCTGCTGGGGCTCGTGTTCTTCGCGGCCACGATCATCTTCCTGCGCGACTACCACGTGCTCGAGCGCTACCGCTATCTGATCGCGGTCGGCTCGATCGCCCTGCTGATGTCGCCGCTCCTGCCCGGCATCGGCGGCACCGCGACGAACGGCGCCTACCTCACGCTCAACCTCGGCCCGATCTCGTTCCAGCCCTCGGAGCTGGGCAAGATCGGCGTGGTCATCTTCCTCGCTTCGTATCTGGCCGAGAACCGGGAGATGCTGTCGGTCGCGGCCCGGCGCTTCATGGGCATAACGATCCCCCCGCTGAAGCACTTCGGGCCCCTGCTCGTGGTGTGGGGGGCGGCGATGATGATGCTCGTCTTCATCCGCGACCTGGGCAGCTCGCTGATGTTCTTCGGCGCCTTCCTGGCCCTGCTTTACGTCGCGACCTCGCGCATCTCCTACGTCCTGATCGGCCTGGCGATGTTCTTCGTCGGCGGCGCCTTCTTCGCGCGCAGCGTCTCCCATGTCCAGGACCGCTTCGACATCTGGCTCGACCCGTTCGGCCAGAACGCACCCGAGGGCGCCGGCCAGATCCAGCAATCCCTGTTCGCCCAGGCCGACGGCGGGCTGTTCGGGGCCGGCCTCGGCGAGTCGCTGCTGCGCCTGCCGGGACCCTTCTTCCCGGACACGTGCAAGGAGGGGTTTCCGTTCTGCGGCTCGATCCTGCCCGAGCCGCACACAGACTTCATCTACGCGGTGATCGTCTCCGAGCTGGGCCTGTTCGGCGGCGCCGGCCTGATCCTGATCTACGCGCTGATCACCGCCCGCGGGTTCAAGACGTCCGTGATGGCCAAGGACGCGTTCTCGAAGCTGCTGGCGGCCGGGCTGACCGCGGTCTTCGCGCTCCAGACGTTCGTGATCATCGGCGGCGTCACCAAGGTGATCCCGCTCACGGGCGTGACCCTGCCCTTCGTGTCCTACGGCGGCTCCTCGGTGATCGCGAACATGATCCTGATCGCGCTGCTCCTGCTGATCTCCAACGAGGCGCGAAAACCGATCCCCGACCGCATGCCGGGTGACGACCTGGAGGGGGCGCCGGCGTGAACACCCCGGTGATCCGCCTCTACGTGCTCGTGCTGCTGCTGTTCGGGTCGCTCATCTACTTCACGTCGAAGTGGGCGGTGTTCGACGCCGAGTCGCTGGAGGAGCGCCCCGAGAACCGCCGCCCGCTGATCGCCGAGCAGCAGATCCCACGCGGCTCGATCCAGACCGCCGACGGCGTGCTGCTGGCCGAGAGCCTGCCCCAGGGCGAGGGCCAAAACCCCGTGTTCGTGCGCCGCTATCCAGCTGACGATCCCGCGACGTTCGGCAACCCGGTCGGCTATAGCTTCGTGGAGGTCGGCCGGACCGGGATCGAGCTGGCCGAGAACGACCTGCTGTCCGGCGAGCAGAACGAGTTCGCCTCGATCGTCGACCAGCTGCGCGACGTCCCGCCCGAGGGAGCCGACATCACGCTCACGCTCGACGCCGAGGCCCAGCGCCTCGCGACCCAGCTCCTCGAGCAGGCACAGAGCACGGCAGGCTCCAACGGCGCCGGCTCGGTGGTGGCGATCGATCCGGAGACGGGGGCGATCAAGGTGGCGGCGTCCATACCCGGGTTCGACCCGAACGCCATCGGCAGGGCCAACGACCTCTCCAACGTGCCCGGGCTGTTCTACCGCGCGACCCAGGGGACCTACCAGCCGGGCTCGACGATGAAGGTCGTGACGGTGTCGGCGGCCCTCGACTCGGGCGAGATCGATCCGGACACGGTCCTGAACGCGGATTCGCCGAAGGACATCTCGGGCTTCCCGCTCGAGAACGCGGGCGGCGAGAGCTTCGGCGACATCGACGCAACTGATGCGCTCACCAACTCGGTCAACACCTACTGGGCACAGGTGGGCGAGCGCCTGGGCTCCGAGCGCTACCTGGAGTACATGGGCCGCTTCGGCTTCAACGCCGACCCGGCGTTGAACTTCCCCGACAACCAGATGGCCCCGAGCGGGGTTTATGAGAACGGGCGGCTGCTCGACTCGGGTACGGCGATCGACATCGGCCGGGTCGCGATCGGGCAGGAGCGCCTGCTGGCGTCACCCCTCCAGATGGCCGAGGTGGCCGCGACGATCGCCAACGAGGGCGAGCTGATGCAGCCGCAGCTCCTGCAGGAGGCGAAGGACCCGGACGGGCGCACCATCGAGGAGCTGGACCCCGACGTCCAGACGCGCGTCGTCAGCGAGGACACCGCCGCCCAGGTGGCCGAGATGATGACCAACGTCGTCAACGAGGGAACCGCCACCGGCCTCTCGGTGTCGACCGGCGCCGGGACGCTTGCCGGCAAGACCGGAACGGCCGAGATCGACGTTGCGGCCAGCCTCAACCGGCCGTGGTTCATCGGGTTCGCCCCGGTCGATGACCCGCAGATCGCGGTCGCCGCGATGATCGAGGAATGCACCGGCTGCTTCGGCGGCGAGGTCGCCGGGCCGATCGCGACTCAGGTGATGGACTCGCTCTTGGAGGGCTAGATGGCGCGCCTCGAGCAGGGGATGGAGGTCGACGACGGCCGCTACACGCTCGTCTCGCGGCTGGGGTCGGGCGGCATGGCCGACGTCTGGCTGGCCGACGACACCACGCTCAACCGTCAGGTCGCCCTCAAGTTCCTGCACGAGCGCTTCTCGCAGGACGCGCAGTTCGTCGAGCGCTTCCGCCGCGAGGCCCAGGCCGCGGCGGGCCTACAGCACCCGAACGTGGTCGGCGTCTACGACCGGGGCGAGTGGGACGGCATCCACTTCATCGCGATGGAGTACGTCCAGGGGGCGGCGCTCAAGGATCTGATCGAGCGCGGCCTCTCGGTGGGCGAGGCGGTCGAGATCACGCGCCAGATCCTCGCCGGCGCCCGGTTCGCGCACGAGCGCGGGATTGTGCACCGCGACCTGAAGCCGGGGAACGTGATGGTCGACGGCGAGGGTCGCGCCAAGGTCACCGACTTCGGCATCGCGCGGGCCGGTGCGTCGGAGATCACCCAGACCGGTTCGGTGCTGGGCACTGCTCACTACCTCTCGCCCGAGCAGGCGCAGGGGCTGGAAGTCGCCGAGCCCTCCGACATCTACTCGATCGGGGTGATCCTGTACGAGGCACTGACCGGCCAGGTGCCGTTCGACGGCGACAGCGCGGTGACGATCGCGCTGAAGCAGGTCTCCGAGCAGCCCCGCCCGCCCTCGGAGCTGAACCCGAACGTCAGCCCGGCGCTGAACTCCGTCGCGCTGAAGGCGCTGGCGAAGGACCCCGCGAACCGCTTCTCCAGCGCCGCCGAGTTCTCCCGGGCGCTCGACTCAGCCGAGGCCGATCCCTCCGCGATCGGCGACACGGCGGCCTACGCGCCGCTCGCCGGCGCCGCGGCCGCCGGGGGCCTGGCCGGGGCTGCCGCCGGAGCCGCCATGGGCGCCGACCCGACCCAGGTGGCCATGGCCTCCGAGCAGGAAGCCGCGCGGGCCCAGCAGGAAGAGGGGGGCGGATGGATGACCCGCAAGCGGGCGCTGATCATCGCGGGCATCCTGCTGCTGCTCGGTGGCGTCGCCGCCTTCGCGCTGACCAGGCCCGAGACGGTGACCGTGCCGAACGTGCTCGAGGAGAGCCAGGCGCGGGCGCAGGAGCTGCTGGAGCAGCAGGGTTTCGACGTGCAGGCGCTTCCCCGGCCAAGCTGCGCCGAGCCTGACTCGGTGGTCGAGCAGGACCCGGGCGCCGGCGAGGACGCCGACGAGGGCTCGACCGTGACGATCACGGTCTCGACCGGCCAGCAGGTAAGCGTGCCGCAGGTGGCGGGCCTCAAGGCGAAGGAGGCGAACCGCAAGCTGCAGAACGCCGAGCTCCTGGTGCGCAGCAGCGAGCGCTTCTCCGACAACGTGCAGCCGGGCCGCGCGATCGGCACTCGCCCGAACGCCGGCTCGGAGGTCGACTGCCAGTCCCCGGTGACCCTGATCCTGTCGCGCGGCCAGAACGTCGTGCTGCTCCCGAGCGTGGTGGGCCTGCAGGAGGCCGAGGCCGAGGCCCAGCTCGAGGGCAAGGGCTTCATCGTGGACACCGACACCCGCGACGCCGACGCCCCCGAGGGTGAGGTGATCAGCCAGCAGCCGGGTGCCGGCAGCCGGCTGCCGAAGGGCGACACCGTGACGATCATCGTCTCGACGGGCGCCGGTTCGGTGATCGTTCCCGGGGTGGAGGGTCAGACCGAGGACGTCGCGCGCACGACCTTGATCGGTCGCGGGCTGAACGTCGTGATCCAGGAGCAGGCGACCGACGAGGAGTCCGAGGACGGCCGCGTGCTGGACCAGGCGCCCTCGGCCGGGACCCGGGTGCTGCGGGGCGACACCGTGACGATCTTCGTTGGCGTCTTCGAGGAGCCAGAGGAGGAACCGCCGCCGGACGGCGAGTTCGAGTCGCCGAAGGCCCCCGCCGACCGTAGGATCGCGCCATGAGGGTGGTGGTCCTGAGCGGCGGGCGTTCGAGCGAGCACGACGTCTCGCTGGAATCGGGGCGATCGGTCGCCGAAGGGCTCGAGGGGGCCGGCCATGAGCCGGTGTCGGTCCTGATCGAGCGCGATGGTCGCTGGTCGCGCGACGGCGAGCCGGTGACGCTGGAGCCCGCCGCCGGCCTCTTGGGCGCCGACGCGGTCTTCCCGGCGCTGCACGGGCCGTTCGGCGAGGACGGGACGATCCAGGGCCTGCTCGAGTGCCTGGACGTGCCCTACGTCGGCCCCGGCGTGCTGGCGGCGGCGGTGGCCATGGACAAGCTGGTCTTCAAGCGCCTGTGCGCGTTCCATGGGCTCCCGCAGGTGGGCTTCTGCGAGGTGGGCGAGGAGGGGTGGCGCGACATGGCAGCGGCGATGGGCCCCCCGCTGTGGGTGAAGCCGTCGCGCCTGGGCTCGAGCGTCGGGATCTCGAAGGTGTCGAACCCCGAGGCCGAGCTGGACGCGGCGGTGGCCCTGGCGCTTCGCCACGACCCCCGGGTGATCATCGAGGAGCACGCCGGCGGCCTGGAGGTCGAGTGCTCGGTGATGGGCAACGACGAGCTGGAGGTCTCGGTTCCAGGCCAGATCACGATCGACGCCGACTGGTACGACTACGAGGCGAAGTACGAGGAGGGGGGCATGAAGCTGGTCATCCCGGCCCCGATCGGCGATCAGGCGACCGCCCGCCTGGGCGACCTGGCCCGGCGCGCCTTCAAGGCCGCCGGGGTGACCGGCCTGGCCCGCTGTGACTTCTTCGTCCGCGACGACGGCGAGGTACTGGTGAACGAGATCAACACGATGCCCGGCTTCACCGCCACCAGCGTGTTCGCAAAGCTCTTCGAGGCCTCCGGCGTGAGCTACCCGGACGTCTGCGACCGACTCGTGCAGCTCGCGGTCGCCCGCCACCGCGCGGACCGCGGCTACGACTTCTAAGCGTCGCCATCCCGGCCACCTGGCCTGCTCTACGCAGTCAGCTCGATCTCGCCGATCTCGACGACGAAGCCGTCCTCGGATTCGGCGAGGTCCGTGATCCACACCAGGAAGAACCGGTTCTTCGCGGTCGCGTCGAGGGCGACGGTGTCCTCGCCGCTCGCGTCGGCGATCGTGCCGATCGGCGAGCCCCAGCCGGCGAGGTCATCGGGCGGGCCGTCCGCCGCCCCGTAGATCTCCCCGGACCAGCCCTCGGTGGCCGAAAGCACGGTCATCTCGCGGGCCGCCACCGGCTCGTCCGTCGTGACCACGATCCCCACGCCCGACTTGCCCGAGAGGTCGAGGCCCGGCCCGGCGTCGTACGTCTCGGTGGTCCAGGGGGTGTCAGGGTTGCCGTCGACCGCCTGGCCGGCCTCCTCGGCGTGCTCCTCGCTGTCGCCCTCGGGGTCGAAGTCCTCGGCTGCGCTCAGCTCAATCGTCGCGCCGGATGCCGGCGCGCCAGGCTCGGCGGGCTTGCGCTTCGACTCGTCGCCGGTCAGCGCCGCGATCCCCAGCGCCACCCCGGCGGCGGCAAGGACCAGCAGGATCCCGGCGATCGAGACCTTGCGGCCGGGCAGGAGGCGGCGCTTGACCGGCACCGACTCGATCACCGTAGTGGCCTCGCCGGTGGCGCCGCCGGCGCGGGTCACCTCGACGTCCAGCGCGCCCTCGAGGTCGGCCAGCATCGCCGCCATGTCGGCGTAGCGCCCCTTGGGGTCCTTCTCGGTCGCCCGCTCGATCACGGCCGAGAGCGCGGCCGAGACCTGGGGACGGGCCTCCTGGATATCGGGCATCGGCTCGTTGACGTGCTTCATCGCCACGCCCACCAGCGTCTCCGCCTGGAAGGGCGGGTGCCCGGTCAGCATCTCGTAGAGCAGGATCCCCAGCGAGTAGATGTCCGACCGAGCGTCGACGTCCTGGCCCATCGCCTGTTCGGGCGAGACGTAGTCGGTGGTCCCAAGCACCCGACCGGTCTTGGTCAGGCCGTCGCTCTCGAGCGACAGCGCGATGCCGAAGTCGGTCACCTTCGCCCGGCCCTCGGCGTCGATCAGCACGTTCTGGGGCTTCACGTCGCGGTGGACCAGCATCCGGGCGTGCGCCGCGGCCAGACCGCGGCCGATCTCGATCGCGTACGCGGCCGCCTCGTCGACAGGCAGGCGGCCCATCCGGTCGATCCGCTGCTTCAGCGTCTCGCCCTCCACGTACTCGAACACGATGTAGGGGTGGCCGCCGTCCTCGCCGGCGTCGATCACCGCGACGACGTTCGGATGCGAGAGCTGGGCGACCGCGCGCGCCTCGCGGCGGAAGCGCTCGATCTGGTCGGGCTGGTCTGAGATCCCGGCGTGCAGCACCTTCACGGCCACCGAGCGCTCCAGGGTCTCGTCCTGGGCGAGGTAGACCGTCGACATGCCGCCGCTGCCGAGCTTCGAGGCCAGCCGGTAGCGGCCCGACAGCGTGCTGCCGATCGGGCTCGCCAATCCAGGTGTCCCGTCAATGCTCAAGCCACGCACGATCCTACGCGTCCGCGTTGCGGGAACCGGTAGGTGCCGTGCGGCCCTGGGTGGTTCTAGACCTGCGG
The DNA here is from genome assembly GCA_963758845.1 of uncultured Solirubrobacterales bacterium. Classification (GTDB taxonomy): domain Bacteria; phylum Actinomycetota; class Thermoleophilia; order Solirubrobacterales; family 70-9; genus JBDTSW01. The sequence continues at coordinate 417,913 of CAVWWX010000002.1, forward strand.
GACGCCGGGGTTCCCGTAGAGGAAGAACCAGACCACGACAATCAGCGCCACGACGATCGTGGTCGCAATCAGGCAGTTCTCCAGAAAGCTCGTCTCCGGGGCCGACTTGGCCTCGTCGCGGAGGCTCCGGTTCCAGGCGTAGCGCTCGTTCCGCGCCCGTCGTGCTGCTTCGTCGCCACGGCCCTTGAACCAGGCCGCCAACAGGGCCACGAACCCGTAGGAGGCCATGCACCCGGTGACGACGACGGCGATGGCGGTGGCGCTGGGCGTGGTCCCGCCCTGGACCTGCGATCCGACCCACACCCAGGCAAGCGGGATGCCGGCCGCGAGAAGCGCTACCAGCACTGCTCCCGCGGTCAGCCTGGCAATGGTTACGGACCCGCCCTTCACGATTCCGAAGGTAGCACCTGACTCTCGAAGCCTCGGACGAGATCCACGATCGGCCCGGGCGCGCTGGCCGGCGAGCCGGCGTCGAACGGAGGCTGCGGGTCGTACTCGATCCCGAGCTGGATCGCCTGGGCGACCTCGGGGCCGGCGACCTCGCCCGCGAGGGTCAGGGCCATGTCGATCCCGGCCGACACGCCCGCCCCCGTCACCACCTTGCCGTCCATGACCACGCGCTCGGCGACGGGCTCCGCGCCGTAGTCACGCAGGCGGTCGAGGTGGGCCCAGTGGCTGGTGGCGCGCACCCCGTCCAGGACGCCCGCCGCACCAAGGACCAGCGAGCCTGTGCACACCGACGTCGTCCACTCGCTGCCGGCGTGGGCGGTTCGGACCCAGTCGAGGACCTCCTCGTCGGCGAGCAGGGGCCGGTTGCCCTGGCCGCCGGGGACGAGCAGCAGGTCGACGTCCCCCGTCTCGGCGATCGAGCGCTCGGCCACCAGGCTCAGGGCGCCGGTGTCGGTCCGCTTCGCCCCCGCCTCCTTGGCCACGAACTTCAGGTTTGCGCCGGGCAGGCGCGAGAGGACCTCGTACGGCCCGACGGCGTCAAGCGCGGTCAGCTCGTCGAAGATCAGGATCGCGATGTTCACCTGGGAAACGGTAGTGCTCAGCGCGAGATCACGCCGGCATCGGCGGTGATCGTGCCGATCGGCCGGGAGCCGGGGTGGAGCTCGCCGAGCAGGTCGACCGCCGAGTGCGCGTGCTCCCCTGCCACCACGCAGACGAAGCCGAGGCCCATGTTGAAGACCTCGTGCATCTCGTCGTCTGGGACCTCTCCCAGCTCCTGGATCAGGTCGAAGATCTCCGGCACCGGAAGCGGCGAGTCGATCCGGTAACCGACCTCTCGTGAGAGGCGCAGCAGGTTGTTGAGGCCGTCGCCCGTGATGTGCGCGAGCCCCCGGACGTCGACGCCGGAGGCCAGCAGGGCTCCGACGGCGCGCACGTAGATCTCGGTTGGCTCAAGCAGCACGTCGCCCAGAGGCCGGCCAAGGCGATCGTCGTCCAGCGGGACGTCGGCCAGGGCCGCCCGCGCGAGCGTGTAGCCGTTGGAGTGGAGGCCAGAGGAGGGGAGGCCGATCAGCGCGTCGCCAGGCGTGATCCGCTCGCCGGTGACGATCGCGCCCAGGTCCACCAGCCCGATGGCGCTGCCGGTCAGCTCCCAGCCCGCCACGACGTCGCCAACCTGCGCGATCTCGCCGCCCGGGATCTCGATGCCGGCCAGCTCGGCGCCGCGCCTAAGCCCCTCGCCGATGGCACCGCAGATCTCCGGGTCGGCTTCCGCGCAGAGGATGAAGTCCAGCATCGCGATCGGCTCGGCGCCGACGCAGATCAGGTCGTTGACGTTCATCGCGATGCAGTCGATCCCGATCGTCTCGAACCGGCCCATCCGCTCGGCGACGACCATCTTCGTCCCGACCCCGTCGGTGCCGAACGCGATCCCGGTCGAGTCGTCGATCCGCAGGACGCTGGCGTAATGGCCGGGCAGCGGCACCGTCCGCGTGGGCTTGCCGGTGTCGATCCGGGCGAGGTGCGCCACCAGCGCGTCGACCGCCGAGTCGGCCTGGCGCTGGCTCACGCCCGAGGCTGCGTAGGCGTCCTGGTCGCTCATCGCCGGGCCATTCTCCCCGCAACGGCGGCAGCAAGCGCGAGCCGGTAGGCGGCGTACGGCCACAGCGCGCGGTCGCGCTCGACCTGGTCGATCAGCCGCTGTGAGGCGAGGGTGGAGGCAAACGAGGTGGCGACGCCGGCGGCGAGCGCGCGGCTCAGGCCCGGCCTGACCCCGCGGCGGCGCAGCCGCTGAGCCTTGAGCGCGGTGGCGCCGACGATCACCGGCAGCGCCACCGTGCGCGACAGCAGATTCGAATGCTCGCGGGTGAAGCGCCGCGAGCGCGCCGCGGCGAGCGTCGCGCCGTTCCTGGACACGCCGGGGATCAGGGCCGTGGCCTGGGCCACGCCGAGGGCGAGCCCGTCGACCGGCCCGGCGTCGCCCGGGCCGCGCTGTTGCGGCATCCGGTCCGCGGCCACCATCGCGACCGAGCCGCCGGCCAGTCCGGCGGCGATCGAGCGGGGCCCGCCGAAGCGCTCTTCGATCAGACGCTCCCACCGGTAGCCCACCAGGGCCGGCACCGCGAAGGAGAGCGCCACGACGGAGGCGCGGCGGAGGTCGAACGCCCGCAGCTCGCTCATGATCAGGCGGCGTTGCCCGATCAGGAGCGCCAGGGCGCCGCCGGCGTGGACGGCGATCTCGAAGCTCTTGCGCTCCTCGGCGTCGGTCTCGTGCCAACCCCAACCGAGCATCCACGGCACCAGGTTCAGGTGCGCCGAGCTCGACACCGGGAGCAGCTCGGCTGGGCCCTGAATCGCGCCCAGCGTGGCCGCCTGCGCGGCGCTGAGGCCGGGCGTGTCGGCGGCGTCCTCTACGGGCCCGCCTCGGCCGGCTCGGCCTCGCCCCCGCGCCGGCGCTTTCGGATCAGCAGGTAGATGATCCCGCCGACCACCGCCGCCAGCACCAGGTAGTCGCCGTAGTGGAGGTAGTCGCGCCACTCCTCCCATTGGTCGCCCACCTCGCGCCCGATGACGCCCAGCATCAGCACCCACGGGATGCAGCCCAGCAGGGTCAGGATCGTGAACCGCCAGAACGGCATCCGGGCGATGCCGGCCGGGAGCGAGATGAAGGTGCGGATGATCGGGAGCATCCGGGTGAAGAACACCGTCGCGTCGCCGTGACGCTGGAACCACGAGTCGGCCCAGTCCAGGTGCTTGTGGTTGATATGGATCAGCCGGTTCTTCTCCAGCAGCTCCATCCGGCCGTAGTAGCCGGCGGCCCACGCGATCCACGAGCCCACCACGTTGCCCAGCACTCCCGCGGCGACGATGCCGAACAGGGTCATGTCCCCCTCCGACACGTTGAAGCCGGCGAAGAGCATGATCGCCTCGCTGGGCACGGGCAGGCAGGCGGACTCCAACAGCATCAGCAGGAACACCCCCACCAGGCCGACGGAGTCGATGAACTCGGTCGCGAAATCGACGATCGGATCGACGATGAAGTCGGTCATGCAGGGCGTGGATGATAGGCGCGGGGCGGCCGTCCGCCTCTAGACTCAGGGCGATGTCACGCCTGCTCGACCCGTCGATCAGGCGGCGCGCGCTGCAGTTCGGTGTCGACGCGCTGCTGGCCGCCGCCGCCTTCGCGCTCGCGTTCAAGCTGCGGTTCCTGGATATCGCGGGGGGGATCCCCGAGCGCTACGAGGACATGCTCCTCGGCTCGATCGCGTTCGTGGCCATCGGCCAGGCGGCGGTGTACGAGGTCCTGGGCCAGCACCAGAAGTGGTGGCGCTACTTCCGTCTGCCCGACCTCTGGGGGCTGGTCAGGGCAGCCTTCCTGGCCGTGGCCCTGATGGTCCTGGTGTTCGCCATCGCCCAGCCCTTCGCCGACGACCTTCCGCGCTCGGTCGTCGTGTTCGACTTCCTGATGCTGACCGTGATGACCGGCGGCGGCCGGCTCTTGCGGCGCACCCTCGCCGAGCGCCCGGCCCGCGCCGCACGCAAGCGCAAGGCGCGCAAGGTGCTGGTGGTGGGTGCCGGCTCGGGCGGCCAGATGGTCGTGCGCGAGATGCAGCTCAACCCCAACCTCGGAAACCGGGCGATCGGCTTCGTCGACGACGACCCACGCAAGCGCGGGATGCGCAACCTGGGGCTGGACGTGCTGGGCACGACCGACGAGATCGGCGAGATCTGCGACCGTACCCGGCCCGACGAGGTCTTCATCGCGATCCCCTCCGCCCCCGGGGTGCTGCGCGGGAAGGTGGTCCACGCCTGCCGGGAGCGCGACATCCGGGTCCAGACCCTGCCGACCGTCTTCGAGCTCCTGCGCGGCGGCGTCCAGCTGACCCGCCAGCTGCGCGAGGTCCAGGTCGAGGACGTCCTGGGCCGTGACCCGGTGGTGATGGAGCTCGACCGGGTCGGCGCCTACCTCCAGGACAAGATCGTGCTGGTGACCGGTGCCGGCGGCTCGATCGGCGCCGAGCTCTCACGCCAGATCGCCCGCGTCGAGCCGCGCCTGCTGATCCTGCTCGACCACGCCGAGGGCCCGCTGTTCGAGATCGACCGCGAGCTCACCGGCGAGTGGCACTTCACGGCCGTCGAGTCGGTCCTCGCAGACTGCAAGGAGGGCGACCGGATGCTCGAGGTGATGCAGCGCTTCAAGCCCGAGGTCGTCTTCCACGCCGCCGCCTACAAGCACGTGCCGCTGATGGAGGCCAACCCGCTGGAGGCCGTGCGTAACAACGCGATCGCGACCCGCGTCACGTCCGAGACGGCCGCCGTGGCCGGCGCCGAGCGATTCGTGCTGGTCTCGACCGACAAGGCCGTCAACCCGCAGACGGTGATGGGCGCCTCGAAGGCGATGGCCGAGTGGATCATTGCCGCCGCCGGGCAGCGCCACCCGCGCACCAAGTTCATCAGCGTGCGGTTCGGCAACGTGCTGGCGTCCTCGGGCAGCGTGGTCCCGATCTTCCGCTCGCAGATCGAGCGCGGCGGGCCGGTGACCGTCACCCACCCGGAGATGTCGCGCTACTTCATGACGATCCCCGAGGCGGTGCAGCTGGTCATCCAGGCCGCCGACCTAGGCGGGGCGTCCGGCGAGGTGTTCGTGCTCGAGATGGGCGAGCCGGTGAAGATCGTCGACCTCGCCCGGAACATGATCACGCTGGCGGGGCAGGAGCCCGATACCGACATCGCGATCGAGTTCACCGGGCCGCGACCGGGCGAGAAGCTCCACGAGGAGTTGTTCAACGTCGACGAGGAATCGCGGCCGACCGCAGCCGATCGGATCGTTCGCGCCGCCCGGCACCAGCCCCTCAACCCCGACTGGGTCGAGCGAACCGTCGCCGAGCTCGAGGGGATGGTCGCCTCGGGCGACGAGACCCATCTCGCCGCGCGGGTGGTCGAGCTGGTCAGTGGGGCCGAGTCCACCGCCGCCGTCGAGATGGCGCCCAAGGGCGATGGCCTCGGCGCTTAGCGCCCACTCCGCGCTCTAGCATCCCCGCTCCATATGGACCTGATCGAGAAGATCGGGCCGTTCGTCGGCCTCGCGGCCTTCGTCGGCCTCGCGGTCCTCGCCTTCCTCTTGTTCCAGCAATCGCGCGACCTGCGGCGGCTTCGGGAGTGGGCGGGCCGCGCCCCCGAACGCGCGAAGGAGGCCGCGGACGCTTCGCTTGCCGCCGCCGAGGCCCGCGGCGAGGAGACCGAGGAGGAGAAGGGGCCGGGCGTCTTCTCCCGCGCCTGGGCCTCGGTCAAGGGATTCGTCGCCCCCCGGTATGAGAGCTTCGACCGCCACCTTCCGATCGACGGCCGCATCCTGATCGGCGTGCTGGTCGCCGGGATCGTCGCCGCCGGTGTGCTGACCAGCGGCTTCGGCCTCGTCGGCGAGGACGGCGGCGGCGGCAAGGCGGCCAAGAAGGAGAAGAAGGAGGAAAAGCCGAAGGTCGCGGTGCTGAACGCCACTCAGACCGCTGAGGTTCAGGGGGTCTCCGGCCTCGCTGACAAGGTCGCCAGCGAGGTCGTGAAGCAGGAGGGCTATCCGATCGGTGCCAAGACCGACGCGCCCGCCGGCTTTCCCGAGACGGTCGTGATGTACAAGCCGGATTTCGAGGGCGATGCCGCCGAGCTGGGGCGAGCGGTCCAGGGCAAGTTGGGCGAGACGGCCACGCAGCAGATGACCGACGAGATCGAGTCGTCGGCCGAGGGCGCGCCGTTGGTGCTCGTGGTCGGTGCCGACGACGCCACGTTCTAGGCGGACGGCGTGGAGCTCACCAACATCGTCGACCAGGCGGGGGCGATCGTGGCGCTGGCCGCGGGGCTCGGGATCGTGCTCCTGCTGCCGCTCTACCTCTCGCAGCGGCGCGACCTCCACCGGCTGGTCGAGTGGATGGAGAGCGAGCCCGAGCATGCGACGCAGGACACCGTGTCCAGCGAGCAGATCCTGGACCGCGCAGAGGCCGAGATCGAGCGGCTGACCGGCGAGCACCCGGTCGTGGGCCCCGCCGAGCCCAGCGGAGCCGCGGCCCGAGTCACCAGCGAGCGCCCCGCGCTCGAGCGGGTCACGATGGAGCGCGCGGCGCTGCTCCCGCACCCGCGCTGGCGGCGCTTCCGCGACACGGTCACGCAACCCAGATGGCTGGCCGGGATAGCGGCGGTCGCGGTGCTGTTGGCGGTGGGCGGCATCATCGGCTCGCAGCTGCTTCTGGAGACCGAGGACGAGGGCCGGAAGGCCGCGCGCGTGGACACGGCTGACACGACCGTCGCCGTGCTCAACGGCACGACGGTCGCGGGCCTGGGGCAGAAGGTGGGCGACGACGTCAAGGCCAACGACTTCAACCTCGGCGACGTCACGACGTTCCCCGAGTCGGTCCAGCAGACGGTCGTGCTGTTCGAGAAGGGCTCCGAAGGGCCCGCGCGCCGGCTGTCGGCGAAGCTGGGCGGGGTCCCGGTGCAGCCGATCGACCGCGAGGCCCAGCGGTTGGCGGGGGGCGCCGACGTGGTGGTAATCGCCGGGCAGGACCGCGCCACGGCTAGTCCCGAGCAAGGCGCCTAGGGAGCGCGTCAGATGCGGCCGACGCGGGCCACCGTCCTCTTCGCGGTCCTGTTCGCGGCGGCTCTCGCGGCGGCCGTCCTGGTCGTGGGCTCGCGCTCGCCCGAGCTGGTGCTCGAGGTGCAGCGGCTCCCCGAGGTCATCACCCCCAACGGGGACAACTACCGCGACAAGGCCGAGATCAGGTTCTTTGTGCGCGAGTCCGATCCCCACGCGGAGGTCTACATCGTCGGCCGGGACCTGATCGAGGTTAAGACGCTCGACGCGGACGTCGCGCTCGAGAAGGACCAGCCCGTCACCTATTTCTGGGACGCCACCACCGACGACCGCGACCCGGCTCCCACGGGTCGCTACCGCCTTCGCGTCGTCCTTCCAGACAGCGAGCGGGACATGGTGTACCCGCGCAAGATCGACCTGAAGCGCCCGCCGCCGCGCGACGGGGGCGAGGCGACCGAGGAAGCCGGCTGATGGCTGATCCCCTCGAGCTGATCGGGATCCTGATCGCCTGCGGCGCCGTGGCGGCTGCGATCCTGGCGCCGAGGGCACGATGGGCGCCGGCGGCCATCGCGATCGCCCTGATAGCGGCGCCGCTGCTGGTCCTCGGCGACGTCTGGGACGAGCCGCGCGTGGTCGACCTGCGCGACAGCCCGGCGATGACCGCCGCGGCCCTTCTCGGGGGCGCCGCCGCGCTCGCGATCGCCGCCGTGATCGCACGCCGCATCTCGTGGGCGTTCCCGGTCGCGGTGTTCGCCGTCGTCGCGCTGCGGCTGCCACTCCAGCTCGGGGGTGAGACGTCCAACCTGCTGGTGCCCCTCTACTTCGTGATCGCCGCGGGCTTCCTGGGCGGGTTCCGGGGCGAGATCGCGGCGGGCGGGCGAGACCCGGCGGCCGTCGTCTGGCTGCGGCGGGCCCTGGCGGCGACGCTCGTGCTGTACGCGATCCAGTCCGCCTACAGCGACGACGTCTCGAACGCGATCGAGAACATCGGCTTCTTCCTCGTCCCCTTCGCGGCGCTGTTCTGCCAGCTCGCCGCGGTGCGCTGGGACGCGACCAACCTGCGGGCGGTCGCGATCACGATCGCCGTGGTCATGGCCGGGGCGGCGCTCGTCGGCATCTGGCAGTACGCAGCCCGCGACCTCTTCCTCAACAAGAACCTCCTCGACTCGAACCAGCTGAAGCCGGCGTTTCGGGTGAACTCGGTGTTCTTCGACCCGAACGTCTTCGGCCGCTATCTGGCGCTCGGCGCGATCACGGTGTCGGCGGCGGTGGCCTGGTCGCGCGGCGGGCGCTCGGCGTGGCTCGCGACCGGCGCCGGGCTGGTGATGCTGGCCGGGCTGGCGCTCACCTACTCGATCACCAGCGTTGCCGGCCTGCTGGCGGGGCTGGGGATCCTGGCTCTGCTGCGCTACGGGATGCGGGGCGCGATCGCCGCCGCGGTGGCGGTCCTGGTGACCGCCGCGGCGTTCGCCGTGTCCGGCGGCGCCGACCGCTCGGACATCGGCCCGACCCGCGGGATCGCCGAGGAGACCAGCGGGCGCGTGAACCTGCTCGAGGGCGGGATCGAGCTGATCGAGGACCGGCCGCTCGTGGGCTGGGGGTCGGGCGCGTTCGGCCGGGCCTTCTTCGACCAGGTCCGCGAGACCGAGACGACGGCGTCGCACTCCGAGCCGATCCAGGTCGCCGCCGAGCAGGGGATCCCGGGCACCCTCCTCTACCTGGCGACGCTCGCCGCGATCCTCTGGGCCCTGTTCGGCGCCTCGCCGGGGGCGACGGCCGCCAGGGCGGCCGCCGCGGCGGCAGGGGTCGCGCTGATGGTCCACAGTCTGGGGTACGCGGGCTTCTTCACCGACCCGGCCACCTGGGCGGTGCTGGCGCTGGTGGTCGGCGTCAGGCGCGCCGGCTCCGAGCCGCCGCCGGGGCCGGTCTCGCCTGCGGAGGGTTGATGTCCTACCTGCGCCGGCTGGCGACGACTGGCGCGGCCTACACGGCCTCGAGCGTCGTCGCGAAGCTGATCGCGGTCTTCCTGCTCCCCGTCTACACGGCGTATCTCACCCCGTCGGACTATGGCGCGGCCGAGGTGATGCTGGCCTCGGTCATCGCCGCGTCGATCGTCGTGCGCTTCGGCGTGATCGAGGCGATCCTGCGCTTCTACTACCTGGCGGATGAGCGGCCCGAGCGGGTCGTCGCGACGGGTTTTTCGTCATTGGCGTGGACGACCACGATCGCCGCCGGCGTGGCCCTGGCCTTCGCCGGGCCGATCTCCGAGGCCCTCCTGGAGGAGCCCGACGCGAGCCTCGCGCGGCTGGCGATCCTGGGCCTGTGGTCGCTGACGCTGTGGGAGTTCGCGCTGACGCTGTTGCGCCTGGACGAGCGGGCCCGCGCCTACTTCACGATCACGGTGATCAACGTCCTGGCGACGATCCCGGTCACCGTCTACCTGGTGGTGGTCGAAGACATGGGCGCCGACGGGATCCTGCTCGGCACCTTCGGCACCGGGGTCCTCTTCCTCGCCTACCTGCTCTGGCGGGAGCGGAGGCGGCTGAGCCTGCGTCCCGATGTGCCCCTGCTGCGGCGGATGGTGCGCTTCGGGCTCCCGACGATGCCGGCCGAGCTGACGCTCTACTCGCTGAACTTCATCGACAGGATCATCATCGTCCGGCTCGCCGGCCTGGCCGAGGCCGGGCTCTACGCGCTGGCGGTGAAGTTCGCCACCGGGCTTCAGGTGCTGGCCCGCGGGTTCCAGCTGGCGTTCCCGCCGCTGGCGTACTCGATCCGCGACGACGACGAGGCCCGCGGCGTCTACGCGCTCTTGGTCACCTGGTTCGCGGCGTTGCTGGCCTTCGCGGTCGTGGGGCTGTGGCTCGAGGCGCGGTGGCTGGTGCGGCTGCTCGCCGCCGACGAGTACTTCCCGGCGTACGAGGCGATCGGGCCGCTGGCCGCCGGGGTCGCTCTCTACGCGCTGTATCTGGCGATGGTGGTCGTCCTCGGGCGCACCGGGCGCACCGAGTACGGGCTGCCGGCGACCGCGGCGGCCGTCGTCGTCAACATCGTGCTCAACCTGATCCTGGTCCCGGAGCAGGGGATAGTGGGCGCCGCGATCGCCCTCGTCGTCTCCTACGTCGTGGTGGTGGTGCTGATGTACCTGTTCACCCAGCGCCTGTTCGCGGTGCCCTACGAGTGGCGCCGGCTGGGGCTGGTGCTTGCGGTGTCGGGCGGGCTGATCGCCGTCGGCGAGGCGGTGATGCCCACGGCCGGCCTCGGCGGCTTCGCCGGGAGGCTCGTGCTGTGGCTGGCGTTCCCGGTGGCGCTGTGGGCGTTCGGCTTCCTGAGCACCGAGGAGCGTGGGGAGATCAGGCGGTGGATGGAGCCTGGGGCGATCAGCTCACGCCTTGCCGAGCTGCGAAGCGCCTCCGGTAGCGGTGAGGGAGAGCGGCCTGGGGGCGAGGAAGCGGCTCGCGACGTGGATCCGCACCACGGCGACGTCCCCGAGACCTACGAGCAGGCTTCGCGCGACTCGGACCGCAACTTCTAGGGGGCAACGCGGCGAAGCGTCCACTATTTGGACGCTTCGTTACCTCGCATCGCTTGGGCGTTCGCGAGGCGCCGGTTGTAGGTCTCCGCGGCCTCGGCGAGGCCCTCGCCCTGCCACGGGCGCAGGGCGCGGCGGGCGTGCAGCCAATAGAGGCGGGGGGAGTGGCCGGGCATGACGAGCGCGGCCACGGCGCGCGGCAGATAGCTCCAAGCCGAGAGCACGCGGGCGATTGCGGCCGCCGCGCGGCCGTGATGGGTTCGCATGTAGAGGTCGCGGCCGCGGTGGAACTCGGTCACGCGGCGCTGGCCGCCGGAGAGGTCGGTGGCCAGCTGCTCGTGGTGGATGGCGCTGGCCGCGGGCACGAAGAGGATCTCGAAGCCGGCGTCTCGCAGGCGCTTGCAGAAGTCGGTCTCGTCGGAGTAGACGAAGAACCGGGGGTCGAGGTAGCCGACTAGCTCGGCCGCCTCGCGGCGGACCAGCATCGCCGCCGACTGGACCCATCCCACCTGGCGGGTCTCGGAGCCCCCACTCTCGGTGACCAGCGCCCGGTGCAGGAACAGCGCCTGCGCGACCGAGGTGCCGAGCCCGGGCAGGCGCCACGCGCAGGGCTGCTTGGAGCCGTCGGGCGCGAGTAGCTGCGCTCCGGCCGCCGCGGCGCCGGGGTCGGCGCCCAGCGCCGCGACGAGGGCCGCGGCCGCGCCCGGGCGCAGCTCGGAGTCCTCGTTCAACAGCAGGCACAGCTCGCCGCCGGCCTCGCGCAGAAGCAGCGAGTCGTTTTCGGCCTTGCCGGCGCGCCGGTCGCGCTCGATCAGCCGCACGCGCTCGCCGAACGGTCCCGCTCCCCGGATCCAGGCGCGGACCGCCTCGGCCGAGCCGTCGTCGGAGGCGTTGTCGAGCACGAGCAGCTCGTGCTCTGCCTCGCGGGGGTGGGTGTCGCGGATCGCCCCCAGGCAGGCGAGAAGGTCCTCCCGGCCGTTGGTGTTGACCACGCAGTAGGTCAGCCGCATCGCCAGAATCCTCTCGGATGCGAGTGCAGATCGTCGACCCCCCGGCCTACACGCCGCCGTACGACCGCTGCCTGTGCGCCGCGCTGGCCCGCGCCGGCGCCCAGGTCGAGCTGCTCACCAGCCCTTTCGCCCACGCCTCCGTGCCCGCGGCCGACGGCTACCGGGTCACCGAGGCCTTCCACCGCCGCGCCGCCGCCCTCGACCCGAGCTCGCGCGCGCGACGGCCGCTGCGCGCCGCCGAGCACTTCACCGACATGGTGCGCTGGCGCCGCGCAGGGGCCGACGCCGACATGGTGCACCTGCAGTGGTCGGCGATCCCAGCGCTCGACCGGCACCTGCTGCCCGCTGGCGCGCCGCTGGCCGCCACCGCGCACGCGCTTCCTCCTGCTCGTGGCTGGCGCCGCCCGGGCGCCCTGGGGCTGCGCGGCCTCTTTCGCCGGATGGACGCGGTGATCGCCCTCTCCGAGCACGGGGCCGCCTCGATTCACGAATCCACGGGCATCCCGCCCGAGCGCATCCGGGTGATTCCGCATGGGCCGTTCGACTACCTGACGCGCATCCCCGACGAGGCCCCGCTCCCCGCTGACCTGGCCGCGGTCGAGGGCCCGGTCGTCCTCTCCTTCGGGCTGATCCGCCCCTACAAGGCGCCGGACCTGCTGCTGGAGGCGTTTCGCCAGATCGAGGGGGCCGAGCTGTGGATGGTGGGCAGGCCGCTGGGAGTCGACATGGGCCGCCTGCGCGCCCTGGCGGCGGCCTGCCGTTCCACCGTCCGCTTCGTCCCGCGCTTCGTCGAGGACCGCGAGGTCGCTGCCTTCTTCCGCCGCGCCGACCTCGTCGTCCTGCCCTATCGCGAGGCCGAGCAGTCGGGCGTGCTCTACACCGCGCTGCCCTTCGGCAAGGCGATCGTGATGAGCGACGTCGGAGGTTTCGGCGAGGTGGCCGCGGCGGGAGCGGGCCGCCTGGTTCCGCCAGGCGACGCCGGGGCGCTGCACGACGCCCTGGCCGAGCTGGTCGCCGACGAGCCCGCTCGCCGGCGCCTCGGCGAGGCAGCGCTGGCCGCCGCCGCAGGTCCCAACTCCTGGGACGAGATCGCACGGCGTCACCTGGCGCTCTACCGGGAGCTGGTGGCGTCGTGACCGCCGCCGCCGAGGTCGCGTTCTGGTTGGCCGCCGGACTGCTCGTCTACACGCACCTGGGCTATCCGCTGGTCCTGGCTGGGCTGACCCGGCTGCGCGCGCAACCCGAGGCGAAGGCGCCGTTGTCGGACGGCGAGCTGCCGCGCGTCGCCGTGATCGTCGCCGCCCACGACGAGGAGGCGGTGATCGAGCGGCGGGTGGCCAACCTGCTGGCGGTCGACTACCCGCGCGACCGCTACGTGGTGATCGTGGCCTCCGACGGCTCGGAGGACCGCACCGCCGAGCTGGCTCGGGCGGCGGGCGCCGATAGCGTCCTCGAGCTGGCGCGCGGGGGCAAGGACGCGGCGCTCGACGCGGCGGTTCGCGCCAGCCAGAGCGAGGTGCTCGCCTTCTCCGACGCGAACTGCGAGTGGGAGCCCGACGCCCTGCGCCAGCTGGTGGCGAGGATCGCCGATCCCAAGGTCGGTTACGTGTGCGGGCAGGTGCGCTTTCGCCCCCAGGGGGGCACCAACCAGGAGGGCCTGTACTGGCGATACGAGATGGCGGTGCGCTCGCTGGAGTCCCGGCTGGCGGGCGTCACCGCCGGAAACGGGGCGATCAACGCGGTCCGCCGCGAGGCCTACGTGTTCGTCGACTCGACGGCCGGCCACGATCTGCTGTTCCCGTTCCAGATGGTCAAGCGGGGGCTGCGCGCGGTCTATGAGCCCGAGGCCAGGGCGTCGGAGTTGATGACGGCGGACGTCGGCGACGAGTTTCGCCGCAAGCGCCGGATGATGACCGGCTCCTGGGCCGCGATGCTGGCGGCCGGGATGCTCTCGCCGCGTGGCTACCCGCCGCTGTATGCGTTCGAGATCGCGTCGCACCGGCTGCTGCGTTATCTGTCGCCGATCCTGCACCTGGTTGTGCTTGGCCTCAACCTGGCGCTGCTCGGCGAGGGAACGGTCTACACCGTCACCCTGGCGGCGCAGCTGGCGCTGCTCGCTGCCGCAGCGCTGGGCTCGGTCTGGCCGCTGCGCCCCCTGCAGGTGGCGCACTACTACGTCGCCGTCACGGCGGCCTCGGCGCTGGGCCTGTGGGACTACCTGCGCCAGGGCCTGCCGCCCACCTGGGAGAAGGCCGAGGGAACTCGGTGAGCGCCGCCCGCGGCCTGCCCCGCGCAGCCAACGTCGCCATCGCCGTCCTCGGCCTGGTCGTGCTCTCACCCCTGCTCGCGATCGCGGCGGTCGCGATCAAGCTCGACTCGCGCGGGCCGGTCATCTATCGCCAGCGCCGCGCCGGGAAGGACGGGCGGCCCTTCGACCTGCTGAAGCTCCGGACGATGCACCCCGGGGCCGATCCGGTTGGCGTCGGCACTCCCGTCCTCGAGGGTGATCCGCGCGTGACCCGGATCGGCGGGTTCCTGCGACGGCTCTCGCTGGACGAGCTGCCCAACCTGGTGAACGTGCTGCGTGGCGAGCTGGCGATCGTCGGCCCGCGCCCGACGCTCGAGGCTCAGGTCGAGCAGTACACGCCGCGCCAGCGCCGGCGGCTGGAGGTCCGCCCCGGCATCACCGGCTGGGCGCAGGTGAACGGCCGCGCCGGCATTCCCTGGGAGGAGCGAATCGAGCTGGACGTCTGGTACGTCGACCACCGCTCGCCGCTGCTCGACCTCCGCATCCTCGCGCGCACCGCCGGGCGGCTCTTGACCGGCCACGGGCTATACGGATGAGCGCAGGCGGCCGGCGCTCGATGATCTAGCCTCACGCGCGATGGCCGCCGAGGTGAGGCTCCGCGACTTCGAACCGGGCGACGCGCCAGCGGTCCACCGCTGGTTCAACGACGAGCAGGTCACCGCCGACCTGGTCGGGCGCCGCGACGGGTTCAGCATGGGCGACGCCGAGGGCTGGGTCGACCGCGCGATGGACACGACGCGGGACCGCAAGTGGGCGATCACGATCGACGGTTCCGGCGACGCGGTCGGCTTCGTCGCGCTCTTCGGCCTGGACCGCGACGTCGGCCCCGAGCTGGCGGTGCTGGTGGGCGAGCCGGCCGCCTGGGGCAAGGGAGTCGCCCGCCAGGCCGAGCGCCAGGCCTGCGTCCACGCCTTCCGCGAGCTCGGGACGCACCGGATCCACGCCGAGATCCCGGCCACCAACCAGGCGGCGCAGAAGGTCGTGACCTCGCTGGGCTTTCGCCAGGAGGGGCTGATGAAGGGAGCGATCATCCGCGGCGACGAGGCGATCGACAACCAGATCTGGGGGCTGCTTCCCGAGGACCTCACCGGTTTCGAAGACGGTGCGGGCTGAGCTTCACGCCGACGGCGGCGACGCGGCGGCGAGCGAGGACTTCTTTCGCTCCCGCGATTTCCTCGTCGCCGAGGGGGTCACGCACACGCTCGAGGCCGGGCCGGCGCGGATCCCGGTGATCGTCCGGGAGGTACCGGATGCCGGCGGGCTCGTCGATGCGATCTCCCCGTACGGGTACCCGGGCGCGACTATCGCGGACGACGTGCCGCCCGACCCGGGCGCGATCGATTGGGCGCCGACGGGCCTCGTGAGCGTCTTCGTGCGCGACCGGATCGGGAGCCCGCCCGCGTTCGCCGGCGGCACCGAGCGCTCCGTCGTGCAGGTGCACGACCCGTCGCTGGAGCGCAGCGTGCGTTCGCGCCTGGCCGAGCAGATCCGAAGCAACGAGCGGGCGGGGTGGGCGGTCGCGGTGTCGCCGGGCCCGCGGGCGGGGGCCGAGGCCCGCGAGTCCTTCCACGCCCTCTACACGCAGACGATGCAGCGAACTGAGGCCGCCACGCGCTACTTCTTCGGCCTTCCATACTTCGCCGGCGTCCTCGCGGGCGAGGCCACCTGGCTCCTGGAGGCCAGCAACGACGGCGACGTGGGCGCCGGCGCGATCGTGGTGCGCTCCGACGGGCTCCTGCACTACTACCTGGGCGGCACCGCGGACGCCGCGCTCGACGCGTCCCCGTTCAAGAACGTGGTCGCGGGGATGATGGACCTGGCCGACGAGCTCGCGACGCCGCTCAACCTGGGTGGCGGGGTCGCGCCCGGCGACGGCCTGGAGGCCTTCAAGCGCGGCTTCGCCAACGCCGAGTTGCCCTTCGTGACGCACGAGCTGGTCTGTGACCGGGAGGCCTACGAACGCCTCTCGCCGCCGGACGCGGGCAGCTTCTTCCCGGCGTACCGGGCCCCGCAGGTCGGCTAGTTGCGGCGCTGCATGCGCTGAGCCATCCGCCGGATCTTCTCCAGCTCCGCGTCGAGGCGGTCGCCCGGGCACGCTGTGATCCCCACCCTCCGGTGGCCGATCACCCGGCTGACGTCGACCCGCTCCCCCCGCGGGTAGCGGTTGGTCTCGCCGCCGCGCGAGACCAGGGTGGTGGCCTCGTTGGCTCGGTGGTCGTTGACCGACAGCTTCCAGGCGACGAAGCTCGCGATGGTTCGCCTGGTCTTGTCGTTCACTCCAACCGAGGTGTGATCGCCGAGCGATGCGATCCCCGAGGTCTGGGCGTTGTAGCCCTCCGTGTGGGCGCCGACCACGGACCTCCGCACGCCGCCCCCACGGCCCTCGTAGAGACGGCCGAACCGGTCGACCAGCGCGTTGTAGCCGATGTCGTCCCAGCCGTTGCCGTTGCGGTGATAGCGGCAGATCGCGAGCACGATTCCCTTCGCCTCGCCCCGCGTGTAGTCGTTCGAGGTGACCGTGTGATGGACGGCGACCGCCTTGGTCACGCCGGTCGAGGGTTCGTCGCGCGGCGGGCATTCGCTCGCGCCCCAGCGCTCCCTGCCGATGAACTCGGGCCTGGGCGCCTCGTCCTGTCCGCGCCGCGCGGCGGAAGGCTCGCCGCCGCCCGCGCGGGAGACGTCGACGAAGTGAAGGGAGCCGCGGGGCCGCCAGCCCCGCGCCCGAAGCTGCGCCTCGTCAGCGCCACCCACGACGTAGAGCGGGTCGCCTCCGCCGATCTCGGCCCAGTCGGTCCAATCCTCGCCCGCCTGGCGCGCCCGCACCTCGAGCGGCCGGGTCTCGCCCGCGAGGCCCACGGCCTCGAAGCTCCGCGGGGCCCCCACCACGGCGCTGCGGTGGGTCACCGGGCCCTCGCCGGAGTGGCCTCCCTTCGCAACCACGCGCTCGACCCCGCTCAGCGGGCGCTCGAAGTCGACCGCTGTGGGAGCGGACGCTGAGGCGTGGGCCGAGGCCCACAGGAACGGCGCGGCGACGGACAACGTCGCGAGATGTCGGGCCCTGCATCCCAACGCGGTGCCGAGGCTAGCGAGGGCCGGCGGCCCACGTGCAATCGTGCGCTCAGCCGGTGACGATCGGGACGTCCTCCGGGCCCTGGCCCCGGTAGACGTCGCGGAAGTCCCTGATCGCGTCGAGCGTGGCGGCGCCCTCGTAGGTCTCGCAGCCCATCATCTGGGTCCACGCGGTGGCCGCCATGTCGTAGGGCATGTCCGCGTTGGGGAAGAAGAGGACCCCGGCCGGGTCGTCGTCGAAGACGCCCTTCAGCTCGAGCTGCTCGTCCTCGGAGAGGTCGGGCGAGTACTGGATATTGATGCGCCCGTGCTCCATCGCGTGGGTGGTGTACATGGTGTTGGGCTGCTCGATGTAGGCCCCGTCCGCCTGTTGCTCGGCGAAGTGGTCACCGGAGGTCGGCGGGTTCGTCTTGTACGGGAAGTCGTCTTCGAGCTCGACGTGGGTGCTGCCCTCCTCGGGGAGGTCAAGCTGAAGCTCGCAGCCGGCCGCCTTGGCCGCGGCCTCGAGGTCGCCCTGCGCCAACGGGGGCGGCACGGTGCCCTCGCGGTCATCAACCGGTACCTCGTGGACGAGCCCGCTCTGCGCCTGGATGTGCGCCTCCTCGGGGAAGTCGGCGCTGGAGGCGCCGTCGCCTCCACCCCCGCTGGAGAGCACGATCACAAGGCCGACGACGACCGCCAGGGTCAAGCCGCCGGCCACGATGTAGCCGGCCATCATCCGCCGCTGCGCGCTCGACGACTCGCGCTGCTCGGCCGCCAGGCGCTCCGCACGCCGGCGCTCCTGCTCCTCCTTACGGGATGCCATGGGCCGGTGAGGCTAGAGGATCGAGGTTCAAGCGAAGTTAAGCGGCGGCGGCGCTGGCGCGCGGCTCGGCGGAGGAGTGAACCTCGTGCAGGAAGGCGGAGAGCTCGTCGTCAAGGCGCCCGGGGTTCAGCCGCCACTCGAGGATCGAGTTGGCGTCCACCAGGCGCGCCCCGGCCATCTCCTCGGCGACCATGTCGGCGTCGGAGAAGGGGTGAAGCGGGTCCGAGGGGTGCCCCACCACCAGGGCGGGCATCGCCAGGGCCTGGCGCTCATCGCGAGGCGGCGCGGTACGGCCGAACAGGATGCCCTCGAGCACCGCTCGCGAGGCGGCGGGGTCCTGGCGCAGCCAGTCGAGGCCCATGTCCACCAGCCCGACCGTGCGTGGGACGCGCCTGGCGCCGACGGCCAGCAGCTTCAGCACCGGCTCGCCGAACCGGAGCATCACGAGCAGCGGCGTGAACAGCATGGCCGCGCCCAGCAGGGCGTTGTCGAGCACCGGCATCTCGATGAACAGGCCGCCGGCCCGCCGGGGATGGCGGCTCGCGAACTCCAGGCCGACGTTGGCGCCAAGCGACGTGCCGCCGATCACGGGGGCGTCCAGTCCCAGGTGGTCGAGCAGCGCCAGCACCTGCTCGGCGAACGAGGTCATGTTGTAGAGGCGCGGGTCGACCGGGCGATCCGAGCGGCCGTGGCCCAGCAGGTCGACGGCGACCACACGGTTCCCGCGGGCGGCCAGCTCGGGGCCGAGCCGCTCGTACATGCGCCGGTTCATCAGCAGTCCGTGGACGAGGACGATCACATTGTCGCCCTCGCCGTAGACGTCGTAGGTCAGCCGGTGTCCGGCGTAGCGGAACGATCCCTCGAGCGGAGCCATGGCGGGGCATTCTAGGTCGACACACAGAGTGTGTCGACAGTGGCATGTAAGGCGGGCGAAGCCCGCCGCATGTTGATCCGTCTAGGTCGCCGCGGCGGCGGGTTGCGCCCGTTCCCACGGCCGCGACGCCCGCAGAGCGCTGAGGACGGCGCGCACCCCGGGGGCGCGGTTGAGCGCGTAGAAGTGGATCCCCGGCGCGCCTCCGGCGAGGAGCTCGTCGCACTGGCGCGCCGCGTAGGCCACGCCCAGGAGGGCCTCGGCCTCCTCATCGCCGCCCAGGTCCCGCATCGCCCCGTCCAGCTTGGCCGGGATCGAGGCGTCGCAGAGCTTGCAGATGCGCGCCACCTGCCCGTAGGACGCGATTGGGATCACGCCCGGGATGATCGGTACGTCGATGCCGTGCTCACGCGCGGCGGCCACGAAGTCCCAGTAGACGTTGTTGTCGAAGAACAGCTGGGTGATCAGGAAGCTGGCACCCGCATCCACCTTCGTCTTCAGGTAGCGCAGGTCGGCGTCGAGGCTCTCGGCCTCGGGATGCACCTCGGGGAAGCAGGCGCCGCCGATGGCGAAGCCATGGCGCTCCCGGATGAAGCCGGTCAGCTCGGCCGCGCTCGCCAGGCCGCCATCGTGCTGGACGAACGACTCCTGGCCCCGCGGGGGATCGCCGCGAAGGGCGAGGACGTTGTCGACCCCGATCGCGGCGAACCGCTCGAGGATCGCCGTCAGGCCCTCGCGGGTCTCGCCCACGCAACTCAGGTGGGCCATCACCTCGATGCCGTGTTGCTCGTGGATCCGGCGGGCGATCTCGACGGTGCCGTCGCGGGTGGCGCCGCCGGCGCCGTAGGTGACCGAGACGTAGTCGGGCTCGAGCGGCTTCAGGGCCGCGACGGTCTCGAACAGCGCGTCCATGCCCTCCGGCGTCTTCGGCGGGAAGAACTCGAACGAGAACACGGGCCGGTCGGCGCCTAGGAGCTCGTCGACTCGCATGGGCCGGAATGGTAGAGGCGCTGCCTGCGGGCGCCCTACCTGCTCACGTGGCGAGCCTAGACGCCGTGGCGAGATCAGGCGCCACACCCAGGCGGACGTCTCCTCCCTCGCAGGCGAGCACGGCGCTGCGCCCAGGCTCGGTGAACTCGAGCTTGACCGGGCTCTCCCCGGCGGCGGCCGTCGCCTGCGGCCAGCCGGCGCGATACCAGGCGCCGATCGCGCCGCACAGGACGTCGGTGCCTCGCTGCTGGGCAAGCGCGATCGCCAGCGCCCGCTCTTCGCCGTTTGCCCAGAGCTCCAGCTCGCCGCCGGCCCAGGCGGCCACCGCCCCACGGGGCGTCGGCAGGCTCGCGGCGGGGTCGCCTCCGGGAGCGTGGAACAGCCACTCCAGCTCGGCGGCCCCCAACTCGCGGCGGCTCACCTGTTCCCATCCCGCCCCGGGGGACGGGGGCAGCCGGACCGGGACCGGCTCGGCCCGCCCGTAGCGCTCGGGGAACAGGACCTGGTCGGTCGCGGGCGGCGGCTTCTCGTACAGCTGGTCGACGGCCTTCCAGCCGCCCGCGACCCAGCGGTGGCAGGCGAGGCGCAAGCCCTCCAGGTAGGGGAACAGGAGCGAGCGCTGGACGTAGTCGGGCAGCGCCCCGAACTGGGCCTCGCCCGGGACGTTCTCGCCCAGCGAGAGCTGGTCGGTGAGGTCCACGTAGGCGAGGGCGTAGCGCTCCATCACCAGCGTCGCGTCGCCCTCGACCACCGCGGTATAGGCGAGCTCGCGATCGACCTCCTCGGGCTCGCCGACGCGGTCGGGGATGCCCAGCGCCTGGTCGGCGAGCGCGTGCTCCAGCTCGTGGGCGAGGGTGATCAGCTCCTCGGCGCCGATGTCCTCGCCCTCGTCCGAGATCGCCTGCACCAGCAACTCCCGGGTCTTGGTGTCGTAGAGCCCCGCCACCTGCGAGGCGAACGCGTCGGTGGTGATCTCCTGCAGGTCCCCCTCCGGCGGGATCGCGCCCAGCTCCTGAAGCACCTCGCCCTCCTTGCGCACCTGCCCCGCCGGCAGCTCCTCATCGATCAGCCGGACGAGCTCCTCGCGCAGCTCCTCGGCCTCGAGGAAACTGGCGTCGACGGCCTCGTCGAACCGCAGGTCGCGGATGCGCTCGACCCGGCCCGAGACCTGCGCGACGACGGCTTCGAGGTCGGACGGATCCACGTCCTGGGCGTCCTTGGGCTGGACCCGGCCGAAGCAATCGACGAAGACGGGATCGAAGTCGGCGAGGAAGTCGTCGACTGGGTCGGGCGCCGCGGCCTGCGCCGGGGCGAGCGTGTCGGCGGACGGCTTGGGATCGACGAAGAGGGCGAGCGCCACGCCCACGGCCGCGACCAGCAGGATCAGCGGAAGGTCCGGTCGGCGCACGGCGGCAAGATGGCACACCGAAGAAACCGGCGGCCGCGGATCGGGTAGTCCTCAGCGATGGCGGACGCCGACACCAGCGCCGTCGAGGCGACCCGCGAGCCCAACTTCCTGCTGGCGAAGCCCGAGAAGCGCCTACTGCGATCGATCGCGGCGAGGCTGCCCCGCTGGATCCTGCCCGACGACCTGACCCTCCTGGGGATCGCCGCGTCGCTTGGGATCTGCGCTGCCTACCAGCTCTCGAACGAGTCGAGCGCGTGGCTATGGGCGGCGAGCGCTCTGCTGATCGTGCAGTGGCTGGGAGACAGCCTGGACGGGACCCTGGCTCGCGTGCGCCGGATCGAACGCCCGCGCTACGGCTACTACGTGGATCACTTCGTCGATGCGATCTCGACGGCGGCGATCGGGATCGGCCTGGGCCTCTCGCCCTACATGCTCCTCTCGGTGGGCACGCTGATCGTGGTGGCCTACCTGATCCTGTCGATCAACGTCTACCTCGAGAGCCAGGCCTTCGGGCGGTTCTCGATCGGCTACGGGTTGATCGGGCCGACCGAGATGAGGCTGATCCTGATCGCCCTCAACACCGCCCTCGTGCTGGGCGGAGGGCTGGACTTCACGCTCGCAGAGGTCGACCTGACGGTGCTGGACGTGATCGGGCTGACGATCGCCGGTGGCATGATCGTGCTGCTCGTGGGCAGGGCTCTTCGCAACCTCCGCGAGCTCGCGGAGGCCGAGCCGGCGGCTTCGAGACGCGGTTAGCGCCGCAATCGCCCCATTCGACGGCCTTGGGGCGACTTTTTCGCGGATATTGCGGGAACACGGCTTGCAGCCCGAGGGCGATGGGTCTAGGGTCGTTATTGCAACCGGGAGAGAGAGGAACCGCGAAGCCAGCGGGCTCCGATCTCGAAGGTGACGAAGAGGCTTATTTCGCGCGAAGGCTACGCGCGAGGCAGGCAAGACCGTCACCCCCGGTCGCGTTTATTTGGGGGGCCGTTCACACCACCGTGCGCCACCGTCCGGGGCCAGCCCTACCTTCCGCCATGCGGCGATGCCGTCGGCCCCGGGAGTCCTGCCACCCCCTTGGCCGCGCGACCGGGGCGCATCAGTCAGGGAGCAGGGCGCCAAGGGCCGTCACCCCGGAAAGGCCCGCGGCTAGCCCGCCCGCTCCCATCGCGGCGACCGTGCCTTCGCCGGCCTGCGGAGTTGAGTTCATCTAGGTTCAGCGCCATGGCCGAACGGGTCCTCAGCGAGCTCGAGCTGAACCGCGCGCTCCTCGCGCGCCAGCTCCTGCTCGAGCGCGGCAAGGGCTCGATCGCGAAGACGCTCGAGCGGATGGGCGGACTGCAGGCCCAATACGCCCCCTCGATGTACATCGGTCTGTGGTCGCGGATCGAGGGCTTCGAGCGCGACTCCCTGACGCGGGCGCTCGAACGCCGGTCGGTGGTCCAGGGAACGCTTCTGCGCGCGACGATCCACCTCGTCTCCAAGCACGACTACTGGCCCTGGGAGGTGGCCGTTCGCGAAGCGCGGCGGGCGGGGTGGGGCCGCACGCCGTGGCGAAAGGAGGTGCCCCCGCGCCAGCTGGCGGCGGCGGCGCGCAGCCTCGAGAAGCGTTTCGCCGGGCGGGAGTTCGAGCGGACCGAGCTGAACGAGGCGCTCGAGGGCCGACAGCCGCGCGTGAGCGTCTGGCGCAACGGGGCCACCTTGTGGTTGGACCTGGTGCGGGTGCCGCCTTCGGGCACCTGGGAGCGCCGGCGGGCCGACCGCTACGCCTTCGCCGCCGACTGGGTCGGCCCCGAGGACGCGAGCGAGCCGGACGGGGTCGAGCTGCTCGTACGCCGCTACCTGGCCGCGTTCGGGCCCTCGACCGAGGCCGAGGTGGCGGACTGGGCGGGCCTGGGCCGCGAGCGGATAGCGCCCGTCCTGGCCAAGGTGGGCGGCCGGCGCTTCCGCGCCGAGGACGGCGCCGAGCTGTTCGACGTGGGGCGCGCGCCGCTGCCCGCCCCCGATACCCCCGCGCCCGTGCGCTTCCTGCCCACCTGGGACGCGACCCTCCTGGTCCACGCAAGGCGAACGCAGATCCTCCCCGAGGAGCACCGCTCGAAGGTGTTCAGCGTGAAGACGCCGCAGTCGGTCCCGACCTTCCTGGTCGACGGCCGCGTCGCCGGGACCTGGAAGTTCGACAAGGGCAAGGTCGCCACGAAGCCATTCGGCCGCCTCGACGCCGCGAGCAAGCGCGAGCTCAAGGCCGAGGCGGACCGCCTTGCCGAGTTCCACTCCTAGACTGCGCCGGCGATGGAGCTGTGCTCGAGCATGTGGGCGCTCTTGGCCGTCGAGATCGCGGGCACCGCGGTGCTCGTCGCCGGGTTCGTCGAAGCCCGCCTCCTGTAGCGGCTACTAGGCTGGAGCGATGAGCGAGCGCGATCTCGACGTCGTCGTCTTCGGAGCGACGAGCGTCACCGGGCGCAGGGTGGCCGCCTACCTCTCAGACCGCGCGGGCGAGGACGAGGTGCGCTGGGCTCCCGCCGCCCGCGACGCCGGGAAGGCCGCCGAGGTCCTGGCGGAGGTCGGGGTGACTGCGCCCGAGACGGTGATCGCCGACGTCGGCGATCCGGAGTCCCTGGCGCGAATGGCGGCGCGCACCAAGGTGGTCCTGAACCTCGTCGGGCCCTACACGCTCCACGGCCGCCCGGTGATCGAGGCCTGCGTTGCCGCCGGCGCCCACTACGCCGACCTGACGGGCGAGATCCCGTTCGTGCGCCGGATCCAGGCCGATTTCCACGACGCGGCGACCGCGGCAGGGGTGAAGGTCGTGCAGGTCTGCGGGTTCGAGGCGCTGCCCCCGGACCTGGCGGTCGCACTGGCTGCCGAGGCCGCGGCGGAGCGCTGGGACGAGGCGCTGACCGACGTCGACCTCGAGTTGCGCATGATCCGGGTCCCGATGCCCCCGCGCCCGTCCGACTACGTCTCCGGCGGCACTTTCCAGAGCCTCGCCGCAGCCGCCGGCGACGCCGACTCGGCGGTGATCACGGATCCGTGTTGCCTGGTCGATGACCCCGCCTTTGCCGCCGAGGTGCTGCGGCGCAGTCCCATCAAGGTCGCCCCGCGGCGCGGCAGCGACGGCTCGGTCGTCGCGCCGATGAGCCCGGCCGCGTTCATCAACCCGGCGGTGATCCATCGCTCGGCCGCTCTGCGCGCCGCGGACGGCGTGACCACCTCACGTCCGTTCGCCTACAGCGAGGGCATGTCGATCGACGGGCCCGGGGCCAGCTTGCCTCTGCGCTACGCGGCGGCCGGCGCGATGGCCGGAACGCAGGCAACGGTGGGCAGGATCGCGCGAGCGCGCCCGTCCGTGGGCGCCTCGGCGTCGAAGTTCCTCAGCCGGGTGCTCCCGTCCTCGGGCGCAGGGCCGAAGCCGGATCGCCTCGAGCCCTGGCACTGGCGGATGGACGTCGTGGGCCGGACCGCAGCCGGCAACGAGGCGCGGGTCGAGGTCGACGCCGACGGCCATCCCGGCTACCTGGCCACCGCGCGGATGCTCGGCGAGGCGGGGATCCTGATGGCCGCCGAGGGAGCCACGCCCGACCGCGCCGGGTGCCTGACCCCGTCGATCGCGCTCGGCACCGACTCGGCACCGGCGTTCGACCGCGCCTCCGTGCGCTTCAAGGTGAGCTAGGACTCACGCCGTGAAGGTGGACGCCGGGGGCTACTCGGCCACGATCGATGCGGCCGGCGCCGGGGCCCGGCAGGCAGAGGCCGATGGCTACGACGGCTGGTGGGCGGTCGAGACCCAGGTCGATCCCTTCCTGGCGTGCGCCGTCGCGGCCGAGCGCACCGAGGGAATCGAGGTGGCCACGGGCATCGCCGTCGCCCTCGCTCGCAACCCGATGACGGTCGCGCTGCAGGCCAACGACCTCCAGGCTCTCTCGGGCGGCAGGTTCGCGCTGGGGCTCGGCTCGCAGATCAAGCCCCACATCACCCGCCGCTACTCGATGCCCTGGTCGAAGCCTGCGGCGCGGATGCGGGAGTTCATCCTGGCGATCCGGGCGATCTGGGACACCTGGGGCACCGGCGCGAAGCTCGACTTTGAGGGTGACTTCTACACCCACACGCTGATGGCACCGTTCTTCGACCCCGGCCCCAACCCGCATGGCAATCCGAAGATCCTGCTGGCGGCCGTCGGCCCGCTGATGACCGAGGCCGCGGGCGAGGTCGCCGACGGCGTCCTGATCCACGGCTTCTCGACCGAGCGCTACCTGCGCGAGGCAACCCTGCCCGCCCTCGAGCGGGGCTTCGAGAAAATCGGGCGCACGCGCGAGGGCTTCGAGATCACCGCTCCAGCCTTCGTCGTCGCGCGGGACACCGGGGAGGAGATCGCCGAAGGCGTCGAGTTCATCCGCAACCAGATCGCGTTCTACGGGTCGACCCCGGCCTACCGGCCGGTTCTCGAGCTGCACGGCTGGGGCGAGCTCCAGGACGAGCTGAAGGCGATGACCAAGCGCGGCGAGTGGGACTCGATGAGCGCGCTGATCGACGACGAGGTGCTGAACACCTTCGCCGTCGTCGGGACGCCCGAGGATGCGATCGCCGAGGTCAAGCGCCGCTACGGCGACATCGCGACGCGTATCCAGCTGAGCCTGCCGGAGGATCGCGATCCGGATCGCTGGCAGGCGCTGTTCGAGGATCTGCGTAAGACTTAGGCCATGGGTTATCGGGAGCGGCTTCCCCAGCTCGACGGTGATCTCTTCCTCACGGACGGAGGCATCGAGACCTCGCTGATCTTCCACGACGGGCTCGACCTGCCCCTGTTCGCCGCGTTCGATCTCCTCAAGGACGAGGAGGGCACAGAGGCCTTGCGCCGCTACTACGCGCCGTACGTCGAGCTGGCCAGCGACCGCGGCCTTGGCTTCGTGCTCGAGACGCCGACCTGGCGCGCCAGCCCGAGGTGGGCGGAGGAGATCGGCTACTCGGCCGGCGAGCTCGACGAGCTCAACCGCAAGGCCGTCGCGCTGATGGCCGAGATCCGCGACGAGCACCTGGCGGACCCGACACCGTTCGTGATCTCGGGGTGCATCGGCCCGCAGGACGACGGCTACAACCCAGGAGAGCTGATGTCGGCTGATGCCGCCCGCGACTATCACTCGACCCAGATCGGGACCTTCGCCGGACACCCAGGCGGACATGGTCAGCGCGATCACGATGACCTACGCCGATGAGGCCACCGGCCTCGCCCGGGCCGCGGCCGACGCCGGCATGCCGGTGGCGCTGTCGTTCACCGTCGAGACAGACGGCCGGCTGCCCAGCGGGCAGGGGCTTGGCGAGGCCGTCCAGGAGGTCGACGCCGCCACCGATTCCTACGCCGCGTACTTCATGATCAACTGCGCGCACCCCACCCACTTCGAGGATGTGGTGGGCACCCCGGCGCCCTGGATCGAGCGGATCCGTGGCCTGCGCGCCAACGCATCCACGAAGAGCCACGCCGAGCTGGACGAGGCGACCGAGCTCGACGAGGGCGATCCCAGCGACCTCGGCGCCCGCTACGCGTCGCTGCGCGAGCTGCTGCCGAACCTGAACGTGATCGGCGGCTGCTGCGGCACCGACAGCCGCCACGTCACGGCCGCCGCCGACGCTCTCACCGCGTCCTAAGACGCCTCGCGGAGCCGCCCCGGACGTATCAGCGGGGCTTCGACCGCGAATCGAAGCCCGACATCGGCGCCTTCGAGTTCGACGCCGAGCCCTAGGCGGTCAGCCGGCCTCGGTGTAGGCGGGCTCGGCTCGCTGCGGCCCGGGCCGTGCCTCGGGGTCCTGGGCGTGAGCCGCCGCCGCGCGCTCCTCGGGCTCGATCACGGTGAGCCCGACGACGATCGAGGCGACCACGAGCGCCGCAGCGATGATGAAGGACACGTGGTAGCCGCCGGTGAGCGCGGACGCCAGCGAGTCGCCGTCGGCCACCAGGCTGTCGGTGCGGCTGGCCGCGACGGTCGCCAGCACGGCCAGGCCGATCGCTCCGCCGACCTGCGCCGACGTGTTGACCAGCCCCGACGCAAGGCCCGCGTCGGCCTGGGTGGCGCCGGACATGGCCAGCTTCATGAGCGCCGGGAACGAGCTGCCGGCGCCAAGGCCCAACAGGATCATCAGCGGCAGGAGATCGCGGGCGTAGACGGCGTCGACCGGGACCCGGGCGAACAGCAGCAGCGAGCCCACGATCAGCGCCAGGCCGGGGATCAGCACGCGCCGGGCGCCGTAGCGCAGAACCAGCTTGTCCGAGAACTTGATCGACATCGTCCCCATCACCAGGGTGGCGGGCAGGAAGGCGAGGCCGATTTCGAGCGGGGTGTAACCCGCCACCTGCTCGAGGTAGAGCGAGCCCAGGAAGAAAGTGCCGAACATCCCGGCCACGCCCAGGGCCTGGACGATGTTGGCTCCCGCGATGTTCCGCGAGCGGAAGATGCGAAGCGGCATCAGCGGGTTCGCGGCGGTGGCCTCCCTGGCGACGAAGGCGACCAGGAGCGCCAGCGAGACCGCGCTCAGCGCCAGCGTCTGCGTGGCGCCCCACCCCTGCTCGGCAGCGGGCTTGACGATCGTGTAGACGCCCAGCATCAGGGACGAGGTGATCAGGACGGCCCCCGGGACGTCCGCGCCGCCGCCGAACCCGATGCCGCGGTCGCGGTCCAGGAGCCGGTTTGCGAGCACGGCCGTGATCAGCCCGATCGGGATGTTGATGAAGAAGATCCAGTGCCAGTTGATCGACTCGGTCAGGATGCCGCCGGCAAGCAGGCCGATCGACCCTCCGGCCGAGGCGACGAACGCGAATACGCCGATCGCCTTCGCCTGGTCCCCCGGCTCGGGGAACATCGTCACGATCATCCCCAGGATCACGGCGGAGGTCATGGCCCCGCCGACGCCCTGGATGAACCGTGCCGCGACCAGGACCTCCTGGCTCTGGGCGACGCCGCACAGCACCGAGGCCAGGACGAACACGGCGAGACCCGCGAGGAAGACGTTCTTGCGGCCCAGGAGGTCGCCGAGACGCCCCGAGAGCAGCAGCAGGCCGCCGAAGGCGATCAGGTATCCGTTGACCACCCACGCGAGGCTCGACGACGAGAACCCCAGGTCCTCCTGGATCGAGGGCAGCGCGACGTTCACGACCGTGATGTCGAGGACGATCATCAGCATCCCCACGCACAGCACGTAGAGGGCGATCCAGCGCTTGCGGTCGGTCTGCGTCTCGTCGGTCACGGTGCTCCCTCCAAGGTCGAGGTGGTCTGCCAATGAAGACCTGCCCTCGGGCCGAAACTCATCGGTCCCTTCCATCTAAGCAGGCGCTATTTCGGCTGCCAGAAGGCCAGTTCGCCGGCCGTCGGCGAAACGACCACGCTGCGCCAGCCGGCGGGCCCCTCTCGCGGCTCCAGCGGCACCACGGCCCCCTGCTCGCGCGCCCGCTCGGTGGCGGCGCGAACGTCGGTCACGCCTACGTAGGGCAGCCACAGCGAGCGCTCGGTCGGGCACTCTACGACCCCACCGCCGACGCCCCCGTCGATCTCCAGCGCCTGGTAGGTGTGCCCGGCGGCGGTGATCCGCTCGGGGCGCCAGCCGCAGACCCGCGCGTAGAACTCGCAGGCACCCACGAGGTCGCCGGTGTGGAGCTCGAGATGCACGACGGGGTTTGAGGCAGCGCGCTTCATCGTTGTCCGTATTGACCAGCCCGTGAGGGTGAACTCATCGGTCGACCGATGAGTCTGAGTGGCCGCCCGGGGTCTAATGTGAGGCGAGATGACGACTTCGACCGTCGAGACGGCTGAGGAGCGCCAGCTCCTCGAGGCCGCCCGCAAGGGCGACGAGAGCTCCTTCGAGCGGCTGGTGGCACCCCGCCAGCGCGAGCTCCAGGCCCACTGCTACCGGATGCTCGGCTCCGTGCCTGACGCCGAGGACGCCCTCCAGGAGGCGCTCTTGCGCGCCTGGCGAGGTCTGTCGCGGTTCGAGGGGCGCAGCTCGCTGCGCTCGTGGCTTTACCGGATCGCCACCAACGCCTGCCTCGACGCCGTCGAGCGCCGCCCTAAGCGCGTGCTCCCGGTGGACTACGGGCCTTCCTGGGATCCGCATGCCGGGCCCGGCGGGCCGGTGGTCGAGTCGGTGTGGATCGAGCCTTACCCCGATGAGACCCTGGCGGTGGAGGACGGATACGCCGCCCCGGAAGCGCGCTTCGAGGAGCGCGAATCGGTCGAGCTCGCCTTCGTGGCGGCGCTCCAGCTCCTGCCGGCGAACCAGCGCGCGGTGCTCATCATGCGCGAGGTGCTGGGCTTCTCGGCCAAGGAGACCGCCGAGTCGCTGGATACGACGACGGCCTCTGTCAACAGCGCGCTCCAGCGGGCGCGCAAGACGATGAGCGAGAAGACGCCGGCTCAGAGCCAGCAGGAGACCCTGCGCTCGCTTGGCGACGACCGCGTCCGCGAGCTCGTGGAGGCCTACGTCGACGCCTGGCAGCGCGAGGACATCGACGGGGTCGTCGCGATGCTGGCCGAGGACTCGACCTTCTCGATGCCGCCGCTCAGCTGCTGGTACGGGGGCCCCGACGGGTCCGCCTCAATGGCCGACTTCCTGCGCGTCGGGCCGCTCTCGGGCGAGTGGCGCTGGCGGCCGGTCCGGGTGCGGGCGAGCGGCCAGGAGGCGCTGGCCTTCTACGAGTGGGACGACGGCGAGGGCGCGTACATCCCGTTCGCCCTCAACGTCATGACGTTCACCGGCGAGCGCATCAGCGACGTCACCGCCTTCGTCACCCGCTCGATCGAGAACACCGACCCGGAGGCCTTCGCCCGCTGGCCCGACCAGCCGGTCGATCCCGGCAGGCTCGTCGCCTACTTCACCCGGTTCGGGCTCCCGGACCGCCTCGACGCCTAAGCCGAACTTGACCTCGCAGGCCGTCAGGGAGTTGCGGCGCTCGTTCGAAGGGGCGATCATCGTCGCCGGGGATCCCGGCTACGAGCACGCCCGCATCCCCTACAACGCGCTGATCGACCGCCGCCCCGCGGCCATCGCCCGCTGCGCGTCGGCGGCCGACGTCGGGCTCGCGCTCGAGTTCGGGCGCTCGGAGGGGCTCGAGATCGCGGTGCGGGGAGGCGGCCACAATCCCGCCGGCCATTGCGTGCTCGACGACGGTCTGGTGATCGACCTCTCGCTGATGAACCGCGTGGAGGTCGAGCCCGAGGCGCGGGTGGCGCGCGCCCAGGGCGGGGCGACTTGGCTCGACTTCGACCGCGCGACGCAGGCTCACGGGCTGGTGACGCCGGGTGGCGTGGTCGGCACCACGGGCGTCACGGGCCTCACCCTCGGCGGGGGGATCGGCCACCTCACGTCGCAGCTCGGGCTCACCTGCGACGGCCTCCTCGGCGCCGACGTGACCACCCCGGCCGGGGAGTCGGTGCGGGCCGGTGACGAGGGCGACGCCGAGCTGCTCTGGGGACTTCGGGGCGGGGGCGGCAACTTCGGGATCGTCACCCGGATCGAGCTGCGCCTGCATCCGCTCGAGACGGTGGTTGGAGGGCGGCTGGTCTACTCGGGCGTCGACGAGGTCGCCGAGGCGCTGCGCCGGTACCGCGACCTGGTGGCCGCCGTCCCGCGCGACCTCAGCTGCACGGCTGTGCTCGCCGCCGACGACGCGCTGGCCCCGGTCCTGGCGGTCTTCCCCTGCTACACGGGGGCCGATTCGGAGCCGGCCTGGCGCAGCCGGCTAAAGGACGCTCCGGGCCTGATCCTCGACGACATCAGGCGACACTCGTTCATCGCCCAGCAGCACGTCGTCAACCCCCCTTACGGCGTCGAGCGCACCTACTGGAAGGGCCATTTCGTCAACGAGCTGCCCGACGAGCTGATCGACGCCCTGGTCGAGCGGATGCGGGCGCTGGACCGCCCGCCGGGGCAGATCCTGATCGAGTCGCTCCACGGCGCCCCGAAGGACGTCGACCCGGCGAGCGCCGCGCTGGGCTTTCGCAGCGCCGCCTTCAACCTCAGCGCGATGGGCGGGTGGCTCGAGCCCACCCACGACGAGGAAGGCGTCGCCTGGACGCGCGGGACCGCTACCGCCATGGAGCCATGGTCGCTGCGCGGGGCCGGCTACGTGAACTACATGCAGGCCGACGAGCCGGTCGAGCGGGTCCGCGCCGCGTTCGGCGCCGAGACCTTCGAGCGTCTGCAGGCGCTGAAAGGCCGCTACGACCCTCACAACGTCCTGCGCCGCAACCAGAACGTCCCGCCCGCGGGCTGACGCCCCCAAAGCCGAGAGGCCGGCCCGCTTGTCGCGGACCGGCCCCGTCAAACCCGCGGCCAACAAGGCCGTGAGTCATCTCACTCCGTCGGCGGTGACCTGCGTCAGGCGGAAGGCGTTGCCCGACGGGTCGCGGAACGACGCGTCGATCCCGTACGGCTGCTCGGTTGGCTCGTCGACGAACTCGACTCCCCTGGCCTTGAGCTCCTCGTAGGCGGCCTGGCAGTCGTCCGTCGTCAGGAACACGGTGCCGGCGAAGCCCTTCGCCATCAGGCTCTCGATCTGCTGCTTGGTGTCGGCGTCCAGCACCGGCTCCCCGGGGATCGCCATCAAGACGACGCCGAAGTCCTCCTGGCCTGGCGGTCCGACGGTGAGCCAGCGGAAGTTCCCCATCTCGGGAACGGTCACGTCGGAGCGGACCTCCATGCCCAGCTTGTCCGTGTAGAAGGCGAGCGCTTCGTCCTGGTCGTGGACCCAAACCTGGGCGTTTGCGATTCTCATCTCAGTCTCCTGGTCGGTCGACAGTGTCGCGGCCAGGCTAATTGCGCGCCAGCGTCCTGTCTTCTCCAAACGTGCTGTCCTGGGCGCGGCCGTAGACGCGCCTGACGCACGCCGGGACCAGGGCCCGGTCGGCGGCCGGAGGATGCTGGGCCCGGTAGGCCGCCGGCGGGGCCCCATAGGCGCGGGTGAAGCTGGTGGTGAACGAGCCGAGGCTGCGAAGGCCGACCGACAGGCAGACGTCGAGGACGGTCCGGTCGGTGTTTCGCAGCAGAGCGGCGGCCCGCTCGAGCCGACGGGCCAGCAGGTAGGCGTGCGGCGACTCGCCGAAGGCGCGCTTGAACTCACGGCTGAAGTGCGCGCGCGAGAGCCCGGCCACGGCGGCGAGTGCGTCCACGTCGAGCTCGTCGAAGTAGCGCGCGTCGGCCAGGTCCCTGGCTCGCAGCAGGTGGCGCTCGGGGGGAACGAAGGCCATACGCCCGAGTATGCCGACCGCGCTCCGCTCAGCCACTTGACACGTGACCATATAGTCACCTATACTCCCGGCATGGAATCGATGGACGCGGTGTTCAAGGCCCTCGCCGACGAGACGCGCAGGAGCCTCCTCGATCAGCTCTTCGAGGAGGACGGGCAGTCGCTCAGCGCGCTCGAGGCGGGCCGGCCGATGACGCGCTTCGGCGTGATGAAGCACCTCAAGGTGCTCGAGGAGGCCGGTGTCTTGACCACCAGGCGAAGTGGCCGCGAGAAGCTCCACTTCCTCAACCCCGTCCCGATCCGGCTCATCCACGACCGCTGGGTGAGCAAGTACGCAGAGCCCTGGGCGGCGACGCTCACCGGGCTGAAGAGAACGATCGAGGAGGAACAGCGATGAACGACGAGATGGACCGCTACGCCGTCGTCGACGGCAAGGGCACGATGACGGTGTTCGAGATCTACATCAAGGCCACGCCCGAGCGCGTGTGGGAGGCGATCACCGACCCGGAGCAGCGTGCGAAGTACAGCTTCGGGGTGGCGACGCGCTCCGATTACACGCCCGGCTCGGCCTACGAGAGCGGCGTGCCCGGGGTGATCGACATCGCCGCCGGCGAGAACCTGGAGGTCGAACCGCCACGCCGTCTCGTCCAGAGCTTCAACGCGCTCTGGAGCGACGACGTGAAGGCGGCCGGATCCTCGCGCGTCACCTGGGAGCTGGAGCAGGTGGGCACGTCCTGCCAGCTCACGGTGATCCACGACCAACTCCCCGAGGACGCCAACTCCGAGCTGTGGGGCGGCTGGCCGATGATCCTCTCCGGCCTCAAGACGCTGGTGGAGACAGGCGAGAGCCTCGACACCCCGGGGTCGCTGCGTTACTCAGGCGCGTCCGCCTAGGTGGTAGCCCGCCGGCGATCGGCCTCGTGCCCTTCGTCGGCGGGCACCCCGTCGGCGTCACGTGCGGCGGTCTCGTCGTGCGTGGCGTCGGATGCCTCGGCGCGGCGATCCGCGTCGGGGTCGACCTCGCTCGCGTACTCGGCGTGCGCGTCGGCCTCCGAGCGCGACCGCTGGGCGACCTGCGCCCGCTCCTCGGCCTCAGCGGCCTGACGGCGCGCGCCGGCGGCCTGCTCGTCGGCGATGGCGGCCTCCTTGTCGGCCTCGATACGCCGGGACTCGGCCTCGGTGCGATGCTCGGCCGCGACGTGACGACGGTCCTCCAGCTTCCGCTCCTGGCCGCGCTTGCTGGCGGCGTAGATCAGCGCCAGAACGATGATCACGCCGATGGCGATCAGGACGATCGCGACTGTGCTCATGCTCGATTCCCTTCGTTCAGGACAGTTGCCTGCCTCCACTACCCCCGAACGACGGGTTCCACCCATCCGCCTGGAAATCGCGAGCCGGACCGTGGGTGTCCATTTCCTCGATCCCCGTTCGTGTAAGAGGGGACCATCCCCCTAACCAGGAGGACCCGATGAAGTACATCCTGTTGATCCACCAGGGCACGACGCCGACGCCGCATTCCCCCGAGGACTGGGCGCGCCTCTCCGAGGACGAGCAGAATCAGGTGTTCGCGGACTACAAGGCGATCAACGAGACGCCGGGCGTTACCCCCGGCCAGCAGATGCAGCCGCCCGAGACGGCGACGACCGTCCGCGTCGACGGTGGTCAGACTCTGACCACCGACGGCCCCTTCGCCACCACCAAGGAGGCGCTGGGCGGGTACATGCTCCTCGAGGCCGACGACCTCGACGCGGCCATCGACCTGGCCGCCCGCGTGCCGGCTGCCCGCATGGGCGGCGCCGTCGAGGTCCGCCCGATCGTGGAGCACTGACGATCCTCGACCGCGTATTCCGCGACGAGTGGGGGCGTGTCCTCGCGAGCCTGATCGGCTACCTCGGCGACTTCGAGCTCGCCGAGGAGGCCGCCCAGGAGGCCTTCGCGATCGCGGCCGAGCGGTGGCCTCGCGAGGGCACCCCCGCCAACCCACGTGGCTGGCTCGTGACCACTGGGCGCAACCGGGCGATCGACCGCATCCGCCGCGACCGCACCCTCGCGGCCAAGGTCCGCCTGCTCGACGCACCCGAGGCCGTGGGGGACGAGAGCGACGACGCAGCGATTCCCGACGAGCGGCTCGAGCTGGTCTTCACCTGCTGCCACCCGGCGCTGGCGGTCGATTCCCAGGTGGCGCTGACGCTGCGGACCCTTGGGGGCCTGAGCACAGGCGACATCGCCAACGCCTTTCTGGTGTCGAAGGAGACGATGGCCAAGCGGCTCGTCCGGGCCAAGCACAAGATCGCGGCCGCCGGCATCCCGTTTCGCGTGCCGGCGCCGCACCGCCTCCCCGATCGCCTGGCGGCGGTGCTGGCAGTCGTCTACCTGATCTTCAACGAGGGATACGGGGGTCGCGGTGAGCTGGCCGACGAGGCGATCAGGCTGGGGCGCGCGCTGAGGGAGCTGATGCCCGACGAGCCCGAGGTCGCTGCGCTGCTCGGGTTGATGCTCATCAACGACTCCAGGCGCGAGGCGCGCGTCGCCGACGGCTCGCTTGTGCTCCTGCGCGACCAGGACCGCTCGCTCTGGGATCACGAGCAGATCGCCGAAGGCCGGGCGCACCTGGATCGGGCGCTGGCGCTTGGAGGCCGCGGGCCCTACGCCCTGCAGGCGGCGATCGCCTCGCTTCACGCCGACAAGCCGCAGGACTGGGACCAGATCGTTGCCCTCTACGGCGAGCTCGCACGGGTGACCGGCTCGCCGGTGGTCGCGTTGAACCACGCCGCCGCGGTCGCCGAGTCGGGAGACACCGAGGGTGCGCTGGCGTTGGTGGAGCGCCTCGACCTCGACGAGTACCACTACTTGCACTCGACGCGGGCCGAGCTCCTCCGCCGCCTCGGCCGCCCGTCCGAGGCCCGAGCGGCCTACCAGCGCGCCCTGGAGCTGGTGGAATCGGACGCCGAGCGCCGGTTCCTGGAGGAGCGCCTCGCCGAGCTCCAGGGGTGAGCCGGCACGTGGAAAGGACCCGCCGCGCCGATGGCGCAGCGGGTCCTCGAGTGGGCCGGTGGCGCTGTGCCTACCGGCTGATCACCGGGCTCAGGTCGCCCTGGCACTCGGCGGTCTTCTTGGCGTGGGCGTAGAACTTGCCGTGCTTGTAGCCGGAGTTCCCGATCGACCACATCCCGTCGGGGCCGTTGGGCTGAGCGATGTCAGAGCCGATCTTCTGATCGACCTGGCGGTTGGGGCTCTGCCCGACCAGCTTGTAGACGTCGACCTTGCGGTTTGACTCGCAATCGGAGTCGGGGCTCTTGACGTAGCCGTAGTAGTCGCCGTTTTGGCCCTTGATCGTGACCTCGGTGTCGGCCTTCTCGGCGGCGCCGGCGCCGGAGGCGGCGATCCCGCTGATGGCGACGGCGGCGGTGGCGATGAGGATTCGGGTCTTCATTTGATGTCTTTCTCCTTGTGCCCCGGGGGGCGTTGCTTGCTTTCTAGGAGAAGCATCGATCCGAACGGCCCTCCCTACCAGGGGCCCAAGGCAGGGTCCTCGCCCCCCGGGGGTGTGGTCGTGTTCAGCCCTTGGGGAGCAGAATGGGCGCCGTGAAGCTACGCGCCGCGAAAGCGGCTGACGTCCCCAGGCTGACCGAGCTGGTCGACGCCGCCTACGGGCCGTACGTCGAGCGGATCGGCGGGCTGCCGCGACCGATGCGAGACGACTACGCGGATGTCGTCTCGCGCCGCGACGTGACCGTGGCGGAGGCCAAGGGCGGGATCGTCGGGCTGGTCGTGACCGGGGTTGCCGAGGAGGGCTATCTGATCGACAACGTGGCGGTCGACCCTGCCCACCAGGGCACCGGCGTTGGCCGGGCCCTGCTCGAGCACGCGGAGGCGGCGGCGCGCGCCGCGGGCTATGACTCGGTCTACCTCTACACCCACGAGAAGGGGTGGGAGAACCTGGCGCTGTACGAGCGAATCGGCTACGCCGAGTATGACCGGCGGCCGTTCAACGACTGGACCATCGTCTACCTGCGCAAGCCGCTGTAGGGCCGCGGCGGCGCGCCGCGCGCCTAGACGAACCGCTTCACGAAGTCGAGCGCCGTCTGGGCCACCTCGCGCCAGCCGCTGTCGATCGTCAGCGAGTGCCCCCGGTTGGTGATCTCGGTGATCTCGGTCACGGCTTCGTTTCGCCGCTGGCGCTTGAACGAGGCGTTGGCGATCGCCCACGGGACCGTGTGGTCCTTCTCGCCGCTGATGATCAGCAGCGGGCCCCGCTTGGGGTTGCGAGGGTCGAGCTTCGCGTCGGTGAATGGATTCACGTTGGCATTGGCCATCTGCATCAACGCGACGCCGGGGGCGGCGACGTGGAACTCCTCGTGCAGCTGCTTCGCCTCGTCCTCGCTCAGCGCGTTGGCCCATCCGTACTTGAACTGGTCCAGCGTCAGGGTCACGGCCCGCCCGCGGTTGAGGGGGTTCAGCAACACGGGGCTAGCTGACTTCAATGCCGAGAGCGGCAGCGGCAGGACCCCGCGAAACGGCCCCGGGTCGATGGCCACGGTGGCCGCCGAGATGCCCCGGTCGGCGATCATCTGGCACAAGAGCCCGCCGGTCGAGTGCCCCATGACCGCAGGCTTCTTGTCCAGTCGGCCGATCACGTCGGCGGTGTGATCTCGGATCTGGGCAAGTCCCTTCCCCGCGAAGACGTCGGGGTTCGCACGAGCCTCCTCGACCGTCTCGGGATCGTCGGGCCAGACCGGCTGGACCGCGGCGTAGCCCGCTTCCTCGAACAGTCCCGCCCAGTTGTCCCAGCTACTCGCCAGCACCCACAGCCCGTGGATGAAGACCACGGGAGCCCTGCCGCTCTCGTTGGCCTTCGCGATCTGCTCGGCCTCGCGCTCGGTGATCTCGGCCATCTGAAGCTCCTTTCTCTACGCACGCGCACTTGGCGCAATGCAGCTGGGTCGGGGACCCGATCAGTATGTCGGGTGTCTTCCATGGAGGTCACCCTCACGCACATCGGCGGCCCTACGCTCCTGATCGAGGTCGGAGGCTGGCGCCTGCTGACCGACCCGACCTTTGATCCGCCTGGTGGCAGCTACCGGTTCGGATGGGGAACCGGGTCCGTGAAGCAGGCGGGCCCGGCGATCCCCGCCTCCGAGCTCGGGCAGATCGACGCAGTCCTCCTCAGCCACGACCACCACGACGACAACCTCGACCCGGCCGGCCGGGCGCTGCTGCCCGACGCGGGGGACGTCGTGACCACCGTCCCAGGCGCCGGGCGGCTGGGGGGAGACGCTCGCGGCCTCGCTCCCTGGGAGGAGACGCTGCTCGAGGCGCCGGACCGGCCCACGATCGAGGTCGCCGCGACGCCCTGCCGCCACGGCCCCCCTCTCAGCCGGCCGATAGTCGGCGACGTCATCGGGTTCGCGCTTCGGTGGGAAGGCCAGGACCACGGGGCCCTGTGGGTTTCTGGAGACACCGTGCTCTATGACGGCCTCCGCGAGGTCGCCGACCGGGTGGACGTCGGCACAGTTGTGCTGCACCTCGGGGGCGTGCGATTCCCGATCTCGGGCCCCGTTCGCTACACGATGACCGCCGCCCAGGCCGTCGAGCTCTGCGGCCTGATCAAGCCACGCACGATCGTGCCGATCCACTACGAAGGATGGAAGCACTTCCGGGAGGGCCGCGCCGCGATCGAGCGCGAGCTCGCCTCGGCACCGGAGGAGGTCAGGGCCGCGGTCCGGTGGCTGGAGATCGGCGAGGCCACCGCCCTGTCCGCGTAAGCCGGAAGGCGGGCGGCCCTCAGACCAGGAGCGCCACTCCAACCGCCAGCAGCCAGACCGACCACGCGATGTAGGTGATCGGCGTCAGCGCCCCCGCGAGCTTCCAACCCGACTCCTCGGGGTTCCCCACGAACTCGAGCGAGCAGAGCAGGAACAGGGGTCCGATCAGGACCCCCACGACGCCCAGCCAGTCCGCGACGATGGCCGACTCGATCAGCCCGATCCCGGCGAGGATCGACCAGATCCCCGTGAACGCATAGCCCAGGTGCTCGCCCACCCCGACCCCGAGGTAGCGGTTGGCGGCTTGGAACACAACGTCTACCGCCTCGCCCCTGGGTGAGTTCGGAGCGGCGTCCTCGGCCTCCCGGGCGAGGTAGGGCACCAGGAACGGCCAGCGGATCAGGCCCAGGAACTGAACCAGCGACGCGAGGACACCGAAGACCGCACCGAGCACGACGAGCGCACGATCGGCGTCGGCGATCGCGACCGCGAGCAGCACGGCGAGCGCCGAGAAAAGCACGGCCGAGAGCGCGAACACCCACCAGGTGAGGATCAGGGCGCTTCCTCCGGCTCGGAACCGCGCCAGCACCTCATGCGTCGGCCGGCGGAGGATGTCCGGGTAGTCGAATCGCTGGGCCAGGAGCCCGAAGCCGACGTTGAAGATGAGCGGGGTCGCGATCAACACAAGCCCCGCGGCGGTCCGCTCGCTCATGCGCTTAGCTCGGCCCCGGCGCCGCTCAAACCGATCCAGCCCCGCCGCTCTCGCGCCGCCAGAGCCAGGCCATCAGCGCTCCCAACGCCAGGCCGATCTCGGGCGCGAAGGGGACGTCTGTCGTCACGCTGACGAGGATGCCGACGGCAAGCCCGATCACGGCGCCGACAGCGATCACGGCTCCGGTGCTCATCGCGCACGCACCGCCGGCCTAGGACCTCTCGGTAGACGTCTCGTCCATCGGCTTATCGCCGGCCCGCGCCGAGCCCCGCGCCAGGGCCGAGGGCCACCAGACCGGGTCGCCGACCTCCAACACGATCGCGGGCACCAGCAGGGTGCGGACCACGAAGGTGTCGATCAGGACGCCGATCGCGATCGTGAAGCCGATCTCGGTAAGGCTCACCAGCGGCAGGACGGCGAGGGCCGAGAAGGTCCCGGCGAGCACGATCCCGGCCGAGGTGATGACCGTGCCGGTCACCGCCAGACCGCGCATCATCCCGTCGCGCGTGCCGTACTTCAGCGTCTCCTCCCGCACCCGGGCCATCAGGAAGATGTTGTAGTCGATGCCCAGCGCCACCAGGAAGATGAACGCGAACAGCGGCAGGGTCGGGTCGATCCCCGGGAAGTCGAACACGTTCTCGAAGAAGAAGATCCCGATTCCCAGCGCGGCGCCGTAAGAGAGGATCACCGTCGCGATCAGGATCAGCGGGGCGACCACCGCCCTCAGCAGGGCGCAGAGGATCAGGAACACCACGAACAGCGCGATCGGCACGATCAGCCGGTTGTCGCGAGCTGCGGACTCGCGCAGATCGAACTCCTCGGCTGTGGGGCCGCCCACGAGGACGCTCTCGCCGCCCGCGCCGTGTGCGGCCTCGCGAACCCCTGGGATCAGGTCGAACCCCTCGGTGCTGAATGGGTCCTCGTCGAGGGTCACGGAAAGCTTGGTGCCGGTCGGGCCCTGTTCCTCCCGAGGGCTGATGCTGTCAACGCCCGGCGCTTCGGCCACGGCCGCTCTCACGGCATCGAGCTGGGCGTCGTCGGTTACCACGACGTTGGTTGGGGCGTTCGCTCCCGCCGGGAAGCCCTGTTCGATCAGCTCCTGGCCTTCGGCCGAATCGACGTCGTCGCGGAAGCCGTTGCCCGACGTGAGGTCGCTGTTGAGCTGCGTCAGGCCCAGGCAGAGAACGAGTAGGAGCGCCGTGGTCCCGATCCACACCCGCCGCGGCCCGCGGCCGACCCAGGCGGCGATCCGGCTCCACGTGCCGTGGGTCTCGTCGGTGCCCTCGGTGCCGTAGCGAGGAATGAACGGCCAGAACGCCTTGCGACCTGTGATCGCGAGCAGTGCGGGCAGGATGGTCAGCATCGAGACCATCGCCAACCCCACGCCAAGGGCGCCGATCGGCCCAAGGCCGGAGGTGCCCGTGACCTCGGCCAGCGACAGGGTCAGCAGGGCGGCCATCACCGTTGCCCCCGAGGCGACGATCGCCGGGCCGGCCTTGCGCATCGAAACGCGAACGGCTTCGTGCTTGTCCTCGTGACGGCGCAGCTCCTCGCGGTATCTCGAGACCAGCAGCAGGGCGTAGTCCGTGCCCGCGCCGAAGACCAGCACCGGCAGGATGCCGCCCGACTGGCCGGTCACCGTCACCCCGGCCTCGGCCAGCAGGTAGCCGAGGCCCCGGGACGTGATCTCGGCGATGATCACCGAGAAGAAGGGGATCAGCCAGAAGATCGGGCTCCGGTAGATGATGATCAGGAGCACCAGGACCAGAAGGGCCGTGGCGTAGAGCAGGGCCCCGTTGATCGAGTCGAAGACGTCGATCGCGTCCGCCGAGAAGCCCGCGGGGCCGGTGACCTTGGCCTCGAGACCGGGGGGCAGATCGTCGAGGATCGCCTTGATGTCGTCGGTGGCGTCGACGAGTAGCTCCCCGGCCTCGTTGGTGCCGTCCTCGACTGTGATCGGCGTGATCACCAGCGCCGTGGTGCCGTCCTCGGAGGGAATCGGAGGGCTGCTCTCGCCCACTCCCTCGCGGCGCTCGGCGTCGATCGTGGCCTGGGTTTCCTCGATGGCCGCCTGGTCGGCGGGGGTGAGGCCGCCGCTGCGGTAGAAGACGGTGATCGCCTCGGCGATGTCCCCGGAGGGGAACTCCTCCAGCTCCTCGATCGTCTCGACGGACTCGGCGTTGCCGGGGAGGTAGTCGGCGGGGTCGTTCTCCTGAGCGTCCTCGAACTGGCCCGCCAGCGGCCCGATCGCGAACAGGACCACGAGCCAGACCCCGACCACGGCGAACTTGGACCGGCGCCCTCCGGGCAGGTCCGCGAACCATCCGCCGATCACCGCCAGTCCGTTCCGCATCCTCGCCGACTCCTCAAGCTCTGGGTGGTTCAACCTATGGGATCAGGGGGTGCGGGCACGTTGCCGGCATGTAGCTTGGGGGCCGTGGAGTTCGTGCGGGCGAACGGGCTCGAGATCGCGTATGAACGAGTCGGCGAAGGGCCGCCGCTGGTACTCGTGCACGGCGCCGCCGGCGACTGTCGCCTCTGGCAGCCGCAGCTCGCCGCCCTGGCCGACGAGTTCACGATCGTTGCTTGGGACGAACCGGGTGCCGGTCGATCTGCCGATCTGCCCACGGGCTTTGGCTTGGCGGACTACGCCCGCTGCCTCGCCGGGCTGATCGAGGCACTAGATCTCGGCCCGTCCCACCTCGCGGGCCTCTCATGGGGTGGGACCGTGGTACAGGAGCTCTACCGCCACCGGCCCGAGCTAGTCGCCACCCTGATCCTCGCCGGCAGCTACGCCGGCTGGAAGGGCTCGCTACCCCAGGAGGAGGTGGACGCGCGGGTCGCCGGTCTGCGCCAGATGCTCAAGGCGCCCGCCGGGGAGTTCGATCCCACGCTGCCTGGGCTGTTCGCGGGGGATCCGCCGGCCCAGTTCGCTCCGCTGCTCGACGAGGTGGCTGCCGCCATCCGCCCGAACAGCCTTGAGGCTCAGCTGCTGGTGATGGCTCAAGCCGACCAGCGCGATCTGCTGTCCCAGATCGCTGTGCCCACCCTGTTGATCTGGGGCGAGCTCGACGCCCGCTCCCCGCTGCGGGTCGCCAGCCAGTTCGAGCGGGCGATCCCGGACACGAAGCTCGTCGTGATCCCTGGTTGCGGCCACGTCAGCAACCTCGAACGCCCCGAGGAGTTCAACGAGGCGGTGCGCGAGTTCTGCCTCATTCACCCACCGCCGGGGGCACGCAGCCCCGGGCCGTAGGGCCCGCGGTCGAAGCAGATCGGGGCGGGCGCGGCATACTGAGCCCGCCATGGCTGCGTCGTTAACCGACCCTGCGCCCCGGACGTTCTTCGGGGTGCCGAGTCGGGAGCTGAACAGGATCGACGCGGACGTGGCTTTCCTGGGTGTCCCCTATGACGGTGGCACGCCCCAGCCGGGGGTCCCGACCGGCCAGCGGGCCGGTCCCGCTGCGGTTCGCGAGGCGAGCGCGGCGACGTTCGAGTACCCCGTGGGCCCCGAGCCCGACCCGGGCGCGACGGGCTGGTACGACGTCGAGGCCGACCGCGACTACCTGGCCGGCGTGCGCATGGCGGACGTCGGCGACGTCGCGATCCAGGGCTCGGACACCGAGGCGAACTACCGCCGGATCACCGAAGCCGCCCAGCAGATCGCCCGGAGTGACGGCCTGATGGTCGCGCTCGGCGGCGACCACTCGATCAGCTACCCGCTCGGTCTGGGGATGGAGGTGTTCGAGGAGTTCGACGTCGTCCACATCGACGCCCACACAGACTTCCTCGACGAGCTGGACGGGGCGCGCCTGACGGGCGCGAGCCAGCTGCGGCGTCTCGCGGAGCTCCCGTTTGTGCGCAGCACGACCGCGCTCGGGGTTCGGAACGTGGACCGCGTGGAGGTCGAGGGCATGCGAGAGCTGGGAGCGCGGTGGGCGACAACCCGCGACGTGGTCGAGCGAGGGGCCGAGGACGTGGTGCGCGAGACCGTGCCGGAGGTGAAGGCGCTCTACGTCTCGATCGACCTCGACGTGCTGGATTCCTCGGTCGCGCCCGGGCACTCCCTGCAGGAGCCCGGCGGCCTCACCTACCGCCAGCTGCGCGCGCTCCTAATCGAGGTTGCCCGCCGTGGGCGCGTGATCGGCTTCGACGTCGTCGAGCTGAACCCGGCGCGCGACCC
Organism: uncultured Solirubrobacterales bacterium; assembly: GCA_963758845.1. Lineage (GTDB taxonomy): Bacteria > Actinomycetota > Thermoleophilia > Solirubrobacterales > 70-9 > JBDTSW01. The sequence continues at coordinate 460,823 of CAVWWX010000002.1, forward strand.
GTCGGGCGCCACCGCGCGAGTTGCCGCCTGGATCGTCACCCACTTTCTGAGCGAGATTTTCGACCAGCCGCGCTGACCGGGTGTATCGGGCGCCGCGAGCACCGCGTAAGCGCTAGCCGGACCGGATCGCCGCGGCGGCGATGCGCTCATGGTCGTAGCGCGTCACGTTTCCCATCGATACGACTCCGAGTCGGCGCTCCGGATAGATCCGCATCATCGTCCAGAACCCGCCGCCGCCCCCGAGGTGCTCGAGGTAGTCGGCCCTCCGGCGGGTCGCCCCTCGGCGATACCAGCCAAAGCCCACATCGAGCTTGCGCCCGCGAGCGTGAATCGTCTGCATGGCGAGCAAGCTCTTCTGAGAGATCAGCTGATGGCTGTCCAGCTCGCCTCGATTCAGGTGCGCGGCCATGAAGCGGGCTGCGTCTCGGGCCGAGCCGATCAGCCCGCCGTACGCCGAACCATCGACGCAGAAGCGGTGAAAGGCACGGAACCGGCCACTGGTCTCCCCGACGATCCCGGCGGGCAACATCATCCGAAAGAGAGGCGTCATCGGGTGAAACCGTGGCTGGTATCCGGTGGCCACGTCCACGCCCATGGCCTCATAGCCGAACCCGGTGCGGTCCATGACGAGCGGTGCCAGGATCTCCGAACGGACGTAGTCCTCGTAGGGCTGCCCCGAGGCGGTTGCGATCAGCTCTCCGAGGACGATGTAGCCAAGGTTCGAGTAGACCGCCTTCGAGCCCGCCGGGAAGCGAAGCTTCCTGTGTCGCTCCAGCAGGCCGAGCGCGAAGTCTCGGGGGTCCGGGCCCGGCTCGGTCGCCGGATGCACCCACCGAACCGGGATCGGATTGCCGAGACCCGTGCTATGGCTCAGCAGGTGGCGCACGCGAACCTCCGGCCAGCCGGCTCGCGGCTCCGGGAACTCTGGGAGGAGGTCACGAACGGGGTCGTCGAGGCCGACGACACCGCGGTCGACCAACTGCATCGCCGCGGTCGCCGTGACGATCTTGGTCATCGAGAACCACAGATGAGCCGAATCGATGGTGGTCGGCGCGCCCGTCGCAAGCGAAACGACTCCATCGGCGCAGGCTTCCTCGACCTGCTCCCCCCGGACCACGACCACGGCGACGCCCGGCACGCTGCGCTCGGTCAGGTCCTTGAGCGTCGGACGTACCGAGGGCCGTTCGCTCAAGGACGCGCCAGACCCTCGCGCCATTGCCGCCCGATCTGCCTGATCATCGGGGGGTACACGAGCCGGTGCCGAAACGGCGCGATCGCGGCCATGTAACCGGTCCCGAGCCGCCCGTTGGGCTTCACCAGGACCGCCATCTGCCCGCGATAGCCGCCACCCTCGTCCGGGACCCAGCCGATGTGCATCACCCCGTGCATGGTCCGATTGGCGACTTCCGCGGCGAACTCGTCGTCGAGCAGGTAGAGCGGGGTGAAGGGGAGCGCGTCGAAGTCCGGCCCGCGCGGAGCGTCGCGAAGGTCCGCCGGCAACCGGTCGTGGAGCGTCCGGACCCTGGACCCGTGACCGGCATCCGGGCTGTCCCAGCCGAGCAGTTGCCCGACCTTCCACCGGATCCCGAAGAGCGCGCGGACGACCCGGGAGGAGCCCTGCGAGGGATCTCCCGAGGCCATCAGCTCGACCAGCCGCGGGAAGTCGTCGCGACCGCCCGGCGTCGGCAGCGCCCACACGTCCTCGAGCCGGAAGTCGCCGGTGAGCTCATGGATCCGCCAGGGCCGGGCGGTGTGGGCGGTGTTCGGGAGCCTCATTCGTGGGCCTCCATCCAACCGGCATTGGTCAATCTTTGCTTTCCGGCGGGTCATACTTCGACGCCTGACGGCGACTCGCGCGGGTCGGCGAACGACAAGGAGGGAACGATGCCGCTCTATCTATCGAGGTTCGACTACACGCCTGAGACTTGGGCCAGGCTGATCGGCAACCCCGAGGACCGTCGTAAAGCCGCTCAGTCATACATCGAGTCGGTTGGCGGCCAGCTCCACGGGTTCTGGTACGCCTTCGGCTCACACGACGGCTACACACTTTGGGAGGCCCCCGACAACGTGTCCATGGCCGCGGTTGCGCTGGCGATCAGTGGCGGCGGTGCGCTTGCCTCGCTGGAGACGACAGTCCTGCTGAGCGTCGACGAGACGATGGAGGCCCTGCACAGGGCCGCGCAGGTCCAGTACCAGGCACCCGGCGCGTAGGGCGCGCCATCAACGCTTTTTGAATTGGAGCCAGCCGGGCTCGAACCGGCGACCTCCTGAGAGCATCGAAAAGCCATGAAATTCGGCGTTCATCTGCCCCTGATGGAATTCGGTCACGAGGAGCTGTCGCTCGGGCGACTGCATTCCACGGTGGACGCTGCACGCGAATGCGGCTTTGCCTCGATTTCCGCCAACGACCACTTCGTCTTCTCCACCCCATGGCTCGACGGGCCGACCGCGCTCGCCGCGGTGGTCGAGCGTTCTGGAGACCTGGCGCTGGCGACGACGATCTCCCTGGTCGCCCTGCGGGGGCCGGTGCCGTTGGCGAAGACCCTGGCCGCGCTCGACATCCTCTCGGGCGGACGGCTCATCGCCGGCCTCGGCCCCGGCTCCTCCAAGCGTGACTACGACGCCACGGGCGTGCCGTTCGACGACAGGTGGAAGCGCTTCGACGAGGCGGTGACCGTGCTTCGCGCCCTGATTCGCGGAGGGCCGAATCCGCAGGCCACTAGCTATTACCCACTGCCCGAGGCCGAACTGGCGCCGTCACCGCTCCAGGATGGCGGCATCCCGCTGTGGATCGGAAGCTGGGGCTCGGAGGCGGGGATGCGCCGGGTTGCGCGCTTGGCCGACGGGTGGCTGGCCTCGGCGTACAACACGACGCCCGAGCTGTTCGCGTCGGGATGTGAACTGCTGGCTGGTGAGCTACGCAAACGTGATCGCCACTCAGATGGGTTCCCGAACGCTCTGGTGACCATGTGGACCTGGGTGACAGAGGAGCGCGCCGATCGTGGTCGAGTCCTCCGTGAGGTCCTGGCTCCGCTGCTGAATCGCGACCCCGAAGAGCTGCGCGACCAAGTGTGCGTTGGCCCCGCGGAGCACTGCGCCGAGCTGCTCTCCCGCTACGCCAAGGCCGGGTGTGAACAGGTCTTCCTCTGGCCCCTGGGAGACGAGCAGCGGCAGATCGAGCTCGTAGCCGCCGAGGTGGCACCGCGCGTCGGGTCTTAGCGACTCGTGCGCTGCACCTCAGCTAGCTACGCTCGCCAGGGACGGCGTCGGTGTGTAGACGAGCGGGGTGTTCCTGATGGGCCGTCGGACAGGTTGTGTCAGGCCGACCGCGTCAGTCCCAATGTGCCTGCTGGCTCCAGCGCGCCGTCAGTTGGTAGATGATCGTCACGTCGAGGATGATCAGCAAAAAGGCCCACAGCGGCGCGGCGGGGAACCAGACGATGTGCGAAATCGCACTCACGGTTAGCAGGAACACGGCGAGCAATCGAGCCGCGCCACTTCCGACCAGCAGTCCGACGCCCGTCAGCGCGACCGTGGAGCCGAGGATCAGATGCACCCAGCCCCACGTCGTGATGTCGGCGATGAGAGCACCCTGCCCGCCGACCACGACGATGTCGTCGTTAAGGATCCCGCCGAGCCCCCAGAGCGCGTCGAGCGACCCGACGATGAACATTAGGAAACCCGCGAAGGCCGCCCATCCGGACTCTCCATTGCGACTCGTGCTCGCTGACTCCATCTTTCTCTCCTCCGCTCGGTCCGTGCCCACAGGCACACATGATCCGTAAACGGGTCACCCTTCGACGCCGGCGAAGGAACGCCTGCCTGCCGCGGATCCGGGACTGAACCGCGGACTCGGATGGAGCTACAGGGTCATGAGGCCGAGTTCCACGGGAGCACGCTCCAGTGTGCCGGGCGCTCGACGCGCCAGCGGTCTCGGATTGCCGCGTTTGCCTCCGCGCCCGAACTCGTGTCCTGCTCGACACTCGCGCCGTAGCGCAGCGCAACGTCCGAGCGCCTGTAGACGCGCCAGAACGTCTCGTCCTTGAGGTCACGATTCCCGGCGCAGACGATTACGCACGGCCCGTCGCCCGCTCCGACAAACGTGTGCGCCGTGCCGGGCGGGCAGTGCACGAAATCCCAGGCGTGGAGGTGACGCTCCCGGCCCTCGATGATCAGGATGCATTCGCCCATCAACACGAGGAAGTCCTCCTGTACCGACTCTGCGTGGTACATGTCGGCCGGCCGCCCGGGCCGGAGTACACGGAGGGCAAATCCCGCGCCGGGCTTTACGTACTCGCTGAGATCCGGTCGACCGCGCAAGACGAAGTCGTCGGACTCGAAGATGCAGCAGGCCTGCGTCGCATCGTTGTTCATCCAGGCAGCGTCTCGTGCGTTGACAACGAACCACCCCGCCGTCACGGGCGTGAGGCCCGACTCAACCGGCTCAAGTCGTGCTTCGTCAATCATTGGAACCTCCCAGATCAGGCGCGCGTTGCGCGTCAGAGGATCGTCTCGCCGATGTGTCCTACCAGGCTTCCGCTTCGGCGGCTGAGCAAGAACTGGGCAACGGCGGGCAGCGGCGCCGTGTCGTGTGGAGGCTCGCTGTCGCAACGCGCGCCAGAGTCGTGTCGCCGGCGGTCAGCTCCCCCTAGGTCTGGAGCCGACCACCCCCACGTTCCCCTCACTTCCGCCCCAGGGCCCCTGGTAGGTCGGCCCGCTCCGGGCGATTCTGGTCTCACCAACCAATCGACGCCGGCTCCGGCCGGCAGAAGGTGAGAAGCAAGATGAGGATCAAGACATTCATCGCCACCGGGCTCGTCGCCCTCACGGGTGTCGTCGCCACGACGACGGCCAACGCGGCCGACAACGCGGACACGAAGGTCACGATCAAGGGCGCCGGGACCGGCGACCCCTACGGCACGGTCGAGAGCTCGAACGAGAACAAATGCGCCGACGGCCGCCTGGTCAAGGTCTACAAGCAGAAGGGCGGCGCGCAGGGCGGCGGTGACGACCAGTACACCGGCGTCAGCGACTCCGCTTCGCTCTCGAACGGGGAGTACAAGTGGTTCGTCGGGCAGCCGAATCTGGACGGCAAGCACTACGCCCGCGCGCCCAAGATCCCGGGCTGCGAGGCCGACAACAGCAAGACGATCGACCTCTAGGTCGAGCTAGGGCAACTCCTAGGGAGATGCCGTAGAGAGAGCCGGCCCGCCGCGAGCGGGCCGGCTCTTTTCGTTCCCGGGATCTGGCTCAATCTGAGGAAGGATCCGAAGTGGAGCTAGCCGGGCTCGAACCGGCGACCTCCTGGGTGCGAATACGGGTCGCCGTTAGGAGGCTACGGCCCGGTTACGCGCGCCCCGGTGGGACGTGGCCAATCACCGCCGCACCCGTTCCGCTGCCGCAGTGTGCTCGAGAATCGCGGCGACCATCATCTCCCAGTCGTCCCGATAGACACCGTGACCGGCACCCTCCAGCGTCAGCAGCCTGGCACCGGGGATGTCCGTGGCTAGAACCTCACCATGCTTGAGCGGGAACATCGGATCGGCGGTGCCATGGATGACGAGCGTCGGGGCAGTGATCGAAGACAGGGGCTTCGGCGATCCTTCGCCGTGGGACATGAGATCGTGGTTCTGCGCCGCGGCGAAGTCCCGCGCCCGCTCAACGTCTCGGCGGATGAGCTCACGGACTCGGGTTTCGTCGAATACCCGCTCGCCACCCGCAAGGATGTGCGAGTAAGCGACCAAGTAGTCGATGACGGAATCGGGGTTCGTCCAGTCGGCTTCGGCGGTGGCGACGAAGCGACCGAACTCTCGCGTAGGCGGCGGCAGGTCGCGGTCGCCGCGGGTTGCGGGGGAGGTGCTGATCAGGGTGAGGGAGAGCACCCGGTGGGCGGAGTCGAGCGCGACCTCTTGGGCGATCCCCCCACCCGCCGAGACGCCGACCAGGTGCGCGGCCGAGATGTCGAAGCCATCGAGCACACGGGCGGCGTCAGCCGTGAGATCAGCCCCCGTATACCCGGGCCGGCCGGGCTCGTAGGTGACCGAGCGGCCGGTGTCGCGGTGGTCGTAGCGGATCACGTACCGCCCGCCGCCTGCGAGCATCCGGCAGAAGTCGTCCTCCCACCAGAGCATCGACGAGCCGATGCCCATGATCAGCAGGATCGGCGGATGCGCCGTGTCGCCAAACGGCTCGGTACACAGCTGGACACCGTTCCCTTCGATCGTTCGCTCGGCCACGTCGATGGTCAGGCGCTACGGCTTGAGCGTTGCGCTGTAGAGGAGCTCGTTGGGGGTGGCTGGGCCCGGCGTCGCGGAGCCGCCGAGGATCGGCGGTGGGTTGAAGCGCACGCGGACCGCGTCCGGATTGGTTGCGATTTGCATGCTGTTGGTGAAGATTCCGACGCGGTCGCCCTGCCGGATCCGCAGGTTGGCCTTAAAGGAGTAGACCCCGAGCGCTGGTACCGACTCGCCGTCCGAGCCCCTGACCGCTTTGAAGCTCCCGTCGCCCTCCTTGCGCATCACGATGAGCTCGAAGCTCCTTGGCGAGCTCGAGGCGACTCGCCACTTGCGAATCGTGCCCGAGAACGGTGCGCGGAGCGTTGCGCCGGGGAGCTTGCGCTGCATATAGATGCAGGTCGCCGACGGGGACCCGCAGCTCACACCACCGTCATTGTCGTCGTAGGTAAAGCTTGGCGTGCCGAGCTTCACGGCCCCCGCCGAGCCCGGGGCGATCGCGAGCGCCGCCAGCGCCAACGCGCAGGAAAGCCAGGGAAGCCACTGGCGCCGACTGCAGGGGGCTTCCCGGGACGGGTGGGTACCGCCCAGCATGGCCGCATGGTCTCACAGAAGTGTGCTGCGGCCCGGGGCACAATGGGGAGTGGGGCTGATGGAGCTGGCCGGGCTCGAACCGGCGACCTCCTGGGTGCGATCCAGGGCGGCGTTCGGAGGCGAAAGCCCGCGCATTCGGCTCTAGCAAGCGCGATCCGGTTGATCGGGCTGCGGCGCGCGCGGCCGCGGATGCCCGGGTCGGCGGCCGAACCTACCCGTCGCCCTTCCGCGCGACCACGAGAAGGTACTCGTAGGGGTACTCCGCCGGACCCCCGGGCACGCCTCGGTTTGAACGCGTCGCGAAGTCCAGGAAATCGCGGTCGAGCGCTCCGGTGCGGTCGGGATCGTCGGCGAGGCTCGCGTAGGTCGCGACCACCGGCCCGAACGTCTGCTTGAAGAGCTCGCAGTAATCGCGCGGGCTGTCAGCCCGCTCGACGTATTCGCTGCGGGTCATCTCCAGCCAGCCGAGCCGGTCGCCGAACAGCTCCCGCACGTGTTCCTCGCTGCCCCACAGCGGCGGCGGCAGAGCTCCCGGTGGCAGTGGGGGCATATAGGGCGCGAGCGCGCCGAAGAAGTCGGAGATGAGGCCCTCGGGGGTGAAGTTGAGCATTCCGATCGTGCCCCCGGGCCGGCATACGCGCAGCATCTCGTCGGCGACCGCCTGATGGTTGGGGGCGAAGATCGCGCCGAACGACGAGGTGACGACGTCGAACTCGCCATCGGCGAAGGGGAGAGCCTCGGCGTCGGCCTCGACCCAGTCAAGCTCGACGTTCTGCGCATCGGCCTCCCGGCGCCCGGCCTCGAAGTTCTCGGGCGTGAGGTCGGAAGCCACGACGTCGGCCCCTGCACGGGCCGCGCGTATCGCCGTGTTCCCCGTGCCTGCTGCGACATCGAGTACGCGCTGACCCGGCGAGATTCCGCACACCTCGACCAGCACCCGCCCGACCTCCCAGACCGTCGCCTTCGCGAACCGGTGGTAGTCACCGAGCGCCCACGCTTGCCGGGCGGCAGCCTTGATCTGCGTACCCGCATCCGCGTTCACAGTGCTCCGCGTCAGTCGCATCGGTGGCCATGCTCATCCTCCCGTGCGTTGCCATCTCCTCGATCCTGGCGAGCGCCGCTACCTCTGCGATCAACCGGCGCGCTGAGGTCTGACTCTCCATGGCTGGCACCGTAGCCCCGGCGGCAAGCCCTGACTTCGCCAAAACCGAGCATCTTCTGCCACCTCGGCGAATGGCCAGATCTGGCTATCTGTGGGGGTCTTCGAGCAGGCCGAGGCGAGCGGCCAAGGCTGCCGCCGCGGTTCGCGAGGGCAGGTCGAGCTTTCGCAGAAGGTTCGTGACGTGGCGATGGATTGTGTGCTCGCTGACCACCAACCGCTCGGCGATCTGGCGGTTCGTGAGGCCCTCGGCGACGAGGCGAAGCACCTCAAGCTCACGTGGCGTCAGCTCCTGAAGCGGATCCCCCGCGTCGTCGCGACCGATGGCTCCCACTTGGAGTCGTCGCGCGCGCTCCGCCTCCGGCGCGGCCCCAAGCTCGAGGAGTTGATCGAGGGCGCTTGCCGCCTCGTCCTCGGCCACGTCGGTGCGACCGAGAGCAAATAGGGTGGTCGCGAGCTCGATCCGCGCTTGCGCGGCCTCGAACGGCCCGCCGCTTCGCTCGAAGCGATCGGTGGCATCCTCGAACAGGGGCCGAGCCTGGTCGTGGTGGCCGCTCGCCGCCGCGAGCAGCCCCTCGACGAAGTCGACGGAGGCGCGGAGAGGTTGGGTGCCGACGGCACCTTCGATCTCCTGCAGTACCTCGAGCGCCGCGCCCGCCTCTTCCAGCTCACCGCGTGCCGCGCGCGCCCGGGCGAGCACTTCAAGCCCCGGGCCGCGGTCGAGCTGGCGATCCGCGGGCACCTGGCGCAGACAGCGCTCGGCAAGCTCGGCCGCTCGGGCGGCGTCGCCACGGTCGAGCGCCAACCGTGCGCGGCAGAGCTGCGCCTCCGAGGACGGACCGGCTCGGTCGAGTAACTGCGCTGCCTCCTCCGAGCGGCCCTCCCGGCGTCTCAGCTCCGCCAGTCCGACCAGCGGTCCCCCCACCATCGCCGGGCGGGATCGGGCGAAGTCCTCGATCGCGGCCTCAAGCACGGCTTCCGCCTCCTCCCACCGGCCCCGCCACAGGTGCACAGCGCCGTACTCGGCCCGGCAGAAGGCGAGCATGTAGCGGCTGCCGTAGCGCTCAGCGAACTCGGCGATCTGGTCGCACCACTCCGACGCTCGCTCGTAGTCGCGCACCGCGGCGCACGCTGTGACCATGAAACAGCACGTCCACGCACCCGAGATCGGGAGGGTGGACGCGCCCCGAAGAGCGGTCGCGGTTGCCTCGTCGAGGCAGCGCATGCCCTGCTCCACCCGTGCGCATGCCACTAGCGTCGCGCCCTCGATCGCGAGCCCGAGCATGTCCAGGTCGGGGACTTGGAACCGCCTCCCGAGTTCGGCCGCGCGGCGCCCGAGCTCCGCCGCTCTCGCGGTCTCGCCACCGGCGTGGGCCATGTATCCCTCGAGGAAGGCAAGCCAGCCGTGCTCGGCCCCCGGCTCGAGCGGGTCAAGGAGGCGATGGGCGTGACCGAGCCAACCGGCCGCTACCGCGAACGCGCCATGGAAGTCGAGCTGATCGCAGGCAAGCCAGGTGGCCATGCGGGCCGCGTCCGCGGCCTCCCCGGCTGTCTCGTAGAGGCGGAACGCCCGCTCACGAGCGGCGAACACCGCCTCGGCGTCGTCCAGCCACCACGCCGCCCAGCTCAGCCCCTCGAACGCCTCCGGTGTCTCCCGGCGCTGACCGCCTGCTCGAACAACGCCCGCGCCCCTATCCAATTCCCTTCCCGAAGCTCGCCCCAGCCTCGGTCCAGCCGGGTAGGAGAGGGCTGGTTGGATTCCTGGGCCACGCGCGCGCATTCTCACACGCACCCGCCGCTCTTCTAGGGCACGCCGCAGCGGATAGCCCTGAATACCCGCGGATGTCGCTCGATTTGGGCACCAGAACGCGGTTGGTGCCCAATCAATTGATGCTCGCTGGCGCCTTCGGCGATCTCGAGCTCCCCCGAACGTCATGCGAGAAAATCGATGACGTGCTCCAGGAACAGATCGGGTGCCGTGTTCATCGCGACGTGCTGCTGGCCCGGCATCACCGTCAGCTTCGACTCGGAGATGGACTCGTGCAGGCGACGCGTCGGGTCGACGAGGAAGGGCGGGCTTGCACCGCCCAAGAGCAGGAGCGTAGGAACGCGAACTGTGGCGAAGCGCTCGAAGTCGGGGTCATAGGCATCGGCGATCCGCAGTTCACGAGGAAGCGTGTGAGCCGCCGCCACCCGTGCCTCCCAGCTCGGATCGGCACGCACGATGTCCAGCTCGGCCTCAGGCATCCTGACGACCTCCCGAAAGAACGTCGCCACGACACCGTCATGGTCTCCTGCGGCCAGGAGCTGGTCCAGCCGCTCGATCAAACCGGGCGGGTAGATCTCGATGCCGACCGGTAGCGGCGGCTCGTAGAGGACCAGCCGCCCGACCCGCGAGGTGCGCAGCGTCGCCTCTAAGCGCACACGGCACCATGGGAGTGACCGAGCACGTCGACGTCTCCTCCGATCCCGTCGATCACGGCCGCGACATCGTCGAACTCCAGCTCGATCGAGTACTCCTCGGGCATCTGTGCTCGCACCTCGCCCGCGTCGATCCATCGCGTAGGTCGTGAAGCGGGCGCTGAGGGCGGCGATCACGGGGGCCCAGCGCGTGTGGTCCGCGCTGGTCCCGTGTACGAGCACGAGTGGCGGTCCGTCCCCGCCACATCGCAGGCGAGGACTGTCCCGTCGGCGGCTTCGAACCGCTCAATCCGGCTCACGCGCGAACCGTAGCCCGAATCGGGCTCGCTGTCGAAATACACGAGAAGAAGGACCTCGAGAGGGATCCGGCGTTGGCGCAGACGCCAAAGGGGAGCTAGCCGGACTCGAACCGGCGACCTCCTGAGAGCATCGAACCGCCAAGGAGTTCGGGGTGATCGAGCTTGTGGCCAGGGGCGTGGAACCGCGCATGGAGTGCTGAGCGGGAGAACGTACGGTGGCGCGACGTTGTCAGCGTGCCGGTTGTGCCTCGAGCCAGCGCTCGACCGCCGCGCTCGCCTGGTCCACCGCCGCCTCGGGCGTGGCCCCCTGGTCCCGCAGGGTTCGCCAGACCTCGAGGTCGGTGAGCGCTCTGAGGGCCGCGACCGAGGAGCTGTCCGGGCGCTAGCGGGCGCAGCGCCTCGACGACGAGGGCGTCGAACGAGTTGTCGAGCTCTTCCATCGACTCATCCACCGCCGGCACATCGTTGCGCTCGCGGCGCGCAGCCGTGATGCCGTCCGCCCCGCGCTCGTAGGCGCCGAAGAACGTCTCGACCAGGCGGCGGACCCGCTCGTTCTCCGACGAGGCGCCGGCGAAGACCTCGGGCGCCCGGTCGGCCGGCGGAAGCTGCAGGCTCTCCATGAAGTGCTGGCCGCAGCTTCTGACCAGGTCGTCCAGCGTGGGGAACAGCGCCTCCACGGTCTCCACCGGCACACCCGCCTTGTCGGCGATCTCCGGCCACGTGGTCGCCTGGATCCCTTGGCTGGTGTGCAGCTCGAGCGTGCACTCGATGATTCGCTCGCGGGTGGGATCGACCTCGCGGGGCTCGCCGGGCTCGTCGCCGTACGCCGCCTCGAAGCCGCGGCGGAGGGCCTCCTGCCAGAACTCCGAGTTGGGTGATCGCCGCGGAGCGGGCGCGTCCTCGAGCGCACGCTGCCCGCGCGGGGTCAGCTGCCAGAACACCTGGCGGCCGACCTTGCGCCGGGTGACGAGACCGCTCTCCAGCAGCCGGCGGCCGGTACGGCTGACCTGGGTCTCGTCGATCTCGAGCAGGCGGCGCAGCTCGGTGCTTCCCAGCTGCGGCGAGCCGTCGAGCACGCTCAGGAAGTCGTGGGCCTGCGTTCCCTGGGCCACGGCGGCCCGCGACGGCACCCGCTCGAGCCCCCAGTGCGCGAAGGCGATCGCCGCGTCCAGCCACCCGATCAGCTCCTGATCGCCGTCGGCGCGCGCGCGGGCGTCGCGGAGAGCGTGAAGGGCGGCGGCAAGGGTCTCGTCGTCGCCATCGAGCAGCGCGTCGACCAGGCCGAGCGCGACGGCCTCCTGGCGGGCCGGCTCCGCGTCGAGCTTCGCGATCCGCGGCAATAGGGCGTGTGCCCGGGGTTGTCTACGGTGGGCGTGGCCATGCCCGCATCCTAGCAGTCGTGTCAACTATTTGTCAAGTATGAGCGAGGACTACGCAGATCTCTTCTGCGAGCTGTTCGATCGGCTCGACCCCGCCGAGTTCCACGCCGAGGGCGAGGCCTGGATGGCGGATGCGGAGGTCGCGGCCACCGCCGCCGGGGTCGAGCAGGCGGCCCTCGACGGGAGCCCGTCGCGGCGCCCGAGGCCGGGCGTCAGACGTTCGCCGTCCTGCTCGGCCTCGACGCCGCCCTCGCCCACGCCAACCCGCTGCTCGGCGGGGCCGCCCCGCCGGCCCTCACCGAGTACGCGCTCCGCTACGCGGAGTCGGGCCGTCTCGACTCGGGCGCCCTTCCCGGCGCCCTGCTGCCCCGCTTCGCCCGCCCGGGCCGCCGCGGCCAGCTGCCCGACGACGTGGCCGACGCCTTCGGCTCGGTGGTGCGCGTCAACTCAGCCGACTGGGACGCGTGCGATCACGTCGCGCTGCCGGCCCGCTCGCGCCTGACCCGGCCGGAGCGCGAAGCCGGCCTCCGCGTGGCCACCGCCCCGATGATCCGCGAGCCCGACGAGCTGGAATGGGAGGTGGAGGAGCGCTCCGGGCTGCGCTTCTACCGGATCCATCCCGCCGATCGGCGAGCCGACGCGGGCGCGGGTGGAGAAGGTGATCGCGGCGTGGGATGAGCAGGACGTGGCGATCGGCGTCGCACCCGAGCTCTGCCTGTCCCGCGCGCTGCTCGAGCGCTGGCAGGTCGCGCTCAGGGAGCGCGAGGGCGCGGGGGCCAGCCGGCTGCGCCTGGTCGTGGCGGGCAGCGGCAACGTGGACGGCTCCTCGCCGCCGGCGAACGAGGCGGTGATGCTCGACGCGCGCACGGGCGAGGTGCTCGTCCGCCAGCGCAAGGTCCATCCGTTCAACTTCTCGCAGCAGGACCTGGAGCTGTGGGGGCTGGCCGATCGCCTGACCGCTCCGATCGACGAGGACCTGAGCCGCGGCGAGCGAGTGTGCGTGGTGGAGGCGGGCGGCGCCCGGCTGGCGATCCTGGTGTGCGAGGACCTCGCTCGGCTGCACGCGTTCGCCGCGGCCCTTCACGCTCACGGGGTGTCGCTGCTCCTGGTGCCGGTGTTCGCGCGGCCGACCAAGGACCGGCGCTGGGAGCGCGCGCGGGCCGAGGTCTACAGCGACGCCATCGGCTCGAGCGTCGTGGTGGCCAACAGCCTGGTGATCGCCGAGATCCTGCGCAGCCCTACGCCGGTGGGGACGGCGATCGCCGTCGCGCCCGGTCGCGCCGCGGTCGGCCACTCCTCCGAGCCGGACGACGTGTGGTGTTCGCGCTCGAGGGCGACGGCCCGCGCGTGGCGCACGAGCGGGTCGGTGTGCCGAGCTAATGCGCGAGTGGAGCTAGCCGGGCTCGAACCGGCGACCTCCTGGGTGCGATCCAGGGCGGCAATTGGAGGCAAGAAGCGGCGCTCTCGACTCAGCCGACCGCCCACATCTGGACGCTGCGCAGCGGCAAGGCGATTCGCCTGCGGAGCTATTGGGAGCGTTCCGACGCCCTCAAAGCCGCCGGGCTGCGAGAGTAGTAGCCGGGCCCGCTGCTCTCTGGAAGAATCACCACATGACGGCCTACCGGGCGCAAGCCCACCTTGACGCGTCGCTGGATGACGTCTGGGCACTGGTCGGCAACCCCGCCACGTATCCCGAGTGGTGGCCGGTTGCGGTGGAGATTCGGGGCCAGACGTTCGAGGTTGGCGATGCATTCACCCAGGTGATGGAGATCGCTGGGCGTCGGCTCGAGTACAGCCGGGTGATCGACGGGCGCGAAGAGCTCAAGGAGCTGAGTTGGCATTGCCCGACGACGGGCGGCTTCCAGCACTGGCTGCTGACCGACGCCCAGGGCGGGACGTTCGTGGACATGGAGATGGGAATCCACCCGCCCACCCTCCGATACCGGCTTTTCAACAGGACTGTTGGGCGCCGGTTCATCAAGCAATGGGCAGATGACGCCATCGACGGGCTGCGTCGGGCGCTGACTTCGACCTCCAACGCCTAGGGGCGCCGGCGTCACCGAGACGTTTACCGTCATGCGCGGCCAGATGCGGCTAACAGGCTGCGACGCCGTGCGTCCGGTACGCGCTGGCGCAACGACCGTGTTCGCCGCTGACGTGTCCCATGTCTACAAAGGCGCCGGCCGCAGGCCTTGCGAGCTGATCATGACAGTCCACCCCCCACTGGAGCACCACAGTGCTGACCGTGGCGCCACCGCCCCGAATCGCGGGACTAGCACCTAGGAACGGAGAACAGTTGCGAAAGAACCCCTACTACGAGTTCACCGACGAAGATGAGATCGGGCGTCTAATCCGCGAGAACCCTTGGGCGACGCTTGTGTCGAACGGGTCATCCGGCCTGGTCGCCTCGCATTACCCCGTCCTGCTCGAGGAGGACCGCGCGGAGCTTTCAATCGTCACCCACGTCGGCCGGCCCGACGAGAAGGTGCACGAGCTCGGGGAGCACGAGTTGCTCGTGATCGTCCAGGGCCCGCACGGCTACATCTCATCGAGCTGGTACGGCGACTACGTCGAGGTGCCGACCTGGAACTTCATCGTCGCGCACCTCTCGGGCGTCCCCGAGATCCTCGAGCACGAGGAGAACTTCGAGGTCCTGACCCGGCTCGTCGATCACTTCGAACAACACGTCGCCCACCCGCGACCGCTGGACGCCACGCCTGAGGTCGCCGAGAACGCGCGCCGCGACAGTCGCGGGACGATCGGGCTTCGCCTGACCCCCACGCGGATCGTGGCGAAGCGGAAGATGAGCCAGAACAAGTCACCGGAGATCGTCGAGACCGTCTTGGGCGAGCTCGAGGGCGACGGTCCTTACGCGAGCGAATCTCTCGCTCGGGAGATGAGGCTCGTCCACGACACGGACGCCGCGCCGGACTGAGGCTGCCTCCGGACGGGGTCGCTCAGTTGGTCAATTACTGCCGTGAGGCTGGGTCACACTGACCGTCTTCACCGACGGCCCATGTCGGACGCGAGGATTCCCGGTCCGCCGTAGTGTCCCGCCGGTGAGCGACGCGACGCGAGGCGCAAGGACGGTCCTACTGATCGGAGAGGGCGATCTCAGCGACGAGGTTGCGACCGCGCTCGAATCCCACGACAGGCGGATCGAGCACCTCGAGCACCCCGACGAAAACGAGATCCGCAAGGCGGTCGAGGGTGAATCGGTGGACTCGGTGGTAGTGGTCGGGCGCGAGGACGCGTACGTCCTGCGGATGGCATTGATCGTTCGCTCGGCGTCTGAGGAATTGCCGCTAGTCCTGACGATCTTCGACCAGACAATGGCCGAGCAAGTCGCCGCCGACCTTTCAAACACGCACGTCACCTCGCTTGCCGACATCGTCGCGCCTTCGCTGGCAGGGCCCTGCATCGACGGCCGCGCGACCGCGGTCACCTTCGCGGACGAAACCCCGGGCCTTCTGGTTGAGAACGAGCGCGAGCTCACCGAGGAACCCGTTCCGCAGCTCGAGACCCACCGGATCGAAGCGCTCGCGCGGGCGCTATTCACCCCGTACGACAAGAGCGCAGGGCTGCTGCTCTACGGCGCTATCGGCCTCGTCTCGGTCTTCCTGATTGAGACGATCACGGCTATGCCCGTACTCGACAACTCCTTCGTCGATGCCTTCTACGGCTCCGCCAAGACCCTGGTCACCGTCGATCCCAATCTCGACGTCGACGACGGCCCCGGTTGGTACAAGCTCTTCACCTCGGCGACGATGCTCATCGCCCTGGTCTTCGCTGCCAGCTTCACCGCCGGGCTCGTCAACCGAGTGGTCGAGCGTCGCCTCACGGGCCTGATCGGAAAACGCGCCGTCCCACGCCGCGATCACGTGGTAGTCGTTGGGCTCGGCGAGGTCGGAATGCGCCTATGCGTCCTGCTTCGGAGCTGTGGCGTACCGGTCGTCGCGGTCGAGAAGGAGAAAGAGGGCCCCCACATCGGTGTGGCCCACGAGCTCGGCCTACCGATCGTCGTCGGGCGTGGCTCGGACCCCTCGCTGATGAGACGGCTGTCGCTACACCGTGCTCGCGCGGTCGCGGTCGTCACCGGCAACGACCTCGACAACATCTCCACCTCGATGACCGCCCGCGGCATCGAGGAGGACATCCGCGTCGTTATGCGAGTCGGCGATGGCGACGTTGCCAACGAGACCCGCTCTCTCCTCGCCCTCGGCGTCATCCGCGACGTGCACCGCATCGCCGCGGTCATGATCGCCTCGATGGCGATCGGCGACAAAGAGGCCGAGAGCGTGGTCTGCCTCGGCGACGACGCCCACCTCAGGTACGAGGATGGGCGGCTCGAGAAGGCAGAGATTCAGACGCTTGCAGAGTAGTGGAGCTAGCCGGGCTCGAACCGGCGACCTCCTGGGTGCGATGCGGGGTGGCGGTCCCGCCGACATCGGGCCCTATCCGGCTTGATAGAGCCACGTAGCACTCGGGTAGCCGGGCCCTTCACCAACATCGGATGGCGGAATATCACCGAGGATGTCGCTGGATTCGGGCACTGGAACGGATCTGGTGCCCAATCGCGGGGCTTAGGGGACAAACTGGTGCTAGCGCCCCGTGGCCTCGGCGTCGAGGATCACCGGCAGCGTCTGGTTCGCTGCGATCCGGATCGCGCGGCGCTTGCTCGCGCTCTCGGTCATTCGGCGATCCTCACCCTGGCGGGGCCCTGAAGGCGGGCCGCCACGCTGCGGCGGTCGGGGGCCGAGCGGCTGGCAGGGGCGAATGCGCTCCAGGCGAACCAGCGAGCGAAACCGCGCTGCAGCGCTCGCGGGCCGCTCATCGTCAGCTTGCGGGCCCGGAGGGCGGCGCCAAGCTCAGCACGTCCCAAGTAGACGCGATAGAGGGTGGCGGTGTCCACCGCTACCTCGAGGTCGACGTCGAAGCCGGGATGCTGGAGGCAGACCGAGACCTCCGAGGGCTCGAGCACCATCCAGTAGCGCTTGGCCGGGTTGCGAAAGTTGAACTGGACGACGGTGCGGTTCGCCGGAAGCTCGTCGTGATCGACGTGGCGGGCCATCCAGACGATCAGGAGGTCGGGATCGAGCTCCTCGGGACGAGGATCGGTGAACGACCAGGTAACCCCCCACTCGCCGAGCGCCTGCACGACCTGCTCCAGGTCGCGGCCGGCTGGGGTCAGCCGGTACTCCAGCGTCCTGCCCTTGGGGCCCGTCCGGCGCTCAACGATCTCGGCCCGCTCCAGCGCTCGGAGCCGATCGGTGAGAACCGAGCGCGAGATCCCCGGCAGGCCGCGGTGGAGCTCGTTGAACCCACGAACCTCGGAGAGCATCTCGCGCACGATCAGAAGCGTCCAGCGGTCGCCGAGGATCTCGCTCGCCTTTGCGATCGGGCAGTACTGCGCATAGCCGCGCATGTCGAGCGAATCGTAGACCCGAATCCAGCGCAGGTTCGAAACTCGAACCGGTTGGTTCGGATCCCGGTCTATGCGTGCACCCGCGCGGGGCCTAGCGTGGTGGCATGCCCACCGACAGAGCCACGCCCGCGCCAACGACCACCGACGTGGAGTGCCTGCGCGATTCCCTCCACGGACCCCTGATCCTGCACGGCGACAAGGGCTACGACGAGGCGCGCTCGATCTGGAACGGCGCTATCGACCGCCGCCCGGCCTGCATCGCCCGCTGCAGCGGCGTCGCCGATGTCGTGGCCGCGGTGCGATTCGCACGCGACCACGGCCTGGAGGTCGCCGTACGGGGCGGCGGCCACAACGTGGCCGGCACCGCCGTGTGCGACGACGGGATCGTCATCGACCTCTCGGAACTGCGGGCCGTGTGGGTCGACCCCCGCAGCCGCGCCGCCCGGGTGCAGGGCGGTGCTCTGTGGGGCGACGTCGACCGCGAGACACAAGTCCATGGTCTGGCGACCACCGGCGGCATCGTGAGTCACACGGGGGTCGCCGGACTCACCCTCGGCGGCGGCATCGGCTGGCTCATGCGCAAGCACGGCCTCACGGTCGACAACCTGCTCGCCGCCGACGTCGTTACGGCAGAGGGCGAAATGCTGCGGGTGTCCGAAGACGAGCATCCCGACCTGTTCTGGGCGCTGCGGGGAGGCGGCGGGAACTTCGGCGTGGTCACCTCGTTCGACTTCCGACTCCACCCCGTCGGACCCGATGTCTTGGCCGGGCCGATTCTCTGGGACGCGGCCGACACCGACAAGGTCCTCCGCTTCTACCGCGACTTCGTACAGGACGCCCCCAACGAACTCGGCACGGTGGTGAGGTTCGGCACCGCGCCACCCCTACCAGTCATCCCCGAGGATCTGCACTGGCGTCCGGTGGTGATCGTGGCGAGTTGCTACGCCGGGCCGATCGAGGAGGCCGAGGGGCTGCTCCGCCCGTTGCGCGCCTTCGGGGCTCCCCTGCTCGACCTGGTTGGGCCTACGCCGTACGTGGATCACCAGAGCGGCCTCGATTCCACCGTGCGTCACGGTTGGAACTACTACTGGAAGTCCACGTACCTCCCCGAGCTCAGCGACGACCTGGTGACCGTCATCACGGAGCACGCGTTCGCGGGCTCGTCGCCACGCTCGTACGCGGCCGTGTTCCACCTGGGAGGCGCGGTCGGCCGCGTGTCCGGCGGCGACACGGCGTTCGGGAACCGACAGGTGTCGCACGCCATGACGCTGGACGCCGTGTGGCGGCCGGGCGAAGAGTACGGCGACCGAGACATCGCCTGGACGAGGCGCTTCTTCGCCTCCCTCGACCGCTTCCGCGACGGCGTCTACGTCAACTTCCTCGGCGCCGACGAGGAGCCTGACCGGGTCCGCGAGGCGTACGGAGACGCGGTCTACGACCGGCTGGCGGGAGTCAAAGCCAAGTACGACCCCGACAACGTCTTCCACCACAATCAGAACATCGGCCCGCGCGAGATGACGGCGAGGGCCGTGGCGACATAGTCGTCGGGGTGCGTCGCGTACGGAAATGGAGCTAGCCGGGCTCGAACCGGCGACCTCCTGGGTGCGATCCAGGGCGGCATTTGGAGGCTGGAGCCCGCACATTTGGCTCTACCAAGCGGAATTCCGTTGATCGGGTCGCGGCGGGCCCGGACGCGGATGTCCGTGGATGCATGCGGATGTCGCTGGATTTGGGCACCAGAACGCGGTTAGTGCCCGATGGCGATCGCACCTAGGCGGGATACTGCGAGCCATCTCAAACCAAAGTGTCGAGATCGTGCGGCGCAACATCGAGGTTGCGCGGGCAAGCGCCTGATGGCGGCGGCAATCCGGCAGATCGACCATGTCAACGTGCTCAGCGACGACCCTGCGCGCACCGCTTCGATGCTCGCCGACGCGCTCGCGCTGCCAGTCAGCGCCCCGCTGCTCCGCTGCCCTACGTTCGAGCTCGAAATCCTCTCGGCGGGCAACGTCACACTGGAGTCAATCCGCTGGAGGAACGGGCCACGCCCGGCCGCTGGCATCGCGCTGACCGGGGTTGTATTCGAGCCCGACGGCACGGCCGCTCAGTCCGCCGCCGAGCTGCGCGCGCGATGCGTGCCCCACCTCGCGCCGCTGGCCTTTGGCGGCCCGCATACGCGCTTCGAGTCCTACGAGCCGTACCGCCGCAGCGTCGACGAGCCCAACTGGCGCGTGTTCCTCCTCGACGGCGTACTGCGCGAGCGGCCGGCGATCGTTTCGCGGCTATCGGCCCGGGCGCTGGTCGATGGCGCACCGACGGCGGGAGCGATGGCGCCCCTGATGAGCTGGGTCGCGTCCAGGCGGCCGCTCGGCCGCTTGGCCGCCGCGCTGTTCGCAGCGCCACCAGAGTTCCTGGCGGTTTGCGAGTGGGGCCATGACCTCGAGGGGCGCCGGGCAGACGACGCACAGCGCTTCGCCGCCGCTCAGGCCGCGGGTCCGGGCCTGGCTGGCGTGCGCGAGGTCATGATCAGCGCCCGCGACCTCGGCGCCGCCCGGCGGCGGTGGCAGACGCTGCTCGACCCGGCACCCGGGTCCGATGACCGTTGGGCGCTCGGCGACGGCCCGGCGCTCGGGCTCGAGGCCGGCGACCGGGACGGGCTGGCGCGCCTCGTGTTCGGCGCGTCCTCGCTCCCCGTCGCTCGGGCATGGCTCGACGAGCGCTCGCTGCTCGATGTCGACTCGACCGCCGACGAGCTGCGCCTGGCGCCGGAGCGCGTCGGCGGTCTGGACCTACGGGTCGTATCCTGACTTCGGTCACCGTGCACTGAGCGATTAGTCCTAGCGCTGTCGCAAACGCGCGAGGAGGGAAGCGTCCCAACCCCGACCACCCCCGCTCGCGCTAGAAGCAAGTCAGTATTGATGGAGCTAGTCGGACTCGAACCGACGACCTCCTGGGTGCGATCCAGGGCGGCGATTCGAGACTAGAGCGCGGACATTCGGCTCTAGCAAGCGGAATCCGGTTCATCCGGTCGCCGGGCGCCCGGACGCTGATGCCCGTGGATGTACGCGGATGTCGTTGGATTTGGGCACCAGAACACGGTTGGTGCCCAATGATCCTCGCCGATCAGCCTCGCCGGCGATCGGCCAAGTCTCTGGTGCGTTGCGCCCCTCATCGCTCGAGCGCTTCGGGGCGCCACGCCAGCGCGTGACGGCGAATCCGCGGGAGGCCGAATCGTGTCGGCAGCCGTTGCTGCGTCGGGGCCTCCCGAGTCCGCAGAAGCTCGACCAGCTGCGCGGTGTGAGCGAATGGATCAGCGATCGCTGCGCCCGTGGCCAGCGAGATGGCCGCGCGTAGCTCCCCGTCCTCGACGGCAAGCAACAGCGGGGCGGGCGGCACACGCGCGGAATCGAGCTGCCCGAGCCGAGTCAGCGCCCGCTCATCCTCAGGATGCGCCGGCCGGATCTCGATCGTGTTCACTAGCTGGTCGCTCATCGGTCACAACTCCTTCTTGATTCAGTAAGACGGACGAACCGAGCGTAGGTGCCAGCTTGAAACCCGACATCGGAGGCACCACCCAATCTGACCGCCTCTGCGTGGCGGGATCCACGTAGTCCCGGGCTGCGCGCTAGCTGAGCCGAGAGCCCGATAAACGCGCGGCGGCGGCCGCCCGCGCCGATTTGCCGGTGAGGCGAAGCTTGGCGTAGATGTTCGTCAGGTGACGCTCGACCGTCCGGACGCTGAGGTAGAGGCGCTCGGCGATCTCCTCGTTGCTGAGGCCCGTGGCGACGAGCTCGAGCACGTCAATCTCGCGGGGGCTGAGTTCGGATAGCTCGCCGTGTGAAACAAGGTCCGAGCCTAGGAACTCGCGTAGCCCGGTGAGAAACACCTGCCATGCAGGCTCATCGGCGAGCAGGATGTGGTTCTCGCTCTCCAGCGGGAGGAAGCGGGCGTCGGGGATGTTCGTGGCGAGGAGGCGGCCCTCCGCGAACGGGATCATGGCGTCTGCGCGCCCGTGCGCGACGAGCGTCGGCACGGCCACCTCGGGGAGCAGCGCTGTGACCTCGATCTGGTACCAGGCTCGCTCCAGGCGTTCCGCCATCTCGGGCGTAGTGGAGGTCCGCGCGAGGGCGTCGAACCACTCCAGCTGCTCGGGTGTCGCTCCCGGCACGAAGAGTTCGCTGAAGACGTGTCGGAACGCCGGGTTGGCGCGTCCCCAACCGACGCGGATCAGCGAGAGCAGCATCTCGGCCTCCTCCCTCGCATGGGACGAGAGATCGCGTTTCATGCGCCCGCGGGCATACGCGCCGTAGAGGACCAGTTTGGTCACGCGCTCCGGGTGGCGGACGGCATAAGCAAGGGCAATTGCGCCGCCCTGGGAAATGCCGAGCAGCGCGAAGCGGTCGAGCTCCGCGGCGTCGACCACAGTTTCGAGGTCCGAGACCCACGCCTCAAGTGAGAGGTCCGCTACCTCCCGATCGGAGAGGCCGCAGCCGCGCTCGTCATAGCGGACCAGGGTGTGCCCCCTTCCCAGCTGCTCCAGCCAGTGCCGCCAGACCGGGCTCTCCCAGTCGAACTCGAGGTGCGTCATCCAGTTCGCGGCCTTGACAAGCGGCCCCCCATGACCATGAGTGGCGTAGGCGAGCCGGACGCCCTCCGGGGTTGTGCAAAAGCGGATCTGCTGCTCCAACCCGCTGATCGTAGTCTGGCCGAGTGGGTGGTTCCGACGCCGGCGTGGCGCAGCGGGGTGCAGCGCCCCAATGAGATGGAGCTAGCCGGACTCGAACCGGCGACCTCCTGGTGACCCGATGTCAGCTCCCCCTAGGGCTGAAACCGACCGCACCCCTGGCCCCCTTTCTCCCGCCCCAGGGGCCCTGGTAGGCAGGCCCGATCCGCGCGACTCTCATTTCACCAAGAACGGAATCAACGCCGGCCAAGGCCGGCAGAAGGTGAGAAGCAAGATGAGGATCAAGACATTCATCGCCACCGGGCTCGTCGCCCTCACGGGTGTCGTCGCCACGACGGCCACGGCGGCCCCCGGCGACGCGGACACGAAGGTCACGATCAAGGGCGCCGGGACCGGCGACCCCTACGGCACGGTCGAGAGCCCGAACGAGAACAAATGCGCCGACGGCCGCCTGGTCAAGGTCTACAAGCAGAAGGGCGGCGCGCAGGGCGGCGGTGACGACGAGTACACCGGCGTCAGCGACACGGCCTCGAAGTCGAACGGCGAGTACAAGTGGTTCGTCGGGCAGCCGAATCTGGACGGCAAGCACTACGCCCGCGCGCCCAAGATCCCGGGCTGCGAGGCCGACAACAGCAAGACGATCGACCTCTAGGTCGAGCGAGGGCGACTCCTAGGGAGACGCCGTAGAGAGAGCCGGCCCGCCGCGAGCGGGCCGGCTCTTTTTGTTCCCGGGATCTGGTCAATCTGAGGAAGGATCCGAAGTGGAGCTAGCCGGGCTCGAGCCGGCGACCTCCTGGGTGCGATGCGGGGTGGCTGTCAGAGGCGACAGCCTGCGTTCACCGCTCTAACAAGCGAAATCGAATTGACGGGACTCGGTGTGCTCGCCCGCGAATGTCCGTGGATGCACGCGGATGTCGTTGGATTTGGGCACCAGGACAGGGTTGGTGCCCAATGGCGAGGACGCGGCGAGGCGATGTCGCAGGAGAGCGTGGAGATCGTGCGCAGGGCTTGAACGGGTCGCCTACCGTTTAACTCTCCAAGTGTGACTGTCAGGAGTCGGGTCAGTGTTAAGGGACTGGTCGGTCGCGCGCACCCGGACCTTGTGCCTCCCACGCTTCAGATGGTTAGACCTCCAGGGCGAGATGCAGGCCTCAAACGGATCGTCATCCAGGCGGCATTCGAAGGTCGAGGGCGGCTCATCCGACGTGAATTCGAACCATGCGGACCGCCTTCTCGTCTCTACCTGCGGAGCCGATGTGATGGTTGTCTCGGGCGGGGTTGTGTCCGGCAAGCCCAGCGAGCTGTACCGAACCAGGGTGAAGTCGGGCTTGTCGGCGAAGACGGTGTTGGTCTGATGTGAGGTTCCCGCCAGCACGATCTTGCCGTCACCGTCGATCGCGAGGTCGTAGGCCAACGCCGAGTCGAACGGGGTGCTGACCTTGGCGCTGTCGACTTGTCCGCTCGATGTGAGGCGAACTACACCGAACGCCAACCCGCCGCCCTGGTCCTCATCCGTCTGACCCGCGGCAACGATCTTGCCATCCGCCTGAAGTGCGACTGCGTAACCCTCGTCCCACGAGGAGAAGCCCGGAAAACCGATGCTCAGCCGTCCACCCTGGCCGAAGCTCGGGTCGAGGGCCCCACCAGTGGTGACCCGGGCGAGCGCGAAGTCTACGTCGGAGAAGTCTCCGAAGTCGGTCCCGATTCCCACGACCTGGTCGGTCCCGTCGATCGCGATCGCGTTGACCGCCGGCGTTCCGGACTCGACGAACATTCCGTCGTCGCTGAAGCCGAGGTCCAGGTCGCCATCGCTGTCAAAGCGGGCAAACGCGGCGTCCTGTTCCAACGGCGACTCGAAGCCGTACTGACCGCCTGCGACGATCCTGTCCTGGCTGTCGATCGCCACGTCAACGGCCCCTTCGTTACTGTCGGCTCCGGGGAAGTCGGTCACCGCGCGACCGTTGCCGCTGAAGGTGGAGTCGAGATCACCGTCCGTCTCGAGGCGGGCCAGCCCGAAGTCGACGCAGTCGTTGGCGCCTGTGCACGAGGCCACCGATGCGGCCCCGGCGACGACGATCTTGTCGTCATCCTGGATCGCGACGCCGATGCCCCGCCCCCCTAAGTCGTAGAGGCCGACCGTCTGGCGGCCGTCGCCGCTGAAGGTCTGGTCGAGATCGCCGTCCGTCTCGTAGCGGGCCAGGGCGACCTGATTGGTGGCCTGGCCGGGGGTGCCGATGTAGGCTTGGCCCGCGACGACGATGCGGTCTTGGCTGTCGATCGCGACGCTGGACGCGTACTCATAGCGGCCCGCGAAGTCGATGGTGTCCCGACCATCCCCGCTGAAGTTGGTGTCGAGGGTGCCGTCGGTCTTGTATCGCGCGACCGCGAAGTGGTTCCGCTCCCCGATCCCGCCGTCGCCTGTGGACCCCACCGCGACGATCTTCCCGTCATCCTGGATCGCAATCCCGTGCCCGTGATCAGCGCCGTAGTCGAAGCTGAGATCGCCGAAGTCGGTCGTCTGGATACCGTCGCCGCTGAAGGCGGGATCGAGCGTTTCCCCTGTCGCGGACGCGCTATCGGCCGTGCCAAGGGCCGCGAGAAGAGCGAGTGTGGCGGCCAGGGCGGCGGCGCCCCTCATCATCATCACGTTCTCGACGCTCGACGCTCGACGCATCCTATGCCGCGCCGCAGCCCAGCGACCCGCGCACCGCCTCGGCGTCCGCGATCAGATCGGCGGCGACGGCGGCAGGGATCTTCTTGCCCCTTTGGGCCTTGACCTGGCTGATGAACGAGGCGAGCTTGTCGCAGGCCCCGGCGGTGTCACCGCTGGCGATGTTCTTCTCCGCGCCCTTGAGCTTCGCCAGCAGGGGCCCCTCGACCTTGCTCGGCAGTCCGAGCGCCTCGACGGAGTCGATCAGGTCGGCGGTCGTTGGCGCGACGTCTGTCGCGGGGCCCCAGTCGGGCAACAAGTCCGACGCCGCGTTGTTGGTGAGGTTGGTCTCGTTCTGGCCGTCGGCGTCCATCACGAAGATCTCTAAGTCGGCGCCGCGGCTGCCGATGAAGGCGATCTTGGTCCCGTCCGGCGAGAAGACCGGGTCGGCGTCAAACTCCCCGTTGGTGCTGAGCTTGGTCTCGTTCTGGCCGTCGACGTCGATCACGTAGATCTGGCCGGTGCCGTCGCGGGTGCTGGTGAAAGCGATCCTATTGCCGTCGGGGGAGAAGGCGGATCCCTCGTCTTGCGCCGCGTTGTTGGTGACCCTCGTCGGGTTCTGGCCGTCGGCGTCCATCACGTAGACGTCGCCGTTATCGCCGCGGAAGCTGGTGAAGGCGATCCTGTTGCCGTCGGGGGAGAAGGCCGGCCCCCGGTCGGTCGCCGCATTGTTGGTGAGGTTGGTCTGGTTCTGGCCGTCGGCGTCCATCACGTAGATCTCTTGGTTGCCGTCGCGGAAGCTGCTGAAGGCGATCCTGTTGCCGTCGGGCGAGAAGACCGGGTCGGCGTCAACCGCCGCGTTGTTGGTGAGCCTGGCCTGATTCTGGCCATCGGCGTCCATCACGTAGACGTCGGTGTTGCCGTCGCGCGCGCTGGTGAAGACGATCCTGTTGCCGTCGGGGGAGAAGGCGGATTCCTCGTCTCGCGCCGCATTGTTGGTGAGGTTGGTCTGGTTCTGGCCGTCGGCGTCCATCACATAGATCTCGTTGTTGCCGTCGCGCCCGCTGGTGAAAGTGATCGAGCCGTTTTCGCCCGGGAACGCGGCGGTGGCCGGTGCGGCGCGCAGGGCGAGTCCGAGCGCCATCAGCCCCGCCAGCGCGAGCGCGGCGAGCGCCGCCAAGGTCAATCCGCGAAGCGCGCCCGGCCTCTGGCCACCTCGGGCCAATGCGATCCCGCTGTGCCGCGCATCCAGGAGGGTGGTCTCCAGCCCGGCCCGACCGGCCCCTCTCAGGAACTTCCCTGTCATGCGCGAATTCCTTCCGTGGTTGGGTGAAGCAACGGAACCCGGTCGGCAACCTTCGCGAACGCGTATCGCCCCCGCCTACCCGGCCGCCTTGTCAGCGGCACTGGCTCTCCGGACCCTGCCCCTCTCTCCGGACCCTGCCCTTGGTCTGGGTATCGTACGGGGCGTCTTTACAGCCCCTGCAAATCGGGCATAAGTACTGGTTTTTCGTGAGCGAGCGACTCCTCGACTATGCAGCGGTGTTGCGTGCCGCGCGGGAAGGGGCGGGCCTGACTCAGGTGCAGATCGCCGCACGCGCCGGCGTCAGTCACGCGACGATCTCGCGGCTTGAGACCGGCCAGACGTGGCCCGGCGGTCGCAAGGTCGAGGCCGTGATGGACGCCTACGTGACCGTGGTCGGCCTCACCCAGCTCGAGGTCCTCGAGAAGATCGTGGAGAACTGGCGCCGCGACGAGTACGGCGGCGCCTAGGGGTGCGGCGCCATCCTGCTGGCTCACGCACGGGCTGATCTCTCATTCCCTGCCTGTGGATCGGGCGATTCTAAGCGGAGCCGGTCGCTTCGGTTTGCCCGAGGTGACGAGTGAGAGCCCGGCTATAGATCGGCCGCGCCCAGGCATGGTGAGCAGCCGACCGTGCGGACTACCGCTTTCCCATGCAAAGCGCAATGTTCTGAAAGCCGGGCCTCGGTGGTCAATGGGCACCAGCCTGCGGATGCGACTTCTGGATGTGAGGTGGGGCTGGGACAGAAAGCCGGTAACAGCAGGACTTTCGAGATGGAGCTAGCCGGGCTCGAACCGGCGACCTCCTGGGTGCGATGCGGGGTGGCGTTAGGAGGCTGGAGCCCGCCCATTCGGCTCTAGCAAGCGGAATCCGGTCGATGGGGTCGCGGAGTCGCTGGGCGCGGATGCCCGTGGATGCATGCGATGTCGTTGGATTTGGGCACCAGAACGCGGTTAGTGCCCAATCAATCGATCCTCGCTTGCGTCGGCTTGGCTCCTCCATTCACGCGAAGGGAGGCGTCCCGATCGAGTCGGATCCGCTCCGCACGTGCAGGCGGTAGCCGCGGCTGCTCGGTCCGTCGTCCTGCGACAGGAGAATGCTTCGACCGTGGCGCTGGCGAAACTTGGATCTCGTGAGGTTGATCTGCGCGGCTTGGAAGCGCGGCGCGCCCTGGCCCCCGCCGACTCGCCGCTTAGCGCCGGCGCCGACCCAGGCGGCGGGCCCAGTCACGCGCAAGCAGCAAGCGGGTGAGGCGCAGCGCAAGCTTGCGCTTACGGGTGGTGTAGGGGTACCACAGAAGCTCCGACCGGGGGGTCAGCCGGGTAGCGGTGATCGCCTGCGGGCGGCAGTACTTGCGAATCCCGTGTGCGCCACCGAACCGCGCGCCGATGCCGGACTCCTTCCACCCGCCCTGAGGGACGGGGAACGTGACGACGTTCGTGAACATGTCGTTCACGTTCACCGCGCCCACCTCCAGCCGCCGCGCGATCCGCTCAGCGCGGGTGCGGTCCCGAGTCCAGACGGTGGCCGAGAGCCCGTAGCTCGAGTCGTTTGCGAGCCGGATTGCCTCATCCGCGTCCCGCACCCTCATCACCGGCAGCGTCGGGCCGAACGACTCCTCGGACATGCAGCTCATCGACTGATCGACGTCGACGAGCAGTGTCGGCTCGAAGAAACCTCCCTCGATGTCCGCGCGCTTGCCGCCGACGAGTGCGCGTGCCCCCTTCGCCAGCGCCTCGGACACGTGCCGCTCGACGATGGCGAGCTGGGCCTCGCTCGAGAGCGCCCCGACGTCGGCGTCGGAGCCCTTGCCGTTGGCGCCTGGGCGCAGGCCGCGGACGCGCTCGGCTACCAGCGCGACGAACTCGTCGTACACCGGCTCCTCGACGTAGACGCGCTCAACGGAGGTGCATGCCTGGCCGGTGTTGAACATGCCGCCCCAGACCGCACCGTTCGCCGCCCGCTCGAGCTCGGCGTCGGCGAGCACGATCATCGCGTCCTTCCCTCCGAGCTCGAGGCCGTACGGGATTAGCCGCTCGGCAGCGCGCTGGGCGATCTTCCTGCCGGTGCGCGTGGAGCCGGTGAACTGGACGTAGTCGGCCTCGTCCGCCAGCGCGGCGCCGGTAGCCCCCTCGCCGGTCAGGCACTCGAGCACTCCGGGAGCACCTAGGTCCTCTCGCCAGCCGCGAACGATCTCGCGGGTGGCAAGCGGGGTGAGCTCAGACGGCTTGATGGCGACCGCCGCGCCGGCCAAGAGCGCGGGCACGGCATCGACCAGGGCGATCAGGACGGGGAAGTTCCACGGGCAAATGACGCCCACGACCGGGTACGGCCGATGGGCGATCGTCAGCTTCTTGCTGGCGGTGAGGAGGCCGTGCGGTCGCGGATGCGAGTCGGCCAGGAACTCCTCCGCGCGCTTTCGGTAGTACTCGATCAAGTCGATCGCCGTGGGGATCTCGAGGGTGGCCTCCTGCCACGGCTTTCCCGTCTCCTGCTGGAGCAACTCGGCGACCCGCTCGTCGTTGTCGAACAGCCAGTCACGCAGGTGCCCGACCCATTCGCCCCGGCCGTTGGGTCCGAGGGCTTCCCAGGCCGGCTGGTTGCGCCGCAGCTGGTCGACGGCAGCGCGCACCTCGGCGCTCTGGTCGGGCAACGAGGCGACCACGGAGCCATCCGCGGGCGACGTCACGTCGAAGCTCGAGCCTGGCGGCGATCCGTTCTCCCGCGCAGCGGTCGTCTTCGCGCCCGCAGCCGCGGTCGTCTGGGGGTCGCTCGCGCTCATCGGTGCTCACAGGTTCCCACCGGGCGGTTGGCGATGCAAGCCGAGGAGGCCTCCGACGAATCGGCATCGCCACCTCATCCCTGTACAACGCGACCGGTTTGCATGCCCATTGGGCACCAGGGCGCAGGGTTCGGCCGTGGCCGGCGGAGCGATCGGCGGCAGGAACCCCGGCAATTGCAGGGCTTCTCGAAAGTGGAGCTAGTCGGACTCGAACCGACGACCTCCTGGGTGCGATCCAGGCGCTCTCCCAACTGAGCTATAGCCCCTCGGGGTCCGCCGGAGGGCCCGGCGACCATCGGGAAGGATAGCCGCGATCCGCGCGTGCGCTTGCACGGCCGTCGCCCTCGCGCGCGGCGGCGCGTGGCCGATCTAAGCTGCCGAGGCGTGAGCTTCCGAGGTCGCCTCACGGTGTTCCTGCTGCTGATCGTCGCGCTGCCGATGATCGTGATCGCCGTGCTGGCCACGGGCACGGCCGATGACGCCGCCAGCGGCAAGGCCGACGCCCGCCTCTTCGCCGGCCTCGAGACCGCGACGGAGCTGTACGAGGACGACGCACGGCGAGCCGAGTCCGCGGCCGAGGCCATCGGCACCGACCCTGCGCTCGCCGCCGCGCTCGCGGCGGACGACCCGGCCGCCGTGCAGGCCGCCGCCGAGCGGCTGGCGAGCGAGAACGGGGTCGAGCTCCTTCGGCTGCGCTCGGGCGGGGAGGAACTTGCGTCGGTCGGCGACGGCGATCCATTCGCGGGGGCCAACCTCGACCTCACCGGGGAGTCGGGCGAGGTCGCGGCCGACCTGACGGTCGCGGTGACGAGCCGGCAGGACTATGTGGAGGAGGTCGAGGACCTGACCGGCCGGTTGGCCGCCGTCTACGTCGAGGGGGAGGGGTCGGTGACCGTATCGGGCGGCCGGAGCGTCGATATCCCGGCCGAGGGCGGGGACAACGTCGCGGTGGGCCAGCGCGAGCAGAGGGTCCTGACCGCGGAGCTGCCCGACAACGAGGGCCAGCGGGTCGCCATGTTCGGCCCCGTCGAGGACGGCGGGGTGCTCGCCTCCTCGCCCGCTGTGGTGGCGATCCTGGTCGGCGTCTTCCTGATCGCGCTCGCCTTCGTGATCACCATCCAGCGCACGCTCTCGGGCCAGGTCGAGTCGATGCTGGACGCGGCGAGGCGGATCGGCGGCGGCGACTTCAGCCAGAAGGTGCCGGTCACGGGCGGCCCGCGCGACGAGATGGCCGGCCTCGCGACCGAGTTCAACAAGATGAGCGACCGCCTCGCCGAGCAGATGGAGCAGCTGCGAAGCCAGCAGGTCGAGATCGACCGGTCGGTGCGCAGGATCGGCGAGGCGTTCGCGTCCGGCCTGGACCGCGACAGCCTGCTGGAGATCATCACCGAGACCGCGGTGTCGGCGTGCCGCGCCGACTACGGGACGATCGCGCTGGCCGGGGCGCCAGCCGCCGAGATCTCATCGGGCACCGCCAGCGATGAGCTCTCCGACGTGGCCCGGGCGGCGGAGTCGCGCGCGAGCCGCTCCGACGAGCTGACCGACCTGGTCGAGGTCGGATGCAGTGCCCTCGCCTCGCCGCTCCATCGCATCGGCGAGCGTGAACACAGCCTGGGTGTGATGACGATCGCCCGCGGCGGCGATCCCTTCACGGACGGCGAGCGCGACGTGTTCAAGTACCTGATCGGGCAGACCTCGGCCTCGATCGAGAACGTGGCGCTGCACGAGATGGTCAGCGAGCAGGCCGTGACCGACGAGCTCACCGGGCTTGCGAACAACCGGGCGTTCCGCGACGTCGCGAACAAGGAGGCCGCTCGCGCCATGCGCTTCTCGCACCCGCTCTCGCTGCTGATGCTCGACGTCGACAACTTCAAGAAGGTGAACGACACCTACGGCCATCCCCAGGGCGACGAGGTGCTGAAGCGGATCGGCGCGATCCTCCGCGACGAGTCGCGCGGCATCGACCTCCCGGCGCGCTACGGGGGCGAGGAGTTCGCGGTCGCGCTGCCGGAGACGGGAACCGAGGGCGCGACCGAGGTCGCGGAGCGGATCCGCGAGCGAATCGAGTCCGAGCCGGTGGATTTCATCGAAGGCAACGGCGCCCTGGAGATCACGGCCAGCCTGGGGGTGGCGTCGATCCCCGAGTCGGCCGGCGATGTCCAGGCGCTGGTCGCCGCCGCCGACGCCGCGCTCTATGCCGCGAAGCGCAGCGGGAAGAACCGCGTCGAGCAGGCACCGGAGCGCTGATCAGGGGCCGGAAGGGACGGGCGCCGGCACGGCGAAGGTACGCCAGAACGCACTGTTAGCGAGCTTGCGCCACCACGCGAAACCCCCTTAATAGTGGGGTCTGTGGGTACTCTGTGAGCGAGTTTCGAAGCATGGGCATTCTCGACGACGCAATCCGACAGCACCTCGATCTGAAGCGCCTTCACGGCGCCGAGGACGACGAGGTCCAGCGCCTGGAAGACGAGGCGTTCGGTCCTCCGACGCGTCCCGGCGAGCCCGACTTCCCCGAGTCGCAGGAGCAGCCGCAGGTGGAGGGTTCCAGCGAGCCCGCCACCGGCGAAGCGCCGTCGGCCGCAGCGCCTGCGACCGGCGAGGAGGCGACGGCGCTGCTCGATCGCGAACCCGCGAAGGAGCCCGCCGGCGAGGAGGCGCCCGACGCCCGAGCCCGCCGCGACCGCTCCCGCCGAGCCCGCTGCGCCGGCTCCGGATCCCGAGGCGACCGAGCCCGAGGGCGAGGCTGCCTTCTTCGACCAGGACCTTCAGCAGGACCTGAACCTGGACGACCTCGGTCCCGCCGATGAGCCAGCCGAGGAGCCCGCCTCGGAGGAGATGCCCGCTGAGCCCACGTCCGAGGAGATGCCGCGCGAGCCCGCGTCCGAGGAGCCCGAGCCCGCCTCGGAGGAGCTGCCACTGGAGCCGGCCTCCGACGAGCACCCCGTGGCAGGCCTCGAGACCGTGGAGCACCCGATGGAGGAGCTCCTGGCCGACGACGCCGAGCCGGCCGCCCCCGAGGCGCCCGCGACGGGCGAGGAGGAGGAGCTCGTCGAGGATTCCGGCGAGGATCCTGCGGAGGACGACGAGGATGTCCTCGAGGAGACGCCTGAGTTCCTGCGCGACCGGCCCGAGGACGACGAGCTTTGGTTCGAGCAGGGCGAACCCAAGGACTTCGACTTCTAGGCGACGCTCCTCGCCTGGAATCCCTCGCGCTCCAGCCGCTGCGGCATGTCGTCGTCGCAGGCGGCGAAGAAGGCACCCACCGCTTCGACCAGGTGCGTCATCGACTCGGCGCCGAACAGGACCGGCTGGTACTTGGTGATGTCGTACTCGAGGTTCGCCATCTGGGCGAAGTCGAGCGGCCGGATCTCCATTCCGCGGAACTCCTCGATCTCGCCGTAGGAGGAGAGGATGCCCGCGCCGTAGGCGCGCAGCTCGCCCTCCTCCTGGACGACGCCGAACTCGATCGTGAACCAGAAGACGTCGGCTACGAGCTGCAGCGCCTCCTGGGTCTCGGCCCGCCGCGCGGCATCGCCCGCCAGGCGGTTGAGCTCCGCGAATTGGGGGTCGGCCAGCAGGTGGCCGTGTCCGATCACCTCGTGGATCAGGTCGGGCTCGGGCGTGTAGAGCGGGGCGGCGTGGTGGCGGACGTACTGGGTCGAGTGAAAGGTGAGGTCGGCGAGTGAGCCGTAGAACTCGTCCAGCGGGACGATCCCGGCCGCGGGCACGTAGGAGAACCCGGTCAGCGGCTTCAGGTTCCCGGTGACCTCATCGAGCTGGGGGATGCGGTCCCGCGGCAGGTCCAATGCGACCAGCGCCTCGCGGAAGGCCCCGCAGGCGTAGCGCTCGTGCTTAGGGGCGAGCTCGCGGCAGACGGTCCGCCACACGTCGTGCTCGGCCTCGGTGTAGGAGATGTGCGGCACCGGCTGGCCGGGCTGCCACTCGAGGGCGGCGGCGGCGATCCGGTTGCGCCGCTCGCGGTAGTGGGTGTCGTTCACACCCGGGTGGTCGTCGCCGAGGTGGACCGTCACCTCGCCGTCGTCGCCGGTGGTGACGGGTGAGTAGAGCTGTGCCTCCTCGAACATGGCGCGTCAGCCCGTCGTCGTCGCGGCCGGCTCGGAGATGGGCTCATACCAGGAGAGCGCGTACTCGGGCTGATCGAGCTCCTGCGCCAGCGCCGTCAGCCGAAGCGGCTTGAAGGTGTCCCACATCACAGCCAGCTCCTCCGTGCGCCGTGCGCCGAGCGACGCCTCCACGAGCCCCGGCTGGGGCCCGTGCGGGAGGCCGCTCGGATGCAGCGTGACCATCCCGATGTCGACGCCCTTGCGCGACCCGAACTGGCCGTCGACGTAGTAGATCGCCTCCTCCGACTGCACGTTGGAGTGGTGGTAGGGGAGGGCGATCGCCTGCGGGTCGTAGTCGAGCTCCCGGGGGCAGAACGAGCAGATCACGAAGTTCTGGCCCTGGAAGGTCTGGTGCACCGGCGGCGGCATGTGGATGCGGCCGGTCACCGGCTCGAAGTCGTCGGTGTTGAACGTGTACGGGTAGACGTACCCGTCCCAGCCGACGACGTCGAACGGGTGGTAGTCCAGCTCGTAGTCCTGATAGCCGTCGCGGACCCGGACGGTCAGCAGGTGCTCGCCGCGGTCGCGGTGGGTGCGGAGCTCGCGCGGCGGGTGGAAGTCGCGCTGCGAGAACGGCGCGTGCTCGAGCAGCTGGCCGTAGCGGTTGCGGTACCGGTTCGGGGTCTCGATCTCGCCAGGCGTGAAGAAGCACAGCCAGACCTGGTCGCCGTCGTCGGGCTCCACGCGGTACGTGGTGCCGCGCGGGATCACGACGTAGTCGTGCGGGCCGTACGGCACGTCTCCGAAGACCGTCTCGACGGTCCCGGTCCCGTGGTGGATGAAGAGGACCTCATCCCCCTCGCCGTTGCGGTAGAAGCCCTCGCGATCGTCGGTGGGCTTGCACACCGAGACCTCGATGTCGGAGTTCCACTGCAGGAGCCGGCGGCCGTCAAGCCAGTCGCCGCCGGCGGGCACCGGGTTGGTGTCGGTCAGCCGATGGACGTGCGTCTCCGGCACCCACTCCTCGCGCTCGATCGGGCGGAAGCCGCCGACGTCCTTGACGCGACACGGGGACCACAGGTGGTAGAGGATCGACTCGTTGCCCGAGAAGCCCTCGAACCCGATGACCTCCTCGGTCAGCAGGGTCCCGTTCTCGCGGAACTGGACGTGGCGCTTGGCGGGAAGGTTCCCGAGGCTGGCGTAGCGCATCAGAGGTTCCCCCTGCGATCCTGCTCGCGTTCGATGGCCTCGAACAGGGCCTTGAAGTTACCGGCGCCAAAGCCCGTGGCCCCGTGCCGCTCGATGATCTCGAAGAAGACCGTCGGGCGGTCGCCGACCGGCTTGGTGAAGATCTGCAGCAGGTATCCCTCGTCGTCGTGGTCGACGAGGATGCCCTGGCTGCGCAGGTCGCCGAGCTGGTCCGCCACCTCCGGGACCCGCGCGGGCACCTGCTCGTAGTAGGTGTCCGGAATCGTCAGGAAGCCGACGCCGCGGCGGCGCAGTTCGGCGACCGTCGCGACGATGTCGCGGGTGGCCACCGCGATGTGCTGCGCGCCCGGGCCCTCGTAGAAGTCCAGGTACTCGTCGATCTGGGACTTGCGAAGGCCCTCGGCCGGCTCGTTGATCGGGAACTTGATGCGCCCGTTGCCGGAGGCGACGACCTTGGACATCAGGGCCGAGTACTCGGTCGAGATCGCCTCGTCGGAGAAGTGGATCATCTCGACCATCCCGAAGACGCGCTCGTAGAAGGTGACCCACTCCTGCATGTGCCCCAGCTCGACGTTGCCGACGATGTGGTCGATGCCCAGCAGCATGTCGTCCGCGGGGCCGACCTCGGCGCCGGGTGTGCGTTCGAAACCGGGGAGGAAGGGGCCCTCGTAGGCGGAGCGGTCGATGAAGGTGTGCAACGTGTCGCCGTACGCAGCGATGCTGGCGATGCGGACCGAGCCGTGGTCCCCGGTCAGGTCGTGGGGCTCGGCGACGCTTCGGGCGCCGCGCTCGACCGCCGCGGCGTGGGCGCGGTCGGTGTCGGGGACCGAGAGGGCGATCGTGCGGACGCCGTCGCCGTGGACGGCGTGGTGGCGGGCGACGTCGGTGTCCGAGCGCAGCGCTCCGGTCAGCACCAAGCGAATGCGGCCCTGCTCGAGGACGTGCGAGACGCGGTCGCGCAGGCCCGTCTCGAGGCCGGCGAAGGCCACCGGGCGAAAGCCGAAGGCGCTGGCGTAGAAGTAGGCGGCCTGGGTGGCGTTCCCCACGTAGAGCTCGACGTGGTCGATGCCGTTGAGCGGCATCGGGTCGGCCTCATGTGGGAGCAACGGCTTGGTGGTGGTGGCGCTTGCAGGCGGCACAGATTTCTCCTCGATCCGGGTTCACCTTTATGATTACCCACCAATGCGGGGTTCACAAGCGCTAATCGTTGCGTGCAGGTGGCGTGCCTAGTGGATCTGGACGAGATCGACCGGCAGATCGTTGCGTTGCTGCGCGAGAATGCGCGGCGGTCGTTCCAGGACATCGGCTCGCGCGTTTCGCTCTCGGCGCCGGCGGTGAAGCGCCGGGTCGACCGCCTGGAGGGGCGCGGGGCGATCCGCGGCTACTCGGCCGTGCTCGATCATGCCGCGCTGGGGTGGTCCACCCACGCCGTGGTCTCGCTGTTCTGCGAGGGCGGCATGACCGGCAGCGAGATCCTCGCCGCCGCGGGGCGCCATCCTGAGGTGGCCGCGGCGCACACGGTCGCGGGGGAGGCCAGCGCGATCCTCCACCTCTACGCGCGCGACACCGAGCACCTGGAGGAGGCGCTCGAGCGGCTGCGCGACGTCCCGGGCATCCTCAGGACGCAGACGCAGGTGGTGCTCTCGACCCTGTTCGAGCGCCCGGTGGAGTGACTAGGCGATCGGGCTCTCGAGCGTCCCCAGGCCCTTCGCGGCGATCGCGACGGTGTCGCCGGGCTCGAGCCAGCGCTCGCCGTCGATAGGGCCGAGCTCCAGCAGGCAGCCGCGGTTGAGGGTGCCCGAGCCGAGGATGTCGCCCGGGCGAAGGCGCGTGTCGCGCGCGGCGTGGGCGAGGAGCTCCGGCCAGGAGAAGTGCTGCTCGGCGGCGTCCGTGCGCGTGAGCTCGGTGCCGTTCACCGCCGCGGTCGCCTCGAGGCGCAGGCGTCCCTCCTCGTAGGGCAGCTCGTCGGGCGTGACGAGCCAGGGGCCGAGGGAGATCGCGAAGTCCTTGCCCTTGGCGGGCCCCAGGCCGACGGTCATCTCGGCCCGCTGGACGTCGCGGGCGCTCCAGTCGTTCAGCAGCGTGAACGCGGCGATCTCGCCGTCGCCTCCGACGACCGCCGCGATCTCGAGCTCGAAGTCGAGCATCTGGGTGGAGGCCGGCCGGCGCACCGGCTCGCCCGGCGCGTGGATCGAGGCGGGGTTCGAGAAGTAGAAGGTGGGGGCCTCATACCAGGCGGGCGGCACCTCGCCGCCACGCAGGCGCCAGCCGGTGGCCACGTGGCCCTCGAAGGCGAAGAAATCGCGGACACTGGGCGGGTCGGGCACGGGCGCGAGCAGCGTCGCCTCCGCAGCGAGCAGGTGCTCGCCCGAGTCGTGCCGCCCCTCGCCGGCCAGCCAGTCGACCATGGTCGCTGCGCGCTGGAGGTGGATCTCCTCGCCGTCCAGGCGCCCTACCCGGGGCGCCCCGGCGGGGTCACGAAAGGTGACGAGGCGCATGCGGGCGCGGGGGCGCTAGACGTAGCCGCGCGTCTTGGCGGCCTGCACGACGCGCTCGATGCCGACCAGGTAGGCGGCCTCGCGCAGGTCGAGCTTCTCTTCCTTCGCGCGCCCCGAGACCTCGCGGTAGGCGCGGCGCATGATGTTCCCCAGCTTGTCGTTCACCTCGCGCTCGTCCCAGCGGAAGTGCTGGAGGTTCTGGACCCACTCGAAGTAGGAGACGACCACGCCGCCGGCGTTTGCCATCACGTCGGGGATGATGAAGACGTCCTTGCCGCGCAGGATCTCGTCGGCGGCGGGGGTGGTCGGACTGTTGGCGCCCTCCACGATGACCTTCGTCTGCATCCGGTCGGCGTTGCCCTCGTGGATCATGCCGCCGAGCGCCGCCGGGATGAAGACGTCGCAGGGGACCTCGATCAGCTCGTCGGGCTCGATCGCGTCGACGCCGTCGAAGTCGGTGATCTTGCCGCCGTCCACGAGGAAGTCGTGGAGCGCGTTGGCGTCGATCCCGGCGTCGGATCGAACGGCCCCGTTCACGTCTGAGACGCCGACCATCGTCGCTCCGAGCTGCTGCATGATCCGGGCGGCCCAAGAGCCGACGTTGCCGTAGCCCTGGACGACGAAGGTGGTGTCGGCCGGGCTGAGGCCGAGGTGAGGCGCCGCCTCGCGGAACATGTAGACGCAGCCGCGCCCGGTGGCGGCCTCGCGCCCGTAGGAGCCCTCGAGCTCGATCGGCTTCCCGGTGCAGATCGCGGGCGTGTGGCCGTGGAGCTTGCCGTACTCGTCCATGAACCAGGCCATGGTCTGCGCGTTCGTATTGATGTCGGGCGCCGGAATGTCGCGGGTGGGCCCGAGGACCTTCTCGATCTTGTCCATGAACGAGCGGGCGATCTTCTGGAGCTCGGGCTGCTCTAGGTCGCTGGCCGGGCAGTTGACCCCGCCCTTGGCGCCGCCGAACGGGATGTTCGCCACCGCGGTCTTCCAGGTCATCAGCGAGGCGAGCGCGCGCACCTCGTCGACGTCGACCTCGGGGTGGAAGCGGATTCCGCCCTTGTAGGGCCCCCGGGCTCCGTTGTGCTGGATGCGGTAGCCGGAGAAAACGTGGGTCCTGCCGTCGGAGAGCTTGACCGGGATCTGCACGGTGACCTCGCGGTAGGGGGTCCAGAAGACCGTCTGGAGGTCGTCGGGCAGCCGGAGGTGGTCGGCGGCCTTGTCGAAGTAATGGCGGACGATCTCGAGGTTCGAGACCTCGGCGCGCTGCCCGGGCTTGGACGCGCCCTTGGCGGCGGCGTCGTGCTGCTCGGCCTCGACGGTCTGCGGCGACCGGTCGTGTTCCCCGCGCTGTTCCTCAACCGCCGTCTCAGTCTTTGCCATCCATCTCCTCCGCTCGCTGGCCCCCGTGGAGCCGGTCAATCCTCTCACAAGCCCTCTACCCGCTGGGGATAGGGATGTGAACGCCGCGGGGCGACGATTCGCGCGCCGTCCGTGTACTGACGGCCGCGGGTTGCCGCGAGGCCCGGTCGGGCGTAGGATCGATCTGAGCAGACGATCTCGAAGGGGGTTCGAGATGACGCGCAGCATGTTGCGGCTGATCGCCTTGACCGGCGTTCTCGCCATTGGGCTTGGCGGCGCCGCGGTCGCCGGCATCTACCAGACCGAAGTCGTCAGCTTCAAGACGAAGAAGCTGGGCCCGGGGTCGGCCGAGTACAAGGTCAGGATCGAGGCCACCGACACCGATTGCTTCGAGGGGCGCACGGTCCAGATCAAGCACAAGGGCGTCGTGATCGGCTCCGGCAGCACCGACAGCACGGGCCGGGTGACGATCATCGGCGCGCGTCCTCCGCGAGGCGACCGGGTGACGGCCGTTGTGCTCGAGGAGGGAGACTGCAAGGGCGCCAGGAAGACGCGCAAGTTCAGCCCGTAGGCGACCTACAATCGAGGCCCTGGGGCCATAGCTCAGTTGGGAGAGCGCGTCCCTTGCACGGACGAGGTCGCCGGTTCGAGCCCGGCTGGCTCCATGAAGGCGTCAAGGGCACGCGTCCCAGAAGACGAGGTCGAAATCGCAGTCCTCCCCGAACGGGATCGCGACCCGGTAGCCGTGCTCGACTAGGTCGCAGGCGACCTTCAGCTCGGCGAGGTCTCCCTTTGTCTTGAGTGGCGCCATGTCTCGACTTCCGGTGCTGACGCCACCGTAAGTCGGACCGCGTAACCGAACAAGACGGAACGGTGCTGAGACTGTGGCAAGGGGCGACTCGCGTCGGCGCGTATCGACCGTCAGACCGAGAGCACGTGTGCGCGCTTCGGGTCGACCCGTCCCTCGAGCACGTCCAGGTACGCGCTCCGCACGGCCTCGAACCCCTCGCCGCGGTCGGCCTCGAGCCACCCTGACGACCACTCGCAGAACGGGCCCCATGCCTCGGCCACCCGCTGCTCCAGCGCGGCTGCGCCCCAGTCGGCCGAGCGCTTGGTGACCCGCACCGGGGCGAAGAAGAACTTCGGCGGCGGCCCCGGCAGGTCGCCCCCGCCCTCGAAATCCTCCCAGTGCGTGACCCCCACGGCCATGCTGTGACGCAGATCGTCGCCGTAATGCGAATGCACGGCGGCCCGCACCTCGGCGTCGCCCGCCATGTCGACGAACGTCGCCGGACCGCGCTCGAGTGAAGACATGTCCTCATAGGCCACCGTGCGGCCATAGATGCCGAGGCCGTCAACGAACTCGACGTTGCGCGCGGACGTCAGCGCGATCAGCTCGACGCCGTCGCGCTGGGCGAGCATGAACGCCGCCGCCAGCGCCGTCTTCGACGAGGCGCTCGCGATCACCACCGACCCGCCGGTGGCGAGCCCTTCGTCGGCCAGCTGGTCATCGATCAGAAACGACGTGAAGAACAGGGGCCGCAGCAGCATCTGCAGCTCCTCGGTGTCCTCCTCGTAGAACGGGTCATCGCCGGTCGCGAGGTAGCGGTGGTAGGCGGACGGCAGCTCGGCCCGGTGGGGCGAGGCGTCGACGAAGCCGCGTTCGTCGGCGCCCTTCGGCGTCACCATCAGGTGGCTGGCGGCCGGGAAGTACCCGTAGATCCGCGTGCCCTCCTCGACGCCCGCGGCCTCGCTCGCCTCGACCTCCGCGAAGCCCCAGGTGGGCAGGACGCCCCAGCCCTCTTCGGCGGTAGGGAAGAAGTCCCAGTACGACATGACGTCGCCCATCACCGCATAGGTGATGTTGTTGGCCGTCATCCCGAACGTCCTTACCTTCAGCAGCGCCTCGCCGTCGCCGGCCTCGGGCGAGGGCGTCTCGGCGATGCGCGTCTCGCGCAGGTCGTCCCGCTTGACGAGGAAGTCGCTCACCAGCGAGGCAGGCTATCCAGGATCAGCGCCGCGGCGGGTTCTTCATCGCGCCCCAGAGCCCGAGCATGATCATCCAGACGATCGCCAGCGAGATCCCACCGAGGATGATCCCCTGCGTGCTGGGTCCCGACTCGAAGATCGCGAAGATGGATGCGGCGCCGAAGAGGGCGCAGAAGGCCAGGCCCGCGCCCAGGATCGCGGTGCGAACGTCCTCGTTCACGCTGCGGCCGCCGGCTCGGGCGCCGGGGGCGCCCCCTTTGGCCCCTGGTAGCGGTTGACCCAGAGCTTGATCGTCGCCAGGCCGAAGAGGAAGCCGCCGATGTGAGCCAGGTAGGCGATCCCGCCGTCGGCGCCGCCCACGTCGGGCGTGGCGAGCTCGCCGAAGAACGGCAGCGCCTGCAGCGCGAACCAGATGCCCAGCATGATCAGGGCGGGGATCTCGATGAACGTGAAGAAGAAGATGATGATCACCATCGTGAGGACTCGCGCGCGCGGGTGCAGCAGTATGTATCCCCCGAGCACGCCCGAGACCGCTCCGCTCGCTCCGATCGTGGGGATCGTCGAGCTGGTCTCGAGTAAGGCCTCCGCGAACACCGCCACGGTACCGGCCGCGAGGTAGAACGCCAGGAACCGGAGGCGGCCCATCGAGTCCTCGATGTTGTTTCCGAAGACCCACAGGAAGAGCATGTTCCCCACGATGTGGAAGATCCCGCCGTGCATGAACATGGAGGCGAGGATCGTCAGCCACCATGCCGCGGTGGCGATGGGCACCAGTGGCGCCACCCCCTGATCCTCCAGATCCTGCGCTTCGCGGTACCTCGACGTTCCCTCGCAGACGACGTCCGCCTGCGGGCGCCCTCCCGCCCGCGGGACGGCGCCGACTGCGCATTCGCCGCCGCCGTGCAGGATCCGGAACGGGATCGCGCCGTACTCGATCGAGTTCAGGTCTCGCTCGGTCAGGCCCAGCTCGCGCAGCTGCGAGCTCGAGTCGGCGCGGTCGTTCGAGAACGTCAGCTGCCAGCCGAACACCGCCACGTTGGCGACGATCAAGAGCAGGGTCACGAGCGGGAACCGCAGCGTTGGGATGTTGTCCTTGAGCGGGATCAAGGAACGGGGAGCCTAAAGACAGAGCGCCCGGCTCTCGCCGGGCGCTCCCGAAACGACTTGAGGGACTCGCGGCCTAGTAGCCCGCGTCGTCCAGCGCCTGATCGGCCTCTTCCTGGGCCTCGTCGATTGCGTCCTCGGCCTTGTCCTGAGCCTCCTGAGCCTCCTGCTCGACGTCGTCGGGGTCGACGCCGTTCTCCTCGAGCTCCTCGTTCACGTCGTCTTGGATCTCGTCGGCCTGATCCTGGGCGTCGTCGACCGCCTCGTTGACGGCGTCCGAGACATCGTCCTCGTCGTCGCCGCAGCCGGCCCACGCTGCGCCGGCCAGCGCGATCGACACCGACGCTGCG
Organism: uncultured Solirubrobacterales bacterium; assembly: GCA_963758845.1. GTDB lineage: Bacteria > Actinomycetota > Thermoleophilia > Solirubrobacterales > 70-9 > JBDTSW01. The sequence continues at coordinate 502,319 of CAVWWX010000002.1, forward strand.
ATGGCGGCCACCCTGCGGCGGCGCGTGCTGGTCGTGCTCATCTCTGCCTCCTCTGGTTCACGTTTCGCATTCCCTCTGTCGATAGCGACGCCGGGACAGAGGTCGAGAAACAGTCACCCGCCCCCCGGCAAGACAGCGGCGCGATCCTAACGCCTTGGCAGGCGAGCGGCTGTGCGCGGCGTCACGGGAGGGTCAGGCGGCGGCGCGGCTCTCGGCCGCTTCCCGCGCCGACTCGTCGGCGTGGTAGGAGCTGCGGACAAGCGGGCCCGCCGCGACCGACGCGAAACCCATCGCGAGCGCTGCCTTGCGCAGCGCCTCGAACTCGTCCGGGTGCCAGTAGCGGACGACCGGCAGGTGGTTCTCGGTGGGCCGCAGGTACTGCCCGACCGTGAGGATCTCCACCCGGTGCTCGCGCAGGATCTCGAACGCCTCGACCATCTCGTCGAAGTCCTCGCCCAGGCCGACCATCAGGCCCGACTTGGTTACGACCTCGTCGCCGCCCATCTCCTTCGCTACGCGCAACACCCGGGCCGAGCGCATGAAGTCCGAGCCGCGCCGGGCCTGGGGATAAAGCCGCGGCACCGTTTCGACGTTGTGGTTGAAGACGTCGGGCCGCTCGGCGATCACGCGAGCGAGGGGCATCTCCTGCCCCCGGAAGTCGGGCGTCAGCACCTCGACCTTGCACCCGGGAGCCTGCAGCCGGATCGAGCGGATGACGCCGACGAACGCCGAGGCGCCGTAGTCGGGAAGGTCGTCGCGGTCGACCGAGGTCACGACCGCATGGGTCAGGCCCATCTTCTTCACCTGGTTGGCCACCCGCATCGGCTCCAGCGGGTCGTTCCAGGTGGGCTTGCCGGTCTGGACGTTGCAGAAGCCACAGCGGCGGGTGCAGACGTCGCCGAGGATCATGAAGGTCGCGGTGCCACGCTCCCAGCACTCGCCGACGTTGGGGCAGTTCGCCTCCTCGCAGACGGTGTGGAGGTTGTCCGCCTCGATCGTCTGCTTCAGCCTGCGGTAGGTGGGCCCACCCGGCGCGGGCACCTTCAGCCACGGCGGCTTGCGCTCGCGAAACGGGCGACCGTCCGCGATCGTCGCCCCGCCCGGGTTGGCGCGGGAGCGGGTCACGTGGATGCGCTCTGCCGTCTGTGCCATCGCGCCTACCGTACCGCCGGCACGTCGCCGACCAGCGCCCCGACGCCGTCAACCAGCTCGGCCAACCGTGCCGAGGCAACCTCCACCGGCCGTCTGTCGTAGACGCCCGCGAAGCGATCCGCGACGGTCGAGCCGAACGCCTGGAGGTCCTGCTCGGCGCCAAGCTCCGACGCGACCGAGGTCATCCGGCAGGCCTCGATCCCGCACGGCACCACCCACTCGAACGGCTGCAGGTCGTTGTTGACGTTGATCGCGAAGCCATGGGTCGTGATCGCGCGGTTGACGTGGACGCCGATCGAGCCCACCTTCTTCGCCGGTTCGATGCCCGCCGCGAACGCCTCGGGGTCGCCGGGCGGGGGCCCGACGGTCCAGACGCCGGTCAGCCCTTCGATGCAGCCCGCCTCGACGTCGTGCTCTGCCAGCGACTCGATCATCACCCGCTCCATCCGCCGCACGTACTCGTGGACGTCGTCGCCGTAGGGCTTCAGGGACACGATCGGGTAGCCGACGAGCTGGCCGGGGCCGTGGTAGGTCACGCGCCCGCCGCGGTCCGTCTTGGTCACGTCGATCCCCTGCATCCGGTACCAGCTCTCGCCCATCGGGAGCTCGTCGGCGGTCGTCCGGCGTCCCTTGGTGTAGACGGGGGGATGCTCGAGGAGGAGCAGGAGGTCGGGGACCTCATCGGCGTAGCGTGCGGTCTCCAGCGCCTTCTGCGCTTCGCGCGCGTAGGCGTAGGGCACCTGTCCCGTGCGAACGACCCAGACCTCGTCGGTCATGCCCTCAGTTTGGCAGGGCGGCCGCCAGGCGCCGCTCGGCCAGCTCGCCGGCGGCGGCCAGCGGGGTGACGCCGCGCCGCTCGGCCTCGTCGAGCACGGCCGTCATGGTCGCCTCGATGCGTCGCGCCAGGTCGACGGCATGCCCGATGCCGTAGTCGTGAAGCTCGCCGTAGACGTTGATCAACCCGCCCGCATTCGCGATGAAGTCGGGCGCGTACAGGACGCCGCGCTCGGCGAGGGACTCGGCGAGCTGCGGTCTGGTGAGCTGGTTGTTCGCCGCCCCGCACACGACCTCGCAGCGCAGCTTCGGCACGGCCTCGGCGCTGATCGCGCCGCCCAGCGCGCAGGGCGCGAGCACGTCGCATCCCGCTCGCATCGCCACCGCAGGCTCCACCCAACGGGCGCCGAGCACCTCGGCCGCGGGCCGCTTGGCGACGTCTACGTCGGCGGCGATCAGCTCACAGCCACGATCGTGGAGCCGCCGGGCAAGGCGCCCTCCCACGTGGCCCATGCCCAGGATCGCGACGCGACGGCCGTGCAGGTCCGCGGTGCCCCAGCGGTGGCGGGCGCAGGCCAGGATCGCGGCCTCCACTCCCACGGCGGTCACGGGACTGGGGTCGCCCGAGCCGCCGCCGTCCGACGGCAGCCCGGTGACGTGGGCCGTCCGCTCGGCCACGACGGAGATGTCTGTCGGCGTCACGCCGACGTCCTCCGCGGTGATGTAGCTGCCCCCAAGCGACTCGACGAGGTCGCCGAAGTCCAGCAGCGCGGCCCGCCGCAGCTCGCCGGCGAGACCGCGGTCGGGGGCGCAGATAACACCCTTGCCGCCGCCGAGGTCGAGCCCCGCCGCGGCCGCCTTCATCGTCATTCCCTCCGACAGGCGCAGCGCGTCGCGCTCGGCGTCGCGAGGGTCGGGATACGACCAGATCCGCAGCCCGCCAAGGGCGGGCCCCAAGGCGGTCGAGTGGATCGCGACCACCATCGGCACGCCGCTGCGGGCGCCCCGGATCGCGGCGACCTCCTCGTGGGTCGGGTGCGATTGGTCGAGCTTGACCGCGACAGCCATCAGCCGGCCTCCCATCCCTCGAGCCGCTCCTTGACCCGGCCCAGGAACCTCGCGGCCATCGCCCCGTCGAGGGCACGGTGGTCCCAGGACATGGGCAGGTAGGTCATCGGCCTGACGGCGATCGCGTCATCTTCGACGACGACCGGCCGCTTGACGATCGCCTCGAGGTCGAGGATCGCCACCTGGGGCTGGTTGATGATGGGCGTCGCCAGCACCGCGCCGAACTGGCCCGGGTTCGTGATCGTGAAAGTGCCGCCGTGGACGTCATCGGGCTCGAGCTTGCCCGAGCGGGCACGCTCGGCGACGTCGGCGATGGCCGCGGCCATCCCCTCCAGGCTCAACCGCTGGGCCTTCGGGATCACCGGCACGATCAGGCCCTCATCCAGCGCCACGGCGATTCCGAGGTTGACGTCGTCGTGGTGGATCAGGTCGGACCCGTCGACGGAGGCGTTCAGCACCGGGTACTCACCCAGCGCCTCCACCGTCGCCTGGGCCACGAACGCCAGGTAGGTCAGCGGCACTCCCCGCCGGCTCATCGCCTCCTTCAGCTCGGAGCGCCGGCTCGCGACGCGGTGCATGTCGACCTCGACGATCGTCGTGCAGTGCGCCGCGGTGTGGCGGCTGTCGACCATGTGGCGAGCGATGGCCTGGCGCATGGCCGACATCGGCTCACGCCGCCCGCCGTCGGACGCAACGGCCGGAGCGGGCTCGGCGCCGTTCGTAGCGACGGGCTCATCCGGCTCGTCCGGCACGTAGGGCGACTCGATGTGAAGCGGCCGCTCCGCGGGCTTCCCAGCGTCGGCCTCACTGCTCCCGATGAAGGCAACCAGATCTCGCTTCCGGACCCGGCCACCGATGCCCGTCCCCTTTACCTGCTCGAGGTCGACGTCGTGCTCACTCGCAATGCGCCGAACGACTGGTGAATAGAACGAGGACCGATCCTTCTCACCCGCGGGTGAGGCGGGGGAGGAGGTCTCCCCGGAAGCCGAACTTCCGGGTCGAGAGTCCGGGGAGGCGTCCTCCCCGGCGACAGGACCCGCGGCCGATCCGTCTCGGATCTCGGCGATCGGAGTCCCAACCGCCACCGTCTCCCCTGCCTCGACGAGCAGGCTCGCGATGACGCCGGAGGCCGGACACGGGATCTCCACATCCACCTTGTCGGTGGTCACATCCGCGATCGTCTCGTCGGCCTCGACGGCGTCCCCGACCTGCTTGCGCCATTCCAGGATCGTCCCCTCGGACACCGAGATCCCCATCTGGGGCATGTGGACCTGGGTCAGGGTTTCAGTAGGCGAGGAGCTCACGAATGGCCTCCTTCATGTCGTCGAGCTGCGGCAGCACGGCCTGCTCGAGCGGTGGCGAGAACGGGATCGGCACGTCCGGGGCGGTCAGCCTCCGCACCGGCGCGTCGAGGTCTTCGAACGCGTGCTCGGTGATCAGGGCGGCGACTTCCGCTCCCACCCCGCACGAGCGCGTCGCCTCGTGCGCGACCAGGACCTTGCCGGTGCGCCGGGCGCTCGCGAGGACCGCATCGGTGTCGAGGGGGCAGAGCGAGCGAAGGTCGAGGACCTCGACGTCCTCGCCCAGCTCCTCGGCGGCGTCGACCGCCAGGTGCACGCTCGACCCGTAGGCGATCACGGTCAGCTCGTCGCCCTCGCGAACGGCGCGTGCCTTGCCCAGCTCGACGAGATGCTCGCCCTCCGGGACCACGCCCTTGACGTTGCGGTAGAGCCCCTTGTGCTCGAGGAAGCACACGGGGTTCGGATCACGGATGGCAGCGGCCAGCAGGCCCTTTGCGTCGTCGGCGAACGCCGGCGCGACCACCTTCAGGCCCGGTGCCTGGAGGAACCAGGCCTCGGGGTTCTGCGAGTGGAACGGCCCGCCGGAGAAGCCGCCGCCCGAGGGCAGCCGGACGACCATCGGCACGGCGACGCCCTGGCGGTAGTGCAACTTTGCGGCGACGTTCACAAGTTGGTCGAAGCCGCAGGAGATGAAGTCGGCGAACTGCATCTCGCAGACCGGCTTCAGTCCCTCGGCCGCGGCGCCGACGGCGGCGCCGATGATCGCGTTCTCGGCAAGCGGGGCGTCGATCACGCGGGCGCCCCCGAACTCCTCGATGAACCCGTCGGTGACCTTGAAGGCCCCGCCGAACGCACCGATGTCCTGGCCGAAGCAGATCACCGTGTCGTCGCGGCGCATCTCCTCACGCAGCCCGTCGGAGATGGCCTCGAGGTAGGTCATCTCACGGGTTCCGACCTCGGCGGTTGCAAGCGTCGTCATGCCGCCCTCCGCTCTCCCGCCGCCCAGCGCGACCACGGCGCCCTGCCGTCGCCGAGCGGCTCCCAGTTGTCCGCGAAGACCCCTTCGGTGGCCGTCGACGGGTCCGGCATCGGCGAGTCGAGCGCCTGCTTGGCGCTGTCGTCGACGATCGACTTCACCTCCGCGCGGATCGAGTCGACCTCGCCCGCCGAGAAGCCGTGGTCTGCGACGAGCCGCTCGGCGTAGCGCTCGATCGGGTCGCGCGCGGACCACTCCTCGAACATCTCGGGCGGCACGTAGCTCATGTCGTCGTGGGCGCCGTGCCCGTGCATGCGCATCGTCTGGGCCTCGATCAGCGTCGGCCCGCCGCCCTCGCGGGCGCGCTCGACCGCCGTGCGGGCGGCGTCGAAGACTTCCTCGACGTCGTTGCCGTCCACGTTCACGCCGGGGAACCCGTAGGTCCTCGCGCGCTGCACGGGGTCGGCCGCGAACTCCAATTCGTTGGGCGTCGAGTAGGCGAACCGGTTGTTCTCGAGCACGAACACCACCGGCAGGCGCTGGACGCCCGCGAGGTTCATCGCCTCGTGCCATTGCCCGTTGGCCGTCGACCCCTCGCCGAAGAACGTCATGGCGACGCGCGACTCGCCGCGCGTCTTGAAAGCCATCGCCATCCCCGTGGCCACCAGGGCCATGTCGGGGAGCATCGACACCATCCCGACGCAGCCCAGCTCGGGGTCGCCGAAGTGCATGTTGCCGTCCTTGCCGCCGGTGACACCGCCGGACCGGCCCATGTAGTTGGCCAGGTAGCGGTCGGGCGTCAGGCCCCTGACGAAGTGCGCTCCCAGGTCGCGGTGCAGGATGCACATCCGGTCCTCCGGGGCCAGCGTGTAGGCCGCGCCGACCGAGATCGCCTCCTGGCCGCAGCCGTCGTAGAACGACCCGGGCACCTTGCCCTGCCTGTAGAGCGTCAGGCCGCGCTCCTCGGCGGCCCGCATCATCGCCATGAACCGCAGCAGGTTCGCGCGGTCCTCCCGCTGGAGGTGGCTGGCGGGCGATCCGTTTCCGGTCGCCAGCTCGTGCAGCGCGCCGTTGACGTGCTCGCCCACGCCCTCGCTTGCGACAGCGCCATCGCTTCGCTTCATTCTCTCCGTCCTTCGTGTGTGGCCGCCCTTCGGGATCTCCTGCGGGCCGGCCGGTTTGTCGCCGCTTCGGGATCTCCTCCGCGACGCCTACGGACGATGGGAACCGAGGGTTCCACCTCGGCGCCCTATGTCTGGATTCGCTGCCTGGTGCGAATCGCTACAGGAAGTGTATTCCCGACTGACGACGTTTCAAGCTTCAGGTCCCGCCAATCCGTCCACTGAGGGCTCTTCGAGGAGGGCCTTCACCCGGGCGAGGAAGCCGGCGGCCTCGGCTCCCTGCAGGATCCTGGCGTCGCACGCGAGCGAGAGCGAGCGGAGCTCCGGGCCCGGCGCACCAACCGTCAGGTGGGCGGCCTGCCCCCGGATCACCGCCCCGCTTGCCCTGGCGATCCCGATCGGGCTCAGGTCCGCGATCGAGAAGGTGGCGCCGGCCAGCTCGGGCGAGGTGATCGAGCCACCGGCGACGCGCTCGGCGAGGGCCTCGATCTCGGCGTCGATCGCCGCGACGTCCTTCTCATCTGCGTCGTGGACCGTCGGGTAGGCGACCGATCCCCCCGCGGCGACGGCCACGCCCACGTTGACCCGGGAGTAGAGCTCGAAGCGGGCGTCGCGGTAGGCGCCGTTCAGCAGCGGGAACTCCTTCAGTGCCAGGGCGCCGGCGCGGACGATCGCCCCGGTGGACGCCGACACACCGGCCTCGACCTCGAGGTACGTGTGGGGAACCGTTGCCTTCGACTCGGCGACACGCCGCGCCTGCGCCTGCTGGGCCGCCGTGGGCTCGACGACCTCGGTTGCTCCCTTGGCGCCGGAGGCCGTTCCGGGCGTGGCGTCAGCCACGCTTGCGCTTGGGCGCGTAGAGGTCGGTGATCGTCCCCTCCGCCATCTCGGCCGAGAACATCACGGTCTCGGACAGCGTCGGGTGGGCGTGGATCGTCAGTCCCAGATCCTCGGCGTCCGCGCCCATCTCGATCGCCAGCACCGCCTCGGCGATCAGCTCGCCGGCGTTCAGCCCCACGATGCCCGCCCCCAGGACCCTCCGGCTCTCGGGGTCGATCAGGAGCTTGGTCAGGCCCTCGGGTCGGCCCATCGAGAGCGCCCGGGCCGAGGCCTGCCAGGGGAAGACCGCCTTCTCGTAGTCGGTGCCCGACTTGACCGCATCGGACTCGGTCAGCCCCGCCCAGGCGACCTCCGGGTCCGTGTACGCGACCGAGGGGATCGCCCGCGGGTCGAACGCGACGTTCTTGCCGGCGATCACCTCGGCCGCGACCACACCTTCGTGGCTTGCCTTGTGTGCGAGCATCGGCTCCCCGGTCAGGTCGCCGATCGCCAGGATGTGCGGCACGTTCGTGCGGCGCTGCTCGTCCACGTGGACCTGCCCTCGCTCGTCGACCTCGACGCCGGCGGCGTCGAGCGCCAGCCGGTCGCCGTTGGCCTGGCGGCCGACCGCCACCAGCACCAGGTCGTAGGTACGCGGCTTGGGAGCGTCCTCGCCGTCGAACGCCACCTCCAGCCCGTCGTCGGAGGCTTTCACGGCGGCGACGCCGGTGGAGAGCAGGATCGACTCGTAACGCCCGGCGATGCGCTCCTGCAGCGGCTTCACCAGGTCGGGGTCGCAGCCGGGGATCAGCTGGTCGGTCAGCTCGACGACGTCCACCGCGCTGCCCAGCGCCTCGTAGACGGTGGCCATCTCGAGCCCGATGATCCCGCCGCCCACCACCAAGAGCCGGTCGGGGATGCCAGGGAGCTCCAGCGCACCGGTCGAGTCCACGATCCGCTCGTCGTCGGGGAGGTCCGGCAGCATCGCGGCGCGCGACCCGGGCGCCAGGATGCAGTGCTCGAACGCGATCGACGTGCCGTCCACCTCGACCGTGTGCTCGGAGGTGAACTTCGCCTCGCCCGTCACGACGTCCACCTTGCGGCGCTTCGCGAGCCCTTCGAGCCCTCCGGTCAGCTTGCCGACGACCTCGCCCTTCCAGTCACGAAGGCGGTCGAGGTCGATGTCGGGCTGGGCGAACTTCATTCCGAACTCGGTCGCCTCCTCGGTCTCGGCCACCACCCGAGCCGCGTGCAGGAGCGCCTTCGACGGGATGCATCCCACATTCAGGCAGACCCCGCCCAGGGACTCGTAGCGCTCGACCAGGGTCACCTCGAGCCCCAGGTCGGCGGCGCGGAACGCGGCGGTGTACCCGCCGGGACCCGAGCCCACCACCAGCACCTGCGTCTTCTTATCCGCGTCCGGCAGCTCCGCCGGCGCCGGGGAGGGGTCGGATGCTGCTCCCAGCGAAGCCTTGTCGGGCGCCGGGCCGTCCTCGGAGCCCTCATCGCCTCCGTCGCCCGACGCTGAGTCGGGGGCAGCGTCCGATCCCTCCTCAGGGTCGCTCGGTTCGAGCTCGACGATCGGCGTGCCCTCCGAGACCGCGTCGTTGACCTCGACCAGGATCTTCGTGACGGTTCCCGCCTCCGGCGAGGGCACGTCCATCGTCGCCTTCTCGGACTCGAGCGTGACGAGCGGCGCTTCCTTTGCGACCGAGTCCCCCTCCGAGACCAGGATCTCGATCACCGGGACTTCCTCGAAGTCGCCGATGTCGGGGACCTTGACCTGCATCAGAGGAGGACGCGCCGCAGGTCCGAGAGCTCGCTCGCCAGGTGGGCGGTGAAGCGGGCGGCGGCGGCGCCGTCGATCACGCGGTGGTCGTAGGAGAGCGACAGGGGCACGATCAAGCGCGGCTCGAAGTCCGAGCCGTTCCAGACGGGGCGCATTGCCGCCCGGGTGACGCCCAGGATCGCTACCTCGGGCGCGTTGACGATCGGGGTGAAGCCGGTCCCGCCGATCCCACCCAGCGACGAGATCGTGAACGTGCTCCCGCGCATCTCCTCCGCCGACAGCTTGCCCTCGCGGGCCTTGGCGGACAGGTCGCGAAGCTCGGCGGCGATCTCCAGGAGGCCCTTGCGGTCGGCCTCGCGGATCACCGGGACCAGCAGGCCCTGGGGCGTGTCAGCCGCGAAGCCGACGTGGTAGTAGCGCTTGATCACCAGCTCATCGCCGTCCAGCGAGGAGTTGAACTCGGGGAACTGGCGCAGGGCGCCGACGCACGCCTTGATGAGCAGCGCGACCATCGTCACCTTCACGTCCTGCTCGGAGTTCACCTGCTTGCGGAACGCCTCGAGGTCGGTGATGTCGGCCTCGTCGTGATGGGTGACGTGGGGGATCATCACCCAGTTGCGGGCGAGGTTCGGGCCGCTGATCCGCTTGATCCGCGACAGAGGCACCCGCTCGATCTCGCCGTACTTGGCGAAGTCGATCTGCGGCCAGGGCGCGACCTCGAGGCCCGGGATGCCCGCGCCCGCGCCGCCGCCACCGGCCCCGGTGAGCGCGGCCTTCACGTCCTCGCGAGTGATCCGCCCCTTCCGACCCGAGCCCTTCACCCCCGAGACATCAACGTCCAATTCCCGCGCCAACCGCCGAACCCCAGGGCTGGCATAGAGCGAGGAATCGGAGCCATCAGAGGGGGCGGATGCTGCCCCCAGCGAAGCCTGGTCCGGCGCCGCACCATCCTCGGAGTCCGTGTCGTCCTCGCCGCCCGACGCTGAGTCGGGGGCAGTATCCGCCCCCTCACCCGCGTCGGGCTCCTCGCTCTCCGTCCCGTCCGTCTCCTGCTCCTCAGCCGCAATCGCCGCTTCGACAGGCGCCTCCTGGGACGACACAGCCCCACCCTCAGTCGGCTCGATCGTCGCTATCAAGGTCCCCTCGGAGACCTTGTCGCCCTCCTTCACCTTCAGCTCGACGATCTTCCCGTCATACGGCGACGGCACATCCATCGTGGCCTTGTCGGACTCCAGCGTCACCAAGGGCGAGTCGGCGCCGACCTCGTCGCCCGGCTTGACGAGGATCTCGATCACCGGGACCTCCTCGAAGTCGCCGATGTCGGGGACCTTGATCTCGCGCGGCTCGGCCATCACGACACCGCCGGGTCCGGAGCGTCGACGTCGATGTCGTAGCGCTCGATGGCGTCCGCGGCGACCGAGGCCTTGACCTCGCCCTCGGCCGCCAGCGCGCGCAGGGCGGCGACAGCGATGTGGTGGCGGTCGACCTCGAAGAAGCCCCGTAGGTGGCGCCGGTAGTCGCTGCGGCCGAAGCCATCCGTGCCCAGCACGTCGAACCGCGTCGGGACCCAGCCACGGACGCCGTCGGGGAGGGCCTTCATGTAGTCGGTTGCCGCGATCACGGGAGCATCGTTCCCGGAAAGGCAGCGCGTCACCCACGGCGCCTCGGGCTCGGAGTCCGGGCGCAGGCGCGCGTCGCGGTCGTGGCGCAGGCCGTCGCGGCGCAACTCGGTCCAGCTGGTCACGCTCCACACGTCGGCCGCGACGCCGTAGTCCGTCTCCAGCAGGTCCGCGGCCGCCTCGACCTCGCGCAGGATCGTTCCCGATCCCAGCAGGCGCACGGCGCCCTTGCTCTCGCGGATGCGGTGCATCCCGCGCAGGATGCCCTCCTCGGCCCCTTCGGGGAGCGCCGGGTGCGGATAGTTCTCGTTCATCACGGTCAGGTAGTAGAAGACGTCCTCCTGCTCGCCGATCATCCGCCGCAGGCCCTCGTGGACGATGACCGCGAGCTCGCACCCGTAGGCCGGGTCATAGGAGACGCAGTTGGGGATGGTCGAGGCGAGCAGGTGGCTGTGCCCGTCCTCGTGCTGGAGGCCCTCGCCGTTCAGCGTCGTCCGGCCGGCCGTACCGCCCACCAGGAACCCGCGGGCGCGGGAGTCCCCGGCCGCCCAGGCCAGGTCGCCGATCCGCTGGAACCCGAACATCGAGTAGAAGACGTAGAAGGGGACCATCTGGACGTCGTGGTTGGAGTAGGACGTCGCCGCCGCGATCCACGACGAGAACGCGCCCGCCTCGTTGATGCCCTCCTGAAGCACCTGTCCCTGGCGATCCTCGCGGTAGAACATCAGGCTGCCGGCGTCCTCCGGCTCGTACAGCTGGCCGACGCTGGAGTAGATCCCGAGCTGGCGGAACATGCCCTCCATGCCGAACGTCCGCGACTCATCGGGGACGATCGGCACGACCCGAGGCCCCAGGTCATCCGCCCGTAGCAGCGCGGCGAGGATCCGGACGAACGACATCGTCGTCGAGATCTCCCGCTCGCCCGTGCCCTCGAGCTGCGACGAGAAGATCTCGAGCGGAGGGACCTCGAGCGGCTCGTCTACCCGGCGCCGGCGGGCCGGGAGCGCCCCACCCAGGGCCTCGCGGCGCTCGCGCATGTAGACCATCTCGGGCGAGTCCTCGGGCGGGCGGTGGAAGGAGAGGCTGTCGACCTCTTCGTCTCCGATCTCCAGCTCGAAGCGGTCGCGGAAGATTCGGAGTGCCTCCTCGTTCATCTTCTTCTGCTGGTGGGTGATGTTCTGGCCCTCGCCCGCCTCGCCCATGCCGTAGCCCTTGATGGTCTTGGCCAGGATCACGGTCGGCCGGCGCTCGGCGGCCTGCGCCGCGGCGTAGGCGGCGTAGACCTTCTTCGCGTCGTGGCCGCCGCGGTTCAGGTCCCAGATCTCCTCGTCACTCATGTGTTCGACGCGCTGCGCGAGCTCCGGGTACTTCCCGAAGAAGTGCTCGCGGACGAACGCTCCGTCGCGCGCCTTGTAGACCTGGTACTCGCCGTCGACGGCCTCCTCCATCCGCTTAACCAGCAGGCCGTCGTGGTCGGCCTCGAGGAGCGGATCCCAGCGGTCGCCCCAGATCACCTTGAGGACGTTCCACCCGGCGCCGCGGAAGATCGTCTCCAGCTCCTGGATGATCTTCCCGTTGCCCCGCACCGGCCCGTCCAGCCGTTGCAGGTTGCAGTTGACGACGAACACCAGGTTCGACAGGAGCTCGCGCCCGGCGAGCGCGATCGAGCCCAGCGACTCGGGCTCGTCGCACTCGCCGTCGCCCAGGAAAGCCCAGACCTTGCGTCCGTCGGTGTCCCGGATGCCGCGGTCGGCGAGGTAGCGCATGAACCGCGCCTGGTAGATCGCCATGATCGGCCCGAGCCCCATCGAGACCGTCGGGAACTGCCAGAAGTCGGGCATCAGCCACGGGTGGGGGTAGGAGGCCAGGCCGCCGGGGCGCGACACCTCCTGGCGGAAGCCCTCGAGCTGCTCCTCCGTGATCCGGCCCTCGAGGTAGGCGCGGGCGTAGATGCCGGGCGAGGAGTGGCCCTGGATGTAGACCAGGTCGCCGCCGTGCTTTGAGGTCGGCGCGTGCCAGAAGTGGTTGAAGCCGATCTCGTAGAGCATCGCCGCCGACTGGTAGCTGGCGATATGCCCGCCCAGCTCCGAGGACTCCTTGTTCGCGCGCAGGATCGTCGCGATCGCGTTCCAGCGGATCAGCGAGCGGACCCGCCGCTCCATCGCCGGATCACCGGGCAGCGGCGGCTCGTCGTCGCGGTTGATCGTGTTGACGTAGGGCGTCGGGCCCACGTATTCGATCGCCGCGCCCCGAAGCCGCGCGCGCTCGACCACGCGCTCGACCAGGTCATGGGCACGACGCGGGCCATCGTTCTCGACGACAGCATCGAGGGCCTCAAGCCACTCCTCGGTCTCGACAGCGTCGGTGTCCACTGCCTCCGACATTAGTCGGTGCGCGTCGCCGGAAGTCTGCCGCCGCCCGGCGGGCGGCGCGACGGGCTAGGCCGCCGCGGCCGCCGCTTCCTCCAGGCGGTCGTCCCCCCAGAACACCTCGCCGGCCACCACGACGGCCGGGACGCCGACCACGCCCAGGTCGCCGGCACGGTCGGTCGCCTCCCGCAGCGCGCCCTTGACCGCGTCGCGGGCGACGGCCACCTCGATCGCCCGAGGGTGCATCTCGGACGCCGCGGCGGCGATCATCACGTTGTCCGGGTCGCTCAGGTCGCGCCCGCCGGCGAACGCCTGGCGGAAGCCGGCGAGCGAGAACGACACCGCCCGCCCGATCTCCTTCGCGAACGTCGCGACCCGCATCGCGTAGAGGCCGTTGCCGGGGAACGGGTCGGGCCACGCGATCGGCGGCAACCCGTAGGCGGATGCACGCCGCTCGACCTCGCGAAGCCCCGCCTCGCGGTCGGGACCGTCGGCCCACGAGCGGCGGCCGAAGCGCGCGAACAGCCCGCCAAGCAGGATCGGCTGCCACTCGGGGACCTCGGCGCCCGCCTCGGTGAACACCGCGTTGACGCGCTCGGCGGCGAGGTAGGCGTAGGGCGAGCCGAGGTCGTAGTAGAAGGTCGCTGTCACGAATAACTGATGTATTCCAGGAGCGAGCCGTCCGGGTCTCGGAAGTAGACGCTCACCCCGGGGCCGCCCCGGCCATGGCGCTCGATCGGCCCCCGCTCGACCTCGACGCCGTGCTCGGCGAGGTGCTCGACCGCGCCCTCGATCGGCCCCTCCCACACGAAGCACAGGTCGGCGGCGCCGGGTGGGGCCTGGGCGGCGGCCACGGGCTCCGGCGTCGAGGCGGGACCGTGCACGTTGAGCTGGGTGTTCGCAAGCCGGTAGGCCCAGCGGCCCCGGGTCAGCTCGATGATCTCCGCGCCCAGCACCTCGCCGTAGAAGGCGTTCGAGCGCTCCCAGTCGGCGACGGCGATGACGACGTGATCGAGGGAGGCGCGGGCGGGCCCGGTCACGCGTTCTTGCGGACGTGCCACTGGACGGTGGCCGTCGCGACGGTGTCCCCATCGGAGTTCGTCAGCTCGACCTCGACGGGGAAGGACACCTTGCCCTCGCCGTCGAGCGTGGCGACGAGCTCGTCGATGCCGTCGAGCGTCGCGGTCGCCTCGATCGGGCCCTCGGCCAGCTTCGTGTACTTGATCGATGCCTCGCTGGCAAGCGGTCGTAGCTCGGCCAGTCGCTCGGCGAAGCCGCCGACGAAGGCGCCGCCCGACGCGGCCTCGGCCGCGCTGAACAGCCCCCCGGCGTGCTGGGAGCCGACGTGATTGCGGGTCCGATCGTCGTCCGGAAGCAGGACCGTGGCCCGGCCCGGCCCCATCTCGGTGATCTCGAGGCCGAGGTGCCCGTTGAAGGGGACCGCCGCGTCCATTCCCGCGCGCAGCGCGTCGAAGTCCACGCTCATGCGTGCGTTGCCCACCCGTCCACGGCCCGCGCCGCGTCGAGGATGGCCTCGGAGATCGTCGGGTGGGGGTGGACGATGCGGGCGAGCTCCTGATAGCCGCCCTCAAGCGCCATCACGTTGACCACCTCGCTGATCATGTCGCAGGCGCGGTTGCCGACGATATGGGCGCCGACGATCTCGCCGTACTTGGGCTCGGCGAGCAGCTTCACCATCCCCTCGCGATCGTCATAGACGACCGAGGCCCCGACGCCGCCCAGCTTGAACTTGGCGATCTTCACCTCCAGGCCGGCCTCCTTGGCCTCGGCCTCGGTCATCCCGACGCTCGCCACCTGCGGGTGGCAGAAGGTCGCCCCGGGGATCAGGTTCAGGTCGATCGGATGCGTGTCGACGCCGGCGATCGTCTCGACGGCGATGACGCCCTCCTCGGAGGCCTTGTGCGCCAGCGCGGGGCCGCGCACCAGGTCGCCGATCGCATAGACCTTGGGGTTCGACGTCCGCTGGTGGTCGTCGACCTTGATCCGACCGTTCTCCTCGGTCTCGACCTTGGCCTCGTCGAGGTTGAGCGGCTCCGTGTCCGGAGCGCGCCCGCCGGCGATCACCAGGTAGTCGACCTCCTCCTCGGAGTCGCCGACCTTGAGCTTGACGGACTTCGAGCCCTCCTGGACGCCCTCGACCTTGGTGCCGGTGGCCACGGTGATGCCCTGCTTCTTGAACGTCCGCTCGACCACCCGCGCGCAGTCCTTGTCCTCCAGGGGCAGGATCTGGTCGAGCATCTCGATCAGGATCACCTCGGTGCCGTAGCGCGCGTAGGCCGAGGCGATCTCCGAGCCGGACGCTCCGGCTCCCACGACCGCCAGTCGCTTCGGTTGCTCGGGCAGCGACCAGGCGCCCCAGGTGTCGAGCACGCGGTCGGAGAACTCGACGCCCGGGATCGGCAGCGCCACCGAACCCGTCGCCAGGACGACCGCGCCGGCGCCGTAGGTCTCACCGCCCACGACGACGTCGCCGTCGGCGGTCAGGGCCCCCTCGCCATCGATCGCCGTGACCTTGTTCTTGTCCCACAGCATCTTGACCCCGCTCGAGAGGGTCTCGGAGACCTTGGCGCGGCGCTTCCCCAGTGCGCCCCAGTCGATCTCGGCGCCCTTCACGGCGATGCCCAGCTCGGCGCCGTTGACCGCGTGGTCGTAGATCTCGGCGGTGTGCAGCATCGTCTTCGCCGGGATACAGGCGTAGTTCAGGCACCGGCCGCCGGCCTTGTCCTTCTCGACGACCGCGGTCTTCTGGCCGAGCTGGGCTGCTCGGATCGCCGCGACGTAGCCGCCGGGCCCGCCGCCGATCACGATCACGTCATAGGAGTCAGCCATCTGGGGTCACCTCGGGAGTCTCTGGGGAGGGCATCCGACTCTAGCGGCGCTCCGGCATCTGGATCCGGGCCATTCCCTTCACGTTCAGGTAGAAGAGCGTGCCTGAGCCGGCGATCAGCAGCACGTTCCCGATCGCCTGCTGCCACTCGGTCGCGGTGACCAGCGAGAGCGACGCCCAGATCAGCGCCAGCAGCAGGACGGTCTGGAAGCCCAGCACGGCCCAGTAGCGCGCCTGCCACATGCCCCACGCCATGACCCCGAAGATGAGGGCCGGGGCGACCACCTGCAAGAGGTTCGGCTGATCGCCGTCGACCTCGACGCCCGCCGCGTAGCCGATCACGATCGACAGGCAGATCAGCGCCGAGATCGCTGCGCCGACCGTGACCACCCTCGGCCGCTCCCCCTCGTCCAAGGGCTCGAGCGCCTCGCGGGCCGCGCGGTTCTTCTCCTCGGTCCTGGCCGCCATCCGCTCGCGGCGCTCTTGAAGCTCCGCCCGGCGGTGGACGCCGCGCTCCTTGCGCTTGCGCCGCTCGGCCCGCTTGCGCTCCCTATCCGCCATTCAATGCCTCCCGCAGCCTCCGGGCGACCGCCTCCGGATCCGGGGCGTCGCGGATCGCGCGGACGACGACGGCCCGGCTTGCACCTGCTGCAACCACCTCGCCGACGTTATCCGGATCGATGCCGCCGATGGCGAACCAGGGGACCGTTGCGACCGTGGCCGCGTGCCCCAGAAGGCCGAGGCCCGCCGCCGGCCGCCCGGCCTTCGTCGGCGTCTCCCACACCGGCCCGACGCTGATCTGGTCGGGGCGCGCGTTCCCCTGGGCCGCGCAGGCGGCGTCGACCTGCGCCGGCGTATGGGTGGAGAGCCCGACCAGTGCGTCCGACCCGGCCAGCGACCGCGCCTCCGCCACGGGCACATCGTCCTGGCCGACGTGGACGCCGTCAGCGCCACAGTCGGCGACGAGATCGGGCCGGTCATTCAGGATGAAGAGCGCGCCGTGCGCCTGGGCCGCGCGCCGGAAGGGCTCGGCCAGCGCGACCAGCTCCTCGGCGCAGCGGGGGGCCTTCTCGCGGAGCTGGATCAGGTCGGCGCCACCGTCAAGGGCCGCGTCCAGGAGCGCGTCGGGCGCGCTCCCGCCCGGCAGCCCCTCGCAGACGAAGTACAGGCGGGCCTCGCGCAGGCGCTGCAGTCGCTCGTCCCGAGTCACGCAGTCAGGCTAGCTTCGCGGGAGTACCATCAGAGCCGTAACGGGAGCCCAACCGAGGGCTGAGAGGGCGGCAACACGGCCGCCGACCGTCTGAACCTGACCCGGGTAATGCCGGCGCAGGGATGGTGGCCATCGGGCCGCTCCCGGGAACGAGAAGCACATGCCGAAGCGAGACCATCAAGCCGTGGACCTGGTTGTCGTCGGCGCGGGCGCCATCGGGCTCGCGTGCGCCTGGCGCGCCGCCCAGGCAGGCCTCACGGTCACGGTGCTCGAGCGCGACCGCCCCGGCGCCGGGGCGTCGGGCGTGGCCGCCGGGATGCTGGCGCCCGTTGGCGAGGCAACCTGGGGCGAGGAGGGCCTGCTGGGCTTGGCGCTTCACTCGCACGCCGCCTGGCCGGCGTTCGCGGCCGAGCTGGCCGAGACCAGCGGCGCCGACGTGGGGTACCTGCCGTTGGGCGCGCTTCACGTGGCACTCGACTCCGACGAGGCGGCCGAGCTTCGCCGCCGCCATGAGCTGATGCGCTCGCTGGACCTCGACGCGAGCGTGCTGAGCCCCAGCCAGGCGCGAGGGCTGGAGCCGGGCCTCACCCCGCGCTGTGCGGGCGCCGTCCACGCTCCCCACGAGGCCGCCGTCGACCCCGGGGCGCTGGTGGGCGCGCTGGCCGCCGCCGCCGAGCGCGCCGGAGCCGAGGTGATCGCGGGCGCCGAGGTCGCCGGCGCGATCGGCGGGCCCGAGCGGGTCGAGGGCGTCGTGACGAGTGACGGGACCCGGTATCCGGCCGGGAACGTCTTGCTCGCCAGCGGTAGCTGGGCCGGGGCGGCCGAGTGGGTTCCGCCCCGCGCGCGGCCGCCGGTGCGGCCCGTCAAGGGAGAGATCCTGACCCTTCGTGCCCCGGCGGACCCCCCTTGCGAGCGGGTCGTTGTCACCGACCGCGTGTACGTCGTTCCCCGCGGCGACGGCCGAGTGATCGTCGGCGCGACGGTCGAGGAGCGGGGGTTCGACCTGGCGGTCACCGCCGGCGGCGTCCACGAGCTGCTTCGCGAGGCATACCGCGCTCTGCCCGACATCGCCGAGCTCGAGTTCGTCGGGGCTCGCAGCGGCCTGCGCCCCGGCACCCCGGACAATGCGCCGCTGGTCGGCCCCACCGCGGTCGACGGCCTGTTCCTGGCCACGGGGCACTACCGCAACGGGATCTTGCTGGCGCCTGCGACGGCGACAGCCGTGCTCGCCGCCCTCACCGGCGACAGGCCGGACCCGGCGATGGCCGCGGCCGACCCGGCCCGCTTCGCGGCAACAGAGGCGGTGCCCGGATGACGATCGAACTGAACGGGGCCGCGGTCGAGCTTCGCGAGGGCGCGTCGCTGGCCGACGCGGTGGCCGCCGCCGGCGTCGACCCGGCCGAGTCGCGAGGGGTCGCCGCCGCCGTCGACGGCGAGGTCGTGCCGAGGGTGGACTGGGAGCGCCATGCGCTGGTCGAGGGCGCCGGAGTCGAGGTCGTCCGGGCGGTGCAGGGTGGCTGAGGACAGGGTCGCCGCGGCCGCGCAGCCAGCCCACGCGGCCGGATTCGAGCTGGGTGGGCGGACCTGGGGCTCGCGCCTGATCGTCGGCACCGGCGGCTTTCGCTCGCTGGAGACGATGGAGGAGGCGCTGGAGGCCTCGGGGACCGAGATCGTCACCGTGGCCCTGCGCCGAGTGGACCCGCTCTCGCAGGGCTCGGTCCTCGACGTCGTCGACCGGCTGGGAATCTTCTGCCTGCCGAACACGGCCGGCTGCTACACGGCAAGCGACGCGGTCAAGACCGCCAAGATGGCCCGCGAGGCGTTCGAGACCGACTGGATCAAGCTCGAGGTGATCGGCGACGACCGCACGCTCCTCCCCGACGCGGTCGAGCTGGTCGGCGCCGCCGAGACCCTGGTCGCCGACGGGTTCACGGTCCTTCCCTACACCACCGATGACCCGGTGCTCGCTGCCCGGCTCGAGAGCGTCGGCTGTGCGGCGGTGATGCCGCTGGGTTCGCCGATCGGGTCCGGGGCGGGCATCCGCAATCCCTACAACGTCCGGCTGATCGTCGAGGGCGCGAGCGTGCCGGTGATCCTCGACGCCGGCGTCGGCACGGCCTCCGACGCCGCGCTGGCGATGGAGCTCGGCTGTTCAGGGGTTCTGCTCGCGAGTTCGGTCTCGCGGGCGAAGGACCCGGTCGCGATGGCGGTCGCCATGCGCCAGGCGGTCGAGGCCGGCTACGCGGCCCGCCGGGCCGGCCGGATCCCGCGGCGCCTCTACGCGGAGGCCTCGACGGCCGACGAGGGCCTGCCCGAGCTCTGAATCTACGCCGAAGCCGGCGCGACGCTTGGCACCACGGTCGAGCGGCGGGCCGCGACGAAGCACGCGCCGGCCGCGGCGACCACGATCCCGGCCCCGATGGCGGCGGCCCACCCGCTTGCGTCGACCAGCGCGCCCGCCGCAGCGGTGCCCAGCGACAGGCCGCCGACAAGCGCCGTGATCGGCCAGGTGAAGGCCTCGGTCACGGCGCCGCTTGGAGCGATGTGGCTGACCAGCTCGTTGCGGCTGGCGATCAGGGGCGCCAGCGGGATGCCCGCCAGCACGACGAGTGCGGCCATCATCAGCGGGGTGGTTCCGAGCAACATCGGCAGGCAGGCCAGGGGCAGCCCGAACGCGAGCAGCGTGTGCAGGTCCACCAGCGGGCGGTTGCGCTTACGGGCGCCGTAGACGAAGCCGCCCACCGCGCTCCCGGCCGACCACGTCGCGAGCAGCACGCCCGCCAGCTCGGGGGCGCCGTGTGATGCGCTGAAGGCCGGCACCGCAACCTCGATCGAGCCGAGGCAGAAGCCGACCGGGACCGAGGCGAGGGCCATCGTCCGGATGCCGGGCGCGGCGAGCGCACCGAGGATGCCGGGGCGGCGACCGTCGCGAAACCCCTCGGGCGCGGGCGGCAGGAAGGCGACGAACAGCATCGCGCCGGCGACGTTGAGCGCCGCCGAGACTCCCAGCATGGCCTCTGGGCTCGCCACGGCGATCCCGACGGCGGTCAGGAGCGGCCCGGAGATGAACGCGACCTCGATCAGGATCGAGTCCAGGGCGTAGGCGGCCGGCACCAGGTCCGTGCGATCGCCCAGGAGGCTGGGCCAGCGTGAGCGAAGGACGGAGCCGGTGGGGGGGAAGGCGAGGCCGCCCACGATGGCTGCCGCCATCAGCGCGGCGACCGGGGCCCCGGCTTCGCCGAGCACCCAGATGCTGATCAGGGCGGCGCCGTGGACGCCCGCCAAAACCAGGAGCATGGACTCGCCCCTGAGGTCGACCAGCCGGCCCTGGAGCGGGGCCCCGAACGCGCTGCCGAGCGCGAGCGCGCCCGAGACCAGGCCCGCCCCGCCGAACGAGCCGGTGACCTCGCGCGCGTAGAGCAGCACAGCAAGCGCGTTGATCGCGAACGGCAGGCGGCCCAGCAGGACCGCCGCGATCAGCACTCCCACCCGGGGCGCCCGCACGATGTCCAGGTAGGAACGCATCCGTCTGAGGATGGCAGCGCTGCCCCCGAGCCCGCGTTCGCCAGCCGATGCGTTGCACCGAGGTCAACCGGGTACCGGCCGGTCGTGGCCGACCTCGTCCTGGGACCTCTCCTCCGCTACGTCGGCATCACCGACGCGACGATCTGGGTCGAGACCGACGAGCCCTGCGAGGTCGAGGTGCTGGGCCGCACCGCCGAGACGTTCTGCGTCGCCGGCCATCACTTCGCCTTCGTCCTCTTCGACGACCTCGAGCCGGGCTCGAGCCAGGAGTACGAGGTCGCCCTCGACGGCAAACGGGCCTGGCCGCCGTCGGACTGGGACTTCCCGCCGAGCGTGCTGCGCACCTTCCGCGAGGAGGAGCAGATCGAGCTCGTCTTCGGCTCCTGTCGCGTCGCGGCGCCGCACGAGCCGCCCTACACGCTGCCGAAGGAGCTCGACGAGGAGAACGGGCGCGGCTTCGATGCCCTCCACGCCTTGGCGCTTTCGATCCTCGACGAGGAGTCACCCGCCTACCCGGACCTCCTGTTCCTGTGCGGCGACCAGGTCTACGCGGACGAGGTGTCGCCGGCGACCCAGGAGTTCATCGACGCCCGCGAAGACCGACCGGCCGGCGCTCCGGACGACCAGGTCGCGGACTTCGAGGAGTACACGCGCCTCTACCGGGAGTCGTGGTCGGAGCCGGCGATCCGGTGGCTGCTCTCGACCGTCTCGAGCTCGATGGTCGTCGACGACCACGACATGCACGACGACTGGAACATCTCGAAGGCCTGGTGCGAGGAGATGGAGCGCAAGGATTGGTGGAAGGAGCGGGTCCTCGGCGGGATGAGCTCGTACTGGGTCTACCAGTTCGCCGGCAACCTCTCGCCCGCCGAACTGAGCGAGCGTCCGCTCTACAAGAAGGTGCTGGAGAATCGCGATGACGCGACCCCGGTGCTTCGCGAGTACATGGAGCAGGACGACCAGGAGCGCGAGGGCAAGCGCTGGAGCTACTACCGCGACCTCGGCACCACGCGCCTGATCGTCGCCGACGTGCGAACGGGGCGCTGCCTGGACGAGGGGGACCGGAAGATCGTCGACGACGACGAGTGGGACTGGATCGTCGAGCGCGCCACCGAGGGTGAGTTCGACCACCTTCTGATCGGCACCTCTGACCCGTACCTGCTGGCGCCCGCGTTCCACCACCTCGAGGCCTGGAACGAGCGGATCTCGGGTGGGCGGTGGGGAGCGGCGGCGGCCGGTCTCGCCGAGAAGATGCGCCAGGAGCTGGACTTCGACCACTGGGGCGCGTTCGCCGACTCGTTCCAGCGCCTGACGGCGCTCATCCAGGAGATCGGGGCGGGCCGCTACGGCAAGGCGCCGGCGACGATAGGCGTGCTCTCCGGCGACGTGCACCACGCCTATCTGGCCGAGGTCGCGTTCCGCCGCGAAGCGGGCGTTCGCAGCGTCGTCTACCAGGCCGTGTGCTCGCCCTACCGGAACGCTCTCGACACCGGTGAGCGCCGCGTGATCCGCATCGGGCTGTCCAAGCCCGCGGAGCTCTTTACCAGGTCGCTCGCCCAGGCCGTCGGCGTCCCCGATCCGGACGTCCGCTGGCGCTTCTGCGAGGGCCCCTACTTCGACAACCAGGTCGCCACGATCCACCTCGACGGCCGGGCCTCGCAGCTCGTGCTCGACAAGGTCCACCCCGATCCCGACGGCCGCGACGAGCGCCTCGAACGGGTCTTCGAACACCGCCTGGCCTAGCCCCCCGGTTCTTCTCGAGCCGTTTCCGCGCCGGCCTCCCGGCGCTTTGCTAACCTGCCGCGCTCGGCATTACCTACCATTTCAATCAAGAAAGGTCACAAAGCGATATGAGAGGACTTCGAAAGCTCCGCGACGGCGGGGCCGCGAACGCCGGTTCGGCGGACGCGCGGCCCCGCGGTCGCAAGTTGTTCGCGGCGAGCGTGCTCGCCGTCGGCCTGGCCGGCGGCCTCGCGGCCTGCGGTGGCAGCAGCGACGACAGCGCGAGTGGCAGCGAGGGCGGCAGCGGTTCGCTCGACCTCGTGGCCTACTCGACCCCGCAGACCGTCTACGAGGAATCGATCATTCCCGCCTTCCAGGAGACCCCCGAGGGCGAGGGCATCGAGTTCTCGAGCTCGTTCGGCTCGTCGGGCGACCAGTCCCGCGCCGTCGAGGCCGGGCAGCCGGCGGACTTCGTCCACCTGCCGCTCGAGCCGGACATCGTGCGCCTGGTCGATGCGGGCCTCGTGTCCGAGGACTGGAGCAGCGAGGAGTACGACGGCGGTATCCAGAACTCGGTCGTGGTCTTCATCACGCGGCCGGGCAACCCAAAGGACATCACCGACTGGGATGACCTCGTGCGCGACGACGTCGACGTCATCACCCCGAACCCGTTCACCTCGGGCGGCGCCCGCTGGAACATCATGGCCGCTTACGGCCAGGTGATCGAGAACGGTGGCTCCGAGGAGGAGGCGCTCACGTTCGTCGAGGACATGCTGCGCAACACGGTCGTTCAGGACGCCAGCGCGCGTGACTCGCTGAACACGTTCCTCGGCGGCCAGGGCGACGTCGCCCTCTCCTACGAGAACGAGGCGATCGGCGCGATCGATGCCGGCGAGGAGCTGGAGTACACGGTTCCCGACGACACGATCCTGATCGAGACCCTCGGCGCGATCCCGACCGACGCCGAGAACGCCGACACGGCGACCCAGTTCCGCGACTTCCTCCTCTCCGAGGAGGGTCAGACGCTGTTCGCCGAGGGCGGCTACCGCCCGGTCGACGAGAAGGTCCTGGACCAGTTCAAGGACGACTTCCCGGATCCGTCCGGCCTCTTCGACATCGAGGAGTTCGGCGGCTGGGAGACGGTGGCTACCGAGTTCTTCGATCCGGAGAACGGCAAGGTCGCCGACGTCGAGGCTGAGCTCGGAGTGCCGCTCGAGTAGTGGCTTCCGTAGCTCACAGTGAGGCGCCCCCCAGGCGGGTTGCAGTGCCCCGCCTGGGGGGGCCAGCCCTCACCCGAGGGTTGGTCATCTCCTACCTCTCGATCATGGTGCTGCTGCCGATCGCGGCGGTGGTCTCGCGGTCGTTCGAGGAGGGATGGAGCGTGTTCTGGGACGCGATCTCCTCCAAGCAGGCCGTCGCCGCGATGGAGCTGACGCTGATCGCCTCGCTCGTGGTCGTCGCCATCAACGCGGTGTTCGGGACGATCATCGCCTGGGTCCTCGTCCGCGACGAGTTCCCGGGCAAGCGGTACGTCAACGCGATCATCGACCTGCCGTTCGCGCTGCCCACGATCGTCGCGGGGCTGACGCTGCTGGCGCTCTACGGCGACAACGGGATACTCGGTATCAGCGGCGTCTCCTTCACCAAGATCGGGATCGTGATGGCGCTGTTGTTCGTGACCCTCCCGTTCGTGGTCCGGGCGGTGCAGCCGGTGCTGCTCGAGCTCGACCAGGACATGGAGGAGGCCGCGGCGTCGCTCGGCGCCCGTCCGCTCACCATCTTCCGCAGGATCGTGCTGCCGAACCTGGCGCCCGCCATGTTCGCCGGCGTCGCCCTGGCGTTCGCCCGCGCGATCGGCGAGTTCGGCTCGCTGATCCTGATCTCGGGGAACATCCCGTTCGACACCGAGGTCGCATCGGTCTTCATCTTCAAGCAGGTCGAGGCCGGCAACGAGACCGCGGCCGCCTCCGTGTCGGTGGTGCTGCTGGCCGTCTCGGTCGGGGTCCTGCTCCTGATCAACTTCCTGGGCAAGCGGTCAGGTCGCCATGAGCACTAGCGCCGCCGAGGTCTCCAACAGGAACATCGTGCGCGGTGGCCGCGGCACGCGGTTGGGGCTGCGCGGGCTCGCGATCGGATACCTGGCGGCGCTCCTGATCATCCCCGTGATCGTGATCGTCTTCAAGGCGTTCGAGGACGGGGCCGGCAACGTGATCGACACGCTGACCACGCCCGAGGCGATGCACGCGTTCTACCTCACGATCATCATGGTCGTGATCGCGGTGCCGTTGAACACGATCTTCGGCATCGCCTGCGCGCTGATGCTGGTGCGCGACAAGTTCCGCGGCAAGGCCTTCGTGAACGCGTTGATCGACCTGCCGTTCGCGATCTCGCCGGTGGTGATCGGGCTCGCGCTCGTCCTCGTCTACGGCTCGATCGACGGCTGGTTCGGCGCCTGGTTCCTCGAGCAGGGGATCCGGATCATCTTCACCCCGGTCGGGATGGTCCTGGCCACCATGTTCGTCTCGCTCCCGTTCGTGGTGCGCGAGGTCGAGCCTGTGCTGCGCGAGATCGGGGACGACCAGGAGCAGGCCGCGTCGGTGCTGGGCGCCAGCGGCTGGCAGACGTTCTGGCGCGTAACGCTGCCGTCGATCCGCTGGGGCGTCACCTACGGCGTCGTCCTCGCCACGGCCAGGGCGCTGGGCGAGTTCGGCGCGGTCTCGATCGTGTCGGGCCGGATCTCGGGCGAGACCGAGACGATGCCGCTGTTCGTCCAGAAGCAGTTCGAGGTCTTCAACGTCTCGGGCGCCTACGCCGCCGCGCTGGTGCTGGCGATCCTCGCGCTCGTGACGCTGTTCGGAATGAACTTCATCCGGCGCAAGGACAAGAACGTCACGGGGATTGGGCCGGAGTTCACGACCATCAAGGAGGAACCCGCATGAGCATCGTCGTCGAGAACGCAGTCAAGAAGTACGGTGATTTCGTCGCCCTCGGCGGCGTCTCCGTCGAGGTTCGCGACGGCTCGCTGACCGCTCTGCTCGGTCCCTCGGGATCCGGCAAGTCGACGTTGCTGCGCGCCATCGCCGGGCTCGAGGAGCTCGACGACGGGAAGGTCATTATCAACGGCACCGACATGACCCACACCCCGGTCCAGGACCGGGGGGTCGGGTTCTGCTTCCAGCACTACGCCGCGTTCAAGCACATGACGGTGCGACAGAACGTTGCCTTCGGCCTCTCGATCCAGAAGCGGCCCAAGGACGAGATCGAGGAGCGCGTTCGCGAGCTGCTTCGCCTGGTCCACCTCGAGGGGTTCATCGACCGCTATCCGTCGCAGCTCTCGGGCGGTCAGCGCCAGCGCATGGCCCTCGCCCGGGCACTCGCGGTGGAGCCGAAGGTGCTCCTACTCGACGAGCCGTTCGGCGCCCTCGACGCGAAGGTCCGCAAGGAGCTTCGCCAGTGGCTGCGCCGCCTCCACGACGAGGTCCACGTGACGACGATCTTCGTCACCCATGACCAGGAGGAGGCGATGGACGTGGCCGAGCAGATCGTCGTCATCAACGACGGCCTGGTCGAGCAGACCGGCCCGCCGCGCGCGATCTACGAGCACCCGGAGAGCGAGTTCGTGATGAGCTTCATCGGCCCCGTCAACCGCCTCGGCTCGACGTTCGTGCGCCCGCACGACGTCCAGATCCTGGTCGGGCCCGACGAGGGCGCCGAGGAGGCGATGATCGAGCGGATCGTGCATCTGGGGTTCGAGGTGCGGGTGGAGTTCACCCTGGCCGACGGCGACAGCCTCTACGCCCAGATCACCCGCGCCCAGGCCGAGGAGCTCGAGATCGCCGAGAAGCAGATCGTCTACGTCCGGCCGTCCACCTCCAAGGTGTTCGAGTCGAACGGCTCGCACCCGTCGACCGACGAGCTGCAGGTCGCCTAGGTCCGTATGGAGCTGGCGGCCGTCATCGGCCTGGTGTTCCTGGCGCTGATGATCGGGTTCGTGGGGCTGGTGCTCGTGGCCACGTGGTTCCAGGTCGACGACGAGCTCCGCCGGCTCGACGAGAGCCGCGGGCGCCAGGGCTAGCCGGCGGGCGGGGCCTCGCGCCGCGGGCCGAGGATCGAATCGACGTCCGGCGGCAGCTCGTCGGCCACGATGTCGGCGAGCGTGACGCGCTCGAGGACGCCGCGGACGTTCTCGCGCAGCGCCATCCAGACCCGGGCGAGCGGTTCCGCCGATCCGGTGTAGGCGAGCTCGTCTGGCGACGCTCCGCGCACGCTCGCGAGCGGTCCCTCGACGGCGCGGATCACGTCGGCGACCGTAACCTCCCGCGGAAGTCGGCTCAGCCAATAGCCGCCCTCGGCACCACGGCGGCTCTGCACCAGCCCGCTGTGGCGGAGCTCGGAGAGGATGTTCTCCAGGAACGGCATCGGGATCTCCTGCGCGGTCGAGATCTCTTCGCCCTTGATCGGGGTCCCCTCGTCCCCAGCGGCGAGCTCGATCAGCGCGCGGACGGCGTAGTCGGCCTTGGCGGAAACCCTCATGCGCCTGATTCTCCCGCACCGGCGTCGTCCGGCGCATCATCATCGGAATACCTGACCTGTCGCGGGTCGCGGTCGTCGCGCAGGCCCTTGAACGAGGGCGCTCGCAGGGTGCGCGCTTGGGTCCACTCGCGGAACTCGACCTCTGCGACCAGCCGGGGCTCGACGAAGACGGCCTCCTTCGGCGGCTTGCGCCCGGCGAAGGGCGAAACGTCCGTGCGCAGCCTCGCCAGCGTGCGGGCGAGGTCGCGCAGGGTCTCCTGGCTGAAGCCGGTCCCGACTCGCCCCGCGTAGCGCAGGGCCAGCTGATCGCCGTCAGGCTCGTGGAAGCCGACGAGCAGCGATCCGATCGAGTCCGACCGGCTGCCCTCGCCGGGCATCCAGCCGCCGATCACGAAGTCCTGGGAGAGGACGTTCTTGACCTTGATCCACGAGCTCGAGCGGCGCCCCGGCGTGTAGCGGCTGTCGAGGCGCTTGGCGACGACCCCCTCCAGGCCCTGGGTGTGCGTGAGGTCCAGCAGGGCCTGGCCGTCGCCCTGGTGCTGAGCCGGGGTCTGCCATGAGGGACCGTCCAGCTCGAGCCCAGCCAGCAGCCGGCGTCGGTCCGAGTAGGGGAGGTCGTGAAGCTCGCGGCCCTCCAGGAAGAGGAGGTCGAAGAGCACATAGGTCACCGGCGTGTCGGCCATCCGGCGGCGCACCGCCGCCTCGGAGCCGAGGTGCATTCGCCGCTGCAGGCGCTGGAAGCCGGGGCGGCCCTCCTCGTCGAACGCGACGATCTCGCCGTCCAGCACGACCTGGGCCTGCCCCAGCTCGGCCGCGATCGGCCGCAGCTCGGGGTACTGCGAGGTGATGTCGCGGCCGTTCCGGCTCTCCAGCCGCAGGTGCCCGGCGTCGCAGTAGCCGATCGCCCGCACCCCGTCCCATTTCAGCTCGTATGCCCAGCTCCCGTCGTCGCGCGGGAGCTTCCCCAGCGTGGCCATCATCGGCTTGACCCGCTCGGGCATGGGCAGGCGGCCCGGGTCGGAGGGCGGGTCCATCCGGTGGATCATCCAGTTGCGACCCTTGGTGGGAAAGAGGCCGTAGGTCCCATCGACGCGCTCGCCGTGGAGCGCGACCGTGATCTTCTTGTCGGTCCACTCGAGCGCCTCGTACGTGCCCGCGTCCCAGACGGTCATCGTGCCGGCGCCGTACTCACCCTTTGGGATCTCGCCGTGAAAGGCCAGGTACTCGAGCGGGTGGTCCTCGGTGTGGACCGCCAGGCGGTTCTCCTTCGGGTGTGGCGGCAGACCCTTCGGCAGCGCCCAGGAGACGGCCACCCCGTCGCGCTCCAGCCGCAGGTCCCAGTGCAGCCTGCGGGCGTGGTGCTCCTGGACGACGAACCGCCCACCCTCGCCCGCGCCCTCACCGCCGCGCGGCTCGGGCGTACGGTCGAATGACCGCTTGCGCTCGTACTCGGACAGCTTCCTCCGCGCCACGCTTCGATCGTAGGGGCGCCATTCGTCATCATGGGCGCGCCCCCGTTGCGTAACTGGTGAACGCACTCGCCTTTTAAGCGAGCGAAAAGTGGGTTCGAGTCCCACCGGGGGTACTAGGCGGCGGTCTGCTCCTCGGCGGCAGGCATCCCGCGACGGGTTAGAGTCGCTCCGTGTCGCGCCCGGGGATCCTGCTCAGACTCGAAGGCGCCGCCGTGTTCGGCGTGGCGCTCGCCCTCTACCTGGACGCCGACTTCAGCGTCCTCGCGTTCATCCTCCTGCTCCTGGTCCCTGACCTGTCGATCGCCGGTTACGCGTTCGGCAGGCGGGTCGGCGCGGCCACCTACAACCTCGTGCACCTCGAGGTGTGGCCGCTCGTCCTGGTCGCCATCGGCGTCATCGGCGACGAGTCGACTCTGGTGCAGGTGGGGCTGATCTGGCTCGCGCACATCGGCATCGACCGCGCCGTCGGCCTGGGCTTCAAGTACGCCGACGCGGACTTCCAGGACACCCACCTCGGGAGGGTCTAGGCGCCCGCCCCGCAGGGTCAGGCGCGGGTCTTGGCTCCCTTCCGAGCAGAGCGCCGGCGCTTCGCGGAGTTGGCCTTGCGTGTCCGCGCCGCCTTCTTGGCCGCCGCTGAGCGCTTTCGCGAGCCGCCTCCGGCGCGCTTGCGGATCGCGTCGGCGGCCTTGGTCAGCTCATCGGCGATGTCATGCGCTTTGGCCGGCTTCTTCGAGCCCTTCTTCGGCACGGCTTCTGCCGCCCGCGACGCGATCTTCTTCCTCACGCCGCTGTCGCGGAGCCTGGAGTAGAGCTTGCCGTCGGGCTTGGGCTTGGTCTTGGCCATCAAATCCCTTTCGTCGGGGTCTCGTCCCGTCTACCCACGGGGTCGCGTCTGAGCCATGACCCGCGCTGGGCTCACTCCTCGACCACCCGGCCGCCCACCTCCGCTCGGCCGTCGTCCAGTGGCCGGGCATGCAGGAGCGACCCGGCGCCCTGGTGGATCTCGATCGACCGGCCGAGCTGGGCGGTGAGCTGGAGGGCGGCCGAGCCGGTCGCCTCGTCCTCGGGGATGGCGTCGACGGGGGCGAAGACGCGCATGCGGACCACGCCCGCCTCCTCGTCGATCCAGGCCCACCGCGCCTGCTCGCCCTCGAAGTCCGCGGGCACCAGGGCGTCGATCTCGGCGGCTGATCCGAGCTGCTCGTACTCCCACGCCGGCCCCCACTCCGGCCTTGCGGCGACGTAGGGGACGTCGCCCTCGAACCGCACCTCGACCTCGCCGGCCGGCGGGCGCAGCGCCGGCACCTCGAGGCCCGCCTCGCGCAGCAGCCACGCCGTCCCGACCAGGGGATGGCCGGCGAGCGGGAGCTCGGCCATCGGGGTGAAGATCCTCATCACGCCGCGCTCGGCATCGTCGACGAACACGGTCTCGGAGAACCCGAGCTCGTGGGCGATCGGCTGGCGGTCACCCTCCGCGATCGCTGCGCCATCGAGAAACACGCCGAGCGGGTTCCCGCCGGTGCCGTCCTCGGCGCAGAAGACCCTCGCCACCCGCAGCCCGGGATGCTCCCGCGCGCCCACGGGCTAGTGGCGGAAGTGGCGGCGACCGGTGAAGACCATCGCGACGCCGGCATCGTCGCAGGCGGCGATCACCTCGTTGTCGCGCACCGACCCGCCGGGCTGGATGAAGGCCACAGCGCCGGCCTCGATCGCCCGCTGCGGCCCGTCGCTGAAGGGGAAGAAGGCGTCGGAGGCGACCACCGAGCCCTCGAGCGGCCGCGAGACCCCGTCCCCGGCCGCGTCCTGGGCCTTCTCGATCGCGATCCGCACCGAATCCACCCGGCTCATCTGGCCGGCGCCGATGCCCAGCGTCGCCCCGTCGCGGGCGAACACGATCGCGTTCGAGCGGACGTGGCGGCACACCTTCCAGGCGAACTCGAGATCCGCCCAGCGATCCTCGTCGGGACCGACCTTCGTGGCGACCTCCATCCCCGCCCGCTTCTCGGTCACCCGGTCAGGCTCCTGCACGAGCAGGCCGCCGCGGACCCGTTTCACGTCGCGCTCCCGCGCGCCGGCGTCGCGACGCTCGCCGTCCTCGAGGATCCGGACCGCCTCCTTGCGACGCAGCACCTCCAGCGCCCCCTCGTCGTAGCCGGGGGCGATCAGCACCTCGATGAAGTTCTCGTGCAGGCGCTCCGCCAGCGCGGCATTGACCGGCCGGTTGAGCGCGATCACACCGCCGAATGCCGACAGCGGGTCGCAGGCGAGAGCCCGGTCGTACGCGTCCCCCACCGACTCGGCGACCGCGGCGCCGCAGGGGTTGTTGTGCTTGACGATCACCGCCGCCGGCTCGTCGAACTCCTCCAGCAGCCGCCGCGCCGAATCAAGGTCGAGCACGTTGTTGAACGAGAGCGCCCTGCCGTGGAGCTTCGCCACCTTGGAGAGGACGTGGGCGCGCGCGCCCGTCTCGACGTACAGCGCCGCCGTCTGATGCGGGTTCTCCCCGTAGGAGAGGTCGAGGAACTTCTCGTGCGCCATCACCCAGTGGCTCGGGTAGGCCTCATAGCGCATCGAGAACCAGCGGGAGATAGCGGCGTCGTAACGCGCGGTCAGGGCGAACGCCTCGTTTGCCAGCCAGTGGCGAGTCTCGGCCGAGACCTCCCCGCCCGACTCCTGGAGCTCGGCGAGAACCGCGTCGTAGCTCTCCGGGCGCACGACGACGGCCACCCCGCCGTGATTCTTCGCGGCCGCGCGGATCATCGTCGGCCCACCGATGTCGATGTTCTCCACCGCCTCGGCCTCGGTCACGTCCGCGGCCGCGACGGTGCGCTCGAACGGGTAGAGGTTGACGCACACCAGGTCGATCGCCTCGAGCCCCTCCGCGTCCAGCGTCCGCATGTGCTCGGGGTCATCGCGCCGCGCCAAGAGGCCCGCGTAGAGCCGGGGGTGCAGCGTCTTCACGCGGCCGTCGAGGATCTCCGGCGAGCCCGTCAGGTCGGCGACGTCGCGGACCTCGACGCCGGCCTCACGCAATGCCGCAGCCGTTCCTCCGGTCGACACGACCTCGATCCCGAGCGCGGCGAGCCCATTGGCGAAGTCGGCGACGCCCGTCTTGTCGGAGACCGATACGAGCGCGCGCTGGACGCGTACCGGCACACCGCCCGCGCCGGCCGGCCCCGCCTCCATCTCGGATCGCGCCTCCATCTCCGAGCGAGTCTATGGACGGGCCGCGTCCTGGGCGATCTCGACGATCCGGCCGTCGACCCGCACCCTTCCGTCGGCGATCATCCTGATCGCTTCGGGGTAGATCGCGTGCTCGGTCGCGTGGATCGCGGCCTCGAGCGAGTCGCGGTCGCGGTCGGCGGGAACCGGGACCGGGCGCTGGATGATGATCGGCCCCGAGTCCACGCCCGCGTCGACGAAATGGATCGTCACCCCGGTGATCCGCACGCCGGCATCGAGGGCCTGGCCGATGGCGTCGAGGCCCGGAAACGAGGGCAGCAGGGCGGGATGGACGTTCACCACCCGGTTCTCGAACCGGCCGACGAACTCCTCGGAGAGCAGCTCCATGTACCCGGCGAGCACCACGAGGTCGATCTCGAGCCCGTCGAGCCAATCGCCGATCGCGGCATCGCGAGCCTCGCGATCCTCATGCTCGCCGGCCGGGAACACGGCGGTCGCCACGCCGGCCGCCTCGGCCCGCTCCAGGGCTCCCGCGCCCGTCTTGTTCGAGCCGACGCCCACGACCTCGATCCCGTCGGAGCCGTGGAGCCGGTCCAGGATCGCCTGGAGGTTGGTCCCAGCGCCCGAGGCGAGCACAGCCAGGCGGAACGTGGCCGCGGACAAGCGCCTAGGCCGCCCGCGCGGCGACCCGCAGCTTGGGGAAGCGCCCGCCCGTGGATGCCAAGAGTCCCGAGTCGATCAGGCCGTCGACCTCGCCGAGCACCTCCTCGGAACGCCAATCGTGGAAATCGCCGTAGCCGGGCAGGGCGTCGTAGTTGTACTTGCCGATCACCTTGCTCTGCCCGCCGCGAAGGATCTCCACCACGCGCGTCCGGCCGACCGAGGGCGACGCCTCGCGCACGACGGTGACGATCGCGTCGGCGAGGTCGGCGCGCGCCGCCCCCTCGGACGGTCCCGCACCTCCACCGGTGGTCGCCGGGCGCCGCTCGACCACCGCGAGCGCCCCATCGCAGACGTCGCAGCAGCGGGCCTCGGCCACGGGCTCCCCGCTGTCCCCGAAGTGGCGCAGGATCGCCGCGCGTCGGCACGTGTCGCCGTCGACGTAGCCCCAGACGTCCCGGTACTGGCGCCAGCGGTGCTGCTTGGCCTCGGCGTCGTCCATCTGGTTGATGAAGAAGACGTGGAGGCCCTTGTCGCGGTTCTCCGCCAGGAGGACGCAGCGCGAGGGCAGGCCGTCACGCCCGCCACGGCCCGCCTCCTGGTAGTAGGCCTCGAGTGACGACGGCACCGTCTCGTGAATGACCGTCCGCACGTCGGCCTTGTCGACGCCCATCCCGAAAGCGTTCGTGGCGACCACCACCGGGGTCTCGCTCGCCATGAACGCTCGCTGCGCCTCGGCGCGCGGCTCGCGGTCCATGCCCGCGTGGTAGGCGGGGACGCTCACGCCCAGCTCGCGCGACAGCCACGCCGCCGTCTCGTCGGTCTTCCTGCGGGTGCCCGCGTAGACGATCGCCGGCAGGGCGCCATCCTCGCGAAGCAGCGCCATCGTGGCCTCACGCTTCGCGCGCGAGGAGCCGACGCCGACGACGTCGTAGGAGAGGTTCGGCCGGTCGAAGCCGGTGGTGATCCGAACCGGGTCCCGCAGTTCGAGCCGTTGGATCACGTCGTTCGCAACCCGCGGCGTCGCGGTGGCCGTCGCGGCGAAGATCGACCGGGCGCCCAGCTCGCGCGCCACGTCGCCCAGGCGGAAGTAGTCGGGGCGGAAGTCGTGGCCCCACTGGCTCACGCAGTGGGCCTCGTCGACGACGAACAGGCCCACCTCGGCCTCGCGCAGGCGCTCGATGAACCCCGGGGTTCCGAACCGCTCCGGCGCGACGTAGAGCATCGCGACGTCTCCCGCCAGGGCGCGCTCGAGCGCCTTCCGGTTGTCCGAGCCGTCGCGCTGGGCGTTGATCAGCTCCGCCCGCCCGCCGAGGCTGCCCACCTGGTCGACCATCAGCGAGACGAGGGGCGAGACGACGACGGCGAGCTTGGCGTCGAGGAGGGCCGGAAGCTGGTAGCAGGCGGACTTGCCGGCGCCCGTGGGCATGACCAGCAGCACGTCCCTGCGCGCGGCCGCCGCCTCGACCGCCTCTCGCTGACCGGGGCGGAAGCCGGCGTGGCCCAGCTCGCGCTGGAGGGCGTCGGTTACAGGGTCGGCTGCCATCTATTCCATGATGGCCGACCGGGCGGCGATTCTGCCCGGCTAGCCGCGGGCAGCAACCGGAAGCTGCTCGAGCGCGAACTTGCCGTCGCCCTCGCCGCCGTCGCCGAGCGGGTAGTCACCGGAGAAGCAGGCGTCGCAATGCGCCTCGCGCGGCGTCCCGACCGCCTCGTAGACGCCGTCGAGCGAGAGGTACGCCAGCGAGTCGGCGCCCACCTCGGCGGCGATCTCGTGCTCCTCGCGGCCGTGGGCGATCATCTCCTCGCGGGTGGACATGTCGATGCCGTAGTGGCAGGGGTTGCGGATCGGCGGCGCCGAGATCCGCAGGTGGACCTCCTTGGCTCCGGCGTCGCGAAGCATCCCGACGATCTGGCGGGTCGTGTTGCCGCGAACGATCGAGTCGTCGACGACCACCACTCGCTTGCCGGCCACGATCTCGGGCAGCGGATTGAACTTCATCCGCAGGCCGTGCTTTCGCAACTCCTGGCCGGGCTGGATGAACGTGCGGGCCACGTACCGGTTCTTGATCAGGCCGTCGTCCTTCGGCAGCCCGGACTCGCGGGCGAACCCGTTGGCGGCGGGGTTGCCCGAGTCGGGCACCGCGATCACCAGGTCGGCGTCGACCGGCGCCTCTCGCGCCAGGATCTCGCCCATCTTCCCCCGGACCTCCTGGAGGACCCGGCCCTCGAGCCGGCTGTCCGGCCGCGAGAAGTAGATGTGCTCGAAGACGCAGTGCGCCGGGTTCTCGGACGGCACGACCTGCCGGGTCTCGATCCCGCCTTCGCCGAGGGCGATCATCTCGCCCGGCTGGACCTCGCGTAGGAGCTCGGCGCCGATGATGTCGAACGCGCAGCTCTCCGACGCGACGCAGTAGCGGTCGCCCAGCTTGCCCAGCGACAGCGGCCTGACCCCATGGGGGTCGCGGAACGCCACGACGGCGCGCTTCGTCATCACCACCGTCGAGTAGGCGCCGCGCAGGCGCGGCATCACCGCCGCGACGGCGTTCTCGATCGGCCGGGCTTCCTCGACGGAGAGCAGCGCGGCGATGATCTCCGAGTCCGACGTGCCGCGGAACCGGATGCCCTTCTCGATCAGCTCGTTGTAGAGCTCGACCGCGTTGGTCAGGTTCCCGTTGTGCGCAAGCGCGACCTCGCGGCCGTCGTCGCGCCAGACCGGCTGGCTGTTCTCCCACGAGCCGCCACCGGTGGTCGAGTAGCGAACGTGGCCGATCGCCATGTCGCCATCCAGGGCTCGAAGCTTCTGCTCGTCGAAGACCTGCGAGACGAGCCCCGTGTCGCGCAGGGTGGTGATGTGCCCGCCCTCGCAGGTGGCGATCCCAGCCGACTCCTGGCCGCGGTGCTGGAGGGCGAACAGCGAGAAATAGGCCAGGCGAGCAACGTCGTGGCCGGGGGCGTAGACGCCGAAGACCCCGCACTCGTCGCGTGGGCCATCACGATCGGGAACGCCGATCGTGTCGGACGCCGGAGCGGGCCGCTGGTGTGAGGTCATCTGGCTCTTCGGGTGGGTTCGAAGGGCGAAGGCAGGCGGGTCGATCCGCCTGCGCGGCAAGGCTAGCAGCGGGCCCGGTTGAGGCTCGCTTGATCACAGGCCTCCGAGGGCGGCCGCCGCTACCCTGGCTCGGGTGCGGAGGGCGATGGGCGTGATCGCCGCCTTGGTCTTGGCGGCCGTTGTCCCGGCGGGCGCTTCAGGGGGCGTCGCCGGGTTCGACCGCGAGCGCCTGGACATCCACGACCACCACCTGTTCGACCTCGGGACCGCCGACCACGACGACGACGGCGACCTGGACCTCTACACGCTCAACCACCTCGGCCGCCAGAGCCTGCTCGCCAACGACGGCGCCGGCGGATTCTCGGAGCGGCTCTACGAGGCGGGCCTTGGGCAGACCAGGGCCTTCCCCGGCTGGGAGGACAAGGAGGCGCCCGAGATCACGGGGCCGGGCCTTTACCTCGCCGCCCGGTCGGGCCTGCTGCTGCGCAGCGTCGGCATCGGCCGTGTACGCGGCACGGTCGAGTTCCTGTTCCGGCCGCGGGTGGAGTCGGAGGGGCGCGCCGATGCGTCCGTCCGGCTGCGCCGCAGGCCTGGGCCGGACCGTTGGGTTGCCAGCTACGAGCTCCGCGGCGACGCGCGCCTGCGCCTGAACCCGCCCCGCAAGGCCCACCCCTACAAGGTGCACGTGCGCCAGCCGTTCCCGCTGGAGCGGGTCGTCGTCGGCGCGCAGGAGCTGAACCCGCCGGACCGGTCGTTTCAGCTCTATCTGCGCGACCGCCATGGCGTGGCCTGGGCCGACGTTGGGGGAGACCCCCGGACCGACGTCTTCATCGTCCGCGGCGGCCTGCGGGGCAGGATCACCGACGTCGTGGGCGCGATCAGCGACGAGCTC
The DNA here is from genome assembly GCA_963758845.1 of uncultured Solirubrobacterales bacterium. Classification (GTDB taxonomy): domain Bacteria; phylum Actinomycetota; class Thermoleophilia; order Solirubrobacterales; family 70-9; genus JBDTSW01. The sequence goes on from CAVWWX010000002.1 coordinate 538,404, forward strand.
CTGTTGGGCCGGGCGGGTCCGTTTCGCCCGGCGGCGACCGCGGGGTCGATCAGGAAGGGGTCGTGTCGCGGGCGCGCCGCCGGCGCCGTGGACGCGACCGGCGACGGGCGCCTTGACCTGTATTCGACCTGCAAGGGCGAGGGGCCGAAGGTCTACCGGGGAACGGCCGGCGGCCGCTTCGAGCTGGTCCGGGCGCTGGGGCGCGCCGGGGTCCGCAAGGAGGTCATGCGCTTCGCCGACCTCGACAGCGATCCCGCGCCGGAGGTCCTGACCACCTACGACCGCCACTTCGAGGTGCTCGAGCGGGGAGCGGGCGGCTGGCGCATCACGCAGTCGCTGCCCTCACGCCACTCCTCGCGGCTGGGATCGCAGGTCGCGGCCGGTGATCCCGACGGCGACGGCGACCAGGACCTCCTGGTGTCGGCGGCAGGTGGGAACACCCTCCTGCGCAACAACGACGGGCGCCTGAACACCCAGAACCCCAGGCAGTTCGGGCTCCCCGGGTCGGGGCTCACGTCCGCCTGGGGCGACTACGACAACGATGGCGACCTCGACCTCGCCGCGGTCCCTGGCGGCATGTATCGCCAGGACGAGGGCTTCGGCTTCACGAGGATCGGCGCCTTCCCGGTGGTCACCAACCCGGGTGAGGCCCGAATCGCCTGGCCCGACCTCGATGCCGACGGGTTCCGCGACCCGGTGATCTCCGCGCGCGCGAGACGCTCGGCCAGGCGATTCAAGACCTATGCCTTCCCGAACCAGGGCTCGCCCGGCCACTGGCTCGAGCTCGACCTGAACGGGCGCGCCCGCAACCGCCAGGCGATCGGCGCGCGGGTGCGCGTCACGAGCGGCGCCGACGTCCAGACCCACTGGGTCGGCGAGAACGAAACGTCGGTCTACTCGCAGGGCCACTACCGCCTGTACGCCGGGCTGGGCGACGCGACGACGGCGACGGTCGAGGTGCGATGGCCCAGCGGCCGCGTCCGTGACTACGGGCCGTTCGCCGCGGACCAGCTGGTCGAGATCACCGAGTAGGCGCTACTCGCAGTAAGTCGTGCCGGGGGGCGGGACCGGGTCGCGGCCCTCGATGCCGTGGCAGTCCTTGAGCTGGTTCAGCCGCGCTCGGATCGGGCTGGGGACGTCGTTCACCCGCTTGGCCCGGCTTCGGAGCTGGAAGGGGTCCTCGGCCAGGTCGTAGCGCTCGTAGGCCTCGGTTCGCTCGCAGCCTCGCTTGCCTGGGGCCTTCGGGACGGAGACGTGGTGTACCACCAGCTCCCCGGCCGCCAGCATGCCGGCGTAACGGCAGTTGCGCATCTCGATCCCGCGTCCCCGGTCGGCCGGCCAGGCGCCCGAGTCGCCGCTGAGCAGCGGGACCATCGAGCGGCCGTCCATGACGCGGCAGCTTCCGCCCCCGCACGGATCCGCGCCCGCAAGTTCGAGCAGCGTGGGCGCGAGGTCGATGTTCGCGACGGGCTGCGAGATCTGCTCAACGGCTCCGCCGCCGAGCACGTCGCCGGGGACCCGCATGACGAGCGGGACGTCGATCGCCTCCGCATACGCCAGGCGCTTGCCGTCGCGAAGCCGGTGCTCGCCGTAGAACAGGCCGTTGTCGCTGGTGAAGACGATGATCGTGTCGTTCAGATCGTTCCTGGCGCGCAGCGCGTCCACCACGTCCTTGACGCCCCGATCGACCTCGCGCAGCGACGCCAGGCGGCAACGGTAGATCCGTTGGATCTCCTGGACCTCCTCCCGCTTCAGCATGTTCAGCCGGCGCATGAAGCGCGGCTTGTCGGAGATCCTGCGCTCGTTGAACGATGGGGGCCGCGGCAGCTTGGCCTTGGCGAAGAGGTCCTCGTCGCCCGGCGCGGGTACCGCGCGGCCCCCACACGAGCCGTTCGAGCTGCGGACCTTCTCGTCGTGCGGCGCGTGGGGCGAGAGCCAGAGGAAGAACGGCTTCTTCGACGGGGCCCAGCGCCGGACGATGTCGACCGCCTCCCCGTTCAGGTAGGTGGTGGAGTAGTCGCTGCGGCCGCGGCCGCGGCGCACCCGGTCCCCGTTCACGGAGACGTCGTAGTCGTAGTAGGAGAGGGGCTCCATCAGCATCCGCCACTGGTCCCAGCCGGGGGCCGGCTTCGTGGGATTGGACGCCGCCTTGTCGTAGTGGTTGAGGTACTTGCCGACCATCGCGGTGCGGTAGCCGTCGGCGCGCAGCCACGACCCCAGGTGGCTGGCCGGGTTGGTCAGCGTCGCGTATGAGTTCCAGGCGCCGTGGTTGTGCGTGTACTGGCCGGTCATGAAGCTGGCGCGCGAGGGGCAGCACAGCGGGCTGCTGACCACGGCGTTCCTTAGCTCGGTGCCCTGCTTGCCGACCACGCGGTTGGTGAACGGCATCGTCTTCCCGTTGAAGGCGGCCTTCGTCTGATCGTCGGTGATGACAACGACGATGTTCGGGCGGTCCGCCCCGCCCGCGGCCTGCTGAGCCGGCGCCGGGCCGGCCTTCGCGAGCAGCGCCGCGCCGGCCGCGAGGATCGCGACCAATAGGCCAATGCCCAGCGCGCGGGCGCGCAAGATCGTCTCCCGGTGTCCCGCCACGAGGTACACAACTCTACGATCCCTGCGGATGTTCAGCCACGAGTCGCCGCCCTGGGGTCCAGCGGCGATGGCTCGGCTTGCGGCGGTTGCCGCGGCCGGCCTCGCCTCGGTCCTCGTGCCCGCAGCGGCCCAGGGGGCGGGCCCATCGTGTCCGCCCGAGTACCTCGTTCACAACACCGGCACGCACACGCAGGCCGAGGTCGACCGCGCCCGCGAGGGCGTCTTCAAGGTGCATCGGAGGTCGATCCGCCTGGCGCCGCCGGTCGACTGGAGCCGCGACCCCGACGAATCGCGGCGCTTCCGGGCGGCGCTCAATGCGCTGACCTGGATGGACGTCCTCTTCTATGACTATCGGGTCAATCACCGGCGAAGCTCGCTGCGCCGTGCGCGCGACCTGGCCGTGGACTGGATCCGCTCCAACCCGCACCCGCAGGGTGCGACCGACCGCACCTGGGACGACCGCGTCACCGCCACCCGTGGCCCCTTTTTGGCGTATGCGATGCGCGCGTCCGGCTGCGAGGGCCTGCTCGGTGCCCGCGACCGGAGGATCCTGCGGGACTCGGTGTTCGAGCATGGCCGGCTGACCGCCAGCGATCGCCGCTACCGCGCCACCAACCACGGGCTCTACGTCGACACCAACCTGATCCTGCTGGCCCGCGCGGTCCCCGGCATCGCCGGCGACCGAGGCTGGGAGGCGAAGGGGAAGCAGAGGTTCAAGCGAACCCTGCGCGGGAGAATCGTCGAGGACGAGGGCTTCTGGCTCGAGCACTCCAGCGCCTATCAGCTGGCGATCCGCCGCCAGGTCGCCTTCTACCGCGATCTGGTTGGCGACGACGGCCTGGAGGAGCTGCTCGGCCGGATGACGGACATCTCCGGCTGGCTCGTCGAGCCCGACGAGGAGCTTTGGCTGCTGGGCTCGAGCAACTACGACCGAGTCCCCGATGACGTCCGCGACGAGGCCGCGGCCGACGAGGGGATGCTGTGGCTCGCGGGCTCCGGGCTGGCGGTGGTGAAGGAGGCCGGCTCGTACCTGGGCCTGGCGTCGACGTTCTTCAACGCCTCGCACAAGCACTCCGACGACCTGTCGTTCGAGCTCTTCGACCAGGGGCGGCGAATCGTGAGCGACTCGGGCCAGTTCGACAAGGACCCGGGGCCATGGCGCTCGTTCCAGGTCTCCCCGAGGGCCCACGCCACGCTGACGGTCGACGGAGAGCCCTTCGGGCGCGACGGCGCCTCCGCGTACGGAAGCGGCCTGGTGGCAAGGGGGGTTGGCGACGGCTGGTACGCGCTCTTGGGCCGCAACCCGCTGGTGCGTTCTCAGGGCGTCGACCACCGCCGCCTCCTGCTGTTTCGCCCGGGGCTGGGGTTGATCGTGGTCGATCGCCTCCGCTCGCATGGCTCTCACACCTACCGCCGCTACTTCCAGATCGGCACGGGCATCGAGGCGGTCGCGGGCTCGAGCGTCGTCGGGCTCAGCGACGGCGCGTGGACCGGCCGCCTGGCCGACGGCGGCCCCGGCGCGCCCGCGAACGTCTCGCTGGCGAAGGGCCGCCGCCGCCCGCTGATCCTGGGCTTCGAGTTCCCGAGCTTCCGCGAGCGGACCCCCCGCTACACGGTCGCGCTCGCGAGCAAGGGGAGGGACCGCGACGAGCTGGCCGTGGTCTCGGTCGATCCCGACGCGTCCCTGGAGGCGCGTCTGCTTTCGGCCCAGCCGGACACGACCTCGGTCGAGCTTCAGGTGGACGGTGCGCCGGCCGGCACGCTGGACGTCACGAGGAACGGCAAGGGCCTCGCGGTCGAGCTCACGCCGTAGGCCTCAGCCCAGCCGGGCGGTCGCGATCCGCACTGTGAACGGCGTGCACCACAGGACCACCGAGTCGTAGCGGCTCAGGTCGGCATCGGCGGGGATCGCGTACTGCTGGTCGCCGACGTTGCCCTTCAGGCCTCCGAGCTCGACGCGGTCGTCGACCGAGCCGATGTCCTCCGTCAGGTACACCTCGACCTGAACGCCCGGATCGATGTCGAACTCGGTGAAAGTGAGCGTGCGGGCGCCGTCCGGGGCCTGGATGACCTCCGCTTTGCCGCTGCCCGCGTGGCCGTCCTGGCCGACGAAGGTCCCACCGGCCAGCGAGACCGGGCCGTCGGGGGCCGGCTTCTCCTCGGGCTTGGCTGACCCGGCCCTCCCCGCGCCGGCTCCGGCCAGCCCGGCCGCGCGCTCCCCGGCCGCGGCGCGACTTGAGGCCATCACGACCTCCTCGTCGACCTCGCGGTCGCGAAATCCCGTCCAGTAACCGATCGCGACCGTCGCCAGCAGCGCGCCCCCCAAGGTGCCGAGCACCGCAAGCCGCTGCTCGGGGCGGCGACGAAGGTAGATCAGCGCGGCGATGGTGACGATCGCGAACCAGGCGATGACCATGGCGATCGCGGCGCCTCGCGTCGAGGCCACCCAGCGCTGGAGGACCAGCGATCCGGCGCCGAGCACCGAGGCAGTGACGAGTGCCGCCTTCATCGTGATATGTCGTCGGCCCGGGCGCCCGGGCGTTACGCCGAGACCGGCTCGCCCATGCGGTCGGCGAGGGCGCCCCAGGCGCGGGTCGCCTGGCCGAGCGCGAGAGCGATCTCGGCCTCGGCAGCCGAGATCCGGAGCTCGCCGCCGGTCGCGCCGCCGATCTCGAACGCGGGGACGTCCGCAGCGTGGGCGGCCGCGACGGCGCCGGCAACCGCGTCCGGCGCGCCGGCGATGAGGAAGCCACCGGGGCCCTCGCCGAACAGGGCCGTCTCGCCCGAGCAGCCATTCGCCTCGACCAGGTCATCGAGATCGGCCTCGAGCCCGACATCGCCGGCGATTGCCAGCTCGGCCAGCGCCGTCGCCAGGCCGCCCTCGCTGACGTCCGTGATCGCTCGCAGCCCACCGTCTCGCGCAAGCTCCCTGATCAGCCCCAGCGCGTTCGCCACGATCGCCAGGTCGACGGCGGGAAGGCCGGGCCCGAGCTCACCGCGCAGCTTCGCGAGCTCCGAGCCCGCCAGCGACGGCGCGAAGGGGCCGACCAGGGCGATCCGGTCGCCGTCGGCCGGCGTCAGCCCCGGAGCCCGTGCGGCGTCGGGCAGCTCGCCCACCAGGCCGACGACGGGCGTCGGGTAGATCGGTCCCCGGTCGGTCTCGTTGTAGAGGCTCACGTTGCCGCCGACGACCGGGATCCCCAGCGCCTCGCAGGCGTCGGCCAGGCCCTGAGTCGAGCGGTCGAGCTGCCAGGCGACGGCGGGCTTCTCGGGGTTGCCGAAGTTCAGGCAGTTGGTCAGCCCCAGGGGCTCGGCGCCGACGCAGGCGAGGTTGGCGGCGCACTCGAGCACCGCCTCGACCGTGCCCCGATAGGGGTCGCAGGCGACGCGCCTTCCGTTGCCGTCGATCGAGATCGCGATCGAGGCGCCGGCCTCGGGTATCTGGAGCACGGCCGCCGCGGCGGCCTCGGGGCGGCGCACGGTGCGCGAGCCGACGATCGAGTCGTACTGCTCGAACGCCCACCGCTTGCTGGCCACGGTGGGCGAGGCCAAGAGCGCCAGCAGCGTCGCGTCCGCGGCGGCGCCCCCGGCCAGGGCGGGCTCGTTCCCGTACATCCATCCCTCCGGCTCGGCGGGCTCGAGGTCGTACAGGGGGCACTCGTCGACGAGTGCCGACACGGGCACGTCGCCCACCAGTCCCTCGCCGTGGAAGATCCGCAGCGCCCCAGAGTCGGTGACCTCACCGATCACCGCCGCCCCAGTCTGCCAGCGCTCGCAGACCGCCAGCACGTCGTCCACGCGATCGGGCTCGACGACCGCGAGCATCCGCTCCTGCGACTCGGAGACCATGATCTCGAAGGGCTCCATGTCGTCCTCGCGAAGGGGAACCCGGGCGACGTCGATGTCGATGCCCACTCCGCCGGCGGACGCCATCTCGCCCGACGACGAGGTCAGCCCCGCCGCGCCCAGGTCCTGGAGGGAGACCAGCAGCTCGCGGTCCAGCAGCTCCAGGCAGCACTCGAGCAGCTTCGACTCCTCGAACGGGTCTCCGATCTGGACGCTTGGGCGCTTGTGCTCGTCGTCGTCGGACAGCTCGGCCGAGGCCAGGACCGACGCACCGCCGATCCCGTCGCGCCCGGTCGATGCGCCCATCAGCACCACCGAGTTACCGACGCCGGCGGCTGCCGCCCGCACCATCCGGTCGGCGCGGGCCAGGCCGACGCACATGGCGTTCACCAGGCAATTCTGCTCGTAGGGCGCCTCGAACGCCACCTCGCCACCCACCGTGGGGACGCCGATCGAGTTGCCGTAGTGCCCGATCCCGGCGACCACCCGGTCGAACAGATAGCGCGAGCGCTCCGAGTCGAGCTCGCCGAATCGCAGCGAGTCAAGGACGGCGATCGGCCGCGCGCCCAGCGCGAAGACGTCGCGCAGGATCCCGCCGACGCCGGTGGCGGCGCCCTGGAACGGCTCGACGGCGCTGGGGTGATTGTGCGACTCGACCTTGAAGGCGACCGCCCATCCCTCGCCGACCGACACGGCCCCCGCGTTCTCGCCCGGCCCCATCAGGACCCGCTCGCCCTCGGTCGGAAGCCGGCGCAGGAGCTTGCGGGAATGCTTGTAGGCGCAGTGCTCGGACCACAGGAGCGAGAACATCGCCAGCTCGACCCCGTTGGGCTCGCGGCCCAGCAGGTCCGTTATCCGCGCGTACTCGTCGTCGGTGAGCCCCAGCTCTCGGTGGGGTGCGTTCTCGGCAGCGGTCGGCATCCGGGCTGAATCTACCTACCGTCCCGGAGCGGGCGAGGGCAGGGATCTAGACTGCGGCCGATGTCCGGGCCACGAGCGCAGGCGGCGCTCGCAGTCGTGGCCTCGCTGGGGCTGGCGGCCTGCGGAGGGGGCGGCGACGGCGAGGAGCAGGCGGCCGTCCCCAAGTGCGCGCCGCCGATGTATGAGGCGATCGGCGACGAGCCGAGCCCGGAGGCCGTCGCGGCCGCGCGCGAGAGCCGGTTCGCGATCAAGAAGGTCAACCTGAAGCTCGAGCCCCCGATCGACTGGGACCAGAACCCGATCGACTCGACGGCATTCCAGGGCAAGCTCCAGGACCTCACCTGGCTCGACCCCTTGCTCGTCGCCTACCTCGAGGGTGACCCCGACGCGCTCGCGCGAGCCCGTGACATCGCCGTCGACTGGGTCGGCGCCAACCCGTTCGCCAACCCCTACGTCGTCGACAACGTGCGCGGCGACCCCAAGCCGTGGATCGACAAGATCGCGGCCGAGCGGATCCCCGTCCTCGCGTGGATCACGGCCGCCTCCGACTGCGAGGGGATCCTGAGCGCGAAGCAGCGCGCGACGCTGCGGGGGTCGCTTCAGACCCACGGGGACTACCTCGCCGATTCGGCCAGCTATCACGAGACGAACCACGGCCTGTACGTCGATCAGGGCCTCGACCTGCTGGCGAAGATGGCGCCGAACCTGCCCAAGGCCAAGCGGTGGTCTGCGAAGGCCGAGCGGCGCTTCGCGCGGAACCTTCGCCTGCACGTCGCCGGCGAGGAGGGGTTCTGGCTCGAGCACTCGGCCGGCTACCAGTTGGCGATCTCGCGACTGGTCCAGCGCTTCGCCGACTTCGGGGCCCCCTCGAGGGAGCTGAGGTCCCTGGGCGCGCAGCTCCTGGACTCGGCCGGGTGGATGATCGAGCCGGACGGGAAGGTCGTCCTCTACGGCGACACCAACGAGAAGCCCCCGAACGAGGAGGAGCTGGAGATCGCCGCCCGGCAGGAGGGGCTGCGCTGGATGCCGCGCACGGGGCTGGCCTTCGTGAAGCGCCCGGACCCTGCCGCCTACCTAGCTGTGTTCTCGAGCTTCCACTCCGACACGCACAAGGACGCCGACGAGCTCTCCTTCGACCTCTTCGACGCCGGGACCCGGGTGGTCAGCGACACCGGGCTCTACCACAAGGACTTCGACGAGTACTTCTCCTTCCAGGACTCGACCCGCGCCCACAGCGTGCTGCGCACCGAGCTGGATGTGCCAATCGAGGACCTGAACGCCTACGGCAGCGGCCTCGAGGCCCGTGGCGCGGCCTCGGGCTGGTACGCGATCCTGGCCACCAACCCGCTGCTGGAGCAGCAGGGGGTCGAGCACCGCCGCCTCTACCTCTACCGCCCCGGGTTCGCGCTGGTGGTCCACGACGAGGTGCGTTCCGCTTACGCCCAGACCTACCAGCGGCTGTTCCAGCTGGGCCCCGAGATCTCGGTCGCATCCGACGGCGCCTCGCTTGACCTGGAGGCCCCGCAGCTCGATGGCGAGCTGACCTCGAAGGCCAGCGTCCCCGAGTCGGTCGACCTCGCAAGAGGCGAGCGCGATCCCCTGGCCGGGTTCGCCTTCCCGCGCTTTCGCGAGAAGGCGCCGCGCTACACCGTCACCTACACGAGCCAGGCGGCCGACCTCGACGCGACGACCACCTTCGGGATCGACTCCGCCCAGCCCGTCAACGCCAAGCTCGAACCGGAGGGCTCCGGCTCGGGCGCCTGGGCCTTCGGGGTGCGTTCCCAGGCCGGGGATCCCCTGGGGACGATCGAGGTCGCCCGTGAGGGCGAGCGCCTGGCGCTCCGGGTGCCTGAGGAGCTGGCACCCTAGATGTTCAGCCGGCGCGGCCGCGCTCGTAACCGAGCTCGTCGAGAACGTCCCCGGCGATCCGCTCGAACTCGGCGACGTCGGCGGAGGGCATCTCGGTGCGCCAGCGGGCGGCGCGGTCGGACTGGATGGGCCGCGACACGTTCGCCTGGTGGGCGGCACGGACCTCCGCCTTGACCGGGCTTCCCTCGGCGCGGTCGAAATCGCGCACGATCTCGGCGATCCGCCCACCGGCGCGCTCCTGGTAGCTCAGCATCGCGTCATCCCAGTGAAGCTCGGTCGCCTCACAGACCCGGCGCAGCACCGGCTCGGGATCGGCGATCAGGTCCTCGTAGCGGATCTCGGTGTAGTGGGGAAGGCGGTTGCCCTGGCGGCGGGCCTTCTCGATCTCGCTCCGCCACTTCTCGGCCGCCCCGATCACGGTGTCCGGGCCGAAATGCACCGCGACCAGCGACAGGGCCACGTCGCGGCCGTCGCGGATCAGGTGGACGAAGCGCGCCTCGGGGAGGATCCGCGTGATGGGCTTCATCTTGCGGACGTAGTTCGTGGACTTGTCGCCCCAGCGCGGCTTGTCGTGCTTAGAGCCATACAGCCCATAGAACTCGCGCATCGCATCGCCCGCCTTCAGCGTGCGATGGCTCGCCAGGCGCTCCTCGAGCGCGCCGGCGTCCAGGCCGAAGTCGGGCCATCGGCGGTGAGTGGTCATCGCCTCGAGCGCCGCACGATGAGGATCGGGCTCCTCGCAGGCTCGGATGACCTGCGGGATGAAGTGGGTCTCGGGCGGGATCGCCAGCTCCGGGTGCGCGTCGAGCATCAGTCGCAGAAGCGTCGTGCCCGACCGGGCGACGCCGACGATGAAGATCGCGGGGTCCGTTCCCCGTGGAGGGGCTGCCCTGCCGCGCCCCAATCCTGACCAACGCATGGGAATACTGTGCCAGCTTCGGCCGGAGATCCCGGCCCTGGCTGCGGATGCTGAGCCGAGGGAAGAAAGCGACTGACAAGGCGCGCAAGCGCGACCTCCCGCGCTGGGCGCGTCCGCTGGAGGTGCCTGATTGCCCCCCGGGGTGGTCCACTGGCCCGCCCGACTTCGTCGGGGTCGGGGCCCAGCGCTCGGGCACGTCGTGGTGGTACCGGGGCATGGAGGAGCACCCGCAGGTCGCGACCGTCGAGGGCCAGGCCAAGGAGCTCCATTACTTCAACCGGTTCTGGCGGGAGGAGCCCCCGGCGGATTTCGCCGCGACCTACGCGAGCCTCTTCCCGCGTCCCGAGAGGGCCCTCGCCGGAGAGTGGACCCCCCGCTACATGCTGGACTTCTGGACCCCGCGCCTGCTGCGCGAGGCGGCTCCACAGGCCAAGCTTCTGGTGCTGCTGCGCGACCCCGTCGAGCGCTTCCGCTCGGGCGTGGAGCGCGCGGTGCGCAAGGCGCCCGGCGACGAGCCCATTGACCTGGGGCGTGTTTCCGACGCGGTGCATCGCAGCCTCTACGGCGCGCAGCTGCGCCGGGTGCTCGAGCACTTCCCCCGCGAGCAGGTGCTGATCCTCCAGTTCGAGCGCTGCCGCGATGAGCCGCTGGCGGAGCTCGCGCGCACCTTCGAGTTCCTCGGCCTCGAGCCTCTGGCCGAGGTCCCGCCCTCGATGCTCGAGCGCTCGGGCTCGCGCGAGAAGCCCGATCTCCCCGACGCCTGGCGGCGTGAGCTCGCCGACTACCTCGCCGACGACGTGCTCGACCTCGCCGGCCTCGCGGGCGCCGACATCGACCTCGGTCGCTGGCCGAACTTCGCCGAGCTCTGAGCGCGGCCGCTAGCCCGTCGCGAGCTCGTAGCCCAGCTCGGACAGGAGCGGGCCGGCGATCCGCTCGTACTCGGCGACATCCTCCGGGCTCATCTCGCGGCGCCAGCGGCCGATCCGGTCGGTGCGGGGCGCCTCGGAGGCCAGGGCGTGGCTGGCGACGCGCGCGGCGGCGGGCTGGGTTCGCCCGCCCTCCTTCTCCAGGTCGCGGGCTTTCTCGGCCAGGCGCTCGTCCGCGCGCTCGTGGTAGGCGAGCATCGCGGGGTCGAAGCCGAGGTCGAGGAACTCACAGACCCGGCGCAGCGTGGCCTCGGTGTCGGCGATCACGTCCTCGTAGGTGACCTCCGTGTAGTGGTTCGCGGCGTTCGCCTGGCGCCGGCCGGTCGACACGCGCTTCACCCACAGCTCGGCCGCCTCGGTGACGGTCGAAGGCCCGAAGTTGAGGGGGAGGACCGAGAGGGCGACGTCGCGGCCGTCGCGGATCATGTGGATGAAACGCGCCTCACCGAGCACGCGCTGAATCGGCTGCGTCTTGCGGATATAGCCGGGCGTCTTGTCGCCCCAGCGCGCCTTGCTCTGCTTGGCGGCGTACAGGCGGTAGAAGGCCCGGATCGCCTCGGCGGCGGTCAGCGGCTCGAGCGCGGCCACCCGCGCCTCGTACTCCCGGGCGTCCAGGCCGAAGTCCCCCCAGCGGGGATGCCCCGTGACGATCGCGGCCAGCTCGGCGGCGGTAACGGGGCCATCGACGCAGCGGGCGATCACATCGGGCACGAAGTGCGTCTCGGATGGGATCGCGATCTGGGGATGCGCGTCCAGCATCAGCCGCAGGAGCGTGGTGCCGGAACGGGTGGCGCCGCCGATGAAGGGGGCGGGCGGATCGGGTGCCCCCCCGTAGAGGCGGGGGGCGGCTCGGCGCAGGCGCCGGTCCCGGCGAAACCGGTTCAGCTTGCGCGCGGGGAGCCCCAGGAGGCTCGGTCCCTCGCTCACGAACGGCCCTCCGCAAGCGCGCCGATCCCCTCAACCGTGTGCGACCAGGCGCGCTCGCCGTCGCGCAGCTCCAGCTGCCCGCGGCCGAGGGTCGCCCGCAGCTCGTCGTCCGCCAAGCGCTCGATGGCGGCCGCCAGGCCGGCGACGTCCGGCGTGTGGACGGGGATGCCGGACCGGGTCGTCTCGCCGTCCGTCGTCGAGCCGACGAGCAGCCCGTTCACCCCGTCGTGGATCGCCTCGTTGAGCGGCGGGTCGTCGTTCGTGATCACCGGCATGCCGAAGGCCATCGACTCGTACAGCGGCAGCCCCAGGCCCTCCCAGCGGGCGGGCGCCACGCAGACGTCGTTGGCCGCGAGGCGCTGGAGGTGGTCGGCCGTGGCCTCGTCGTCGATCAGGACCTCGATCCGCGAGTCGCGCTCGGCCGCGGCCAGCACGGGCTTCAGCTGCTTGCGCTTGACCTGCGTCTTGACCAGCAGGCGCAGGCGCTCGTCGCGCGTGCGCTCGAACGCCTCGATCACCTGCTCGACCGGCTTGCGGTGGCCGAGGAAGCCCCCGGGGAAGACGATTCGGACCAGGCCGTCCCGAGAGGGCCGGCGGGCCTTGCCGACGGCCACCAGCTCGGGGTGACAGCCCCAGGTGACGTAGGGGCTCTCGATCCCCATCTCGGCATACCGCGCCTGCTCGGCGCGGGTGAACGAGTAGACGACGTCGTACGCCGCGACGGCCCCCTCGACGTGCTCGGCAGCGAAGTGCTCCCAGACGAACCGCCCGACGGTGCGGACCCCGCGCTCGCGCAGCCGGCGGATCTCGTCGAACTGGTAGTTCTGATCGCAGAACACGACCTCGATCCCGTTGGCCTCGACCCACGCGTCGTACTCGCCGGCGGGGATGTCGTAGCTCGAGCCCTCGGTCACCCCGGGCTGGTCCCAGACGTCGTCGGAGGCCAGGGCGCCCGGCATCGGGCCGCGTTCCTTCTTGGGCCTGGCGAGGATGAACGTCTCGTGGCCCAGCTCGTCCAGCGCCGAGCGCAGGTAGCGGCCCACGACCGGTTGCCCGCGGTTGAACCATTTCGTGACCACCCCGGCGTTCACGAGACCGCCTCGCCGACCGGGTAGCCCAGCTCCTCGAGCAGCTCGCCCGCCTCGGCCTCGAACGCCCGGCGGTCCTCTTCCGTCATCTCGCGGCGCCAGGCCTGCACCTTCTCCTCCTGCGGCGGAGCCGAGGTGAGGGCGTGCTTGGCCTGGCGGTGGTCTGCGGGCCGCTCGCCCTTCCCCTCCGAGGCCGGCAGCGAGTGGTCCAGCTCCTCGAGCCGCTCCGAGGCGCGCTCGTGGTAGTCGAGCATCTCGGGGCGGAAGTCGAGCTGGATGAACTCGCAGACGCGGCGCAAGGTCGGCTGGGTGTCGGTCACCAGGTCCTCGTAGCGCACCTCGATGTAGTGCTCGACGTCCGCGGACTGCTTGCGCGCGGTCGCGATCCACCGGCTCCACTGGCTCGCCCACTTCTCGACGGGCCGCTCCTTGGCGCCGGCCCGCCCGCGCCAGCGCCGCCGCGAGACCGCCACGTCGCGCCCGTCGCGCACCAGGTGGACGAAATGGGCCTCGGGGAGCGTCCTCCCGATGCGGCGAATCGAGCGCAGGTAGTCGGGGGTCTTGTCGCCCCACCGCGCCTTGCCCTGCGACTCGGCGTAGAGCTCGTAGAAGGCGCGGATCGCCGCCTTGGCGCCAGCCTCGCCGCGGCGGCCGGACATCCGCTCCGCCAGCTCGGCCTGGGAGATGTGGAAGTCGGCCCAGCGGCGGTTCGAGGCGATCTCGGCCGCCAGCTCGGCACCGGTGGGCTTGCGGTCGCTGGCCCGGCGGATCTCTCTCGCGCGCTCGATCAGGTCAGGGACGAAGTGTGTCTCGGGCGGGATCGCCAGGTCGGGGTGGGCGTCGAGCATCATCCTCAAGAGCGTCGTACCCGAACCGGGGTTGGCGACGATGAACGGTGCGGGGACGGGTTCGCTCATCGGTTTCCCTCGGCCGCCGCCGCGGCGACGCCAACCGCGCCGTCGCCCGTCGGGTAGTCCAGGTCCTCCAGCAGCGTCCCCGCCACGGCCTCGAACTCGGCGCGGTCGGAGTCGCTCATGTCGCGGCGCCAGGCGAAGATCCGGTCGCGCTCGGGCGGCTTGGTCGCCATCTCGTGCTTGGCCAGCCGCTGCGAGGCGTCCAGCTCCACCCGGTCGCTGGTCCCCGGAAGGGTCCGGTCGATCTCCTGCATCCGCTCGGCTGCCCGCTCGTGATAGGTGAGCATCGCGGGGTCGAAGTCCAGCGAGGTGAACTCGCAGATCCGCCGCAGGGTGGGCTCGGGCTCGGCGACCAGATCCTCGTAGCGCACCTCGAGATAGTGGTCCACTCGCCGCGCCTGCTTGCGGGCCACCGTGATGGCCTCCTTCCACCGGCGGGCCATGCGCCGCACGGGAGGCGTCTTGCCGCTTCGCTTCTGGCGCCAGCGGATGCGCGAGAGGGCGACGTCGCGGCCGTCGCGGATGACGTGGATGAAGTGGGCTTCGCCGACGGCCGCGCCGATGGGGCGCATGAACTCGAGGTACTCGGGCGTCTTGTCGCCCCACCTGGGCTTGCCCTGCGTCTCGGCGTAGAGGGTGTAGAAGCTGCGGACCGCGTCGCCCGCCGTCAGCGGGTCGTGCGAGCTCAGCCGCTCGAGCAACGCGTCGCGGTCCAGGTGGAAGTCGCCCCAGCGCCGGTGGCCGTGCAGCACGTCGAGCGCCCCCTCCGGACCGCTGCCGGCCCTGACGGCCTCGATCAGCTCGGGGACGAAATGGGTCTCGAACGGGACCGCCATCTGAGGATGGGCGTCCAGCATCATCCGCAGCAGGGTCGTGCCCGAGCGCGGGCTCGCGACGACGAACGGCGCCGGCGGCCCCCCGGGCTTCGCCGCTCGCCCGAAGAGGCTCACGCCTGCGCTCCCAGCTCATAGCCCAGCACGCGAAGCATCTCGCCGCCCTCGGCCTCGAACTCGGCGATCTCCTCGGCGCTCATCTCCTCACGCCAGGCGCCGACCCGGTCGCGCTTCGGCGGCTGCGTGGTGAGCGCGTGCGGAGCCAGCCGCCCCCCCGCCCCCTGGGCGGGCAGGTCGTCGCGAGCGGCGAGGTCGCGGTTCATCTCCTCCAGGCGCTCGCCCGCGCCGGAGTGATAGTCCAAGAGCTCGGGCCGGAAGTCCAGCTCGATGAAATCGCAGACGCCGCGCAGCACCGGCTCGGCGTCGGTGACCAGGTCCTCGAAGCGGACCTCGAGGTAGCGCCCCAGGCCCTCGCCCTGGCGCCGCGCCCGCTCGATCCGCCGGCTCCAGCGCGTGGCCACCAGCCCGACGGTGTCGGGGTTACGCATCGGCCGGTCGGCCTCGGGCATCCGCAGGATCGAGAGGGCGACGTCGCGCCCGTCGCGGATCAGGTGGATGAACCGGGCCTCGCCGAGCGCGGCGCCGATCTCGGCGATGTTCGTCAGGTAGGCGGGCGTCTTGTCGCCCCACCTTGGCTTCCCCCGGCCCTCGGCGTAGAGCCCGAACGCGACCCGCACGGCGTCGCCGCCGGTGGGCTGGCCCGTCGCGGCCAGGCGGCGGCGCAGCTCCCCCTCGTCGATCCCCAGGTCGCCCCAGCGCCGGTGACCGACGAGGACGTTGGCGAGCTGGTCGGGCCCGGCGCCGCCGTCCGCCGCCTCGATCAGGTTGGTCACGAAGTAGGTCTCGGGCGGGATCGCCAGGTCCGGATGGGCGTCGAGCATCAGCCGCAGCATCGTGGTGCCCGAGCGGGGCACACCGACGATGAAGGGCACCGGGGCCGGGGCGCTCACTTGTCCGGGCTCCCGATCTGGCGCAGTGGCTTTCGCAGCTTCTCGAGCCGGCGGCTGCGCCAGCCCGACCGCTTGCGGCCCGGGCGGGGGAGCGGCGCGCGGATCGCCGGCTGAAGCGGCAGCTGCTCGTCCAGCCAACGGTACTGCGGGGTGTCGGGCTTAAGCGGCGGGCGCAGGTCGCGCAGGAGCTTGCGGCGGTTGAACCACTGGTGGTAGTGGACGTGGACGAGCTGGTCGAGGTCGACCTGGTCCATGCCCCCGGTGTAAAACGGCCGGCGGCCGATGTTGTAGTTGTAGGTCCGCTCGAGGTTGGCGAACCGATCCGGGCGGCGCGCGACGGCGGCCGTGATCGCCACTTGGTCGGTGACCATCATCTTGTCGTCGGGGAAGTGCTCCTCGGCCAGCAGCGCCAGCCACAGCTCGAGCCAGTCCGAGCAGTAGCCGGACGAGCGCCGCGCGGCGAGGATGCCGGCGTTCCAGTAGCCGCGGATCCGCTTCTGGCGCTCGACGGTCTCGATGTAGGGAGGCGGCCCGTCGACGCCCGCGATCTCCCAGACCCGCTCCCAGTAGGGCTCCATCCGGTGCTCGGGCCCGGTGGACGCCTTGTTGACGTGGAACGCCGGCGCCACCGCGACGTCGACCCCCGGTTCGAGGTCCAGCGCGTCGGGCTGGGAGAGGAAGACCGTGTCCGAGTCGCAGAAGACGATCACGTCCTCGGCCAGCTCCCGCTCGGCGGCCGCCGCGGCGTAGATCTTGTTGGCAAAGGGGTAGTAGGCGTACTCGGTGTTGAGCGGGTCGCTGTGGACCTCGACCCCCAGGCTCTGGAGGGCGATCCGCGTCTCAGCCGTCGGCTCGTGGCCCTCGCGCGGCGCGTAGGCGTGGATGGCACACCCCGCGAAGCGCCCGCCGAAGCGCCGGAGCGAGCGAGCGAAGAGGACACCCTGGACCTCCAGCTGGCCGGCTTCGACGCACAGCAGGAACGCGACGCTGGGCGCGTCGGAGAGGGGATAGGCGAGCGCGGCGAGTGTCTGGGAGGCGACCTCCTCGAAGGCGGCAAGATCGGCGGCGCTCATGTCGTCGCGCCAGCGGGTTGCCCGGCGTCGGGTCCGGGGGAGCGGTGGTGCGGTGGTGCGTCCGCATGCGCCGCTCGACCGAGAGGTGCCCGGCGCCGCCCTCGGGCGGCAGTTCGCGCCTCATCTCGGTGAGTCGCTCCCCGGAGCGCTCGTGATAGCTCAGCATCGCCTCGTCGAAGTCGAGCTCGACGAACTCGCAGACCCGCTTCAGGACCGGCCCGGGGTCGGCGACGAGCTCCTCGTATCGCACCTCCAGGTAGTGGTCCAGGCGGGGGGCGTCCTCGCGCGCCCGCTCGATCTTGCGCTGCCAGCGCCGGGCGACCTCCGCCGCGTCGACGTCCTTCACGGTGCGGTCGAGCACCGAGAGCGCGACGTCGCGGCCGTCGCGGATCACGTGGACGAACCGGGCCTCCGGAAGGGCCGAGGCGATCAGCGGCATCTTCAGCACGTAGCGGGGGGTCTTCTCGCCCCAGCGGGGCTTGCCGGCCCGGCCGGCGTAGGCCTCGTAGAACGCCCGCACCGCCGGGCCCGGCTCGAGCTTCGGCAAGGCCTCCAGCCAATCGAGCGCCTCGGCGTCGGTGAAGGCGAAGTCCTCCCACTCGCGATGGGCCTTCATCGCCTCCAGGGCGTCGGCGGGCTTGGCGCCGCGGCCTCGCACGGAACGGATCAGATCGGGCACGAAATGAGTCTCGGGCGGGATCACGAGCGGCGGGGTGGGCGTCCAGCATCATCCGCAGGAGCGTCGTGCCCGAGCGGTTCATCCCGACGACGAAGGGCGCCGGGGCCGGCGCGCTCACGAGGAGCTCCCGGCCGGCGTCGCCACCTCGTAGCCCAGCTCGGCCAGCAGGTCGCCGGCGACCCGCTCGTAGGCGGCGCGGTCGTCGTCGCTCATCCGCTCACGCCAGGCGGCGACGCGGTCGGGCTTCGGCGGCTCCTTGGCCAGGGCGTGCGCCGCCGCGCGCTCGGCGCCGGGGCGCTCGGCCTTGGTCCCCTTGGCCGGGAGGTCGCGCGAGATCTCGGCCAGGCGCTCGCCCGCGCGCTCGTAGTAGCGCAACATGGCCGGGTCCCACTCCAGGTCGATCGCGGCGGCCAGGCGCCGCAGCGTCGCCTCGGTGTCGGTCACCAGGTCCTCGTAGCGCACCTCGGTGTAGTGGTCCAGGCGCTTCGCCTGCTCGCGGGCGCGAAGGATCCGCTTGCGCCAGGTCTCGGCCGCGCGCTGGGGCGGTGCCGGCTCGCGGATGGCGCGCTTTGCGCGCGAGAGCGCGACGTCGCGCCCGTCGCGGATCACGTGGATGAACCTGGCCTCGGGCAGCGCGCGCTCGATCATCGGCATCCGCTTAACGTAGGCGGGGGTCTTGTCGCCCCAGCGCGGCTTGTCCTGGTTCTCGGCGTAGAGCCCGTAGAGCGCGCGCAGGGCGGTCGCGGCGTCGAGCCGCGGGGCGGCCGCCATCCGGCGCTCGAGCTCGCCCTCGTCGAGGTCGAAGTCCCCCCAGCTCCGCTGTTCGCGAAGCAGCGCCATCACCTGGGGCGCGCGGGCGCCGCGCCGGCCGCACGCCCGGATGACGTCGGGCACGAACCCGGTCTCAGGCGGGATCGCGAGCTGTGGGTGCGAGTCCAGCATCAGCCGCAGCAGCGTCGTGCCCGACCGCCCGACCCCGACCACGAACGGCGCCGGCGGGCCGCCCGGCGTGGGGCGGCGCCGCATGCGGGCCGCCAGGGTTGCCGCGAGCGAGGCCATCAGCGCTCCTGGTCCGAGCGACCAAGGATCCGCGCGACGTTGCGCAGCCGTCGGCCGCCGCGGTCGGTTCCCTGGGCGGCGAGCTTCGCGTCCTTGCGGTCGACTCGCTTCCGAAGGGTCTCGCGCTGGCGCATCAGGACCTGCTGCGAGCGGGTCAGCGAGCGCATCCCCTCGAACGTGACGTCGGCGCGCTCCGCCTCGCGCTCGGCGTCGGGCGTCGGCGGCGACCGGCGCCTCGGGCGAGGGGTTGGCGAAGTGGGGCAGGACGCGCTCGAGCCGGTCGTCGATCACCAGCGTGCCGTCGGCCACACCGGCGGCAGCCGCCTCGTCGTCGACCGCGAGCCCCGCGTAGAGCTCGTCCAGGCGATCGGCCTCGTAGGCCTCCCGGAGCTGATCGCGCGTCTGGTCGTCGAACCCCCCGCGGAGCATCACTTCGACCCGGCGGCGGTACTGCTCGAACGAGCGGAGCGGCAGGTGAAGCACCCGCGCCGGGAAGACTGGTGCGTAGACGAGCCGGCCGTCGTCGACGGTCTCGCGGTCGCGGATCCCGCGCAGCACCGGCCGTCCCGCCCGGGGCAGCTTTTTCGCGTCGAAGTCCACGTCGTGGGCGCCACGGCGCAGCCGCAGATCGGGCTCGGGACGGTGGGCGACCTTGGGCCGCAGGGCCGACCGCGCCTCGCGCACGGTGAGGCGTTCCCAGAACGGGCCGTCGCCGTCAGGCCGGGCGACGAATTCTGTGCGCGGACCGACCACCGCCCCGTAGTCGCCGGGGACGGTGGCGAAGCCCTCACGAAGGTCGCCCTCAACCGGCCACCAGAGCTCATCGGCGTCGGCGTGCAGCACCCAGTCGGCGCCCAGCTCTGCGCCCATGCGCCCCATCCGCGTCACCCACCAGTGCCCCTGGTCGCGGAAGTCCTCGGTCGACGGCTCGCTGATCAGCCGCAGGTTGCCGTCGTCGCGCCAGCGCTCGAGGATCTCGAGTGTGCCGTCGGTCGAGCCGTTGTCGGTGACGATGAACTCGTCGATCCCCTGGGCAGCGTGGTAGCGCAGGTTGAGCTCGATGATGTCCGCCTCGTCGCGGACCTTCATGGCCATCGCGAGTCTCATTCAGCCTCTCTCGGGGGCAAGCCCCTCGCCGATCACGCGCGCAAGTGTAGGCCCGGGGTACGGCCCTCAGCGGCCCGAATCGCCCACGCTGGGCCACAGCGAGAGGTCGATCTCCGGGCACAGCTCGGCGGTGCGCCGGGCGTCCGGAGCCAGGCGCGCGACCAGCTCTGAGTGGCCCTCCGGCGTGACCTCGGCCTTGGGCCTGGCGCGCCCCACCTGGCGATCGAGGTCCTCGGGCATCTCGCGCAGGGGGTCGAGTCCCAGGAACTCGTGGGTACGGCCCATCTGCCCCATCGGGTCCTGCAGGCACCGCTCGTACTGGAGCACGAGAACGCGCTCGCGGGGGAACGTCTCGAATAGGCGCTCGAGCTGCCTCGAGTAGAGGCTCCGATACACCGCGTCGCCCACCACCGGGATCTCCACCGGCTGGCCAAGCCGGTCGGCCCGCGCGCCCTCGCGGGCGACGCCGGAGCGGTAGCGGTCGACCGGGTCGCGCAGCATCACGAGGATGCGCGCGTCAGGGGCACACCGCTTCAGCAGGGGCAGCGCCCAGAAATCGTGCATGTAGCGGGGCGTCCACTCGCCCGTGAGCGCCCCGGCCGGGCGCGGGAAGTGACGCGCGTACTGCTCGGGCAAGTCGGCCGGCACCTCGTCCCGCCAGAAGCGGTCGAAGAAATGGATCTCCTTGCCCGGCTTGACCTCGCGCGTGAATCCCGGGTGCGAGCGGATCGCCCCCCGCCACCACCAAGTGGTGCCGGCGCGCTGCGCGCCCACGCCCACCAGGTCCGGAGGCCCGGTCTCCTGCCCGGGCGGGCAGTCGGGGAAGGCGGGGGCGGCGGTGCCAGGGCGTTCACGGGGGGCCATGAGCGGGAACCATCTCAGGCGCGGGGGCGCGACGCCGCCCATCTACGATCCGGCGCCGGAGATGGCTGCCCCCCGCACCGATCGCATCGCCCTCGCGGCCGCCCTGGCGGCGATCGTCCTGACCGCCGGCTGCGGTGGCGGGGACGACGGCGACGGCGACGGCCGGCCGCAGGCGAAGCCACAACCCCAGCCCGCTCCCGGCCTCGCCCAGCGCCAGCCCGCGGCGCCGGGGGCGCCGAACGTGGTCGTCGTGATGACGGACGATCAGAGCCTGGCCTCGTTCACCCCCCGCTACATGCCGCACACCTTCCGCGACATCGTCAGGCCGGGCACCCGGATGACGACCGGCCTGGCCGCGCCCCCGCTGTGCTGTCCCGCGCGCGCCGGCTTCCTGACCGGCCAGTACCCGCACAACCACGGCGTCTTCTCGAACAACATGGGATACCTCCAGCTCGAGAGCCCCGAGCAGGTGCTTCCGGTCTGGCTCCAGCGCGCGGGCTACGTGACCGGCTTCGTCGGCAAGCCGCTCAACGGGTACAACCGCCTCGGCTCGACCTCGGCGGCGCCCGGCTTCGACCACTGGTTCGCCAACTTCGGCGGCCGCGCCACGTACTACGACTACGACATCGCCGAGGACGGCAAGCTGCGCCACTACGGGACCGAGACCCGCGACTACCTCACCGACGTGCTGTCCGGCCTCGGCCTCGACTTCATCAGCGAGGCCTCGGAGGGCAGGCGCCCGTTCTTCCTCTGGCTCGCCCAGTACGCGCCCCACCGCCATGCCCCGCCCGAGGAGGTAGCCGAGCGAATCCCCTCGTGCGCCAACTCGGTGCCCACCCCCAGGACGGAGGCTGAGTACCAGCGCTACGCCGACGAGCCGCTGCCGCGAGGCCCGGCCTACGACGAGGCCGACGTCTCCGACAAGCAGGGCGAGATCGCCAAGGCGCCACGGATCGATCCCGAGGCGGAGGGCTTCGTGGAGGAGCGCTGGCGGTGCACGCTCGCCGCGATCCGGACGCTCGACAAGACGGTCGGCGGCCTCGTCGACCACCTGCGGGAGCTGGGCGAGCTGAACGACACGGTGATCGTCTACCTCTCGGACAACGGCTACTTCTTCGGCGAGCACCGCCTGGCGACCGGGAAGGGCTGGTACTACCGCGAGGCGAGCGAGGTCCCGTTCGCGATCCGCGTGCCGCCCCGGCTGCGTGGCGGCGCGCCCGCGGTCGCGCAAAGCGACGAGCTGGTGGCGAACATCGACCTGGCGCCCACCCTTCTGGACTACGCGCGCGCCAGGCCCTGCATCGGTGACGGCGAGTGCCGCGAGCTCGACGGCCGCTCTCTGCGCGGGCTGGTGGCCGGCGAGGCGGGCAGCCCTCACCGCCGCGGCGCCCTGCTCGAGCTGGCCAGCGGCTGTGAGTCCTACGAGGCGATTCGCACCGCGCGCTTCCTCCTCTCCGTCCCGGGCCCGGAAGCCGAGGAAAGGTGCGATCTGGCCTCCGAGCTCTATGACCTCCGCAGCGACCCGGCGCAGCTCGACAGCCTGGCGCGCGACCCGCGCTACCGCGAGATCCGCTCGCGCCTGGGCCACCGGCTCAACCGGCTGACGACGTGCACCGGCACGTCCGGGCCCGAGGCCTGCGAGTAGCCGTCAGGCGGCGGCCGGGACGGCGGCCAGGGAGGTGAAGAGGGCGAGGCCGTCGGCCGAGCCGGTCAGCGGATCGACGGCGTGCTCGGGGTGGGGCATCAGGCCCATGACGTTGCCGGCGGCGTTCGCCACGCCGGCGATGTCCCGCGAGGAACCGTTGGGGTTCTGGCCCTCGGCGTAGCGCAGGACGACCTGATCGTTTGCCTCGAGCGAGTCCAGCAGCTCCGGCGGGGCGAAGTAGCGGCCAGACATGTGCTTGACCGGGATCGAGAGGCGCTGGCCCGGATCGCACTCGCGCGTGAACGGCGTCCGCGCGTTCTCCACGACCAGGTCGACCTGGCGGCAGAGGAACCGCACGCCCTCGTTGGGAAGCAGCGCCCCGGGGAGGAGCCCCGCCTCGCACAGGACCTGGAAGCCGTTGCAGATGCCCAGCACGGGGCCTCCGGAGGCGGCGAAGTCGGCGACGGCTCCCATCGCGGGCGAGAACCGGGCGATGGCTCCGGCGCGCAGGTAGTCGCCGTAGGAGAAGCCGCCGGGGACGACGACGGCGTCGATGCCTGCGAGGTCGGTGTCCTCGTGCCAGACCATCCGCGCCTCGCCGGCGCGCTGGCACGCCGCCAGCGCGTCGCGCTCGTCGCAGGACCCGGGGAACTGCAGGACCCCGAACCTCACTCGACGATCTCGTAGTCCTCGATCAGGGGATTGGCCAGGAGCTTCTCGCACAGCGACGGAAGGTCGTCCGCGTTCTCGACCTCGAGCTCGACCATGCGGCCGACGCGGACGCCCGAGACGCCCGAGAAGCCGAGGGCCGGCAGGGCTCGCTCGACCGCCTTGCCCTGCGGGTCGAGGATGCCCTCCTTGGGCCTGATGAGGACGGTGGCCTTCACCGCTCCAGCGTACCGGCGAGGGCCGCGGAATATCCCGCCTCGCCGAGCAGCTCACCGGTGATGCCGGCGCGGCGCAGCTCCTCGCCCCAGCGCGGGTCGCCCGCCGCGTAGACGGGCTCCGGCTCGCGCACCTTCTCGCCCGCCCACGCGGCGACGCCCGCGGGCAGCTCGCGGCCGAGGGCGCCGTAGACGCGGCCGAGGGCCTGTGCCGGATCGCTTCGCAGGTCCTCGTTCCGGACCAGGAGGTATCGGTCTCCGAACAGCCGCCGCCCGTCAAGCAGCGTCCGCTCGAAGGTCAGGCGCCAGACGAGCAGCACCCGGAGGACGTTCGAGGGATCCTCGAGCGCCTCGGGATCGGCGCCGTCGGCGAGGCCCTTGCGGATCATGCGCCTGGAGATCGGCCGGCACGACCAGAGCTTGCGTCGGGAGCGGTCGGCGAAGAAGGCGTCGGCGTCGGGGAGCATCGTCTCCTGCCGGCGTCCCCGGCCGAGCACGATCGAGGCCGCGACAGCCCGCGGATCCCTGACCACGTGGACCAGGGCCGCGTTGGCGTCGAGGCCGGCCAGCTCCGGGACCTTCGAGTAGAACCGGGTCTCCTTGATCGCGACCGCGGGCGCCTGCGCGAGCAGATGGCGCAGCCACTCCGTCGCGTGCTCGGGCAGGCCGGGATCGACCTCCAGCGGAGGCTTGCGAGGGCCGCCCCAGTTGAACTCCGAGATGTCCAGGCGCGGATAGCGCTCGTGCCGGAACTCCTCGCGCAGCGCC
Organism: uncultured Solirubrobacterales bacterium; assembly: GCA_963758845.1. GTDB lineage: Bacteria > Actinomycetota > Thermoleophilia > Solirubrobacterales > 70-9 > JBDTSW01. The sequence goes on from CAVWWX010000002.1 coordinate 562,325, forward strand.
CCGGTCTCGCCGAACGCGTCCTCCGAGCGCGCGCCGCTGCCGCCGCCCACCGACACCTTCTGCTCGCGCAGGGGCTCGTAGAACAGGCGAAGCTCGGGATCCTCGCGCAGCGCGTCGTAGAGGATCGTCGTCCCCGAGCGCCGCATTCCCTGGACGAAGAGGTTCACGGCGCGCAAGCTTAGGGCGGTCCGCCGGCAGGATCGGTGGGGCCTGCTCGCCCGCGACCGGCGGCCCCGCCGCCCTACAGCGAGCGGCCGGTGATGCGCTCGTAGGCCTCGACGTACTTGGCGCGCGTCCGGGCGACCACTTCGTCGGGCAGCTCGGGGCCGGGCGGCGAGTGGTCCCACCCGGACTCGTCGAGCCAGTCGCGGACGTACTGCTTGTCGAAGGAGTCCTGGCCGCGCCCCGGCTCGTAGTCGTCGGCCGGCCAGAAGCGCGAGGAGTCGGGCGTCAGTACCTCGTCGCCCAGCACGACCTCGGCGCCGGGGCTCGAGCCGAACTCGAACTTGGTGTCGGCGATGATGATCCCGCGCTCGGCGGCGTGCTCGGCGGCGTGCGTGTAGAGATCGATCGAGACTCGGCGAAGCTCCTCCATCAGGGGTCGGTCGCCGATGATCTCGACGGCGCGCTCGAAGGAGACGTTCTCGTCGTGGTCGCCGACCTCGGCCTTGGTCGCCGGCGTGAAGATCGGCTCCGGGAGCTGCTGGGACTCCTGCAGGCCGTCGGGCAGCTCGATCCCGCAGACCGAGCCGGACTCGCGGTACTCGCGCCAGCCCGAGCCGGTGATGTAGCCGCGCACCACGCACTCGACCGGGTACATCTGGAGCCGCTTCACGCGAAGGCCGCGACCCTCGGCCTCGGGCGGCACGTCCTGGGAGACGTAGTGGTTGGGGACGATGTCGCCGGTGGTCTCGAACCAGAACACAGACATCTGGCTCAACACGCGGCCCTTGTCCGGGATCGGCGTGGGGAGGATGACGTCGTAAGCGGAGATCCGGTCGGAGGCGACCATGACGATGTCGCCGTCGAGGTCGTACATCTCGCGGACCTTGCCGCTGGCGATCAGGGGGAGCTCTGAGAGCGCGGTGCTCATCTGGCGCCCGATGCTAGACGCCGTGCCCGCGGCGCCGGGCCGGCTTTCCCGCACTGTGCGGCTTTAGCGCGGGCCACCTATCCTCGCCCGCCCATGTCCGTCGCATTCCTGCTCTGCGTCGAGCGCGGCCCCCTGGAGTCGCAGACGCTCCTGTGCGTCGAGTCGCTGCGCCGCTGGGGCGGCGCTCTGGCGGACTCGCCGGTCTACGCCTTCGCCCCTCGGCCCGGCAGCGAGCCCGCGCGCGAGACGGTCGACGCGCTCGGCGAGCTGGGCGCCCGCTACGTCGACGAGCCCCTCAACCCCGACCTGGGCGAGCTGCCCCACGCCAACAAGGTCTTCGTCACCGCCTGGGCCGAGGCCCACGCGCCCGACGACGTGTTCGTCTTCACCGACTCCGACACCGTCTTCCTCGACGAGCCCGCGCGAGCTGTCCGCCGGGGACTGGGAGGCGGCGGCCCGGCCGGTCGGCGCGGTCAACAAGGGCTCCACCGGCGAGGGCCACAGGAACGAGGCCGACTGGCAGATCCTCTACGAGGTGCTGGGGTCAGCGCCCGCCCGTTCCTGGAGACGGTCGTCGAGCGGATCCCGGCTCGCGCCTACTTCAACGCCGGGCTGGTCGCCATCCGCCGCGAGACCGGGGGCTCGGCACGGCTTGGCGCGACGCGACCCTGGCCCTGCTCGACTCGCCGATCGCCCGGCGCCCGGCGCTACGCCGCCAGATCGACCAGTTGGCCCTTGCCGGCATCCTCTCCGACCGCATGGATCGCGTGAAGGTCCTGCCCGACACCTACTCGTATCCGCTGCCGAAGCGGATCAAGCTGCCGGCCGAGATGCAGTCGCTCGACCTCGCCGACCTCGTCCACGTCCACGGCCACCGCTGGCTCCACCTGCCGGGCTTCCTGACCGAGGTGGACCCGCCGCTCGACTCCGGCTCCGAGCGTTATCGCTGGCTCGACGAGCGCCTGCCCCTCGAGCCGACGATCGAGGGCCCGTTTCGGTTCCCGAAGGACGAGAGCTAGCCGACGCCCAGGCGCTCCGCCGTCTCGCCACAGACCTCCAGCACGGCCTCCCGCTGCGCATCGGAGAACGGCTCGAGGCGCTCGCTCGCCCGCTCCGCGCCCTGCAGGTCCAGGCCGCCGGTGCGCTTGAAGACCTTGTTCGCCGACTCCAGCGGTCCGCCGGTCAGGTACTCGTCGTCCTGGGCCGAGAGGGCGGGGAAGTCCATCTGCGGTTCGCGCCCGACCGCGTCGGCGGCGATCTCGGCGACGATGCGCTCGGGGTGGGCGCACAGGTCCTGGTAGGCGACGATCCGGTCGACCAGCTTGCGGTCGGCCGCGAGCCTGGCGTTCACGCGGTCCCACTGGCGGGCGGATTGCAGCACCTGGTCGTCGTCGAAGAGCTCGCGCCATCCGGCCGGCTTCACCCCCCACCAGCCCTCCTCGGGCCCGCGGTGGACGTGGGGGTTCTCGGCGTGCTTCTTGGTCAGCGAGAAGACGTTCGGCAGCGGCCGTCGAACGACGGCGACGATGCGTGCCTGGGGCAGCGCCGCTCGCAGCCATGGCGCGCGGACCGTGTTGTACGGGTTCTTCAGCACCAGGCCCTTGCCCGGGCGTGCGGCCTCGGCGAGGCGCGAGGTCAGGTGCTCGATCACCTCCGGCGTCGCCTCGGTGGCTCCCAGCTCGTGCCCGCGGTCGCCACCAGCGCGCTGGTAGAAGGTGCCGGCGGGGAAAGCCTCTGGCGCGAACGGCGGGTCGTCGCCCCACAGCTCCTTGCCCTCGAACTTCACCGGGTTGCGAAACGCGTCGGTGTCGGCGAGCAGGCGCAGCAGCAGGCTGGTGCCCGACTTCTGCAGGCCGACGACCAGGACGACCGGGCCGGGCTCGCTCATGCGCCGCTTCGCGCCGGCTCGTAGCCCAGCTCGGCGAGGGTCTCGCCGGCCTCGCGTTCGAACGCGTCCAGCTCGTCGGCCGAGAGCTCATCGCGCCAGCGGTCGATCCGGGCCGGATCGGGCGGCTTGGTCGTCTGCTGGTGTAGCGCCATGCGGCTCTCGGCCGAGCGCGCCAGCTTGTCGCCCCAGGCTGGGATGTCGCGGTCGAGCTCGGCCAGGCGCTCCTCCGAGCGGCGGTGGTAGCTCGAGCATCGCGGGGTCCCACGGCAGCTAGATGAAGTCCGCGACCTCGCGCAGCGTCGCCTCGGGCTCGCGAACGAGCGCCTCGTAGCGGATCTCCAGGTAGTGGTCAAGCGTGGCGCCCTTCTCGCGCGCCTTGCGCAGGCGCCGCTGCCAGCGCTTCGCCACCTTCGAGATCTCGGTCGGGCGCAGCGCCAGCGTGCGCATGCGCGACAGGGCCACCGCGCGGCCGTCTCGGATCACGTGCACGAAGTGCGCCTCCGGCAGGACGTTCGAGATCGGCCCCATGTGCATCGTGTACCCGGGCGTCTTGTCGCCCCATCGCGGCTTGCCCTGGTGCTCGGCGTAGAGCTCGAAGAAGGCCCGCACTGCGCCCCGCGCGCCGCAGCGGGTCGAGTCCCCGCCAGCGCTCCAGAAGCTCCTCCTCGGACATCGGGAAGTCGCCCCACTTGCGATGGCTGGTCACGGCCTCGAGCAGGCTCTCCGGGGTGGCGCCCTCGGCCCTCGCGGCGGCGATCAGGTCGGGGACGAAGCCGGTCTCGGGCGGCATCGCCAGATGCGGGTGTGCGTCCAGCATCAGCCGCAGCAGCGTCGTGCCCGAGCGCCCGACGCCCACGACGAACGGGGCTGGGGTGGGCTCGGGGCGGGATTTGAGCAGGGGAATCCTCATCGGGGCGGCCGGTGATGATGACACGGGCGATACCCCCACCCGGTATAGTGCCCCCGCATGGCTGCGGACACCGCGGAGGTCGGCTACATCGAGAACCGCGACGCGATCCTGCGCCGCCTGGCGCGGATCGAGGGCCAGGTCCGCGGCCTGGGCCGGATGGTCTCCGAGGAGGCGTATTGCGTGGACGTGCTGACCCAGCTCGCCGCCGTCAGCAAGGCGCTCGACGGGGTGGGCCTGGAGGTGCTGACGGATCACACGAACCACTGCGTCCGGGACGCCGTCGAGCGCGGCGGCCCCGAGGCGGACGAACGCGTGGCCGAGCTGCTGGAGGCGGTCGAGCGCTTCGCCCGTACCCGCTGATGGGCTCCTCCGAGACAGCGCCGGCGCCCGCCGTGCCCCGTCCTTCGCCGAAGGCGCTCCCGCCCGGGCCGCGCACGCCGAAGACGGTTCAGACCGTCCAGTTCATGCGGAGCTCCGTTCCCCTGTGGGAGCGCTCGGCCAAACGCTTCGGCGAGACCTTCACGCTCCGGGTCTACGGGCCGGGCGACCTCGTCTTCATCAGCGACCCGCCCTCGATCAAGCGCCTGTTCTCGGCTGACCGCGTGAACACCATCGCGCCCGGGCGCAACATGCTGCTCGAGCCGCTCCTGGGCGCCCACTCGGTGCTGCTGGCCGAGGACGACGATCACATGCGAAGGCGCAAGCTGATGCTGCCGCCGTTTCACGGCGAGCGGATGCGCGCGTACGAGAGCGTGATCGAGCAGGCCACCCAGCGCCAGGTCGCCGCGTGGCCGGTGGAGCGAGCGGTTCGCCCTGCACCCGAGCATGCAGGCCCTGACCCTCGAGGTGATCGTGCGCGCGGTCTTCGGCTTCGAGGACTCGGGCCGCCGCGACGAGCTCAGCGAGAACCTGGTGGCGATCCTGGCGACGACGCAGTCGCCCCGCGCCGTCGGCCTCGCGATCCCCCGCCTGCGCAAGCTCCCGCCGTGGCGGCGAACGGTCGCGCGGATCGAGCGCACGGACGTGCTCCTCGCCGAGGAGATCTCGGCCCGGCGCGCCGACCCCGACCTGGCCGAGCGCGAGGACATCCTCTCGATGCTGGTCGCGGCCCGGTTCGACGACGGCAGCGCGATGGACGACCGCGACATGCGCGACCAGCTCATGACGCTGCTCCTCGCCGGCCACGAGACCACCGCGACGTCGCTCGCGTGGGCGTTCGACCAGCTCTTTCACCGTCCCGACGCGATGGAGCGGCTGCGCGAGGAGGCCCAGGGCGACGAGACAGACTGGCTGGACGCGGTGATCAACGAGACGATGCGCATCCGGCCGGTGGTGCCGTTCACCGGCCGCCAGCTCCGTGAGCCCGCCGAGCTCGGCGGCTACGAGCTTCCTGAGGGGGCCGTGGTGATGGCGGGGATCTACCTGACCCACATGCGCGACGACCTCTATCCGAGGGCCCGATCGTTCCGGCCCGAGCGCTTCCTGGACGGCGCGCCGGAGACGTTCTCGTGGATCCCGTTCGGCGGCGGCACCCGGCGCTGCCTGGGCGCCGCGTTCGCGCTGTTCGAGATGCGTGTCGCGCTGCGCACGATCCTCCGCAGCGCCGTGCTCGCTCCGGCGGACGCGGAGCCCGAGCGAATCGTCCGCCGCAACGTCACACTGGCACCCGCCGGCGGCACCGGCGCGGTCCTCGAGCGCCGGCTCTGACTAGGAGAGGGCGTCCAGCCTCGCCAGCACCTCGGGCACGTGCCCGAGGTAGGCCTCATAGTCGAAGACGGAATCCAGGTCAAGCTCGGGAGCCTGCTCGCCCAGCAGGTCCCTGAAGTGCGTGTCCGTGTCCCAGGCGCGCTGCGCCGACTCCTGGACGATGCGGTAGGCGTCGTCGCGGGTCATGCCGGATTCGACGAGCGCCGTCAGCGCGCGCTGGCTGAACAGCGCGCCGTGGGTCAGCTCCAGGTTCTCCCGCATCCGCTCCTCGCGGATCGTCATCTCGCCCGCGACCCGGGTGCGAGGTGCTGCATGTAGTCGAGCCCGATCGTCGCGTCCGGCAGCACCACGCGCTCGGCGCCGGAGTGAGAGATGTCGCGCTCGTGCCAGAGCGCGACGTTCTCGATGCCCACCTGCGCGTAGCCCCGGAGGACGCGGGCCAGCCCGGTGATCCGCTCGGTCAGGATCGGGTTGCGCTTGTGGGGCATCGCCGAGGAGCCCTTCTGGCCCGCGCCGAACGGCTCCTCGACCTCACGGACCTCGGTGCGCTGGAGGTTTCGGACCTCGGTTCCGAAGCGCTCGAGGCCCGCCCCGGCGATCGCCACCCGGGTCAGGACGTCGGCGTGGCGGTCGCGGGGAACGACCTGCGTCGAGAGCTCCTCGCTCCGGAGGCCCAGCGACTCCATCACCCGGGCCTCGACCGCGGGCGGCACCGACGCGTAGGTGCCGACGGCGCCCGAGAGCTTGCCGACCGCGGCCTCCTCGAAGGCGGACCCAAGCCGGGCAAGGTTGCGGTCGGCCTCGAACGCGAACCCGGCCAGGCGGAGCCCGAAGGTGGTCGGCTCGGCGTGGATGCCATGCGTGCGACCGACGCAGAGCGTCGCGAGCGTGCTCGCGGGCACGGGCGATCAGGGCGTCGCGGTAGGCCCTCGCCCCGGCGACCACCACCTTGCCCGCCTCGCGCAGTTGGAGGCCCAGCGCGGTATCGAGCACGTCCGAGGAGGTGAGGCCGTAGTGGATCCAGCGGCCGTGCTCGCCGACCGAGGCCGAGACGACATCGACGAACGCTGCGACGTCGTGCCCCGTCGTGCGCTCGCGCTCCTTCACATCGGCAACCGTGAACGCCGCCCGCTCGCGGCAGGCCGTCGCAGCGTCGGCGGGAACCACGCCCTCGGCCGCCCACGCGTCCGTTGCCGCAAGCTCGACCTCGAGCCAGGCCGACATCCGCCGCTCGTCGGTCCAGACGGCGCCGATCTCCTCGCGGGTATAGCGCGGGATCACTAGGCGTGGATTATGCGCGCCGCCAAGATGCCGGCGTTCTTGGCGCCGTCGATGGCCACGCAGGCGACCGGGATGCCCGGCGGCATCTGCACCGACGACAGCAGCGCGTCTAGCCCGCCCAGCGACTTGCCCATGATCGGGACGCCGATGACCGGGAGGTCCGTGTGGGCCGCCGCAACGCCGGGCAGCGCGGCAGACATCCCGGCGCCGGCGATGATGACCCTCAGGCCCCGCATCCGCGCGTTGTGGCAGTACTCGCGCACCTTCTCCGGGTCGCGATGGGCGCTCATCACGCGGACCTCGTAGCGGATGCCCGCGTCCTGGAGCGCCTGGCCCGCGGGCTGCATCTTGGGCTTGTCGTTCTTCGAGCCCATGATGATCCCGACCCGCGGCGCGTCGACCTCGATCTCCTCGAACGCGGCCTCGACCTCGGGCATCGTGTCCGGGGGCGTGGGTGAGGGGCTCCTTCGTCGTGGTCTCCGTCGAAGGCGGGTCGTGGGGCTCCGAGACTTCCATGGCGCCGATTCTCCCAATCAACCGACTGCCGTGCGTTCCACCGCGCGAGCGGCGATGTCGGTGCGCATCTGCATGCCGTCGAACTCGATCAGGGCCGCTGCCTCGTAGGCGCGATCGCGCGCCGCCGCAGCGTCGGCGCCCAGCGCAGTCACGTTCAGCACCCGGCCTCCGGCGGTTACCACCGCGCCCTCGGAGGACAACGCGGTCCCGGCATGGGTGACCTCCACGTCGGCGACGGCGGCGGCCTCGGCCAGCCCCGAGATCACATCACCCTTCGACGAGGTCGCCGGATATCCCGCCGAGGCGAGCACCAGCGTCACGGCCCAGCGCTCGTCGAAGTCGGCCGTCATCCCGGCCAGCCCGCCCGGCTCGCGCGAGGCTAGGCAGAGCTCGGCCAGGTCCGAGCGCAGCCGGGGCAGCACCGCCTGGGTCTCGGGGTCGCCGAACCGGCAGTTGAACTCCAGCACCCGGGGGCCCTCGGCGGTCATCATCAGCCCCGCGTAGAGGACGCCGTGAAACGGCGTCCCCCGCTCGCGCATCAGCTCGACGACCGGGCGGTGGACGGCATCGGCCAGCTTCTCGACCGTGGCGTTGCTCGCCTCGGGCACGGGCGAGTAGCTGCCCATCCCGCCGGTGTTCGGCCCCGTATCGCCGTCGCCGATCCGCTTGTAGTCCTGCGCGGGGGCCAGTGGCAGGACGTTCTGGCCGTCACACAGCGCCAGCAGCGACAGCTCCTCTCCAACCAGGTGCTCCTCGAGGACGACCTCGGTCTGCCCGAACCGCTGCTCGACGAAGAACGTCTCGACGGCCTCGCGAGCCTCCGCCTCCGACCCGGCGATGATCACGCCCTTGCCCGCCGCGAGCCCGTCGGCCTTGAGCACCGTCGGATACGCCGTTGAGGCGAGCCGCTCGAGCGCTTCGGCGTGGCTTCGCAGTACGGCATGGCCCCCGGTGGGCACGCCCGCCTGCGCCATGACCTCCTTCGCGTGGACCTTCGAGCCCTCCAGCCGCGCGGCAGCGGCGCTCGGGCCGAACGCCGGCACCCCGGCGGCCTCGAGCGCATCGACCAGGCCGGCCACCAGAGGAGCCTCGGGACCCACGATCACGAGCCCCGCGTCCTCGGCGACGGCGGCATCCACCACCGCCGCCACATCTCCGGTATCGACGTCCAGGCTGCGCGCGTCGTCGGCGATGCCGGCGTTGCCGGGAGCGCACAGCAGCTCGCCCGCCCGCCCGGATCGGTGCAGCGCGCGAACGATCGCGTGCTCGCGACCGCCGCCCCCGATGACGAGTGATGCGCACGGCCCGGTCCAGCGCCCGCTAGAGCGACTTCGTGAAGTCCTCGGCGTCGATCGCGGTGAGGGTCTCGTTCATCACGGTCCCACGAGAGCCCATCTCGATCGACAGCTTCGCCATGGTCAACTCGTCGGGTGCCTCGACGACGGTCACGAAGTCGTACTCGCCGAGCGTGGCCCACTGGCTCAGGACCTTCACGCCCAGGTGCTCGACCTCCTTGTTCACCTCGTGCACCCGCGAGGGGTTGTCCTTCAGCGTCTTTACGCCGTCAGAGGTGAGGCGGGTAAGCATGATGTAGGTGGGCATCGGGTTTCTCCTCCTTGGGTTGGCTCCGGTGTTCTTTCATGTTGCCGCGCTCGGTGCAACCTAGCTTGCCCGCATGAGCCGCTCGGTGGCCTCGGCCCTGTAGTCGAAGATCCGCTCGAGGTCTCGCCGGACCAGCAGCGCGTTGGCCAGGGTCCCGAGCGGGCCGAATCCGATCCGGTAGCGGACGCGATCGCGCACCACGGTCTCCCGCTCGCCGCGTGCCTCGAGCTCGTGGGTGTGATGCCAGAGCGCGTAGGGGCCCTTGAGCTGGCGGTCGACGAACCGGTCCGGGGGCTCCCAGGTCTCGATCCGGGTGCGCCAGCGCACGGGGATGCGGTGCAGCACCAGGCGGTATGAGAGCAGCGCCCCCTCGCGCATCTCGATCGGCTCCGGCGTCGTCACCCGGAAGCGAAGCCAAGCGGGCGTGATCCGCTCGAGGTTGCGGGCGTCCGCGTAGAAGGCGAACGCGCGCTCCAGGGGCACCGCGACGACCTGCTCGCGCTCGAGTAGCTCCTCGCGCACGGTCTAGGCGACCAGCTCGACGAGCCGCGCGTAGCCCTCGACGGTGTGGCGCCAATCCAGGCGCTCGCGCTCGGCCAGCGCCCCCTGGCGCAGCCTGGCCCGCAGCTCGGGGTCGCGCACCTTCGCGATCGCCTTCTTCATGTCGCGGACGTTGGGGTCGAAGGCCGGGATCCCCGACTTGGCCTCGCCGTTCGGGCGCCCCCGTACGAGGAGGCCGTTGACGCCGTCCTTCACGATCTCGTTCATCGGCGGGTTGTCGTTCGTGATCACGGGCATGCCGACGGCGGTGGCCTCGAAGAGGTGCAGCCCCAGGCCCTCCCAGCGACTGGGCGCCAGGCAGGCGTCGGCGGAGGCGAACCGGCGCAGGTGCTCGTCGGTGGGCAGGTCCTCGAAGCTGAACTCGATCCGGGGATCCTCTGAGGCCGCCGTCGCCAGGCGCTCGGCCTGGCGCTCGACCTGGGCCTTGACCGTCAGGCGCAGGTCGGGCTCGCGCACCGCCATGAACGCCTTCAGGATCCGCCGCAGCGGCTTTCGCTTCGAGAGGAAGCCAGCGGGATAGATCAGGTTCACGGTGTCGTGCGGGGGTGGCTCGCCCGGGTCGTAGGCGATCAGGTCGGGATGGACGCCCCACTGCACGTAGGGGCTCTCGATCCCGAGGCCCCGGTAGCGCTTCTGCTCGCAGAGCGTCAGCGAGTAGATGACGTCGAACGCCTCGGTGGCGGGGGCCACGTCCGAGCCGGAGAACTGCTCCCACACGAAGCGGCCCACGCGTCTTCACACCCGAGCGCCGCAGGCCTGCGATGCCCTCGAATCCGTAGTTCTGGTCGAAGAACGCGACGTCCAGCTTGCGGTCACGACCCCAGTCCAGGTACTCCCGGGCCGGGATCTCGTAGCTGGAGGCCTCGGTGATCCCGGGCTGGTCCCAGACGTCGCTGCGGTCGACGAACGCCGACCGGATGTTCGACTCGCGCGTCGGGCGCGCGAGCACGAAGGTGTCGTGCCCGAGCTCGTCCAGCACCGACCGTACCTGACGGGCGACGACGCCCTGCCCGCGGTTGAACCAGTAGGCGCAGATCCCGATCCTCATGCGGCCGGAAGCGTAGGCGACCGTGCCAGACTCCCGGCCGGTGGCCGTCGACCTCCTGCAGGACCTGGGCTGCGCGCCGGCGTGAGCTTGCGCGGCGGGGTGCGACGCGCGATCATTGGGGATCGGCTCGGATCCGAGTTCAGCTGCCTCTGAGGGGTTCCGCAAACAGGTCACCGCCGTCTTCGCCGACGTCGTCGGGTCGACCGCGCTCGCGGAGCGACTGGACCCCGAGACCTTCCGGGAGCTGATGCTGGCGTTCCTAGATCGCATGGCCGACGTGGTCGAGCGGCACGGAGGAGCGATCGAACACCTCGCTGGCGACGGGGTCATGGGCGTCTTCGGCACCGAGATGGCGCACGGCGACGACGCCCTGCGCGCGGTGCGGGCCGGGACCGCGATGTTCGAGCGGCTCGACGAGCTGAACGACGAGATCGAGCCCCGCCTGGGTGTCAGGCTGGAGATGCGGGTGGGCGTCAACACCGGCACCGTCGTCGTCGGCCGCCGGGTCGCGGGCCGCAAGGTCAGCGTCGGCGACACGATGAACGTCGCGGCGCGGCTGCAGTCATGGGCGCCCGCTGGCGGCGTCGTGATCGGCGATGAGACCTACCGGCTGGTTCGCCGCGAGGTCGAGACGAAGCCCGCCGGTGCGCTCGAGCTGAGGGGCCGCCGCGAGCCGATCGAGGCGCATCGCGTTCTCGGACCGATCGCGCATGACGCGCCCGTATCGCTCTCAGACCGGCCGCTCCTCGGCCGTCGCCGCGAGCTCTCGCTCCTGACCGTCGCCTTCGAGCGCTGCGTTGCCCGCGGCTCGCCCGAGTTCGTGACCCTGCTGGGCGACGCGGGCTCGGGGAAGACGCGCCTCCTGGCCGAGGTCGTAGAGCGCTACCGCGAGAGCGCGCTGGTGCTCGTCGGCCGCTGCCTGTCGTACGGGGAGGGCATCACCTACTGGGCTGTCGCTGAGCTGGTCCGCCAGGCCGCCGGCATCGGCGAGGGCGACGACTCCCGCTCGGCGCGGGCCAGGATCGAGGCCGCCCTCGACGGGACCGAGGGCTCGGAGGCCGCCGCGGCGAGGCTGGCGCAGCTGATCGGCGTCGAGGCCCCCTCCGAGCCGGGCGAGGGCATGCTCTGGGCGCTGCGCCGCCTGCTCGAGGCCCGGGCCGCCAAACAGCCGGTCCTCGTCGTCCTCGAGGACCTTCACTGGGCCGAGCCGCGGCTGCTCGAGCTGGTGGAGCTACTGACCGACGGCCTCGAGGGGCCCGTTCTCCTGGCGTGTACGGCCCGCTTCGACCTCCTCTCGTCGCGTCCCGATTGGTCCGAGGCCTGCCCCACCGTCGTCGCCGTCGGCCCGCTTCCTGAGCGGGACATCGATGCGCTGGTTGGCGAGCTCGTTGGCGAGGCGCTGTCGTCGGCGACCCGCGCACGCCTGGTCGAGTTGGCGGTGGGCAACCCGCTGTTCGTCGAGCAGGTCGTCCACATGCTGATCGACGACGGGCGCCTGCGACGCACGGAGCTGGGCTGGGAGTCCGCGGGCGACCTCGGCGCGCTCGCGGTCCCCCCTTCGATCGAGGCCACCCTCGCCGCTCGCGTCGATCACCTCTCGGCCCGCGAGCGCGCCTGCGCCGAGTGCGCGGCGGTCATTGGGATGGAGTTCTGGGCGAGCGCGGTCGAGCGCGTCGGCGATGGCGATGCGGACGAGGCATTCGCGGGGCTCCGCCACAAGCTCGTGATCGAGCCGGTCCGCCGCAGCGGCGCCTCGCCGGACATGCTGCGCTTCCGCCACCTTCTTCTGCGCGACGCCGTCTACGAGGCGATTCCCAAGGCCCGCCGTGCAGTGATCCACGAGCGGGTCGGCGACTGGATGGCCTCCTCGACCGTGGAGCGCCGCGGCGAGGCCGAGGAGATCGTGGGGTACCACTTCGAGGCGGCCGCCCGCTATCACGCTGAGCTGCTCGGCGGGGCCGAGGACTCCGAGCGGGTGGCGGGCCGGGCGGCCGAGCACCTGATGGAGGCCGGCCGGCGGGCCGGGGCGCGGCAGGACGACGCGACGGCCGCGGCGTTCTTCGCGCGCGTGGTCGCGCTGATGGGCGAGGAGGATGCGTCCCGCCTCGAGCCGCTGCTGGCGCTTGGGACCGCTCTCATCCGCGGCGGGGAGACCTCGCGGGCGGCCGATGCCCTGGACGAGCTTCGCCGTCGCGCGGCACGGGGTGAGGACCCCCGGACCGACGCGGAGGTCCGCACGCTTGAGCTCAGCCTCCGCCGCCTTACCGAGCCCGCTTGGTGGGCCGAGAACGGGCGGTCGAGCGCCGCCGAGCTGACCGGGATCTTCCAGGAGTTGGGCGACGACCTTGGCGCCGCGAAGGCCTGGCACCTCCTCGGCAAGGCCCACTCAGACCGCGGCGAGCAAGCGGCGGCCCAGGAGGCGTTCGAGCACGCGCTCGAGTTCGCTCGTGCAGCCGGCGACGAGGGCGTCGAGGCGTGGATTCGCTACTGGCTCCTCCAGGTCGCCGTGTTCGGCCCGGCCCCGTGCGAGCGCGTCATCGCCCGCGCTCGCGACGACGTGGACTGGGCCCGCGCGAGGGGTAACCGCTCGCTGGAAGGATCCACGCTGGCCCGCCTGGGCGAGGTGCTGGCGCGCGCTGGGCATCCTCACGAGGCAGCCGCGGCGTTCGACTCGGCTCGAGCGATCTTCGCCGAGCTGGGCCAGCCCTCACATGTCGCCTACCTCGCGATCTCCACCGCAGGGGTCGAACCCCTGCTCTCCGACCCACCCGGCGCCGAGGCCGACCTGCGAAGCGCCCTGGCCTACTTCGACTCGATCGGCGCCAAGCACATCGCCGCCACCGTCGCGCCCATGTTGGCGAGCGCGATCGCGCGCCAGGGCCGGCTGGACGAGGCGCTGGAGCTGACGCGCCGCGCCGAGGCCGTCTCGGCCCCCGACGACCTGGACGCGCAGGTCAAGTGGCGGCTCGCCCGCGCCGAGGCCCTGCTGGCGCGCGGCGAGCTGGCCCAGGCCGAGCGCCTGGCGCGCGCGGCGATCGCCGCGGCCGAGCCCACCGACACGGTGATCCTGCTGGCCGACTCGCTGGCGATGCTGGGAACGGTCATGCGTGCCGCCGGATCCGAGTCCGAGGCGATGCCACCGATCCGCCGCGCGATCGAGCTCTACGAGGCCAAGGGGGACGTGGTCTCGGCGGGCCGCCAGCACGCGGCGCTGCGCGCGAGCCAGCGGGCCGAACGCGGCGCCTAGACCGGCTCGACCCCGGCGGCCGCTCGCGCCTCGCCCTCGTCGAGGTAGGCCTGCATGCTCGCGAAGAGGCCGTCGCGAAGCTGCCAGACGTGGTGGATCTCGAGGTCGACGTCGGTGGCGCTGGCCTTGCCGCGCCCCCACATGTGGACACGGGCGTAGAGCTTCTCGTCGCCGGCCTCCTCCAGCTCCTGGGGCTCGAAGCGAAACTCCTCCCAGAGTTGGCCGAAGCCCCTCAAAAAGCGCGCGAACTCCTCGCGGGTGGTGACCGACTGCGGCCCGGCGATCTCCGGCGCCTCGAGCCACGAGAAGTCCTCGGTCATCCGTGACAGCAGGGACTCGAAGTCCTGGCGATTGAAGTCCTCGTACCCGGCACGGGCGCTGTCGGTTGCTGAGCCCATCCCAACCTCGATTATCGCTCGCACCCCGAGTGCGCGCGTCCCGGCTGGGTCAGGTCGCGGCCGGCTCGCGGGGCCCGACGCGCTCGAACGCCAGCTCGCCGTCGCCCGCCTCGACACCGACGCTGTCGCCGTCGGCGAACCTCGCCCTCCAGCAGCGCCATGCGCGAGCCGGTCGACGAGCTGCTTCTGGATCACGCGCTTCAGCGGGCGGGCGCCGTACACGGGGTCGTAGCCCAGGTTCCCGAGCAACGTGCGCGCGTCGCCGGAGAGCTCGATGCGGATCCCCTTCTCCTCGATCCGCCGCGTCAGGAGGTCGACCTGGAGGTCGACGATGCGGCTGATGTCCTCCCGTGAGAGGCGGTGGAAGATGACGACGTCGTCGATCCGGTTCAGGAACTCGGGCTTGAAGGTGGTCTCGAGGACCTCCTCGACCCGCTCACGCATGCGCTCGTCAACGGACTCCGATGGCGATGCGGTCTGAGCCGACGTTGGAGGTCATGATCAGGATGGTGTTGGTGAAGTCGACGTTCCGGCCCTGGCCGTCGGTCAGCCGGCCGTCGTCCATCAGCTGGAGCAGGACGTTGAAGACGTCGGGGTGGGCCTTCTCGATCTCGTCCAGGAGCAGCACCGCGTAGGGCCGGCGGCGCACCGCCTCGGTCAGCTGGCCGCCCTCCTCGTAGCCGACGTAGCCGGGCGGGGCGCCGATCAGGCGCGCGACCGAGTGCTTCTCCATGTACTCGGACATGTCGACGCGGACGATCGCCTGCTCGGAGTCGAACATGAACTCGGCGAGGGCCTTCGCCAGCTCGGTCTTGCCGACGCCGGTGGGGCCCAGGAACAGGAACGAGCCGATCGGGCGGTGCGGGTCCGCGAGCCCGGCGCGCGAGCGCCGCAGGGCGTTCGACACCGCCTCCACCGCCTCGTCCTGGCCCACGACGCGCTCGTGCAGGCGCTCCTCCATGTGGACCAGCTTCTCGACCTCGCCCTCCATCAGGCGCGAGACGGGGATCGAGGTCCAGCGAGCGACAACTTGCGCCACGTCCTCCTCGGTGACCTCCTCGGTCAGCATCGACCCGCCCTCGGCGTGCAGCGCGCGCAGGCGCTCCTCCTGCTCGGCGAGGGTCGTCTCCATGCGGGGGATCTCGCCGTAGCGAAGCTCGGCGGCCCGCTCGAGGTCCTGTTCGCGCTCCGCCCGCTCGGACTCGCGGTTGGCCTCGTCGAGCTCGGCCTTGACCGCCTTGATCGCGTCGATCGCGGTCTTCTCGGCCTGCCAGCGGGCCTTCAACCCGCTCGCGCTCTCGTTGAGCTCGGCCAGCTCGCCCTCGATCGCCTCAAGCCGCGCCTTCGACGCAGCGTCCTTCTCCTTCGAGAGGGCCTGCTTCTCGATCTCGAGCTGCTGGATGCGCCGGTCGACCTCGTCGATCTCGACCGGCGAGGACTCGATCTCCATCTTCAGCCGCGAGGCGGCCTCGTCGATCAGGTCGATCGCCTTGTCGGGAAGGAACCGGTCCGCGATGTAGCGCTCGGAGAGCGCCGCGGCCGCGACGATCGCGGGGTCCGAGATGCGCACGCCGTGATGGACCTCGTAGCGCTCCTTGAGCCCGCGGAGGATCGCGATCGTGTCGTTGATGTCGGGCTCGCCGACCAGCACCGGCTGGAACCGCCGCTCGAGGGCGGCGTCCTTCTCGATGTGCTTGCGGTACTCGTCGAGGGTCGTCGCCCCCACCGCCCGCAGCTCGCCGCGCGCCAGCATCGGCTTCAGGAGGTTGGCCGCGTCCACGGCGCCCTCGGCCGCTCCCGCGCCCACGATCGTGTGCAGCTCGTCGAGGAAGAGCACGATCTGGCCCTCCGCCGCCTGGACCTCGCCGAGGACGGCCTTCAGGCGCTCCTCGAACTCGCCCCGGTACTTGGACCCGGCGAGGAGCGCGCCGATGTCGAGCGCGATGACGCGGCGGTCGCGGAGCGACTCGGGCACGTCGCCGGCGACGATTCGCTGGGCCAGGCCCTCGACGATCGCGGTCTTGCCCACCCCCGGGTCGCCGATGAGGACCGGGTTGTTCTTGGTCCGCCGCGAGAGCACCTGGATGACCCTGCGGATCTCCTCGTCGCGGCCGATGACCGGGTCGAGCCTTCCCGCCCGGGCGTCGGCCGTGAGGTCGCGGCCGAAGCGCTCGAGGGCCTCGGCCATCTCCTCGGCGTTCGGCGAGGTGACTCGGCTGGGCCCCTGGGTCTCGGCGACGGCGCGCGCCAGCGACTCGCGATCGGGGAGGAGGTCGGCGGTGGGCGCGGAGGGGTTCGCGAGCGCCAGCAGCAGGTGGCCGGCCGAGATGTACTGGTCGCCGAGAGCGGCCATCTCCTGCTCGGCCCGCTGCACGACCGAGACGAAGGCCTGGCCGGGGCGCGGCTCGGTCGGCTCGCCTGCCACCGTGGGCAGCTCGGCCAGGGCGCCGCGCGCGCGCTCGGCGATGGCCACTACGTCGGCGGAGAGCTTGCGCAGCGCGGCCGGCGCGAACCCGTCCTCCTGCTCGAGCAGCGCGACCAGCAGGTGGACCGGAGCCAGCTCAGGGTTGCGCGCGGCGGCCGCCAGGCGCTGAGCCTCGGCGACGGCCTCCTGGGACTTGATCGTGAACCTGTCAGCTTGCATGGACAGGCACGATTCTACCATGAATCTAAGTCAAAGGCACTTAGATTTATTCCGTCCCCCACCTCACGGGGTCAAACCCCCTGAGCGTGGCCCACTCATGGGGTCTGACCCCTCGCGGGTCGCCTGAGCGCCCGCGCCAGGCCCAGCCCGAGGGCGGTGGCCGGCACCGCGCCCGCCAGGCCGCGCAGGCCCGCCCGCCGTTCGCCGGCGCCGAGGGCCAGCGCGAAGGCGAGGGCGTCGCCGGCGTCGCAGGCGGCGACGGCGACGGTGGCCCGGGCCAGCCGCTCGCGATCGCCGAGCGTCGTCGTCTGCCATGCGCCCAGGACCAGGTCCCGGGTGCCGGCGATCCGGGCGACGGTAAGGGCTTGGGCATCCGGCTCGGCGAAGCCGAGGGCGCGCAGGGTCGGCCGGGGGGCCACCCAGAGCCCGGCGCCGATCGCGATCCGGCCCCCGGCGAGGGCGATCGCGGCCAGGCGCTCGGTCGGTTCGGGAGCGGCGCTCGCCATTCGGCGATTATCGCTCCTGCGTGTCGCGGGGCTCACCTTCACCGCTCGTTTTCACGTCGAGGTGAGCCGCCGATTAGGTTGCGTGCGTGCAAGGAAGCACCGGGATCGCCCGCATCGCGGCGCTGGGCGCGCTGGCGGTGGTCGCGCTCGCGATCGCAGCCGTCCTGGCCGGCTCTCTGCGCGAGGGGCCGGCAGCGCTGTCCCCGCAGACCTCGCGGCCCCCACCGATCCAGATAGCCACGACGCCCGCGCGCGCCGGGCCCGGCGCGGAGCGGCCGATCCCCGGCGAGCTTCAGCTGGCAGCGGCCCGCGCGTACGCGGCCGATCGCCTGGGCTCGGTGTCGTTCGCCGTGGTGGACTCGGAGGGACGGGCCCGCGACATGGGGGGCGATCGCACCTTCGTTACCGCCAGCGTGGTGAAGGCGATGCTGCTGATCGCCGAGCTCGACCGGCTGGAGGCAGGCGGACTGGAGCTGGACGCGGCGACGCGGGCCCAGCTGGAGGCGATGATCACCTACAGCGACAACGACGCGGCCGACGCGGTCTACGCCAGGGTCGGCGACGAGGGCCTGGCTGCCGTGGCCCGCCGCGCGGGCCTCGAGCGCTTCACCGTCGCCGGGTACTGGGCGAACGCGCAGCTCACGGCCAGCGACATGGCGCGCCTGATGCACGGGATCGAGGAGCTGGCCGCCGGACCACACTCCGGCTACGCGCTCTCCGTCCTCGAGCGGGTGGTCCCTGGGCAGCGCTGGGGGATCCCCGCGGCGGTTGAGGACGAGGGCTGGTCGGTGCGCTTCAAGGGCGGCTGGCGCGGCACCGAGGCCGGCCAGCTCGTCCACCAGGTGGCGCAGCTGCGACGCGACGGGACCGAGCTGGCGCTCGCGGTGATGACCGACGGCGACCCATCGATGGAGTACGGGATCGAGACCGTGGAGGGGATCGCCGGCCGGCTGGTCAGC
Organism: uncultured Solirubrobacterales bacterium; assembly: GCA_963758845.1. Taxonomy (GTDB): domain Bacteria; phylum Actinomycetota; class Thermoleophilia; order Solirubrobacterales; family 70-9; genus JBDTSW01. Next base: position 580,685 of record CAVWWX010000002.1, read on the forward strand.
CGTTAGCGCCCCGGCTACTCGCCGGTCTCGCGGCGCTTGATCGGGATCGTGACGCTGTCGGCTTCCGGCTCGGGCTCGAGGCCCCTGTAGGCGCCGTAGGGGACGATCTCGGCGCGCATCGAGCGGCGGACCCGCTCTACCTCCTGGATCATCTCCTGTTCGAGTTCAGCTGCCCGCTCGCGCATCCGGCCCAGCTCCGCGCGAGCCCGGGTCAGCTGGGCCTCGAGCTCCAAGACGGTCTCGACCCCCGCGAGGTTGAGGCCTTCCTCGGCAGTCATCTGCTGGATCCGGCGCAGCCGCTCGACGTCCTGCTGGGAGTAGAGGCGGGTGTTCTTCGGCGACCGCTTCGGCGTGATCAACCCGCGCGCCTCGTACATGCGCAGCGTCTGCGGGTGCATCTCGGCCAGCTCGGCCGCGACCGAGATCATGAAAACGCCGCGGTCGGCGTCGAACTTGGCGGTGGTCGTCGTTCGAGTCCGGTGCAATCGGCGGATCGGCTTGCGCTCGCCCTGGCTCACGATTCGCCGCCTACCTTCGCCGACGACGCGGATGCATCCCGCAGCAGGGAGCTGCGGAGGTCCGCCTCATCCAGGGTCTTCGCGAACTCCGCCAGCGCGTCGCTCTGCTCGCGGCTCAACTCGCGCGGAACCTCGACCTCCAGCCGGTAGCGAATGTCCCCGCGACCCTTGCCGCCCGTGCGTGGCGGCCCCTCGCCGCGCAGGCGCTGAACCGTCCCGTGCTGGGTGCCCGGCTGGACGCGGATCCGCTTCGACCCGTTCAGGGTGGGGACCTCGACGGTCGCGCCCTGGATCGCCTCCGGATAGCTGATCGGCACCTTCACCTCGAGGTTGCCGTCGTCGCGCTGGGCGAAGACGGGAGAGCCCTGGACGCTGGTCACCACGTAGAGGTCCCCGGGCGGGCCGCCAAGTGGCCCGTCCTCGCCCTTGCCAGCGACGCGGATGCGGGTGCCGTCGCGAACACCCGCCGGGATCCGAACCCGATATCGCTTGCGCTGGAGCGTCCGGCCGGCCCCGCCGCATGTCTCGCACGGCTCCTCGATGATCTCGCCCCGGCCGCCGCATTGGGGGCAAGGCTGGCTGATCGAGAAGAAGCCCTGGCTCTCGGAGTCGATCCCCCGGCCGCCACAGCGCGGACAGGTGACCGGGGTCGTGCCGGGCCGGGCCCCGTTGCCGCCACAGGTCACGCAAACGGCCTGCTTGGGCACGGTGACCGAGATCTCAGCGCCGTGCATCGCCTGCTCGAAGCTCAGCTTGACCTCCGTCTCCAGGTCCCGCCCGCGGATCTCCTGTTGTCCGGGAACCCCGCCCCCGCGGCTGAAGATCGTGGAGAAGATGTCGCCGATGTCGGCGCCGAACCCACCGGGGCCGGGCCCGCGGCCGCTGAAGTTGCCGAACCTGCCGCCGGCGTCGTAGGCCCGGCGCTTCTCGGGGTCCGAGAGCGTGTCGTAGGCCTCCTGGACCTCCTTGAAGCGCTCCTCGGCCGCGGCGTCGTCCGGGTTGCGATCCGGGTGGTAGTCGCGGGCGAGCTTCCGGTACGCCTTCTTGATCTCGTCGTCGGGCGCCTTCTTGCCGACGCCGAGCACCTCATATGGGTCGCGGGCGGGCATCGCGGCCTACTCGGCGACGATCACGCGCGCGGCGCGAAGGACCTGGCCGTCCAGGCGGTAGCCCTTGTCGACGGTCTCCAGCACAGTCCCCTGCGCGGCGTCCTCGGCCGGGCGGCTGGAGACCGCCTCGTGCAACGCCGGGTCGAACGAGTCCCCCGCCGGGTCGTAGGCCTCGACGCCCGAGCGCGCAAGCGCCCCCCGCAGCTCGCGGTACACGAGCTCGACGCCCCGGGCGAGGGCGTCCCGCGCCGAGACCTCCTCGGATGTCCGCGCCGGGGCATCCTCGCCACCGTCGATTTCGATGCCCGCCGAGCGCAATGCGCGCTCCAGGTTGTCGAGCGACGGGACCAGGTCCTTGGCCAGCGCCGCGCGGCCTCGCCGCTCGGCCGCGGCGACGTCGGTGGCCGCCCGCCGGCGGTAGTTCTCGAAGTCGGCGCGGGCGCGCTGGGCCAGGTCGAGGTACTCGTCGCGCTCGCGCTGGGCAGCGCCCAGGGCGTCGAGGTCGGCGGCCACGGTCTCCGCAGCCGCGTCATGGGCATCGGCGTCCTCGACGACCTCCGCGTCGTCGACGCGCTCCTCGGTGCCGCGATCAGCCATCAGCTGCGGTCTTCGTCGACCACCTCGGCGTCGACGACCTCCTCCTCGTCCGAGGAGGAGGAAGCGCCGTTGCCCGAGGTGTCACCGGCAGCGGCCTGCTGCGAGGCTGCGGCGGCCTGGTAGATCTGCTCGGAGACCTTGTGGAAGGCCGCCTGGAGCGCCTCGGTCTTGGCCGTGATCTCGGCGGCGTCCTCGGACTCCAGCACGCCGCGCACGTCGGCGATCGCCGCCTCGATCTCGGACTTGGCGTCCGCGTCGACCTTGTCGCCCAGCTCACTCAGCTGCTTGTCGGCCTGGAACGCCGCGTTCTCGGCGTTGTTACGGGCCTCGACCAGCTCGCGCTGGCGCCGGTCCTCGTCGGCGTGGGTCTCGGCGTCCTTGACCATCCGCTCGACCTCGGCCTCGTCCAGGGCGCCTCCGGCCTTGATCTCGATCTTCTGCTCCGTGCCGGTGCCCAGGTCCTTCGCCGACACGCTCAGGATGCCGTTGGCGTCGATGTCGAAGCCGACCTCGATCTGAGGGGTGCCGCGGGGCGCCGGCGGGATGCCCGTCAGCTGGAACTTGCCGAGCGACTTGTTCCCGGCCGCCATCTCGCGCTCGCCCTGAAGGACGTGCACCTCGACCGACGGCTGGTTGTCCTCGGCCGTCGAGAAGATCTCCGACTTGCGCGAGGGGATCGTGGTGTTGCGCTCGATCAGCTTGGTCATCACGCCGCCCTTGGTCTCGATGCCGAGGGTCAGGGGGGTGACGTCGAGGAGCAGCACGTCCTTGACGTCGCCGGCGAGCACGCCGGCCTGGATCGCCGCGCCCACGGCCACGACCTCATCCGGGTTGACGCCCTGGTGCGGCTCCTTGCCGGTCAGCTCCTGGACCTTCTCCTGAACCGCCGGGGTGCGGGTCATGCCGCCGACCAGGATCACGTGGTCGATCGTGCGTGCCGCCCGCGTCGGCGAGGGCCTGCTTCACCGGCCCGACCACGCGGTCAAGCAGGTCGGATGTCAGCTCCACGAGCTTGGCCCGGGTCAGCTTGACGTCGAGGTGCTTGGGCTCGTTGTTGATCGCCGTCAGGAACGGCACGCTGATCTGCGTCTCCTGCTGCGAGGACAGCTCGATCTTCGCCTTCTCGGCGGCCTCGTACAGGCGCTGGAGCGCCCGCTTGTCGTTGGAGACGTCGACGCCCTGGTCGCGGTTGAACTCGGCGATCAGGTGATCGACGATCGCCTTGTCCCAGTTGTCGCCTCCCAGATGGTTGTCGCCGGCCGTGGACTTGACCTCGAACACGCCGTCGCCGATCTCCAGGACCGAGACGTCGAAGGTGCCGCCGCCCAAGTCGAACACGAGGACGGTCTCGTCGCGCGAGCCGTCCTTGTCCAGGCCGTACGCGAGCGCGGCCGCGGTGGGCTCGTTGATGATGCGCTTGACGTCGAGGCCGGCGATCTTGCCGGCGTCCTTGGTGGCCTGGCGCTGGTCGTCGTTGAAGTAGGCGGGGACGGTGATCACGGCCGAGTCGACGGTGTCGCCCAGCTTCGCCTCGGCGTCGGACTTCAGCTTCTGGAGGATCATCGCCGAGATCTCCTGCGGCGACTGCTGCTTGTCCTGGGCCTTCACGCGCACGTCGCCGTTGGGGCCGCCCTCGATCTCGTAGGGGACGATCTTGGCCTCCTCGGAGACCTCGCCGATCTTGCGGCCCATGAAGCGCTTGATCGAGAAGATCGTGTTCTCGGGGTTCAGTACGGCCTGGCGCTTGGCGGCGGTGCCGACCAGCCGCTCGCCGGTGTCGGTGAACGCCACCACCGACGGGGTGGTGCGGTTGCCCTCGGCGTTCTCCAGCACGGTGGGCTCGCCGCCCTCCATGACCGCCACGCACGAGTTCGTAGTTCCGAGGTCGATTCCGATCGTCTTCGCCACTGTAAAGCTCCTTGGTCTCAGCTTCGAGAGCGCGCCGGGCGGGCCGCCACCCTCACTCATCATCTAGGAATTAATCTGAGTCAGAGGCTAGCAGATGTGTGCCTGCAGACCGGACCACCCGCGATCGAGCGTTCGTCCCGGTATGCGGGACCATGCGCCATCCGAGGCGGGGTCGGGCGCTACTGCGCGGCGTCGCCGGCGGGGGCGTTGCCCGGGCCCGATGAGCACGGCTCGGGACCCGGGGTCGAGCGGTCCTCCTCGGGCACCAGCGGTCCCTGGTCCTGGCCCAGCTGGCCGGCGTAGGCGGCGACGAAGCCTGGCGACCTCCTCGGCGTCCTGGTCCTGCAGGATCCCGGCGGGCATCCTGCCCTCGAGCCCGCAGACGATCGCGTTCAGCACCCGCGAGTAGACGCCCTCGTAGGCCTGGGTGTTCGCCTCGGCGATCTCCTCGGACGTCCCGGCGGGGGGAGCGACCTGCGTCGGCAGGATCTCGTCGAGGTTGGGGCCGACCACGCCGTCGGTGCCCGCCGCCGCCAGGGTGTGGCAGGTACCGCAGTTGGTGGCGAAGATGTCGGCCGCTTCCTTGTCGGCCGACTCCACGGGCACGGCGGTGGCCTTCTCGCTGCCCTCCTTGGAGAACGCGAGGTAGCCGACGACGGCGACGAGGGCGGCGAGGGCGCCGAAGATCAGGAAGGGACGGTTGCTCATAGGTGCGCTCCCGGCAAAGCCAGGGCGGCCGAGATACTAATGCCCGCCGCTGGCGCCCACTCGCTCGCCGCGCTCGCACGGAGCGGCGCCCCCGCGACGTCCGTGTCGCGGGGGCGCGCCCGGCTACGTGTGAGGCAACGCCTCTACGGAGTCGGGAACTGCAGGGTGCTGACCACTCCGAGGTGGTCGGATGCCCAGCGGCTGAAACGGGCGTACTCGGCCGGGTCGTCACCGGTCGCGAATGAGTTCACGAGCTCGATGTCGTTGCCGTTGGGGTCGACGCCGTCACCCAGGTCGTCGTCCTCGACCATGACGTGGTCCACGGTGTGGTCGATGTCGTCGAGCGCGACGGCCGGCTCCTCGGCGATGTACTCGTCGTTGAAACAGCACGAGTACTGCTCATCGATTCCGTCCGTGTTCAGCCCGTCGTACGAACGCTCCTCCAGCCCGGCGTCGACGATCGCCGCGTAAGGCAGTTCGTCGGCCTGATGGCCCGGAGTGTCGCCCAGGGTCTCGACGATCTCGTCGTCGGAGTTGAGGTCGCCGACGAGGACCACGGGCAGGTCGGTGCCAGCCGGGTTCGCCGGGCCAATGTCATCCTGGGTGCCGCCGGCGACGTCACCTATGCCGGCCACGAGCTCCTCGGCTTGGGCCAGCTTTGCGGTGTTGTTGAACGCCTCCAAGTGCGTGTTCACGAACCGGAACTCCGTACCGCGGACGTCGACGTCCGCCGCCGCCCAGCCGCGCCAGACCGTGATGTCAAGCGGAGTGCCACCGATGTTGTCGATGACGAGGCTGTGATCCTTGCGGAACCGCTGGCTGGCGTCAAACCGGGTCGTGATATCGCCTCTGTCGCTGCGCTTCAGGATCACGTCCCGCATCGTCAGCCGGCCGTCACCGCCACCTCCGAGAGCGGCGACTCGATGTCAGCCTGGCGCTGCTGACGGACCACCTTGTACTTCGGTCCGTCCTTCTTCTTGTTCAGCTCCCCCATCAGCAGGGCCAGGAAGTCGAACTCGACGTCCTCGGCTGGTGTCACCGGGCCGTCCTGGCTCGGGGCCGTGAAGTCGCCCCGCCAGAGAGCGACCTCCTGGAGGCCCACGAGGTCGGGCTTCGCGTCCCGGATCTCCTTCGCGAGGAGCTTGGCGCGGTTCGGGAAGTTCGTCTCGTGGATGTCGTTCCAGATGAACTGGGTTTGGATAGCGAGCGAAGGGGGATCCGGGGCCGCGAGAGCCCCGGTCAGATCGGCGCCCAGGTAGAGGTTCCGGCACATGACCTTGACCTTGCCCGGGGCTGGGGCCGCCTCGGCGGCGACGGGGACAGCGAAGGCCGCCAGGCCGGCGGCGATCAGCGCGATGGTCGCCGTGCGATGGCGGGCGGAAGACTTGCGAGAGCTCAACGAGACTCCTTCTTGCTTGGAAGTTTGCGGATTGATTGGGTACGACTGCTCCCTGTAACAGTCGATGGGCTGATTCTGCTCGCAACGACTTTGGCGCGCAACGCGGTGAGCCCGCCGACCGGCTGCGGGAAACTACGGAGTGAAGGGCGCCTGACCGTGGGCCTTGCGCTCCCGGCCCTCGGGGCACATCCGCAGCAGCAGGCACTCGTCGCAGCGCGGCCGGCCCGCCTTGCAGACGGCGCGCCCGTGCCTGATCAGGTTGATGTGGAACTCGTACGCGTCCTCGGGATCGACCATCCTCAGGATCTCGTCGTGGGCCTCGTCGAACGAGGCGCGCGGGCGGAACAGTCCCAGCCGGGTCCCGACCCGGTAGACGTGCGTGTCCACCGGGATCTCGGGGCGGTCGAAGGTGAAGATCATCACGCAGGCCGCCGTCTTGCGCCCGACGCCGGGCAGGCCGGTGAGGAAGGCGATCGCCTCGTCTCGCGGGGCGCCCTCGATCCAGTCGAGGTCGGGGTGCTCGCCCAGCTCGGACAGGATCGCCTGGATCCGCGGGGCCTTCGTGTTGGCCAGCCCGCCCGGCCGCAGCGCCTCGATCAGGTCGTCGAGCGGCGCGTCGCGGACCTCCTCCCAGGTGGGAAAGCGCTCCCGCAGACGGTCATAGGCGCGGTCGCGGTTGAGGTCGCTGGTGTTCTGGGACAGGACCGTGCGCACGAGCTCGGCGATCGGCTGGCCGTGGGGCTGGTTGACCGGCCGCCCGTAGGCCTGGCGCAGCCGGTCGCGGATCGCGCGGATGCGCGCCCGGCGCGGGCGCTGCCAGTCGGCGCGTCCGCTCACGCGACCGCCCGCCACGCCTCGCAGGCCTTGGCGCCGGCGGCCACGGCGGCCCCGAGCGCCGAGCCAACGGCCTCGGCCTGCCAGTTCCCGGCCGCTGCCCCGGCCGCCAGCGCACCCAGGAACGCGTCGCCCGCCCCGAGCGGCGAGACCACGTCGGTCGCCGGGGCCGCGCACTCCGCCTCGGCCTCGCCGCGCGCCACCGCTCCGTCGGACCCCATGGTCACGACCGCGATCCGCGCCCCCAGGGAGCACAACGCCTCGGCGCACTCCGGGCCGCCGGCGCGCGAGGCCAGCCCGGCGATGTCCCTGGCCTCGCCCAGGTTGGCGCGCACCAGATACGCCCGCTCGCACATCTCGCGCGACAGCTCGAGCGCCCGGTCGAAGTCGGCCCACCGGTTCGGACGCAGATTCGGGTCGAACACCACCGGCACCCCGCCCGCCAGGGCCAGCTCGCGCGCTCGGTGGGTGAGCTCGCGCTCGGGGGGCTCGACCAGCGTGTTGGAGCCGAAGACCAGAGCCGAGGCCGAGCCGATCGCTTCTTCGAGCGCGTGGCGGGCGGCGTGGATTCCGGCCTCGATCCCGTCGCCGTGGACCGAGAAGCTGGGCTCCCGGTCGGGCCCGAACGTCACGAAGGCCACCGGAGTCTGCAGGCCGGCCACCCGCTCGAACCACGCGAGCTCCACCCCTTCCGCGCCCAGGCGCTCGGCCAGCCAGCGACCCCACGGGTCGTCGCCGACCCCGCCGGCGAGCGCGGCGGAGGCGCCGTGGCGAGCCGCCGAAACCGCGACGTTGGCGAGCGCGCCACCCGGATAGGGGCGGAAGGCGGAGGCCTCGTCGAGCGAGTCGACCGGACCCTCGCAGATGAGGTCCACGATCGCCTCGCCGAAGCAGAGAATGACCTCGTCGTTCGCGCCGCCGGCCGCCAAGGGGCTGAGGATATGCTCGCGCCGAACCCGTCGCGTAATACCTTCCCGGCATGGCGGGCACCCCCCCACGGCCCCCCGGCCGCGCCAGATCCGGCCAGGAGCTGGCGTCCTATGCCCGCGACCGCCTGATCGAGTCGCGGCTCACGCCGAACGCGATCTCGATGACGGGCCTGGTTCTGAACCTGGCCGCGGCGGCGCTTGTCCTGGCCGAGCACTTCGTCCTCGGCGGGGTCGCCTTCATCGTCGGCTCGGTGATGGACACGCTCGACGGCCGCTACTCGCGCATGTCGGGCAAGGGCACGCTGTTCGGCGCGTTCCTGGACTCGACGCTGGACCGCATCGAGGAGGGAATCGTGCTGGCCGCGGTCGCCTACTACTTCGCCGAGATCGGCGATTCGATGGCCGCGGCCGCGTGCGTCGTGACCGTGCTGGGGTCGCTGATGGTCTCCTACACACGTGCCCGGGCCGAGGCGCTGGGAGTGGAGTGCAAGGTCGGGATCGCGACCCGGCCGGTGCGGGTGGTGATCCTCTCGATCGGCCTGGTCTTCGGCGCCGAGGAGCTGATCGACGGCGTTGAGCTCCTCGAGCCGGCCGTCTACACGCTGGCCGTACTGACCGCGTTCACCGTCGGCCAGCGCGTCTGGCACGTGCGGGGCGAGCTGAAGGCGCGCGAGGCCGAGGAGCCGCCTGCGGCCATGGACCCGGGTGTAACCGGGTAGGAGGTAAGGCATAGTTACCTCTCCACCCCCCGCGAGGAGGACTTCGTTCGCATGAGCACTAACGGGGCCGCCACCAACGGTCATCACGAAGACGACGGCAAGGTCCGAGTTGCCATCGTCGGCGTCGGCAACTGCGCCAACAGCTTCATCCAGGGCGTTGAGTACTACAAGGACGCCGACCCCACCGAGCGGGTCCCGGGCCTCATGCACGTGGACCTCGGGGGCTATCACGTGAGCGACATCGAGTTCGTGGCCGCGTTCGACATCGACTCCGAGAAGGTCGGCAAGGACCTCTCGGAGGCGATCTGGTCGGGCCAGAACGACACGATCAAGTTCGCGGACGTCCCCGAGATGGGCATCAAGGTCGAGCGGGGGATGACCCACGACGGCCTCGGCAAGTACCTGAAGCAGAAGATCACGAAGGCCCCGGGACCGACCGCGGACATCGTCGGCATCCTCAAGGAGACCAAGGCGGATGTGCTCGTGTGTTACCTGCCGGTGGGCTCCGAGGACGCCACCAAGTGGTACGTCGAGCAGGCTCTCGCGGCCGGCGTCGGGTTCGTCAACTGCCTCCCCGTCTTCATCGCCCGCGAGGACTACTGGGACAAGCGCTTCGCCGACGCCGGCCTGCCGATCATCGGCGACGACATCAAGTCTCAGGTCGGCGCCACGATCGTCCACCGCCAGCTCGCCCGCCTCTTCCACGAGCGCGGCGTGCAGCTCGAGCACACCTCGCAGCTGAACGTGGGCGGGAACATGGACTTCTTCAACATGCTCGAGCGCGAGCGCCTGGACTCGAAGAAGGTCTCGAAGACGAACGCCGTCACCTCGGTCATGGGCACCGAGCTCCCCGAGCGCGACGTCCACGTCGGCCCGTCGGACTACGTTCCGTGGCTGACCGATCGCAAGTGGGCTCACATCCGGCTCGAGGGGAAGGCTTTCGGCGATGTCCCGCTGACCGCCGAGCTGAAGCTCGAGGTCTGGGACTCGCCGAACTCCGCCGGCGTCGTGATCGACGCGGTCCGCCTGATCAAGCTGGCGCTCAACGACGGCGTCGCCGGGCAGCTCGACGGCCCGTCCTCCTACCTCATGAAGTCGCCGCACACGCAGCGCCCCGACGACGACGCGCGCGTGCACACCGAGCAGTTCATCGCCGATCACGCGCGGACGCGCAAGGCAGCGCAGGCGGCCGGGACCGCCAAGGAGCGGATCGAAGCCGAGGCGTAGCCCCGAGGGGCGCGACTATGCTCCGGCGGCGTGGCGCAGAACCCCCTGTCGATCGCCCAGTTCTCGCCCCATCCGTGGGAGGCGCGTAACGAGGTCAACGAGTTCGCCGGCAGCGTCGCCGCCGAGCTCTCGGAGCGTGGCCACCAAGTACTGATCGCCGCCCCGTCGGACTCGCGCGCGGCCGTCCGCGAGTCCCGCAAGCTGATCCGCGAGGCCCGCGAGCGCCCGGCCTCGGCGTTCGGGTCCACCTGGCGCGCGACTCGCCTGGGCGGCGACGGCCCGCCGGTGCTGGCGATCGGCTCGGCGCTGCCGGTGCCGCTGGGACCCCGGGCGGCGACCGTCCCCCTGGACGTCAACCGGACGGTCGAGACCCTGCTGGCGTCGGTGCCCCTGGACATCGTGCACGTGCATGACCCGTTCATGCCCTCGGCCGCGTCCACCGCCCTGCGCCACTCGCGCTCGCTGAACGTCGGCACCTTCCACGACCCCAGCGAGCGAACCCTCTCGACGCAGGTGGCGCGGCCCCTGGTGGAGATCTTCTTCGGCCGATTGGACGCGCGGAACGTCACCAGCCGCGGAGGCGGCGCGCTGATGGAGCGCTTCTTCCCGGGCCGCTGGGAGCGGCTCGAGCCGGGCGCCGCCACGGCGGAGCCGTGGTGGCCGGTCGAGCGGACCTCGCCCCAGCAGGTGCGGATCGCCTACTGCGCGGTCGAGGAGCGGGGCGGCCTGCGCACGTTCCTGCGGGCGCTGCGCCGGCTTGACGAGAGCGGCCCGTGGCAGGCCGCCGTCCTGATGCCCGATCGCGGCGAGCTGCGGATCGCGAAGCGCCTGCGCGACCGAGTGCACGCGGTGCGCCCGGGCGAGGCGAGCTGCGAGCAGCTCGTCGCCGGCGCCGACATCGTCTGCGCCACCTCGGGCGGCTCGCATGCAGCACCGTGGCTTGTCCGCACCGCTCTAGCCTCTTCCACGGTCCCGGTGTGCTCGCACGTCGCGATCTACGAGGAGCTCACCGGGGACGGCGAGCGCGGGCTCTTGTTCGGGCCCGGCGACGTGGTCACCCTGGCCGGACAGCTCGAGCGCCTGATCAAGAACCCCAAGGCGCGGGCCGGCCTGGCGCGCGCGTCGACGGGGACCACCCGGGACTGGGCGGCCGTCGCCGACGAGGTCGAGGAGATCTACCGACGCCTGGCCGCCCGCCGCCACGACCCGGACGGCGACCCGAGTCCTGCGCCGCAAGCTCGCTCGCCGGCGAACCCTCCACGTCGATCTCCACATGCACACGGATCATTCGCCCGACTGCGCGACGCCGCCGCGCGCCCTCTTGGAGGCGGCGAAGGCTGCCGGCCTGGGCGCGATCGCGATCACCGACCACAACGAGGTCTCGGGCGCGTTCGCGGCGCAGGAGGTGGCCGAGGAGATCGGCGGGATCAAGGTGATCGTCGCCGAGGAGGTCAAGACCGCCGAGCAGGGCGAGGTCATTGGCCTGTTCCTGGCCGAGCGGATCGACCGCGGCATGACGATGGCCGAGACGATCGCCGAGATCCGCCGCCAGGGCGGGCTGGTCTACGTCCCGCACCCGTTCGACCGGCTGCACTCGGTCCCCGACTACCAGCACCTGCTGGACATGGTCGAGGAGATCGACATCCTCGAGGTCTTCAACCCGCGCGTCACCCTGACCGCCTTCAATGAGGAGGCGGTGCGCTTCGCCGCGAAGTACCGCATCGTCCCCGGCGCCGGATCGGACAGCCACGTCGCGCAGGGCCTCGGCAGCGTGATGATCCGGCTGCACGACTTCGACGGGCCGGATGAGTTCCTGGAGGCGATGCGAAGCGCCGACATCGTCCGCAAGCACAAGAACCTGATCTACGTCCAGGCGCTGAAGTTCCTCCAGACCTCCGGCGGCCGCGGCGGCCTCGGCAAGCCCTGATGCACGCGCAGCGCCCGGCAGGAGCACAGTCACCCTCGTCAAAGAAGCACGCGGCGGGGCGCGACCCCGGGGATGCGATGCCGACTACCGACGACGAGATCCAGGAGAAATACCTGGAGCGCGCGATCCGCGAGCTGAACTCGCTCACGCAGCGCCTCCAGGAGTGCTCGCATTGCCCGCGCGGGAACCTGATGCCGGTCCTCGGCTCCGGGCACCCGCAGGCCGACATCATGTTGCTGAAGTTCGCGCCGACCGCGGCCGAGATCGAGGAGGGCGTCGCCTTCTACGGGCGCGCCGGCAACGCGCTGATGAAGAGCTTCACCCGCCTGGGGATCGACCCGCTCGCGGTCTACGGCACGCTCTGCGTGAAGTGCCCGGTGTCGGAGCCGTCGCTGGCGGGCGCCGAGTGCATCGATCGCGTCGTCGAGGAGATCGCGATCGTCCAGCCGCGCATCGTGGTGGTCATGGGCGAGCGCACGCTTGACTCGCTGAACCAGATCGACCTGCCGCTTGCGGCGTCGCTGGAGGCCACCTTCGGCGAGGTGCAGTCCCTGACGCCGACCATCGACGCGCTGCTGGTGCCCGACATCGACGAGTCGCTCGACTCCGAGGACGCCAAGCGCGCGTTCTGGTCCGCGTTCCGGTCGCTCGGCGACTGGTACGCGGAGCTGCCGCCCTACTAGGGCGCCGCGGCCTCGGCGACGGCGATCATCGGCTTCGGGTTGGCCGACGCCAGCCCGCGGACGACGGTGATGTCGAGGGCGTCGAAGCGCCCCAGTTGTCCCTGGGCGCCCGCGCGGTCGGCGGCGGCGACGCCAACGGTGCCCTCGGGCTCGCCCAGGCGGTCGAAGTGGTTGCGGTAGCCGTCGTGGAGGTCGCGGTAGAACGCCTCCTCCTTGGCGAGGCGCTCGGCCGCGTCGTCGCCCACGGCCACCCGGACGTAGCCGAGGACGGGTGGCGTCTCGCGGCCGGCGCCGGCAGCGCCCGCGGCGACGTTCTCGCGCGCGGCCGCCGCGAACTGCGGGGTCATCCAGTTGAAGAAGACGCCGTCGAACGCGGCGCCGGCGAGCTCGCACATCTTCGGGCCCATGGCGGCGAGCACCAACCTGACCCCCGGCAGCGCCTCCCGCAGGGCGGGCTCGGCCTCGCGCATCGTGGTCAGCGGGCGCTTGCCGAAGCCGGCGCCGACTCCCAGCCAAAGGCGGGAGGGGTCGACGTCGAGCCGGTCCAGGTGCTCGGCGATCTGGGCGGGCTGGTGGCGGTCGAGCGCCATCACGGCCACCCCCAGCTCAAGCCCGGGCGCGGCGGCGCCGAACGTCGCGAGGGTCTCCAGCCCCAGCGCCCCCGGGTGGTCGTTGGACCACATGGACGCGTATCCCAACTCGGCGCACCTGGTCGCGAGCGGCTCGGCGACCTCGGCGTCCAGGCCCGCGGCGACTCCGAATCCACGCTTCATCCGGCCGCAGCCTATCCGCGCTCGAGCACTGCCACGCACTCGACGTGCGGGGTCTGCGGGAACATGTCCACGGGCTTCACCCGCCGAAGCGCGTAGCCGGCTTCCTCCAGCTGCGCCGCGTTCGGCGCCAGCGTGGTCGGGTTGCACGAGACGTAGATGATGCGGCCCGCCTCGCACTCGATCAGGCGGCGCACGACCTTCTTCGACAGCCCGGCCCGTGGCGGGTCGACGACGACCACGTCGGGCCTCCCCGCCTCCTCCAGCAGGGGCCTGATCCCCAGGCGGGCGTCGGCGGCCCTGAAGTGGGCGTTTGCGATGCCGTTGCGAAGCGCGTTGTGCTCGGCGTCGGCGATCGCGTCGGCCACCATCTCGAGGCCCCAGACCTCGCCGGCGTGGGGGGCGAGGCAGAGGCTGATCGTGCCGATGCCGCAGAAGAGGTCGAAAACCCGCTCGGACCCGCTCAGCCCGGCGCGGTCGATCGCGATCGCGTAGAGGCGCTCCGCCATCTCGGTGTTCGTCTGCAGGAAGGCCTCATGACCGACGCGGAAGCGAAGGCCGCGGATGACCTCCTCCAGGTGCTCTTCGCCGAGGACCCCGGTGGGGCCGGAGGTGCCCGAGCCCGGGCCCTCGACAACCGTGTGGAGGTCCACGGGCGGACGCGCGAACGAGGCCGCCGACGTGACAAGCCGGGTCTGGACCTGCCCGGTGCGGGCCGAGTCACGGACGACCAGGTTTCGCAGCACGCCGGTTCGGCTGCGCGGGTCCCACACACCGATCCCCTCGGCTCGCGACCACTCCCGCACGGCGTTGCGGGCGTCGTTCGACGCCGCCGAGGCAAGGTGGCAGTCGTCGACGTCCACGACCTCCTCCCAGCTCCCGCGGCGGTGGAAGCCCAGCAGCGACTCGCCCTCACGCTCCCCGAAGGAGTACTCCAGCTTGTTTCGATATCGCCACTGCTCGGCCGCGGGCTCGATCTCCTCCAGCTCGAAGCCGTCGAGGTGGCCGATGCGCCGCAGCGCCTCGTCCACCTGGCGCTGCTTCTCGGCGAGCTGGCGCTCGTAGGGAAGCCCCTGCCAGGCGGCCCCGGGGCAGGGCTCGCCGTCGTGCATGCAGGTGTCGGCGATCCGGTCTGGCGAGGGCCTCAGGATCTCGAGCGCGATCGCCTCGCCGTGACTTCGCTTCGACTTCGAGATCCGGGCGCGGACCCGGTCGCCGGGGAGCCCGCCCGAGACGAAGACGACGTAGCCCTCGGCGCGGGCGACGCCGCGGCCGCCCTGGGCAAGCGAGTCGATCTCGAGCTCGACCTCCTGGCCACGGGCAGGCCGGGCCGATCTTGGCGTGGCGGCCTCGGGTGCCGTCTCTGCGGGTGTGCTCACGCCCAATAGGGTGACAACCGCGATGCCGCTGGACCTCAACGCATACCGCCAGGGCGCGGAGGCGTTCGTCTCTGAGATCGACCGCGAGTACTACCTGCACCTCGCGGGCCACAAGCCGGAGCTCGAGATCGAGCCGATCTACGAACGCCACGCCGGGCTGTTCGACCGCTCGCTGGTCGCCGGCATCCGCGAGCTGGCGGCGAGCCAGGCACGCGACGGCGACGAGGGGCGCAGGCTCCGGTACCTGCTGTCGTTCGCGCTCGACGGACTGCTGGGGCGCGAGACGAAGGGCGAGGCCGAGGAGGGGGCGCGGCTGGAGGCGACCCTGAAGGTCGAGACGGCGTCGGGGACGACGCCCTACCGGCAGGTCCCGATCGAGCAGGCGAACGAGGGAGATCCCGCCCGCCGGGCCGCGCTCGAGTCGGCGCGCGACGAGCTGATGGCCGAGCACCTCAACCCGCTGCACCTCGCGGCGCTGGAGCGCTCGCACGCGATCTGCCGGGAGTTCGGCTGGGACGGCTATGCCGACGCCTACGCCGACGTTCGAGACATCGAACTGGAAGCGCTCGCCCGCCAGACCCGGGCCTTCCTCGACGCGACCGAGGCCGCCTACGCCGGGATCGTCGACCCCCGGCTCGGCGCGGCCGGCCTGCCGCCGCTGGGCGAGTTGAGGCGGGCGGACCTCCCGCGCTTCTTCCGCGCTACGGAGCTCGACCCGATGTTCCCGGCCGAGCGGCTGGTGCCGTCGCTCGACGAGACGCTCGCCGGGATGGGAGTCGACCTGCGCTCGCAGCGCAACGTGCACCTCGACACCGAGGCGCGCGAGACGAAGTCACCGCGCGCGTTCTGCTCGCCGGTCGAGGTGCCGGGCGAGGTCTACCTGGTCATCGCCCCGGTCGGCGGGCATGACGACTTCGGCGCGCTGTTCCACGAGGCGGGCCACACCGAGCACTACGCCAACGCCTCGGCGGACCTCGCTTTCGAGTTCCGACACCTGGGGGACAACTCCGTGACCGAGTCCTTCGCGTTCCTGATCGAGCACCTGACCGAGGATCCGACCTGGCTGGCGGACGTGATGGGGGTCGACGATGCGACCGCCGTTGTCGCCCAGGGCAGGGCCTACCGCCTGGTCATGCAGCGCCGGTACGCGGCGAAGCTCTCCTACGAGCTCGAGCTCCACGCCCCGCGCCCCGAACTGGCTGCGATGCCCGAGCGCTACACCGAGCTGCTCGGCGGGGCGACGCGGGTCGGTTGGCCGTCCGCCGCCTGGATCTCCGACGTCGACCCGGGCTTCTACGTCGCCTGCTACCTGCGGGCCTGGGCGTTGGAGACCCACTGGCGCCGGGCGCTCTGCGAGCGCTTCGGCGAGCGGTGGTACCGCTCGCCCGAGGCCGGGGCGATGCTGCTCCGCCTCTTCTCCCATGGGCAGCGGCTCAACGCCGACGAGCTGCTCGCCGAGGAGCTGGACGAGGAGCTTGATTTCGCCGCGGTGGCGGCGGAGGTCGGCGAGTGGGTGGCTGCCGCCGAGTAGCGGCCGGTCCCAACGTCAGGCCGGCCCGCCGCTACTTCAGCCGCTTCTCGATCTCGGCCAGGATGCTCTTGCGCGCCTTCCCGGCCTTCTCCTGCGTCCGGACCTTCCTCAGGTCGGCCTTCGAAAGGCCGGCCAGCCGCGACTTCACCTGTGCGGCGGTCAGCTGCTCGTAGGCCGTGATCGGGCTGCCGGGCGCGCCCGCCCGGCGGCGAACCTCGTCGGCGCGCGCGAGCGCCGGATCGGCCACGTCGCGCACCGTGCGCGAGGCGCGGGCAGCGGTGGCGCTGACGCGCTTTCGCGCCGGGTCCACCCGGGACTCGACGCCCTTGCGGGCCTGCTCGATCAGCTTCTCGAGGTCGCGGATCATGTCGTCGCTGGCCTGGCGGCCGCGGGTGACGAGGCTGGAGACCAGCTCGTTGGCGTCGTCTCGGGTCATCCGCCCGCGCTTGACGGCGTCGTCGAAGACCTCCTGGAGGCGGTCGCGGGAGAGCGTGAGGCTGCGGTCGAGCTCGTCGCGAAAGGCCTGGACGCTCTTGTCGCTGCGCGCTGGTGCGCGCTGCTTCGATGCCGCCTTCGCGGGCTTGCGCTTCGCTCCGCCGGCCTTTGCGGGCTTGCGCTTCGGTCCGCCGGCC
This sequence comes from uncultured Solirubrobacterales bacterium, assembly GCA_963758845.1. GTDB lineage: Bacteria > Actinomycetota > Thermoleophilia > Solirubrobacterales > 70-9 > JBDTSW01. The sequence goes on from CAVWWX010000002.1 coordinate 597,555, forward strand.
TTCTTCTTGCCCTTCGACCCACTCTTGGCCTGCGCCATCCCGATCTCCCTCTGTCGCGTTCCTGTCCCTTCCGCGGGGACTATCTCACGCCCGCTCGGCGCCAGGTAGCTCGCACGCCAGCGTTGCAGCGACGGGGGCATGGTCGGACAGCCTGATCGCCAGGCCGTCCTGCGTCACCTCGCGCGCCTCGGGCGGCCACGCTCTCGGCGCCTCGATCACGTCCAGGCCGCGGGCGAGGACGTGGTCGATCGCTTGTTCTGAGGACGGGCGTGAGAAGCCCAGCTCGGCGAGTTCGTCGAACACGCCGCTCTGTTCCGGGGTGACGTTGAAGTCTCCGGCGAGGATGATGGGGGCGTCGCCCGCCCACTCGATCGCGTCGCGCGCCGCGAGCGCTACCTCTACCGCGGCGTTTGGGTCGGCTGTGCTCGCGTGGAGGTTGGCTACGACCACCCCGGGCCCGAGCCGTGTGAGGGCGAGGGCGCGGCGCTCGGGATGGGCGCGCAACTCCCGCTCGCCTCGATCCTCGATTCGCCCGGCGGGCGGACGCACGAGCGTGAGGTTGGACCCGCCTTCGTTCGAGGCGATCAGGTCGGGATTGGCCTGGGCCAACGTCGCGCGGAGCGCGCCCAGCGAGTTTCGCGAGGTCAGCGCGAGGTGCGCCTCGGCTCCGGTCGCGCGCGCCAGGTCCGAGGCCCATCGCGGCGGGCACTCCTGGAGGGCGGCCACGTCCCACTCGGCCCGGGCGAGCATGCCCGAGAACTCGGGCAGGAGATCGCGGTTGACCTGCAGGTGAGTGGCGTTGCGCTCGTCCAGGCGAAGGATCCGCGAGCGCCACGTGTGAAGCGCCGGGTCGGGCGCGAAGTCCCGGCCGTGGAAGAGGTTCCAGCTCAGCACGCGAAGTTGCATCCGGCAAGTATCGGGCTCGAGCCGGCCCGCCGGCGCTCCGGCGGGCGTACCATGCGCCGCTTCCAGTGGCCCGGCATCTGCTCACCGGCTCTGAGCTCGAGGGATCCGAGATCGCCTCGCTCTTGGCGCGCGCCGAGGAGCTGAAGGAGGGGCGCGGCGCGCGGGAGGGCTCGGGCTCGCTCGAGGGGCTTACGGTCGCGCTGTTCTTCGAGCTGCCGTCCACCCGCACCCGGATCTCGTTCCAGGTCGGCGTCTCCGAGCTGGGCGGGAATCCGCTGCCGCTGCGCGCCGACGAGCTTCAGCTCGGACGCGGCGAGTCGATCGCCGACACGGCTCGGGTCCTGTCGCGGATGGTGCACGGCATCGTGATCCGGTCGGCGTCCGACGAGACGGTCGCCGAGCTTGCCGCCGGCGCCGAGGTGCCGGTGATCAACGGGCTGACCCCGGTGCATCACCCCTGCCAGGCGCTGGCCGACCTGCTCACCCTGCGCCAGCGCTTCGGCGAGGTCGCGGGGCTCAAGGTCGCCTACGTGGGCGACGGCAACAACGTCGCGCGCTCGCTGGCGATCGTCGGTGGCGCCGCGGGCGTCGAGGTCCGGGTGGCCTCGCCGGAGGGCTACGCGCTCGAGCCCGGCCTCGCCGCGCTCGACACGCACGATCCGGTGGAGGCCGCCACCGGGGCGGACGCGGTCTATACCGACGTGTGGGTGTCGATGGCCGACGAGCCGGACGCCCAGTCCCGCCGCGCCGCGCTGGCCCCGTTTCAGGTGAACGCGGGGCTGGTGGGCGCCGCGTCCAAGCGGGCGATCGTGATGCATTGCCTCCCCGCCCACCCCGGCGAGGAGATCACCGACGAGGTGCTACACGGCGAGCGCTCGGTGGTCTGGGACCAGGCCGAGAACCGGCTGCACGCCCAGAAGGCGCTGCTCGAGCTGCTGCTGGCGCCGGCGGCTTAGCGGCGGGTCGCCGGGATCACCTTTCCGCGATGCGCCGGTTTCGATCGCTAGGCGCGCAGGAGCTCGCGATACACGGCGACGGCCCGGTCGATCTCCGGCTCGCGATCCGCGATGACGTCCGAATAGAGGAATCCCTCGCCGATCCGCACGATCGCGAAGGCGAGGGTCTCGTCGTCGACCGAGCTCTGGAGGCGCCCGGCGCTGCGCTCCTCGGCGATCACGTGCTTGTAGACGGCGACGATCCCGGCCTGGACCGGCCCGTGCGCCGAGGCGAGGATGCGAAGCGCCGCCTCTGGCTCGGCGCCCAGGAAGCGGCGCAGCGGCAGGCGCGTGGACACGTCGCGCATGAACAGCTCGGCGACGGCGACCACCCGGCCCGGGCCGGCCTGTTCCGCCGCAGCCTCATACGCCCGGGCCATCGCGATCTTCGTCAGGTACCACCACACGGCGCCGAGGAGGACCTCGCGTGAGCCGCCGCGCCGGTAGAGGGTCGCGCGCGAGATGTCGAGCTGCCCGGCCAGCCCCTGCATGTCGAGGCGCCGCTCCTTGAGGACGGTCGCTAGCGCCGGGGCGAAGATCTCGCCGGGGATGTCCGCGGGGGGCTCGATGCGCCCAGCGACGATCTCGGCGATGAGATCTGCCTCGCCCGCGGCCGTGCGTCCTTGCGTAGCCACGGCGAAACCGTACCCGCGGCCGCCGAGGTCATTCCCGCGCCGGGGCGCGACCCTTTCGCCTTGGGCGGCCCGTCCAGCCACCGGGGCTCGTCGAACCCCGCGTACTCCGGGATCGCCCCGTAGATGTGCTGGACGATCTCGGTGCGGCCGAGTGAGAGGGGTGCAGACCCCGTACCGCAGCTTGTTCCGCGTCGTTCGGCCCGCTGAGCTCCGCGGCGTCTACCGGCTCGTTCGAGGTTGCGCTCCATGACCTTCCGCCTACGAACGTGTGTTCGTATTCTGGCTGGCCCGACGGACGGAAGCGCTCACCTAGACTGCGATCTGAACCGGCCCCGTGGTGTAACGGTTAGCACGGTAGGTTTTCAACCTATTAGCGCGAGTTCGACTCTCGCCGGGGCTATCGGCAGCGCGCGAGCAGGGTTCGAATCGGCAGGCCGCGACTTCTAGATGCAACCCGAACTCGACATCGGTCCCCTCACCCTGCAGACCTTCGGGCTCTGCTTCGCCGCCGGCTTCGCCGCGTCCGGCGCCCTCATCTGGCGCCGGCTGGTGGAGTGGGGCAAGCCCGGCGACTGGGCCTACGAGATGGTGTTCGCCGCGCTCGTGGGCGGCGTCGTCGGCTCCCGCCTCGACTTCATCATCGAGAACTACGACGACGTCAAGGACGACCTTCTCGGCAACATCTTCTCCGGCTCCGGGCTCGTCTGGTACGGCGGCCTGATCGGCGGCGCGATCGGGGTGGTCATCTGGGCCCGCTACCGCGGGATGCTGAACATCTCGCTGCTCGACCTCAGCGCCGTGCCCCTCGCGCTCGGGTACGCGATCGGGCGGATCGGCTGCCAGCTCTCCGGCGACGGCGACTACGGGCAGCCCTGGGACGGACCGTGGGCGATGGCCTACCCGGACGGGACCGTCGCCACCGACGTGCCGGTCCACCCGACGCCGATCTACGAGACGCTGACGATGGGCCTCGTCGCCTACGCGCTCTGGCGGCTGCGCGACCGCTACCGCCCCGGCATCCTCTTCGCGCTCTACCTGGTGTTCGCCGGCGCCGAGCGTTTCCTGGTCGAGTTCATCCGCCGCAACGACGACGTCCTGGCGGGCCTCACCCAGGCGCAGGTGTTCAGCGTCGCGATGATGCTGGCCGGCGGGATCTGGATCGCCCGCATCGCTCGCCGCGGCGAGCTGCTGCGCGAGCCGGCCGCGAACGAGCCCGTCGCTCAGACGTGAGCGATCCGCGAGATCGCGAACACGAAGACGAAGCCCAGCACCGTCAGCGCCACGCGCCCCCACGAGCCATGCTCGTGATGCGCCTCCGGCAGCAGGTCGGTGCCGCCCAAATAGAGGAAGAAGCCGGCGTACAGCGCCAGGATGTGGCCGAGCGCGACGTCGGAGATCGTGATCGCGCTGCCGACGATCGCGCCCAGCACCGGAGCGACCGCGTCGACGCGGAGCCAGCGCACGGCCTGCTTGCGATCACCTGACTGGCTGAGCACGAACGACACGGTGTTGAGCCCGTCCGCGAAGTCGTGGGCCACCACGGCGAGGAACACCAACAGCCCGGTCTCGGTGTTGACGCCGAACGCCAGGCCGATGCCGAGGCCGTCGATGAAGCTGTGGGCGGACAGCCCCAGCGCACCCGCCACCCCGACCTGGTGGTGGGAGCGAGCCTGCTCGGGATCGTCGCGGTGATGCAGCACGAGGACCCGCTCCAACAGGAAGAAGCCCAGGAAGCCGGCGCCGATCAGGAGCGCCGCGTCGTGCGGATCGCCCATCAGCTCGACCGCCTCGGGCATCACGTCGAAGATCGCGACCGCGACCACGATCCCTCCACTCAGCGCGAGCACCGTCGGCAGCGTGTGGGCGAAGCGCAGACCCAGGTAGCCGCCGGCCAGCGTGCCCGCCATCACGACGATGCCCAGGGGGATCGCGATCCATTCCATGCAGGGATTAGACAGAGGTTGTCAAGGCCTGGGCGCTCCTAGGCCCCGCGCAGCATCCCGCCGTCGAGCGGGATCACGGTCCCAGTGAGGAACGACGCGCGGTCCGAGCTGAGGAAAGCGACCAGGTCGCCGAACTCCTCCGGCTGGCCCAGCCGGCCCGCCGGCACCCCCTCGGCGGCGCCGCGCTCCATCTCCTCCCAGGAGCCCCAGTTCGAGGCCAGCCGGTCGGTCGCGAAGCGGCCGGTCGCGACCGTGTTCACGGTGATCCCGTCGGCTGCCACCTCGCTCGCCAGCGTCTTCAGGAACCCGACTGCCGCCATCCGATGCGTGTTCGACAGCGTCAGGTGCGGGATCGGCTCGCGCACCGAGCTGGACGCCACATTCGTGATCCGGCCCCATCCCCGCTCACGCATCGAGGGCAGCGTGGCCCCAACCAGCGCCCGGGGCGACAGCACCAGCTCGCGGTACGCCGTCTCCCACTCCTCGGTCGAGTTGTCGAGGGCGGCGCCCAGCGGCGGCCCGCCCGTGTTCAGGACCAGGATCTCCACTTCTCCCAGCCGGTCGGCCACCTCGCCAGGCAGCGCTGCCATCCGGTCGAGGTCCACCGAGTCGGCCACCAGCGCCACCGTCTCACCCTCGATCTCGGCCGCGGCCGCCTCGATCCGGTCGGCCGAGCGGCTGGCCATCGCCACCCGCGCTCCCTCGCGCGCGAGGGCCTGCGCGATGCCGCGCCCGATGCCCTTGCTGGCGCCCATCACGAGCGCCACGCGTCCATCTAGGCCCAAGTCCACGCGCGCAAGCTATAGGTTGGCGTGCGTGGCCGAGGGGAACCAAGGCGTGCCGGAGGGCGGTGAGATCCACCGGCAGCTGATCGCGGCGATGGGGGAGATCGGCGGCGTTCACAGCGGCCGGCGCGCCGTCCACGCCAAGGGCGTCTGGGCCGAGGGCACCTTCACCGGGACCGCCGAGGCCGCCGGGCTGTCCGCGAGCCCGCACCTGGCGGGCGAGGCCGTGCCCGCCCTCATCCGCTTCTCGAAGGCCAGTGGCAACCCCGAGACCCACGACGCGGCCCGCGACGGCGGCGGGATGGCGGTGAAGCTGCGCCCGCCGGGCGCCGACGAGTGGGACATCATCGGCGTCGGCCCGCCCGTCTTCGTCTCCCGCACGGTCGACGACTTCCTCGAGCTGCTGCGGCTGCGAAAGCCCGACCCCGAGACGGGCCAGCCCGACATGGCGGCGCTCGGGGAGTTCCTGGGCAAGCACCCCGAGGCCCAGCTCGCGATCCAATCCACCCTGGGCTCCGAGCCCCCGGCCAGCTTCGCGTCGGTCCCCTACTTCAGCCCGCACGCGTTTGCCCTGACCGACGCCGGCGGCGCCCAGACCTGGGTGCGGTGGCACTGGCGGCCGCCCGACGGCGAGAAGCGGCTACCCGACGACGAGGCTCGGGCCCTTGGACGCGACTACCTGCGCGATGAGCTCGAGAGCCGGGTCGCCGAGGGGCCCGTCGCGATGGACCTCGCCTTCCAGCTCCGAGGCGACGGCGACTCGCTGACCGATCCCACCGAGCTCTGGCCTGAAGAGCGCGAGACGATCGTCGCCGGGCGCCTGGAGCTAACGGCGGTCGTGGAGGACCCCGAGGGCGACGGGCACATCGAGGTCTTCGACCCCATGCGCCTTCCCGCGGGCATCGAGCCGTCCGACGACGAGATCCTGCACGCGCGCCCCCGCGCGTACTCCGTATCGGCGTACCGCCGCCTCGAGGAGTAGCCCGCCGTGGAGAACCCCTCGCTCGAGCTCGCGGCGATCCTCGCCGCGGCGGTGGGGGCACAACTCCTGGCCGCCCGGTTTCGCCTCCCGGCGATCGTCCCGCTGCTGGTGGCGGGCGTGCTCTTGGGCCCCTACGTCATCGACGTGATCGACCCCAACGCCCTGCTCGGCGAGCTGATCGACCCGATCGTCGCCCTGGCCGTCGGGGCGATCCTCTTCGACGGATCCCTCTCGCTGCAGCGCAAGCAGCTCGAGCACGGCGTCGGCGGCGTCGTCGTGCGCCTGATCACGCTGGGAGTCGCACTGACCTGGGGGCTGGCAGGCGGCGCTGCGGCGCTGGTCCTCGGCGTCGATCACCGCATCGCGATCGTGCTGGGCGCTGTGCTGACGCTCTCCGGGCCCGACCGTGGTCCTCCCGCTCCTCGACTTCGTCCGCGCCAAGCCCCGCCCCGACGCGGTACTGCGGTGGGAGGGCATCCTGGTCGACCCGATCGGGGCGATTCTCGCCGTGCTCACATACCACGCGGTGATCAGCGGCGACGGCGGCTTCGACGCCACCGAGTTCCTGGTCACGATCGGCGTCGGCGCCGCGGCCGGGCTCGTCGGCGCGGTCCTCCTGACGCTCCTGCTCAGCAAACGCCGCTTCGAGGCTGCCCTGGAGGCCATCGCCACCCTGGCCATCGTGCTGCTCGCGGTCGCCACTGCCAGCGCCCTCTCCGACGACGCGGGACTCGTGACGGCCATCGTCATGGGCGTCGTCTTGGCTCACCAGCAGCACGAGCTGATCGCGCGGGCGCCCGCCTTCAGTGAGATCCTCGTGACCCTGCTGCTGGGCGTCCTCTTCGTCGTTCTCTCGGCTCGGGTCGACCCCGCGGCGGTGGTCGATCTGGGCTGGAAGGGGCTCGCCTTCGTCGCCATCCTGATCTTCCTGGTCCGCCCGCTCGTAGTTGCCGTCACGACCGCCGGATCGTCGCTCACGAACCAGGAGCGTGGCCTGCTGGCCTGGATGATGCCGCGGGGGATCGTGGCTGCCGCCACCGTCTCCTCGTTCGAGACGGGGCTCACCGACGCGGGCATCCCCGACGCCGGCGTGATCGTGCCCGCCACGTTCCTCGTAATCGCCGTGACCGTCGTCGTCTACGGCCTGACCGCTCGCCCCCTGGCGCTGCGTCTCGGGGTCGCCGAGCGGGACGGCTGAGTCCGGCGCGGCGGCATAATCCCCGCGGGCGGTTAGCTCAGTTGGGAGAGCGGCACGTTTACACCGTGTAGGTCGCCGGTTCGAGCCCGGCACCGCCCATGCCCGTCCCATGGAGCCTCAGCAGAACACCCGCGCACGGGCGCTGATCGCGATCGGGGCCATGCTCGGCCTCGGCGTGCTGGTCGGCGGGATCCTCGTCCTCGGTGGCGGCGACGACAGCGCGGCCAAGCCAGCGCCCGAGGAGTGCGTCGAGCTCTGGAACTCCGACGAGAAGGCGCTGCGCACCGGCGCCCACAACTCCGCGGCCCACAGTTACACCCGGGTGCAGGTCGCCTATGCCGACGACCAGGCCGAGAGCCTCAGCACCGATCCTGTCGACGGCGGGGGCTGCATCGTGGTCTTCGCGGCGCAGGCGCTCGACCCCGAGCCCGTGGCGGCGGCCGAGATCTACCTGGACGGGACCTGGACGCCGATGTCCACCCTGCTGCCGGACTTCGCCCGCCTGGCGGAGCTCCAGAGCGACGCGCTGGCCGGCGCCAACGCTGAGCTCGCGACCGACGGCCGCGTCTCGGCGCTCGATACCTGAGACCGGGGGCGCTAGCCCCAGGCGACCATGGACTGCGGGTCGTCCGGGTCGACCTTGACGGTGATCTCCTGGCCGACCTTCTGCTGGAAGGCCTCGGCGGACGCCAGGATCAGGTCCTGATTGAACGTGCAGCTGTAGGGCGCGCCGCCAACCGGCTGGACCTCGACCGCCAGGGTGTGCTCGATGCCGCCGCCGACCGACGTCTTGCCGGTGGGCGTCAGTGACTGCAGGATCGCCTTCTGCTCAACCCCCGCCGTGGCGAGCTTCTGCATCTTCGCCGCCGTCGCGGCGGTGTCGGAGGACATGCCCTCGCTCACTGCCTGCCCGCCCGCCTTGGCCGTGTCGGCGGCCTGCGCGGCCGCGTCCTTCATCCGGTCCATGAGACCCATCTCCGCTCTCCTATCCGTCCGGGCCGTGCCCGTCCACGCTTGCGCCGGCGACTCTATCCCGATCCGGCCGTCTCGCTCGCCTCGAGCAGGACGCGCGCGACCCCCTCGGGGTCGTCCCAGGTGGGCGTGTGCCCCCAGCCGGGCATGGTCATGAAGCGTGCGCCGGGCGGGGTTCGCGTCCGGCTGGGCGGTGCGACGATCCGGTCGGCCTCGCCCCACACCAGCGTCACCGGCACGTCGATCAGTCCCTCGTGCTCGAACGGCTGGGCGCGCATCGCCTCGTTGGCCACGGCGTACCCGGGGGCGGCCAGGTAGCCGGTGACGAGGTCCCGCGCGGCATCCGTCGGGACGCGCTCGGGGTGCGCCACCGTGCTCCGGAGCAGGGCGTTCTTGCCGCGCTCGGTCCGAAGCACGAGGTTCAGGAGAGGACGAAGCCGGCGGCCGATTCTCTGGCTCTCGATTCGCCGCGGCCCCAGCGGGTTCCGCCACAGCCCGGCCGGCGAGATCCCCACCACCGTTCGCGCCTGGCCGCGCTTGGCCATCTCCAGGCAGACCCAGGCGCCGAGTGAGTTCCCCGCCACGTCCGCCCGCTCGATCCCCAGCTCGCTGCACAGTCCGGCCACCTGGGCGGCCAGGTTCGCCGCGGTCGCGGGCGTGCCGGGCGCCAGCGGGTCGGATCCCCCGAATCCGGGCAGGTCGGGCACGATCACGTCACGCCGGGCCTCGAGCCTCTCGACGACGGGCGCCCACAGGGCGCCCGTGCCACCGAGGCCGTGCACCAGCACCAGGGGCGGGCCGCTCCCGCTGCGACGAAAGTTGAGCCCCATTGGTGCCCGCAAGCGTAGACGGCGCCCACCGACGGCCCGCGCCCTCAAGCTCCGTTTCGGCCGATGCCGCCCTCGGGGCAGGGAGTCGAGCGGCGACCGAGAACTACAGTCGGATGGGATCCAGCGACGGGTTCGAGTCCGGGGAGGGCCTCGACCAGGAGCAGCAGGTCACCCGGCTGACCCGCCTCCTGGGGGAGAACGAGCGGCTGCTCGGCGCGCTGCGCCAGCGCCAGGCGCTCCTGGAGCGCCTCTCGCGGATCCAGCGAGCGATCGTCGACCGTCAGCCTTCCCACGAGGTCCTGGATTCCGTCGTCGAGGGCCTGGCAGGGACGATCGAGGCCGACGTCGCCGCGCTGCGGCTGCGCGACCCCGACGACTCCACTCACACGACCCTGGTGGCCACGCGGGGCACCGAGGAGGGCGCCGGCGGGAGGTCGGGCCGCGCGAGCGCCGACGACGGCCTGGGCGCCCGCGCGATGCGCGAGCGCGGGCTGGTGGTGGCCGACGGCGTCAGCGGGGCGAAGGGGGCGGGCCTGGAGGCCGATTTCGCGTCCGAGCTTGTGGCTGCGGCGATCGCCGCGCCGCTCTGGGAGCGTGGCGAGATCGCCGGCAGCCTGGCCGTGGGCTCACACGACCCTCAGCGCGAGTTCGACGCGCGCGAGCAGCAGACCCTGCTGGCCTTCGCCGAGCATGCCAGCCTCGCGCTCGGACACGCGCGCTCGGTGTCCGACGCCCTTCGCGAGGCCTTTCGCGACCTCCTGACCGGGTTCCCCAATCGCGCCCTGTTCATGGATCGCCTCGGCGTGGCGCTGAACCGCGCCGAGCTGACCGAGACGCCCGTGAACGTTCTCTTCTGCGACCTCGACGGGTTCAAGACCGTCAACGACAGCCTCGGTCTTCAGGCCGGAGATCGGCTGCTGATCCTGGTCGCCGACCGCCTGCGCGAATGCCTCCGGCCGGCCGACACGCTGGCGCGCCTGGGCGGGGACGAGTTCGCCGTCCTCTTGGAGGAGCTCAGCGAGCCGGAGGAGGCGGCCCGTGTGGCGCGCCGGATGCTCGACGCCCTCGAGGCGCCGTTCAAGGTCGCGGGGCGTGAGGTCTTCATGAGCGCCTCGATCGGAATCGCCGCCGGCACGAGCGACGCCGACACGCTGGTGCGCGACGCCGACCTGGCCATGTACCGGGCGAAGGCAGACGGGAAGGGGCGCTACGCGGCGTTCGAGCCGCACCTGCACACCGCCGTCGTCGAACGACTGGAGCTCGAGGGGGACCTGAAGCGCGCCGTCGAGCGGGGCGAGTTGGTCCTGGTCTACCAGCCCATCTTCAACCTCCGCTCCGGCGACTTCGCCGGGCTCGAGGCCCTGCTTCGTTGGCGCCATCCACAGCGCGGCCTGGTCGAACCCAGCCGGTTCATCCCGCTGGCCGAGGAAAGCGGCCAGATCCTCGACCTCGGGCGCTGGGTGCTGCGGGCGGCGTGCCAGCAGGCAGCGCTGTGGCGCGCCCGCTATCCGGCGCAGGAGGGGCTTCAGGTCGGCGTGAACATCTCGCCCGCCCAGCTCCGCGAGCGCGGGTTGGTGACCGAGGTGAAGGAGGCGCTGGCCGCCGCCCAACTCGATCCCGACGGCCTCACGGTCGAGATCACCGAATCGTCGCTGATGGAGGACACCGAGGCGTGCGCCCACCGGCTGGGCGAGCTCAAGGACCTGGGGGTCGAGATCGCCGTCGACGACTTCGGAACCGGCTACTCGTCGCTCACCTATCTGCGCAGCTTTCCGCTGGACAACCTGAAGATCGACCAGAGCTTCGTCGCCGAGATCGGTGGACCGGGCAAGGAGCCGGCGCTACTGCGGGCGATCATCGACCTCACCGAGGCGTTCGGGTTGACCGCGGTGGCGGAGGGCATCGAGCGCCCCGAGCAGCACCGGCGGCTGCTCGAGCTGGGCTGCGACTTCGGCCAGGGGCACGGCCTCTCGCCGCCCCTGTCGGCGTCCGAGGCGGATGCGCTGCTTCTCAACGCGGGGCTCTTGGGCAGCCCGCTCGAGGCGGCGGCTCAGGAGGCCCCACCGGAGCCCGACCGGCCCCGGAGCAGGCAGTCGCCCGACCCCGGGTAGAGTCGGCACGCCATGTCCCCGGCACGCATGGCGACCGCGTCGGCGGTCGCGCTTCTGGCTCTGCTCGCGGCCCCGGCCAACGCCGCCGAGGTGTCGCCGTGCGCCACGGAGACCTATCGCCCGGCCGAGCAGTCGCCGTTCGGGGGCTTCGCTCCGCCCCCGCTCGAGCCGGTCACAGGCCTCGCGACGACGCCTGACGGCTTCCGCCTGACGGCGGGCGAAGCGGCGACCATCGCGGCCGGAACCGACGTCGTCCGCGAGGAGGTCGCCGAAGACGGGGAAGTCGTCCCCCGTGCCTATGCCCAAGGCCCCTGCCGCTGGCAGGTCAGCTTCTTGAGGGATGGGGAGGAGGCCGCAAGGGTTGAGATCGACGACCGCACCGGCACGGTCCTCGAGGCCTGGCGCGACCACCAGGTGGGGGCCGAGCTGGCCCGGGGCTACGAGGGCGCGGTGGCGCAGGCGGTCAACTCGCCCTGGGTCTGGATCGCCTTGTGCGTCGCATTCCTGGCGCCCTTTTTCGACCCCCGGCGCCCCTTCCGCCTCCTCCACCTCGACCTGCTCGTGATCGTCGGGCTCAGCGCCTCGCTCTTCTTCTTCAACCGCGCCGAGGTCTCCACCTCGGTCGCGCTCACCTATCCGGTGCTGGGGTATGTGCTCGCCCGCATGCTTCTCGCCGGGTTCCGCCCCGCCCAGCGTCGTGGGCCGCTCCTCACCTGGACGCCCGTTCGCTGGCTGGCGATCGCCGCCGTGCTGCTGGCCGGAGCGCGGATCGCCCTGAACGTTGCCGACTCGCGAGTGATCGACATCGGCGTCGCCGGCGTCGTCGGCGCGGATCGGATCGGCGACTCCGAGGAGCTCTACGACGGGGACTTCTCGCCCGGGCTCAACCTGCGCGGCGACGTCTACGGGCCGGCGAACTACCTCGCCTACGTCCCGTTCGAGGCGGCATTCCCGTGGGAGGGCGAGTGGGACGACGTCCCCGCCGCCCACGCGGCGTCGATCGCTTTCGACCTGCTCACCGTCCTCGGGCTAATCGCGCTGGGCCGCAGGCTGAGGGCTGGCGCCGAGGGGCGGGCGCTGGGGGTGGCGCTGGCGTTCGCCTGGCTGGCGTGCCCCTGGACGCTCTACGCGATGAACGCGAACGCCAACGACGCGCTGGTCGCCGCGTCGGTGGTCTGGGCCCTCGTCGCGATTCGCTCGCCTGCCCGGCGCGGGCTGGCGCTGGCGCTGGGCGCGGCGGCGAAGTTCGGCACAGCGGCGCTCGCGCCGCTGTTTGCCACGGCCGGTGGACTTCGCGACCGCCGCGGCCTCCTGGTGTTCTCCGGGGTCTTCGTCGCCGTCGTCGCGCTGCCGTTGCTGCCCTTCCTGCCCGACGGCGGCATCGGTGAGGTCTACGACCGCACCTTCGGCTACCAGTCCGACCGCTCCTCCCCCTTCAGCGTCTGGGGCCAGGCGCCGTCGCTGGACTTCCTGCAGTCGGTGGTCCGGGTGGGTGCGGTGGTCCTCGCCATCGGGCTCGCCTTCGTCCCGCGCACCAAGACCGTGCTCCAGGTGGCCGCCCTGGCGGCGGCGATCGTCGTGGCGGTGCAGGTGGGCGCCACCCACTGGTTCTACTTCTACGTCGTCTGGTTCCTGCCCGCCTACCTGGCGGTGGCGCTGGGCGAGGTGGCGGTCAGCCGATCCGGGTCCGAAGCTCGCCGAGCTGCGGCGAGCTGATCACGGTCTCGTCGCCGGGGGCGAGCCAGACGCGGGGGTCCCTGGTCGATCCCACCCCCGACGGCGTCCCGGTAGCGACGATGTCGCCGGGCTCCAGCGTCATCAGCCGCGACAGATGCGAGACCAGGGCGGCGACGGAGAAGATCAGGTCGGTGGTTGAGGACTCCTGCATCCGCTCGCCGTTCAGGTCGAGGGCGAACTCGATCGCGTCCGGCGGCCCGGCCTCGTCGGGGGTGACCAGCGCCGGCCCGCAGGGTGCCGAGCCGTCGAACACTTTCCCGGCCATCCACTGCGGGGTCGCGAACTGGAGGTCCCGGGCCGAGAGATCGTTCAGCAGCGCGTAGCCGGCGACGTGGTCGAGCGCGGAGGCCTCGTCGACCTCCTTGGCGCGGGCGCCGACCACGAACGCCACCTCCGCCTCGAAGTCCACCTTGCTGCTCGCCGCCGGCAGGTTCACGGTCGAGCCCGGGGCGGCCAGGGCGTTTCGGTACTTGCCGAAGATCGTCGGGCTCTGGGGCGGCTCCATCCCCGCCTCGGCCGCATGGGCACCGTAGTTGAGGCCGATGCAGACGATCTTCTCGGGGTCCGGGACCGGTGCCAGCAGGTCGGCGTCTGCCACCGGGATGCCCTCGCCGGAGGCCGCCTCGAGATCATCCACCCGTCCCTGCGCGAGCAGCTCGCGGACCGACGAACCCTCGCTTTCCAGCGCGTCCCAGGCGTCCACCACCGCGTCGTCTCGCAGGACGCCCGCGCGCGGGCCGCGCTCCGAGCGGTAGCTCACCAGCCTCATCGCGCGCAGGCTACTGGCGCGCCCCTATCATCAGGCGCGGGCCCCTGGCCCCGACCGTTACTCCGGTACTCCAGGGGGCGTAGCTCAGTTGGTTAGAGCGCCGGCCTGTCACGCCGGAGGCCGCGGGTTCGAGTCCCGTCGCTCCCGTTCTCGGCCCTCAGGCGTCGTGAACGCAGGTGGCCCCTGCTGCAACCGTGGGGTCGCGACCGTTCGCTATAGGGTGGCGGCGATGACCGATCTCGCTGAGCTTTCGATCTCGGGGCGGGTGGCGACCCCGTCGGACTCGGACTGGGACGAAGCGCGCCAGGCATGGAACCTGACCGCGGATCAGCATCCGAGCGCGGTCGCGTTCGTCGAAAGCGCCGACGACGTCGCCGCGGTAGTCGGGTTCGCGGCGCAGCGAGGGATGAAGGTCAACGCCCAGGGGACGGGGCACGGCGCCGCCCCGCTTGCCCCGCTCGCCGACACGATCCTGATTCGGACGGGCCGGATGAAGGCGATCGACGTCGACGGCGCCGCCGGGACCGCCCACATAGAGGCCGGCGTGCTGGGGGAGGAGCTCGCCGCCGCCGCCCAGGAGCACGGGATGTGTACGCAGCCCGGCAGCTCGCCGAACGTCGGCACCGTCGGCTACACGCTCGGCGGCGGCATGGGTTGGCTGGGACGCGCGCACGGCTTCGCCTGCAACCTGGTGCGTGCGATCGAGTTGGTGACGGCCGACGGCGAGCAGCGGCGGGTCGACCCCGACAACGAGCCCGACCTGTTCTGGGCGCTGCGGGGCGGCGGTGGCGCCTATGCGGTCGTCACGGCGCTCGAGGTCGAGCTGCTGCCGGTCGCAGAGGCGTACGCCGGAGCCCTGATCTTCCCTGCCGAGCTTGCCGCGGACGCGGTCCGCGCCTACCGCGATTGGGCGGCGACCCTGCCCGACGAGGTCACTTCGAGGGGCCGCTTCCTCAGGCCACCGCCGATGCCCGACGTCCCCGAACCCCTCCGCGAGCGGCCCTTGTGGACCGTCACCGCCGCCTGCATCGGCTCGCGCGAGGGCGGCGAGCGCCTGGTCGCCCCATTGCGCGAGCTGGGCGAGCCGATCATGGACACGTTCGACCAGATCCCCGCCGCCGGCCTGAGCCGGATCAACATGGATCCCGAGCCGCCGATCCCGGCGCAGGGCCATCATCGGGCGCTCCGAGAGCTGCCCGATGAGGCGATCGACGCTCTGGTCGGCCTCGTCGGCCCCGACGCCGGCTCGCCGCTGCTTTTGACCGAGCTCGCTCACGCCGGCGGCGCTCTCGGGCGCTCCGCAGAGGGCGGCGGCGCGCTGTCGAAGCTCGACGCCGAGTTCGTGATGCTTGGGATCGGCGTGCCGATGACCCCGGAGCTCGGCGAGGCGATCCCGGGCTCGCTCGATCGACTGTACGACGCGATGGACCCGTGGTCGGCCGAGGGCGCCTACTTCAACTTCGCTGAGCGCGCCTGCGACGTCGACGCCATCCTCCCGGCTGCCACCTGCGACCGGCTCGCCGAGGTGAAGCGTGCGTGGGACCCGGACGGCGTGATCCAGTCAAACCACCCCGTCGCGCTGACGCCCGCATAGGCGGGCGCTGGCACATCGGTTGCGGATAGCGGGACCGGCGCGCCATTCGACCCGGGGACGACCGCGCCCGGCGCGAGGTTCGACGCTGGGACGACCGCGCCCGCCTACCAGCTCACCGTCGCCGCGACCGCCCGGTGATCCGATGGCCAGGGCCGGACGACGACGTCGGCCTCGGGGCGCTGTTCGCCGACGATGACGGCGTCGTCCACCTCGAGGCCGTCGGCGCGGGCGAGGACGAAGTCGATGCGGTCGTGGTGGTCGCCCGGGTCCTTGGGGTCGCCGGTCGGCGTCCAGGTGAAGGCGGGGCGCTCGACCGGGTCGGGGTTGGCCTCGCGGAAGGCGTCCACGAACCCCACGTCCTCGAGCGCTCCGGTCGTCGGCCAGTCGACCGCGATCGGCTGGTTCCCTGCCTCGACCGCCTCGGGCGTCCAGTCGTGGCCCGACGGCTCGTTGAAGTCGCCGAACACGAACGAGGCGTCGGCGTCCTCGGCGGCCGCCATGTCCTCCATCAGCAGCTCGAGCGCGGGCCCGCGGGTGCGCTCGGCGAAGCGGATCGCCTGCTCCTCGCTGTCGAGGAAGGGCGCGCCCCCGTAGGGGATGTCGAGGAGCTGGTAGGGCTGGTAGGGCGAGTCGTCGAGGTGGATGTTGAAGGCATAGACGTCCTGTCCGGAGACGTCGATCTGGACGCCGAGGTCGTTCGCCGTCGGCTCGCCGATCTCGTGGCGGCTGAGGACCGCGTTCGACCAGAGCGCCTCGTTGGCCTGCTCCTGCTCGTAGTAGTCGTACCCGAGTGCGTCGGCGATCTCGGGGGCGACGCTCTTGCCCAGGGGCGGGCAGGACCGGGCCGTGCAGTCGGGCCCCTCGAGCTGCGTCTCCTGGATGCCGACGATGTCGGGATCGACGGCCTCGATCGCGGCGACGGTGTCGTCGACGGGCTTGTCCTCGTTGGCGCCCCCGCCCCAGATGTTGAAGCTCATCACCGTGAGGGTCGTCGGCTCGTCGTCGTCGGAGTCCGAGGAGCATCCGACGGCGGTGACCACGCCCGCGAGCAGGAGCGCCACGGCCGCGGCCTGCCCGAATCGCTTTCGCCTCTGTCCGTCCATGGACCCCTCCCGGTCGCCACGGATACTAATGTCGCGCTATGGAGGGCCTGGGGATCGAGCGGCGCGGAGCCACGCTGGAGCTGACGATGGACCGGCCGAAGGCCAACGCGATCGACTCGGCTACCAGCCGTGCGATGGGCGAGGCGTTCATCGCCTTCCGCGACGACCCGGAGCTGCGGGTGGCGATCGTGACCGGGGCCGGCGAGCGCTTCTTCTCGGCCGGCTGGGACCTGAAGGCGTACGTCGCGGGAGATCCCGGCGACGTCGAGGCCTTCGGGCCCGGCGGCCTGGCCGGCCTGACCGAGATGTTCGACCTCGACAAGCCCGTGATCGCGGCCGTCAACGGGTACGCGGCCGGCGGCGGGTTCGAGCTCGCGCTCGCCTGTGACCTCATCGTGGCCGTTCCCGGCGCGCGCTTCTCGCTGCCCGAGGTGAAGCTTGGCCTGGTGGCCGACTCCGGTGGCATCTTCCGGCTGGCCCGCCGGATGCCGCGGGCGCTGGCGATGGAGCTGCTGTTGACAGGGCGTCCGATGGACGCTGCCGAAGCGGCGCGCTGGGGGATCGTCAACCGGCTGGCCGAGCCCGGGCGCCTGATGGAGGAGGCTCGCGCCCTGGCCGGCGAGCTCGAGTCCATGGCCCCGCTCGCGACCCGCGCTGTGAAGGCGGTGCTCGCCGCGACCGATCAGATGACGGTCCAGGAGGCGTTCGCGGCCATTCGCGATGGCACGGTCCCGGCGTATGACCGGGCGATGGCCTCGGCCGACGCCGAGGAGGGGCCGCAAGCTTTCGCCGAGGGCCGCGACCCGGTCTGGCGCGGCGAATGAGCGTCCTGACCTCCGAGGCGAACCGGGATCGGGTGGTCCTGATCACGGGTGGCGGAACCGGGATCGGCCGGGCGACCGCCAAGGCCTTCGCTGACTCTGGGGCCAAGGTCGCCATCTGCGGTCGGCGCCCGGAGCCTTTGGAAGAGGCACGCGGCGAACTGGAGCGCGCGGGCGCTGAGTGCCTGGCCCACGCGTGCGACATCCGCGAGCCCGAGGAGGTCGGGTCGCTGGTCGAGGCGGCACTGGGCCGCTTCGGCCGGATCGACGTGCTCGTCAACAACGCCGGCGGGCAGTTCACCGCGCCGGCCGAGGAGATCACCACCAAGGGGCTTCGCGCTGTGCACCGACTTGCGATCGACGCCGCCTGGGATCTGACGCGCGAGGTGGCGACGCGCTCGATGATCCCCGGCGAGGGCGGCCTGGTGGTCTTCGGCGGCTTCTCTCCGCGCCGCGGCATCCCGGGCTTCGCGCACGCGAGCGCTGCCCGGGCGGCGCTCGAGAACCTGGCCCAGGGCCTGGCCCTCGAGTGGAGCCGCCACTCGATTCGCGTCGTCTGCGTCGTGCTCGGCAACATCGAGACCGAAGGGCTCGCGGCCTACGGGACGGACGCGCTCGAGACGTCCCGGCGGCAGGTGCCGCTGGGCCGGTTGGGCCGGCCCGAGGAGGTCGGCCAAACGGTCGCCTGGCTCGCGACCGACGCCGGCGCCTACATCACGGGCTCGAGCGTGCTCGTCGACGGCGGGCTCGACGCCTGGGGCCAGGGCGAGGCCCCGCCGCAGGGCTGAGGCGGCGGGCCGGGCATACTTGTCGGCCCGACGCGAGGGACCGCCATGGAGACCGTGAGCTTCACCCGTATGGAGGACGGCACCGCCGAGGACTACGAGCTCCTCGAGCGCCGCGAGGCCGAGTACATGGAGGCGCTCCCCGACCGACTGATCGCAGCGGTGCGCGCCCTCGAGAACTCGTTCGCCGGCTACCAGGTGTCTCGCTACGAGCACTCGCTCCAGTCCGCGACCCGGGCGCTCCGCGACGGCCGCTCGGACGAGTACGTGGTGGCCGCCCTGCTGCACGACATCGGCGACGAGCTGGCGCCCTACACGCACGGCGAGATGGTCGGGGCGATCCTCAGGCCCTACATCGAGCCGCGGATCTGCTGGATCGTCGCTCACCACGGCGTCTTCCAGCAGTACTTCTACGGCGAGCAGACGGGGGAGGACCCGAACGCGCGGGATATCTACCGCGACCACGAGTGGTTCGACGACTGCGCCGAGTTCTGCGAGCTCTACGACCAGAATTGCTTCGACCCCGCCTACGACTCGCTCCTGATCGAGGAGTTCGAGCCGATGGTGCGGAAGGTGTTCTCGGAGGCGCGCTACCTGGAGCGCTAGCGGATGGTCAGCCGGCGGGCCATTCGTCCACGAACAGGTCGAGCTGGAGCTCGGACTCGGGCGGGCCGTAGGCGCTGAGGTCGGTGATCCCGGCCTCGGCGAGCACCTCGTCGTCGATGTAGGCGTTGCCGGTGCACTCGCGCGGGTCGCGGCGCAGGATCTCGAACGCGGCGTCGGCGTAGATGTCGGGCGTACGGGCGCGAGCCATCGCCTCGTCGCCCCCGAGCAGGTTCTGCACCGCGGCCGTCGCGATGATGCTGCGAGGCCACAGGCAGTTGGCGGCGATCGGCGCGTCGGATTCGTCGGCCGCCAGGCCCAGCGTGAGCATCGTCATCCCCATCTTCGAGAGGGTGTAGGCGCTGAACCCCTTGAGCCACTTGCTGTCGCTCACCAGCGGCGGCGAGAGCGTCAGCACGTGCGCGTGGCCGGACTCACGCAGGTGGGGGAGCGCGGCCCTGGTGAGCACGAAGGTGCCGCGGGAGTTGATCTGCTGCATCAGGTCGAAGCGCTTGACCTCGAGGTCGCGCATCGGCGCCAGGTTGATCGCGCTCGCGTTGTTGACGACGACGTCGATCCCGCCGAAGCGCTCGACCGCCTCGGCCACCGCCTCGGCCACCCGGCCCTCGTCGCGGATGTCGCCCACGATCGGCAGGGCCGCGCCGCCCGCCGCCTCGATCTCCTCGGCCGCCGTGTAGATGGTCCCCGGAAGGCGGGGATCGGGCTCGGCCGTCTTCGCGATCAGGGCGATGTGCGCGCCCTCGCGAGCGAGGCGCAAAGCGATCGCCAGGCCGATGCCCCGGCTGCCGCCGGACATGATCACGGTGCGCTCGGAGAACTCACCCATACGCGGTCGCGGAGCCTAAGGGGTCGCCGTGTGAGAGGCTGCGCGCCAGCCATGTCCGAGCGAAACCGCGAGACGATCAGCCGCTTCTACGCCGCGTTCGACGCCGGCGACGCCGAGACGATGGCCGCCTGCTACGCCCCCGACATCCACTTCTCGGATCCCGTATTCCCGGACCTCAACGGCGAGGAGGCCGGGGACATGTGGCGAATGCTGACCGGCCGCGCCGAGGACCTGACCGTTGAGCTCGCCTCCCACGACGCCGACGAGGCCTCGGGGACGGCGAACTGGATCGCCCACTACACGTTCCGCACGGGCCGCAAGGTCGTGAACGACATCGTCGCGACGTTCAGGTTCGACGACGCCGGGCTGATCACCGACCACCGCGACAGCTTCGACCTCTGGAAGTGGACCCGGATGGCCCTGGGGCCGATCGGCGTCGCCCTGGGCTGGAGTCCGATCGTCCAGGGCAAGGTGCGCTCCGAGGCCGCCGACGGCCTCGCCCAGTTCCGCGCTGACCGGCCCTGACCAAGGTCGTGGCTGCGCCCGGCTAGCCGCCGCCGCCCGCCGCCGGCGGGGCGGTCGGGTCGTCGCCCTCCTCGCCCAGTGCCTCGCGCGCGACGAACTCCTCCACCAGCAGCAGGTTGTCCTTCGAGCGCTCGACCACGCTCAGGAGGTCCTGCATCAGGGCGACCTCCTCGACCTGCTCCTTTACGAACCACTGCATGAACTGCTCGGCCCGGTAGTCCTTGGTCTCGCGGGCCAGCTCGAACAGCGCGTAGATCTCCTCGCCGACCCGCTTCTCCTGCTCGAGCGCCATCTTGACCGGGGACACGCCGTCGTCGAAGCTCGTCTGCTGGCCCTTGATGTCGGGAATGTGGACCTCCTCGTCGACGTCGAGCAGGTACTGGGCCATCATCATCGCGTGCTCGCGCTCCTCGAGCGCCTGGCGATAGAAGAACGAGGCTAGGCGCGGCAGCGTCTCGGCGTCGTAGTAGACGGCGGCGCCGATGTACTGCATCGCGGCGCCGAACTCGTTGGCGATCTGGGCGTTGAGGGCTTGCGGGAACGAACGCTCGGCCATGTGGTCTCCAAGGGTCGAAGGTGGTCTGCGCGGCGACGCTAGCGAAAGCGGCGAGTTCGGCTAGCCGTCCTCGTCATTCGGCTGACCGAATGCAATGCGGCCGCCTACTCAGCCCAGCGGAACCCGGTGGCGCTCGGCACCGGCTCCATCGGGCTCGAGGGCATCCCCTCGGGCACCGCCGGGTCGTTGTAGCCGGACGGGGCGGTGTCGTTCGGCGTGTCCGCGTGGAAGACCGAGGCGAGGTACTGGATCTGCCCACGGCCGACCGACAGCTCGCCCTGGCCGCCGCCGTAGATGGCGATGCCGTTCGCCTCGCAGTACTCGTAGACGGAGAGCAGCTCGTGCAGCGAGCCGAAGCGCGACGGCTTCGAGTTGATCGCCTTGCGGGCGTGCTCCTTGACGTCGTCCAGCGAGTGCAGGTTGGCGTCCCAGGTGATGCGGTCGTCGTGCGGGGCGAGCACGTCGCGGGTCTCGTCGTTGATGTCGGGGTCCTCGAGGTAGGCGTCCCCGAACGCGTCGGCGACGGTGCGGTAGAGCTCGGGGTCCGTGTCGACGTCCACGGGCGTCCCGCGGTAGAGCCCCTTCAGGTCCAGCACGCGCACCGGCGCCAGCCCGCGGATGGCCTCGATCAGCTCGCCGGTCCAGTCGTTCTCCGGATCGAGCTTGAACTCGAGCGTCGGGTACTTCGCCAGGCGATCGCTGATCGCCTGCGTGCTGGAGCCGTCGACGTCATCGCCGAACGCCGTCAGGCGGGTCGAGCACACGAACCGAAGCGGCGTCGGGTCCCGGCCGACGGCCTCGTGGAAGCAGACGCTGCTCTGCCGCAGCGCCAGGTCCAGCGCGGCGGACTCGTACGCCCAGCGGCGGTAGTGGCGGGAGGCCTCGTACTCGGGGGCCGCGGCCGTGAACAGGTCGAGCCCGCCGGCGAGCTCGCAGAATTCGCCCAGGGTCGAGACGCCACTGAAGTCGTTCACGGCCCCCGCGTCGCGGTGGGCCATGTGGTCCAGGACGGTGTAGACGACGTCCTCACCCAGCCCCTCCTCGCCGCCGCCGTGGAGGTGGACGATCGTCGACGGCCGCGTGAACTCGGGCGAGAACTGGCGGTCGCGATCCTCGAGCTCGTAGGAATCGACGGTCAGGGGCAGCTGCGCGAGGGTGTCGTAAAGGCTCATGCCTCTGAGCCTAGTCGGCGTCAGTTTGCACCGAGGGGTCTGAACCCCCGGGGGGTCAGTCGGCGGGGACGACCAGAACCGGGCGCTCGGAGAGGTGCAGCAGCTTGTGCGGCACCGAGCCGAGGATCGCGCCCTTGATCGGATGCTCCCCATAGGTGCCGACCACGATCGCCCGGGCGTCGCGTTCGTCGGCCAGCGAGATCAGTGCCTCGGCCGGGCGCTCGGGCCGCAGCTCGACCTCGACCTCGACCCCGGCCTCGCGCGCGAGAGCGACCGCCTCGGCGGTCGCCTGCTCGCCCATCTTGCGAACCAGCTCCTGGTGGGTGTTGTGCTCCTCGCCCGGCACGCCCGGGTCGTAGCCGTAGGCGATCACGATCGTGTCGCCCAGCTCGCGCGAGAGACCGATCGCCGTGCGCAGCGCTTCCTTGGCGCAGTCCGAGCCGTCGTATCCGAGCACCAGGTTGGCCATTTCAGCTCTCCTCCTCGGCCGGGGCCCCGGCGTCGGCATCGGCCTCGGAGACCCCGATCGCCTCGACCGTTTGGCCGCCGACGGCGACCTCGTGCGGCACCGCCTCGAATGGCTTGCGAGCGAAGAACTCCTTCGCGCCGGGCGGCCCGAACAGGCGCCAGCCGATCATGATCAGAAGCCCTGCGCCCATGAACACGATCGCGATCGCCAGGGGCACGCCGACCCCGAAGGCCTCGGTCCCGGAGTACGACTGCTTCGGGTCGGAGAGGTCGCCGATCGACTCGTACAGGAGGTAGAAGAGGCCCAGCGCCCCGATCAGTGGCGCGACCCCGATGAAGAGGAAGTTCTTGGCCGAGGACGTCAGCTCGCGGCGCCAGTAGATGGCACAGGCGATCCCTGTGAGCCCGTAGTAGAAGGCGATCATCAGCGAAAGGGCCGAGAGCGAGTCGAACAGGAAGTTCTCGGAGATCAGCTTGCCGGGCACGTACCAGAGCGTGGCCAGGACCCCGATGAAGATCGTCCCGAAGGCCGGGGTCAGGAACCGGGGGTGGATGCTGGCGAACTTCTTCGGAAGCGCTCCCGCGGCGGCCATCGAGAGCGAGGTCCGCGAGCCCGGCAGGATCGTCGTCTGGGCCGAGGAGATGCCGGAGATGATCACGGCGAGCACAAGGAGCTTCCCGAGCTCGGAGCCCAGCGCCGCCTCGCCGACGGTGCCGAGGATGCCCGCGTCGTCGTCGAACTCCTCGACCTCGCCGAGGCCGGCGTAGGCCACCAGGGCCACCGCGACACCGATGTAGGTGACGAGCAGGATCACCGTGCTGGCGATGCCGGCGAGCCCCGGCGCCCGGGAGGAGTCCTCGCTCTCCTCGGAGAGATTGACGGCGCTCTCCCAGCCCCAGTAGATGAAAACGGCCAGCAGCACGCCCGTGAGGAGGGCTGAGTACTCGACGCCGAACGGCGAGAGCCAGCTGAGCTTGGGATCGATCGACTCCTCGGGCGTGTCGCCGGTGATCAGCTTGACCGCGACGACGACCACGAACAGCAGCAGCACGCCGACCTGGCCGAGGGTCATGAAGCGCTGGAGGTGGGCCGAGATCTCGGTACCGATGACGCAAATCGTCGTCATCACGGCGATGATCACCACCGCCAAGGCCGCGACCGCCTGCTCGTTTCGGAAGAGCGGCCTGCCGTCGGAGCCCTCGAGCCCGAGGAGGTCGAAGGTGTAGTAGGCCGAGACGTCGGCGAGGGAGCCGATGACCAGGATCCCGGTGGTGCAGATCGCGAAGCCGCCGATCCAGCCGGCGTAGGGACCGAGCGCGCGCGTGACCCACGCGAAGGTCGTGCCGCAGTCGGTGTCGACGCGGTTCATGTAGAAGAACGCGGCCGCGATAAAGAACATCGGGATGAACGAGACGACGAGGACGGCCGGAGCCTTGACCCCGACCGCGACCACGATCGAGCCGATGACCGCGGCCAGCGAGTAGGCCGGAGCGGTCGAGGCGAGCCCGATCGAGAGCCCGTCCCAGAACCCGATCGCGTTCTTCTTCAGTCCCTTGTCGCCGGTCTCGACAGCAGCCGCCGGCGCGTCGACGCTCGCGCTCTCCATGCTCACCCCTCCCCGGGGTACCTCGGGTCGCGCGACTCTACATCAGCGGCTGGGCAGCCCGTCAGCGATGCTCGGGGTTGGGGAAGGCCGGCTTGCATCCGGCGTCCCACTCCGAGCGCTGGTTGCCGAAGGCCGGGATCCCGCCCGCGTCCTTCAGCATCCGCGCGATGTGGAGCAGGTTCCACGTCATGAAGGCGGTGTTGCGGTTGGTGAAGTCGTTCTCGGGTCCGCCCGATCCCTCGTCCAGGTAGGACGGGCCGGGCCCCGCCTCGCCGATCCACCCCGCGTCGGCCTGGGGCGGGATCGTGTAGCCCAGGTGCTGGAGCGAGTAGAGAGTGTTCATCGCGCAGTGCTTGATGCCGTCCTCGTTCCCGGTCACCAGACAGCCGCCGACGCGCCCGTAGTACGCGTACTGCCCGTCGTCGTTCAGCAGGTGTGAGTTCCCGTAGAGGCGCTCGATCACCTTCGTCGCGACGGAGGTCTTCTCGCCCAGCCAGATCGCCATCCCCAACACCAGGATGTCGGCGTCCATGACGCGCTCGAAGATCGCGGGCCACTCGTCGGACTCCCAGCCGTGCTCGGTCATGTCCGGCCACACCCCGGACGCGATCTCGTGATCGATCGCCCGGATCCCGCCGACCTCGACCCCCACCCGGCGCATCATCTCCATCGAGATGTCGATCAGTCCCTGGGTGTGAGACTGCTCGGGCGAACGCTTCAGGGTGCAGTTGATGAAGAAGGCCTTGAGGTCCGAGTAGTCGGTCTCGTTTCGCTCGCAGAGCTCGGCGAGCTTGGGGTCGATGTCCATCTCTGCTGCTCCTTCGGTCGAGGCGGTTGTCGCATCGTCTCGCACATCCGGGCGCCGTTACACGCGTAGGCTCGGCCGGTGTCCGCCCTCCCCCCATCCGGGCCGTGAGCCGGTGGCGCCACCTGCGGGCGATCGCGCTGCTCCCCGGCATGGTCGCGGTGGGGCTGCCGGCCTTGATCCTGCTGCTCGGCGACGGGGCCGACCCGGGCTGGGGCCTGCCGCCGGTCGCAGCGGGAGCCGTGATCGCGCTCGGCGGAGCCCTGGTCGCCGCGGGCGCCGCGCTGTGGCTGTGGACGGTCCGCCTGTTCGCGCGGGTGGGCGAGGGGACCCTTGCCCCGTGGGATCCGACCCGCCGCATGGTCGCGGTCGGCCCCTACGAGCGCGTTCGCAATCCGATGATCAGCGGCGTGTTCGCGGTCCTGGTCGGCGAGGCGCTCCTGTTCGGCTCGGAGGGCATCGCGGTCCTGGCGGCCGCCTTCCTCGTGATCAACCACCTCTACTTCGTGGCGGTGGAGGAGCCGGGCCTCGAGCGTCGGTTCGGCGCGGCCTACCGCGACTACCGGGCACAGGTCCCGCGCTGGATCCCCTCGCCCCGCCGCTAGCCGGCCAGCACGCGGTTCGCGAGCAGCCCGAACGCCTCGATCCCTCTCGCCAGGTCGGCCTCGGACGTGTCCTCGCGCTCGGTGTGGGAGAGGCCGCCGGCCGACGGGACGAAGATCATCGCCGTCGGCACCGCCCGCGACACCTCGGCGGCGTCGTGGAGGGCGCCGCTCGTGAGCTCGCGCTCGACCCCGCTCGCCTCGCGGCAGGCGTGGCGGGCGTGCTCGACCAGCTCGGGGTCGAAGGCCAGCGGCTCTATCCGCCAGATCTCCTCCTCGGCGAGCGAGCAGCCGCGGGCCTCGGCCGCGTCGGCCAGGATCGCCCGCGTCTCGTCGAGCATCGCGGCCAGCTCCACCGCCTCGGGATGGCGCAGATCGGCGACCAGCTCGGCCGTTCCCGCCACCGCCGTCGGGATCCCGGGGTCCAGCCGCAGGACGCCCGTGGTCGCCACGCCGTCGTGCTCGCGCGCGACCGCCTCGATCCGGAGCGCCGCGTCCGCGGCGGCGAGGCCGGCGTCGCGGCGAAGCTCCATCGGTGTGGTCCCCGCGTGCGACGCCTGCCCGGTGAGCGTGAACCGCCGGCGCTCGACGCCGGCGCAGCCGTTGACCGCGGCGGTAGCGACGCCCTCGGCCTCCAGCACGGGGCCCTGCTCGATGTGGAGCTCGAGGTAGGCGCGCAGGCCGTTGCGCCTGGACCCGGCCTCGAGCACCCGGTCGAGCTCGACGCCGTTCTCGCCCAGAGCATCCGCAAGCCGGACGCCGTCCGCGTCGGTGAGCTTCGCCGCCGCGTCGGGATCGAGCGTGCCCGCAAACGCCGAGCTGCCGAACAGGCTGCGGCCGAAGCGGGCGCCCTCCTCGTCGGCCCAGTCCACGAGGACCAGCGGGGACGGCGGCTCCTCGCCGGCCTCGGCCCAAGAGCGAAGGACTCCGACCCCCGCCATCACCCCCAGGGCGCCGTCGAGCCAGCCCCCGGAGGGCACCGAGTCGATGTGGGAGCCCACGGCCAAGGCCGGTCCATCTCCGCCGAGTCGCGCCCACAGGTTCCCGGCCTCGTCGCGCTCGGGCGCGAGGCCCAGCTCGGCCAGGAGCTCGCTCAGGTACTCCCGCGCCTGGCGCCAGGTCTCGGTCCAGCACACGCGCCGCGCGCCTTCGGGCCCACCGGTGCGGCGATCGAGCTCGCGCAGGTCGGCGATCACGCGAGCCGCGTCGATCGGCGGGCCGGCGGCGGTCATCGGGTGCGAGGTGTGCCGGTGCTCATCCGACGCGGTCGCGGCGCAGCGCCTGCGACAGGCAATGGGCCCCGCCGCCCCCCAGCGTGAACATGTCCAGCTCGGGCGCGACGAGCTCGAGGCCTCGCGCGCTCATCTGGTCGTTGAGCGAGGTGGCCGCGGCACCGGTGAGCACCCGCTCGCCGCCCAGGGACATCGCGTTCACGCCCAGCTTCCAGGCGTCGGGGCCGGGCACGTCGAGCAGGTCGAAGCCCTTGTCGCGCAGCCACCGCACCAGCCCGCCCGACGCGTACTCCGTGCACACCGCGGCCAGCTTGGGGGCCAGGATCGCGAGCAGCACGTCGATGTGGAGGAACACGCCGGGGATCGGCTCGACCCGGGCCTCCCATCCCTCGGCCTCGAAGAACGTGGCGAGCTGGCGGGCCGCTGCGAGCTCGGTCCGCTCCTCGCCGGTGCCGATGACGACCGACCCCGGCTCGACGATCATCACGTCGCCGCCCTCGATCGCGCCGGCGCTGGCCAGCTGCCAGATCGGGATCTCCGCGCCCTCGTAGAAGCGGATCACCGAGGCGTACTCGCCGCGGCGCCACTGCTGCTTCGGGGAGGTGACGAAGCCTCCCCACGGGGTGCCGACGCTCGAGTCGCGGGCGAACACCTGGTAGTGCTGGCCCTTCACCGGCTCGAGGAAGTGGCAGGTGACGCCGGCGGCCTCGTAGGCCGAGACCAGCTCGGCGTGCTGAGCCTTCGCCCGGGCCGGGTCGAACGTCGCGCCGCTGTCGAGCGTTCCCTTCGAGATCGCGCTGGTCGGCCGCCACGAGTAGTTCTGGGGCGGGCACAGCAGGACGTCGCGCAGCAGGCCGTACTCGGAGTCCACCCCCCAGGGGGCGTCGGTCATTCCTTCACCACCCGGATCGTCTTCAGCGAGCGGTCGCTCGCCCCGCGCACCCAGCCCCCGTGCGCGATCGAGTCGGAGATGTAGGTGAGGGTCGCCGCCGTGAGCCGCTCGCCGGGGAGCACGTTGGGGACGCCCGGCGGGTAGGCGGCCAGCGACTCGGCCGCCACGCGTCCCTCGGCGTCGGCGAAGGCCACGACCTCCTGGGGGCCCAGGAAGGCCTCGCGCGGCGACAGGATCGTCGGCCCCCACGGCGGCGGGGTCGCGAACGGCCCGATGTCCTGGCTGGCCTCGCCCACCCGCTCGACGGCGTGGCGCAGGCCGGCGAGCAGCCGCTCGCCCGTCTGGGCGACGTCCTCGCCGAGACCGAACGACGCCAGCACGACGTTCTCGGAAGCGAGCTCCATGTTGATGTCGTCCTCGGCGCGCATCAGCTCGGCGATGCGGTGCCCGGTGGCGCCGGTCCCGCGGACGTCCACCACCAGCCGCAGCGGGTCGTACGCGTGCACGCCGGGTCGCCCGACGATCCGCTCGTCGACCACGTCGAGGCCTGGGATCCCGCGGATCTCGTCGCGGAGCTCCGCCAACGCGTCCACCGCGTGCCCCAGGAGCTCCTCGCCGTTGATGACCGCGTGGCGCCGGGCCGCGTCCAGCGAGACGCTCAGAAGGCCGCTGGGGCTGGTCGACTCGATCAGCGTCACCGCGCGGTCCACCACGCGCTCGTCGACGCCGCCGTTCTCGGCGAGGTGGAGGATCGCCGACTGGGTCAGGCTGCCCACGATCTTGTGGGTCGAGGAGAGGACGAGGTCTGCCCCGCACTCGAGGGCCGAGTCGGGCAGCCGCGAAGAGAAGTGCAGATGGGCCCCCCAGGCCTCGTCGACGACGAGTGGGACCCCTGCGGAGTGAGCGAGGTCGGCCAGCGACGCGATGTCGGCGACGGCGCCGAAGTAGGTCGGGGAGGTGAGCATCACCGCGATCGCGTCTGGGCTCGCCTCCAGTGCTTGCTCCAGGGCCTCGGGCGTAGCGCAGTGGGCGATGCCCAGCTCGCCGTCGACCTCGGGCGCCAGGAAGTGCGGCTCCAGCCCGGCGAGGATCATGCCGTCGACCGTCGAGGAGTGCGCGTTTCGCTGGACGATCACCCGTTTCCCGATGTGGGCCAGGGCCAGGCACACGGCGTGGTTGCCGCCCGAGCCTCCGTTGACCAGGAACCAGGAGCGTTTGGCGCCCCAAGCCTGCGCCGCGAGCTCCTGCGCCTGCTGGAAGAAATTGACCTCGATGTCGCTGCCGACGTCGATCCCCGGCATGCCGGCCGGGATGTCCAGCTCCAGAGCGCGGAGCCCGATCGCCTCGCGCAACCCGGGGTCGGCGGCGGGACCGCCCTTGTGGCCCGGCACGACGAAGCGGCCGGGGTTGCGCTTGCGATAGGCGACGAACGCGTCCAGGTAGGGAGTCTGGCTCTGGTCGGCAGGGGCGGCCACCGCGCGAAGCTAGCACCGCTTGATCTGCTGCTACCGTCTGCGCGTCCCCGTGGACGACGACCTCCCTCGAAGTATCGAGCACAAATCCGCGACGTCCTCCGCTGCGCGTCCGCGCGTCGCGGCGCCGGTCTCTGAATGACCGCCCTGGCGATCGTCGCCCTCTTCGCCCTCGTCGCGATCAACGGGCTGTTCGTTGCTGCCGAGTTCGCGCTCGTCCGCAGCCGCCGCAGCCGGCTCGAGGCGCTGGCCAAGGAGGGCGAGGCCGGCGTCGACGAGGTGCTCGAGCAGCTCGAGAAGATCGACGAGGTCCTCTCCGCCTGCCAGCTGGGGATCACGATGGCCTCGATCGGCATCGGCTTTCTCGGCGAGCCGGCCCTGGCCGCTCTGATCGAGCCGCTGATCGACGGCGCGGTGGGTCACAGCGTCGCGGTCGCAATCTCATTCGCGCTGGCCTTCACGATCGCGACGTCCCTCCATATCACCGTCGGCGAGCAGGTGCCGAAGATGCTCGCGATCACCCGGCCCGAGCCGGCGGCGCGCGTCCTCGTCCGCCCGGTCAACTGGTTTCGCGTCGCCAGCGCCCCGTTCACCTTCGTCCTCAACAAGGTCTCCAACGCGATCCTCCGCCTGTTCGGCGTGACCCCGAGTGACATCGAGGAGAAGCACACCTCGGAGGACCTGAGGGAGATGATCCGGGGCTCGGCCTCCGGCGGGACCCTGGACCTCGGCGAGGCGGTGATGCTGGGCGGCGTCTTCCATCTCCACGAGCAGGAGGCGCGCGAGGTGATGACCCCGATCCCGGCCGTCGTGACGGTGAACTCGAACCAGACGGTCGAGGAGGCGCTTCGTGCATGCGTGTCCTCGGGCCACACCCGCCTCATCGTGATCGAGGACGACAATCCCGACAAGGTCCGGGGGGTCGTCCACAACAACAGCCTGGTCCGGCTGTACATGAACGCCGGCGCGGACACGTCGATCGAGCCGGCTATCCGCGACGTGCCGATCTTTCCCGAGACGAAGCCGCTGGACGACCTGCTGGCCGAGCTCCAGCGCCAGCGAAGCTCACTCGGAGTCGTCTCCGACGAGTACGGGCGAACCGTCGGCATCGTGACGGTCGAGGACATCCTGGAGGAGGTGGTGGGGGAGATCGAGGACGAGACCGACCCGCGGTCGACCTCCCTGCGGCGCCTGACCGATGGCGACTTCTACGTCCGCGGCCACGTGCCGATCGGCGACCTGGAGGACGCCGGGATCAAGCTCCCGGTCGACTCCGACGCCTTCAACTCGATCGGCGGCTACGTGTTCAGCGAGCTCGGCCGACTGCCGCGGCGGGGCGACGTGATCCGCGCCAACGGCTATGAGATCCGCGTCGAGTCGGTCCGCGACAACAGGATCGTCGCGGTGCGGATCCGCACCGTCACCGGCGAGCACCGCGCCGTGCCAGCGCCGGAGGCCGGGCGCGAGCAGGGCTGACCGCTTCCGTCCGCGCGCCGAATTAGTTTCAGCGCCACTCCAGTTCGACCAGCGAAGGGGCAGCCATGTGGGTCGTCCGGCTCACCGACAAGCAGCTCGAGGTCCTGAGGGCGGTGCTCCGCTCCGAGGAACACCTCGGCCCGGCGCTCCGCGGCTCGCTCGAGGCGCTCGAGCTCGCCCGCTGGGACGACCTCCCCGACGCGCAGCTGCCGTGGGAGGACGTGATCGAGGCCGCCCGCCGCCAGGGCATCTCCGAGGCCGACGTGATCTGGGACCTCTCGGGCAAGAAGCGCCGCCAGGCAGCGGCGTAGGCAGCCCGCTGTAGCTACTCGCCGTAGCTGAAGAACCCCCGGCCGCTCTTGCGGCCCAACCGCCCCGAGTCCACCAGCGCCCGCAGCCGGTCGGGCGCCCGGTGGTCTTCCTCGCCGGTCTCGCCCGCGAGGCTGTCGCCGATCGCGACGGCGACGTCGAGCCCGACGAAGTCGAGCAGCGCGAGCGGGCCCATCGGATGACCGGCGCCCAGGCGCATGCACGTGTCGACGTCGGCGGGCTCCAGGCCCGTCGAGTCGAGCAGCCGGACCGCCTCGAAGAGGTAGGGGAAGATCAGGCGGTTGACCACGAAGCCGGCGGTGTCGGGGACCTCCACCACGGTCTTGCCCAGGGCCTCACACCAACGCCGCGCCCGGTCCCCGGCGCCGTCGCGCAGAGCCTCGGGAAGGCACAGCTCGACCAGCTCCATCCGATGCGGCGGGTTGAAGACGTGGAGGCCCAGGACACGGTCCGGGTGACCGCTCAGCGCCGCCAGCTCGCCCACCGAGAGCGACGAGGTGGTGGTGGCGAGGTCGGCCTCCGGACAACCCTCCGCGAGCTCGGCCAGGAGGCTTCCCTTCGCCTTGGGCTCCTCGACGATCGCCTCGACGACGACGTCGCAGCCGTTCAGGTCGGAGGCCTCGGTCGTGACGCGGATCCGAGCGGGGTCGCCGCCGTCGACCTTGGCCGCCAGCGCCTGGGCGCTCTCCTCGGCCTTCCAGGCCGAGGCGCCGCTGCGAGCCAGCAGCCAAACGTCGCCGAGGGCGGTCGCGCTGGCGGCGAGGCCGCACGCGATCGTGCCGCTGCCCGCGACCGCGGGCGAGGAGTAGCCGTGCTCGCTCAAGTGGCGGCGGTTGTATCAGCAACCAAACGCGACCGGCCCCGTACCTCGGCCTCCCTGGAGTCCCCGGGCAGGGCTACTCGCGACCCTCGCGTACGGCCCGGGCGAGCAGCTCGTCGAGCTCGGCGAGCAGCGGCGCCAGGTCGGACTCGGTGGATCCGGCGGCACCACCGATCCGCCTTGATCCGTGGCGCAGCTCGAAGCGCATCGCCTCGTACGGGTTGGGGAGCATGCGCCGGGCGATGGCGCCGCCGAGGCCGTGCCAGCGCTCGGGCGGAACCGCCTCGACGTTGGCTCGGAGCCGGGCGATCTCGGCGTCGCTCGCCCGCGCCTCGCTGCTCTTCCCCGACTTGCGGTCGCGCAGGTGGATGCGCCCGTCCTCGTGCACGGTCAGGTGCTGAGAGAGGCCGGCCATGCCGCCGCGCCGGTGATAGGAGATCAGTTCCGCCGCGCCCGCCACACGCGCATTCTTGCGCGCCGGTGTTGACTGACCGGTCAGTCGGTTCCAGTATCGTTCGATCCGCACCCGGATCGCGCGATCGCCGCGGTTCGTCCCGATCTCTTCAGGAGGCGCCAGATGGCCACAAACGGCAACGCGGGCAAGTTCCAGGGTCGTGAGGTAGTGATCGTCGAGGCGGTCCGCACGCCGATCGGGCGCGGTCATCCGGAGAAGGGGATCTACAAGGACACGCACCCCTCCAACCTCCTGGCCAAGACCTACTCCGAGCTGATCGAGCGCACGGGGATCGACCCGGCCGAGGTCGAGGACGTAGTCGCGGGCTGCGTTCAGCAGTTCGGCGAGCAGGCCTTCAACATCGGGCGCAACGCCTGGCTCGAGGCCGGCCTTCCGATCGAGACCCCGGCGACGACCGTCGACCGTCAGTGCGGGTCGGCGCAGCAGGCGATCAACTTCGCGGCGGCCCTCGTCGCCTCGGGCGTCCACGACGTCGCCATCGGCGGCGGCGTCGAGCACATGGGCCACATCTCCTTCGCCGACGGCCTGTCCGTCCAGCAGGAGCACGGGCTGGCCTTCACCCCCGAGCTGATGGAGCGCTACAACCTCGTGCCGCAGGGCATCTCGGCCGAGATGATCGCCGACAAGTGGGAGATCCCCCGGTCGGAGCTCGACGAGATCGGCGTCCGCTCGCACCAGCTCGCCGCCAAGGCCGCCGAGGAGGGCCGGTTCGACCGCGAGATCGTGCCGATCGCCGTCAACGGCGACACCTACTCGGCCGACCAGGGCATCCGGCCGGACACGACGATCGAGGCGCTCTCGCAGCTCAAGCCGGCCTTCAAGGAGGACGGCAAGGTCACCGCGGGCAACGCGTCGCAGGTCTCCGACGGCGCGGCGGCCGTGCTGGTCATGACCCGCGAGAAGGCCGAGGCCCTCGGGCTCGAGCCACGCGCGCGGATCGTCGACCAGACCACGGTTGGCGTCGACCCGGTGATGATGCTGACGGGACCGATCCCGGCCACGAGGAAGCTCCTCGAGCGCAACGGGATGGCGATCGGCGACATCGACCTGTTCGAGGTGAACGAGGCGTTCGCCTCGGTCCTCGCCGCGTGGCGGCGTGAGCTCGAGCCCGACATGGACCGGGTCAACGTGAACGGTGGCGCCATCGCGCTGGGGCACCCCCTCGGCTCGACCGGCGCGCGGCTGATGACCACGCTCCTGCACGAGCTGGAGCGCTCCGACAAGGAGACCGGCCTCGTGACCATGTGCTGCGGCGGCGGTCTGGGCACTGGCACCATCATCCAGCGCGTCTGAGGTATCTGCCTCTGATCGTCTCGGCCATCGTCCTCGCCGGGTGCGGGGGCGATGAGGCCGAGCCGGCGCCCGATCCCGACGAGCCCGCGCCGCTCACCAAGGCGGAGTTCCTGTTCGAGGCCGACCGCATCTGTCTCTCGGTCGAGGCGCAGATCGAGGCGGCGGCCGACGACTATGCGGGGACCAGTAGGGCCGACGCCGATCCGCAGGAGGTGCGGCGGCTGGTGAACGACATCGTCGTGCCCCGGCTGCGCTCGGAGGTCGAGACGATCGCGCTGCTGGACCCGC
Source organism: uncultured Solirubrobacterales bacterium (assembly GCA_963758845.1). Lineage (GTDB taxonomy): Bacteria > Actinomycetota > Thermoleophilia > Solirubrobacterales > 70-9 > JBDTSW01. Next base: position 631,184 of record CAVWWX010000002.1, read on the forward strand.
CTGCCTCCGACGAGGACGAGGTCGCGCGGATCCTCGAGGCGACCGAGCGTGGCACGGACGCGCTGGAGGAGGCCCCGCTGATCGTCCTCGACGGGATCCCTCCCGACCTGCGCGAGGCCGAGCGCCTGGCCAGCGCCTACGGCTCGGAGGAGTGCGGCCTGCGGTAGTAGGGTCCCCGCGAACGAGGCGCTCGATGCCGAGGCCGCCGAGCTGTTCGGCGACGGCGGCGAGCCCAGCCAGGCCGACCAGGAGGACTTCATCGCCGCCGTGCTCGTTCCGAGCATCCAGGGGCAGATCGAAGCGATCCGCACCCTGGGGGAGCCCGAGGAGGGAGCCGAGGAGCTCGACACCGTTCTCACCGAGGCCGAGGACGCGCTCGAGGAGGTCGAGGACGACCCGAGCGTCCTGGCCGAAGGCAGCGATCCCTTCCAGGACATCAACGACCAGATGAAGGAACTGGGCGCGCCGGCCTGCGCCTCGTAGCCCCGCGACCGGGCGCGCGAGTTGCTCAGGCCGAGTGGCGGGGCTCGCCCGAGTGCTCCGCCAGCTCGGTGAGTCGGGCGATCTGCCGGTCGCCCTCGATCCGGGCCGGATCTTCGGCCGGCAACGCCTCGACCAGCCGCGCGATCCTGTTTCGGATCTGAAGCGCGAAGTGCGGGGTCGCCGGGCCCGCCAGAGCGCGAACGTCCTCGACGGTGATCTGGCGCCCCGTCAGGCGGTCGTGTCGCTCGCGCTCGCTCATCGGTTCTGGCCTTGGCCCTGATCGTCACCCTGGCCGGAGCCCGCCCCGGAATCCGGGGACCCCTCCTCCTCGGGCTCGGGCGCGCCGGGGGGCGGTCCCAGGACATCGTTGCCCGAGCCGGACGTTACCTGGACCAGCTCGGCCAGCTCGTCCACCTGCGCCTGCAGCGCCACCGAGATCACCTCGGGGTCGCCGATGATCCAGACGTGGTTGTAGACGGCCCGCGTGGGGTCGTCCTGGTAGCCCGGCTTGAGATCCAGCAGGTAGCCGCGAAGCGCCGACGGGAGCTTGGCCGGGTCGTCCGTGAGAAGCAACGGGCCCCACGTGCCGCTTGCCGACAGCGGGGCCGCCGCGCCGGCGTCCGCGGGGATGTCGGCGTTCGCCAGCACGAACCCGTGTCCCGGGTCGTTGATGTTCCAGCCGAAGGTCCCGTCGGTGAAGCGGGCGAAGGCGATCGCGTTCGCGACCGGATCTGATTCGCCCACGCGCTCGACGCTTCCCGAGGCCTTCTCCACCTGCTCGAGCGCCTTGTCGGAGATCGCGGCCTCGCCTCCCAGGACGTACACGGGCACGTCCTCGTAGCGCTTCAGGGCCTCGATCGTGGGCTCGGGCACAGAGTCGCGCTGGGCGAACAGCACCGGGTCGCCGCTGCGAGCGGCCCAGGCGGCGGCCGGCATCGCCACCGCCGGTGAGTCGGAGCTCGCGACGACGATGTGCTCGGGGTCGTCGCCGGTCAGCTGGGCGCGTAGCTTGTCGACCTCGGCGGCCAGCGCGGCCGGGTTCTCGCCCTCGACGTCCATGGCCCGCAGGCCCTCGGCGTCGGCCGTATCCCCGATCCGGAAGACCTGCTTGTCCTCGGTCTCGGCCGCCCCGCGTGGCGCCAGCGCGGCCAGGGCGCTGCTGGTGAGGTCGGGGACGTCATCGCCGTCGGTGAAGAGCACCGGCGCGCCGATCGGCTGCGCGACGAGCGAGGAGGCGGCGATCGCTGCCTGCCAGTCGGACACGTCCACGAGCGACACGGCCGCGGGGCCCTCGAGGCCGCCCGTCGAGGGATAGGTGGCAAGCGCGACCGCGGCCGCGTTGGCGGCGGGGTCGGCGCCTGAGATCCGCGTCGTGTTCTTGGTGGCGAACGCCGGGAAGCCCAGGTCCTCGGCCTCGTCGTCGCCGGCCTCCACCCGCTGAACGACTGCCTGCGGAGCGGCGGCGGGCTCCTCGGGCTCGTCCTCGCTCAGCTGCGAGTAGGCGAGCCACCCCGCGGCGCCCGCGAGCACCACGATCCCGAGGGCGATCCACAGCCGCCGGCCCGCTAGGTGGTCCGCCACCCAGTGCCCGGCGTCGGAGATGCGATGGCCGATTCGTCTCAGCACGCGGCACAAGGTAGCGACGGCCCGCACCGGCGACCGCGAGCCGCAGCTGGCCTTCCGGCTCGCGGGGTATGCTTCCCGCCCAGTTGACTGACCGGTCAGTCAAGAGCCGATGGAGCGCCTAGACGGAGGTAGCCAAAGCCGCATGGATTTCGCACTCAACGACGACCAGCTCGAGTTCAAGGCACAGTGCCGGGAGTTCGCGCGGGACGTGATCCGGCCCGTCGCCGCCAAGCACGACGCCGAGGAGTCGACGCCGTGGGAGGTCCTCAAGCAGGCGCGCGAGCAGGGGCTGCACGGCATCGAGCACCTCCAGCGCATGGGCTCGGATCCCGACGGGGTGCTGGGCGTCGTCTACTCCGAGGAGATGCACTGGGGCTGCGCCGGGATCGCCCTCGCGATCTCCGGCTCGTCGCTCGCCGCGGCCGGCCTCGCCGCCTCCGGCACCCCCGAGCAGATCGCCCAGTGGGTCCCCGAATGCTTCGGGATCGGCGACGAGATCAAGTTGGGCGCCTACGCGGTGACCGAGCCCCAGGCCGGCTCGGACGTAAAGAGCCTGAGGACCACCGCGAGGCTCGACGGCGACGAGTGGGTGCTGAACGGGACCAAGGTCTTCATCACGAACGGCGGCATCGCCGACGTTCACGTGGTCGTCGCCACCGTCGACCCCGAGCTTGGGCACCGTGGCCAGGCGTCCTTCGTGGTCGGCAAGGACACGCCCGGCCTGCGCCAGGGCAACAAGGAGACGAAGATCGGGATCCGCGCTTCGCACACCGCCGAGGTGGTGCTGGAGGACTGCCGCGTGCCGGTCGAGAACCTGCTCGGCGGCATGGACAAGCTGAACCGAAAGCTCGAGCGAGCCCGCACCGGCGAGTCGTCCGGCCGGGCCTCGAACGCCCTCGCCACCTTTGAGTTGACCCGTCCCCTGGTGGGCTCCTCGGCGCTCGGGATCGCCCAGGCCGCCTACGAGTGGACCCTGGGCTATCTCGCCAACGGCGCCCACGCCGCGGACCCGTTCGAGGCCGTGCTCGACGACAGCTCGACCGCCGGGCAGCCGCCGCTGAGGCGCCAGGCGAACCAGCAGGTCCTGGCCCAGGTCGCGACCGAGATCGAGGCCGCCCGCCTCCTGGTCCAGCGCGCGGCATGGATGGGGCGCAACGGCCGGCCGATGACCGGCGGGCAGGGCTCGATGTCGAAGCTCAAGGCCGGACAGGTCGCCGTGTGGGCGACCAGGACGCTGATGGACCTCGTCGGCCCCTACGCGCAGAGCACCGAGTGCCCGCTGGAGAAGTGGTTCCGCGACGCCAAGATCTACGAGCTCTTCGAGGGAACCGCCGAGATCCAGAAGCTCGTGATCTCGCGGATGCAGGCCGCCGAGTACGCCGAGCGCCTCCGCGACGCGGCCGAGATCGCCGGCGTTGCCGCGGCCGGCGGCAGCGTGGCGGCGACCGCCGACACCGGGCAGCTGGCGTCGGCCTAGTCGGCGACCGCCCCGGCCTCGGCTGGCCGGGGGTCTAACCTCGCGGGCGATGGCGCACGCCCACTCGCACGCGCACGGGGTGGAGGCGGCGGTCGCGCTCCGGCGGGCCGGCAACCGCCGGCGGATGCGGACCGCGCTGGCGATCAACGCCGGCATGCTCGCCGTGGCGGTCGCGGGCGGGATCGCCTTCGACTCGCTGGCGCTCCTGGCCGACGCGGGGCACGTGCTCTCCGACCTCGGAGCGATCGTGCTCGGCCTGGTCGCGGCAGGCCTGGCAGCCCGCGGCGGCGGGCCGCGGCGGACCTTCGGCTTTCACCGCGGCGAGGTGCTCGCGGCGCTCATCAATGGCTTGGCCCTCGTCGCGATCGCCGTACTGATCGTGGTCGCGGCGATCGGCCGCCTGTCCGACCCTCCCGCCGTCGAGGGCGGGGGCGTGCTGGTCGTGGGGGTGTTGGGGCTGGCGGGGAACGCCTGGGCCACGGTCGTCCTCGCGAGGGGCGAGCGCAGCGACATCAACCTCGAGGCCGTCCTGCGCCACTCCGCGGCGGACGCGCTGGGATCGGCGGCGGTCATCGTGGCGGGGCTGGCACTCGTGGCGTTCGGCTGGCGCGAGGCGGACCCGATCGCGAGCCTCGCCATCGCCGGCTTGATCTTCGCGTCGTCGGTGCGGCTCGTGCGCGAGCCGCTCGACGTCCTGATGGAGAGCGCGCCGTCCAGCGTCGACGTCGACGAGCTCGGCAACTCGGTCTGCGCGATCGAGGGCGTCCGCAGCGTCCACGAGCTGCACGTCTGGACCGTAACCTCGGGGTTCGAGGCCCTGGCCGCCCATGTCGTGACCGCGACGCATGCCGACCGCGACCACGTCCGCCGCGAGATCGAGTTCCTGCTCCGCGACCGCTACGGGATCGAGCACACCACCCTCCAGATGGAGGAGGAGGTGCCCGAGGGCGAGCTTCTGCAAGTGGAGTTGCAAGAGCCGTAACTACTGTTAAGAAACGCTTGCAATAAGCGTTGCGGTTGGTACTGTCGGCTTCGCATCTCGCCGAGTTCACGCCCACAATCAGGCGTGGAACGGGGGACCCACATAACCGGCCACCGAGGCCGTGGGGCGAATGGCCCGGGCCCACTGAAAGTGAGCTCTCCGGGCCTAGCGCGAGCAGCGCGAGCCCGTCAGCTAACCCCGTAGGCAACCGCATATGAGCGCACAACCGAGAGAAGGATCGACCGACCGCCGCGGCATGCTCGCCGCGAGCGTCCTCGCATGTCTGTGCGGGGGTCTTGGGCTGGTCGTCTCGGGCGCCGGCGCTCAGAGCCTCGAGTCCCAGCTCGACTCGAAGGAGTCCCAGCTCGACTCCGCCGAGGCGAAGGAGGGCGTCCTCTCCACCGACATCGAGCAGTACTCCGAGGAGATCGACGTGCTGCTCGGCCAGGTCGCCACGCTGCGCAACCGCGAGGCGATCGTCCAGGCGCAGCTCGACCGCGTCGAGGCCCGCCTCGACCGCGAGCGCCAGTACCTGAACGTCCTGCGCGAGCGGCTGGTCCGCTCGATGCGGGTGCTGCGCGAGCGCCTGGTCGAGATCTACAAGTCCGACGAGCCCGACGCGCTCACGGTGATCCTCCAGGCCGACGGCTTCGACGACCTGATGGAGCGCTACGAGTACCTGACCTCGATCCAGGAGCAGGACGCATCGATCGTCGATCGCGTCCACAACCTTCGCGACCAGACGAGGCAGCTGGTCGAGAGCATCCGCGCGAGCCGCGACGAGATCGCCGCCCGCAAGGAGGAGCTCGAGCGGACGCGCATGCAGCTCGAGGCTCGCGAGGCCGAGCTTTCCGCCGCGCGCGCCGCCAAGGCCGACGCCCTCGCCTCGGTCGAGGAGGACATCCAGCGCCTCGAGGGCGACATCTCCGACATCCAGTCCGACATCCAGGCCCAGATCCAGGCCGCCCAGGCAGCCGCGCCGGCGACGCCGACCCTGCCGGCCGGCCCGGTCCAGGGCGAGTCCTCGAGCGGCTTCATCTGGCCCGTCAGCGGGCCGGTCGTCTCGCCGTTCGGGCCGCGCTGGGGCCGCATGCACGAGGGCATCGACATCGCCGCTCCGGCGGGCACGCCGATCCGCGCGGTCGCCGACGGCAACGTCATCCTGGCCGCGCCCACGAGCGGCTACGGCAACTACACGTGCATCGACCACGGGGGCGGGCTCTCCTCGTGTTATGCCCACCAGTCCTCCTACGCGGTCACCTCGGGCGGCGTCAGGCAGGGCACTGTGATCGGCTACGTCGGCTGCACCGGCTCCTGCTTCGGCGATCACCTCCATTTCGAGGTCCGGATCAACGGCGCCGCCGTCGATCCGATGGGCTACCTCTAGCCCCACTCGCGCTTGCCATAACAAGTTCCTGCATGCGATCATGCGTGGCCGGGTATCGAATGAACCTGGGCATGAGCAAGCCACGGATTGGCAATCTTCGCGCGTACCTAGCCGGGACGGGCGCCACGACGGCGCTGATCGCCGGCGCGATCGTCGCGTTCCTCACCGTGGGCGCCCTCGTGGCGTTCGACGGCTTCCCCTTCGGTGGCGGCGATGACTCCGACAGCGTGGCCCTGGCCGACGAGCCGGGGGGCATGGCTCCCGAGGCCGCCGCGGTGGCGCTCGCGGACGTGCCCAAGGCCGTGGCATCGAGGCCCGCGGGCGGCAGCGTGCTGGCGGCGACCTTCCCGGGCTCCGGGGCATCGAGCGATACCGGGCCTACCGGGGCTACCGGCGCGAGCCCGGCCGATGCCCTCGGCTCCACCGGCGGGGTCACCGGCGGGGTCACCGGCGGGGTGATCGATACCGTCGACGACGCGACGGACGGCACCGGGCTGCCCCCGCTCGCCCCCGTGGCCGGCGGGGTCACCGACCCGGTCGACGACGCGCTGAACGACACCTTGAACGACACCGGGGGCGCCGTCGGGGCCCCGAACCTGGGCAACGACGTCACCGACACGGTGAACGACGTCGCGAACGGCCTGCTCGGCGGCAACTGAGCCGCCCCCTCAGCCCAGCTCCCGTCCCATCCAGCGAAGCGCCTCCCCCTGGATCTCCGGGTCGTGCTGCGCGGAACGGTGGTGTCCGCCCGGGAGCACGATCAGCTTCCTGGGCTCCCGCGCGCGCTCGAACAACGCACGTGAGTGCTGGTGGGAGATCCGCTCGTCGCCCTCGGCGTGGATCAGCAACAACGGCTTGCCGGCCATCAGCTCGACGGCGACGCCGACATCGTGCTCGGCCAGCCAGGCATCGAGGGCCGCTCGCGCCGCGGGGCCCGCACGGAACTCCAGCTCGTCCTCTCGGAGCCCGCGGCGCAGGTCCTCCTCCGCCGCCGGGCAGATGGCGATGGCCCCGGCCAGCGCCCGGGAGGTGGCCGCGGCGTGGATCGCGAGGTTCCCGCCCATGCTCGAGCCGCGCACGCAGACCCGCGCCTCGTCGACGCCGTCGTGGGCGGCGAGCATGCGAGCCATCACCCCGATGTCGGCCAGCGCGCCCGGCCCCATCTCGTCGGTCGAGTCGCCATGGCCCCGCTGGTCGTAGGCGAGGGCGGCCCAGCCGGCGTCGGCGGCGGCCCGGCCGAAGTCCCCGTGGTTCTCCTTGCGCGAGCCGGCGCCGTGGAGGATCACCACGGCGCGCCATGGCGGTGGAGTGTCCGGCAGCCACAGCCAGAAGGGCCGCTCGCGGTGAACGCCGATCTCGCTGGGTCGCCTGGGCGACGGCATCGGTCTTCTGCTCAAGACGTTGCGGAACCTACCGGGCATGCAGGGATTGAATGGCCGGCACACTCGGTGTGCCGGCAGCAGCATGTAAGGCGGCGAAGCCGCCGCAAGCGCTTGTCGCCCTCCGCCCGCGATAATCCGCCGCCGATGAGCCCGCAGACACAGGCCAACCCGGTCGTCCCAGCGGCGGTTCTGCCGCTTGGGAGCCGCGTCAACGCGCGGGGGCACCTGGAGGTTGGCGGCTGCGATGTCGTGGAGGTGGCGAACGAGTTCGGCACCCCGGCCTACATCTATGCCGAGGACGACATCCGCGCTCGGGCTCGCGCTTACCTGGATGCCTTCGGGGAGCGCACGGACGACTTCGAGGTCCTCTTCGCGAGCAAGGCGGCGCCGTTCACGGCGGCCTACTCGGTGTTACAGGAGGAGGGCCTCTCCGTCGACGTCGCCTCCGGGGGTGAGCTGGCGATGGCGCTGCGGGCGGGGTTCGATCCTGCGCGGATCTACCTGCACGGGAACAACAAGGGCGAGCGCGACCTGCGCGAGGCGCTCGATGCGGGGGTCGGCTATGTCATCTGCGACTCGTTCGACGAGATCGCCCGGCTCGACGAGATGGCGGGGGCTGGGCAGGCCGTACTGATCCGAGTCACCCCCGGCGTGGCCCCGTCGACCCACGCGTCGGTGCAGACCGGCGGGCTCGACTCGAAGTTCGGATTCGGCCTCGGCGACGGCTTGGCGGCCGAGGCGATCCGGCGCGTGCGGGCTTCCCGGAACCTCGACCTCGTCGGCCTTCACGCCCACATCGGGTCGCAGATCCTCGAGCTGGAGCCCTACGTGAAGGCGATCGAGGCCCTTGGCGAGCTGGCCGACCCGGACTGGTGCCGGGTGTTGAACGTGGGCGGCGGGCTGGGCATCGCCTATACCGGCGGCGACGATCCCCCGTCGATCGACGATTACGCCGAGGTGAAGGTCCAGGGCGCGCGCCGCGCCTTGGCCCGGATGCCGCGCCTCTTGGTCGAGCCTGGCCGCTCGCTCGTGGGCAACGCAGGGGTGACGGCGTATACGGTCGGCACCGTGAAGGAGATCCCGGGGGTCCGGACATACATCGCCGTCGACGGGGGGATGTCGGACAACATGCGCCCGATGCTTTACGGCTCACGCTACGAGGCGCTCGTGGCCGACCGCGCCGCCGAGCCCCCCGACACCCTGGCGACGATCGCGGGAATGCACTGCGAGTCCGGCGACGTCCTGATCCGCGACGTCCAGCTGGCCGCGCCCGCGGCGGGCGACGTGCTGGTTACCCCCGCCACCGGGGCCTACGGCCACGCGATGGCGAACAACTACAACGGCATGACCCGCCCGCCGATCGTCTTCTGCCGCGACGGCGACGCCCGGCTGGTGTTGCGGCGCGAGACCTACGCTGACCTGATGGGGCGCGACGTTGGCTGAGCCGGCGCGCATTGGCCTGCTGGGCCGGGGCACGGTCGGTGGCGCCTTCCACGAGCTGATCGACGCCCGCGCCGATGAGATCGCGGCGATCGCGGGCCGGCGCCCGGAGGTCTCGGGGGTGCTGCGGCGCTCGGAGGGCGACTTCGAGCAGATCCTGTCCAGCTCGGACATCGTCGTCGAACTGATCGGTGGCACCGACCCCGCGCACGACTACGTTCTGCGCGCCCTCAAGGAGGGCAAGCACGTGATCTCCGCGAACAAGCAGCTGATCGCCCAGCACGGCGACGAGCTCTTCGCCGCCGCCCGAGACGCCGGGGTCCAGCTTCGCTTCGAGGCGGCGGTCGCCGGCGTGGTCCCGGTGATCCGCGTGATCCAGGAGAGCCTTGCCGCAACCGAGATCACGAAGGTGTTCGGGATCGTCAACGGCACCACCAACTTCATCCTCAGCGAGATGGCCAGCACCGGGGCCGACTACGCCCAGACCCTCGCCAGGGCCCAGGAGCTGGGCTACGCGGAGGCGGACCCGACCGAGGACGTGAACGGCGCTGACGCCGCCGCGAAGATGGCGATCCTCGCCCGCCTGGCCTTCCACTCGGACGTCTCGCTGGACGACGTGACCTTCGAGGGCATCGAGGAGATCCGGCCCGAGGACATCGCCTACGCGAAGGAGCTGGGACTGTCGCTGAAGCTGCTGGGCGTGGCCGAGCGCGTCGGCGGCGGCATCTCGGTGCGCGTCTTCCCCTGCTTCCTCTACCGCGGCCACCCGCTCGCGCCCGTCGAGGGGCCCTTCAACGCGGTGATGGTCGAGGCCCCGACGATCACCGAGATCACGATGTCGGGCCCGGGGGCGGGAGGCAAGGAGACCGCGACGGCCGTGCTCGGGGACCTCGTCTCGATCCTCTCCGGCATCGCCCCGGTCCACCAGACGCGGGAGCGACTCGAGATCGTGCGCGACATCTCCTCGGCGTTCTACCTCCACCTCGAGGTCGCCGACCGCCACGGCGTCCTGGCAAGGATCGCGGACGTCCTCGGTCGCAACGAGGTCTCGGTCCGCAGCGTCGTGCAGCGGGGCCAGGGCGACGACGCCCGCCTGGTGATGGTGATGCACGAGGGCCCCGAGGCCAAGTTCGACGCCGCCCTCGACGAGATCGCCGCGCTCGACTTCCTGCGCTCGCCCCCACGGGCGATCCGGGTGATCGAGGAGGAGTTCGTTTGAGCCCTCTTGATCTAGGGTGCGGCCGATGCCGCCCCCGCTGATCGAGCGATATCGCGATCGCCTGAGCACGCTCGAGCCCGGCGACCCGGTCGTCTCGCTGAACGAGGGCTCGACGCCCCTTGTCGAGGCGCCGGTCATCTCCGAGCGCGTCGGTGCCCGGGTGCTCCTGAAGCTCGAGGGGGCCAACCCCACCGGCTCGTTCAAGGACCGTGGCATGACGGTTGCGGTCTCGAGGGCGAAGGGCGCCGGGGCCGAGGCCGTGATCTGCGCCTCGACCGGCAACACGGCGGCAAGCGCGGCCGCGTACGCCGCGCGGGCCGGGATGCGCGGCGCCGTGATCGTCCCAGAGGGGAAGATCGCGATCGGCAAGCTGGCCCAGGCCCTGATGCACGGGGCGCGGGTGGTAGCTCTGCGCGCCAACTTCGATCGCGCGCTCGAGATCGTCCGCGAGATCGCGCAGAAGCACCCCGTCGAGCTGGTCAACTCGGTCAACCCGCACCGGATCGAGGGCCAGAAGACGGCCGCGTTCGAGGTCTGCGACGAGCTCGGCGGCCCACCCGATGCCCTCGCGATCCCGGTCGGGAACGCCGGCAACATCACGGCCTGGTGGCGCGGCTTCTCCGAGTACGAGGCCGCGCCGATCCTCTACGGCTTCCAGGCCGAGGGCGCGGCCCCGCTCGTGGCGGGCCATCCGATCTCCGACCCCGAGACCGTGGCCTCGGCGATCCGGATCGGCAACCCGGCGCGCTGGGAGGAGGCGATGGCCGCGGTGACCGAATCGCGCGGGCGAATCGCCGCGGTGTCCGACGAGCAGATCCTCGACACCTATCACCTGCTGGCCTCCCGCGAAGGAGTCTTCTGCGAGCCGGCCTCGGCCGCGTCGGTCGCCGGCATCCTCCACCATGGCCTCCCGGCGATGGAGGGCGCCGGTCCGCCCGAGACCGTCGTCTGCGTCCTCACCGGCCACGGCCTCAAGGACCCCGACACGGCGCTCGGCAAGGCACCCGCGGTCGTCGGCTGCGACCCGGAGCTTGCCGAGGTCGAGCGGGCCATCCTCGCCTGACCCGGCCGCGGCGCCGGCGTCCCGGCACCTCTTGCGCGCAACGCGTAACGCGGAGACCGAGACGATCCCGCGGTGGCGCACCGCCTCCTCTCCCTCATCGCCCCACCCCTCTGCGGCGTCTGCGGAGAGGGGTGCGGTTCCGAAGACCCCGTCTGCGCCGTCTGCGCCGACGCGATCGCCGCCGAGCGCCCCCGGCCGCTGTCGGTGCCCGCCGTCGACCACGCCTGGGCCGCCGCGCGCTACGAGGGCGTGCCCCGTCGGCTCGTCACCGCCCTGAAGTTCGGAAAGCGCCTGGCCCTGGCAGACGTCGCCGCTGCGGCGATCGCGTCCACCACCCCAGCGCCGCCCGCGGCCGCAACGATCGTGCCCGTCCCGGCCGATCCCTGGCGGCTTCGCCTGCGCGGCTTCGACCCGGCGGCGCTGATCGCCACGTCGCTTGCGAACCATCTCGGCCTCCCTGCCTCTCATTGCCTCGCCCGCCGCCACGGCCGGCGGCAGGTCGGCAAGGCCAGGACCGCGCGCTTGGCGGGCGCCCCCGCGCTGCGGTTGACCAACGCCCCGCCCGTCACGGCGGTGCTGGTCGACGACGTCGCCACCACCGGGGCGACCCTGGCCGCCTGCGCCCGCGCGCTCCGCTCCGGCGGTGCCGAGAAAGTCCTTGCCGTTGCGTTCGCGCAGGCGTAAAATCCGCCGCCCACCGGCGAAGAGAGGAGAGGCGCGTGCGGATCGAGGTCAGGGGACGCAACTTCGAGGTGACCGACGAGCTGCGCGACGCTGTCGCCAAGCGCTTCGCCCGGGTGGGCCGCCAGGTCTCGGAGCTCTCCACGCTGGACGTCGAGCTCTCCGAGGAGCGCAACCCCTCGATCGCCGACAGCCAGATCGCCGAGGCGACTCTCCAAGTCAAGGGAAAGACGCTTCGAGCCCGCGAGACCTCGCCGGAGATGCTCCACTCGATCCACGAGGTAGCCGAGGACATCCGCCGCCAGGTGAAGCGCCATCGCGAGAAGCGCCGCAGCCGCTGGGCGGCTCGGCGCGAGAGCGCCCGCCTGCGCGGTCGCGCGGCCTGAGCCAGGCGGCCGGCGGGCACCCGCCCGTTACCCTCAGGTGCGTAACTGATGGCCGGCCGAGGGATAATCGACCGCGCCCTGCGCGTGGGCGAGGGCAAGAAGCTCAAGGACTTCGAGCGGCAGGTCGAGGTGATCAACCGCTTCGAGCCCGAGATGGAGCTGCTCGAGGACGCCGGGTTGCGCGAGCACGCCGACGACCTTCGGGAGCGTGTGCGCGAGGGCGGCGAGACACTCGAAGATGTGCTGCCCGAGGCCTTCGCGCTCGTCCGGGAGGCCGGCAAGCGCACGCTTGGCCAGCGCCATTTCGACGTCCAGCTGATCGGCGGCATGGTGCTTCACGACGGCGCGATCGCCGAGATGAAGACCGGCGAGGGCAAGACGCTCACCGCGACGCTAGCCGTGTTCCTGAACACGCTCGGGGGCGACGCCGTCCACCTCGTAACCGTCAACGACTACTTGGCTCGCCGCGATGCCGAATGGATGGCCCCGCTCTACAACGCGCTCGGCGTCTCGGTCGGCGTGATCCAGACGCAGATGCCGCCCGACGTCCGCCGCCAGGCCTACGCCGCCGGCGTCACCTACGGCACGAACTCCGAGTTCGGCTTCGACTACCTGCGCGACAACATGGCGCCCACGCTCGAGGCCACCGTCCAGCCGCCGCGTAAGTTCGCGATCGTCGACGAGGTCGACAACATCCTGATCGACGAGGCGCGGACACCGCTGATCATCTCCGGCCAGCCCGAGCAGGCGGCCGACACCTACTACACGTTCGCGCGCTTGGCGAAGCAGATGGACGGGGTCGAGTCCAAGCCGAAGCTGAAGTCGCTGGGCGAGTCGCGCGACACCTCGGAGGCCGAGCACGACTACGAGTACGACGAGAAGCACAAGACCGTGGCGCCGACCGAGGCCGGCGTCGCCAAGGCCGAGAAGTTTCTCGAGGTCGACAACCTCTACGTGTCCGAGCACGGGACGCTCGTCAATCACCTGATCCAATCACTCAAGGCCGAGTCGCTCTACAGGCGCGACACCGACTACGCGGTGATCGACGGCGAGGTCAAGATCATCGATGAGCACACCGGGCGCATCCTCGAGGGACGGCGCTGGTCGGAGGGGCTACACCAGGCGGTCGAGGCCAAGGAGGGGGTGCGGATCCGCGAGGAGAACCAGACGCTCGCGACGGTGACCCTCCAGAACTACTTCCGCCTCTACGACAAGCTCAGCGGCATGACGGGCACCGCGCTCACCGAGGCGCAGGAGTTCATGAAGATCTACGAGATGCCCGTCGTCGACATCCCGACGAACCGGGACATGGTCCGCAAGGACGAGAACGACCTCATCTACAAGACCAAGGACGGGAAATGGAAGGCGCTCATCAACGAGGTCGCCGAGCGCAACGCCAAGGGCCAGCCGGTGCTGGTCGGGACGATCTCGGTCGAGATCTCGGAGATGCTCTCCGGCGAGTTCACCCGCCGCGGGCTCGACCACGTGGTGCTGAACGCCAAGCCCGAGCACGCGCAGCGCGAGGGCGAGACCGTCGCTCAGGCGGGCCGGATCGGCGCGATCACGATCGCGACCAACATGGCGGGCCGCGGGGTCGACATCAAGCTGGGCGGCGACCCCGAGCAGATGGCGCGCATGGCGGTTCGCAAGACCGGGCTCGAGCCCGGGGCGGAGGGCTTCGAGGAGGCGGTCGCCGACGTGATGGGAGCGCTGGAGGAGCAGACCTCGGAGGAGGGCGAGAAGGTCAAGGCCTTCGGTGGCCTCTACATCTGCGGCACCGAGCGTCACGAGTCGCGGCGCATCGACAATCAGCTGCGCGGCCGTTCCGGCCGCCAGGGCGACCCGGGCGAGTCGCGCTTCTTCCTCTCGGCCGAGGACGACCTGATCCGGCTGTTCGCGGGCGAGCGGATCTACAAGATCCTCGACCGCCTTGGCCCGGTGGACGACGAGGGCGAGGAGTACCCGCTGGAGGCGAAGATGCTCTCGAAGCAGATCGAGAACGCCCAGAAGAAGGTCGAGCAGCAGAACTTCTTGATCCGCAAGCGCGTGCTCGAGTACGACGACGTCATGAACGAGCAGCGCCGGGTGATCTACAAGTACCGGCGCGAGATCCTCGAGGGTCGCGACATGTCGGACGTCGCCGAGGAGGAGCTCGAGGACGTGATCTCCAACCTGGTCGACGAGTACTCGCAGGGCGATGTCTTCGAGGAGTGGGACATCGCGGGCCTGCAGGCGCGCATGGCCGGCCTGTGGCCCATCGAGGTGGACCTCGCTGAGCTCGACGCCACCACCGACCGCGACGACATCCGCGAGCTCTTGATCGACGACGCCCTTCGCGCCTACACCGCGCGCGAGGAGGAGTTCGGCAGCGAGCTCATGCGCTACCTCGAGCGCCAGATCCTGCTCCAGATCATCGACCACCGCTGGCGCGAGCACCTCTACGAGATGGACTACATGCGCGAGGGGATCCACCTGCGCGGATTCGCCCAGATCGACCCGCTGGTGGCCTACAAGAACGAGGGCTACACGATGTTCCGCGAGCTGATGGGCGCGATCTGGGAGGAGTTCGCCCGCATCATCTTCCACGTCGAGGTCAACGTCGAGCCGGCCCAGGCCGAGCAGATGTTCGAGCCCGACGAAGCGCCCACGGGCGTCCGGTACTCGGGCGGCGGCGAGGCGGGCCAGCCCTCCGCGATCGCCGACGCCCGCACCCAGGCCGCCGCGGCCGGCGCCGGCGCCGCCGCAGCCGCAGCCGCTCCCGCGACCGGCGAAGGCGGCGGCAACGGCCAGGCGCCCGCCACGCCCGAGGGCACCCACCGCGACGCAACCACGGGGGCCGTCGTCAAGGACGAGCACGCGAAGGTGGGGCGAAACGACCCCTGCTGGTGCGGCTCGGGCAAGAAGTACAAGAAGTGCCACGGGGCTTGAGCCCTGGCACGCCTCACGTCTAGCGGGCTGGGCGAGCGCGGGGATAACCTCGCCCGCGTGAGCCCCGACGAGGTGGTCCGCGCGTTCATCGACGCCTTCAACGCCGAGGATCTCGACGCGCTCGCCGGGACGCTGACCCCCGACGTCGAGATCCAGAGCAGCCGTGGGCTGGTCGAAGGCCGCGACGAGGCCCGCGAGTGGGCGACGCGCAACCCCAGAGGCGAGCTCACCCAGCGGCTGGTTCTCGGCGAGATGGCATCCCATGGCGCCCACGTTCTTGCCAGCGTCAAGCGGCAGTGGTCGTGGCGCCACAGCGGCGAGGTGGCCGACGAGCAGGAGCTCTTCTACGTGGCCACCCTGCGCGAGGGGTTGATCTGCCGCTGGCAGCCGTTCGCCGATCGCGCCGAGGCGCTACGGGCGGCGGGCGCTGCTTGACACGAGCGGGCGGGCCAACAGAATCCGGGTTGGGCGCGTTGCGTGCTCCAGCCCGTCGAATCGCCATTGCCAAGCGGGGAGCCGGCAGAGGGCCGCGACCGGCCCCCGAGTGGGTAGGGTGAACCCATGGCCGAGGCCGCTCAAACCGAGAACGTCACCGCGCGCCTCGCGCAAGTCCGCGACGGCTTGAAGCTGCTCGCGGACTACCTTTGACCCGGCTGCGCTCGAGTCCGAGGTAGCCCGCCTCGAGGAGGAGATGCAGGCCCCGGGCTTCTGGGATGACCAGGAGGCGGCCTCGAAGACGGCCACCACCCACAAGCGTGCGCAGGAGCGCCTGGCCACCTTCCGCTCGCTCGAGTCCGACCTCGCCGACCTCGAGGAGCTGGCCGAGATGGCGGTCTCCGACGACGAGATCGCCGCCGAGCTGGGCTCGCAGCTCGACTCGGTCGAGGCGAACCTGGCCACCTTGGAGGAGGCCCGCCTGTTCTCGGGCTCCTATGACTCGGGCGACGCGGTCGTGACCGTCCGCTCCGGCGCCGGCGGCACGGACTCCCAGGACTGGGCCGAGATGCTTCTGCGCATGTACCTGCGCTGGGCCGAGACCCGTGGGTTCGTCGCCGAGATGAAGGAGGCGTCCGAGGGAGAGGAGGCCGGCATCAAGTCCGCGACCTTCGTCGCCAAGGGCGAGAACGCCTACGGGCTCTTCGCCGCGGAGCGGGGCGTCCACCGGCTCGTCCGCATCTCACCTTTCGACGCGCAGAAGCGCCGGCACACGGCGTTCGCCCAAGTCGACGTGGCGCCGCTGGTCGACGAGGAGGTAGCGGTCGAGATCGACGACGAGGACCTCCGGGTCGACACCTATCGCGCCTCGGGCGCGGGCGGCCAGCACGTCAACAAGACCGACTCGGCGGTTCGGATCACCCACGTGCCCACCGGGATCGTCGTGCAGTGCCAGAACGAGCGCTCGCAGACGCAGAACAAGCAGACCGCGATGCGCTTCCTGCGGGCGAAGCTGATCGAGGAGGAGGAGCGAAAGCGAGCCGCCGAGCTCGCCGCCGAGCGCGGCGAGCAGAAGGCCGCTGAGTGGGGCTCGCAGATCCGCTCGTACACGCTTCACCCGACCCAGCGCGTCAAGGATCATCGGACCGGGTTCGAGACCGGCAACGCCGACCGGGTGCTGGACGGCGACATCGATCCCTTCGTCCGCGAGTACCTGAACCAGAGCGCCGCGGGGTAGGCAACGGGCATGCCAGCCAGGATCGCTGTCGGCGTCTCCGACTCCTACGACGCGGTCGAGGCGTTCGCGAGCGCGGCCGCCGACGCGCGCGCCGGGCTTGACGGCGCCAGGTGCGACCTGTGCGTGATGTTCGCGGGCGCGCCGCACCTGGCGCGGGCGAAGCTGGTGCTTGGGGCCGTCCACGACAGGCTCGAGCCGATCCACCTGATCGGCTGTGGCGCCGGCGGGGTCGTCGGGCCCGGCCGCGAGCTCGAGGAGGGCCCGGGGGCGGTGGTGTGGGCTGCCTCGCTTCCCGGCGCCGAGATCGAGACACGCCACCTGCGGGTCGAGCCCGGCGCCGAGGGCCCGACGCTGGCCGGCATCGAGGATCCGGAGGCGATCGGCGAGGCCCTGATCCTGCTGGCGGACCCCCACAGCTTCCCGACCGACCTGCTGCTGGCCCGGCTGAACGCGGCGCGGCCGGGCCTACCGGTGCTGGGCGGGCTGGCCAGCGCCTCGGCTCCCGGCTCCGCGGCGTTGTTCCGCGACGGCGAGGTCATCGGCGCCGGCGCCGTCTCGTGCTCGGTGTCCGGCGCGTCGATCCTGTCCTGCGTCTCGCAGGGCGCGAGCCCGGTGGGCGCCGAGATGACGATCACCGCGGCCGATGGCAACGTGATCGAGGAGCTGGCCTCCGTGCCCGCCATCGAGCGGCTGCGGGAGGCGATCGAGGCGCTCGACCCCGACGAGCAGGAGCTCGCGGTGGGCGGGCTGATGCTGGGCCTGGTGATCGACGAGAACCAGCCGGAGTACGAGCGCGGCGACTTCCTGGTCCGGCCGGTGATCGGCGCCGACCCCGACGCCGGCTCGATCGCGATCGGCGAACGCGTGCGCGTGGGCCAGACCGTCCGGATGCACGTCCGGGATGGCGCGTCCGCCGACGAGGACCTGCGCGAGGCGCTGCGCTCGGGCGTCGGGGCGCTGGGCCCCTCCGGCGCGGCGGGCGCCCTGCTCTTCACGTGCAACGGCCGCGGCGCCCACATGTTCGACGTGCCCGACCACGACGCGAACACGATCGGCGACGCGATCGCGGCCCCGGTCGGCGGCTTCTTCTGCGCGGGGGAGATCGGGCCGGTGGGCGGTCAGAACTTCCTCCACGGCTTCACGGCCACGCTGGCCCTGTTCCCGCGTGAGTGACGAACCGCGGCCGTAAGCTGAGCTGATGGCCGATCTCGACCTCGCTGCGGTGGTCCGCCGGGCCCTGGAGGAGGACGTCGGCGCCGGGGACGTCACCTCGGAAGCGGTCGTCCCGGCCGACGGGCGCGCTAAGGCCCGGATCCTCCAGAAGCAGCCCGGCGTGCTGTTCGGCCTCGCCGCCGCACGCGAAGCGTTCGCCCAGGCCGGCGCCGAGGAGCTCGAGCCGCTGGCGGCGGAGGGGGAGTGGCGCGAAGAGGTTCCCGCCGACGTCGCGGTGGTCACCGGGCCGGCGCGGGCCCTGCTCGCGGCCGAGCGCACCGCGCTCAATCTCCTGGGCCACCTGTCCGGCGTCGCAACGCTCGCGGCGCGCTACGCCGACGCGGTTCGCGGCACCGGCGCCGTGATCCTCGACACGCGCAAGACGACGCCCGGCCTGCGAGCCCTCGAGAAGGCCGCCGTGGCGGCCGGCGGGGGAACGAACCACCGCATGGGCCTTCACGACGCGATCCTGATCAAGGAGAACCACGCCGCTCTGGCGGGAGGGGTCGCCGCGGCTGTCCGCGCCGCCCGGGAGGCACGCCCCGACCTGCCGGTGGAGGTCGAATGCCGCGACGCCGCCGAGGTCGCCGCGGCGCTCGAGGCCGGGGCCTCGCGCATCCTGCTCGACAACATGGACCCGGCCGGGCTGCGCGGCGCGGTGGCCGCCCGCGACGCGGCCGGGCACCCGGCCGAGCTCGAGGCGTCGGGCGGGATCACCCTGGACAACGTCGCCGAGGTCGCCGCCAGCGGCGTCGGCCTCATCTCCGTTGGCGCCCTTACCCACTCGGCGCCCGCCCTGGACGTCAGCATGCTGCTCGAACCGCTGTAGGGTCGGTCCATGCCCAGCGAAGCCATCCGCGAGCGCCGGGAGGCGCTCGTCATCGAGCACATGGAGTCCGAGAACCGCCACGAGTTCGACGTCACCATGGAGACCTTCGACCACCCCCGCTACGAGCTGATCGCGACCGGTGACGTCTACGACGGGCCGGATGAGGTGGCGGCCTACTTCAAGGAGACGCGGACCGCCTTCCCCGACCAGCGCAACGAGTTGATCGCGCTCCACCACGCCGACGATGCGGTGATCGTCGAGGCGATGCTCCGCGGCACCCACGACGGGCTCTACCGCGGCCTGCCCCCCACGGGCCGGAGCTTCGAGATGCGCTTCTGCGCGATGTTCCTTTTCGAGGAGGACCGGCTGGTCTGCGAGCGGGTCTACTTCGACGCGAACACGGTCCTGCGCCAGCTCGGCATCGCCCACGACCCGTTGACGGTGAGGGGCCGTGTCGCAACCGTGCTCAACCACCCCTTCACCGTCGGCCGGGCCGTGGCGCGCCAGCTGACCGGCCGCTGACGCCCCCGCCTCCGGCTCACTCGCAGTTGATCACGTGGCCGGCGCCGCCGGCTCCCTCGCACCGGTCGTTATCGGGACCGCCGTCGAGGTCGTCGGGACCGCCATCGCTGAACAGGTCGTCGTTGCCGCCGCCTCCGTCGAGCTCGTCCCGCCGGAGATCACCCGCGTAGGAGACCACCTCGAGGTAGTCGTTTCCCTGGCCACCGCTGAGGATGTTGCCGCCGAGGATCTCGTCGCCGCCCTTGCCGCCCTTCATCACGTCGCGGTCGAACCCGCGCCGCCCGTCGAGGAAGTCGTCGCCGGCCGCGCCGTCGATCCAGTCCTGCTGTCCCTCGCCGCCGTGGAGCTCGTCGTCGCCTCCGCCACCGCAGACGCGATCGCTGCCCTTGCGACCCTGGATGACGTCGTCGCCCCTCCCCGTGTAGATCACGTCGTTGCCGTCCGTCGCGATGATGTGGTCGCGCCCGGAGGTGCCGTCGATCGTCACCGGCTTGCCGAAGCAGGTGGTCCCGCTCTCGGCACTAACCGGCGCGAGCACCACCGCGACGGCGGCCGCCAGGACGAGGGTGGTCAGGAGCTGAGTGGATGTCTTTGAGATCGTCATGGGCAAGACCATCCCGCCGATCGGCCCGGCGTTCCAGGCCACCAAGGGTCAGAACTTCCACACCTACTTGAGCAGCCGCGAGAGGCGCCGGTCCTTCAGGACCTTGCCGCCCGTCTGCTCGGTGGGGCAGTAGTTCGTCTGGTGCTCGGAGAAGAACACGGCCTCGATCGTCGTCCCGCAGCGCGGGCACGGCTCGCCCTCGTGGCGATGAACGCGGAGGGGCATCGGCATCTTGTTCGGGATCTCCTCGCCGACGACTTCCTCGTAGTGATCGATCGCGTCGTCCAGGACGTGCAAGGCCTCGTGAAGACGTTGAACCTCGTCGGCCTCGAGCTCTGCAGCCTTCTTGAAGGGCGAGAGCTTCGCCTCCCACAGGATCTCGTCGACCCAGCTGCGGCCGATCCCGGCGATCGCCCGCTGGTCGCGGAGGAGGGAATGGAGGTGGCGTGGCTGGTCGACGGCCTTGGCGAGCTCGGGCAGCGGCGGCGCCGGCCAGGCCTCGGGCCCGAGCGTGGCCACCATCTCGTCCTTTTCGACCTCGCCCTGGCGCAGGAGCTTCCCCCAGGCGCGCTGCTTGGTCCCGAACTCGCGCAGGCGCAGCTCGCGCCCGTCGGCAAGCCGGATCAGGATCCGCGAGGCCCGGTCCTTCAGCGAGGCCCGCTTATCGAACACCTGAAGTCGCCCCGCCGACATCAGGTGGATCAGCAGCTCCAGCGGCTCCTCGCCACCGGCGAAGCGGACGATCGGCATCTTGCCGATTCGCCCGGTGCTCTTGACCGTCATCCCGGCGAGGGCGGCCAGCGGCGGGTCGAATGTCTTCAGCGCGACCATCCCGGGGGAGAGCGTGGACTCGACCTCGGCGCCCGCGAGCGCCGCGCCGATCCGGCGCGCGGCGATCTCGACCTCGGGTAGCTCAGGCATGAGCTCAAGGGTAGGAGGACGGCTCGTCCAGGTAGAATGTAGGCAGTCATTCGCCTTGGTTTGAGGCTGGTCGAAGGAACCGGCACGGGCCAGCGAAAATAGGAAAGGAACGAGGGATGCAGGAGCTCCCGACACTCCAACCCACCACTTCAGCCGAGCTTTCGCCGGAGGACGTGCAGCGCATGTCCGCGGAGGTGCGCGCGCTGGCCGCCGAGCGCGACGCGGTGATCCTGGCCCACAACTACCAGGTGCCCGAGGTCCAGGACGTCGCCCACTTCACCGGCGACTCGCTCCAGCTCTCGCGCCAGGCGGCCTCGACCGACGCCGACGTGATCGCGTTCTGCGGCGTCCACTTCATGGCCGAGACCGCCTCGGTCCTCTCCCCCCGGAAGACCGTGCTCATCCCCGACCTCGACGCCGGCTGCTCGCTATCGGACTCGATCGACGCCGATCAGCTGCGGGCCTGGAAGGCTGAGCACCCGGGCGCCGTGGTGGTGATGTACGTGAACACCTCGGCTGAGGTGAAGGCCGAGACCGACTACTGCTGCACCTCGTCCAACGCCGTCAAGGTGGTCGAGCACATCTGGGCCGAGCACGGGCCCGAGACAGAGATCCTCTTCGGCCCCGACATGTGGCTGGGCTCGTTCGTCGCCCGCGAGCTGGGCCTGCCCGACGACCCCGAGCGCTACGCCCGCTTCCACGTCTGGGACGGCGAGTGCCATGTGCACGCCGGGATCCGTCCGGACGACATCACGGCCGTCCGCGCCTCACACCCGGAGGCCGAGTTCCTGATCCACCCCGAGTGCGGCTGCTCGACCCAGGCGCTGGAGTACGTCGCGTCGGGCGACATCGCCTCGGACGGCGTCCACATGCTCTCGACGTCGGGGATGCTGAAGCACGTGGAGGCGAACCCCGAGGGCGAGTTCATCGTCGCGACCGAGAACGGAATGCTCTACCCGCTCCAGCAGGCCGCTCCGCAGGCCAACCTGGTCGAGGCCAACCGGATGGCGTTCTGCAAGTACATGAAGATGATCACGCTTCCGAAGCTCCGAAACTCGCTGCGCGACATGAAGTTCGAGGTGAAGGTCCCCGCCGACCTCGCCGAGCGCGCCCGGATCCCGATCGAGCGAATGGTCGCGATCGGCTAGGCGGCTGAAGCCCGTGGCGGCTGCTCGGCTGGCCCGCCGAGGCCGGCGAGGAGCTGCTCGGCGATCAGCGCGACGGGGGCGTGCAGGTCCTCGGGAGGTGCGTCCGACGGGATGAGGTGAACGCCAGGGGGAGCGCTTCTGTCGCCACCGCCCGCGCGGCGACGCTGCCGGTGACGATCGCAGCGCGGTCGACGTCGAGGACGCGCCCGGACTGCATCGCGATCCGCACCCCGTCCCTCGGCGTCGTCCCGACCCAGCTCGCCTCGCCCCGCAGCCGGGTGAGGAAGGCGCCGGGCGCCATGCGCTCGGCCTGGCGGACCACGGCGCGCAGGTGCGAGCCGGCTCGGCCACGGGCCTCCACCAGCATCACGTGGAGGCGCTGGCCGTCCGTGGAGGCTTCGAGCAGGCGGGCGGCGAGGAGGTTGCCTCCGGTGCCTCCGCCGACGATCGCGATCGTGGGCATTTGGATGTCTCAGTGGGGGAAGGTCACGAAGTAAGTTGACTGAATCAGTCAAGAATAACCTGATGCGCGCGAAGCCGCATTTTGGGCGCCCCGGGCCGCGGGCTTCCGTCCTTCGGCCGGCATAGCCTCGGACATGTGGCGTCACCCGCTCGTGACAGCGCTCCCGCCCCGGCCGCGGCCGGTACTCTCGCCGACGTGACGCACCTGCGGCCCGTCCCAGATCCCAAGCCCCCGGCGGGCGACCCGCACGCCGGCGAGGCGCCCGGCACCGCCGAGCTCGAGCGCTGGGCGACGATGCTTCGCGCGGAGTGCGTGCGGATGCTGGCCGTGGCCAAGTCGGGCCACCTCGACTCGTCGCTCTCGGCGGCCGACATCGTCGCCGCCCTCTACTACCGCGTCCTGCGTCACGACCCCTCCAACCCGGAGTGGCCCGAGCGGGATCGCTTCGTCCTCTGCAAGGGCCACGCGGCGCCGATCCAGTACGCGGCGCTGGCCCACCACGGGTACTTCCCGCTCGAGGATCTGATGGGCCTGCGCCAGATCGGCGCGCAGCTTCAGGGGCACCCAGACATGAACCGGACCGAGGGGGTGGAGGTATCCACCGGCTCGCTCGGGCAGGGGCTCTCGATGTGTGTCGGCATCGCCCTCGCGCTTCGCCTCGACGAGCTCGCCGACACGGCGCACGTGTTCGGCGTCCTCTCCGACGGCGATATCCAGGAGGGCCAGACGTGGGAGGCGGCCACCGCAGCCCCCCATTTCGGCGTCGAGAACCTGACGGCGATCGTCGACTACAACCACCTGCAGACCGACGGCACCACCGAAGAGGTGATGGACACGGGGGACGTCCGGGCCAAGTTCGAGGCGTTCGGCTGGGACGCCGTCGAGATCGACGGCCACGACATGGGCGCGATCGTCGAGGCACTGGAGCGCAGCCGCACCCTCGACCGGCCGGCCGCGATCGTGGCCCAGACCAAGAAGGGCCGCGGCGTCTCCTCGATGGAGGGGCGCTTCGGCTTCCACGGCAAGCCGCCGTCCCCCGAGCAGGCCGCCGAGGCGCTCGAGGAGCTCGACGCCAAGCTCGAAGCTCAGACGAAGGCGATCCACGGGGAGGACGGCTGATGGCCGCTACCGCTGTGAGCGAGCCGACCGCGACGCGCCAGGCGTATGGCAATGCCCTCGTCGAGCTCGGGGAGGCGCACGAGGATGTCGTGGCGCTGGACGCAGACCTTGCGGTCTCGACGCAGTCGATGAAGTTCGGGAAGCAGTTCCCGGACCGGTTCTTCAACTGCGGCGCCGCCGAGGCCAACATGATGTCGATGGCCTGCGGGCTGGCCGCGACCGGCAAGCGCCCCTACTGCTCCACCTTCGCGATCTTCGCCTCGGGGCGCGCCTACGACCAGGTGCGGTTGGGGATCGCCCACAACGAGCTACCGGTCCGGATCGGCGCCTCGCACGGCGGCGTGTCGCTTGGTGAGGACGGCGCCTCGCACCAGATGATCGAGGACATCGCGCTGATGCGGGCGATGCCGCGCATGCAGGTGATCGTCCCCGCCGACTACAACCAGGCCTACCGGGCGACGATGGAGTCCTACGAGCGCGACGAGCCGATGTACATGCGGTTCGGCCGCCCGGCCACGCCGGTCGTGTACGAGGACATCCCCGACACGCTCGGCGGCGGCGTCGACATCGTGCGCGAGGGCAAGGACATCACGATCGTCGCCACCGGTCACATGGTCTGGCGCGCGCTCGACGCGGCGGAATCGCTCGAGCGCGAGGACGGCGTGGAATGCGAGGTGTTGAACGTCGCGGTCATCAAGCCGCTGGACTCGGGGACCGTGCTCGAGTCGCTGTCGAAGACCGGCGTCGCGGTCACCGCCGAGGAGCACCGCGTGGCCGGCGGCCTGGCCGACGCCGTCCGTGAGGTCGCCGCCGAGCAGCACCCGGTCCCGATCTTCGCCGTCGGAATGGGCGACGAGTTCGGCATCTCGGGCACCGGCGAGGCCTGCATGGAGCATTTCGGGCTCACCTCCCGCGGGATCGCCGACCGCGTCCGCGAGGCCCTGGTCCTGAAGCCGATCGTCTCGCGCCCGCCCCTGTTCGGCCCCGAGTGGACCTAGCGGCGTAGCCCACGCGCCCCGCGCTCCCTTGCAGAGTGTGAGGCGAGTGTTAGCGAACGTTCACAGGGTTCGCTACCCTCAGGTGCGACTTCGCTTGCGTTTCCGGGCGGTAGGGACCCGGCGCAGGAATAGCGGGGACGCCGAAGAAAGAGCTATGCGCGATGGCCCGACTGGGGACAAGAAAGCGGCGCGAGCGCGCCGGATCGAATCCGAAGCGGCGCGGTGAGCGAGCCCGGGCACCGGCCCGACGGCTTTCGCCCGCCGATCATCGAGCTGCGCGACGCGACCGTCGTCTACCCGGGCGGCCACGTCGGGCTCGAGCGCGTCTCGCTCCAGGTCCAGCGTGGCGAGTTCGCGTTCGTCGTCGGCCCCACGGGCTGCGGCAAGTCGACCCTGATCAAGATGCTGATCCGCGAGATCGACGCCGCGGCCGGCAGCGTCAAGATCGCCGGCCGCGACATCGAGCGGATCCCCGCCACCAAGGTCCCCCTGCTTCGCCGCCGCATCGGCACCGTCTTCCAGGACTTCAAGCTGCTCCCGAACCGCACCGTCTACGACAACGTCGCCTACGCCCTCCAGGTGATCGGCGCGCCGCGGTCCGAGATCCGGCGCCAGGTGCCGGAGATCCTTCGCCTCGTCGGCCTTCAGGCGAAGATCCACAACTACCCCGACCAGCTCTCGGGCGGCGAGCAGCAGCGCGTCTCGATCGCCCGCGCGTTCGTCAACCACCCGCCGCTCCTGCTTGGCCGACGAGCCCACCGGGAACCTCGACCCCGAGACCTCGATCGGGATCATGCAGCTGCTCTACCGGATCAACCGCACCGGCACTACCGTCCTGGTCGTCACCCACGACAGCGAGATGGTCGACAAGATGCGCCGCCGCGTCATCGCCCTCGAGGAGGGCCGCCTGGTCCGCGACGAGACCGCGGCTACGTACCACGACGAGTCCACCCGGGAGTTCGAGCGTTCGCCTGCGCGCCGAGATGGGCGTGGGCGACGAGGGCCACACCAACGGGGAACCCGTCTAGCCCATGGGCCGCCTCGTGTTCTTCATCTCCGAGGCCTTCCGGGCGCTGCGCCGGCAGGCGGCTCCGAGCCTCGCCGCGATCGTGACCATCGTCGTGACGACGCTTCTGCTGGGCGTGCTCGTCCCGGTTCTCCGTGCCAGCGAGGACACCGCCGACGACGTCCAGCGACCAGATCGGGCTGAACGTCTTCCTGTACTCGGACGCAACCGACAAGCAGATCGACAAGGTCCGCGACCAGATCCTGGCCATCGACCACGTCACGGGAGCCGAGTTCATCTCCAAGGCGGAGGCGGTGAACATCCTCGAGGGCAGGGTCGAGGGCGACCTCCGCCAGAGCCTGGGCGAGCTGCGCTCGAACCCCCTGCCGCCGTCCTACCGCGTCTCGCTCGACGAGGCCGACAACCTCGAGTCCGTCAGCGCCGCCCTGCAGCCAGCCGAGCCCGAACGGGAAGCCGCAGCCGATCAACCCTGCGATCGAGGAGGTCAACGACCAGCGCCAGGACTCGCGCGACATCCGCCAGGTGACCGGCGCCGTGAAGATCGTGCTGCTGGTGATCGCGGTGCTGCTGCTCGTCGCCTCGCTGCTCCTGGTGGCGAACACGATCCGGCTCTCGATCTACGCGCGCCGCCGCGAGGTCGAGGTGATGCGGCTGGTGGGAGCGACGAACTGGTTCATCCGCTGGCCGTTCATGATCGAGGGGATGATCGTCGGCCTCACGGGCGCGCTGATCGCGGTCGGCATACTTGTTCTTGGCAAGGTGACCATCGTTGATCCACTCGCGGCTGACTTCAACCTCATCGACAACTTCTCCAGCGTGGAGTTCCTCCCGCTGGTCATCCTGCTGGTCGCCTCGGCGGTCGTCGTCTCCGCTCTCGGCAGCGGAGTCACCCTGCGGCGCTTCCTGCGCGTCTAGCGCCCCGTTGACGGCCATGGACGCCGGCGGCGGCGCCTCGCGGCGCGGAGGGTTCCTTCGTGGCCTGACGATGGGCCTGGTGGCCGGGGCGATCATCGCGGTCGCGATCGCGCTCGCCTCGTCGCTCCTCTCGAGCGACCCGTCGCCCTCCGAGGAGGCGCGCGAGGTGATCGAGGAGAACTACTTCCGCGAGGTCGACGCCGAGGCGCTGGAGGGCTCGTCCGCGCGCGGCATGGTCGACGAGCTGCGCAAGCGCTACGACGACCGCTTTTCGCACTACTTCGGGCCCGAGCAGCTCGAGGAGCTGAACGCCGCCACGTCGGGCGAGTTCTCGGGCGTGGGGCTGACCGTGAGCGAGGTCAAGCGCGGCCTGCGGGTCGCGAGCGTGCTCGAGGACACGCCCGCCCAGGACGCGGGGATCGAGCGAGGGCGACCTGATCGTCGCCGTCGACGGCAAGTCGATCGCCGGCACCCCCGCGGACGTCGCCTCGGCGCAGATCAAGGGCCCGCCGGGGACCGAGGTGGAGCTACGCGTCGTTCCCGCCGATGGCGGCGAGCCGCGCGACGAGGTAGTCGAGCGCGCCGAGGTGCGGGTGCCGGCGGTGGACGGCGAGCTCATGCGAGTGCAGACGCCGGACGGCGAGCGCAAGGTCGCCTACGTTCGCTTCGCCACCTTCTCGGAGGGCGCGCACGGCGAGCTCCGCGCCGAGATCGAGCGCCTGTACCGGGAGGGCGCCGAGGCGCTGCTGCTCGATCTGCGCGGCAACGGAGGGGGCCTGTTGAACGAGGCGGTCCTGTCCGCCGGGACCTTCGTCGAGGACGGGGTCGTGGTGTCAACCTCGGCTCGGGCCTCGGGCGACCAGGACTTCCAGGCGGCGGGCGAGGCGCTCGAGCCGCGCCCAACCGTCGTCCTGATCAACCGCGACACGGCGTCGGCGGCGGAGATCCTGGCGGCGGCGCTCCAGGACTACGGGCTCGCGACCCTGGTCGGGACACGGACCTACGGCAAGAACACGGTCCAGGAGATCCTGCCGCTCGAGGCGGGCGGGGCCCTGGACCTGACGATCGGCGAGTACGTGACCTCGGAGGGCGAGTCGCTGGCCGGCAGCGGCGTGCAGCCCGACGTCGAAGCGAAGGACGATCCCGAGACGCAGCCCGACGAGGGCCGCGACGCCGGGCTCGACCAGCTCGAGTCGCTGCTGCTCGAAGCTGATGGCCCGCTCCGTCGCAGGCGAGCGCTTCGTCGGCGTGGTCGCAAAGCGCGGCACGGTTCCGCGTGGCGGAGCCGATCTTCGAGCCCGGGCCCCAGGTGCCGCTGACGGGCGACACGCGCCACCGGCGCCATGGTGCTCGCCGAGCGCGGAGCCAAGGGCGCGCGGGTGGTCAAGGAGCTCGGCTCGCCGAAGCGGGCGGCCGACGTGGTCGCCGCGCTGCTCTGGGAGGGGGGCCACGAGCGCGGCTTCCCCGACGAGGTCGTCAGCAGGAGGCGACGCAGGCCGCCGCGCGTGGCTGGCTCGGGCCACGGCGAGCGCCGGGACCTGACCGCGCTCGACACCTTCACGGTCGACCCCGCCACCGCCCGGGACTTCGACGACGCCGTCTCCGCCCAGCCGGAGGGCGACGGCTGGCGTCTGTGGATCCACATCGCCGACGTCGCCGCGCACGTCCGCCCCGGGTCGGGCCTCGAGGACGAGGCCTACGCGCGGGCGACGAGCGTGTACGTGCCGGGAACGGTCGAGCCGATGCTGCCGCTGGCGCTCTCCGGCGAGGCCTGCAGCCTGGCCCCCGGCGTCGAGCGCCTGGCGGTGACGATGGAGGTGCGCTCGTCGACGCCCAGGGCGAGCCGCAGCGGCGCCAGCTTCTACCGCAGCCGGATCCGGTCGGACGCGCGGCTCGACTACGACCAGCTGGACGAGGTCTTCGCCGGCCGCGCGCGAGCCGCCGGGCGTCGTCGCGGACCCGCTCTCGCACGCCCGCGCCGCCGCCGCGGCGCTGACTGCCCGGCGCCGGGGGCGACTCGCTGGAGATCACGAGCGCCGAGCCCGACTTCAGTTCGACGATGCGAGGCGACGGTGAGCGCGGCCCGGGCAAGCGAGCAGACCGAGTCCCACCGGCTGATCGAGCACCTGATGATCCTCACCAACGAGCAGGTCGCCCAGCTCCTAGAGGCACGGCGGGCGCCCACCCTCTATCGCGTCCACGAGGCTCCCGACCCCGAGCGGGTGGCCCAGCTGTTCGACCAGCTGGCCGCGCTCGACGTCCCGACCCCGGCCCTGCCCAAGAACCTGCAGCCTCAGGAGGCCGGCGAGATGGTCGCGAAGGCGAGCCGGCTGGCCGCGAAGGAGGCCGCCCGCCGCGGCCATGGTGCGGCGGCGTATACATCGCTCATCCTCCGCTCGCTGAAACAGGCCGTCTACAGCCACCGGAACATCGGGCACGCCGGGCTCGGCAGCGGCGCCTACTCGCACTTCACTTCGCCGATCCGCCGCTATCCCGATCTGATCGCGCATCGGGCGCTGCTGGCGGAGCTCGGGGCGGGCGAGGCCCTGCCGGATCGCGGCCACGTCGAGGACGCAGGCTGGCACTGTTCAGAGCAGGAGCGCGAGGCGATGCGACTCGAGCGCCTGGCAGACCGCATCTGCGGCGCGTTCCTGCTCGAGCGCGAGCTGTTCAGCCGTGGCTGGGACGCGCGGTTTGACGGGCGAGGTCTCGGGACTGGTCGGCGGCGGCGCGTTCGTGCGCTTCGGCGGCGAGCTCGCGGACATCTACGAGGGCTTCCTTCCCGCGCGCTTGCTCCAGGGGGACTACTACGACCTCAACGAGACCGAGACCGCCCTCGTCGGCCGCCGCCACGGGCACGTCGTGCGGATGGGCGATGCGGTGACCGTCGCCGTGACCGGGATCGAGCGTCCGCGGGGACGGGTCGACCTGGAGCCGGCGATCGAGGCCGCCGCCGGGCAGTCGAAGCCCCGGCAGCGCCCGGCGACGCGCCGGCCGCGCGAGACCCGGCGCAAGGCACAGGGGACCCGCGAGGGCCGCGGCCGCGGGCGGAGGAGGCGCTGATGGCCAGGCGCAAGAAGCGCAAGACCGATCCGGGGGACGTCGCGAGCAACCGCCGGGCCCGGCACAAGTACGAGATCCTCGAGCGCTTCGAGGCGGGGCTCGAGCTACGTGGCAGTGAGGTGAAGTCGCTGCGCGACGGCAAGGCGCAGATCGCCGAGGCCTACGCCGCCGTCGACGGGGGCGAGGTCTGGCTGCGGGGCGCATACATCCCGCCGTACGAGCCGGCCTCGATGCAGAACCACGAGCCGGAGCGCCCGCGCAAGCTCCTGCTGCACCGGCGCGAGATCGAGCGGCTGCTGGGC
Source organism: uncultured Solirubrobacterales bacterium (assembly GCA_963758845.1). Taxonomy (GTDB): domain Bacteria; phylum Actinomycetota; class Thermoleophilia; order Solirubrobacterales; family 70-9; genus JBDTSW01. The sequence goes on from CAVWWX010000002.1 coordinate 661,033, forward strand.
AAGACGCAGCAGAGGGGTCTGACGCTGGTGCCATTGCGGATCTACTTCAAGGGTCCCCACGCGAAGCTCGAGCTCGCTCTGGCGCGAGGCAAGGAGCAGCGCGACAAGCGGCGGGAGCTGCGCGACCGCGACCAGCGTCGCGAGGTCGAGCGGGAGCTGAGCGACCGGCGCCGCGGAGCCTGAAGGGGCGGATAGGAGTGAGCGCCGTCGGGCGCGCTCCGGTCCGGAGGATCGGCACGCGTCGCCTCCGACCGACGTGAAAACATTGACGCGATGCCTTCTTTCAGGTTGAGGAAAAGCAACGACGGAGAAAAGGTCCAGTCCTTCCGGTTGAGGCGAAAGAAGGATGAGGAGGATCAGCCGCAGGCTCCCGCCGGCGCCGATGAGGCCGCCCCGGAGCCCGCCGGATCTCTGCCACCGCCCGGTCCGCCGCCCCCGGGGACGGGGCCAGCCGCGCCGCCACCGCAGGCGCCCGTGCAGCCTCCACCCGGCGAGCCGCCCACGGCGACGCCGCCCGCGACGCCACCCGCACAGGCCATCCCGGCCGGGGCCCCGGTGCCACCGCCCGCCGCCCCCGCCGGGGCCCAGCCCCAGGCGCCCCCCGCTGCGGCGGCACCCGCGCCCGCCCAGGCCGAGCCGGCCGCGCCCGACGCGGTGACGCCGGAGCGCCCCCCGGTGCCGAACACCGCTTACCAGGAGCCGCCGACCCATTCGGTCGGCCCGCCTGCAGCCGAGGCCGAGGCCGGGGCCGCGCCGGCCCCAGCCGCGCCGGCCCCACCCGCGGAGTCCGAGCGCGCCCGCAAGCGTCGCGAGAGGACGGAGCTGAAGCAGGCGCAGGCGGAGGAGAAGAAGCGAAAGGCGGCCGAGGCCAAGCAGGCCAAGGCGGCCGCAAAGCAGGCGAAGCTGGCCGAGAAGGCGGCCAAGAAGCAGCAGCCCTCGCGACGTGACCAGCGCAAGGCCGAGCGCGACGCCAAGCGCGCCGCCAAGGTCCAGGAGCGCCAGCGCGCCGTTGCCCAGCGCCAGGAGCAGGATCAGGCGCGACAGCAAGAGAGGGAGGCCAAGAAGGCAGCCCGCGCTGCCGAGAAGCAGGCGAAGCAGGGCGAGGGCGCCGCCGGCGCGCCCGCGGCCGGCACCCCGAGCACCCCGGAGCTCGCCGCCGAGTCGGCCCTGACCGACGAGCAGCGCATCACCGCCGACGAGGAGCGCATCAGGCTGGAGGCGGAGCGCCGGATCCGCGAGGTCGAGGAGACCCAGCAGGCGGCCGAGGAGCGCGTTCGCCTGATCGCCGACGAGGAGGAGGAGGCAGCCCCCCCGGCGCCCGAAGCGGCGCCCGACGCAGCCGACGTTTCGGGTGCACCCGAACCGTCCGGGCTAAAGGCCCCGACGCCCGAGCAGGGGGCGCTGATGGCGGAGTTCCGCGATGCCGAGAGCCGGCTTACCGAGCAGCGCGCTCAGGAGGAGCAACTGGCCACCGAGCTGCAGGAAACCGAGCGCAGGCTGGCGGAGAGCCAGGAGCGCACTGCCCAGGCGCTCGAGGCGGCCGCGCTGCGCCTGGAGGAGGTCGAGGCGCGAGCCGCCGAGGCCGAGGAGCGTGCCGCGCGCGCGGAGCGCCTCTCGTCGCTGAAGGCGAAGGAGACCGAGCGCGAGGATGAGCTGCGGCAGGTGCTCGACCGGATCGCCGAGGCCGAACGGCGCGCCGGGGCCGCCGAGGACCGCGCCCGGCAGGCCGTCAGCTCGGCCGGCGGGCCCGCACCGCCGCCTGTGCCCGACGCCGCGCCGCCGCCGCCCGCTCCCGACCCGGGTCCCCCGCCCGGGCCGGCGCCCGACCCCAGCCCACCGCCGGCGCCCATGCCCGACCCGGGACCGCCGCCGCCGCCGATGCCAGACCCCACGCCGCCGCCCCCACCGCCGGCGCCCGAGCCCCCCGCACCGACCCCCGAGCCTCCGGCCCCGACGCCGGCGCCGGAGCCGCCACAGCCCCCGCCCGCGCCCGGCCCGCCGCCGCCGCCCGGGCCGGACCCGCCGCAACCCGCGTCATCAGGCGCCGGGGGGCCGGTGAGCCTCAATACCGCGAGCTACGAGGAGCTCCGCGAGCTTGGCCTCTCGGTCACGCAGACCGGTCGCATCCTGTCGCACCGTGAACGCACGGGCGGCTTCGGGTCGCTCGAGGAGCTCGATCAGGTCCCCGGGTTCCCCCGGGACTTCCGCGAGCAGTTCAAGGGCCGCATCGCCCTCTAGGCGCGGCCCCGCGCTACAGCCCGTACTCCTCCAGCAGCTTGAGCCAGATCTCGCTGCGCGTGGGATAGGCGGCGACCGCGTGCCACAGCCGGCCCAGCGGCACCTCGCCGACGATCGCGATCGTGGCGGCGTGGAGCCACTCGGCCACGTCGGGCCCCACGAACGTGGCGCCCACCAGGACCCGGCGGCCCTCGTCGACGACGATGCGGGTGGTGCCGGGCCGGTCGCGGCCATAAAAGCTCGCCCCGGCGGTCCCCGACGTCTGCTGGTCCACTGCGCGCGCCTCGATCCCGGCGTCGCGCGCCGAGGCGAGCGTGTGTCCCACCGCGGCGACCTGCGGGTCGGTGAACACCACCTGCGGCACTCCCTCGCGGTCCTCCGAGGCGACGGCGTCCTTGCCGAGGACGTTGTCGGCACAGATCCGCGCCTGGTACTTGCCCATGTGCGTCAGCAGTGCACGGCCGTTGACGTCGCCGACCGCGTACAGCCAGTCGCTGTCGCCGACCCGCATGCCGTCGTCGACCTCCAGGTAGCCGCCTGCCTCGACGCCCACGGTCTCGAGGCCGATGCCCTCGGTCCGCGCGCGCCGGCCGATGGCCACCAGCACGGTGTCGCCCTCGATCGCCGAGCCGTCCGAGAGCGCCACTCGGGCGACCTTGTCGCCCGAGACCGCGTCCGCCTTCACTCCAAGCTTCAGCTCGACCCCGGTCTCCTCGAGGCCGGCGGCGACCTCGTCGCTCGCGAACTCCTCGAGGCTCGGGATCAGCCGGTCCTCGGACTCCACCAGGGCGACGCTGGATCCAAGGGTCGCGTAGGCCTGGGCCAGCTCGCATCCCACCGGCCCGCCGCCCAGCACGAGGAGCCGGCCGGGGACCTCGGCCGCGGTCGTGGCCTCGCGGTTGGTCCAGGGGGCGAGCTCGGCGAGGCCGTCGATCGGCGGCACCACGGCCGTTGTGCCGGTGGCGATCACCACCGCCTGGCTGGCGACGAGCTCGGCGTCCCCGGCCCAGACGCGGCGGTCGCCGTCCAGCCGTCCCTCGCCACGGAACAGCTCGATGCCCCGCTTCTCCAGCCAGGGCAGCTGGCCCGAGTCGTCACGGTCCTTGATCACCTGGTCGCGGCGGGTCAGGACGGCCGCGGCGTCCAGGTCGCCGCGCACCGCCTCCGCCGCGCCCGGTACCCGGCGCGCCTCGGCCAGCGCCTGCGCCGGGCGCAGCAGGGCCTTCGACGGCATGCACGCGTAATACGAGCACTCGCCCCCGATCAGGTGGCCCTCGACGATCGCCACCTTCAGCCCGCCCTCGGCGATGCGCCCGGCGCAGACCTCGCCGGACGAGCCCGCTCCCACAACGATGACGTCGAACTCCAGGGCGCTCACCCCCGGAAGCTTCGCAAAGGTCAGACGTCGGAGAAGTCGCGCTCGAGGAACGTCTCGGTCATCCCGAACGCCAGGAGCGCCGCAAGCAGCAGGTAGGTGACCGCGACCAGCGCGCGGGTGCGGCCCGGGATCGCGTGATAGGCCCGCGACTCAGGCGTGTTGCGCTGCTTCCAGCGGCGCCAGCTCTCGATCCCGCCGAGGATAAGCACCAGGATCATGATCGGGTTCGGGAAGGCGAACGTCAGACCGATCAGCGCGGCGAACCCGACGAACCAGACCCAGGGCGAGAGCGCCGCCATGGCGCGGCCTCCGTCCAGCGGCAGGACGGGCAGGAGGTTGATCAGGTTGATGAAGAAGCCGATGTAGGCGAGGGCCTGCCAGAACGGCTCGTCGGTGATCAGCCAGACGGCGAGCGGCACGAGCGTCGCGATCGAGCCCAGGATCGGCCCGGCCAGGCCCACGCGGGCCTCGGCAGCGGCATCGTCGCCCATCGACTTCGCCGCGACGACGGCGCCGAGGAACGGGATGAACATCGGCGCCGAGGCCTCGACCCCCTCGCGACGGAGCTGGATCACGTGGCCCAGCTCGTGGAGAAGGAGCAGCAGGACGAAGCCCAGCGCGAAGGTCCACGGCCAGATCAGCGCGTAGGCGGCGATCGAGACGAGCATCGTCGCCGAAGTCGTGAGGATCTTCAGCTTCGGCAGCAGCAGCAGGATGGCCTTGCCCTTCGTGATCAGCAGGACCGCCCCGGCGGCGATCGGGCCGAACAGCCGCTTGCCGCGTTCGCGCCAGTCGCTGCCCCGTCCCGACCCAGGCTGGATCGGCTCGTACTCCCGCTCGGGTGGGGGCTCGGGGGGCCAGGAGGTGGCTCGGCTATCGGTCATGGAACGTTCTCCATTCTCCAATGCTTCACTAAATGTAGCTTCAGCGGGAACGGTCCCGTGAGGCTCGGCGTCAGATAACCGTTGGGAAGGCGGCTACTCGGCCAGCTCGAGGTGGGAGCGCCAGTCGGAGTCGATTCCCCCGAGCGCATCGAAGACGATCCCCTGCAGCTCGGCCTCGTCGTAGCTGTCCGAGTCGAACGTCGCCGAATTGAACTCGGAGTCCCAGCCGACGGCGATCTCGGTCACCTTGCCCGCCTGCATGGCCAACTCCTCGCCCTTCGGCCCGGTCGCATTGAGGAATAGCAGTCCCACGAAGCGGGGAACCCTATACCCCGGCGGGCCGGGGGCGGGGCTCAGGTGCTACGTGGTCTTGACGACCAGAACCGAGCAGCCGGCGTTGTGCGTAACCGTGTTCGGCACACTGCCTAGCACCCGGCGCTTCATCCCTTTGTTGCCGATCACCAGCAGATCGGCCTCGCATTCCTCGGCCAACCGGACGAGTACCTCGCCCGGATCGCCTTCGTCGGCACGGGTCTCGCAGTCAATTCCTTCCTTGCCGAGGTCCCCCTCGATCCGCTCGAGGATCGATCTCACTCTGGCCGAGGTGTTCGAGGCCCACTGCAGCTCGATGTTCCGGGACCTGGCTGCGGACGAGCCCTTCGAGCGCTCGAAGGCGCTGAGGAGCACCAGCTTGGCCCCAAAGCGTCGCGCGATTTCGGCTGCCTGCCTGACGGCCTCGTCTGCCGTTTCCGATCCGTCGGTTCCAACGGCCACGGTGGAAATCATCGAGTTGAGTATCCACCAAACGCGCACACGGTGGCGATCTGGCCAAGGCCAGCCGTGGCGCGGGGAAGTCCGCTCTGCTCGGGAAGCAGCGCTTTCGCTCGGTCGCGAGATACTGCATGCGCGATGTCGGAGGAGAACGTCGAGATCGTGCGGCGAGCCTTCGCCTACGAGATCTACGGGGTCGGCGACCGTGCCGAGGCGGAGGCGATCTTTGATCCTCATGTCGTGATCAACCCGACCGAGGAGGGACCGTCGCACGGCCTGGATGCGATTCGGGACAACATCGAGCATTGGAAGGGCGCGTGGGACGAACTCGAAGTGACGCCTGAGGAGTTCATCGACGCCGGAGACAGTGTGCTCGTTGCCGTCCATCATCGCGGGCGAGGCCGGGGAAGCGGAATCGAGGTCGAAACCCGGTTCTACCTGGTCTACAGCCTGCGCAACGGCAAAGTCGCCCGTTCGGACGAGTACGCGGATCGGGCCGACGCCCTCGAAGCCGCCGGGCTGGGGGAGTAGCGCTCGACTCCGCCTGCGGGGCAGTCGGTGTCGATCCTGAAAGTGGAGGCGGCCGGAGTCGCACCGGCGTCCGCGAAACCTGTCTCGATGCGTACTACGAGCGTTCCCTCGGAGTCTGATCTCGGCGTCCGGTTCGGTCGATCCGAGGGGCACGTGCCCGGACGCCACACCCTCCTGAAAATGTCCCCCTTGGGTCGAGGGTCCTACCTTCGGGGTGAGCCCACTGTTTAAGCCGCGACCCGGATCGTGGGCCATCCGGCGCGACTACCCTCTACTGCCTAGGCAGCGAGGGCGAACTCATGATCAGAGTTCGCACTTATGGTTGTCCGGGGTTTTTTTACGAGGCCAACCCGGGTCCTCGACTCGCAACATCGGGACTGTCCAGCTTCACGTCGAATCTAGGCGCCCCCTTATGTGCCCTCGATTGTAGGGGGTGAGAGCTGGCCTCTGTGTCCCTCTCGGGTGCGTGGAAGCGCGTACCCAGCGAGGACAGGCGAGCGTGGAGCTGGTTGGGCTCATCGCCCTGGTGGCCTTGCTCTTGGCCGCCGCACTAGTTGCCGCCGATGTCCGCGCCGCCGGCCTCCCTCGGGCGATCGCCGCCGCGATCCTTCCCCGGCCCGAGGCGTCGGCGGCGCCGGCAGCCAAGGACCGCGAACCTCTTCCGGCTGTCGTCGACCGCCTGATGGCGGTCGAACTGGATGAGTTCCTCGCCTACCGCGACTCGGCCGAGAGCGACCCGCGGCTGGACTTCTCGACCGACCTCTGCACCGCCCCGGTGCTGGGCAGCTCGGGCCCGACCTACGACTTCACCGAGGCCTGCCTTCGCCATGACTTCGGCTATCGCAACTACGGTCCGCTTGGCACCCTGGACGGGCTGCGGCGAAGCGTCGACGAGCGCTTCCTGGCCGACATGCGCGAGAGCTGCCTGGCGCGGCCTGGGGAGCAGGTGATCCGCTGCCTGGGGTGGGCCCGCGCCTACTACCGGGGCGTACGCGCCTTCGGGTGGATCCCGGCCGGGCGCTACGAGCAGCCGCCGGCAGGCTAGGCGCGGCCCGCCTTGAGCAGGCGTCGCAGGAAGCGCTGCGTCTCCTGCTGAGCGGGCTCCGTGAGCACCTGCTCCGGCGAGCCCACCTCGAGCAGCCTGCCCTCGTGCAGGAAGCCGACGGTGTCGGCGACCTCGCGCGCGAAGCCCATCTCGTGGGTGGCGATCAGCATCGTCACGCCCTCGGCCTTCAGGTCGCGCACGGCTTCCAGCACCTCGCCGACCAGCTCGGGGTCGAGGGCGCTGGTCACCTCGTCCAGGAGCATCGCCCGCGGCCTCGCGGCGAAGGCGCGCGCGATCGCCACCCGTTGCTGTTGGCCGCCGGAGAGGCGGTCCGGGGCGTCGCGCTCGCGTCCCGCCAGGCCAAAGCGGCGCAGGAGCTCGACGGCCACCGATTCCGCTTCGTCGCGAGGCGTTCCCTGGGCGCGCGTGATCCCGAGGATCACATTCTCGAGCACGCTCAGATGCGGAAAGAGGTTGTAGGCCTGGAACACCACCCCGAGCCTGCGCCGGACGTCGACCGCGTCGACCGCGGGGTCGGTGATCACCTCGCCGTCGAGGAAGATGTCTCCGTCGTCGATCTCCTCCAGCAGGTCGATGCAGCGCAGGATCGTCGACTTTCCCGACCCCGAGGCGCCGATCAGCGCGACGGCCTGATGCTCGGCGACAGCGAGGTCGACCCCATGCAGAACCTCACGCTCCCCGAAGGACTTGGTCACGCCGGTCAGCTCCAGGACGGCCTTGCTCACCGGGCGTCCCTCCTCCGCTCCCAGCGGTCCAGCAGGCGCGCCATCGGGATCGTGATGCACAGGTAGAGCAGGGCGGCGGCCACGAGCGGCGTGTAGTTGAAGGTCGAGGCGGTGATGATCTGCGCCTGGCGAAACGCCTCGCCCGTGACGCCGATGATCGCGATCAGGGCGACGTCCTTCTGGAGGGCGATGAAGTCGTTGAGCAGCGGCGGGCCGACGTTGCGGACTGCCTGCGGGACGATCACGTGGCGCAGGGCTTGGGCCTCGGTCAGGCCGACCGACAGCGCCGCGTCGCGCTGGCCCCGGTGCACCGAGTTGATCCCCGCGCGGTAGACCTCGGCGACGTAGGCGCTGTAGGAGAGCGTCAGCGCGAACCCGCCCAGGATTACCGGCTCGGTCGGCAGCCAGCCCAGCGGCGTCTCGCCGTCCTCCGAGGCGACCGCGAGCGCCGGCACGCCAAAGCCGATCAGGTAGACGAGGAGGATCGTGGGGATCCCTCGGAAGACGTCCGTGAAAACGGTCGCCAGGAGCCGCAGCGGGAACATCGCAGGCGCGCGGGCCAGGCGAAGCAGCGCCACCGCCAGACCGAGGATCAGGACACAGACCTCGACGATCAGGAAGACCCGGACGTCCAGCCAGAACGCCTCGAGGATGTCCGGGAACGCGTCGGCGAAATCCTCCGGGTTGAAGAACGAGTCGCGGACCAGCGGCCAGCCGGGACTGGTCACGATCAGTATCGCCATCCCCCCGAGGACGACGATGGTCGAGACCGCCGCGATCGTGAGGCCCCGGCGGTCCCGGCGGCGCTTGGCCGCCTCGCGCTCGGCGCGGCGGTCGCTCATGCGGCGGGAGGCCGCCGGGGCGGCGCCCCGGCTACTCGATGACCGGCGCGTCGGTCTTGTCCGCGATCCACTTCTGCTCGATCTCGGCCAGCTCGCCGGAGTCGGAGAGCTCGGTGATCGCGGCCGAGACGCAGTCGGTCAGCGGCGAGTCTTTCTCCAGCAGCGCGCCCCACTCGTCGCCGCCCGGCGCCTCGAACTGGCCGACGGTCGTCGCCTCGGGCACCTGGACGGCCGTGAGGAAGAACGCCGTCGGCACGTCGACGACCACCGCATCCACCTGCCCCTGCTTGAGGGCGGTGACGACGTCGTTCGACGTGTCGAAGACCTGTGGCTCCTCGGTGGGCTGGATCGATGCCTCGACGGCCTCGAGGCTGGTGGTGCCGATCTGCACGCCGATCGACGCGTCGGCGAGGTCGGCCAGGGAGGTCGCGGAGGCCGCGTCGGAGTCCTTCAGCGCCACCACGGCCTGTTTGGCCGTGTAGTACGGGGTCGAGAAGTCCACCTGCTCGGCGCGCTTCGCCGTGATCGAGATCTGGTTGACGTCGAAGTCGAAGTCCTTCGGGCCGGGGGCGTAGGACGAGTTGAACGGCTCTACCACCCACTTCACGTCGGACTCGGAGTAGCCCAGCGTGTCCGCGATCGCGTAGGCGGCGGCGCTCTCGAAGCCCTCGCCGTTGGTCGGGTCGTCGTCCTCGAAGTACGGCGGGAAGGCGGGACTGTCGGTTGCGATCGTGAGCGTCGAGTCGGCGAGCGTCTCGAGCTGGTCGGGCGTGCAGTCGTCCAGCGACACGGTGTCCGTCGTGCCCTCCGCCGACGAGGAGGAGTCATCGTCGTCACCGCAGCCGGCGGCGAGGGCGGCGAGGGCCAGGATCAGCAGGAGGGGAAGGCGGAATTGGGACAACGTAGAGACCTCTCTGGCTCTCGGGGACGGCAGCGGCGCAATCGTATGCCCTTAGGCGCAGGGCCGCACAGCCGGCCTGGCGGCCGGGCCGGCCGGCTCGCACCCCCCTGCGGTGCGGTCCCCTCGACCGGGCCCGGCCGCCGCCCGTCCCCAGCCGGGTGGTCGGCAACCCCACTGCGTATAAGAACCGGCGAGGCGCCGAGACGCACGCTGGTTTTGGCGGTGGCCGGCCGCTGCGGGGCGGCCGGGCGCGACATGGCCGCTTAGGGGGCCTGCGTGTATCCGTCGGGCGGCGGGTCGCCGTCGGGACCGGGCGGCGTGTTGCCGGGCGGGGGAGGCGTCTCGAAGATGTCCTCCTCGACGTCCTCATCCTTCGGGGATTCGGCCACGGGCTCCTCGGGCGCGGGCTCCGAGGCCGGCGGTGGCGCGGGCTCTGGGGCCGGCGGTGGCTCCTCGGGCGCGGGCTCGGTCGGGGCGGGCTCGGCTGGCGGCGGTTCGGAGACGGGCGCCTCATCGGCAGGCGGAGCGACATTGCGGTCCATCGCGGGCTGCGATGCCGCGATGTGCGGGAGCATCGAGCCAACGTCCAAGGGCACTGCGCCGGGCGGAAGCGGCGGCGCGTCTTGGACGATCGCCACGGCCCCGGCCCCGTCGCCGGGAGAGTTGTCCGAAGCCGCGCGCTCCGCCGTCGCGGCGCCCGCGACGACGGTCGTTGCCGCCACGGCGACCAGCTTGGCCTGCACGACGCTGCCCCCCGCGACCAGCGTGCCCTGGCTGCCACCGGACGCGCCGGCGACCGTGGAGATCTTCTTCATCAGCGACTGCAGCAGCGGCAGCGGCGCGATCGCCGCCGCGGCCTTGCGGAGGTGGCCCCGGGCCCGCGACAGCAGGGCGCGGACCGAGTTGGGCGAGGTATCCAGGCGGGAGGCGATCTCGTCGTAGCCCAGCCCCTCGAAGACGCTGAGCAGGAGCGCCGTGCGCTGACGATCGGGAAGCCGGTCGAGTTCGGAGACGACCTCACGGACCTCGCTGCGCTGCGCAGCAAGCTCGGGGGGCTGCGGCACGCCGTCGATCTCGAGGCTCAGCTCCTCGTGGCGGAAGTCCTTGCGTGCGCTCATGTTGATCGCGGCGTTGTGCGCCACGCGGTAGAGCCAGGCCCGCAGGTGGATCGGGCGGGGGTCGTCGCGAAGGTGCGCGGCGGCGCTGGCGAGAGCGTGCTGCGTCACGTCCTCGGCGTGGTCGCGCCCGACGTGGCGGGCGCTGTAGCGGATCAGCGGGGCGCGATAACGGCGCACGATCTCCTCGAACGCGCGCTCGTCACCATCCCTCGCGCGCCGCACCAGATCAGCATCCTCCAGACTGGGCAGGGGCGCCAGCGAAACCCGTGCAGGGGGTGCTTTGGTCGCTGTCGGCATCCCGTCTCTCTCCTTAAAAAACCGTTCCTGGTGCGAAAGGTTACGCGGGCAGACCATTCCGGCGCAAGGGATTTCTCGTTAAGCCCGCATGTTGGTGTCGTGCCTGCGAGTCCTATCCTCGTCAGGCATGACCACGCCTGAGCTCGACCCGCGAACCCGCATGGGCCCAGTTCGCCTACGGGTCAGGGACCTCGCTCGGACCCAGGCCTTCTACGAGCGGGCGATTGGCCTGACGACGCTCGACGCGTCGGATTCGCTCGTGCGCCTCGGCGCCGGCGACGCGCCGCTGGTCGAGCTCGTCGCGGCGCCTGGGGCCGAGGAGCGCCCGCGCGGGACGACCGGCCTGTTTCACCTGGCGATCCTCGTGCCGGACCGCCCCCGCCTTGGCGCCGCGCTCCGCCGGATCGCCGAGGCGGCGTGGGCGCTCAGCGGAGCCTCCGATCATCTCGTCAGCGAGGCGCTCTACACGAGCGATCCCGAGGGCAACGGGATCGAGATCTATCGCGACCGCCCGCGCGAGGAGTGGCCCGTGGCGAACGGCGAGCTGCAGATGGACACGCTGCCGTTGGACCTTGCCTCGATCGCCGCCGAGGCCGGTGACGCCGGCCCGATGGCGCCGGGAACGACGATCGGCCACGTGCACCTGAACGTGGCCGACATCTCGGCCTCGGAGAGCTTCTACTCGGGGCTCCTGGGCTTCGCGCCGACGGTGCGCGGCTACCCCGGGGCGCTCTTCGTGTCGGCCGGCGGCTACCACCATCACCTGGGCCTGAACACCTGGGCGGGCGAGGGCGCGCCGCCGCCGCCCACCGCGGGGCTCGGGCTGGATCGGTTCGAGGTGCTGGTTCCGGACTCCGGCGAGGTGCAGGTCGCCGCCCGCAGGCTGGGGGAGGCCGGGGTCGCCGTCTCCGAGGAGGACGGAGGCCTGGCGTTCGCGGATCCCAGCCGAAACGGCGTGTTGCTTCGCGCGAGCTAGCGCGTCAGTCGCTCGAGCACCAGCGCGAACGACTCGAACGGGCGGCCAGTCTCCTGCTGGAGGCCGAGCTCACAGGTCCGGTTGGAGCACAGGCACGCGTCCAGCGCGCGCCCCTCGAGCTCGGCCGCCTCGTCGCGCAGCGCCGACGCCGGCAGCTCGGGGTGAAGGAGCCCGCGATCCCCGGCCATGCCGCAGCAGGAGGCCGCGGCGGGTACCACGACCTCGCCGGCCATCGCACCGGCCACCGCCTCGAGCATCCGCCGCAGGCCGAGCTGCTCGACCGAGCACGTCGGGTGAACGGCGACCGACCCCAGCCGGTCGCCGATCTCGAGCGCCGGCAGCAGGTGCTCGTGCGCCCACTCGATCGAGTCCAACACCCGAACGCTCGCGAACCGCTTGCGCTCAGCTTCGCCAAGCGCTTCGCCCACCTCCTTCGTCAGTCCAAGCGTGCACGAGCTGGCGTCGAGGACGACCGGCAGCTCCCCGCCGTCGCTCCAGCGCCAGAGCGACTCGGCGACCCGGCGCGCCATCAGCTCGTGGCCGGCGTGGTATCCCTTCGAGCTCCACGGCGTCGCGCAGCAGTTTCCCGCGACGTCGCCGGGGATCCACAGGGGAAGGCCGGCGCGCTCGGACAGCGCCACCATCGCCTCGGGGAGCGTGGGCCCGGCCGGGGCGCCGCGTGGATTGCCGAAGATGCGGTTGATGCAGGCGGGCATGTAGACGGCGGCAGCACCCTCGCGCGCGGTGGAGGGGAGCGAGGTCGGCGCGGGCGGAGGCATGTTCGGCGGCCAGCGTGGGATCAGGTCGGCGCCCACGGCTCGCCGCGCCAGCCGGGCGGCGCCGTCGACCGAGCGGGCGCCTGCCACCCGCGAGGCCGCGGCGCCGGCCGCAAGCCCCAGGCGGGCGGCACGCTCGATGCCGGCCCACTCGACCGCCGCCCGCTTGGCGAGCTGCTCGCCTCGATCGGTGCGCTCCATGTGCCGGAAGCGCTTGACCAGGGCGCCGGTGTCGATCGCCAGCGGGCAGGCGGGCTTGCAGCTGCCGTCCGCGGCGCAGGTCTGGATCCCGTCGCGCTCGAACTCGTCGAGGAGCGCGTCAAGGACCGGCGAGCCCTCAGGCTGGCGGGCCATCTCGCGCCGCAGGAGGATTCGCTGGCGCGGGGTCGTCGTGACGTTTCGCGACGGGCAGACCGGCTCGCACATCCCGCACTCGACGCAGGTCGTCGCCTCCTCCTCGATCGGCGGCGTCGACTGCATGTTGCGCAGGTGGACGCCCGGGTCGCGGTTGAGGATCACGCCGGGCCCCAGGACGCCGTCCCGGTCGGCGAGGCGCTTGACCCTCCACATCATGTCCGTCGCCTTGGGACCCCACTCGCGCTCCAGGTACGGAGCCATGTTGAGCCCGGTCCCGTGCTCGGCCTTCAGCGAGCCGTCGTACTTGCCCACGATCAGCTCGGCCAGTGAGGACATGAACGCCTCGTAGCGGTCCCGGTCGGCCTCGAGGGCCAGGTCCGGGGTCAGCGTGAAATGGAGGTTCCCCGCCGAGGCATGGCCCGCGACCCCGGTCAGAAAGCCGTGCTCGCCCAGCAGCGCCTGCACGTCGGCGGCGCAATCGGCGATTCGAGCGGGGTCGACGCAGACGTCCTCGGTGATCAGCGCCGTCCCCGCCCCCCGGAGCTTCCCGATCAGCCCGAACATGCCCTCTCGGACCCGCCAGGCGACCTCGGTCTCCTCCGGATCCCTGGTGAAGGCGCTCGGGCGCAGCAGCTCGCGGTCGCTCAGGACGCCGGCGGCCCGAGCCTCGGCGTCGTCCAATTCGCCCCCGTCCTCGCCACCGAACTCGACGAGCAGGGCGGCGGATTCACCCGGCAGCTCACGCCAGTGCTCCGGGGCGCCGGGGATGTTGTAGGAGGCGACCATCAGTGCAGGGGCGACCATCAGCTCCACCGCGCTGGCACCGGCGGCCACCAGGTCGCCGACGGGGGCCACCGCCTCGTCGATGCTCGCGAAGTGAAGCCAGGACACCGTGGTCTCGCGGGGGACCGGGACGGTCTCGAACACCGCCTCGGCGACGAACGCCAGGGTGCCCTCCGAGCCGATCACCAGGCGCCGGAAGATCTCCAGCGGCTCCTCGGCGTCGAGGAAGGCGCACAGCCGGTACCCCATGGTGTTCTTGATCTCGAACTTGCGCCGCACCCGCTCGCTCAGCTCGGCGTCGGCGCGAAGCTCGTCGCGGATCTCGGCGAGGCCCTCGGCCAGCCCCGGCTCGAGGCTCGCGAACCGCTGCTCGGCGCCCGGGGCCGCGGTGTCGATCGCCGAGCCCGAGGCCAGCACCAGCTTCAGCTCCCTGACGGTGGAGTAGGAGTCGCGTACGACGCCGCAGCGCATGCCGCCCGAGTTGTTGGCGATGACGCCGCCCACGGTGGCGGCCTCGGTCGAGGCCGGGTCGGGCCCCAGCTTGCGCCCATAGGGGGCGAGCACGCGGTTGGCGTGGCCCAGCACGGTCCCGGGCCGCACGCGGCAGCGGCCGCCGCCGTTCTCGACGGTGACCCCGGCCCAGTGGCGGCGCACGTCCACGAGGATGCCGTCGCTCTGGGCCTGGCCGTTCAGGCTGGTGCCGCCGGCCCGGAGCGTCACGCCCACGCCCAGCCGCCGGCCAAGCGCAAACGCCGCCGTGACGTCCGTGGAGTCGTGGGCGAGGACCACCGCCTTGGGGAGGTAGCGGTAGGGGCTGGCATCGGAGGCGTAGCGGACGAGGTCGCTCGCCCGGGTCAGCACCCTGTCCGGCCCGAGCGCGTCGATCAGTTCGCCGCGAAGGGGCTGCGGGGTCCCGGCGGCCACCCAGTCGGGGGCGCGATCGGGCGCGGGTCCGCCCTCGGGCCGGCCGATCCGCCTGGCGTCGGCCCGGGCGACGGCCATGGCTCAGGCGAGCGCCATGCCCGGCGCGACCGCAACCTCGACCAGGCGCGGCCCCTCGGCGGCGATCGCCTCGGAGAGGGCGGCGTGCAGCTCGTCGCGGCCCCGCACCCTGACCGCCGGAACTCCGTAGGACTCGGCGAGCGCCGCACACTCCACGCCCGGAAGATCAAGCGCCGGAGCGCCGGTGACGGACTCGAGGCCGGCGAACCACTTGAGGATCGCGTACTCGTCGTTTCGCAGGACCAGGAACTTGACCGGCACCACGTACGCCGCAGCCGTCCACAGGCCCTGGATCGCGTACTGGGCGGAGCCCTCCCCGAGGACGCAGACCACTTGGCGGCTCGGCTGGGCGAGCTGCACCCCGAGTGCCGCGGCCAGTCCGAAGCCCAGGCCCCCGCCGGCGCCGAAGTAGTAGCTGCCCGGGAAGGACAGGCGCAGCTGGTTTCGCAGCGCGAGGGTGCTGGAGGGCGACTCGAGCACGACGATGCCATCCCCGGGGAAGACGTCGGCCAGGACGGCGTGGACGCTCGTGGGGCTGAGGGGGTCCGTCTCCTCGACGTCCCCGGCCGCCGGGCGCTCCGGTGGCGATGGCCGGTTTGAGTCGCCCAGCTCGGCCAGCAGCGCGTCCACGGCGAGCGCGACGTCGGCGACGATGGCGTCGCCCATCGGCGCGCGCGCCGCCTCGTCCGGGTCGCTGGTGATGGCCACCAGCCGGGCGCCCTGCGGCAAGCAGCGGCCCGGGGATGTTCGGGTAGTACGGAAAGACCGACGAGCCCAAAACGAGGATCAGGTCGTGGCCGGCCAGCAGCTCGCTCAGGGGGCCGATGGCCGGTGGCAGGACCCCCTGGAACGCCGGGTGGCCCTCGGGGAAGCCAATCCGCCCGCCGCCCGGAGCGGGCGTGGCCCAGACCGGAAGCCGCTGGCGCTCGGCCAGCGTGACCGCTGCGTCCCAGGCGCCGGAGGCATCGACGTCGGGCCCGACGACCAGCAGCGGGCTCGTGGCCGACTCCAGCCGGCTCGCTAGATCGCGCACGGCCTCGGGGTCGGCGGCCCCCGGACCGGTGACCGAGCGGCCGATCTGGTGCGGGATCGCCTCCGCGTCGGCCTCAGCGTCCCAGTCGTCCATCGGAATCGACACGAACACCGGCCCTTTCGGCGCCAGGCCGGCCAGGTGCGCGCCGCGCGCCAGCGCGTGCGGCACGTCCTCGGCGCGCGGCGGCTCGTAGCTCCACTTCACGAGAGGGTGGGGCATCCGCGTCGCGTCGCGGTTGGTGAGGTTGGCCTGCAGCGTCATCAGGCCGCGTGCCTGTTGGCCCGCGGTCACCAGAAGCGGGCTGTGGTTGGCCTGCGCGTTGAAGATCGCGCCCATCCCGTTCCCGACGCCCGGCGCCGTGTGCAGGTTGACGTGGGCGGTGCTACCGCTGGCCTGCGCGAAACCGTCGGCCATCCCTACGGCCACCGCCTCCTGAAGTCCCAGGACGTAGCGGAAGTCGGCGGGCAGGTCCGCGAGCATCGGGAGCTCGGTCGAGCCGGGGTTGCCGAAGATCGTCGTCATCCCCCGCTCGCGGAACAGGTCGAGCACCGCCTCGCGGACTACTGGCATGCCCGAAGCCTATTCCGCGGTAGCGTCTGCCACGTGACCCCGGAGGTGCTGCGGCTTTCGCCCAACTCGACCCTCGAGATCCGCGCCTCGGACGACGAGGCGCTGGAGGTCGAGGCGACCTACGACCCGGGCGGCAGCGCGCCGCCAAGCCATCTGCACCCCGCCCAGGACGAGCACTTCGAGGTGCTTGCGGGCTCGATGCAGGTCGTGGTCGGCGGCGAGGAGCGGGTGCTGGAGGCCGGCGACGAGCTGGACATCCCCCGCGAGACCGCACACCAGATGTGGAACGCAGGTGGCGCGCCGGCCCGGGTCAGGTGGGTCACTACGCCGCGGGGGCGGACCGAGGACTTCTTCCGCGAGATCGACGGGGTCATGCCGGACGACGGCGGGATGCCCGACGTCGAACCGTTGCTCGAGCTGCTGAAGCGGTTCGACGACACCTTCAGGCTCGTCACCTAGCCCCCCGATGGACTCGCACCTGCTGGCGGCGCTCACGATCCCGCTGTTCACCGGCGTGATCGGCTACCTGACGAACTGGACCGGGATCTGGATGCTCTTCTACCCGGTCCGGTTCAGGGGCTGGCGAATCCCTGGGCTATCGGCTCTGGCCCAGCTCCTGCCGCGCAGGCTCCAGCAGATCCCCGGGATCATGCAGGGCGGCATCGGCTGGCAGGGGATAATCCCGTCGCGGGCCGCGAAGATGGGGTCGATCGCGGTCGACAAGGGGATCGCGAAGCTCGGCACCCCGTCCGAGTTCTACACGCGCCTCGACCCCGAGGCGATCGCCGAGCACATCCTGACCTCGTCGCGCGAGGACATCCGCGAGGTCGTCGAGCGGACGATGGAGCGCGAGCACCCGAAGCTGTGGAAAGACCTGCCGCCGCAGGTCCGGGAGGGGGTCCACCAGCGCGTCCAGGACCAGCTGCCGCGCATCGTCACCGACATGACCGACGACATCGGGACCAACATCGACCACCTGATGGACGTGAAGCTGATGGTGATCCGCCACCTGGAGGCGCACCCCGAACTGATGAATCGGATCTTCCTCGAGATGGGCCGCAAGGAGCTGCGGTTCATCATCAACTTCGGATTTTTCTTCGGCCTTGTCCAGGGCATCCCCCTGGTCTTCCTCGTCGAGGCCGTGCCGCAGTGGTGGGTGCTTCCGATCGGCGGCGTGATCATCGGCTACCTGACGAACTGGGTGGCCCTATGGATGATCTTCGAGCCCACCGAGCCGCGGAAGCTGGGCCCGTTCAAGGCGCAGGGGCTCTTCATCCGCCGCCAGCCAGAGGTCGCGGACGTGTACGCGGCGATCATCGCCGACGACGTCGTAACCCTCTCGCACATGGGCGACGAGTTGATGCACGGCCGCAAGTCGGACCGGACCCGGCGGCTGATCGAGAAGCGCCTGCGGCCCTCGATCGACCGGGCGCTGGGACCCGCTCGGCCGCTCGTGAGGGTGGCCGTCGGTACGCGCGAGTACGACGCGATCCGCGAGGGGGTGGCCGCCGAGGGGGTGGAGTACGCGATCACCCCGATGAAGGACGAGGAGTTCGGGCGCCAGCAGTCCAGCGCGCTCCGGGCGCTGATCAGCGAGCGGATGGCCGAGATGCCGCCCGCGGACTTCGCCGACATGTTGCGCTCGGCGATGAAGGAGGACGAGTGGCTGCTGCTCCTGCACGGCGCCGTCCTGGGTTTCGCGGCCGGGCTACTCCACCTGGCGATCTTCGGCGTCTGAAGCCCAGCGGATGTGAAGCCGCATCGTGGGTAAGGGCGCCTCATGTCGCCACGCTCGAGCAGGGGACGCGTCCCGGTCCCAGCCGATCCCGCCCTCTCGCCCGCTGCCAAGGAGGACGACGAGGGCGAGCTGAAGCGGGCGATCACCCCGAAGCTCCTCCTCCTCTTCATCGTCGGCGACATCCTGGGTGGCGGCATCTACGCCCTGGTCGGCGAGGTCGGCGCCGAGACCGGCGGTGCGATCTGGGCCGCTTTCATGGTGGCGCTGATCGCGGCGTTGTTCACCGCCGGCTCCTACGCGGAGCTCGTCACGAAGTACCCACACGCGGGCGGCGCCGGGCTGTTCGCCAACCGGGCCTTCAAGAACCCGTTCCTCTCGTTCGTCGTCGCCTTCGCCGTGGTCGTGTCGGGGATCACCTCCGCAAGTGCGCTCGCGCGTGGCTTCGGGGGCGACTACCTGAGCGTCTTCGTCGACGTTGACGTGGTGGTTGCGGGGCTGGCCCTGCTCGCAGCCATCGCGGTCGTGAACTTCCGCGGCATCTCCGAGTCGGTGAAGCTGAACGTCGGCTTCACGATCGTCGAACTGACGGGACTGGTGCTGATCGTGCTCGTCGCGGCGGTGGCCCTGGGGCAGGGCGACGCTGACGTCGGCCGCGCGTTCGAGTTCAAGGAGGGCTCGTCGATCTTTGCCGCGACCCTCGCCGGCGCCGCACTGGCCTTCTACGCGCTGATCGGCTTCGAGGACTCGGTCAACGTGGCCGAGGAGGCCCAGGACCCGATCCGGGTCTACCCGAAGGTGCTCTTCGGTGGCCTCGCCATTGCCGGCGTCATCTACTTCCTGGTCACGGTCGGAGCCTCGATGGTCGTGCCCACCTCGGATCTCGCGGCCTCCGACGGCCCGCTCCTGGAGGTCGTCAAGCAGGGCCCGCTGGGGCTTCCCGAGAAGCTCTTCAGCGCGATCGGGCTGCTGGCGCTGGCCAACGGCGCGCTGATCAACATGATCATGGCTTCGCGCCTCCTCTACGGGATGTCGCGCGAGGGCGTGATGCCGAAGCCGCTGGGCATCGTGCATCCGGGCAGGCGCACGCCGTGGGTAGCGATCCTCTTCACGAGCGCGATCGCCGTGGTGCTGGTGATCGAGGCGGACCTGGAGAAGCTCGCCGATACGACGGTGGCCCTGCTGGTCATGGTCTTCGCGGTCGTCCACCTGTGCGTGCTCGTTCTGCGGCGCGAGGAGGTCGGCCACGACCACTTCCGGGTGCCCTGGGTGGTGCCGGTGATCGGGATCGCCATCTCCCTCGCGCTCCTGACGCAGGTCGAGAGCAAGGTCTGGCCGCGGGTCGGCATCCTCCTGGCCGTCGGCCTGGTGCTCTGGTGCGTCAATTGGCTGCTGTTGCGCCGACAGGGCGACGGCGAGCAGAAGCCCGGCTGAGCCTTACAGTCGGCGGTGTGCGCCGCCTGTTCCTCCTCGTCGCCTCGGTCGTCCTCGTCGACACGATGTTCTTCGCGGCGATCACGCCGCTCCTGCCCGAGTACAGCGCCGAGCTGGGGCTATCCAAGACCGCGGCAGGGATCCTCAGCGCCTCCTATGCGGCGGGGACCCTGATCGGGACGTTCCCGGGCGCCGTGATCGCGGCGCGGGTCGGCGTGCGCCAGACCGTCCTGACGGGGATGCTCCTGATGGCGGCGGCCGGGCTTGCGTTCGCCTTCGCGAAGGACATCGTTCTGCTCGACTCCGCCCGCTTCCTTCAGGGCGTCGGCGGGGCGTTCGCATGGATCGGCGGGCTCTCCTGGCTCGTCTCCCAGGCGCCGGCCGAGCGTCGCGGGGAGATCATCGGCTCGGCCCTGGCCGCGGCGATCTTCGGCGTCCTGATGGGTCCTGTGATCGGGTCCATCGCCTCGGTCGTCGGGCCCGAGCCCGTCTTCTCGTCGGCGGCCGTGCTGGGGACCGGCCTGGCCATCTGGACGTACATGACCCCGGCGCCGGCGCCGGCCGCGTTCCCGGGCTGGGCGCGCCTGCGCCGAACCGTGGCGAGCCGGTCGGTGGCCGCGGGGGTCTGGCTGGTGATGCTCCCCGCGGCCTTCTCGGGCGTGATCTGGGTCCTGACGCCGCTGCGCCTCGATGAGCTCGGCGCAAGTGGCCTGGCGGTCGGGGCGGTGTTCCTGATCTCGGCTCTGGTCGAGGGCGCGGCGAGCCCGGCGTTCGGGCGGCTGTCCGACCGCCGGGGGCGGATCTGGCCGATCCGCATCGGCCTGGTCGCGGCGGCGCTCATGTCGCTCGTCCTTCCCCTGCCCGAGGTGGTGGTGCTGCTGGGGCTCGCGATCGTGCTCGCCGAGTTGGCGCTGGGCTTCTGCTGGACGCCCGCCATGGCGCTGCTCTCGGACACCATCGAGAGCGCCGGCGTCCAGCAGTGGCTGGCTTTCGCGCTGGTCAACCTCGCGTGGTCCGGCGGCCAGGTGCTCGGCGGCTCCGGTGGGGGCGGGCTGGCCGACGCCACCTCCGACGCGGTCACCTACGGGGTGGTCGCCGCTCTCATGGCCCTCAGCGCGGCCGCGATCACGGCGAGGCTTCGCGAGCGAGCCGTCCCGGCCGGGGCCGTGTCAGAGTGACGCCGATGGGCGCACCGGACATCGACGTCGCAGCCGTACTGGGCGAGGTCGGGATGCCGGCGCCCCTCGACGAGCTGGCGGCACGCCGCTGGGACGCGGTCGTCATCGGCGGCGGCCACAACGGGCTGACCGCGGCCGCGTACCTCGCCAAGGCCGGCCAGTCGGTGCTGGTCCTTGAGCGCAGCGAGCGCGTGGGAGGCGCATGCACCCTCGAGCGGCCGTTCGACGACGAGCCGGGCTACGTGATCAGCCCGTGTGCGTACGTGGTCGGCCTGCTGGGGCAGGTCGTGATCGATGAGCTGGAGCTGAACCGCCATGGATACAGGGTGACGCCGGCGAACCCCTCGTCGTGGACCCCGCTGCCGGACGGGACCTCCGTGGTCGAGTACCTCGACCACGCGGCGACGGTCGAGCACCTGCGCTCGCAGGGCTTCAGCGAGGCGAACATCCGTGGCTTCGACGCCTACAACGACACGTTCGACCGGCTCCGCCGGGCTCTGCGCCACGGCCCCGCGGGCGACACCTGGCAGCGCCCGTCGCCCACCCGGCCCGAACTCGAGCGGATCCTGGGCGGTGACAGCGAGCTGATCTCGATCCTCTTCGAGGAGTCGATCGGCGACGTCCTGGATCGCTACTTCGACGACGAGCGGCTGAAGGACGCGCTGTGCGGCCAGGGCGTGATCGGGACCTTCGCGGGGCCTCGTGATCCGGGCACGGCCTCGATCCACCTCATGCACTCGCAGGGCGACCTGGACGGCCTCGGGCCGGTGTGGGGCTACGTCGAGGGCGGCATGGGCCGGGTGTCCTTCGCGATCGCCCAGGCTGCGCTCGAGGCCGGAGCCGAGATCGCGACGGGCGTCGAGGTGGCCGAGATCGCCCCGGGGGAAGGGGTGCGGACCGCGAACGGCGAGTTCATCGAGGCGCCCGTCGTGGTCGCGAACGCCGACCCGAAGCGCACTCTGCGGATGCTCTCCGCGGCCCAGCTCCCCGAGGAGTTCCACCGCCGGCTCGAGGCGTGGCGTGTGACCTCGCCCGTGGTCAAGCTCAACGTCGCGCTCAACCGGCCGCCCACCTTCACCGCGGCGGCGGGTGGGACCGTCGACCCCTACAGGGCGATGGTCTCGCTCGGGCCGACGATGGACGAGGTCCAGGCAGCCTGCGACGCCGCCCGCGCCGGCGAACCCGCCTTCGGCTTCGCCGAGCTCTACTTCCAGTCCGCCTACGACTCGTCGGCCGCACCCCCGGGCCGCCACGTGATGAGCGTGTTCGCGCAGTACGCGCCCTACGAGCTCGCCGAGGGGACATGGGACAGTCGCCGCGACGAGGTCGCAAGCCTCATCTTGGATGGCGTCGCCCGCTCGGCCCCCGACATCCGCGATTGCATCGAGCGCGTGCAGATCCTGGGGCCGCCGGACATCGAGGAGAGGATCGGCCTCACCGGCGGCCACATCTTCCAGGGCGAGGCGCTCCCCGAGCAGATGTGGGACCGGCGGCTGACCTGGCGGACGCCGGTCGAGGGCCTCTACATGTGTGGCGCCGCCACCCACCCGGGCGGCTCGGTCATCGCCCTCAACGGCCGCGGCGCCGCCGAGGCCGTGCTCGAGGACGCCAGAGTCCCCGCCTGAGCGCCCCGGATCAGTGGATCCAGGGCGCGCGGCGGGTGCGGCGCGCCCGCTTGGCGCGGGAGCGGTGCTGCTGGGCACGCTCGCGCATGGCGCGCTCGTTTTCGGCGATGAGCGTGGTCACTAATGCGGGGTGGAGCTGCATTGTTGGGCCTCCTGGCGTGTAACTGGTAAACGCCTGTTGACGGTGTTGCAACACCACTATACACTGTTTGACGGTGTCTGAAACAACAACTTCCACCCCAAGCGATCAGGGCGAGCCCGCCCCGGGCGCGCTCGAGCTCGTGCGGTCCTTCGTCAACACCCGCGAGCTGGACCCGGACATCGAGGAGATCGCTGGTCCCACGGAGCTCGCCGACTGGCTCCGTCGGCATGACATCGACCCCGGGGACGAGCTTTCCGATGACGACGTGGATCGCGCTCGCGCCTTCCGCGAAGTGGTGCGGGCGCTCCTGATCGAGCGCGACACCGGCAGCGTCGCCGCGACCACGATCGACCGCCTCCGCGCGGCGGCCGGGGGGGCGCCGATGCACGTCGAGGTCGGCAGCGACGGCTCGCTCACACCGGGGCCGGCGGGCCGGGGCGTCGACGCGCTGATCGCGCGCGTGCTCGCCGCCGCGTCCGCGGCTCAGGAGACCGGCGAGTGGGACCGCCTCAAGGTCTGCCTGTCCGACGAGTGCCTCTGGGCCTTCTATGACCGGTCCCGCAACCGCTCGCGGCACTGGTGCTCGATGGACGTCTGCGGCAACCGCGCCAAGACGCGGGCCTACCGGGCCAAGCGGGGCTAGTCGCCGACGTCGAGCAGGGCCCCGTCGGGGCCGAGGTTGACGATGCGTGTCGGCCCCATGCGCGATTCGGCGCCCCAGCTCTCGTGAATGTGGCCGCAGACCGCCAGGCTCGGCTCGGACGCCTCGATCGCCTGGAGAATCGCCCGGCTGCCCAGGTGCTCTCCCGCCGAGGAGGTGTCGACGTGGCCGAACGGCGGGGAGTGGACGATCAGCACGTCCGCGCCGTCCGCGTCCTCCAGCATCACGGCCGCCTCCTGCTCGTCCAGGTCGAAGCTCCAGTCCCAGGGAGTCACGGGGACCCCGGCGCCGAGGCCCCAGAAGGACACGCCGTCGACCTCGGCGCCCTCGCCGTGAAGGACGGTCGCGCCGTCCCAACCCGCGCACGCGGCCCGCAGGGCCTCCTCGGTCTCGTTGTTGCCCGGAACGAGCAGCGTCGGGCGCCCGATCTGGGCGAGCGCCTCGATCGTCGGCTCCAGGCCCGAGTGCACCGACGCGAAGTCGCCGGCGGCGATGACGACGTCGGCCTCGCCGCTGCGCTCGACCAGGCGCTCGGCGGCGCCGAGGTCGCAGTGGACGTCGCTGAACGCGAGCAGCTTCACGGTGCCATTCTCCCCGCTTCGAGCTCCTCGGCGCGTTCGAGCACCCCGGGGTCGAGCTCGCCCGGCAGGAGCTCGGCGTCCCGCCCCAGCTCGGCCAGGATCGCGTCCTCGACGGCGTCCAGCGAGATCGGGCCGATCTCGTCCTCGATGCTGCCGACCGTCCCCGGATCCCAGCCCAGCGCCAGCGCGTCGTAGACCGCGACCAGCAGGTCGCGCAGCCGCCCGGAGTCGCCGACGACGATCACCCCCCCGACGTGCGCTCCGCCGGCGACGAGCCGCTGCCCGATGCCAACCAGCTTGACGGCCCCACGGGCGTTGACGCTCCACGCTCCGGGGCAGTACTCGCCGGGGACCTCGCCCACGCGGGCGTCGACGCCAAGCGCCGCGAGCGCGGCCGCCACCGCCTTCGCCGCGTCCTCGAAGCGCTGGTGCGTGGTGCGCGCCGGCGTCTGCGCGGGGATCGCGAGCGAGAAGGCCAGCGTGCCCTCGTGAAACGCGGCGGCCCGGCCCCCGGCCAGGCGCAGGACGGGCTCGAATCCGGCCGCTCTTCCCGCCTTCACGGCCGCCTCGAAACCCGGGCTGACGGCGTCCTGCTTTGAGAGCGCGAGCTCGGGACCGGGGCGGTGAAGGCGCAACGTCGGCGGGTCGACGCCGGCTGCGACGCGTTCGAGGATCGCCTCCGAGACGGCCGTGCCGAAGGCGGGACGGGAGGGGAACGAGTCGCGCAGGAGGCGCAGCGGTGGGGGGTCCGGGCTCACCGCTCAATCCTCGCAGGCGAGCGCTTCTACCCCATACGGGGTATTTATGAGCGAACGATTGCATGTGTGACCACCGTCACACATATATCCGTAGAGCCTGCCACCCTTCCGCTCTCACTTCCCCGCCAGGCGTCACGACGGCGCCGCGGCTCGGTCCGAGCCGCGCGACGGGGAGCTGTTCTTCAACCGGCCGGCGCAAGCGCCGGCGAGACCGGGATGAGCCCTCCGCACGGCTCAAGCCCCCGGCCTCGCCCTGCGTGCGCGCCTCGCCACGGAGGTTCGACCAACGCCATGTCCACTCGTACGAAGCTGATCACCACCGCCGCCGCTGCCGCTCTCGCGGGGGCCTTCACCGCCCAGGCCACGGGCGCGCCCGCCGACGCCGGCGAGCGCGGCGGCGAGCTGAAGCTGCTCGACCGCCCGCAGGAGCGCCTGGAGCGGTCGATCGACGTGCACGAGCAGCGCCTCGCGGCCATCGAGCGCCGCCAGGAGCGCCGCCGCGAGGCCCGCGAGCCCGACTTCAAGCCGCCGGAGAGCTTCGGCGTCTCGCTCTCGACGCTCGAGGCCATCGCCAGCTGCGAGTCGGGTGGCGACCCGGCAGCCGTCTCGTCCGACGGCACCTACCGCGGCAAGTACCAGTTCGACTCGGGCACCTGGGCCTCGATGGGCGGCAGCGGCGACCCCGCCGCCGCGCCTGAGGCCGAGCAGGACATGCGCGCGGCGATGCTGTACGCGCAGGCCGGCTCGAGCCCCTGGCCCGTCTGCGGCGTCTAGAGACTCCGCCGGCCAAGCCCGAACGGAGTGGGTCTGGCGTTCACGGCGGCGCCCACGTCTGCCGATGGGTAGGCGTGGGCGCGAGCGACTTCGTCTTGGTGCAGGGGATGAGCGATACGCGCTCGACGCTGCGCCGCTGGAACGAGAGCCCGTGGCCGGTGGTCCGGTCGTGGACCGTCGGGGCCGCGATGGTGGCGGCGACGATGCTGACCGGGATGCTGGTCGTCGCCTCCGTCGCGCTGGCCGATCCCACCCCGCTATGGATCGCCGGGCTGACCGACCCGGCCGACCTCTGGAACGTGGGCGCGATCCTGTTTCGGAACTCCCTGGTCCTGGCCCTCCACGCCTTCGCCTGCGTCGCGGGCTTCATCGCCGGCGCGTCGCTGCCCCTCCAGGCCGCCCGCCGCGAGGGGCTCTCGAGATGGGTGCACAGAAGGCGCGCCCGATCGCGCTCGGCTGGGTCGTCCTGGTCACCTGCTTCTCGCTGATCACGCAGACCTACATCCTCGGCTCCGACGGCTCGACGATCGCCGCCCAGCTCGGCATCTCGCCCGGCCTCCTGCTGCTGACGGTGATCCCACACGCCCTGCCGGAGCTGATCGCGCTGTTCCTGCCGCTGGCCGCGTGGACGATCGCCAGTCGCCGCGACGAGTGGAACCAGCTCCTGGCCGCCACCTTCGCGACCACCGCGATCGCGATCCCGATCCTCGTGGCCAGCGCGACCTGGGAGGCCTACGTCTGGCCGCTGATCCTGGAGCGGGTCGCACACCCTCGTTTAGGCCAGTGACCTAGTCCTCGGCGCCCAACAGCGCCTGGCGGAACACCCGCTTCTCCTCCTCGAAGAGGAACCCCCAGAGGTGGTCCCGCTCGAGCAGGGTGCGGCGCTTCGTCTCGGCCACGGCGGCGCGGGGCAGCGCCGCCACGCGCTGTGCCACCTCCAGCGAGCGCTCGATGACGTTGCCGTGGCTGACCTCGCGGACGATCGTCAGCTTCTTCGCCTCGCCCGCGTCGACGATCCTCCCCGTCAGGCAGAGCTCCTGGGCGATGGTCGCGGGAAGCACCGCGCGAGCCGCCGCGTAGCTGGGCGGGATGCCCTGCGGTAGCTCGGGGTAGCCGAACCTCGCGTCGGGCCCGGCGATCCGGATGTCGCAGAGCAGTGCGAGCGCGAAGCCGCCCGCCAGCGCCGGGCCGTTGACGGCGGCGATGACGGGGTACGCGCAATCGCTCACGGCCTCGAAGGCGAGTGTGCTCGTCTCGACCAGCAGCCGGCGGTTCTCGAGGCTTCCGCCGAACTGGCTGGTGTCCATGCCCGCGCAGAACGCCGATCCGGCACCGGTGAGGACCACGCACCCGACGTCTTCGGCGGCGGACAGATCCGAGAAGGCGGTCGCGAGCTCCTGGCGCATCTCGATCGACAGCGCGTTGCGCTTCTCCGCTCGCGCGAGGGTGACGAGGGCGACCTCGCCGTGCCTCTCCGTCGAGATCGTGCCCGCCACGCGGGCGATCCTAGTCAGCGGCCGGGGCGCGATGCGTCAGGCGGCGCGGCGCCGGGTCGAGTCCCTGGCGCCGCCAAGGTTCCGCGTGACGCGGATCTCGCCGATCGGGTCGGCCTCCAGGAGATCCGGCTGGAACTTCCTGATCTGGTCGACGAGGCAGTACGGGCACGAGCACTCGGGTTGCGAGATCCCGGTGTGCGGGCAACAAGAAGGGTCGGAGCTCTCGATCCGCATTCGCAGGCGCGAAGGTAATGCCTCCGGCGGGCGGAAAAACCGGCTCCGGCGCTCATGCGAGACTCGCGGTATGGCCGACGGCGAGCGCGAAGCAGAGGACGAAGCGGAGGAGGAGGGGCGCGCCGCGGGCGCCGCCGGGCCCGGCGAGCTGGGCCGCAGGCCGGCCGACGCGATCGCTCCCGCGGCCGTGCGCGCCCCGACCCGGGGCAACCGCAGGCTCGAGGCGCTGATCGACGGCGCCAACGGCGACCCCGAGGTGCGGGCCTGGTGGCACATGGCGCAGATCACCTCGGAGCGGCTCGGCATGTCCGACCACTCCTGGGTCCACATCCAGATCGTGCTCAACATCGCGCTCCGTCTGATGCGCCTGCTGGTGAAGGCCGGGGTCCAGCCGGCTCTCGTCAGCGACCATGGCATGCGCGACCGCGACGCCGAGGTGGTCGTGGCCGGCGGCGCTCTCTTCCACGACGTGGGGATGTCGATCCACCGCGCCGACCACGAGGCCTTCAGCCTGTTCCTCGCCGAGCGCAAGCTCCGCGAGCTCCTGGCGGACGCCTACAGCGAGCCCGATCGGACCGTCGTCGTCTCCGAGGTCCTGCACACGATCATCGGACACCGCCGCCGCGGCGAGCCCTACACGGTCGAGGCGGGCGTGGTGCGCGTGGCCGACGCGCTCGACATGGCCCAGGGGCGCTCGCGCCTGCCCGTCGACGCCGGCCGCCTGGGCATCCACTCCATCTCCGCGGCGGCGGTCGACGACGTCAACATCTCGGCCGGAGCCGAGCGCGCGGTCCAGATCGAGATCAAGATGAACAACTCGGCGGGGATCTTCCAGGTGGACGACCTGCTGGCGACCAAGCTCCGCGGCACCCCCCTCGAGGAACACGTGGAGGTGGTCGCCTCGATCGAGGGGGATACGGAGAAGCGGCTGCTGACGGAGTTCCGGATCGGCTAGGGCAGGCGCCTAGACCCCCGCGCCTGCACCCCCACGCCCCTCGCCTCCGGCGAAACGCGCCGCGCCGAGGACGCCGGTGGCGACCGAATCGCGGCCCAGCCGCTCCTCCAGGGCGAGCCCCTCCTCGAGGGGGAGGCCGGCGCCCTCGATCGCGGCCAGCCGGTCGGAGAGCATCGTGGGCTGGGGGAACGACGCGAGGCCCTCGGCGATCTCCAGCGCTCGATCGAGGTGCGCGCCCTCGCCCACTACCTCGTTCAGGAGCCCCCACTCGAGCGCCTCGCCGGCCTCGACGATGCGGCCGGTCAGGATCAGCTCGAGCGCCCGGCCCATGCCGACGACCAGGGGCAGTCGCTGTGTGCCGCCGTCGATCAGCGGCACTCCCCAGCGCCGTTCGGGGTAGCCCAGCCGGGCGGTAGGGGTCGCGACACGCAGGTCGCACCAGAGGGCCAGCTCCAGGCCACCCGCCAAACACCAGCCGGAGATCGCGGCGATCGTGGGCTTGGCCGAGGTGATGCGCGTGAAGCCCATCGGCCCGTCGGGCACCCCGTCCAGCCACTCGTCCACGGCCGCCTCTGGGATCGTCGCCGGTGAACGCGGCGCCCCGCTCCGCCACGGCCTTCAGGTCGGCGCCGGCGCAGAATGCCTCCGGGCCCTCGCCCGTCACAACCAGGACGCGGGCGTCATCGTCGGCCTCGAAGCGCCGGTAGCCCTCGAGCAACTCGGCGGCCGTATCGGCGTCGACCGCGTTGCGGCGCTCACGCCTGGTGATCGTGATCACCGCTGCCGCCCCGGTTCGCTCGTAGCTCGTCTTGGCCATCCGGGCTGACTCTATGCGCCGCGGTCAGGAGACATCCGCCGATCCTCGATAATCCCGTGGATGCTCCGTGGCGGGAGATACGCATCGTGCGCTGTGCTGGCGACCCTCGGCGCGCTCGCGCTCCCGGCGCCGGGTCACGCCGAGCGCCCCGCAAGCCACGCGCTTGGTCTCTGGGGCCCCGGCGCCGCCGACACCTGCCCGGCCTCGCTCCACGACACCTTCGCCGTGGTCGGCCCCGACGGGAAGCGCTACCCCACATGGCATCCGCCGCGGGTCACCGACCCCGCGACGGGCGAGCTCTGCACGTTCGGGCACGAGCACGGGCGCAACCCGGAGAACTCCGATCTCAGTTCATGGATCGCCGACAGGCTGGCCGCGCCCGGAGCGCGGAAGCGGCGCGGGCATCCCGTTCGGGATGGCGAACGAGGCCCTGGACGCCTACGCCGAGGCGAACCCCGGGACTCCCACCCGCCACGAGGATCACGTCGGCCACAAGGTGGAGTGGGAGAACGACGTCGAGCTCGAGCGGGCGACCGGGTCCGGGCGTAGCCGCATCGGGGTCACCTGCGACTTCCTGACCAAGATCCACCAGGGCTCGCACTCCCCCGACGCCCTTGGCAACAACGCCCACGAGCTGCTCTACGCCGTGCGCTGCGACGACGGGACGAAGCTGCTGGCGACGAAGCTCGTTAGCTTCGGGATGCCGAACGAGTTCGTCCGGGCTTGCGACAAGTCCACGGTCGTCGCGGCCGGCACGTCGCACCTTTACCCCGCCGGGGGCGGCGTTCGCTTCGTCCCCGACCGCGCCTGCATCGAGAGCCACATCCTGGTGCCGGGCGGGCAGTACTCCCAGTTCTCGCGGGGCCTGTATGAGAACTGGCTGTCGGCGAACTACCTCCGTACCCCCGAGGGTGACGAGCTCGCGTACTTCGACCCCCACTTCGCGGTCTTCAACCCCAGCCGCTACGGCTACGACGGCGGCTCGATCGGCCGGGTCATCGACGTCTGCTGGGAGACCGGGCCGGGTGGCGAGACCGCCGCGGGGGGCGCCTGCGGCGACGCGACCGACGAGGGCACGATCGAGTCCCCGCTCCCGTTCGACTCCAAGGAGTCGCCCTTCAACGGGGCCCACCGCGAGGTCTACTTCAACCAGACCACCGTCCGCAACGAGGGCGGCCCCAGGCGCTGGTGGACCGATCCGTTCGGGGGCAACGCCTCCACCGAGCCCTTCCCGGGCGCCGTGTGCCAGCTCGTCGCGCCGATCGACAACTCGTCGCGGCCGACGCTCGAGTCGCAGGCATTCGGTGTCGCTCGGCCCTACGGCGGCCGCGGCGTCCACGCGCCCAACTAGGGGCAGCCCACGGCTCCCCGAAGGCGCGTCCTCATCCCGCTCTGAAAAAGTTGGACGATGATCGACAGCCCCGTTGTCCTGATCGCCGGTGGCCTGATGGCGCTGGCTCTCGTGGCGTCGTTCCTCGCCGCCCGCATTCGCGTGCCCGGCTTGGTCCTGTTCCTAGCCGTCGGGATGCTGGTGGGGTCGGACGGCCTGGGGTGGATCGAGTTCAGCGACTACGAACTCGAGCGGGACATCGGCGTTCTGGCGCTGGCGTTGATCATCTTCGAAGGAGGGCTGGCCGCGGGCTTCTCCGAGATCCGCCCGGTGCTGCGCCCGGCGATCGCGCTGGCTGTCGTGGGCACCATCGCGACCGCGGTGATCACCGGGCTGGCCGCGGCCTGGCTACTGGACCTCTCGACGCTCGAGGGCATGTTGCTGGGCTCGATCGTCGCCTCGACGGATGCGGCGGCGATCTTCGCCGTGCTGCGCGGATCGACGCTCCGGCGGCGCCTGGCGCGAACGCTGGAGGGTGAGGCCGGGTTCAACGACCCGGTCGCCGCGCTGCTGGTGATCGGGTTCATCGACTGGATCCAGCAGCCCGACTACGGCGTGGCGGACATGGCCGGGCTGCTCGTGATCGAGCTCGCGATCGGCGTCGTCGCAGGGCTTGTCGTGGGGCGGCTGGCGATGCTGGGGCTGCAGCGCCTGCAGTTCGCCTCGCCGGGCCTCTACCCGGTCGCGTCGATCACGGCCGCCACATTGTCGTTCGGCCTGGCGGAGTTCGCCCACGGCTCCGGTTTCCTCGCCGTCTATCTGACCGGGCTGATGCTTGGATCGGCTCGGATCCCGGCGAAGCGCTCGATCGTGACGTTCCACGAGGGCCTGGCGTGGGTCGCGCAGCTGATCACCTTCCTCACCCTCGGCCTGCTCGTCTTCCCCTCCCAGCTTGGCGACGTCTGGCTGGAGGGGACCGTCCTCGCCCTGCTCCTCGCGGTCGTGGCAAGGCCGGCCGCGACATACCTGGCCACCGTCGGCGCCGGCTTCACGCTGGCCGAGCGGACGGTGCTGGGCTGGGCGGGCCTGCGCGGCGCGATCCCGGTGGTGTTCGCCACGTTCCCGGTGATCGCCGGCGTCGGCGAGAGCACCGAGATCTTCAACATCGTCTTCTTCGCGGTGCTCGTCTCGACCCTGCTCCAGGGCACTACGTTCGACTGGCTGGCCCGCCGGCTCGGCGTCACGACGAGCCGCCCGGCGCTCCCACGGCCATTGACCGAGACCGGCACCATCCGGGCGCTCGGGGCCGAGGTCGTCGAGTACCCGGTAGCGCCCGGCGACGCGGCGGTCGGCACCCGGGTGCGCGACCTGGGGCTCCCGCGCGACGCGCTGATCAACGTGATCGTGCGCAAGGACAGGGCGCTCCTGCCCCGGGGCTCGACCCGGCTCGAGGCCGGTGACCGCGTCCACATGGTCGTCAGCCAGGACGTGACGGGCGAGCTCGAGGGGCTGCTCGACCGCTGGGCCGATGGACCGCTCGGCCCCGCCCCGCGCCCGCGCCCCCGGCTTCGCGGCGGCCTTCCCGTGTTCACGGTGCGCCGGTGGGAGGAGTCCGACGGGGACCCGGCGCGGCCCCGCAGCGTGGTCGGGCTGCCGGTGGTCGACCACCTGCGCTCGCGAAACGACGTCCCCGGCGCCCTGGTCGCGCTCGATGACGGGCGCTACGCGCTCACCGGCCCGCTGCTCGCGGTGGGTAGCGCCGCCCAGCTCCAGGCGCACGCCCGCCGCCGGGCGGGGCTGACCGATAGCGACGCGGAGCGCGCCTGGTGGCAGGAGGTGATCGGGGCGCTCGCGGTCTAGGCGGCGCTACGGGCGGTGCAGGCGCTCGAGCTCTTCGCGCATCCGGTCCTTGCGGCCCTCCAGGCGGCCCTGCCAGATCGAGAGGCCGATGACCATCACTGTGAAGAAGATCATCACCCCGAAGGCGAAGAACGTGACCACCTTGTCGGTTGTGCGGCCCCAGAGGCCGACGCCGTCGGCCGCCATCGCTCCGGGGGCCGCGATCAGGGCGGCGCCGATGGCAACGGCGAACGCCAGGTAGAGCGCGCGAGCTCGGTTCACGCCCGGAACTCTACCTCCCTAGGAGATCGCGCCGGTGGCGGCGAGCGCGATCACGGCGATCCCCAGCGGGATCCTGTAGGCGACGAAGATGGCGAGCGAGTGGTTGGCCAGGTAGCGCAAGAGCCAGGCGATCGCCGCGTATCCGGAGAAGAAGGCGGCGATGGTGGCGATCACGGTGGCGGCGACCGATGCGTTGTCCCCTTCGCCGCCGATCTCGCGGAGCTCGAACAGGCCGCTCAGGACCACCGCCGGGACCGAGAGCAGGAAGGAGTAGCGGGCGGCTGCGGCCCGGTCGAACCCCCGCAGCAGCCCGGCCGAGATCGTGGCGCCCGAGCGTGAGACCCCAGGGATCAGGGCCAGCGCCTGGGCGAACCCGATGAAGATTCCGTCGCGGCCGTCCATGTCCGCCACCTCCCGCGTATGGCGGCCGACGTGCTCGGCCAGGAGCATCACGAACGAGAACAGGATCAGCGCCGTCCCGATCACGTAGAGGTCCCGGGCGCCGGACTCGATCTGATCGCTGAAGGCGAACCCGAAGACCGCGATCGGGATCGTGCCCAGCGCGATGAACCACCCCAGCTTGGCCTCGTGCGAGCGCTGCCGCCACGGGGTCCGCAGCTCGCGCGCCCAGGCGACGGCGATGGACCAGAGGTCGCGCCGGAAGTAGAAGAGCACCGCGGCCATCGTGCCCAGCTGGATCACGGCGGTAAAGGCGGCGCCTGGGTCCTCCCAGCCGAGGAGGGAGGGCACGATCCGAAGGTGCCCGCTCGACGAGATCGGCAGGAACTCGGTCAGCCCCTGGACGAGGCCGAGGACGATGGCCTCGAGGGCGCTCACAGCGCGGGTGAGGCTAGCGCTTCGGGGGGCTCATCCACCCGGGCCGGCCGGCCCCGCCGCCACAGGGCCGACCGGTGTCCTGAAGATGGGCGCGCGACCCGGGGCAGGGAGTGAGGTCGCGCGCCGCACGAGAGAGGATCTCGTTGGCGGCACTCTGTTCGACGCACGCAGGCCGGGCGTGAACATCCGGCTATGGGCCTGTGAAACTTCTGTGAACGCCCGCGTTCACGCGGGCACGCGGGCACTACCATGCAGCGTGCTCCAGGCACCTGGGGGCAGGTATGAACTCGCAGCCCGGAACAGTCCGCCTTGCCGTGATCGACACCGATAGCGGCTTCCTGCGTGTCCTCGAACGCCGCTTCGACGCCGCCGGCTGGGAGTACCGCGTGCTCGCCGGAGCCGTGCCCGCCGACGAGCTGGTGGCAATGAAGCTGAACGCGCTCGTCGTCGACCTCTCAGTGCTCGGGCCAAGACGGATGGTCCTTCCTCGAGCGGGTCGCCGGAATGCTCCCCGGGCTGGGCATCGTCGTCTGCACCCAGAACTCGACCGTCGCCCAGCGCGTCCGCGGCCTACGCCTGGGAGCCGACGACTGGGTGGTGAAGCCCGCGCATCCCGAGGAGGTCGCGGCCCGCATCGAGGCGGTCGTTCGCCGCCGCAAGCGCAGCCAGCCGAAGGTGGACGCCGGCCCCCAGGTCGCCGGCGAGCTGGAGATCCGGCCCGACCAGTTTCAGGCGTTTGTCTCCGGCCGCAGCCTGGGCCTCACGCGCCGCGAGTTCGAGCTGGTCCAGGTCCTCGCTGACGGCGAGGGTAAGGTCATCGAGCGCGAGGACCTCTACCAGCGCGTATGGGGGTACGCGATGGCGCACGGCGACCGGTCGGTCGACGTCTTTGTCCGCAAGCTCCGGGCCAAGCTCCAGAAGGACTCGCCGGGCTGGGTCTACATCCACACCCACTTCGGGGTCGGCTACCGCTTCCAGCCCGAACCGGCGTCGCCGGAGCCCCCGCTCGGCGGTGAGCAAGCGGCCGACGCGCACGCCGAGCCGGCCGCGGCGGACCGCGACGCCGCCGCCACCGGCGCCTGATCTACCCCGGGCGGGGTAGGTCCCGGCCCTGGTTCACACCTTTTTCACAGGTTCGCCACCACCGCGTAACAGGACAACCCGGCCCCACCGCGACGCTTCGGCCGTCAACAACGTCCTGCATCGAGGGGCAGCGACTTCCGCTGCCCGATCACAGAGGGAGAAACAGTGAGAAAGAGGAACCTTTTGGTCGCTCTGGGAGCTTCCGCCGTGCTCTCGCTCGGCGTCGCCGCTTGCGGTGACGACGATGACGAAGGAAGCGGCGACAGCGGAGGCGACACCCCCAGCGGCCTCTCCGGCGACATCGCCATCGACGGCTCGAGCACCGTGCAGCCGTTCGCCGAGGCCGCGGCGGAGCTCTTCAACGAGGAGAACCCGGACGTGAACATCTCGGTCGCCGCGGCCGGAACCGGCGGCGGCTTCGAGAAGTTCTGCGCCGACGAGACCGACATCTCCGACGCGTCGCGCCCGATCGACCCCAAGGAGGAGGTCCCGCTCTGCGAGAAGGAGGGGATCGAGTACACCGAGATCCAGGTCGCGAACGACGGCATCGCCATCGTCACCAACCCCGCGGTCGAGATCTCGTGCCTGACCACCGACCAGCTCGCCGAGCTGTGGACGGACGACAAGGTCTCCAACCTGGCCGACCTGGGCGACGACGCGGATACCGGCGAGGCGCTCCCCGACGTCGAGGTCAGCCTGTATGGGCCTGGCACCGACTCCGGAACGTTCGACTACTTCACCGACGTGATCAACGGTGAGGAGGGCGTCAGCCGCGAGGACTACCAGCCGTCCGAGGATGACAACCAGCTCGTCCAGGGCGTCGCCGGCGACGATGCGGCGCTGGGCTACTTCGGCTTCTCTTACTACGAGCAGAACGCCGACCAGCTCAACCTCGTCTCCGTCGACTCGGGCGACGGTTGCGTCGAGCCCAGCACCGACACGATCCAGTCGGGCGATTACGCCCCGCTGTCGCGGCCGCTGTTCATGTACCCCAACAACGCGAATCTGACGGACGACAGCCTGCCCGTCGGCGGGTTCATGGAGTACGTCGTCGGCAGCGCAGATTCGATTGCCGAGGCGGCGCTGATCGTCCCGATGGACGAGACGCAGGCATCCGACGCGCAGTCGGCCCTCGACGGCGCGCTCGGCAACTAGGTCCGAGCGGGCCGGCTTCGGAACCGAACGATTAAGCGGTGGAAGCCGGCACACAGGCGACAGGCGCAACGCCGGGAGGGCTTGGCCCTCTCGGCGTCAAGCGCCGGCGCTGGGGCGAGGAGGTCATCCGCGCCCTGCTCTTCCTCGCGACCGCGATCTCCGTCCTGACGACGATCGGGATCCTGGTCGCGCTCCTCGCGGAGTCGATCCCCTTCTTCCAGGAGGTCGGCTCGAGGTTCTTTACCGACGGCAACTGGACGCCCCTCTTCGCCGATCCGCAGTTCGGGATCTGGCCCTTGCTGAACGGCACCTTCCTGATCACCGGGATCGCGGTCCTGGTCGCGATCCCGTTGGGGCTGGGCTCGGCCGTCTACCTCTCGGAGTACGCGACGCCACGGGTCCGGAAGGTGGTGAAGCCGATCCTGGAGGTCCTGGTCGGCGTCCCGACCGTGGTCTTCGGCTACTTCGCGCTCGCGTTCGTCACCCCCGAGATCCTCCAGGCGCTCGGGATCGAGGTCCAGATCTACAACGCCCTGTCGGCCGGACTGGTGATGGGGATCATGATCGTGCCGACGATCGCGTCGATCTCCGAGGACGCGATGCGGGCGGTCCCCGCCGGGCTGCGTGAGGGCGCCTACGGGATGGGGGCGACTAGGCGCCAGGTGGCGACCAGGGTCGTGTTCCCGGCTGCGATCTCGGGGATCGTCGCCGCGATCGTGCTCGGCGTCTCCCGGGGCGTCGGCGAGACGATGATCGTGCTGCTCGCCGCCGGGCTCCAGCCGAACACCGGGATCGACCCACTCGAGGGGTACGCGACGATCACCACGTTCATGGGGGCGGCCGCCGACGGCGACAACCCCGCGGGCTCGATTGGCTACGAGTCGATCTTCGCCTGCGGCCTGATCCTGTTCGCGCTGACGCTGGTCATGAACATGATCGCGATCCGCTTCGTGAGGAAGTACCGCGAGGTGTACGAGTAATGGCTGCGCCTCCCCCTCCGCCCGCCGAGGCCGCCACGGCGCCGATGCCGGGGACGCAGTTCGTCCGCGACGGGTCCACACGGCTCAAGGAGCTGGGCTTCGCGGCGCTCCTACTGACGGCGCTGGGTATCGCCCTGCTGACCCTGGTCGTGCTCCTGCTCGACGTGATCATCGAGGGCGCCGGCAGCCTCAGCGCCGAGTTCTTCACCGAGACGCCCTCGCGCGTCGACCCCTCGAGCTCGGGTATCGCCCCGGCGATCATGGGGACGCTGTGGCTGATGCTCGTCTGCGCAGCGTTCATCATCCCGGTCGGTGTCGCCAGCGCGCTCTACCTGGAGGAGTACGCGAGCCGCGAGAGCCGCTTCGCCCGCTTCGTCGAGGTCAACATCCAGAACCTGGCGGCGGTCCCGTCGATCGTCTACGGGGTGCTCGGCCTCGCCTTCCTGGTCCGCGGCCCCCTCAGCCTCGGCAACGTCGTCATGGCCGGCGGGCTGACGCTTGGCCTGCTCGTCCTGCCCGTCGTCATCGTCGCCGGGCGCGAGGCGATCCGCGCCGTGCCGCCCTCGATCCGCGAGGGCTCGATGGCGCTGGGGGCGACCAAGTGGCAGACGATCTGGAAGCAGGTGCTACCGGCCTCGATCCCCGGGATCGCGACCGGCGTGATCCTCGCCCTTTCACGGGCGATCGGCGAGACCGCTCCGCTGCTCGTGGTCGGCGCCATCGCCTTCGCGACCAGCTCCGGCACCGGCCTCTTCGAGACCTTCTCAGCCCTCCCGATCACGATCTTCGGGTGGACCGCGGACCCCCAGGAAGAGTTCAAGTCACTGGCGGCCGCAGCGATCATCGTCTTGATGGCGATCCTGCTGAGCATGAACGCGATCGCAATCTGGCTACGAAATCGCTACGAACAGAAGTGGTAGGTGAGTAATGTGGAACGAACCATGACCGACCCCGAGCGGACTCAGTCCGAGCGCGACGCTCCGGGGCTCGACCTGACCGGGACCGTCGCCGAATCTCATCCCACTGGGGGCAAGGCGCTGTCGATGGAGCCGATCTTCGAGCTCAAGGACGTCAGCGTCCGGTACGACGGCAACCTCGCGGTCGATGACGTCAGCGCCGACTTCTACCGCAACCAGATCACGGCCTTGATCGGGCCATCCGGCTGCGGCAAGTCGACCCTGATCCGCTGCCTGAACCGGATGAACGACCTGATCCCGGCGGCGCGCGTCGACGGGGAGATCATCTACCACGGGCAGAACCTCTACTCCGACACGGTCGATCCGGTGGAGGTCCGCAAGCGGATCGGCATGGTCTTTCAGAAGCCGAACCCGTTCCCGAAGTCGATCTACGACAACATCGCCTTCGGCCCCCGGATTCTCCGCATGGAGGGGGACATGGACGAGATCGTCGAGCGGGCCCTGCGCGGCGCCGCGCTCTGGGACGAGGCCAAGGACCGCCTCGAGGACAACGCCTTCGGCATGTCGGGCGGCCAGCAGCAGCGCCTCTGCATCGCCCGCTGCCTGGCGGTCAACCCGGACGTGATCCTGATGGACGAGCCGTGCTCGGCCCTGGACCCGATCTCGACCGGCAAGATCGAGGACCTGATGATGGAGCTGAAGGAGCAGTACTCGATCGTCATCGTCACGCACAATATGCAGCAGGCTGCGCGAGTGTCGGACCGGACGGCGTTCCTGATCGTCGAGCTGGATTCGGCCGAGAAGAACCGCTGGGGGCGCATCATCGAGTACGACGTGACCGAGAAGATCTTCACCAACCCGGCGGACAAGCGAACCGAGGACTACGTCTCCGGGAAGGTCGGCTGATGGCGATCGAGGGAACCCGCGTCGCCTACCAGGAGGAGCTGGAGAGCCTCGAGCGACGGGCCCTGGAGGGGCTGGACATGGTGGTCGCCTCGATCGAGCGCACCAACGAGGCGGTCCAGCACCAGGACGTCGAGCTGGCCGAGCTGGTCATCGCCGCCGACGACTCGATCGACGGGCGCTACCTCGAGGTGCACCAGTCGATCCTGACCCTGCTGGCGACGCAAGCGCCGGTGGCTTCCGACCTGCGCCTGATCTCGGCCCTGCTGCACGTCATGAAGTGCCTGGAGCGGATGGGCGACCAGTGCGTGAACGTCGCCAAGCTGATCCCGATCGCCGGTCACGAGCCCCCGGCCGACGAGCGGATGCTGCGTGACATCCTGACCATGGGCAACGCGGTCCGCGAGCAGGTCCGCCAGGCGAAGCGCGCGTTCGAGAACCGTGACGTCGATCTGGCCCGCGACCTCGTGCGCCAGGACGATGTCGTCGACAACCTCAACCGCGAGTGCTTCCGCCTGGCGATCGAGATCGGCACCTCCGAGGACCGCCGCGAGTGGGCGATGACGATGCTTCTGATCGCCCGTGCGATCGAGCGTATCGGCGATAACGCGGTCGACATCGGCGAGCAGGTCGCCTTTCTGGTCACCGGCCTCTTCCGCGAGTTCGAGGACGCCTCGCACCCCGGCGAGAGCGTCGCCACACCGCCCGGCTGAACTCGGCCCGCCCGGGCCGCGGCGTCCTGTTCGGGCGTTCGAGCCGCCTTGAGCGCATCCGCCGGTTCTGCCAAGATCGCCTCGGGCCTTATCCATGCTCTGCGCGGCGATCGACATCGGCTCCAACACCACGCGGGTGCTCGTCGCCGAGCCCGACGACGGGCAGCTCCGGACGGTCATGGAGCAGCGCGCCTACACCCGGATCGGCAAGGACTCGAAGCACGACGGAGCGATCTCGGCGCCCAAGGTGGCCGAGGTCGCCGAGGTGGTCGCGACCCAGGTGCGCCTGGCCGAGGAGCTCGGGGCCGAGGCGGTCCGCACCGTAGCCACGGCCGCGATCCGGGAGGCGACCAACTGCGACGAGGTCGCCGCCGAGATCGGCCGCGTGGCCGGGCTGGAGGTCGACGTGCTCAGCGAGAAGCAGGAGGGGACCCTGGCGTTCATCGGGGCCACGAAGACGCTCGGACACCCGGTCGACGGGCAGATCGCCGTCGTCGATGTCGGCGGGGCCTCGTCGGAGATCGTCTTCGGCACGGTCGCGGGCGGGGTCGAGGCGGTTCGGTCCTTCAAGGTCGGCTCCGGGTCGCTCACCGAGGACCACATCTCGAACGACCCGCCCTCGGCCTCCGAGATCCGCGCCCTGCGCGACGCGATCACCGACGCGTTCGATGGCGTCGAGGTCGACCAGCCCGAGCAGGCCGTCGCGGTCGGCGGCAGCGCCACCTCGCTGCGCAAGCTCGTGGGCGCGGTGCTCGAGTACGAGACCCTGGAGCGCGGCGTTCGGGTCCTCAGCGGCGACCCGATCGCCGACGTCGCGCGGCGGTTCGAGCTCGACCCCAGGCGAGTCGAGATGCTCCCCGCCGGGGTCCTGGTCCTGGAGAAGCTCTCCGAGCTGCTGGGCCAGCCGCTCCAGATCGGCAAGGGCGGGTTGCGCGAGGGCGTCATCCTCACCCTGCTGAACGGCGCCGCCAACGGGGCGCCAACCGCCCTGGCCGCCTAGGCCTCACGCCTGCACCGGGCGCCCTCCGCCAGTTACCCTGCCGCCCATGGCCAAGGCTAGGCCGATCCCGGGCCTCTCTGCGGAGGAGCCAATGGCGCTGGGGGCGGCGCGGATCCTCGCTGTCCGGACCGAGGAGCTCCAGGACCACTCCGACGGCGTCCTCGATGTGCGCGAGATCGAGCGCCTGCACTCGATGCGCGTCGCCACACGCCGGCTTCGCGCCGCGCTGGAGGTCTTCGAGCCGTGCTTTCCCGGCGACCTGTGCGCCGAGGCGCTGGCCGACGTCAAGGAGCTCGCGGACGTGCTCGGCGAGCGCCGGGACCGCGACGTCGCGATCGACTCGCTGACGGGCTTCGCAGGCGACCTGTCGGCGCCGGACCGGCGCGGCGTCAACGGGCTCGTCGAAACGCTGCGGCTGGAACAGGCCGAGGCCAACGAGGACCTCCGGCCCTACGTCTCGCCCGACCGGGTGGCGCGCCTGTGCGAGCGCTTGCGCGAGCTGGCCGCCGAGGCCGAAGCGGGGGCGGCGCAGGCCGATGCGGCCAGGCTGGCGCTCGGCTCGTCCGGCAACGGGTCCGGCTCGATGTGATGAAGGCGAAGAAGGTCAAGAAGCTCGACCCCTCACGCCCGCTGGCCTACAACGCGGCGCGGATCGTCCGGGTACGGCTGGCCGAGCTCCGCTCGTTCGCGCCGAAGGCGCTGAAGCGCAAGCGCTCCGGCGACCAGCACGACATGCGGATCGCCGCGAAGCGCCTGCGCTACGTGCTCGAGACCACCGAGATGTGCTTCGGGGAGGCGGGGCCCGCGGCGCGCAAGCGGGCGCGCGACCTTCAGGGGGTCCTTGGCGAGCTGCACGACTGCGACGTGATGTTGCCTCGGGTGGCGCGCCATCTCGACGACCTGCGTGACCTGGACGCCGACACCGTGCAAGCCCGGGCCGGCGACGCTCGGGACCTGGAGGCCGAGATCGCGGCGCAGGCGCCCCACCGCACGGCATACCGGGGCCTGGACGTCCTGACCGTCTACCTGACCGCTCGCCGGAAGCTGCTGTTCGATCGCTTCAGCGAGATGTGGGAGGAGATCGAAAGGGACGGCGACTGGGATCGCCTCGATCAGGCCGCGACTGAGGTCCTGCGCGAGGCCAAAGAGCGGCGGCGAACGGCCAGGCACGGGGGCGCCGCCACGCTACGCTGAGCGGCGGCATGGGAGCGAGGATCGGCAGGGTTACGGCGGCGACGCTCGCTGCCACGTTCGCACTTGGCGCCTCGGCCCAGGCCGGCCCCGACACGACCGGCAGCCCGCGACTCCAGCCGCCGGATCCCATGTACCCCAAGTCCGGCAACGGCGGGTACGACGCCATCGCCTACGACATCAGGCTGAACTACGACCCCGAGCGCAACCGCTTCGGTGGCGGGACCCGCACGGCGATCACCGCCCAGGTGACTCAGCCGGCCGG
Organism: uncultured Solirubrobacterales bacterium; assembly: GCA_963758845.1. Classification (GTDB taxonomy): domain Bacteria; phylum Actinomycetota; class Thermoleophilia; order Solirubrobacterales; family 70-9; genus JBDTSW01. The sequence continues at coordinate 702,166 of CAVWWX010000002.1, forward strand.
CCTGACCGAGTTCAACCTGGACTACCGCGGGCCCGCGATAACCCGGATCGTGGTCGACGGGCAGCCCGCCGGCTTCAGCCGGCGGGGGCAGGACCTGACCGTCGACAACCAGGGGGTGTTGGGCAACGGAGCGTCCTTCCAGGTCGTGGTCTTCTACAAGGGCACGCCCGGCCCGGTGGGCGACCCGGACGGTTCGATCGAGGGCTGGGTGGCGACGCGCGACGGCGCCTTCGTGGTCGGCGAGCCGCGTGGCAACCCCGCCTGGTTTCCCTCCAACGACCACCCCTCCGACAAGGCGCTCTTCGACATCGCCGTCGAGGTCCCCAAGCCTTACAAGGCCGTGTCCAATGGCGTGCTCGACCTGGTCGACAAGGGCGGCGACACGCGGGACTTCAAGTGGACCACCGGGACGGCCCCGATGGCCACCTACCTCGCCACCGCCACGGTCGGCAAGTTCGACGTCGAGGAGGTCGTCGACCCACCAGGCACCACCGACTACTCCTACGTGGCGGTCGACAGGCGCATCGGCAGCGACGGCGCGATCGACCGCGGCCTCGAGATCATTGAGCACTTCGAGAGCACGATCGGTCCCTACCCCTACGACGAGACCGGGGGGATCGTGGACAGCGCGCCCAGCGTCGGCTACGCGCTGGAGACCCAGACGCGCCCGATCTACCCCGGCCCGCCCGGCCCGCTCCTCGTGGCGCACGAGCTGGCGCACCAGTGGTTCGGCAACGAGATCACGCCCGCGGACTGGTCGGAGATCTGGCTCAACGAGGGCTTCGCGACCTGGGCGGAGTGGTGGTGGGATGAGGCGGACGATGGGCCCACCGTGGGGCAGACGCTCGATCAGGTCTGCGCGCTCGGGGCCGGTAACCCCGTCTGGGACCCGCCGCCCGGCGACGTGCCCGGGCCGAAGCAGATGTTCCACGACGGGGTCTACACCCGCGGCGGCGCCGCGCTCCAGGCGCTTCGCGAGCTGATCGGCGACGAGGACTTCTTCCAGCTCCTCTCCGTGTGGACCGCGCAGGATCCCTACGGCACCGTTACGACCGACGAGCTCGAGGACCTGACCAAGGTCGTCGCCGACCCCGGCACCCCCGACGACGTGATCGAGGACCACTTCGACGACTGGGTCACCGACGACGGCAAGCCGCTCGGCTGCTCGACGGCGAGACGCAGCTCAGGCCTCGACGCCGTGTTCGGCGTACCGGACCTCACGGCTCGGCGCTAGCGGACGGCGACCCCGGGGCCGCCACCGCCGGCAGGGCGGCAGTGGACGCCCAGTTCACAGGCGGGTCACGACCTGTACTCGGCCCGCCTCTAGGATGGGTGGCCTGGTTTCGGGCATGGATGCAGCGGACGCGAAGACCCCGGTGATGCCAGCCGAGTACGGCAACGGCTCGTCGGCCCCCGCCGCGACGCAGGCGCCTCCCGACCTCGAGGACCCCTCCCTCTACTTCAACCGCGAGCTCTCGTGGCTCGACTTCAACGACCGGGTGCTGCAGCTCGCCGAGGACCCATCCGTGCCGCTCCTGGAGCGCGCCAAGTTCTGCGCCATCTGGGAATCGAACCTGGACGAGTTCTACATGGTGCGGGTCGCGAACCTGCAGGACCAGGTAGAGGCCGGGGTAGACGCCCGCGGCGCCGACGGGCTCAGTGCCTCCGAGCAGCTTCGGGAGATCCGGGCCAGGGTGGTCGGCCAGCGTGAGCGCATCGAGCGGTGCTGGGACCGTGAGCTGAGCCCGGCGCTGGCCGAGCACGGGATCCGGCTGATCTCGCCCGAGCGCGCCGACTCGGGTCTCTCGAGGGATCTCGAGCACCTCTTCCGCGATCAGGTCTTCCCGGCGCTTACCCCGCTCGTCATCGGCATGGGCCGGCCCTTCCCCTACATCTCGAACCTCTCGCTCAGCCTGGGGGTCCTGTTGCGCGACCCGGACCAGGACACCGAGGTGCTTGCCCGCGTGAAGGTGCCGAAGGAGCTCCTCGGGCGGTTCCTGCGGGTGACCGACGACGAGACGACCCTGGTCATGCTCGAGGACCTGATCGCCGCCAACCTCGAGAGCCTGTTCCCCGGGATGGAGGTGCTCGATCACTCGCTGTTCCGGGTCACGCGCGATACCGACTACGACGTCTCCGACGAGGCCGACGACCTGATGCAGGCCGTGGAGGAGGAGCTCCGGCGCCGCCGCTTCGGCGAGGTCGTGCGCCTCGAGGTCCAGCGCGGGATGAGCCCGCGCCTGCGCGAGCCCCTGGTCGCGGCGCTCGGGATCCGCGACGACGAGGTCGACGAGTTCGACGGCCCGCTGGACCTGTCCGACCTGTGGGCCATCCACGGGTTGAAGGGCTTCAGCGACCTGCGCGACGCGCCCCACACGGGAGTGACCCAGCCACGGCTGATGGGCCAGGACGGCAAGGAGGCGGATGTCTTCGCCGCCATGCGGGAGGGCGACATCCTCGTCCATCACCCGTACGACTCGTTTACGAGCTCGGTAGAGCGCTTCGTAGAGCAGGCGGTCGTCGACCCGGACGTGCTGGCGATCAAGCAGACGGTCTACCGGACCAGCTCGGACTCGCCGCTGGTGCCGGGCCTGATCGAGGCCGCCGAGCGGGGCAAGCAGGCCGTCTGCATGGTCGAGCTGAAGGCGCGCTTCGACGAGAGCGCGAACATCAAGTGGGCGAAGAAGCTCGAGCAGGCCGGCGTGCACGTCGTGTACGGGATCCCGTCGCTGAAAACACACTGCAAGTGCGTGCTGGTGGTGCGCCGTGAGGGCCACGGCGTTCGCCACTACGTTCACATCGGCACCGGGAACTACAACCCGAAGACGGCGCGCATCTACACGGACGTGGGCCTGTTCACGGCCGACCCCGAGATCGGCTCGGACGTGGCCGAGATGTTCAACTACCTCACCGGCTACGCCCGGCCGCGCAGCTACCGGAAGGTGAAGGTCGCCCCGTTCAACCTCAAGGAGACGATCCTCGAGGAGGTCGAGCGTACGGTCGCGTCGCACTCCGAACAGCGGCCGACCCGCATCCGTCTGAAGATGAACTCGCTGCTGGACGCGAAGTCGATTCGCGCCCTCTACCGGGCGTCGCAGGCGGGGGTGGACGTGCAGGTCAACGTGCGCGGGATCTGCGCGCTGAGGCCGGGCGTCGAGGGCGTCTCGGAGAACATCGCCGTCACCTCGGTCGTGGGCCGCTTCCTGGAGCACTCGCGTATCTACTCGTTCGAGCGTCCCGGCGAGGAGCCGAGCCTCTACTTTGGCTCGGCCGACCTGATGCCGCGCAACCTCTACAACCGCGTCGAGCTGCTGGTGCCGATCGAGGACGACCGCGTGCGTGCCGAGCTGCTGGACATCCTTGACCGGTCCCTCGCCGACGACACCAACGCCTGGGATCTGCACTCAGACGGCGCCTGGGAGCGCCGGACGCCCTCCGGCGATCCCCGCAGCGTCCAGCGCGAGCTGATCGAGCGCCACGCCGTCCGCGCAGCCGAGTCGGCGACGCTCGAGACCGTCAAGCGCTAGGCACCACCCTCCCGCGCGGCGCCCGCGGACGCGATCCGCCACACTCGCCGCCTCATGCGGCACGACGCGCAGGGTTGGTGGCAGGCCGAGGCGGGCCCGGTGGATCCGGAGCCCCCACTCGCGGGCGAGGTGCGAGCTGACGTGGTGGTCGTCGGCGGCGGCTACACGGGGCTGTGGGCGGCGTGGCACCTGAAGCGGCTGGAGCCCGAGGCGGACGTCGTTCTGGTCGAGGCGGAGGTCTGCGGCAACGGCCCCAGCGGGCGCAACGGGGGGTTTGTCAACGAGCTTTGGTTCGGGCTTCCCACCTTGCGCAGACGCTTCGGTGACGCGGCGGCCCTGTCGCTCGCGCGGGCGTCGACCCGGTCGGTCGCCGCGGTCGGCCGGTTCTGCGAGGAGGAGGGAGTTGACGCCTGGTTCACGCCCGCCGGGTACCTGCTGCTGTCGACCAGCGAGTTGCAGGACTCCTACGCGGCGAACGTCGTCGCCTCCTGCCAGGAGGCCGGCGGGGAGGACGCGTGCGAGCCACTCGACGCCGCCGGAGCGATGGACCGTTGCGCGTCGCCCCTGTTCCGCGGGGGCGCCTTCTTCGGAGGGGCGGCGACCGTCCATCCGGCGCGGCTCGTTCAGGGCCTGCGCTCAGCGCTCCTTGACGCCGGCGTCCGGGTGGCCGAGCGCTCGCGCGCCAACCGGATCGCCGAGTCGCCGGGCGGGGTCGAGGTCGAGACCGCCGGGGGCGTGGTGCGGGCGGGGACGGGAGTGCTTGCAGCGGGACCCTCCCTGGCCGGGCTGGGGCCGCTGCGCCGCCGGCTGACCCTGACCTCCAGCCACATGGTGATGACCGAGCCGGTTCCCGACGTGCTCGAGGAGCTGGGATGGACCGGGGGCGAGTGCATCACCGACTCGCGCGCGATGGTCCACTACATGCGGACCACCCGCGACGGCCGGATCGCGTTCGGCTGGGGCGGAGGCCGAGTCGTCCCCGGCGCCCGCCTGGGCGACCGCGTCGACATCGATTCGTCGGTCGTCGAGGAAGTCGCCGCCCACCTGCGCCGCTTCTTCCCGCAGCTCGAGGGACGCCGGATCGAGCACGCTTGGGGTGGCCCGATCGACGTCTCGCCCAGCCACCTGCCGGTGATCACCGCCACGCCGGGCGGCCGCGCGTTCGCCGCGTTCGGCTACACCGGCAACGGTGTCGGCCCGTCGAACATGGTCGGCCGCTCGCTGGCCGGGCTGGCGCTGGGGCGCCGCGACGAGCACACGGACATTCCCCTCGTCGAGCCTCCGCGGGTCCTGGTCCCGCCAGAGCCGCTGCGCTGGGTGGGCGGGACGATCATCCGGTCGGCGCTGCTGCGCGCCGAAACCGCGCAGGAGGGCGGGCTACAGCCCGACCCTCTGACCGCCTTCCTGGCCGGCTTCCCCGAGCGAGTCGGGATCCACGTCGGCCGCTGAGCCGCGGATGCGGGCCGACACGGCCTGAGCCTGAGCGCGTGCGCGCTCCTGGGGATACGATGCGCGACGTGTTGCGCTGCAGCTCGCGGCGTACATCGCACGTGGCCGGGTTGAGCTCCAGCAGGGTGCGCGCAGGTCGAAGCTCGCGTCCATGAGTGCCCCAGCTCGACCGCGCTGCCCCGCGAGGAGATCGCCCGGCGGTCCTTGCAGCTCGGCGAGCTCGAGACATGGCCGTGTTCGCGGCTGGGCCCTCGAGCCGGCCGCGAGTGCGCGGTCCCGGATGCTTCCGCGGCCGCCGGGCAGAGTAGGCGATGAACAGGGCGGGGAGCGAGGCAGGGTCGAGGCGCTCGACGCGCGCGCCCTCGGCGAAGTCCATCAGCATGAGGCCGCCGTGGGCCTGTACGTAGCGGTCCTGAGGGCCGGCAGGCGATCCCCAGGCGCTCGCGCTCGGACGGCCAGCGCGGCCGCCGCGAGCGCGGTCCGGGCCCGAGGCGCCACGCCGAGATGAGCCGACAGGGCCCGCATGGCGGCGATCACGATCGCGCTCGAGCCGCCCATCCCGACCTGGCGGGGGATCGTCGTCTCGCAGAAAAGGCTGGGAGCCTCGCCGGCGGCAGTCGCTCGCCCGGGAATGAGTCGTATCGCCGCTCGTGCAGCAGCTCGGTGGGCTGGCCGTCCGGCTTCACGGGGGAGTCGACCACCCGCACCGTCAGCGGCGAAGTCCTCGATCGTCGTGGCGAGGACCGCTCCCGCCGCGACATCCGACGGATTGCCGGCACAGGGCCACCCGAGCGTTCGCGCTGCCCATCGGCCGGCCTGCGGCTTCATCGGCTCGATCGTATACGGGAAGTTGACCGCGACCGGCCGCGGGCGTACGATCGATCGGTGGCCCCGAAGCGCGTCATCGCCCACCTCGACATGGATGCCTTCTACGTCGCGGTCGAGCTGCTGCGCCGCCCCGAGCTGCGCGGCAAGCCGGTGGTCGTGGCCGGCTCGGGCCCCCGCGCCGTGGTGACGACCGCGTCGTATGAGGCACGGCCCTTCGGCGTCGGCTCGGCGATGCCGGCCGGCCTGGCGCGCCGGCGTTGTCCCGACGCGGTCTTCATCCCGCCCGATCACGCCTACTACCGGGCGAAGTCGCAGGACGTCCGCGAGGTCGTGGCCCGCCTGGAACGCCCGGGGGAGTGGGTCTCGCTCGACGAGGTGTACCTCGACCTGACCGGCGAGCCCTACCCGATCGAGGCCATGAGCGGCCTCATTCGGGCGATCCGCGAAGAGACGGGCCTGGACGCCTCGGTGGGGATCGGGCCGAACAAGCTCGTGGCCAAGGTCGCCTCGGATGCCGAGAAGCCCCGCGGCTTCGTCGTGCTCAATCGCGAGCAGGCGGCCGAGCGCTTCGCGGGCGAGGCGCCGCGGCTCCTTCCCGGCATCGGCCCGAAGACCGCCGAGCGCCTGGAGGGCTATGGCGTGCGCACGATCGGCACGCTCCAGCACTGCACCCTGCCTGGCCTGTGCGAGCGCTTCGGTGAGCGCCAGGGCCGCTACCTCCACGAGCTCGCTCACTTCCGCCACGACTCGCCGGTCACCACCGACCGGGTCGCCAAATCGCGCTCGGTGGAATCGACGTTCGATCGCGACGTCTCGGCCGTCGACGAGCTCGAGGCGATCCTGCGTGAGCAGTCCGAGCGCCTCGCTCGCACCTTGGCCAAGCGGGGTGCCCGTGGGCGGACCGTCGGGATCAAGGTGCGCTACGACGACTTCAGCACCCTCACCCGGGCTCGGACGCTTGCCGAGCACACCAACGACGCGCGCGAGATCGCCGAGGTGGCGGTCGAGCTGCTGCGGGAGAACCGGCCGGAGCGTCCCGTGCGCTTGCTCGGGGTCCGGGTGGCGAGCTTCGCCGACGAAGGCGCCGCCGCCGCACCCGCCGCACCCGACGAGCCGCAGACCTCGCTCGCAGTTGGCTGACTCCGACGAACAGCCGATCCCGGCCGCGAACGCGCTCCAGGCCTGCCGCCGCAAGCGCCGGTTCGAGACCGAGCGCGAGGCCGACGACGCCGTCTATGCGGCCCGGATGGAGGGCCGGACGCTCGGCATCTACCACTGCGAGTGGTGCGGCGGCTGGCACCTCACGAGCCGCCGACCTTGAGCGCCGACCCCACTCATGGCAGCGCGGGCTCTCCGGGTGAGAGGAGAGAAGTGAAGATAGAGTGGAGAAGAGGGCTTGCATGCTGAGGAGGGGGTGGGAGGAGATCGCGACTAGCACTTCTGGGAAAGGGAGGCGTCGAAGAGAGGGGCTGTAGGGGTAGAGATTAGGAAGAAGAGAGAAATATAAGACAGAGATAAATAGGGCAAGAAAAGAGTTATGGTGCAAAAATAGAGAGACATAGGCACAAATAGAAGGGAATAAGAAGAAGAGAGAGAAGAGAAAAAATAGAAAGGAAAAAGATTGTAAGAGAAGAATATGAAAGATAGAGTTTATGGAAAGAAGAAATGGATAGAAAAAAGGAGGTAGTAAAGTAAGAGTAAGACTGGCTAAATATAGAGAGGAGATGAAATAAGGCTAGACAATGCTGTGTAGTCGCTCTGGCTGAGATAGGCCGCGGTCTCGCGATGTGGCAGCTTCCAGCGCGGCCGTGGGTAGTGGCACGTGTAGCCGTTTGGGTAGTGCTGGAGGTAGTCCTGGTGCTCGGCCTCGGCCTCCCAGAACGGGACGGCCTCGCTGATCACGGTTACGACCTTGCCGGGCCAAAGGCCTGAGGCGTCGACGTCGGCGATCGTGTCCTCGGCGACCTCGCGCTGCTCGTCGCTCGCATAGAAGATCTCGGAGCGGTAGGCAGAGCCGATGTCGTTGCCCTGGCGGTCCTTGGTCGTCGGGTCATGAATCTGGAAGAAGAACTCGAGGATGTCGCGGTAGGAGATGCGCTCGGGGTCGAAGACGATCTCGACCGCCTCGGCGTGACCGGGATGGTTCGCGTAGGTCGGGTTGTCGTTCTCACCGCCGGTGTATCCGACCGGGTGGAGATGACTCCGTCGCGGCGGCGCAGCAGCTCCTGAACGCCACAGAAGAAACCTCAGGCGAGGATCGCGGTCTCGGTGTTGTCGCTCATCGGATGGTCCTTTCTAAGAAGAAATGTTGAAGACGAGTCTCGGAAGGAAAGATAAAAAGTCAATAGAAAGACTGGCTGATGGAGGAAACTGTCTGCACAAACTTAGCAGCGCAAAGAGGCAGGAGCAGAATATGCGTAGGCGACAGACAAGAAAGGAACGAAATGAGCGAAAAGGAAGGCACAGACGAAGACAAGGGGGACGAGGAGAGCGATCTGACAATCACAGAGTGGAAGGTAGAGAAGATAGAGAAGGAGAAAGAAAAAGGCAAGCAGCAGATAGTCTTAGTACACGGCCTCTGGCTGTAGCAGAACAGCTGGAACGAGTGGCGCGAGGTGTTCGAGGAGAAGAGTAATGTAACCGCCGCAACTGGGTGGAAGGACGATAAAGAGAGCACAGAGGAGGCAAAGGAGAACGAAGAGGTGTTCGCAGAGAAGTAGATCGGAGAGATAGCAGACCACTACGAGGAGGTCATAAGGGCACTCGATAAGAAGCGAGCGATCATCGGCCATTAGTAAGACGGACTGATGACAGAGAGACTCGCGGGAAGCGGCCTCGCGGTCGAGTAGGTGCAGATCAGCGACGCCAAATTCAGGGGCGTGTTGCAGCTGCCGTACTCGGCGCTGAAGACGGCTAAGGTAGAACAACGCAACAACGCGAACCGCAACAACGAGGTGCCACTCACCTACGACAGTACAGGTACAGCTAAGAAAAAATGATAGACGACGATGAGGAAAAAGAGATGTATGAGAAGAACTAGGTAAAAGGGAAGGGAAAGGTGCTATAAAAGGAGGAGAAAGAGAAAATAAACGAGAGGACAGAGGAAAAGGTAGACAAGAAGAAAAAAGAGAGAGGAAAGATGCTGAAAGAAGAGGAGGAGAAGGAAAACAAGGTAAAGTAAGAGATAGAAAAAGAGTAGTAAAAAAGAGAGAAGAAAAACGAGGGAGTAAAAGAGGTGTAAGAGAAAGAGGGAAGAGGAAACTAGCTATGCATAGATAAAGGCTGGAGAGACGTATGCAACAAGGAGATAGAGAAAGTAAAGAGGTACGTGTAGGAAAGGCTGCTAGAATAAAAAAAGAGGAAAGGAATACCCATGAGCAATGCCTCTCCTCCCGACAGCATCGTCCTGGTCCACGGATTCTGGGTGACCACGCGTAGATGGGAGAAGTGGATCGCCCACTATGAGGCGAAGGGATACAAGGTGATCGCGCACGCCTAAACCGGCTTCGAGGTGGAGGTGGAGGCGTTGAACGAAGATGACACGCCCATCGTGGAAGCGCGCGTGCCGGCGATAGTCGAGAACTTCGAGAACGCAATCAAAGGAGCTGGATTCAGAGCCGATCATCATAGGCCACTCAGCGGGAGGCGCGTTCACTCAGGTGCTCTTGGACCACGGCTACGGTGCGGCTGGTGTGGCGATGAACTCGGCGCCGACGGAAGGGGTGCGGATCGTGCCACCGTCTCAGGTGAAGTCCACGTGGCCCGTGATGAAAAACACGGCGAACCACCACAAGGCGGTGGGTTACACGTTAGAGCAGTGGAACTACGCATTCACCAACGGGATTGCCGGAGGAGCAAGCACGGGAGCTCTACGAGCGGTACCACATACCTGCGTCAGGCCGAATACTGTTTGACAGCGTAACGGCCAACTTCATTCCGGGGCCGCAAGGGACGGCGGTGAATTACAAGAACGACGACCGTGCTCCGCTGCTGTTCGTGTCCGGCAGCGAGGACCGCCTCATGCCGCCGTCGATCCAGCGGTCCAACCACAAGCACTACAAGTCAGACACCGTTACGGAGATCACCGAATACGAAGGGCCGCATCTGATGATGGCCGCGGACGGCTGGGAGAAGATCGCGGACGACGTGCTGGAGTGGGCAGTCGAGCACGCGCGGTGAATACGCCGCCTAACCCAGGAAAGGAACACCATGAAGATCGTAGTAATCGGTGGAACTGGCCTGATCGGTTCGAAGATCGTGGCTTGTCTAAAGGAGGAAGACCACGAAGCCATAGACGGCGTCACCGGACACGGGAGTCAACACGCTCACCGGCGAGGGGCTCGCCGAGGTGCTCGAGGGCGCTTCGGTGGTGATAGACGTCTCGAACTCGCAGTCGTTAGAGGACGAGGCGGTAATGGATTTCTTCAAGACCTCCACCGCCAACCTGCTGGCGGCCGAGGCCGAGGCCGGTGTGCGGCACTACGTCGCCCTATCGGTAGTAGGCACAGAGCGACTGACAGAGAGCGGCTACTCAGAGCGAAGATCGCACAGGAGAAGCTGATAGAAGGATAAAAGATCACGTACACGATCGTACGCGCCACGCAGTTTTTCGAGTTCGTGAAGAGAATCGCGGAGGAGGCAACGGACGGGGACATAGTGCGGTTGGCGCATGTGCGGATACAGCAGATAGCGGCGGACGACGTGGCGGCGGCCGTGTGAGAGGTCAGACAGAGGCAGACAGCAGACGGCATCATCGAGATCGAAGGCCAGGAACAGATCGAGGTTCGACGAGTCATCGCGAAAGGTCTGACGGCGAAAGACGATCCCCGCACCGTCGACGCCGACACGAAGGCGCGCTACTTCGGAGCGGTGCTGAAAGAGAGCACGCTGGTCCCGGAAAAGCAGTACACCTAGGCGAGATCCGATTCAGCGACTGGCAGGCGCAGCGCGCCAAGAAGAAGAAAAAAGGAAATAAGAGGAAGAAGAGATACTAGGAAGGAGAGAGAGATATGAAAGAAGAGGAGAGGAAGAAGAGAAGATAAAAAAGGTAAGAAGGATATAAGACGAGATGTAGAGGTGGGAAGAAGAGAAGATATAGAAAAGAGACAAAAAAGACTAAGAGCTAAAAATAAAAGACTAAGAAAAATAAGGAGACAAAAAAAAAGGATAAGACGGAGAAGAGGAATAAGAAAAAATAAAAAGAGACTAAGAAGACGGTAAATGGGAGGAGAAAGAAGACTAAAAAGACGAAGGTGAAGAAATAGAAGAAAAAGGGAGAAAGAGAGGCAAAGAGAAGAAAAAGGGAAAGGAGAAAGAGGTGAAGTAAGCGCAGTGAGGAAGAAAGAAGAGGGAGATAAGACGAGATGAAGAGATTATAACGAAAAGGAAAAGGTAAAAGAAGAAAAAGGGAGAGAGGGAGAGAAAGGATAGAAATACTAGAAAAGGTAGAAGAGAGAGAAAAAAAAGAGAGAGAGGAAGATAAAGAACAAAGAGAGGAGGAAAGAAGAAAGGAAAAAGAAAAGGAAGAAGGAGACTAGATAAGGCAGCTAAAAAAGGGAAGGGAGGAAAAGGTAGAAGAGAAAGGAAAGAGAAAAAGAAGAGACGAGCTAAAAGAGAAAAGAAAGGAGGAAGAGGAGAGATGGAGAAAAGGGAAGGGAAGGCTAGAGAAGAGAGTATGAGACGAAAAAGATCGCCCATACAGAAAGAGAAACAAGAAGAAGATGGGTAGATAGTAGAAGAAGAGAGACACGAGATAGAAAAGGATATAGACGAAGAAGAAAATGGAGAAGAAGAGGAGAAGGAAGAGAGACTGCTAGAGAGACAACAACAAAGAAGAGACAGAGAAAGAAACAGAGACTAGTACGCTAGACTGCGATGCGACGACGGTAGACTAGGCGGCCATTGATAATAAGGGAAGAAGATAAGGTAAAGTAGATAAAGGCTAAAGAGGGAAAAGAGACGAAAGGGAAAAGCTATAAAGAGAGGAGAAGAGAGAAGAGAGGAGAGAAAAAAAAGGTAGATAGATAATAAAAGAGAAGAGGAGAAAGAGAAGAGAGAGATAGAAAAGGAGCTAAAGAAAAAAAGAGAAAAGGGAGAGGGAGAGAAAAGAGAGACGACATAAGAGCTGTACTAAGACAAAGAATAAGACTAAGAGGAAAAAAAGATGTAGAAAGAAATGCTAGAGCAAATAGACTGGAAGGGAGAAGAAGAGAAGGCTAAAAAGATAGAGGAGGTGTACTGGGAGAGGACTAACAAGACGTGGATGACCAAATGGTAAGAAAAAGACAAAGAGAAGGTAAGGCTAGTGCTGGTGTTAGTGATGCTAGCGAGATTGTTGATGTCGGTAGCGATAAAGGACGGATAAGGCGAGAACGAGCTGATGTTAGAGTGCGCGTATTAGGGTCTACAGATAGGGCGAAACGAGTTAGTAGTCGCGGTCACGACACGAGGCAGGTACAAACAGAACTTCCGCCAGATCTTTGCATGGAGCATCCTCTCGGCGCCGCTGTGGGTCGCGGGCGGCATCGTCGACTCGGAGGCGTTGCGCTGGGCTCTGTGGCTGGGTGCTCTCGCGCTTGACCTAGCCGCGCCGCTCGAGACGTATTGGCTGCCGGGCGTGGGCGCTACCCCCATGAGTCAGTGGCAGATCGAGGGCGCACATTTCGGCGAGCGCTTCCAGCTGTTCGTGATCATCGCGCTCGGCGAGAGCATCGTTCTCGCAGGGCGCCACCGCCTCGGATACGGGACTGAGCCTCGACGTCGTCAGCGCGCTGCTGCTCGCCTTCCTCTGCTCGACGGCGCTCTGGTGGCTGTACTTCGGCCAGATCGCGGACAGGGTGCTGGAGGGGATACGCGCTGCCAGCGTCCAAGCAGCGGGGACAAGATCGGCCGCGACATCTACACCTACCTGCACCTCGCGATCGTGGCTGGCATCGTCTTGGTCGCGGTTGGCGATGAGCTCGTGATCGCGCACCAGACGGACCCGCTGCACGATTCGGGAGCGCTCGTCACACTCGGCGGACCGGCGCTCTTCCTCGCCGGGCTGATGGCCACTGAGACGCCAGGCTAGGCCACGCCGAGAGCCTGCGGCGAGCCGTGGTGGTCATCGCGCTACTCGCCGCCGTGCCGCTCGCCGCCGGCGCCGACGGTCTGGTCGCGGCGGGGGTGCTCACCGCGCTGCTGGCCGCGCTCGTGATCGCGGAGCAGCTGCGCGGCGAGTCCTTAACAAAAAAAAAAAAGAAAAAAGAGAAGAAGAGAGAGGAGGAGAGGAGAGGGAGAGAAGAAAGAGGAGAGGGAAAAAGGGAAGAGAGGGGAAGGGGGGAGAGGAGAGAGGGAAGGGGAAGGGGGAGAGGAGGAGGGGGGGGAGGGGGGGGGAGAGAGGGGGGGGAGAGGGGGGAGAGAGGGGAGAGAAAGAGGCGCAGCGGAGAGGAAAGGGAGGTCGGGATAGAGCCCCGCGAGCAGGTGGGTGGTAGAGACGTGACGTGGGGCGAAGAGGACGCGCCCGGCGTGGGCGACCAGGTGAGGATGAGACAGCGGTGGCGATGCAGCGTCAGATAGCGTCGACGAAGTCGGCACATAGAGTCCTCGACATGACTCGCGCGTGACGCCATCAGCCCCCAGATCCTACGACCGGATCCGCCAGAGCGAACAGAGATTGCCAACGGGCTCGCCGTCGACGAACGCGCTAGTCACCTCCAACTAGCGAGATAGCTGCTTTGGACGAGGAGCGGCTTAAGCCGCTTGCATGGGAAGCGGACATCCGAGAGATGATGTGCAGGCGATTGTCGGAGGCAAACGTCGGGTGGTGAGGGCCTTCTTCGCGCCGCTGGATATATCGGGGCGCCGGGTGTATGGTCGATGTACCGAGGGTCGTTCGCGAGCTGAGTCTCGGGTAGGGGGTCGAAGGATCCGCAGTCACGACCAGAAGGGAGCTGCTATGGCTCTATCGGATGAACTGAACAAGGTGGCCGCACGCGCCAAGGAGGCGGAAGACACGCGGCCGCGGCGCAGAGCAAGGGGAAGGCCGACCTCGAGGCCGACGTCGAGAACGCCCGCGCGTGGCTGAGGCCCAGGCCGACACGCTGCACGAATCGGCCGACGCGAATCGGGCCAGAATCTCCGCCTGGTGGCACGATGTGCAGCGCTCGTGGAGCGAGCACGTGGCGGCACTGAAGGAGGACCTGAGCGACCGCAGGGCCGAGCATGACGTCGACCGGGCGAACAGGAGGGCGGAGAACGCCGAGGGTGACGCCGCCTTCGCGATCGACTACGCCATCGCGGCGATCGGGGAAGCAGAGTACGCGGTGCTCGACGCGTCCCTAGCAAGGATGGAGGCCGACGAGCTCGCCGGGGCCAAGCGCTTAACGACGGGCGTCTTGAAACAGGAATAGCCAGAGGCACCTCCCGTGAGGTGCCGCTGGTGGCGCGTTCCCGACAAGACTGACGCCCTCGAAGCCGCCGGGTGGGAGTAGCGCTGAGAAGTAACGCTTTGGAGAAAGCGATAGCTGGGTGCGTTGATATTAGGAGATGGTAGCGGTGGTAATGCTAAAAAATAAAAGGTTAAAAGGAGAAGGGTGGGGTAGACCCCTAAGTGGACGACTCATGGGTCAGAGCCCCCTGAGTGGGGGAGACTCAGGTTTCGCCCAGCGCCTCCACCAGCTCGCGGATCGCCGGGGCGTAACGGTGGGTCATCCCGCCGTGGCCGCCGTCGAAGAGCTCGAAGGAGTGCTCGACGCCCAGCTTGGTGAGCTCGGCGGAGAAGGCCTGGGCGCCGATGTCGAGGAAGTACTCGTCGGAGCGGCCTGCCTCGATCAGGATCCTGCGCATCGCGGCAAGCTCCTCGCCGTGCGAGGGCGCCATCCGCACCGGGTCCAGGGCGAGCCATTGCCCCCAGACATCTTCGACGAGGCGGCCGGTGGTGATCTCGAATGGCAGCAGGGCCTTGCCGGGCGCGTCGGGGTCGGGCGTGTAGCACGCGGCGTACGCGTAGACCTCGAGTGGCCCGCCGTGGCGCTTCCAGGTGAACGGGTCGGCCTTGGCGAGGTCGCGAAAGAAGACGTCGTAGGAGCCCTCGAAGTTGTCGCGGAGCTCGCGCGCGAGCTTGGCGAAGCCGCTCGCGTAGCAGTGCTCGAACAGTGCGTCGCCCGCGTGGGTGGCCAGCGCCCCGAACACACCGGGCCGCATCATCGGGACGACCATCGCCCCGTACCCGCCCGAGGACTTACCCGCGATCGCTCGCCCGGCGGCCTCCGCGATCGCCGGGTACGCCCCGTCGACGAACGGGACGACCTCGTCGCATAGGTACGACTGGTAGGGGCCGGTGCTGGTGGAGTCGAGGAACTGGGAGCCACCGTAGGACGTCCAGGCATCCACCAGCACCACCAGCGCGTCGCGGCACTCGCCTGCGGCGAACATGGCGTCGAGTCGCTCGATGAAGTTGAGCTGGAACGGTTCGCGGTTCGCCCAGCGGTCCGCCTGCCCGGTGTATCCCTGGATCACGTAGACGGCCGGCAGCGGCCTCGGGTGGTCGCGCTCGATGCCGGGCGGGCGGTAGACCCAAAGCGGTCGCCGCGCCGGGTCGCCCAGCGGGTTGTCGGCGAGCAGCTCCGACTCGACCACGAGCCGGTCGAGCGCGCCTGCGAGCGGGCGCTCCCACGGCGCTCCGGCCGGGCCGTCGGCCTCGCGGAGCGCCACGGCCGCGCTAGCTCCAGCGCGAGGTGACGACCTTCTTGCGCGTGTAGAACTCGACCGCGTCGGCGCCGTTGGCGTGCAGGTCGCCGTCGATCGAGTCCTTCCAGCCGGAGAACGGGAACCACGCGACGGGGGCGGCGACGCCCACGTTCACGCCCAGCATCCCGGCCTCGACCCCGGCGCGGTACTCGCGCGCCGCGCCGCCCGACGTGGTGAAGATCGAGCCGGCGTTGCCGTAGCGCGACCCGTTCACGAACTCGAGCGCCTCGTCGAGGTCGCCTGCGCGGACCACGGTGAGCATCGGGCCGAACAGCTCCTTGCGCGCGATCTCCGACTCATGGTCGGCCGTTTCGACGATCGTGGGAGCCAGCATCGTGCCCGCCGGGCCCGCGTCGGCGTCGCGTCCGTCGAGGACCAGCTCGTCGCCGTCGGCCACGGCCCGCTCGACCGCGTCGGCCACGCGCTCGCGCGCCTCAGGACCGACCAGCGGGCAGACGTCGGTGGCGTCGTCGGCACCGGCGCCGACGGTCAGCTCGGCGGCTGCCTCGGCCAGTGCCGCGCGCACCTCGTCCTGGCGCTCGCGATCACCGACGAGCACCGCGACCGACCCGGCCAGGCAGCGCTGCCCGGCCGCTCCGAAGGCGGTGCTCATGATCGCGGGCACCGTCACGCCGAGGTCGGCGTCGGGCATCACGACGAGTGAGTTCTTCGCGCCGCCGAGCGCCTGGTAGCGCTTGCCGGTCGCGGCCGAGCGCTCGGCGATGTAGCGGGCCGTCGAGGCTTGGCCGACGAACGAGATCGCGTTGATACCCGGATGGTCGAGCAGCCCGTTCACGGCGTCGTGCGCCCCGTGGACCAGGTTGAGGACGCCCGCCGGGATCTCGTCGATGCCGTCGATCAGCTCGAAGATGCGCTCCGAGGGCCGCGGATCACGCTCGGAAGGCTTGAGGATGAAGGTGTTGCCGCAAGCGATCGCGTACGGCAAGAACCAGAGCGGGATCATCGCCGGGAAGTTGAACGGCGTGATCGCGGCGACCACGCCGACCGGCTGGCGGACCATCTCGACGTCCACCCCTCGCGCGACGCCCTCGAGGTTCTCGCCCTTCAGCAGGTGGGGGATCGCGGTCGCGGCCTCGGTCGACTCGATTCCGCGGAGCACCTCGCCGCGGGCGTCGGCGATCGCCTTGCCCATGTCGGCGGTGACGAGCTGGGCGATCTCCTCCTGGTTCTCCCACAGGGCGCCGCGGAGGGCCATGACCGCCCGGGCGCGCTTCTGCGGCGCGACTGCCGCCCAGGCCGGGTAGGCCTCGCGGGCCGCTGCCACCGCGGCGTCGACCTCGGCCGCGCCCGACAGCGGGATGCGGGCGACTACCTCGCCGGTCGCCGGATCGATGTCGTCGATCTTGTCGGCGCCATCGGCGGCCTGCCATTCACCTCCCACGTAGTTCGAGAGGGTGCGGGTGGCTGCGGGTGCGGCGGTCGGCTTCATGCTCCTGCTCCGTCTTGCGGTGAGTTGATCTTCGAGTACTCCGAGTACGGGTACCACCATTCCTTTGGCGCGATCTCCGTCTCGATGTGGACGTGCTTGGTCTCCTGGAAGGCTTCGAGCCCCTCGCGACCGAGCTCGCGGCCCAGCCCCGACTGCTTGTAGCCGCCGAACGGGCCGGCGTCGTTGTCGGTCAGCGGGTCGTTGAACCACACCGTCCCGGCCTTGATCTCGCGCATGCAGCGGAGCACGTTCTGAAGGTTGCCCGTGTAGATGTTGGCGCCGAGTCCGAACCGGGTCGAGTTCGCCAGCTGGATCGCCTCGTCGAGCGAGCCGACGCGGACTATGGGGGCCACGGGACCAAACGTCTCCTCGCGCAGCAGGTCGGTGTCGGCCGGGGCGCCCGTGACGACCGCCGGGGCGAAGTAGTGACCCCGCTCCTGGCCGGCGTCGCCGCCCCCAACGACCACCTCGGCGCCGGCTGCCACCGCTTGTGAGAGCTGGTCGGCGACCTTGCCCCGCTGCGCGGCCGAGACCATCGGGCCGACGTCGGTGCCTGGGTCGGTCGGGTCGCCGACCTTCAGGCCATCCGCGATCTCGGC
This sequence comes from uncultured Solirubrobacterales bacterium, assembly GCA_963758845.1. GTDB lineage: Bacteria > Actinomycetota > Thermoleophilia > Solirubrobacterales > 70-9 > JBDTSW01. The sequence continues at coordinate 719,748 of CAVWWX010000002.1, forward strand.
GAACGAGGTCAGGTAGTCGTCGTAGACGTCGTCCATCACGTAGAAGCGCTCGGCCGAGGTGCAGACCTGCCCCGCGTTGAGGAACGCCGCCCATACGCCCCCGCGCGCCGCGACATCGATCTTCGCCGCGACGTCGGAGCAGACGATGAAGGGGTCCTTGCCTCCCATCTCGAGGTTGATCCGGGCCACCCGGTCGGCGCACGCCGCCGCGATCTTCTTGCCCGTGTCCACCGACCCGGTGAAGGCGACGCAGGCGATGCGCTCGTCCGCGACGATCCCGGCACCGACGTCGCCGCCGCCGGCAAGGATGTTCACCACGCCGGCCGGCAGGTGCTCGAACGAGCCGGCCATGGCCAGGGTCGAGAGCGGGGTCAGCTCGGACGGCTTGCAGACCGTCGCGTTGCCGGCGGCAAGCGCGGGCGCCAGCTTCCACGAGAGCAGAAGGAGCGGGTAGTTCCACGGCACGATGCAGCCGACGGGGCCGACGGGATCCTTGACGACGAGGGCCAGCTGCGTCGCCTCGATCGAGGGGATCACCCGGCCCGCGGAATCCCGCCCGATCTCGGCGTAGTAGTCGAACGCGGCGGCCGTCCAGCCAACCTCGTCGCGATTCTCGATCAGCGGCTTGCCGCCTTCGGCGGTCATGACCGCAGCGAGCTCCTCGGTCCGGGCGCGCAGCGACGCGGCCACCTCGTGCAACATCTCGCCCCGCTCGACCGCCGGGGTCCGCTCCCATCCGCGCTGGGCCTCGTCGGCGGCGGCCACCGCGGCCGCGATCTGCTCGCGCGAGGCGGATCCGGCGGTCGCCACGACGTCCTCGGTCGCCGGGTTCTCCACCTCGAGCGGGTCCCCGTCGCCGGCCATCTGCTCACCGCCGATCAGGAGGCGGGTCTCGAACTCGGCCATGGGCCGATGCTAGACGGTCGGCTGCGATGACCCCCATCGCCTCGGCCTGCGAAACTCCGAGGCCGGATGGCAGAGGAGTATCGAGTCGAGATCGAGTTGAACGACCACGGCGACGGCCTGTCGCTGGGCGAGCGCCTGCGCTCGCTGGACTTGGACGACGAGGCGCGCGAGCGCCTGGGGGGCGACGTGATCGTCACCCGGGACGGCTCGCGGCTGTTCCTCTACGCGGCCTCTCAGGAGGCTGCCGGCGAGGCAGCGCGCGTGGTCGAGGGACTGATCGAGTCAGACGAGCTCGACGGCGAGGTCTCGATCACGCACTGGGACTCGGGCGACCACGCCTGGGAGGACATCTCGAGCGCCGCGGCCGCTCACGTCGACGAGGGCCATCCCGAGGAGCGCGCCCCGGGGGTGCCGTTCCTGGTCTTTCTCGAATCCCACAAGCCGAAGATCCTTCGCGACTTGGGGCTCTGATCTAGGCGGGCTCTGGCGAGACGCCGTCGCGAAGCGCCGCGAGTGCCTCGTCGCGCGACTCGGCCAGCCCCATCGCGTGGTCGAGCCCAGTCAGCTCCAGCAACCGGCGCACCTGGCTGTCCGGGCAGCAGACGGCGAAGCCCCGGCCCGGGGTTGCGGTGACCTTCTCGCGCACCGTGACGAACGCGGCCAGGCCGCTGGAGTCGATGAACTCGCAGTCGGAGAGATCGACCAGCAGCGAGGCCGTACCGCCGTCGACCACCGGGTCCAGCGTGGAGTGCAGCTCGGGGACGGTCGCCTGGTCCAGCTCGCCGAAGACGAGCAACGCGACGACCTTGTCGTCGGCCGTATCGAGCTGCGTACGGAAGGTCGGGTTCATCGCTGCAGGCGATCTTAGCCCGCGGCAGGTTGCCAAGTGACCGTACGGCCATTAGATTCGGGAGCGGACACGGGATGAGAGAGAGGCTCGGCCAGATCCTCGCCCGGGCCTCCGGCCGGGCGGCGGACACGCAGCGCAACGACCGCCTGGGTGCGCTCGCCGGCTTCGCCACGCTCGCGGTCCTCGCCGGCGCCGACATCGCGCTTGGCGCCGAGGTCAACCTGATCGGCACCCTGATCGTTGTCCCGTTCGTCGCCGCGGTGTGGGCGGGCATCCGGGTGACGGCTCTCGTCGGCGCGGCGACGCTGATCGTCGCGATCGTCAGCGCCACCTGGAACATGAACTTCGGCGAGACCGACTACGACGCCCGGGTGGTCGTCCTCCTCGGCGGAGCCCTGCTGGCCGTCGCGAGCGCCTGGGCGCGCGAACGAGCGCGCTTGGGGGCACAGCGGCTGCAGCTGCTGGACGAGGTCGGCGCGGTCGCCGACGGCTCGCTGCCGCTGGCCCAGACGCTGGAGCGGGTCATCGAGGTGATCGTCCCCGCGTTCGCCGACTTCTGCATGGTCGACGCGATGCACGATCGCCGCGTGATGCGGTCCGCCGTGCGGGTCCGCGGGAGGCCGACGGGCGAGCAGGACCGCCTGATGGAGCGCAGGCTGTTCGAGCGCGACCCCAGCATGCCCGAGTGGATGATCCGCCCCGAGGCGCCGTTCCCGCGCCAGCCCCGGTTCATCCCCCGCTTCAACGACGAGGACGTGCGGCGCATCTCCCACGGCGCCGACGACCTCGCGTGGCTTCGGGGCCTCGGCCTGAGATCGTCGATCACCGTCGCGATGCTCGCGCGCGACCGGATGCTTGGGGCGCTGACGCTCAACACGGCGTGGTCGGGTCGCCGCTACGTCCTCGACGACGTCCGCTTCGCCCAGGCGCTCGCGAGCCGGGTCGCGCTGGCGCTGGACAACGCCGGGCTGTTCTCGGACCTCGAGAGCGTCGAGCGCCGGATGGACAACGTGATGTCGATCCTGGACGAGGCGGTGATCATCCACGACGCCCAGGGCGAGCTGGTCTACGCCAACCCCGCCGCCCTGGAGATGCTGGGGCTCGAGGCGGAGGGCGGCACCTCGACGCCGGCCGCCTCGATCCGCGAGCGGTACGTGATTCGCGCCGAGGATGGCTCGCTGCTGGCACCTGAGGAGCTCATCGGGGGCCGCGCGCTCGACGGCACGGAGCCCGACCCCCTCGTCGCCCGCGTCGCGCCCAGGTCGGGCGGTAGTGAGCGTTGGCTGATCACGCGGGCGAAGCCGATCCTGGGCCCGGAGGGCAAGGCGCTCTACTCGGTCACCGCGATCGAGGACCTGACGACGGTCAAGCGCGCCGAGTTCGCCCAGCGGCTGCTTGCCCGGGCGGGGGACCTGCTCGCCACGTCCACCGACTACACGGAGATGCTCACGGGACTCGCCGACCTGGCCGTCCCCGACTTCGCCGATTGGTGCGCCGTGGAGGTCCCCAACCCGGATGGGACGATCGAGCAGGTGGCGATGTCGCACGTCGACCCCGAGCGCCGCAAGCACGTCGTCGAGCTTCGCCGGCGCTACCCGCTGCGGGTGGATGACGAGCACGGCGTCCCAGAGGTCATCCGCAGCGGCGCCCCGCGCCTGATCGACACCCCGGCGTCGCTGATCACGAGGGTCGCCGCGGACTCGGAGCACGAGCGGCTGATGAACTCAATCGGCCTGCGCTCGCTGCTGCTGGTGCCGATGAGCTCCCGCGGGAACACCGTTGGCGCGCTTGCGTTCGGCAACGGCGAGGGCGCGCGAGCGTTTGACGCGGAGGACCTCGGGCTGGCCACGGAGCTCGCGCGGCGCGTGGCCACTGCGGTCGAGAACGCCCGCCTGGCGGGCGAACGCGCCGAGGTGGCGCGGGTGCTGCAGGAAGGCCTCAAGCCGCCGGCCCTCCCGCACATGCCCGGCTGGGACAGCGCCGCCGTCTACCAGCCCGCCGGCGAGGTGAACGCCGTGGGAGGCGACTTCTACGACGCGTTCGAGGTCGAGGACGGCTGGATGGTGACGGTGGGCGACGTCGTCGGGCGTGGGGCTGCCGCCGCTTCGCTGACCGCACTGGCCCGGCACACGATCCGCACCGCCGGGCTGCTCACCGGCGATCCCCGTCGCGCCCTCGAGCTGCTCGACGCCGAGCTCCGCGCGCGGGGCGAGACGGCGCTCTGCACCGCGGCGATTCTGGTCCTGCCCCGCTCCGAGACGGACCCTGCCGAGGTCACGTTCGTCTCCGCGGGGCATCCGCTGCCGCTAAGGCTGCGCGGCGGCGCGGTCGAGGAGGTCGGCACCCCAGGCCCCCTGCTGGGGGCGTTCGAGGGCGCGAAATGGAGGCCGGAGACGTTGCGGCTCGAAGCCGGCGACCAGCTGATCCTGTTCACGGACGGCGTCATCGAGGCACGGGGGCGCGAAGACCGTTTCGGCGAGGACCGCCTGCACGCCGAGCTCGCGGGCGTCGACGGGCCGCTGACCGCGGTCAGGAAGATCACCGCCGCCCTGGAAGGGTTCCTGGGCTCGGAACCCGACGACGACGTCGCCGTTGTGGCCGTTCGACGGGAGGGCGCGCGGCGCATCGAGCCTCCAACCGGGGCCAACGGCGGCCGTGCCGCCGTGCAGGATGTCGCCCGGTTCCGGTGAGTGGGCGCCTGCCGACCGGGTAACGGAAGGCCGTGACCGTTCAGCAGGAGATCGGGGGATCACGCACGGGACCTGGGGCACGGCGCGGACACGGCGGCCCTCATGGTGTCTCGCTGACGCTGCCCGCAAAGGCCGAGAGCGTCGCGATCGCGCGGCGTGAGGCGGCCGCGCTCGCGGCCCGCCTGAATCTCACTCAGCACCAGGTCGACGACCTGAAGACGCTGGTCTCGGAGGCCTGCACCAACGCCGCTATCCACGCCTACGACGGTGAGGAGGGCTCGTTCGACTTTCGGGCCGCGCCACGCGGGAACGCGATCCTGATCACCGTCAGCGACGAGGGCGACGGGATCCGCCCACGCCCCGCGTCTGAGGGCGCCAGCGGACGCCTGGGCCTGCTGCTGATGGCGGCTCTCGCCTCGCGGGTGGAGATCTCCGGGCGCCCCGGCGGCGGCACCCGTCTGAGCATACGGTTCCCGCTTTCCTAGGTCACCCCGGTTCCCGTAGGCTTTCCGCGTCCTTGCCGCCCCTCTCCCACACCGTCATCCGACGGGCCTACAAGGCGTTCGCCACCCGTGACGTCAAGGCCCTCTGCCAGCTGTCACGACCGGACGTTGAGGTCCGGACGATGACCGGCATCCTCGCCGAGCGCAGCGAGCCTTACCGCGGCCACGCGGGGATCGCCGAGTACCTCGATGACGTCACCAAGGTCTGGGACGAGCTCGAGCTCGAGCCGGTGGAGTTCCACCAGCTGGACTCGGGCGGGGTACTCGTCTACGGCCGCGTGCGGGCGCGACGCGGCACGATGCGGGTCGACTCGGCCAACGCTTGGCTGTGGCGGCTCGAAGACGAGATGGTGGCCGCCGTCGAGGTCTTCGGCGACCTGGGCGAGGCTGCGGCCGTGCTCAGCGCCGAGCAGGGCGCTTAGCCCCCCTCGACCAAGCGGAGCACGGCGAGCTCCATGCTGCGGTGCGAGCGGGAGTCGAGGGGATCGTCGGCGGCGCGCCTGGCGACCCGCGAGATCGTCAGCCCGTCGGAGAACCGGTCGATGACGCGGGGATCGATGTAGGAGCGCCGGCAGACCGCCGGGGTGTTGCCGAGGAAGGCCGCAACCCCCTTCACCGCCTCGTTGATCGCCCGCTTGGTGCCGGCCTTGGTCGCGGGCGGCGGATCGTGCGACGCCAGCGCGATCGCGGCCAGGACGGTGGCGTGCCAGGTGCGGAAGTCCTTGGCGCTGAACTCGCCCCTGGCAACCTCCTTGATGTAGGCGTTGACGTCGTCCGAGCGGACGTCCACCCAGCGGCGCCCCTCCCGGAAGGCGAGCAGCTCCGGATCCTGAGAGCGGCGGCGCTTCAGCGCCCTCAAGACCGGGAGCACCTCGGGATCCGTGATCGCCTGCATCCGGGCCTGGCCGCCCTTGGCCTTGTAGTCGAACCGGGCCTCGCCGTCCGCGATCGTCAGATGCGCACGATGGAGGGTCGCGAGCCCATAGGTCTCGTTCTCCTCCGCGTAGTCCTCGCCGCCGATCCGGAAGAACCCCCGGTCGAGCAGCCGCACCGAGCACGCCAGGACCCGGTCGCGCGGCAGCTCCCCGTCATCGCCGCCGGTCAGGTCCTCGCCAACCCGCCGGCGCAGGCGCGGCAGGGCCCTCGCGAACTCGAGCATCTCGTCGAACTTCTGCTGGTCGCGGCGCTCGCGCCAGCGCTGGTGGTAGAGGTACTGCTTGCGCCCTGCGGCGTCCTCGCCGGTCGCCTGCAGATGCCCCATCGGATCCGAGCAGATCCAGACGTCCTTCCACGCCGGCGGCACCCGCAGTTCGGCGAGCCGCGTGACCGTCTCGGTGTCGGTGATCCGTCGCCCGTCCTCGTCGAGGTACTCGAAACCCCTGCCGCGTCCCCGCCGCCGGATCCCGGGGCCCGTGCAATCGCTTCGCCTCAGCCGCGCCATGCAGAGGCGGTGTTCCCCGTTCGGTCCTCGCTAAGCGAGGCGGGGGCCGGGCTCAGTTCTCGCCGACCCCGCTCAGCTCACCCACGTCGTCGACGATGGGCAGATAGTCGGCTGCTCCGATCGTCTCGAACAGGGACTCGACCGAAGGCGAGCCGCTGATGACGATGCTGAGCGAGCCGGCCCCCGACTGCGACACGCGCTCGTTGATGCCGAGGATCACCGCCAGTCCGGAGGAGTCGAGGAAGCTGAGGCCGCGCAGGTCCAGCACGAGGGCCTCGGACCCGATCGGCATCGCCTCCTCGAGCGCATCCCGAAGCCGCGGAGAGGTGAAGACGTCCAATTCGCCGCCAAGGGCCAGCCAGACCACCCCGTCCCGCTGGGAGATGCGGGTGTTGAAGGTCTCGTTCGAGAACAGCTCGTCCGCCTGAAGGGGCCGGCCGAAGCCCTTCGATGCGTCCACTGCGCGACCATACCCCACGCGGCGGCACTCGAAACGACGTTCGCGCCTGGTCGATCTAGCCCGCGGCGGCCTCGGCCATGCGCTCCGCCCGACGCTGCTGCCAGACCGTGAACACCATGGCCAGGACGGTGACCGCGAACAGGATCGTGGCCATCACGTTCACCTCGACGGGGATCCCTCGCTGGGAGGCGCCGAAGATGTAAAGCGGGAAGGTGACCTCGGTCCCTGAGTTGAAGTTGGAGATCACGAAGTCGTCGATCGAGAGCGCGAAGGCGAGCAGCGCCCCCGCCAGGATGCCAGGGGCAATCAGCGGCAGGGTGACCAGGCGGAACGTGGTGAACGGCCCCGCCCCGAGGTCGCGCGCCGCCTCCTCGATCGAGCGGTCGAACCCGATCAGCCGCGAGCGGACGACGATCACGACGAAGCTGATCTGGAACATCACATGGGCGATGAACAGGGTGTTGAACCCGGGCGTGACGCCGTAGAGCAGGAACATCGACAGCAAGGAGGCGCCGATTACGACCTCGGGCGTGGCCATCGGGATCACGATCAGGAAGTTCGCGGTGCGCCGGCCGAAGAAGTTGTGGCGCACCAGCGCGAGCGCGATCAGGGTGCCGAGCGCGGTCGCGACAGCCGTGGTCAGCGCCGCGAGCTCGAGGCTCGTGATCATCGCGTCGTTCAGCTCCTCGATCCCGAACGGGCTCTTCCAGTAGTCCAGCGTGAAGCCGCTCCAGGTGAAGTTGAACCGGCCCTCGGGGTCGTTGAAGGAGAAGGCCGCGATCACCGCGATCGGGATCAGCATGTAGGCGATCGCCAGGCCACCGAAGACCATGATCGCGTTGCGCCGGATCCACCTCATGTCGCTTCCTCCGCCTCATCTCCCATGAGCGCCTCGGAGCCCGCGAACCTGATGTAGATCAGGACCAGCGTGAGGATGACCGCCAGCAGCACGAACGAGAGCGCGGCCGCACCCGGGTAGTCGCGCACCACCAGGTACTTGCTCTGGATGACGTTGCCGATCATCGACTGGTTCTGGCTACCAAGGAAGTCGGCGTTGATGTAGTCGCCCGCCGCCGGGATGAAGGTCAGCAGCGTCCCGGCGACGATGCCGGGCGCCGTGAGCGGCAGGGTGACCTTGCGGAAGGTCGTCGCCGAGGACGCGTAGAGGTCCTTGGCCGCCTCGATCAGCCGGACGTCGATGCGCTCGAGGCTTGCGTAGATCGGCAGGATCATGAACGGCAGGAAGTTGTATGTGAGCCCGGCGATGACCGACCCCGCGGTGTCGAGCACCCGGCCGTCGTCGGCCACCAGCCCAAGCGTCTTCATGAAGTCGACCACGACCCCCTCGTCGGAGAGGATCGTCTGCCAGGCGATCGTCCGGATCAGGTACGTGGTGAAGAACGGCGCCACGACCGCGAAGAGGAGGACGTTCTTCCACCGCCCGCCGCGGAAGGCGATCATGTAGGCGAGCGGGTAGGCGATCAGGAGCGCCAGGAACGTGGCGATCCCGGCGTAGATGAACGAGCGGATGAACTGCTCGTCGAACTCGGTCAGCGCGTCGGAGTAGTTGGACCACTCCCACGTGAAGCTGAACCCGGTCTGGAGTGAGCCGGACTCGAGCGAGAGCCTCCCCATGAAGTACATGGGCACGACGAAGAAGAGGACGAGCCAGATCAGGCCCGGCCCGAGCAGGAGATAGGGGACGAGCCGTCTGCTCCTCACGGCTCGCCCCGTTTCGCTTCCTGTCCCGACGGTGCGCGGGTCAGCCCGTGGTCACCGCCTGGTACGCCTCCGTGACCTCCTGCTCGTAGGCCGGGTCCAGGACCGCCTGCGGTGTGCAGTCGGCCGTGAACTCGGCGTCGGGGAAGATGAGCTGGTTTTCGGTCAACTCGGGATCCTCCTTCTCGAGCACCTCCTTCACGCCTTCGACCGGGGTCACGTAGTTGACGTACTGGGCGATCTGAGCCTGGACCTCGGGGTCGTAGACGTAGTCCATGAACGCTTCGGCCGCGGTCGGGTTGGGCGCCCCAACGGGGATCACCATGTTGTCCGACCAGAGGTTGCAGCCCTCGGCGGGCCGCAGCCACTCGATGTTCGGGTCGTCGGCCTGTAGCTGGATCGCGTCTCCGGACCAGCCCACGGCGGCCACGATGTCGCCCTTGGCGAGCGGACCGGAGTAGGCGTTGCCGGTGAAGTCGCGGATCTGACCCGAGTCCGCGGCGGCGCCGATCTCGTCGATCGCCGCCATCCACTCCTCCTCGGTGGCGTCAGCCGGGTCGACCCCCTGCATCTTCATCACCAGGCTCACGTCGTCGTACATGTCGCCGAGGAAGGTGACCTTGCCCTCGTACTTCGGGTCGAACAGGTCCTCCATCGAGTCGATGTCGGGCGCCAGGTCCTTGCGGACGATGATCCCGGTCATCCCGCTCTGCCACGGCACCGAGACCTCGCGTTCCGGGTCGAAGGATGGGCTCTCCAGGTCCGGGAGGAGGTTCTCCTCGACGTTCGGGATGCCCGACTTGTCGAGCGTCTGCAGGTACCCCAGCTTGTTCATGATGTCGGCCATGTAGTCGGTGACGACCATGATCGACCGGCCGCCCGACTCGCCGTTGTCCAGCAGCGGCTGCATCTTCCCGAAGAACTCGAAGTTGTCGTTGACGTCCTCGATGTACTCGACGTCGACCCCGGACTCCTGGCTGAAGTTGTCCAGCGTGGTTCCAGGCCCGTCGACGCCGCCACCGGCCTTGTCGATGTAGAGCGGCCAGTTCGAGATCGTCAGCTCGCCCGAGGGCTCGCCCTCGAGCTGAACGGTCTCGGCCGAGCCGCCCTCCTCGGAGCTTTCGCTCTCCAGGCCGCCGTCGCTCCCGCAAGCGGCAACCCCGAGGGCCGCCGCCAGGGACATCAGCGCCAGCCCCACGCGGACGGACCGGGTCCGCCCCGCGCCCTGCTCTTCACCGGTGACTTGATGCATCTATCCGCCTTCCTGAGATGTGGATGGGTTCGGCTCTTCAGGTTCGGGCTCGTCGGCCACGTCCAACTCGTCCGACTCGCGGACCAGGTGGATGTGCTCCGGGGCCCAGCTCAGCCCGACGGGGGCGCCGCCGCCCGGAAGGCGCGAGCGCTCGGCCTCGTCGGCGTTGGGCACGAGCACGGTCATCCTCACGTCGTCGGGCAGGCGGACGACGATCTGCGTCGCGGTCCCGAGGAACACCGACGCCTCGACCACGCCTTCGACCTGGGCGCCGTTCGCGCTGGGCCGGTCGGGCAGGACGATCTGGAGCTTCTCGGGACGCACGACCGCGTGGCAGCGATCGCCCTGCGACAGGCCGTTGCGGTCGGCCTCGACCTGGACGCCGCTGTCGAGCTTCACGGTGGCGCGGCCGTTGGTGGCCCCGCTGACGACGCCGGGCATCAGGTTCGAGACGCCGATGAAGCCGGCGACGAAGGTCGTGGAGGGGCGCTCGTACACCCCCTCGGGCGGACCGCACTGCTCGATCCGGCCGTAGTTCATGACCGCGATCCGGTCGCTCATCGTCAGCGCTTCCTCCTGATCGTGCGTGACGTACACGAAGGTGATGCCGACCTCGCGCTGGATTCGCTTGAGCTCGATCTGCAGGCCCTTGCGCAGCTTCAGGTCGAGGGCGCCGAGGGGCTCGTCGAGCAGCAGCACCTTGGGCCGGTTCACGATGGCCCGCGCGAGCGCCACGCGCTGTTGCTGGCCGCCGGAGAGCTGGTTGGGCCGCCGGCTCGCCTCGCGGGCGAGCCCCACGCGCTCGAGCTCCTCGGACACGCGGCGGTCGGTCTCGGCGCCATCGACCTTCTGCCGGCGGAGGCCGAACGCTACGTTGTCGGCGACGCTCAGGTGGGGGAACAGGGCGTAGCTCTGGAAGACGGTGTTGGTCGGGCGCTGGTGGGCCGGCAGGCCGGCGACGTCGTCGCCGTCGATCAGCACCACGCCGTCGGTCGGGTCCTCGAACCCGGCGATCATGCGCAGCGTGGTGGTCTTCCCGCAGCCCGAGGGGCCGAGGAGCGTGAAGAACTCGCCGCTCGCGATGTCCAGATCCAGCGAGCGAACCGCCTCGAAGTCGCCGAACCGCTTGCTCACTCCGTCCAGCCGCACGCTCGGCTGAGCGCCATCGGCTCCAGGGTCCCCGGCCTCAGCGGTCGGGGAGACGCTAGTCAACTCCACACCTCACCCTCTTGGTCGCATCGTACAAGACTTCGATGGTAGTCTGACCCCTGTCGCCGTTGTCGGCCTGCATCCGAGTGGGTACGGTTGTACGGAACGTCGATAGCGCCCCCGTTTGGGGGCCCGGAGGAGAGTGACGAATGGCCACCAGCACCACGACCGCGACCACCACCGGGAACCTGCAGGAGCTGGCCAAGCGCCACCTGTGGATGCACTTCACCCGGATGGGCGCGTACGCCGACTCGGAGGTGCCGATCATCGTCCGCGGCGAGGGCCCGTACGTCTACGACGAGCACGGCAACCGCTATCTCGACGGCCTCTCCGGGCTGTTCTGCTCCAACGCCGGCCACGGCCGCAGCGAACTGGGCGAGGCGGCCGCCCGCCAGGTCGAGGAGCTCGACTTCACCACGCTCTGGAGCTACGCCCACCCGCGCGCCATCGAGCTCGCCGCGAGGATCGCCTCGCTGACGCCCGGCGACCTCAACCGCGTCTTCTTCACCTCGGGCGGGTCCGAGGCGGTCGAGTCGGCGATCAAGCTCTCGCGCGCGTACCACCAGCGGACCGGCAACCCGCGCAAGATCAAGTTCATCACCCGCGAGGTGGCCTATCACGGCACCACGCTCGGCGCGCTTGCCGCGACCGGCATCACGCCGCTTCGGACCGATTTCGAGCCGTTGGTTCCTGGTGGCAACCATGTCCCCAATACGAACTCCTATCACTGGCCGGACGATCGCGACCCGCTGTGGGCCGCCGACAAGATCGAGGAGAAGATCCTATTCGAGGGCCCCGAGACCGTCGGGGCCGTGATCCTGGAGCCGCTGCAGAACGCCGGCGGCTGCATCCCGCCGCAGGAGGGCTACTTCCAGCGCGTGCGCGAGATCTGCGACCGCTACGACGTGCTGCTGGTCTCCGACGAGGTGATCTGCTCGTGGGGCCGCCTGGGCCACTACTTCGGCTGCGAGCGCTACGGCTACCAGCCCGATGTGATCACCACGGCCAAGGCGCTCACCTCGGCCTACGCGCCGATGGGCGCGATGATCGCCTCCGAGAAGGTCGCCGAGCCATTCATGCACGGCACCGAGATGTTCACCCACGGCTTCACGTTCGCCGGGCACCCGGTGGCGGCGGCGATGGCGATGGCCAACCTCGACGTGTTCGAGCGCGAGGACCTGTGCGGCCACGTGCGCGCAAACGAGGGTGAGTTCCGGACCATGCTCGAGGGCCTGCGCGACATCCCGATCGTCGGCGACGTTCGCGGCGCCGGCTATTTCCACGCGATCGAGCTGGTCAAGGACCAGGACACCAAGGAGGGCTTCAACGACCAGGAGTCCGAGGAGCTCCTCCGCGGCTTCCTGTCCGGCGAGCTCTATCGCCGCGGGCTGATCTGCCGTGCGGACGACCGCGGCGACCCCGTCGTGCAGCTCGCGCCGCCCCTGATCTGCGACTCGGAGCACTTCGAGGAGATCGAGAACATCCTGCGGCCGGTGCTCACCGAGGCCGCGAGCCGCCTGCACTGAGATCGTGCCGGTGGCCGCCTGATGCTCACGGTCGGCAGCCTCGCCGAGGGGTGCGGGCTGAAGCTCGCAGCCGGAGCCGAGGGCGCCGACCGGGACATCCGCTGGGTCCATATCTCCGAGCTGGAGGACCCGACGCGCTGGTTGTCGGGGGGCGAGTTGTTGCTGACCACCGGCATCCAGCTGACCACGCCCGCCAAGCAGCGGCAGTTCGTCGAGCTGCTCGACGGCAACGGGGTCGCCGGGCTGGGGTTCGGCACCGGGTTCTCGGTCAAGAAGCTGCCGAAGGCCCTGATCGACGAGGCCTCCGAGCGCGGCATGCCGCTGTTCGAGGTGCCGTATGAGATGCCGTTCATCGCGATCACCGAGTTCGCGTTCGGAAGGCTGGTCAACGAGCAGTACGACGTGTTGCAGCGCGCCGGCCAGGTCCACGAGCGGCTCGAGCGGCTGGTGCTCGAGGGCCACGGGCTCGACCAGGTTCTCGAGTCGATCGCTTCGGCCGTCGGGGGCGCCGCCCTGGTCCTCGAGCCCGGGGGCGCCGAGCTGGCGCGCCACCCCCGCCGCGGAGGCCCGGCCGCCTCGGTGATCGAGCCGCTCGCGGCCGAGGTCGCCCGTCGCGACGGGTCCGGGAAGGTCGCCTTCTTCGCTCCGTCGGCGCCGGAGCTGAGCGAGCGGGCGCTGGCGGTGCCGGTGTCCGGCCGGCGCGACGCGTCATCGATCGCGTGGCTCGTGGTCGTGTCGGAGGACGGCCCGCTGGGCCCGTTCGAGCGGCTGATCGCCCGCCAGGCCGCGATGGTGGTCGGGCTGGAGCTGATGCGCGAGCGCGTCGTCCGCGAGACCGAGCGGCGACTGGCCGGCGACCTGCTCTCCGAGGCGCTCAGCGGGCGCCTGGACGCGGAGGAGGCGCTGGGCCGGCTACGGCCGTTCGGGATCGGCGAGGAGGCCGCCGTGCTGGTCTTCGAGCTGGACGATCCTCATGCTGCCGAGGCAGATCTCGAGAGCGGGCTGGGCGAGAGCGGTTCCTCCGGGCTGGTCGCGACCACGTCGGCCGCCGGCAGGCCCCTGCTGTGCGCGGTGGTCGGCGCCGACGGCACCGACCCGGCCGACACGGCACGGGCGCTTCGAGCCGGGCTCTTGGCCCACCACGGGCAGGTTAGGGCCGCCGTCTCCCGCCCGATCAGCGTCGGCTCGCTGCGTCGCGCGTTCCACGAGGCGCGCTGCGCCCTCGAGGCGACGTCGCTGGCCAACGGCGAGGCGCCCGACGTCGCCTCGCACGACGACCTCGGCGCGTTCACCCTGCTGCTGGCCCTCCAGGACGACGACGCGCTTCGCGCCTACAGCGACGGGCTGCTCGAGCCGATCGAGCGGACCGAGGGCGAGTACGGAGGAGAGCTGCTGCGCTCGCTCGAGGCCTTCATCGAGAACAACGGCAACTGGGAGCGGGCCGCACGCCGCCTGTATTGCCACCGCCACACGCTGCGCTACCGAATCCGCAAGGTCGAGGAGCTGACGGGCCGCGACCTCGGCCGCGCCACCGACCGGATCGAGCTGTGGCTGGCGCTCCGGGCGAGGGAGCTGGTCCGATGAGGGTCGGCGTCTTGGGTGCGGGGGGCACGATCGCTCCCGCGATCGTCCGCGACCTCGCCGAGTCCGACGAGGTCTCCGAGCTGGTGCTCCTGGATCTCGATGCCGAGCGGGCCGCAGCAGTGGCCGAGACCCACGGCGCAGGCAAGGCGATCGCGACCCGCGTGGACGCGCGGGCGGCAGGCGCCGAGCCAGGCTCGCTTCCGGGCGCGCTGGCCGGCTGCGCGGTGCTGGTGAACTCGGCGTCCTACCGGGTCAATCTCGATGCGATGCGGGCTTGCCTGGAAGCCCAATGCCACTACATCGACCTGGGCGGCCTCTACTGGGTCACCGGAGACCAGCTCGAGCTGTCCGGGGATTTCGAGCGGGCCGGCCTGACCGCCATGCTCGGAGTGGGTTCCGCTCCCGGGAAGACCAACCTGATGGCGCGCGTCGCCGCGGACCGGCTCGGGGGATCGGCCGACGAGATCCACGTCTACGCGGCCGGGCGCGACTCGAACCCGCCCGAGGGGTTCAGCGTCCCCTACGCGCTTCGCACCCTGATCGACGAGCTGACCCTGAAGCCGGTCGTGTTGCGTGACGGCGAGGCGGCCGAGATCGAGCCGATGGCCGCCGGCGGGACGGTGGACTTCGGCGATCCCATCGGCCAGGGCGAGGTCATCTACACGCTGCACTCCGAGATGCGTACGTTCGGGACCAGCTTCGGATGCCGCGAGGGAAGCTTCCGCCTGTCGCTCTCGCCGGCCGTGCTCGAGCGCCTGCGCGAGCTGGTGAATGCATCGGACGAGGAGATTCAGCAGGCGGCCCGCGAGGCGGTGCCGCCCTCGCCCGAGACCGTCTCGGTGCACATGGTGGAGGCTTCGCGGGAGGGCCGCACCGCCCGGGTTCGCGCCGTCACCAGGCCGAACGAGGCCTGGGGCCTGGGTGGCGGGATCGTGTCGACGGCTGCGCCGGCCGCCGCCGCGGTGCGGCTGCTCGCCCGCGGATCGATTTCAGCAAGGGGAGCGCTGCCGCCGGAGAGCTGCATCGATCCCGAGGAGATGTTCGCCGAGCTCGAGGGGCGCGGCGCCACCTTCGAGGTGGACGTGAGCGAAGGAGTTCAGGCGTGAAAGTTGGAGTCCCGACCGAGATCAAGACCGACGAGTACCGGGTCGCGCTGACCCCGGTTGGCGCCCGCGAGCTGGCCGAGCACGGGCACGACGTCCTGATCCAGAAGGGCGCGGGCGAGGGCAGCGCGATCGCCGACGCCGACTACGAGGCGCAGCGAGCGCGGATCGTGGGTGGGGCCGAGGACGTCTGGGGCGAGGCCGACATGGTCCTGAAGGTCAAAGAGCCGCAGATGCCCGAGGTGGAGATGCTGCGGAAGGAGACCACGCTCTTCACCTACCTGCACCTGGCGCCGGACCCGGACCTGACGAAGGCGCTGGCTGCCACCGAGGCCGTCTGCGTCGCTTACGAGACCGTCGAGGATCGCCTCGGGCGGCTGCCGCTGCTGGCGCCGATGAGCGAGATCGCGGGGAGGATCGCCACCCAGGCGGGCGCCTTCATGCTCGAGAAGCCACTGGGCGGCCGCGGCATTCTTCTCGGCGGCGTCCCAGGCGTGGCCCCGGCCAACGTCATGGTGATCGGCGGCGGCGCGGTCGGCATGAACGCCGCGTTCATCGCGATCGGGATGGAGGCCGACGTCTTCGTCTACGACGTCTCGATCGACAAGCTTCGCGAGCTCGACATCGCCTTTGGCGGACGGGCGTCGACGGTTTTCAGCTCGACGCTCTCGATCGAGGAGCGCCTGCCGTCGATCGACCTGGTGATCGGCGGCGTGCTGGTGCATGGCGCCAAGGCGCCGCGGGTGATCACGCGCGATCAGCTCGGGCTGATGAAGCCGAGCGCCGTGCTCGTCGACGTCGCTATCGACCAGGGCGGATGCTTCGAGACCTCGAAGCCCACGACCCACTCGGACCCCGTCTACGAGGTCGACGGGATCATCCACTACTGCGTCGCGAACATGCCGGGCGCGGTGCCGATCACCTCGACCTACGCGCTGACCAACGCGACCCTGCCGTACGTGCTGTCGCTGGCCGACCTCGGCATCGTCGAGGCGGCCAGGCGCGACACCGGGCTGAAGCTGGGGGTCAACGTGGCCCACGGCAAGGTCACCCATCCCGCCGTCGCCGAGGGCGTGGGCATGGACTACGTCACGCCCGAGGACGCCCTGGGCATCGAGCTGCCCTCGGAGAACGGCGCTACCGGTGCGGACGGCGCCGGCGCGACGGCCGCGAGCGCCAAGCAGGGCGCGCACTGAGGGTCGCTGCCGCTTGGTGGGACGCGAGGCGTCCGCGGGCCACGTGTTCTGAGCGTCGCATGGCGCATCGGTCCCGCATACCGGGACTAACGCGCCATCCCGGCGCCTATGTCTTCGCGCCCAGCAGCAGACCCAGCTGCCGCGACTGCGCGACCAGCCTGCCGTCGGGCGCCCACAGCTCGCCGTCCTCCTCGAAGAACCCGTCGCTCACGTGGCGGCTTCGAAAGCGCCCGAGGAGCAGCGAGTTGTCGCGCGGCAGCGGCGAGCGGAAGTGCACGGTGAGGTCGATCGTCGGGGCGGGGGCGAGCTCGCTGAGGCGCGGCCACGGCGCCGGGAACCAGGCGTCCGCCATGACTGCGACCGCGAGCGCGTCGACCGGGCGCTCCTCGGTCAGGCCGATCCAGCCGCCGACCTCCGCCCGGTCGGACCCGGTGAAGGGCAGGTCGCCGAACCGCCGCTGCATCGCCAGGCGCCCGGTGAAGGCCGGTGCCTGGGTTGACTCCGAGGGGCCGGCGTCGAGGGGGTCGCGGCCCTCGGCCGGCTCGACCTCGGGCATCTCCGAATCGTCCAGCAGCGGGCCCTCCCAGGGCTTCGAGTAGGCGGCCAGCGCCAGCCCGAGGAGCTCCCCGTCCTGCTCGAGGCGTGCGCTCACCGAGCTGAGCGACCGTCCCGCGCGCTCGACCTCGGTGCGGACCGTGACCGGCCCGGGCTGGGGCACCCGAAGGAAGTGCATGGTCGCCGACCGGGCCTGGCGCTCGGGATCGCCGACGGCCAACTCCACCCCGCGCAGCACGATCGCCATCACGTAGCCGCCCAGCGGCCCGCGGGGCGTCTGCCATCCCTCGGCCACCTCGCCCTTCCACGCCCCCGGCCCGGCGGGCCGCAGAGCGGTGTCCTCGTCGAACGTCCCGGCCATCGGGCTATCCGTGCCGGATCAGGGCGTCGACCGCCACGGCCCCGTCCGGGCGGGCGATCACAGGGTTCAGCTCGAGCAGCCCGAGGCCCTCGGACAGCAGCAGGTCGCCGCAGGTCGCGGCGAGCTGGGACAGGGCGGCGAGGTCGACCGGCTCGGCCCCGCGTCCGCCCGTCAACAGCGAGGCCCCGCGCAGTGAGTGAAGGGCCAGCGCGACCCGCGCCGCATCCGCCGGCAGGGGGATGACGGCGACGTCGTCGAGTGCCTCGGTCCAGATCCCGCCCAGCGCGATGACAAGGGCCGGAACAACGCCGTCGGCGCGAGCCGCGATCAGCAGCTCGACGCCCGGCGGCGCCATCCGCTCGACCAGCACCTCCGCGCCGTCCGCGGCGGCCAGGGCCCGCAGCCGCGACCACGCCTCGCGCAGTTCGCCGTCCGCGGCGATCCCCAGCGCCAGCGCGCCGAGGTCGCTCTTGTGCTGCACCCCCGCGCCGCTGAGCTTCAGTGCCACGGGCCACCCGACCTCGCCGGCGGCCCGCACCGCGTCGGCCGCGTCGCGGGCCACCCGCCCGGCGGGAACGGGCACCCCGGCGCGGCGCAGGAGCGCCTTCGCCTCCGCCTCGCCCATCCACCCGTTGCCCGAGAGGGGCCGGCCGCGAGCCTGAACCGTCGCGGTGGCGATCTCGCGAAGGCGGTCCGGGTCGCCGGGGGCGGCGCGCAGGGCCAGGCAACAGGCCAGCGCCGTGCGCAGCCCGGCCACGAACGGGATGCCGCGCTCGGCCAGTCTGAGCGCCGTCTCCGCATCGATCAGGTCGGGCATGGTCGCCGCGAGGATCGCGCCGGACTTCGTGGGCTCGGCGCCATCCACCAGAGCGTCGCGAACCGCCGCCCACGAGCCCGCGGACTCGGGCGGCAGCCGGGGCGGCTGGTCGAAGAGCAACAGCAGCTGGTCGATCGCTGGGTCCTCGCCGACGGCGGCGACGATTTGTCGCAGCCGGTCGGGCTGGTCCCAGATCATCGCCGTCCAGTCGAGCGGGTTGGCGACGGTGGCCGTCGGCGGCAGCAGGGTGTCGAGCTCGGCCCGGGTCTCCGCTGTGAAGCTCGGCAGCTCGACGCCGAGGAGCTCGGCTTGGTCGGCGGCCATGCCCGAGTCGCCGCCGGAGCAGGTCAGGACGGCAAGCCCACCGCTTCGTGCGGGGCGGGCCCTGGGCACCCCCAGGCTCCGCGCCAGCTCCAGCAGCGTGTGGGGGTCCTCGGCCCAGGCCGCACCGGCCTCCTCCACGAGCGCCCGGAACACCCGATGGTCGCCCGCCAGCGCCCCGGTGTGCGCGGCCGCTGCCCGGGCGCCGGCGCTGGAGGACCCGACCTTCAAGACGGCGACGCCCACACCGTGATCCGCGGCGTCCGCGAGGGCGCGGGCGAGCTTGTCGCCGTCGCCGTCCGACTCGCAGAACAGCGCCACCGAGCGAACGCCGTGAAGCTCGACGACCGCCGAGAGCCAGTCGGCCGCGTCGCACACGGTCTGGTTTCCGGTGGAGACGAGGGTGTGCCAGCCGATCCCCCTCCGGGCGTTGAGCGCGTTCACCGCGACGTTCCCGCTCTGGGAGACCACCGCCACCGGGCCCGCGGGGACGCCCTCGACCGAGTCGCCCCACATCGGGGCACCGGCAGCGATCGCGGCCACGCCGTTGCCGTTGGGGCCGCACACGGGGAGGCCGCCGCGGGTGGCGATCTGGCGCAGCTCGCGCTCGAGCCCGCGGCCCGACTCGAGCTCGCCGAACCCGGCCGACAGCACGACCGCGCCGCCGCAGCCACGTTCGATCGCGTCGGTCAGGCTGGCGCCCACGGCGGCGGCAGGGATCGCGACGACGACGGCGTCGACGGCCTCCGGCAGGTCCGCCAGGCTCGGGACGCAGGGCAGGCCATGAACCTCGGAGCGCTTGGGGTTGACGCCCCAGATCCCGCCGTCGAACCCGGCCCTCGCAAGGTTGCGCAGCACCAGGTCGGCGTAGGAGCCCGTGCGGTCGTTGGCGCCGACGACGGCGATCGACCGCGGCTCGAGCAGCGGCTTCAGGTCCAAGGCTGCGCCCCGGCCGCCCGCTAGTGGAGGATCTTCTCGACGCCGCGGCGCTCGAGGCCCCGCGCGACGATCAGGCGCTGGATCTCGGAGGTCCCCTCCCAGATCCGGTCCACCCGCACCTCGCGCAGCAGCCGCTCGGCCACGTTCGATCGCATGTACCCGCGTCCGCCGAACGCCTGCACGCAGCGGTCGGCGCACCGCCACGCTGCCTCGCTGACGAACAGCTTCGCCATCGACGCCTTGTGGTGCACGACCTTGGGGTCGGCGCCGGCGTCGGCCAGGGCCGCGACGTTCAGCATCAGCAGCCGGCCCGCGGCCGCGTCGGCCGCCGAATCGGCGAGCGGGAACGACACGCCCTGGTAGTCGAAGATCCGGCTTCCTCCCTGCTCGCGGGTCGTGGCCCAGGCCACGGTCTCGTCCAGCAGGCGCCACATCGCCCCGACGCCGCGTGCTGCGATCGCCAGGCGCTCCTCGGTGAACCACATGCGCTGCATGTCGTTGCCTCCGCCGACCTCGCCGATCACCGCGTCCTCGCCCACCTCGACGTCGCGGAAGACGACCGTGGGATGCCCCTCCGGATAGTTGTGCGTGAACCCGGGATCGTCGACGTAGTCGACGCCCTCGGCGTCGGAGGGGACCGCGAACAGGGTCGGGAGGACCTCGGAGCCATCCACGACGTTCGCCATCACGATCAGCACCTGGGCGACGTCGCCCGAGGTGACGAACCACTTCTCGCCGCTGATCCGATAGCCGCCGTCGGTGCGGTCGGCCACCGACGTGATCCGCGAAGGGTCCGACCCGGCTTCGCGCTCGGTCACTGCGTACGCGTCCTTCAGACGGCCGGCGATCGCGGGGCGCAGGTAGTGCTCGCGCTGCTCGGCCGAAGCGTGGTCCCAGACGTTGTAGGCGTTCGGGATGTGCCAATAGATCCCGTTCGTCGAGCGCCCGAACTGCTCCTCGACGAGGGCCCACTCCATGCGGGTCCAGCCCTGGCCGCCGTACTCGGGCGAGTGGAGGCCGCCGTTCAGCCGAGCCTCGATCGCGCGCGCCTTGATCCGGTCGATCGCCTCCTGAGGCAGGCGGCCGTGGAGGCGCTCGGCCTCCTCCTCGAGCGGGATCAGCTCGGCGTCGACGAAGTCGCGCGCCCGCTGTTGCAGTTCCGCCTGATCCGCTGTCAGTTCGTCCCTAAAGGGGGTCAGACCCTCTTTACGTGGCGCCTCGGTGGTGATCGTCATCGGCCTCTGCCTCCCCTGCCCCCGCGGCCGCGGGCGGTGAGCCCCAGCGCGAGCGCATCGTGATTGTCCAGTACTGCGTTGGTTACCTGGGCGGCCTGCTGCACGCGCTCGTCCCCGCTGCCCGGATGGGCGGCGAGGCGGCGGGCGTCCGCCAGCCACCGCTCGTAGGCGCGGCGGCGGGCACGGGTGATCAGTCGCTCGGCACGCTCTTGCTCGTCGCGAACCTGCGCGGGCTCGGGCTCTCCACCCGCGCGCAGGGTCGCGATCGCGGCCGGCAACTCGCCCTCGGGCTCCGGCGTGATCGAGAGCCACTCGTGGCGATCCGACGTCACCTTCGGTAGGATATCATGCACTTGACTACAAAGTCAGCACGATCGAGGAGAGGGGCAGTCGCCATGTCGCAGGCAGTCGCAACCGATGCCGTCCGCAAGCCCGAAGGCGCCTCGGAACCCTCGATCGGTCGCGCCCTCAGCGCCCGCTACTACACCGACGAGCTGGTCCTCCAGCGCGAGCTGAACACGATCTTCCAGCGCACCTGGCAGTACGCCGGCCACGTCAGCGACCTTCCCGAGCCCGGGCATTACGTCACCGCTCGCGCGGGTGACCAGCCGGTGCTCGTCCTTCGCGGAAAGGACGGCGAGCTTCGGGCGTTCCGCAACGTCTGCCGCCATCGCGGCTCCGAGCTTCTCACGGGCCGCGGTCGCACCAAGCAGGCGATTCGGTGCCGCTACCACGGCTGGACCTACGACGCCTCGGACGGCCGCCTGCTCGGCGTCCCCGAGCACCGCAGCTACGAGGCCCTCGACAAGTCCCAGCTGGGCCTGATGCCCGCGCGCGTGGAGGTGCTGGCGGGCTTCCTGTTCGTCAACCTCGACCCCAAGGCGCCGTCGCTCGCCCAGACGACCGCCGGCTTGGCCCCGCGGCTCGAGCGCTACGGGGTGCCGGAGCTGAAGCGGTTCTCGAGCTCGAAGGGGGGCTCTGCCCCGGACCCCAGCGGCGAGGCCCAGGCGTCGACGCAGCCCGCCAACTGGAAGATCGTCGCCGAGAACTACCTCGAGGGCTACCACGTGCCGATCGCTCATCCAAGCCTGATGCGCCTGTATGACTTCAAGCGCTACACGGCCGAGACCCATGGGGGCTGGGCGTGGTTCGACGCCCCCCTTCGCGACACGCCCTCGGGCCACCGGCTGGAGCGCCTGTACCAGCGTCTGGTGAAGCCGATGCCGGGCCTGCCGGAGGAGGACCACTTCTCATGGCGGTACGTGTTCGTCTACCCGAACACCGCGATCGACCTCTACCCCGACCAGGTGAACGTCTGGCAGATCCAGCCGTTCCGCGTCGAGCAGACCCGCGACGTCTGGGCCTGCTTTCGCCACGAGAAGTCGAACCTCACCGCACGCCTGGTGCAGCGCATCAACAACAAGCTGAACAGCGAGGTGCTCGACGAGGACATCGACCTCGTCGCCAGGGTCCAGACCGGCGTCCACACGCGCGGCTACGAGCCAGGGCCGCTGTCGGCTCGTGAGAAGGCCGTGGGCTGGTTCGCCGAGAAGATCCGCGCCGACCTCGGGTTCGAGGATTGACCGCCGAGGACGGTCCGGCGCTCGCGACCCGGGAGGCTGAAGCCGGCGAGGCCGAGGTGCCCGCCGCTCGCGAGCGCATCCTCGAGTCCGCCTGCCAGCTGATCTCGGCGGAGGGGATCGACGATGTCCGGATCGCCCGGGTCGCGACCCGGGCCGGAGTCTCGACCGCGCTCGTCCACCACTACTTCTCGACGCGCGAGGACCTGCTCGAGCAGGCCCTGCTTCACTCGTTCAGCCTCGCCGCCGAGGAGCGCTTCGGCGAGGACGCGAGTGCTGACGCCGAGAACGCGACGGCCGCCGAGGCCCTCGCGCACGCGATCCGCACGTCGCTTCCCGAGCCTGGCCAGCACGAGCGTGAGTGGGTGCTGTGGGTGGAGCTGTGGCTGCGGGCCGTGCGCGACCCGAGCCTCCAGCCCGTCGCCGCGGCGCTTTACGCCCGCTACCGGTCCTGGCTCGCGGCCGTGATCCGCGCCGGTGTGAAGAGCGGCGAGTTCGACCCGGTCGATCCCGGCGAGGTGGCCGACCACGCGATGGCGCTCCTGGACGGCTTCGGCCTCCGGGCGCTCCTGCGCGACCCGACGATGGACCTGGCCCACGCCCGCGGCGCGATCGCCGAGCTCTTGGCGCCGCGGCTGGGGATCTCGCCCTCCTCGCTTCTGGACCGCTCGTAGCGGGCGGCGCCGGAAGATTGGATGGAGCGGAGTTTGCGTCGGCGGCTCTGCCGATGTAGGTTTTCTGAACGGCGGTTCAGTTTTAGGCCGCGTTCAGGGCAAGGAGGCACAGTCGGGCGATGAGCCCACGGCCGCAGGTAGACCACATCCGCAAGCCGCAGATCCTCAGCGCGGCGGCGGCTGTGATCGCCGAGCGCGGAATCGAGGCCACCCGCATCGCCGACGTGGCCGATACCGCGGGTACCAGCACCTCCGCGGTCCTCTACTGGTTCGAGTCCCGTGACGAGCTCCTGGCCGAGGCGCTGACGTTCGCGGAGAACGCGTACTACGAGCAGCTCGCGGAGAGGCTCGCCGAGCTCGACGCCCCGCGCGACCGCCTGGTCGCCCTGATCGACTCGGCCGTGGGGGGCGAGGACTGGTTGCTGTGGATGGAGCTGTGGGCGCGTGCCCTGCGCGACCCGGACATCGCGGCCGCGCGCCGGCGGCTGGACGACCGCTGGCGGTCGGAGATCGGCGAGATCCTGCTCGCCGGCGTGGCCATGGGCGACTTCCAGGTGGTCGACACGCGGCGAGCGACCCTCGAGCTGGCGGCGCTGATCGACGGGCTCGCGGTGCAGGTGGCCCTGGGCGATCCGGCCGTGTCGTCGGAGGTGATGCGGGCGATCTGCATCGAGGTGGCGGAGCGCATCCTTGGCGTGCGCCTCGACCCCCGAGTGGAGGGCATCGCGGCATGAGCGGGATCTCCAGGCGCGAGCTGATCCAGCGCGGCGCCGTGGGCGGGCTGGCGCTGTCCGGGCTCGGCGGGCTGGCCGGCTGCACCGTCTCGCGCGAGGTCGACCGGGAGGGCGCGAACCGGATCGTCACACCCAAGGTCGACGGCGACCTCCTGATCTACAACTGGGCTCAGTACATGGACCCGGCGCTCAAGAAGACCTTCTCCGAGAAGTACGGGGTCGAGGTCAGCGAGGTCAATTTCGACAATCTCGAGGCGATGGTCGTGAAGCTCCGCTCCGGGGGCGAGTACGACTTGATCTGGCCCTCCACCGAGTACGTCGCACGGCTCGCCGCCGAGGGCCTGCTGCTGAAGTTCGACACCGACAAGCTGCGAAACGCCGACAACATCTCGCCGTTCTACGACAGCCCGTGGTGGGACCCCAACAACGAGTACGGGATCCCATACGCCTACTACACAACCGGAATCGCCTGGCGCGAGGATGTCGTCACCGGCATGGAGGGATCGTGGAACGATCTGCTCAATCCCGCCGGCGAGGGGCGGATGTTCATCCTCGACGACTTCCAGGAGGCGATCGGCGAGGCGAACCTGATCAACGGCTTCGACCTCAACACCCCCGACGCGGCCGAGCTCGAGGCCTCGAAGGAGACTCTGCTGGCGCAGAAGGAGAACGCCCGGGGGTTCTCGACCAACTCCGTCCAGAACCTGGCCTCCGGCACCGCGGTCCTCCACCAGGCGTGGAACGGTGACCTGATGAACGTTCGCCGGCAGGTGGACGACCCGGAGAACTACAGGTACGAGACGTGCTCGGAGGGTGTGCCCGTCGGGACCGACCTGATGGCGATCCCGGTAACCGCGCGCAGCCCCGGCACGGCGATGCTGTTCATGGACTGGATGATCGATCCCGACAACGCCGCCCAGAACGTCAGGTGGAACGGCTACCCCCAGCCGGTCGAGGGCGGTCAGCAGGCGTTCGCCGAGCTGGCCAAGGAGGAGCCCTCGATCGACGTCGACCTCGAGGCGCTCGAGGACACGGCACTCGAGTATCGCCTCGACGACCCGGCCGCGCGCCAGCTCTGGACCTCCATCTTCACTGAGGTCAAGGCCGCATAGCCTCAGGATGAGCGCCGCAGACCGATGACCGCGGGCGGGTTCTGGAATCGGTTCCTGGTGCCCGGCGCGGCTTGGCTCGTGCTCCTGTTCCTGATCCCGCTCTTCCTCGTCCTGGCGCTGTCGTTCGGGTTCGTCGACGACCTCGGCCGCGCGGTCTACTCATTCGAGCTCGACAACTACGCCGACGCCTTCGACGCTACCTACCTGCCGGTCCTGCTCCGATCGGTGCTCTACGCCCTGGCGACGACCCTGTTGTGCCTGGCGATCGGCTACCCCGTCGCCTACTACATCGCTCGCTACGGGGGCAAGTACCGCAACGCGCTGATCGCCCTGCTGGTGCTCCCGTTCTTCGTCAACTACCTGGTCCGCACCTACGCCTGGGTGGCGCTGCTGGCCGACGAGGGCCTCGTCAACAGCGCGCTCATGAACCTCGGGCTTACCGATACGGGAATCCAGATGATCAACACCCCGTGGGCTGTGATCGGTGGCCTCACCTACGGCTACCTCGTGTTCATGATCCTGCCGGTGTACGGCTCGCTCGAACGGCTCGACAAGTCCGTGATCGAGGCGGGCAAGGACCTCTACGGGACGCCCTGGGCGACGTTCCGCCACGTCACCCTCCCTCAGACGAAGCAGGGCATCCTCGCCGGCTCGGTGCTCGTCTTCCTGCCGGCAGTCGGCGACTTCGTCGCGGCGCAGCTGCTCGGAGGGCCCGACACCTACATGGTCGGCAACCTGATCCAGGATCAGTTCTTTACCGCCAACAACTGGCCGTTCGGGGCCGCGCTGACCGTGGTGATGATGCTGTTCCTGTCGGTCTGGATGGTCTTGTACCTGCGCTCTGCGGCGCGTGATGTGAGGGCCGAGCCGGCATGAGCCCGGCATTCGACAAGCCGCGCTTCCTGCGCGTCTTCACGGCGGGCGTCTATTTCTTCCTGTTCGCCCCGATCATCGTCGTGATCGTGTTCTCGTTCAACTCGATCAAGTCGCTGGTCTCGTTCGAGGGGTTCTCCCTGACCTGGTACGAGGCCTTCCTCGACAACCCCGAGCTGCGCGAGTCGCTTTACGCCTCGCTCGAGATCGCGCTGCTGACGATGGTGGCCGCGACCGTGATCGGGACGGCACTGGCGATCGGGCTCGTCCGGGCGCGAGCGCGCTGGGCGCCCGGCGCGAACATCCTGATGCTGGTCCCCCTGGTTACACCCGAGATCGTCGCCGGGATCTCGGCGCTCCTGATCTTCTCCCAGCTCGGCATCGCCCTGTCGTTCTGGACGATCGTGCTGGCCCACATCACCTTCTCGATCTCCTACGTGACGATCGTCGTCCGGGCGCGGATGGCAGCGATCTCTGAGGAGGTGGAGGAAGCCGCGATGGATCTCGGCGCCACCCGCTGGCAGTCGGTCCGTCTGGTGCTGGTGCCCGCCCTGTGGCCGGCGGTACTGGCGGCGGGGCTGCTGGTCTTCGCGTTCTCCTTCGACGACTTCGTGCTCTCGTTCTTCACCACCGGCGAGGACCTCCAGCCGCTGCCGGTGCGGATCTGGTCGGCGATCAGGTTCGGGCTGGATCCGACGATCAACGCGATCGGGACGCTGATGATGGTGGTCTCGCTGACCGCGATCGGACTCGCGGTTGCGCTGCCGAGGCTGTTCGGCAAGCGCGAGAGCGGACTCAAGGTGCTGACGGCGCAGGAGGGATAGGAGCGAGATGGAAGCGATCCGGCTGGAGAACGTGACGAAGCGCTTCGGCGACTTCACCGCGGTGGACGACATGACGTTGACGATCGAGGAGGGCGAGTTCTTCTCGCTGCTCGGCCCGTCGGGGTGCGGCAAGACGACGACGCTCCGCATGCTGGCCGGCTTCGAGGTCCCGACCGAGGGCCACATCCTGCTCCAGGGCGAGGCCGTCGAGAACGTCCCACCGTACGAGCGCGACACGAACATGGTGTTCCAGAGCTACGCCCTGTTCGACCACCTGGACGTCGCCGACAACGTCGCGTTCGGGCTGCGCCGGCGCAAGGTGGGGAAGGATGAGATCCGTCAGCGGGTCGCGGCGGCGCTGGAGCTGGTCGACATGTCCGAGCGCGCGACCTCGCGGACCGACGAGCTTTCCGGAGGCCAGCGCCAGCGCATCGCTCTCGCCCGCGCGCTGGTCAACCGCCCGAAGGTGCTGCTGCTCGACGAGCCGCTCGGCGCGCTCGACCTGAAGCTCCGCCGCCAGATGCAGGTCGAGTTGAAGCAGATCCAGCGCGAGGTGGGCATCACCTTCGTCTTCGTCACCCACGATCAGGAGGAAGCGCTCTCGATGTCGGATCGCATCGCGGTGATGACCGAGGGCCGCGTCGCCCAGTGCGGCCCGCCCGAGGAGATCTACGAGAACCCGTCCGAGCAGTTCGTAGCCGGGTTCATCGGGATCTCCAACCTCCTCCAGGGAACAGCGGACGGAAACGGGACGATGACGATCGCCAACGGCGCCTCCGTGCCCGCTCCGATCCCCGCTGACTGCGCCGCGGGCGAGGCGGTCAACCTCTCGGTCCGGCCGGAGAAGATCGCGGTCGACGAGATCGAGGAGGGGATGGTGACCCTCGACGGGACCGTCGTGTCGCGCGTCTACCTGGGGGTGATGACGCAGCTCACCGTCGACGTCGGAAACGGCAACCGGCTGGTGGCGCTGGAACAGGCCACCTATCGCGCCAGCGCCGACGATCGCTGGGAGCCTGGCAGTCCGGTCAAGCTCGGCTGGCATCCCGAGAACAGCCTGGTGCTGCGTTGACGGACGGCCCGGCCGGGGGCTCAGGCCGCCTGGCGGGCGGCCATCCCGGTGAGCGCGGCATCGATGACCCCCGCGGCGTACAGCGGCGCCGGATCACCCGTGCCCCAGCCGCCGGGGACCGTCTCCACCAGGTCCATCCCGCGGAGGTCGAGCGCCTCGCCCAGCCGGCGGGCCGCCGCCACCAGCTCCCGCGCGTGGAGCCCGCCGACCTCGGGCGTGCCGGTTCGCCCGGCGAACACCGGGTCGAGGACGTCGATGTCGATGCTCAGGTACGCGGGGCCCGGGTCGGCCAGCACGACCGCCTCGGCCACGATCTCGTCGATCCCGCGGCGGCGAACCACGTCGGCCGTGAAGTGCGTGATGCCTGCCTCGGCCTGCCAGGCGAACGTCTCCGCCCCCGGCCAGCCGCCGCGAAGCCCGATCTGCACGTAGCGGCCGGGATCGACCATGCCCTCGTCGACAAGCCGGCGCATCATCGTGCCGTGGTTGTCGGGATGCCCGTAGCTGTCGGTACCGGTGTCGGTGTGGGCGTCGAAGTGAACGAGGCCGAGCGCCCCGTGCTTCGCCGCGCACGCCCGCAGCGCCGGCAGGGTGATCGAGTGGTCGCCGCCCAGGGTGACCGCGACGGCGCCTGCCGCGATGACCTCGGCGACCGTTCGCTCGATGGCCGCGCGCGTCGCCTCGATCTCGTAAGGCACGACCGGCGCGTCGCCGTAGTCGACCAGTCGCAGCTCGTCCATCGGGTCGACCCCGGTCCCGACCTCCGGGCCCAGCGGCCGGCTTGCGACCCGGATCGCGCGCGGGCCCTCCCGGCTGCCGGGGCGATCCCCGGCCAGCGCGTCGAACGGCGCCCCCACGATCGCCGCGTCCACATCCGCCAAGCCGGCGGCGTCCTCCGTCCACGGGAGCTCCGCGAAAGTCGCGAGCCCCGCGTAGGGCGGCTTTTGCTCCGGATTCGCCCAGCGACCGGCAGGATCGATCATCAGCGCTTCGAGTATCCACCAATCGAACGAGGAGAGAGATGGCGACTGCCACCCTGACCAAGCTCAAGAACTTCATCGACGGCGAGCTCGTCGACGCGGCCGACGGCGAGACCGAGCCGGTCCTCAACCCCGCGACCGGTGAGCCCATCGCCGAGGCGCCGATCTCCGGCCCTGAGGACGTCGACCGCGCGGTGGGCGCGGCGCGACGCGCGTTCGAGACCTGGTCGCGCACGACTCCCCGCGAGCGCTCCGAGCGCCTGCTGGCCCTGGCCCAGCTCTTCGACGACCACGCCGAGGAGCTGGCCGCGATCGAGTCGGCCGAGGCCGGCAAACCGATCGCGATGGCGCGCGAGGAGGAGATGCCGGGCAACTCGGACAACCTGCGCTTCTTCGCCGGGGCGGCGCGACTGTTGGAGGGCAAGGCCTCCGGCGAGTACGTCGAGAACCGTAGCTCGATGATCCGGCGCGAGCCGGTGGGCGTGGTGGGTCAGATCACACCGTGGAACTACCCGCTCTCGATGGCCGTGTGGAAGATCGGACCCGCCCTCGCGACCGGCAACACGGTCGTCCTGAAGCCGGCCGAGAACACGCCGATGGGGACACTGAGGATGGCCGAGCTGGCCGCGGACCTGTTCCCGCCCGGCGTGCTGAACGTGATCGGCGGCCACGGCGAGCCGGCGGGCGCTTCGCTCGTCCGCCATGCCGACGTGGACATGATCTGCCTCACCGGCTCTCCCGGGACCGGCAAGTGGATCGCCCGCGAGGCGGCCGAGACCCTGAAGCGCGTGCATCTGGAGCTGGGCGGCAAGGCGCCGGTGATCGTGTTCGACGACGCCGACATGGACGCCGTTGCCGAGACGGTCGCGGCAACCGGCCTCTACAACGCGGGCCAGGACTGCACCGCGGCGTGTCGCGTGCTGGCCGCGGACTCGGTCTACGACGACGTCGTCAACGGGCTCGCCGACCAGGCGAAGGGCTACGTCGTCGGCGACACCTCCTCGGAGGACACCACGCTCGGGCCGGTCATCTCGCAGGACCAGCGCGAGCGCGTCGAGGGCTTCCTCGAGCGCCGCGGCGACCACACCGAGATCGTCACCGGTGGCTCCGAGCCCGACCTGCCCGGCTACTTCCTCGAGCCGACGATCGTCGCCAACCTCGAGCAGGACGACGAGATGATCCAGAACGAGGTCTTCGGGCCGGTCATCACCGTCCAGCGCTTCGCCGACGAGGCGAAGGCGGTCGAGTGGGCCAACGGCACCCGGTACGGCCTCGGCTCGTCGGTCTGGACGCGCGACGTGGGCCGGGCGCACCGGGTCGCGAACGCGCTGCGCTTCGGCGTGGTCTGGGTGAATGACCACATCACGTTCTGCTCGGAGATGCCCCACGGCGGCATGAAGGAGACCGGGTACGGCCGCGATCTGTCGATGTACGCCCTCGAGGACTACACCGAGATCAAGCACGTGATGATCAACCTGGAGTAGAGCCGTGCGAGTGGTGGTCGTAGGTGGCGGGCTCGCGGGGCTAGCGGCCGCGGATGAGCTGCGACGTGGCGGGGCGGAGGTGGTGCTGCTGGAGGCACGCGACCGCGTCGGCGGGCGGGTGTGGTCGCGCGAGCTCGACGACGGCTCGATCGTCGAGATGGGCGCCGAGTTCATCCTCGGCCGAGAACACGACCGTGCAGGAGACGGCCGAGCGGCTGGGCCTTGACCTCCTGGACAAGGGGATGGCGTACGGCCGCCGCGAGCTGCGCGGCGCCGACCCGTTCGAGCCCGAGGCGCTCGACGCCGCCGTCGCCGAGATCGAGCGGGCGTTGGCGGCGGGGGAGGGCCGGGGCCTCTCGGCGCGGGCGCTGATCGACCGCCTCGAGATCCCGCCGGCCGTGCGCGACGCGCTCGCGGCCCGGACCGAGGTGTCGGCGGCCAGCCCGGCCGACACGGTGGGCGCGGCGGCGCTGGCGATGGTCGCCCACATCGACGACTTCCCGGCGCCGAGCGTCGCCGGCGGCAACCAGCGGATCGCGCTTGAGCTGGCCGCCCGGCTGGACGGCGCGGTGCGCCTGTCCGAGCCCGCAAGGTCGATCGCCTGGAGCGAGGGCTCGGTGACGGTGAGGACCGACTCGGGCGAGGTCGAGGCGGACGCCTGCGTCGTCGCCGCCCCGGCGAGCGTGCTGGGCGGAATCTCGTTCGAGCCCGCCCTGCCCGAGTCACTCGCGGCGGCGCTCGGGGCCGTGTCCTACGGGCATGCGGCAAAGCTCTTCGTCCCCTTGCGCCGACCCGCGCCGCCGAGCGCCGTGCTCAGCGTGCCCGGCCGCTACTGGAACTGGACCGCCAACGGGGCGGACGGCGAGGTGCAGCCGGTCGCCTGCTGCTTCGCGGGCTCGCCCCGGGCGCTGGAGGCCCTCGGCGTGGCCGATGGCCCGGCGGCCTGGGCGGCGTCGCTGGCCGAGCTCCGCCCGGATCTCGACCTCGACGCAGGCCGGGCCATGCTCTCGACCTGGGACGACGACCCCTGGATTCAGGCGGCCTACTCGGTCTGGGTCGACGAGGACGTCAGCTCGGTGCTCGCCGCTCGGCACGGTCCGCTGGCGTTCGCGGGCGAGCACACGGCGGGCGCGTGGCACGGGCTGATGGAGGGGGCGCTTCGAAGCGGGATGCGTGCGGCAGGGCAGCTCCGCCCCACGGCGGCGTAGCTTCGCGGCAGCCCACGCGGGGTAGACGGACGGCGTGTTCGAGCCTCCGCTACCGACCCCCCGCGGACCCATCAGCGAGCGGATCCTGAGCGGCCTGCGCCATCCCCCCCACGCGGTGGACGACGCTCGATTCAGACTGCGCTGACCCGCTCTGGGACGAGGACCTGCAGCTCGCGCTCTACTGCTGCTACGAGCTCCACTATCGCTCCTTCGACGGAGTGGACCCGGCCTGGGAATGGCATCCCTCCCTGATCGAGGCGCGGCGGGCGTTGGAGGGCAGGTTCCTCGAGGCGCTGGCCGCCGAGGTGCCCACCCGCGATCGCGTTGCGCCCGACGAGGTCGGCGCGCTTCTCTTCGAGTTGGGCGAACCCAGGGGCGACCTGAGCTCCTCGCTGTCCGACTACCTACAGCGCCGCGGCACCGAGGACGAGTTCCGCCAGTTCCTGATCCATCGCTCTGCCTACCAGCTCAAGGAGGCCGATCCGCACACATGGGCGATCCCGCGCCTCCACGGGGCGCCGAAGGCAGCGCTCGTCGAGATCCAGACTGATGAGTACGGGTCGGGTGCGGCGGACCGGGTGCACGCGACGCTGTTCGCAAAGGCGATGGAGGCGATCGGGCTGGAAAGTTCCTACGGCGCGTACCTCGACCAGATCCCCGGCACGACCCTCGCGACGGTCAACCTGATCTCAGCGCTCGGCCTCAATCGCTCGATGCGCGGGGCGCTGGTCGGGCACCTGGCCATGTTCGAGATCAGTTCGCCCGTGCCCAACGGGCGGTATGCGAAGGGACTGCGCCGGCTCGGCTTCGGCGAGGACGCGCTCGACTTCTTCGGAGAGCACGTCGAGGCTGACTCGGTTCACGAGAACATCGCCGCCTACGATCTCGCCCAGGGCCTCGCGCAGCAGCAGCCGGAGCTGACCGCGCAGATCATCTTCGGCGCCGAGGCCCTGCTGCTGGTCGAGGGCCGTTTCTCTGCCCGCCTCTTGGAGGCGTTCTCCGTCGGAGAGTCGTCGCTTCTGGACTCGGGAGCGACGGGCTCGCGGCCTGAGCTCTGCCGTGGCTGGTTGCGCCATGCCGCGCCTGCGTGCTCAATGAGTGTTACCGCGACGCGTTGCTGAGCCGAACGGTCGCGGGGGAGGGCGACGACGCCGGGGCGCTCTCCGCCTCGAAGCCGATCAGCTTGTGAGTCCCGTCGCAGAAGGGCCGGGTGCGTGACTTCCCGCAGCGGCAGAGGGCCACGGTCCCCCGCGTGACCTCGACCTCGTCGCCGTCCTGGTCGAGCAGCTTGAACGGCCCTCGCACCAGGTAGGGACCGTTTCGATACGGAGTGATGCTGGCGTCGCCCATGACGACCCGTCTACCCGAACCGCTCCCGCGCGAACTCGAGGAACGCGTCGGCCGCCGGCGTTCGGCGGCGCTCGGTTCGCCAGATCAGGCTGACGGGCAGCCGGACCCGAGGACGCATTCGCGCCGACGCGACCTCCGGCCCGGCCGGGTGCAGGTAGCCGGCCGGCAGCAGGGCGACTCCCAGACCGTGGGAGGCCAGCGAGCGGATCGTCTCGAGTTCGAAGGTCTCGAACGCGTAGACGGGCGAGCGCTCCGCGCGCGCCAGCTGGACGTCGACGGCTCGCCGCAGCGCCGAGCCGGGCCGGAAGCCGATCAGCGGGTCGTCGGCCAGCTCGTCGACCCGTACCGAGGCCCGCGTCGCCAGTGGGTGGGTCGGGGACATCACCGCGACAAGCTCCTCCTCGTAGAGCACCTGGCCGCTCATGTCCGCGCCGGCCTCCGCGGGCGAAGCCATCCCAAACGTCAGGTCCAGCTCGTCGCGGCGCAGCATGCCCAGGATCACGTCGATCGCCTGCTCGTGGAGCTGCATGGTGATCCCGGGGTACCGCTCGCGGAACGCCTCGAGCATCGCGGGCACGCCCAGACTCGCAAGCGGCAGCGAGCCCAGCGCCACCCTTCCCCGCAGCAGGCCCGTCAGCTCGCTCAGCTCCTGGCGGGCGGCCTCGGCCTCGGAGAGGATGCGGTTGGCCCGCTCCAGCAGGAGCTCGCCGGCCTCGGTCAGCTCCACCCTCCGCGTCGATCGCCGCAGCAGCTCGACGCCCAGCTCGGCCTCGAGCTTCCGCACCTGCTGGGAGACGGCCGGCTGCGCCACCTGGACCTCCTGGCTGGCGCGGGTGAAGTGCCGGTGTCTGGCCACGGCCGCGAAGTACTCGAGCTGCCTGAGTTCCACGGAGCTTCATCGTAAATGCTTATGAATGGCAGAGCAACTATGTCTTGGATTTATCAGGCGTCTCATGCGACGCTCCTGCGATGGTTCCGGCGCAGATGACTCCCGACGCGGAACGCGCCACCGACTTCGAGATCGTTCCCGGTGACCCGGCCTCCGCCGAAGGCGCCAGGCTGCTGCGCGAGATGACCGAGGAGATCGAGGAGCTCTACGCCGACAGGGAGGGCTCGATCCACCGCGTGGGGATCTCGGTCGAGGAGATGCGTCCGCCGGACGGCGCGTTCCTGGTGCTCGTGGCCGGCGGCAGGCAGTTCGGCTGTGGCGGGCTGAAGCGGCTGGACAGCGCCGCCTGCGAGATCAAGCGCATGTACATCGAGCCCCCGTGGCGCGGAAGGGGTCTTTCGCGCCCGCTGCTGGAGTCGCTCGAGGCGAGGGCACGCGAGCTCTCCTACGCGATCGCGCGGCTCGACACGGGCGATCGCCAGCCCTCGGCCAAGCACCTCTACGAGTCCGCCGGCTACCGGCGCATCCCCGACTACAACGAGAACCCGCTCGCCCGGTTCTGGTTCGAGCGCGAGCTGTGATCGGTGTGGGGGCGACACTGCCCGTCGCGGCCGGCGACCTGACGATCCGGCGCGAGTGGCGCGCCGGCGACGGCGACGCCCTGATCGAGCTGCACCGGCAGGTCTACCCGCCCGAGTACGGCGTCGACGAGTCCTTCGTCGACGACATCGGGGTGACCCTGGAGCAGCTCGCCGAGCGCGGATGGCCCGGGCGAGCCGGCGACGGCGTCTGGCTTGTCGACCGCGGCGACGAGCTGGCCGGCTGCCTGGTGCTGAGCGACGAGGGCGAGGGCGAGGGCAGGGTCCGGCTGTTCTTGCTCGCTGCCGGGCTGAGGGGCATCGGCCTGGGCAGGCGCATGCTGGCCGAGCTGCTCGAGCTGGCTCGGGCGGCGGGCTACGAGCGCCTCACCCTGGCGACCTTCGCCGACCTCACGGCGGCCGCCCATCTGTACCGCGAGGCGGGCTTCCGCGTGGTCGGCGAGGACCGGGCGCCTCGCTGGGGCCGCGCGGACTTCAACTACCAGCACTACGAACTGGCGCTCTAAGGCGCTGCTGTGGCCTCGGCCGTGACCGCGGTTCCGCCCGCGGCGGCAGCGCCCGCGCCGCCGCCGCCGCCCTCGTCGCGGGTCAGCCGGTGGGCGAAGTACACGGGGATGATCGAGAGCAGGATCACCAGCACCGCGACGGCGTTCACGATCGGCAGCTGGTTCGGCCGCGAGAAGTTGTTGAGGATCCAGATCGGCAGGGTCTCGTCGCCCGCTCCGACGGTAAACGTGGTGACGATGATCTCGTCGAATGAGAGCGCGAACGCAAGCAGCGCCCCGGCGACCAGCGCGGATCGCATGTTGGGGAATGTCACGAGCCGGAACGTCTGCCACGGGCTCGCCCCGAGGTCGGCCGACGCCTCTTCGAACGAGCCGGACATCCGGCGCAGCCGCGCGATGACGTTGTTGTAGACGACGACGATGCAGAAGGTGGCGTGCGCGACCACGATCGTGAACAGGCCAAGGTCGATGCCCAGGACCTGCGTGAACGTCGAGTTGAGCGCGATGCCGGTCACGATCCCGGGCAGGGCGATCGGCAGGATCACGAGGAACGAGATCGTCTCGCGGCCGAAGAAGCGGTGGCGGGCCACCGCGATCGAGGCCAGCGTGCCAAGGATCAGGGCCAGCGCCGTGGCCAGGAGCCCGGTCTTGACCGAGTAAAGGAACGCGTCTCGCGCGCCGGTGTTCTCGATCGCCAGCTCGAACCACTCGAAGGTCAGGCCCGGGGGCGGCCACTCGAACGTCCGCGACGTGCTGAACGCGTAGATGACGATCACGATCAGCGGCACGTAGATGAACGCCAGCGTGAAGCCGGTCGCGAAGCGCAGCATCCACAGTGATCGGCCGGAGAGACGCATCGCCTAGAGGTGCTCGAACGCCCCGAGCCTGCGGGCGAGGAGCAGGTAGATGATCATCACCAGGACGGGCACGGCGGCGAACGCGGCCGCGAACGGGAGGTTCACGGTGAAGTTGTCGTAGACGAGGGTGCCGATGAACTGCTCGCCGGACCCGACCAAGTCGATCGCGATGAAGTCCCCCAGGGTCAGCGAGAACGTGAAGATCGAGCCGGCGACGACGGCGGGGAAAGCGAGGGGAAGGATCACCCGGCGGAACGTCGTGAGCGGCTTCGCGCCCATGTCCTCGGATGCGCTCAGGAGCGTGTCGGGGATGCGCTCGAGCCCCGCGTAGATCGGGATGATCATGTAGGGGAGCCAGATGTAGGTCATAACCAGCCAGACGGCGACGAGCCCGTACCCCGGGCCCGAGATGCCGAGGGGATCGAGGAACCAGTTGAACACGCCCTCCTCGCTGAGGATGCCCCGCCAGGCGAAGACCTTCACCAGGTACGACGACCACAGCGGCATCAGCACCGCCACCACCAGGAGCCCCCTGGCCCTTGGCTTGGCGAGCTTCGCCATGTAGAAGGCCAGCGGGAAGGCCAGCAGGGCGCAGGTCACGGTGACCAGCGCCGCGATCGCGATCGTGCGCCCGGCGACCGCGCGGTAGACGGGCGTTTCGACCACGTCCTTGAAGTTGTCGAGCGTGAAGCCCTGCTCGATCTCGCCCGACAGCTCGCCCAGCGTCCAGAAGCTGGTGATGAAGAGGACGGCCAGCGAGCCGAGGTAGCCGACGACCAGCCAGCCCACCGGGCCGGCCAGGAGCGCCCCCACCTGCAGGCGGGGGCGGCCGTGGAAGAGGCCGGCGAGCCTGCGGCCCGCCGGCCTCTTCGGGGCTGGAGTTGTTCCAGCCTCCACGGCTAGAGGTCCCGGGCCGTTAGCCCTTTACCTCGTTCCATCCCTGGACCCACTCGTCGTAGGTCTTGCACTCCTCACCGCGATCATCGCCGCAGTCGCTGACGGGGGTCTTCCAGAACTCGATCTGGTCGAAGAACTCCTCGTCCTCGGCGTGGTAGATGTCGCAGTGCTCCTTGTCTGCGGTGAGGGCGCACGACTTCTCGTTCGACGGCGCCTCACCGAACCACTCGGCCACGGCGGCGTTCGCCTCCGGGCTGATGATGTGGTTCATCCACTCGTACATGCAGTTGGGATGCTCAGCCTCCGAGCTGATCATCCACGTGTCGGACCAACCGGTCGCGCCCTCCTCGGGAAGGACGACCTCCTCCTTGCTGCCGTCGGCGTTCAGGAGGTTGGCGATCACCTGCCAGGTGGTGCCGACCGACGAATCGCCGTTGGCGAACGCCTGGATCTCCTTGGTGTAGTCCGACCAGTACTCGCCCACGTGCTCCTTCTGCTGCTTGAGGAGCTCGATCGCGGCGTCGAACTGCTCCTGGTCGAGCTCATACGGATCCTCGATCCCGAGGTCCGGCTGGTGCTCGCGCAGGTACAGCGCCGCGTCGGCGATGTAGATCGGGTTGTCGTAGGCGGTGACGGCGCCCGAGTAGTCGCTGGCGTTGTCGAAGACGACGTCCCATGAATTGGGCGCCGGCTTCACCTCGGCCGGGTCGTACATCAGGAGGTTCGAGCCGCGACCGTGCGGCACGCCGTACATCTGGCCGTCGACGCTGTTGAACTCCTGGTCCTTGAGGGCGTCGAAGACGTCCTCGTAGTTCGGGATCAGGTCGGTGTTGACCGGGTCGACGTCGCCGCCCTCGATCAGACGCGTGGTGGCGTCGCCCGAGGCCGAGACCCCGTCGTACTCGCCGGTACGCATCAGCTGGACCATCTCGTCCGAGGTGTTGCCGACCTTGACGTTGACCTTGCAGCCGGTCTCCTTCTCGAAGTCCGTCACCCAGTCAACGGCGGGGTCGGTCGAGCCGTCCTCGACGTACCCGGCCCAGGCGACGAGGTTGACCTCGCCCTCGCCCTCGCCGAGCTCGGTCAGTGCGTCGTCTGACGACGCCTCCTCGGAGTCGTCGTCGCTACCGCATCCGGCCGCGAAGGCCAGCATGAAGGCAACGAGTCCCCCGAGGATGAGCCAAGCCCATCGCGCCGAGTGTGCCTCTCTCGTGCTCACAGTGCTTCTCCCTTCTCGTGTTTGCCCGGAACCACGACTGTGTGCTCCGGCCTCCATCCAACCTCTGTCTCACGCCCCTGCGCCCGGAGCGCCTGGGCCGACGTCGTCTCGAGATTCTGCGTAACCACCTGCAGCTCGCCGCCCGCTTCCAGGTCGACCCTGTAGCGGGTGATCATCCCGGCGTAGGCGACGTCGACCACGCGGCCTCGCTCGGTGTTAAGGCCGTCGCGCGAGTCGCCGTCGGCCAGCATCCTGACCTTTTCGGGACGGACGGTGAACCGCTTCCCGTCACGCTCGAGGACGTTTGACACGCCCACGAAGTCGCTGACGAACGCGTTGGCCGGCCGTTCGTACACCTCGGCCGGCGGTCCCACCTGCTCGATCCGGCCCTCGTTGAAGACGGCGAGGCGGTCCGACATCGTGAGCGCCTCCTCCTGGTCGTGGGTCACGTAGATGAACGTGATTCCCACCTCGGACTGGATCTGCTTCAACTCGACCTGCATCTGCTCGCGCAGCTTCAGGTCCAGCGCGCCGAGCGGCTCGTCCAGCAGCAGCACCCGTGGGCGGTTCACGATCGCCCGGGCCAGCGCCACCCGCTGTCGCTGCCCGCCCGAGAGCTCGGCCGGCCTGCGGTCGCCGTAGCCCTCCAGGCGCACCATCTCGAGGGCCTCGGCGGCTCGGCTCGAGCGCTCGTCGCGATCGACCCCCGCGACCTTCAGCCCGTACTGGACGTTGTCCGTAACGGACATATGCGGGAACAGGGCGTAGTCCTGGAAGACGGTGTTGATCGAGCGGTCGTAGGGCGGGACGCCGGTTACGTCGGCGCCCGCGAGCTCGACTCGGCCCGCGTCGGGCTCCTCGAAGCCGGCGATCATCCGCAGCGTCGTGGTCTTGCCCGACCCCGAGGGGCCGAGCATGGTGAAGAACTCGCCCTCGGCCACCTCGAGGTCGACCGCATCCACCGCGACGACCTCGCCATAGGTCTTGCGCAGCGACGCCAGCCGGACGTCCGGCTCCTGGCCGGCCCCCTCCCGGCGGGCCGGGACTGCGGATTGGCTCATCTGCTCCACTGCGTACAAGCGCCCACGTGCGCGAGGATGACCCTATCCCCGAGCGGATGCCGGGCTTGGACAAAGTTCGCCTGTCCGGTTAGCCCATGCGGTTAGAGACCGCTTCAGGGCGGTGGTGGGCTCACAGCAGAGCCCGGAGAACGGCCGTGGCGACCGCGGCGACTCCCACGGCGGTGAGCGCCGACCCTCCCCGGGCCAGTACGACCGCGGCAGCCGCCACGCCGAGCACACGCTCGTCGAGCTCGAGCGCGCCTCCGGCCGGGGCGCCGAAGGTCTGGACGACGACCAGCGCGGCCAGCAGCGCGGGCGCGAGGAGGGCGATCACCGCGCCGGCCCGCTCGGGCAGCTCGCGGCCCCCGAGCATGGCCGGCCCCGAGGCGCGGATCAGCGCGGTGGCCACCGTCAGCACGCCGACCGTGACCCCGACCTCGGCGGTCACGCCGGGCTCCTGCGCTGCGCCACGAGGCCGACGAGGGCCGCGGCCGAGGCGGCGATGATGGGGACGCCCGCCGGGGTGAACGGGATCAACGCCAGGGCGATCAGCGCCCCGAGGCCGGCGGCGACGGCCGGCAGGCCGGGGCGCAACTCGCCCTCGACGAGCAGGGCCAGGAAGAAGGCCGGGAAGAGCGCGTCCAGCCCCAGGTTCGCGGGGTCGCCGATCAGGTCGCCGGCCAGCACCCCGATGACCGTGCCGCCGGTCCAGCAAGGGTACGAGGGAAGCGTGGCGCCCACCATGAAGGCCGGGTCGAAGCGGCCGCCGCCACGGCTGGCGGCGGCCCACGAGAAGTCGATCATCGCCTGGGCGATCAGCGAACGCCGCAGGACCCCGCCCTCGAGCGACGGCGCCAGCGCGACCCCCATCGGGACGTACCGCGCGTTCAGCAGGATGCCCGCAGCGATGGCGGCTGCCGCGTCCCCACCGGCGGCCAGCACCGCGACGGCCGCGAACTGCGCCGAGCCCGCGAACAGGGTCACCGACATCACGATCGCGGCGACGCCCCCGACGACCGGCTCGGCCAGGACGCCGAAGGAGATGCCCAGCAGAACCGCCGCGACCGCGTAGGGGATGCCCACGCGAACGCCCTCTCGGAAGGCGGGCTGGGTGCGCAGGCTCAAGTCAGGCGGGAGGCCCCCTGCCGGAAATAGTTGCCCCCGGGCCTCGGGGGGTGAAGAGACCCGGGGGCGTTCCTAGCGCTGGATGGGGGTCTGGCGCTAGAAGTTCTTCGGATGCCGCGTATTGAACCCGGAGGAGGACCGCATCTCCTTGCTCCACCCGGGGCCCTTGCCCGCGGTCATCGACGTATCGAATCTTAGCCCCGCGATCACGGCGTACATGTGGCCGTCGTTGGCGTAGACGCTGATCCACTTGCCCTTGCCGCTCTTGCCCCAGTTCCGGTAGCTGCCGGAGGGCATGGGGGAGTTCACGAAATCCCCGCCGTGA
Organism: uncultured Solirubrobacterales bacterium; assembly: GCA_963758845.1. Taxonomy (GTDB): domain Bacteria; phylum Actinomycetota; class Thermoleophilia; order Solirubrobacterales; family 70-9; genus JBDTSW01. Next base: position 759,784 of record CAVWWX010000002.1, read on the forward strand.
AGGGCGTAGGACACCGAGCCGGAGCAGTCGTAGCAGTTGTCGTTCCAGTCGCCGTGGCCACCGCCCATGCAGTAGCCCTTGCCCTTCGCGATCTTGTTCGCCGCGGCGATGACCTTCTTGACGCGGACCGGGGCGTTCGACGGGGCGACCGCCAGGCCTTGCTTGAGCTTCGCCTTGCCGGCGGGGCCGCTGGAGCCGCCGCCACCACCGCCGGAGCCGGGGCCGCCGGTCCCACCCGAGCCCGCGAGCGCGGGGGCGGCGGAAAGCGCGACCACCGCGCAGGCGACGGCCAGGGCCAGAGCCCGGCCGAGCCGGGTAGGGGTCTTGGAATCCAAGTTCGGTTTCTCCTTCGCTGCCTACGGGGTTAGCTGACGGGCTGGCGCTAAAGGAGTCGCGCCCTCACTGAGGGTGAGCTCGCCCCAACTGGTTGGTTCCCCCGCTTCCGGCGGCACGTGGCCGGCCGGAACTCGGCTTTACCGTTTACGGACCGACGGCAGGGTACAGGTTTGGTAAGGCATTTGCAAGCAACCCTTAATAAAGGGTTCCGGGGCCGTCGTGTCGTGCCTGATTGGCGCCTACGGCGCCGGGTGGGCCTCGGCCCACTCGATGATGCGCTTGGAGTCGGCGACGACCTCGCCGCCGTCGGTCACGAGCACCGGCACCGCGCTCTGGCCCGACAGCTCCTTGACCTCCTTGCGCCCCTCGGTCTCCCACTGGAGGATCCTCGGGCCGACGCCCAGGCCGTGGACCTTGACGAGCTCCGGGTCGTGCCCGGCATCGCGCAGGGCCTCATAGGCGTTGTGGCAGGGATGGCCTCCCGGCCGCAGCGTCTGGAAGGTTCCCCAGCAGATGTAGAGCTTCATCGCCTGGACCCTAGTGAGTGTTACGTTCCGCCGGTGGAGCTGGCCGGCAAGACCGCGTTGCTTACCGGGGCCACCGGAGGCCTGGGCCGAGCGATAGCGTCGGCGCTGGCGGGCCGAGGAGCGACGCTGGTGCTCTCCTCGCGCCGGGCGAAGGAGCTCGATGAACTGGCGGCGTCGCTCCCGGGAGCGGGTCACCGCGCGGCCGTCTGTGACCTTGCGGATGAGGGGGCGGCACTCGAGCTCCTCGAGGCCGCCGGGCCCCTTGATTGCTTCGTCGCGAACGCGGCCCTTCCCGCATCCGGCCGGTTGGACAAGTTCAGCCAGGAGGAGATCGGCCGGGCGTTGCGCGTGAACCTGGAGTCGCCGGTCCGAATGGCGCGCGAGCTCGCTCCGCGCATGATGGAGCGGCGAACGGGTCACCTGGTCTTCATCTCATCCCTCTCGGGCAAGGCGCACAACGCCCGCGCGTCCCTCTACTCCGCGACCAAGTTCGGCCTTCGCGGCTTCGCCTTCTGCCTGCGCGACGACATGCGGGGCACGGGGGTGGGCGTCTCGGTGATCAGCCCGGGCTTCATCCGCGACGCCGGGATGTTCGCCGACTCGGGGAGCAAGGCACCCGCGGCGATGGGATCGGCGACGCCTGAGCAGGTCGGCGACGCCGTCGCCGAGGCGATCGAGCGCGACAAGGGCGAGATCACCGTCGCTCCCCTGCGGGCCCGGGTCCTGTCGCGATTCGCGATGCACGCGCCGGAGATCTCCTCTCGCCTCGCCGGGAGCACCGCCGCCAAGGTCGCCGACGGGGTCGCGAGCGGTCAGCGCGACAAGCGCTAAGCCGCGGCTCGCAGTGGGTAGCCTGAACACATGAGCGATACGTTCGGCGCCAAGGGCACTCTGGAGGTCTCGGGCAAGGAGTACGAGATCTTCCGGCTGGAGGCCCTTCAGGAGCGCTTCGACGTCGCCCGCCTCCCGTATTCGCTCAAGGTCCTGCTGGAGAACGCGCTGCGCCTGGAGGACGGCGAGGGCGTGACCGACGCCGACGCCGAGGCGATCGCGACCTGGGACGCCAAGGCCGAGCCGTCGGACGAGATCCCGTTCCAGCCGGCCCGCGTCCTGATGCAGGACTTCACCGGGGTGCCGGCGATCGTCGACCTGGCGGCGATGCGCGACGCGATGGACGACCTGGGCGGCGACCCCGAGCGCATCAACCCCCTGGTCCCGGTGGACCTGGTGATCGACCACTCGGTGCAGGTCGACGCGTTCGGCAACGCCCGCGCGTTCGACATCAACGCCGACCGTGACTATGAGCGAAACGAGGAGCGCTACGCGTTCCTGCGCTGGGGCCAGCAGGCCTTCCGCAACTTCCGGGTGGTCCCGCCCGCCACCGGCATCTGCCACCAGGTGAACCTGGAGTACCTGGGGCAGGTCGTCTTCACGCGCCGGCGGCGACGAGGGCCCAGCGCAGGCCTACCCCGACACCCTGGTGGGGACCGACTCGCACACGACGATGATCAATGGATTGGGCGTGCTGGGTTGGGGCGTCGGCGGGATCGAGGCCGAGGCGGCGATGCTTGGCCAGCCGATCTCGATGCTCCTGCCGCAGGTGCTGGGCTTCCGGCTCGAAGGCGAGCTGCCGGAGGGGTCCACCGCCACCGATTTGGTGCTCACGGTCACCGAGATGCTGCGCGAGCGCGGGGTGGTGGGCAAGTTCGTCGAGTTCTTCGGGCCGGGCATGCACACGCTCGGCCTTGCCGACCGGGCGACGATCGGGAACATGTCGCCCGAGTTCGGGTCGACCTGCGCGATCTTCCCCGTCGACGTCGAGACCCTGCGCTACCTGGAGTTCACGGGGCGGCCCACCGAGCAGATCGAGCTCGTGGACGCCTACGCCCGCGAGCAGGGCATGTTCCACGAGGCCGACTCGGACGACCCCACGTTCTCTGACGTGATCGAGCTGGACCTGGGCTCGGTCGAGCCGTCGATCGCCGGGCCCAAGCGCCCGCAGGACCGGATCGCGCTGACCGGCGCCAAGCCGGCCTTCCTGACCTCGCTGAGCGAGTTCGACGAGGGCGCCGCGAAGGCGCTGGGCAACGGACGCGACAACGCGATCGAGGAGAGCTTTCCCGCATCCGACTCGCCCGCCGAGGACCACGAGGGCGAGGAGGGCAAGCCCCGCCGCCAGAGTGGCACGGCCGTGTCCGAGCGCGAGGCGAACCCGGTAGAGGTCACGCTCGAGGACGGCACCGAGGTCACGCTGGACCACGGACGCGTCGTGATCGCCGCGATCACCAGCTGCACCAACACGTCGAACCCTTCGGTGATGGTCGCGGCGGGCTTGGTGGCGAGGAAGGCGGCCGAGCTTGGGCTGGATTCGAAGCCGTGGGTGAAGACCTCGCTCGCCCCGGGCTCGAAGGTCGTCACCGACTACCTCAAGCAGGCGGGCCTGGAGGAGCCGCTCGATCAGCTCGGGTTCAACCTGGTCGGATACGGCTGCACCACGTGCATCGGGAACTCGGGGCCGCTGCCGGAGGCGATCTCGAAGGCGGTGACCGAGAACGACCTGGTGGTCTGCTCGGTGCTCTCGGGCAACCGCAACTTCGAGGGACGGATCCAGCAGGACGTCCGTAACAACTACCTGGCCTCGCCGCCCTTGTGCGTGGCCTACGCGCTCGCGGGGCGCATGGACGTCGACCTGCTCGACGACCCCCTCGGGGAGGGCCCAGACGGCGAGCCCGTGTACCTGCGGGACCTCTGGCCGAGCTCGGAGGAGATCAGGGAGGCGGTCTCCAGCGCGGTGCGCTCGGACATGTTCACCAAGAGCTACTCGGACGTGTTCTCGGGCGACGAGCGGTGGCGCGGGCTCGATACGCCGGGCGGCGACCGGTACACGTGGCCGGACTCGACCTACGTCCGGCGGCCCTCGTTCTTCGAGGGGATGGACCCCGAGCCGGCTCCGGTCGAGCCGATCGAGGACGCCAGGGTTCTGGCGGTCCTCGGCGACTCGGTCACGACTGACCACATATCGCCCGCCGGCGCGATCAAGAAGGACAGTCCGGCCGGCAGGTGGCTGATCGACAACGGCGTCGAGGTGCGCGACTTCAACTCCTACGGCTCGCGGCGCGGCAACCACGAGGTGATGATCCGCGGGACCTTCGCCAACATCCGGCTGCGGAACGCGCTGGTCGAGCGCGAGGGCGGGTTCACCAAGCACTTCCCGGACGGCGAGGAGACGACCATCTACGACGCCGCCATGAGCTACGCCGGCGACGACGTGCCGCTGGTCGTCCTGGCCGGCAAGGAGTACGGGTCGGGGTCATCGCGCGACTGGGCGGCCAAGGGCACCGCCCTCCTTGGCGTGCGCGCGGTGCTCGCCGAGAGCTTCGAGCGGATCCACCGCTCCAACCTGATCGGCATGGGAGTGCTCCCGCTCCAGCTTCCGGAGGGCGAGACGCTCGATTCGCTGGGGCTCAGCGGGGACGAGCAGGTGACGGTCGGCGACCTCTTGAACGGGGAGGCCAAGACGGTCTCGGTGACGGCCTCGAACGACGATGGCGACCCGGTGGAGTTCGAGGCGCGGGTGCGCCTGGACACCCCGAACGAGGTGCGGTATTTCCAGCACGGCGGCATCCTCCACCGGGTGCTCCGCGACCTCCGCGCCTGAGCCCTCGCCGCGGCCCCATCCGGGCGTTGGCATGCGCCAAACTGGCTATTGACTTTTCGGTGGCCCATGCATAACAATGGGCTCAACCCGCAGATCCGGGTGCAGGGAGAGCGCAGGGGGAAGGCTTTGAAGACTCGTCCCCGGCCAGTCCCGCCTCCGGGGACGATCGCGTCGGCATCCCTCCCTGGCTACCGACGCGCAGGCGTGGCGCGGGCCGTGTGGACCCCCTGCCTCCCGCGGCCCCGCCTCGCCATTCCTACGAACGGCTTAACTCGCGGCCCTCGAAGCGCTCGATGTCGTCGAGCTCGGCGGCGATCGCCTTCTTCGCCGGCGCGCCGAGGCGCCCGAACGGGAGCAGCTCGGAGCTCAGGCGCCCGCCGGCCCGGCGGAGCCTCCAGGTCCCCGCCGCCTGGCCGCCGACGGTGATGGTCGGCCGCAGGATGCCGCCGCCTGGGCCGATCTCGGGCCACTCGGCGCCGGCGGCGATGAACTCGCGGTCGCGGTGGCCCATCAGGTAGGTGTCGTAGGCGGGCAGCAGGCGGACCAGCTCGGCGGCGACCGGCCGCGGCGCGCGGCGCTTTGGCTGCCAGGCCGCGCTGCCCGGGACGCTCTGCCGGCGCAGCTCCCCGGCGATGGCGCTCATCCCCGCCCGGATGTCGCGCAGGGGCAGTCCCGCCCAGCCGGCGAAGTCAGCCTCGGTGGCCGGGCCGAACGCGGCGAAGTAGCGGCGGGCGAGCTCGGCGAGGGCGGCCTCGCGGTCGGCGTCCTTGCGGGCCGGGATCCAGTCGCCCGCGAGCACGAGCTGGGTCGAGCCGCCGTCGCCGGCGCCGAGGTGGGCAAGGCCGGTGCTTACGACGAGCGGGAAGATGTGGACGCGCCGGCTCGAGTCCATGAGGAGGCCTCCCGCCTGGAGGCGGTCGGAGAGCTCGGTGCGGGTCAGCGGGCCGTCGCGCTCGAGGGCACTCCGGATCAGTGAGAGCGCGCGGTCCTGGCCGGCGGCATCCACGCCGAAGTCGGCCAGGCGGCGCCGGTTAAAGGCGGTCATGAGCGGGGCGAACAGCGGTCGGATCCACGGGAGGTCGTCGGTTGCGATCAGGTGCGCCGTGTTTCTCATCGCCCAGAGCCGGACGATCGAGCGCTCGTCCGTGCGCGCGGCCTCGACGTCCGCGAGGGTGAGCTTGGCGTTGCGGGACCGGATCGAAAGCCGGCCGGCGGGGAGCTCCTGGGCCTGAGCGCCTGCGATCGAGCGCAGGACGTCGGCGGGGTGGCGGCTGGCGGTGGGCCGGTGCAGAAGCTGGCGCGCTGCGCGCACCCGGGCGAGCTTCTCCAGCTCGCCGGGCGCCACGGCGGACGTGCGACCGCCGCCCGGCGGGCTCACCTCAGGCTGCCGCCCGGCGGCGGTCCAGGACCTCGAGCGCGATGACGCTGCCGACCGGGCCGACCGGGGTGAGCGTGGCGGCGAGCAGCGAGTACGGGGCCTCGCGCCGCAGGATCGCGATCCAGATCAGGATCGCGAGCGCGATGAACCCCAGCCCGTGCGCCCAGCCGAAGATCATCGTCTCGTGCGCGAACCCCGGCGCGATCCAGAAGACGACGAGCGCAGCGAACAGCCCCAGCTCGAACCAGGACGCACGCCGCACCCACGGGTACAGCCGTCCGGGCTCCGTCGGCCTGAGTACCTCACGCGCTTCCACGACCCCGAGGCTACCGAGCCCGCCCGCCGGGTCTGCCCGGGGCGCCTTGCGCATGCCTACCCCGCGCGCGACCCTAGCCGGCGAGCGCCGTGAGCACGATCCGCTCCTGCTCCAGGCGGTGCGCGGCCGGGTAGCCCTCGCTGGGGCTGGCGCGCTGCGGGCGGCCGATGTAGCGGAGCTCGACGCCCTCGGGCAGCTGCTCGGGGAGACGGCGGCACATGACCTTCCACACGCCCATGTTCTGCGGCTCCTCCTGGACCCAGGCGACCTCTTCGAGGTTCGGGTAGGAGGCGACGAGCTCGGCCAGCTGCGCCTTCGCGAAGGGGTAGAGCAGCTCGACCCGCGCGACCGCGACCTCCTCGGCCGCCTCGCGGCGATCGTGGCCGTCCAGGTCGTAGTAGATCTTCCCTGAGCACAGCACCAGTCGCTTCACCTTCTCCTTGCGGTCCTGCGCCCGCGGGTCGTCCAGCACGAACTGGAACGAGCCGTTCGTCAGCTCGTCCAGCTTCGACGCCGCCGAGCCCAGCCGCAGCAGCCCCTTCGGAGTGAAGACCACCAGCGGCCGCGGCTTCGCGATCCGCGCCTGGCGGCGGATCAGGTGGAAGTACTGGGCCGCCGTCGTCGGGTTGGCCAGGCGGATGTTGCCCTCGGCGGCGAGCGCCATGAAGCGCTCGATGCGCGCGCTGGAGTGCTCGGGGCCCGAGCCCTCGTAGCCGTGCGGCAAGAGCAGCGTCAACCGGGTGGTCTGGCCCCACTTCGACTCGCCTGCGGCGATGAAGGAGTCGATGATCACCTGCGCGGAGTTGGCGAAGTCGCCGAACTGCGCCTCCCACAGGATCAGGCTCTCCGGTGACGCGGCCGAGTACCCGTACTCGAAGCCCAGGCAGGCCGCCTCCGACAGCGGGCTGTTGTGGAGCTCCATCGGCGCCAGCGCCCCCGACAGGTTCTGGATCGGCGCGTACTCGAGGCCCGTCTTCTCGTCGTGCAGCACCAGGTGGCGATGCGAGAACGTCCCACGCTCGGTGTCCTGCCCGGTGAGACGGATGTGCGTTCCCTCGGTCAGAAGCGAGGCGAACGCCAGCGACTCGGCATGCCCGTACTCGATCGGCCCGTCGTCCAGGATCTCCAGCCGGCGGAGCAGCGGCTTGCGCAGCTTGCGGTGGATCGTGAAGCTTTCCGGGACCTTCAAGAGCTCTTCGTTCAGCGAGCGCACCCGCTTCTCGGACACCGCCGTGTCCACTTCGGGGCTCTTCGTTCGGTCCAGCTCGCCGGTGCCGACGGCGGTCGAGCTGGGGTCCTCGTAGTCGCCGGCCTCCATCTTCGCCCGCAGGTCCTTGAGCATGGCCGACAGCTCGTCGCGGTGGGCGGTGGCGGCCGCGGCGACGTCCTCGGCCGTCACGACGCCCTCCTTCTGAAGCTTCTCGGCGTAGATCTCGGCCACCGGCGGGTGCTCCCTGATGAGCGCCGCCTGCTCGGGCTGCGTGTACGCGGGCTCGTCGGTCTCGTTGTGGCCGTAGCGGCGGTAGCCGATCAGGTCGATCACCACGTCGCGGCCCCACCGCTCGCGATACGCCATCGCCAGCCGGATCGCGGCCACACAGGCCTCGACGTCGTCGGCGTTCACGTGGATGATCGGGACGTTGAACCCCTTCGCCATGTCGCTGGCGTACGGGGTGGAGCGGCCCTCGACCGGGTCCGTCGTGAACCCCACCTGGTTGTCGGTGATGATGTGGACGGTGCCGCCGGTCGAGTAGCCGGTCAGCGCCTGCAGGTTGAGCGTCTCGGCGACCACGCCCTGAGCGGGGAACGCCGCGTCGCCGTGCAACAGCAGCGGCACCGCGACGCTGGGGTTGTGATGAAGCCGCGGGCCCGAGTGCTCGGTCTGCGCTGCCCGCGCGCCGCCGGTGACCACCGGGTCGACGAACTCCAGGTGGCTGGGGTTGGGGTAGAGGCGGACTTTGATCTGCTCGTCGTCCGCGGTGGTGACGATCCCCTCCGCGCCGTGGTGGTACTTCACGTCCCCCGTGCCCGAGGTGGGCAGCGCGGCGATCGCCTTCACCTGGTCGAGCGCCTTGGCGCCCTCGAACTCGGCCATGATCGACTGGACGGAGCGCCCCAGGTTGTTGACGAGGACCGAGAGGCGGCCGCGGTGGGCCATCCCGATCACGACCTCCTCGGCGCCGCCGCGGCGGGCCAGCGTGACCAGCTCGTCGATCATCGGGACGACCGAATCGAGGCCCTCGATCGAGAACATCTTCTGGCCGAGGTACGCCTTCTGGATGAAGCGCTCGAACCCGTAGACCCCGGCCAGGCGCTGGCGCAGCCACCGCTTCTCGTCGTCGGTCAGCGGAGTGCGGTGCGACCCCGTCTCGATCATGTCGCGCAGCCACATCCGCTGCTGGTGCGAGGAGAGGTGCTCGATCTGGTAGGCGATCGTGCCGCAGTACGCCTCGCGCATCCGCGGCAGCGCCTCGAGCAGAGTCTCGCCCTCGACGCCGATCCGCAGGATCCGGGCCGGGATGCGGGACATCAGCTCCGGAGTGAGGTTCAGGTTCTCGGGCTCCAGCGCCGGGTCGCCCTTGGGGTCCTTGCCGAGCGGGTTCACCCGGGCCGCCAGGTGGCCGTGGGTGCGATACGCCTTAAGCAGCGAGGTGCCCGCCTGGACGGCCTGCAGGAGCTCCTCGTCGACCGCGGCAGCCGGACCCGCGGGTGGCGCCGCCCCAGTGCCCAGCGGCGGGGCGGATGCCGAGGCCGGATACGCGTTGGTCACGGCCGAGGTCGAGGCCTCGAGCGCGGATGCGATCCCCTCGTAGAACTCATCCTCGCCCTGGAGGTAGGTGTCGATCAGGCGCAGGAACGAGCCGGACTCGGCCCCCTGGATCACGCGGTGGTCGTAGGTGGACGTCATCGTCATCACCTTCGAGATGCCCAGCGCCTTGATCTTCTCCGGCCCGGCGTGCGCCCACTCGACCGGGTAGGCGATCGAGCCGGTGGCCACGATCGTGCCCTGCCCGCTCATCAGCCGGGGAACCGAGGCGACCGTGCCCAGGCCGCCCGGATTCGTCAGCGTGATGTTGGCCCCGATGAAATCGTCGGCGGTGAGCTTGTTCTCCCGCGTCTTGGTGATCAGCTCCTCGTAGGAGGAGTGGAACGCCGCGAAGTCCAGCTCGCTCGCGCCCTTGATGGTCGGCACCATCAGCGAGCGCTGGCCCTTGCGCTCGACGTCGACGGCGATCCCCAGGCTGATCGCGCCCGGCTCGACCACGAACGGTTTGCCGTCGCGCTCTTCGAACGTCCTGCCCATGACCCGGAAGTCCTGTGCCGCCTGGACGATGGCCCAGGCCACGAGGTGCGTGAAGGAGACCTTCATGCCGCGGTCCTTCAGCACCCCGTTGAGGGCCTTCCGCTTGGCGTCCAGAACGTCGACGGGCACTGTGCGGAACGAGGTGGCGGTCGGGATCGACCGGCTCTCGTTCATCGCCTTCGCGAGCATCGCGGACGGCCCGCGCAGCGCCTTTGCCTCACCCTCCGCCGCGGTCGCCGGGCTCTTGGCGCCGGCGCCGTTGGCGGCGGCCTCGACATCGGCCTTCGTCACCCGGCCGCCCTGGCCGGTGCCCTGGACGGAGCCGAGGTCGATGCCGCGCTCAGCCGCCATCCGTCTTGCGATCGGGGACGCTCGGCCTTCGCTGTCGGCTACCGCGGGTCGCCGGCCGCCGCCGCGACTGGCGCGGCCTGCGGCTGGCCGTCCGCCGGCGCCGCGCCGGAGGTCGCGCCGGCGGTCATCTCGGCCAGCGGCTGGCCCACCGCCACGACGTCGTCGGGCTGCACCAGAAGCTTCGTGATCGTCCCAGCGGCCGGGGCCGGGACCTCGGCGTCGACCTTGTCGGTCGAGACCTCGATGACGGTCTCGCCCTCCTCGACCGAGTCGCCCTCCTGCTTGTGCCACTCCAGGATGGTGCCCTCGGTGACCGACTCGCCCATCTCGGGCATGGTGATCTGCACCGCCTCACCGCCGCCGCCGTCGGTCTCACCTGCCCGGGTCCTCGCCCGGCGTCGGCGACTCGGAGGGGGCGTCATCCTCGCCGATGTCGGCGTCGCCCTCGCCGCCGCCACCCTCGTCGAGCCCCGGGCCGGCCTCCTCGCCGGGGCCGGGCTCCGTCTCGGCCGTCGCGGCGCCCGAGCCGTCGCCGGCCGAGGCGCCGTTGCCCGACCCGTTGGGGTCGAGCTGCGCGAGGACCTGGCCCACCGAGACGGTGTCGTCGGGCTGGGCCATGATCTTCTCGAGGACGCCGCTCGCAGGGGCGGGGACCTCGGCGTCGACCTTGTCGGTGGAGACCTCGACGACGGTCTCGCCTTCCTCGACGAAATCGCCCTCGGTCTTGTGCCACTCGAGGACGACTCCCTCGGTGACCGACTCGCCCATCTGGGGCATCTGGATCTCGACTATGCCGTCAGGCATTCCCTTGCCGCTGAGTGTATGACGTTGTGGGTGCCCCGATGGTCGGCTACCCGTTACTGAACGCGATATCGCGCCAGGGCCTCCTCGCGGGCAACCTTGTGGTCGACGATGGGCTCCGGGTAGTCCTCACCGATCACGCATCGGGACTTCTGCCTGGACCTCGCCGGCATCGTCCAGGGCTCGGCCGAGGTAGCGTCGCGGGACGCGCTCGAGCTCCGGCACGTAGCGGCGCACGTAGTCCCCCTTCGGGGTCGTAGCGCTCCTGATGGCGGGCGGGGTTGTAGATGCGGCGAAACGCCGGCTGCGGGTCGGTGCCCACCGAGGCGATCCACTGCCAGTTGCCGTTGTTGTTGGCCTCGTCGCCGTCGACGAGCAGGCGCATGAACCAGCGCTCGCCCCATCGCCAGTCGATGCCCAGGTCCTTGGTCAGGAACGAGCCGACGACCAGGCGCGCGCGGTTGTGCATCCAGCCCTCGCGGCGGAGCTGCCTCATCCCGGCGTCGACCAGCGGGTAGCCCGTGCGTCCCTCGCACCATGCGTCAAACGCCTTCTGCGCGTAGCTCCACCGGATCCTGCCCCGGTAGCGGTCCTGGAACTCCGAGCGCGCGTTGCGGGGGAAGTGCGCCAGCACGTGGTGGTGGAAGTCGCGCCAGCAGAGCTGGCGGCGAAAGGCCTCGGCCCCCTTTCCGCGCGGCAGGCGCTCCTCGAGCTGGCGCGGGGTGATGCAGCCGAAGTGGAGGTACGGGGAGAGCCGCGAGGTGCGGTCGGTCGCCAGCGCGTCGTGGTTCTCGGCGTACTCGCGAACCGGTCCATCGAGGAAGCGCCTCGCCACGCGCTGCGCCTGCGCCTCACCACCTTGTGGCGGGTCCGCCACCTCCTGGTCGAGTCCGAGCGCGTCGAGAGTGGGCAGCCTCCCCTTACGCAGCTTCGACGGCAGCGCGGGAAGCTCCGCGGGCGCGTGAAGCACGTCGCGGCGCGGCGCCTCGAGCCATGTCCGGTGAAACGGGGAGAACACCGTGTACGGCTTGCCGGCCTTGGTGCGGACGTCGCGGACCTCGTCGACGGCGTTCAGCCCCGGGAGCGCGCGCTGCTCGATCCCGGCGTCCCCGAGCGCCTTGCCGACCCGCTCGCGGCGCCTGCGAGCGAACGGGCTGACATCGCGCGTGAAATGGATCGCCCCCGCGCCGGCCACCTCAGCGAGCCTCGGGACCTCCTCCTCGGGCTTGCCGTGGCGGACGATGAGCCCGGAGCCGCGCTCGCGCAGGCCCGCGTCCAGGTCAGCCAGGCAATCGAGCAGGAACTGCGTGCGGGGGCCGGACGCGTGGCGGCCGTGCAGCAGGCGATCGTCGAAACAGAAGAACGGGATCACGCGCTCGTGCGCGTCGAGTGCCGCCCGCAGCGCGGGGTGGTCGCGCAGCCGGAGGTCGTGCCGAAACCAGACGAGTCCGGTGCGCAAGTCACGCGCGCGACGAGGTAGACCTCGTTGGCGACGGTGTCGAAGACGTCCTCGTGGATGAACTCGCGCGCCTCGGCCGTGTGTTCGCAGAACGAGCACGTCACCGCGAGCGCGGCGCGCACGCGGCCGGCCGGGAACATCGGCAGCTCGCACTCCGGACACACCAGGGCGCCGTGCGCCAGCACCTGCGCGCCGTCGCGGATGAGCCGGCGCTCCTCGCCGGCCTCGGCGCCGCCGGCGCGGCCGATCCTTACGCGGGGCTCGCCGGGATCGCCGGGGTCTGGGGTCAGGTGAAGGGCCACACTTGGAGTGTAGGTAGCGCCGCCTCCCGCTACGGCGTGATCCTGACGTTGAACTCGCCACCCGCACAACCATGAGGATTAGCCCTGCCGCATGCCGCAGCAGCGATCCAGTGTCCCACTCGCTATAAGCTCGGTCAAGTTCGCCGTCCAGCCCTCCAGGAGGGGAGAATGAGCTACTTCGTAACCGGCGCCACCGGCTTCATCGGCCGATTCCTGGTCGAGCGGCTGCTCGAACGCGACGGCACCATCCACGTCCTGGTCCGCGAGGGCTCGAAGGGGCGGCTGGCCGAGCTTCGCAGCCGCTGGGGTGTCGACGAGGACCGGGTCGTCGGCGTCGTCGGCGACCTTTCCCAGCGCCGGCTGGGGGTCTCCGACGAGGACATCGAGCGGCTGCACGGCGTCGATCACGTCTTCCACCTGGCGGCCATCTACGACATGACCGCCGATGCCGAGTCGCAGCGAATCGCCAACATCGAGGGCACCCGCCACATGGTCGAGTTCGCCGAGGCGACCGAGGCCGGCCGCGTTCACCACGTCTCCTCGATCGCTGCCGCCGGCCTCTTCAAGGGCACCTGGCGCGAGGACATGTTCGACGAGGCCCAGAGCCTGGACGTCAACCCCTACTTCCGGACCAAGCACGACTCGGAGGCCGTCGTCCGCGACGAGTGCTCGCCGTCCCTGGCGCGTCTACCGACCCGGCATCGTGGTCGGCCACTCCGAGACCGGCGAGATGGACAAGGTGGACGGCCCCTACTACTTCTTCAAGCTGATCCGCCGGATCCGCGGCACGGTGCCGCAATGGATGCCGATGCCCGGCATCGAGGGGCGCCAGATCAACATCGTGCCGGTCGACTTCGTGGTCAGGGCGATGGACCACATCGCCCACCTCGACGAGGGCGACGGCCGCGCCTACGCGCTGACTGACCCGAAGCCCCCGACCGCGGGCGACGTGATCGACATCTTCGCGGGCGCCGCCCACGCGCCCCAGTCCCGCGTACGCGTGCCCGCCGCATTCACCGACGCCATCCAGCCGATCGCCGAGATTGGCCTGAAGACGGTGCCGATGGCCGACACGGTGTTCAACCGCTTCCTCGCCGACTTCGGGATCCCACGATCGGTCCTCACCTACGTCAGCTGGCCCACGAAGTTCGACTCGCGGCGCACCGAGGCGGCGCTCGAGGGGACGGACATCCGGGTCCCGCCGCTGTCCAGCTACGCCGACAAGCTGTGGGACTACTGGGAGCGCCACCTCGACCCCGACCTGTTCCGCGACCGGACGCTGATCGGCGCGATCCGAGGCCGGATGGGCCTGGGAAGCGGCATCGCCAAGGTGGCCGAGCAGCAGGTCCCGGACGAGGTGATGCGGATCGGACGCCGGCTCCAGGGCTCGGTGTCCCTCGAGAAGGCCGTGCGGGGGCGCATCGTGATGGTCACGGGTGCCTCATCGGGGATCGGCAAGGCCGCGGCGATGAAGATCGCCGAGGCGGGCGGCGTCGTGCTGCTGGTGGCCCGGACGCCCGAGAAGCTCGAGACGACCAAGGAGGTCATCGAGGACGAGGGCGGCGTGGCGCACATCCATCGCTGCGACCTGTCGGACATGGAGGACATCGACCGGATGGCCGACGAGGTCCTGATGCAGCACGGCCACGTCGACGTGCTGGTCAACAACGCGGGACGCTCGATCCGCCGCTCGGTGGCCCTCTCCTACGAGCGCTTCCACGACTACGAGCGGACGATCCAGCTGAACTACTTCGGGGCGGTCCGCCTGATCCTGAAGGTCCTGCCCGAGATGCGCGAGCGGCGGTCGGGCCACATCATCAACGTCTCCTCGATCGGGGTCCAGACCAACCCGCCGCGGTTCTCGGCGTACGTGGCCTCGAAGTCGGCGCTCGATGCGTTCTCGCGCTGCGTCAGCTCGGAGGTGCTCGACGACGGGGTGGCGTTCACCACGATCCACATGCCGCTCGTCCGGACCCCGATGATCGGGCCGACGAAGATGTACGACCGGTTCCCGACGCTGACCCCCGACGACGCCGGCAACATGATCTGCGAGGCGATCATCCACAAGCCCAAGCGGATCGCGACGCCGATGGGGACCCTGGGCCAGATCCTCTACGCGATCAACCCGAAGTCGGTCGACTACATCCTCAACACGGCCTACCACCTGTTCCCGGACTCGACCGCGGCCAAGGGCGAGAAGCCCAAGGAGGGTGAGCCCGTGGCCGCCCCCCGGCCGGCGACGGCGCAGGGACAGGCCTCCGGCCAGCTCTCCAACCAGCAGGCCGCCTTCGCGTACCTCATGCGCGGCGTTCACTGGTAGGCGCTTGAAGGGGCGTCGCCCGGGTGGACGCGGAGCGCCGCATGGGTGAGCGCCGCAAGCACTGGGGCTGGGGGCCGGAGTCGGCGCAGCTCTCGCGCGCGCAGGTCGCCGAGGCGGCGCCGCAGGTGCGCGAGCGCCTGGGGTTCGGCGGCGATGAGATCGCCGAGCCGGTGCCGCTGGACGCGGTCGAGCTCCGCCAGCCCCGCGTCACGCCCCCGGAGTCTCTGGCGGCGATCTGCGACGCCGGCGCCTATGCCCGCTGCTCCCATGCGCTGGGCAAGGCATACCGCGACGTGGTTCGCGGATTCAGGGGCGAGTTCCGGAACCCGCCGGACTTCGTCGCGCGGCCTCGCGACGAGGCGGACGTCGAACGCGTGCTCGGCTGGTGTGCGGATGAGGAGGTGGCCGTGATCCCCTTCGGCGGCGGGACGAGCGTCGCCGGCGGCGTTGAGCCTCGGGTCGGCGACCGCTACGCCGGGGCCGTCACGATCGATCTCGAGCACCTGAATCGCGTGCTGGAGGTCGACCGGACCTCCCGCGCGGCCCGGATCCAGGCCGGCGCCCTTGGCCCGGCCCTCGAGGACCAGCTGCGCCCCGAGGGCCTGACCCTCCGCCACTTCCCCCAATCGTTCGAGTTCTCCACGCTCGGCGGCTGGGTCGCCACCAGGGCCGGCGGCCACTTCGCCACCCGGCTGACGCACATCGACGACCTCGTCGAGTCGGTGCGGGCGATCACGCCGTCGGGCGAGTGGGAGAGTCGTCGCCTGCCGGGCTCGGGCGCCGGGCCAAGCCCCGACCGGGCGCTGGTCGGCTCGGAGGGGATCCTGGGTGTGATCACCGAGGCCTGGGTCCGCCTTCAAAAGCGGCCGGTGCACAAGCTGTCGTGCGGGGTGTCGTTCGAGAGCTTCGAGGCGGGCGCCGCGGCCGTGCGCGAGCTCGCCCAGTCGGGCCTCGAGCCCTCCAACTGCCGGCTGCTCGACGCTACGGAGGCCCAGGTGACCGGCGCCGGGCCGCCCGGCAAGGCGCTCCTGGTGCTGGGCTTCGAGTCGGCCCACCACCCGGTCGACACCTGGATGGACCTCGCGCTGAACGCCGTCCGCGACCACAAAGGTGAGCCCGGCCCGATCAGGGGGTCAGACCCCGGGGGGGTGGGCGGTAGCAAGAAATCCAAGTCGGGCCATGATGGGGGGTCTGACCCCGTTGGGGGGTGGAGGAGCGCTTTCTTGGCGGCTCCTTATCTGCGTGACACGTTTGTCGCGATCGGGGTCTTGTCCGACACCTTTGAGACGGCGATCACGTGGGACCGCTTCGCGGAGTTCCACGCCACCGTGATGGACGCCGCGGCCCGCGCGGTGGCCGAGGTCTGCGGCGCCCCGCCGGGCGGCCCCGGATCGCCACGGCTCTCGTGTCGCTTCACCCATGTGTATCCGGACGGGCCTGCGCCCTACTTCACCGTGCTCGCCCCGGCCATCCGCGGCGGTGAGGTCGAGCAGTGGGACGAGGTCAAGGCCGCGGCCTCGGAGGCGGTCATCGCGGCGGGCGGCACCATCACCCACCACCACGCGGTCGGCCGCGATCACCGCCCCTGGTATGACCGCCAGCGCCCCGACCGCTTCGCCGACGCGCTGCGCGCCGCCAAGGCCGCGGTGGACCCGGCCGCGATCCTCAACCCCGGGGTCCTGATCGACCCCTAGCCGGTCTCGGCTGCCACGGCCGCCCCCGCGGCTTCGAGCTCGTCGAGCGTCGAAGCCCTCACCGTCGTCTTGGGGCTCAGGTTGCGAACCATCGAGTCGTCCAGCGTGATGTCCCCAGCCAGCAGGTGGAGAGGGCGATCGCTTGCGCGGCAGCGTGCCGCGACCTCGCCCACGAGCTTGCCCGAGAGCGACTGGACGTCCAGGCGCCCCTCGCCGCTGACGCACGCGTTGGCGGCATGCAGCCGGGCGTCGAAGCCCACCGCGTCCAGCACGGCCGCCGCCCCCGGGGCGAGGCCGGCGCCGAACGCTGCCCAGAGCCCTCCCGAGAGGCCCCCGGCGCAGCCGGTCATCTCGACGCCGCGGGGATCGCGCGGCAGCCTTTCGGCAAGCTCGTGAAGGCGTAGCTCCAGGCGGGCGATCTCGTCGGGGCCTGCGCCCTTCTGGGGACCGAACATGCGCGGCGCGTCCTCGAAGCGGGTCCGGACGTCGCAGAGGACGACCACTTCGGCCTGGCCCAGCCCGCCCGCCGCCTCGATCACCTCGATCGCCCCGGCGCCGCCATCGGTGGTCGCGCTCCCGCCTGCGGCCACGACGATCCGGCTCGCACCGGCGTCGCGGGCGGCCACGATCAGCTCGCCCGTCCCGGCGCTGCTCGCCGCCTCGGCGTCGCGCTCGGAGGCGCTCAGGAGCCCCAGCCCCGACGCCGAGGCCACCTCGACCACAGCGCGCCCCTCCGGCAGGAGGGCGAAGCCGGCCTCGATCGGCCGCCCGAGCGGATCGTGGGCCGCGGCCCCGACACGCTCGCCGCCAAGCGCGCCAAGCAGCACCGCCGCCGTCCCCTCGCCGCCGTCGGCGACCGGGCACCGGTCCGCTTCGGCGCCCGCCTTCTCGAGTCCCCGGGCGACGGCATCCGCCACCTGCTCGGCCGAGAACGTGCCCTTGAACGAGTCAGGGGCGACGAGAAACGCATGGGGCCGTGCGTTCTGCCTCATGCACGCAACCTAACCTTCCCGGGCCGTGTCGCCCCTGATCCGAACGATGCGCCCACAGGAGTGGGTGAAAAACGCGCTGGTGTTCGCCGGCCTGCTGTTCTCCGGGAAGGTCGACGAGGGCGCCGCCGTGGCCGACGCGACGCTGGCATTCATCGCCTTCTGCGCCATCTCGAGCGCGGGCTACATCTTCAACGACCTGCGCGACGCCGAGCACGACCGGCGCCACCCCGAGAAGCGCAACCGCCCGATCGCCAGCGGCGCGCTGAGCCCGGCCACCGCGGCGACCGCCGCCGTGGCGCTGGCGATCGGCGCGGTCGTCCTGCCGCTGGTCGCGGTTGACGCCGAGGTCGCCGGCCTGGTCGCCCTCTACGGCGCCATCACCGTCGCCTACTCGCTGATCCTCAAGCGCCTGGTGATCATCGACGTGATGACCATCGCCTCCCTCTTCATCCTCAGGGTGGTGGCGGGCGCGGTCGCCGTCGAGGCGCAGGCCTCGGAGTTCCTGCTGGTCTGCACCGCGATGCTGGCCCTCTTCCTGGGCTTTACCAAGCGCCGCCAGGAGGCGATCCTCGAGGAGCCACTGCCCGACGCCGCCCCTGCTGCGCTTCCGGGGACGCCGGGGTCTCCCACGACCCGGCCGGTCCTGGAGCACTACTCCCTTCCCTTCCTCGACCAGATGGTCGCGATGGTGACGGCCGCCGCGATCCTCTCCTACGTCATCTACGCGGTGAGCTCGCCGCTCGTCGGCTCGCGGATGCTGGCTACGGCTCCGTCCGTCCTCTACGGGGTCTTCCGCTACCTGTATCTGATCTACGACCGCCAGGACACCCGTTCGACTGCGGCGATCCTGACCCAGGACCCGGGGATGATCTTCGCCGGGGTGACCTGGATCGCCTCGGCGCTGGCCGTGCTCTACGTCTTCGACTAGGGTCCACGCCCCGTGGATCTCTCACTGACGCCCGAGGAAGAGGCCTTTCGCGACGAGCTGCGCGCCTGGCTCGCCGACAACCATCCCGGCGAGGCCCCGACCGGGGGCGACCAGATCCAGTTCGAGTTCGAGCGCGAATGGCAGCGCCAGCTCCACGAGGCCGGGTGGGCCGGCGTCTCGTGGCCCAAGGAGTACGGCGGCCGCGGCGCGACGCTGATCGAGCAGTCGATCTTCGGCGCCGAGCTCGCCAGGGCCAAGGCGCCCAGGCCGGCCAACGTTCTTGGCCTGGTGATGGGCGGCCCGGTCGTCATCGCGCACGGCAGCGAGTTCCAGAAGGAGCGCTTCCTCGAGCCGATCCTCTCGGCCGAGGAGATCTGGTGCCAGGGCTTCTCGGAGCCCGAGTCCGGCTCGGACCTCGCCTCGCTGAAGACCAAGGCCGTCAAGGAGAACGGCGGCTGGCGGATCACGGGCCAGAAGGTCTGGACGACGTTCGCGCACGAGGCGAAGTGGTGCATGCTCGTGGCCCGCTCGGACCTGGACGCTCCCAAGCACAAGGGCCTGACCTACTTCCTGATGGACATGGAGCAGGACGAGATCGAGGTGCGCCCGCTGCGCCAGATCACCGGCGAGGCGGAGTTCAACGAGCTGTTCATGGAGAACGCCTACGTCCCCGACGAGAACGTCGTCGGCGGCGAGGGCAACGGCTGGATGGTGGCGATCACGACCCTGATGAACGAGCGCGCCGGCCTTGGCGCGTCCGCCGCACTGGGCCTGGCGCAGACCCTCGACCAGCTGGTCGAGCTGGCCAAGGAGCGCGGCGTCGCCGACGACCCGCGGGTCCGTGACCGCATCGCTCGCCTGCGGATCGGGATCGAGGGCCTGCGCCTGGGAGCGATGCGCGCGCTTACCTCGACGATGAAGGTCGGCATCCCGGGCCCCGAGGGCTCGATCGCCAAGCTCCAGTGGTCCTCGACGGCGCAGGCGATGGCCGAGCTCGCGGTCGAGGTCGGGGGGATGCAGGCGCTCGAGAAGTCCTCGCCCTGGGCCTACCGCTTCCTGCGCTCGCGGGCCAACTCGATCGAGGGCGGCACCAGCGACGTCCTGCGCAACATCGTCGCCGAGCGCGTGCTCGGCCTGCCGAAGCTGAGGTAGCCGGTGGAGTTCGGGTTCAGCGACGAGCAGCGCGAGATCAAGTCGACCGCCAGGGACTTCCTGTCCAGCCGCTACAAGCCCGAGAAGGTGCGCGAGCTGGCCGAGTCGGGCGAGCCCTACGACGACGCTCTCTGGAAGGAGATCTGCGACCTGGGGTGGCCGGGGATCGCGATCTCCGAGGAGTACGGCGGCCAGGGGCTCGGCACGGTCGAGCTCGTGATCCTCCAGGAGGAGCTCGGCTACGCGTGCGCGCCGAGTCCGTTCATCGCCAACGCCTACGCCGGCGCGGCGATTCAGAGCGCGGGCTCGGACGAGCAGCGCTCGAAGTGGCTCCCCGGCATCGCCTCAGGGGAGGAGCGCGGCGCCGCCGAGATGACCTGCGATCCGGAGCCCGTCGTTGGCGCCGCCGCGGGCGCGTCGATCCTGGTGCTCGCCAAGGACGGGGGCGCACGCCTGGTCGAGCCGACCGACGCCGAGCTCGAGCGGCTGGACTTGATCGACGACACGCGCGCGTACTACCGCGTCCGTGCCGACGGCGGGGAGGAGCTGCCGGGCGAGATCGCGCACGCGGGTAGCGTCGGGCAGGTGGCGCTCGCCGCGGAGCTCGTCGGGATTGGCCAGCGGGCGCTCGACATGGCGGTGGAGTACGCGAAGGAGCGCCAGCAGTTCGACCGGCCTATCGGCGCCTACCAGGCCGTCTCCCATCGCCTCGCAGACATGCTCTGGGCCGTCGAGGAGGCGCGCTCGCTCACCTACTACGCCGCCTGGGTCGCCGACGCCGAGCCCGAGTCGCTGCCGCTGGCCGCATCGATGGCCAAGGCCCGGGCCTCCGACGCCGCCGCCTCCGTGTGCCACGACGCGATCCAGGTCTTCGGCGGCATCGGCTTCACCTGGGAGCACGACGTCCACTTCCTGCTGAAGCGGGCCCAGGTCGGCGGCCAGCTGATGGGGACCGCGGGCGCCCACCGCGAGCACGTCGCGGCGCTCAGCGGCTTGGCCTAGCCCTGGCCCCCGCTAGTCGTCGATCACCGGGGCGTCGGAAGCCAGCTTCACCTTGCCTCCCAGGCGGTACTCGACATCGATCGTCTCGTGCTTTCGGTAGGTGCCGAACAGGCCCAGGTACATCGCGGCCCAGCGAGCGCCGCCGACCTTCCCCTCCTTCACGATCGAGCGCTTGAAGACGATCTCCCCCCGCCGCAGGTCGTAGTCCTTGCCTCGCGTCTGCTCGACGCCGTTCACGTAGACCCGGATAGGCGGCTCGGCGCCCCGCGGAAGCCTTACGCGGCGCCCGACCTCGACGCCCTCGCCCTCGCGGTCGGCAAAGACCTTGATCTCCTCGTCGCTCACTTCAGCTCCTTGCGCACGGCGTCGAACGGCGAGTCCGCGTCAAGCCGCCGCTTGCTCATCCCGCCCGAGTAGGGAATGAACGAGCCGTCGCCCATGACGTCAACCCCAGCGTCGCGGCCGCGCAGCCACCCTCCCGTCGAGAGCTCAACGCGCCCCGCCACCCGCTGGTCGGGCCCGTACTCGCGAAACGCCTTGACGGAGTCCAGCGGGCCGGCGCCGCGGATCTCCTCGGCGCGCTCGCGCATCGCGGCGATCGCGTCGCCGAGCGAGCTGAACCGCTCCCGCTCGACCTTCGGTCCGTGCCTCACCGTGAGTGTCCAATCGCTCACGCGCTTGAGCGTAACGACGAGGGGGCGTAGGATCGGGGCGTGCGGCCAGCGGGGGTGATCATCGCAGCGGGGCTCGGGCTTCTCCTTCCCGCGAGCGCCCCCGCCGCGACCTTCGAGGTCGATTCGTTAAGGGACGGTGCCGACGTCGACCTCGGCGATTCGACCTGCGCGGACGGGAAGGGCAGGTGCACCCTCCGCGCCGCGATCGACACCGCTAACGAGGAGCCCGGTAACGACGAGATCAGGCTGCCGAAGGGCAGGATCAAGCTGACAGAGCCCGAGGCCGCCGGCCAGGACAACGTCGAGGGCGACCTCGACGTGACCGAGGCGGTCGAGATCGACGGGCGCAGCGCGAAGAAGACCGTGATCGAGCAGACCGTGAGGGACCGCGTGTTGAGGAACGACGCGCCGTTCGCCGGCTTCACCGCGCCCGGCCTCCAGCTCTACGACGTGACCCTCACGGGCGGTGACATCGGCGGCGCGGGCGAGAACGGCGGCGCCGGCCTACAGAACAACGAGTTCGCCCTCCTGGACGGTGTCGTCATCCGGGACAACGTGGTTCGTTCCGATCCGTCCGACAACGTGCCGGGCGGCGGGATCTACTCGAGCGGGATCCTCGGGCTCTCGGCGACGACCGTGAAGAACAACGTCGCTATCGGCAATCGCGAGACCCAGGCCGTGGGGGCGGGCGTCTTCGTCCACGACGGGCAGGCGTCGATCCAGGAGGGCTCGAAGGTGGTCGGGAACTCGGTGGAGCTCCGAAGGTCCGAGGGGACGACGACGGCCCAGGGCGGCGGGATCCTGATCCGGAACCCGGGCTCGGAGCCGACCGACTCGGTCTCCATCTTCGACAGCACGATCGCGGGGAACACCGCGCTCGGCAGTCCGTTCGCGGACGGGGGCGGGATATTCGCCGGTGCGGGGACCCACCTCGACATCGCGCGGAGCACGATCTCGGGCAATCGCTCGAGGCGCGGCGGCGGTCTTTACACGGTCGGCCTCGGCTCGGCCACAATCGACAACTCCACGATCAGCGGGAACGTCGCTGGAGCGGGCGGCGGCGCGGCGATCTTCCACCAAGCGGTCGCGGGTGCGATCGACGTCACACGAACCACGATCGCGGAGAACCAGGCGCCGCAGAACCACTTCGCGGTCGAGGCCGGGGAGCAGGCGGCGCTCGGTTCGGTCGGTCTGTTCGGCTCCATCGTCTTCAACTCCGGTAAGGAGTGCGGCCCCCCCGCGGAGGCGGGCGCCGTCGAAAGCGATGGCGGCAGGAACGTCACCGGCGACAAGACCTGCGGCTTCTCCGAGGCCCTCTTCGACCTCAAGGCGAACCCCGAGTTGAGCCCGCTCGCGGACCACGACGGGCCCACGCAGACTCACGCGCTCAAGCGTTCGAGCCCTGCGATCGACCGGGTTCCGTGCAGCCCCGGCATCGACCAGCGGGGCCTGCCCCGCCCGCAGCGAACCGACTGCGACGTCGGGCTCCTACGAGCGAAAGTTCTGACCGCTACGCCCCGCGTCGGGGGCGCTTCGGGCGCCTGGCGGGCGGACCGGTGATCTTCTCCTCGCCCTCGCGGTCGTCGATCTGGACGTAGTCGCGGTCGCGCTCGCCCGTATAGATCTGGCGCGGCCGGGCGATCTTCTGCTCGGAGTCGTCGTTCATCTCCATCCACTGCGAGACCCATCCCGAGGTGCGCGGAATGGCGAAGATCACGGTGAACATGTCGGTGGGAATCTCGAGCGCCTCGTAGATCATCCCGGAGTAGAAGTCGACGTTCGGGTAGAGCTTCCGCGAGGTGAAGTAGTCGTCGTCGAGCGCGTGCTTCTCCAGCTCGGTGGCGATGTCCACCAGGGCGTTGTCCTCGGTCGCCTCGATCACGTCATCGAGGTGCTTCTTGATGATCCGGGCCCGCGGGTCGTAGTTCTTGTAGACACGGTGGCCGAAGCCCATCAGCCGCTCCTCGCGGTTCTTCACGCCCTCGAGGAAGTCCGGGATGTTCTCCGGCGTCTCGATCCGCCGCAGCATCCGCAGCACCGCCTCGTTGGCGCCACCGTGGAGCGGGCCGTAGAGGGCCGCGACCCCGGCGGCGACCGCCGAGTAGGGGTCGACCTCTGAGGAGCCCACGCCCCGCACCGCGCTCGTCGAGCAGTTCTGCTCGTGGTCGGCATGGAGGATGAAGAGGACGTCGAGCGCCTTCGCGAGCCGCGGATCGGGCTCGTACTTCGCCTCGGTCTTCTTGAACATCATGGAGAGGAAGTTCTCGGGATAGCTGAGGTCGTTGTCGGGATACACGTACGGGAGGCCCATGTTGTGGCGGTAGGCGAACGCCGCCAGGGTCGGCACCTTGGCGATCATCCGGATCGCCGCCATGTAGCGCTCCTCGGGGTCGTCGATGTGCTTTGCGGCGGGGTAGAAGGTCGAGAGCGCGCCGAATCCCGAGAGCAGCATTCCCATCGGGTGGGCGTCGTAGCGGAAGGTCTCGAAGAGGTGCTTGATGTCCTCGTGGACGAAGGTGTGGTGGGTGATGTCGAAGGTCCAGCGCTCGAGCTGCGCCTTGGTGGGAAGCTCGCCGAAGATCAGGAGGTAGGCGACCTCGACGTAGCTGGAGTGCTCGCAGAGCTGCTCGATCGGATAGCCGCGGTGCTGGAGGATGCCCGCCTCGCCGTCGATGTCGGTGATGGCGGAGCGGCAGGACGCGGTGTTGGTGAAGGCCGGGTCGTAGGCCATCATCCCGAAGTCGTCCTCTTCGACCTTGATCTGGCGCAGGTCCATCGCCTTGATCGTGTCGTCGGTGATCTCCAGCTCGTACGTCTTGCCCGTGCGGTTGTCGGTGACGCTCAGGGTGTCCCCGCCGGCAGTCGCCACGCCGCCGTCTTGGTCCTGGGTCTGCTCTTCAGTCGCCATCGCTCTCCTTCGTCTGCCTCGGCGCCCGGATTCTCGCAGCTTGCGCCCGTCTGACCGTGTCAGGCGGGCGAACGCGGCGCTCAGCGCCGGTACTCGAAGGCTCCGACGTCGGGGTTCTGCCTCCGCACTCCTCGCTGGTCGCGCTCGAGCCCGCTGACCTCCGCGGCGTTGCGCGCAGGGCTCGAGACGCGCAGCGCGACCGTATGCGTCGGCCCGCCGTTGTCGGACAGCCGCCTGACCTCCGGCCCGACGCCGGTGATATCCGGGGGGTCGGTGACGCCCGGGCAGCCGATCACGTGCTGGACCAGGTTCACCCCGGTCGCGGTCACCGGGCCCTGGCAATCGACTCCCGAGTCCTCCCCGGCGGCGCTGTTGGCGGCGATCAGCGAGTTGCGGATCGAAATGCCGCCGGCGGCCCCGTTGCCGAGGCCGCCGCCGGTCTCGGTGCCCGCGGCGTCGCTGTTCGCTTCGTTGTGGGTCACCGTGGCGCTGTCGAGCTCGGTAGTCGCGTCGAGCAGGGTCTCGATTCCGCCGCCGAAGCCCATCGCTCGGTTCTCGGCGATCGTTGAGTTCGTGAACGAGGCGGTCGTGCCCGCGTCGCGTACCGCGACCCCGCCACCGCCGTTCCCACCGACCGCGCGGTTACCGGCGATCGTCGAGCGCACGATGGTGCCGAGCGCTCCGCCGGCCAGGTGGAGGCCGCCGCCGAAGCCGTTCGCTCGGTTGTCCAGCACCGAGCTCGTGGAGAGCTGCAGGCTTCCGCCATCGGCCGCGAAGCCGCCGCCGGGGCCGGCGATGTCCGTGCCGGACCTGTTGCCCTCGACGGTCGAGCGCAACAGCGTCACCACGGCCCCGGCGCTGTGGATGCCCCCACCGCCATCGGCGGCGCGGTTGCCCGAGATCACCGACCCCTCGATCGGGAAGTCGTACTGGTAGAGGTAGAGACCGCCTCCCTCGTCGCCCAGCGCGCGGTTCCGCTCCACGCGCAGATCGGTCAGCTTCGCGCCGTCGAAGCTCAGCAGGCCGCCGCCCCGCCCCGCGGTGTTGCTGCGCAGGGTGACGCGCTTCAGGGACCCTCCATCGTCGAGAAGGATCGCGCCACCGTCGGACTCCGCCGCGTTGAACGCGAAGTCGCTGCGCGTGATGCGCACGGGCAGGTCACCGTCGGCCGCGATCGCACCGCCGTCGCTCCCTGCCACGTTGTCGTAGAAGCTCGACCGGTCGACCCGGAGCTTGGCGTCGCCGCCGAACGTCTCGACGCGGATCGCGCCACCGGAGTTGCTCGTCTCGCCGTTGAACAGGTTCAGTTTCATCAACGTGAGGCGGCCCGCGCCCTCGACGTGGAAGAGCCGGTCCTCCTCCTGGCCGCGGATGCGGGCGCGCCCGCTGCCCCGGCCCACTACGGTGAGCGGCCCGCTGACGTCCAGGTCGCCGCCCTCGGGGTCATCCGGGGCGGCAGGGGGTCTCTGCAGCGTGTGGATCGGGCCCGTGTCCAGCTCGATGATGTCGGCGCCGGAACGCGCGTTGGCGGCCAGCACCGCCTCGCGCAGCGAGCAGTCCCGGGGGCGACACTGGCCGGGGTTCGGATCGTCAGTGCGCGTCACCTCGAATGACCGCGCGGAGGCTGGCGTAGCGCCGAGCGGGACAGCCACCAAGGCAGCCACGACGATGATCCCGGCTCTGAGTCCTACGGACACGCCGAGGTCATTATCCCCCGCCGACCGGCCTAGTCAAATGCCGTCATCGAGCGCAAGTCGCGCAAGCGCTGCTCGATCTCGCCCTGTTCCAAGCGGGCGACACGCTCGGTGCCGAAGTCCTCGACGTTGAAGGAGGCCAGCACCGTGCCGTTCGCCATGGCCCGGCGGAGCGTCCGGTCGTCCAGCTTCAGATGTCCGTCGGCCAGGCGCTCGGCGTGACCGTCGAGGTACCCCAGGAATCCGCCCGCGAAGCTGTCGCCGGCGCCGGTCGGGTCGCGCACGTCCTCCAGGGGCAAGCCGGGGAGCGCGAAGAAGCTGGTGGGCGTGAACATCGCGGCGCCGTACTCGCCCTGCTTGGCTACGACGACCCGGGGGCCCAGCTCCATCACGGACTTGGCGGCGCGGGCCAGGTTGGACTCGCCGGTCAGCTGGCGGATCTCGGCGTCGTTGACGATCAGGCAGTCCACCTCGCGCACCGCGTCGGTGAGCGGATCGAGCGCCGTCTCGATCCAGAGGTTCATCGTGTCCAGGGCGGCCAGACGAGCTTGCTCGCACTGGCCCCGGACGGCTCGCTGAAGGTCGGGCTGGATGTTCGCGAGGAAGAGGACCTCGGCATCCCGCGAGGCGGCCGAGAGCTTCGGCTTGAAGTCCCCGAAGACGTTCAGCTGGGTGTCGTCGGTGTGCGCGACGTTCAGGTCGTAGTCGTAGTGGCCCTGCCAGAAGAAAGTGTTGCCCGCGGGCACGCGCTCGATGTCCGAGACGTCGACTCCCCGATCCGTCAGCAGGGCCATGTGCTCGTCGCCGAAGTCCTCCCCGACGGGCCCGACGACGTGCACATCGGTGAAGAAGGACGCGGCCAGGGCGAAGTGCACGGCCGATCCGCCCAGCATCCGATCGCGCTCGCCGAAGGGCGTGCGCACCGAGTCAAAGGCGATCGAACCGACCACGGTCAGCGACATGCGCGGGTGATCCTGCCAGACTTGCCGACCCGTGCGCGCGATTCAAGTCAAGGAGTTCGGTGGGCCCGAGGTCATGGAGCTCGTCGAGGTCGAAGATCCCGAGGGCGGCGACGGCATGGTCGTCGTCGACATCGCTCGCGCCGGAATCAACTTTGCCGACACGCACGCAACCCGCGACGACTACCTCGCCAAGCAGTCGCTGCCGATGATCCCCGGCGGCGAGGTATCCGGGACCACCCCCGACGGGACGCGGGTCGCGGCCCTCCTCGCCGGCGGTGGGTACGCGGAGAAGGTCGCGGTCCCCGAGGGCTTCCTCATCCCTGTCCCCGACGGCGTCTCCGACGATGCCGCGGCGGGGCTGCTCCTGCAGGGGCTGACCGCCCACGCGTTGGTTCACCGTTGCGCGCGGCTCCAGGAGGGCGAGACGATCGTCGTCCAAGCGGCCGCGGGCGGCACCGGATCCCTCGCCGTCCAGCTCGCGAAGCGGGCCGGCGGGAAGGTGATCGCCCTCGCCTCCAGCGAGGAGAAGCGATCGCTCGCCGAACGGCTGGGCGCCGACGCCGCGGTCGACTCGCGCGCGGACGATCTTCAGGGGGCCATCCTCGAGGCCAACGGCGGGGAGGAGGTCGATGCGGTGCTCGAGATGAGCGGCGGCGCCGCGTTCGACGCCTGCCTGCGGACCCTGGCCCCGTTCGGGCGCATCGCCACGTTCGGGATCGCCTCCCGCGAGCCGAACCAGGTCGATACCGGGCACCTGATGCGCCACTCGCGCGCCGTGATCGGCTTCTGGCTCATGCACCTCATCCCCCGCCGCGACCTCGTGGTGCCGATGATCGCGGACCTGTTCGCCGCGGTCTCCTCCGGCGATCTCGAGGTGGTCATCGGCGAGGTCTACCCGCTCTCGGACGTGCGGCGCGCGCATGAGGACATCATCGCCCGCGGCACGCAGGGCAAGCTCCTGCTGGACCCCACGTCCTGATGGCAGCCTTCGCCGACCTAGGCCTCTCCAAGGGCTTGCTCCAGACGCTCGACGAGCTCGGCTACGAGACCCCCACGCCGATCCAGGAGCAGGCGATCCCGGAACTGCTGGCCGGGCATGACGTGATCGGCCAGGCGCAGACGGGCACCGGCAAGACGGCGGCGTTCGGACTGCCGCTGCTCGACTACCTCGACGCCGACTCCAAGGAGACGCAGGCGCTGGTGCTCACCCCCACCCGCGAGCTATGCATCCAGGTGACCCAGGCGCTCCGCGCCTACGCCGAACACCTCCCGATCGAGGTGTTGGCGGTGTTCGGTGGGCAGGCGGTGGCAACCCAGACCTCGCGCCTGCGCCTGGGCGCCCAGGTGGTCGTTTCGACTGTAGGACGGACGCTTGACCTGATCAACCGCGGGTCGCTGCACCTCAGCTCGGTCCGTTTCGTCGTCCTCGACGAAGCCGACGAGATGCTGGACTTGGGCTTCATCGAGGATGTCGAGCGCATCCTCAAGCTCTGCCCGGGCGGTCGCCAGACGGCGCTCTTCTCCGCCACGATGCCGCCCCCGATCGCGCGCCTGGCCGACGGGTTCATGTACGACCCGGTGACCGTCAAGGTCACGCCGCAACAGCTCACGGTCGACGCGATCGAGCAGGCCTTCGTCGAGGTGCCCGCCAAGGAGAAGACCGAGCGGCTGATCTCCGTGCTCGAGGCCGAGGAGCCCGAGCAGGCGATCATCTTCTGCAGGACCAAGATCAACACGCGCAAGCTCGACGAGGCGCTTCAGCGCAAGGGCCTGCGCTCGAAGGCGCTCCACGGCGACCTCACCCAGGGCCAGCGCGACGGCGTGATGCTGGCGTTCAAGGCGAGGAACCTCCCCCTGCTGGTCGCGACCGACGTCGCGGCGCGAGGCCTCGACATCGAGCACGTCACTCACGTCATCAACTACGACGTCCCAACGACCACCGAGCCCTACGTGCACAGGATCGGCCGTACGGGCCGGGTTGGTCGCACCGGGCGGGCGATCACGTTCGTGACCCCGGCCCAGCGCGATGAGATCGAGCGGATCGAGCGCGAGGCCAAGACCTCGATCGGCGAGTGGGAGCCGCCCGAGGAGCGCCTCGAGCACGCGCCACGCCCGCGCCGGCGCGAGCATCCCAGGCGCGATGGCGCCACGCCCGAGGCTCCCGCGACCAATGGCGCCGACGGCAAGGCCGCCCGCGAGCGCGAGAAGTTGCCGCCGGAGCCCAAGAAGGGGCACGCCAAGCTCTTCGTCAACCGTGGGCGCCGCAGCGGGATCGAGGACGAGGACCTGCGGTGGGCCCTCGTGGAGGGCGCGGTCGTCCCCGAGGACTCAATCGGCGAGATCCGCGTACTCGAGCGCTTCTCGTTCGTCGATCTCGAGGCCGAGCACGCCGAGCAGGCGCTCGAGCGCCTGGACGGCACCAAGCTCAAGGGCAAGCAGGTCCGCGTGGAGTACGCGGACAAGTAGGCCTACTTCGCCGCGGCCTTCTCGGCCTCCGGCGCGTCCCCGCGCGCCGCGCGTCCCTCCCGCATGAGCCCGCGCCAGTCGCCGGTTCGAAACACGATGCCGAGCGTGACGAACGAGACCGCCACCGACCACGCGGTGACCGCGATCTGCTGGCCGACGGAGTAGGAGAGGACCGCGACCCGGGACGGGCCCTCGAGGGTGGCGACCAGCAGCGCCTGCTGCGCCCCGGCCCCGCCCGGCGTCAGCGGCAGCGCCCCGCTGATCGCGAGCACGCTCATCACCAGCAGCACGTTCTGGGCCGACCCGCCGATCCGGAACGCGTCGAGGAACAGCCAGAACGAGCCGAAGCGCAGGAACCAGGCGGCGAGCTGCCACGCGGCGACCTCGCGCAGGTAGCGGCGCGGCTGACGGAGGATCGCGATGCCCTGGAGGAGGCGCTTCCAGACGGCCTCCGCTCGGCGGGCACTGATCGCGTACAGCACGACCAGGCCGATCCCCAGCAGCGTCAGCGCCAGCAGCAAGAGGCCGGGGTTGGCCGCCCAGAACGAGACCTCGAAGGCGGGCAGATCGGGCAGCTCGGGCGCCTCGGGGAGCAGTCCCTGCGTGATCGCGTAGATGAGGACGAGCAGCCCAACGGAAGAGTCGAACGGGGCGAGGACCGCGAACGACGTGATCACCGCCGGGTAGCTGGCATCGCGCACGCTGCGCTTCGCCAGCACGATCTTGACGGCGTCGCCCCCGCGCGCCGGAAGGATGCCGTTGAGCCCAACGCCGACGAGGAAGGCCCCCACGACGCCACGCTCGCTGACACGGTCGCCCGGATAGGCGGCGCGAAGGGCGTTGGCCCACGCGTGGCCCCGGCATAGCTGCAGCGCGAGGAAGAGGAGCAGGGCCAGGGCAAGCCAGCCCCAGGCGATGCCCGCGAGCCCGTCGAAGAAGCGCTCCGCGGCCCGGCCGAACGCGTCGATCTGCCTGTCCAGGTCGATCGCGGCGGCGGGCCCCGGGGCGGACATCGGGGCCACCCTCCTCTAGGCGGACGCCCGCAGCTCGACGCCGAGCAGCTCCTCGAGCTTGGCCACGGTCTCGGCGGCGTCGCGGTGAAGCAGCGCCGTCATCCCGACCGCCTCGGCGCCCGTGCAGTTCTCGCGAAGGTCGTCGACGAACACGGCGTCGGCGGGGGCGACGCTCAGCCGCTCGCAGGCGAGCAGGTAGATGTCGGGATTGGGCTTGTGCATGCCCACCTCGCCGGAGATCACGATCTCGTCGAAGATGTCGACCGGCGCCCGGTCGTAGATGCCCAGCCCCCACGAGTTCGTGATCAGGCCAGTGCGGATTCCAGCTGCCCCGGCCGCGCGCACGGCGCCGATCATCGCCTCCTCGGGCCGAAGGCCCGCGAACAGGCGGGCGGTCAGGTCGGTGGAGTCCTCGACGCCCAGCAGGGCGCCGAAGGCGGGCTCGAACTCGGCGGTGTCGATCTCGCCCGTCTCCAGCGAGCGCAGCAGGCGAAGCGCGTCGGCGTCGCCGCGGAACAGCTCCAGCACGGCGTCCTGCTTCAGGCCCTCGCCCTGGCAGAACTGCGCGAAGGCCGGCCAGATGCTGGTCGTGAGAACGCCTCCGAAGTCGACTATGAGAGCCTTCGCCGCCATGTCAGAGGACGAGGCTACAAGCGGGGATCCGGACGGCATCGACCGGGCCGGAGTCGAGG
Organism: uncultured Solirubrobacterales bacterium; assembly: GCA_963758845.1. GTDB lineage: Bacteria > Actinomycetota > Thermoleophilia > Solirubrobacterales > 70-9 > JBDTSW01. Next base: position 790,713 of record CAVWWX010000002.1, read on the forward strand.
CCTGGTTCGAGGCGAACGTCGACGGCGTCCAGCTCCCGCTCGCGTTCGAGCGGATCTCCGGCGGCCGGTCGAACCTGACGTTCGGCGTGGCCGACGCCTCCGGCACGGCGCTGGGCGCTGCGCCGGCCGCCGCTGGGCAAACGGCTGGGCTCGGCCCACGACATGGGGCGCGAGCATCGCGTGATCTCCTCGCTCCAGGACACGCCCGTCCCCGTGCCCCCGGTGGTGGGGCTGTGCGACGACGAGTCGGTGAACGGCGCCCCGTTCTACGTCATGGGCTTCGTCGACGGCCCGATCCTCCGCTCGCAGCGCGAGGCCGTCGACGCCTTCGATGAGGCCGATCGGCACGCGATCGGCGAACGGGTGGTCGACACCCTGGTAGCGATCCACGCGGTGGACCCCGACGCGGTGGGCCTGGGCGAGCTGGGGAGAAAGCAGGACTACGTCGCCCGCCAGCTCCACCGCTGGCACGGACAGTGGGAGAAGTCGAAGACGCGCGAGCTGGCGCTCGTCGACGACGTCCACGAACGGCTCAGCGCCCGCATCCCGGAGCAGGGCCCGGCCACCATCGTCCACGGCGACTATCGCCTGGACAACATGATCCTCGCGGCCGACACCGGCGAGGTGGCGGCCGTCGTCGACTGGGAGCTGTGCACGCTGGGTGACCCGCTGGCCGACGTCGGGCTGCTGATGGTCTACTGGTCCGAGGATGGCGACGACCTGATCCCGCTCTTCGACCCGCCCACCACGGCCCCGGGCTTCCCCGGCCGCGAGGAGCTGCGCGACCGCTACGCCGAGCGCTCGGGCCGCGACCTGGGCCAGCTCGACTTCTACGTCGCCCTGGGCTACTGGAAGCTCGCGATCATCCTCGAGGGCGTGCTGGCCCGCTACGCGGCCGGCCAGTACGGCAAGGAGGGCGACGCCGACTCCGGCCAGGAGGAGTTCGCGAAGATCGTCCAGCGCCTCGCCGAGGGGGCCGACGAGGCCGAACGCCGCCTGGCCTGACTGGCGCCTAAGCGCTTGCCGTCGAGGCCGCGGCCGACTCGGGGTCGCCGCCGTTCTGGGCCTCGAGCTCGCGGGCCCAGTGGTTCAGCTCGCGGCGGGCGATCACCATCTTGTGGACCTCGTCGGGCCCGTCGGCGACCTTCAGCATCCGGCTGAAGCGCCACATGCCGGCCAGCGGGGTGTCGTCGGACATGCCCAGGGCGCCGTGCACCTGGATCGCGCGGTCGAGCACGTCCATCACCACGTTGGCGGCGACGACCTTGATCATCGAGATCTCCCGCCGCGCCGCCTTCTTGCCCTGCGTGTCCATCTTCCACGCGGCGAGGAGCGTCAGCAGGCGCGCCTGCTCGGTCTCCATCCGGCTCTTGGCGATGAAGTCCTGGATGAACTGCTTCTCGGCGAGCTTGCCGCCATGCGTCTCGCGCACGAGCGCCCGCTTGCACATCATCTCGATCGCCCGCTCGCAACTGCCGATCGCGCGCATGCAGTGGTGGATGCGGCCGGGGCCCAGGCGGTCCTGGGCGATAGCGAACCCGGCCTGGCGCGGGCCAAGCAGGTTCGCCTCGGGCACGCGGCAGTCCGCGTAGCGGATCTCGCAGTGGCCCGGTCCGCCGTCGTGGCCCATCACCGGGACGGGGCGCACCAGGTCGAAGCCGGGGTTGTCGACCGGGACCAGGATCATCGAGGCGCGCGCGTAGCGGTGGGCATCGGGGTCGGTCACGACCATCGCGATCGCCACGTCGGCGCCCACGGCGCCCGACGTGAACCACTTGTGCCCGTTGATCACCCACTCGCCGTCCACCAGCTCGGCTCGGGTCTGGAGCGTCGTCGGATCCGAGCCCGAGACCTCGGGCTCGGTCATCGAGAAGCACGAGCGGATCTCGCCGTCGAGCAGCGGTTGGAGCCAGCGCTCCCGCTGCTCGTCGGTGCCGTGCTCGGCGAGGATCTCCATGTTGCCCGTGTCGGGGGCCGCGCAGTTGAACGCCATCCCGGCGATGGCCGGGCTGCGGCCCATCTCCTCACACAGCAGGCCGTACTCCCAGTTGGTCAGCCCGGGGCCGTAGCGCTCGTCGGGCATGAAGAGGTTCCAGAGGCCCTCGGAGCGGGCCCGCTGGCGGATCGCCACCAGGATCTCCGGGTAGGCGACGCCGGGCTTGACCTCGTCGTCGAGGGCGGCGAGCGCCTCCATCTCGACCGGGTAGACGTGCTCGTCGAGGAAGGCGCGGATCCGCTGGCGCAGCTCCTCGACGCGTGCGCTGGGCTCGAAGTCCACACAGTCATTCTATGCCGGAACACAAAGTGTTCCGGCAGCAGCATGTAAGGCGGGCGAAGCCCGCCGCAGGTGATTCCCTGCCGGGGTGGGACGTCAGGGGGTCGCGGCGGCGGTGGATCGCAGCCGTCGCTGCGAGATGGCCTGGATGCTGAACAGCCCGCCCACGAGGACGGCGGCGACCAGGATCGCCGGGATGACGACGCTCGGGTCGCCCTCCTTGACCACCAGCGTCGTCCCCGACGCGACGAGCACCACGGCCAGGGCCCGGCGCAGGAACGCCTGCGGCGCGCGCACGGACAGCATGCCGCCCAAGAGGACGCCCGGGACCGAGCCCAGCAGGATGTTCCCGGCGAGCACGAAGTCGACGTTGCCCCCGATCCAGTGCGCGATCCCGGCCGCCCACAGCAGCACGGCCGCGTGGAAGATGTCGGTGCCGACCACGCGCTGAGGCGTCAGCCGGAAGATCGCGATCAGGGCGATCGCGATCAGGGTGCCGCTGCCGGCCGAGGTCAGGCCGATCACGAAGCCGGTCGTGACGCCGGTGATGACCGCGGCGATGATGTGGCGGCGGTAGAGGTGGACCGCGTAGCGCTCGGCGATCACGTCCTTGAAGAAGATCGAGCGCAGAAGCGTCGCGATTCCCACGACCAGCAGGGCGCCGCCGAGCATGCCCAGGACGAGCTTGTCGAGGTCCTCGCCGTACGTGCGCTGGAGCAGCTCGATGACGTATACGCCCGCCGAGCGCCGACGGCACGCTGCCGACGGCCAGCCAGAAGGCGATGCCGCGGTGGACGGTCTTCAGCTTCAGGTGCTGGTAGCCGCCGACGGTCTTGGTGACCGCGGCGTAGAAGATGTCCGTCCCGATCGCGGTCACCGGCGAGATTCCGAAGATGATGATCAGCAGGGGCGTCATCAGCGATGCCCCGCCCATGCCGGTCATGCCGACGAGCAGCCCGATACCGAGCCCGAAGAAGATGATCGCTGGGTCCATGGCAGATGCTCCGCCGGGCGGGGACCTTCCCTCGACGCATTCCTAGCTTGTGACCGACTACGGCCTCAAGCAGCGCGGGATGCTAGCACGCCCTAGCGCTTGATCCACGCCTCGGGGTTCTGCAGGATCGCGTCGATCTGCCAGGGCAGGTCGCCCTCTGGCGATCTCGGCGAGGGTGATGCTCTCGAGTACCCCGCGCAGGTTGGCGCGCACGGCGACCCAGACGTCGCGGAGCTTCTCGGCGGGACCCGCGTAGTGGAGGTCCTCGGGAGCGGACTCGTGGATGTTCGCGAGCGGCCCCTCGACGGCGCGGATCACGTCGGCGATCGTGATCTCCTCGGGGGGATCGCGGTCGAGCCAGTAGCCGCCCTTGTAGCCGCGCTTGGCCCGGATCAGGCGAGCGTGCTTGAGCTCGAGCAGGATGTGCTCGAGGAACTGGAGCGGGATGTCCTGCGCCTGCGCGAGCTGCTCGCCCTTGATCGGCTCGCCCTCGGGGGCGGCGGCCAGCTCAAGCGCGGCCCGGACCGCGTAGTCGGCTTTGGCGGAAATCCTCATCTCGGCGATTTCGTCCACAATGCTGCGCTCCTCATGATCGACCTACAGAGCCATTCAACTGTTTCAGACGGCCAACTCCCGCCCGCCGACGTCGCCCGCTCGGCCGCCGAGGCGGGCGTGACGGTGATGTCCCTCACCGACCACGACGGCGTCGCCGGCGTCGAGGAGGCTAGCGCCGTCGCCGCCGAGCTCGGGATCGAGAACGTCCCGGCGACCGAGATGTCCTGCGTCCACAAGTACTCCGAGGACCTGCACATCTGCGGCTACTGGGTCGACGTCCAGCGGATCCAGCCCGCCTGCGACCGCGCTCAGCAGGAGCGGGTGGACCGGGCGAAGGAGATCATCGAGCAGCTGAACTCGCACGGCGTCGATGTCACGTTCGAGGCCGCGGTCGAGAAGGCGGGCGCCGCCGACGCGATCGGCCGTCCGCACATCGCCAAGGCGGCGGGCGCGGGTCCCGACCTCGGGCCCTTCTTCGAGGAGTACCTCGTGCCCGGGCGCCAAGGCGTTCGTCTCCCGCAAGTGGCCGTCGGCCGAGCAGGCGGTCGAGCTGATCCACGACGCCGGCGGCGTCGCCGTCGTCGCCCATCCGTACTGGGACGTGCAGGACCCCGAGCAGGTCCGCGACCTCGTCGAGAGCCTCGCCACGCGACGTCGGCCTCGACGGGATCGAGACCTTCTATCCGCCGCACACGGCCGAGCAGACGAAGCACTGCCTCGAGCTCTGCGAGGAGTTCGACCTGGTTCCGACGGCGTCGTCGGACTTTCACGGCCCGACGCACAAGACGTTCTCGCGCTGGGGCGCCTACGACACCTACGGGCTCGGCGAGCCGCAGGTGCCCCCGAAGCCCTGAACGCGCTCGCGGCCCGCCGACGTGGTGGAGCTGTCGGCGGGGGGCCGGCCTAGAGCCGGCGGCCGAGGAACAGCGTGCGGCCGGGGCCCTTGGGCTCGAGCGAGAATCCGCACGCTTCATAGAGCGCGATCGCGGCCTCGTTGTCGGCGTTGACGTCGAGCTCGATCCGCTTGCACCCGCGCTCGCGCGCACGGTCGAACGAGGCCTCGACGAGCGCCCGGCCGAGGCCCGCGCCACGGGCATCGCCCTCGACGAACAGGTCCTCGAGCCAGCAGTCCTCGGCCGAGGTCCAGACACTGAAGCGGAAGCGGAGCTGGGCGACGCCAGAGGGCGCGCCGTCGCCGGCGGCGCCCAGCAGGTACTCGCCATCGCCGCCGGCCAGGATCCGCGCGGCGCTGGCGCGGATCGACGCCACGGCGGGCTCGCTCTTGTGCCAGTGGTCGCGAAACCCGGCGATGAGCTTGGCAACGGCGTCGAGCTCGTCCTCGCCGGCGCGCCAGACGCGCACGCCCTCTGATCCACCGTCGCTCACGGCGGCATCATCACATGCGGCCGCCGCGTCAGCCCGCCGGCTTCGCCGGGCGCGTCGGCTGTGAGCGGCCGCGGAGCTCGACCTCGTCACCCAGCTCCCAGCGCGCTCCCTCCTCCTCGGATGCCGCGTCGATCGCCGCGTCGGAGGCCAGCACGCCGCCCTCCGACTTCGCGAGCTCGGTGAGCCGCGCCGCCTCGTTCACCGGGTCGCCGATCACGGTGTACTCGAACCGCTTCTCCTCGCCGATGTTGCCCGCAACGACCTCTCCCGACGAGACGCCGATTCCGGCCTCGACCCCTTCGAGGTCGCCCAGCCGCCGCTGCAGCTCCCGCGCGGCGGCGAGGGCCTTCGCGGCATGGTCGTCCAGCGGCACCGGCGCACCGAATATGGCCAGCGCCGCGTCACCCTCGAACTTGTTGACCCAGCCGGAGTGCTCGCGCACGGACTCGACGACGATCGCGAAGAACCCGTTGAGGGTCTCGACCACCTCCTGCGGTGGCCGCTCGGCGGCCAGCGTGGTCGAGCCGACCATGTCGACGAACAGCACCGAGACCTCGCGCGTCTCGCCGCCGAGCTCGACGTCCTCCTCCATGGCCGCGCGGGCGACCTCCTCGCCCACGTGGCGCCCGAACAGGTCGTGGATCTTCTCGCGCTCGCGAAGGCCCGCGACCATCTGGTTGAACCCGGCCTGCAGCAACCCGATCTCGCTTCCGTCATACACGGGGATCCGCGTGTCCAGCTCGCCCTGCTCGACCCGCGAGATCGCCCCGCGGACCGCTCTGATCGGGTCCGCGACCGCCCGGGCCGCGAGCGTCGTCACGTAGAAGCCGATCGCGATCGCCACCACGGCGAGCACCAGGGCGGCCAGCGCGAGCTGGTCGGCCGTGAAGTCCCCCTCGATCAGGGTCGACAGGGCGACGAGCACGAGCCCGACCAGCGGGATCCCGGTGCCCAGCGCCCACGCCAGCAGCGCCCTGGCCTTCACACCAGGCGCGTGCGTCTCCTGTCCCACGCCCTCCGCAAGCGCCCGGGCGGCTGCGGGCCGAAGCATCCGCTCGCTCAGGAGGTAGGCGATCGCGCACGTCGTGAGGCCGCCCAGGACGACCGTCATCGCGACCCGCGCCCCCAGCTCGGGCGCGTAGGTCCAGTTGAGCACACCGAAGAGAACGGCGGCCAGCCCCCACAGGGTGGCGTGGACGCGCACGATCCTGTACGGGGCCCGAAGGACGTACTGGCGTTCCTCCTCGGTCGCGGGGCGCTCCGAGCGTAGCCAGGCGTTGACCGGCACCATGCGCCGCGAGCCCCAGACTGCCCCAACCACGGCGCCGAGGAGCAGGTAGCCCGCGGTCACCGCGAGGTTCAGGATCACGGCGCCCTCGGAGTCGGCCTCGGGCGAGGGGAGGACGAGGCCCAGGAAGACGAATACCACGGCCGCGCCGATCGCGTTCGCGATGGTGAGGAGGGCGATCAGCAGGATCTGGGTGCGCCGCGCGATCGCGCGGCCGGGCTCGTCGGGGCTGGGGAACAGCCATCCGACCAGGGGGAGCCGGCTCGCGGTGCTCGACATCAGGCGGCGAGCCTAGAACGCAGACGGCCCGGGCGCGCCGCCCGGGCCGTCTGTAACGCAATCGATACGCCAACCCAGTTGGGGTCTGACCTTGGGTTGCTAGGCGGCGACGGCCGCCGGGATCAGCTCGCGCTCCTCGAGGTAGGTGAGGATCTGCTGAGCCGACTCCTCCGGGGACTGGGTCTCGGTCTCGATCACGAGCTCGGCGTTCTCCGGCGGCTCGTACGGGTCCGAGACGCCGGTGAACTCCTTGATCTCGCCCGAGCGCGCCTTGGCGTAGAGCCCCTTGACGTCGCGCTGCTCGCAGACCTCCACCGATGCCTTGGCGTAGACCTCGATGAACCGGTCGTCCATCATCTCGCGAGCCTCGTTGCGGATCTCCTTGTACGGGGAGATCGCCGCCGTGATCACGGGCACGCCGTGACGCGACAGCAGGTTCGCCACGAAGGCGATGCGACGGATGTTCGTGTCGCGGTCCTCCTTCGAGAAGCCCAGGCCCTTGGACAGGTTCTCCCGGACGATGTCGCCGTCGAGGACCTCGAGCGCGACATCGCGCTTGCGGAGCTCCTTGACGAGTTGATTGGTGATGGTGGTCTTGCCCGAGCCGGAGAGGCCGGTGAACCACAGCGTGAAGCCCTTCTGCTCGCTCATCAAATCCCTTCCTTGTATGCGTCGATCAGGATCGTCGCAACCTCGTCCCTGCTGAATTCGTGGGGCGGCTTCTCGCCGGCCTCGAGCATCTCGCGCACCTTCGTCCCAGACAGGAACAGGTGCGACTCCTGCGGGTGCGGGCAGGTCTTCGACGAGCCCATCCCCTCGCACTCGTTGCACCAGAAGGTGTGCTCGAAGAACAACGGGGTGATGCCCAGCTTGTCGATGTCGATGTCATCGAAGATCCGCTGCGCGTCGTAGGTGCCGTAGTAGTCGCCCACGCCGGCGTGGTCGCGGCCCACGATGAAGTGGGTGCAGCCGTAGTTGCGGCGGATGATCGCGTGGAGCACGGCCTCACGCGGGCCCGCGTAGTGCATCTTGCCGGGGTTGACGCCAAGCATCACGTGATCCGGGTGGTAGTAGTTATCCATCAGGACCTCGTAGCAGCGCATCCGCACGTCGGCGGGGATGTCGCCCTTCTTGGTCTCGCCGATCAGCGGGTGGATGTACAGCCCGTCGCAGATCTCGAGCGCGGCCTTGGTCAGGTACTCGTGCGCCCGGTGAATCGGGTTGCGCGTCTGGAACGCGACGATCCGCTTCCAGCCCCGGTCGGCAAAGGCCTGCTTCGACTCCTCGGTGGTCTGGTAGCGCTTCATGAACGCGTCCTCGTGGTCGGGGAGCGCGTCGGCCTCGATCTTCCCGGCGACGCATCGGTTGCCCTCCTCGCGGATGGCGGCCACGCCGGGATGCTCGTTGTCGGTCGTGCGGTAGACCTTCTCGGCCTCCAGCTCGACGTCGCGCTCAAAGACCTCGCTCACGTGAAGGCGGCCAAGCGCCTTGCCGTTGGGGGCCGACAGCTCGACGACGTCGCCCTCGGAGCAGTCCAGGTCGGTCGCCAGCGTGATCGGGATCGGCCAGATCTCGCCGCCCGAGGCGAGCGTCATGTTCTCGCATACTGAGCGCCAGTCGTCGGCTCCCATGAATCCCTCGAGCGGCGCGAAGCCGCCGTTTGCGAGCAGCTCGAAGTCGCTGGCCTGACGGTTGGTGAGCGTCAGACTCAGCGCCGTCTCGGCGCTACCCATTGATCCCGCACTCCGTGCGGTCGGTTCCGGCCCAACGGCCTGCGCGGTCATCCTCGCCGGTGTCAGGCCGCGAGGTGCAGGGCATGCACCCGATCGACGGGTAGCCCTTGTCGTGAAGTGGGTTGTATGGCACGTGGTGGTCCTTTAGGTAGTTCCAGACTCGCTTGTCGTCCCAGTCGGCGAGCGGATTCAGCTTCCAGAGTCCGAACCGTTCGTCCCATCCAAACTTGGGAGCCGTCGCTCGCGTGTCCGAATCGACGCGGCGAACGCCCGACACCCAGCAGTCGACCCCGACCAGGGCGCGCCGCATGGTAGCTACCTTGCGCGGGGCGCAGCACTCGTCGTCGGGTCCCCACTCGCCCGCGTCCCATCGCTGCCGCAGGCCCGGCGGGTTGTCCTGCACGTAGCGCTCGAACTCGATCCCGAAGTGCTCCGCGAGGCGGTCGCGCGTCTCGTAGGTCTCGGGAAACAGCAGCTCGGTGTCGAGGTAGAAGAAGCTGGCCTCGGGGTCGGTGCGGTGAGCGAGGTCGATCGTGACCGAGCTGGTCTTCTGGAACGACACGGCGAAGCGCAGCTTGGGGCGGAAGGCTTCGATCGCCCACGCGACGGCGTCCTCGGCCGAGAGCGGCTCGATCTCGGCCGTGACCTCGGCCGGGTCGACAAGCTTTCCGCCGATCGTTGGCAGGCGGCCGTTGCCGTTGCCGTTCTCGGCCGGCAGCGGGGTGTCGAGCACGAAGGGACGCAGCCGCGTCGCCGAGTCGCTCATACTGCGCATTCGCCTTCGCCGCGCTCGACCTTGTAGGGCTCCGAGCGGGACCAGTCGACGAACTGGTCCAGGGTCTCGAGGCTGAATTCGACCGGCATCGTCAGATCCTTCACCTCGGCCTCGAACCGCTCGGTGCCGATCCGTTCGACGAACGGGTTGAATTCCTCGCCGTCCGAGCGCTCGGCCTCGTACAGGCGCAGCCACCGCTCGACCGCCTCGGGAACGCGCTTGGCGGGCAAGCGCGACTTCAGGCGATGTCCGTAGAGCACCTCGCCGCCCTCGTAGTTGCCGCCCAGGTGGGGGATGTAGGCGGGAACCTGGCGGTCGCCGACCTTGAGCGAGGCGCCGTAGAAGCCGATGTTCGCGATGTGGTGCTGGCTGCAGCCGTTCGGGCAGCCGGACATCTTGATGTGCACCTTCCGCGTCAGCGGGTCGGTGACGCCCATGCTCTCGACGCGCTCCTGGATCGCCTTGTTGAGGCCCATCGAGGCGGTGATACCCAGCTTGCACGAGTCGGTGCCCGGGCACGAGACGACGTCGTTGATCTCGTTCTGGCCGGCGTCGCCAAGGCCCAGCTCGCCCAGGCGGGTGTAGACGTCGTACAGCGCCTCGTCGCGGACCCAGCGCAGAACCAGGTTCTGCTGGACCGTGGTCCGGGCGTAGCCGCCGGTGTACTCGCGCATCACCTCGGCGAGGCCGCGGAACTGCTCGGGCGTCAGGTCGCCGCGAGTCACCTTGACGGTCACCGTCGAGAAGCCCTGCTGGCGCTGCGGGGCGACGTTGGCCTCGACGAAGCGGTCGAACTCGGAGCGGTCGCCGTTGGGGCTGGCGGCCTGCGCGGCCGGCGCCGGCGCGTTGGCCTCCTCGTCCTCGTCGAAGAGGAGGTGCTCGATCGAGAAGTCGCGCTCGGCGACCCAGTCGCCCGCGAGCTCCTCCTCCACCATCTCGCGGAAGGCGTCGATCCCGATCTTGTCGATCAGGACCTTGATCCTGGCGCGGGCGCGGTTCACGCGCAGCCACTCCTGGCGGTCGAAGAGGCGGAAGACGGCCTCGGAGACCTTGAGGAAGTCGCCGTTGTCGAGCTCGACGAAGTCGTAGAGGGTGGGGGCTACCCGCGGCATGATCGAGGTACCGCCGCCCACACGGATCTCGACCCCGCGGACGCCGTCGCGCACCCGCGGGATGAAGCCGATGTCGTGGATGCCGGTGATCGCGACGTCCTCGTCGGTCGCGGTGAACGCCGTCTTCACCTTGCGCGGCATCAGCTGCGTCGTGGGATGGCGCACGAAGTAGCGGACGTAGGCGCCGGCGTAGGGGGTGATGTCGAAGAGCTCGCCCTCGGTGACACCGGCGAAGGGGTCGCCGGTGACGTTGCGAACGGTGTTACCGCAGCCCTCGCGCGATGACAGCCCGGAGTCCGAGATCCGCCGGATCAGCTCGGCCATGTCCTTCAGCGGGATGTGATGGATCTGGATGTTCTGGCGGGTCGTGATGTGGCCCCGGTTGAGCGGCGCGTACTCCTCGACCACGTCCGCGAACATCTCCATCTGTCCCGGCGTGATCCCGCCCATCGGCAGCTTCACCCGGCACATCTGTACATCGGGCTGGCGTTGCCCGTAGACGCCCTGCTTCAGGCGGAAGCCGATGAACTGGTCCTCGGGCGTCTGGCCGTCGAGGAACTTGTCGGCCTCAGTGTCGAAGTCGTCGAACTCGCGCTCGATCCTGGGGATCCAGTGGCCCGGGACGTTGTCGTAGACCTCCGGGTTCTCGAGCGATCCCAGCTTGCCCTTGCCCTTCTGGGGCTTCGAGTGCTGGACGTCGAGCTTGTACTCGGCGGCGATCCGCTCCGCGGCGGTGTCGGCGCTCGCGGGATCGGTCTCGGCCCGCTCAGGCGCGGCGGTCGGCTCCATGCGCGGGAGTATGGCATAAAGCCTTAATCCCAATCGGGATTAGGGTATTTCGAGCCGCTAGGGGCCGAACGCCTCGCAGCCCGACTCGTCGTCGTTCCCGCCCTCGCCGGAGCAGAAGTCGCTGCCCTCGCCGCCGCGCAGGTCGTCGCCGCCGTCGCCCCGTCGCCGGGACGATCGTTGCGGGTTGCCGAGGCAGGACGGGCCGCCCGCCGCCGAGGGCCCGGCGAGCAGCATCGGAACCGCGGCGGCCGCGAGGGCCAGCGCGATCCCGCCTGCGCTGCGCTTCAGGCGCTCAGTCGACGTCGGTGTCCTCGATGATGAACGCGACGCGCACGTGGGCGCGGTACTCGTCGAGGTTCTCCCCCCGGATCCCGGTCGACACGATGTCGACGGCGCGGATGTTGCGCAGCGAGCCGGACGCATGCTGGAGCGCCTGCTTCGCGGCGTCGTCGGACGAGGTCTTCGAGCTGCCGACCAGCTCGATGATCTTCACAACGGCCATCTATTCCTCTCCTCGCGGCCGGCGCCGTCGCCGGCCCATGGGAGGGTTCTATCCGGTTTGGGAGCGCCGCGCAGGGCCGTGGCCCCAAACCCCGGCGCTGAGTTGGCGGGCCGAGACGCCCTCCTCCAGCGCGGCACGCTGCCAGGCGCTGGCCTCAGGGCCGGCGCCGGCGGCCGGGGCCGTGTCGGCGATGAACTGCTCTAGCGCGGCGACGATCGCAGCGGCCTCGGAGTCCGAGGCGGTGCCGCCGACGAGCTCGATCCGGGGGCGGGGCGGCCGCCGCTTGCCGTTGGCGCTCATGCCGGGAATCTAACCTGCCGGTCGTGAGCGCGATCCCCGTCTTCAGCTCGGCGGCCGTCTTCGAGGCGGTGCCGCCGGCGCTCGCGAACGAGCGCACCCGCCTGGCGTTCGAGCGACACGCCGCCGGCGAGTGGGTGATGCCCGCGAAGGTCTACCTCCAGGCGCCGCCCGCCGGCGACTTCCGGGCGATGCCGGCGCTGGGCGACGGCTACGCCATCGTCAAGTGGGTCACCTCGTTCCCCGGCAACCCGGAGCGGGGCCTCCCCGTCGTCACCGGCGCGCTGCTCCTCTCGAGCGCCGAGACCGGCGAGCTCCAGGCGATCATGGACTGCGCGGCCGTCACCTCGTTGCGGACCGGCGCGGCGGCTGCCGTCTCGGCGCGGGTGCTCGCTCGCGACGACGCCACCTCGGTCGGCATCGTCGGCTGCGGCGTCAACGGCGCCTGGGCCGCCCGCTGCCTGGCTGCGGCAGGCTACGGGCCCGGCGTGTGCGCCGACCGCGACGCGGCGGCCGCCGAACGGCTCGCCGGGGAGCTGGGCTGGCAGGCTGCACCGCGCGAGGAGGCCGTCGGCCAGGACGTCGTGGCGACGGTCACCCCGGCCTCACAGCCCGTGATCCACCAGGCGGAGCTCCATCCCGGCCAGCACCTGGCGGTGCTTGGCGCCGACGCCCACGGGAAGGCCGAGGTCGAGGCCGCGGCGCTGATCTCGTGCTCGCTGTTCTGCGACGAGTGGGAGCAGGCCTCCGGCGGCGGCGAGCTCTCGGGCCCCTTCTCGCGAGGCGAGGTCGCACGCGAGCGCGTCGGCGAGCTCGGCGCCGTGCTTCGCGGCGAGGCCGTGGGACGCCGCGACGCCGGCGAGATCACCCTGTTCGACTCGACGGGGCTTGCGATCCAGGACCTGGGTATCGCGATCGCGGTCCTCGAGGCCTGGCGCGAAGGGCGCGTCCAGGCGGGCGAGGCCCAGCTCTAAGCGCTCAGCGGTCGGCCTCGACGAGCTGGCCGGGGCGGAACGCCTGACGCAGGAAGCGCCCGCGGCTGTCCTTGGGCGGGCGCAGCCCGAACAGCCTCATCACCGTCGGCGCCACGTCCACGTTCTCAGCCTGGCGCGGGTACATCTCCGTGTCGTCGAAGTCGGGGGCCGCGTCGTCGGCCAGGGTCCGCTGGCGAACCAGCTGCCCGCCCCCGATCACGGCGAGGAAGTTGTCGCGGGTGAGCGACCCGCCGTGGTTGCCGACGAGCGGGTTCGAGCCCGGGTTTTCCTCGGAGAACGCGTAGCCGTCCTCGGCGGTGACGAACAGGTCGCCGCTGCGGGGGCCGGCCGAGTTCCAGCCCGGATGCGCGCCCTCGACGGTGAACTGCTCGCCGCCGTCGCGAGGGTTCGGCTTGCGGTAGAGGGCCTCCTGGACCCCGGTGGTCCCCTCGGCCACAGCGCGCATCTCCTCGAGCACCCGGTGACGGCTGCCGCTACGGCGGTCCGACAGGTAGATCAGGTCGGCGCCGCCGTTGTCGACCGCCACGAAGTCGCCTTCCGCGATGCCCGCGCCCTCGAACTCGCCCGTCAGGTCGATCTTCTGGGGGGTGGTGTCCATCGAGTGGTCGGAGAGGACGATCAGGACCGATCGCTCCCAGATCCCCTCGGCCTGGAGCGTGGTCACCAGGCGCTCGATCTCGGTGTCCGCCTGGCCGATGGCGGTGTCGTACGCGGGGGCCTCGACGCCGAGAGCGTGTCCGGCCGAGTCGACCTGAGGCAGGTTCACGAAGGTCAGCCTGGGGCGACGCAGCTTGCCCCGGGCCCGCACGCCCTCCTCGACGGTCCTGATCACCTCGTCCATCACGAACGAATCGGCAGCGGCGTATCCCGTGGCCGGGTTGGTCGGCGCGTCCGGGTCGCAGTAGTCGTCGTCGTCCGCGCCGCTGTCGCACGGAGCCCAGAGATGATCGGTGTCGGTTTGCGTTGCCCGGACGTTGCGGCCGGCGAAGATCCGCCCCAGCTTGGGCTTGCCCATGATCGCGGCCGTGGTCGGCGTCGCGCCGCCGCTCGCCTGGCGCTTGATCGCCTCGAAGGTGAACTGGGCGCGGGGACAGGTCCGGCTCTCGCCGCTGGTCTCGGTGGGAGGCGCGGTGAAGTCGAACGGGCCGGTCCGCTCGCAGGTGTTGCCGTCGACCAGCGGCGCGTAGAGCGCGAACGCGTTGGCCGCGATCCCCGACTGGCCGGGATAGGCGCCGCTCATCATCGCGGTGTGGTTGGGGTTCGTCTCGGCGGGCAGGACCGAGCGCGACTCCTGGAAGTACGTCGCCTGGCCGTCCTCCCCGGCAAGCAGCGAGGAGATGAACGGCGCCTGGCCGGAATCGACCCGGTCGCCGTCGAGCCCGTCGACCACCACCGCGTAGACGAACGGCTTCGGCGCTGCCTGGGCGGACGTCGCCCCCAGCGAGGTGAGGGCAGCGACGGCGAGCGCTGCCAGGGCGCCCTGCAGCAAACGGTCGCTGTGGTCGCTGGGCCTGGCCCTCATCAAGGCTCGCGATGCTACGCCGGTCGCTCAGCGTCCGCGCCGGTTCTCGGCGAGGTTCACCACCCTTTCACGGGTAGCGCGCGGTGCTAGGGCCCCAGGGGCCGCGTGTCGGTCTCGCTGCCCTCGGCCTCGGTGGCCGGGCCCGTCGGGCCACGGGGCTCGGTGTGGTGGACCGCCCGCTCGCGCGGCGAGGAGCTGATCACGACCGAGATACGGCGCTGGGCGACGAACGCCCCGGCGACGATCAGGACCGCGCCGGCCAGCGCGATCCAGGCGCCGACCTCCTCGGAGAGGCCGTTGGCGGCCGGAGGGTTGTTCACGATCGAGATGACCACCAGCACCAGGGCTCCGGCGCCCAGGCCGGGCAGCCAGCGCTCGGCTTCGACCCCCAGCCGGCGCCCGCTGAGCTCGCCGGCGGCGCCGAGCAGGGTCAGCGCGGCGATCGCTGCCAGCAGCAGGTCGACCAGCTCGAACACCGTCCAGGCGCTCAGGCCGGGCTCCCACCAGTCGAGGAAGAGCGCCACGAACAGCGCGATCGCGCCGATCGCCGCGACCAGGATGCCTGCGTTCAGTCTCTCGGGCATGGGGGCGCAGTACCCATCCGGGCGACGATCAAGCCCCGGCTACAGCGGGATGTTCCCGTGCTTGCGCTTCGGCTGGTCGACCCGCTTGGTCTGCAGCATCCGCAGCGCCCGGATCAGGCGCGGGCGCGTCTGGTGGGGCTCGATGACGTCGTCGATGTAGCCCCGCTCGGCCGCCGAGTACGGGTTGGCGAAATGCGCCTTGTAGTCGGCGATCAGCTTCTCGCGCCGCTCGTCGGGGGTGGGGGACTGCCCGATGTCCTTGCGGTAGATGATGTTGACCGCGCCCTCCGGGCCCATCACCGCGACCTCTGCCGACGGCCAGGCGAAGTTGAAGTCGGCCAGCATGTGCTTTGAGTTCATGACGTCGTAGGCGCCGCCGTACGCCTTGCGGGTGACGACGGTCAGCTTCGGCACGGTGGCCTCGGTGAAGGCGTAGAGCAGCTTCGCGCCGTGGCGGATGATGCCGCCCCACTCCTGCGAGGTCCCGGGCAGGAAGCCGGGCACGTCGGTGAACGTCAAGAGCGGGATGTTGAATGCGTCGCAGGTGCGGACGAAGCGGGCGGCCTTCTCGGATGCCTCGATGTCGAGGACGCCGGCCAGGTGCTTCGGCTGGTTGCCGACGATCCCGACCGGATAGCCGTCGAGGCGGCTGAAGCCGCAGATGATGTTCTGGGCGAAGTGCTCGTGGAC
The DNA here is from genome assembly GCA_963758845.1 of uncultured Solirubrobacterales bacterium. GTDB lineage: Bacteria > Actinomycetota > Thermoleophilia > Solirubrobacterales > 70-9 > JBDTSW01. Next base: position 806,489 of record CAVWWX010000002.1, read on the forward strand.
CTCGAAGAAGTCGCCGTCGTCGACGATCAGCGACAGCACGTCGCGCATGTCGTATGGCTTCTGCGGGTCGTCGGGCACGATCGTGTCGAGGGCCTCCTCCTCGCGATCGGGGTCGTCGTAGGGGTCGACCCGCGGCGGCATCTCGAGGTTGTTGTTGGGCATGAAAGACACGAGGTAGCGCACGTCCTCCAGGCAGGCCTCCTCGTCCTCGGAGGCGAAGTGGGCGACTCCCGACTTGGAGTTGTGGCTCATGGCACCGCCGAGCTCCTCGAACTCGACCTCCTCGCCCGTGACGGTCTTGATCACCTCGGGTCCGGTGATGAACATGTGCGAGGTCTCCTTCACCATGAAGATGAAGTCCGTCATCGCGGGCGAGTAGACGGCGCCGCCGGCGCAGGGGCCCATGATGATGCTGATCTGGGGGATGACCCCCGAGCACTGGACGTTGCGCACGAAGACGTCGCCGTAGGCGCCCAGCGAGACGACGCCCTCCTGGATGCGAGCGCCGCCCGAGTCGTTGATGCCGATCACGGGCGCGCCGACCTTGGCGGCGAGATCCATGATCTTGCACATCTTCTCCGCCATCACCTCGCCCAGCGAGCCCCCGAAGACCGTGAAGTCCTGGCTGAACACGGCCACCGGCCGCCCGTCGATCGTGCCCCAGCCGGTCACCACGGCGTCGCCATAGGGACGGCGCTTCTGCATCTCGAACTCGTAGGTCCGATGCCGCACGAACGTGTCGAGCTCCTCGAACGAGCCGGGATCGAGCAGCTTCTCGATCCGCTCGCGCGCGGTCAGCTTGCCCTTGGCGTGCTGCTTCTCCACCGCCTCCTCGGAGGCCGAGTGGATCGCCTGCTCTCTCAGCTCACGGAGCTGGGCGAGCTTGTCGTCGCGGGTCTCGGGGAACTTCTCGCGCACGGGGCGGCGGATTCTATGGCTCGTTCAAAAGGATCGAGATGTCGTCGTCGCCGGAGTTGACGACGGCGACGTCGGGCCCGTTCGCCGCGTCGAGGTTGGCGACAGCGCTTCCGATCGGGAAGTCGCCCACCGCGTAGTCGTCGGGCATGTCGAACGCGCCGGCGCCCATGCCGAGCAGCAGGGAGACGTCGTCATCGTCGGCGTTCGAGACGACGAGGTCGTGAATTCCGTCGCTGTCGAAGTCCCCGTTCTCGACGAAGAAGGGGTTTGCGCCCACGTCGAAGTCGTCCTTGGGCCCGAAGCGGCCATCGCCCCTGCCCAGCCTGACGCTGACGTCGTTGTCCATCGAGTTCGCGACGGCGAAGTCGGCGCCGCCGCCGGTCTTGAAGTTGCCAAGGACGATCGAGAACGGCGCCGCGCCGACCGAGAAGTCCCGCCGGGACCCGAACTCCCCGCCGCCCTTGTTGAGGACGATCGAGACGTCTCCGTCCATGTCGTTGAGGACGGCCAGGTCGCTGCGGCCGGCACCGTCGAACTGCCCCGCCTCGAGCGCTCGCGGCGTATCGCCGACCTTGCGGTCATCGACCCGGTTGAACTCGCCATGGCCACGCCCAAGCAGGATCGCGACGTCGTCGTCGTTGAAGTTGGCCACGGCGAGGTCGTCGCGCCCGCCGGAGTCGAGCTTGGCGCGCGCGAGCCCGCGTGGGCTCGATCCCACCGCCTCGCTCTGGGCGTCGGCAAACGTGCCGTCGCCTTCCCCGAGCAGGATCGAGACGGTGTCGTCCATCCGGTTCACCACGGCGAGATCGAGCTCGGGGTCCCCGTTGAACCTCCCGGTCGCGATGTCCTGGGGCTCGTCGCCGACGGTGTAGTTGTCGTCGAAGTCGAAGTCGCCAGCCCCGTCTCCGAGCAGGATGTGGACGTCGTCGTCGCCCTTGTTTGCCACGGCGAGGTCGAGGTCGTCGTCACCGTCGAAGTCGCCGATCGCAAGCGATTCCGGCTGGTCGCCGACCGCGAAGTCGGCCGCGGGAGCGAATACCGCCGCGCCGCGCTCGGCCGAGCCGAGGGCCACCCAGGCCGCCATCGAGACGGTCACTGCCAGCAGAGCGGACGCCCCCAGGCGCCAGGCTGGGCCCATCCGCCCGATCGTCTCACGCGGGGGACTCCGTGTCCACCAGCCGGCTGGGCTCTCTGGGCGGACCGCGGATTCAGGCGGACTGGCCACGCGTCAGCACGGCCTCGAGCGCGTCGACCACGGCGGGGTCGAGCTCGTGGCCGGCGGCGGCGCGGAGCGCGTCGAGGCGGCTGGCACCCGGTTCGGCCGCAGCGCGGTCCTCGGGGGCCTCCTCGACCGCGGCGTAGCAGGCGTAGGCGGCGCGCGAGATGCGCGCCTGGATCGGGATTGCGTCGCCGGCCAGACCGCCGGGCCCGCCGCCGTCGAAGCGCTCGGCGCCCAGGCGTATCCAGGTGCAGACGCGGTCGGGGATGCCGGCGCCGCGCGCGAGCTGGGCGCCCCGCTCGTGCTGTGCCTCCACCTCGAAGCGCTCCTCGGGGGTTCGGTCCGAGGCCGGTTTGGCCAGAGCGTCAGCCGGCACGTAGACGCGGCCGATCTCGTGAAGCCGGGCTGCCTCGCGGACCAGCCCGGCGCTGGCACGGGTGAGCCCCATCTCCTCGGCGGCGGCGAAAGCCAGCTCGGACGCGTCCTCGCTGCGCTTGCGCGAGCCGGGGAGGTGGTCCTCGAGGGCGTCGATCAGCGGCGTGCCGCGGGCTCTGAGCAGCGAGACGAGGGCGAGCTCGGGCGAGCCCGCGTCGCCGTCAGCCGCGGGTGAAGGGTCGTCGTTCGGGAGATCCGAGCTCATCCAGCAGCTCCTCCAGGGCCTCGAGCGCTGCGGCGGGGTCCGGCGCGGTGTGCTGAGCCGTGATCGACACGGCGGTCCCGAAGCCCTTCTCGACCAGCTCGATCGCGATCCGCGCGTGAGCCTCGGCTGCCGCCCGATCGCCGTTCTGCGCACGCCAGGCCAGGATCCGCTCGGGCTCGCGGTCGGTCACCTCGACCGGGATCGGCTCGGCGGCTCCAATCAGCCCGCCCATCCAGGCCTCCATGCGGGCCAGATCGTCTGCGAGCTCCCATAGCTCGGGGGCGGACTTCACGAGCGTCCGCTTGGCTTGCGTCTCCATCCCGGGGTCTTTCGGCCGTCCGGCCGCGACTCCTGCCTCAGCGCTCGTAGGCGCTGGCACCCGCAAGCGGGGAACGCCTAGAAGAAGGCCCCGCCCCGGTACTCGCCGAAGACGTCGCGCATCGCGCCGCACACCTCGCCGATCGACGCGTTCTCGCGCAGCGCCTCGCGGATCGGATGCAGGAGGTTTCCCTCGCCGCCCGCCGTGTCGCGCACCTCCTGCAGGCGCCGCTCGACTGCCTGGGAGTCGCGGTCGGCCTTGAACCTGGCCAGGCGCTCGACCTGGCGGCGTTCGGCCTCGGGGTCGACCTTGAGGATGTCGACGTCGTCGATCTGGTCGGTGACGTACTTGTTGACGCCGACGACGATGTCCTGGCCGGAGCGGTAGCGCTCGTGGTAGGAGGCGGCCGACTCCTCGATCTCGCGCTGGATGAACTCGAGGGCCTCGGTCGAGCCACCCATCTGGTCGACCTTGTCGATCAGCTCCCACGAGCGCTCCTCGATCTCGTCGGTCAGCGCCTCGACGAAGTGCGACCCGGCGAACGGGTCGACGGTGTCGGCGGCCCCGGACTCGTGGGCGATCACCTGCTGGGTTCGCAGAGCGATCCTCGCCGAGCGCTCGGTGGGCAGCGCGAGGGCCTCGTCGAAACCGTTGGTGTGAAGTGACTGCGTGCCTCCGCAGACCGCGGCGAAGCCCTGGAGCGCGACCCGGATGATGTTTACCTCCGGCTGCTGCGCCTGGAGGGTGACGCCGCCGGTCTGGGTGTGGAAGCGGATCGTCTGCGAGCGATCGGAGGTCGCGCCGAACTGCTCGCGCATGATCCGCGCCCACATGCGCCGCACCGCGCGGAACTTCGCGATCTCCTGGAAGACGTTGTTGTGGCAGTTGAAGAAGAAGGCCAGCCGGGGGGCGAAGTCGTCGATGTCGAACCCGCGGTCCAGCGCGGCGTTGACGTAGGCCTTCGCGTTCGAAAGGGTGAACGCCACCTCCTGCACCGCCGAACAGCCCTTCTCGCGGATGTGGTAGCCGGAGATCGAGATCGTGTTCCACCTCGGCACGTGCTCGGCGCAGTATTCGAAGATGTCCGTGGTCAGCCGCATCGTCGGCTCGGGCGGGTAGATGTAGTTCCCGCGCGCGACGTACTCCTTCAAGACGTCGTTCTGGACCGTGCCGCGGAGGTCGCTGGCCTCCACGCCCTGCTCCTCGCCCACCAGCTGGTACAGCAGCAGCAGGATCGCCGCCGGGGCGTTGATCGTCATCGAGGTCGAGACCTCGTCCAGCGGGATCTGGTCGAAGCAGATCCGCATGTCCTCGATCGTGTCGATCGGGACGCCGGTGCGGCCGACCTCGCCGTTGCAGAGCGGGTCGTCGGAGTCGCGGCCGAGCTGGGTGGGCAGGTCGAACGCCATCGAGAGCCCCGTTGACCCGTGCTCGATCAGGTAGCGGTAGCGGTTGTTGGTGTCCTCGGGGCTCGAGAACCCGGCGTACTGGCGCATGGTCCACAGCCGGTCCCGGTACATGCCGCTGTGGATCCCGCGCGTGAACGGGTAGGCCCCCGGCTCGCCCAGCCGCTCCTCCAGCCCGGCGGCGACATCGCTCTCGTCGTAGAGCGGCTGGATCTCGATCCCCGAGTCGGTGAAGACGCGGTCGTCGTCGGGCCCGGTCATCGGGGCGATGAACCGGTCGGCGTCCTCGGCCACGGCCCGCTCGATCTTCTCGTCGGCGCGCCCGTCGGGACGGGAGACGTCTGCGGGGGTGCCCATGAGGCGAAGGATAGGGGCGATTCGCCGGGTACTCTGCCTCTCATGGGACGGACGGTGGGGACTTTGATCGGCAGCTTCGTGCTCGCGGCGATGCTCGTGGTGCCCGCGACGGCGTCTACGGTTCGCGCCGAGCGCGTGAACCCCGGGACGTACGTCCGATTCCAGGACACCGCCGGCCAGGTCAACAACGTCGCCGTCGGCGTCCCCAGGCGGGCTCGAGAGATCAGGTTCCGCGACGACGCCGGCCCGATCGAGCCTGAGGGCAACCGCTGCGAGGAGATCCCAGGGGCCGCGTTCCGGGTCGACTGCCGCCTTGGTGGAAGGGCCTTCTTCGACTTGATTGTGGACGCGGGCGGGGGCGACGACGCGATCGTCAGCGACTTGCGCGAGCGCTATGACGGGCGCACCGCCTCGTTCGTGCACCTCTTCGGCGGCTCCGGAGCCGATCGGATCAACGCCGGAGCGGCCGAGGACAGCATCGTTCCCGGGACCGGCCCTGACGTCGTGCACGCCGGGAGCGGCTACGACTTCATTGCCGCCGGCGACTCAGCTGACGGGCCGGACCTCTACGACGGGGGCCGCAAGGGCGCCACAGTCAGCTACTCCGAGCGCACGACGCCCACGTTCGTGGACTCTGACGGGGTCGCGGACGACGGCGCAACCGGTGAGGGCGACAACCTTAGGCGCGTCTTCGGCGCGTCCGGGGGAAGCGCCAGGGACGTCTTCATCGGCGATGACCACCGCAACTTCCTGTTCGGCGGCGGCGGACCCGACCGGCTCCTGGGAAGGGGCGACCGCGACGCGATCGTCGGCGACTCGGGGGCGGACCGCATCGACGCCGGTCCCGGCGCGGACTGGGTGCTCGACGGGGGCTCGGCCGGGATCGATGTGATCGACTGCGGGCCAGGCAGAGATCTCTATGAGGCCGATCCCGACGACGTCGTCGTCTCCTGCGAGCGATCTCTCGTGAACCCGCAGCCGAAGCTGAAGCTCAGGTCACGCCTGCGGGCGTCGGCGCCCTAGATCTAGACGCTCTCGGCCGAGAACGTGTCGCAGGCAGCTGGGTCGCCTGACTCGTAGCCGTTCTCGAACCAGGTGCGCCGCTGTTCGGCGCTGCCATGCGTGAACGAGTCGGGGTTCACCTTCTGCCCTGCCCCTTGCTGCAGGCGGTCGTCGCCCACGGCCTCCGACGCGGAGAACGCCTCGTCGAGGTCGCCCGGCTCGAGGTCGCCCTCCGCGAACACGGTCGCGGCCCAGACCCCGGCGTAGCAGTCGGCTTGGAGCTCGGTGCGGACCGAGATCTCGTTCGCCTCGTCGGGGTTCGAGGATTCGAGCTTGCGGACCTCGTCGTTGGTGCCGCTGACGTTCTGGACGTGGTGGCCCATCTCGTGGGCGATCACATACGCCCAGGCGAAGTCCCCCGAGGCGCCGAGCTGGCGGCGCATGTCCTCGTAGAAGGAGAGGTCGAGGTAGACCCTGCTGTCGGCCGGGCAGTAGAACGGCCCGACCGCCGAGGTCGCGCTGCCGCAGCCCCCCGTGGACACCGCCCCCGAATACAGAACCAGCTGCGCGTTCTCATAGCCGGCGCCGTCGGCTCCGAACGTGCCCGACCAGGTGTCCTGCGAGTCGTTGAACACGTAGCTCGAGAAGTCCTTCAGCTCGCGGTCTGGGTCCTCGTCGGGAGGGATCGGGCTGGGATCGTCGGCACCGGGAGCCTGACCACCGCCCAGCAGGATCTGCCCGATGTCGAAGCCGCCCTCGCCTCCACCACCCCCGCCGAATACCTGGATCGCGAGCACCACCAGGACCACCACGACCCCGGCGCCCCCGCCCAGCCCGCCCAGCCCTCCCGGGATCGACAAGCCTCCGGAACCGCCCGAGCGCCCGCCGCCGCCCGAGGCGCCGCGGATATCGATCACGTCCTTGTCGGACCCCTTGCTGCGCTTCCACTTCATCGGCCGATCGCCCTTTCTACCGCTTCGGCGAGGCGCTCTGCCGGGGCCGGGTACGTGTAGGGCTCGAGTGCCTCGGCGGGTGGCGCGTCCGGGGGGCTCGCTGCGAGTCGCGCCAGCGCGGCGGCGATCGCCGCCGGGTCGTCGGCGCGAACGGACTCGGCGCCGATCTCCTCGGCGACCCGGCCGGCCTCGGTGCCGGCGGCGAGCGCCAGGATCGGCGTGCCCGATGCCATGTACTCGAAGAGCTTGATGTTGAGGAGCTGCGAGCGCGCCGGCTGCGCGATCAAGAGCAGGGCTTCGGCCTGGCGTTGGAGGGCGAGGACCTGCTCGCGGGGAAGGCTGCCGGCGATCACGATGCGGGCGGGCTCGACGTCGGCGTCCATCAGCCGCGCCTCCGCCTCGGTCAACGGCCCGGCGATCACCAGCTCCAGGTGACTGGCCGCAGCGGGGTCCTCGCGCGCCAGCCTCGCGAGGGCCTCGACGAGCGGGGCGGGGTCCCGGCCGAAGCTTCCGAACCTGCCCGTGTAGAGCAGCGAGGTCCTGGTTGAGTCAAGCACCGGGGGCGTCTGCACGGCGGCCTCCGGAGCCGCCTCGGGATCCCAGCCGTTCGGGATCACGACCGGGTTCGCGATCCCGCGCTCGCGCAGGTCGCGGGCGGCGGGCTCGGACACGCAGACCACGACGTCGGCGGTGCCCAGCCAGCGGCGCTCGAGGCGCCGGTCAAGGGCGCGCTGCGCCCCGGTTGGGAACTGTGGCCGCAGCGGCTCGAAGGTCCACGCGTCGCGGATGTCCGCCACCCACGGGACCCCCCGGCGGCGAAGCGCCATCCCCACGGCGTGCGTCGACTCCGGCGGCGAGGAGGTGATCACGCAGTCGAAGCCGCGGGCGCGGTTGAGCGCGAGCGCCTTCGACCGGGCGAAGGGAGCCCAGGCCACCGCGAGGGGCTCGGGGACGATCACCTTGCTCAGCGGGTGCGGGCGCCCGCGGTAGGTGTCGGCATCGAACAGGGTGCCCACCCGGTCCTTACCGGCGCGGCGGGCACGCCAAAGCTGCGCGTCGCGGGTGCGATGGGCGGCGGGATCGCCATCGTCGCCGAAGGCCGCCGTGGTAAGCACCTCGACCTCGTGGCCCAGGCGCCGCAGGTACTTCGCCATCGCGGCCGGGCGGAGCGCGCCCGTGTCGCGTCCCGGCGGGTAGAAGTAGGAGACGAGCAGGACCCGGCGCGGGTTCATCCGCCGGCCTTGGCGCGCCGCGCCTCGATCGCCTCCGCGTAGGCGGCGTCCATCCGGTCGGTCAGCCGGCCCCAATTCCAATCGCGCTCCGCCTTCGCCCGGCCGGCGGCCCCCATCGCCTCGCGCTCGCCGCTGTCGTGTGCAAGGCGGTCGAGCGCGCGAGCGACCTCGTTGGCGTCCCCCTGCGCCACCAGGACGCCGGTGGACTCGTCGACGACCGCTCGGACTCCGGGGTAGTCGCTGGCCACCGCCGGGAGCCCGCAGGCCATCGCCTCGATCAGGACGATCCCGAACGACTCCGGCGGCTCGGTGGTCAACAGGAACAGGTCGCAGGCCCTCAGCACCCGCGGGAGCCGGGCGTGGGGCACGGCGCCCAGAAAGTGGACCCGGTCGCCGACGCCCGCGCGCTCGGCTTGGGTCTGGAAGCTGTCCAGCAGCTCCCCGCCGCCCGCGACGACCAGGTGCACCTGGGCGTCCGAGCGCGCGAGCCCCTCGATGGCGACGTCAAGCCGCTTGAAGTGATGGGCCCGGTCAAGTGTGGCCACGAACGCCGCCGCGATCGCCTCGGCCGGGATCCCCAGCTCGGCGCGCACGCCGTCGTCGGGACCGGGCGCGAAGTCGGCGGTGTCGACGCCGTTGGGCATGACGATCAGCTTCGCGGGGTCGCGCTCGCGCGTGCGCCGCAGGTAGGAGACCGAGTCGGCGTGGTCGATCGAGAGGACGCAGACCCGGTCGGCAGCGGCCATGAGGGCCGGCGCGACTGTGTGCTCGTAGGCCTCGAACAGCGCACCTCGCACGCCGCCGGCCACAAGCCGGTTCTTGTAATGGACGACGAGGGCCTGGTTGCGCCTGACCTTGCGCAGGCGCCCGGCAAGGGTCAGCTCGGAGCCGAAGATGAACGGGTAGTGGAGGTGGACGACGTCGAAGCCCTGAAGCCGCGCGAGCGACGGGATCAGCGGCGCGTTGCCGTAGGCGAACAGGGGGTCGATCCGGTGGACGACGGCACCACCGGGATCGGGCGCTTCGCCCTCGGCGGATGCGGTGAACACCTCGACGTGATGGCTGCGGTCGGCCTGCTCGCGCGCGAACCGGTACGCGGTGTTGCCCGCCCCGCCCTTGTAGGGGGGGAAGGTCGCCGTCAGGTGCGCGATTCGGAGCAGGACCGGCGCCCCGTTAACCGCTGGGCTCAGACGCCGGCGCCGACCAGGCGCTCGACTCCGGCGCGCTCGATCGTCTGGCGCAGGCCGTCGCGGAGGTTGACCTCGGGCTCCCACGCCAGGAGCTCGCGCGCCTTGGCGATGTCCGGCTGGCGGATCTGCGGGTCGTCGACGGGCAGCGCCTCGAACACGATCTCCGAGCGCGACTCCGTCACCTCCACCACGGTCTCCGCGAGCTGCAGCAGCGTGAACTCGTCGGGGTTGCCGACGTTCACGGGCATGTGGACGTCCGACTCGCCGAGCGCCACCAGGCCTCGGATCAGGTCATCGACGAAGCAGAAGCTGCGGGTCTGGCCACCGTCGCCGAAGACCGTCAGCGGCTTGTCCTGGAGGGCTTGGCGCAGGAAGGTCGGGATCGCGCGGCCGTCGTGGGGCCGCATCCTCGGCCCATAGGTGTTGAAGATCCGCGTGATGCAGGTGTCGACGCCCTGCTGGCGGTGATACGCCATCGTCAGCGCCTCGGCGTAGCGCTTGGCCTCGTCGTAGACGCCGCGGGGGCCGATCGGGTTGACGTGGCCCCAGTAGTCCTCGCCCTGGGGATGCACCTGCGGGTCGCCATAGACCTCGGACGTCGAGGCCAGCAGAAACCGGGCCCGCTTACGCTTGGCCAGGCCCAGCATGTGGTGGGTCCCGTGCGAGCCGACCTTGAGCGTATGAAGCGGCAGCCGGGCGTAGTCGATCGGGCTCGCTGGCGAGGCCAGGTGGTAGACGGAGTCCACGTCGTCGTCGACGAAGACCGGCTCGGTGACGTCGACGTTCAGGAAGGCGAACGCCGGGTCGTCGATGTGCTCGATGTTCTGGAGCGAGCCCGTGTCGAGGTTGTCGACGCAGATCACCCGATGGCCCTTGGCCAGCAGGTGATCGCATAGGTGTGAGCCCAGGAAGCCCGCTCCGCCGGTGACGATGCACGTACTCATCGCAACTGGATCGCGCTTCGCCCTGAATCAGGGCGCTCTTGTCCTGGCTCCGCGCTCATGCCGCGGCCGAGGATACCGCCGCGCGCCGCGTGGGCATGAGCTTCGAGGGGGAGTGCATCGGGGTGCCCGGGGCGGCATCCGCCCGGGTGGGGTTGCTGTATTCGTGGAGGCAGTTTCGATCGGTCGGCGCGACGCGGTGGCGCTGCTGGCGTCACACCGCGCGGCCCTCCTGCGACGGGCTCGCCGCCTCTCGCTGTGCGCCGACGACGCCGACGACGCGCTTCAGCGCGCGGTCGAGATCCTGCTGACGCGCTCGCACCTGGTGGATCGCGAGCGAATCGTCCCCTGGATGCTCACCGTCGTCGGCCGCGAGGCGCTCGCGGTGCGCCGTCGCCGCATGCGCGATCTCGGCAGCGAGCCGGTGGGCGATGCACCCGATCCCATCGCCTTCGCTCCAAGCGAGGAGCCGGGCCCCCTGGAGCGCTTGGAGCAGCGCGAGCGAGTCCGGCGCGCCGCCCGCCTGCTGCGCCGCCTGAAGCCCCAGGAGCGCCGCGCGCTCGCCCTCCAGGCCGAGGGCTATTCCTACGCCGAGATCCAGCAGATCACGGGGTGGACCTACACCAAGGTCAACCGCTGTCTGGCCGAGGGTCGGGCGCGGCTACGGCAATTTGGCTGGGCCGACCGCGTTTAGGGTCGCGGCACGGCGGGGAAGCGTTGATCAACTCCTACCGAGAGCGCCCGATGCAGCTTGACGCTACCCCCGCGATCCCCTTCTCCGTACATGTCGCTCCACTCGCCGAAGGCGGCACCGAGGTTGCCGTGTTCGGCGAGCTCGACGCGGCCTCGGCGGCACGGATGCAGGAGAGCCTGGAGGAGGCGGTGGGCACGCCGGGCGAGGTGGTCATCGACATGCGCGCGTGCACCTTCATCGATTCGATGGGCATCGCCGTCCTGGCCGGAGCCGCGGCGCGGCTCAAGGACGACGGCCGGCACCTGGTGCTCAGGGGAGTCGGCGGCCGGGCGTTGCGGACCTTCGAGATCTCCGGCCTCGCCGATAGCCCGTCGATCACGATCGAGCCGGCGCAGCACCGGTCCGCGGACGGTCACTAGCCCGAGCCGCGCCGCCTGCCTCGCGTGGTCGGGGCTCAGTGGCGGGTTCCGGGCGCGTACTCGTCCCAGGTGTGTTTGTTCAGGTGACTGCGCAGCACGCTGCGGGCGGCCGGATAGTTGTCGATGTCGTAGATCGAGTTGATCGAGACGTCGCGGTAATACATGAGCATCCGGACCCGCCGGTGCCTTTCGGCCCAGTCCAGGAGGCGGTCGGTGAACTGCCCGCCCGGGTCCCCATCCCAGGGCGACCACTCGCCGACCATGAACGGGTGATCGTCGTAGCGGTTGTAGAAGGCCTGCATGTTGTCGAAGGCGCTCTGGTACTTCGAGTAGATGTCGGCGCCGACCCAGTCGACGAAGTTCCGTCCCGGCCAGTACTTGCTGGGCTGGTTGCCGGCGACGTTGGGCGAGGCGATCGTCTGCGGGACCCAGATAAACGCGATCTTCGGCCTGGGCAGCCGCTTCGGCACGTCCTTGCGGTCGTAGACGTTGTCGTGATTCGACTTGGCGCGGTAGATGCGGGCCAGGTTGTTGCGGCGCAGGCGCTTGTTGATCGCAAGGCGCTTGCCGCCGCGGGCGATGATCACGAACCGCTTCCACGCCCGCGTGAAGGCGCGGGTGGAGTGATACTCGCCGCGGCTGGTCCCGTTGGCGTTGTAGGCGCAATAGGGGTTCCAGTGTCCGTTCATCTCCGGGAAGAGCCGGACGTAGGTGGGTTGCCGGCGGACCTGGTTTCCGAGGACCTCGTTGTAGCGAAGGATGTAGCGGTCGCCGTTGCCGCGGGCGATGCTCTTGGTCGAGATCTGCGGGCGCCCGCTCGCGGGCAGCTTGCTCGAGAGGCTGACCATGCCCAGCGTGTTGGTGCGATCCCAGCGACCCACGGCGCCGCTGGCGGTCAGTGAGACGTCCCAGTGAAAGAACTCCTGGAGGACGGGCGCGTGCGCGTTGACCTGCCGGTTCCAGTCGCGAAAGCCGCCGTCGTCCCCTGTGCTCGAGACGCCCTGATAGCGCTTGCCGCGGTCGGGCAGCCATGGCTTCGCTACCGCGCTGGCGGACGCCAGTACGGCAGCTAGCAGTGCAATTCCCAGGCCGATCCCCACCAGCCTGAACCTGTCAGGCGCAGTGCCGATGGACTAACCGTAGCGGCGCCACCCCGCCGGGCGCAAGCGAAGGGCCCGAGCTGCAAGCTCAGGCCCTTCTTGTGCGACGTCAGGTCTTGCGCTCGAGGTCCGCGACCTCCTCGGCCTTGCGGTCGGCACGGTTCTGGGCGCGGTCGAGCTCCTCCTTCTTCTCGCCCTTCTGCTCCTCCTTGACGCCCTGGCGGCGCGTGTCGCTGTCGCCGGTGATGTCCCCGACCGCCTGCTTGGCCTTGCCGGTGATCTTGTCGGTGATGCCCATGTGCATTCCTTCCGATTGCTTTGCCGCCAGCGGCTACCCGTGCGCACGGCACACAATCGCCCGGCCCCACCCCAGTCGGGGTGCCCGTGGGCTCGGCGCCCTGAGCGGAGCGGGAGGGATTCGAACCCCCGGACCCCCGAAAGGGTCGGCTGCTTTCAAGGCAGCTGCAATCAACCGGACTCTGCCACCGCTCCGTGCGGTTCCGGGAGGATCGCATCCCGGGCGGGGTGTGACGTTGGTCACACATCGCCCGGGACCGGGGTTGCCGTGGGTCGGGCCCGGCGACGTGCTGGACGAGCCTTGGCGGACGCCCCTCTAGGGTGAGGGCGTGACCGGCTGGACTAACTGGGCGGGCGACCAGAGCTGTCACCCGATCGCGATCGAACGGCCGCGAACGCTCGACGAACTGCGCGGGCTCGTGGCCGACGCCGGCGACGCGGGGAGGACCATTCGCGTCGCGGCCACAGGGCACTCGTTCACCGACATCGCCCTCACCGACAGCGTCATGGTCCGCCTGGACCACCTCACTCGCACGCTCGACTGCGACGGCGAGACAGGCCTCTTCAGGGTCGAGGGCGGAGTCGTGCTGGCCGAGCTCAACCGCGCCATGCACCAGTCCGGCGTTGCCTTCGAGAACCTGGGCGACATCGACCGCCAGACCGTCGCGGGGTCGGTCTCGACCGGAACGCACGGCACCGGCGAGCGCTTCCAGAACGTGTCCGCGCAGATCGCCGCGCTGGAGCTGGTCACGGCAGGGGGCGAGCTGGTCACGATTGACGAGTCCGAGCCGGACCTGCTGCGCGCCGCCCGCGTCGGCCTCGGTGCCCTGGGGATCATCTACTCGGTCACAGTTCGGACCGTCCCCTCCTACACGCTCGACCGCGTCGACAGCCCGAAGCCGCTCGGCGACACGCTCAACCGGCTGGACGCGCTGAACGCCGGGACCGATCACTTCGAGTTCTACGCCTTCCCGGGAACCGACATCGCCCTCTGCCGGGAGAGCCGGCGCACCGACGAGCCCCCGGCCCCGCGACACCCAGCGCTCGTCTACGCGCAGGAGGTCATGCTGGAGAATTGGGTCGGTCAGGCGTTCGCGCTCACCGCCCGCCGCTTCCCTTCGCAGGCGCCGCGGCTGGCGCGCATCGCCTCGCGCGGCGTGGGGCGCTCCCGCAAGGTCGACAGCTGGCACAGGGTCTTCGCCTCCGAGCGACGGATCAAGTTCACGGAGATGGAGTACGGGCTCCCGCGCGAGCACGGGCGGGCGGCGATCGAGCGCGTGCTCGAGGTCGCGGCCAAGCCGAAGCACGCCGTGGCCTTCCCGATCGAGGTCCGCTTCGTGGCCGGCGACGACTCGATGCTCAGCCCCTCCCACCAGCGCGACACCTGCTACATCGCCGTCCACCAGGACCACCACACGGCATGGGAGCCCTATTTCCGCGAGATCGAGGCGATCGCTCGTGAGTACGGGGGCAGGCCCCACTGGGGAAAGCGCCACTTCCAGACCGCCGCGACGCTGGCACCCCTCTACCCGCGCTGGGCCGACTTCGCCGCCGTCCGGTCGCGCCTGGATCCTGGCGGCCTCTTTCGCAACGACTACACCGAGCGCGTGCTCGGCCCCGTCGCCTAGAGGAACGCCTGGCCCTCGCCGCGGTAGGTGGGCACCTCGTCGACGATCCGCTCGCCGTCGACGAGATACAGCGATGCGAACCGCTCGCAGAGCTCGCCGGCCTTGGCGTGGCGCATGTACACGCGGTCGCCGATCCGCAGCCGCCGCGCCGCCGTCCCCATCAAGGGCGTCTGCACCTCGCCGGCGCCCTCCTGGCCGTCGAGGCGCAGGCCGTCCGGCAGGTACGGCTGCGGCAGGCGGAGCTCGTCGGCCGTTCCCGAGGCCAGGTAGCCGCCGCCGAGAGCCGTGACCGTCCCGGGGGCCGGCCGCCTGACCACGGGGAGAGCGAAGAACGCCGCCGGTTGGAGGTCCAGCGAGCGGTAGTTGTCGAAGAGGTGCGGGGCGTAGAAGCCCGACCCGGCGGTCAGTTCGGTCGCCGTCCCGGCGGCAGCCGTCCGCGACAGGCTGCCGGTGCCGCCGGCGTTGACGAAGGCGAGGGGGCCGGCCGCGCGCTCGACCGCCGCGACGACCCTGGGCAGGCGCTCGCGCAAGTCATCCTGTGAGCGCGACTGCATCCAGCGCACCGCGGCGCTTCGCAGCGGCTGGCCCTCGACGTCGTCGCCGACCCCGGCGATCTGGCCCTCGTAGGCCATCAGTCCGGCCAGCGCCGTGCCTGGCCGCGACGAGACCTCCTCGGCGAAGCGGGCGGCGCGCTTGGGATCGTGGATCGGCGAGCGCTTCGGCCCGATGCGGGCCAGCCGCCCGCCGGCGGGCCACCAGCCGGCGTCGACGTCCATGCACACCCTCACCTCGGTCCGCCCGGCGCCCATCGCCCCCTCGATCATGTCGAGGTGCGGCGAGTCGTCCACCATCGGCACCGGCGCTCGGCCCGGCTGGGCGGCCGCCAGCGCGACCAGCTCGCGAACGGCCTCGCGATCAGCCGTCGGGTAGGCCACCACGATGTCGTCGAACCCCTGGCCCGCCAGCCACAGCGCCTCCGGCAGCGTGAAGGCGAGGATGCCGCGAAAGCCTTCGGACAGGTCGAAGATCCGCCGCAGCACCGGCACCGAGCGCACCGACTTCGACGCGACCCGGATGGGGAGCCCGCCGGCCTGGGCGAGCATCGAGTCGGCGTTGGCGCGCATCGCGGCGAGGTCGACGAAGGCGAACGGCGGCGGCACCGCCTCGAAGATCGCGTCGTAGCGGGCGCGCTGCGCCTCGAGTGCCCCGTCGGTCAATGCGGATGCGGCGGGGTCGCTCACGGCGCGGCGAGCGTACCTAGAATGGCCCCCGGCCTCGGGCGTGCCCGAGGGCCCCGGAGAGGTGGCCGAGTGGCTGAAGGCACTCGCCTGCTAAGCGAGTAGGGGGCGCAAGCCCTCTCGCGGGTTCGAATCCCGCCCTCTCCGCTCAGGCGTCCGGGACCTCGACCCGGTCACGCTCGTCGATCTCCCGCAGCACCTTGGCCGGCGAGCCGATGGCGATCACCCCGGCGGGCAGGTCGCGGGCGACGACCGCTCCGGCGCCGACGACGGTGTCGTTCCCGATCCTCACCCCGGGACAGACGATGACCCCGCCGCCAAGCCAGACGTTGTCGCCCACCGTGATCGGCTCGCCGCTCTCCCACCGGGCGCGGCGTGGCCCAGGGTCGATCGGGTGCGTGGCCGCCAGCAGCTGGACCTTGGAGGCGATCTGGCAGTCCTCGCCGATCACGATCGGGACGACGTCCAGCATCGCGCAGTCGTAGTTCACGAACGTGCCGGCGCCGATCGTGATCTGTGTGCCGTAGTCGCAGCGGAAAGGCGGCTCGACGATGATGCCGTCGCCGGCCGCCCCAAGTAGCTCCTCGAGCAGCGCGCGGCGCAGGTCGGCCTCGGCCTGTGAGGTGGCGTTGTAGCGCTCCAGCAGCCCCTGGGCGCGGGCGCGGTCGGCCGTCAGCTCCGGGTCGTCCCGGTAGAGCTCGCCGCGAAGCATCCGGTCCTTCATCATCACTGGGAACGATATGGAAGGCGCTACGCGAACGATCGCACTCGGCCTCGGCGCCGTGGTGCTCTTGGCCGCCGGGACGGCCCTCGTCCTCAGCCGCGGCTCCGAGCCCGCCACGACGGCAGGCTCTGCCGGCAATCCGCCGCCTCCCGCGGTCGAGCCTCAAGCGAAGCCCGATCAGCCCCAGGCCGAGCCCGCCCCGAAGCCCGACCGGGCCGAGCCCAAGCCCGAGCGCCCGGCCGAGCCGCGTGAGGCCGTCGTTCCCAAGCAAGGCAACCCGATCGTCTGGGTGCGCGCCGGTGAGCAGGCCCAGATCCACGCGTCGCCCGGCGGCCGGGTGGTCGAGACGGTCGGCCCCAGGACCGAGTTCGGATCGCGCACGGTGTTCGCGGTGTTCGAGACGAGCGGCGAGTGGGTTGGAGTCCCGACCCCCTACACCGGCAACGACGCGCTGGGCTGGGTGAAGCTGGACCCCCGCAGGATGAACGCCGGCAACACGACGCGCGAGATCGTGGTCGACCTCTCGGAGTTCCGGGCGCAGCTCCTGATCGACGACGAGCCCGTCCGCACCTTCACGGTCGCGATCGGCGCCCCGGGGACGGACACTCCGACCGGCCGGTTCGCCGTGACCGACACCTTCCGTGGCGGCCTGAATGCCGCCTACGGCTGCTGCGCGGTGGCGCTGACCGCCGAGCAGCCGAACCTGCCGTCGGGCTGGCTGGGCGGCAACCGGATCGCCGTCCACGGAACCTCGGGGCCGGTGGGCGCGCCCATCTCCTCCGGTTGCGTGCGCGCCGCCGACCGCGATGTGAACGCGCTGGTCGAACGCGTGTCGCCAGGCGCTCCGGTCCTGGTCCACGAGTAGCCGCCGCTAACCCAGCTGTTCCGCGAGCGCCCCCTCGACGTCGGCCGCGACCTCGTCGAGGTCGGCCATGACCCGGCGGTCGCCGGCGAGACCGAAGAAGACGCCCCCGTCGTAGCTGACGATCCCGATCGACAGTGCGTGGCCCTGAGGCGAGAGCGGCACGAACGGGTAGATCGCGCGCACCTGCTTGCCCAGCAGGTAGAACGGGACCTGGGGGCCGGGGACGTTCGAGACGACCAGGTTCCAGTTGAGAGGCCGCGAGATCGCCGCCGCAAGGACCCGGTTGATCGTGGGCGGAACGAACCCGGTCGCCTCGATCACAAGCGAGGCTGCCCGCGCTTGCTCGGTCTGCTTCAGCCTCGCGGTCGTCGAGTGGATCGTCTCGAGGCGCGCGACCGGGTCCTCCTCGCCCAGCGGCAGCGGGACCATCAGCGTCGCGATGCGGTTGCCCAGCTCGTGCTCGTCCGGGCGGCGGATGCTCATCGGCACCAGGCCCACCAGCGTCTCGGGCACCTGCTCGTCCCGGCGGCGGAAAGTCCGCTGCAGGGCGCCGGTCGCCACCGCGAGGATCACGTCGTTCACGGTCGCCTCCGTCTCGCCTCGCGCCCGCTTCACGTCGTCGAGCTTCGCCTGGGCGAACCCGATGCGGCGGTCGCGCCCGATCTGGGCGTTCAGGAACGTTCGCGGTGCGCTGGGCCCGCCCGCCGCGAGGCCCGCGAAGCCCTCGGCGGTCCGCATCACCCGGTTGGCGGTCTCGCGCGGCATCGTCAGCGCCTCCTGCGCGGTCTTGCGCGCGCGGCGCAGCGGCGTGCGGACTCGCTCCGAGGCGGCTCGCACCAAGAGCAGCTCCGGGCTGGGCTCGTCGGGATCCCACGGGTCGGCCGCCAGCTCCATCTCGGTCCCGTCCTTGTTGGGGTCCAGCAGGATGGTGCCGACGTCGACCGCGGACACCCCGTCGACGAGGGCGTGATGCGTCTTCGAGATCACCGCGTGGCGCTTGCCCTCCAGGCCCTCGATCAGGTAGAGCTGCCACAGCGGCCGGGCGAAGTCCAGCGGCTGCGACATCACCCGGCCGACCAGCTCGCGAAGCTGCGCATCCGAGCCGGGGGCGGGGAGCGCCACGTGGCGCACGTGCCAACGCAGGTCGAACTCGGCGTCGTCGGCCCAGACCGGGTTGGACAGGCCGAGCGGCGTCTTCGTGACTTTCTGGCGGAAGCGCGGCACCAGCGCCAGGCGCTGGCTGACGTGCTCGAGCAGCTCCTCGAACGGCGGCGGCTTGCCGTCGACCACGATCGTCCCGCCGACGTGCACGTGGATCGGGCCCCGCTCGGCGAGGAGCGAAGACATGTCCGAGGCGGAGAGCCGTTCCAGCTCGTTCAAGCCGGTGGCGAGCCTATGCCAATCGGCCGCGGGCCCGAGGACGCCTAGGTGCCCAGCGCCTCCGCGGCGGCGCTGCGGCCGGTCCGAACCGCGCCCTCCATGTAGCCGCAGACCCATTGGTCGGAGCCGCAGACGTAGAACGGCGGCTCGTGGGTGCCGTGGAGCGGGCCGACGGCCATCACGTCGCCGGGGCGCCAGCCGGTGATGTAGCCCAGGGTCCACGGGTCGACGCCCCAGCGGCGGATGTGGAAGGCGATCGGATCGCTTGCCTCCTCCCCGAACGCGGCGACCAGCTCCCCGGTCAGCTCCTCTTCGATCGTGCGGGGCGAGGTGGTGAGGAAGGCGGCCATCCGCTCCGGCGGGACCAGCGTCGACATGATGCCCTCGCGCTGGGGCCAGGTGCCCCCGATCATCTTCTCCTCCATGTAGGCCTCGCCGCTGAGGCCGTTTCGCTCCCAGAACGAGTTCGGGTAGGAGAAGACGGCCTTGGCGGCGAGAGCGTGGCGCTGGCGGTCGAGCGAACCGAGCCGCTCGGCCGATACGCCCTCGATCGCGATCCGGCGCAGCGGCCCGACGGGGATCGCGCTGACGACGGCGTCGCAGCGCACGCGCTCCCCGGTCGCGGTCTCCACCGCACACCCCGAGCCGGCGACCTCGATGCGCGTGACCGGCGTCGCATAGTGGATCCGGCCCTCCAGCTCCGCCGCCATTCGCAGCGCCAGCGTCGCCGAGCCCTCCTCGAGGATCCCCGACTCCCAGACCATGTAGTTGTAGAAGCCGTTGGCGCCGGCGGCGGCCTCCTTTCGCAGGTCCGCCAGCAGCGAGGTGCGCTCCACCGATTCGGCCGAGAGCGAGAGCATCGCGAGCTTGCGGGCGCGGACCGCGCTCGGCGTCGCGCCGACCGAGCGCATCCAGGCGCCGACCGAGATCCGATCAAGGCGATCGGCCTCCGGGTGCGACCAGGGATCGTCGGGGTCGACCGACGCGGCGAGCTTCGCGAACTCGGCCTCGGCGGCGTCGTAGCTGGCGCGATCGGCGTCGCTCAGCCATGACAAGCCCTCACCCACCACCCGCTCCTCGCGAAGCAGGTAGACGTCCTCGCCCCGCGACGGCTCGTTGCCGAACCCCGGGATGACCGTCAGCCCGAGCTCATCGGCCAACCCCCGGTAGGCGGTGTGGAACTCACCGACGAGCTCGCCGCCGAGCTGCACCAGCCGCCCGTCCGGCAGCTGGGTCTGCTCGACGCGGCCACCGGGGCGGCCGCGCGCCTCGACTACGACGACGTCCGTCCCGCCCGCGGCCAGATCCCGCGCCGCCGAGAGGCCGGCGAGCCCGGCTCCGACAACGACCACGTCACAGCGCATTCCCTTGCTCCTCCCTCGACGTCTCAGCCGAGGGGCGAGCCTATAGCGCTGTGAGTGCGCCTAGCGGATGAACAGGATCTCGGAGTACTTGGGCAGCGGCCAGAGGTCGTCGGTCACGACCTTCTCCAGCTTGTCGGCGACCTCGCGGACCTCCGCCATCGCCGCCAGCTGGCTGTCGCGGGCGAACTCGGCCAGCTCCAGGCCCTCGACGCCGTCCGGGTACTGGTTGGCGTCGTCGAGCCTGCGGATCGCCTCGACGAACTCCTCGCTCAGCGCCCGCGTGTTCGCCGACAGCTTCTCCATGCCCGCCTCCTCGATCAGCTTCAGGTGGCGAAGCGCCGCCGGCAGCAGCATCGTGCGGGCGATCCGGGCCGCGGTCTCGGCCTCGATGTTGGCGCGAATCACGTACTGCTCGACCCACACTTCGAATCGGGACTCGAGCTCGCGCTGCGAGAGCACGCCGTACTCGCCGAAGGCGGCCACCGTCGTGTCGGCCAGCACCTCGGGCAGGGCATCGGGTGTCGTCTTCAGGTTCTTCAGCCCGCGGCTCTCGGCCTCGGCGTGCCAGGCATCGTCGTAGTTGTCGCCGCCGAACAGGATCCCCTTGTTACGCGAGTAGCTCTCGCCGACGACCTTCCCCACGTCGGTCCCGCCCTCGACCTTGTCGGCCAGCTCGTCGATCGCCTCGGCGACGATCGTGTTCAGCACCGTGTTCGGGAACGCGAGCGACATGCTCGACCCCAGGGCACGGAACTCGAACTTGTTGCCGGTGAAGGCAAACGGCGAGGTGCGGTTGCGGTCGCCGCCGTGCATCGGCAGCTCGGGCAGCACCGGCGAGCCGAGGTCCAGGGTCGTCGAGGCGGTCTTGCCGTCGCCCCCGGTGGCGATCGAGTCGAACGCCTTCTCCAGCTCCGCGCCCAGGAAGATCGAGATGATCGCCGGCGGCGCCTCGTTGGCTCCCAGGCGGTGGTCCTGGCCGATGTTGGCGACCGAGGCCCGCAGGAGGCCCTGGTGCTTGTTGACGGCCTGGATCACGGCGGCGCAGAAGAACATGAAGCTGGCGTTCTCCGCGGGCGTGTCGCCGGGGTCCATCAGGTTGTGCCCGGTGTCGGTGCTCATCGACCAGTTGTTGTGCTTGCCCGACCCGTTGACGCCGGCGAACGGCTTCTCGTGGAGCAGGCAGATCAGCCCGTACCTGCGGGCGACGTTCTGCATCACCTGCATCGTCAGCTGCTGGTGATCTGAGCCGACGTTCGAGTTCTCGAACACGGGGGCGATCTCGTACTGGCCGGGGGCGACCTCGTTGTGGCGCGTCTTCACCGGGATGCCGAGCTTCGCCATCTCGGTCTCGGCGTCGAGCATGCAGGCGAGGATGCGCTCGGGGATCGACCCGAAGTAGTGGTCGTCGAGCTCGTGGCCCTTGGGCGGCAGGGCGCCGAACAGGGTGCGGCCGGTGGTCACGAGGTCGGGGCGCTCGTAGTAGTACTGCTCGTCGATCAGGAAGTACTCCTGTTCGGGGCCGACCGTGGTGAAGACGCGGTCGGACTCGTCGTCGCCCAGCAGGCGCAGGGCGCGGACCGCCGACTTCGAGAGCGCATCCATCGAGCGCAGCAGCGGGATCTTGGCGTCGAGCGCCTCGCCCGTCCAGGACGCGAACGCCGTCGGGATGCACAGCAGCGCCCCGTTCGGGTTCTCCAGGATGAACGCCGGGCTGGTGGGGTCCCAGGCCGTGTAGCCGCGGGCCTCGAAGGTGGCGCGAATGCCGCCGGTGGGGAAGGAGGAGGCGTCGGGCTCGCCCTGGATCAGCTCGGAGCCCTTGAACTTGGCGATCGCCTTGCCGTCGCCCGTGGGGTCGAAGAACGAGTCGTGCTTCTCGGCCGTCAGCCCGGTCAGCGGCTGGAACATGTGGGTGTAGTGGGTGGCGCCGCGTTCGAGCGCCCACTCCTTCATCGCCTCGGCCACCTCGACGGCCAGCGAGGGATCGAGCGACGCGCCCGTCGCCAGCGTTTCCTGGAGCTTGGTGTAGGTGTCCTTCGAGAGGCGATCCTTCTGCACCGCCGGGGAGAAGACGTTGACCCCGAAGGGGTAGTCGTCGCGGGTGAAATCGGTCGCTCCCATGGCCGCCCCGTTGGACGTCCACTGCGCGGCCTGCACGTTCTTCTCACGGATCTTCATCTGTCGGTTTGCCTCCTAGCGCGCGGCGTGCCCCACGTGGGGCACGCCGACTGAGCCTTCTCCGTCTGCGGTTTCGCGCAGAGTAGACGCGATCCGCTTGACATGGGTTATCCAACCGTCGAAAGATCGGACGTTGGGGTTTATCCGCGCGGTGGGGGGCGGGGTAGCATCGCCGCGTGGGTCTTTTCGACTACTTCCGGCGCCGTCGCGAGCGCGAGAGCGCGGTCGCCGGACTCGAGTTGACGGCCGAGCCATCGAGGTCGGCAGCCCCGCTGACGCCCAGCGAGCCCGCGGCCGGAACGGAGGGCACGGAGGCGCTCGAAACCGCCGGCATCGACCTCGGCCAGCTCGGCCAGCTCGGCCGGATGATCGCTCAGTCCGCGCGCGAGGGGACGGTCCAGGTCCACGTCGGCGAGCCGCAGGAGCTCGACCTGTCCGGCGGCGGGAACCTGCGAGAGGAGATCCTCGCGATCATGGACCGCCACGGGATCGACGCCGCGGCCGACCTCGACAGCCAGATCGACGCTACCCGGCTGCCCGCGATGCAGCAGGAGATCCTCGAGGCGGTCGCGCGCCAGGGAGTCGACCTCGGCGCCTACTTCGGGGGCGAGCCCGGCCGCTAGCGGCCTCGGCCCGTCGCGCCTACAATCACCCGCCGGGCAACGAGCCCGACCCGCGCCCGTAGCTCAGTTGGATAGAGCGTCGGTCTACGAAACCGAAGGTCACTGGTTCGAGTCCAGTCGGGCGCGCTGGCCTTGAGGCCTGAATGCCGCTTGCAGTGTCGGTCTCTGGGCGATCCGCTCCGATCGGCCCGAGTTCGGCGCGTCAGCCGATCGCGCGCTCCCGCCTAGAGAGACCATCGCACGCTTCCTGGCATCGGGTTAACGACCTCGCATCGATCGTGCATACCGTCCGTATACCGCCCCGTTGGAGCCTCCGCGCTGATGACCGGCAGCGAGCCTCATCCCACGGGGAGACCAGGTTCGAGGCCACGAGGTAAAGGAGGCCCACCATGAGGGCACACACCATCATTGCGCTTGGAATCTGCGCACTGGCGATCCCGGCCACCGCGAACGCGGGGTTCGAGAGTCCCGACTACTCGTCCGTCAACGCGATCAGCGGTGACTCGGGGGAGTCGAGTCAGGCCGCTGGGGGCTCTGACTACCAATCCGTCAACTCGATCGCCCCGCCGGCGAGCGAGCCCAGCGGCTCGCAGGGCGTGAGCTCGGGCTACTCGTCGCTCAACGCGATCAGCGGCGGGCCGACCAACACGCCGACCCTCGTGTCTGGCTCGACGGACTCAGGCGACGGATTCGACTGGGGCAGTGCCCTGGTGGGGGCCGGGGCCGCGCTGGCTCTGGCCGCGCTCGGCGCCGCTGCGCTGCTGACGGTCCGCCGGCGCACCGTCACGCCGTCCGCCGCAACGGGCTGAGGGCGATCCCGAACGCCAAGCATCAGGACGATGGGCGCGGAGGCATGAGCGACGCTCGGGCTCCGCGCCCATCGTGTTCTTCCGATCGGAGCGCAGCATGAGAAGTAGCCCTCCTCCCCGGGCGGGCTTGACTCGCCAGGAGCCCGCGGGTACGTTCGGCCCAGCAGGTTCGCCATGAACTTGGAAGTGCGCCTTCTTGGGTCCGTCGAGGCGCTCGTCGACGGCCAAACGCTCTCCCTCGGGGGAAGCAAGCAGCGCAGCGTCGTCGCCATGCTCGCGCTGCATGCAAACGCGACGCTGAGCGGCGACGAGCTGATCGATGGCCTCTGGGGGGAGGACCCCCCGCCAAGTGCCGCCAAGAACCTCCAGCTGTACGTCTCCAGGTTGCGCAAGACGCTCGCCGACGGCGACACGGGGGCGGAGATCATCACCCGCGGACGCGGCTATGAGCTCCGTCTGCCCGGGGCATCGGTCGACGCCTTGCGCTTCGAGCGGCTGGTCCAGGATGCTTCCCGGGAGTCGCCGAGCGCCGCCGGGGCGAATGGCTCGGCGAGGGCCGCGCTCCAGCTCTGGCGCGGCGCCCCGCTTGCTGACGTCGCCTCCGAGCCGTTTGCCGCACCCGAGATCGGCAGGCTCGAGGAGCTTCACCTTCGCGCACTCGAGCTTGCAATCGACGCCGAGCTCGCCGCCGGGCGCCACGACGAGGTGACAGCCCAACTCGAGGAGCTGATCGCCGAGGAGCCACTGCGCGAGCGCCTGCATGCCCAGCGCATGCTCGCCCTCTACCGTGCCGGCCGTCAGGCGGACGCGCTGGAGGCATATCGCGAAGCGCGCGCGACCCTGATCGAGCAGATCGGGATCGAGCCCGGGCCGGAGCTCCAAAGTCTGCAGGCGGCCGTCCTCGCCCAGGACCCGAGCCTCGATGCCCCGCCGTCGATCATGGAGCTGCCGGTGCAGCTCGAGGGCGGCTCGCCGCTCCTCGCCGGGCGCGAGCGAGAGCTCCGCTGGCTGCGCAAGCGCTGGGAAGAGGCAGGCGGAGGCGGTGTCGTCTGTGGTCTCGTCTGGGGGCCTGCCGGGATCGGCAAGACGCGACTCGTGGCCGAGCTCGCGCGTGAGCTCCAGCGCGAGGGCGCTGCGGTCTTCTACGCCGGCCGGGGCCAGGTCTCGGAGGCCGCGCTGGCGACCGTCGCCGAGGCAGGGAAGGGCCAGCGACCGACGCTGCTCGTGGTCGACTCCGCCGACGACGCGCCGCCGGCGGTGCTCGAGGCCGCCGCCAGGCTCGCGCGCGAGCCCGCGCGCGGGCCGCTCTTGATCTGCGTCCTGCATCACGATGAGCAGGGCCCGCCCGCCTTCGCGTCCCTGCTCGAACGCGGTGCCGCTCAGCGCCTCCGCCTCGATCCGCTCGGCGAGGCGGCGACGGCGGAGATCGCCGCCCTGTACAGCGCGGCGGAGGACGCCGCGATGCCTCTGAGCACCCTCGTCGTAGAGAGCGAGGGGGTGCCCCTTCGCATTCACCGCGCGGCCGGGGAGTGGGCTCGGACCGAGGCCGCCGCGCGGCTCGCCGCAACCACGGAACGGGCGGCGGGTGATCGGACCGGGCTCCGCGCGACCCAGGCCGCGGTCGCGGGCGGCGTCGTCGATCTTCAGGCCGCTGGCGAGCGCGCCCGGCTCTACGCGGTCTCGGAGCCGCCCGATCCGTCCGAGCCCGAGATCTGCCCGTTCCGCGGTCTCGCACCATTCGACGCCGCCCACGCCGAGTACTTCTTCGGCCGCGAACGGCTTACCGCCGAGCTCGTCGCCCGGCTCGTGGGCTCCAGCCTCCTCGCAGTCATCGGCCCCTCTGGGAGCGGCAAGTCCTCGGCGGTGCGCGCCGGGCTCCTGCCGGCGCTCGCCGCCGGCGTCGTCCCCGGCGCCGAGCGCTGGCGGCAGGCGGTCATGCGGCCGGGCGAACGCCCCTTCGCCGAGCTCTCTCGCACCCTCCAGCAGGCGGTGCCGGAAACGGGGGCACAGGACGCCGCCCCGTGGATCGCCGACGCGCTCGAGCGCCTGCCCGACGGCGAGCGGCTGCTGCTCGTCGTGGACCAGTTCGAGGAGGCCTTCGCCGCCTGCCGCGACGAGGCCGACCGCGTGGCGTTCCTCGACGCCCTGGTCGAGGGCGCGGCGGACCCGGACGAGCGCCTCGTCGTGGTGCTCGCGCTCCGCGCCGACTTCTACGGTCGCTGCGCCGAGCACGCGGAGCTCTCGACGCTGGTGAGCGCCAACCAGGTCTTGGTCGGGCCGATGCGCCGCGACGAGCTGCGGCGGGCGATCGAGCTGCCCGCGCGGCGGGCGGGGCTGCGAGTCGAGCCGCGACTCACCAAGGCGCTTGTCGGCGACGTCGCCGGAGAGCCCGGCGGCCTGCCGCTCCTCTCCGCCGCTCTGCTGGAGCTTTGGCAGCGGCGTGAAGGCCGCACCCTTCGCCACCGTGCGTACGACCGCAGCGGCGGTGTCGACGGGGCCGTTGCGCGCCTGGCCGAGGGTGCCTACGAGCGCCTGAGCGGCGACGAGCGGCAGCGGGCGCGCCCGCTGCTGCTGCGGCTCGCCGGCGACGACGACGATGCGGCGGCATTCGTCCGCCGCCGCGTCCCGCTCGATGAGCTCGAGCTCGAGCGCGACGAGGACGGCGAGCGAGCACTCGCCGTGTTCACCGAGAGCCGCCTCTTGACCGTCGATGAGGGTGCGGTCGAGGTCGCCCACGAGGCCCTCCTCAGCGAGTGGCCGCGGCTGCGATCGTGGCTCGAGGAGGATGCCGAGGGCCGACGCCTCCATCTTCATTTGATCGGCGCCGCCCGCGAGTGGCGCGACTCCGGGCGCGATCCCGCCGAGCTTTACCGCGGTGCCCGGCTCGCCGCGGCGCTCGACTGGGGTGCCGAGCACGAGCCGGAGCTGAACGAGCTCGAACGCGAGTTCCTCGACGAGAGCCGCGCGGCCAGCGCGCGCGAGGCCGAGCGCCAACGCCGCGCGAATCAGCGCCTGCGCGCGCTGCTCGCCGGCGTCGGCATCCTGCTCGCGGGCGCGGTCGTCGCAGGCGTGATCGCGATCTCCGAGCGCCAGGGCGCGCAGGAGGCCGCCACAGTTGCCGACGCCGAGCGGCTTGGGGCCGAGGCGCTGAACGAAAATCGGTTCGCTGACGCGCTCCATCTGGCCAACGCCGGCGTCGCCCTCGACGACTCGGTGACCACCCGCTCGAACCTGCTTTCGACCCTCCTGCGCAACCCCGCGGCGCTGGGGGTCCTGAACGTCGGAGGCGACCTCAGCTCGAGCGCTCTCAGTCCCGATGGACGGACGCTCGCGGTCGGTGAGAGGGACGGGACCGTGCGGCTGTTCGACACCGAAACGCGAGAGCTGGTCGGCGATCACGAGGCGCCTGGCGACGTGTGGTCGGTCGCCTTCGATCCCGACGGCGACTCGCTAGCGATCGCCGGCGGACAGGGGGCGGAGCTGTTTGAGGGATACCTCGCCATCCTCGACGCCGACACGGCACGGGTGCGTAGCTCCGCATCGCTGGGCCGCCACCCCGCCGCCCCCGAGCCGGGACTGCAGTACTTCCAGACGGCGGCCTATGCCCCGGACGGCCGGAGCCTGGTCGTGACCTACTCCGGCGGCGACGTCAACCGGTCGCTGCCGCTGTTCATGCGCCGGTACGACGCCGGCAGCGCCGCGCCACTGGGCCCGCCCGTCCGCGTCGCGAACCAGTCCGTCAGCATCGAGCCGCTGATGAGCCCGGACGGGCGCCTGTTCGCTTCGAGCGATCGCGCAACCTACGCAATCGACGCGGAGACGCTCCGTGTCGTTCGCCGCTATCCGATCGGCGCCTTCACGGGGATCAGCCCCGACGGCGGCACGCTCGCGATCGAGGACACCGACGGCAGGCTCCGCCTGCTCGACCTCGCCTCGGGACGGGTGCGGACGCTGACCAAGCCCAGAGGCCCGGATTCGGACGAGGAGGTCGGGAGCTTCAGTCCCGACGGAAGGATCCTGGGGACCTTCGGCGATAACGGGATCGTGAACCTGTGGGACGTGAGGCGGGCAGTCAAGATCGAGACGTTGAAGGGGCACTCTGGAGAGGGATTGCGCCAGGCCTTCAGCCCCGACGGCCGCACCCTCTACACGACGGCGGCCGACTCGACCGTGATGGTCTGGGACTTAGCCGGCGACCGCCGCCTCCAGAGCCCCTTCCGCACCGGCCTTCGCACCATCCCCGAGGACGCCTACCCGCCCGCCGTCGCGCTCAGTCCCGATGGGGACACGCTTGCGGTGGGGCGACTCGACGGCAGGGTGGATTTGATCGATGCCCAGACGCTGCGACGGCGAGAGACCTTCGTGGCGTTCGAGGACACGCCGGCGCCCGCGATCGCCTTCGCCGCCGATGGGCGGCGGTTGGCGGTGGGCGGGGCTCGCGGCCTGATCGGGATCTGGGATGCGCGGTCGGGGCGACGGATCGGCCCCCTGCTTGACGCTCCGCCTGAGGGCCCCTGCGCTGATCCGCGGTCTACCTTCCGGATCCCGACCTGCTACGAAGCCACGATTCAGGGGGCGCTCGCGTTCGGTCCCGGGAATCTGCTCGCCGCCGCCAGCATCGCGGGGGAGCTGCGGATCTGGGATCTCGACGAGAGGGAGCCGATCCACCCGCCCGTCCGCCTCCCGCCGTTCGCGATCGGGATCGACTTCAGCGCCGACGGCTCGCAGGTCGCGGTCCCGTTCGGCTACAACAATCCCGGGCCCGACGGTGTCGAGGTCCTCGACGTGGAGAGCGGCGAGCGGATCACGAGGCTCCGCACCGAAGCCGAGGTCCGTTCGGTCGGCTTCTCACCGGACGGCAGGCTGCTGGCAAGTGGCCACGTCGACGGTACGGCGTTGGTCTGGGCAACCGACGACTGGCGACAGGTGGGTTCCCCGCTTCCCATCGATCATCGGTTCGTGCTCGGGGTCGCCTTCTCCCCGGATAGCCGGACGCTCGCCGCGTCCAACGAGGACGGCACCGTCGCGCTGTGGGATGTGGAGTCGCAGGAACCGATCGGCACGGCGCTGCCAGGCCCGGTCGACGCGTGGGTGACTGCACGATTCGCCCCCGATGGCGAGCACCTCTACGCGGTCTACGAGAACGGAAAGGCGTTCCGTTGGGAGGTTGACGCCGCCGCTTGGAGGGGCCGCGCCTGCGGCATCACCGGCGGCGGCCTGACCCCCGAGCAGTGGGAGGAGATCGTGCCCGAGCAGGACTTCGTATCCGTTTGTCCGCCCGGCTGACCAGGGCACCGCGAGTTCGGAGGAGGTATCCCTCGCGGAATCCGGATGACCTTCGGTCTCAGGCTCAACCGCCAAATCTACGAACCCGAAGGTCACATGGCAGAGCTGGTGGCTCGGCGCGGGTGACTTACACTCCCGCCAGGGACTGGATGTGGGGATCGATCAAACGGGCACGGATTGCCTCGGGGTTGCGGGGCGTCGCTGTGCGCCGTTTAGCCGCCCGTCTCATCGGCAGCAGGATCCTCGCACCGGCAGTGGCCGCCATGGCCCTCGCGCTCGCCTGGGCCCCGACCGCGCTCGCCGGCAGCCCCATCCTCAACACGTTCACGGTCACCGAGACCGGCGACGCCTCCGACGCGGCCCTCGCCGACGGCCCCAACGTCTGCGACGGGCCAACGTGATCGCCCACAACGGCGAGAGCGGGATCGTGATGTTCAACCAGATCAGCGGGATGCCGATCACGAACAACCGCATCTTCGGGAACGGCGAGCTCGGCATCGACCTGAGCGAGGACGGGGTGACCCCCAACGACGAGGACGATCACGACGTCGGCCCGAACGAGCTCCAGAACTTCCCGGTCCTCGAGTCCGCACGCATGAAGCCAAGCGGCACCAAGGTGCGCGGCGAGCTGAACAGCACCCCGGGGCAGTCGTTCACGGTGGAGTTCTTCTCGAACAAGGCGAAGGAGCGTCAGGGAAGCAAGCCGATCGGGACGAAGGTGGTGGAGGCCGACGCCGGGGGCGACGTGACCTTCGGGTTCGAGCCCATGAAGAAGGTCAAGCCGGGCCGGTTCATCACCGCGACGGCGACGAACCTGAACCAGAGCACCTCCGAGTTCTCAAAGCCGTGCAAAGTCAGCTCGGGCTGACCCGGTCCTGACCAACTGCCCCTGAGCGGGGTGGTTCCGCGCCTCTCGCCCGGCGCCCTAGGGAGTAAGGTCGGGGTACCGCACGGCTGGCTGGAAAAAGGGGGTCCGGCAATTCTGGGTGTAGCGAGGAAGTCCTGGGTGATCATGGGGGTGGCGGCCCTGATCGCGTCGGTGCCGTCTGGCGCCTCCGGGGCGAGCATCGACGTGACGATCGCCGCCGATACCGTCGCCGACGACGGCGAGTGCTCGCTGCGCGAGGCCATCACGGCGACGAACACGAACGCCGACGTGGGCAGCGCCGACGACTGCGACCACGATGCCGGCACCGGACCGGACACGATCCTGCTGCCCGACCCCGCGCCGGCGGCGTTCTACGACGTGAACGGATCGGGCGACGACACCAACGCCACCGGCGACCTCGACATCACCGCCGGGACGGGCGGGCTGACGATCCGCGGTGACGGGCAGACGGAGACGGTGATCGACGCCGACGGTGCCGACCGCGTGATCGATCACCGCTCGGGGGCCCTCGCGCTCGAGGATCTGACCGTGCGCGACGGCGAGGCGAACGACGGCGGGGGCGGGGGCGGCATCCGCTCGGGGTTCGGCGGGACGAGCGGGCTGACCCTGACGCGCGCGGACGTCCTCAGCAACGAGGCCGACAGCACCGGGGCCGCGATCAACGCCTTCTTCGACCTGACGATCACCGACAGTGTCGTCGCGGCCAACGTCGCGACCGTGGACAGCGCGACCCACGGCGGCGGGATAACAACGAGGGGCGCGACCACGATCAGCGGCAGCATCATCAGCGGCAACTCACTGGTGGTCGCCGAAAATCCAGGGGCCGGGGCGGCGTCCTTCGGCGGTGGCATCGCGCAGCTCTTCACCGGCTCGCTTAGCATCATCAACTCCTCGGTTCAGGCGAACTCGATCGTGGTCCAGAACGCCCTGGACTTCCCGCAGGGCGGCGGGATCGCAGCCAGCAACGCCAACGTCGTGATCGGCGGCAGCGTCATCAAGGGGAACTCCACCACCGGCGGCAACAGCGCTGGCAGCGGCGGCGGAGGGGTCGCGTTCGACGACGGCACCGCCGACAACACGATGACCATCGTCAACTCCACCTTCGGCGCGAACACGGTCGGCTCCGGCCAGGGGGGCGGACTCAGGATCAGCCGGGGCGTGACGACCGTATCCAACGCCACGATCGCCGGAAACTCGGCCTCATTGGGGAAGGCCATCCGGTATTCCGATTCCGGGCAGGCCGGGAGCGCCGTCACCCTGCGGGGGACGATCCTCAGCGAGGGCGGCGCCGCTGAATGCAGCCTCCCCAGCTCGGCGATCACGAGCGACGGATATAACGTCGACGCCGGCAACACCTGCCTGGCCGCCGATGGCACGAGCCTATTCAACACCGACCCTCTGCTCGGCCCGCTCGACGACAACGGCGGCCCCACGGATACCCAGCCTCTCGATCCCGCGAGCGAGGCAATCAACCTGATGCCCGCCGATGACTGCGTCAACGTCCAAGGCCTGCCGCTCTTCGGCGACCAGCGCGGGGCGCCACGCCCGGGCGGCGCCGGCTGCGACGCCGGCGCCTACGAGCGAGCGAAGTGCCGGGGCGCGCTGATTGGCCAGGGCGCCTTCATCGGCACCCAGCTGGCCGATGTGATCAAAGGGAACTCGTTCGACAACGTAATCATCGGCGGCGCTGGCAAGGACACGCTGAAGGGAAACGGCGGAGCCGATCGGGTGTGTGCCGGCGCCGGCAGCGACCGCGTCAGAGGCGGAAACGGGAAGGACCGGCTCTCCGGCGCAGATGGAGATGACGCGTTGAACGGTGGCAGGGGCAAGGACGCGTGCAATGGCGGCCCAGGCAAGGACAAGCTCTCCAACTGCGAGTAGGCGGGTGGCGGGGGGCCGGGCGTGGTGCCAGAGCGCAGCTAGCGCCGCTGGGCAACCCATCCCGCTATTTGCCCAGCGGGCAGCAGGGGCGGTGCGGCGATGCTCCGTCCTGGGCCGTTCAGATTGGCCTCGAGTCGAGGACGGTAAGCCGTCTTTCACGCTTCGGGCCGTCCTGTCTATCGAGCCCTTTAGGCCTTTTTCTTCTTGCGGTCGCGATCGCGCGAGGGCTGGACGCGCTTCGGCTCGCCCGGCATCTTCGGGTAGTCGGGCGGGTAGGGCATGTCGCCCTCCCCCTCTGCCTCGTCGCGCTCGTACATCTCGAGCAGGACCTCGAGCGAGTGGAGCTTGTCGTCGATCTCCGCGAAGCGGTCGCCGACGTCGGCGAAGCGGGGCGGCATGGTCTCGAGGTTGAAGTCCTCCGGCTGGACCTCGGGCAGCTCGTCCCACAGGAGCGGGGCCGAGACCGGGGCGCCGGGCTTCGGGCGGACGCTGTAGGGGGAGGCGATCGTCCTGTCGCGCGCGTTTTGGTTGTAGTCGACGAAGACCTTCTCGCCGCGCTCCTCCTTCCACCACTTGGTCGTCACGCGGCCGGGCATCCGCCGCTCGAGCTCGCGGCCGAACGCGATCGCGGAGTGGCGGACGTCGGCGAACGTCCACCGCGGCTCGATCCGCACGTAGATGTGGATCCCGCGCCCGCCCGACGTCTTGGGGAAGCCGGTGATGTCGAGCTCGCCCAGGAGCTCGCGCGCCTCGCCCGCGACCTCGACGGCGTCGTCGAAGTCGGTGCCGGGCTGGGGGTCGAGGTCGATCCGCAGCTCGTCGGGGTGATCGACGTCCGCGCGGCGGACGGGCCAGGGATGAAAGGTGAGCGTGCCCATGTGAGCGCACCAGGCGACGACGCCCAGCTCGGTCGGGCAGACCTCGTCCGCGTGGCGGCCTGAGGGGAACTCGATGCGGGCGGTCTCGACCCAGTCGGGCGCCCCCTTCGGAATCCGCTTCTGGTAGAAGGCGTCGCCCTTGTGGCCCTCTCTCGTGGAGATGGTCATCCCCTCGTGGACTCCCTTCGGCCAGCGCTCGAGCGTCGTCGGCCGCTCGCGCAGCGCGCGCAGGATGCCATCCCCGACCGCCACGTAGTACTCGGCGACCTGAAGCTTCGTGATGTCGCCGGTGCGCTTCGTGGCGGGGAAGATCACCCGGTCCGGGCTCGACACCCGCACCTCGCGCCCGTCGGCCTCGACCACCACCGCGTCCTTCGCCATACCGCTGGCATCATGCCCGGATGGCTACGAGTGAGTAGCCTGGGATCGAGGATCGGGCAAGAAGCGAGAAGCCACCACACGGATGAGGAGTGGAGCGAGATGAGCAAGTACGCAGTGATCAACCCTGCAAACGGCGAGACGGTCGAGGAGTACCCGCAGATCTCCGACGACGACCTCCAGGCGGCGATCACGGCCGCGGAGGACGCTCACCGCAACTGGGCCTTGAAGACGTCCGTCTCCGAGCGTGCCGCCATGGTCAAGAAGGTGGCCGACTTCCACACCGAGCGGCGTGAGGAGCTGGCCGACATCATCATCCGGGAGATGGGCAAGCCGAAGGAGCAGGCCCTCGGCGAGGTGGACTTCTGCGCCGACATCTACGGGTTCTACGCCGACAACGGCGAGGATCTCCTCGCAGACGAGCCGATCGAGCTGCTCGCGGGTGATGGCACGGCGCTGATCCGGCGCTCCTCGGTCGGCCCCCTGCTGGGGATCATGCCCTGGAACTTCCCCTACTACCAGGTGGCCCGGTTCGCCGGGCCGAACCTGGTCGTGGGCAACCCGATCCTGCTGAAGCCGGCGCACCAGTGCCCGGAGTCGGCAGCGGCGATCCAGAAGATGCACGACGACGCGGGCTTCCCCGCCGGCGCCTACCAGACCATCCTCGCCACCAACGACCAGATCGAGACGGTGATCGAGGATCCGCGGGTCCGCGGCGTTTCCCTGACCGGCTCCGAGCGCGCGGGCGCCGCGGTTGCGGAGATCGCCGGCCGCAACCTGAAGAAGGTTGTCCTGGAGCTCGGTGGCTCGGATCCGTTCGTGCTCCTCGGGGCCGACGACCTGGACGAGGCCGTGGACGCCGCCGTCGCAGGCCGCCTCGACAACACCGGCCAGTCGTGCAACGCCGCGAAGCGGTTCATCGTCGCCGACGACATCTACGACGACTTCCTCGAGAAGTTCAAGGCGAAGATGGCCGCGGCCGAGCCGTCCGACCCCGCGTCCGACGACGCCGAGATGGGGCCGCTGTCGTCCGACGACGCCGCGAAGACGCTGGAGGATCAGGTTGAGCGTGCCGTCGCCGCGGGCGCCGAGGTGGCCGTGGGCGGTGAGAGGAATGGCAACTTCTTCCCCAGCACCGTGCTCACCGGGA
Source organism: uncultured Solirubrobacterales bacterium (assembly GCA_963758845.1). Lineage (GTDB taxonomy): Bacteria > Actinomycetota > Thermoleophilia > Solirubrobacterales > 70-9 > JBDTSW01. The sequence continues at coordinate 840,444 of CAVWWX010000002.1, forward strand.
TCACGTCAGAGAACGATGCCTACCGGGAGGAGTTCTTCGGTCCGGTCGCGAGCGTGTACCGGGTCAGTTCCGAGGAGGAAGCGATCGAGGTGGCCAACGACACACCGTTCGGGCTCGGCTCGTACGTCTTCTCGAACGATCCGGAACAGGCCCAGCGCGTGGCGGACGGCCTCGACACCGGGATGGTCTACGTGAACGGCGTGGGCCTCGACGGCGCCGAGCTGCCGTTCGGCGGCGTCAAGCGATCCGGCTTCGGCCGCGAGCTTGGCAAGTACGGCATCGAGGAGTTCGTGAACAAGAAGCTGATCCGCGTGGTCAAGTAGCTCGGGAGGCTGCCGATCGACGCCACGGCACGGCGGTTGAGGACCTGATCTGAGCCCGCCGCCGATGTCCCCGAGCGGCGACGGGCTGGCGCTAAAGAGCAACGCCGGGCATTGGGTCCTCGCCGTTGCCGTGTTGGGTTCCGGCCTGGCGTTTCTCGACGGCACCGTCGTCAACGTCGCCCTCCCCGAGATCGGCCGCGATCTGGGCGCCTCCACGAGCTCCCTGCAGTGGATCCTCAACGGGTACCTGCTGACGCTCGCCTCCCTGATCTTGCTCGGCGGCTCGCTCGGTGACCGTTATGGACGTCGCCGCATCTTCGTCCTCGGGATCGGACTGTTCACGTTCGCCTCCCTGCTGTGCGCGATCGCGCCGAATGCGGAGATGCTCGTTGCGGCGAGGCTGCTGCAGGGTGTGGGCGGCGCCCTCCTGACTCCAGGGAGCCTGGCGATGATCGAGGCCAGCTTCCGCCCCGGCGATCGGGCACGCGCGATCGGCGCCTGGTCGGGCCTGGGAGGGGTCGCGACGGCGCTGGGCCCGCTCCTCGGCGGCTATCTGGTCGACGCCGTTTCCTGGCGGGCGATCTTCCTGATCAACCTCCCGCTCGGGATCTTCGTGATGGTGATGGCCGGCAGGCATGTTCCCGAGACCCGCGACCCCACCACGAGTGGGCATCTGGACTTCAGGGGGGCGATCCTCGCGGCGCTCGGCCTTGCGGGAACGACGTATGCCCTGATCGAGGCCCCTGGCCAGGGCGCCTCCACCCTGATCCTGGTGGCGGCGATCGGCGGTGTGGCGGCGCTGATCGCCTTCATCGTGGCCGAGCGGCGCAGCTCGAACCCGATGATGCCTCTCGAGATGTTTGCCTCCCGCCAGTTCAGCGCCGCCAATCTAGTCACCTTCGTCGTCTATGCGGCGCTCGGCGGCGTCTTCTTCCTGCTCGTCGCGTTCCTCCAGATCTCGCTCGGCTATTCAGCGATCGCCGCTGGCGCGGCGTCCCTGCCAGTCACGATCTTGATGCTGCTGCTCTCGGCTCGCTCCGGTGCGCTTGCTCAGAGGATCGGGGCCAGGATCCCGCTCACCGTGGGCCCGCTTGTGATCGCTGCCGGCCTCATATTGATGACCCGGATCGATCCCGGCGACAGCTACGTATCGAGCGTGTTGCCGGCGGTGATCGTCTTCGGCCTGGGCCTGACCCTGGTGGTGGCACCGGTCACGGCGACGGTGCTGGCGGCCGCCGACGCCCGCCGTGCCGGGATCGCCTCCGGCATCAACAACGCCGTTTCACGCGTGGCCGGCCTGCTCGCCGTCGCGGTCTTGCCGTTGGTCGCGGGCCTCACCGGGGACGCCTTCTACGACCCGGCGAAGATGGCCGATGGTTTCCGAATCGCGATGTTCGCATGTGCCGGGCTCTCTGCGGCGGGCGGGCTGCTTGCCTGGCTGACGATCAGCTCAGACGTTCTGGAGGAGGCGCCCGACGAGAAGGGCGTGCCCTACAAGCCCGCGACCGAATTCTCGTGTGCCGTGGCCGGCACCCCGCTGCAGCCATCGCGGCGTGCCTCCGTATAGGGCCGAGACCGCGTGGGCTACCCTCATGAGTGCGACTGTCTTTGGGTGCTTTCCGCTCCCCTCCCTCCAGCGACAGGAGATTCCACGAGGGGATCGAGATAGGTCATGCATGCCCGACAGACACGTCCGGATCCTTACGGCGGCCGCGCGCCACTCTCAGCGTGAGCTCCGCGCCCGCGATCGCGGGGCCTCCGCTCGCCCCGGAACCGCCTCGACGCGCCGTCGGGGCGACCTCGTGCGCCGGGCATCGCGCACGCGATCGCGCGCTGCAGCGGCTCGGGAGCGGCGAAACCTGACACCTGACACCCGCGCCTCGTAAACGACGACCACCGCCTTGCGTGAAGGGCACCACCGGAGCGGCCCACGGGTGTAGGGTCGGGCCATGGAGGGAGGCCCGGGTCGTCCGGCGCTAGGCTGCTCGCGCAGTGCCGCTGCTACTTGGGGTGTCGGGGGAGGGGGCGTCGACGCGTGCAATCCCGACCCCTCCGACCTGTTCACGAACTGCTGAGGGCGGGGACTGACGGTTCGCCGACCGGCGGCTAGCGGCAGATCGCGCTCTCGGCCTGCCCGACCAGGATCTCGGCGATCTCCGCGGGCGCGAGCCCGCGGCCGGAGTGGAGGAGGTCGAAGGCGTCGAAGCTCGCGGCGATCCAGAGCACGTCGGCCGCCCTCGCCGCGGTCACGCCGTCGCGCAGCTCGTCGGCCTTCTCGAGCTCGCCTGCGAGCCAGGCCATGCCCTCCGCCCGGCGTGCCTCGATCCGGCCGATGGCGCCGCCGACGGCCTTCGAGTCGAGCTTCTCCATCGAGTAGAGGGCGCGAAAGACGTCGGGGTCGAACGCGAAGATCTCGACCCCCGCGATGATCCCACCGCGCAGGCTCTTGCGCGGGTCGGGCTGGCGCACGGCCTCGAGCAGGCGCGCGTAGCCGCCGCGCTCGTGGAGCTCGAGCGCCAACGCGTCGAAGAGGCCCGCGCGCGAGCGGAAGACGGTGTAGACGGTTGAGCGGGCGACGCCTGCGAGGCGGGCGATCTCGTCGATGCTGACCGGTTGCGACGGCTTGGCCCGGATCCGATCGAACGCCGCGTCGAGGATCCCGGTCCGGGTTGCGGCGGCCGAGTCGGCGCGAAGCCGCTGCTCGTATCGGCGGGGGGCCATGTGACCAACCTAACACTTCATCGGACAGTATGTCCGATATAACTACACGCTGTCCGATGAAAACGACCAAGATCCCGGAGCCCGCATGAACGCCTCAGCCACCCCCACGAACGTCCCTGTCCTGATTGCCGGCGCCGGCCCCGCCGGCCTGGTCGCCGCGATCACCCTCTCGCGCTACGGCATCGAGACGCTGGTGGTCGAGCGCCGGCGTCAGCCTTCGACCGAGCCGCGCGCAAATCTCGTCAGCACCGGCTCGATGGAGCTGTTTCGCTCCTGGGGCCTCGAGCCGGCGATTCGCGACGCCTCTCCCGAGATCGTCTTCACCGGCCTCATGGGCGAGACGCTGGCGAGCGCCGACGAGGAGATCCCGCTCGGCGTGCCCACCCCCGAGCAGGCGGCAGTCGTCTCCCCGAGCGTGCCGCTCGGGGCCACCCAGGACGCGGTCGAGCCGATACTCCGGCGCCACTTCGCCACCGCCGGGGTGGGGGGACTGGAGTGGGAGACGGAGCTCGTCGGCATCGCTGAACGCGATGGCCTGGTCCGGGCGACGATCCGGGGCCCCGCGGGCGAGAGGGTCGTCGAAGCGCGGTACGTGATCGGCGCCGACGGCGTCCGCAGCCGGGTCCGCGACCTGCTCGCTATCGGCCTCTCCGGGCCGGGCCGCGTCATGGACGCGGCCAACGCCCTGTTCCGGGCGCCGCTCGGGAGGCTGCTCGGCGCGGGACCGAGGCGTCCCATCTACCCGATCACCCATCCCGCCGCGCCCGACGGGGTTTTCGTCACCGTGAGCAAGGGCGATCGCTGGGCCTACGGGTTCACCGGCGAGCCCGACTCGATCGACCCGGCCGAGGTCACGGCCGAGGCGATGGCGCGGCGGATCCGCGTCTCGGCCGGCGCGGACGACCTCGACCTGCGGATCGAGCGGGTTCGTAGGTTCTCCTACGAGGCGCTGATCGCGGAGCGTTTTCGCGGCGGCGATGTCTTCCTCGTCGGTGACGCGGCGCACCGGGTCACGCCCCGCGGCGGCACCGGGATGAACACGGCGATCCGCGACGCCCGCGACCTCGGCTGGAAGCTCGCCTGGGTGCTCGAGGGCCGGGCAGGTGTGGACTTGCTGGATACCTACGAGCGCGAGCGCCGGCCCGTCGCCGAGCACAACATGCGGCGGTCGGTCGATCCGAACGGCTCGGTTCGAAGCGTCGCCGAGGAGCTCCACGTCGACATCGGCCCGCGCATTCCCCACGTCTGGGTGGAGCCCGGGAGATCGACGCTCGATCTCCTCGGGCCAGGCTTCACAGTCCTCTCGGTTCCCGCCGCGACCGCGGCGCGAGCGACCGCGGTGGCGGCCGCCGGCCCGGCGCCTGTCAAGCTGCGACAGGTCGACGCGATCACCGCCCGAGCGCTCGGTATCGGCGCCGACGGCGCGATGCTAGTGCGCCCCGACGGGGTGGCTGCCGGCTCGTGGTCGCAGGCATGGCCCGCGGCGACCAGGTTGGCCTCAGCCCCAGCCCAGTAGCTCCGGCAGGTCCGAGAGCGAGTCGATCGTCGCGGTCGGCTCGATGCCCGCCGCGGTGGCGGCGTCGGGGCGGTACTTGCCGGTGCGAACGAGGACCCCGCGGATGCCGGCGGCAAGCGCGCCGCCGACGTCGGCCTCGGCGTCGTCGCCGACCATGACGGCGTGGTCCGCGTCGACGCCGATCGCGGCGAGCGCGTCGCCGAAGAAGGCGGGCGAGGGCTTGCCGACCACCACGGCCTCGACATCGGCGGCGTACTCGAGCGCGGCGGACCAGGCGCCGACGTCGAGCACCAGCCCGTCCGCGCTTCGCCAGTAGCGGTTGTGCTGGAGCGCGATCAGCTCGGCGCCGTCGATTACGGCGCGGAAGGCGGAATCGAGGGCAGCCCTGGTGAAGCCGTCACCGAGGTCCCCGAGCACGATCGCGTCGACGTCATCGTCGGGGCGCACCTCGACCACGCCCTCGAGGTCCTCGCGGAGCGCGTCGGGCACCATCAGCATCACCGCCTCGTAGCCGCGCTCGGCGCAGTGGCGGCGGGCGATCCGGGCGGGGGTCTGGAGCTCGGAGTCGTCGAGCTCGAAGCCCATCGCACGGAGCCGCTCGGCGATCTGGCGCGCCGGCCTCGACGTGGTGTTGGTGACGAGCCGGACGCCGGCGCTGCGAGCGCGCAGCTCGGCCAGCGTCTCGACCGCACCCGGGATCGCCTGGTCGCCGACGTGAAGCACGCCGTCGATGTCGAGCAGGATCCCGAGCGAGTCGGGCTTCGCCGCGACCGGCATCGCCACACCGTAGGAGAACCGCCCACCGCCAGGCGCCCGCCGCCCCGCGCTGTCCTGAGTCGCGAACTGCCGGACCGAGTACGGTTCGGGCGCGGACAGATGCGGGGATCACGAGGAAAGCCGGCGGTGACGATCGCTCGCCGGAGCCGTTTGGCTTCTGCTGTGCTTCTCGCCGCCGTCGGAGCGCTCTTCGCCACCGCCGCTCCGGCCAGCGCCGGCGAGGAGATCCTGGGAGCCGCCAGCTACGAGGACATGAGCACCTTCAAGTGCCGGACCCAAGCCTTCCCGATCTCGCCGGGGCAGAACCTGAATCTCTTGAGCACCACCCAGACCTGCCCCAACGCGAAGAAGATCAGCGGCCCCGCCAGCGCCAGCACCTTCGCCCCCGGATCCCCCGACCAGGGCTACGTGACCCGCTTCAAGCCGAGCATGAAGGAGATCAAGCGCAACGGCAAGCGCGTTACCCCAAGCGTCTGGGACCTACATCTCCATCACGTCGTCTGGATCAAGCCGGGCGGTGGCCCGACGTTCGCCTCGGGCGAGGAGAAGACGGTCGTGAAGATGCCCCAGGGCTACGGCAACAAGGTCGGCGCCGACGCCGACTGGGGACTCAACTACATGATCCACAGCCTCAACGCCTCCTCGGGGCGCGAGGTCGAGATCACCTGGCAGATCGACTGGGTGCCCGAGACGACGCCGGCACGTACCGACATCCAACCGACCACCGTCAGGTGGCTCGACGTCGCCGGCTCCCCGCACATCTATCCGGTGTTCGACGCCGAGCGCGGCTTCGACACCGACGGCGACGGCGACTTCGTCTTCCCCGACGACGCCGACGAGCCCGATGAGCCCGCCTACGAGGAGGAGTCCGAAAACATCAGCTCAGCGGGCACCTGGACCGTGCCCGCCGGCGGGGTGACCCTGGTCTTCGGCGCCGGCCACCTCCACCCGGGAGGCCTCAGCGTCGACCTCCAGGTTGAGCGCGATGGAGTGGTCAAGCCGCTCTTCACCTCCGACGCCCGTTACTACGAGCCCGCCGGCGCCGTGAGCTGGGATGTGAGCATGGAGGCGACCCGGCCCGACTGGCGGATCAGCCTGAAGGCGGGAGACGTCGTCTCGGTCGACGCCACCTACGACGTGGAGAAGGCGTCGTGGTACGAGTCGATGGGGATCCTGCCCGTCTCCTACACGACCGCATCAGACCCAGTCGCCAAGGATCCGTTCGACGACGCGGCCGCCGTCCAGTCGATGTACGACGCCGGTGGCATCCTCACCCACGGCCGGCTTCCCGAAAACATCGACAGCAAGGCGAGAAAGGGCCTCGGGCTTCCCGACCCGCGCGACCTCCCAAGCACTGGCCAGGTCCCCGCCACCGGAATCGAGATCGACGGCTTCCTCTACCGCCAGGGCGGCTACTCGGCGACGAAGGCCACCCCCGCGAGCCGGATGCGCCCGCCGACGATCAGCCCAGGACAGAGCGTCGCGTTCACGAACCTCGACGCGCTTTCCTCCATGCCCGACGACCAGCAGGCGTGGCACAGCATCACCTCGTGCAAGGCGCCGTGTAACCGCGGCTCGGGGATCGGCTACCCGCTGGCCGACGGCCCGGTCAAGTTCGACTCCGGTCAGCTTGGCTACGGCTCGTTCCTGAGCCAAGAGGTGACCACCGGCTCGAACGAGTACGAGACGCCGGAGCTCACCGACCCGGGCACCTACACCTACTTCTGCCGGATCCACCCGTTCATGCGGGGCTCGCTGCGAGTGGAGTAGCCGCGCTCGCCTGGCTCTAGTCGCCGTCCTCTCCCGTCTCGTCGTCGGCGGACTCGCCGACCACCTGGAAGCTGCGGTCGAGCTGGACGTCGACCTGGCTACCGTCGTCGAGCGTGACCTCGACCTCGTAGTAGCTCTCCTCGTCGCCGGTCTCGGTACCGCTCACGGTCCCGCCGCCGGTCGACTCGAGCGCCGCGGCCTCCGCCTTGTCGAGCGCGCTGCCGGTGATCGCGACATCGGGGCCCTCGGCGGCGTCCTCTGCCTCGTCGGATCCGCCCGCGATCGCCACGCCGGCGCCGCCGGCCGCGAGCGCGAGAATTGCCGCCCCTGAACCGATCAGCTTGGTTCGCCTGGTCACCATTTCCTCCTTCGCTTCAACAGGATCGCACCCGCTTGTACGCAGTGGTCGTGAAATGACGATGAAAAACCCGAAACGCCGACGGCCGGCGCGGACTGCGATCCGCACCGGCCGCCGCTGGGACCGGAGCTGTCCGGCCCTGGCTACCGCTAGTCGCGGTCGCCGGCCTCCTCGTGATCGGCGGACTCGCCCACCACCTGGAAGCTGCGGTCGAGCTGGACGTCGACCTGGCTACCGTCGTCGAGCGTGACCTCGACCTCGTAGTAGCTCTCCTCGTCGCCGGTCTCGGTGTCCGAGACGGTGCCACCGCCGGTGGCCTCGAGGGCCGCGGCGCTCGCCTTGTCGAGAGCCGACCCGTCGATCGCGACGTCGGGTCCCTCGGCGGCATCCTCCGAGCCGCCGCCCGCGAGCGCGACGCCCGTGCCTCCCGCCGCCAGGGCGAGAATCGAGGCGCCGACGCCGATGATCTTGGTTCGATTGTTCATTGCTTACCTCCTGAGTTGCGTTGTTTGTGCGACGGGTTCTACGGAGGGCCCGTGAAACGGCCGTGAAGGCACTCGCAGGCGCTTTACGCGCCGGTTAGGCGGGCGTGCCCCCAAGTGCGTGAGGCGCCGGAGGGGCCTAGGCTCGTGCTCCCTTGAACCGGTACTCCAGGAATCCCTGCTTTCGGCCCGAGGCGGTGGAGGCACCCGACCCCGTGGCACGCGGGTTCCACCAATCCCTCCCCGGCTATCGGCCCACGCCCGTACGCGAGCTGCCCAAGCTCGGCGTGAAGCTGAAGGACGAGTCCGACCGCCTCGGCATGCCGGCGTTCAAGATCCTCGGGGCGTCCTGGGCGGTCGAGCGCGCCCTGGAGTCGGCGCCCGAGACCGAGCTGCTGGTGGCGGCCAGCGCCGGCAACCACGGGCGCGCGGTCGCGCGAGCCGCGGCGACCTGCGGGCTGGCCTGCCGGGTTTACCTGCCGGCGCGCTCCCTCGACGTGCGTCGCCGGGCGATCGCGGGCGAGGGCGCCGAGGTCGTCGTGGTCGACGGAAGCTACGAGGACGCCCTGGCCCTTGCACAGGCGGCCGGGCGTGAGCCCGGCGCCATCGAGATCGCCGACGTGGGGTATTCGCCGCCGGCCCACGACGTGATCGACGGCTACGCGACGCTGTTCGCCGAGCTGGCCGAGCAGACGCCGGTCGAGGCGCTGCTGGTGCCGGTCGGCGCGGGCTCGCTGGGAGCGGCGGCGGCGCGCTTCGGCGCGGCCGCGGGCGTGACCGTGATCGGGGTCGAGCCGGCTACGGCAGCCTGCCTGACGGCGTCGCTTGCCGCCGGCGAGCCGGTTTCCGTGCCGACGCCCGGGACGGCGATGGCGGGCATGGATTGCGCCGAGGTCTCGTCCGCGGCTTGGCTGGCACTGCGCGACGGCATCGCGGCGACCGTAACGGTCGAGGACCAAGAGCTAGCGGCGGCCGGCGCGGCGCTCAGGGACGCCGGCCTCGATCTGGGCGAATGTGCGATCGCGACGGTGGCGGCGCTCGAGCACCTCCCGGCCACTCCGCCGAACACGGTGCTGGTCGCCACCGAGGGCGCGACCGGTGCCCCCTCGGTGGCATGACCGCCAGCTACTCGATCTGGAATTCCTCGAGCTGGCCGAGCTCGTAGTGCGCGCCCTCCGGGCCGCTGATCGGGCAGAGCATCACGAAGTCGCCCGGGTCGATCGGCTGCTTCGTCTTCACGGTCGCGCTCTTCCCGGGCGCCGCTTCGGTCTGGGCCACGATCTCGGCCGAGCCCTTTTCGCCCTCGAGCTTGATCGCCTCCTCCACGGTGAAGCCCTCGTTGAGCTTGGCGAAGATCATCGCGTGGAATTCCTTGCCCTGGTTGTCGAACGTGACGGACTGGGTGTCCGCGGTGGGCGTCGCCGACAGGTCGAAGGAGTACTCCTCCGCCGTCACCGTCACCTCCTCGGCACTCGCCGCCTCGGTCTCCTCGGCGGAGCCCCCCTCGTCGTCGTCATCGCCGCAGGCCGCGAGGCCGAGCGCGAGCGATGTGGACGCGATCACCGCCGCGACGCGCAGGCGTTTCATGGACGGGACACTTGACATGCTGGTTCTCCCTTCGTTGTGTCCCCGTCAACGTGACCGATCCTATGCGCAATCAAGGACGCTGCGTGGCGCTCACCGTCTCGGCCCGCTCCCTGAAGGTCTCAAGCCGGATCACCCGCTCGCCGCGGAACGACCAGACCTGGAAGTAGCGGAGCTCGGCCGCGGCACCGCTTCCCTTGCCGACCCCGCGCTGGACGACGGCGGCGATCACGCTCTCGCCCACCGGCTCCAATTCCTCCGCGTCAATTGTGACGCGCTCCCACGCCTCGAGGAAGGTGCGCATGTACCCATCGATGCCCTCGAGCCCGAGGTAGGCGCCGCTCTCCGGAAAGCCGGGCCCCTGCACAAGGACAGCGTGCGGGTCGTACAGGTCGAGGCCGGCGCGAAAGTCGCCGTTTCGCCAACCGTCGTAGACGGCCCGGATCGCCTCGATGTTCGACTGCGTCATCGACCGCTCAGCCTCCGCCCGGGTATCCGCTCGTGTCGGCCACCTCGTGGATTGCCACCTCGGGCGCGCCGGAGACCAGCTCGAGGAGCCGGCCGCTGAACTCCTGCAGGTGGGCCTTGGTGAAGTGGACATCCAGCGCCCTGCGGTCGGCCCACTCCTCGACGGCGATGAAGCTCAGCGGATCCTCGACAGCGGCAAAGAAGCCGTAGCGCAGGCACCCGTCCTCGCGGCGGGACTCGTCCTGCATCCGCACCAGTGCCGCCACCAGCTCGTCCCGGTTCTCGGCCTCGCAGCGAACCCGGCCGATCACGATCACCAAGGCGACTCACCTCCCATAGCGCCGCCCGGTCGCGGCCATCCGCGACTCGAGGGATGGCGGCGCCCTGGAGTATCCACCGAGGCGGTCTCACGCGGCGGCCGCGGACCACGTTTCACCGGCATGACACCAACGCACTGGACCACCATCTCCACTCCCATCGGCGAGCTCACGCTCACCGGCGACGAGACCCACGTCACCGGCGTTCACATGGAGGGACAGAGCCATCGGGCGCAGGGACAGAGCCATCGGGCGCCGGGCGGCGAGGGGGCCGGGGTCCGCGACGACGAGCGCCTGGCCGAGCCGGCGGGCCAGCTCGCCGAGTACTTCGCCGGAGGCCGGACCGGGTTCGACATCGACGTCGCCTTCGAGGGCGGGACAGAGTTTCAGCGCTCGGTCTGGAACGCGCTGCTGGGGATTCCCCACGGCGAGACGATCAGCTACGCGGCGCTCGCCGCCCGACTGGGCCGCCCGGGCGCGGTCCGCGCCGTCGGCGCCGCGAACGGTCGCAACCCCGTCGCGATCATCGTGCCCTGCCACCGGGTCGTCGGCAGCGACGGCTCGCTGACCGGGTATGCGGGCGGCCTCGAGCGCAAGCGCTGGCTGCTGGACCTCGAGGCCGGGCGCCTCGACGAGGCGCAGGGCGGCTGACCCTCGAAACCGGGTACTGGGGGCCCATGAGCGAAGGGGCCTGGACGAGCACGCCTGGACCAGGCCCGCGGCCGTTCTCGGTTTCGGTTCGGGAGGCCCGGGGGGCGATCGTGGTGGAGCTGGTGGGCGAGATCGATCTCGCGAGCGCGGACGAGGTGCGGGGCGTGTTGCTGGGCGCGCTGGATCGGGAGCCCGCGCTGGTCGTCGCCGACCTCAGCGCCGTCGACGTCCTCGACTCGACGGGGCTGGGGGCGCTGATCGCCGCGGCGACGGCGGAGAGAACGCGTGCCGCCTTTGCGATCCTGGCGCCGGGCGGGCTTCAGATCCGCGGCGTGCTCTCGGTGACCGGCGTCCTGGAAGAGCTGACGGTGTTCGAGTCCAAGGCCGAGATCGAGTCCTTCCTGGCGGCTCGCCGCCGCCGGACCTAGCTCGAGCTGATCGGGCCTCGGAGGACGGAGTCGCCCGAGTGGGAAGCGTCGCCGTCGTCGGCCTCGACGGAGACGTCGAGGAAGCCGTATTCCGAGGGATCGACCGGGATCGGCAGCTCGACCTCGGTCTCGCCGTCACGCTCGACCCGGAACGAGCCCAGCGAGACCAGGTCCTCGGCGTCGTTCAGCATCCACAGCTCGTAGAACTCGCCCTCGCGACTTGACTCGAGGCCTGCCAGCTGGACGCTGGCGGTCTCGCCGGCGCCCCCGAGCTCGGCCGATCCGCTGGCCTCGGCGCCGCTGCCCGGGACGGCGGCCAAGGTCAGCGTGGTCGCGTCCTCTTCGCCGCCGTTCGCTACGAGCACGACGGCGATGACCAACGCCGCGGCAGCGGCGGCGATGCCCGCGGCGAAGCCGGGGGAGAGCCCGAAGATCCGGCGTTTGCGCCTCTCGGTTCCCGTGGCGGCGCCGGCAGGCTCGGACGCGGGCTCGAGCGGCGGGATCCCGGCCCAGACGTCGCCTGTTACGTGCTCGAGCTCGGTGACGACGGGGCGCAGCCGCTCGACCTCGGCCGCGAAGGCTGGGTCCTCGCGCACCAGGCGCTCGGCCTCGGCCAACTTGCCGCCGGAGAGCTCGCCCAGGAGGTAGTCGTGGGCGGTGAAGTCGCGCGCGCTCACGGGCCCGCCCCCTCGGCCTCCATCATCGTGCGCAGTCGTTCCAGCGCCTGCACCATCCGCATTTTGACCGTCCCGAGCGGGATGCCGGTTCGTCCCGCGATCTCGCTCTGGCTGAGCTCGTCGTAGAAGCGCATCCTCAGCAGCCCGGCCTCCTCGGCGGGGATCCGCCGAAGCAGGTCGGCGACCCCCACCCGGTCGACGACGAGCTCGGGCGACTCGTCGGCGCGAGCTGGCGCCGCCACCCTGTCGAGGGCGTCGGGCTCCTCCGACACAGGCCGGCGGCGACGCAGCTGGTCGATCGTCCTGCTGCGAGCGATGGTCAGCACCCACGCCCGGACGGGCCCGCGGGCCGGGTCGTAGCTCCCACGCCGCTCCCAAAGCTCGGCGAATACCTGCTGGCGGACGTCCTCGGCGGCGGAGGGATCGCGCAGGCGCTTCATCGCGACGGCGTAGACGGTGTCGCCGTACTCCCTCCAGAGCTCGTCCACCGCCGTGGGGTCATCAGCGCCGAGGCGCGCCGCAAGCGCGTCGTCGCCGTCGGGCTCGGATGCCATCTGGGCCACAGCCTGAAGGTAGCCGTAACCGGGCAGTCGGCGCGGGTCCGATGCGATCGATATCGCCTCCATCACCCCTGGGTACGCATGGCCGCCCGTCGTGGTTGCCGACGGCGGGTTTTCCAACCGGCGAACGGGACGCGGCCGTACAGGCGGGCGAACCCCACGCGACTTAGGAGGTCACGAATGACAGCTAGAACACGAGGGCGCTGGATCGGCCTGCTAGCGGGCACCGCCGCCCTGCTGGCCGCTCAGCCGGCCGCAGCAGACGACCCGGACCCGTTGAACGGCGACGGCACCACGCTGTTCCTCGACCCCGCCGTTGCCACGGCGCTCGGGGACGCAGGGATCACTCTCAACGCCATCGATCCGGCCGAGGCCCACGGCGGCGGCGTCACCTTTCCGATCACCGGCGGCAAGCTCGATCCGGCTGAGGCCACCGGCCGGATCAAGCACTCCGGCGGGCTGCGCTTCAAGTCGGGGCCCGACAAGGTGGCGTTGAAGGACTTCGTGATCGAACTCGCCGATCAGGCGACGTTGACCGCGAACGCGGGCAAGGCCGACCTGAAGGTGTTCAACCTCGACCTGTCCGGTGCCAGCATCGAGCGGGACGGCTTCAACACCGAGGTCTCGGGAGTCGAGGCCGCGCTCACGAACAAGGCGGCGAAGGCGCTCAACACCGGCCTCGACACGGACGTCTTCGCGGGCGGCGTCGTGGTCGGCGAAGCGAGCGGCGTGGCGGTCCCGGAGAGCGTCGCGCTCCTTCCCGAGGGCGACACCACCCTGGCTCTCGACGAGGGCGCGGCCGACGCGCTCGAGTCGCTCGGGATCACCCCTGGCGTAGTCGCCCCCGCGACCGCGGGCGTCGATGGCCTCGCCTTCCCGATCACCGGCGGCCGGGTCGACACCGAGAGCCTCGCCGGCGTGATCAGGCACTCGGGCGGGATCTCGCTGACGAAGGACGACACCGTCGTCGAGCTGAAGCGGTTTGACATCAACATCGACGACAAGCCGGACCTGACCGCGAAGGTGGGCGGGGATCGGGTCTCGATCCTGAAGCTCGACCTGAGTGGCGCGACGATCCACGTCGCCGACCGGTCGGTCACCGTCTCGGGAGTCGAGGCGACCCTGACGAAGCAGGCCGCGGACGCGCTCAACGCCGCGTTCGCGACCGACGCGTTCGCCCAGGGTCTCCTGATCGGCACGGCCACGGTGAGCGCCGAAGCCCGGTAACCCCACCGGACGCGATCAGCCCCGGGCCCAACACGGGCCCGGGGCGGGCGCGCCCCGACTGCGCCACACCGTTGGGCCGACGGCCGACGGCGCGACCGAGATCGGGCTTCGGATCTCGGCGCCGCGTCCGGACGAGCTGGCCCTTCGCGCGCCGCTCATCCGGGTGCTGCTGCGGAACCTCACCCGCGTCGCCGAGCGGGGCTAGCGCTCACCGCTCTCGCGCCGGCGGGCAGCTTCGACGAAGGCTCCGAAGATCGCCGACTCCGGACGGCGCTCGACGAGGAACTCGGCATGCCATTGGACGGCGAGCAGGAACGGATGCGCGGCGTCCTCGATTGCCTCGATGACGCCATCGCCTGAGTGCGCCGACGCCCTCAGGGCCGTCCCCAGCCGGCGCACCGCCTGGTGGTGGAACGAGTTGACCTCGATCCGCGTGGCGCCGACGATCTCGGCCAGGCGCGTCCCGCGCTCGATCTCGATCTCGTGGGAGAGGGCCTCGCCGCCCTCGCTTTGGCGATGCTCAGGACCGGCCCCGTTCAGGTCCGGCAGGTGCTGGAGCAGATCCCCCCCGCGCGCGACGTTCAAGGTCTGGGCACCGCGGCAGATGCCCAGCAGCGGGACGCCGCGGTCGTCGGCGCGACGGGCCAGTGCCAGCTCGAGTTCGTCCAAGTCCAGCCAGGTCGGCCCTAGTTCCGGATGCGTCTCGCCGCGATAGACCTGCGGATCGATGTCCGGTCCCCCGGAGAGGCAGACGCCTCCCAGCTGGTCGAGCAAGTCATCGATGCCCCCTAGCTTCAGCGGGGGGATCACGACCGGCACGGCGCCGGCGATCTCCAGCGCCCGCATGTACGTCATCCCGAGCGCCATCTCCGGCCGGGCGGGATCCGAGTGGGGGCGTGGATGCGTCAGACGCGTCGGGCGCACCTCGGAGGTCGTTACCCCGATCAACGGCCGGCTCGGGGTCGGCGGGCCCCGCCCAGCGTCGCTATCCACATGTCCTGCCGGCCCCATCACGTGCTCCTACCCGCTGCTGGCGCCCGAAGCCGTGCCGCTGCCCGCATCCGTGAGAACCCAGGTGTCCTTGATGCCGCCGCCCTGCGAGCTGTTCACCACGTGCTCCTCGCGCGAGTCGGCGAAGCGCGTCAACGGCGCCGGCGCGAGCTCGCCCCCGATCGCGAACGCGCGGAGGTCGACGCGCCGAGGCTCGAGCAGTCCGTGCGCGATCGTCGGGTGCGTCGAGAGGTCCACGATCTCCTGGGCCACGAAGTCGTCGGGGGTGCGGCGGATCTCTTCCGCGGCCCGCTTCGTCTCCGCCGCTGAGGCGGTGGAACCGATGACGACGCCCTCGCCCCCGAGGCCGGCGCGCGGCTTGACGACCAGTTGACTCAGCCGGCCCAGCGCCTCCTCGCGCACCCCCTCATCGCCGAGATCGAATGTCCGGACCGATCCCACGAGCGGCTCCTCGAGCAGGTAGAAGCGGATCATGTCCTCGACGTAGGCGTGGACCAGCTTGTCGTCGGCAACGCCGCCGCCGAGCGCGTTGGCCACCCGCAGCCGGCCGGCGCGAACGGGCCCGGCCAGCAGCACGTCGAGCCAGGTCGGCTCCCCGCCCTCGTCGCGCAGGCGGTCCTCGTCGGTTCGCCGGTACACCAGCGAGATCTCGGCCGGTCCTTCGTCGAGCTCGGCGACGAGGCGGTCGTCGCGCACGCGCAGGGCGTCCGGCGTCGTCACCGGGATCTGAAGCCGGCCCGCGATCTCGCAGTGTTCGAACCAGGCGATGTTGGCCTCGCCATCTGAGAGGAGCACACGCCGGCCGCCCGAGCCGGCATCTAGCGCCGCTCCGAGCGCCGCGTACCCTGACTCGGGGTCCGCGAGCGAGGCGGATCGGTCTGGCGGAAACACCTCGGCGAGTGCCCGGCGAATGACCGCGGCATAGGCAATCCCCGACGGGGTTCGGGTGTTGTCCTCGAGCACGCGCAGCCGCCCGTCGCCGCCCCGGACGAGGTCGAACCCGATGATCGGCACGGGGGCCTCGCCGGGGTCGACGCCGGCGAGGCTGGGCTCGAAGTGGTCGGCGCTGGTCACGACCCGCCGGGGCACCGTGCCCGAGTCGACGATCGCGGCGTCCCCGTAGATATCGCGCACGAACGCGTTTAGCGCCAGGGCGCGCTGGCGGAGCCCGGCGCTGAGGACCGCCCACTCCTCCGCGTCGATCAGCCGCGGTAACGGGTCGAGCACGACCGTGCGCTCCGCCGGCCCGAAGTCGATCTCGCCCGCCCGGGCCACGGCGGTGGCGCGCTCCTCGAGCTCGGGCAGGCCCGCCGCCGCCGCGGCGGCTAGCACCCCCGCGTACGGCGGCCGCGGCGCGCCGAGTGGATCGAGGGCCTCGTCGAGCCCCTCCGGCCGGTAGGGCACCTCGGAGGCCATCGCGCGCTCAGCGGCCGAGCGTGGAGAGGAACCGCGACGTGGTCAGGGGCACCTCGGCGAGCAGCTCTCGCGTCTCGCTGAGCCCCGCCCGGAGCTCGGCGTCCCCGGCCTCGATCGGCAGCATCGAGTCCTGCAGGTCGGCCAGGCGGCGGTCGGCCTCGGCGGCGGCCTCCGCCGCCCGCTCGACGAACGACCGGGCGCCCTGGGACGCGCGCCCCGGCGCCGGCGGGTCGAAGACGTCGCCCTGCAGCTCGAACCGCTGCGCGAACTGGGCGTGGGTTCTCTTGCCCCGCCCGTAGGCGCGCTGCACCGGCCGGTAGAGCCCATCCTCGAGTCGCTCGGCGCTCATCACGTCCAGTTGCTCGAAGGCCTCGCCCAGACAGGCCAGCGCCAGCCCAAGCTGGTCGTTCGCCGCAGCCAGGTCGTCCAGGATCTGCTGCCTTGCCTCGAGCGCGGTCATCGCCATAGCCCGAGGTTATCCGCGCGGCGATCGCTAGCTTGAGTGCGGTGGCGACGCCGCGCTCGATCACCCGCACCTACCTGCTGCTGATGCTCGGCAACACGCTGGCGGCGTCGTTCATCTGGGGGATCAACACGATCTTCCTGCTGGACGCCGGGCTCAGCAACCTCGAGGCGTTCGCCGCCAACGCCTTCTTCACCGGCGGGATGGTGCTGTTCGAGGTGCCGACGGGAATCGTGGCCGACACCGTCGGGCGACGCACCTCCTACCTGCTGGGAACCATCACGCTGTCCGCCTCGACCCTGCTCTACGTCCTGCTGTGGCAGCTCGAGGCGCCCTTCTGGCAGTGGGCGGTGGTCTCGATCTTGCTGGGTCTCGGCTTCACCTTCTTCTCCGGTGCCGTCGAGGCCTGGCTGGTCGACGCGCTCGACGCGACCGGCTTCACGGGCGACCTCGAGTCCGTCTTCGGCAAGGGGCAGATCGTCTCGGGGGCGGCGATGCTGACCGGGGCGGTGGCGGGCGGTGTCCTGGCCGAGGTGACCAGCCTGGGGGTGCCGTTCGTGCTGCGAGCGGCGGTCCTGGTGGTGATGTTCGTCGTCGCCTGGCGGTTGATGCACGACGTCGGCTTCACGCCGCAGAAGGGCGGCCGGCCGATCGCCGAGATGCGAAAGATCACCTCGGAGTCGGTCGAGTTCGGCTGGAAGGTCCCGGCGGTGAAGTGGCTGATGATCGAGGCCCTGTTCACAGGCGGCGTCGGGATCTACGCGTTCTACGCCCTCCAGCCCTATCTGCTCGAGCTCTACGGCGACCCTCAGGCGTACACGATCGCCGGGCTGACGGCGTCGATCGTCGCCGGCGCCCAGATCGTGGGCGGCATCGCCGCGCCGCGGATCCGCCGGCTCTTCGACCTGCGCACGTCGGGTCTGATCGTCACCCAGGTCCTCAGCGTCGCCGCGCTCGCCTGCATCGGGTTCGTCGACAGCTTCTACGGCGTGATCGGCCTGGTCGTCGTCTGGGCCCTGCTGTTCGCGGCGACGACCCCGATCCGCCAGGCCTACATCAACGGCATGATCCCGTCGCGCCAGCGGGCGACGATCCTGTCATTCGACTCGCTGATGGCCTCGACCGGCGGGGTCTGGGCGCAGCCGATCCTGGGACGCGTTGCGGACACCGGCGGC
Source organism: uncultured Solirubrobacterales bacterium (assembly GCA_963758845.1). Lineage (GTDB taxonomy): Bacteria > Actinomycetota > Thermoleophilia > Solirubrobacterales > 70-9 > JBDTSW01. The sequence goes on from CAVWWX010000002.1 coordinate 858,368, forward strand.
TACGCCAGCTCATACCTTTTCAGCGCCGCGATCTCGGCCTTCGCCGTGCCCTGCCTGTTGCTGTCGCGCCGCCAGAAGGACCCGGCCGACAGCGTCAAGCCGGGCTCCGCGAACCCGATCCCGGAGCCCGCATGAGGCGAGCGATGATTTTCCGATGCCCCGCCGGTCATACGGGTATGACTCTGAATGTGATGAGAGTGAGGGAGCCCAACCCGTGAGCAACGGAGCCCCGCTTGCGATCGAGGTCTCGGGCCTCAAGAAGTCCTTCGGCGACGTCAAGGCGGTCGACGGCGTCGATCTCGCCGTGCCCGCCGGCAGCGTCTACGGCGTGCTGGGGCCGAACGGCGCCGGCAAGACGACCACGGTCCGGATGTTGGCGACGCTGCTGCCCCCCGACGGCGGCGAGGCCCGCGTCCTCGGCCACGACGTCGTCGAGGAGGGGCACGAGGTGCGCAGCAAGGTCAGCCTCACCGGCCAGCTGGCGTCCGTCGACGAGGACCTCACCGGTCGCGAGAACCTGGTCCTGATCGGCCGCCTGCTGGGCTTGGGCACCGCCGGCGCCAGGAGCCGCGCGGACCAGCTGCTCGACGCTTTCGACCTCGACGAGGCCGCCACGCGGCTCGTCAAGAATTACTCGGGCGGCATGCGCCGGCGCCTGGACATCGCGGCGAGCATCGTCATCACCCCCGAGCTGATGTTCCTCGACGAGCCCACCACCGGGCTCGACCCCCGTTCGCGAAACCAGGTCTGGGACATCGTCCGCGCCATGGTCAGCCAGGGCACGACGATCCTGCTCTGCACCCAGTACCTCGACGAGGCCGACCAGCTGGCCGACGGCATCGCCGTGATCGACCGCGGCAAGGTGATCGCCGAGGGAACGCCGGGACAGCTCAAGGCTTCGGTCGGCTCGGGCGCGCTGCACGTGCGGCTGCTTCAACCCGATCAGCGCGACGAGGCGGCGGCGCTCCTCGAACGGGCCCTGGGCTCGGTCCACCGCGAGGCCGACCCAACCGCCCTGTCCGCTCCATGCGCCGACGCCGACCGCGGAGCCGAGGCCGTCGCCGAGCTCGCTCGGGCCGGGGTCGGGATCGCCGACTTCTCCCTCGGCCAGCCCAGCCTGGACGAGGTCTTCCTGGCCCTCACCGGGCACACCGCCGAGGACCAGGTACCCGATGACGCCGAAGCTCAGGAGGAGAAAGCCGCATGAGCACCCAGCGGACCACCGACGCCCTCTCCGGTGCCGACGAGACGATCCGCACCGCCCTCGTCTCTACCGAGCGCCCACCCCCCGCCGGTCGCGTCGAGGCCGTGATCGCGTTCGGCTGGCGAGGGATGCTCAAGGTCAAGCACGTGCCCGAGCAGCTCGTGGACGTGACGATCACGCCGGTGATGTTCGTGCTCTTGTTCACCTACCTGTTCGGCGGCGCCGTCGAGGGCTCGACCGGCGAGTACCGCGACTACATCCTCCCGGGCGTCCTCGTCGTCGGCGTGCTGTTCACGACCGTGTACTCGGGCATCGCGCTGAACACCGACCTGACCAAGGGGGTGGTCGACCGCTTCCGGTCGCTCCCGATCTGGCGCCCGGCGCCGCTCCTCGGCTCGCTGCTCGGCGACAGCGTCCGCTACCTCGTCTGCTCGACGGTGATCGTCGTCCTCGGCCTGATCCTTGGATACCGGCCCGACGGCGGCCCGCTGGGCGTCCTCGCGGCCGTCGCCCTGGTCGTCGTCTTCTCCTTCGGCCTCTCGTGGGTGTTCAGCACGATGGGCCTCTTGATGCGCTCGCCGAACGCCGTGATGAACGCCGGGTTCATGAGCATCTTCCCGATCACCTTCCTCTCCAACGTGTACGTCGAGCCCGAGACGCTGCCGTCCGGCCTCGAGGCGTTCGTCGATGCCAACCCGGTTTCGTTCCTGGTCAACGCCTGCCGCGGGCTCTTGGCGGGAACCGTGCCCGGGACAGACATCGCCGTCGCGCTCGGAACGGCCGCCCTGCTGACGGCGATCTTCGCCCCGCTGACCGTCCGCCTGTACGGCCGCGCGGGCTAGCGCCCGGGTTGCGTGTCAGGTGAACCGGCCTGAGGCCGGAGACTCGACAACGGATGGGTTTGGTGTGGCGTGCGGCGCTGGACGGGCTCAGGCGGGCCGCGGCTACCCTCAATGGCTTGCTCGAGCAGGCGGATCCACTCACCGACGGGCGGCCGGAGTCGGGGCCGGGGCGGGCCCTGGAGGTCAACGACCTCGTCAAGCGCTACGCCACCGGCGTCGAGGCGCTTCGGGGAGCCTCGCTCGAGATCGGGGAGGGCGACTTCTTCGGCCTGCTGGGCCCCAACGGCGCCGGCAAATCGACGCTGATCCACTGCGCCACCGGCCTGGCGCAGCCCACCTCGGGGTCGATCCGCGTCTTCGGCCACGACGCGATGGAGGACTACGCCGAGGCGCGCGCCGCGATCGGGCTCGCGCCGCAGGAGCCCAACCTCGACTGGTTCCTGACCGTTGCCGAGACGCTGGACTACCACGCCGGGTACTTCGGGATGCCCAGGCGCGAGCGCCGCGAGCGGGCCGCCGAGCTGCTCGAGACGTTCTCGCTGACCGAGAAGCGCGACGAGCGGACGCGCACGCTGTCGGGCGGGATGAAGCGCCGGCTGATCCTGGCCCGGGCGTTGATGCACCGGCCCCGCCTGCTGATCCTGGACGAGCCGACTGCCGGGGTCGACATCGAGCTGCGGCTGGAGCTCTGGCATTACGTGCAGCGGATCAACGAGGAGGGGACGACGATCCTGCTGACGACGCACTACCTGGAGGAGGCCGAGCAGCTCTGCGACAAGATCGCCTTCATCAACGAGGGCCGGATCGTCGCTCAGGGATCCAGCGCCGACCTGTCCGGCACCTACGGCGTCTCGAACCTGGAGGACGCCTACTTGAAGCTCGTCGGCAGGGCCGAGCTGTCGCGCTCGCACCTCGAGGCCGTGGCGCCGTGAACGCCACCCAGATCCGGTTCTTCACGCTGTGGCGGCGCGAGCTGAACCGCTTCCTCAAGATCAAGAAGCAGACGATCGGCGCGCCGCTGCTCGAGACGTTCCTCTACATCTCCGTCTTCGGAGCCGCGCTCGGGACGCGCATCGACAAGCTCCACGGGTTCGACTACGTGGTCTTCGTGATCCCTGGGCTGATCATGATGGCCTGGGCGATGAACGCGTTCTCGAACAACGCGTCGTCGATCCTCCAGCAGAAGTTCCAGGGAGCGATCCAGGACCAGCTCTCCTCGCCGGCGTCGCCCCTGGAACTCCTGCTCGCGTTCTCCTTCGGCGGGTTCATGCGCGGCCTGGTGGTCGCGGTGCTCACGTTCACGGCAGCGTCGTTCCTGGTCGACCTCCCGGTCGAGAACGTGCTGATCCTGTTCCCGGCCCTGTTCCTGGTCGGCTTCTTCTTCTCCCAGCTCGGCGTCCTGATCGGGATCCGCGCCGAGCAGTTCGACGACGTCGCGATCGCGCAGACGTTTGTCCTCACGCCGCTGATCTTCCTGGGCGGGGTCTTCTACTCGGCCTCGCTGCTTCCGGAGCCGTTCCAGACGCTGACCCACTTCAACCCCGTCTACTACATGATCGGCCTCGTCCGCTACGGGTTCCTGGGGTTCTCGGAGGCGTCGGTCGCGCTCTCGCTCGGCGCGCTGACCGCGGCCACGGCGGCGCTCTTCGCGTTCAACTACCGCCTGTTCAGGGCGGGCTACAAGCTCAGGGCGTAGCGCCGGCCGGCACCGGGTCGGAGCCGCTCGTCCGCTCGGACGCGATCGGACCGAGGGTCATAGCCGGTGATGAGGCGCGCCACCGCCAGGGCCGCGACCGCCACCAACAGCCCGGCGACATCGTCGATGAAGTAGTGCCAGCCGAGGTACACCGTGGCCACGGTCGTGATCCCCAGCCAGATCCAGAGCCCCTGCTTCAGCCGTTTGCCCGCGCCGAACAGGTATGCGGCCAGGAGCGCCGTGAAGCTGATCGAGATGTGGAGCGACACGAAGGCCGCGATCGCCTGGGGCGTGCCGGTGGCAGGGTCGGCGAGGAAGGTGACCCGGTCGGACATCAGCAGGTTCTGGAGGTAGGTGGTCTCCGTGTACGGGAGGTCCGAGAACCACTGCGGGTAGAAGTAGATCGGGCCCAGGGCCGGGAGCATGAGATAGGTGGCGGCGCCGATGATCCAGTTGGCGCCCAGCGCGGCCGCGTAGAACAGGCTCGTCCTCAGCCGCTCCGCGAACACGAGGGCGACGCCCAGGGAGAGAGGCAGGAAGACGATGAAGGCGATGTAGAGCGTCGAGATGACGTGCGCGGATGCACCCGTGCCGAACAGGCCATGCAGCAGGGCGGCCGGGTCGTTGCCCAGGAACATCACCCGGTCGATGTCCGCCAGCTGGGCGTCGAAGAGGTCGTCGGGCCGAAGCAGCGGGACCACGGACTTGAGGTTGCGGTACGCGAGATAGCTCGCGTAGAAGGCGACTATGGCGATCGCCACGATGCCGGCGCGCCTTGGGGTCCAGCGCTCGCGTCGGACCGCGCCCATGGCCGCGCGCGAGGGCCAGCGAGCTCCGGTGAGTCGGCGGGCGCGGAGGAAGATGTCGATGCCGACGAGCAACGCGACCCCGGCCCCGACCTCGAGCACGTAGAGCGCCGCGACGTTGTCGGGGTCGCGAAAGGTCACGCCGGCCGCGCCGGTTGCGATCAGGGCGGCGACCGTCGTGGCGACGGCGATCAGGGGTCCGGCGAAAACCAGACGCCAGCCCGTTTTCCGGGTTTGGCTGTCGGTCTTCGTCCACGCGATGCCCCTTCGCGCCGCCAGCTCTACGGCTGACTCAGGAGTCGACACGGCGAACAGGGTAAGCGTTTCGCGGCGCGCTTGGCGCGGGCGGGGAATGGCGAGCGGGCGGGCGGTGGACCGGTAGCCTCGGGCGATGCCGCCCTCTGAGAACGCGGCCGACGTCGAGCCACGACAGTTCCTGGTCCCGGTTGTCGCGGGGGTGCTGTCCGTTGCCGTGATGCTGGCGGTGGCCGCCCTCGAGGGCCTCCCCATCCGCGACCCGGACGCCCGGTTCGTGGGCTCGCCGCTGATCCTGATCAGCCTGATCGTCGTGGTCTTCCTGGTCCTCGACCTGATCCCGCGCGCCATCCGGGCGGCACGATCGGGCGGGGTCGGCCTCGCCGGGGCGCTTCGCCAGACGTTTCTCGAGCGCTGGTGGGGCCGGCGCGGCGTCATCATCATCGCCTGCCTCCTCGGCTTCTACGCGACGTACCTTTCGTACCGGAACATGAAGAGCTTCATGCCGTTCCTGGTCAGCGCCGACCAGGACCCGGCGCTGCTCGACCTCGACCGGGCGGTGTTCTTCGGCAGCGACCCGGCGACGCTGCTGCACGATCTCCTCGGGACCGGGGTGGCGGCGGAGCTGCTCTCGGCCGGCTACCTGACGTTCCTCAGCTTCGTCCCGCTGTCCCTGGGGGTCGTCCTGATCTGGTCCTCCCGCGCGCGCACCGCGGTCTGGTACGTCTCGTCCCTGTGCTTCGTCTGGATCCTCGGGATCATCAGCTACTACGCGGTGCCGTCGCTGGGCCCGATCTACGAGAGCCGGGCGCTGTTCGCCGACCTTCCGGTGACCGGCGTCTCGGAGCTGCGGGACACCCTCATGGAGCACCGGATGGAGGTGATCGCGGATCCGTTCGCCACCGACGCGGTCCAGGGCATCGCGGCGTTCGCCTCGCTGCACATCGCCGTCGTCTTCACCGCGGCGCTGGTCGCACACCTGGTCGGCGCGCCGCGCTTCCTGCGGATCGTGCTCTGGTCCTACCTGGGGGTGACCGCCCTGTCGACGGTGTACTTCGGGTGGCACTACGTGAGCGACGACGTGGCGGGCATCGCGATCGGGGCGGTCGCCGTGTACGCGGCGGCCTACCTCGTCGGCGAGGAGGCGCGCCTGCCCGTGCTCGGGCCGCGCGCCAGGCCGGTCAGCCCGCCGGGGTAAGACGTTTGTACGTCAGGCGGTGGGGGCGGTCGGCGGCCTCGCCCAGGCGCTCGCGCCGGTTCTCCTCGTAGGCCTCGAAGTTGCCCTCGAACCAGCGCACCTGCGAGTCGCCTTCGAAGGCGAGGACGTGGGTGGCGATGCGGTCCAGGAACCAGCGGTCGTGCGAGATCACTACGGCGCAGCCCGCGAATGCCAGCAGCGCCTCCTCCAGCGCCCGCAGCGTGTCGACGTCCAGGTCGTTGGTCGGCTCGTCCAGCAGCAGCAGGTTGCCCCCGCTTCGCAGCAGCTTCGCCAGGTGCAGGCGGTTGCGCTCGCCGCCCGAGAGGGTGCCGACGGTCCGCTGCTGGTCGGAGCCCTTGAAGTTGAAGCCGCTGGTGTAGGCGCGGGAGTTCATCTTGAGGTCGCCCACGGTGATCTCGTCGTGCCCATCGGAGATCTCCTCCCACACGGTCCTCGAGTCGTCGAGCGCGTCGCGCGACTGGTCGACGTAGGCCAGCTCGACCGTGTCGCCAAGGCGCAGCTCGCCAGAGTCGGGCTCCTCGGACCCGGTGATCATCTTGAACAGGGTCGTCTTGCCGGCGCCGTTGGCGCCGATCACGCCGACGATGCCGGCCGGGGGCAGCGAGAACGAGAGGTCCTCGATCAGCAGGCGCTCGCCGAAGCCCTTGCGCAGCTCCTCGGCCTCGACGACGACGTCGCCCAGCCGCGGGCCGGCCGGGATGTGGATCTGGACCTCGTCGAGCTTGACGTTGCGATCCTCGGCCAGGAGCGCCTCGTACCGCGCGAGCCGGGCCTTCGACTTCTTGCGCCGGCCCTTCGGGTTCTCGCGCACCCACTCGAGCTCGGCCGCGATCGTCTTGGCCCGGGCGCTCTCCACCCGCTTCTCCTGTTGCAGTCGCTCCTGCTTCTGCTCGAGCCAGGACGAGTAGTTGCCGCGGAACGGGATCCCGCGGCCGCGGTCGAGCTCGAGGATCCAGCCGGCGACGTTGTCAAGGAAGTAGCGGTCGTGGGTCACGGCCACGACGGTGCCCTTGTACTCCTCGAGGTGGCGCTCCAGCCAGCCGACCGACTCGGCGTCCAGGTGGTTGGTGGGCTCGTCCAGGAGCAGCAGGTCGGGGGCGCGAAGCAGCAGGCGACAGAGCGCGACCCGGCGGCGTTCGCCGCCTGAGAGCTTCGCGACGTCGGCGTCGCCGCGGCGGCACCCGCAGCGCGTCCATCGCCGTGTCGACGATGGTGTCGAGGCTCCACGCGTCGGCGGCGTCGATCTGCTCCTGGAGGCGCGCGAACTCGTCGGCGGTCTCGTCGGAGTAGTTGGCGGCGACCTCGTTGTAGCGGTCCAGGAGATCGCGGGTCTCGCGCACGCCGTCCTCGACGTTGCCGCGCACGTCCTTGGAGGGGTCGAGCTGGGGCTCCTGCTCGAGCATCCCCACGGTCGCCTTCGGGTGGAGCTGGGCCTCGCCGCGGAACTCGGTGTCGGCGCCGGCCATGATCCGCAGCAGCGTCGACTTGCCGGCGCCGTTGTAGCCGAGCACGCCGATCTTGGCCCCGGGCAGGAAGCTCAGCGAGATGTCCGCGAGCACCTCCTTGTTGGGAGGGTGCACCCGCGACACCTTGTACATCGAGAAGACGTATTCGGCGGACATGGGCGGGCCAGGGTAGCCACCCCCGCTGGGAGTGTCCCGTCCTGCCGACACAGTGGGTCGGCTAAGCAGGACACTCCGGGGGTGGCCGCGGGGCGAAAGGAGATCGGGCGCGGGGAGCGCGTGGTGCCCGGGGTCTGGCGGCTGCGGATGCCCCTGCCGTGGCCGGGAGTCCCTCACGGCAACGCGTTCGCCGTCGCCGCCGGCGATGGGATCGTCCTCTTCGACACCGGCTACGCCGACGACGACGGCACCCGCCAGCTCGAGCTGGCCCTGGCGCAGGCGGGCTTCTCGCTGGGCGACGTCAGCCTGCTCGTCTGCACCCACGCCCACACCGACCACTATGGGCTGGCGGGCCCGATCGTCGACGCCGCCGGCTGCGAGCTATGGATGCATCCCGCCTGGGGTCACATCCGCGCGATCGCCGACGATCCTGACGGCGCGCTTGATCGCCGGATCGAGGTGGCGCGCCAAAGCGGCGTCCCGGCCGACGCCCTGAAGCGCTACGAGAAGAGCCGGCGCGGCGTGAACACGGGGCTGGTCCGGCTGGTGGCGCCCAACCGTGATCTGTTGCCCGGGGTCGAGATCGAGACCGACCTCGGAACCTGGCAGGTCCACGAGACGCCCGGGCACGCGCCCTCGCACGTCGTCCTGCACCAGCCCGACACGGGACTCCTGATCTCGGGCGACCACCTCCTGGGCCGGGTCTCGCCGTTCTTCGACTACGGCCATACCCCCGACCCGGTCGGCGAGTTCCTGACCAGCCTGGAAGTGGTTGAGGCACTCGAAACCGGCCTGTGCCTGGCGGGCCACGGCCGCCCCTTCCGCGGCGTGCCCGCGAAGGCCCGCGCCAACCGCGACCTCGTCAACGACCACCTCGAGCGGGTTCGATCGGCGTTCGACGACGGCCCTAGGACCGCCTTCGAGGTCATCGCCGACATCGTCGGCCCCGAGAACGTCAACCCGGCGACCGCGGCCTGGGGCCTGCAGATGTCGCTGGCGTACATCGACCACCTCGCGGTGGCAGGCGAGCTTGCCGCCGACGAGGGGTCGGACCCCCGGCGGTGGCAACGGGCGTAACGTTCACCCCCGGTGACTCGGCGACGGACCCCGATCTCCACTGACCAGGCGCCCGCGGCGGTGGGGCCGTATAGCCAGGCGATCGAGCACGAGGGCGTCCTCTACTGCTCGGGCCAGGTGCCGCTGGACCTCGATGGGGCGATCGTGGGCGAGAGCCCGGCCGAGCAGCTCACCCAGTGCATGCGCAACCTCAGCGCGGTCGCGGAGGCCGCCGGGACCTCGCTGGGAGCGGCCCTGCGCCTGACGATCTACACCACGCGCCTGGAGGACTTCGCCGACATCAACGAGGCGTACGCCGAGTTCTTCAGCGACGAGCCGCCCGCCCGCGCCGCGGTGGGGGTGGGCGCGCTTCCCAAGGGCGCCCTGGTGGAGGTCGACGCGATCATCGCGCTCCCGGCCTGATGGCTCTGATGGCTGGGGCCGGGGTCGATCTCTCCGCCGCGGCGGTCGAGGGCGCCCTGAAGGACACGCAGCCGATCGCCCGCCAGACTCCCGTGTTCTCGGCGGGGTGGCTCAGCCGCTCGGTCGGCGGCGAGGTGAGCGTGAAGGCCGAGAACCTGCAGCGAACCGGCTCGTTCAAGGTCCGCGGCGTCTCGGTGAAGCTGGCGCGCGAGCCGGCCGACCCGGGAGCCGGCGTTGTGGCCGCCAGCGCCGGCAACCACGGCCAGGCGCTGGCGTACGTCGCCTCCACGCTGGGACTGCCGTGCCGCATCTTCGTCCCCAGCACCGCGTCGGTCGCCAAGGCGCAGGCGATCGAGGCGCGCGGCGCCACCCTGGAGTTCGCCGGGGACTCGCTCGAGCGCTGTGTTGATGCGGCCCGCGCCTACGCAAGCGAGTCGGGCGCGACCTTCGTCCACCCGTTCGACGATCCGGCGGTGGTCCTGGGCCAGGCCACACTGGGGCTCGAGCTGGCAGCGCAGGTGCCCGAGCTCGCCAAGGTCGTGGTGCCGATCGGCGGCGGCGGGCTGATCGGCGGCGTTGCCGGGGTCCTGAAGGCGCTGCGGCCCGAGGTGCGGATCGCCGGCGTCCAGGCAGAGGTGTGCGCCCCGGTCAGCGGGCGCCAGCCCGGCGGCGCCGACCTGCGGTTCGCTCTCGCCGACGGGATCGCGGTCAAGGAGCCCGGCGCGCTCACGCGCCCACTCATCGACCAGCACGTGGACGAGCTTTGCACCGTCTCGGAGGATGCGATCGCCGAGGCGATGGTCGAGCTGCTCCAGCGCTCGAAGCTGGTGGTGGAGGGCGCGGGCGCGGTGCCGGTCGCCGCCCTGCGCACCGGCGCGGTGCACCCGGCGCCCGCCGGGGTGACGGTGGCCGTGCTCTCGGGCGGGAACCTGGACCTCAACCGCGTGTCGGCGATCGCCCGGCTGCACGAGTCGGTCACGGGGCGGAGCGTGCAGATCGCGACCCGCGTGCCCGACCACCCGGGAGGGCTGGCCGAGCTCCTGGCCCGGATCGCCGAGGAGGGTGGCAACGTGATCGACGTCCAGCACGTGCGGGACATCGGCCACCGCGGCTTCCACGAGACCCGCGTGGAGATGGTGCTGGAGGTCCGCGGCGCCGAGCACCGCGGCCGGATGCTCGCCGCGCTCGAGGGGCGGGGCTACCGGGTGCAGGTGTTGCAACCGGCCGAGGACGGCGCCGACCCCGTCCCGTAGCCGTACCCCCCGAATGGGGGGTATCGTGGGTAACACCTCCCCTACCACCGGGTAGGACCCCTTATCGAGGCAAGGACCGCCCCAGCGCACCCACGGACCGTCGACGTCCTCGCCGGCCTCATCGCCGAGCTCGATTCGGCGACCGAGGCGGGCGAGTTCTACGACCACGTGTGCGAGGCCCTGTGCCTCTTGACTTCGATGGAGCGGGTGGGCCTGCTGCTCTATGACTCGGCCACCCGGGCGGTTCGGCCGGTGGGCTCCTACGGCATCGACACGACCCTGCTGGGAGGTGTCGAGGGCACGCTGGACGAGACCCCGATCGCGCAGCGCGCGCTGGCCGAGGACCGCGTGGTCGAGGCGTCCGGCGACCTGTCGAAGGAGCTTCCCGCCCGCTACGCCGGCTTTGCCGGGATCACCACGATCGCCTGCGGGCCGGTCGCCGCCGGCGGGCGCTGGCTGGGCGTGATGTTCGCCGACGGTGGCGGCGGGCCATTCGAGCTGTCCGAGCAGGAGCGCGAGACCATCCTCACGCTGGGGCGCCTGGCCGCGCTTGCGGCGAGCGTCGAGCGGGCCACGCGCCAGGACGAGCGCGCGCGCCAGCTGACCGAGCGGATCGAGCTGACCCGCGAGATCCACGACCGGGTGATGCAGCGCCTGTTCGGGTTGACGCTCGCGCTGGGATCCGGCGAGCCACTCTCGGCCGAGCAGCGGCAGAAGTGCCACGACGAGCTGCAGGCGGTCGTCACCGACCTTCGCTCCGCCCTCGGGCGCCCCGTCTCGTCGCGCGGCCGGCGCCCCGAGCTCTCCCTCGCCGACATCGTGTCCCGCCGCGCCGAGCGGACCCCCGAGCTGGTCGTCTCGTGGCCGGAGTCCGTCGCCGTGCCGGAGCGGCTCGAGGGCCTTGCCCAGGCCCTCTTCCTGGAGGCGCTTCGCAACTGCGAGAAGCACAGCCAGGCCCGCGAGATCGAGGTCCGCGTGGCCACGCCCGAGGACGCGTTCGAGCTGGAGATCACCAACGACGGGGCCTCGGGCTCGCCGGCCGGCGCCGGCGCCGGCCTGGGCCTGCGGCTGCTGACGCTCGAGGCGCTCCAGCACGATGCCCTGGTCGAGTTCGGCTTGCTGCCCGGCGGGCGCTGGCACGTGCGGATGGTCGGGTCGGTGTCGGGTTGACGGGGGCGGCCGACGCCAAGCATGAGGACCTCTCGCTGCGCGTGATGGTGGCCGACGACCACGACGTCGTTCACTGGGGTTTTCGGCTGCTGCTCGAGCGCCAGGCCTGGGTCGCCCAGTGCAGCGCGGCGAGCACCGCCGAGGAGGCGCTCCAGCTTGCCGAGCGGATGCGCCCCGACGTAGCCCTGATCGACCTCTTTCTCGGCGAGACGTCGGGAGCCGAGCTCACCGCCGAGGTGCGCACCCGCTCGCCCGCGACCAAGGTGCTGCTGATCTCCGGCGCCGGGACGCTGTCGCGCGGGGTCGCCCGGGCCGCGGGCGCCTCGGGTTTCGTGTCCAAGGACTGGGGCGCGCCGGACGTGATCAAGGCGGTGCGGATGGTCGGCCTTGGCATGGAGGTGTTCGGCGAGGGGGGCGAGGACGAGCCGCCGCCGCTGACCGCGCGCGAGCGCGAGGTGCTCGGCGAGATCGCAACCGGCGCGACCAACCGGGAGATCGGCGAGCGCCTCTACCTGTCGCCCCACACCATCAAGGAGCACACCAGCTCGATCTATCGCAAGCTCGAGGTCCCCAATCGCGCCGCGGCGGTCAAGCGGGCGCAGCGAATGGGCCTGATCGGATGACGGGGGTGCTCCTGAGCCCCGGGTCCCGGCCTTGGGCGGCCTCGCGCCCCCCGCACGTCCCCGGCACACCCCCCGGCCGGGGGGTAAACGACCGCGGGACCTTAACTTCGGGCTCCGAGCGGGGAAGTATCGAGTGATGAGCACCGCACTCCTATTCCCCGGACAGGGCAGCCAGACCTCGAACATGCGCGACGCGGTCGAGAGTCACGCTCCCGAGCCTGCTCGAGATCGTGCAGGACGAGGTCGGCGCCGATCCCTTCGAGCTGATCGACGAGGGCACCGCGTACGCCCAGCCGGCGATCGTGTGCGCCAGCCTGGCCTACTGGGAGCGCGCCGGCCGGCCCGACGCGGCCTTTCTCGCCGGCCACTCTCTGGGTGAGCTCAGCGCGCTCGCCGCCGGCGGAGCGATGGCGCCGGAGGACGCCGTCCGCCTGGCGGCGGTCCGTGGCAGGCTGATGCAGGACGCCGGCGGGCGCACGCCCGGCGGGATGATGGCGCTCCTGGGCGACGGTGACCAGGCGCGCGCCGCCGCCGCCGAGAGCGGCCTCTCCATCGCCAACGACAACGGCCCCACGCAGCTCGTCGTCGCGGGCCCTCTCGAGGACCTGGATACCGCCGCCGCCGCGGCCAAGTCGCGCGGCGTCCGGGCGATGCGACTTGCCGTGCGCGGCGCCTTCCATTCGCCGGCGATCAAGTCTGCGGTCGCCCCGTACCGCGCCGCCCTCGACGGCGTCGCGATCTCGACGCCCGGCGTCCCGGTCTTCTCCAGCGGCACCGCGTCGCCCTTCGGCACCAGGGGTCAGGGCATCCGCGACCAGCTGGCCGCCGCCCTGATTCGTCCCGTGCGCTGGCGCGAGACCATGATCGAGCTTCGCGAACTGGGCGCTGACCGCTTCTGTGAGGTCGGGCCCGGCAAGGCGCTGACCGGCATGGCGCGCCGTGCCCTGGACGATGTCGAGGCAGTGACCCTCGAGGAGGTCGCGCATGTCTGAGGCACGGACGAGCGTGCGGCCCGCATCCGCGCTGCGGGCGGCCTCGACCCGCTCGGCGGCCGTTGGCTCGGTCGGCGTGGCGGTCCCCGAGACGACCGTGGTGAACGCCGAGATCGCCGGCCGCCTGGGCGTGACCGAGGAGTGGATCGTCGCCCGGACCGGAGTCCGCGAACGCCGAGTCGCCGGCCCCGATGCCGTTCTCGCGGACTACGCGGTCGAGGCCGGCGCCCGTGCGCTGGCGGCCGCTGGCGCCGACGCCGCCGATCTGGACCTCGTCCTGGTCGCGACGATGAGCCACGAGAGCCTCTCGCCCAACGCCGCGCCCCTGGTCGCCGCCCGCCTGGGCGCGACCCGAGCCGGCGCCATGGACGTCGGCGCGGCCTGCTCGGGCTTCGTGTCGGCGCTGGTGCTGGCGGCCGCACAGGTCGAATCGGGACGCGCGGATTCCGTGCTGGTGATCGGCGCCGACCTGATGACCCGGATCATCGATCCCGCCGACCGCGGGACTGGAGCGCTGTTCGGCGACGGCGCCGGGGCCGTGCTGGTGAGCGCCCGCCACGACACCGCCGGGATCGGCCCCGCGGTGCTCGGCGCCGACGGCGACCGCCACGACCTGGTCACCGCCGGCCGCGAGGAGGGGATCCTGCGGATGAAGGGGCACGACACCTTCCGCCAGGCGGTCGACCGCCTGGAGGAGGCGACCGTGGCCGCCGCCGCGGCGGCCGGACTCGGCCTCGACGAGATCGACGTCTTCGCCTTCCATCAGGCCAATACGCGCATCCTGGGCGCGGTCGGGCAGCGGCTTGACCTCGATCCGGACCGCGTCATCGACTGCATGGGCCGCTACGGCAACACCTCGGCGGCCACGATCCCGTTGGCGCTGGCCGAGGCCCGCGAGGCAGGCCTGCTGGAGCCCGGCGCCCAGGTGCTCGTCGCGGCCTTCGGCGGCGGCCTGACGTGGGCCGCCACGGTTATCGAGTGGGGCTACGGCCCCCAGGGAGGAAACGGCCGTGTCGCGTGAGGGCAGCGCCATCGTGACGGGCGCGGCGCGGGGCATCGGCGCCGCCAGCGCGGCGGCTCTGGCCCGCGCGGGGTGGCCCGTGGTCGTGAACTACCGAAGCGACGCCGATGGCGCCGAAGAAGTCGTGAAGCGAATCGACGCCGAAGGCGGGCGAGCGCTGGCGGTCGAGAGCGACGTGACCGACCTGGAGCAGGTCGACGAGTTGTTCAAGCGCGCCGAGTCCGAGTTCGGCCCCGTCATGGTGCTGGTCAACAACGCCGGCATGCGGGCCGACGGGCTGGCCCCCCAGCTCAAGCCGGAGGACTGGTCGAGCGTGCTCGAGACCAACCTCTCGGCCGCCTTCACGACAACCCGCCGCGCGCTGCGCCCGATGCTGAAGGCACGGTTCGGGCGGATCGTGAACGTGGCCTCGATCGTCGGCCCCAGAGCGAACGCGGGCCAGGCGAACTACGCCGCGTCGAAGGCCGGCCTGATCGGCATGACGCGCACTGTCGCCGTCGAGGTGGCCCGCCGCGGGATCACGGTGAACGCCGTCGCCCCCGGCCTCGTCGACACCAAGCTGACCGAGGGGATCTCGCAGAACGGCCTCGCCGAGCAGATCCCCGCCCGTCGCACCGGCACCGCGGAGGAGGTGGCGGCGTGCGTCCGCTTCCTCGTCTCCGACGAGGCCGCGTACGTGACAGGGTCGGTCCTGACCGTAGACGGGGGCCTCAGCGCCTGAGCGCGCGCCGGCCCGGCAAACGAGAGCGAAAGGAGAACGAATGCCAACACAGGTGACAGACGAGGCGGTTCAGAAGGTGATCTTCGAGGGCCTCGAGGAGGTCGGCGCCGAGGGTGAGATCTCGCGCGACGCGACGTTCGAGGACCTGGACGTCGACTCGCTCGACCTGGTCGAACTAGCGCAGATCGTGGAGGACGAGTTCGGCGTCGAGCTGGACGGAGACTCCGTCAAGGACGTCGTCACGGTCGGCGACGTGATCGATCTGGTGGTCAAGCGGTCCGGATGACGCCCGACGCCGACAACGGGCGCCGCCGCGTGGTCATCACCGGCATCGGCGCCGTGACGCCCCTGGGCGTCGGCGCGAGCCGGCTGATCGAGCGCTGGGAGGCCGGCGAGTCCGGCATCGCCGACGGCGTCGCCCGCTGCGACGAATACGACCCGGCCGAGCACCTCTCCAAGAAGGAGGCGCGGCGCCAGGATCGCTTCACGCAGCTCGCCGTCGTCGCCGCCGGGGAGGCACTCGGGCAGGCCGGCTGGGAGGACGGCCCGCCCGGCGACGCAACGCGCACCGGCTGCGTGATCGGCACCGGGATCGGCGGCCTGGGCTCGCTCGAGTGGCAGCAGGGCGTCCTCTGGGAGAAGGGCCCCAAGGCCGTGTCGCCCCTGGCCGTACCGCTGCTGATGGGCAACGCCGCCGCGGCGGCGGTCGCCATGCGCCACGGCATCCACGGCCACTCGTTTGGAGTCATGTCGGCCTGCGCGGCCGGCGCGCACGCGACCGGGCAGGCGCTGCGGATGATCCAGTCCGGCGAGATGGACTGCGTCGTCACCGGTGGGTCGGAGGCAGCCCTCACCGACGTCGCCACGGCGGCCTTCGCCGCCATGGGAGCGACGTCCCCGACGGGCCAGTCCCGTCCCTTCGACGCCCGCCGCGACGGATTCGTGATGGGCGAGGGCGCGGGCGTGCTGGTTCTGGAGAGCGCCGAGTCGGCCGCCGAGCGCGGGGCGGAGCCCCTGGCCGAGCTGCTGGGCTACGCCGCGACCTCCGACGCGCACCACCTGACGGCGCCCGAGCCCTCGGGCCGCGACGCCGCCCGAGCGATCGAGCTGGCGTTGGCCGACGCCGGCCTCGAGCCCGCGGACATCGACTACGTGAACGCGCACGGCACCTCGACGCCGCTCAACGACCGTAGCGAGACCGAGGCGCTCAAGCAGGCCCTCGGCGAGCGAGCCGGCGAGCTTCCCGTGTCGTCGACGAAGTCCGTGATCGGCCACCTCCTGGGCGCGGCCGGCGCCGTCGAGGCGGTCGCGACGATCGAGGCGCTGCGGCGCGACATCGCCCCGCCCACCGTGGGCTGGGAGGAGCGCGACCCCGACCTGGACCTCGACTACGTACCCGGCGAGTCACGAGCGCTCGAGCGGCGCACCAACGGCCAGGGCCCCGAACCCCTGCGGGCGATCTCGAACTCGTTCGGCTTCGGCGGCCACAACGCGGTCCTGTGCATCTCGGCATGAGCGCCGTCGCGACAGCACCGCCGCGCCCACCGTCGTCGCCCGAGACCCTGGCGGCCGAGCGCCTGGAGCGCCTGTGCGACCCGGGCACGTTCGGCGCGCTTCGGTCCGGCGTCGTCTCGCCGGCCCTGGGCGAGCGGGGCGCGCCCGGCGACGGCGTCACCGCCGGCGCCGGCCTGGTGGGAGGCCGTCCCGTGTTCTGCTACGCCCAGGACCCCGGGTTCATGGGCGGCTCGCTGGGCGAGGCCCAGGCCGAGTCGATCGTTCGGGTCATGTACCTGGCGGCCGACGCCGGGGCGCCAGTGGTGGGTTTCGTCGAGTCGGGCGGGGCCAGGCTCCAGGAGGGCCACGCCGCGCTGGGCGGGTACGGGCGCGTCTTCCGCGCCAGCGTCGAGCTTGCCGGCAAGGTCCCGCAGATCTCCGTCGTCAGCGGCGTCTCGGCCGGCGGCGGCGCCTACTCGCCCGCCCTTACCGATTTCGTGGTCATGACCAAGTCATCGCGGATGTTCCTGACCGGTCCCCGAGTGGTCGAGGCGGCGCTGGGCGAGCGGGTCTCGATGGACGAGCTGGGCGGGCCCGACGTGCACTCCCGAAACGGCGTCTGCCAGCTTGTCGCTGAGGACGACGCCGACGCGATCCGCCAGACCCGCGCACTGCTGGCGCTGCTTCCCGCCCGAATCGGCGAACCGGCGCCGTTCGCGCCGGCGGCGCCCGGCGAACCCGGGCCGGCGGACCCGGCGAGGGACGTCCCCGAGAACCCGCGCAAGGTATACGACGTGCGCGACCCGATCCGGGCGATCGTCGACCACGACAGCCTGCTGGAGATCTCGCCCGGCTGGGCCCGGAACATGGTCACGGCGATGGCCCGGATCGACGGCCGCCCGGTCGGCGTGATCGCGAACCAGCCCCGCTACCTGGGCGGCGTCATCGACTCGGTCGCGGCCGAGAAGGGGGCCCTGTTCGTCGACGACTGCGCCCGGTTCGGCCTGCCGCTCGTCGTCCTGGTGGACACCCCCGGCTTCATGCCCGGGACCAAGCAGGAGCGCGGCGGCGTGATCCGCCACGGCGCATCGCTCTTGCGGTCCTTCGCGGCCGCCCAGGTCCCGAAGCTGACGGTGGTGCTGCGCAAGGCATACGGCGGCGCCGTGATCACGATGAACTCCAAGGACCTCGGTGCCGACATGGTGTTCGCTTGGCCCGGGGCCGAGATCGGGATCATGGCGGCGCGCCAGGCCATCGGGATCGTCAATCGCCGTGACCTGGAGAGCAACGGCGCCGATCCCGACCAGCTTGCCGCCGACTACGAGGAGGAGCACCTGCGTGCCGATCGCGCGGCCGCCTCGGGATACGTCGACGAGGTGATCGAGCCCGACGCCACGCGCGAGCGCCTGCGCTGGGCGCTTCGGACCCTGGAGCGGCGATGACCGTCCGCGACCCGGTGGCCGTGATCGCCTCTCAGCTCTCACCAAGCCAGCACTCCGAGCGCCTCGCGCTCTACGTCGCCCTGGGCGACAGCTTCACCGCCGGCACCGGCGCGGCCGACGGCCGCGCCTGGCCCGAGCTGCTGGCTGACGGCCTGCGCGAGCACCACCCCTCGCTGGATCTCAGGAACCTCGCGGTCGAGGGAGCGACGAGCGACGAGGTCGCCGAGCAGGTGCCCGAGGCGATCGAGCTGGAGCCCGACCTCGTGACCGTGGTCTGCGGCGCCAACGACGTGCTGCGCTCGACGCGCCCCGACCCCGAGCGCTACGCGGCCAACCTGGCGCTGATCCTCGGCCGTCTGCGCGTCGCGCTGCCCGGCACGCGGATCGCGACGGCCACCTCGCCCGAGGGGTGGGACTTCCTGCCGGTCGGCCCGCGGACGCGCCGGCGGATCGAGGAGGGCGTCCAGGAGTGCAACGAGATCACCCGCGGGATGGCGAGCCTCCTGGGAGTGCCCTGCCTGGAGGTGGCCGGCCATCCGGGCCTGAGCAACGCCAAGAACTTCAGCGACGACGGGCTGCACCCGTCGACCCTCGGTCACACGCACGCCGCCGATGGGTTCGCCCTGCTGCTGCGCGAGCGAATGGGAATCGAGACCGGCGACACAGGAGGAGAGAGATGAGCACCAATGGCACCGCGACCGCCCCCGCCCCCACCGGGGCCCCGCCCGACCCGGGCCGGGAGCTGACCACGCGCGGGCGCACCATCACCGAGTCCGACCTGGTCTCGTTCTCGTCGCTCACGGGCGACTGGCACCCCCAGCACGCCGACGCCGAGTGGGCGGCCGAGGGCCGCTTCGGCGAGCGCGTCGCCCACGGGATGATGGTGATCTCCTACGCGGTCGGGCTGATGCCGTTCGACCCCGAGCGGGTCGTCGCCCTGCGCGGCCTGGACTCGGTCAGCTTCAAGCGCCCCGTTGCGATCGGCGACACGATCCGCGTCCACAGCCGCATCGACTCGGTCCGCGAGCTCGACGGCGAGCACTCGCTGGTCGCGTTCGCCTGGCGGATCCTCAATCAGGACGACCGCGTGGTCGCCCGGGCGAAGGTCGAGGCCCTGTGGCGCGGGGTGGCCGCCGAGGCCGAGACCCAGGAGAACGAGCTCGTCTCCAACACGGTGCTGCTGTGATCCTCGAGGGCAAGCGACTGGTGGTCACCGGCGTCATCAACCGGCACTCGATCGCCTACTCGATCGCCGAGCGGGCGCAGGAGCAGGGCGCCGAGATCGTGCTGACCAGCTTTGGCCGGGCGCGGCGGATGACCGAGCGTGCCGCGAAGCGGCTGCCCGATCCGCCCGACGTCCTCGAGCTGGACGTAAACGACGACGAGCACCTGGCGGCTTTGGCGAAGGAGCTGTCGGGGCGCTGGCCGCGCGTCGATGGCGCTGTCCACGCGATCGCCCACGCTCCCGCTGACGCCCTTGGCGGCCAGTTCGTCGCGGCCCCGCGCGAGAGCGCGACGGTCGCGTTCGAGACGAGCGCCTACTCGCTGAAGCGCGCTCGCCGGCGCACTGGCGCCCCTGATGCGCAGCGAGAACGGCGCCGCGCCGGCCAGGTCGGCGATCGTGGGCCTGGACTTCGACGCGTCGGTCGCCTGGCCGGCGTACGACTGGATGGGCGTCGCGAAGGCGGCCCTTGAGTCGGTGGCCCGCTACCTGGCACGCGACCTCGGCGCCGACGGGACCCGGGTGAACCTCGTCTCGGCCGGCCCGATCTCAACTCCGGCCGCCTCCGGGATCCCTGGGTTCGACGAGCTGGCGGGGGTGTGGGACGCCCGCGCCCCGCTGGGATGGGACCGTGCCGACGCGACGCCCGTGGCCGATGCGGTGACGTTCCTGCTGTCCGACCTCGCCCGCGGCATCAGCGGCGAGATCCTCCACGTCGACGGCGGCGTGCACGCCGTCGGGGCCGGGATCGCCGAGGCGCGGGACGCCGCAAAGACCCCGGATTGAACGGGGTCTGGCTACATTCCGCCGGGTTTCGGGTAAGAATCCCGGGATGAAATCTGGCTCGCTAACGCGGGCCGGGGCCGACGACCTCCGGGGCAGGGAGGGGGAAAGGTTCACGAGCGCCTACCTGGCGCCCGTGGCGATCGCGGCCATCGGTCTCGTCTGGATGCTTGTGATCGCGGCGGCGGAAGGACTTCCCCTGCGCGATCCCGACGCCCGGTATGTGGGCTCGCCGCTGGCCCTCATCGGGCTGATCGTGGGGATCTTCATGGTTCTCGACGTGCTGCCGCGGGCCTGGCGCGCAAGCCGCTCCGAGGGCCGGCGTTACCTCCGCGCCGCCGCGTCCATCTTCAAGGAGCGCTGGTGGGGGACCCGCGGGGCGGTCGTCGTGATCAGCCTGATCTCCTTCTACGTCACCTACCTTGCCTACCGGAACCTGAAGAGCTTCATGCCGTTTGTCAACGGCGCCAACCACGACCAGGCGCTGCTCGACGCCGAGCGCTGGTTCTTCTTCGGCAGCGACCCGGCGACGATCCTCCACGACATCCTCGGCACCGGCGCGATCGCCCATGTGCTCTCGTTCTTCTACCTCGGCTTCCTCACCTTCGTGCCGCTCTCGATCGGCTTCGCGCTGATCTGGTCGAGCCGGATCCGGGTCGGCGTCTGGTACGTCACGACGCTCTCGATCTGCTGGCTCCTGGGGGCCCTGTCCTACTACCTGGTGCCGGCGCTGGGCCCCGTCTACGCCGAGAAGACGCTGTTCTACTCGCTGCCCGACACCGGTGTGTCGCGACTCCAGAACACCCTGTTCGACCATCGCGCCGAGGTGATGTTCGATCCCGGCGCGACGAGCGCCGTGCAGAGCATCGCCGCCTTCGCCTCGCTCCACATCGCGGTGGTGTTCGCGGCAGCGCTGCTGGCTCAGCTGGCCGGAGCTCCGCGCCTCCTGCGGGTCTCGCTGTGGACCTTCCTCGGACTGACGGGCGTCGCGACCATCTACTTCGGCTGGCACTACGTGATCGACGACGTCGCGGGCCTCTTGATCGGCGCCGTGGCCGTCTACGCCGGCGCCCGCCTGACCGGGGTCGAGCTGAGCCCGCTGTGGCGCCGGGCCGGGCTGTGGGTCAGAGGGGCACGAGTGCCACGCAGGACATGGTCGTGAACCTTCCCAACGGCCTCACGGTCGGGCGCATGTGCCTGACGCCCGCGCTGGTGATCCTCCTCGCCGGGGGCGCGTGGGGGCCGGCCCTGGCGGTCTTCATCGTCGCGATGGCGACCGACGCGCTCGACGGCTACCTGGCGCGCTCGCGCGGGCTCGAGACCGACTTCGGCAAGCTCATGGACCCGATTGCCGACAAGCTGCTGACAGGGGCCGCCTTCGTCTGCCTCGCGGCGATCGAGCGCATCGACCCGTGGGCGGTCGCCTTGATCCTCACCCGTGAGGTGGCGGTGAGCGGCATCCGCCTGGTGGCTCGCCGCCAGGGCGTCGTGATCAGCGCCAACCGCCTCGGCAAGGCGAAGACGGTGGTGCAGACGGTGGCGATCATCGTGCTGATCGTCGCCGGCGACCCGGCCGCGGCCTGGATCCAGGCGCTTGTCGCCCTGACCGTGGCGATCACGGTCGTCTCGGGCCTTGCGTACGCGGTGTCGTACTACGGCGGGCGTCGAGCCCCCGTCCCTTCGGCCTCCTCGGCCGGCTGATCGAGGGGCGGCCCGCGGCGGGTCGCCAGAATCACCGGTGATGCACACCGAGCTCGCCCTCCTCGTGATCCTGGCGGCGGTCGTCGCGCTGCTGCTCTTGGCCCAGTTCGCCCGCGTGCCGTACCCGATCATGCTCGTGATCGGCGGGCTTGGGCTGGGCCTCGTCCCGGGGATCCCGGACGTCGAGCTCGAGCCCGAGGTGGTGCTGCTCGTGATCCTGCCCCCGCTGCTCTACGCGGCGGCCTTCTTCACGCCCCTGCGCGAGCTGCGTCGCAACATCAGGCCGGTCGGGCTGCTGGCCATTGGGCTGGTGCTGGCGACCATGGTCGCGGTCGCGGCCGCGGCCCACGGCCTGCTGGGGTTCGGCTGGGCCGAGTCGTTCGTGCTGGGAGCGATCGTCTCGCCGACCGATCCGGTCGCGGCAACCGCGATCGCTCGCCGGCTTGGCGTGCCGGGGCGGATCGTGACGATCGTCGAGGGCGAGTCCCTGATCAACGACGGAACGGCGCTGGTCGCCTACCGGTTCGCCGTGGCCGCCGTCGTCACCGGGAGCTTCAGCCTGGTGGAGGCGAGCGGCGAGTTCGTCGTCAGCGCCCTTGGCGGCATCGCGATCGGCATCGCGATCGGCGCCGCCGTCGCGGCTGTCAGGCGGCGACTGAACAACCCGCCCGTGGAGGTGACGATCGCGCTCTTTACCGCCTACTTCGCCTACCTGCCGGCCGAGGCCGTCGGCGCCTCGGGCGTCCTGGCCGCGGTCACCGTGGGCATCTACATGGGCCGCCTCACGTCCCAGCTGACCACGGCCACCACTCGGATCCAGGGCGAGGCCGTCTGGGAGATCGTCGTCTTCCTCATGAACTCCGCGCTCTTCGTGCTGGTCGGGCTCCAGCTCCCGGCGATCCTCGACGCGGTCGAGGGCCAGGCCCGGGCCGACCTGTTCTTCGACGGCGCCCTGATCGCCGGCACGGTGATCGCGGTTCGGATGGCATGGGTCTTCCCGTTCACCTACATCCCGCGCCTGCTGTTCCGCCGCGTGCGCGAGCGCGACCCGTCGCCGCCGTGGCAGCACACGCTGCTGGTGGCCTGGACGGGCATGCGGGGCGCGGTCTCGCTGGCGGCGGCGCTCGCCCTGCCGCTCACGATCGACGGTGGCGGTGCGTTCCCCGAGCGCGGGACGATCATCTTCCTGACCTTCGCCGTCATCCTCGGCACGCTGCTGCTCCAGGGCCTCACCCTGCCCCTGTTGATCCGGGCGCTCGGGGTCGACGACCGCGACGAGGCGCTTGAGCGCGAGGAGGACAAGGCCCGGCTGGCCGCCGCCGAGGGCGCGCTGTCGCGGATCGACGAGCTGGTCTCCGAGGACTGGGTGCGCGAGGACACCGCCGAGCGGGTGCGCGGCGTCTACCGCTACCGCCAGCGGCGCTTCGGCGCCCGCTTCGATGTCGACGGCGACGTCGACGGCATCGAGGATCGAAGCGAGGCCTACCAGCGCCTCGTCCGCGAACTGCTGGACGCCCAGCGCGCCGTCCTGGTCGAGATGCGCGACTCGGGCAAGATCAACGACGACGTCCTGCGCCGGATTCAGCGCGAGCTCGACCACGAGGACTCCCGCCTGGAGATCTGAGTGCGTCGCCCGCCGCTGGGTAGCCGGGTGGCGTGAGCAGGCTTCGTTACCTGAATCCGTTTCGCCTCCGTGCAGTGGCCCGCGACGTGCGGCGCGCGGCTGGCGGCGGAGGCCCAAAGCTCCTCAGGCTCACGCATGTCTGCCAGCCCCGGGGGGTAATCGTCCCTAGCGCCGAGCTCGAGTTCGAAGTCGTTTCGCGCGACTCGCGCGTCACGAGGTTCAGGACCGCGCTCCCGGTGCCGTGGCCACTCGCCTGGGGATACCGCCTGGCCCGCGTCCTCCGCGTCCCGATGGTCTCCGAGATCGACCACGACGAGCGCATCGGCTGGGGCCTGCCCTTGCCGCGCGTGCCGGGGCTTGGGCGCTAGCTCATACCTCCGGCTCGAACAGGGCCTCCATCGCCGAGTGGTCGCTGAGGCCCGCCTCGCGCCAGCCGTGAATGTAGTCGCACAGCACCGCGCGCAGCCCGGCTGACGCCAGCACGTGATCCAGGCGGTGGGCCGAGCGGCGCAGGTTGCGGGTGTTGAAGACCCAGGAGACGTCGCCACGCTCCCAGCCGTTCAGCTCGCGAAAGATGTCGCGCAGGCCCCAGTCGCGAAGGCCTTCGAGCAGCGAGCGCTCGGCCGTGTCCCAGCGGGCCTCGTGATCGGGGTGCTCGGGGGCGAAGGTCTCGATCTCGCCGGTCGTCCGCTCGGCGCGCGGCGTGTTCAGGTCCCCGCACAGGATGCGGTGACGGTCCGCGGGCCGGGCCAGGCGCTCGAACAGCGCCTCGCACGTCTCGACCTTGATCAGGCCGTTGCGCTGTGCGGGTGGGATGTGCGCGTTGTAAAGGTCGATCGGGCCCCAGGGCGAGTCGACCACCGCCGAGAGCACCCGCTCGGGCTGCGGGGCGCCGACCGCCGGCAACCCGGCTAGCGGCCAACGCGACGCCGTCAGGTTGAACAGGCGCCGGCCATTGCGGAACTCGCCGGACTCCAGCGTGTGAGGCAGCCCATCAGCGGCGAGCGCCTGCCGCCACGGACCGGCGGTGCTGGGACGGACCTCCTGCAGGCAGACCAGGTCGGCCTCGCGCCGCCCGACCGCGGCCAGCTGGTCGCCGAGGAGCGTCGTCCGCCCGGCGACGTTCCAGGTGAGGAGCGTCAGCGACATGGGGCCAGTGTGATTTATCCGTTCCCGCCCGGGAAGTAGTAATGGAATGAGCACGCGGGTCATGGAAGCCCCGTGGCAGTCCAACTTCGGCACGGAGGCGGATTTCGCGCTGGGCATCGAAGAGGAGCTGCTGCTGGTGGACGGCGAGAACCAGCTCGCCACGAGCAGCGCCGAGGTGCGCGAGGCGGCCGACCCCGACGAGGGCGAGGTCACCAGCGAGCTGTACCGGGCGATGGTCGAGACCCGCTCGGAGGTGTCGCGTAACGCGTCCGAGGCGATCCGGCACCTACGTTCCGTCCGCGCTGAGCTTCGCGAGTCGGAGGCGCGGATCATGGCGGTCGGGGTACACCCCAGCGCTGAACCCGGCGAGGCCGCGTTCGACGGCGCACGGCGCTACGCGGCGATCCAGGACTCGCTCCAGGGAGTCCTCCGAACCCCGATCTGCGGCCAGCACATCCACGTCGGGATGCCCGACTCCGAGACGGCCGTTCGCGCCTACAACGGGATCCGGACCCACGTCCCGCTGTTGAACGCGCTCGCGGCCAACTCGCCCTACTGGTTCGGCGAGGACTCGGGCCTGGCCAGCTCGCGGACGGTGATCTTCCGCAGCTACCCGCGCGCCGCGATGGCGCCCGCGTTCGAGGACTACGACGACTTCGTCCGGGTCACGCGACAGGTCTGCGCGGCCGCCGGGATCGAGGACTACTCCCACATCTGGTGGGACGCCCGGATCCATCCGACCCTGGGGACGATCGAGCTCCGCGCCGCTGACACCCAGACGGAGTTGTGGCGCGCCGCCGCGCTCGGGGCGATGGTCCACTGCCTGGTCCGGGTCGAGGCAGACCGCTGGCAGGGCGAGATCCCCGCCCGCGAGGCGCTCGCCGAGTCCAGCTTCCAGGCCACGCGCCACGGTCTCGACGCCGAGCTGCTCGACCGCCACGCCGAGCCGGTCCCCGCGCGCGACCTCGCAAGCAGCGCGCTGGACGACTGCGCCGAGGTCGCGGGCGAGCTGGGCTGCGAGAAGGAGCTGGGCGACGTGCAGCGGATCCTGGACCTGGGGACCGGGGCGGAGGGCCAGCGCCGCGCCCACGCCGAGCTGGGCATGGAGGGGCTGCTGGACTGGCTCGTAGAGCGCAGCATGAGCCTCAACTAGCCAGCCTGCGGCGAAGTCCCTGCTAACGTCGCCGTCGACGGACGATAGTCGTCCGTGAGGTTTCGTCTCATTTCCGGTGCGCTCCAAGCGCGGTTCGGGTCAGTCGAACTCTCCGAATCGCCCCGCAGCCAGAGGCTGTGGAAGGAGTACACCCATATGTCAAATCAGTCCTTCGCGGACTTGGGCATCACGCCCGCTGTCCGAAACGTCCTATCCCAACAGGGGATCGAGCGGCCGTTCCCCATCCAGGAGCTGGTGATCGCCGACGCCCTCGCGGGCGCCGACCTGCTGGTCAAGTCCCCGACGGGGTCGGGGAAGACGCTGGCGTTCGCCGCGCCGATCGTCGAGCGGCTCGAGGCGGACGAGCGCCGTCCCGCCGCGCTCGTCGTGGCGCCCACGCGCGAGCTCGCGCTCCAGATCGTCGACGAGATCCGCCCGCTCGCCCACGCCCGGGCCCTGTCAGTCGCAGCCGTCTACGGCGGCGCCGGCATCGTCAAACAGGCCAAGCAGGCCCGCCGGGCCCACATCCTCGTCGCCACCCCGGGACGGTTGCTCGACCTGATGGGTCGCGGCGACGTCTCGCTGTCCAAGGTCCGGATCCTCGTCCTCGACGAGGCGGACCGGATGCTGGACATGGGCTTCCGCCCGGACGTCGACCGAATCGTCGGGCAGGTCCCGGACGATCGGCAGACGCTCTTGTTCTCGGCCACGCTGGACGGCGAGGTCGGCCGGATCGCCGAGCGCTACACCCGCCGTCCCATCAGCCGCTCGTACTCGCCTCCCGGGCCGAAGACCCTGGTCGAGCATCGCTTCGTCGGCGTCTCGCACGAGAGCAAGCTCTCGGCGCTGGTCGACGAGCTTCGTTCCGAGCGCGAGCTGGCCCTGGTCTTCGTCAGAACCAAGCGTGGAGCCGACAGGCTGGTCAAGCGCCTGGGTTCCCACGGCGTGCACGCGGTCGCGATGCACGGCAACAAGTCCCAGAACCAGCGCGAGCGCGCGCTGGCCCACTTCGACTCGGGCAAGGTCGACGCGCTGGTCGCCACCGACGTGGCCGCCCGCGGCATCGACGTGGACAGGATCAGCCATGTGATCAACTTCGACCCGCCGGGCGACAGCGACGCCTACCAGCACCGCGTCGGCCGGACCGCCCGCGCCGGTCGCAGCGGCGTCGGCGTCACCTTCGTCAAGCCCGAGGAGGCTCACGACGTAGGGACGATCGCCCGCCAGCTCAACCTGAAGGAGCAGTTCGCCGCGGCCGGAGTGCGCGAGGTGCGGCCGTCAGGCGGCGCCGGCGGAGGTCGCCGGCAGCGGCGCCCCTCGCATCCGGTCGGCAAGCGCCCACGCCGCGAAGCACAGCGCTCCGGCCGCTCCCGTCGCCGTAAGTAGGGCGCCGGCGGCGGCGACGACCGCCACCCCGTTCGAGCCGAGGATCATCACGGCGCACGCGGTTCCCAGCGCGGGCCCGATCGGGAGCAGGCCGAGCGCCGCGGTCGCGATCAGGAGCGCGACCGAGTCGAGCACGCTGATGTCGATGCCCAGGCCCTCCAGGAGCAGGAAGTTCCGCGCCACCTGCATCGACACGGCGAAGACCACGAGGGTGACGATCAGGTTGCGGCTGCGCAGGCCGTGCATCACCTCGAGCCCCTTCCAGAATCCCTCACGGCGCTTGCGAACGAGCTTGGTCACCCCAGCCGTGATCGCGGCAAAGCCGGCGACCACGGTGAGCGGGATCCACCAGGCGACGCCCAGGGGCCCGACGAGCGTGAACGAGAGCAGCGCGGCAAGCCCGATCTCGACGACGACGATCGGCATCTCGGCCGCGACGAGCACCGAGGCCTTGGGGCTGTCGGCGGGGGCGGAGCGGCGCAGGGCGCCGATGCGCACGGCCAGCCCGAAGTTCGCGTTGAAGATGTTGCCGAGGTAGCCGACGGCGGAGGCGCGGTAGATGCGGCGCCGGCAGACGGCGCCGCCCGCCGCCCCGATGCAGACGTGCCATGCCTCGCTGCGTGCCACGAGCCAGACCACCTGAAGGCCGATTGCGGCGGCGAGGATCCAGCCCGAGGCGCTCCCGAGCGCCTGGGCGAAGTCCCCGCGCTTGCCCCACAGGCCGATTACCAGGGCGGCGAGAACGATCCCGGTGCCGATCAGGGTCACTGCCGTCGGGTGGGCGGCGGTCCATACGCGAGCCCGCCGGTGGAGCGGGACCCGGGTGCGGACGGCGCCCGCGCTCAGCTTCGCCTCAGCCCGCCCCTCTGCGGGCAGCGGGATCAGGCTGGGGTCCGGTGGTGTCACTCGGTTCTCATCGGCGTGGTGCGGCCGGGCCTTGACCCGGCCCGAAATCGGTCCGGGGATACTGCCCGTTCGGGTCGAGATTCAATCCCCGTCGAGGAGATCCTCCGCCGCCGACCAGGCTCCCGGTGGAACCCGGAGGGCGATGTCGCCACGTCCGAAGCGGTCGAGCGGCCAGTCAGATGTGATCACGCACTCCTGACCGAGCTCGTCTAGATGCTGACAGAAAGCGCGGGCCGCGTCCAGCTCTTCGAAGTCGCGCACGACATCCCAGGCGTCGAAGCGGGGGTCGCCCACTTGGAGCTCCGGCCCGCTGGCCATCAGCCGGCGGCCTTCTCGAGGCGGTCGGCCAGGCGGTTCATGCCCAGCTCGCGGGCCTTGGCGGCCGCGGCGGCGAAGTCCGTTGGCGCGTCCGGCGGCACCTCGATGCCGGCGTCGCGGAGCGTCGCGATGTCCTTGTAGGCGCGCAGGTCGTCGCCCGACTCGAGCAGCGTCGAACGCAGCTTCGGCCGGCTCTCGGCGATCGCATTGTCGAGCAGCTCCTCCAGCGAGCCGTGACGGCGTAGCAGCTCGGCCGCGGTCTTCTCCCCGACGCCCTTTGCGCCCGGGATGCCGTCGGAGGGGTCGCCGCGCAGCGCAATGAAGTCGGGCACCAGCTCCGGCGGGATCCCGTAGCGCTTCTCGACCTCCTTGGGCCCGATCACGTCGGCGCCCTGCGAGCCGCCCGTGCTCGTATAGAGGACCGAGACCGCGCCCGTCGCGCACTGGAACATGTCGCGGTCGCCGGTGAGTATCAGCGCCCGCCCGCCGGCCTCCTCCTCCTTCCGGGCCAGGGTGCCCAGCAGGTCGTCGGCCTCGAGCGAGTCGTGATGGGCGACCACCCAACCGAAGGCCTCGAAGAGGTCGTCGGCCGCGGCCCACTGCGGGCTCAGCTCGTCGGGCATCTCCGGGCGCTCGGCGTGGTAGCCGTCGAACAGCTCCACTCGGTAGGTCGCGGCGTCGGGGCCGAAGCAGAGGACCACGGCCCGCGGCTCGTGCTGCTCGACCTCACGCAGGATCAGGTTCGCGGCGCCCAGAAGCGCGTTGACCGGCTTGCCGTCGGCGCCCTTGATCGACTTCGGCAGCGCGAAGAACGCTCGGTAGAGCATCGAGGGGGTGTCGACCACGAGCAGTGGGGCGGGGTTTGCCACGACGCCACCGTAGCGACGCTTGCGACACTCCGTGGACATGGCCAAGCGGCGAAAGCGAAGGCCGAAGGAACCGGTCCCGACCGTCTCTTATGCCGGCGAAGACGGCAGCGTCCTCAGCCTCCGTGGCGAGCTGAGCGCGGGGACGATCCGCGAGATCAACGCGGGGCCGGCCCGCGCCGCCACGTCGACTGAGGACGCCTGGCATCGCCGCCAGGAGCTGTTGTTCGAGCGGCTGGCGGTCAGCTGGGAGGTCGCCGGTCTGCCGCTCGGCGACCAGAAGCTCCTGCTCGGCCGCTACCGGATGGCGACCCCTGCGGAGCAGGAGTGGGTGCGGCGTACGATCGCCGACCACGTCGAGCGGCACATCCCCGAGCTCGCCGGCTAGCGCTGGATGCGCGGCTTCAGCCTGGAGAGCTTCGGCCTGGGCAGGGCGCCCAGCACGGGCTCGAGGAGGTCGGCCAGCTCGCCGGCTGTCGGGCGGTCGGCCGGCTCGGGCGCGAGACAGGACATGATCGGCTGGGCAACAGCCGGGCCGACGTGGTCGGGCAGCGCCCGCGGATCGTCGTTCAGCTGGGGCCAGCGGCCGATGGGGTCGGCCGCATCGCGCTCGCCATGCTCGAACGGCCGCTCGCCAGCGACTGCACGGAACAGGGTGGCTCCGATGCCCCAGACGTCGCTGGCGGCGCTCGGCTTGACCGGCCCGTCGGGAAGGCACTGCTCGGGCGCCATGTAGGCGTCCGTCCCGACCGCGGACGTCAGGCGCTCGCACGCCTCGTGGGTGCGGGCGACGCTGAGGTCGATCAGGCGCGGGGGGCCGCCCATGATGATGTTCGACGGCTTGATGTCCAGGTGGGCGACGCCCTCGGCCTCCAGGTAGTGCGCGGCCGCGCAAAGCTGCAGCGCCAGGGGAACGGTCTGCTCGATCGTCGTCGGCCCGTAGCGACGGAGCAGCGAGGAGAGGCGCGGCCCCTCCAGGTGCTCGAGCGCAACGAATGGGCGCGGCCCCTCCAGGTCGTGCCCGAACGAGCGCACCAGCACCGGGTGCGCCAGGCGCTCGAGGAGATCGACCTCCGACGCCAGCCCCCTGAGGGTGCCGTCGTCGGCGACGAGCCCGGGACGGACCACCTTCAACACCACGAGGGTGCGAAGGCGGTCGTCCCAGGCCAGGTAGGCCTCGTAGCGGAAGCCGCCCCCGAGGAGCTTGATGGCGCTCCGGCCGGCGACGATCTCGTCGCCTTCGGCGAAGCCCCACCGGGACTCGTCCGGCGGATCCCCGGCGGCGTCCTCCGCCGGGGATAGCTCGATCTGTGACACCAGTGGACTCATCAGGAGCTGTTCGAACGAGTGCCGTTCGAGGCTCCGGTGTTGGTCGTACCGGTGTTCGTGTTGGCGCTGCGGTCGCTCGAGTTCGTGTTCGACTTCGAGTTGCCGGTGCCCTTGGTGGTGCCGGTCTTGGTGTCGGCGCTGTGGCTCTTGCTGTTGCCGGAGTTGCCGTTCGTGTTCGTGTTGCCGGAGTTCCCCGAGCGCGAGCCCTTGTCGCGATCGTCGTCGTCGTCCTCGTCGACGGCAACGACCTCACGCGAGTCGTCGTCACGCTTGCCCGAGACGTCGGCCCCCGCCGAGCTCATCAGCGGTGCGAAGGTGCCGATTAGGAACGCGGCCACGAGCAGCGCCACGGCGCCGATCCCGATGCGATCCCAGATCGTCTGACCGGGCTCGTCGAATGTGTGGTCCTCGTACATGCTTCCCTCCTCGTTGGGTGGTGTGGGTTGATGCTCCACACCTTTCCCGCCCCCGCTGAGGGCCCGATGAGGCTGCGATGAGAAAGCTCTCAGTGGATTAGAGGTCTCTAATCCGCCGTCAATCCGCGGCTCACGCCCGCACCCGAGCATGCCCGGGCGTGTCCGTAAAGGTCGTGATCGCCTGCGTCGTCGCCGCCCTGGCCGGGGGGGCGCTGATCGCGCTGCCCGGCCTGGGCAGCTCGCCCCCGCCGCCGCCGGACCCGATCGACCTGAAGCCGACGAAGAAGGCGGACGACGGGCGCGACCGCAAGCGTGGCGGCGACGACGCTCCCAAGAAGCAGGGTTCGAAGCCGGCCCCCGACCCGGCCCCGGCTCCAAACCCGGCGCCGGATCCCGCCCCCGCCCCGGCGCCCGCCCCGGCCCCGGCGCCGACTCCCGAGCCGCCCGCAGCACCTGCGCCACCTGCGCCCGCCCCGGTGCCCGACGACGATGATGGGGGTGACGACGATGCCAGCGAAGGCGGTGACACCTGAGCCGAAGCGCCACCCCGCGGCCCTACGCCGGATCACAGGCGACGTGCGGGTTCGCATCCTCGCCTCCTACGTGCTGCTGCTGGCGGTGGCCGCGGTCGCGTCGGTCCTGGTGGTGCGTCAGGTGTTGTTGGTGCGCCTGGAGGACCGGATCGAAGAGGACCTCGCCCAGGAGGTCCAGGAGTTCAGGAACCTGGCGGGAGGGGTGGACCCTGCCTCGGGGCGGCCGTTTGGCTCCGACGCGGATCGCATCTTCTCCGTGTACCTCGACCGCAACGTCCCCGGCGAGGGCGAGCAGCTCTTGACGATCCCGCGCCGCGGCCAGCCGCAGTACAAGGCAACCGAGCGGGCAAACCTCCTACCCGAGCCGTCGCTGGTCTCGCGCTGGCGGGATCTGCGCCGGACGGAGCGAGGCGAGATCGAGACGGTGGCGGGCGAGGCCCGATACATCGCGCTGCCGCTGCTGGACGACAACCGGAATGTCGGCACCTTCGTCGTTGCGCACTTCACCGAGGGGGAGCGGGAGGAGGTCGACGAGGCGGTGCGGATCGTGGCGCTGGTCGCCGCCGGCATCCTGGTCCTGGGAACCGCGTTCGCCTTCGCCGTCTCCGGCCGCGTGCTGAGCCCGGTGCGCGACCTCCGCGACGCCGCTCGGTCCGTTTCGGGCTCCAACCTCAGAAGCCGGATCGAGGTTGACGGCGACGACGAGCTGGCTGACCTCGGGCAGTCGTTCAACGAGATGCTCGAGCGCCTGGAGTCCGCGTTCTCGACACAGCGGAACTTCATCCGCGACATCTCCCACGAGCTTCGGACCCCGATCGCCGTGGTGCGCGGGCACATTGAGCTGATGTCCGAGGGCGTCAGCGACCCGGCGGAGCGGGCGGCGACGATGACACTGATCGCCGGCGAGCTGGACCGGATGAGCCGTTTCGTCAACGACCTGCTGCTGCTGGCCAAGAGCGAGCAGCCGGACTTCCTGCAGCTCGAGACGGTGCCACTCGACGAGCTTTGCGAGGAGCTCGAGCAAAACGGCCGGGCGCTCGCCGCCGATCGCCAGTGGCGGGTCGAGGCAGGGTCGCGACGCTCGGTCGTCGCCGACCGCCAGCGGATCACCCAGGCGATGATGAACCTGATCCGAAACGCCGTCGAGCACACGGACGAGGGCGACGGGATCGTGATCGGCACCCGAGTCGACGGCCCGCTCGCGACGCTCCTGGTGCGCGACTCGGGCGCAGGGATCCCCAGGGCCGAGCAGAGCCGGGTCTTCGACCGTTTCGTCCGCGGCGGCGCCAGCAAGCGCCGCTACGAGGGCAGCGGGCTCGGACTGGCGATCGTCCGCGTGATCGCCCAGGTCCACG
Source organism: uncultured Solirubrobacterales bacterium (assembly GCA_963758845.1). Classification (GTDB taxonomy): domain Bacteria; phylum Actinomycetota; class Thermoleophilia; order Solirubrobacterales; family 70-9; genus JBDTSW01. Next base: position 890,948 of record CAVWWX010000002.1, read on the forward strand.
GCGGCTCCGCCGAGCTGACGTCGAGCCCGGGCGAGGGCGCCGAGTTTCGCGTCGTCGTCCCCGTGGAGGGGCCCGATTCGCTCTACGCCCGGGAGAATCGGTCGCCATGAAGCGGATCCTGATCGCCGAGGACGAGGCCGGGATGGCCAGCTTCCTGGAGAAGGGGCTCGCGTCGCGGGGGTACGCGGTGAAGGTCGTCGCCGATGGCTCCGGCGCGACCGCGATCGCAAGCGACGAGGACTTCGACCTGCTGATCCTGGATCTGGGCCTCCCTGACGTCGACGGGCTGTCGGTGCTGCGCGAGCTGCGTCGCCGCGGCGAGAAGATGCCCGTGCTGATCCTCACCGCCCGCGACGACCTGACCGACAAGATCGAGGGCCTCGACGCCGGCGCGGGGGACTACGTGACGAAGCCGTTCAAGCTCGACGAGCTGCTGGCTCGTGTGCGCGTGCAGCTCCGCGAGGGCGCCTCCGCGGAGCCGACGGTCCTGGAGGCCGGGGGCGTCACCCTGGACATCCGCACGCGCAAGGCGATGATCGACGGCGAGGCGGTGGACCTCACCGCTCGCGAGTTCACGATGCTTGAGACGTTCATGGCCCACCCGGGGCAGGTGCTCAGCCGGGAGCAGCTCCTGGCCCAGGTCTGGGGCTATGACTACGACCCCGGCTCCAACGTCGTCGAGGTCTACATCCGCTACCTGCGCCGCAAGCTGGGCGACGAGCTGATCGAGACCGTGCGCGGCATGGGCTACCGCCTGCGCGGCTGAGTATTTTCTCACCCGGCTCTCAGGGCCTCCTCAGCACCGGGTCCCACCCTCGGTGACAGTCAGATGACCACCACCGAAGGAGGCAACGAATGAACCCCAAGGCAATCGCACTGCTGGCAGGCGGCCTGGTGGCCGCCGGCGGGGTGGGAACCGCGATCGGCGACCTCGGCTCGGACGACCCCGAGCGCGAACGCGCCTTCAGCGAGCTCGAGGTCCGCAAGGATGACGGCGCCGACGACGTCGAGCTGGTCGACGAGGAGGACGACGGGGGCGACGGCGGCAACGGCCGGGGGGACGATGGCAGCCGCGACCGCTCCGCGCAGAGCAACCAGCCCACGCAGGACCCCCAGACCGGGTCCGGCGACAACACCGGCGGCACCGGCAACACCGCCGGCACCGGGTGGACGGGCGACACCGACGGCGATTGGACCGACGGAAACGACGGGACGAGCGGCGGCAACAACACCGTCGCAGCCGCGGCGGCCGATTCGTACGCGGCTCCCGCCCCGGCTCCCGCGCCCGCCTACTACGGCGACGGTGGCGGCAGCTACAGCGGTGGCGGCAGCGACGGCTGATCCTCCGGCGCACCGAAACGGAACGGCCCGGGCGCACACGTAGCCCGGGCCGTCTCGTGTTAGGGCACCCGAACCCTATTGAGACGGCCTTTGGGAAAAGTGTCTAGAGTGATTCGACTCGCATGAGCGCCGCCGACGACGCAAATCCTCGCCGCCAGCGCCCGCAGTGGGCGAAGGACCTGGAGCCATACTCCAACCCCAGCACGGCCCGCAGCCTGCTGGACATCGCCACGTCCGTGGTCCCCTATGCCGCGCTCATGGTCGCGATGTTCGCGCTGTATGACGTGTCTTACTGGTATGTCGCGGCGCTGATCCTCCCCGCCGCAGGCTTTCTCCTTCGCACCTTCATCCTCTTCCACGACTGCACGCACGGCTCGTTCTTCGCCAACCGCCGGGCCAACAACTGGTTCGGGGTGTTCTGCGGCCTGCTGGTGCTTCAGCCCTTCGAGAACTGGCGGACCGACCACTGGGCCCACCACGGCTCGGCTGGCGACCTCGATCGCCGGGGCCAGGGCGACGTCCCAACGCTCACGCTCGACGAGTACTACTCGAAGTCCTGGCGCGGCCGCCTGGGCTACTACCTCTTTCGCCACCCGTTTGTGATGTTCGGGATCGGGCCGATCTACTCGCTGATGGTCATGCCCCGGTTCTGGGGAGGCCACGCCGGCAAGGCGCAGAAGCGCAGCGTGTTGTTCACCGACATCGGGGTGATCGCGATCATCGCCGCGCTGGTGCTCATCGTCGGCTGGCAGGAGGTTCTGCTGGTGGCGCTCCCGGTGTTGGTCCTGGCCGGGACGGCCGGAGTCTGGCTCTTCTACGTCCAGCACCAGTTCGAGGACGTCTACTGGGAGAACACCGACCAGTGGAGCTATGCCGAGGCGGCTCTGCAGGGCAGCTCGTACCTGAAGCTCCCGAAGGTGCTCCAGTTCTTCACCGGGAACATCGGCCTGCACCACGTCCACCACCTCAACGCGCGCATCCCCAACTACAACCTCCAGAGCGCCCACGACGACAACGAGATCTTCCACGACGTGCCGGTGCTGACCTTCTGGCAGGGCATCAAGGCGACGCGCCTGAAGGTGATCGATCCCTCGTCGGGCCGGCTCTTGACCTGGCGTGAGGCCCGCGCCGTCCGCCGCCGCACGGCGGTCAAGCCCGCCCCCGCCGCCGAGTCCGTGTAGATCAGCTCCGGCGCGGCCGGTCGTCCGCCGGCCGGGTTAGGGCTGGGTGGGGAGGTGGGTTTCCGCTGTTCAGCCGCCCACGTGCTGCTTCAGGAAGGCCCGGATCTCCTTCGCGGCCTTCCCGTGCGTGTAGTAGAGGGCGTCGACGTGGCCGGCCCCGCGCGCGATGTACTGGCGCGCATCGGGGAACTCCTTCGTGACCTGCTTTCCCTCCCACGGCGTGGTGATGTCGTCCCACTCGCCCGAGACCACCAGGACGGGCGCCTCGGTCGGGGTGTCCTTCTCGGGGTCCACCGCCGGCTCGTAGAGGTCGGTGTGCTGGGGCCAGGTGATGCACTCGAGATAGCCGACCGACGCCGAGATCGCGACCTCGCGCGGGGTGAAGGGGGGGAAGGCGTCCTTCGGGTACTCCTCGATCGCCTCCTCCAGCTGCGCCCGGCGCTCGGCCTCGGTCGCGTCCTTGTCCCAGATCATCGGGTAGTCGTTGCAGCCGAACACGAACTCACCCGCTGACAGGTACTTGATCTTCCGGTCCGAGCCGCGGGTCTGGTAGAGGGTCAGCTCGTCGTAGGGGCCGCGGTCGCCTCGCAGCAGCGCGCGGACCGCACGATCCACGGCGAGATATGACTCCGGGGGGCTCGAGTAGCCGTCAGCGATGGCGTCGATCAGCGGCCCAACGCTGAGCCGGCGCTTTCGCAGCAGCTCGGCGGCCCGCTCGACCCTGGCCAAGGCGTCGCCGTCGCAGTCGGGGTCGCGATCGCAGGTCTCGCGCATGGCCCGGTTGCCGGTCCGCACCAGGCTCGGGTACCACGGGTCCTCGCCGTAGGCGGGGTAGGCCGAGTCGAGCACCAGGGCGTCGAGCGTCTCGCCATGCCGGAAGGCGTAGGACTGGCCGAGGAACGTCCCGTAGGAGTCGCCGTAAAGGGCGATCCGGTCGTACCCGAGGGCCTTGCGCACGTCGTCGATGTCGTCGGCGGCCGCCGAGGTCCGGTAGGACTCGAAGCGCTTGCCCAGGCGTGCGGCGCAGTCGCTGACAGTGATCCACTCGGGCCCGCGCGCGTGCTGGACGTCGGGGCAGTCCATCTGGTCGGAGTGGCCCAGCCCCCGCATGTCGACCAGGACCAGCTCGTGGCGGCGCAGCAGCGGTCCGAACAGCTTGCGGTACGCGATCGCGGTGCCGATCGAGGAATACCCCGGGCCGCCTTCGACGGCGAAGATGGGCCCCAGCGATGGCTTGCTGCGGTCGCTGCGCTCGCGGACCGCGAACCCGATCCGCGTCATCCCGTAGGACTCGTCCGCGCGCTCGAAGGGCACCTCGATCTCGCCGCAGACGAAGTTGAAGCTGTTCGGCCGCGGCTGGCAGAGGTCGAGATCGGAGACGTCAACCTGCTCGACCTCGTACGAGGCCGGGGTGGGCTCATCGTTCGAGGCGTCGCCACCGCAGCCCGACGCCCCCGCGACCGCGCAAGCTGTGGCGAGCGAGGCGGTTAGGAGGCGGAGCCGGTTGGCCTGGTCCATATCCGCCGCTCGACGCCGGGCGCCAAGCGAGTCGTCTGGATCGCCAGGTCAGGCTTGCCCGACACCGTCTCGAGGTGGCGGTGGACCCCGTCGAGCAGCGTCTCCATCTGACGGCGCGTCGCCTCGAGGTCGGAGATGGCGGAGTTCAGCGAGACGGCCTTGACGTCGCCGCTGCCGCACTCCACGCATGGGCCGGCGTGCTCGGCGGCGTGCACCGCCCCGCAGCTCCCGCAGGTGAGCCGCAGCACGTCGGGGACAGGCCGCGATCCGTCGCCGTTGCCCCGCACCGAGGTCACGTCCGTAAGGATGCCACCGATGATCCTGCGGCCGTCAGCCCCCTGAGCGACGACGGCCCGGTCGCGCACCCAAACCACGTCCCCCGACCGCGACAGCAGCCGGTATTCGCTGACCCAGGGGGTCCCCGTCGCCATCGCCACATGCCGCTCCTCGTCGCGGAGGACGCGCGAGCGGTCCGTGGGGTGGAGCGTGGCCTCCCACAGGCCCGGCTCGGCCGCCCATTCCTCGGGCGTGTAGCCGATCAGGTCGCGCACCTGAGGCGAGAGGAACTGGCGGCGGTGCGGCGCGGTCGGATCGGCCTCGTACGCGCACACGGGCAGGGTGTTGACGAGCCCGCGATAGCGGTCGTGGGACTGCGCCAGCGCCAGCTGCGCGGCTCTGGTCTCGGTGATGTCGACCAGGACGCCGCGCCAGTAGGCGCCCTTCCCGTTGTCTTGGGGGACCATCCGGGCCTCGTCGCGGACCCAGACGACGCTGCCGTCGCGGTGGAGCATCCGGTACTCGCTGACCAGGACATCGTCGCGGCGGGCCATCTCGGCCTCGGTTCGCTCCAGCTCCATCACCTCGTCGCGATCGTCGGGATGCAGGCGGCTTGGGAAGAGCTGGCGGTCGGAGGTGATCTCGTCCGGCGTGTAGCCCAGGAGCTCGTGCACGTGGGAGCTGATGTAGTACCACTCGCCGTCGGCCCCGAACTCGGCCTCGTAGATGGTGGCGGGCAGCATCTCGATCATCTCCCGATAGCGCTGCTCGGCGCGGCTGTGATCGGGCGCGGGCCCGTTTTCGGAGATTTCGGCCATCGCCCTTACTTATCGGCCCGTCGGGCGCGGAATCTTAAGCCGCGGCCACGGCTCGTCAGGCTTGGATTTCGCGGGGTTCAGGAAGCGGCTAGGCGTCGAGCTCGATGCGCTCGATGACCTGGGGCTCGAGCGGCTTGTCGCCGGCGCCCGTAGCCGTGCCCTCGATCGCGTCGACCGCGTCCATGCCGTCGCTCACGCGCCCGAAGACGGTGTGCTTTCCGTCCAGCCACGGCGCCGCGTCGGTGGTGACGATGAAGAACTGCGAGCCGTTCGTGTCGGGCCCGGCATTGGCCATCGCGAGGGCGCCCCGGACGATCTTGTTCTCGTTGAACTCGTCCTCGAAGGTGTAGCCGGGACCGCCCGTTCCGTTCCCGTCCGGGCAGCCGCCCTGGACCATGAAGTCGCGGATCACGCGGTGGAAGATCAGGCCGTCGTAGAAGCCGTCGCCCGCCAGCTTGCGGAAGTTCTCGACGGTCTTCGGAGCGGCCTCGTCGAACAGCTCGACGCTGATCGCTCCGGCATTGGTGTGAAACGTGGCTGCGGACATGGGCGTCGCACCCTATCGTTACGGCCACGGAGGGGCGGGACGCCCACCGGTAAGTCGCCAAGGACGGAGGATCATGCGGGCAGGAGGAGTTGTGGCGGTCGTCTGCGCTGGGGCGCTCGCACTCCCGGCCATGGCCGAGGCCGAGATCACCAGCGCCTTCACAGACACCGCGACGCCGGTGGACTGCGCCGTGCAGTCGGGCGGCGCCACCGACGGGGTCCGGCTCTGCTCGGAGAGCCCGCGCAGCACGGTCGCCGCCTTCGATGGCGTCCCGATCGACGTCAACGTCGCCTTCCCGCCCGAGCCGGCGTCCGGCCCCGACGGCGACTACCCCGTGGTGATGATGTTCCACGGCTACGCCGGCTCCAAGATCGGCCTCTCCTCGATGAACCGCTGGCTCCAGCAGGGCTATGCGACCTTCAGCATGACCACCCGCGGCTTCGGTGAGAGCTGTGGCTCGCCCGCCTCCCGCACCGCTCTCGGCGCCGCCTGCGACGACGGCTACGTGCGCCTGCTGGACACCCGCTACGAGGTCCGCGACGCCCAGGACCTGATCGCCCTGCTCGTCGACGAGGGCCTCGTGGACGGCGATCGCATCGGCGCCACCGGCGGCTCCTACGGCGGCGGCATGTCGATGTCGCTCGCGGCGCTTAGGAACCGCCAGATGATGCCCGACGGCTCGCTCGTCGCCTGGGAGACGCCTGACGGCACGCCGCTGTCGCTGGCGGCCGCCGCGCCCGAGATCCCGTGGACGGACCTCTCCTACTCGCTCGTCCCCAACGGCGGCAACCTCGACTACATCGCCGACGCCTCCTACTTCGCCGCCAACGACCGCGTCGGGATCCCGAAGGAGGGGTGGATCGACACTCTCTACCTCGGCGGCTTCTTCGCGGGCTACTACGCCCCCGAGGGCAAGACCCCGACGCCGACCTGCCCGGCTGGCGCCAGCGCCTGACGCAGGGCGATGGGGGCTTCGACGGCGACCCAGAGGTGCTCGAGATCGTCGACGAGATCTCCAGCCACCACTCCTCCTACGGCATCGATGATTCCGTCGAGCCCGCACCGCTGATGATCTCCAGTGGCTGGACGGACGACCTGTTCCCCGTGAACGAGGCGACCAGGTTCTACAACCGCCTGAAGCTCAACCACCCCGGGGCCTCGATCTCGATGAACTTCGCCGACTTCGGTCACCCCCGCGGCCAGAACAAGGGGGCCTCCACCGCCCCCATCGCCGCCGCCGAGAACGCCTGGTTCGCGCACTTCGTGCGCGGCGACGGCGCCGCGCCTCCAGAGCAGGTTCAGGCGCTGACGCAGACCTGCCCCGGCGCCGCGGCCCCCGGCGGCCCGTTCACGGCGCCGACCTACCGCGAGCTCGCGCCCGGCGAGATCCGGTTCGAGAGCGCGGCGGCGCAGCAGATCGCCACCGACGGCACCGAGCACGGGTTCACGTTCGGCAGCACCCAGGGCCTGGGCGGCTCGTTCTCGACCGCCTGCGTGACCTCCGACGCCACCGACACCGAGGAAACGGCCAACTACCGGCTTCGACCCGGCGCCGGCCGGCGGCTACACGCTGATGGGCTCGCCAACGGTGAAGGCGCGCTTCGCCCTCGCCGGGGCAGACTCGCAGGTCGCCGCCAGGCTGTTCGACGTGGCGCCCGACGGCCAGCAGACGCTGGTCGCCCGCGGGCTATGGCGCCCGGAGGTGACGGGCACCGACCGCGTCCGCCAGGTGTTCCAGCTGAACCCCAATGGCTACACGTTCGCCGAGGGGCACGTGCCGAAGCTCGAGCTGATGCCGCACGACCGTCCCTACGGGCTTCAGTCCGACCAGGGCAAGGTCTCGGTCGACCGCCTGGGCCTGACCCTTCCGGTGCGCGAGGCGCCCGGCGCGCTTGGCGGCCTGGTGCAGGAGCCGGCGCCGAAGCCGCTGCCGTGGGCGGCGGGGCGCAAGGTGCGCCTGGCGCCCGACTACGACGACGGGGACCCTCGGACCTTCATCTCGAAGGGCCCCAAGGGCGCGACGAAGAAGCGCAACGTCACCTTCGACTGGGAGTGGAGCGACGTCGGCTCGACGCTCGAGTGCAGCCTGGACGGCGCCGCCTTCGCGACCTGCGTCGGCCCGCTCGAGGTCACCGGCCTGGACCCCGGCCGGCACACGTTCAAGGTCCGGGCCGTGGATCCCCAGGCGAACGTGGATTCCACTCCGGCCACGCGCAAGTTCACCGTGACGCGCTAGGCGCCGCTCGGCGGCTCAGGTTAGTCGCCGGCGAGCCAGCGCGGCGGGTTGGCGACGAGCATCGTGTCGAGCTGCTCGTCGCTCGCGCCGCCGTCGCGCAACGCGGGGAGGACCTTGGACGGCACCATCGCCATCGTCCAGTCCTTGACGGCACCGGCGGCCACCATTTGGCGGTCCAGTTCCACCGGGAACCAGTCGAGCGTCACGCAGGCGTCGGCCGAAAGGAACATTCGCTCGGCGTAGCCGCGCTCGAGCAGGGCCAGCACCGTCGAGATCCGCTGGTCGAACGGCAGGTACATCTCGATCCCGAACCGGTCCATGCCGATGTAGACGCCTTTTTCGAGCAGGCGCTCGATGTAGTCCAGGTCGTCGGTGTCGCCGGTGTGCGCGATCTGCACACTTGACAGGTCGACGCCTTCCTCCTCGAAGATCTCGACCTGGCGGGGCGCGGTGTCGCTGGCGGGGCGGGAGTGAGCCATGATCGGCACCCCGGTCTCCAAGTGGGCCTTGGCGACGGCCCGGTGCACCTTCTCGACGTTCTCGTTCACGCCCGGCTCGTCGGCGGCGCACTTCAGGAACGCGGCCTTGACGTCGGTCCCCTGGATGCCGCGCGTGATGTCGTGCACGAACAGCTCCGCGATCTCCTCGGGGCTGCGCGACAGGAAGTACATCGGCAGGTGGTCGTAGGTGTAGATGCCGGTGCACGCGACGATGCGAAGGCCGCTCTCCTCCGAGACGCGGCGCATCAGGTCGATGTCGCGGCCCAAGAACATGCAGCTCGGGTCGCAGATCGTCTCGACGCCCAGCCCGGCAGCCTCCTTGCAGGCCTTGACGGCGCCGTCGAACTGGGCGTCGGGCGTGACCTCGACGACCTCGCTTGCCTCAATGCCCACCGTGGAGACGTGCGGCCACTGGACGCGCACCGCATCGTCGCGGGTCTGGATGTGCTCGTGGATCAGCGTGGTCCCGAGCTCGGCTGCGTCGACTGAGCCGCTGACGGTCTCGACCGTGGCCATCGGCGCCAGTCTATGCCCGCCCGAGGCTCGCGCGCCCTACGCTGTGGCGGTGCCTCGGAGCTGGGTCATCAGCATGGGTCTCCTCGTCGCCGCCCTGCTGGCGTCGATGGTGATCGCCGCGATCAAGCTGATCTGAGACAGCAGGTGATCTCTGGCTCGCCGGGCCGGGATAGTATGCGCGCGTCCCGGTCTCAGGCGAAGGAGAGGCGTCTTGTTCCAGCGCATCGTTGTAGGCACTGACGGATCCGACACGGCTTCCGAGGCCGTTCGCCACGCGACCGAGCTCGCGAAGATGACGGGCGCGGCGCTCGAGTTCGTGAGCGCGTTCGAGCCCGTGCCGCAGGATCGCCTTCGCGAGGAGACCGCCGAGGTGCCCGGCGACGTCGCCTACGGCGTTGGGCCGCGCGAGGACGTCAACACCACGCTCGAGGGCGCGTCCGGTCCGGCCCGCGAGGCCGGCGTCGCGGTCAACACACACGCCTGCGAGGGCGATCCCGCCGACGCGATCCTCGACGTCGCCGAGGAGACCAAGGCCGACCTGATCGTCGTCGGCAACAAGGGGATGACCGGGGCGAAGCGCTTCCTGCTCGGGAGCGTGCCGAACAAGATCTCGCACCACGCGCCATGCGGGGTCTACATCGTCCAGACCACCTGATCCGTCGGCCGCCCGCGTCCTGGCCCGGGTGGCCATACTCGCGCAGTGAGCGACGCCCGCTTCTTCGGACGCGACGAGCACTTCATGCGCCTGGCCTTGCGCGAGGCCGAGCGGGCTGCGGGTAACGGCGACGTCCCGATCGGGGCCGTCGTCGTCCACGAGGGCGAGCTGGTCGGGGCGGCCGGCAACGAGCGTGAGCTCCGGGGCGACCCGACGGCGCACGCCGAGCTCTTGGCGTTGCGCGAGGCGGCGAATGCCCTGGGCGGTTGGCGGGTCCCCGACTCCGTCCTTTACGTGACGCTCGAGCCGTGCGCGATGTGTGCGGGCGCGATCGTGCTCGCCCGGGTCCCACGCGTCGTGTACGGAGCGACGGACCCCAAGGCGGGGGCGGCAGGCAGCGTGCTCGACGTGCTCGGCGAGCCGCGCCTCAACCACCGTCCCCAGGTCGACGGCGGCCTTCTGGCCGGGGAGTCGTCCGAGCTCCTCACCTCCTTCTTCGCAGCGAAGCGATAGGCATGTATCCACGGGGCAGCCAGGAGTTCGGCCGGGCCATGGCCTTCAGCGACGGGATCTTCGCGATCGCGATGACCCTCCTCGTGGTCACGATCACGCTCCCTGTGATCAACGACGCTGACAGCGTCCGCGAGCTCGCGGACGCGCTCAACGACCAGACCGAGTCCTACATCAGCTTCTTCATCTCGTTCGCGGTCATCGGCCGCTACTGGTTCGCCCACCATCAGTTCGTCGGTCAGCTCGCACGCCTCGACAACGGGCTGCTGGGAATCAACCTCGTGTACCTGGCCTTCATCGCCTTTCTGCCGTTCCCGACGGACCTGCTCGGCAACTACTTCTCGAACCCGCTCTCGATCACGATCTACGCCGTGTCGGTTGCGGTGATCAGCGGACTGGAGGTCGTGATGCTCCGCCACGCCCATCGCAGCGGGCTGATGCGTCGCAAGATGCCCAAGCCGATCTACCGGTGGTCGGTTCGCGCCTCGACGACGCCGGTGGTCTTCTTCCTCGCCTCGGTGCCGGTGGCGTTCCTCAGCACCACGGTCGCCGTGGGCGTCTGGATCCTGCAGGTCCCCGTCCAGGCGTTCCTCGACCGCGGCAAGCCGGAGGGCTTCGACGAGTTCTTCGCGCACTCGCTCGACCAGGACAGGGCGTAGCGGAGAGGGTGGGATTCGAACCCACGAGGCAGCGTTAACCGCCCACACGATTTCCAATCGTGCACCTTAAGCCACTCGGTCACCTCTCCGAGGCTGGGTGACGATACCGGGCTGATGGCGGGCTCAGCCCGCCAGCAGCTTCTGCTTCTGGGCCTCGAACTCCTCGTCGGTCAGGAGGCCCTGGGCCTTCAGGTCGGCGAGCTGGGTCAGCTGGGCGGCGACGTCCTGTCCGCCCCCGCTCACGGGGGCCGGGGCCGCTGGCGCGCCCATGCCCACGAACGAGTCAGCGACGGCGCCGAACATCTGGCGCATCGCCTCGCGGCCCGAGTCGTCGGCGATCGTCGCGTAGGCCCAGGTGTCCGTGTCCTGCGCGTCGTACCAGACCGGGTAGCGATCGCCCTGGCGCGGGATCTCAACCCGCGAGACCGTCGTCTTCTTCGTCAGGTCCATCGCCGGGCTGCCGTCGAGCGGCTCGACCCTGAACACCATTTCGACACGCGGATTGTCGTTGACCGTCATCCCCGTGTCCCGGACGGAGACCACCGTCCCGACTCCCTTGGAGCCGGACTGCATCAGGTTCTCCGCCTTCTTCTTCTTGCTGTCGAAAAGACCCATGGGCGGACCCTATCGGCGCGCCTCACGCAAGGGCGGGCGCATCGGGCAGGCTCTCCAGGGCCGACTGCATCTCGGTCTCGGAGAACTCCAGGTCCTCCAGCTCGCCCGCGAGGTACGCGCTGTAGGCGGCCATGTCGAAGTGGCCGTGGCCGCAGAGGTTGAACAGGATCACCCGCTCGTCGCCGGACTGCTTGGCCTGCTCGGCCTCGTCGAAGACCACGCGCAGCGCGTGGGCGGGCTCGGGTGCCGGGATGATGCCCTCGGCCCGGGCGAAGCGCACCGCGGCTTCGAACGCAGAGGTCTGCGGAACGGCGCGCGCCTCGATCAGCCCCTCCTTGACCAGCGCGCAAAGGCTGGGGGCGTCGCCGTGGAAGCGCAGCCCGCCGGCGTGGACCGGCGGGGGCACGAAGTCGTGGCCCAGCGTGTACATCGGCATCAACGGGGTCATCCCCACGGTGTCGCCGAAGTCGTAGGCGAAGACGCCCTTCGTCAGCGTCGGGCACGCTGCCGGCTCGGCGGCCAGGAACTTGGTCTCGAGGCCCTCCTTCAGGCGCTTTCGAATCAGCGGGTAGGCGATGCCCGCGAAGTTGGACCCACCGCCCACGCAGCCGATAACGACGTCGGGGTACTCGCCGGCCCGCTCCATCTGGGCGATCGCCTCCTGGCCGATCACGGTCTGATGCAGGCAGACGTGGTTCAGGACGGAGCCCAGCGTGTACTTCGTGTCCTCGGCGCCCGCTGCGATCTCGATCGCCTCCGAGATCGCGATGCCCAGACTGCCCGACTGGTGGGCGGCCTGCGAGCGCCCGGCCTCGGTCAGGTCGGACGGGCTGCGGTGGACGGTGCCGCCCCAGGTCTCGATCATCGCCCGGCGGTAGGGCTTCTGGTCATAGGACACCCCGACCATGAAAACCTCGCATTCCAGGTCGAACATCTGGCAGGCCAGCGCCAGCGCGGAGCCCCACTGCCCGGCGCCGGTCTCGGTCACCACCTTCCGCACCCCCTGCTGCTTGTTGTAGAAGGCCTGCGGCACGGCGCTGTTCGGTTTGTGCGAGCCCGCCGGCGAGACGCCCTCGTACTTGTAGTAGATGTGCGCAGGGGTGTCGAGCGTGCGCTCGAGCCGGCGAGCGCGGTAGAGCGGGGTGGGGCGCCACAGCCGATACGCCTCGACGACCTCCTCGGGGATCTCGATGTCGGGCTCGGCCGAGACCTCCTGCTCGATCAGCGCCATCGCGAACAGCGGCGCGAGGTCCGCGGGGCCCAGCGGCTCCTTGGTGCCCGGGTGAAGCGGCGGGTGGGGCGGAGGCCCGAGGTCGGCCGGGAGGTTCACCCAGCTGGTCGGGATCTCGGACTCGTCCAGCAGGTACTTGGTCGGCTCGCTCACTGTCGCTCCTCCGGGTCGGTGCGCCCCCGATTCTATGATCACGTGTGTCAGGCCGAGACACAGTGTGTCTCGGCAGCAGCAGGTAAGGCCGAGGAGCGGCCGCAGGAGATTCATGACCGTCAACGGGACCTGGAACGTCTACCTGGCCGGCGAGATCCACTCCGACTGGCGCGAGCGGATCGCCGCCGGGATCGAGCGCGAGGGCCTCCCGGTCGAGCTGCTGGCGCCGGTCACCGACCACGGCGCCTCCGACGACGTCGGCGTCGACATCATGGGCGCCGAGGACAAGAAGTTCTGGCACGACCACAAGGGCGCCGGCGTCAACGCGATCCGCACCCAGACGCTGATCCGCCGCGCCGACGTGGTCGTCGTCCGCTTCGGCGAGCAGTACAAGCAGTGGAACGCGGCCTTCGACGCCGGCTATGCGGCCGCCCTGGGCAAGCCCCTGATCTCACTGCACCCGCCCGAGCACGACCATGCCCTGAAGGAGGTCGACCGCGCCGCAATGGCGACGGCGCGCGAGCCCGAGCAGGTCGTCGAGATCCTGGCCTACGCGATCGCCGGGGGGTAGCGGCGCACAGCCCTTTCGTTTCCGGACGACCGCGCGCGGGTAGCCGCCGCGCATGGAACTTTCATTGCTGTTGATCGTCATCGGGATCGTGCTCGCGATCCTTGTCCATTACGCCCTCGGCATCGCCTGCATCGTGATCGGGCTCGTGCTCTTGATCTGGCCGAGGATCTCGGCCGGCAGAACCAGCCGCGCCTGACCTCGATCACACGCGCTTGAGAGCCCGGGGCCCCGGGCTCTCTCGCTAGCCTAAGCGCCGCCGCAAGGCACCCTCGGAGGGGTGGCAGAGCGGTTGAATGCGGCGGTCTCGAAAACCGTTATGGGCGTTTTCTCGTCCATCGAGGGTTCGAATCCCTCCCCCTCCGCTTTAGAGCCAAATCCGGCTCGTTCAAGCCAGATTCCCAGGAGTCCACGCGCGTGGACGGGAGGGTCAGTCGGGGTCAGTGGGGGTCATTGAGTTCGTCTATCTCGCCGGGTGGGCGTTGGACGAAGGCGAAAGCATCGGGCAGCTCTTGGAGCTAAACGAGGGCAGCCTGGTTCCGACCGCTCTGCGGGAAGTGCCGTTTACGAACCCCGACGGCTCCGAGGGCGTCGACCTCTACCTCGACCAGGACGCGTTTCCCGAGGTCTTCGCCGGCGACGTTGACGACGACACGGCGCGCGTGATGGCGGCCGCCCTGCGCCCGTGGAGCGCCTCAGCACTCGGCGCGGAGTCGGGACCACCGGCGTGGAAGTCCGTCCCGTCGTGGTATCTGCTCGGCACCGAGGACAAGGCGATCCCTCCGGAGACGCAGCGCTTCATGGCAGAGCGGGCAGATTCAACGATCGAGGAGGCCCCGGCCTCGCACGCCTCGATGGTGTCGCAGCCCGAGGCCGCTGCAAAGCTGGTTATCGCCGCGGCGCGCGCGAACGTCGGCGCGACTGCATAGGCGCCGCGCCAAGAACCCGATCAACCCGAAGCCCTGGCGAAACCCGTCAGGGCTTCGGCCGTTGGGCCGTTAACCTGCCGCCGGGACCCTCATGAGGAAGCAGGGGGTGGCCAGCATCTATTCCGCTATGGACGAAAAGCGGCTAAAGCCGCTTTGCATGGAAAGCGGCACCTCAGCCCGAGGGCTACGGCAGGAATGCGGCGACCCGATCGGCGGCGCCGACGGCCGACACGAGCTCGTCGAAGTCCGCGGAGACCCGGAGGGCGGCTTCTGCGACTTGGATCGTGTTCGCAAGACGTTCAAGCTCGCCACGTGCCTCGGGCTGGAAGAACAGCGCACCGCGCCCGTCGAACGCCAGTTGAGAAGCGATGGCTAGCCCCTGCGTTCGGGGGTTCTCAATGGTGGCAACCGACGTCGCCAGAGCGAGTAGCTGTTCGCGGCAGCAACGAATCTCCATGCGGTTCAAAGGCACTTGCGGGGTTACGCGACGGAGAGGCCGAGTGGCGTCCGCCGCGGCCCGGTTGAGGGCGCGGGCAATGCGACGACGGACTCGCGCCCGGTGGAGGTGATCAACTCGCAGCTGGTGGGCGGGACTGGCCGATGGTCGAACCCCGTCAGCGAGCTCGGCGTCTAGGCGCGGGGCTTGCACGAAGGCAAGCCACCGAGCCCTGATTCCGAGTCCGAGTCGCGCTGCCAGTGGGCCGGGTGAATTCAACGGGGCCTTTCTTCGAACGCCGCTACGACGCCGACCAGACTTCCCGGCACGCCCCAGACGAGAATACCGCTGGCCCGCTAGGCGCGTTTACCACCGTTTTGGGCGAGCAGCTGCTACGCCCGACTCGCGCCAAAGATTCCGCGTCGGCGCCTATGCGTCGACGCCGACAGCCGCCTTGGGACGAGTGTCGTCCGCATCACGCCACGAACCGGTAGCCGATCCCCGGTTCGGTTAACAGATACACAGGGTGGGCGGGATCGGGCTCCAGCTTCCGCCGCAGCTGCGCCACGTAGACGCGCAGGTAATTGGTCTCGGTCTCGTAATTCGGCCCCCACACCTCCTGTAGCAGTTGCCGCTGCCCGACGAGCTTGCCCTCGTCGCGAACCAGGACCTCGAGCACGTGCCACTCCGTTGGGGTGAGGCGGACGGCCGACCCGGATCTGTCCAGCACCTCGTGGGCAGCGAGGTCGATCGTGAAGTCCTTCGTCTCGACCCTGGGCAGATCGTCGGCCTTCGACGTGCGACGAAGCGCCGCCCGCAGCCGCGCCAGGAGCTCGTCCATGCCGAAGGGCTTGGTGACGAAGTCGTCGGCTCCCGCGTCGAGGGCGACCACCTTGTCCGGCTCGCCGCTGCGAGCGGAGAGGACGATGATGGGGACCTCGCTCCAGCCCCGAAGGCCCTCGATGACCTCGACGCCGTCCATGTCTGGCAGCCCCAGATCCAGAACGACCGCGTCGGGACGTTCGCTCGCGGCCGCCCTGAGAGCGGTCTGGCCGTCCTCGGCGAGGGTCACCTCGTACTCGCGGGCGCGCAGGTTGATGCCGAGGGCCTGCCGAAGCCCGCGCTCATCCTCGACGATCAGGACACGGGTCACGCGGGGGCTCGCTGGCCTCCGGCGGCCCCGGCGAGGGGAAGGCGGATTCGCATGGTCAGCCCGCCGCCCGGGGTCGCGTCAGCCACGATCGCACCACCCATGGCGTCGACGAATCCACGGACAATCGAAAGCCCAAGACCCACCCCATCGTCGCCTTGGTCACCGAGTCGCTGGAAGGGCTCGAACAGGCGCGCCCGTCGCTGCTCGCTAACCCCGACT
Source organism: uncultured Solirubrobacterales bacterium (assembly GCA_963758845.1). Classification (GTDB taxonomy): domain Bacteria; phylum Actinomycetota; class Thermoleophilia; order Solirubrobacterales; family 70-9; genus JBDTSW01. Next base: position 907,009 of record CAVWWX010000002.1, read on the forward strand.
CCGTGGTCGATCACCTCGAGCCGGGCGCTCTCGCCCCCGACGTGAGCGACGACCTCCACCGGGTCGTCGCCGCCTCCGTGGCGGAGCGAGTTGTCGAGGACGTTGACCAGCACACGTTGCAGCAACCCCCGATCGGCGTGGACCAGAGGCAGATCCTCTGGAACCTCAAGTACGACCCGGTCGGCCCCCTCGGGCAACCCCAGGAGGGCGCTGGCAACGATCTCATCGAGCGCCACGGCCTCGAGCCGGATGCTGAGCGCCCCCGCCTCGAGTCGGCTCGCATCAAGCAGGTTGCCGACCACGGCCTCGAGCCGGTCGCTGGACTCCTCGATCGTCGCCAGGAGCTCGTCCCGCTCCTTGTCGGACCACTCGACGTCTGACTGGCGCAGGCCGCTGACCGCCGCCTTGATCCCGGCGAGCGGCGTGCGCAGGTCGTGGCCGACCGCCGCAAGGAGCGAGGTGCGCTGTTGATCCACGGTGGCCAGGGTGCGAGCCTGCTCGGCCTCGCCGCTCAAGAGACCGCCCTCATAGGCGGTGCGAGCGGCCGCTGCAAAGGCCTCGAGCACGCGCTGGTCCTCGGCGAACAGGGCCGGCCCGCGGCCAACCAGCCGCGCGTGGGGGCCCGCCGGGATGTCGAAGCGAAGCGGGGCCTCCTCGCCGGACGGGGCCCACCCCGAATGCCCGGCATCGACCCACTCGCCTGTGCCTCGCTGGCGTGCCATCAGGGCCACCGACTCCATGTGAAAGGTCTCACGAGCGCGGCGAAGCACATCCCGCAGCGAGTCCTTGCCCTCGAGGTCGGCGCCGGCCAGGGCCGACATCGTCTCCGCTTCGGCACGGGCCCGCTCCGCAGCGTGGGCGCGCCGAACGGCCAGCTCGATGGCGCCGCTGACGACGGCTGCGACAGCGACGAACACGACCAGGGCCACCACCTGATCGGGGTCGCCGATCGTGAACGTGTGGACAGGCTCGACGAAGAAGTAGTTGATCAGCAGGGCCGAGGCGATCGCGGAGCCGATCGCCACCAGCAGGCCCCCGACGATGGCGATCAGGACGACCGCGAGCAGGTAGAGCAGCACCTGGGCGTCGAGGGCGAGCTCGTCCTTGAAGGCGTGCAGTGCCAGCGTCAACAGCGGCAGGAGCAGGACCGCCAGGACAAGGCCTGTGATCTGGCGGCGGCGGGTGAGGCGGAAGCGGCGGGCTAGGCGTTCTGGCACGGACTCGTCGAGCAGGTCCTCGCTGCGCAGGTAGGTGACCTCGCCATCCGCGGCCGGAGTACTCATCGCGGCTCCCGTTCCCCTCCGAGGACCCACGGCACGCTGGTGACCGTTACCGACGGCTCGAACAGGAGGCGGCCCTTGAGCCGCAGTGCGGTCTGGTTGTGGAGCAGGTGCTGCCACCAATGCGCGACCACGTATTCGGGGATCACGATCGAGATCACATCACCAGGATGCTCCCTTCGCAGCTGACGGATGTATCTGAGGACCGGGCGAACCGTCTCACGGAACGGCGACTCGATCATCACCAGCGGGACCGGGACCCCACGTGCCTTCCACTGCGCGGGCAGCGGGTCGTCGGCTTCCTCGGCGGCGATCTTCACCGCGCGAAGTGTCGCCGGGCTCGTCGCCTCGGCGAAGGCGAGGGCGCGTAGCGTGGGCGCCAGCAAGTTCGAGACGAGCACGACGCTGTGGATCCGGCCCGGCAGCGTCACCCCTGAAGGCTCGGGGGCGAGCTGCTCGGCGAGGCCGCGGTAGTGGCGCGAAACCGCCTTCATGGCGAGGAAGAGGATCGGAGCTGCAACGACCACGATCCAGGCGCCCTGGGCGAACTTGGTGACGAGCACGATCACGAACACCAGCGCGGTGGCGGCGGCCCCGAGTGCGTTGACCACGCGCTTGTGCCGAAGCCGCCGAACCTCGTCCGCTGTGGCAGTCGCCAGCTCGCGCGACCAGTGCCGGACCATGCCGGCCTGGCTGAGCGTGAAGGAGAGGAACACGCCGAGGATGTACAGCTGGATCAGCCGCGTGACGTTGGCGTCGAAGGCGATGATCAGGAGCCCGGCGACCAGGGCGAGGAGGACGATCCCGTTCGAGAAGACGAGCCGGTCGCCGCGGTTCGCGAGCTGGTGTGGGAGGTAGTTGTCGCGCCCGAGCAGCGACGACAGGACCGGGAAGCCGTTGAAGGCCGTGTTGGCGGCCAGGATCAGGATCGCGGCGGTGAATCCCTGCAGCAGGTAGAACGGGATGCTGTCGCCGAACGCGGCCAGCCCGATCTGGGCGATGGCGGTCTTCTGCTCGGCGCCGGCGGGGAGCCCGATCAGGTTCGCGGTGTCCTCGGCCATGTGGACGTCGGCGGCGAGTGCGAGAGCCGTGATCCCGGCGAACATCGTGATCGAGAGGCCGCCCATGATCACCAGGGTCGACGCGGCGTTGTGGCTCTTGGGCTGCTTGAACGCCGGGACCCCGTTGGAGACCGCCTCGACCCCGGTGAGCGCCGTGCAGCCGGAGGCGAATGCGCGGAGCACCAGGAACACCGCCAGAAGGCCGCCCGTGTCCGCGACCTGCCGCAGCTGATAGTCGGCGCTCTCGGCGGTGAGCCCGTCGCCGAACGCGACGCGGGCGAAGCCCACGGCGAGCAGAACCATCACGCAGAGGATGAAGCCGTAGGTCGGAAGGGCGAAGGCACGACCTGACTCCTTGACCCCGCGGAGGTTGACCGCCGTCAACATCGCCACGAAGCCCAGCGAGAGCTCGACCGCGTAGGGGGCAAGTTCGGGCACGGCGCTGGTAATCGCGGCGACGCCGGCGACCACCGATACCGCCACGGTCAGCACGTAGTCGATCAGCAGGGCCGAGGCCGCCGTCAGCGACGCGTTCTCGCCGAGGTTCGCGCGACTGACGGCGTACGCGCCGCCGCCGTTCGGATAGGCGTGGCAGGTCTGCCGGTAGGAGGCGACGACGATGACCAGCAGGGCGACGACGGCGACCGCGACCCACGGGGTCAGGTGCAGGAGCGCGAGGCCGCCGAGCCCGAGCACCAGCAGGATCTGCTCGGTCGCGTAGGCGACCGATGAGAGCGGGTCCGAGCAGAAGACCGGCATGGCCAGCCGCTTGGGCAGCAGGGTCTCGTGGAGCCGGTCGCTTCGAAGGGGCTCGCCGAGGAGCACCCGTGGAATCGCGCGCACGGCAGAAGACATGAGTCCCTTCTAGCGTGGAGAAGCAAGCCCGCGCGAATCCTTGATGTGCTTTTAACGCCCGGGAAGCCAAATCTTGATACGGCCCTAACGCATGAGGCTCGGGCTTACGTCCGTGAGGCATCCTGGCCAGTGATGGCCCGCCCGGGGAAACGGAACTGGCGCGCACCTTCCAGTGCGATCGGTGGGGTCAGAGAGCGGCCGCCATCAGCGAGGATGCTGAGCCCCTGTACCCACAGCCGTACCCACGGCGGCGAAAAGATGCTGATTAGCAGGGAGTTCCCCGGGGATGTCACGGTCTCGAAAACCGTTATGGGCGTTTTCTCGTCCATCGAGGGTTCGAATCCCTCCCCCTCCGCTAGATCCCAGTCGGCCGGAGAGTATGTTTTCCGCGGTGCGACCCCTTCGATACTCCATCAACGTCACATTGGACGGATGCTGCGATCACCGTGCGGGGGTCCCAAGCGAAGAGACACATCGTCACGCGACTGAGACTCTCGACCAGGCCGACGCTCTGCTCTTCGGCCGGGTGACCTACGAGATGATGGAGTCAGCCTGGCGGCCGCCGGGGCAGATGGAAGCGATGCCCGATTGGATGGCGCCTTTCGGCCGGACGATCGACGCGGCAAAGAAGTACGTCGTGTCGAGCACCCTGGACCGGGTCGATTGGAACGCGGAGCTTGTACGCGGGGATCTGGGAGAAGCCGTTCAAGAGCTGAAGCGGGAGCCGGGTAAGGGACTGTTAGTTGGAGGCGTGAAGCTTCCGCTGGCGCTGGCGGAACTGGGGTTGATCGATGAGTACGAGTTCGTGGTGCAGCCCAGGCTCGTGGGCCACGGGCCGACGTTGTTCGCGGGGTTGTCGAAGCGTGTCGACTTGAGGCTCGTGAGCCGGCTGGAGTTCGGCTCGGGGGCGGTGGCGATGCGGTACGAGCCTATCCCAGACCCGGACGCCGACATCTGACACCGTCTCCGAGGCTATTCGTCCAGCACCTGCTCGAAGCCGCCCCAGAACATCCGCTGGCCGTCGAAGGGCATCTCCATATTCATCATCTCGGGGTCGGCACTCATCTTCTCGTTCGCAGCGTCGCGGCTCGCCTTGTCCGGATACTCAATCCAGCTGAAGATGACGGTCTCATCGTCCTTCGCTTGCGTGGCCCGGAAGAAGTCGGTCACCTCGCCCCGCGGCACGTCGTTTCCCCAGCATTCGGTCACGCGAGTGGCGCCCAATTTCTTGAAGTACTCGGCGCCCTGCTTGGCGTTCTCGATGTAAGCCTCCCGGTTGGCGGTCGGCACGGCCGCGACGAAGCCTTCGATGTAGGGCATGGAACCTCCTCGTGTGGATGGTGGCGTCATGGACGCTACCGCGAGTCCTGCCCGAGGGCACCATAGGATTGCCACTGTGGCGTTCACGCTCAGGAACCTCAAGGAGGACCTGGAGGACCTCGGGTCCAGGTTCGACGGCGCGCCGGACCTGGAGTTCCGCTTGGCGACCGAGGCGCTCGCGCTCGAGAAATCCGGCCTGGGCTACCAGCGCGTCCCGCCCGGCTATCGCTTTCCGTACGGCCACACGCACAAGAAGCAGGAGGAGGTATACGTGGTCCTGCGCGGGAGCGGGCGGATGAAGCTCGACGACGAGATCGTCGAGCTCACGGAGTGGGACGCCGTGCGCGTCCCGCCCGGTACCTGGCGAGGCTACGAGGCCGGGCCGAAGGGCCTCGAGATCCTTGTCATCGGCGCGCCCAATCTCGGCGACGCTCCGCGCGAAGACGTCGAGGGCCAGCGCGACTGGTGGGCTGACTAGCGCCAGGTTGATGGGCGCCCTGTTGCGTCGGCCGCTAGGTACCGGTGCGCTCGCGGTGCCCGCATCCAGGCCAGCAGCAGGGGCGACGCTGGCCTTCCTCGAGCTCCTCCTGTGTCCGGCGAATGCGGCGCTTCCGGGTCGTCTCCTGCTTGGCATCCTCGACCCAGCAGATGAATTCGTTACGGGCCAAGGGCGTGATGTCCTTCCATGCGTCGAGTGCTGTTGTGTTGGCGATCAGCGCCTTGCGTAGGTCTGCAGGCAAGTTGTGCACTACCCCACCGGGCACTCGCTGGCTACGCATACGCCCACACGGTAGCGAGCCGGACGAGGCGCCCACCCCGACCCTGAACGACGCAATCTCGTCGGCCGACGTCCGCGACGTTGTCTGCGTCTGACTCCGTGTAGGCCATCACGAGGACTCGGTTCCCTCGCCCTCCACTTCCGTCGCCTCGTCCCAGCCCGGGGGTGGGTAGGGCGTCTGGGTGACGCGGCAGATGAGGCCGTCGCGAAACTCGATGATCTGCCCCGCGAGCACGCCGAGCTCGACCTCGTCGCGCTGGGCGGTGCCTCCCGCTCGAAAGACCACCAACAACGCGCCGTCCGCGCGGGACCGGATCTCCTCGATCGTGGGCGACCAGTCGGGGAAGATCGAGCCGAGCGCGCTGACCAGAGCTCGCAGCCCGTCATGGCCGTGGTAGGCCTCGGTCCCGAACGCGAGGCTCGCCTCGCCCAGGACCCACTCGACGTCGTCCGTATAGAGCGGGAGGATGGCGTCGCTGTCGAGGCCGTCGAAGGCCTCGTAGGAGCGCTCGACTAGATCCATCCGCCAATCGCGCACGAGGGCACGTTATGCGCCGAGGCGCAATCGTGCCGCGTGGGGGCCGACCCTTACAGGACCCCGGTCAGTCGGCGACTGCTGGCTGGGGCCGCCCGGCGCTTGACAGCACGAGAGCGGCCACGCCGATGAGGATCGCGGCACCGGCCAGCAGGACCCCGACGTCGTCGCCGGTGGGCTTGATTCACCATGTCGGCGACGATCAGGAAGAGGACGGTCAGCTCGACCCGGCCCACGGCCTCCATCCGGTCGAACCGACGCTCCACCTCGGGGTGGCCGATCCCGTGTGCCTCGACGAGCTCGTTGATCCTCTCGCCCTCGGGCTTGAAGTAGAAGAAGCCGGTCACGAACGTCATCAGCCACCCCGCCACTCCGAGCACGATCCAGAGTTGGCCCAGGTCCCACGAGCCCTCGATGACGAGGAGCAGGCCGAACACGAACGTCAGGGTCGCCGCCGGGATGAACAGCCGCGGAGCGAGCCAATCGTTCTGTGCGTTTAGCGCGGCCTTCGCCGCGGCGTCACCCATGCGCTCGACGCGAAGTGCCAGCAGCGTGAGGACGAACGCCGCGCCCAGCCAGATGATCGAAGCGATGACGTGGAGGCCCAGGAGGAGCTCGGCGAGGGTCACGTGCGCATCCTCTTGTCGCGGCGCCCCCGTGTCAAGTCCGTACCTAGGCTCGAACAGCCTCCGTCGCCGCCTCGGCCCCAGCGTTTCGGTCGTGCATCAGGCGCGCGAACAATCCGGCACTGACGAACATGAACGAGCTGTAGACGGCCGCCGGGATCGCCAGCTCGGTGGCGACAGTGGCGCCCACCGCGATCGCCAGGGTCGCGTTGTGGATGCCCAGCTCCATCGCGATAGCCGTGGTCTGGCGGTCGTCGAGGCCGGCTGCCCTGGCGACCCAGAAGCTGATCGTCATCGCGGCGAGGTTGAGGGCGAGCGCGGCCGCGGCGACCTCGGCGAAGTTATCCAGCACCTTCTCGTACTCGGCGACGACCGCGATGACCACGACGAGCACGAAGACGATCAGCGACGCCTTGCGAAAGCCGGGGTAGTTGCGCTCGGTCCACCCGGGGGCGCGGGCGCGGATGAGCATGCCGACCCCCAGCGGCACGATGCTGATCACGAAGACGCGGGCGACGATGCCGAGCATCTCGACGTCGCTTCCGAGGTCGCTGCCGAAGTGGTCTATGGCCAGGCCCAGGAAGAGGGGCACGGTGATCACCGCCGCGAGGCTGGAGATCGCGGTCATCGAGACCGACAGCGCCACGTCGCCCCGCGCCAGGTGCGTGAGCATGTTCGCCATCGTGCCGCCCGGCGAGGCCCCCAGCAGGACCAGGCCGGCGGCGAGGGCGGCCGGGAGGGCGAAGAGCTCGGCGACGCCGAAGGCAAGGAACGGGGAGATCACCAGCAGGTTGGCGAGGCCGATCGCGACCCCGCGCGGGCTCACCACCACCCGCTTGAAGTCGTCCGGGACCAGGCTCATCCCAAGCCCCAGCATGATCACCGCGAGAGCCATGGGGAGGACGACGAGGGTGGCTACCGATTGATCCTCCACGACGCGGCGACTCTAAGCGATCCCGTTGGGCCCGCCGTGTAGGCGCTCCCGCCTGGGGTACCGCGTTGGCAGCCTGGAAACGACGGGAGGAGGAGTGCAGTCATGGCCGAGAAGGAACTGGCCGTCTACCTGAACGACCACCTCGGTGGTGCGATGCTTGGCAGCGACCTGGCCGAGCAGATCCGCGACGGCAACGAGGGCACGCCGCTCGGCGAGGTCATGACGAGGATCGCGGCCGAGATCGAGGAGGACCGCGAGAAGCTGGTGAGCCTGATGGACGCGCTCGACGTGTCGAGAAACCCGGTCAAGCAAGCCACTGGCTGGCTGGCCGAGAAGGCCAGCCGGGTGAAGTTCAGCGGCGCCACCTCGGGCGAGCCCGATCACGGACTGTTCATGGCGCTCGAGAGCCTGCGCTTGGGAGTGGCCGGAAAGAAGTGCCTGTGGCTCGCCCTCCAGCACGTTCAGGCCGATCACCCGCCGCTGGCGGCGACGGACCTCGACTCGTTGCTGGCCCGCGCTAGCGAGCAGGAGCTGACGCTCGAGCGCGAGCGGATGGCCGTGGGCGCACGGGTCCTGGCCGCGCGGGAAGGCTAGGGCTAAGCCTCGGCGGGCGCCAGGCCCGCCAGCGCCTCGTCGAGGCGCTCGAAGCAGGGGATCCGGTCGGGCACTCCGACCAGCTCGAGCACCCGGCGCACGTGGAAGGTCGACGCCACCAGGGCGAAGGAGCGGCGCGCCCGGTTGGCGCGCTCGAAGGCCCTGATCACGCACGCGATCCCGGTCGAGTCGATGAACGAGCAACCCCTGAGGTCCACGACCAGCGGGCCGTCGCCGCGCATTGCGTCCGCCCGCGCGAGCCTGAACTCCGTTGCGCCGCCGAGGTCGAAGTCGCCTTCGACGACGATGATCCTGGCTCCGTGCTGTTCACGCGCTGACGCGCTGAACGTGGTCAAAGGGGCTCCCCGGGAGATTGCAGCGCGATTCTCTTCGATTCGTGGCGCCGGCGCAAGCCCCGGAGGAATCAGCGGTCGAGAGTCCGGGCGCGCTGGCCCTTGAGCGGGACCCGGGTGGGCGCGGGCTGTTTCCCATTCGGTGATCGCCCGTTGCCGTTCGAATTGGCCGCGGGGGACGCTGCCGGCAGGGCCTCATCGGCCGCCTCCTCGCGTGCCAGCTGCACCTCGTGGGCCTCGATTGCGGCGCGCACCCGGCGCTTTCGCCACCACTCGGCGGCGTAGTAGCTGCCGACGACGAAGGCGAAGGCGAGCGCCTGGGCCACGAGCGTCTCGACGGTGGGGTAGATCCCGAGCCAGGTGCCCATCCACAGCGGGAACTCCACCTCCACGGGGGTGATCGAGAGCCAGCCGACCCCCTGGAGCGTGCGGGTCGTGTTGCCCACCATCACCACCAGGACCAGCGCGATCATCACCCCGGTGACGATCAGCATCTTCTTGTAGGGCAGGCGCTGCTCGAGCTTGAACGTCAAGCCGCCGACGGCCGCCACCGCGAGCAGGCCGAATCCCACGCCGGCGAGCACGACTCCGGTCCCCGAGCTGAGCTGAAGCGCCTGAAGGAACAGCACGGTCTCGAAGCCCTCGCGGAGCACGCTCGTGAAGCCCAGCAGGTAGAGCCCCGCGAGCGTGACGGCGCCCGCTCCCGCGGTCGCGGCGGCGAGCTTGAGCCCGCGCTTTCGGTGGCCGGAGATCCACTCGGTCCAATAGACGCGATGGAAGAACCAGTTCATCACCAGGAGCAGGATCGCGATCGCCACTATGCCCACCACCGCCTCCAGCTTCTCCCCGTACCGGGAGAGCGAGTCGAGCAGGAAGAGCGACGCCAGGAAGAGGAGTCCGCTGGCCGGCAGCGCCAGCAGCGCACCGCGGTAGACGGGACGGCGAAGGCGCCGGTTGGCGCCGACCATGGACGCCGTGACCGCGGCGATGATCAGGATCGCCTCCAGCCCCTCGCGGAAGACGATCGTCGCCGCGTTGGTGATGACCGTCGCGTTGCTGGCGCCGTCGCCCGTCTTCGCGCGTGCCTCCTCGAGGGCCTCGTCAAGCTCGAGCCTGGTGGTGCGGATCTCGCTGGCGGGGGCGTCCGAGGCGATCAGCTCGCCAAGGCCGTCGACCCCACGCGCGCCGTACCACACCAGCCCCTCGACCTCGGCGACCAGCTGCGGGTCGAAGGCGCTGAGCTTGATCTCGGGCCCGAACTCGAAGAAGGCGTAGGCGCTCAGGCGGGCCTGCTCGGCCTGCTCGTATTCGCTCGCCGAGACGGCCGCCTCCATCTGGTCGAGCGAGATGTCGACGAGGTCGAAGTCGGCCTCGTCGCTGGACTCCTTCCACTCCTCGGGGAAGATCGCGTCCAGGGTGTCGGCGGCCTCGGCCTCGAGCGCGTCGACCTCCTCCTGGGGGACGACGTCGCCGCCCTCGCTGGCCTCGTTGGCGATCCCGCGCAGCTCGGTGAGGTTGGCCTCCACGCTGGTGGCGGCGCTGGGGTCGCGCCGGTCGAGCTCGGGCTCGAGGTCGTCCAGCGCCGCCTGGGCGCCGTCGATGAACGCCAGCATCTCCTGCATCTCGAAGGGAACCGTCAGGCGCCCATCCTCGGTGCCGTGGTCCCACTCCACCGAGACGAGGTCGAGGAACGTCGTCAGCTGTGCCGCGCGGCGGGCCTGTTCCTCGGGCGTGAACGGCGCCGCGGTGAACCCGTCGAGGCGCTCCTTCACCTCGTCGCGCGCCGCGGTGAACCCCTGCCTGTCCCCGGCCGTAGCCGCCCGCTGCAGATCCGCGAAGGCGCGATCGGCGGCGGCTCGTGGGCCTGGGCCCCGAAGCTGCTCGTACTCGGAGGCAAGCACCAGCCAGTAGCCGCGCACCAGCGCGGCCGACTCGGCGAGCGCCGGCCCGAAGCCGCTCTCGGCCTCGGCTTCCGCCTCGGCCAGGTAGTCGGACAGGCGGGCCTGATAGGCGTCGAGGAGGTCCTTCTGAACCTGCGTAGCGGCGGCCTTGGGCGAGGTTTCCCCGGCGTCGAGGGCGTCGACCGCGGCCGTGGCGTCGATGCCGGGACGGGTGAAGCGTGTGGCCTCGCGGAAGTCGCGGACCAAGAGCCATCGCCGGGCGGTGTCGGCATCGCCGCGCCTGACCGCGTCCAGCGTGACCGCGTAGGCGCCGCGCCGTACGGCCGCGATGATCTCGCCGCGAGCGGCGGCGAGCTGGGTCTCGTCCCCGGCGGCGAACGCGGCCCCGGCGCTCGCGAGCGCGTCGCGGGCGGCCTTCAGCGACGCCGGGTCGGACCGCTCGAGCTCAGGCCCGAGCGAGTCGGCCAGAGCGCGGCGCGCGGTGCCGATCGACTCGGCGGGTGACTCGTCCAAGAGCAGAGCGGTCTGAGCCGCGAACAGCGCCGAGCGGATCTGCTCGGCGCCCTTCCATGGCGGCGCCTCGGCGCCCGCTGCCCCGGAGGGAAGCGCCAGCGCGGCTGATGCGACGACCGCGGCCGAAAGGGCCGCCAGTCGCCAGTGTCGCCACGCCGTACGCATCTTCCTCCGTGCTAGGCCTGCAGCTCGATGTCGAGCCGCTGCGCGGCCTGGGTGACCTGGCCGGCGATCGCCTCGGCCTGGCGCTGGGCCTCCGAGCCCAGCGTGTCGGCCTCCTCGGCCGTGTACTCCTTGCCGTCCGCCTCGCGGTCACGGATGCCCTCCACGTAGGTCAGGAGCTCCTCGAGCGCGGCGCCGGTCTGCTGCGCCTGCGCGGGGTCTTCCTCGGCGATGATCGGCTCGACCTCGTCGTAGGTGAACTGGATGCCCTCGAGGATGTCCACGATGTCGGAGAGCCTCGACGCCGCGACGAAGCCCAGCTCCGTGGCGTCCTCGCCGGCGATGAAGCGCGAGTTCTTCCACGCCTCGAAGTACTCGCTCATCGTCGGCGTCATGACGGTGATCGCGGTCAGCGCGTCGGAGGGCGTCGGCTCGAACTCCTGCGCGTCGGCGTCGAGGTCGTCGGCGAGCTCGTCGAACTTCTCGACCATCGCCAGGTAGATGTCCGCGTCGGGGACGCCCTCCCCGAACTCCTCGTTGCCGTCGCCGTCCACGTCCTGGGACGAGTCGGCGAGGAAGTCGCGGTTGGTACCGAACAGCGCGGTCTCGGTGACGAAGAAGGCGTTGCCGGGCTGCTTCAGGGTCTCGCCGTTCGGCAGCTCGAGGCTGTAGGAGACGGCGTTCTCGGGATCCGAGCCGTCCGCGCCGGCGTCGATGTCGACGTCGTACTGGGCCAGCCGGGGCACTCCGGCCACGACGCCCTCCATCTCCTCGTAGGCGGGGTTCGCCTGGGCGAACGCGTCCTTCGAGTCCTCCAGGACGGACTGGACCTCGTCGCCATGCTCATCGAGCAGGGCGTCGTAGTCGAAGTCGACGGACTCGGCGAGGTCGTAGTACTCCTGGCCGAGCGTCTTGAGTTCCTCGGTCTGCGCCGCGAGCTCGGCGGAGTGCTGGGTCAGGTACTCCTTGACGGCCGCGAGCTCGGCGTCGTCGGTGGCCTGAGCGGTGGTGGTTTCGGCGCTGTCGGAGTCGTCGCCGCACGCGGCGAGGCCGAGCGCGAGCGCGAGCAGGAGCAGCGCGGAAAGGGTGCGGGACAAGACGTTGCCTCCAGTTGTCGTCCGATTACAGGTCAGGCACACCTAATTAGGCAAGCCTAATACAAGCGGAGCAAATCTGACGAGCCAAGTCGGGTTTCCCTTGTCGGGGCGCTGGGTGCCTGGCTGGTGCGAACATGACCGGGTGGCCGCGAAGAAGGGCGACACCACCTCCGTGGAGGACGCGCAAGCGCTGTATGGGCTTTCCCTCGCGGAGTTCACGGCGGCCCGCAACGCGCTGGCGAAGCGGCTGCGCGCCAACGGCGAGCGCGACGAGGCCGCCGCCGTCAAGGCGCTGGGCAAGCCGAGCCTGCCGGCGTGGGCGATCAACCAGGCCGTCAGGGCCGACCCGAAAGCGGCCAAGGCGCTGATCGGCGCCGGCGAGGGGCTGCGCAAGGCCCACGAGGGGGCACTCGGCGGCAAGGCCGACAAGCTCCATGAGGCGATGACGAAGGAGGCCGACGCCGTGGACGCGATGGCGCGAGCGGCCCAGAAGGCGGCGGGCGGCGAGGCCCTGGGCCCGGCGATGGTCGACCGCGTGCGCGACACCCTGCGCGCGGTGGCGGGCGACGACGAGCTCCGCGCCGAGTTCGAGGCCGGCCGGATCGAGCGCGACCGAAAGCCCGTCGGGCTCGGCGGGGCGTTTTCGCCGGGCGCGCCGTCCGCCACGCCAAAGCGGGCCAAGAAAGGCGCCCCGACCGCCGCTCAGCGCAAGCGCGCCGAGCAGGCGGCAGCGAAGGCGCGCAAGGCGCTCGACGCCGCGCGCAAGCGCAGTGTGGAAGCCGCGGCCGAGCTGGAGAAGGCGCGCAAGGACATGAAGCAGGCGCAGGGGAAGGCAGCCGAGGCCGACCGCGATGAGAAGCAGGCGGAGGAGGAGCTCGAGGCTGCCGAGGCGGCGAGTGGCGAGCTCGCCGGCGACTGATCGCTCATCTGTCGCGTTGCAGTCGGTAGCCGACTGGGAGGCGACACCGCTCAGCGCTTGCGCGCCGTCCAGATGTTCTCGGCGGGCCAGCGCCGCGCCCACTCGTAGTCGACCAGGTCGTAGGTCGTCGTCGCTCCCTCGGGGGCGCGAAGCTCGACCAAATCGATGACCTCGAGCCCGCAGCGGTTGAACAGGCGGATCCACTCTCCGTAGGGGAGCTGGAAGTCAACCGTCTCCTGGCCCTCGAAGCGGCCGATCTCCCAGTAGCCGTTGTGGAGCCGGTCGTCGTTCCGGTCGTTCTCGGCGTCGTAGAAGAGGTCCAACAGCGGGGAGACCACCAAGAAGGCGGCCAGGCCGCCCGGGCGCAGGACGCGCGCGGCCTCGGGGACGCTTCGCTGCGGGTCGGTGAAGCTGACCGCCCCGTGGTCGCAGAAGGCGATGTCGAAGCTCTCGTCGTCGAGCGGCAGCTCCTCGGCGTTTGCCTGGATCAAGGGAAAGTCGACGCCGGCCGCCGCCTGAGCGGCTCGGGCGTGCTCGAGTTGCGTGCCCGAGAAGTCAAGGCCCACGGGCCGCGCGCCCAGCCCGGCGAGGCCGATCGACCACTGCGCGGCGCCGCAGCCGATCTCCAGCACGTCCAGGCCGGAGACGTCGCCGAGGACGTTCAGCTCGGCCTCGGGGATCGACCACACGCCCCAGGTCAGCCCGCCAGCGATCTGCGCGCCGTGGCGTTGCTGGTAGGCGTCGCTGTCGTCCTCCCAGTGGGCGAGGTTCCTGGCGATGTGATCGGCGGCCGGCTCGGGCTTCACGCTCGTACCGGTCGCCCTAGATCAGCTGCGCCGCCTCGCGGCGCATCACGACGATCAGCGCGATCCCGCCGCCCGCGATCAAAAGCCCCACGACCACCAGCCCAACGCCGACCCAGATCAGCCAGTCGATCTCGATGCCGACGCTGGCATCCACGTCGACCCCCGGCTTGGCGTCGGCGTTCAGGAAGACCACCGACCAGTTGCCGCCCTCGATGTCCCATTCGAGGACCTGCTCGCCCTCGCCTTCCGCCTGGGCGGCCCAGAACCCCTGCGCCGCCGGCCGGCCCGGGCGCGCGTTTCCGTCGACCTCCCGGTACTCGGGCTCGTCGATGTCGGTCAGCACCGAGTGCTGGACCCCGTCTAGATAGCTCTCGACCTGGGCGCGAGGGGCGATCCCGGCGAACCCGGCGCTCTCGCTCTGGCTCTGGATCGTGACGCGCAGGCGTCCCAGCAGCTCGTCGGGCGCGGTGTCGGTGGCGTTGCCGAGGTCGATGTTCTCGGTGGTGATGGCGTAGCCGTCAGCGGCCAGCCGCTCGTCGCCCGAGGTGTAGAAGCCATCGTCGTCGCGGACGGTGAAGTGCGCCGCGATCACGCCGGCGCCGCCGAGCGCCATCAGCGCTCCGACCAGCGCGGCGATCGCGCCGACCACCACTCCGATGGTGCGGCCGGCGCTCCAGCCACGCCGGCGGGTCCCTACGGGCGGTTGAGGCTGAGTGCTCTGCTCGGTCACGCGAATCGTTCCTGGAGGCCCCACCCTACCTACTGCGAGGTAGGAGCTTCGGTCGTGGACAGGAGGGTAGATTGCCGTCTGTCATGGCCGAGCGCGGGGCTAAGCCGAGGGTCTCACCCATTCGGCGGAAGGCTCTCCACGCGATGCGTTCGCTGTTCACGCCGCTCCTGCCCGATGACTACCTGGAGTTGATCAACCCGTTGTGGTCGACTCAAGAGCTGCGAGGGCGGATCGAGCGGATTGACCGCGAGGCGGGCGACGCCGTGACGATCACGATCCGTCCGGGCTATGAATGGGAGGGGCACGAACCTGGCCAGTACCTACGAGTCGGCGTGGTCGTCGACGGCATTTTTCACTGGCGGGCCTATTCGCTCACCTCGGAGCCGGGCCGCGCCGACGGCTGCATCAGCGTCACTCCCAAGCTGGTCGAAGAGGGGAAGGTGACCCCCTTCCTGGTACGCCGGGCACAGCCGGGGGCGATCATCCGCCTAGGCGGAACCGAAGGCGACTTCGTGCTCGGTGATCCGGCGCCCGCCAAGCTTCTCTTCATCAGCGCGGGCAGCGGGGTGACGCCGATCATGAGCATGCTGCGTGCCCTCGATAGCGGTCACGAGCTCGTCGACGCCGTGCATCTGCACTCGGCTCGCTCCGAGGACCAGGTGATATTCGGCGATCGCCTGCGCGACCTGGACGAAAGCCGCGAGGGATACCGGCTCCACCTGCAGCTCACGGGGGCTCAGGGGCGGATGGAGCCCACTCACCTCGACGACCTGTGCGGCGACTGGCGCGAGCGCGAGGCGTTCGTCTCCGGCCCCGAGGACATGCTCGACGCGCTTGCCGACCACTGGGACGCCGAGGGAATCAGCGAGCGGCTGCATATGGAGCGCTTTCAGCCGAAGCTGCGAGGTGGCGAAGAGGGCGCTGGCGGGAAGATCGTCTTTGCGAAGAGCGAGGCCAAGGGCGCCTCGGACGGGGCGACCCCCATCCTCATTGCGGGGGAGGAGGCGGGACTCGACCTCCCGTTTGGATGCCGCGAGGGCATCTGCCACACCTGCATCGGGAAGCTTTGCTCGGGGCGGATCCGCGACCTGCGCAACGGAAAGGTCTACGGCCAGGAAGGCGAAATGGTCCGAACGTGCATCAACGCACCTGAAGGCGACATCGAGATCGAGCTCTAGAAAACGACAGGGAGAAACACATGCCGACCATTACCGAAAGCCCCCTTTCCCGCCTCAGCGATGAGCAGATCGAAGAGCTCGGGAAGGTGTTCGACGCGATCCATGACGACGTGTACGACGACCTCGGCGAGCGCGATCGGCGCTACATCACCAGCATGATCGCGATGCACCGCAGGCTCGCGGTGCTGGGCCGCGTGCTGCTGCTCGCATCGCGATACCGCCCCGCTTGGGTTGCCGGGACCGGCTCGCTCTCGGCGGCAAAGATCCTGGAGAACATGGAGATCGGCCACAACGTCCTCCACGGCCAGTGGGACTGGATGAACGATCCGCAGATCCACTCGTCGACGTGGGACTGGGACACGGCCTCGACTGCCGAAGCCTGGAAGCACTCACACAACTACGTCCATCACACGTACACGAATATCCTCGGCAAGGACAAGGATCTGGGTTACGAGATCATGCGGATCGATCCGCAGCAGGCGTGGCATCCCGTCTATCTGTTCCAGCCGATCTACAACGTCCTGTTGATGATGCTCTTCGAGTGGGGCGTGGCTGTGCACGACCTCGATTTCGAGGCGATCCGCAAGGGAGAGAAGTCCAAGAAGCAGCTGCGCCGTGAGCTGAAAGGGATCGCCGGCAAGGCCCGGGCGCAGATCACAAAGGACTACATCGCCTGGCCGGTGGTCAGCGCCGCCGCCATGGGCGCCGTGGAGCTTGGGCTCTGCCTGCGCGAGTCGCGGCGCGAGGCCCGCACGGGCCGGCTGCGCCGCGGGCTTGCGCGCTTGCGCTCAGGCCCCCGAGAGGGCGTCGCGAAGCGGACCGCGAGGAGTGCACTTGACGCCGGCGCGGACGCGTTCATGAGTACGGTGACGGCGAACGCGGTGGCCAACGTCGTCCGGAACGTGTGGTCGTACGCGATCATCTTCTGCGGGCACTTTCCCGACCAGACGTACACGTTCACCCAGGAGGAGGTCGAGGACGAGTCGCGCGGAGGCTGGTATGTGCGGCAGCTCTCGGGCGCGGCCAACATCGAGGGCAGCCCTCTGTTCCATGTCGCCAGCGGCAACCTGGGCTATCAGGTCGAGCACCACCTGTTCCCCGACATGCCGAGCACGCGTTACGCCGAGATCGCACCACGTGTCAAGGAGGTCTGCGAAGAGTACGAGCTGCCCTACAACTCCGGCCCGTTCTCTCAGCAACTCGGAATGGTCCAGCGAACGATCCTGCGCCTGGCCTTCCCCGGCGGCGAGCAGCGGCCGAAGCCGGGACCTTTCCGGCGCTCCGAGGGCGAGGAGGTGGCCTCATCAAACGGTCACCGCGCCGGCCCGGGCGTTGCCAAGGGTGGGTCTGGCTCGTCCGGCCCCGAACAGTCCGACGACGGGGTGCGGATCTCTATGCCCGACGCCTAGGCCGTACCCGGCGCGCTGCGGTTCAGCGGGTGGTGGCAGGCGGCCCAGTGGCCGTTGCCGTAGTCGACCAGCTCGGGCTCGACCTCGGAGCAGATCTCCGTCGCCTTCGGGCAGCGGGTGTGGAAGCGGCAGGCCTCGGGCGGGTTGGCCGGGCTGGGGACGTCGCCCTCGAGCAGGATGTGCTCGCGGTTTCGGTTCTCGCGCGGGTCCGGGATCGGCACCGCGGACAGGAGCGACGCCGTGTACGGGTGGATCGGCTTCTCGTAGAGCTCGTCGGCGGGCCCGATCTCGACGATCTTGCCCAGGTACATCACCGCGATCCGATCCGAGACATGGCGGACCACGCCGAGGTCGTGGGCGACGAACAGGTAAGTGAGGTCGAATTCCTCCTGGAGCTCCTCGAGCAGGTTGATGATCTGCGCCTGGATCGAGACGTCGAGGGCCGAGACCGGCTCGTCGGCGATGATCAGCTTCGGATGGAGGGCCAGCGCGCGGGCGACGCCGATCCGCTGTCGCTGGCCGCCCGAGAACTCATGCGGGAAGCGGTTGTAGTGCTCCGGCGCGAGGCCCACGCGCTCGAGCAGCTCCTCGACGCGCTGTCGCAGCGCGTCGCCCGACGCGACCTTGTGCAGGCGCATCGGCTCGCCGACGATCTGGCCTACGCGCTTGCGCGGGTTGAGCGACGCGTAGGGGTCCTGGAAGATCATCTGCATCTCGCGGCGCAGCGGCTGGAGCTGGCGGCGACGCAGGCCGGTGATCTCGGTGCCGTCGAAGCGGACCGAGCCGGAGGTGGGCTCGAGCAGCTGGAGGATCGTCCGGCTGAGCGTTGACTTGCCGCAGCCCGACTCGCCGACGAGCCCCAGGGTTTCGCCCTTGTCGAGGGTCAGCGACACTCCGTCGACCGCCCGGACGCGTCCGACCTCACGGTCGACCAGCACGCCCGACTTGATCGGGAAGTGCTTGACGAGGTCGGTGACCTCGAGCAGGCGGCCGTTTCCGTCCGGGCCGGGCGGGGCCTGAACGGAAGCGGAGGAGCTCGCCGGGGTCGCCTCCATCACGCCGCCGGCACCTCGAGCCCGATCTCACCGGTATCGAGCACTCGCAACACCTGTTTCTGCTCGGGCGCGAGCCAGCAGCGGTCGCGGTGCGCGCCCTCGCCAGCGCGGGCCTCCAGGCCGGGCACCTCGGTGCACTTGCCGAATTCGTGCGGGCACCGGGGCCTGAAATGACAGCCCTCGGGTGGCGCGACCAGCGAAGGCGGCTGGCCCCTGATCTGCGCCAGGCGGGCCGTCCGCGGGCGGTCCAGGCGCGCGATCGAGCCCAGGAGTCCCCACGTGTAGGGGTGCTGGGGGTCATAGAAGATCTGCTCGAGGGTGCCGGACTCGACCACGCGCCCGCCGTACATCACCAGCACCCGGTCGGCGATCTCAGCGACGACGCCGAGGTCGTGGGTGATCAGGACGGTGGCAACGCCGAGGTCGTCGTTCAGCTTCTTCAGGAGGCGCAGGATCTGTGCCTGGATCGTCACGTCGAGCGCCGTCGTCGGCTCGTCGGCGATCAGCAGCTCGGGCTCGAGCGATACGCCCATCGCGATCATCGCCCGTTGGCGCATGCCGCCGGAAAACTCGTGCGGGAACGCCCGCGCCCGCTCCTCGGGGGCCGGGATCCCGACGTCGCGCAGCAGGTCGACCGAGCGCGTGAAGGCCTCCTCCTCGGAGATGTCCCGGTGGGCACGGATCTGCTCGACGATCTGGTCGCCGACCCGGTAGACCGGGTTCAGCGAGCTCATCGGGTCCTGGAAGATCATCGCCATCCGGTCGCCGCGGATGCCACGGAGGTCGTCGTCGCTGGCGCCGATCAGCTCGGTCTCGCCGAGCGTGGCGCTGCCCGAGATCTCGGCGTTGACGCTGCGCGTCAGGCCCATCAGGCTCATCGCGGTCACCGACTTGCCCGAGCCGGACTCGCCGACGATCGCCAGCACCTCGCCGCGGCGGACCTCGAAGGAGACGCCGTCGACGGCGTTCAGGGTTCCCTCCTCGGTGCGGAAGCTGACCCGCAGGTCGTCGACGGAGAGGACCGCGGGACCGCTCATGCCGAGCTCTCCTCGAGGCGGATCCGCGGATCGAGCACCGCGTAGACGATGTCGACGATCGCGTTGAAGAAGACGACGAAGAACGCGCCGAACATGGTCACCGCAAGGATCGGCGGCACGTCGAGCTGACCGATCGAGTCGGCCGCGTACTGGCCGACGCCCTGGAGGTTGAAGACGGACTCGGTGAGGATCGCGCCGCCGCCGATCACGACCGCGAAGTCGAGGCCCCACAGGGTGACGACGGGGATCAGCGAGTTGCGGAGCACGTGCTTGATCAGGACCTGGCGCTCGGTCAGCCCCTTCGCGCGAGCGGTGCGCACGAAGTCCTCGTTCATCGTCTCCAGCACGTTCGAGCGCAGCACCCGCGAGTAGACGCCGATGAACAGAATCGATAGCGCGATCCAGGGCAGGATCAGGTGGTGGAACCACTCGAACGGGCTCTCGGTGAACTCGACGTAGCCGCCGTTCGGGAACAGCTCGAACCCGAGCGTGTTCGAGAGCTCGTAGCCGAGGTAGTGGTTCATCAGCGCCCCGATCCAGAACACCGGCATCGAGATCCCGATCAGGGCAAGCACGGTCAGCGATCGGTCCGAGACCTTCCCCGCGCGCATCGCCGTGTACAGGCCGAGGGCGACCCCGAACGCCATCCACAGGATCGCGGCGCCGATCGCCAGCGCCAGCGTCCGCGGCAGCCCATGCCAGATCTCCTCGACGACGTTCAGCTGGGTGGTGTAGCTGATCATGTCGCCGGTGAAGAGCTGCTTCATCGTCGTCGCGTACTGGACGTAGACCGGCTCGTTGAAGCCCCACTCCTCGCGGATCGCCTCGATCTGGGTCTCGGTCGGCTGCTTGCCGGCCATCCGCACGGCCGGATCGCCGTTCGGGAGCACCTGGAAGATGAAGAAGGTCACGACGGAGACGGCGAACAGCACGATCGCCATCGAGACCAGGCGGCGGACTATGAAGCGGCCCATCCCTAGTGCCTCACGCCTCGATCTTGACCTTGGCTCGGGGGTCGAGAGCGTCGCGGACGCCATCGCCGAAGATGTTGAGCGAAAGGACCGTGAGCACCAGCATCACGCCGGGGACCACGGCCAGGTGCGGGGCCGAGACGACGCGGTCGACGCCGTCGTCGATCATCGTCCCCCACGAGGGCTCGGGGGGCTGGACGCCGGCGCCCAGGAACGAGAGCGCGGCCTCGAGCAGCACGGCATTGGCCACCAACAGCGGGAAGAAGACGATCATCGTGGTGATCACGTTGGGGAAGATCTCGCTGAACATGATCCTCAGCGATCCCTGCCCCTGGGCGCGTGCCGCCTCGACGAACTCCTTCTCGCGCAGCGCCAGCACCTCACCTCGTATCGGCCGCGCGAGGTAGGGGATGTAGACCACCGAGATCACGAGGATCGGGATCAACAGCGAGCTGCCGGAGACCTCGAGGGGGCCCAGCTTGAGCCCGCCCAACGCCAGCGCGGTGCCCAGCGCGATCCCGAGCAGGATCACCGGGAAGGCCCAGATGATGTCGAGCAATCGCGAGATCGCGCCGTCGGTCCAGCCGCGGAAGTAGCCCGCGGCGACGCCGAAGATCATCCCGAAGAAGGTCGTGATCAGCGCGGCGCCGATGCCGATGATCAGCGAGTTGCGCCCGCCGTAGAGCAGCCGGACAGCGGCATCGCGCCCGGACCCGTCGGCTCCGAGGAAGTACTCGCCGTGCCACGTCGGGCCGATGGGCACCCCGCTGAAGTCGATGATCAGCACTTCCTCGCCGCCCTTCGTAACCATCTCGGAAGAGCCCGGGATGTCGTCGAAGTCGCGGTGCGCGACGTGGTTGGCATAGAGCGGCGCCGCCACGCAGGCCAGTACCAACAGGACGAAGACGGCGCCGAAGGCGAGGGCGGTGCGGTTGCGGCGCAGGCGGCGGGCGGCGAGCTTGTAGGGCCCGGCGCCGGCGAGCCCGGCCTTGCGCTCCTCGGCCGTGAGTTCGACCTCGAGCGACGGCGAGAACTCAGACCCGCCGCGGTCCGGCCCGAGCGCCTCGTCCCTAGCCGCCACCGCTGCTCAACCTTCCTCAGTCACGCTGGTGATTCTCCATCCGCCAGCCCCCGATGTCAAAGAGAGGGGCGCCGGTGGCGCCCCTCTCTCAGTCCTGTGCGGCTACTCCGTGAGCTGCCAGCTCGAGTAGTCGTTGAAGTACACCGGGTGGAACTCCGCCGAGCCGAAGTCGACCCGGTCGGACAGGAACAGCGACAACTTGCGGTGTCCGTACGGCGCGATGTAGGACTGCGGCGCCGAGACGAGGTACTCGTCGAGCGCCGCCCAGTCCTCCGCGACGGCCGGGAGGTCGTTCTCCAGGCTCAGACGATTGATCTCGTCGTTGATCTTCGGATCGTCGACTCGACCGACGTTCTGGCTGTTCGTCGGCTGGATCGAGGCCCCGTCAACCAGGAAATAGAAGTTGAGGGGGTGCGGGAAATCCTGGAACCAGTTGAGGAAACCGGTCTGTGGAGCGGTCTTCTCGTTCCCGATCGTCTGGAAATACACGCCGCCGTCGAGGATCTTCGGCGTCGCGTCGAGCCCGATGTCGTTGAGCATGTCCGCGTACGCCTCGGTGACCTTGTCGGTCGGCGCGTCGTTGTTGCCCCAGACGGTCACCTCCTCGCCTTCGACCCCGGCTTCCTGGATCAGGCTCTGGGCCTGCTCGAGGTCCGGAGCCTCGTTCGGGTTGCCGTACGGGCATTCCTCGACGTCGAACGCCTCGTTGTAGCCGGGCATGCCGGGCGGCAGGAACGAACAGCCCGGTGCCAGCTCGCCCGCGAACAGCTTCGCCAGGGCCGGCTTGTCGATGCCATAGTTGACGGCCTCGCGCACGAGCGGGTCGTCGAACGGCGGCTCGTCGACATTCATGAAGAAGTAGTACGTGGAGGTCGTCGTGAACTCCTCGTACCGCTGCTCGTCGGTCCCGTCGGGACCAACCTGCTCGAGGACGGTCGGCTTCAGGTCCGGCGACGGCGGATCCTGCATGTAGTCGAGCTCGTTGCTGAGGACGTCCTGGGCCTGCTGGTCGATGTTCTTGATGATCTGCGTGGTGATCTTGTCGATGTGCCCAGGCGGGATGTCGTCGCCGAGATTGTTGTCCTCGAACGAGTCGACCTTCTCCATCACGAACTCGCGGTTCGGCACCGACTCGGTGACCTCGTATGGGCCGACGCCCGGGGGCGGGTCCTCGGTGAGGTTCTTGAACGGCGTGTCTCCGGGCACCAGGCCCGCGAACCACATCGCCAGGATGTTCGAGAACGACGAGTCGGGCTCGGTCAACGTGATCGTGATCTCGCCGGTCTTGTCGTCGGTCTCGATCCCGGAGATGTCGCCCTCCGGGTCACCGTTCTGGACATACTCTTCGGCGCCCTCGATCGTGAGGTAGAAGGCGGAGCCTCCCGACTCCAGGTTGAGCACGCGCTTGATCGTGTGCTCAAAGTCGGAGGCGACGACATCGGTGCCGTCGGAGTACTTGAGGCCGTCGCGGAGCGTCAGCTTGTACTCGAGGCCGTCCTCGGAGATCTCAGGCAGGTCCTCGGCGAGGCCGGGAATCAGCTCCGATCCGGCGGGGCCCTCCTCGTGCGGATAGGTGAGGAGCGGGGTATAGACGAGCCAGAGCGGCTCGATCCCGTTCACGGTGTAGGTGAGCGCCGGGTCGAGGTAGTCCGGCTGTGAGGTCTGGGAGATCGTGACCTCCCCGCCCTCGACCGTTTCGCCGCTGCCACCGCCATCGTCGTCATCGCTGCCGCAAGCGGCGAGGCCGATGGAGCCGCCGGCAAGTACGAGCGCGCAAACCACGCCGAGCGCCTTACCGCCGGGACGAGTCCTGACTACCTCTCTCAAGCTAATTCCTCCCCCGGCCGGTTACCCCTGGCCGGATCTCCCATGAAAGTGCCGTGTCGGCACGTTACAACCATTTTCAGCCTTCCCGTTTTCCGGGAATCGGAAACTGCGTTCGCATCATCGCGTCCCAGACCCGGTCCGAGACGAGCCGACGCTGGGCGATCGCGAGGTGGGCCGAGGGCGTCACGCGGTAGCGCGGGCGCGGCCGCTTCGAGGTCAGCGCGGTCTCGATCTTCTTCGCTACCGCATCGGGGCCGGCGCCCAGCTTCGCCAGCGGCCCCTCCTCATAGACGCCCTGGGTCGCCGACGCCACGTGGGCGTTGAACTCGTCATAGGGCCCGCCCGAGCCGGTGCCCTCGGCGATCGAGCCCATGGCCGCGTTGCCGAACTCGGTGCGGATCAGGCCGGGCTCGATGCAGACGACCTTGATCCCGAACCCCTGCACCTCGAACCGCAGAGCGTCGGAGATCGCCTCCACCGCGTACTTGGTCGCGTGGTAGATGCCGCCGCCCGGGAAGGTCAGGCGACCGCCCATCGAGGAGATGTTCACGATCCGGCCCGCGCCCGCTTCGCGCATGCCTGGCAGCACCAGCTGGCTCATCCGGATCAAGCCGAAGACGTTGGTCTCGAACTGGCGCCGCACGGAGTCCAGCTCGACGCTCTCGATCGCGCCCGACTGGCTGTAGCCGGCGTTGTTGACGAGGCCGTACAGCGGGCCGCCCTCGATGGCGGCGTCGACCGCCGACCGCATCGAGGACTCGTCGGTGACGTCAAGCGCCAGGGTCTCGCAGCCGGCCACGGCCAGGTCGGACAGCGTCTCGGGCTTGCGCGCGGTCGCGATCACCGACCACCCGTTGCGCGCCAGGTGCAGGGCGGTCTCGCGGCCGATGCCGGTCGAACAGCCCGTGATCAGTACTCGCCGTTGCCGGTCGCTCACTAGCTCTCCTCTTCGCCGTCTCGCCCAGGCTATCCCCGGCGCGCGGCTAGAGTGCCGGCCGATGCGCGCCGTCACCTTCCAGGCCCCCGGCGAGGTCCGGGTCGAAGAGCGGCCGGACCCCGAGCTGGAGGGTCGCAGCGACGCACTGATCAGGGTCGAGGGCACGGGCGTGTGCGGCTCGGACCTCCACATCTACCACGGGCGGGTGCAGATCGAGCCCGGCTTCATCCTCGGCCACGAGTTCGTCGGCACCGTGATCGCGACCGGTGCCGACGTGACCACGGTGAGCGAGGGCGACCGGGTTCTGGGCACCTACTCCACGGCCTGCGGCGAGTGCTTCTTCTGCGCCCGCGGCGACTTCCACAAGTGCGACAACGGACGGGTCTTCGGCCACGGGGCCACTCTCGGCTCGCTCCAGGGGGCGCAGGCCGAACTGCTCCTGGTGCCTAACGCCGACTTGACGCTGAGGCCTATCCCCGACGGCCTGACCGACGAGGTGGCGCTGTTCGCCGGCGACGTGATGGGCACCGGCTACCACGCCGTGGTCGAGACCGGGCTCGAGCCGGGCGGCAGCATCGCGGTCCTGGGCCTCGGTCCGGTCGGCCTTTGCGCCGTGCAGGCCGCCCGCGCGGGCGGCGCCGAGACGATCATCGCCGTGGACACCGTCGCCCAGCGCCTCGACATGGCGAGATCATTCGGGGCGACCCCCGTGCACCTGACCGAGGAGGACGTCCGAGCGACGGTCAAGGCAGCAACCGAGGGGCGCGGGGTGGACGTCACCGTGGACGCGGTCGGACATCCCGACGCGCTCGAGCTGGCCTGCCGGATCACGCGCAAGGCCGGGACGGTCTCGGCCACCGGCGTCTACGCCGAGCGCCTTGAACTGCACATGGGGATCGTCTGGATCAAGGCGCTGACGCTGAAGACCGGGCACGCGAACGTGATCAAGCACCTCGACCCGGTGCTCGAAGCGCTGACCGATGGAACCCTCGACCCCGCCCCGCTGGTGACGCACCGGATGAGCCTGGACGAGGCTCCCGAGGCGTATGAGATCTACGACCGCCGCGAGGCGCTCAAGATCCTTCTGACTCCGTAGCCGGATACGCGATCGTTACGTGGTTGCGCGCGACGGCGATGAACTCGCGCTGCTCGACTCGCCCGCCTCCGTTCAGCGAGCGGATCTCGGCGTTCGCCAGCGGCACGAAGCCGTCGTCGCCGCGGTTGAGGTAGTCGGATAAGCGGCTTCGGTAGCCCTCGCGGGGCATGTGGAGGTCGCCAGTGATCACCTGGTGGTTGGTCTCGAGCACCACTCGTTCAACTCGCATATCCATGCCACCCGTTATATCGGCCGGGCCTCGCCCAGCTTGAGATCTCGCGCCCGCGAGGAGGCCCCGACCCAACTCCCTCACTAGAGTTCCGCGTTCGCGATGACGGCATCGAATGGGCATATATCTCGCAAGTTCTGGGCTGTGCTCGGCCTGATCGGGCTGTTCGTGGCGCTCCAGTTCCTGGGCGCGGGGCACAAGCGAACGTCTGTTCCATGGCTGCTCGGCCTCTCCGAGGCGCGGGCCGAGAAGCGCCTGGAAGACCGAGCGCTCGAGGCCGAGGTGCTGAAGCGCCCCCACGGCGCCCACAAGCTGGCCAAGCGCTACCGGGTGAAGGGGCAGATCGTGTTCCAGGACTATCGCCGCGGCATCGTGCTTCCGACCGACACCACCGTGCGAGTGATGGTGTACGAGCCCCGGCGCCAGCCCGCTAGAGCGGGGCGATGACCTCGCCATCGTCGAGTTGGTGGCGAATCCGATCCCGAAACTCGGAGAACCGGATGGTCTCGTAGGCGATCAGCACGATCAACAGCGCGGCGACGATCGCCACCGACGCCAGGGCAGGCAGCTCGGTTGCGACGGGAATCAGGGCCAGCATGACCAGCGCGCAGATCAGCCGCCGGGCGTTCAGCGAGTGCACGTTCCGCCAGCGGAAGGCCACGTGTGAGAGCAGATAGAGGGCGACCCCCCCGAGCGTGGCGACCGCCACCTCCAGCTTGAAGGCCGCATCGACATCCCCGATCGTCTTCTTCATGCCGAGCGCGACGAGGATGATCCCGGCGACCATGCCGAAGTGAAGATAGGAGTAGGAGTCCCGGGCCATCTCGTTCTGCACCTTGCCGACGGGCGCCTCGGTCAGGCGGCGCTCGGCCACGAGTGCGACGACGTCGAAGTAGAGCCACCAGAAGGCCGCGGCGACGACGATGCCGAGCGTGGCGGCGAGCACCACCCCGGCGTCCACGGCCACCGCGGCCCCGGCTCCGATGGCGACGATCGACTCGCCCAGCGCGATGATGATGATCAGCCCGTGGCGCTCGGCGAAATGGCTGGTGTTGAGCTTCCAGCCCTCGGAGCCGAACAGGTATGGCTCGAGCACGTCGAGGACCAGCGCGAGGGTCCAGATCGCGAACTGGATCTCGGTGTCGAAGAACGATCCGACGATCAGCAGGCCGCAGCCCACGGCCGTGCCCCCGGCCAGGCCCCAGACCGAGTGGCGCAGCTCCGGGAAGTCGCGACTGGCGAGGATGAAGAGCCCGATCTGACCGAAGCGGACGACCGCGTACGCACAGGCAAACAGCGTCGCCTCGTCGCCGAACGCAGCCGGCACGCAAAGCGAGACCACCAGGAGCCCGGCCATCGCGGCGAAGATCACCAGCCTGACCGCGCCCTCCTCGGGCTCGATGACGCTGGTCAGCCACGTGTAGCCGACCCACACCCACCACATCAGCGCCAGGATCAGGACGCCGCGGGCGATGCCCTCCCAGCTCGGGTCCTCGGCCATCAGCGCGGTGCACTGCGTGATGGCGAGGACGAAGACCAGGTCGAAGAACAGCTCGAGCGGGGTGACCCGCTCCTCCTCGCGGAGGACCGCCGTCATCCGGGGCGTTCGCTGCGGGGTCGCGCTCACCCGGCGATTCTTCCAGGCGGCGCCGGTGGGACCGCGGGCCTACGACTCCAGCGTCGCCTCGACCGAGATCTCCACGCCTACGAGAGCAGGTCGTGCCGTTAGCGTGTTGTGGATACTGAGCCGGCAAGCGAATGAGAGGGATGAGATGACGACGAAGGCAGACTTCACCGAGGAGGAGTGGGACCTGGTGCTGGAGGGCCCGCCCGCGGCAGGACAGGTCGTTTCCGCCGCCGAACGGGGCGGCACGATCCGCGAGGCGTTCTCGATCGCCAAGGAGTACGCCGAGACCGCCAAGGAGCACGGAGGCAGCGAGCTTCTCGACGAGATCGCGGGGGCGAAGCCCGAGGTGGATCGGACCAGGCACTCCAACTACGAGGAGCTGAAGAGCCACTCACTGGGCAAGCTGGGCGATGCCGTGTCACTGCTCGAAGGCAAGGCGTTGACCGAGGAGGTCGACGACTACCGGCATTTCGTGATGGCCGTCGCGAACCGCGTCGCCGCTGCCAAGAAGGAGGGCCACGAGCCTGTCAGCGAGGCGGAGCGGGCGGCGATCGACGACATCGCGTCCGCGGTCGGGGCCAGCCCAGACGACACGCCCCAGGGAGACGTCCCCGCCGCCTAGGGCTCCCTCAGGCCCGGGCCTTGGCCTTCGACCACTCGGCCTTGTGGAGGCGCTTGGCGGCCTGGTAGTCCTCGAGGGCGGCGCGGGAGTCGACGTCGCCCAGCGTGGGGTGCGACGGCACCAGCCCGTGGGCGGCCTCGACGCCGAAGCGCTTGGCGAGGACCGAGCCCAGCGCCTTGATCTTCATCTCGCCGAAGCCCGGCAGGGCTGCGATGTTCGCTCCCAGCTCCTCGGAGTCGGCCGCGTCGGTCCAGACCCGCGCGGCGTCGCCGCCGTAGGTGTCGCGCACGTGCACGGCCAGCTCGTGGACCCGCTTCGCCATGTTGCCGGGATAGCGGTGAACGGCCGGCTTCTCGCGGAACACCGGCTCCAGGTCGGCGGCGGCGAGCGCCTCGGCGTCGATCGAGCCGATCCGCTCCCGGATTACCAGCGGGCCCTCGAACGCCTTCTGCACGGTGACCTGCTGGTCGAGCGCGAAGCCGACGAGCAACGCCATCGGGTCGCTTGCGATCAGCTCGTTGGCCTCGTCGGAATCGGTGAAGTGAAGGGCCTCGGGCACCGGATCCATCGTACTCCGGCAGGCCAGGGACGGCGGGATCTCTCCCCACGCGCCTCCACTGGACGCTGAAGTTGTCGCAGCCGTCGCTGTCGAAGAATGCGTGCGTCCATCAACCAGGCCAGCGTCATCGCCGTCGGGGAACTCTTCGGCCTGCTGAGCAGGGTGCGCGGGGCGCCGAGGCGCCTGCGGGCCTAGAGATCGCGCCGATCAAGAGCACCCGCTTCGGGTTACCGCAATTTGCGGTGGGTATACGCGTCTACGGGGAAGCCAACGATCACGGAGGATCGTCATCGCCCAGCAGACCAAGAGTCGATCGGCTCAATCCAACGGCCGGACCTCAGCCAAGAAGCGCACCTCGACCACCGAGGCGAACCCCCGCAGTTCGCCCAGTCGGAGCAAGCCGAAGGACGTCGCCGGCAAGAGCAAGCCGAAGGACGTCGCCGGCAAGCTAAAGACGTCTGCGATAGCCGGGGGAGCAGCGCTGGCGGGACTTGCCGGCGGAGTCGTGCTGGCCCGGAAGGGGCCGAGCAAGGTCCTCGGCGTGAAGCTCCCGACTGCGGGCCCCGCGCAGACTGCCTCGAAGAATTTCGCTGACGCAGCCAAGCATGTGGGGAGTTTCGGGGAGCGCGTAGGCGACCTCGCGACAGAGGTCAGGCTTGTGCGCGAGGGCGTTGCGAATACCCACAAGCGTTCCCCGATCGAGGTCGTCCTCCAGGGCTTGACCTCCCGGGGTCAGAAGTGACCCGCGAAACCGAAAGGACTCGATGACCACGACAACGAAGAGGGACGAGAAGCTCGTCGAGCTCCTGAACGGTGCTTATGCGAAGGAGCGCCAGCTCGAGACGGCTCTGCAATCTCATCTCGAGGTGACCACCAGGGACGACTACGAGAAGGGCCTTCGCAGGCATCTGAAGGAGACCAAGTCTCACGCTTCTGCGGTCGCCAAGCGCATCAAAGGCCTCGGAGGCACGGCTGAGACGGTCTCGGTGCCAGGCCCGGAGGGCGCTACCAGGGCGGCGCAGAGCATCCAGGGCGTGGTCGGCAAGGCCAAGGCCGCGGCGCAGGGTCCGATGCACGTCGCGCGGGGCGAGGGCGAGCAGGGCAAGATGCTTCACAACGCCAGGGTGCAGTACCGCGAGGAGGCCGAGGAGATCGCCACGTACACGGTGATCGACGCCCTCGCCACCTCCGTCGGCGACAAGCAGACGGCGAAGCTCGCTCGCGACATCCGCCGCGACGAGGAGAAGATGGCGCAGTTTCTCAGCGAGCTGCTTCCCCAGCTCGCCACCGATTTCGCCCATGACGAGATCCCGGTCTCCGAGATCGAGGGCGACGCCGACCTGCGCACCTCGAAGGGCTCGGGGCGGACCCGCAGGGCATCGGCGCCCAGGAAGTCGGGCGCCCCGTCGACCAGGCGGACGAAGGGCTCGAAGCGGACGAAGGCTTCCAACGGCCGCGCCAAGCGCGGCTGACACCGAACCGAACGAGGAGACACGATGGCGCAGACCACACCCCAGACCAAGAAGCGAAGAAAGACGTCCACGAGTCGTAGCGGCGCGAAGGCAAAGGCCCCGAACTCGACGAAGAGCTCATCGAAGCGATCCAGCCCGAAGCGAGCCAGCACGAACGGCAGCCGGGCAGGCAGCTCGGGCACACGGTCGAAGTCGAGCAAGCGGGCCACTCCGCAGAGCCGAAACCGCTCCCAGTCGATCCAGGAGACGGCCGTCGACAAGACCAAGGCCGCAGGCAAGGCCGTCGTCGACGCCGCGTCGAAGGCCAAGGTGCCGCTGATCGCCGGAGGCACGGCGCTCGCGGGGGTCGCGGCCGGAGCGGCGCTCAAGAGCCGAGCTGGGGCCGGCAAGTCGAAGAACCCGCTGAAGCGCATGGGCAACCTCTCGATGCCCAAGGGCGCGCCGAAGCTCGACCTCGACACCGTCAAGAACGCAGCCGAGCGAGTCAGCGCATACGGCCAACAGGCGTCGGATATCGCCGCCGCGGTCGAGAAGACGCGCAAGAAGAACGGCTAGTCACCCAGCCGGAGCGGCCTGCGCGACAGACGAACCCGTAATCCGCAAGCGCCCGGGGGGCCGACGCTGAGCCCTCGCTAGGGTGGCCCGGTGAGCGGCTGGGTGGCAGATCAGATCCCGGATCAGTCCGGTCGGACCGTGCTCGTCACCGGGGCCAACAGCGGTCTCGGCCTGATCACCGCCGGTGAGCTTGCCAGGGCCGGCGCCATGGTCCTGATCACCGCGCGTGACGAGCTGAAGGCGGAGGCGGCGGAGTCCGAGATCCGCGACCGGGTGCCGGAGGCAACGCTTGAGCCCCTCGTGCTCGACCTCGCCGATCTCGGCTCGGTCCGCGCACTCGCGTCCGCGGTCGCCGCCGAGCACGAGCGGCTCGACGTGCTGGTGAACAACGCTGGAGTGATGATGACGCCGAAGTCCGAGAGCGCCGACGGCTTCGAGCTTCAGTTCGCCACGAATCACCTCGGCCACTTCGCGCTCACCGGCCTGCTCCTGGAGCACCTCGGCGGCCCCGACCCGCGGATCGTCACCGTGAGCAGCCTCGAGCACCGTCCGGGGAAGATCGACTTCGACGACCTGGGCTGGGAGCACGACTACGAGCCTCGGGCCGCCTACCAGCGGTCGAAGCTGGCCAACGCGGCTTTCGGGATCGAGCTCGACCGCCGCCTTCGCGCCGCTGGCTCATCGGTGAAGAGCGTTCTCGCCCACCCGGGCTACTCGGCGACGAACCTGCAGAGCAGCGGGCCGACCGGGCTCATGAAGCAGGTGCTCAAGGTCGGCAACACGCTGCTCGCCCAGAGCGCCGAGGACGGCGCCTTGCCGCAGCTCTACGCGGCGAGCGCACCCGGCGTCGAGGGCGGGGATTTCTACGGCCCCAACCGCTTCAGGGAGGCCCGAGGACACCCGACCAAGGTCCAGGCGACCTCCCGCGCCCGCGACCCCGAGCTGGGGCGGCGGCTGTGGGAGGTCTCCGAGGAGCTCACCGGGATCTCCTACGGGCTGGAGCCCGTCCCCGCCTGAAGCCGGGCTAGTCCCCTGGAAGCAGGCCGTCGCGGTAGGGCATGGGCCGGGAGTCCTCGAAGCCGGCGTAGGGATCATCCGCGTGGCCGTCCTCCTCGATGCCGGCTCCGTGGCGCACCGCCGCTTCGTCGAACGTGTAGGCGCCGCCGTTGCAGTGCTCGCCGATGTGCTCCAGGGAGCCGGCGGCCAGGACGACGCAGGGGCCTCTCCGGCGCCGACGATCATGTGTCCCGCCCCCGGCGGGCAGTGCACGAAGCCCCACTGGCGCAACGGCCGCTCCTGGCCCTCGAAGCAATGCCGCGCCGAAACCTCCGCGGCCCGGACGCTCTGCCGACGCCCGTGCGGGCGTGGGACACGCCCTCGCGATGACTAGCGAGGCCAGTAGAACACTTCGACTCGGATCCCATCCGGATCGAACACGAAGAACGCGTAGTAGCCGGGCTCGTCGCGATCCTCCTCGGGCGGGAAGTGAACGCTCGCGCCGCTCGACAGGCAGCGTGCGTGCGCCTCATCAACCTCCTCTTGCCGGTCAACTTCGACGGCGAAGTGCTCGATGCCAACGCCGTAATAGCGATGAGCGCCGCCATCCGCCGGGCGGAGCCCGAGCCCATCGAGCCGGCGGTCGCCTCCTTGATTGATGTAGACGACCTCCTCGGTTCCTCGATATGTCGGATACCGGACGCTCTCTGCCCAGCCCAGCGGCCCGAGCAGCTCGAGATAAAAGGCGCGCGACCGCTCGACGTCGGCGACGGCCAAATCGACGTGGTGTATTCCTCGCGCAGGCATCGTCCGGTAGCGCTAACTCGCCTACTCCCGCCCGGCGGCTTCAAGGGCCGTTCCGAGTTCCTTGCCCCACTCGAATGAGGTGATCCTGCCCCTTCGGAGGCCCCAGGTATGGGCCTCCTCCTGCATAAGCTCGCTTTCGCTTCCTCGGCTGCGCGTGTACCAGCTCACGGCGGCAACCACGCTGTCGCCACAGTCGAAGAGTTCATGGAGCTCATGTCGGGAGTTCTCCCAGACCTCGGCGAAACCGCGCATCGCTCGAACCACCTCGACGCGTCCACGGCGAACACCCGGTTCGACTGCATAGTGGGGATTGACGTATTCGACGTCCGGGGTCGCCAGTTCGAGGAGCCATCTTTCAGGATCTCGATCGATCAGCCCCTCGTCGTAGATGCGCCGCACGATCTCCACGTTCTCCTGCGACATCGCCCGCCCAGTATCCCGTAGAACCATGCACCGGAGCGACTCTGGTGCCCGAATCCCGGGTCACGACCTAGCCAGAACTGATCAGGCTCAAGAACTCCTGTCTCGTCCGCGCGTCGTCCTTGACCGCGCCACGCAGGGCGGAGGTCACCGTGTTGGAGCCGGCGGTCTGCACGCCCCGGAGCGACATGCACAGGTGTTCGGCCTCGAGCACCACCCCGACCCCGCGCGGGTCAAGGTGCGACTCAAGCCAATCGGCGACCTGCGTCGTCAGGCGCTCCTGGAGCTGCAGATGGCGCGAGTACAGCTCGACTACGCGGGCAAGCTTCGAGAGGCCGATCAGCCGATCGCCCGGCAGGTAGGCGACATGAGCCTTGCCCTGGAACGGCAGCAGGTGGTGCGCGCAGAGCGACTGAAACGGGATCTCGCCGACGATCACCAGCTCGTCGTAGCCCTCGTCGTTGGTGAACGTGGTGGGGTTGAACGGAGTCGGTGTCAGCAGCTCCGCGTACGCCTTGGCAACGCGCCGCGGCGTCTCGCGGAGGTGATCCGACTCCAAGTCGGCGCCGAGGGCCACGAGCAGATCGTGAGCCGCACGCTCCGCCGCTGCGAGGTCCACGCCGCGATCGGGTTCGACGGTGTGGAGCTCCGGGGCCGCCCCGTTCAGCGATCCGTTCAGCATGAAACAGACTCGGGCTCGGGGGTGCCAATGAGTTCCGAAAGGGGAACCTCCCCATCCGCCAGATCACCGCTGCTGACGGGCCGGCGCGAGCGGATCAGATCCCGGATCGGGTCGCTCACGTCCCAGACGTTCATGTTCATGCCGGCGACTACGCGATCGTCCTTGAGCCAGAACGCGATGAACTCGCGGGCGCCGACGTCGCCGCGGAAGACGACCTCGTCCCACTCAGTGGCATAGCCGCTGTACTCCATCCCGGCGTCGTACTGATCGGAGAAGAAGTACGGGATCTCGTCGTAGCTCGAATCCTGGCCGAGCATCGACTTCGCGGCGACCGGCCCCTGGTTGAGGGCATTGGCCCAGTGCTCGACCCGAAGCTTGTGCCCGTAGAAGGGGTGCCAGGCGTTGGCGACGTCCCCGGCCGCGAAGACGCCCGGGACGCTGGTCTCCAGGTGCTGGTCGACCGCGACGCCGTTGTCGATCTTCAGGCCCGCGGTCTCGACCAGGCCGGTCCGCGGCGCCACGCCGACGCCGACGACGACGAAGTCGGTCTCGATCACGGCTCCGTCCCTCGTGACGACACGCTCGACCGAACCCTCGCCCTCGAAGCGCTCGACCGTGGTCTCGGGCAGGAACTCGACGCCGTGGTCGCGGTGGAGGGTCAGGTAGATCTTCCCGATCTCGGGGCCAAGGACCCGCTCGAGCGGCAGCGAGGCCATCTCGATCATCGTCACCCCGCAGCCCTTCTGCCGGGCCGACGCGGCGATCTCGGCTCCGATCCAGCCGGAGCCGACAACCACCAGTCGGCGGCCGGTCTCGATCTTCGCGGCGATACGTGCTGAGTCAGCGAGGGTCCGCAGGTAGTGGATCCCGTCGAGCTTCCCGCCGGGCACGTCGAGCCGGCGCGGCACCGAGCCGGTTGCCAGCAGGAGGCGGTCGTAGCCGAGGCGGCGGTCGCCCTCCAGCAGAAGCTCGCGCGAGCCGAGCTCGATGCCGGCAACGCGCGTCGAGGTCAGAAGCTCGATCTGATTGGCACCGTAAAAGCTCGCGTCGTGGACGTACGGAGCCTCGTCGGTCTCGCCGCGCAGATGCTCCTTGGAGAGCGGCGGGCGCTCGTAGGGCCGCTCGGCCTCGTCGCCGATCAGGGTCACGCGCCCGTCAAACCCTTCCTCGCGGAGGGTCTCGGCGGCCTTCGCGCCGGCCAGGCCGGCCCCGACGATTACGAACGATTCGGTTCCTTTGCTCATGGGCGTCCTTTCTCGGCTCCCGATGCGGCGGGCTCTCTGCCCGCACCCCATTTGCGTTGGCCCGCACCAACTTCTTACACGCCGGGAGAAATGCGACGGACCGGGGGTAAGAAAAGGGGGAGAGGGGGCGCTAACGGAGCATGCGGTCGAGAACCAGGGATACATCGCGCCCCACCGAGCCATGATCGAGCTCCTCGAGCGCAGTGCTACGGTCGAAACAGCCGCCGGGCCTACCCCGGCGCAAGCCATGAGCGAGCGCACCGAAGCCCCGCCGGTCCCCGGCCCCGACGCCGATTCGCGCGCCTGGCTCCTCGGCCTCCGCGCGGAGGGGGCGCAACGGGAGGAGACCTCACGCCGCCTGCACGACCTGCTCCTGCGAGCGGCGCGTTTCGAGATCAACCGCCGGCGCGGGTCCCACCCCCACATTCGAGGTGGCGACTTCGACGACCTCGCGCACCAGGCCGCCGACGACGCGCTATTCGCGATCCTCGGCAAGCTCGACACGTACCGGGGCGACAGCCGCTTTACGACTTGGGCGTACAAGTTCGCGCTTCTCGAGGCGGCCGTGAAGCTTCGTCGTCGGGCCTGGCAGGGCCGCGAGGTGCCGATCGAGCCCGAGCACTGGTCCCTGATCGCAAGCCGCGCCGACTCCCCGGCGGGCGAGGCCGAGAGCAACGAGCTACTCGTCGCGATCGGGGCCGCGATCGACACGGAGCTCTCGCCGCATCAGCGCGAGGTGCTGGTCGCGGTGGCCCTAAACGACGTCCCGATCGACGTCCTCGCCGAGCGGCTGAACACGACCCGGGGGGCGCTCTACAAGACGATCCACGACGCCCGCAAGAAGCTTCGCTCCCACCTGTCCGAGACCGGCCTTCGATTCGAGGAAGCCGAACAAGAACCGACTGGAACGAGATCATGAGCGAGAGACCAAGGAACGACGACGCAGCCGTTCTTCAGCGGCTGCTGGGGCCGGCCGGGCCCGAGATCAGCTGCGAGGAGTGCTTCGAGCAGCTCGACCGCTACGTCGAGCTCGAGCTGAGCGGAGAGGACGCCGATGCAGCGATTCCCGGCATGAGCGCGCACCTCGATGGCTGCCCGGCATGCGGTGAGGACCACCGCAGCCTGCGCGCATTGGTAGAGGCCGGGGGCGACACCCCGCCGGCACCGACAGCCTGACCTCGCGCATCGGTAAGAACCGGCTCCGCAGGGTCGCTAATCGTGCAACGACCTCCCGAAAGGAGTCAATGCATGAACGCGATTGCAGCCACGCTGCGACCCATCCCATTCCCATCAATGACGCGGCTGCGCGAGGATCCCGTTGCTCAGGCATTCACGCTGCTGCGGATCGGTTTCTTCGTCCTACCCGTCCTGATGGGCCTCGACAAGTTCGCCGAGGTGATGAATGACAACTGGCCCGCGTACCTGGCCACCGAGTTCAACGACATCCTCCCAGGCAGCGCCCAAGACGCCATGTACACCGTGGGTGTCATCGAGATCCTCGCCGGATTCATCGTCTTGGTCGTCCCCCGATTCGGCGGGCTGCTCGTCGCCGGTTGGCTTGGCGGCATCATCCTGAGCCTGCTTCTGGTCGGCGGCTACGGCGATATCGCTCTACGCGACGTTGGCCTGCTGCTCGGCGCGCTGACGCTGTTCAGGCTCGCAGCCACCCAGCCGACCAACTCGCACGACCGCGGGCTGGTCGAGCCGATCGAGCGGGGAGCCGAGCCGCCGCTCGGACGAGGCGCGGCGGTCTAGCCGGCAGGACCACGGTTCCCCGGGACAGGCGTCGATCGGCGGTATCGGCCCGACTACCCGGCTGCGGGATACGATCGGCGAATGGCCGCGCAGGCGGACGAGCTCACACTCGAGATCAAGCGCGTGCTGGGCGCGGTTCCTTCGATCGTGTTCGGCGCCTTCAGCGATGCGAGCGAGTTGGTGAAGTGGTGGGGGCCCCAGGGATTCACGACCCCGAGCCTGGAGTTCGAGCCGCACGTCGACGGGAGCTATCGGATCAAGATGCAGCCGCCGCAGGGCGATCCGTTCTATCTGACCGGGGAGTTCCGCGAAGTCGACCCACCTTTGCGCCTCGTCTACACGTTCATCTGGGAGGATCCCGACCCCGACGACGTCGAGACCATGGTCAATTTGGCATTCCGGGACCTTGGTGAATCGACCGAGGTTGCGCTTAGGCAAGGCCCGTTCAAGACCGAGGCACGTCGTGCGCTCCATCGTGGCGGTTGGACGGACAGCTTCGACAAGCTCGAAGGGCTCTACTCCGCGCAGGCATAGCTAACCCGCAAGGGCCCGAGAAGCGGAGATACTGGACGCGCGAATGTCCCAGGACGACGTTGAGATCGTCAAGGAGTTCACGCGGCGCTTCGCCGCGGGTGGCCATGTGACCGACGATTACTTCGATCCGGAGATCGTCTGGGACACATCGGCGAGCGGGCTTCCATCAGCAGGCGTTTATCACGGCCGTGAGGGAGTGCGACGGTTCTTCCGCGACTGGCTCGCCCCCTGGGCCGACTACGAGATCGAGGCCCGCGACTGCATCGATTCCGGTGATGCGGTCGTGCTCGTCTTCCGACAGGCGGGGACGGGTCGGGGGAGCGGGATCAGAATCGAACGCGACTTCTTCGGCGTCTGGGAGCTGGATAACTCGAAGGTGGTGCGCTTCCGCCTCTTCGCGTCCCGCGAGCAGGCCTTCGAAGCCGCAGGGATGTCGGGGTAGCCTCGGCGGGGTGTTCGACCACGTCGGCATCGCCGTCTCCGACCTGGCCGCGTCCGAGCGCTTCTACCGCACCGTGCTCTCCGTGCTGGGCGTCGAGCCCAGCCACGCGGACGCCGAGCTCGTCGAGTGGGAGGACTGGGACATCGGGCCCACGGACCGCGAGCACCCGGTGACCCGCGGCCTGCACGTCGGCTTCCGCGCCCCGACCCGTGAGGCCGTGGACGCCTTCTGGCAGGTGGGGATCGATGCCGGCTACCGCGACGACGGCGCACCCGGGCCGCGCGCGATCTACGGACCCGACTACTACAGCGGCTTCCTGCTCGACCCGGACGGGAACAGCGCCGAGGCCGTGCACGGCGAGCGGTCGAGCCCGGTGCCTCCCGGCCGCATCGACCACCTGTGGATCCGCGTCGCCGACCTCGAGGCGTCCAAGCGCTTCTACGCGACGATCGCGCCGCACGCGGGGATCCGCCTGGGCGACGACGAGCCCGGGCGCGTGCAGTTCGCCGGCGGCGACTACAGCTTCTCGCTGATCGACGACGAGCGGCCGCTCACGGAGCATGTCCACGTCGCCTTCCCCGCCGGGGACGACGCGACGGTGCGGTCCTTCCATGCCGCCGCGCTCGCCGCCGGATACGAGGACCACGGTGGCCCCGGCGAGCGCCCCGTGTACCACCCGGGCTACTACGGCGCGTTCGTCCTCGACCCCGACGGGCACAACGTCGAGGTCGTCAACCACAATCGCTGACGAAGCGACCATCCGCTCTTCGTCTGAGCATGGGCGCGGCTGCTTTCGAACCAGCGACCTCTCGCGTGTGAATCGGTGTTGCCTCAGGCACGGATGGGCGTAACCGCCCGGTCTAAATGCCTGCGGATGTGCGGGGATGTCTGCGGATACGGGCACCGGAACGGCGCTGGTGCTCAATCGCTCGAAACTCGAGGAGCTACTCCTCTGCGACGGTGTCGGCGCCCTGAGACGGTGTTCCACGGTTTGCTTCGAGCTTGCCATGGGCCTGGGCGGTAGCCTCCCTCCGCGTTCACGCCGTTCTCGCTCATGCTGATCCTCCTGCTCGCCGCAACCGGGACGGCCCTCGCGACGGGCCTAGGTGCGATTCCGGTCTTTCTGCTTGGGACGCGTGCAGCGGCGCTTCAACCGCTTCTTCTGGGGATCGCAGCGGGCGCGATGACCGTCGCCTCGGTAGCGGGGCTAATTCTGCCCGGGTTGGACGAAGGGTCTGCGGGATCGGTCGGCGTCGGCCTGGGGGCCGGAACCCTGTTCCTCGTAGGCGTTCGCAGCGCGCTCGAGGCGCGCCATCGCCACGTCGAGCGGGCCATGAGCGCAAGCTTGCGCACCTCGATACTCGTTTTCGTGGTCCTTCTGGTCCACAGTTTGCCCGAGGGCTTCGCGATCGGCACGGCGTACGCCTCCGACACTGCCGGCCTGAGCCTGTTCGTGATCGCCGCGATCGCAGTTCAGAACATCCCCGAGGGGACCAGCGTGGCGATCCCGATGGCCGCGGCCGGGCTCTCACGCTCGCGCCAGTTCTGGGGAGCCGTTGCGACAAGCGCGCCGCAGCCGGCCGGCGCCGCGATCGCGTTCCTGCTCGTCGAAGAAGTCGAGCCATTGCTGCCCGTCTCCTTCGGATTCGCGGCAGGCGCGATGCTGGCATTGGTGCTTGTCGAGCTCCTACCCAGTGCGCTGCGTGGCGGCAAACGTGGGGCCGCGATCGGCGCAGTCGTGGGCGCGGCGGGAATGCTGGCCCTGAGCGCGGCGCTGGGCGTTTGACCCGCCCAGCGGTCTCGCGCTCAGTCGGCGCCGGGGAAGCTGTAGGGGTCGAGCGCCATGGGCTCCGAGTGCCACTCTGTCGGAAGCCCGACTTCGACGTCCAATGGGCGCCGCGGCGGCTCGGGCTCGGCGTGGACCTCGCCATGAGAAAGGAAAGGCGCCAGGTACCGGCCGCTGATCTTGTGGGGCGGCCACCACAGGCAATCGAGGGAGGCTTCCTCGGCTCCGCCGCCGCCTGCAACATCCGCGCGGAGATGGAGAGACTCGTCCCCAGTGATGAGCTTGCCGCGTAGCACCGGGCGGAATGGCTCAACCGTGACTGCGGCGCCGAGGCGCTCGGCGATGTGCGCGGCGGCCGCATCCGCCTGCTGCGTCCCCAGCCCGCCCTGCTTGATCGGAAAGTTGGTGCCGTCTCCCGCCGCGTAGACATCCTCGACACCGACCACCCGCGCGTGCTCGTCGATTGGGATGAAGCCGCGTTCGTCCTTCGGGAGGCCGGCGAGCGCTGGACCCTCCATCCCGGGCAGGGCAATCACCTCGTCCGCGGCGATCCGGCGGTCCCCGGGCGTCAGGATCAGCTCGTGGGCGTCGCCCTCCCGGGCGTGGACAGCTGCCTCGACCCCGATTCCGCGCGCGGCTAGGAGCTCCGCGACCGCGCTGCTGGCGGCCGGCCCGAAGATGGCGAGCGGAACCTCCTCGGGGGTGACGATCGTCAGCTCGACTTCGATTCCAAGCTCTAGGGCCCGGCGCTGCGTCATCAGCGCGATCTCGTAGATCGGCAACGCCCAGGTGACGCCGGACGGCACCACGAAGGCGATCCGCCGCCGACCGTCACCCGATCGCAGGAGCTCATTTATCCGCAGCGGCTCGCCGCCAGAAGGAAACGTTCTCGCGCGCTCCAGGGCCGGATAGAACCGCCCGCCCACCGCGACGATGAGGTAGTCGTATTCGAGCCTCGAGCCGCCGTCGAGTTCAACCTTGTGCCTGTCCGGATCCACGCTCTCGGCGCCGCCTTGCACGAACCGGGCGGCGAGCTGTTCGGCCAACGGCGCCAGCGCATGCTGCTCGGCCGGGCCGAGGTCGAACGGCTCGTCGACCAGCAATGGCCGGTAGAGGAAGTTAGGGTCCCGCGCGACGAGCGTCACCTCGGCGTTATCGCCGGCCAGATCGCGCAGCGCCAGCAACGCCTCCAACCCGGCGACGCCGCCGCCGAGGATCACCACTCGCTGGTTCATGAAGGCCGCTCGCACATGCCGCAGAGATAATGACCCAGATCGGTCCGCGCTGGCGGGATGGGCCGGGTTACGGCCCCAGACCTCGAGGCTCAAGACCCGCGTCGGGGGTCGAGCGCGTCAGGCGGGCGTCGTCAGGCGGTCCGCGTGGGCTCCGGGAAGCCGGTGGGCGCTCGCCGGAACGCAGCCGCGAGTCGGACACCGAGCGCGATTGCGACCCCCAGCACCGCGGTGAGCAAGAGTGCCTCCGTTGGCCCCTCGCTGCGCACCAGCGCGAGCGTGGCGATCACCGCGGCGAGCGTCACCATCACCACGCATACCCCGCGATGGAAGCGCCCGGCCTCCGAGTGTGGCCACGGGTCGAGGGCACGAGTAATCTCGCGGCCCTGGGTGGAGTCCGTGCAATCCGCCTTCCTCGGGCAGTGATTGCAGACCAGGGAGTCCGCGCGATAGCGGGCGACGCGCCGGTGATGATCCGTCTCGACGTGATGAAGCTCCTGCCCCTCAGGGCAGATCCAGAGGTCGAGGTCCGGGCGGAACTCGAATCCGGCTGTCCGGTATTGGTCGCTGCGCCGGTGCGAGTGCCGCGCGAGGGCGTCGAGCCCGATCGCGATGACCATCAAGAATGACGAGTAACCCACCGCGAGGAGCGCCTCGGTGCTCATCGTGACTCGCGATCTGATGGATACCCAGAGGTGGCTGCGAAGGTGGCGGACGCGGGCGGGGTGATCACGGTGAACAGCGCCTGCTCCTCGTCTTCGCCGGCCGTCTTCTTCACCCGGTGGCGGACGCCGAGGTAACAGATGTAGAGCACGGGCACGACGCCGCCGCCGATGAACACGATGTCGCCGGGGAACCTGATCCACTCGATCAGTGCGTTCGTGTCGTTGGTCAGGAACTCCAGCGAACGTGCCGCGAAGTAGCCCGAGTCGACGGACTCGTAGAGCTGGATCAGTCCCAGCGGGAGCAGGGTCGCAAAGGTCATCCATGCCAGCCCGACGTTGAGCGACCAGAAACTGATCTTTGCGAGCCGATCCGGCCATCGGTCCTCCGGAATCAGGTAGCGCAGGCAGAACAACGCCAACCCGACGGCGAGCATCCCGTAGACGCCCATCATCGCCGCGTGGGCATGGTTGGCGGTCAGGGCCGTGCCGATCTCGTAGTAGGAGACGATCGGGAGGTTGACCAGGAACCCAAAGATGCCCGCCCCAAGGAAGTTCCAGAACCCCACCGCGACGAGAAACATCACAGCCCAGCGGTGCGGGAACGGGTTCTCCGAACGAGATTGCTGGCGGGCGCCCAGCTGAAGGAAGCTCCACGCCTCGACGGTCAGGAAGGTGAGCGGGATCACCTCCGCGGCCGAGAAGACGGCGCCGAGCGCCATGTGCTCGGCCGGCTCTCCGGAGAAGTAGAGGTGGTGCATCGTGCCGATGACGCCACCGACCGAATACAGGAGGATGTCCAGGAAGACGACGATCATCGCAACGCGCTCGCGCACCACCCCGAGCAGCACGAACACGTAGGCGACCATCACGGTCGTGAACAACTCGAGGAAGTCCTCGACCCAGAGGTGGACGACCCAGAACCGCCAGAAGTCGGTGACGGTGAAGCTGTCGCCCTGTCGCGCCAGCAGTCCGACCGCGTAGAACGCCGGAATCGCGAGCGCGGCGAAGAAGAAGATCCACGGCAGGTTCCCCCGGCGCTCCCGTCGCAGGCGTCCGCGAAGGGCTCGGAAGATGATCGCGACCCAGAAGAACAGGCCGATCACGAGCAGGACCTGCCAGAAACGGCCCAGGTCGAGGTACTCGAAGCCCTGAAGGCCGAAGACCGATCCATCGTCCCCGAACCAGCCGTGGACCCCTCCGAACTCGCCGATCAGGCTTCCGAAGACCACGATTGTGAGCGCCGCGAGCAACCCGTAGGCCAGCCAGTGTTGGCGCCTCGGCTCGCGCCCAGCGATCATCGGGGCCAAGAAGATGCCAGCCGCGAGGAAGGACGTCGATACGAAGAAGATCGCGAGCTGGACGTGAAAGGTGCGCGCCAGGTTGAACGGCAGCAGCTGCGCGAGGTCGATGCCGAAGAAATCGCCGAGCTCGGCCCGGTAGTGCTGCGAGGCGGCACCTACCATCGTCTGAATCAGGAACAGCGCCGCCATCACGAGGAAGAACCACGCGCAGGCCTTCTGCGCCGGCGTCAACGCCACCTCGCCGGGCCTCCGGAACGAGAGCGAGGCCTCCTCGCGGCCATGCCAGCCGAGGAAGTTCCAGCGGCCGAACGCCGCGAACAGCAGCCCGATGCCACCAAGCAGCGCGATCAGCGAGACGACGCTCCAGAGGACAACGTGCGCCGTGGGCCCGTTGTCGACCAGCTCCTCGGGTGGCCAGTTGTTCGTGTAGGAGTAGTTGTGGCCGGGACGGCGCGCCGTCCCCGCCCAGGCGGTCCATGAGAAGAAGGCCGTCAGCTGGTGGACCTGCTCCGGGTCGTCCACCGCGTCCGGGCGAAGGCCCATCTCAGTGGTCGGGTTGCCGAAGTGCTCGGCATAGTGGCGCTCGAGTTCTGCGAACGCGCGGGCTTGTGCCTCGGTGTAGGTGAGCGTGCCGGCTTCGGCGTCGTGGCGGTTGGTCTGAAAGTCGGCGACCGTGCGCCTGCGCGCCCTGTCAGAGTTTGGCCCCCCGTAGTACTCCTCTACTGAGAGGGCGGCGCGGTGCAGGTAGTCGGCGGTGTAGTCCGGCCCTAGATAGGCGCCGTGTCCGAAGACCGAGCCGTACTCCATCAGGCCGTTGTTCAGAAAGACCTTCTGACCCTGGCTGACGTCCTCCTGGGTGAACAGCGGCTGGCCCTCGGGAGTGACAACCCGGTCTGGGATCGGTGGGTCGGCGGTGTATGTGCGGTACGCCAGCAGGCCGAGGACGAAAAAACCGAACAGGAAGACGACGATCGACGCCTGGACCCAGCCCTTGGATACCAGGAGCTCGCGTCGCTCAGGCTGCTCCGCCACGGCGACCAGATCCTAGATCAGCGAAGCAGGGCATGCTGGCTCTTACGCGGCCCGGCCGGAGCTGATCGTCCGCACCGTCAGCGGCACGCCGGGGCGGTACACGAGGTGCTCGTGCGAGGGCGCGTCGAGGATCACCGCGTCGGCGCGTGCCCCAGGGCCTAGGCGCCCGAGGTCGTCGCGGCGGAGCGCGCGGGCGCCTCCCAGGGTCGCCGCCTGCAGTGCTTCGTCGGCGGTCATTCGCATCTCGCGTACGGCGAGCGCGATGCAGAACGCCATGGAGGTCGTGTAGCTCGAGCCGGGGTTGCAGTTCGTCGCGATCGCGACGGCGGCCCCGGCGTCGATCACCCTTCGGGCGTCGGGGTAGGGCTGGCGGGTCGAGAAGTCGGTCGCGGGCAGGAACGTGGCCACGGTTTCGCCATCGGCGAGCGCGGCGACATCGTCGTCGTCGAGGTAGGTGCAGTGGTCGACGGAGGCGGCGCCCAGCTCGACCGCCAGCCGTACTCCGGGCCCGGGGCCGAGCTGGTTGCCGTGCACCCGCAGGCCGAGCCCGGCGGAGCGGCCTGCCTCGAGCACCTGCCGGGACTGCTCGGCGTCGAACGCGCCGCGCTCGCAGAAGGCGTCGATCCAGCGACAGTGCGGCGCGCAGGCGGTCAGCATCTCGCCGCACACGAGGGCCACGTATTCGTCGATCCGATCCTCATGGGAGGCCGGCACGGCGTGGGCCCCGAGGAAGGTGACGTCGTCGGTCAGCCGGGCGGCCACCTCGCAGAGCCGCTGCTCGTTCGCGACGTCGAGGCCGTAGCCGGACTTGATCTCGATGTGCGTGATGCCGGCCCGGAGAGCCTCCGCGCGGCGGAGCCGCGCCAGGCGCTCCAGCTCCTCGGTGGAGGCCGCACGAGTGGCGTCGGTCGAGACCCTGATGCCCCCCGCCTGGTAGGGGGCGCCAGTCATCCGCGCCACAAACTCGGCCGAGCGGTCGCCGGCGAAGACCAGATGCGTGTGCGAGTCGACGAAGCCCGGGATCACGCACCGACCGGCGGCATCGATCCGCTCGTCGCCCGCCGCGCCCGCGCGCTCGATCACCGCCACCCGGCCGTCCTCGATTACCAGCGCCACGTCGCGCATGACCCCGAGCGGCCCGTCGCCGAGCTCGGGTTCGTTGGTGACCAGCATCCCGATGTTGTCGACGATCGTCGCGGTCACGGCGAGACCGCCCCGATCGCGTCGCGCAGCTCCGCCGCCACGTTCAGCCCTAGGTGCCGGCCCTCGCCGACGATCCGCCTGCCTGCCACGATCACCTCGCGCACGTCGCCGGCGCCGGCCCCGAACACGAGCGCCTGGGGCAGGTGCGATCGGCTGGCGCCCGCAAGCCGGACGCCGTGGAGGCCGACGGTCACGAGGTCAGCGATGGCGCCGGGCTCGATCCGGCCGGCGTCGGGCCAGCCCAGTGAGCAATGGCCGCCGGCGGTTCCCGCGCGCAGGAGCTCAGCCGGGCTGTGAAGCCCACGCTCGTTCGTGACCAGGCGCTCGTCGAGCTCGAGCGCCCTCATCTCCTCGAAGTGGTCGATGACGGCGTGCGAATCGGAGCCAAGGGAAAGCGCAGCCCCGGCGTCCGCGATCTCTCGCGCGCGGCCGATCCCGTCCGCCAGGTCGCGCTCGGTGGTGGGGCAGAGGCAGCAGGTCGCGCGGGCCTCGCCCAGCAACCGGATGTCGGGCCCGGAGGCGTGTGTGAAGTGGATCGCGGTGAAGTGCTCGGAGAGCGCGCCGCACTCCTC
Organism: uncultured Solirubrobacterales bacterium; assembly: GCA_963758845.1. GTDB lineage: Bacteria > Actinomycetota > Thermoleophilia > Solirubrobacterales > 70-9 > JBDTSW01. The sequence goes on from CAVWWX010000002.1 coordinate 951,799, forward strand.
GAGCAGGGCCGTGGGGGTTCGCGCGTACGCGGCGCGACACGCCTCGACCTCGGCGGGCTGCTCGGACACATGGGCGTGAAGCGGCGACGAGCGCTCCGCCGCCCACGCCGCGACGGTCGCCGCGGAGTCGGGATCGACGGCTCGCATGCTGTGGATGGCCGCGCCCACGCGCGCTCCGGGTCCGGGCTCGCCGAGCGCATCGACCCGCCCCGCCCAGGCGTCGGCGCTGGCGTCGCCGAAGGCGAGCTGCTGTTCGGTGAGCGGCTCGCCGACGCCGCCGTGGAGGTAACACGTATCGAGGAGCGTGATCCTGATCCCCGCCTCCGCTGCCGCCGCGACCACGGCCCGGCTCATCTCGTTTGGATCCGCGTATGGCCTGCCGCCCGGTGAATGGTGGATATAGTGGAACTCGCCGACGCTGGTGATCCCCGCCAGGGCCATCTCGCCGAAGGTCGCGCGGGCGAGTGCGTGGTAGCGCTCGGGGTCGAGCCGGCCCGCCACCTCGTACATCGCCTCGCGCCACTTCCAGAACGATCCGCTCTCACCGTGGGTCCGTCCGCGAAGCGCACGGTGGAACGCGTGGGAGTGGGCGTTCGCGAGGCCCGGAATGGTGAGGCCGGCAAGCCGTTCGGCTGCTCGCGGCGGCTCGAGCACTGCCGTCTCGACGCGGGTGATGCGCCCTTCCTCGACCTCCACCACGACCTCGGGCTCCACGCCGTCACCTCCCAGCCACGCGAACTCGCACAGGTACGTGGTCACGACCCGATCCTCTCCGCGAACTCGGTGATCCGCTCGACGAACTCGTCGCGATGGAATCGGTCGAACTGCTCCCACGTCATCAGCGTTCGCGGATCGGCGCGATCGACGATCAGCGTCCCGTCGAGGTGGTCGACCTCGTGCTGGAAGGTGCCGGCGGTGAGCCCGCGCTTGATTTCGTCGCGGGGATTGCCGTCTCGGTCCAGGTAGCGCAGCCGGACCTCGACCCGCCGCTCGACGACCCCGCGCAGCCCGGGGACCGACAGGCATCCCTCGTTGATCTCGACGGTCTCGGAGCCGCCCGTCTCGATCGCGGGATTGACCACGACCGTCAGCGGGATCGGCGGCTTGTACGGGTAGCGCGGGTTGGTCCTGGCGACCTCGGCCACCGCGATCCGCACCGGCACGCCGACCTGGTTCGCGGCGAGGCCGGCACCGCCGGCGTCCCGCATCGTTTCGATCATGTCGTCGATCAGGCCCTGGATCTCGGGCGAGCTCAGCTCCTCCGCCGTCACCTCGCGCGCCCGCTCGCGCAGCACCGGGTGGCCGATAGTCACGATCTCGCGAACGCTCACGCGAGCCGGCGGCTCCCATCGCCGACGCGGGAGGCCACCTGCTAGCCGCCCTCACGCATCGGGATCTGGACTCCGCGCTCCGCGGCGACCTCCCGGGCGCGCTCGTAACCGGCGTCGGCATGGCGCATGACGCCCGTTCCCGGGTCCGCGGTCAACACTCGCTCGAGCTTCTCCGCGGCCAGGTCCGACCCGTCCGCCAGGCAGACCATCCCGGCGTGGATCGAGCGCCCGATGCCGACGCCGCCGCCATGATGGATCGACACCCAGGTGGCACCCGAGGCGGTGTTGACGAGCCCGTTCAAAAGCGGCCAGTCCGCGATCGCGTCCGAGCCGTCCTCCATGCCCTCGGTCTCGCGATACGGAGAGGCGACCGAGCCCGAGTCGAGGTGGTCGCGGCCGATCACGACCGGTGCGGTCAGCTCGCCGGAGCGCACCATCTCGTTGAAGCGCAGACCGAGCCGCGCTCGCTGTCCGTAGCCGAGCCAGCAGATCCGCGCCGGTAGCCCCTGGAAGGCGATCCGCTCCCCCGCGAGCCGGATCCATCGCGCCAGCGACTCGTCGTCGCCGAACTCGTCGAGGACGGCACGGTCGGTGGCGGCGATGTCGGCTGGGTTGCCCGACAGCGCGACCCAGCGGAAGGGCCCTTTGCCCTCGCAGAACAGGGGCCGGATGTACGCCGGCACGAAGCCCGGATAGTCGAAGGCGCGCTCGAAGCCGCCGAGGCGCGCCTCGGCGCGCAGGCTGTTGCCATAGTCAAAGACCTCGGCGCCCGCGTCCTTGAACCCGACCATCGCGAAGCAGTGCGCCGCGATCGCCGCCCGGGCGCGGCGCACGTACTCGTCGGGGTCCTCGCGTCGCATCCGCTCGGCCTCCTCGAGGGTCAGCGTGTTCGGCAGATAGCCCACCAGGGGATCGTGCGCCGAGGTCTGATCCGTCACCACGTCCGCCGCGAACCCGCGATCGAGGAGCTCGGGCAAAACGTCGGCCGCGTTCGCACAGAGGCCGACGCTCAGCGGCCTGCGTGCCTCCTTGGCCCGCTCGCAACGGGCGACGGCGTCCTCCAGGTCGTCGGCGCGCTCCTCGAGGTACCGGGTCTCGAGCCGGCGCTCGATCCGTTCCGGGTCGACCTCGACGCAGAGCGCGACCCCCTCGTTCATGGTCACCGCGAGCGGCTGCGCTCCGCCCATCCCGCCGAGGCCGGCGGTGAGGGTGATGGTGCCGGCCAGGGAGCCGCCGAAGTGGCGGCGAGCGATCTCGGCGAAGCACTCGTAGGTGCCCTGGACGATCCCCTGGCTGCCGATGTAGATCCACGACCCCGCTGTCATCTGGCCGTACATCGTTAGACCCAGCTCCTCGAGGCGGCGGAACTCCTCCCAGTTGGCCCACTCCGGGACCAGGTGGGAGTTCGCGATGAGGACCCGGGGCGCCCATTCGTGGGTGCGAAAAACGCCGACCGGCTTTCCAGACTGGACCAGGAGCGTCTCGTCCTCCCCCAAACCGCGCAGCGAGCGCACGATCGCGTCGAACGCCTCCCACGAGCGGGCCGCGCGGCCGGTGCCCCCGTAGACGACGAGGTCGCCGGGCCGCTCGGCCACCTCGGGGTCGAGGTTGTTCATCAGCATTCGCAGAGGCGCCTCCTGTGGCCAGCCCCGGCAGGAGAGCTTCGTGCCCCGCGGGGCGCGGACCTCGCGGCTCACGCGAGCTCCCCGATCTCGGCCTCGAGCGCGGCCAAGAGCGCTCCGGAGGAGACCAGGCACTCCACCTCCGCGAGCTCGGGCGCCAGCCAGCGGTCGGGTCCCGGGCCCTCCGCAACCGCTCGAAGGGCGCCGTGGGCGGCGCCTGTTCCTGCGGCAGGCTCGAGCGGCAGCCGCAGGTCGAGCCCGCGCGCCGCCACGGTCAGCTCGACCGCGAGGATCCGGGCCAGGTTGTCGATCGCCGATCGAAGCTTGCGCGCCGCCCCCCAGCCCATCGAAACGTGGTCCTCCTGCATCGCGCTGGTCGGCAGCGAGTCGACGCCCGCCGGGGTGGCCAGACGACGGTTTTCGGCCACCATCGCCGCCTGCGTGTAGTGGGCGATCATTAGGCCCGAGTCGACGCCGGGGTCGTCGGCCAGGAACGGTGGCAGCCCGTGGGAGCGAGCCGCGTCGAGCAGGCGGTCGGTGCGGCGCTCGGCGATCGCGCCGACGGGTGCGAAGGCGGCGGCCAGAAAATCGGACGCGAGGGCGAGCGGCGCGCCGTGGAAGTTGCCGCACGATTCGACTCGGCCATCCGGGAGCACCATCGGGTTGTCGATCGCCGACCGCAGCTCGGCCGCCGCCGTCCGCTCGGCGTAGCCGAGGGCATCGCGCGCGGCGCCGGTCACCTGCGGGGCGCAGCGCAGCGAGTAGGCGTCCTGCACGCGCGGGTCGTCGTGACGGTGACTGGCGACGATCGGCGAGCCGGCGAGGAGACGACGCAGGTTCTCGGCGCTCAGCGCCTGGCCAGCCTGGGGGCGCAGCGCGATGAGGTCCTCCGCGAACACGCGGTCGGTGCCGAGGAGCGCCTCGACCGACATCGCCGCGGCGATGTCGGCCACGCGGAGCAGTCGCCGGAGGTCGCACAGTGCGAGCACCAGCATCCCAAGGACCCCGTCCGTGCCGTTGATCAGCGCGAGGCCCTCCTTCGCGACCAGCTCGAGGGGCTCGATGCCGGCGGCGGCGAGCGCCTCGGGCGCGGGCAGACGCCGGCCCTCGCGCGTCGTGAGCTCGCCCTCGCCGATCAGCGGCAGGGCGCAGTGCGCGAGCGGGGCGAGGTCGCCGCTCGCTCCCAGCGAGCCGTGCTCAGGCACGACCGGGGTGAGCTCAGCGTTCAGCAGAGCGACCATCGCCTCCGCGACCTCGGGGCGGGCGCCCGAGTAGCCCATCGCCAGCGTGCGCGCCCGCAGGAGCATCATCGCGCGCACGACCTCCACCTCCACGGGGGCGCCCATCCCCGCTGCGTGCGAGCGCAGCAGCGAGCGCTGGAGCTGAGCGCGAGCCTCGGCGGGGATCGACACCGTGGCCAGCGAGCCGAACCCGGTCGAGACGCCGTACGCGGGCTCGCCCGAGGCAGCGAGCCGGTCCACGATCGCGGCGCTCGCCGCCATCGCCTCCCGGGCCTCGGCGCCCAGCGCGACCGACGCCCAGTCGCGCGCCACCGCTACCACCTCGGCCTCCTCGAGGCCGGCTCCGGTCAGCTCGACTGCCTGCGACCCACTCAACTCGCCCGCAGTCAACCAGTTCGTCAGCCGAGCGGTCGGCGCCCAGCCGGTGGCTGCCCCAGGCAGCCTCTCATCATCATGGGCGCGGCGGGTTTCGAACCTGCGACCTCTCGCGTGTGAAGCGGTGGCCCCTCAGGCACGGATAGGCGTCGTTCAGCGCATCGGATGTCCGCGGATTTTGGGTGGATGTGTCCGGATGGGGGGCGCTATCGGGCACCAGAACCGCGTTATGCCCAATACCGCGTTATGCCCAATGAGAGCGTTGGCCCGCTTTGCATGGAAAAGCGATAGCAGGCGCTGCCGCTCGTGAAGGCTGGCCGCGCTTGGCGTTGGCCGCCGCCTTCTTGTGCTTGATCGAGGACCACTTCGAGTGACCGGACATGGGCTGATGTTAAATGCCGCCGCCCAGGCGGATGCCGGGTTCAGCGGCGCTTCGGATGCTCCTCGAACGCGCCCGCGTCGCAGTTGGCCGGACGCAGCTTGCCGCGCTGGTCGGTCTTCGGGCAGGTCTCCGCGAGGCCGATCGCCGGGCTGCCCGGCAGCAGGGCGGCGGTCGGGGTCGGACCGCCGTTGTCCTGCAGGATCTCGAGCTTCGCGTCATCGGTCATCGTGAAGCCGGCGCTCGGAAAACACCCGTCGGCTGGCGCGACCTGGTTCTGGAGCACCGAGGCGGAGCCGACGAAGTCACCGAGGCACTGCGCCCCCGGACTGTTTTCGGCGGGGGCGCCATTCTCGGCGACGATCGAGTCGAAGGAGTTGATCTCCCCGGCGAACTCGTGCAGGCCACCGCCTTCGCCGCTGTCGTTGATGTCAGCGTCCGCGATGTTCCCCGAAACCGTCGTGTTGTCGAGGTTCGCTTCGGCACCGCCGAAGGTCGCACTGATGCCACCGCCGTTCAGGGCCGAGCCGTTCTTGGCGATCGTCGAGTTGACCGACTCCAGCACGGGGGCCGACCCCGACGTCATGGGCGTGCCCGTGAGCTGGACGCCGCCGCCCGTCCCGGAGCTGCTGTTGGTCCACACGGCCGATCTCAGGAGCCGGGTCGTAGCTTGCTCGGTGGTCTTGGGCACATCACCGGAGGCGAGGCCAGCGCCCGCAGTACCTGCCAGGTTAAGGCTGATTGACGTACGGGTGATGCTCAGCAGGAGAGCCTCGCTGAAGACCCCACCCCCCTGCTGGGATGCAACGTTGGCGACGACGGCGAGGTTGTCGAGCCGCGCGTTACCCGCGGCCGAGACGTAGATGCCGCCGCCGTCGTCTGCGGTGCCGTCCGTGACGGTCATACCCTGCAACGTCGAGGGCCGGTCGACCTGGAAGACGCGATCGTGGTCGTTGCCGTCGACCGTCGTGCGCACCGGGCCCCGGCCGACCACGGTCGTGCGGCCCTCGAGGTCGAGATCGCCGATCAAGTCCTCCTGGACCATCCCGCCGGTCGGGATCTCGAGCCGGTAGGTACCGCCGCGGAGCTTGATCGTGTCCTTGCCGTTGTTGTCGTTGGCAGCGATGACCGCCTCCCGCAGCGAGCAGTTGTTCCGCTTGCAGTTCCCGGGCTGCGGGTCGTCCTTGCGGGTCGGTTCGTAGATCGTCCCATTGGCGGAACCGGCGCAGGCGAGCGAGAGAAGCACGACGAGCGCGATTCCCCCGATGCGATGCGGTTTACCCGGCACTTGACCCCCTGTCGCTTCCCCCGCTGGGATGGAGACTAGACCACCCGGGCGCCCTGCGCTAGACCTTGAATTTCCCGTCCTCCTGGAAGAGCTCGCCGTCGACTTCGAGGCGCTGTGCGAGCAGCCCGGAGCTACCGCTTTGGACGAGAAGCGGCGCTGCCGACTTCGCATGAAAGTGCAAGAAAGCGGCACCGCGGTGTGGGGACCGCGCGGCAAACACGGGCTCCGCCGCCTAAACCCTGACGTCGTGAACCTTGCTCACCGGAGGGGGCGGCTGCTGCGAGATGTCGATGCCATGGACTTCTCGCATCTGCTCGACGAACCACTGGCTCACGGGCGAGTCGGATGTGGTCCAGCGACGAGCGCAAGATTCTGGCTCGCCCTGAGTTCGTAGCTCGAATAGGCGCGCACTTTCGGCTGCTTTGGACGAGAGGCGACTATCTCGCTCTCCGTCTGAGGGATGGGCGCGGCTGGTTTCGAACCAGCGACCTCTCGCGTGTGAAGCGGTAGCCCTCCACGGGCGGATAGGCGTGGATTGAGCGGGACGGATGCCCGTGGATGCCGGCGGATGCCGTTGGATGTGGGCACCAAATGTCGCTGGTGCCCAATCGCTCGTACGCCGGAACAACTCCCGAGTCCGGCTGCTTGGCGGCTAACGGTTACTTCGAACGAGCCGGTAGAAGCGTTCGTCGAACTTGAACAACTTCGCGATCGGATCCGGCTCGGTGTCGGCGACCTCGATGTCGGTGATCTCCCAGTCCGAAAATGCGCTCTCCACGTCACTCTGGCTCGCTCCCCGCGGCAGTGGTCCTCGGCGCCGCGGCGCGAACACGTCGAGGATCACGGTCGCATCGTCGGCGGCAATCGCGCTGACCTCTCGGCCCATCGCCGCGCGCTGATCAGCGTCTAGGCCGTGGAAGGTGCCGGTGTCGAGGACCAGGCGGTAATCGCCTCCGACATCGGCGCCACCGAGGTCCGTCACGTCGCTTTGCACCACCCGCATCTCGACGCCCGCCTCCTGCACCCGCTCGCGCGCACGCTCCAAGGATTTCTCGACTAGATCGATCCCCGTCACCTGCCAGCCGCGCTCGGCCAATTTGACGCCCCAAACGGCGCTCCCGCAGCCGAGGTCGAGTGCGGGGCCGTAAGGCGGCTCGCGTCCGCTCTCCTCACGCTCGAACAGCTCCGTGAGCGTCTCCGCGAATGGCGGATGCTGAGCCAGGTCCTCCCAAGGGTGAAAGCCGAGCCGATAGAACAGCTTGTAGGGAACGCCCAACTTGTTCTCTCCAAGTTCGCTCGCGCGGGTTCGTCCTGCGAGGTCGCTGGCGCAGTATCCCGCATCAGGGATGGGCGCGGCTGGTTTCGAACCAGCGACCTCTCGCGTGTGAAGCGCGGTAGGCCCTCAGGCACGGATAGGCGTCGATCGGGGCCATCGGATGCCTGCGGATGTGCGGGAAGCCACCTATTCACACGGGCCTCGCCCTGCCTCGCATCGAGGTGGCGGCGTGACCGCCCTACTCCGACAGCCCGGCGGCTTCGAGGGCCTCCTTGACGTCGAAATAAGCGCTGATACGGATGGCCTTCCCGTCTTTGACGTCGACCACGGTGGCATGAGGGGCCTCGGTCTCAGCCCCGCTCTCCCTGCTCCGGGTGCGCATGTGGCCAATCCCGATCACCCGGTCGCCGAGGTCCCGAATCTCCGGATATTCGAGGTGCGTTTCCTCCAGAGCCTCGAACAGGTCGCGGAGTCCCTGGCGGATGCCCTCGTGCCCTCGATACACGGCTGCCTCCGCTCCCAGCCCGCTGAGAATCCCCGAGTGCCACTCGACCTCGGGGTGAGCTCCTGCCACGAAGGCTTCGATGTCCTGGCGGTTATACGCGTCCACGCCGCGCTCGAAACCCTCAACGTTCTCCTGCGACATCGCCCGCGCAGTATCGCGCTCAGCCTCCAGGACCGCCACTGCCACGGCCGCCACCCATACACAGATAAACGGGAGGGACTCGCTCTGCCGGTGATCGAGGTCGCGGCGTGACCGCGCAGCTACTCCCGCAGCACGGCGGCTTCGAGGGCCTCTGGAACTTCGGCGGGCCCGAAAGCAAGCGCTTCCACGCGGATCAGCTTTCCATCGCGGAACTTCCAGGAGGCCAGAGTTTGAGCCTCGATGCGATCCTCGCTTCCCGGCATTTGCCGCGAAAGCAGGGACAAGACGATGATCTCGTCGCCGCGGTCGTAGGTCCGCTCAATCTCCAGGCGGGCATCGGTCAGCATCTCCCATTGCGCCTGAACTACCGCCGCAACTCCATCAAGGCCGTGCCTCGTACCGGGCTCTACCGCCGTCGGGGAGTTGACGTACTCGATCTCAGGATCGGCGAAGGCAAGCATGGTTTCGAGGTCGTGGCGGTTCCACGCGTCGTTGAGGCGACGAACGAGTTGAACATTCTCCTCCGACATTGCCCGCGCAGTATCGCGCCATGCCGGCGGCAGCAGCGCCACGGCTTCCAGGGGTTCTCCGATTACGCGCAGGGTGTCCAGCTTCCTCCGCTGCTGGCGCCCACGAAGGGGGTGGTCAGTACGGCCTGATGCGCGGACGAACCGAGGGCGCGCGGCCGGGTTCGTGCTCACAGCCGCGCCCCCTCCGCGGTCTGAACCCGCAGACTGCGCTAGACGGTACCGCCCCTGACCGGCGGGAGCGAGGCGGCCGCCAGGGCGTACTGTGCGGCCGTGGGAAAGATCGCGATCGATCCCGATGCGTTCAACGCCTTCGAGGCAGGAGGCTGGGAAGAGAAGGCGCCCGGCTATGACCGCTTCTTCGGCCGCATCACCGGCCAACTGGCCGAGCCACTCCTTGATGCTGCCTCCGTACGGCCAGGAATGCGGATGCTGGATCTCGCCACCGGCCCTGGTTACGTGGCGGCTCGAGGGGCCGAGCGAGGAGCGTCGGTGGTTGGGGTCGACGTCGCCAGGGCGATGATCTCCCTCGCCCGCGGGCTGCATCCGGGACTCGACTTCCGTCAGGCGGATGTACATGAGCTTCCGTTCCCTGACGCCTCCATCGACGCCGTGGTTGGCAATTTCGTCATCCTGCACCTCGGGCGCCCCGAGCAGGCGATGGCCGGGTTCATGCGGGTGCTCCGTCCGGGCGGCGAGATCGCGCTGACGGCCTGGGACCTTCCCGAGCGGGCCCGCTTCCTGGGCGTGTTCCTCGATGCGGTCGCGGAGGCCGGGGCGACGCCCCCCGAGGACGTACCGACCGGGCCCGACTTCTTCCGGTTCTCGACCGACGAGGAGTTCGACGCCCTCTTGCGTGAGCATGGCGTAGAGGACCGCACGGTGAGGACGATCGCCTTCACCCATCGCGTCGCGACCGCCGACGAGCTGTGGGACGGCTTGCTCGGCGGGACGGTCCGAACCTCCGCGCTCATCCTGCGGCAGCCCGAGGAAACCCGGCGGCGCATCCGAGACGCGTTCGATCGACTCGTGGGCGACTACCAGCGCGGAGATGTCCTCGAGCTTCCAGTCTCCGTCAAGCTCGCCGCCGGTCGCAAGCCAGACCGAGACTGAAGCCCTGCAGGCGGCATGCGCGCCTCCTGAGAGTAGGCACGCGTTCGCAGAGGGCGCTCAGGTGCTGCCGCCGCTGATCGTCCGGTCCTAGATCACGCCGCCGGACTGACGGGTGGGTCGCCCTCCTGGCGGCCGCTCTTCTTGTCCGCCCGCATAGCCACATAGCCGAAGCCGATCTGACGCCACCTCAACGAGGATTCCGATGCCGGTCAGCACGTAGAAGGCCGTGAAGATCTTGATTGCATCGTTAGTCAGCGTCAGGTCCGGGTCGGCGATGCTCGACGTGGTAAGCGTCGCGATGGCGAAGTAGAACGAGTCCACCAGGCTCCAGCCCTCCGCGACCGCGTAGGCAACGGTCCCGGTTATGACGAGAAGGATTTGCCGCCCCGAGGATCGCGATGAAGCCTTCGTTCTTGGCGGCGTACTTCATCGCACCGAACATCTGCCTGAACATGCGCACCACGGAGAGCGAAAGCACGTCGCGGAGCGTCTCACGCGTGCAGGACGGCGAATCGCGCAGCTCGGCCGCCGCCCATGCAGAGCGGATACCCTCGGAGTGCTCGGCCTTCCACCCTTCCACGGAGAACCCGCTAGTCGTCCCCAGGCACGAGTCCGAGGAGGGTGTGGGGCTGCCTCCGATCCGGGTCAGGCCGTCTAGCGAACGGCTGTGACCTTCGCCGATCTCCTAGGCTGATCGCATCGGGTCGCAGGAAGCCAGACTCACCAACAGAGCTGCGGTCGAGCGCGCGGCTCTCGACTACATCGAGGGATGGTTCGATGGGGATTCCGCCCGCATGGAGAGAGCGCTTCATCCCGAGTTGGCCAAGCGCTCCCTCGAGCAAGATGCTTCGGGAGCTGAATCCATCCGCACGCTCACGGCTCAAGAGATGATCGAGATGACAGCCAGCGGCGAGGGAACTGCGGAGGATGTCGACGATCGACGGATCGAGGTCGAAGTCCACGACGTGTCGGAAAATATCGCGAGCGCCACTGTTCGCTGCGCCCTCTACGTCGATCTCCTCCAGCTGGTGAAGACGCACGACGGCTGGAGGATCGTGAACGTAGCGTGGCGCGATCGGTAGCTGCGATTACTTTTCCGTCGAGCTGAAGCAAGCGACCGCGCCGACAACAGTGGCGTTGGCGGGACAACTCTCACCCTTCCGCAAATAACCGGAGGGACTGGCCCTCCGGTGCCAAGGTCACGGCGTGACTGCTCAGCTACTCCGACAGCCCGGCGGCTTCGAGGGCTTCGGCCCGGTCGGAGTACATGTCCATCCGCGCCTGCTTGCCGTCGCGAAACGTCCAGACCTGCGCGAAGGACATTTCGACGGGCATCCCGGCCGCCTTCGAGCGCCCGTGCTGGCGCACTAGAACGACGACCTTGTCTCCCGCGTCATGAAGGGCATCGACCTCGAGCTCCCAGTCGTCCCAGGCGCTTGTCCACTCGCCGAGGAAGCGCTGCGCCCCCTCGGCGCCCCCGTAGGTCTGCTGCTCGGGCCAGCCGTGGAAGTTCGACATGTCCCACACGAAGTCGTCCGTGGCGAGGTCCGCCACGAACTCGCCGGTAGCCGCAAATCGCTCGTAGCCCTGTCGGACGATCTCCACGTTCTCCTGCGACATCGCCCGCGCAGTATCTCGCCAAAGCCCCTCGGGCCCCACTGCCAGGGCCGCCACCCTTCCACGGATAAACCGGAGGGCCTAGCGCTCCCGGCGATCCGGGTCCCGGTGGCGGGCTAGCAGGGGACGCTCAGGTGCTACCGGCGATCCTGGCTGATCGAGGCGTACATTGTCGAGGACCGCCCAACAGCGGCCTAGCCCTCAAGGAGGATCGAACATGCCACCAGGACGAGACAGACGCCAGCGAAGGCGACGCGCCGCCGTAGTCGGAGGGGCCGCTGTTGCCGCCAAGAAGCACCATGACGCGAAGCAAGCCCAGCAGGAGGAGGCGGTAGCTGCACAGCAGCCCGCGCCGGTCGAGCCCTCTGCGGCGGGCGGGCTGACCCCCGAGGCGATGGAGAAGCTCAAGCAACTCGCCGAGCTACATGAGCAGAACGTGCTCTCAGACGAGGAGTTCGAGCGCGAGAAGGCGAAGCTGCTTCAAGGCTGAGCGGTACTGGCTCACCTCGTAGCCGCTTCCCATACAAAGCCGGGAGCTTGGCGAGAGCCCTGGCCCCCACCCTTCCGCAGATAAACCGGAGGGACTCGCTCTGCCGGTGATCGAGGTCGCGGGGTGACCGCGCAGCTACTCCGACAGCCCGGCGGCTTCGAGGGCTTTCTTCTAGGAAAGCGCCTTGGCCTTGATCGAGTCGAACTCCGCCTGGGTGATCGACCCGGAGTCGAGCAGCTCCTTCGCCTTCGCGATCTCGGTCGCCGAGCCGCCAGCGGTGTCACGAACGTACTGGTCCATCGCCGCCTGCTGGGTTTTGGCCTGCTCGAGTCCACGGTCGCGCATCCCGTCGTGCTGGGCGATCAGATAGACGAGCACGCCGAGGAACGGGATGACGATGATGAACACCACCCACGCGGCCTTGTGCCAGCCGCCGATGTCATGGCGGCGGAAGATGTCGATGAAGCAGGTGATCGCGATCCAGATCCAGGCGAACCAGGCGAAGAAGACGACGATCGACCAGAAGACTTCCCCGAACTGATAGTCGGCCGCTATGAACATGTGTTGCCTCCCACGTTGTCGTCGCTTGCGATCCTATACCCGCCGCCTCGCACCTCCACGTTCTCCTGCGACATCGTCCACGCAGTATCGCGCCATGCCTGCGGCAGTAGCGCCACGGCTTCCAGGGATGTGGGCACCAGAACGGCGCCTGTGCCCGATCGCTAAAGCCGGTAGGCGCTACTTTCGCAGCCCGCGACTTCGATGGCCTCCGTTACTGCGGGGAACTCCCGGGCGCGACGAACCTTCTCGGCGCGAAGGGTGAAAACGGCGTTAGCCCGGCATCGGCGGCGACCCCCTATGCATTGCCCGCGAGGCCGGCCGCTGCCAGGACGCCGAGTACTACGCCAACGGTCGCGACGCCGAGCATGTCAGCCGACACGCAGCACGGGCGAACTCGCGGCCGCGCAGTCGGCGACCGCGGGAAGGGTCTCAAGTTTCACGGTTGAGTAGTACCTCCCGCGCCTGGCGTGCTTGGCGAGCCTGTATGCGCCGTTCGGCTTGGTGGTCGCCTTGCCGACCCGCCTGTCCTGGCCTGCGGTCTTGCGGAAGATCGAGACCTCGCGATCGTCCGCACACTCCGGCGCTTCGGGGGCGGTGAGCTTCCCTTTGAACCGCTCGCGCCGAGCCGAGTAACCCAGCGTCAGCCCGCGCGCGACGGCGGGGCACCCGCTTGCTGTACCGGCTCCGTCCAGGCTGGGGCAGCTATCCGAACCGTCGGCGACGCCGTCATCGTCGCTGTCCTGGGCTTCGAGGGCACCGACGTCGGACCCGTCGTCGGCGTTCGTGATCAAGGCGATGTCGACGGGGCGGAGGAGGCTGCGCTGGTCTATGAGGTCGCCGGCGCCTGTGCCCTGGTCGATCGCTGCACTGCCCGCGCCCAGCTCGTGGGTGAGCGTGGGACCGCCGTTGTCTGCGAGAGGCTGGAGCTCGGGGTCGGCGTTGAGCGCCGTCAACCCGAGGCATGCGGTCGGGAAGACGAGGTTGTAGCCACCGTCCGTCTCAACGCTGCCGCTGTCGCAGTTCGCGCCGCCGACGGGGTCCGAGACGATCGTGTTCGTAATTGTTTCGGTTGCTTGCGGGGAGAGGTTGGCCGCGGTCGCCGCGGCGTTGAACGCGACCGTGTCGCTCGTGAGCGTGAGGGGTCCGAAGAAGTTCCAGATCCCGCCGCCGCGCTCGGTGGCGTTAGACGGCGCCGGCGCGCTTGCGGAGGTGGAGTTTCCGCTGAGCGTGCTCAGTCGGATGTTGGTCCCCGTGCCGCTCGTCACCCAGTTGCGCAGTCCGCCGCCCGCGGCAAAGGCACCGGAGAGCCCGTCGTCGCTTGTCACGGTCGCGGTGGCCTCGTTGTCCGTGATCGCGCTGCGCAGGACGGTGAGCGTGCCGAAGTTGATGATCCCGCCGCCGCTCGCGTCCGCTAACGCTTCATCCGAGCCGTTGTTCGTGGCGCTCACACTGTTTCCGGTCACCGTGCTTTCGCGCAACGTCATCGTCCCGAGGTTTGCGATGCCGCCGCCGGTCGGGGCGGGCCCGCCGTGGTCTGAGCTGGCCACGATGGCGAAGTGGTTGTCGGTGACGACCACCTGGTCGAGCGTCAGAGTGCCGCTGTTCAGCACTCCGGCGCCCGCCTGACCGATGGTCGTCAGCAGCCCGTTCGAGATCGTCAGGCCGGAGATCGTCGCCGTCTTGCCTGAGCCGACGGCGAAGATTCCGAACGGACCGTTTCCGTCCTGGCGATGGATGTCGAGCTGGTCCGCCCCCGGCCCATTGATGTCGATGTTCGAGTTGATCGCGGTGAGCGGGCTCGTGAGGTTGATGGTTCCCGTGGCTGTGATGTTGATCGTGTCGTCGCCGTACCCCGTCGCGTTGCAGCCGTCGAAGTTGGCGTTGACGTTCGCTGCCGTGATTGCAGCGGGCAGAGTGCAGTCGGTCGCCGAGGTCTGGTCGGTGGTCGTGACCGTTAGGGTCGCGGCGCCTGCCAGCGAAGGCCACAGGCTGGCGGCGACCAGGAGGCCGCCGACCCCTCCGCCGAGTGCCCGCCAATCCAGGCCGCGTCCTCCATGCCGCGCCACGAGGCGACCCTACCCGGCCGCCTCGACCTCGTCAACGATGTGGGGGAGTCGACGGGGTACCCTCGCTCGGCCGCCGTCGAGGAAGCGCTGTCCGGATGGGCGCGGCTGGTTTCGAACCAACTCCTGCAACCGGGAGGCCGCACCCTTGCTGGAGGGAGCGGTCCTCGATCAGTCGTCCCGGCGGGCGCGGAGCGTTCCGATGACACGCGGATGACCGTCGATGACCGGTGCGTCGAAGAGCTCAAACCCCTCGTAGCCGGCGTCGCGGGCCAGGCGGCGCAGAGCCGCGGAGGTAAAGCCCCAGTACACGAAGTCATCGCGAGCGTAGACCTGGCCTGGCTCATAGATGTGGATGGCCGCGGAGTCGTCGAGCGCCCGATCCGCTGAGCCGTACGTTTCGAGAAGCACCCGGCCGTCGGCCGAGAGGCGCCGTCGAAGAACCGTGAGCAGGCCCATCGGGTTGTCCACCCGGTGCAGGATCCCGAAGCAGAGGATGAAATCGAACGTTTCCTCGAGCTGGTCGAGATCGAAGGCGTCGAGACGGCGGTACTCGACCTTCGAGCGGAGCAGTTCCCGGATCGCTGTGAAGCCCTCGCCTCCCTCAAGCTCGACACCCCAGCGCGACTTGACCCACACCCTGTACTGCTCGTTGTCCACCGCCACGACCCGCCGCGCCCCGCGCGCCTCGGCGAGGAACGCGTAGAAGCCGTCAAAGGTGCCGACATCGAGCACGCTCATGCCGCTGAAGTCCTCGGGAAGGGCGGGGATCCGGTAGCGGTGGTCGCGGGCGACGCCGCATGTGTAGAGCTGGTCGGAGTGGTCGAGCGAGAAGGTGTGGAACCAGAACGGGACGCGGTCCAGGACGGCTCTGGCCGCGACGGAGTCGGCCTCGATCGGGATCAGATCAGCCACCTCGCGCTCGGCGGCGGTTGGCTTCGCCGGAGCCTCCCTCCGACGTGCCCTTTCGGTCATCTGTATCTCCTTGATTGGCACACTGAGGTTACTTGCGCTCGCACAGCCGATCGGCCGCCAGCGCTGGCCCAGACCTTCGCTACGCTCGAGCGCGATGAAGGACCTGGGCCAGCCGAGCTCCTACGTCGCCCTCCAGGAGCGTGTGTCCGTGTACTCCAGCGACGGGAAAATGGTCGGCGAGATCGAGCACGTCCTGGCCGACCTGGAGCTCGACGTCTTCGACGGGATCGTGCTCGACAAGAGCGTCCTCCCCGGCGGGCGGTTCGTGGACGCCTCGCAGATCGAGGAGATCTACGAGCACGGGGTGGTGCTCAGGATCGACGCAACCCAGGCCGACGGCCTGCCCGAGCCGAGCGCCAGCCCGGGCGAGATCGAGATTGGGCCCGACGACATGGGCGAGGACGACTGGCACGACAAGCTCCGCCGCGCCTGGGACCGGATCTCGGGTAAGGACTGAGCCGCAGCCGCCGTCAGCCCATCAGCCGGTAGCGCCACACGCGGAGCGGGGTAGCGAAATTCGTTCGCTAGCCCGTTCGGAGGAGTATGGTTCTTCTTAGGCTGGCCCTGCGGCTAGAGCACCGGCTGAGGGCTCAAGACCACCGAAAGCGCCCCCGGCGCGGACGAGGCGAAGAGCCCAAGGCGAACGGTATTTTCTGCGGGGCCAGTTGCTGTCGCGAGGGACGTTAAGCCGCCAGCGGCGCGGCTCGCGCTCGGGCGAGAGCGCAGGAGAGTTTGGCGAGAATCGTCAAGTCAGCGTGGAGGACGACGCGCTCGATACCCCGAGCGCGGAGTGGCAGAACGGTGTCGGTGCCCAATCACTCGGAGGGCGCGGACATTTCCGCGCGATGACGCGTGAGAGCGTCGTGCTTTGGCGCATGTACCATCGCTCGCGGATACGCGATGCGCCGAGGGGATACGAGATAGCAGCCGTTTACGGTCAGCGGATCGAAGGCCTGGCGGTCAACGGCAGGGATCTGCACGCCGGCGTCTTCAATGAGAACGAGGTTCGCGCTGCGGCCGGGATGACGATGGTGCTGGGGGCCGTGGCGTTCGTCCTCGCCCTCACCGAGCAGATCTATATCCCGCTCCAGCTGACGACGATCTTCTTCCTCATCGAGTTCGGGCTTCGGGTCACCGCCGGGCTCCAGTACAGCCCGCTCGGCCGCCTCGCCCATGTACTCGTACGGCGCCAGGACCCGGAGTGGGTCTCGGCGAGGCCGAAGCGCTTCGCCTGGTCGATGGGCGTCGCCTTGTCGTTCTCGATGGTGATCATCACTAACTCGGGCATCCGCGGCGCACTGCCCGCGACCCTGTGCTCGATCTGTCTGGTGCTGATGTGGATGGAGTCGGCGCTCGGCCTCTGCGCCGGCTGCGAGATCTACGCCTTCCTGAGGCGTCGCGGCTGGATCGCTAAGGACGACGCGATCGAGATCTGCGCCGGCGGCGTCTGCGAGGCACCCCGGCCCGCGCCGGTGGCGATCGAGCCGTGAGCGGGACGAGGGGTCAGTACCCGAACCAGCGCGCGCGCCGGCTCACTTCGAACTCCGCCTTCTCGGCTGCGTACTCGAGCGAGGGGTCGTTCCGGTGGGCCACCGGCGACTCGCCGCCGAGGAAGTTGACCTCGACCTTGCTCACGAGCCCCTCGCCGAACTCGGCGTAGCAGATGCCCGATCCCTCGTACGGCGAGGGCGACGCCCCGTTCGCGATCGTGGCCGCGATATCGTCGGCGACGACGCGCGCGGCAGCCTCGGCGAAGATCCCTGCCTTGGCGACGGTGCGCGGGCCGGTGCAGACGTCGCCGAGGGCGTAGACCTGGGGGAAAGTAGTCCTCAGGTTGGTCTGGTCGACGGGCACCCAGCCGTCGACCGCGAGGCCCGAGGCCGGGAGCGGATCGGGAGCCCGGTGGCGCGGGATGCCGACGAAGAGGTCGTAAGGCAACGCCTCGCCGCTCGCAAGCTGCGCCGTCCTCGTCGCCGGATCGATGCTGGTGACCAGAGTCTGGGCCATCTCCTCGATGCCCCGCAGGGCGAGCGCCTCGTGGAACATCTGCGAGACCTCCCCGGTGACCGGAACCGGGCGCTGCATGGGAAACGTTGACGTCATCTGAACAGAGTCCCGAATGCCGCGATCCGTGAAGAGCTCGTGCATCAGGAACGCGCCCTCGAACGGAGCCGGCGGGCACTTGAACGGTGCCCCGAGCACGGACACAAGAACCCTCCCACCGCCGAACCCGGCCAGCTCGTCGCGCAACCGCTCTGCCCCGGCCATCGTGTAGTACTCGTGGCCGCCCGCCTCGAAGCCAGGCGTGGCCGCCAGGTCGTAGTCGGCGCCCATGGCCACCGCGACGAAATCGGCGTCGTATGAACCTGCGTCGGTGGTGACCCGCTGGGCGGAGGGGTCGATGGCGGTCACAGTCTCCTGACGGAACTCGACGCCCTCCTTCGCGATGTCCTTGTAGTACATCCGTGCGTCATCGGCCGATTGTTCACCGCGCATCACGTCGAGCTTGGAGAAGCCGAAGAAGAACGAGTCGTTGCGGTCCAGCAGCGTGACGCGGACGAGGTCTGGGATCGTCTCCGACAGCCGCGTCGCCAGCTCCAGGCCGCCGAAGCCAGCGCCGAGGATCAGAACGTGCTTCTTCACCGCCTCGCAGACTACGGGCTATCGAGATGGGCGCGGCTGGTTTTGAACCAGCGACCTCTCGCGTGTGAAGCGGCGACCTCTCAGGCACGGATTGGCGTCGTCACGCACATCGGAGGTGCGTGGATGCACGCGGATGTCTTCGGATGTATGCGCTAACGGGCACCAGAACGGGGCTGGTGCCCAATGGGACCGCGGATCTGGCGCGTACAGCCTCGGATCGGACGCAGACGTTCGCTTTGCATGAAAGCGGAGCGTTTGGGCACTCCCGCGCCGCTACCGTTGCCCTGTGAGCAGCCAGCGAGTCCCTGGCGGGGTGGTGCACCCGCTACCGGCAGACCTCGGCGAGGCGTTGATAACCAACACCACGGCACTCCACGCCTGGAACGACATCACGCCGTTGGCGCGCAACGAGTTCATCTGCTGGGTCGAGGATGCGAAGCAGGAGAAGACCCGCGAGCGCCGCATTCGCCGGACCCAGGAGGAGCTAGAGGAGGGCCAGCGCCGGCCCTGCTGCTGGCGGGGGTGCAAGCACCGCGACCGCACGGGTAGCGCTTAGGACGAAAAGCGGCTAAGTCGCGTTGTATGAGCCCGCACCCGGGAAACTTTCCCGTCAGCGGGGCTGCCAGGTCGGGGCCTGCGCGTGGTCAGCCACGCGGGACCAGCTTGGCGGCAACCCAGAAGCCCCCAGCTAGTCTTTTCGTCGTGGCCGAAGCGATCCGCACCTACGAGGACAACGTCGAGGCGACCGCGGCCTGGGACGGGCCGCTCTTCGACATCTGGCTCCACTATCGGGAGCTGATCGAGGAGTCGCTCGTGCCGCACGGCGAGGCGGCCCTCGCCCTCCATCTGCCCCCCGAGGGTGGCCGCTGCCTCGACATCGGCTGCGGGCTCGGCGACACGACGTTCCGGATGGCCGAGCTGGTTGGACCCAAGGGCCGGGCCCACGGGGTGGACGTAGCGCCGCGGATGATCGAGGTGGCCCAGGCAGATCTCGAGCGCGACAGGGCGCCGAACGTGAGCTTCGCGATTGCCGACGTCGAGACCGACGACCTGGGTGACACGTACGACTATGCATTCGGTCGCTGCGGCACGATGTTCTTCGCACACCCGGTGCCCGCGTTTCGCAATGTCCGCGAGCACCTCGCCCCGGGCGGCCTGCTGAACATCGTCGTCTGGCGGCGCAAGCTCGACAACGGCTGGCTGCACCAGGCGGAGCAGGTGGTCAAGAGGTACCTCGAGAAGCCGGAGGAGACCGACCAGCCGACCTGCGGTCCGGGGCCGTTCGCAATGGCAAACGCCGACACGGTCAGCGACATGGTCAGGTACGGCGGATACGAGGACATCCGGCTCGCGCGGTGCGATCTCCCCTACAAGATCGGCAACGACCTCGACCAGGCAGTCGAGTTCAACATGGCGATCGGGCCCGCCGCCGAGGTACTGCGCCTCTGGGGTGATCGCGCCGACGAGATCCGCGCGACGATCGAGAAGGAGCTGCGCGATGCGCTCGCGGAGTTCGTAATCGACGACGGCTCGGTCGTCGGCCCGTCTTCGAGCTGGATAGTCACCGGCCGGGCGCCGGGCTGACGCGGATCGAGCCTCAGGATCGCCTGCGGCGACGATCAACCAGCGCCGGAATGGGCGCGGCTGGTTTCGAACCAGCGACCTCTCGCGTGTGAAGCGATAGTGCCTTAGGCACGGATAGGCGTGGATCGCAGATGGATATGCCTGCGGATGTGCGCGGATGCATTGGGATATGGGCACCAGAACGGCTCTGGTGCCCAGTGGGCATCGTGAAGCTGCGGACTACTACCGATGCCCCATGGTTCCGGGCGGGCTACTCTCGTCGAACAGACGGCGCGGCGGGCGCTGTCCCACAGGGAAGCAGGGAGTGCCTAGATGAGGCGAGCCGTTCTGTGCACGGTCGCGACCATGTTGGTGTGCGTCCCATCAGCGCTAGCTGGCGGTAAAGCGAACACCCGGTTGACGCTGGACAACATCCAATCCTTCCCCACCGGGGGCATATCCACGACTTGGTCTGGCGACATCTTCTCCTCTGACAAGGAGTGCAAGAACAGGCGACGGGTGATCGTGTACCGGGTCCTTGACGGGGCGGACGAGAAGCGCGGATCGACGCTTTCCTACAAAGGCAGCGCCCAACCGGGCTACTACTGGCTCTACAACGAGGAGGGCGCTCCGCCCACCGGTGACTACTACGCCGAGGTCAAGCCGACCGATGACTGCAAGTCGGATCGCACGCCGGCCTACCCCTTCACTGCGTAGCCACCGCCGATGCTCGCGCGTCACTCTCGAAACATCCCGCTGAGCCTCGCGCTCGCCGCCGCGCTCACCCTGCTCTCCGCCCTGGCCTTCACGTCGCCAGCCAGCGGCCTCGCCGCCGTCCCGCTCGAGCAGAAGCTGACCGCCTCAGACGGCGCCGAGGGCGACCGACTCGGCTTCGCGGTCGCGGTTGACGGCGACACGATCGTGATCGGCGCGCCTCACAAAAACAACCTCACCGGGGCCGTTTACGTCTACCAGCGCGTCGTGGACGACTGGACGCAGACCGCGAAGCTGACAGCTTCCGACGGCGCCGCGGGAGACTACCTCGGCTCCGCGGTCGCGATCGACGGCGACACGATTGTCGTCGGCGCCGGCTTCGACAAGCTTGGCGAGAACTACGGCCAGGGGTCGGTCTACACCTTCGCGCGCGCAGGCGCCGCCACCCGCACGGAGACCGCGAAGCTGACCGCCTCCGACGGCGCCCGGTACGACAATCTCGGCAACTCGGTCGCGATCGACGGCGACACGATCGTCGCCGGGGCGCCCATCGACGCCGTCGGCGCGAACGGGAGCAAGGGTCGGTCTACACCTTCGCCCGCACAGGTGCCGCGGCCCGAACCGAGACCGCGAAGCTAACCGCCTCCGACGGCGCCTATCAAAGCCAGCTCGGCAACTCGGTCGCGATCGACGGCGACACGATCGTCGCCGGCGCACCCTCGACAAGTCGGCGAGAACCGCATACCAAGGCTCCGCCTACACCTTCGCCCGCACCGGCGCCGCCGCGCGCACCGAGACCGCGAAGCTGACTGCCTCGGACGGCGCCGTCCGGAGGCGACCAGCTCGGCTCCTCGGTCGCGATCGACGGCGACACGATCGTCGCCGGCGCCCCCATGGACGACGCGACGAGTCCGCGGGCCTCGACCGGCTCCGTCTACACCTTCGCCCGCACCGGCGCGGCCGCGCGCACCGAGACCGCGAAGCTGACCGCTTCCGACGGCGCGCGAGGACTCCCTCGGCAACTCGGTCGCGATCGACGGCGACACGATCGTCGCCGGAGCTCCAGCGTCGACGCCACGCGCGGGCTCCGCCTACACCTTCGCCCGCACCGGCGCGGCCGCGCGCACCGAGACCGCGAAGCTGACCTCCTCCGACGGCGCGGCGTCGACGTACTCGGCCACTCGGTCGCGATCGACGGCGACACGATCGTCGCCGGGGCACTCCTCGACGATGTCGGCGCGAACGAGGACCAGGGCTCTGCGTCGGTGTTCTTCTCCGGACCCGATTTCGATAACGACGGGATGGCCGACAGCGCAGACGCCTGTCCCACCATCCCTTCGAACACCCCCAGCGGGTGCCCGACCGTCGCTCGTTCGCTGACGCTGTCCTACTCGAAGTCGAAGCAGCGGTTCAAGGGCACGCTCGCCTCCTCTCAGCCCTCCTGTGTCAGCAATGACTCGGTGATCGTGTGGAAAAAGGTCAGCGGGCCCGACGTGGAGGTCGGCGCGGGCGGGGTGAACGTTGAGGGCAAGTACGTCGTGTCCGAGCGAGGTCGTCCCGGCAAGTACTACGCGACCGTTGACGGACGAGTCGTGGCCGACCTCGCCGCCTGTGGCTCGGCGACCTCGGCGACGATGCGCCTGCGTTAACCCCGGGCATGGGCGCGGCTGGTTTCGAACCAGCGACCTCTCGCGTGTGAAGCGAGCGCTCTCCCACTGAGCTACGCGCCCGGGCGGGCGATTCTAGAGGCCGGTTCGCAGCGCATTCGAGCCCGGGGTCGCTTAGGGTGATCCCGGATTGCAGCGCTCGGGGTCGGTCGGCAGCATGTGGCCTTCGCTCAGTCACCCAGCGACCCAGAGGAGACCCATTGACCGACCAAGCCCCGATCGTCACCGCCAATGAGCTGACCCGCGTCTTCGGCGAGGGCGACGCTGAGGTGCGGGCGCTGGACCGCGTGTCCGTCGAGTTCCCGCGCGGGAGGTTCACGGCGATCATGGGTCCGTCGGGCTCGGGCAAGTCAACCTTGATGCACCTGCTGGCGGGCCTCGACCGGCCGACGTCGGGGACGGTGGAGGTCGACGGCGTCGACCTCGGCGCCCTCGACGACGCGAAGCTCACCGAGCTGCGCCGCGACAAGCTGGGCTTCGTCTTCCAGTTCTTCAACCTGCTGCCGGTGCTGACGGCCGAGGAGAACATCCAGCTGCCGTTGAAGCTCGCCGGCCGCGACGCGGACCCCGAGCGCCGCCGGGTGCTGATCGAAGCGGTGGACCTTGGAGACCGCCTCTCGCACCGCCCCGCCGAGCTGTCCGGCGGTCAGCAGCAGCGGGTGGCGATCGCCCGCGCCCTGCTGCCCGCGCCCGCGGTCGTCTTCGCCGATGAGCCCACCGGCAACCTGGACTCGAAGGCGAGCGAGGAGGTCCTCGCCCTGCTGCGCCGTGCGGTCGACGAGTTCCATCAGACCGTGGTCATGGTCACCCACGACGCGCAGGCGGCCAGCACCGCCGATCGCGTCCTGGTGCTTGTCGACGGGCGCATCGTCCGCGACGAGGCGGCCGCCTCGGTCGAGCAGGTGCACGACCTGATGCGCGCCCCAGCGGCCTGATGGGAGCGGTCGCCCTCCGCAACCTGGGCGCCCGCAAGGCGCGCACCTTCCTGACGTCGCTGGCGATCGTGCTCGGCGTGATGATGGTCGCCGGCACCTACATCCTCACCGACACGATCGATCGCTCGTTCGAGCAGATCTTCACCGAGTCCACGGCCGAGCTCGACGCGGTCATTACCGCGGAGGAGGTGGTCGAGACCCAGGAGGGCACCCTGCCGCCGTTCGACGACGGAGTCCTGAACCGCGTGCTCGAGACGGAGGGGGTCGACACGGCCGAGGGCGGGATCGCCGACCCGCAGGTGGCGGTGATCGGATCCGACGGCGAGCCCCGCGGCGGCAACGGCGCCCCGACGTTCGGCTTCTCGACCACCGAGGATGAGCGCTTTGATCCCCTGGAGTACCCGGAGGGCGGCCCGCCGCAGACCGACGGGCAGGTGGTCCTGGACAAGGCGACCGTCGAGGACGAGGGCTTCGCGCTGGGCGATCGGATCGAGGTCGCCGGCAAGGAGGCCGTCAAGAGCTACGAGCTCGTCGGCATCGCGACGCTCGGGGACGTCGATTCCTTCGGCGGCGCGACGCTCGCCCTCTTCACGCTGCCCGAGGCGCAGCGCATCACGGGCAAGGAGGGGCAGTTCGACGCCATCAACGTGGCCGCGGCCGAGGGGACGTCACCCGACGAGCTGGCGCGCAACCTCGGGCAGGTCCTGCCCGGCTCCCTCCAGGTGGAGACCGGAGAGCAGAACGCCGACTCCCAGCAGGAGGACGTCGGTGAGTTCATCGGCTTCCTCGAGACGGCGCTGCTCGTCTTCGCGGGAGTGGCCCTCTTCGTGGCCGCGTTCCTGATCTTCAACACCTTCTCGATCACCGTGGCCCAGCGCACGCGCGAGTTCGCGATGCTCCGCACCCTTGGCGCGAGCAGGCGCCAGATCATCACCTCGGTGGTGCTCGAGGCCTTCGTCGTCGGGCTGATCGCCTCGGCGCTTGGCTTCGTCGCCGGGATCGGCTTCGCCCCGGCGATCAGCGCGCTGTTCGAGGCGCTTGAGATCGGCCTGCCGACCACGGGCAACGTGATCGAGCCCAGGACCGTGATCGTCTCGTTCGCGATCGGCACGGGCATCGCCGTGTTCGCCTCGTTGGCCCCGGCGCTGCGCGCCACCCGGATCCCCCCGGTCCAGGGCCTCCGCGAGGGCGCGATCCTGGAGACGCCCGCCGAGCGGACGCGCAAGGAGCTCGCCGGGCTGGTGCTGGCAATCCTCGGCTCGGCCGCGCTGCTTCTGGGCGTGTTCGAGGTCCTCACCCCCGTCGGTCTCTGGCTGGGGCTGGGGGTGGCGGCCGTCTTCGTCGGCGTCACCTTGCTGAGCCCGCGCCTGGTCGCCCCGATCGCTTCGGCGGTGGGCCGTCCGCTGGAGCGCTTCCGCGGCGTTCCCGGCCGCATCGCGCGCGAGAACGCCGTGCGCAACCCCGCCCGCACAGCGGTCACCGCCGCGGCGCTGATGATCGGGCTCGCCCTCGTCGCCTTCGTGGGTATCTTCGCCGCGGGCATCCGCGCCTCAATCGACGACGCCATCGACAAGACGTTCGCAAGCGATCTCTCCGTGGCAAACAACGACGGGTTCTCCGACATCCCGATCCGGGTGGGGGACGCGATCGCCGGCGTCGAGGGCGTCGAGGCGGCCTCGCCGATCCGCTACACGGAGAACGAGGTTCTGGGCGTCGATGGCGGCGGCTTCCTGACGCTGGTCGACCCGGCCACCGCTCCCGACGTGCTCGAGCTGGAGTGGCAGGACGGTTCGCAGGAGACGCTGGGGGCGCTTGGCCCGAACGACGCAGTGATCGACGAGAAGTGGGGCGCGGAGAACGGGATCGGCGTGGGGGAGGAGTTCGAGGTGCGCACCGCCACCGGCGAGGAGATCACCTACACGGTGTCCGGGTCCTTCACCGACGACGTCGACTTCATCGGTGACTACGCGGCATCGGACGCGAACGCCCAAGCCTACGGGGAGGGCACCACGGCGACTCAGATCCTCGTGAACTTCGCTTCCGGCGCCGACACGGCCACGGTCCGCGCCGAGGTCGACACGCTCCTCGAGGAGCGGTTCCCGACGGCTGAGGCCCAGGACAACGCCGAGCTGAAGGACGCGATCGCTTCGGAGATCGACGGGCTCGTCGGCGTCGTGTACGCGCTGCTCCTCCTGGCCGTGATCGTCTCGCTGTTCGGGATCGTCAACACGCTCGCGCTCTCGATCCACGAGCGCACGCGCGAGCTGGGCCTGCTGCGCGCGGTCGGTACCTCGCGCCGCCAGGTGCGGCGGATCGTGCGCTACGAGGCTGTGATCACCGCGCTGATCGGGGCCGTGCTGGGCCTCGTCCTGGGGGTCGTCTTCGCCGTCCTCGCCAGCAGGCCGTTGGCCGACGAGGGCTTCCAGCTTGCGATCCCGGTCGGGACCCTGGTGGGGATGCTGGTCCTGGCGGTGGTCGCGGGGGTGCTGGCGGCGATCGGCCCCGCGCGTCGCGCGTCGCGGCTGGACGTGCTGGAGGCCCTCGCCTACGAGTAGCGCGAGCTAGCTGATCGAGAGCAGGTCCACCACGAACACCAACGCGGCGTCCGGCGGGATGGCCGGCGGCTGGCCGGTCGGGCCGTAGGCCAGCTCGCTCGGGATGATGATCTGCCGGCGCCCGCCCTCCTTCATCCCCTCGAGGCCCTGGTCCCAGCCGGGGATGACCTCGCCCGCGCCAAGCTCGAACTCGATCGGCTCGCGCTCCCACGAGGCGTCGAACTCCTCGCCGGTGTCATAGAGGACGCCGACGTACTCGACCTCGGCGGTGTCGCCGGCCTTGAGCTCGGCGCCGTCGCCCTCGACGATGTCCTCACTGACCAGCTCGGCCGGAGGCTCCCCGTCGGGGATCGCCGGCTCGGGCCTTGTGGAGAGGTCGGTGGAGACCTCGGCCGGCGAGCCGGAGTCACCCTCCTCGCCCCCGCGCGCGATCAGCACGATCGCCACGACGACGGCGAGCAGGGTGGCGGAGACGAGGATGGCGACGAGGCGGCGGTCCACGGTCGCGGCATCCTAGCCGGGCGCCGTTGCGGAGGTTCAACGCACCAGGTACGGGTATGCGGACAGGTTCACCCAACGAGAGGACCAGATGTCTGAGATGAACACGCGCAACACGAAGCTCGTGCAGTACCTGAACGAGGCGCACGCCAAGGAGAAGGAGCTCGAGACCTCCCTCGAGGCGCACATCGGGATGACGAACCGTGACGCCTACAAGAAGCGGCTCACGCAGCACCTCAAGGAGACGAAGGACCACGCCCGCCAGCTCGAGCGCCGGATCAAGAAGCTGGGCGGCAGCACGGCCAAGATGCCGCAGCTCGCGAGCAAGGGCGTCGCCCTGGCCAAGGGCCCGCTCCACGCGATGCGCGGGACCTCCGAGGAGGAGAAGCTCCTGAAGAACGCGAAGAGCGAGTTCTCAGAGGAGCACGGGGAGATCGCCACCT
This sequence comes from uncultured Solirubrobacterales bacterium, assembly GCA_963758845.1. Taxonomy (GTDB): domain Bacteria; phylum Actinomycetota; class Thermoleophilia; order Solirubrobacterales; family 70-9; genus JBDTSW01. The sequence continues at coordinate 978,321 of CAVWWX010000002.1, forward strand.
ACACCGCGATCGAGACCCTCGCCGAGGCGGTTGGAGACTCCGACACGGCCAAGCTCGCTCGGGCGATTCGCCGCGACGAGGAGCGGATGGCGAAGTACCTCGAGGGCCTGATCCCCACGCTCACCAAGGCCGTGGCGAAGGCCGAGATCCCTTCCGCGGAGCGGCGGACCCCCTCCCGGAGGCGGCGCAACGCCAAGCATGGCGGCCGGTCCGGGTCGCGCTCGAGCAGCCGGTCGCGGTCGGGCAGGTCGAGCTCGAAGGCGCGCTCGCGCAGCTAGGATTCGCTACGGATCGTGCTAGGCGGGGCGTTAGCGGTGCCCTGTAACCCGCAGTCCGCTCTAGCGGGGCTGATAGCTCGTCTGAGGGTCGAAGCCCTCGGGGCCAGTACGCCGCAGGCGGCGTTGACGGTCAGGTCCTGCGCAATGCGCGCCCGTGAACCAGGTCAGATCCGGAAGGAAGCAGCCTTAAGCGGTAGCGGGCAAGTGCCGCGGTAAGCCTGACCCGAGCAAGCCACGGCGGGCACGCCCGAGGACCTCTCTCGAGGGCGGGCGGCACGGTCCATTTGTTCGGAGGCCGGCGCCTAGTGGTCGTGCTCGTGGAGCTCGGGCACGACGGGGGCGAGCTGGGCCTTCTCGGCCGGGGTCAGGCCGCCACACTTGCGCGGGTTGACGCCGCCCGAGTTCGAGCCGCCGCCGCTGCCGCCGCTGCCGCCATCGCCGCCACCCGAGCCGTCGCCGAACTTCTCGGGACACTTGCGGGTGTAGACGACGCGAGCGGGCTTGCGGGGCTTGCGTGTCGGAGTGGCTCCACGACAGGTGCAGGTGGTTGCCGCGCCCATGGTTGTAGTCGCCGTTGTAGCCGACCCAGCGCATGGGCATCCGAACCTGGTTCTGGTGCGGCTCGAAGCGCTTGGCGAGCTTGTCGATCAGGCCCCAGCGGCCGCCGTGCTGGCGGGGGATGATGTCGGCGGCGAGGCCGATCGGGTGCTCCCCGTTGGGCGCGTGCCCGCTGGTGGCGTAGCCGTCGGTGATGAAGATCTTGTACTCGCGCTTCATCCACTTGATGTCCGGGATCAGGCGGCGGTCGATCTTCTCGCCGGAAAACCCGGGGATCGGCGACGAACTTGCCGCCGCCCTTCACCTTGCACAGGTGCTTGCCGATCTGCTCGGTCTCCATCTCGCCTTGAGCGGGCACGGCGAAGGCCCCGGCTAGAACGATGGCCAGGCCTGCGATGCAGATGGATATCGCTGAACGGAGCGACATGGAAAACGCGGGGGGTCGGAGTCCCCCCGAACTCCTACATCGGCATCTTGGCGACGTTCTGAAGCCAAGGGAAGCCGTAACCGCAAAGTGCACCGTAGCGACCTCGAGGCCGGAAGGTGGCCACATGGCCCGCCACTAGACTGAGCCGCGTGAGCGCCGAGACCTCGCTCTACCGCCGCCATCGCCCGCAAGCCTTCGACGAGGTCGTGGGCCAAGAGCACGTCGTGCGCACGCTTCGCAACGCGGTCGAGCGCGATCGCGTGCACCACGCCTACCTCTTCGTCGGCTCCCGGGGGACCGGCAAGACCTCGCTGGCGAAGATCCTCGCCCGCTCGCTCAACTGCGTGAACGGCCCCACGGTCACGCCATGCGGCGAGTGCGAGTCGTGCCGGTCGATCGCCGCGGGCACCTCGCTCGATGTGATTGAGATGGACGCCGCGTCGAACCGCTCGGTCGAGGACATCCGCGACCTGCGTGAACGCGTCGGCTACGCGCCGGCGGCGGGGCACTGGAAGGTCTACATCCTCGACGAGGCGCACATGCTCACCCGCGAAGCCTGGAACGCCTTCCTGAAGACGCTCGAGGAGCCGCCGCCGAACACCGCGTTCGTCCTGGCCACGACCGAGCCCCACAAGGTCATGCCCACGATCGTCGACCGCTGCCAGCGCTTCGACTTCCAGCGCCCGACGCTGGAACAGCTCGCCGAGGTGGTCCGGCGCGTTGCCGCCGCCGAGGACATCCAGATCGCCGACGGCGCGGTTTCCGCCATCGCCCGCTCGGCCACCGGGAGCTTCCGCGACGCTCTGGGGACGCTCGACCAGCTCGTCGCCTATGGCGGCAAGTCGGTCGAGACCGACGACGTCCTGGCGGTGCTGGGCGTCGCCGAGGCCGACCTGATCCTGGCCGCCGCCGACGCCATCGCCGCCATCGACGGGAAGGCCGCGCTGGAGGCCAGTGAGCGGCTTGCCCGCTCGGGGGGCGACGTCTCGCCAGTTTGCCCGCGACCTGCTGGCGCACCTGCGCCAGCTGCTGGTGATCCGCACCGCAGGCGACGCCGGCGGAGCCTTCACGGTCACCGCCGCCGACCCGGAGCGCCTGCGCGCGCCAGGCCGAGAGCTTCACCGACATCGGGCTTGCCCGGGCGATCGACTCGATCGCCGCTGCGCTGGCCGCCGATCCGCGAGGGCGACGAGCCGCGGATGACGGTCGAGCTGGCCATCCTGCGCGCCGCCCGCCCGTCGCTGGACCCATCGCGGGAGGCGATCATGCAGCGGCTCGAGCGGATCGAGGCTGTCCTTGGTGGTGGGGGGGTGGCCGGCATTCCCCCGGCGTCGGGGTCGGCCGAGGATTCGCAGCGCCCGCCGACGACCCCACCGGCGGCTGACAAGCCTTCGCCGGAGGAACGCCGGCCACCCCAGCCGCCCTCCGCGGAAGCGGGGGAGAAGCCGGAGGCGGAGGTTGCCGAGCCGGTCGCGCTGGAGCGCCTACGCGACCTCTGGCCCGCCGTCGTCGATCAGCTTCGGGATTCTGGCCAGGAGCTGCTGTCGACGCTGCTCGAGGCCGCGCGGCCCGTGGCCGTCGAGGACGGAGCCGTGCGCCTTGGATTTCCGCCGGCCGCCGCGTTTAACAAGCGCAAGGCCGAAGGCGCCGACGCCCGTGACCGGGTCGCCGAGGCGATCCAGGCGATCGCCGGCGAGCGGCTGCGACCCATCTTCGTGATGCTGGAGGGCGAGGAGGCCGAGGCCGCCGCAAGCGAGACGGCGAGCGCGCTGTCGCCCGAGGAGCTCGTCGAGCGCTTCAAGGCCGAGTTCGACGCCGAGGAGCTCGAGGACGCCGAGCCCGAGACCAACCAACGAGCCGAAGGAGGCCACCGGATGACACGCATGCCAAAGGGGGGCGGCGGCTTCGACATGAACTCGATGATGAAGCAGCTCCAGCAGGTCCAGACCGACATGGCCGAGGCCCAGGAGAAGCTGAAGGACGAGATCGTCGAGGCCAGCTCCGGCGGCGGGATGGTGAAGGTGAAGATGAGCGGCGACCTGCGCCTACTGGCCGTCGAGATCGACCCCGACGCTGCCGACCCAGAGGACGTCGAGATGCTCTCCGAGATGGTGATGGCCGCCGTGAACGAGGCGCTTCGCTCGGCCCAGTCGCTGGCCGCGGAGCGCCTGGGCGGCGGCCTCCGGCCTCGGCGGTGCCGGCGGCATGGGCGGGCTCGGGCTCCCCGGCCTCTAGCCGCGGCCGGGCAGGGCATGTACGCGGGCCCGATCCAGCGGCTGATCACCGAGCTCTCGAAGCTTCCGGGGATCGGCCAGCGCACCGCGCAGCGCCTTGCCTTCCACGTCCTGCGCGCCTCCGACGACGACGCGCTCGCCCTGGCCGACGCGATCCGCGAGGTAAAGGAGAAGGTAGGCCTGTGCGAGGTCTGCTTCAACCTCGCCGAGGGCCCGCGCTGCACGATCTGCGAGGACGAGCGCCGCGACCGCGAGCTGATCTGCGTCGTCGAGGAGCCCGCCGACGTGATTCCGATCGAGCGCACGCACGAGTTCAAGGGCCTCTACCACGTGCTCGGCGGGGCGCTCTCGCCGATCGACGGCATCGACCCCGAGGACCTGAAGATCGCCGAGCTGGGCCGCCGGGTCGAGGAGGGGCCTGTCCGCGAGGTGGTGATCGCCACCAACCCCACCACGACGGGCGAGGCGACGGCCCACCACATCGCCGACCTCCTGCGCGACCGCGTCGAGATCACCCGGCTGGCGAGCGGGCTGCCGGTCGGCGCCGACCTCGAGCACGCCGACGAGGTGACGCTGGGCCGCGCCTTCTCGGGCCGCCGGGCCGTTGGTTAGGCCTCGCTAAGCCCGAAACGCTCGTGCAGGCGCCGGAGTGGGCGGGGCGCCCACCAGTTCCACTTGCCCAGGAGCTCCATCAGCGAAGGGACCAGCAGCGCGCGCACGATCGTCGCGTCGATCAGGACGGCCAGGGCCGTGCCGAGGCCGACCTCCTTGATGAAGATGACCTGCGAGGTGACGAAGGCGCCGATCGCGATCGAGAACAGCAGCGCGGCGGCGGTGACGATCCGGCCGGTGCGCTCGAGCCCGATCGCGACGGCCTCGGAGTCCGAGGCGCCCCCGTCGCGGGCCTCCTTGATGCGCGACAGGAGGAATACGCCGTAGTCGGTCGACAGCCCGAAGGCGACCGCGAACAACAGCAGCGGCTGCGTCGCCTCCAGGCCGCCCTGGCTGGTGTAGTCCAGGAGTCCCTCGAATCGGCCGTCCTGGAAGATCAGGACCATCAGGCCGAAGACGGCGCTGAGGCCGAGGAAGTTCATCAGGATCTGCTTCAGCGGCAGGATCACCGAGCCGGTGAAGAGGAACAGCACGACGAACGTCACGGCGGCGACGATCGCCAGCACGACCGGCAGGTGCTCGACAAGGCTTGACTGGAGGTCCACGTAGTCGGCGGTGAACCCGGTCACCAGCACGTCGCCCTCGACCGCGCGCAGGTTGGCCACCAGGTCCTGGCTGCCCTCGGTCAGCGGAGCCTCGTCGGAGACCACGTCGATCACGCTCAGGTCGTCCTCGAGCGGACGGGGCTGGCCGACCGCAGCGGCGCCCTGAAGCTCCGCCGCCTCGGCCGCGACCCGTTTGGCCTCGGCCGGGCCACCTCCGACCGCCAGGACGGCCGGGCTGTCGCGGAACGGCGGGAAGTCGGCGCGAAGCACGTCGTCGACCTGGTGGGCGGTGGCCGATCTCGGGCAAGACCTGCGCGTCGACCGACGTGAACTCGATCTGGAAGAACGGGATGCCGAGCGCGATCAGGAAGGCGGCGCTGGCAACCGCGATCCGGCCGGGCACGCGCATCACGGTGCGCGACAGCCGATACCAGAAGCCGCTGGTCATGGGTTTGCTCTCGTCCGCTCCGCCGGCGCTGGAGGAACTTCGGGGCGAACGCGTTCACCCGCTCCCCCAGCAGGGCCAGGATCGCCGGCAGGACGATGAGGGCGATCGCGGCCGCGATCAGCGCCACCATCGAGCCGCCGATCCCCATCGAGTACAGGAAGCGCTGCGGGAACACCATCAGGGCGGCGAGGGCGCCGGCGACCGTCAGCGAGGAGAACAGGACGGTGCGCCCGGCGGTCGCCATGGTCCGGCGCAGCGCCTCGTACCCGGGGCCGCTGCGGGCGAACTCCTCGCGGTACCGCGAGACGATGAACAGGCTGTAGTCGATCGCCAGGCCCAGCCCGAGGCCCGTCACCAGGTTGAGGGCGAAGATCGAGACCGAGGTCACCTCGCTGGCCACGCGGAGCATCAGGAACGTGCCGACGATCGCCAGCGCGCCGACCAGCAGTGGCAGCGCCGATGCGATCAGGCTGCGGAAGAAGAGGAGCGAGAGCAGGAACAGAAGCGGGAACGCGTACAGCTCGGCGGTCCGCAGGTCCTCCTCGACCTGCTCGTTCACCTGCGCCTGCGCCACCGCCGACCCGCCGACGAGCACGTCGTCGTCGGCGGCGAACGTCTCGACGATGCGCTCGCCGGCCTCCTGCGTCTGGTCGTCGTCGGTGGGCGTCAGGCTGGCGGTGAAGTACGTGGCGTCGTTCTCGCGCGAGACGAAGGCCTTGGATCCGGTGCTGGCGAAGCTCGTGACCTCGGCGACGTCCTCATCGGCGGCGAGCTCGCGCTCGACCTCCGCGGCCCGCTCGCTGCCCGCGGCGCTTTGGACGTCGAGGCCCTGGAGCAGCACGACCACGTCGCCCGGCCGGTAGCCCGCGTCCTCCAGGCGCTCGGTTGCGATCACCGACTCGGTGTCGGGGTCGTCGGCGCCATACGGATCCAGCCGGTCGGCGACCGAGCCGCCCAGCGCGCCGGCGGCGAGGAAGAACACGACCGCATCCGATCGCGACCAGGCGGCGGCGCCTTGGACGAAGTGTGCGAGTCGGTCGAACATCAGACGAGTTCCTTGGCGGCTTCGGGGTCAGGTCGGCGAGGGTTCGGTCGCACCACGCGACGCACCACTCCTGCATCTCGATTCCGTAGCGGAGGACTCGTAGCGCGTATCCCTGCGGCTTGCCCGAGTGCCTCGAGCCGCGCGGAACTGCTCCAGCGTCTCGAGGTGCTTGCGGCGCTTGGCCTCGATGGTCGCGACGGCGGTCTGAGGCGAGGCCGAGGCGAAGAAGAGCTTCAGCAGGCCTTCGTCGCGCATCTCGAACGCCTCCGGCGCGTCCGCGAGCCACTCGCGCAGGCACCGCCGACCCCTCAGGGGTCAGCGAGTAGACGGTGCGCTGGCGCCCGCCCTGCGGCCGCTCGGCGCCCTCGATCAGTCCCGCCTCGGCCAGTCGCCTCAGCTCGGGGTAGATCTGCCCGTAGCTCGCGGCCCAGAAGAACCGGGTCGACTCGTCGACGAGGCCCTTGATGTCGTAGCCGGAATGCGGGCCCCAGGAGAGGAACCCGAGAATCACGTATGCGGTGGGGCTGAGGTTCATATCTATCGCGCAGATATATCAGGCGGATAGATACACCAACTGTGATCTGCGTCACACATATGCCTTGGAAGCTGTTCCCAGAGCTTCCTCAGCCCACGCTAAGCAGAGCGTCCCAATCGCTTCGACAGAGCGCGACGCCCGGACGGACCCCTAAATCAAACGCCCTAATTTCCGGGTTGGCGGTCGTTTCGCAGCCGATGAGCGCGGTAGCTTCCCGGCCCTGCCAGTCGTAAGCGAGGGCCGCTCCCGCTGTCGTTCCTGGTTTTCTCCGGTGGGAGCGGCCCCTCCGTTCTGGCCCCGACGAAGTGGGAACGCTGGCGAACAGCGCCCCTGCGTCCAGGGCCGCGTGGGGGGTTGGTATGCGTGATCTGCGTCACAGAGCGAGCTCTCCGCGCTGTCTCACCACCTGCGTATTCTCAGACGCCCATGCCAGCCGACACCGTGGTCATGAAGTTCGGCGGGACCTCCGTCGCCTGCGCCAGAGGACATCAAGCGCGCCGCCGGGCGGATCGTCGCCGCGCGCGAGAACGGCATGCGCGTGGTGGCCGTGCTGTCGGCCCGGGGCGAGACCACCAACGAGCTCGTCGAGATGGCCCAGGAGGTCTCCGACCGGCCCGAGCCCCGCGAGATGGACATGCTCCTCTCGGTCGGCGAGCGGATCTCCTGCGCACTGTGCGCGATGGCGATCCACGACCTGGGCCACCAGGCGATCTCGCTGACCGGCTCGCAGGCGGGCATCGTCACCGACAGCCTCGCACACCAAGGCGCGCATCCTCGACGTCCGCGCCGACCGTATTCGCGAGGCCCTCGAAGAGGATCGGATCGTTCTGGTGGCCGGCTTCCAGGGGGTCTCGGGCTCGAGCCGCGACGTGACCACGCTGGGCCGTGGCGGCTCGGACACGACGGCCGTGGCGATCGCCGCGGCCCTCGGGCGCCACCGTCTGCGAGATCTACACGGACGTGGCCGGCGTCTTCACCGCCGACCCCCGGATCGTGCCGGGCGCCCGCAAGCTGGCGATGGTCTCGTTCGAGGAGATGCTGGAGATGGCCGCGTCCGGCGCGAAGGTGCTGCAGCTGCGCTCGGTCGAGTACGCGCGAAACCACGACGTGCGGATGCATTGCCGTAGCTCGTTCGAGGACGGCGCCGGTACCCTCGTCGTTGCAGAGGACGAGACGATGGAACGCCCCCTAGTCACAGCCGTCGCCCACTCCACCGAGGAGTCGCGGGTGACCATCTCAGGCCTTCGCGACGAGCCCGGCGTAGCCGGGCGGATCTTCGGCGCGCTCGCCGATGCGAACGTGAACGTGGACATGATCATCCAGAACGAGCCCGTCGCCGCCGACCGCGGCGCCGACCTCTCGTTCACCGTCGGGCGCGACGACCTCCCGATGGCGCTCGAGACGATCTCGGCCCTCGACGTCGGCGACGACATCTCGACCGACGATGCGATCGGCAAGGTCTCGATCGTCGGCGCCGGAATGCGCAGCCACCCCGGCGTCGCCGCGAAGGTGTTCCAGGTGCTGGGGGAGAACTCCATCAACATCGAGATGATCTCCACGTCGCCGATCAAGATCTCGTGCGTGATCTCGGCCGAGCGCGTGCCCGATGCGGTGCGCGCGCTACACGAGGCCTTCGAGCTGGGCCCGGACGCCGTCCGCAAGGAGGATCCGACCGGCACCGAGCACCGTCCCAAGGTGGCGCCTTGAGCGCGGGAGGCTACCGCGTTGGCATCCTTGGCGCGACCGGCGCCGTCGGCTCGACGATCCTCGAGGTCCTTGCCGAGCGCGACTTCCCGGTGTCGGAGCTGGTCCCGCTGGCCTCTGCCCGCTCGGCCGGCAAGCGCGTTCGCTTCGGCGCCGACGAGGTCGAGGTCCGCGTGCTCGACTCCGAGTCGATCCAGGGCCTCGACATCGTGCTCTCCTCGGCGGGCGGAGCGGTCAGCTCCGAGTGGGCCCCGCGGATCATCGAAGCCGGCGCGGTCGTCGTCGACAACACCTCCTTCTTCCGCATGCACGAGAACGTCCCGCTGGTGATCCCCGAGGTGAACCCCGACGCGGCGGCCGAGCACCAGGGCCTGGTCGCGAACCCGAACTGCACCACGATGCAGATGGTCGTCGCCCTGGCGCCGATCCACCGGGCGGTGGGGATCAAGCGGCTGGTGGTCTCGACCTATCAGTCGGTTTCGGGCACCGGGCGCAACGCCATCGAGGAGCTGAAGGCGCAGTCGCGCGCGGTCCTCGACGGCGACGAGCCGACCGCCGAGGTCTTCCCCCACCAGGTCGCCTTCAACGTCGTCCCGCAGGTCGAGGCCTTCACGGACGGCGACGACTACACCACCGAGGAGCGCAAGGTCATGGCCGAGACGCGCAAGATCCTGGGCGTCTCCGAGGACGAGCTTCGGATCTCGGCCACCTGCGTCAGGGTCCCCGTTGTCACCGGCCATTCGGAGTCCGTGAACGTCCAGACGTCCGGGCCGCTCTCGCCCGAGGAGTGCCGCGAGCTGCTCTCCGAGGCGCCCGGCGTCGTCGTCATGGATGCGCCGGGCGAGGGCGTCTACCCGCTGGCGATCGACGCGGCGGGGCGCGACGAGGTACTGGTCGGCCGGATCCGCCGCGACCCCTCGCACGAGCGCGCCCTCAACCTCTGGATCGTCGGCGACAACCTCCGAAAGGGGGCGGCCACGAACGCCGTGCAGGTCGCCGAGCTCCTGCACGAGCGCGATCTCGTGCGAGTCCCCGAGGCCGCCGCCGCGCTCGCCGGCTGACGCCGCGGCGCCCGCTCGCTGAAGCCTGAGGTAGTCGATGGGCTACCCAGGGCTTCAACGAACGTGATCTACGATCCGCCGCCGTGATCGGCGCCTACGCATCGCTCGCGGTCATCGTCGCGGCGTCGGTCGTGGTGGGGCTGGCCGTCCTCTCGCTCGCGGGACGGCGCGAGCCCTCGTGGTTCGCGGCCCCGGCCGGCCTGGCGCTGCTGCTTGCGACGGCAGGGATCGCGACCGGTCTCGCCGACGGCGCGACTCCAGTGGCCGTGGCGCTGGCCGGCGTGACGGTGGCCTCCTGCGCCGTGCTGCTCCTTCGACGCCCGCGGGGGCTGGGTGGCTTCCTTGCCGCCGGCATGCCCGCTGCCGCCCTGACGGCGCTCGTCGCCTCGCTCCCCTTCATCGCGGCGGGCCGGGTCGGGCATCCTCGGTGTGGGCCTCGTGAACGACGACATGGCGTCCCACCTCTTGATGGCGTCGTGGATCGACGAGGGGTTCAAGCCCGAGCCGGTCCTGATCGACCAGGGCTATCCGCTTGGCCCCCACGCGCTGGTGGCCGGCCTCGCCGACCTCCTTGGCACCGGCCTGATCGAAGCCTTCGCCGGGCTGACGCTCGCTATCGGAGTGCTGACCGCGCTGCTCGCCTTCGGCGCGCTCGAGCGGCTGAGCTTCGGATGGCGCACGCTGGCCGCCGCGGCGACCGCGCTCCCGTACCTGATCGCCGCCTACCTGGCCCAGGAGGCGTTCAAGGAGCCGATCATGGCCCTGTTCCTGCTGGCCTTCGCGCTGTGGCTGCCGCGCGTGGAGCGCGCGCGCGACGGGGCCGTGCTGGGCCTGCTGGCCGGCGGCACGATCTACGTCTACAGCTTCCCCGGGCTAGCGTGGCTCGCCGGTACGGCGCTGGCCTGGGGCGCCGTCGAGCTGATCCGAAGCCGTACGACGCGGCGCAACCTCGCTCGCATCGCGAGGGCGGCCGCCGGCCCCGTCGCGGTGGCCGTGGCCGTCGTCCTGGTCCTGGTCGTGACCGACCTCGACCGCCTCCGCGAGTTCGCCGACTTCCGCGCCCTCGACCCCGACCGGGCCAACGATGGCGGCCTGGGCAACCTCCCGGGTCAGATCTCGCCGCTCGAAGCCCTGGGGCTCTGGCCCACCAGCGAGTTCCGCCTGAGCGCCGCCGCCAGCAGCCTCCCCGCGCTCGTCTTCTACGCGGGCGCCCTTCTGGCATTCACCGCGCTCGCCCTCGGCACCCCCCGCTGGATCCGCGCCAACGGCTGGTCAGTCCCCGCCGCCCTTGGCGCCGCGATCGTGATCTACGTCGGAGCCCGCGGCTACGGCACCGTCTACACGTCCGCCAAGGCCCTGGCGGTCGCCGCTCCCCTCATCACCCTGATGGCACTCGGCGGACTTCTGGCAGCGACGCGCAGGGGGGCCTACACGCTGATCGCCGCCGTATTCCTACTTGGGGCCGCCCTCTCGAGTTTCTTGATCCTGCGGCAGGCGCCGGTTGGGCCCGAGGACCACATGGAGGAGTTGGCGGAGATCCGGTCGGAGGTCCAAGGTGAGTCGCTGCTGTTCCTGGGCCGGGACAACTTCGTCCTGTACTCGCTGCGCGGGTCGAAGCCGTTCACCCACGTGCGGAACTTCTATGACCCGTACTTCGTGAAGCCCAACTTCGAGCTCGAGCAGGTGGCCTCGAAGTTCGACTTCGACTCGGTCGAGGCCGAGAAGCTCGCGCGGTTCCCCTACGTGCTGACGACGCGGGCGGCCTATGCCAGCGGGCCGCCGAGCTCGTATGAGCCCGTCGTGGAGACCGATTCCTATGTGCTGTGGCGCGCTTCGGGAAACGTCAGGAGCCGCGAGCCTGCCGAGACGGGGCCGGAGCCCACCGGGCCGCTGCGTTGCCGGGCGGACCAGCCGTTCTCGGGCGGGGTGGCCGCCCCGGAGCACACGGTTCGGGGGGAGGTGACCGACTGGTCGCCCCAGGCGACGATCGAGAACGGCGCCACCGCGACGATCGAGCTGGAGCTGCCGGCCGGGGACTGGCACCTGTCGCTCCAGTACGACGCGACGAGGCCGCTGTCGCTGTCGGCGCCCGGGTTCCAGGCCGAGCTGCCGGGCAACCTCGACTATCGCGGGACGGCGCCGTTCTGGCCGGCCGGGAGACTCGCCCTCGACGAGAGGACGACGGTGACCCTGGCGGCTGCGGTGGAGGAGCCACCCTTCGCGGGACGGATCCTGGGCGCCGACTCGGTGGCCCACCTGGGGGCGATCGCTGCCACGAGCGCCGAGGGCGGCTACGTCCGCGACGCGGAAGCTCCGTATCCGGGCGCCGGGCAGAACCGCGGGCTCGTGCGCTGCGGGCGGGAAGCCGATTGGACCTCGTGAGCCGGTCCAGGCTCGGCTGGGGCCTTCGCGAGGGCGATGTCCTGGTCCCCGGCCGCACGGTGCTCGCCGAACTCGGAGGCGGCAAGCGCTTCGAGGTGCTGCTGGTCGCCGACGACGAGCTTGGTGGCCCCGCGGTGGCGAAGATCCTGCGGCCCGACCGCCTTGACGACCGCTCGCTGCGGGCGCTCCAGCGGGAGGCCGAGTTGCTTGCACGGCTCTCGCACCCGAGCGTGGTCAAGGCCCTCGACGCGGTCCTCGACGGCCCGCGACCGCACCTCCTACTGGAACACATCGAGGGCCCGTCGCTGCGCGCACTCTCGCGCGAGGACGGCCCGATGGACCCGGGCCGGGTTGCGGCGATCGCGCGGCCCCTGGCCGAGGCGCTCGCGCACGTCGAGGATCGCGGGGTGGCCCACCTGGACGTGAAGCCCAGCAACGTCGTGGTCGCCGATCCGCCCCGGCTGCTCGACCTCAGCGTCGCGCGCTCGCTCGACCGGGTCGAGCGCGTGCGCGGGGTCGTCGGCACCGACGCCTACCTCGCCCCCGAGCAGACCGGGGTGAAGGGGTGGCGGGGGCGCGTCTCCTCGCCCGCCGACGTGTGGGGCCTGGGCGCGACGCTTCACCGCTGCCTGGCCGGACGGCGGCCGTTCCCGCGATCCCGCGCCGCCCGCGACAGCGAGGACGCCAACGTCAGGTTCCCCCAGCTCACCACCGCGCCGGCAGCGTTGCCCGCCGGCGTGCCGGCGGAGCTCGCCGACCTGATCGCGCGGATGCTGCGCCGCGAACCGGCGGAGCGGCCCGGCGCCGCACAGGTGGTCGCGGAGCTGGAGGCGCTGGCCGCAGCGCCGAAGGCTCCCGTATAAGGACTCGATGGAGATCGGCTTCGGCGAGGCGCTGCTGATCGTCGGCTGCCTGCTGACGCTGGCGGCGGCGCTGTCGGGCCTGATGCACGGCACCGTGCTTTCGAGCTCGGTGCTGTCGGTCGTCCTGGGCGTGGTCCTCGCCGAGGCAGGCGTCGTCAGCGTCGACGTGTCCGACGCCGGCGTGGTGGAGCTGATCGAGCTGGCGCTGATCCTCACCCTCGTCTCCGACGGGCTCGTCGTCGAGCGCGAGCTGCTGAGCCGGCACTGGGGGCCGGCGGCGAGAGCGCTGGTCCTGGCGCTGCCCGTCACCCTCGCCCTGCTTGCGCTGGGGGCGAAGCTGCTGTTCCCGTCCCTGAGCTGGGCCGAGGCGTTCCTGCTGGGAGCCGTCTTGACGCCAACCGACCCGGTCGTCACCTCCACGCTTCTCGCCGCCAAGCGCGTGCCCCAGGTGATCCGCCACACGCTGAACCTGGAGTCGGGGCTGAACGACGGGCTGGCGCTGCCGTTTGTCCTCTTCTTCCTGGTCCTTGCCACCCCCGGCGGGGACGCGGGCTCCGAGGCCCTCGAGCTCGCCGGCGAGGCCGCGGTGGGCGCCCTGATCGGAGTCGCGCTTGGACTTGCCGGCGGGCGCCTGCACCACCACGTCCCGGGTGGCATCACCGACCGCTACGAGGGCATCTACGCGGTCGGGATCGGCCTCGCGGCGTTTGGCCTGTCCGATGTCACGTTCGGCAACGGCCTGGTCGCCGCCTTCGTCGCGGGGATCGCGCTGGGGGCAAGCGAGCACTCGATCACGGAGCGGTTCGCGGATTTCTCCGAGAACGTCAGCACGATCTTCCAGGTGCTGACGTTCTTCGTCTTCGGCGCGATCATCGTCAGCAGCGGCTTCGACGGCTCGATCCTGCCGCTCGTCGTGTTCATCCCGTTCGCCCTGCTGATCGCCCGGCCGGCGGCGGTGATGGGCGCCCTCGCCGGGACCGGCATGCCGCGGCCGCACAAGTTGTTCATTGCCTGGTTCGGGCCGAAGGGAGTGGCCTCGATGTTGTTCGCCCTGTTCGTGCTCCGCGAGCCCGTGGCCAACGGCACCCTGGTCTTCGATATCGCGGCGTTCGCGATCCTCGCGTCGATCATCGCCCATGGCCTCACCGACACGGTCGGGGCGAACTGGATCGAGCGGCGCATGAGCGCCGACAGTGAGCCCGACAGCGAGGCGCCCGGCGGCGCACGGGGCTGAGGCCTATCCGGCGAGCTCTGCGACGACCGCGCGGGCCGTCTGCTCATCGACGTCCGTGAACTTCATGTAGAGGTTCACCGCGTCCCGCGTGTTGCCCAGCATGGCGGCCTGCTCGACCTCGGGCGGGACCGGCGGGACCTCGGACATGTCGATCGGCTGGTCGGTCATCGGCGCGAGAAGATAGCGCGGACGCCGCTAGGCGGGGACGGTGCCGGCGAGCCTGCCCGACACCCAATCGGTCGAGGCGATGTGCTTGGGCATGCCCAGCTCCTTCGGCTCGAAGCCGAGGGCGAGCCCCACCAGCTGGGGCAGGTGAAGGACGGCGAGGCCCAGATCGCGGCCCACGACCTTCTCGGCCTCGGGCTGTTGCATGTCGAGGTTGAGGTGGCACAGAGGGCACGGGGTCACCAGGCAGTCGGCGCCGGCGTCGAGCGCGTCGCCCAAGTGGGTGCCCGCCTGGCGCAGCGACGTCTGGCGGTTCATCGTGATCACGGGGAAGCCGCAGCACTTTCGGGCTCCGTCGTACTCCACGACCTCTCCGCCGAGCGCGTCGATCACGTGCTCCAGGTAGAGGTCGCGGTCGGGATGCTCGTCATAGCCCAGCCGGTGCTTGGGCCTGACGATGTAGCAGCCGTAGAACGGGCCCACGCGCAGGCCAGTGAGCGGCCGCTTGACGCGCGCCTTCAAGGTCTCGAGGCCGATGTCCTCCACCAGGACCCAGAGGAAGTTCTTGTTGGTGAACCCGTCCTTGTCCTTCTCGTAGGAGAGGCCCTCGCCCGAGAGCACCTCGTTGATGTGGGCGCGGTAGGCCGAGTCGGCGTCAAGGCGCTGCTTGCATTCCGACTGGGCGCCCTGGCAGGTCGAGCAGATGTTCATCATCGCCAGCCCGGTGGTCTGGGCGAGCGCGAAGGTGCGGGCGTTCAGCGTGTCGGCCAGCTCCTGGTTGTGCTCGGCGATGACGCCGGCGCCACAGCAGTTCGCGCGGTCGAGGGTTACCAGCTCGATGCCCAGCCGCTCGGCGACGAGCGCCATCGAGCCATGGAGCTCGGGGGTGAACCCGCGCGATACGCAGCCGGGCCAATACGCGAGCTTCATTCGTTCCCCTTCGGCCCGGGGGAAACCTCCGGTTGTGTGAGCTCCTCCTCGTCTGGCTCCGGTTCGATCTCTTCCTCGCCGGTGATGTAGAGGTTGAGCTCGGTCCGGTGTTCCTCGGCGTGCTCGTAGATCCGCTTGACGTGGTCCTGCGAGTCGCCGGGCAGCTTGTGATGGACGCCCGGGATCAGCTTCGAGAGCGAGCGCATCTTGCCGGTGCGGATGCCGCGTACGGCGGTCGGCATCGACGCCAGCAGGCCCTTGATCGCGGCCGGTCGCGGGAGCAGCTTGCGCTTGACACCCGGGGCGTAGGACTCCTGGAGCAGGAGCGACTCGTCGAGCGTGCCCTTCTTCTCGATGATCTTGACGAAAGCGTGCTCGTGGTTGGCGCCGTTGTTCCGGTCGACGATCTCCTCGTCTCCCGAAGCCGCCCGGCGCAGGCGCATGATCTGGTCCATCGGCGCGACGCCCTTCGGGCAGGCGTCGATGCACGCGAAGCAGTGGGTGCAGTCGTAGATCCCGTGCGGGTCCTGGGAGAGGTCCCAGAGCCGCTCGCGGCTCTCGGCGTCGCGAGGATCGCCGACGAACCGGTAAGCCTTGGCCAGCGCCGCCGGGCCGATGAAGTCGGGGTCTGACTCCATCGACAGGCACGCCGAGACGCAGGCGCCGCACTGGATGCAGGCGATCGTCTGGGTGATGTCCACCATCGACTCGGGCTCGACGACGCGCTCGCGCTCCGGTGGATCGCCGTCGTCGAGGAGCCACGGGGTCACCCGGCGGATCTTCGTCCAGTGAGTGGACTCCATGTCCGTGACCAGGTCCTTGATCACGGGCATGTTTCCCATCGGCTCGACCACGATCGGCGCCGGGGAGGCGTCACCGTTGCCGTTTCCGGTCGGCATTCGGTTCGCCGCCTCGTGGGCCTCTCCGATCTGGGTCAGGCAGGCGAGGGTGGACTGGCCGTTGATCTTGACCCCGCAGGAGCCACAGATCGCGGCCCGGCACGAGCAGCGGACGCCGAGCGAGCCGTCCTCGTCGTCCTTGGCCTGGAGCAGGCCGTCGAGGACCGACAGGGTGGGGTCGAGCTCGACGTCGAACTCCTGCCAGTACGGGCCGGCGGCGCCCCCGTCGTCGGCCTCGGCCTCCGGCTGGTACCTGCGGACCTTGAGGGTGTAGTCGGCCATCGTCGTCAGCCTACCCGCCTAGTAGGTCCGCTCCTGCGGCTCCCATTGGGTCATCGTGACCTCCGAGTAGGAGATGTCGGGGCCGTCTCCGTTCATGGTCAGGTCGATGTGCTTCAGCCATTCCTCGTCGTTTCGCTCGGGGAAGTCGGTTCGGTACTGGGCGCCGCGGCTTTCGGTGCGGTGCAGCGCCCCGAGGCAGCTGCACTCGGCGCAATCGAGCATGAAGCCCAGCTCGACCGCGCCGAGGAGGTCCTGGTTGAAGACGGCGCCGCGGTCGTCGATGTAGGCCTTAGTCGACTCCTGCTTCAGGCGCTGGACGATCTCGAGCGCCTGCTTGATGCCCTCCTCGTCGCGAAAGACAGCTACGTACTTGTCCATCGTGTCGCCGAGCTCGCGCTTGATCTCCGATACCCGTCGGCCCGAACCGGGCTCCCGGGAGCTGATCTCCGCCAGCCCCGACTCCTCGTCGGCTAGCTGTGACTTAGGGGCCGCCCGGGGGGTCGTGACCTTGGCGCGCGCCGCGGCGTGGACCCCGGACCGGCGCCCGAAGATCAGCGTGTCGAGCAGCGAGTTGGCGCCCAGCCGGTTGCCGCCGTGAACCGAAACGCAGGCGACCTCGCCCGCCGCGTAGAGGCCGGGGATCGAGGTCGCTCCATGGATGTCGGTCTTGACGCCGCCCATCGTGTAGTGGTTGCCCGGCTTGATGTGGATCGGCTCGCGCGTGATGTCGACCCCGGCGAAGTCGCGTCCGACGAGCACGATCTCGCGCAGGGCCTCGTGGATGCGCTTGCGCGGCACGACCGTGATGTCGAGGGCGACCGTGCCATCATCGAACCCCCGGCCCTCGTTGATCTCGGTCTGCTCGGCGCGGGAGACGACGTCGCGCGACGCCAGCTCCATCTTGTTCGGCGCGTACTTCTCCATGAAGCGCTCGCCGTCCGCGTTCAGCAGGTGCGCGCCCTCGCCCCGCGCCCCCTCGGTGATCAGAAAACCCTTGCGCGCCAGCGTCGTCGGGTGGTACTGGATCATTTCCATGTCCATCAGCGGCGCGCCCGCCCGGTACGCCATCGCGATCCCGTCGCCGGTGCAGATCAGCGCGTTCGTGGTCGGGTGCCAGATCTGGCCGTTGCCGCCAGTCGCCAGGATCACGTTCTTGGCCTCGAACAGCTCCATCGAGCCGTCGCGGATGTTGCGCAGGAGGGCACCGACGCACTCGCCGTCGGCGTTGATCGCGAGGTTGGTCGTGAAGTACTCCTCGTAGCGGTCTACCTGGGCGGCGTGCTTCATCAGCTGCTCGTAGAGGACGTGCATGATCGCCTGGCCGGTGATGTCGGCGACGTAGTAGGTGCGGGCCTGCGAGGCGCCCCCGAACGCCCGCGTGCCGAGCTTGCCCTCCTCGTTCCGGTGAAACGGGACGCCGAGGTGCTCGAGGTGGATGATCTCCTCCGGCGCCTCGCGGCACATCACCTCGATCGCGTCCTGATCGCCCAGGTAGTCCGAGCCCTTGACCGTGTCGAAGGCGTGTGACTCCCAGGAGTCCTCGGGGTTGAGCGCCGCGTTGATCCCGCCCTGGGCGGCGTTCGAGTGCGAGCGGACCGGGTGGACCTTCGAGACGATCCCAACCGACACGCCCTCCTCGGCGGCGGCCAACGCCGCTCGCTGTCCGGCGAGGCCGGCACCGATCACCAGCACGTCGTGACGGGGCATGAGCCGATCCTAGTGAACGGCTTTGCCCGCCCTAAATCCGACCGTGGGACTTGGAATCGAGCGAGACGCCCGGGGTGGCTCAGCCGTCGGCGAGGGCGTTGCGGAGCGCCCGCCCGACCTGTTCGGCGGTGATCACGCCGCGCAGCCGGCCCTCGGCGTCGACCGCGGCCAGGCCGCCCAGCCGCCGCAGGCTCTCGTTGCCGAGGAGCGATTCGATCGGCGTGTCCAAGGGCACGCGCAGCGCCCCGTCGCGGTCGAGGGTCAGGAACTCGCTGACCATGGCGGTGTCCCGCCGCCCAGCCGGCACCGCGTCGGCGGCCCCTCGCTGGAGGAGGCCCAGGAAGCGTTGCGCGGTGTCGACCACCGGGAACCAGGGCCAGCGGTAGCGCAGAAAGAACTCGTCGAGGGCCCGCTCGACGCTGGCGTCCTCGGGGATGGCCACCGGCTCGGCGTCCATCACGTCGGCGACGGTGATGCCCTCGATCCGGCTCGAGAGCTCGGTCTGGACCACCGCGCCGCGCGCCGCGGAGCCGAGGATGAAGCCCACGAGCACCAGCCAGATGCCGCTGATCAGGTCCCCCTGGAAGGCCAGGAGGATGCCGATGGCGATGAAGAGGTAGGAGAAGCCCTGGCCGAGCGTGGCCGCGAAGCGCGTCGCCTTCGCCCGGTTGCCGGTGACCCGCCACGCGATGGCGCGGGCGATGCGCCCCCCGTCCAGCGGGAACGCCGGGATCAGGTTGAAGACGAGGACGAACAGGTTGATGATCCCGACCCACGCGACGACCGCGAGGGCACCCGAGACGCCGGTGTCCGCGTTGAACAGCGCCGCGTCCCAGAACTCGTCGCCGCCGGCCACGAAGCCGATGCCCAGGCAGGCGATCGCGATCAGCAGGGTCACGACCGGCCCGGCGACGGCGATCCGGAACTCGGCGCCGGGAGAGTCGGTGTCGCGGCTCATCCGGGCGACGCCGCCGAAGAGCCAGAGGGTGATCTCGGTGATCCCGATCCCCTCGCGCAATGCAACGACCGCATGCCCCATCTCGTGCAGCAGGATCGAGCCGAAGAACGCCAGGGCGCTGACCACCGCCAGGGCGTAGGGGC
Source organism: uncultured Solirubrobacterales bacterium (assembly GCA_963758845.1). Classification (GTDB taxonomy): domain Bacteria; phylum Actinomycetota; class Thermoleophilia; order Solirubrobacterales; family 70-9; genus JBDTSW01. The sequence goes on from CAVWWX010000002.1 coordinate 997,391, forward strand.
CGATCGCCTCCTCTTCGGCGCCGAGCACGTCCTTGTAGAAGCCCGAGAGGGAGAGGATCACCAGGAACAGGACGAAGAACCAGGTGTAGTCGACGCCGACCCGGATCCCCCGGAAGCTGAAGAGCTTGATCGCACTGCGCGCGGGCATGGACGGATCGTACGGGGAGGTGCGCCTCGGCCCGCTAGGGTGCCCCGCTCGATGGCGGCTGACGAGACACCACACGGCGATCCGCACCTGGACCAGGGGTGGCTTCGGGACCTGGTGGCCGGCCTCAGCGCGATCGAGCGCGAGAGCGGTTCGCCCGGCGAGCGGCAGGCGGCAGAGTGGGTCGTCGAGCGGCTCGCGGGCGAGGGCGCGCGGGCCGAGATCGAGACCGAGCGCCTTCACAACACCTTCTGGTGGCCGCTTGGCCTGGCCGGGGCGGCGGGTGCGCTGGGCGGGCTGGCGGCCCTGCGCGGACACCGCCTCACCGGCACCCTGGTGGGGGCGGCGGCTTCTTACGCGGCGGCGACCGACATGCCGCCCGGGCGGCGACACCTGCGCGAGGCGCTTCCCAAGCGCGAGGCGTCGAACGTCCTCGCCGCCGTCGGCCCGGACGACGCCGAGCGCACGGTCGTGCTGGTCGCCCACCACGACGCTGCCCATTCGGGGCTTATCTTTCACCCGGCGATCCCCGAGCTGGCCGACCGCGCTGGGCCTGATCGAGCACGCCAACACCAGCCCGCCGCTGATGTGGCCGATCATCGGCGGCCCGGCCGCGGTAGCCGCCGGCTCGCTGCTCGGCAGCCGGCTGCTGACCAAGGCCGGCGTCGTGCTCTCGGCTGGCTTCGCGGCCGCCATGGCCGACATCGGGTTGCGGCGGGTCGTGCCTGGCGCCAACGACAACGCCACGGGTGTCGCCGTCCTGGTGGCGGTCGCCAGAGCGCTCGCCGCCCGGCCAACCGAGCGGACCCGCGTGCTGCTTGTCTCGACCTCCGAGGAAGGGCTGTGCGAGGGCATGGAGGCGTTTGGCCGGCGCCACTTCGGCGAGCTCCCGGTCGATTCGACGTTCGTCCTCAGCGTCGACACCGTCGGCTCACCCCACCTCTGCGTCCTGCGCGGCGAGGGCATGCGCGGCATGCGCGAGTACCCGGCGCCGGCGCTCGAGCTGGTCGACGGCGTGGCCGAGGAGCTGGGCATCGACCTGTATCCGGGCCTGCGGCTTCGCAACGCGACCGACGGGTCGATCGCCCTCGCCGGCGGCTATGCGTGCGCGTCGCTGGCCTCGATCACCCACCTCAAGCAGCCGGCCAACTACCACTGGCCGACGGATACGCCCGAGCGGGTCGACTTCGGCAGCGTCGCCGACGCGGTGCGGTTGAGCGAGGCCGTCGTCCGCCGCCTGGACGAGCGGTGGATCGCCTGAGACGTGGGGCGGTGGGAAACGCCCGCAAACTGCGAAAAACCGACAGAACCAGGTTTAGGTCCGACGCGTGCGGTGTACTTTCCGCGCCTATGTATGAACGTTTGCTCATACTGGAGCCGGACAACGCGCAGGCCCGCCGTCTGGGCGGTGCGTGGATCACGCTCGCGAACCTCGCCGGGCTCGCCCTCGGCGCCGGCGTCGCCGTCGCGCTGATCACCGCCCTCACCGGATAGCCAGGGCCCGACTCGACCCACGTGCCGCGGCGGGTGGCGCGGCAGGCTCCGATCGCTAGGCGGCCGGCGAGTGCCGCGCGATGATCCGCCCGAAGTCGACGCCCTTGGGCAGGGTGCCGAAGGCGCGGCCGCCGTCGCCCTCCAGGCGCGACGCGCAGAAGGCGTCGGCGACCGCGGGGTCGCCGTAGCGGACCAGCAGCGATCCCTGAAGCGCAAGGGCCATCGACTCGACGACCCGCCGCGCCCGCGTCTCGATCTCGTCGAGGTCGGTGAGCTCGTCGCGAAGCTCGGCAGCGAAGCGGTCCAGGCGCGGGTCCGAGCCGGCCGCCTCGTCGACCTCCGCGAAGAAGGCCTCGACCGCCTTCGGGGTTCGCGCCATCGCCCGCAGGACGTCGAGCGACTGCACGTTGCCCGAGCCCTCCCAGATCGAGGCCAGCGGGCTCTCGCGGTACATCCGCGGCATTCCCGACTCCTCCACGAAGCCGTTGCCGCCGAAACACTCGAGCGCCTCGACGGCGTGGGAGGGCCCCCGCTTGCAGATCCAGTACTTGAGGACGGCGTTCGCGACGCGCTTCAGCTCGGTCGCCTGCTCGTCGCCGGCGATCGACTCGTCGTAGGCACGGGCCAGGCGTAGCGACGAGATCGTCGCGGCCTCGGACTCGACCGCCAGATCCGCCAGCACGTTTCGCATCAACGGCTGGTCGACCAGCGTCTTGCCGAACGCCGACCGGTGCGACGTGTGGTTGATCGCGGCCGCCGTGCCGAACCGCATCCCGGCCGCCGACCCCACCGCGCAGTCCAGGCGGGTGTGGTTGACCATCTCGATGATCGTGCGGACGCCGCGGCCCTCCTCGCCGACCAGGCGGGCCCACGCGCCCGCGAACTCGACCTCCGAGGAGGCGTTCGAGCGGTTCCCCAGCTTGTCCTTCAGCCGCTGGATGCGGATCCGGTTGCGCTCGCCGTCGGGCAGGAACCGCGGCATCAGGAAGCACGAGACGCCGCCGTCGGCCTGCGCGAGGACCAGGAACGCGTCGCACATCGGGGCCGACATGAACCACTTGTGGCCGGTCAGCTCATACTCGGCGCCAGGCCCGCCGCCGTTCAGCGGGCGGGCGGTGGTCGTGTTCGCGCGGACGTCCGAGCCTCCCTGCTTCTCGGTCATGCCCATCCCGCACAGCGCGCCCTTCTTGTCGATGGCCGGCACCAGGCGCTCGTCGTAGGAGAGCGAGCCGAACCGCGGCTCCCACTCCTGCGCCAGCTCGGGCTGGGTCCGAAGCGCCGGGATCGCCGAGTAGGTCATCGAGATCGGGCACATCACACCGGCCTCGGCTTGAGTCAGGAGCATCGCGGCCGCCGCCCTTGCGGTGTGAGCGCCGACGCCGGGCTCTTGCCACGGCGCGGCGTGGATGCCGTGCGCGACGCCGATCCTCAGCAGCTCGTGCCAGGCGGGATGGAACTCGACCTCGTCGACGCGGTTGCCGAAGCGGTCGTGCGTCCTCAGGCGTGGCGGGTTCTCGTTGGCGAGCCGCCCCAGCTCGATCACGTCCGACCGGCCCGCGATCGCCCCCAGCTCGCGAAGCCGTCCGTGCGCCCACTCGGCGCCCTCGCGCGCGACGGCCTCGGTCAGGACCGTGTCGGCCTCGAAGACGTTGTAGCCCTCCAGCGGGGGCGCTTGGTTGAAGACCTCGTGGGTTACGCCGCCGTCCGAGCGCTCGACCGTTGCCATTCGCGGCATTCTCGCAGCCGGGTGCGCGGCTATGCCGCAAGAGCTGCTCAGGCGGGGCCCGCCGGCTCGGGTGCGCCGATAGCATCGCCCGTCCTCATGGCAAAGATCGAAGTCAAAAACCCAATCGTCGAGCTCGACGGCGACGAGATGACGCGGATCATCTGGGCCTTCATCAAGGAGCAGCTGATCCTTCCCTACCTCGACCTGGAGCTCGAGTACTACGACCTCGGGATCGAGAGCCGCGACGCCACCGACGACCAGATCACGGTCGACGCGGCGAACGCGATCAAGGAGCACGGGGTCGGCGTCAAGTGCGCGACGATCACGCCCGACGAGGCGCGGGTCGAGGAGTTCGGGCTGAAGGCGATGTACCGCTCGCCGAACGGGACGATCCGCAACATCCTCGGCGGGGTGATCTTCCGCGAGCCGATCGTGATCTCGAACATCCCGCGCCTCGTCTCCGGCTGGACGAAGCCGATCATCATCGGCCGTCACGCTTTCGGCGATCAGTACCGGGCCGAGGACACCCTGATCCCGGGCGAGGGGAAGCTGACCCTCACGTTCACTCCCCAGGATGAAGGGGAGCCGATCGAGATCGACGTTTTCGACTTCCCCTCCAGCGGTGTCGCGATGGCGATGTACAACCTCGACGACTCGATCCGCGATTTCGCCCGCGCCTCGCTCCGGTACGGCCTCGACCGCGGGCTCCCGGTCTACATGTCGACCAAGAACACGATCCTGAAGACGTACGACGGGCGCTTCAAGGACCTGTTCCAGGAGATCTTCGATTCCGAGTTCAAGTCCGAGTTCGACGATGCGGGCCTGACCTACGAGCACCGCCTGATCGACGACATGGTCGCCGCCGCCCTGAAGTGGGAGGGCGGCTACGTCTGGGCCTGCAAGAACTACGACGGCGACGTCCAGTCCGACACCGTGGCCCAGGGCTTCGGCTCGCTTGGACTGATGACGAGCGTCTTGATGACGCCCGACGGCAAGACCGTCGAGGCCGAGGCCGCGCACGGCACGGTCACGCGCCACTTCCGCGAGCACGAGAAGGGCAATCCCACCTCGACCAACCCGATCGCGTCGATCTTCGCCTGGACCCGCGGCCTGCAGGCCCGCGGCCGGATGGACGAGACCCCGGAGGTCTCGGAGTTCGGCGAGACGCTCGAGCGCGTGTGCGTCGAGACGGTCGAGAGCGGGAACATGACCAAGGACCTCGCCCTGCTCGTGGGCGAGGGCCAGGACCACCTCACGACTCAGGAGTTCCTGGCCGCCATCGACGAGAACCTTCAGAAGGAGATGAACTGACTTGAGCACCCCCGTGAACGTCACCGTCACCGGCGCCGCCGGGCAGATCGGCTACGCGCTGCTGTTCCGGATCGCGGCCGGCGAGATGCTCGGCGCCGACACGTCCGTGCGCCTGAAGCTGCTCGAGATCCCCGACGCCGTCAAGGCCGCCGAGGGGACGGCGATGGAGCTGGATGACTGCGCCTTCCCCCTGCTCGCCGGGCATCGACATCCACGACAACCCGGCCGACGCCTTCGACGGCTGCCAACATCGGCCTCCTGGTCGGGCGCCCGCCCCCGCGGGCCCGGCATGGAGCGCTCGGACCTGCTGGAGGCGAACGGCGGCATCTTCAAGCCTCAGGGCGAGGCGATCAACGCTGGGGCCGCGGACGACATCAAGGTGCTCGTGGTCGGGAACCCGGCCAACACCAACGCGCTGATCGCGATGGCCAACGCGCCCGACGTGCCCAACGAGCGCTTCACCGCGATGCTCCGCCTCGACCACAACCGGGCGATCGCCCAGCTGGCGAACAAGACGCGCGCGGCGATCACCGACGTCACCAACATGACGATCTGGGGCAACCACTCGACCACTCAGTACCCGGACCTGGTGAACGCGAAGGTGAAGGGCGAGTCGGCATGGGACACGGTCGACGACGAGGTCTGGATCGCCGAGGAGTTCATCCCCACCGTGGCCAAGCGCGGTGCTGCGATCATCGACGCGCGCGGCGCCTCGAGCGCGGCCTCGGCGGCGAACGCCGCGATCGACCACGTCCGCGACTGGGTCCGGGGCACCGCGGACGGCGACTGGGTCTCGATGGGTGTGCCGGCCGACGGCTCCTACGACGTCGCCGAGGGCATCATCTCGGGCTACCCGTGCACGTGCGCCGGGGGCGAGTACTCGATCGTCGAGGGGCTGGAGATCACCGACTTCTCGCGCGAGCGCATCGACGCGACCGCGGCCGAGTTGAACGAGGAGCGCGAGGCCGTCGCGGGCATGGGCCTGCTCTAGGCCTCCGGGTCGGTGAACTCGGCTGGCTCCTTGGTCATCGCGGCGGTGACCGCGGCGATCTGATTCGGCGAGCCCAGCAGCTCGCGCTGAAGCGTTTCCTCGAGCGCTAGCGCCTCCTCCGAGCGGGCCCGTGCCGCCTCGTTCAGCAACCGCTTGCCGTGGCGGATCGCGTCCGGCGACCGCGCCGCGATCTTTCGTGCCAGCTCGTTCGCCGCGCGGTGCGGGTCGTCCGAGACGCGCGTGACAAGACCGATCCGAAGCGCCTCCTCCGCCTCGACGAACCGGCCGGTGAAGATCAGCTCCTTGGCGACGTCCAGCCCCACCAGCGTCGGCAGTGTCTGGGTGAGCCCCATGTCGGGGATCAGTCCGTACTTCACCTCCATCACCGAGATGCGTGTGTCGGGCGCTGCGATCCGGATGTCGGGGCCAAGCGCGAGCTGGGCGCCGCCGCCGATGCAGTTGCCGTGAAGGGCCGCGATCACGGGCATCGGCAGCCGTTGCCAGTCATACGTGATCCGCTGCGCGAGGTTGGCGGCGTCGCCCTCGCGGTGCTCGAAGATCGCCTCCATCCGCGAGGGCTCGGCCATGAAGCTCGGGAAGTCGAGGCCCGAGCAGAAGCTTGGGCCCTCTCCGGAGATCACGACGGCGCGCACGTCGTTGCGAGCGGCCAGGTCGGTCGCCGCCACGTCGAGCGAGGTGAACATCGCCCAGTCGAGGGCGTTGTGCTTGTCGGCGCGCGCGAGCCGGACGTCGGCCACACCGCTCTCGACGCCGATTCGAACGCGCTCCGGATTCATCGCGAATGGCGGCCCGTCCAGGACGGACTCGCCTCCAACTCAGTTGCCTGGTCCCTCCTCGCAATCGACGCTGTCGGCGGCTGCCTCGCCGTCGCAGAAGTCGGTTCCGCTCTGGCCCTCGATCAGGTCGTTGTTGTCGCCGCCGAAGATGCGGTCGTCCTCTCCCTGTCCCTCGAGTCGGTCGGCGCCCTTGCCGCCCCTGATCAGGTCCTTGCCGTCGCCGGGCTGGGCGTCTATGCCGGTGTCGCCGTCGATCGAATCGGCGTTGTCGCCGCCGTCGATCTTGTCGTTGCCTGCTCCGCCCTCGACGCCATCGAACTTGGGACCAGCGCAGATGCGGTCGTTGCCGCCCGCTCCGTCGACGGTGTCCGTCCCGTCACCACTCACGATGACGTCGTTGCCGCCGGTCCCAACGATGTCGTTGTCGCCGGCGCCCTTGACGATGGTGGCCGTCTTGCCGAAGCACTTGGGCGTGTTTCCGGCCCCCGTCGCGTTGAGCGGTCCGGCTGCGACCGCGACCAGTAACGAGGTGGCGCCTACCGCGGTTGCCTTCCAAATCCCTGCGTTGAACATCTCTCCTCCTTGGCCTGGTACATGCCGAACCTAACCGCCCAGCGCGCCCCTGTCCAGGGAGCGGGTTTATGCGGCGCTGTAGGAGCGGCCGTCCTTCTTGACGCGACCCTCCTTCTGGAGGTCGCCGAGGACGCGGTACATGTAGTTGGGCTTGATCCGAAGCTGCTTGGCGATCTCGGACGCCGAGATGCCCGGTTTCTCCTGGATCAGCTTCACCGCCTGGTCGGAGCGGGTGTTGCGGCCGCGGCCGCGGCCGCGCTTGCGCCCGCGAGCCGGCGACGAGTTGGAGCCCCGCGGGCGCCCCGGCCCGCGCTTGCCCTCGCGGCCGCCGGTCAGGCTGGACAGCGCGCGCTGGAGATGGGCGCGCTCCGCGTCCAGCTCCTTGAGGCGGGTGCGGATCAGGCCCGCGGCCTCGTCTACGGTCTTGGAAGTCATCGAGGTTTCCCCTTCGGTTGAGACGTACCAACACGTACGTCGAAGTAAGAGTGTGTAAGTGAGAGTAACAGTGTGGGTGTGTTAGTCCGGTTCGCCACGGCCCACGACGCAATGGCGATCGGAGCTATCCCAAGGAGGGGCAGCTCGCGGAGGTGCGGTTCAGGCGCGCGCTCGCGCCCGGCGACTGATCAGCTGTCGCGCTCGCCGGAGCGGTTGCGGGGCAGCGTGCCGAAGACCGCGTCCCACAGCGGGGTCGAGACCCCGAACCCGTAGCGATGGTCCTGGAAGTGGTGGCGCATGTGCTGCTCGCGCAGGCGCTTGCCGAACTCGCTCTTGGGGACGAAGTGGTGCACGTAGTAGTGCGTGTAGTCGTAGACCAGGTAGCCGGCGATGAAGCCGCCGAAGATCGGGAACACCGTCGGCGCCCCGAAGATCAGCCAGAAGACGCCGAAGAAGAGCGCGGCGAGCGGGATGCTGGCGCCCGGGGGCATGACCAGCCGCAGCTTGTCGTTGGGGTGGTCGTGATGGACGCCGTGGATGATGAAGTGCATTCGCCGCCCGAACGCGTTGTCGGGCTCCCAGTGGAAGAACTTCCGGTGCAGCCAGTACTCGCTGATGGTCCAGATCGCGAGTCCCGCCAGGACCAGCAGGACGATCTCGCCCGCGCCCTGGCCGCGGTTCGCGCCGAGCACGATCATCACCGCGATCACGGGGATGAAGATCAGCGCGGGGACGACCGGATGGATCCTCGAGAAGAAGTCGAGAAACCGGTTCTGGAAAAGCGGGGGGGACGCGCTGAGCCGGGCTGTGCGCTCGGTTGCCATCGGCCCGGGAGTCTAGCGCGACGCCAAGCCAAACCGACCGCTGTGCTCGGGATTGTCGGAGACATCTCTTGCGGCGGCTTCGCCGCCTCACACGCCTCTGACGGCACACGCTGTGTGCCGTCAACCGAATACCCGCAAAGCCCGTGAATCGGCGTGAACGGGTTGTGAAGAAACTCTGGCGATTTGCGCGAATGCCCCCTGCGCGGACCGTCCCGGCGTGGTTCACTCGAACCGTGCTCCAGGTCGAACAGCCGCCCGCCGAGGTAGCCGCCGCGATCGGCGTGGCCCCGGTCAAGGGCAAGCGCCGCCGCAAGAACGGGCGCAGCTGCGAGGACTGCTTCTTTCACCGGCGCATGCTCTGCGCGCTCGCGCTCGACGAGCCTTGCTCGACGTTCCGGGCGGACGTGCCCGGCGGCCTCACGCCGCCGCGCCAGCCGGCACTTCTGTTGCGCCAGCCCGACCCCCAGCCGCTGACCGAGTCCGCCTGACTAGAGTCCATCGGCACGATGCGGGTGACGGTGTTGGGCAAGTCGCCCTCCTGGCAGGACGCCGGGGGTGCCTGTAGCGGCTATTTGATCGAGAGCGGGAAGACGACGCTGCTGCTCGATTGCGGCAACGGCGTGTTCGGAAAGCTCCGCCAGCGCCGCGACTACACCGAGATCGACGCGGTCGTGCTCTCGCACCTGCACGCCGACCACTTCCTGGACCTCGTCCCTTACGCCTACGCGCTCACCTACGCCCCTCGCCAGCAGCCGGTGCCGGTGCCGCCCTGGCCGGGAACCGAGCATCCAGCGCGCCCCTGGCTGATCGCCCCACCGGGCGCTGCCCAGACCTTCCGCCAGGTCGTCAGCGCCTGGGGGAACGACGACCTGATCGACACCGCCTTCCGCCTGGAGGAGTACGAGCCCGACTCGCGCCCGGAGGTCGGCCCGCTGCGCCTGCGCTTCGGCGAGGTCCCGCACTTCACGCAGACCTTCGCCGTCGAGATCGAGGAGGCCGAGACCGGCGCCCGGTTCACCTTCGGCGCCGACTGCCGCCCCGGCCCCGAGCTTGTTGAGTTCGCCCGCGACACCGACCTGCTGATGGTCGAGGCAACGCTCCCACGGCCGGAGCGAACCGGCATCCGCGGCCACCTGACCCCCGAGGAGGCGGGTGAGCACGCTCGCAGCGCCGGCGCCAAGCGGGCGGTGCTGACCCACATCTCCGACGAGCTCGATCAGGTCTGGGCGCGAAAGCAGGCCTCCGAGGCGTTCGGAGCCCCGGTCGAGGTCGCCCGCGAGGGCGCCGTCTACGAGCTCTAGCCCCGAGCCATGCGTGGCCCGGAAGCTACGCTTGCGGCGATGGCACGCCAGCGTGACCTCCTGGTCAATTTCGAGCGGATGCGCCGCGAGATGGACGAGCTCTTCGGCGACGTCTGGGGCGAGGGGTGGTGGCCCGGGCGCAAGGCCTCGGGCTTCTCGCCGCGCGTCGACGTCTACTACTGCAACGACGACGTCCCGAAGGCGATCGTCAAGGCCGAGGTGCCCGGCGTCCGCATGGAGGAGATCTCGCTCGAGATCTCGGGCCGCGAGCTCGTCATCAGTGGCGAGCGCCCGGTACAGGAGACCGAGGGCCGCGTCTACCAACAGCTCGAGATCGAGGCCGGGACATTCCGCCGCCTGGTCGAGCTGAACGCCGACGTGGTGGCCGACCAGGCCCGCGCGACGTTCGAGGACGGTGTCCTGCGCGTGGAGCTTCCGATCGCGTCCACCGCCGGGGCCGCTCGCCGCGTCCCGATCTCCCCCGGGGAGTAGGGCGTGGCCGAGGAGCAGGTAAGCGGCATCCAGATCGTCGACACGAGCGACCTCGAGCAGGCGATCCGCGATCACGAGGAGCGCGAGCTCCCTGGCGCCCTCCCGGTGCTGCCGCTCAAGGACATGGTCGCCTTTCCCGACACGCTGACGCCGCTGGCCGTCGGCCAGCCGCGTTCGATCAAGCTGATCGACGACGTCCTCTCCGGCGCCCGGACGATCGCGATGGTCGCGTCGCGCGATCCCGAGCTGGAGGAGCCCGGGCCCACCGAGGTGTTCGACGTCGGGGTCGCCGGCGTCGTGGCTCGGATGCTGAAGGTGCCCGATGGCACGATCAGGGTCCTCGTCCAGGGCCTCGAGCGGGTTCGCCTGACCGACTTCGTGACCGAGGAGCCCTACCTCGTCGCTCGGATCGAGGCGGTGCCGGACGTGGTCGAGGAGACCCCCGAGCTCGAGGCGCTGACGCGCAGCGTCCAGGCCACCTTCAGCGAGATCATCGAGCAGATCCCCTACCTGCCCGAGGAGCTCCAGCTGGCGGTCAACAACATCGACGACCCGTCGGCCCTGGGCCATCTGATCGCCGGCTCGCTGCGGATCTCGACCGAGGAGAAGCAGGCGCTTCTGGAGGAGGCGAGCGTCGAGCGGCGGCTGCGGCGGCTGACCGAGATCCTGGCCCGCGAGCTCGAGGTCATCCAACTCGGTACGAAGATCCAGACCCAGGTCCAGTCCGAGATCGACAAGGGCCAGCGCGAGTACTACCTGCGCGAGCAGCTGAAGGCGATCCAGCAGGAGCTAGGCGAAGCCGACGAGCAGCAGGCCGAGATCAACGAACTGCGCGAGCGAATCGACGCGGCGGAGCTGCCCGAGGCCGGGCTAAAGGCCGCCGAACGCGAGCTGACCCGGCTCGAGCGCCTGCCTCCCGCTGCGGCGGAGTACGGCGTGATCCGCAGCTACCTCGAATGGCTGGTCGAGCTCCCGTGGAACACCTCGACCACCGACAACCTCGAGCTCGCCCACGCTCGCGAGGTGCTCGACGCCGACCACTACGACCTGGAGAAGGTGAAGGACCGGATCCTCGAGTACCTGGCGGTCCGCTCGCTGAACCCGGACTCACACGGCCCGATCCTGTGCTTCGTTGGCCCGCCGGGGGTGGGGAAGACCAGCCTGGGGCGCTCGATCGCGCGAGCACTTGGCCGCGAGTTCGAGCGCATCTCGGTCGGTGGTGTTCGCGACGAGGCCGAGATCCGCGGACACCGGCGCACCTACATCGGGGCCATGCCCGGCACGGTCATCCGCGCCCTCCGCGACGCGGGCTCGCGCAACCCCGTGTTCATGATCGACGAGATCGACAAGATGGGCGCGGACTTCCGCGGCGACCCCGCGAGCGCGATGCTCGAGGTGCTCGACCCGGCGCAGAACTCCGAGTTTCGCGACCACTACCTCGACCTGCCGTTCGATCTCTCCGAGGTCGTGTTCATCGCCACGGCCAACACGCTCGAGACGGTCCCGCCGCCGCTGCGCGACCGGATGGAGGTGATCCAGCTCTCGGGCTACACGACCGACGAGAAGCTCCACATCGGGCGCCGCTACCTCGTGCCCAGGCAGATCGCCGAGAACGGCCTGAAGCGGGGGCAGATCTCGTTCGGCGCCCCGGCGCTGCGGGCGATCATCGAGGAGTACACGCGCGAGGCGGGGGTGCGGAACCTCGAGCGCGAGATCGGGAGCGTCTGCCGCAAGGTCGCCAGGGAGATCGCCGAAGGCAAGCTGAAGCGGAAGGCGACGATGTCCGCCAAGCGGGTCCGCGAGCTTCTGGGTCGTCGCCGCTACTTCTCCGAACAGCGCCGCCGCACCAAGGACCCGGGCGTGGCCACCGGCCTCGCCTGGACCCCGGTTGGCGGCGAGGTCCTGTTCGTCGAGGCGACGGCGATGCAGGGCACCGGGAAGCTGACGATCACCGGTCAGCTGGGGGAGGTCATGCGCGAGTCGGCTCAGGCGGCGCTCTCCTATGTGCGCGGCCACCAGGCCGAGCTGGCGCCCGAGCTGCCCGAGGACTGGTTCGCGACGCACGACGTACACGTCCACGTGCCGGCGGGCGCGGTCCCGAAGGACGGCCCCTCGGCCGGGGTCGCGATGGCGACCGCGCTCGCCTCGCTCCTGGCGGGCCACGCGGTGGCCGGCGACGTGGCGATGACGGGCGAGATCACGCTCACGGGCCAGGTGCTGCCGGTGGGTGGCTTGAAGGAGAAGGCGCTGGCCGCGGAGCGCGCAGGGATCAAGCGGGTGATCGTCCCGGCGCGGAACGAGGGCGAGATCCTCGAGATCCCCGAGCACGAGCGGCGCGACCTGGAGTTCACCTACGTCGAGCGGATCGAGCAGGCCCTCGACGCCGCGCTCTAGCGGGGCGTGTCCGGGGCCGACCCGGGTATATGCTCAACGACCGCGAAGCGAGCAGGAACCTGTAGGAGGAGAGGAAGCTAGATGGCTAAGGGAACGAAGACTGAGAGAGCCTGGGAGGCCGGGCGTACGGCGGCCGACAACGACTATGTGCGACGCCTGATCGAGGACGAGGATCTGCGCGACAACCTCAGCGACGCCTACCGCTCGGCGAAGAAGGCCTACGGCCGCGTCAACAACGGCGCGCCGGCGAAAAAGCTGATGGACGACAAGAAGGTGCACAAGGAGCTGAAGAGCGCCGCGGAGTCGCTTCGCGAGGCTTCCGACCAGCTACGAGGCAAGCGCGAGAGCCACACCTTCCGGAACCTCGTGTTGCTGACGATCGTGGGAGCCGTGCTGGCGATCGCGCTCAACGAGGATCTGCGCAAGGCCGTGCTCGACAGGCTCTTCGGGGCCGAGGAAGAGTTCGAGTACACGTCCACCACGACCGCCTCCTCGAGCTGACGAAAGCGCCCGACCGGCGCCTGACCGCTACCCGTTGCGGCGGGGGAAGGTCTTCGTGAATGCCAGCAGGCTCCGCGGCCGGCCCTTCATCCGCAGCCGCCGCTGCAGCAGGGCCCGCTTGGGATTCACGGCGCCCTTGGCGATGTTGATCCAGTCGGCCCAGCTGACCTGAAGGGTCACGTCGGCGTCACTCGCCAGACCGGCCTGGGCGCGGGTCGAGCCGTTGGCCACGATGACGTGCCAGGGATCGGCGTCCGAGAAGTCCCACTGGACCGTCAGGGGGCGGCCGTTGACGGCCTCCGTGTCGGCCGAGTTGGCGATCACGTCGAAGTAGATCTCCTGGACCTCGGGCGACGAGTCCGGGGTGCCGTTCGGCTCGCCCATGACCCCGGCCTCGAGCAGCCTGATCTGCCGGGCCGCGATCTCCTCCGGGGCCAGGTCCGGGTCCACCGGGAGGACGCCGGGCATCTCCTCCATCGGGTAGCCGATCACCCTCCACTTCGTGCGAACCGACCTCAGGCCGAAGGCGAAGATGTCCTCCATCTCGAAGCCGTAGGCGCGGGTGTACTCGCGGTTCAGTCCGTCCGGCGGCACGAACACGGCTAGGGAGTAGGGCATGACCTCCAGGAGCAGTTCGCGGACGGCGGCCTTGCACTCGTCCGACTCGGCCAGGAGCTCGGAGAGCACCTTGACGCCGAAGCCGATGTGCCGCTGCTCGTCGCGCGACACGTTGGCCATCCCCGCCGAGAACCCGGGCATCGTGCCCGCCTTCGCGAAGTAGTCCTCGATGTAGTGCTGCCCCGGCTGAGCAAGGGTCGCTTCGACGACCATGTGGTAGAGCGTGATCGCCTGCGCGAACTTCGGCAGCGAGCGGTCACGGCGCAGCTCGTCGGCCATCCGGTCGAGCCGCTCGAAGACGTTGCGGTAGCCCCAGCCAAGCTGCGCCTCGGTGAACGCGAGGGTCGAGGCGATCGAATCGCCCGCCCCGATCACCTCGCCGAAGAAGCGGTGGAAGAAGACGGCGTGGCGAGCCTCGTCGACCTGCTGTGTGGCGAGGAAGTACTTCTGCTCCTCCTTGGGAGCGGCGTCGATGTAGGGGGAGAGGTTGTCGGTGACGGAGTCCTCGCCGAAGAAGAACATCGAGTAGATGAACAGGGCCGAGTCGCGCTGGAGGTCAGTCAGCGACTCCCAGCCCTCCCGGTCCTTCGAGAGGTCGAGGTCATACGCGGACCAGTTGCCCTGCTCCCAGCGCTTGTACAGATCCTCGTAGGTGATCTGGTCCGTGTAGGAACGCTCGATCCCGTCCTTTTGCGCAACGCTCATGGTGCCCTCCGGCCAGCCGCTTGATCCCTGGGGCGGACTATAACTGACCGCCTGGTCAGTTTGGCCGGGACCAGCCGCCCCTTCAGGCCCAGGGCCGGCTCCTCGACCAGCCTCCAGCTGGCGATCGCAAGCGGCAGCGTCGTCACCAGCGTCAGGGCCGCCACGAGCCACGGCTTGCCCGGCCCAAACGCCGACACCCAGAGCTGGCTCACGAAGAAGGCGTACAGGTACGTCCCGTAGGAGAAGTCACCGCGGGCGGCGAGATCGGGCAGCCGCACCCGCTGGGTGAAGCCCAGGAGCAACACCCCGTAGGAGAAGGCGAAGGCGAAGACGAACGGGTAGGCCGGGGTCCAGCTGAGCGCCGCGGCAGCAACCACCAGCGCCACGAGCCCCGCCGCGCGCAGGGGCAGGACGTCGCGGTTCACGTAAAGCAGCGAGCCGGCGACGAAGAAGGTCGCGATCTCGGCGTGGTTCTGGTCGGAGAGCAGGGGCAGGCTGCCCGGCCAGATCAGCCCGATCGCGAACGCCGCGGCGACGACGACGTTGAACAGCGCGCGTCGGCCCAGCAGGCTCAGGATGCCGGCCACCGCGACGAACAGGTACATCCGCATCTCCACCGGGAGCGTCCAGAGCGATCCGTTCACCGAGTCGCTGGGGTTCCCGGTGAAGACGCCGGGCAGCAGGTAGTTCATGTCCACCAGGCTGGCGCCGCCCGCCACGTAGACCAGCGTCTTGTGGCTCTTCAGGTACTCGAGCGGCGAGTACGGCGAAAGGATCATCCCGACCAGGACCATGAACGCGATCGCGACCCAGAGCGCGGGATAGATCCGCAGCAGCCGCGCCTCCAGATAAGCGATCAGCGTCCCTCGTCGCCGGTAGCTGGCGCTGACCAGGTAGCCCGAGATCGCGAAGAACATCGCCAGGCCGATGCCGGGCAGGCCGAGGTGGAACCCGGCCACCGAGCCCACAGCGTCCGAGATCGCTCCCGGCGTCCGCCCGTCGGGGCTCGAGAGCACGAAGCTGTGCCCAAGCAGGACGGCGAGCGCGCCGCACATGCGGAGCGTGCCGATGTTGTTGCGGCGCGACGGCGCCGCCGGATCCGTGGACGCGGACGGCATCGGAGCCGGAAAGTGTGACGTACCCTGAGGCCGTGTCCGCCAGGGAAGAGCTTGAGGGCAGTACGCGCCGGCGTCTGTCGGCCGCCGACCGGCGCTCGGCGATCCTCGCCGCCGCGCTTGAGGTCTTCTCCGAACAGGGCTTCAACGGCGCCTCCCTGGAGGACGTCGCGGCGCGCGGCGGCGTCTCCAAGGCGCTGATCTACGAGCACTTCGACTCGAAGCACGAGCTCGAGCGGGCGCTGCTGGAGATGCATGTCCACGAGCTGCTGGGCCGGGCGACCGCCGCGATCACGACGGCTGAGGGTGAGGAGGAGCGTCTGCGCGCCGGGATCGACGCCTTCCTGGGCTTCGTCGAGGAGCGCCCCGTCGCGTGGCGCCTGCTGTTTCGCAACGTCGCAGATCCAGACATCGCCGAGGCGTTCACCCGGCTCCAGGAAGAGGTGAGCAGGACGATCGCCGCCCTGATGCTCGCCCACTCGCCGAAGCGCTTCCGCGACGCCGAGCCCGACTTCGAGCAGGCCACCGAGATGATGGCCCGCCAGCTCACCGGCGCGGTCCAGTCGCTGGCCAACTGGTGGGACGACCACCGCGGCGTCCCCCGCGAGCGTGTCCTCGAGATGGCGATGGACTTCGCCTGGGTGGGGCTGGAGCGGATGGGCCAGGGCGAGCGCTGGACCTCGGGCTAGTCCAGCTTCGGGCTCTGCCAGCGCTCGGCGAGGCGTGCGGTCAGCATCTCGCCGAGCTCGTCGGCGGCCACCCGCTCCTGCTCGAGGGTGTCGCGGTCGCGCAGGGTGACCGTGCCGTCCTCAAGGGTCTGGCCGTCGACGGTGACCCCCCAGGGCGTGCCGATCTCGTCCTGGCGGCGGTAGCGCTTGCCGATCGACCCGCCCTCGTCGAACTCGGCGGGCAGGCGGTGACGCAGCGACTCGAAGATCTCGCGGGCCCGCTCGGGCATGCCCTCCTTCGAGACCAGCGGCAGGACGGCGACCTTCACGGGGGCGAGCTTCGGGTGTAGGCGCAGCACGGTGCGCTGACGGCCCTCCACCTCCTCGGTGTCGTAGGCGTCGACGAGGAACGCCAGCGCGGCGCGGTCGGCGCCGGCGGCGGGCTCGATCACGTGCGGTACGTAGCGCTCGCCCGTCCCCTGGTCGAAGTACTCGAGCTTCTCGCCCGAGAACTCCGCGTGCTGCTTGAGGTCGAAGTCCCCGCGGTTGGCGATGCCCTCCAGCTCCGACCACCCGATCGGGAACAGGTACTCGACGTCGGAGGTGCCCGACGAGTAGTGCGACAGCTCATCGGCGTCGTGCGGGCGCAGGCGCAGCAGGTCGGCTCGGATCCCAAGCTCGACATACCAGTCGAAGCGCGCCTGGGTCCAGTGCTCGAACCACTTCTGCGCATCGTCGGGCGGGGTGAAGTACTCCATCTCCATCTGCTCGAACTCGCGGGTGCGGAAGACGAAGTTGCCCGGCGTGATCTCGTTGCGAAACGACTTCCCCACCTGGGCGATCCCGAACGGGGGCTTCTTGCGCGCGAACTGGAGCACGTTCTTGAAGTTGATGAAGATGCCCTGCGCCGTCTCGGGGCGCAGGTAGGCGACCGAGGCCGTGTCGCGGACCGGGCCGACGTTCGTCTCGAACATCAGGTTGAACTCGCGGGCGTCGGTCAGCTCGCAGTCCGGGCCCTCGCCGGGCAGCTTCGACGGCTTCTGCGGGCAGCGGGCGTCCTCGAGCTTGTCGGCGCGGAAGCGCTGCCCGCACGTCTTGCAGTCGACCATCGGGTCGGTGAAGCCGGCCAGGTGCCCGCTGGCCTCCCACACCCGAGGGTGCTGGAGGATCGCCGAATCCAGCGCCACGATGTCGTCGCGGTCGGTCAGCATCGCGCGCCACCACTCGGCCTTGACGTTGTTCTTCAGCAGGACGCCGTAGTGGCCGTAGTCGTAGGTCGAGCCCAGCCCGCCGTAGATCTCCGACGACGGGAAGATGAAGCCGCGGCGCTTGCACAGCGCGACGATCTCGTCCAGCGTGACGTCGGGGGTGGGGGTCTCGTCGTCTCCGGCACGGCGGGGAAGCTAGCGGGCGGGCGCGCGCCCCCGCCACTACCCTGCACCGCCATGCCGATCTACGAGTACCGCTGCGCGAACGGCCACAGCTTCGAGGTATCCCGCTCGATGACGGACGACCCGTTGACCGAGTGCCAGGAGTGCGGCGCGGCCGTAGAGCGCGTCTTCCACCCGGTCGCCGTGCACTACAAGGGCTCCGGCTTCTACACCACCGACTACGCCAAGAAGGGGTCGAAGGCCACGGCCGGCGGCGACGACTCGTCGAGCTCGTCCAAGCCCGACTCGGACTCCTCCAAGAAATCCGACTCCTCGAAGTCCGACTCCTCCAAGTCCGACTCCTCGAGCTCCAAGTCGGACTCGGGCTCGAGCTCGCCCGCCACCAGCTCGGACTGAGCTCCCGCTAGCCCTGCGGGCAGTTCGGCTCGCGCGGGGGGTCCTCCCCCAGGAGCTTCTTGGCCGCCGACTTGCACTCGTCGGGGGAGATGACGAGGTTCCCGGCGCCGGTCGTTCCCGACGGCTCGAGCACCTCGCTCTCGCCGCCGCCGATCGCCGCAGCGATCACCAGCTGAGGCATCGTCAGCGCGCCCATGCTCGAGACCATCGCCTTCGGCGCGTTCCAGCCGATGATCGGGCCCTTGATGAAGTTGTAGGGGAGGCGCAACGGGTCGGTCAGGCGGCCCTTGATGCCGTCGATGATCAGCTGCTGGAACTGGGCGCGCTCGACGTCGGTGCCCGTGAACTCGCCGTCGCCGCAGCTGTTCGAGCGCGTCCGGGCCAGGGTGATCGCCTGGAATCCGTTCAGCGTGTGCTCCCCTTTCTTCAGGTCCAGGGCGAAGGCTCCTCCTGACACGCTCGAGCAGACGTCGACCGGGAGGTCCACCTCGATTCCGCCGATCGCGTCGATGAAGCGCCTGAACCCGTCGAAATCGATGATCGCGACCTGGTTGATGTCCAGCCCCAGCAGGCCCTCGACAGTCTGGATGGTCAGCTTCGCTCCGCCCGACGCATAGGCCGAGTTGATCTTCTGGGGCCCCTGACCGGGGACCTCGGCGAGGGTGTCGCGGGGAATCGAGAGCTGGCGGAACGCACCGCCGCCGGCGCGGATCAGCAGGATCGTGTCCGAGCGGAACGGGCCGTTCTTGCAGGAGTCGCCGGTCGGCTCGCCGCTGCTGACGTCCTCCAGGCAGGACTTGGGCTCGGCCTCCGCCTCGCCGGCGAACTGGCCCGAGCGGACGTCGGTGCCCAGGACGAGGATCGTCTGGGGGAATACGGCCATCAGCGGGTTGCCGCCGTCGAGGGCGTCCTTCGCCGCGTCCGAGAGCTTCGACTTCTGGATCTGGGCCGAGATCGCGAAGGCCAGGAAGCTGAGGAGGATCCAGCCCAGCGCCGCGATGCCGACCCACTTGAGGACGCGGCGAGCGGTCGAGCGCTCGGGCCTGGGAGCCGCGGGGTCCTTTCGATCCTTGGGCTTGCGGCCCTTCGGGCGTGGCCTTCTCGCGCAGCCCGGCCAGATCAGGCTTGCTGAACTTCGGGCCGCGCCGCGAGCGATAGACCTTGTAGTCGGGGCGCTCGGGCGGCCCCCCCTCTTCTCCAGGCATCGAGTTCAATACTGCCGGATGAGTAGCGCAGTCGGTATCGACCTCGGAGGAACCAAGATGCTGGTCGGGGTCGTGGCCCCCGGCCCCCGTGTGCTCTACCGCGAGAACGAGACCGGCTTCGGAACGACCTCGGACGAGATCATGGCCCGGCTCGAGGCCGAGATCCGCCAGGCGATGGCCGCCGACCCGGGCGTGGACGCCATCGGGCTCGGGATCCCGTGCACGATCGACCGCGAGCACGGCATCGCGATCTCGGCGGTCAACCTGCCGATCGAGGACGTGCCCGTCCGCGACCTCCTGCGCGAGCGGATCGGGATGCCGGTGTTCGTCGACAACGACGCCAACCTCGCGGCGCTTGCCGAGCACCGCCACGGCGCCGCCCAGGGGGCCCAGAACGTGGTCGTCCTGACGATCGGGACCGGGATCGGGGGCGGCCTGATCATCAACGGCCGGCTCTACCGGGGTTCCACGGGGGCCGCCGCCGAGCTGGGCCACGTCGTCGTTGATGAGAACGGCCCCCCGTGCCAGGGCAACTGCCCCAACCACGGCTGCGTCGAGACCTTCGCGTCGGGCACCGCGCTCGCCCGCGAGGGCCGGATCGCGGCGCAGCGGGACCCGGGCTCGGCCCTCGCCCGGCTGGTGGCCGAGGGCGGAGTGATCGACGGCCGCGCCGTGACCGACGCCGCGCTGCGGGGCGACGAGGCCGCTCGCATCGTCGTCGAGCGGGCTGGGTATCACCTCGGGGTGGCCCTCTCCAGCCTCGCGAACTCGTTCGACCCCGACGTGATCGTGATCGGCGGCGGCGTGATGGCCGCGGGCGACCTGCTGTTGGACCCGGCGCGGGCCGAGCTGGCCGCTCGAGCGCTGCCGCCGCAGAACCGGACGCCCGTGGTGGCCGCCGACCTGGGGCCCGACGCGGGCATGATCGGCGCCGCGACGATGGCGATCGACGAGCTGGAGCAGGGCTGATGGCCGGCAGGCTGACCGTGTGCCCGACGCCGATCGGGAACATGGCCGACATCAGCGAGCGGGTGCGCCAGGCCCTCGCCGACGCGGACATCGTCGCCTGCGAGGACACCAGGCGGGCCGGCCTGCTTTACGAGCGGCTCGAGCTGACGCGCCCGCGCCTGGTCTCCAACCACGACGGCAACGAGACCGAGCGTGCGGCGCAGCTGGTGCAGGAGATCGAGCGCGGCGCCCGCGTGGTCCTGGTCAGCGACGCGGGGACGCCCGTGATCTCCGATCCTGGCTACCGCCTGATCCAGGCGTGCTTGGAGCGAGGGCTGGAGGTCGAGGTTCTGCCCGGGCCCTCCGCGGTGACCACGGCGCTGGTCGCCTCGGGCCTGCCGCCGGACCGGTGGCGCTTCGAGGGTTTCCTGCCTCGCCGCGCGGGCGAGCTCGAACGCGTGCTGGGCTCATCGGAGACCGTCGTGGCCTTCGAGTCGCCCCGCCGGCTGCCGGAGTCGCTAGCCGCGCTCGCCGCGCTTGCACCCGATCGCCCGGCGGCCGTCTGCAGGGAGCTGACCAAGCTCCACGAGGAGGTCGCGCGTGGCTCACTGGCCGAGTTGGCGCGGCGGTTTCGCGAGGACGTGAAGGGCGAGATCGTCGTCGTGATCGCGCCCGCCCGGGCGGCAGCGGCCAGCCCGGACACGGCCTTCGCGGTCGACGCGCTGCGGCGCCTCGTCCAAGCCGGCGCCCGGCCCCGCGCGGCCGCCAGCGTGGTCGCCGCGCTGACCGGGACGCGCGCGAACGATCTCTACACCGGATTGACCGGCCGCGAGCCGCGCCGCTAGGCGTGGATCGAGGCTACATTTGCCTTAACGCGCTCCTAATCGGCCAAAGGCCAATCGAGACGGGGCAACGGCTAGGCTCCCGGGCGAGATATGTGTGTGAGTGACCGGAGCTTGCTGCGCCGGTACTCGGGACGGGGATAGGACATCCCGCTCGGACAGGGCAGGAAGCCCACGGAGATGGCTAGCACGCGCCGAAGACGCCCTTGGAGGGCAAGCAAGACGAATTCGCGGAGGCGAGGGGCCCGATGAGGGTCGCGCGCGTGCTCGTGGCCGTGGCGCTGTTGGCCGGCGCCGTGGCGATCGGCATGATTCTGTTCGGCGGGGGCGGCGGCCACCAGTACAAGCTGCTGTTCGAGACCGGAGGCCAGCTCGTGCGCGGCAACGAGGTGCTCGTCGGCGGGCAGGCGATCGGCACCGTCGACGACCTCACCCTCACCGACGAGGGCCTGGCCGAGGTCCAGATCACCGTCGACCAAGAGCTCCACGAGGGCACGACGGCGGTCGTGCGCTCGACGTCGCTGTCGGGCATCGCCAACCGCTACGTCTCGGTGTCCCCGGGCCCGAACGGGGAGGGGACCGAGCTTCCCGACGGAGCGACCCTGACGACGGGCGATACCACCGCTCCCGTCGACCTCGACCAGCTCTTCAACACGCTTGACGACGAGACCCGGGCCAGCCTGCAGAAGGTGATCCAGGGCTCCGCCACGCTTTACGCCGGGAACACCGAGGAGGCGCGCGCCGCCTACAAGTACTTCGCCCCGGCCCTGCAGTCGACCCAGCGCCTGCTGGCCGAGCTGAACCGCGACTCGCGCACGCTCAGCGAGTTCCTCGTCTCCGGCGCCGACGTGCTGGGCGCCGTCGCCGAGCGCCGCGACGACCTCTCGGCCCTGACATCGAACGCAAACGAGGCCTTGGGGGCTATCGCGGTCGAGAACGTTTCGCTGGATCGCTCCCTGGCCGCATTGCCACCCGCGCTTCGCCAGGCCAACACCACCTTCGTCAACCTGCGCGTTGCCCTCGACGACCTGGACTCGCTGGTCGCGACCGCGAAGCCCGCGACCGAGGATCTGGCCCCGTTCCTGCGCGACCTGCGGCCCGTCGTCGAACGTGCCGTGCCGGTCGTCAGCGACCTGCGCATCGCCGTCGCCAAGCCCGGTCCGGACAACGACCTGACCGACGTGCTGCGCCTTGCGCCACGGGTCGAGGAGCTGGCCAACATCGCCTCCGATCGCGGGATCGACGCGATCAACGAGTCGGAGCCCAACATCGAGCTCTTCCGCTCGTACTCGCCCGACCTGATGGCAGCGATCGCGAAGCTCGGCCAGGTAACCGCCTTCTACGACGGCAACGGACACTACGCGCGGGTGCTTCCGGCCGGCCTCGGGACCTTCTCGTACAACGCCGCGACCGAGGAGCTCGAGCCGATCTTCGACGACCCGGCGGCGCAGACCGACTTCTACACCACCACGCCGGGAGCCTTCGACGCCGCCGGCTTCGAACGCTGCCCGGGCGCCGGCTCGCAGGCGCCGGCCGACGGCTCGGCGCCGTTCCTGGATGACGTCGGGGGCCAGTGCGACCCGGGCGACCTCGTGATCGGGACGCCGTGAGGAGGATCGCGACACTGCTGGTGGGCGTGGCCGCGGTCGGGGCCGTCGTCCTGTTCGGCTCCGGCGCGGGCGGCACCGAGGGCTCCTACGAGGTCCGGGCGATCTTCGCCAACGGCGGCTTCACCGTCCCCGGCGAGGAGGTTCGGATCGCCGGCGCGAAGGTGGGCGAGATCACCGAGGTCGACGTCACCAACGCCGACGAGCCCGCACACGACGACGGCTCGCCCGAGCCCGGCAGCGCGGTGGTCGTGATGCGCATCGACGACCCGGGATTCCAGGGTTTCCGCGAGGACGCGAGCTGCATCATCCGCCCCCAGGGTCTGCTGGGAGAGCGCTTCGTCGAGTGCCGGAACACAGAGCCGCGCGCCCCGGGCTCCGAGCCTCCGCCCGAGATCGAGGCGCTGGGCGACGGCGAGGTCGGCGAGGGCCAGTATCTGCTGCCGCTGGAGCAGAACGGCAAGGCAGTCGACCTCGACCTGGTCAACAACATCATGCAGGAGCCCTATCCGGACCGCTTCCGGCTGATCCTGAACGACTTCGGAGCAGCGTTCGCCGCGCGTGGCGATGACATCGAGGAGCTGATCGAGCGGGCCAACCCGGCGCTGCAGCGCACCGATGAGGTCCTGGCCATCCTCGCCAAGCAGAACCGCGACCTGGCCCGCCTGGCGCGGGACTCCGACGAGGCCCTGGGCCCGCTGGCCCGCGAGCGCGACTCGGTCTCCGGCTTCATCAACAACGCGAACATCACCGCCCAGGCGACGGCCGAACGCCGCGACGACCTCGAGGCCCAGTTCGAGAAGCTCCCCGGCTTCCTGGTCGAGCTCCGCGCGACGATGAACGAGCTCGACAACTTCGCCGAGAGCTCGACGCCAGTCGTCTCGGACCTCGGCGACGCTGCGCCCTCGCTGACGCGGATGACCGAGGCCCTCGGCCCGTTCTCCCGTGGCAGCCGCACGGCGCTGAAGTCGCTCGGCAACGCTGCGGCGAAGGCCGGTCCCTCGCTGGTCGCAGCCGACCCGATCCTGATCCGCATCCGAGAGGTCGCCGAGGGAGCGGGGCCGCTTGGGAAATCGCTCAGCGGCCTGCTCTCGAGCCTACGGCGCAACAAGGGCTACCGGAACCTCATGGGCTTCCTGTTCAACGCGGCGGGGGCGACGAACGCCTACGACAGCCTGGGTCGGTTCGCGCGACTCGTGATCCCTATCAACAACTGCGTCGACTACCGGCCGACCCCCGAGTCGGGCTGCGAGTCGTTCTTCAGCTCGACGACTAAGGCCTCTACCGCCTCACCGCCGACGCAGGAGGAGCTCGAGCGCCTGGCCAAGGAGCTGCGGATCGACACCGACCCCGAGCCCCAGGCCGAGGTCCCGGACCTGGGGATCGGCGCCTTCGGCGGGGATGACGATGCCACCGACGAGGAGCCGACCGAGGAGCCGCCCGCGGGGACCGAGCCCGGCGACGCCGAAGCCGGCCAGGCCGGAGCGCCCAGCAAGCGCGGCGCCCAGCTCCTGCTGGACTACCTCGTGGGACCCGGCGCCGGGCCGTCCGGGGGCTCGGGGGAGGGTCGCCGATGAGGGGCACCGGAGCTCGCCTCGCCGCCAGCCCGACGATGGTCGGCGCGGTGACCGTCCTGATCGCGATCCTCGCGGTCTTCCTCGCCTACAACGCGAACAACGGCCTGCCGTTCGTGCCGACCTACCGGATCTCGGCCCAGGTGCCGAACGCGAACACCCTGCTCCCGGGCAACGAGGTACGGATCGGGGGCGTCCGCGTGGGAGTCGTCGAGGACGTCGAGCCCCAGCAGAACGAGGACGGCGACCTCTCGGTCAAGCTCGACCTGGCCCTCGACGCTGACATCGAGGAGCTTCCGGCCGATTCGACCGTCGTCGTCCGGGCCCGCTCGGCGCTGGGCCTGAAGTACCTCGAGATCGCGCGCGGCACCTCCAGCGAGGGCATCGGGGCGGGCGGCATCCTGCCGCTCTCGGCGGCCGAGATCCAGCCGGTCGAGATCGACGAGGTGCTGAACACCTTCGACGAGCCCACGAGGGTGGCGATCCAGGACAATCTGGTCGAGTTCGGCAACGCGCTTGCCGGTCGCGGGCCGACGCTGAACGCGGCGATCGGGCGCCTGAACGAGTTGCTCCCCGAGCTCGAGAGCGTGATGGCGAACCTGGCTGCGCCGAAGACGCGGCTGGACCGGTTCTTCCCGGCGATCGCCAGGACCGCGGCCGAGGTTGCACCCGTGGCGGCCGAGCAGGCGCAGATGTTCGTCGCGCTCGACACCACCTTCGGCGCCTTCGCCAACGTCGCCCGTCCCTACCTCCAGGACACGATCTCCGAGACCCCGCCAACGCTCGACGTGGGCACTCGCGTCCTGCCGCGCCTGCGGCCCTTCTTCCAGCACTCGGCGTCGCTGTTCCAGGACCTCGAGCCCGGGATCGAGGCGGTCCGGGTCAACGGGCCGACGATCGCGACCGCGCTCGAGATCGGCGCGCCCATCCTGAAAGACTCGAAGAGCCTCAACCGCCAGCTCGCTCCCACGGCGCAGGCACTGGAGGACTTCTCCGACGACCCGGGCGTCAACGCCGGCCTCGACCGCCTCGACGAGACGGCCGACATTCTCACCCCGGCGCTGCGCTTCATCGCCCCGGCCCAGACCGTGTGCGGGTATGGCGGGATCCTGCTGAACAACCTCGAGAGCCTCACCGGCCAGTCGACCGGTTCGGGATCCTTGCAGCGCTTCGAGGTGTTCGAGCCGGCGCTCGGCCCCGACAGCGAGGGCAGCCCCTCCGATGAGCCCGCCAACACGGACGAGGACAGCAACCTGCTGCACTACAACCCCTACCCGAATACCGCCGCTCCGAGCCAATCGCCGATCGAGTGCGAGGCGGGCAAGGAGGGCTACCTGACGCAGCAGACGATCGGCAACGTCCCCGGCAACCAGGGGACAGTGACCCTTCCGGAGTTCCAGCGGTGAGCCGCGGCGCCCGAAACGCGAAGCGCATGCCCGGGTGGGTCCTGGGCCTGATCCTGCTGGTCGTGATCGTCATCGGCAGCGTCCTCGCCTACACCAAGGAGCTCCCGTTCGCCGGCGAGGGCTACCAGCTGCGCGCCACGTTCGAGAACGCGGCGACCCTGCGGGCGACGTCGCCGGTGCGGATCGCCGGCGTCAAGGTCGGCGAGGTCACCGACGTCGCCCAGGAGGGCGACGCCGTGGAGGTGACCTTCACCGTCGACGAGGAGGGGCGGCCGATCCACGAGGACGCCGAGCTCGAGATCCGGCCCCGGCTCTTCCTCGAGGGCAACTTCTTCCTCGACCTGCGGCCGGGCAGCCCAAGTGCTCCCGAGCTGGACGAGGACGGAGAGATCGGGATCACCCAGACGTCGACGGCGGTGCAGCTGGACGAGGTCCTGACCTCGCTCCAGTCCGACTCGCGCGAGGACCTGCAGGCGCTGCTGGAGGGCTACGGCACGGCACTGACGGTCGAGCCCACCGCCGCGGAGGACAAGGAGCAGGACCGCGCCACCCAGGGCGAGACCGCGGCGCAGTCGATCAACGACTCGTTCGCATACGGCGGCAAGGCCGGGCGCTCGACCGCGATCGTGAACGAGGCGCTCCTGGGCACCGAGCCGCACGACCTCTCGAAGTTGATCGCTGCGAACCGCGACGTGTTCGAGACCCTGAGCGCGCGCGAGTCCTCGCTCCAGGGGCTGATCACGAACTTCAACATCACCACGGGCGCGCTGGCCGCCGAGAGCTCCAACCTGTCCGCATCAATTCGCGAGCTCGCGCCCACCCTGGAGGAGGCGCGACCCTCGCTCCTGAACCTGTCGAACGCGCTGCCCTCAGTTCGTGCGTGGGCCCGAGCGCTGGAGCCCAGCCTGCGAGAGCTGCCGGCAACGATCGACGCCTCGGGCCCGTGGCTGGATCAGGCCGCGCTGCTGCTGCGCGACGAGGAACTCGGCGGCCTTGCCCGCCTGCTGGGCGAGGCGGCGGCGCCGCTGGCTCAGACGTCGAAGGAGGCAACGAAGCTGCTGCCGGAGCTGACGCTCACCAGCCGCTGCGTCACCGACGTGCTGGACCCGACGGCCGACACCGCGATCACGGTCGACCCCAACGACCCGGGCAATACCTCGACCATCTGGCAGGAGTTCTTCTACGGCGCGGTCAACCTCTCCGGGGCCGCCGGGAGCTTCGACGGCAACGGCAACTATCTGCGCGCGATGGCGGGCGGCGGTGACGAGCTGGTCGTGGCTCCGAACCCGGCCGGCGGTTTCCTCAACACGACGAGTTACGGGACAGCGCAGGAACCGCCGCAGGGCGTCCAGCCGCCGCTTCCCGCGAGCCCTCCGGAGTTCCGCATGGACAAGTCCTGCCACTCCAACCCGGCGCCGAACGTCAACGGTCCCGCGGCGACCCCCGGGCCCCCCGACCTGACGGTGGCCCCGTGAAGCGCGCGATCCGAGAGCACCTGACCGACTTCGTGGCGATCGCCGCGCTCACCGTCTTCGCGCTGGTGGTGACCCTGTACATCCTCTCCCAGCAGCAGGCGCCGTATCCGTCCTGGATCCCGGTCCTGGGCGACGACACCTTCGAGCTGAAGGCCGAGTTCGAGTCCTCCCAGGCGGTCACCCCGGGCCAGGGCCAGACCGTGAACATCGCCGGCATCAAGGTGGGCGACATCACCGAGGTCGACCTCGAGGAGGGCAACGCGGTGGTGACGATGCTGGTCGAGGAGGAGTACGCACCCCTGGTTCACGCTGACGCGACGATGCTCCTGCGACCCAGGACCGGCCTTCAGGACATGGTCGTCGAGCTCGACCCTGGCACCGGGTCGGACCCGATCGAAGAGGGCAGCACGGTGCCGATGACCCAGACCGAGTCGCAGGTCCAGTCCGACGAGATCCTGGCATCGCTCGACCGTGACACGCAGGCCTATCTCCAGCTCCTGCTGGAGGGCGGGGGCACTGGCCTGGGCGGCAACGGCGAGGAGCTTGCCGCGGTGCTCAAGCGCTTCGAGCCGACGGCGCGCGACCTCGCCAAGATCAACGGCCAGCTCTCCCAGCGGCGCGCCAACATCGCCCGCTCGATCAACAGCTTCCGCGAGCTCAGCGAGGAGCTGGGCGCGAAGGACACGCAGCTTGGCGAGTTCGTCGAGTCGTCGAACACGGTGCTCGAGTCGTTCGCGAACCAGGAGGCCAACATCCGCGGCACGCTCCAGGAGCTTCCGACCGCGCTCGCGGCCACCCGTGGCGCGCTGGAGAGCGGCGACCGCCTGGCCCAGGAGCTCGGGCCGACCAGCGAGGCGCTGATCCCCTCGGCCGAGGCCCTGGGCCCGGCTCTGCGCCAGACCCGTCCGTTCTTCGAGGAGACGGTGGCGCCGATCCGCGACGAGATCCGCCCGTTCACGCGGCAGGTGCGCACCCCGGTACGCCACCTGACCGAGGCTGCCAAGGCGCTGAACAAGTCGACGCCCTCGGTTCGCAGCTCGTTCACCGAGCTCAACAAGCTGTTCAACTCGCTCGCCTTCAACCCGCAGGGCGCGGAGGAGAGCTACCTCTTCTGGTCGAGCTGGTTCGCGCACAACACGAACGGGCTCTTCACCTTCCAGGACGCCCAGGGCCCGCTGCTGCGCGGCCTGGTGCTTCAGTCCTGCCTCACGGCGCAGAACGCGGAGAGCCTGACCGTCGGTAAGCCGTTCCTGAAGGCCCTCCAGCAGCTCACCCGGGTGCCGACCGCCAATGACCCGCCGCTGTATGACCCGTCCCAGCCCCCGATCTGCAGCCTGCCCTGATGATCCCGGCCGCTGACATCCGCCCAGGGAAGGTCCGCTGATGGCCACGACCGCGCCCACCGCGACCCGGATCCTGATCGCCGTCGGCTTTGCGCTGTCGTGCTTCGGGCTGGCGCTGTTCCTCTGGATCGCCTTCGGCGGACCCTCGCCGCTGAAGCCCGAGGGCTACCGGATCACGGTGCCCTTCAACGAGGCGACGACCCTGGCGCAGGAGTCCGACGTGCGGATCTCGGGCGTCTCGGTGGGCAAGGTCAAGTCGATCGAGTTGAACGACGACGGGATGGCGGACGCCGAGCTCGAGATCCAGGCCGAGTACGCGCCGCTGCCAACGGACACGCGGGCCATCCTGCGGCAGAAGACGCTGCTGGGCGAGACCTACGTCGAGCTGACCCCGGGGACGGATGAGTCGGTCTCGGCGGCCTCGGAGGGCGACCCTCCGTCCGGGACGATCCCCGAGGGCGGCCGGCTCGCGGAGGCGCAGGTCTCCGATTCGGTCCAGCTCGACGAGATCTTCCGCGCCTTCGACGACCGCACCCGCGACGCGTTCCAGGCCTGGATGCAGGGCCAGGCCGCCGCGTTCGAGGGCCGCGGCGACGACGTCTCCCTGGCGATCGCCAGCCTCGAGCCGTTCGCCCAGGAGGCCGATCGGGCCCTGCGGGTGCTCGACAGCCAGCGGCTCGCCGTGCAGCGGCTTGTCCGCGACGGAGGCGAGGTATTCGACGCGCTGTCCGAACGACAGGGCCAGCTTCGCGGCCTAATCACGAACTCCGAGCAGGTGTTCACCACCACGGCCAACCGCGACGCCGAGCTGGAGGAGACGTTCCGGATCTTCCCCACGTTCCTGCGCGAGTCTCGCGCCACCCTGCTGCGCCTCGACGAGTTCGCGCAGAACGCCGACCCGCTGATCCAGCAGCTCCGCCCGGCGGCGCGCGAGCTGAGCCCGACGCTGATCGCCCTGGGCGCGCTGGCGCCCGAGCTCGAGGGCTTCCTGCGGGGCCTGCGGGGAACCATCGACGCCGCCGACCCCGGCTTCCCGGCAACCCGCAAGCTGCTCCGCGACGACCTGCCGCCGCTCTTGACCGAGCTCGACCCGTTCCTGGCCGACTTCAACTCGATCTTCGAGATGGTGCGCCTCTACCGGCGCGAGATCACCGCCTTCCTGGGTAACGCGACGGCCGCCTCCCTGGCGAACGTGAACGAGCTCTCCACCGGAGTGCGGAACGTGTTGCGGACGTCCTCGCCGCTGCATCCCGAGGCGCTCTCGAACGGCTATCCGCAGCGCCTCCTGATCAACCGCACGAACCCCTATATGAGATTCGGCGACTTCATCAACCTCAACACGAGCGTGCTCGGCTTCCTGAACTCGTATGAGACCCGCCATTGCGACGGCGCCGGCACCGAGGGGATCAACGCCCAGCTCGACCCGGCCGACCGCGACCTGCTCGCGCCCTCGAATGTCCCTGAGTCGCAGCTCCTCTTCGATCGCATCCACCGGTTCTCGTTCCAGAACGCCGCCGGCGACCCCGTCGCCGCCGGCCTCGACGGGATGTACAACACCGACGACCTGCCAGCCCCGCCGTGCGTGCAGCAGGGCGACTTCGAGTCGGTCGGCGTCAACCCCGAGCAGACCCAGTACCAGCACGTGCGGGAGCAGCCGTGATCAGTAGATTTCCGAAACTTAGTGGCGGGAAAACCGTTACAAGAGGGCGTGGTTCGACCCGATGTCGCACGCAGCAAGGTGCCGCATCATGGGCGTGTCCACTATCTGAAGGACCAAGAGAGAAAACCGCCGGAACCAAGAGGGTTCCGCGCACGGCGTATTCAGGAGGAGAATGTGAGAAGCATTCCGCGTAAGTTCGCGGTCGCGGCTCTGGCCACGGTTGCCGCCCTCGGGGCGAGCAGCTCGGCCTTCGCAGCCGGTTCCGACGACATCCGGTTCGACCTGACCGCAGCGGTCAACCCGAACCAGCTGACCAACCAGTCCAAGGCCGTCAACCTGTATGTCCAGACGCAGTGGCTGGACGTCGACAACGCTCCCGTCGTGCCCGCCGAGGGCGCCGAGGAGATCCGGATCGACTTCGACGACGACGTCGTCCTGCAGACGAAGAAGCTGCCGAAGTGCAACGAGGATCCCGGAGACCTGGCCGTTGCCACGACCGCTCAGGCGATCGCGACGTGTGGCGACTCGCAGATCGGCTCCGGCGCCGCCAAGGTGCGGTTCGGAGGTTTCCCGTTCGAGAGCAACGAGGCCAACTTCACGGTCACGGCACTCAACGGCCCGACCTCTGTTGCCGGTCCGGCGAACTGCAACGCTACGCCGGCTGGCGGCCCGTTCAACTGCGAGTGGGTCGGCGGTAACCCGACGCTGTACCTGCACGCGCGCAACACGGCGACCGGGCAGACCAGCCTGGTGCGTGGTGAGATCCAGAAGAAGTCCGACGCACTGCCGGGCGCTGGGACTCTCCCGATCGCAGCCGACTACAACCAGCGTCTCGCCGTCACCGACGGCACCGACGTGGCCGGCGATGTCGGCGCGGTGACGCTGTTCAACTCGGTTGTCGGGAAGAACTACAAGTACAAGAAGGGCAACAAGACGGTGAAGGCGAGCTACGTCTCCGCCAAGTGCGACCCGGCCGATGACGCCGATCCGGTCGTCCCGGGTGTGCAGCCCGGCCTGGAGTTCGGTGCCCAGACGATCTACGACGACGACACCAGTCACGGTGGCGCCGGCGCTTCGATCGACACCGATCAGATCAACACGGACTGCGCCTCCTAGTAAGTCGCAGCCGGCAAGAGTGAGTTCGAGAAGGGCGGCCCTCGGGCCGCCCTTCTCTTTGTCCTGATTCGCGCGGGCGACCGGCGCGGCGGATAGGTTTCTGCCATGAAGCGCCTCGCGTTGCTTGCAGGGACCGCTGGCGCGCTGTTGCTCGGCGCCTGCGGGGAGGAGGAGCGGTTCCCCGAGGGCAAGGTCGAGGAGGCCGCACAGGTCAAGGACGGCGCCGTCGGCGGCGACCCGTTCTGCCAGGTCAAAGAGGTGCTGAAGAGCGCTGACGCGATCGAGAAGGCGGGCGGCGAGAAGGCGGGCGACATCCTCACCTCTAAGCAGGGCAACGTCGGCGTCGTCGTTGTGCCGCCGTTTCCCGACGACTGTGCGGACAAGGTCCGCCAGGGCCTGAACAAGCTCGATCCCAAGGAGAAGGAAGAGAGCTGAGTCGCCGGGACCGCGGCGCTAGGCTTGTGGCGATGGCCACCAAGCGCGATGCACGCCTGGTCTCGCTCGGGTACGGCCGCTTCGTGCGGGCCGACCGGATCTTCGCCCTTGTCCCCCTTGATGCAGGCGAGCGCGGGGACGGCCGGCGGACCTACGTGCACGTCGACGGGCTCAGCGAGCCGATCGTCGCCTCGCGTTCGGAGCGCGCGATCATGGCCGACGTCGAGGCCGCGCTCACCGAGGCCGCTGGGATGCCACGCCCCACTCGTGCGGGTGCCAAGGGCCAGGACAGCCTGCTCTAGGGGCAGCTCGCGCCCGCGCAGTCACGGGCGTCCTCGAGCGCCAGCGCGAGGTCGGCTTCGAGCGCCGCGTACTCCGGCTCGCCGGCCACGTTGGTGAGCTGCTCGGGGTCCTCGACGAGGTCGTACAGCTCCACGTCGCCGGTCTCGTACTCCGCGTACATCGCGGTCGGGGTCCGGATCCCCGCCCACGGAGGCTGGTTGTCCCCGGGGTTGGTGCCGCCCTCGATCAGGAGCTCGTCGCGATGCGTCGCGTCCAGCAGCGAGCGCCCGTCGACCGTGCTCGTCGGCTGGGCGCCGGTGATCTCGGCGATGGTTACGGGGAGGTCGGCGTTGGAGCGCAGCCCGTCGTCCACGGTGGCATGCTCGAAGCCGGGGCCGCGCACGACCAGGGGCACGGCGATCGAGGGCTCGTAGGGAACATCCTTGGTCAACAGGCTGTGCTCGCCGAACAGGTAGCCGTTGTCGGAGGTGAACGCGAACACCGTCTCGCCGACCTGGTTGCGTTTGCGCAGCTCGCGACGAAGGCGGGCCACGAGTTCGTCGACGGCCTGGAGCGAGGCGAGCCCCGATCCCCACCGCCTCCTTGCGCTTCGGGGTGTCGACGCCTCCGCCTCGAGGGCGACCCACGGAGGCTTGTCGGTGAGGTCGTCGCCGAAGGCGTTGGCCGACGGCAGCGGCTCGTCGGCGTAGAGGCCCTTGTGGCGCGGCGCGGGCGTGGCACCGCCACCGCGCCGCTTCTGGTGTGGGGCGAACGGGGACACGACCATGAACAGCGGGCCCTTGCTCTGGCGGAAAATCCTCGTCGCCCCGCGTGCGAGGACATCGGTCTGATAGTCGGCCGGGCGGCTGCCGTGGCGGCGGACGTTGCCGTTGACGTTCAGGTCGTACCGGTAGTAGTCGAAGCGGCCGGCGATCACCCGCCACTCGTCCCAGCCCGGTGGGACCAGCCGCGGGTTCTGGGTGCCGTATCCGTTCAGGTACTTGCCGACCCAGGCGGTCCGGTATCCGGCATCCTGCATCCAGAGGTTCAGGGTGTCGGCGGGGAGGTTCTCGAAGCCGCCCGTGGGCGGGACGTTCGCGCGCACACCGTGGTTATGGGGGTACTGACCGGTGAGAAAGGTGGCCCGCGACGGGCAGCACAGGGGCTGGACCGCGAAGTTGTTCGTGTACGTGACGCCCTTGGCCCCCAGAAAGCCTTGGACGGTGGGCATGTACTCCAGTTGGCTGAGCGCCATGTCGTCGGCCATGACGACGATGACGTTGCGTGGCGCTTCCGGGGCGGCGGCTGTCGCAGGCCCATCGGTCGCCGGCGCGCCTCTCGGGACCGCCGGAACGTCGAGGTACTCGTTCGCGTTCGAGAGGCTCAGCCCGGGTTCGGGGCCGCCCTCGATCGCCAGGACGCGGTTGGCATCGGCGGCCCCGCCCATGCCGTGGCGCGGCGTGGTCATGTCGGGCAGGTACTCCCACTCGCCGGAGGCCGGATCGTAGGCCTCGACCTCCTCGATGGTCTCGCCGCCGTCGCGCTCCTCGCCGCCGAACGCGACGATGCGTCCGTCGGCGAGGGTCACCGCAAGGTGGCCGCTTCGGGCCGTTCCCAGGGGGGGGATGGCGGACCATTCGTCGGCCGCCGGGTCGTAGGCCTCGACCGTCCGCCGGCCCCCGTGGATCGGACCGGGCCGACCCCCGGTTACGTAGAGGATGCCGTCCGAGAACGTGGCGCCCGCGTGGTTTCGCCCGATCGCCATCGGGGCTCGGCGCAGCCACCGCTGGGCCGAGATGTCGTAGACGTCGAGCCGCTTCAGGCGCGCCTCGTCCGAGCGCGCCCCACCGGCCGCGTACAGTCGGTCGCCCTGAGCCGCGAAGCCCATCGCGAACCGCGCTGACGGCGCGTCCTCCATGCGCTGCCAGTCATCGGCGCCGGGGTCGAAGCGGTACAGGCGCTTCGAGCTGTCACCGGAGTCGGTCTTGCCGCCGTAGATCCACACGAAACCGCCGGCGGCGGTGACGCCCGGGTGGTGCACCGCCAACGGGAGGTCGGCTGCCTCGTCCCAGTCGTCGGTCGCGATGTTGTAGCGCACGACGGCGTCGGTGGCGTCCCTCGCGGCAACGAGGCCGCCGAGGACGTAGATCGACCCTCCGAGCTTCGCGGCGCCGACCTCGGTGCGGTTCTGCGGGCTGGGCTCCAGCGCACCCCAGCCGCCCGGGCCCGCCTCGACGGTCGCCACGGCCAGCCCCAGCGTCGCGACGAGGATCGCCGGCGCCGCTACCGCCGCCGCGACCTTCCCAAGTCGCCCCCTGAGGCTCACGTGGTGAGTATGGCGCGCCGCCGCCCGGCCATGGGCGCGGCGGGCCGGCGGCGACGAGCGGAATAAGCTCATCCGCGACGCCCTTGCCGTTCTACATCACCACCCCGATCTACTACGTGAACGCCGAGCCCCACCTGGGGCACGCGTACACGACGATCGCGGCTGACATCGTCGCTCGCCACATGCGCCAGCGCGGAGAGGACGTCTTCTTCCTCACGGGCACCGACGAGCACGGTGAGCCGGTCGTGCAGGCCGCCGAGAAGGCGGGCCTGACCCCGCGCGAGCTGGGCGACCGAAACGCACCCAGGTTCCAGGCGATGGGCGAGCTGGTGGGGGCCACGTACGACTTCTTCATCCGCACCACCGACCCGCGTCACATGGCCCGGGTGCAGGAGGTGATCCAGCGCGTATACGACAACGGCTACGTCTACGAGGGCACCTACGAGGGCTGGTACTGCCCGCGATGCGCCGACTTCAAGACCGAGTCCGAGCTCGGCGAGGGCAACACCTGCCCGATCCACAAGATCCCGCTGGAGCGCGAGAAGGAGGACAACTGGTTCTTCCGGCTGTCGGCCTTCCAGGAGCCCCTGGAGAAGCTGTACGCCGAGCGGCCCGGCTGGGTCGTGCCCGACTTCCGCGCCAACGAGGCGCTCGCCTTCATCCGGGGCGGCCTCCG
The DNA here is from genome assembly GCA_963758845.1 of uncultured Solirubrobacterales bacterium. GTDB lineage: Bacteria > Actinomycetota > Thermoleophilia > Solirubrobacterales > 70-9 > JBDTSW01. The sequence continues at coordinate 1,032,163 of CAVWWX010000002.1, forward strand.
CGACGTTTCGCTCTCCCGGCCCAAGCTGAAGTGGGGCGTGCCGCTGCCGTGGGACCGCGACCAGGTGATGTACGTCTGGTTCGACGCGCTCCTCAACTACTACACGGCGCTCTCGTTCGCCCGCGCGGGCGAGGACCTGACGGAGAAGTTCTGGCCGGTCAACTGGCACTTCATCGGGAAGGACATCCTTAAGTTCCACGCGGTCTACTGGCCGGCGTTCCTGATGGCGGCCGGGATCGAGGTGCCCCAGCGCGAGCTGATCCACGGCTATCTCCTGATGGAGGGCCACAAGATGTCCAAGTCCCTGGGCAACGTGCTGGACCCGGTCCAGGTGGTCGAGCGCTTCGGCGCTGACGCACTGCGCTTCTACTGCTTCCGCGAGGTCTCGTTCGGGCAGGACGGCGCCGTCTCGACGGAGGGCTTCGAGCAGCGCTACGAGACCGAGCTCGCCAACGACTGGGGCAACCTGGCCAGCCGCACGCTGGCGATGGTCGAGCGCTACCGCGACGGGGTGGTGCCGGACGCCCAGCTCGACCCGGCGCTCTCAGAGGGCGCCGACGGGCTCGCGGGGCTGGACGGGACGGTGCGCGAGCTGCTCGACGAGGTCGAGCTGACCGCGGCGCTCGAGGCGATCTGGTCGCGGGTGCGGCGCCTCAACCGCTACGTCGAGGAGAGCCGGCCGTGGGATCTGGCCAAGGATCCGGCCGAGACCGAGCGGCTCGACGTGGTGCTGTACAGCCTGGGCGAGGGCCTGCGGTTCCTGTCGCTGCTGTTGCTCTCGTACCTGCCCGAGACGAGCGGGCGCCTGCTGGAGGCGCTGGCCGAGGGCGGACGTGAGCTGGACGCGTTCGGCGCCCGTGGCGGCGGGCAGGCGATCGAGCGGATCCCGCCGCTGTTTCCCAAGATCGAGGGTTAGCCGGCTCGGTGTTCGACCTCGAGGGCAGGCGCGACCTCCGCTCGGCTCCGGCGGCCGTCGTCTGCCTGGGAACCGGCGGCTCGGGCACGCGAGCCGTCGCCGCGCTGATGGAGGAAGCCGGTATCTACATTGGGCCGGAGCTCAACCGGGCGAAGGACGCGCTGTGCATGAAGCCGTTCCTTCGGGCCTGGCCCGAGGCGTACCTGCGGCGCTCCGGCTGGGTCGAGAGCGTGCTGGCGGGACGACCGCTCTCGCGTGCCGGCGGCCGCAGGATGCTCGCGGAGCTTCGGGAGGCGCTTCGATGCCAGCGGCGCGGCGTTCCACAGCCCTCGGCGCCCTGGGGTTGGAAGGCCCCGCGGACCATCTCGATGGTGCCGGCCGTCCACCGGGTCCTGCCCGACGTGCGGGTGATCCAGCTAATTCGCGACGGTCGCGACATGGCGTACTCGCGAAACCAGAACCAGCTCGAGGCCCTCGGCGATGCGGTGCTCGGGTCCGAGCTCGCCCAGGCCTCGCCGGCGGTCAGGTCGCTCGCGCTCTGGTCGCGCCTGAACCTTGCCGCCGCCGGCTACGGGCGCCGGCACATGCCGGGACAGCTCCTGGTCGTCCGCTACGAGGACCTCTGCGCGCGCCCCGCCGACGAGGCGGCGCGTATCGTCCAGCACATGGGTCTCGAGGAAGCGGAGGACGCCGTGGTGGCGCGCGCTCCGGAACTGGTCGACGCATCGCCCCGGGTGGGGCGCTGGCGAGACGAGGAGCCGTCTGACGCGGCCGCGGCGGTGGCCGCCGGCGAGGACGGGCTTCGCGAGTTCGGCTATCTCTAGGCGGGAGCCCGTGGCCGATCGCCCGACACTCTGGCTGGTCAGTGGTCCCACCTCCGCGGGCAAGACGCGCCTGATCAACTCGCCCCGGATTCGCGAGCTCACCGGGCTCGGCGAGGACGCGCCCGTCCTCCACCCGAACGACTTGACCAGGAAGCTGCGGCTCTCGCGCGACACGCTCCTTCACTACAACCTCCTTCGTCCCGCCCAGCGGTCCGTCCAGAAGGGCGGCCAGCCGGTCCACGACTTCGGGATCGATCGCAAGCTCGGTCAGGCCCTGGCGCTCGACGCGGAGCGCCGGGCGCTGATCCTCGTTGCGTCCAAGGCGAAACTCACCGAGCGCTCGGGCCAGCGGATCGAAAACGAGCCCGGGAGCGGGAACGACTACGGGCGCACCAAGTGGCTGGACCTCTACGAGCGCGTCGACCTGGATGAGCTGTATGGGGCGTGGCGCGACGAGCTCCGCCGGCTTCAGATCCCGTGGGTCGAGCTCGACTCCGAGTCCCAGTCGTTCCCGGAGATCGGCAGCAACCGGTGAGCGCCAGCAAGGAGCAGGTGGAGGAACTGCTTCGCACCAACAGCTTCCGCTACCACCGGGTCCCGCTTCCGCACGGCTTGGCGACCCCTGGGCAGGACCGAAGCGAGACCGCGGACATCGTGTTGCCCGAGGACCTCAGCGGTCGCAGCGTGCTGGACGTGGGGTGCGCGCTGGGGTATTTCTGCTTCGAGGCCGAGCGACGGGGCGCGGCCCGGGTGGTCGGCAGCGAGCTGAAGCCCGAGCGCCTCGAACAGGCGCGCCTCCTGAAGGACGTCCAGGACAGCCGGGTCGAGTTCGTCGGCCAGGACCTGCTCGCGGGCGAGCCGCGGGAGCGCTTCGACCTGGTGCTGGCCCTCAACGTGCTTCACCACCTGTCCGACCCGGTCGGCGCGCTCAAGCGGCTCTCGGAGCTGACCAACGACCGGCTCGCGCTCGAGTTCCCAACCTTCGCCGATCCCAAGTTTCGCCGCGTGTCAGGGATCCGGATGTGGCGCCTGTACGACCGCCGGCCGGTGATCGGCGTCTCGACCGGCAAGGTCGACCAGACCTTCGTCTTCAGCCGCAACGCAATCAGGCGCATCCTCCGCGAGCACTGCGCGATCACCGACGTCACGATGGTGCGCTCGCCGATGGAGGGCCGGATGCTCGCCCTCTGCCGGAAACCCGGCGCCGCCTAGCACCCGCACGCCCGGCGCCGCTTGCCCCGCTCCTAGACTTGGCCCGTGGTCGATACCCACGCCCACCTCGGCCTCTGCGAGCCGGACGATGCCGAGCTGGTGGCGGCGGCGCGGGCCGCCGGCGTGCGGCGGATCCTCACCGTGGGACTGGACGAGGCCACGAACCGCGATGCGATCGCGGCCGCCGAGGCCCACGACGGCGTCTTTGCCAGCGTGGGCCGGCATCCGAGCTCGGCCGAGGGCTTCGATGATGCGGCGGCGGCCGACCTCGTGGAGCTCGCGCGGCACGAGCGGGTCGCGGCCGTGGGGGAGACGGGGCTGGATTTCTTCCGCGACCGCTCGCCACGAGACGACCAGCGGCGGGCGTTCGAGGCGCAGATCGAGGTCGCACGGGAGGTGGGCAAGCCGCTGGTGATCCACATGCGCAATGGCTCGGGCGGGGGCGACGACGCCGTGGCGGAGTGCTTCGACGTGCTGGGCGCGAACGCCGAGGGCATCGCCGTGATCCTTCATTGCTTCTCAGCGCCGGTCGGGCGGGTGCCGGAGGCCGCGGAGCGCGGCTGGCTGTGCTCGTTCGCCGGCAACGTCACCTACCGCAGCGCGGAGGCGCTGCGCGAGGCGGCGCGAGCGGTCCCGGGCGAGCTGCTGATGGTCGAGACGGATTCGCCGTTCCTGGCCCCGCAGCAGGTGCGCGGGAAGGGGAACGAGCCCGCGAACGTGGTCGCGACCGCCGAGGTCGTGGCGGAGGAGCGCGGCCTCGCCTACGGCGAGCTCGAGGCCCTGGTCGACGCCAACGCGGCCCGCGTGTTCGGATGGTGACGTGGTTCGCCTAGGTCAGAACTTCCTGGCCGACACGAACCTGCTGGAGGCCATCGTCCGCTCGGCGGGGGTCGGGCCGGGCGACGTCGTGCTTGAGGTGGGCGGGGGCGAGGGCGTGTTGACCAGGCGGCTCGCGGAGGAGGCCGGGCGGGTCTGGGTGGTCGAGCTGGACCGCCGGCTCGAGCCCGAGCTGGACGACATCGCGGCAGCGGCCGGCAATGTCGAGGTCGTGTGGGGGGACGCTATGAAGGTCGACCTCGCCGCGCTCGACCCGGCGCCAACGAGGGTGGCGTCCAACCTGCCCTACTCGATCGCGACGCCGCTGATCCTGCGAACGATCTCCGAGCTACCGGAGGTGGCGTCGTGGACGGTGATGGTCCAGCGCGAGATCGCGGACCGCCTGCGAGCGGCCCCGGGCTCGCGGACATATGGAGCGCCCAGCGTGCTCGTCCAGCTCGCCTGCAGAGTCAAGCTGCTGCGCGGAGTCGACCGGGCCGTGTTCACGCCGCGCCCGCGGGTGGACTCGGCGCTCTTGGGCCTCGAGCGGAGGGCAGCCGCCGCCGACCCGGCGGTCAGAAAGGTGGTGCGGGCGGCGTTCGCGCACCGGCGAAAGACGCTGGCGGCGTCGCTCGACCTGGCCGGGGTTGCCGGCCGCGATCGCGCCCGCGCGGCGCTCGAGGCGGCGGGCCTGGACCCGGGCGCCCGCGCCGAGGCCCTGGCGCCCCAGGACTTCCGCCGGCTGGCTGAGGGGCTGGGTGCCGCCTGAGATGTTGCGCGCGCCGGCCAAGATCAACCTGTGCCTTCACCTGGGACCGACGCGCCCTGACGGGCTGCATGCACTCAGCTCACTGTTCTGCAACCTGGCGCTGGCGGATCGGCTGGTGATCTCGGACGCGGAGGGGGAGCTGGACGAGGTGGAATCTTCCGGAGTCGAAGGTCCGAACCTGGTGAGCGCCGCGCTCGACGCGCTCCGCGCTCGCGGCTGGCAGCGGGCGCCAGTGCGAATCGAGATCGACAAGCGGATCCCGGTGGCCGCCGGCATGGGCGGCGGCAGCGCCGACGCGGCGGCGGTGCTGCGCCACCTCGCGCCGGACAGGGACGACCTCGCCGAGATCGCGGCGGGTCTTGGCGCCGACGTGCCGTCCCAGCTTCAGCCCGGCATGGCGCTGGTCTCGGGGGCCGGCGAGGGGGTCGAGCCGCTGCCGGCGCCGGGCGAGTTCGCCGCCGTCCTGCTCCCGTTCGACCAGGGGCTCGCGACCCGCGAGGTCTACGCTGAGGCCGACCGGCTGGGGCTGGGGCGCGACGCCGCCGAGTTGGACGCGGCGGCGGTCCGCATCCGTGACGCGGCGACCGCGGGCGCCTCGCCGCTCGACTACACGGAGCTGCTCGTGAACGACCTCCAGGGCGCGGCGCTGTCGCTGATGCCGGAGATCGCCGAGGCGCTGGTGGCGCTGGAGGAGCAGGGTGCGGCCGCGGCGCTGGTCACGGGCTCGGGGCCGACCGCCTTCGGGGTGTTCGCCGACATCGCCGCGGCCGATCGCGCGGCCGCCGCGATGCCCCCACGCTTCGCCGGGGCGATCGTGAGCGCGCCGCAGGCGTTCCTCTAGGAAGGGTTTGGGACTTGCAGCTGCCGAAAACGAAGAGCGACCGCATCCGGTTCGTGGTCATCGCCGTGGTGGCGGCGGCCGCGTTCTGGTTCGTCTCGCACCAGTTCGAGTCGCTCGACCTCGAGGGGCTCTTGCAGGACGTCTCGGACACGCTCGGCGCGTGGACGTACCTGCTGGCCGGGGTGCTGGCGTTCCTGGAGACCGGGGCGTTCGTTGGCCTGGTCGTCCCGGGCGAGACCTTCGTCATCCTCGCGGGCGCGGTCGCCGGCCAGGGCGCGACGGACATCTACATCACGATCGGGATCGTCTGGTTCTCGGCGTGGGCCGGGGACACGACCAGCTTCTTCATCGGGCGGAAGCTTGGGCGCGGGTTCATCCTCAAGCACGGCCCGAAGCTGCGGATCACCGAGGAGCGCTTCCAGCAGGTCGAGGGCTACTTCCAGCGCCACGGGGGCAAGACGATCTTGATCGGCCGGTTCATCGGGCTGGTGCGGGCGCTGGCGCCGTTCGTGGCGGGCAGCTCCGGGATGGAGTACCGGGCGTTCGTCCCCTACAGCGTGCTCGGCACCGGCCTGTGGGCGGGAGTGTTCTCGGTGCTGGGCTACTTCGGCTCGCAGAGCATCGAGGAGATCGCCAACGTGGCGGGGCAAGGGGTGCTGGTGTTCGGCGTCACGGTCGCCCTGATCGTCGGCATCGTCTTCGCGGTCCGCCTCCTGCGCGAGGAGGAGAACCGGCGCAAGGTGGTCGAGTGGATGGAGCGGCGGGCGCCGCTGCGCCCGCTGGTGGCCCTGGGCCGGCGGGTGAGGCCGCAGGCGCGGTTCCTGTGGCACCGGATCACGCCCGGCGACCTGGGGCTGGAGCTGACGGCGATGCTCGCCGTCCTCTCGGTGACCGTGTTCATGGTCGTGGGATACGGCGGGATCTTCAACGACGACCCCGGCCCGACGACGGGCGACACGGCGGCTTCGGACGTGGTCGCGAAAATCACCGCCGACTGGCTGACCGAGGTGGCGAAGGCGGTGACGCGGCTGGGCTCGGCCGCGCGCGACGCTCGTGGTGGGGCTGGTCGCCGCCGCGGTCTTGGCCGTTCGCCGGCGCTGGCCCGAGCTGGCGGTGCTGGTCGCCTCGATGGCGATCCTCTACATCGCGGTGCCGGTGATGAAGGAGGGGCTCGATCGTCCCCGGCCCGGCGACGGGCTGGTGGATGTGAGCGGAGACTCGTACCCCAGCGGGCACGCTGCCTACTCGGTGCTCTACGCGTGGATCGGGCTGACGGCGGCGGTCATGTGGCGGCAGGGCAAGGCGAAGGGGACGGGGCTGATCGTGGCCGGGGTGGCGGTGGCGGCGGCGGTGGGGCTGTCGCGCGTGTATCTGCGCGTCCACTACTTCACCGACGTCGCGGGCGGCTGGGCGTTGGGGGTGTCCGCGTTCACGGCCTGCGCGATCGTCGCGCTGGTCGTCGTCCATCTGCGCGACAATCCCGAGCCGTGAACCTGGGCGAGATCGGAACCGAATACCTCTTGTTCGGCGGCGCGGCCGTGATCAGCGTGCTGGCGTTCGCCGCGCTGATCCTTGCGCCGGCGCTCGGCTCCTATGGCCGGACCTGGGAGAAGGCGACGGCGGCGGTGCTGTCGGTGTTCGTCCTCGCTGCGCTGATCCTGCTGGGGGTCGGCCTGGGCGTGCTGATCGTCTACTTCTGGGACGACATCTACGGCCTGTTCACCTGACGGCGACCTAGACTTTCCCGGTGCCACCGAAGTCGAAGGCGGTCGATGACGCGCTTCTCGAGCAGCTCTCCGATGCGATCGAGTCGGGCGCCGGCCTGCCGGCGGTCGCGCGCGCGGCCAGCCGCGCTTTGGGCGCCAGCGTCGCGCTGATCGACCGCTCCAGCGCGGTGCTGGCGGTGGCGGCCACGTCGGCGGCCGAGGAGGGCAAGCTGCTTGCCGGTAAGGGTGACGTGCAATCCGCCGAGTTGCGGGTGGCGGACGCGGTCGTGGGCGAGCTGCGCTACCGGCCGCGGCAGGGGGCGCCGCCGACGATGCTGCTGCGGATGGTGACGACGCTGATCGCGCTCGAGCTCGAGCGCTCCCGATCGCCCGACTGGGCCTCCGACGAGGCCGCGGGCGAGTTCGTTCGCGCGGTCATGTCGCGCGACGTGACCGACCGGGGCGACATCCTCGCCCGCGCGAGCGAGCTGGGCGCCGAGATCGAGGAGGGGGCCGGCGCGGTGCTTGCCAGGGCGGCGCCGCACACGGCGCAGTCGGGCGAGTGGCGATCGCGGGTGATGACGGTTGCGCTTCGGGCGCTTCGGGCGATCAGCTCGAGCTCGCTGGCGGCGCTGACCGACGAGGGCGAGCGGGCCGAGATCGCGGCGATCGTCCCCTGCGCCGACGTGACCCAGCTGGGCCGCGCCGCGGCCGCGGTCGAGACCGAGCTGGCCGATGCGCTGTCGGGCTTCTCGGTGACCGTGGCGTCCAGCCGCTGGACTCAGGACCCCGTGGACCTCTACCGCGCGGGCAAGGAGGCGGTGCTGGCGGCGAACGTGGCCGAGGCGGAGGGAAAGGCGACGCTGGCGTTCGAGGACACGGGCTCCTACCGGCTGCTGCTGCCCGCGATGAGCGAGGACCCGGGCGAGCTGGAGCGCTTCTATGAGGAAACGGTCGCGCCGCTGGCCGCCTACGACGACCAGTACGAGACCGAGCTGGTCAACACGATCGAGGCCTATCTCGACAACGACGGCAACGTCACGCCCACGGCCGAGCAACTCTTCACCCACCGCCACACCATCCGTTACCGCATGGAGCGGGTGAAGGAGCTCTGCGGGCACGACATCACCTCCACCGAGGGGCGCGAGAAGCTCGGGCTGGGGCTGAAGGCGATGCGCGTGCTGGGGATCGCTCCCCCGCGGGGCCCCGCGATGGAGCCCGGCTCGGAGGCCGGCCGGGTCCGGCGGCCGAAGAAGGACGACTGAGCCTGCCGTGTCGGCGATCGAGGCGGCCATCTCGATACCCGCGGCGCCCGAGGAGCTCTACGCCCGCCTGGCGAAGCTCGAGAACCACTGGGCCCTGGCCGACCGCTGGGTCGAGGTCGTGAGCCTGAACGGCGACGGTGACGGCGGGCTGGTGAAGCTGAACGGGCCGTTCGGGCTGAACCGGACGGCCGAGACCACGGTCGACCGCCTCGAGCCGCCGCGGCTGATCGAGGGAACGGCGCGCATCGGCGATCGGACGGTGGGGCGAGTGAGCTGGGCGCTCACCGGCGAGGGTGACGGGACGCGTGTGACCCTTCGAGCCGAGATGGTGCAGGCCAGTCCGCTCGACCGCCTTGCCTGGAGCACGGGCGGCCGCCACTGGCTCGAGAGCCGGCTGCGCGTCACGCTGGAGCGGCTGCGGGCCGAGTACGCCCGCGGCGGCGCCCGTCCGTCGGCTTAGACTCAGCGCGAACCCTGGGGAGTCGTCCAATGGCAGGACTCGCGGTTTTGGTCCGCGCAATCCCGGTTCAAATCCGGGCTCCCCAGCTCCGATCGTGGGCCTCATGGCGCATCGGTCCCGCATAACAGGACTCGCCCACTCTACGATTCCCCCGTGGCCGGCCCCACCGTCCTGATCATGGCGGCGGGCGAGGGAACCAGGATGCGCTCCTCGCTGCCGAAGATGATGCACCCCGTTTGCGGGAGGCCGATGGTCGCCTGGCCGGTTGCCGCCGCGCGCGCGGCGGGCGCCGAGCGGATCGCGGTGATCGTCTCGCCAGACCGCGACCTCTCGCCAATCCTCCCCGAGGGCACCGAGACCGTGGTCCAGCCCGAGCCCGACGGAACGGGCGGCGCGGTACGTGCCGCGCTCGAGCTGGTGCGCGAGGCCGAGACCGTCGCGGTCGTGCCCGGCGACCACCCCCTTATCTCCGGCGAGCTGCTGGGCGAGCTATTCGCCGTCCATGCCGAGGCGGGGGCCGCCGCCACCGTGATGTCGGTCGAGCTCGACGACCCGGGCGCCTACGGCCGCCTCGTCCGCGCCGAGTCGGGCGAGGTCGATCGGATCGTCGAGACCAAGCACCCGGAGTCCGTGCCCGACGAGATCCTCGCCATCCGCGAGATCTCCACCAGTACGTTCGCGTTCGACGCCGGCGCCCTCGCCGGCGCGCTCGAGCGCCTGACCAACGACAACGACGCCGGCGAGTACTACCTGGGCGACATCCTGCCGCTGCTGCGAGCCGAGGGCCTGGCGGTCGCCGCCTACGTCTGCCCCGACCCGGCCGCGAACCTCGGCGTCAACCACCGCGCCGACCTCGCGCTCGCCGCGGCCGAGGCCCGGCGACGCATCGCCCATCGGCACATGCTGGCCGGGGTCACGATCGTCGATCCCGCCGCGACCTGGATCGACGCCGACGTCGAGATCGGCGCCGACACCACGCTCCACCCGGGCTGCGTCCTGCGCGGCGCGACCGCGGTCGGGGAGCGCAGCGAGGTCGGTCCGCACACGACGCTCATCTCCACCCGCGTCGGCTCCGGCTCGACCGTGATCAGCTCGTACGCGGTCGAAGCCGAGGTCGGCGACGAGTGCTCGGTCGGGCCCTTCGCCTACTTCCGTCCCGGCACCCGCCTCGCCACCGGCGCCAAGGCCGGCACCTTCGTGGAGATCAAGAACTCCGAGATCGGCGAGGGCGCCAAGGTCCCGCACCTCTCCTACGTCGGCGACGCCGACGTCGGGGCCGGCTCGAACCTGGGCGCCGGCACGATCACGGCCAACTACGACGGGTTCACCAAGAGCCGCACGAAGATCGGGGAACGTGCGCGAATCGGCGTCGATACCTCCTTCGTCGCTCCGGTCGATGTCGGCGACGACGCATACACTGGCGCCGGCGCCGTGATCCGCGAAGATGTGCCTCCGGGCGCGCTTGGGGTATCACAGGGCGAACAACGCAACATCGAGGGATTCGCAGAGCGCAAGAGGGCAGAGCAGGAACCGGAAGCGAGCACGGGGGAGGACCAGGAATGAGCGTCGTCGAGGAGTCCCCGCAGATGGTCAGCTCGATCCCACAGGACTACACCAAGCGCCTCATGGTCTTCGGCGGGCGCGCCTCGATGGAGCTCGCCGCCCGGATCGCCGGCCACCTGGACGTCGACCTCGGCACCGCCGACCTGCGCACCTTCGCGGACGGTGAGGTGTACGCCCGCTACGAGGAGTCGATCCGCGGCGCCGACGTCTTCCTGGTCCAGTCGACCGCCGCCAACGAGGCGCACGGGATGACGCCGAACGACGCGCTGATGGAGCTGCTGGCGATGATCGACGCGGCGCAGGGCGCCTCGGCGCACCGCATCATCGCCGTGATGCCCTGGTACGGCTACGCCCGCCAGGACAAGAAGTCCCAGCCGCGCGAGCCGATCACCGCCCGCGTCGTCGCCAAGTGCCTCGAGGCCGTGGGCGTCGACCGCGTCCTGACCATGGACCTCCACTCCGGTCAGGTACAGGGCTTCTTCGAGGTGCCGGTCGACCACATGACCGCGATGCCCAACCTCACCCAGTACTTCATGGATCAGTCCTTCGACGAAGAGCTCGTGATCGTCTCGCCCGACGCCGGGCGCGTGAAGGTCGCGCGCAACTTCGCCCGCAAGCTGGGCACGCACTGGGCGGTCATGGAGAAGGAGCGCCCCGCCCAGCAGGTCGCCGAGATCGGCTACGTCGTGGGCGACGTTCGCGGCAAGACCGCGGTGCTGGTCGACGACATGATCGACACCGCGGGCACCCTGTGCGCCGCCGCCTCCACCGTCCTCGATGAGGGCGCCGCCCGGGTGATCGCCTGCGCCACGCACGGCGTCTTCTCGGGCCCCGCCTACGAGCGCCTCGGCTACGAGAGCTCCGGCATCGAGCGCATCGTCGTCACCGACACGATCCCGCTGCGCCCGGGCGCCCCCGAGAACATCTCCGTGCTCTCGACATCCCAGACCCTGGCCGACTCGATCCGCCGCATCTTCGCCGACGACTCCGTCTCGGAGATCTTCGCCGGCGAGAACCAGCTCTTCTAGACCGTGTCGGCCTCGGACCTCGAAGCTTTCAAGCGGGCCGTTGACGCCTACAACCGGGCGGACGTCGAGGCGCTGATGGCAGAGCTCGACCCCGAGGTCGAGTGGCACCCGGCGCTGCCGGGCCTGCTGGCGGCCTCCGCGCCCGTGTGCTGCCTCGATCCCGAAGAAGCACTGGAAGCGGCCGGGCTGAAGAAGTAGGTTGCGTCCGTGAGGGGCGCCAGGGCACTGCTTGCGGGGCGGGCTGCGGCCGCCGGGGACCGCGACCGCTGAGCGGCCGGCCTACCCGAAGCCCGGGTCGTAGATCAGCCACTCCCCTTCGCTCTGCTCCAGCAGGACCGAGCGCTGCTCGCGCCCCGGCTCGCCCTTCAGCTTCAGCTCCGTCTCGACCCGCGCGCGGTTGCCCTCGACGTTCGCGAGCGTGATCGTCAGCTCGCTGTCCTGGAACTGCTTGCCGGCCAGCGCCTCGAGGATCTCGGCGCAGCCCTCCAGCCCTTCCTCGGCCGCGATCGCGCCCGCCCGCACCTCGATCGCCTGCCGTGCCGGCTTGGTCAGCAGGTCGCAGAACGTGTCGAAGTCGCCGTCCTCGGCGGCGGCGAAGAACTCCCGCACCGTGTCCGAGGCAAGCTCCTCCGCGGTCGGTGGGTCCTCGAACGGCCCGATGTCGGCGATCGCCAGTGCCGCGACCACCGCGCCGATCGCCAACAGGACCGCCGCCACCCGGCGGCGGGTGTGCTCGTCCAGATAACCCAAGGCGCCGGGACCGTATCGCTCGGCGGCGCGACGGGTTGGCTCTAGATTCCCCGGATGCACGATTCCCCGCCGCCCGTGGCCGACGGCCTGCTTCGAATCGGCCACAAGGGGGCCGATCGGATCGTCCCCGGGAACACGATCGCCTCGTTCGAGGCGGCCGTCGCGGCCGGGGTCGACATCGTCGAGCTGGACGTGCTGCGCCCTCGCGGCGATTTCGAGCAGGCGGACCACTGGCGGCGAGCGCCGGCGGGGCCGGCGACCGGAAGCGGCCCGCTGGTCGTGGCCCACGACTGGGCCGCCGCCGCCCGGGGGAACCCGCCGACGCTGGCCCAGGTGCTCGACGCGTTCACGCGCCCGCCGCTGGACGCGGTTCGCATCGACCTCGACCTCAAGGTGGCCGGGCGCGAGGACGAGATCGTCGCCGCGCTGCGCGAGCGGGAACTCCTTGGGCGCGTGATGGTCTCCGGGATGGAGGTCCAGGGCCTGCGCTGGCTGGCCACGCACGCGCCGGATCTGACCCTCGGCTGGACCGTCCCGCGCCTGACCAAGGACTGGCGCAAGCAGCCCGGGGCGGCGCTGTTCGTGCCGGCCTGGCGGGCCTACATGCAGTGGCGGCTGCCGGGGATTGTCGAGCGCGAGGCGCCGAAGCTGGGTGCCTGGGCCGTGTGGGTCTTTCACCCCCTCATCACTCGGCGGCTGGTCGAGGCCGCCGGCGGGGCGGGGATCTCGGTGATCGCCTGGACCGTGGACAGTCCGGCGACGATGCGCGCGCTGGCGGCCACGGGGGTGGCGGGCATCGTGACCAACGATCCGCGCCTGTTCGCACAGCTCTCGCCGACGGCCGAATAGCATCGGCGAATGACGCCCGAGGGCGGACGCGCACAGGGCACTGGGATGGCGCTGTTCGCCATGGGCCTCGGCGTCCTCGTTATCGCCAACGACTTCACGGCCCTGAACGTCGCGCTGCCCGCGATCGAGCAGGACTTCGACGTGGATGTGGGGACGATCCAGTGGACGGTCAACGCCTACGCGCTGACCTTCGGGATGGTGCTCGTCACCGGCGGCCGGCTGGCCGACATGTTCGGCCGGCGGAAGGTGTTTTTCATCGGCACGGCCATCTTCGCCTTCTTCTCGCTCCTCGGCGGTCTGGCCCAGAACGCCGAGCAACTGATCGCGATGCGGGTGGGCATGGGGGTCGGCGGCGGCCTGATGTGGCCGGCGATCCTGGGCATGACGTTCGCCGCCGTGCCCGCGTCGCGGGCGGCGTTCGCGGGCGGTCTGATCCTGGGCGTGGCCGGCCTGGGGAACGCGCTTGGGCCGCTGCTGGGAGGGGTGCTCACCGACGAGGTGAGCTGGCGCGCCATCTTCTTCCTCAACATCCCCGTGGCGGCGTTCGCGGTGGCCGTCACAGCGGCCAAGATCCATCAGCCGACCGACGAGGCCGCGCGGGAGCGAATCGACTACGCGGGGATCGTCACCCTCTCGCTGGGGCTGGTGATGCTGCTGCTGGCGCTCGACCAGTCCGCCGAGTGGGGCTGGGGCGACCCACGCGTGCTCGGCATGATCGCCGTCGCGATCGTCTCGTTCGTCGCCTTCGCGGTCGTCGAGTCGCGGATCGGGGAGGCCGCGCTCGTGCCGCGCTCGGTGATCCGCAACCGTGGCTTCACCGCGGCGTGCTTGACCATCCTGTTCCTGTCCGCCGTCTTCTTCAGCGCGATCCTCTACGTCCCCCAGCTGATGGAGAAGATCCTCGGCTACAGCGCCCTGAAGGCGGGGGTGGGGATGCTGCCGATGCTGGGCGTGTTCGGGGCGGTGGCCTTCCTCTCGGGCCGTCTCACCGACCGGGTCGGGATGCGCCGGGTCATCCTCGCGGGAACCACCCTGCTTGCGGCGGGCCCGTTGCTGCTCTCCTTCTTCGAGGCCGACTCCGAGTACTGGCAGCTCGTGCCCGGCCTGCTGGCCACCGGCCTCGGGGCGGGCCTCTTCTACCCGACGGTGACGACCGCGGCGGTCGGGATGCTGGACGAGTCCCAGTCGAGCCTGGCGGGCGGGATCGCCTACATGTTCCAGGTCGCGGGTGGCGCGGTTGGCCTTGGCCTCTGCACCACGCTCTTCACCATCCGTTCCGAGGACGAGATCGCCAAGGCCGCCGGCGAGGCCGGGCTCTCGATGAGCGACCAGCAGGCCTCGGTCATCCACGGCGTCCTCGCCGGAACCGACTCCGGCAACGCGGCGTTCTCGGATTTCTCGACCTCTGTCGCCGACCGGGTGCTGGACGTGGTCAAGGACTCGTTCGTCGCCGGTGCCCAGTTCAGCTTCAGGGTGGTCGGCATCATCGCGCTGGTGGGGCTGGTGGTCGCGATCCTCGGAGTGCGCCCGGAGGACTCCCCGGATGGATGAGGTGCTCCTGGTCTCCCGGTTGCTGCTCGCCGCCGTCTTCGCGGTGGCCGGGGCCGCCAAGCTGGCCGACATCGCCGGCTCGCGGTCGGCGGTCGCGGGGTTCGGCGTGCCCGAGCGCCTGGCGGGCCCGATCGGGACCCTGCTCCCGTTCGCCGAGCTCGCGACGGCGGCGCTGCTGCTGTTCGTCGGAACCGCCCGAGCCGGAGCCACCGCGGCGCTGGCGCTGCTGCTCGCCTTCTCGGTCGGAATCGCCGCGAGCATCTCCCGGGGGGAGGCTCCCGACTGCCACTGCCTCGGCCAGCTTCACTCCGAGCCCGCCGGGCCGAGGACGCTTCGCCGCAACTTCGCGCTGGCCCTCGTCGCCGGGCTCGTGGTTGCGGCCGGCCCGGCCTAGACCGGCCGACCCGCGTATCCCGGCACGCGCCGCTGGCCGCGCGACTCGAAGTAGTCCCACTCGGCGCGGCCCAGCTCGGTGGCCGGGTCGTCGGCGTAGACCCACTCGCGCATGATGCGGTGCCAGTTTCGCTTGGCGCCGAGCTGAGCCAGAACCGCCAGCACGCCGGTCTCCATTCGCCTTCCCATCAGCTCCTCGGCGGGCACGCTCTCCTTGCGCATCAGGTCGTAGTACTCGGAGCGGGGGTCGGAGGTGGCCTCGATCACCTTCATCACCCGGCGCTTCGACACCGCGTACTCCTTGTCCTCGAGGTACCAGCCGCCGACCAGCATCACGTGGTCCATCAGGCGCTCGGCGTCCAGCTTCGACGGGTTCTTCACGAAGCCAAGGTCGTGAAGCGCGTGTCGCAGGGCGTCCGGGTCCTTGCGCGAGGCGGCGTCGATCGCCGCCTGCTCGAGTTCGATCTGCTCGAGGTCGAGCTTCTTGGTCATGCCGAAGTCCAGGAACGCGACGCGCCCGTCGTCCATGAGGATGTAGTTGCCGGGGTGGGCGTCGGCGTTGAAGTGCTGCAGGTGGTAGATCGAGCCGAAGCAGAAGCGGAACACGATCTCGCCGAAGCGGCTGCGCTCGTCCTCCGGCAGTTCCTTGATCTCCTCGAAGCCGCGGCCGCTGACGAACTCGGTGACCAGCACCCGCCGGTGGGAGAGGCGGGTGAGGACGTCGGGGACGTAGATGAACGGGTGGCCGCGGTAGGCGCGCGCAAACGACCGCTGGTTCTGGGCCTCGTACTCGTAGTCCAGCTCCTCCAGCACCCGCTCACGGAGCTCGGAGGCGACCGCCTTGGCGTCGAGGCCCGGCGCCAGCGCCTTCGCCAGGCGGACCAGCATTCCCGCGTTGGCCAGGTCCGCCTCGAGCGCCTCGGCCACCCCGGGGTACTGGATCTTCACCGCCACCTCGCGGCCGTCGATCAGCCGGGCGTGGTGGACCTGCCCGATCGACGCCGCGGCGAAGGCCGTATGGTCGAACTCGGCGAAGGTGTCGTCGAAGCTCTCGTCGCGGTACTCCTCGTCGAGCACGGCGCGGACCTTCTCCCACGACATCGGCGGCGCCGAGGTGCGCAGCTTGGCGAGCTGCTCGTGGTAGATCTCCGCGTACTCCGGCGGCAGGAACTCGGTGTCGATGAACGAGGCCAGCTGGCCCATCTTCATCGCGGCGCCCTTCATCTCGCCCAGCACCGAGACCATCTTCATCGCCGTCTCGAGGTGCCGTGCCTCCAGCTTCTCCTGGGCGCCCTCGTCGGAGCGCGCGAGGCTGGCCGCCCTCGTGCCCGCGTACTTGGTCGCCTGGCCCCCCAGAACCGACCCCAGCTTGGCCGAGCGACGGATCCGCCCCTTTGGGATGTCGGGGTCGTCACCCATCGAGCGGAGGGTATCCAGCGGGGCGCGGCGGGAATCCGCGTTGTCTATCCTCAGCCGTCGCCATGGCCTCCGACCGCGCCACCCTCAAGGTCTCGGAGCGCACCGACTTCGGTTCGCGCTCCACACGCCGCCTGCGCCGAACCGGGATGGTCCCGGGCATCGTCTACGGCGGCGGCTCGGACACGCGCCACTTCCAGGTGCCCGAGCGGGACCTCCGCACCGTGCTCGTGCACGGTGGCGCCCTGATCGACGTCGAGCTCGACGGCAAGTCGACCCCGGTCGTCATCAAGGACCAACAGCGCCACCCCGTGCGCGGCCAGGTGATGCACCTGGACCTGCTCGAGGTCAAGCTGGACGAGGCGATCGAGGCCGACGTCGCGATCGAGCTGCTCGGCGCCGACGACGCGCCCGGCGTCAAGGAGGGCGGCGTGCTGGAGCACGTGACCCACCAGGTGACGATCACCGCGCTGCCGACCGCGATCCCCGAGAGCATCCCCGCCGATGTCTCCGGCATGGAGATCGGCGACACGCTCCAGCTCGTGATGGTCCCCGCTCCGGAGGGCGTGGAATACGCGCTCGGCGAGGACGTCGACCCCGAAGAGGTCACGGTCGCGACGCTCTCTCCTCCCCGTGTTGAGGAGGAGCCCGAGGAGCTCGAGGAAGAGGCAGAGCTGATTGGCGAGGACGGCGAGCCGATCGAGCCCGAGGAGGGCGAGGGCGAGGGCGAGGAGGCCGAGGGCGAGACCCCCGAGGACTCCGGCGGCGACGACTCCGGCGACGAGGGGTAGCCCCTGCGCCTGTTCGGGCGGCATCGGGACTCCGACGCCGTTTCCTCGGACGACATGTTCCTCGTGGTCGGGCTGGGCAACCCGGGCGCCAAGTACGCGGGAACGCGCCACAACCTTGGCTTCGAAACCGCGGCGGAGCTGTCGCGGCGCTGGGACCTGCCGAAGGCCAAGGAGAGGTTCCGGGGCCTGATCGCCCAGGGCCGGACGGGCCCGGGCGGCGAGCGGGTGGCGGTCCTGCTGCCGCAGACGTTCATGAACGAGTCGGGCGATTCGGCCGGCCCCGCCCGTGGCAGCCTGAAGGTCCCGCTGGACCGGGTGATCGCCATCCACGACGAGATCGACCTCCCGTTCGGCGAGGTCCGCTCGAAGCTTGGTGGCGGGGTGGCGGGCCACAACGGCCTGAAGAGCCTCAAGCGGGGGCTGGGCACGACCGACTTCTGGCGCGTCCGCGGCGGGGTCGGACGGCCCGGCTCGACGGATCCCGAGATCGTCTCCGCCCACGTGCTGGGACGGTTTCGCGAGCCCGACGGCGAGGTCCGGGACCTGATCGCCGCCACCGCCGACGAGGTCGAGCGCCTGATCGACACAATCTCCCGTGAGGAGGACGAGGATGAGTGAGCTGACCACCTATGAGGTCGGCGGCGAGGGGGCCGAGGTCGCACCCCAGCACGTGGCGTTGCTGCGGCTGGACCGCCCCGGGGCCCGCAACGCGATCAACACCCAGATGCTCGAGGAGCTGCTCGCGCACATCGCCTCCGCGCGCGACGACGATGCGGTGCGCGTGCTCGTCGTCTCCTCGTCCGACCAGATGGCGCTGTCGGCCGGCGCCGACGTTCGCGAGGAGCTCGACGAGGAGGGCAGGGTGCGCCGCATGCAGCTGTTCGCCGCCCTCTACGACCAGCTGACCGGCTTCCCGAAGCCGACCGTCGCCGCCTGTCACGGCGCGTGCGTTGGTGGCGGCGCCGAGATCGCGGTCGCGTGCGACCTGCGGATCGGCGGCTCGAACCTGCGGCTGCGCTTCCCGGGCGGGGCGCTGGGCGTCCCGGTCGGGCCGGCGCGGCTGGCGACGCTGTGCGGGCTCTCCGTCGCCAAGTACATGCTGCTCAGCGGCAAGGAGGCGGACGCCGACATGGCCTACCGCTGGGGCCTGGTCCACAAGGTCGCCCCGGCGGCGGCCACGGAGGGCGCCGCGCTGACGCTTGCCGAGCAGGTCGCCGCGAACCCACCCGAAGCCGTCGCCCGGCTGAAGGCGATGCTCCACGAGTGGGACGGCGTCGTCGAGCGCTCACGCGCCGAGGGCGAGGGCCAGGTGGCCTGGGCCGCCGACAACGCCCTCCCGAGCGGCTAGCCCGCGCACCGAGCTGCCGGCACCAGACAGTCGCTGGCATGGAAAGCGTCGCTTCTTGCTCCCACGTGCCTGCGTTGATTCGTACCACCCCCTCCGCCAGGTCAATGCCGCCGGACCACAAACTACGGTGGCGCGATGCGGCAGCTCGCGGCTCGCCAGCCTTCAGCGATTCTCTTCGGGGCTCAACTTGCCGCGATCCTCGTGTATCCGTTCGTCCAGGACAGCGCTTCGGGGCAGGCGATCTTCAGCGCCCTCGGTATCGCGATCCTGGGGCTGGTGCTGCTGGCCGTTCGCGGCTCACCTGCCTGGACCTGGCTCGGGATCGTTCTGGCGGTCCCGGCGACGGGGCTGCTGCTGATCCAGGCGATCACCAGCGACGATGCCCTGCTGCCCTATTCCTCCGCGCTCGAGGCGGTCTTGTACCTCTACGCCGCAGGGGCGTTGATTGCGTACATACTGGCGGACCACGAGATCACCCGCGACGAGATCTGGGCGATCGGAGCGACGTTCACCCTCCTCGCCTGGGGTTTTGCCTACACCTACACGGTCTGCCAGGCCATTGAGCCCGACAGCTTCACGGCCGCGGTCAACGCCCAGGATCCGCGCAGCTGGACTGAGCTGCTCTTCCTCAGCTTCACCACGCTGACCAGCACCGGCCTCGGTGACGTCATCCCGGTCAAGCCTTTCGCGCGTTCCCTTGTGATGGTCGAGCAATGTCTCGGCCTGGCTTACATCGCGATGTTGGTCTCACGGGTGATCGGGCTGCTGGTCATCTCGGCCAGGGGGCTGTCCGGCAGCGGAACCCCTCCTGAAGGTCCGCGACACCGGGGCGAATACTGGCGTCGCTGAGCCAAGGCACGGAAGCGCCAAGCGGCTGCTTCGGTGGATAGGTGGCGCCTTGGGGGTGGCTACTCGCGCCGGGCGCGGACCAGCAGGTCGAGCTGGCGCTGCTTTCGCATGATCATGTGCTCGAGCATGTGCTCGAGGGCCTCCGATCGGCCCTCGCGGCCGGTCGGCTCGATCGCCTTCTGCAGGGCGTCGATCACGTCGGTCTCGGTCTCGATCAGCATCGAGAGCGACTCCTCGATCTTCCCGAAGTGTGCGAGGGGGGCGACGTTGGTCGCCGGCTCGCCGCCGAGGGCGACGATCTTCTCGATCAGCGCGCGAACGTCGGCCAGCTCCTCGTCGCCGAACGAGACCAGGAGGTTGGCGACCGACTGGGCAGGGATGCCGGTGGCGCTCGCGGAGGCGAGCGAGTACTGAAGGGCCGAGCGGTACTGGAGCACGAGCGCCTCGTTCAGGGCCTTGATCGCGCCCGCCTCGTCGAGCAGCTCCTCCTCCTCGGTCATGGGCGTCCCCCTACCCGGCGAGGTGCGGCGCAAGCCAGGGGTGGGAGAACGCTCAGAGCTCGCGCTCGTAGAAGAACATGACCGGGCCGTCGGGGTTGCCCTCGCGGTTCGTGAAGCCGCAGCTCTCATACAGCGCCCGCGCCGCCTCGTCGTCCTCGCTCGTCCCCAGGTCCATGTGGGTCGCCCCGCGCTCGCGGGCCGCGTCCATGGCGGCGGTCAGGAGGGCCCGCCCGATGCCCTGGCCGCGAAGGGCCGGGGCGACGTAGAGCTCCTCCAGGTAGGCGTCGAGCGACAGCGTCCAGACCGAGCGGCGAAAGCGAAGCTCGGCGATCGCGTCGGGCCCGTCCCCGGCCAGGAGCACCGTCATCTCGCCGTCCTCCAGCATCCGCCTGGCGTTCTGAGTGAGCTCCTCGACCCCCGGCGTGACGTCCTCGAACTCGGTGTTGAAGTCGTGGAGGAGGCGCGCGACCTCCGGCGCGTCGACGGGCTCCGCCACCCGGATCGAGACGTCGGGGGTGTCGGTCATGCCGGTTGGGCTGCCGGCGGCGCCTCGCGTTTCGCGGCCAGCTGTCCGCAGGCGGCGTCGATGTCGCGGCCGCGGGTGAGGCGAACGGTCGCGCGCAGGCCGCGATCCTCCAGCGTGGCGCGGAAGGCGTCGATCGCGTTGCGGCCCGACCCCTCGTACTGCGACCCGGTCGGGTTGAAGGGGATCAGGTTGACCTTGTAGACCCGCGGGTCGAGGAGGTCGGCAAGCGCCCGGGCGTGCTCGTGGCGGTCGTTGACGCCGCCGAGCATCACGTACTCCACGAAGACGCGCCGGCGCTTTCGCCGGTGGTGGCGCTCGCAGGCGGCGAGCACCTCGGCGATCGGGTAGCGGTCGTTGACGGCCATGATCTGCGAGCGCAGGGCGTCATCGGGGGCGTGGAGCGAGAGCGCCAGGCGGATTGGCATGTCCACCTCGGCCAGCCGCTCGATCCCCGGCACCCAGCCCACCGTCGAGATGGCGGTGCGGCGGTGGGTGATCCCGATGTCGGGCAGCCGCTCGCACGCCGCGAGCACGGCGTCGAGGTTCATCATCGGCTCGCCCATCCCCATGAACACGCAGTGGTCGACCTGACCGAGGCGGCGGAAGTGGAGCGCCTGGTCGACGATCTCGGCGGCCGTCAGGTTGCGCCCGAACTGCATCTGGCCGGTGGCGCAGAAGGTGCAGGTCAGCGGGCAGCCCGACTGCGAGGAGACGCAGATCGAGCGACGCCCGTCGCGGTAGACCATCAGCACCGACTCGAGCGGTCGGCCGTCGGCGGTGTCGAACAGCGCCTTCACGGTGCCGTCCGCCGCCGTCGCCTCGTGGCGAAGGCGGAGCGTGGAGAACGGGACCTCGGCCGCAAGCCACTCGCGCAGCGCCAGCGGCAGGTTGGTCATCTCCCCGTAGCCCTTCGCGCCCCGGGCCGCCCACTCCCAGATCTGGGTCGCGCGGTAGGAGGGCTCACCGTTAACGGCCAATGCGTCCGTGAGCCTTGCCTGGTCCATTGATCCAGGGTAGCCCTGGCTGCTCCTGGCCGGACCGTAAGATCGGTGGACGGCCGGACGCCGCGTCCGGTCGTTCCGCTTGCGATGTCGCTGCGCCCACTGCTGGAAATCGCCCATGAGAACGAGCGCTTTGGCGCGCTCGCCGCGGCTGCGCGCGCCGGCGCCGAGCCCGGGGCGGAGGCCGCTGAGGCCCTGATCTCGAGCTCGATCCGCCCCTACGCGATCGCCGCGATGCTCGACGCCGACGACGCGCTCGCGGGGCTCCCGGCGCTGGTCGTGGCCGCGGACGACATCGAGGCGCGCGACCTGGCGCGAGAGCTGAGCGCGTACCTGGCCCCGCGCCGGGTCCGGTTCTATCCCTCCCGTGGCACGGGGTACGAGTCCCACCTGGCCCCGCCGCCGCACCTCGTGGGCCTGCGGATCGCGGCGCTCGACGCGCTGACGGGGGACGGCGACGGCGGCGAGGCGCCGGTCGTGGTCGCCGGCGCGGTGGCCCTGGCCGAGGCCGTCCCCGACGCGTCGCTTCGGCCCAGCGGCTTCGCCCTCTCCCGGGGGGAGGAGGTCGACCTGGACCTCGTCTCCGAGCTTCTCGTGGAGGCCGGATACGAGCGCGTCGACCAGGTTGAGGACCGTGGCCAGTTCGCGATGCGCGGGGACATCCTGGACGTCTTCGGGGCCACCGAGGACCGGGCCGCGCGCCTGGAGCTGTTCGGGGACGAGATCGAGTCCATCCGCTGGTTCTCGACGTTCACCCAGCGTTCGCTTGGCGAGTCCGGCCGGCTCGAGCTGGCGCCGGCGGCCGAGCTGGCCCTGGAGCACCGCGAGCTGGCACAGATCGCCGCCGACGAGGAGGAGGGCCCCCGCCCCGACCTCGCCGAGCTGCTCCCGCTCGACGCCTTGGGGGCGCCGCTCGAGCTGCTCGACCAGCGAACCGCCGTGCTGATCAGCGGCGCCGAGGAGATCGATCCGGCGCTGGCCGACCACTGGGAGGACGTGACGACGGCGATGCCGGCCTCCGACGCGAAGCGCCTTTACGTCGACGTCGCCGAGCCGCTGGCCGCGCGGGCGGCGCTGCGGATCTCCGGGGTCGACTCGGGCCAGGACCTCCAGCTCCGCGCCCAGGCGCCCAGCTCGCCGGCCCGGACGATCGCCGAGGCCGAGGGTCAGCTGGAGAAGGAGGTGCGTTCGGGCTACCGGGTGGTCGTCGCCTTCGATCACCTGGGCGAGGCCGAGCGCACGCGCTACAACCTCCAGCGCCTGGAGGCGGAGATGATGGGCGCCCGGCCGCCCGAGAAGCTGGCGTTCGCCGAGGCGCAGCTGACCGACGGGTTCACCTCGCCCGACCTGAAGCTCGCCGTCTTCCCGTACCGGCGGCTGGTCCACGGCCGCCGCGCCACGGCGGCGCCGGCGGTGCGGGGGCGCTTCGCGGCGGCGGTCGACCTGCGCGTTGGCGACTACGTCGTGCACGAAGACCACGGGATCGCGCGGTTCGCCGGCTTCGAGACGAAGACCGTCGGCGACGTCACGCGCGACTACCTCGAGCTCGAATACCGCGGCGAGGACCGGGTCTTCGCGCCCACCGACCAGCTGGCGAAGATCACCCGCTACGTGGGCGCCGGCGCCGACGCCCCACAGCTCTCGGCCCTGGGCTCGAAGCGCTGGGACGCCGTCAAGTCGCGCGCCCGCCGCGCCGCCCGCGAGCTGGCGGGCGAGCTGCTGAGCCTGTACGCCGAGCGGAAGGCCCGCAGCGGCCACGCGTTCGGCGCCGACTCGGAGTGGGAGCTGGAGCTGGAGCGCTCGTTCCCCTACCGCGAGACGCCCGACCAGCTCGAGGCGATCGAGGCGGTCTCGGCCGACATGGAGGCGCCGCGCCCGATGGACCGCCTGATCTGCGGCGACGTCGGCTACGGCAAGACCGAGGTCGCGCTGCGGGCGGCGCTGAAGGCGGTTGCCGGCTCGAAGCAGGTGATGATGCTGGTGCCGACCACGATCCTCGCGCAGCAGCACCTGGGCACGTTCCGCGAGCGGCTTCGCGACTTCCCCGCCGAGGTCGAGATGGTCTCGCGCCTGCGCAGGCCGGCGGAGGTCCGCGAGACCGTCAAGCGCTTCTCGGACGGCAAGGTCGACATCCTGATCGGCACCCACCGCCTGCTCTCCCGCGACGTCCGCGCCGAGGACCTCGGCCTGGTGATCGTCGACGAGGAGCAGCGGTTCGGCGTGAAGCAAAAGGAGCTCTTGCGCCAGCTCAAGCTGAAGGTGGACGTGCTGTCGCTGTCGGCGACGCCGATCCCGCGAACGCTTCAGATGAGCCTGGCCGGCCTGCGCGACATCTCGGTGATCGAGACCCCGCCCGAGGGGCGCCGGCCGATCCGCACGTACGTCGGGCCGTTCGAGGACCACCTCGTCGCCAGCGCCATCAAGCGCGAGGCCACCCGCGGGGGACAGGTGTTCTTCCTCCATAACCGGGTCGACACGATTCACGAGGTTGCCGAGCGCCTGCGCGCGATGTGCCCGGGCGTGCGCTTCGGCGAGGCGCACGGCCAGATGGACGAGCGCGAGCTGGAGGAGGCGATGCTGGGCTTCCTGCGGGGCGACCAGGACTGCCTGGTGGCGACCACGATCATCGAGTCGGGGCTCGACATCCCGCAGGCCAACACGCTGATCGTCGAGCGCGCCGACCTGCTGGGCCTGGCACAGGCGTACCAGATCCGGGGCCGGGTGGGGCGTTCGAGTGAGCGGGCCTACGCCTACCTGCTCTACCCCTCGGAGGCAGGGCTTCCGCCCGAGGCGGCGGCCCGGCTGGCGACGCTCTCCGACTACACCGAGCTGGGCTCGGGATTCGCGATCGCGATGCGCGACCTCGAGCTGCGTGGCGCTGGCGACCTGTTGGGCGACGAGCAGTCAGGCCACGTCGCGGCGATCGGCTTCGAGCTGTACGTGGCGATGCTGGACGAGGCGGTCGAGGCGGTGCGAGCCGAGGGCGAGGGCGCTCAGCCCGAGTCGCGGGTGCGCTTCGACGTGGACGTCGACGCCTACCTGCCCGCCTCCTACATCCCGTTCGAGGCCGCGAAGATCGACGTCCACAGGCGGGTTGCGGGAGCCAGGGAGCCCGGTGAGCTGCGGGCGCTGCGCGACGAGCTGCGCGACCGCTTCGGCGCGCCGCCCGACCCCGTGCAGAATCTGCTCGAGCTCCAGCGGGCCCGGATCGAGCTGGGGCGGCTGGGCGCGCGCACCGTCGAGTTCCGCGGCGGCCGGCTGTCGATCACCCCGCTCGAGCTCGACGCGGCCGCGGTCGGCCGCCTGCGCGAGCAGGTGAACGAGGCGATGTACGAGTCCGCCCGCAAGACGCTGGGGCTGCGTGTCGAGGACGATCCGGCCGCCCGGCTCGCGGCGGTGCAGCGGCTGACGGCCGCCCTCGCGGACTCGATCGCGCCGGCCGGCGAAGAATTGACCGCGGCTTGAGGCATTTCCTCTAGGCTTCCGCGCTCGTGCAACCAAGTGGGAAGAGGAAGCTCGCTGCCATCGTCCTGGGCGTCGCCCTGGTCGTGGCCCTTGGCGCGTTCGTGATCACCGGTGACCCCGGCGACCCGTCGGTCCCCGAGGGCGACGTCGCGATCGTCGAGGACGTGGACGGCGGCGCCGTCTCGCAGGAGGAGTTCGACGAGAACCTGCGCCAGGCCGCGTTCAACCTTCAGCTTCGCGAGCTGCCTCCGCCCGAGGATCCCCAGTACGCCCAGGTCCAGGAGTCAGCCCTCTCGAACGCGATCCAGGGCCGCTGGGTCCGGGGCGAGGCCGCGGAACGCGGAATCGAGGTCACCGAGCGCGAGGTCGACGCCGCGTTCCAGACCATCGTCGACGAGCAGCTTGGCGGCCAGAAGGGCTACGAGGACTTCATCCAGAGCTCCGAGGTCGACGGCGAGCCCGCCTTCGACGAGGACGCCGTGCGCAGCGTGGCCGAGCTGACCGCCATCAGCGACCGGCTTCAGTCGCAGGCGATCCCGGACGAGACTCCCGACGTTCCCGCGGAGGACGTCGAGCGCTATTACGAGCAGAACAGCGAGCAGTTCCAGGCTCCCGAGACACGGGACGTACGCGTGGTGCTCAACCCGGACGCGGCCGAGATCGACGCGGCGATCGAGGAGCTGGGCACCGACCCGTCGGCCGAGGACTGGGACGCCGTCGCCAAGGAGTTCAGCACCGACGAGGCCACCCAGGACCAGGGCGGGTTGCGCAGGGACGTGGCCGAGGGCCAGAACGAGCCCGCGCTTGACGAGGCGATCTTCAGCGCCACGACCGGCGAGGTGGTCGGCCCGATCGAGGGCGAGAGCGGCAGCTACGTGATCCAGGTCGAGGAGGTCAACGAGGCCTCGCAGACGCCGCTCGAGGACGTGCGCGAGCAGATCGTGCAGACGCTTCAGCAGGGGATCGCCTCGGATGCGATCACCCGGTTCCGCGACGACTTCATCGGCAAGTGGACGGCGCGCACCTTCTGCCGCGACGACCTGGCGATCGACCTTTGCGCCAACGCCGAGCCCCCTGCCGAGCCCTGCCTGATCGACGATGCCAGCGAGCAGGAGGCCGCGGACCCGACGCTGCTCGACGCCGGCTGCCCGGCGCCCGCCGGGCCGCGCCCCGTCGTGAACCCGGGCACCGGCGCTGTCTTCCCCGGCCAGCAGCTCCCGGTCCTCCCGCAGGGCCCGGTCAAGCCTCCCGCCGACGCCGCCGCGGGGGCTCTGCCCCCGGGCGCGACGCCGATCGGTCCCGCCGGCGCCCCGCCGGCGACCGGTGCCGAGGGCACGGCGCCAGCGCCGGCGCCATAGGCGCCTCCGCCGAGACCACGCGCGCGCTGGCGCGCCTCGACGAGATCACTCGGCGCCTGCGCCGAGAATGCCCCTGGGACCGCGAGCAGGACGAGCGGTCGATCGTCCCGCACACCGTGGAGGAGGCCGGCGAGCTGGCCGAGGCGGCGGTGCGCGGCGACGACCCCGGGATGGTCGAGGAGCTGGGCGACGTGCTCTTTCAGGTCGTCTTCCTGGCGCTGCTCCTGGAGGAGCGTGGGGCCGGAGACCTCGCCGGCGTGATCGACGGGCTGAACGAGAAGCTGATCCGCCGTCACCCACACGTCTTCGGGGACGCCAAGGCCGAGACCACCGCCGAGGTGCGGGAGATCTGGAAGCGGGTCAAGGCCGAGGAGCGCGGCGCCGGCTTGGGCAATGAAGGGGAGCGGCCGGGGTAGACGAGCCTGCATTCGAGCCGCCATCAGCGGCCGAAGCCGGTTCGTCGGCGGATTTCGCCCGCATCGCGGGAACAATCCGCCAGGCACGCTCCCCTCCCGCGGCAGCTTCGCTGCCTCACATGGCCCTGCCGGCACACCTTGTGTGCCGGCCCTAGAATGGCGTGCTTGCGCGGGCGCCTGTGGCGCGCTCGCGTTTCGCTTCATATGGGCGCGATCGACCGCATACACGCCCGCCAGATCCTCGACTCCCGCGGGAACCCGACCGTCGAGGTGGAGGTGGCCCTCGACTCCGGCGCGACCGGGCGCGCCGCCGTGCCCTCGGGCGCATCCACGGGCGAGTTCGAGGCCACCGAGCTGCGGGACGGGGGCGAGGAGTGGAGCGGGAAGGGCGTCTCGAAGGCCGTCGCGAACGTGAACGACGACATCGCGGCCGCCCTGGTAGGGGCGAGGGCGACCGAGCAGGGCGCGATCGATCGCACCCTGATCGACCTTGACGGCACGCCCAACAAGTCCCGGCTGGGCGCCAACGCCATCCTGGGCGTCTCGCTTGCGGTCGCGCGCGCCGCGGCGACCGAGGCCGGCGAGCCCCTCTATCGCTTCCTGGGCGGCGCCGACGCCCACGTCCTCCCCGTGCCGATGATGAACGTCGTAAACGGTGGCGCCCACGCCGACAACTCGGTCGACCTCCAGGAGTTCATGGTCATGCCCACAGGGGCGGCGACGTTCTCGGAGGGGCTACGGATCGGCACCGAGGTGTTCCACGCCCTCAAGCGAACCCTCTCCGAGCGCGGCCTGGCCACGACCGTCGGCGACGAGGGCGGCTTCGCGCCGGACCTCGACTCGAACGAGGCGGCGCTGGACCTCCTTGTCGCGGGCATCGAGGCCGCCGGGTATCGGCCCGGGGAGGACGTCCACATCGCGCTCGACCCGGCTACCAGCGAGCTCTTCGAAGACGGCTCCTACGTCCTCGAGCATGAGGGCCGGACGCTCGACTCGGCCGCGATGGCGGACTTCTGGGCCGGGATCTGCGATCGCTATCCCGTGGTGTCGATCGAGGATGGGATGGACGAGGAGGACTGGGATGGCTGGGCCCGCCTGACCGAGCGCCTCGGCGAGCGCTGCCAGCTCGTTGGCGACGACCTGTTCGTGACCAACCCCGAGCGCCTTCAGCGTGGGATCGACGCCGGAGTCGGCAACTCGATCCTGATCAAGGTGAACCAGATCGGGACCCTCACCGAGACGCTCGAGGCGATCGAGCTGGCCCGCGAGGCGGGCTACACCGCCGTGATGTCACACCGCTCCGGCGAGACCGAGGACACGACGATCGCCGACCTGGCGGTCGCCACCGGGGTCGGCCAGATCAAGACCGGAGCGCCCTCGCGGTCGGACCGGGTTGCGAAGTACAACCAGCTCCTGCGAATCGAGGAGGAGCTCGGAGATGCCGCGTCCTACCCCGGGCTCGAAGCGCTACGGCGTGGGTAGCGACCGGACTCGGCGGCAGGTTTCCTCCCGCCGGCAGGACGCCCGCGCCAGGCGTCGAAGGCCCGGGCATGAGCGCAAGGGCCCAGACCGCACCCGGCTACAGAGCACGGCCCGCGCCACGGCGGAGCTCGCGGAATCCAAGCCGGATCCGGTGGGACAAGCTGGGTCGCGTGGCGCTCGTCCTGGTGCTCCTGGCGATCATGGCCTCCTATGTCAGCCCGCTGGTGAACTTCTTCGACGCGTGGAGCGACTCGCGCGCCGAGCGCGTCCAGCTACAACAGCTCCTGGAGCAGAACCGCGAGCTGCGCGCGAAAGCGGCGGCTCTGGACGGCCAGGGTGCCGCCGAGAGCGAGGCCAGGCAGATGGGCATGGTCGCCGCCGGCGAGCGCTCCTACGTTCTGAAATAACTCCGCCGCGGGCGGCGGGGGTCGCATGACCGCCGGGTTCTCCACGGCGCCCGCCGACGACCGCGTGCTGTCCGTGGGCGCCTATCTCGTGGGCTTCGCCGAGCTGGCCGTGATCCTGCTGGCCGTCGGCTACGGGGCCGTCAGGCTGCGGCGAGCGCTTCTCAGCGGCTGGAGCGGAGCCCCCGCGCTCTTGTGCGACCTCGTGATCGGGGTGACCGCGCTGGTCCTCGTCTCGGAGGCGCTGGGAACGGTGAGCGCCTTCGGCGAGATCGAGATGATCGTGGCCTCGCTCGTGTTCGCCGGGGTGGCGGCCTGGGCGTCTGGCCGCATTGCCGCTCGCCTGCCCGACGCCGCGGTGCCGCCGGCGCTGCCTGCGGGCTCGCTCGCAACGGCCGTCGCGATCGTTGGCGTCGCGGCGGTGGTCGCGGGGTGGATGGTGCCGACGCTGGGCACCCTCGCCGGGGGCATGGACCGAGCGGACACGCTCTGGTACCACATGCCGCTCGCGGCGAAGTTCGTCCAGACCGGCTCGCTGGGCGACATCTTCTTCTTCGACCCCGTCTTCTTCGCCTCGTTCTACCCGTCGAACTCGGAGATCCTCCACGCCGTCCCGATCCTCGCCTTCGACCGGGACATCGTCTCGCCGTTCTTGAACTTGGGCCTGCTCGCGGTCGGCCTGCTGGCAAGCTGGTGCATCGGCCGGCCCTACGGGGTCGCCCCGGCCGCGCTGATCGGCGGCTCGGCCGCGCTCGGGTCGCAGATGCTGGTCGAGTTCCAGGCGGGCGAGGCCCTCAACGACATCACGGGCGTGGTCTTCATCCTGGCCGCCGTCGCGGTGCTGGTGAACGGCTACGCGGCGGCCGATCCGCGCGATGGCCGCTCGATCGCCTGGGCGGCGCTCGGCGTGGCCGGGCTGGCGGCGGGGCTGGCGGCCGGGATGAAGCTGTCGTTCCTGGCACCCGTGGCGGCGCTGACCGTGGGCGTCGTCGTGCTGGCCCTGCGCGGGACGCGGATCCGCGCCGGGCTCGTTTGGACGCTGCCGCTGCTGGCCGCCTCGCTCTACTGGTACGCCCGGAACGCGATCGCCACGGGCAACCCGATCCCCTACGTCAGCTCGCTGGGGCCGATCGAGTTGCCCGCGCCCGAGCGCGCGGTCGAGTTGCGGCCCGGCTTCTCGGTCTCGCACTACCTGACCGACCTGGATGTCTGGTGGGACTGGTTCATCCCGGGGCTAAACGAGTCGTTCGGGGAACTGTGGCCGCTGACGCTCGTGGTGATGCTGGGCGGCGCGGCGCTGGCTCTGCGACGCGGCGGAGAGCCGGTCCTGCGGATGCTGGGGGCGACCGTCCTGTTCACGGCGCTCGCCTACCTGTTCACCCCGCTCACCGCCGCCGGCCAGGAGGGCCAGCCAATCGCGTTCGTGTGGAACGTCCGCTACATCGCGCCGGCCGTGGCGATCGCGCTCGCAGTCATCCCGTGCCTGCCCGCAGCTCGGACGACGCAGCGGCGCAGGACCATCGTGCTGGCGGGTATGGCCGTGCTGCTGGCATCGACGGTTGCCTCGCTCGTCCAGTGGGACCAGGGCCATGCCAAGGGCGCGATCGCCGCCGCCGCCGGCGTGCTGATGCTGGCGGGCGCCCTCGCCTGGCTTCGCTCGCGCGGCCATCTGGGCCCGGCCGCCGGCCGGCGCTCGATCGCGATCGTGCTCACCGCCGCGGTCGCCGCGACCGTGCTGGCCGGGTTCTACGCGCAGCGTCACTACCTCGAGCGGCGCTACGAGAACACCAGCCCCCGCCTGCAGCTGGCCCCGACCCTGCGATGGGCTCGCGATATCCGCGACGCCCGGATCGCGGTCTCGGGCGTCCGGGGGGTGTTCAACCAGTATCCGCTCTACGGGACCGATCTCTCCAACTACGTCCAGTGGTTGGGGACCCGCGGCGAGTACGACGCGTGGCTGCGCATCCCCACCTGCCAGCAGTGGCGCCAGCGGCTGAACGAGGGTGAGTACACGCACGTCGTGACCACGTACGACCCGTTCCACCCCGGGCGCCTGACCGACACCAAGGAGGCGCTCTGGACGCGCGCCGATCCCGCTGCGCGACAGGTGCTGCGCGACGGCCCCGTGAGCGTGTTCGAGATCAATGGCGAGATGGACCCCTCCGGGTGCGCGGGCTTGCCGGCGCTGAGCCCGTCCGAGGTCAACGGCGACTCGGTGAACGCCGAGCCACTCGCGAACCAGCCGCCCGGCACCGGGCCGCGAGACACCGACCTCCAGCGCGCGCTGGAGGGCGGCTAGACCGATGCTCGCCGCGCTTGCGCTGGGAGCGCTGCTGATCGTCCTATCGCTGTTGGCGGGGCGGCTTGTCATGCACCTGCTCGGCGCCGCTCGGCCGGTCTGGGTCGAGGGAGCCGTCGGGCTGGCCGCGCTCACCGTCGTGGCCGCCTTGCTGATCCGGATGCCCGGGCGCGCGACGACGGCCGCGGCCGGCATCGGCGCCCTGCTCCTCGTTGGCGTGGTCGTGGCGCGGGGTTCGCTGCGCCCGCCGGCCGAGCGCCGCTCGAGCGGCGGTGCCGGGGCCCACGCCGCCGGGATCGCCGTGATTGTGATCGTCCTCGTCGCGGCGATGGTTCCGTTCCTGGTGGAGGGACGGGCGGGCGTCCTGGGCGAGGGCGTCTACACCAACGACCACGGGGCGCAGCTCTACTGGACCGACTGGCTGCAGAACGGCCTGGGCCGGCAGCCCAGCGCGGTCAAGTGGGGCTACCCGGTGGGCCCGCAGTCACTGGTGGCGGCCGTCGCCCAGGCCACCGGGGCCTCCCTCCTCGACGCCTTCAACGGCCTTCTGGTCGCGATCCCCGCCCTGACGGCGCTCGCGGCGCTCTCGCTCCTTGGCCACCTGCGGCCCGCCGCCCGGATCGTCGCGGCCTCGCTGGCCGGGCTGCCGTTCCTGGCCGCGTCGTTCCTCGCCCAGAGCGCCTTCAAGGAGACCGTGATGGCCCTGTTCGTCCTCGCCTTTACCGCGGTCCTCGCTCTGGCCGCGGAGCCCGAATCCCACGGGGGTCCGGCGCTTTCGAGGCGCGCGGCGGCTCGGCGCCGGCGACGATCATCGTGCTCGGCGGGATCTTCGCGTACAGCCTCCCGGCGTTGGCCTGGTTCGTGCTGATCGCCGTCGTCTGGCTGGCCCTGGCGCTCTCCTCCGGCGAGCGCCGCGTCGACTGGAGCGCTCTGCGCGAGGCGGTATGGCGACGGCGCTTGGCCCTCGGCGTTGCGGCGGGGGCGCTGGCGGCGATCGCGTTCGTCAGCGCGGGGCGCGTCGGCGGGTTCGTCGACCGGATCGGCGACGTCTCGGCGTCGACGGGCCGCCTCAGCTCACCGGTTTTCCCCGGCGAGGCGCTCGCGATCTGGCCCGAGGGCGACTTCCGCGTCGTGCGCGGCGAGGTCGACGGCGCGATCGTCGCGACCCTGCTGGGCGCGATCGCCGTCGTGGCCGGCGCGGTGATCCTGTGGCGGCGCCGCAGCTTCGCGCTGCTGGCGGCGCTGGGCGCCTCGGTCGCGATCTACGTGGGGGCCCGGGTCTTCTCCAGCATCTACGTCGAGGCCAAGGCGCTCGCTGTGATGGCCCCGCTTGTCGTCGTTGTCGCGCTGGGGGGCCTGCTCGCCACGGCGGCGGGGTGGAGCCGGCCGAGCGCTGCGGGTGCTGGGCGTCGCCTTCGCGATCGGCGCCGCGGTCTCGACGTTCCTCGCCCTGCGCGCGACGCCGGTTGGCTTCGAGGACCGGGGGCGAGCAGCTCGAGCAGCTCGCCGAGGAGGTCGACGGGCGAGTCGCTCGTGTTCCTCGGCGTCGACCGATTCGCCGCCTACTGGCTGCGCGAGACTCTGATCAGGAGCCCGGGCGGCTACGTCCCGCCCGAGGTGGGCGCGCGCGAGGGCAAGGTCTGGCAGCAGGGCCGTGCCCTCGACCTGGACACGCTGAGCCCGGACCGCCTTGACGAGTTCGACTACGCGATCACCACCGCGGCCGCGTACCAGAGCTCGCCGCCGGCGAACATGCGCGAGCTCGCGCGCACTGACTCGTACGTGCTCTGGGAGCGCACCGCCCGCACACCGCGCTCGCAGGTCCTGGACGAGGGTGGGGCCCCTGGCGTGGTGGTCGAGAAGAGCTCGGCCTCTCAATCCCGCTTGCGTGCAAGCCCGGTGGCGACCGGCCGGCGAACGGGAGCGCCACGGTGCTGCCAGAGCCGGTCGTCGGTGGTCCCGGGGCCTGGAGCCGCCCGGTGCCGTTCGACGCCCCCGGCACCGCGAAGCAGACGCTCGAGCTGGCCCCGGGGCGCTGGCAGCTCTCGATCCAGTACCACAGCCAGGTCGACCTGACGCTCCGCGCGGGAGGGCTCGAGGCCGAGCTTCCCGCCTCGCTCGTGGGTATGTACCTGACCCACCAGGGCCAGGGCGCCTTCTGGCCAGTCGGGGAGATCGCAGGCGCCGGCGGGCGGCCTGGAGGTCGAGGTCCAGGCCGACGAGCCGGCCTCGCTCGCGCGCCTGGTGGGTGCCCCGCGCAAGGTCTGGCTGGGCGAGCTCGCGGCCACGCGGCTCGACCCGCTGGCCGACGAGCCGCAGGACATCCCGCTGGCCGACGCGTGCGGCCGCTACCTGGATCGCTACGTGCCCCGCTGAGCGGCCCAGCGGCTAACTTCACCCGCCATGTACAAGCGCACCCCGGAGAAGCGTGAGCAGCGGCGCCGCCGCGTGGAGGTGAGTCAGACCCCATGAGTGGGGGCGACTCAAGGGGTCAGGCCCCGCATGAGGGGCCGGCCGAGCTGGTCTTCGTGGGCGGCACGGGCCGCAGCGGCACCCACGTCGTCGCGAGCCTGCTCGGCCAGCATTCG
The DNA here is from genome assembly GCA_963758845.1 of uncultured Solirubrobacterales bacterium. Classification (GTDB taxonomy): domain Bacteria; phylum Actinomycetota; class Thermoleophilia; order Solirubrobacterales; family 70-9; genus JBDTSW01. Next base: position 1,065,549 of record CAVWWX010000002.1, read on the forward strand.
CGCTTCGCCGAGGTTCCGATCGAGTGCCGCTTCCACTGCAACCCCAAGGGCCTCGCCGACGTCGTGACCGGCGAGGCCACGCCAGAGGAGTTCGTCGCCAAGCTGCGCCGGTTCTGGTGGCACCGGGTTCGGGTCGGCGGGCGGGGGACGATCCGCCTGCGGCGCCTGGCCGGGCGCGGGGACGAGGCCAAGGTCCGCGGCCTCCACAAGATCACCACCAAGGAGCGCCTGGACGCGGCGATCGCTGGGTTCGAGGCCACCGTCGGCGACGACCCGGTTCAGGCCTCGCGGGAGATCTTCTTCGAGCTGCTGGGCCCGGTGGCCGTCTCCCAGGGCAAGCCCGTTCTGGTCGAGATGAGCTGCTTCACGATCGCCTCGGCCCCGGGCCTCGGCCGGATCTTCCCCGAGGCGCGGTTCGTCCACTCGGTGCGCGACGGTCGTGACTCAGGCTCGTCCAAGGTCTCGAAGCGCCAGAAGCGCCATCACCCGACCGACGCGGCGTCGGGAATCGAGTGGTGGGAGGGGCGGCTGCGCCTGGCCGAGGAGGGCGTCCGTGGCCTCGACGGCGCAGGCGAGCGGCTGCACGCCGTGTGCCTGGACGAGCTGGTGTGGGGCGACCGCGAGCGAAGCTACGAGGGCCTGCGCGCCTTCCTCGGAGTGGAGGACGAGCCCGGCATGCGGGACTTCTTCGAGCGCAGCATGAGCGCCGAGGCGGCCCACAAGGAGCGCTGGCGCGAGGGCCTCGAGCCGGCTGCTCAGGAGGTGATCGTCTCCGCCTACGAGGCGGCGCTCGACCGCATCGACGGCGAGGGCTTTCACTGCGCCGAGCTGCTGCGCCGCTCCTACGAGCGCTCCGTGGTAGCGGGGTCGAGGTGAGCGTCCACGACTCATGGGGTCAGACCCCATGAGCGGGGGTGACTCAGGGGGTCCGACCCTAGGCTCCCCGGCCTCCCTGGTCTTCGTGGGGGGCACGGGGCGTAGCGGCACCCACATCCTCGGCCGGCTGCTGGGCAGCCACGCCCACTTCGCCGATGTGCCGATCGAGTCGCGCTTTCACTGCAACAAGCGCGGGATCGGAGACTTGCTGGAGGGGCGGGTGACCCTGACCGCCTTCATGGACAAGCTGCGGGGCTTCTGGTGGCACCGCGTGCGCGTGGACGACCAGCCGCGCGGGCTCTACAACCTGATGCGCCAGGCGGACTTCGACACGGCGGCCGACCGGTTCGAGCGCGGCTACCACGACGAGCCCGTGACGGCCTGCCGCCGGCTGTTCGACGACCTGCTGTGGCCGGTCGCGGCGCTGCAGGGCAAGCCGGGGCTGGTGGAGATGAGCTCGCACAACATCAAGGAGGCCCAGACGCTCCGCCGGCTGTTCCCGGCCGCGCGCCACGTGCACACCGTCCGCGACGGGCGCGACGCCGCCTCGTCGGTGACGACCAAGACGTGGGGCCCGGAGCGCATCGTGCCGGCGATCGACTGGTGGGCCGACCGGCTGCGGGCGATCGACGCGGGCGTTCGCGGCGACACCGACGGGAGCTCGCACACGCTTGGCCCCGGCGAGCTCCACACGGTGGTCCTGGACGACCTGGTGGGGGGCGACCGCGAGAGCGCGTACGGCGCCCTGCTGGGTTTCTGCGGCGTCGCGGATGACGCCGGCGCCAGGGCGTTCTTCGATGGCGAGATGGGCGCCGGCGCCGCGCATCGCGGCCGCTGGAGCCGCGGCCTCGGCCCGCTGGCGGCCGCCCGGGTCCGCCGCAAGTACGAGCGCACGCTCCGCGCGCTCGCCGACGAGGAAAACCACGTGGCCGGCCCTCTGCTCGACGCCTACGAGCGGCTGGGATGAGCGCCGCCCAGCCCGGGCCCGGCGCCGGGCGCATCCTCTTCGTCTCGTCGAACGGGACGGGCTTGGGGCATCTGACGCGGTCGATGGCGATCGCCCGCAGGCTGACCAGCCTCGAGCCGCTTTTCCTGACCCTGTCGGGCGCCGCGCCGGTGGTTCGCGAGCAGGGCTTCCCGATCGAGTACGTGGCCTCCTATTCGACCCCCGGCGCCGGCAGCGACTGGCGCTGGTCGCGGCGACTGCGCGGCCGGCTTCGCGCGGCCTTCGCCGAGGCCGCGCCGGATGTCCTGGTGTTCGACGGTGCCCATCCGTATCAGGGGCTGATCGACGCCCTGGGCGCCGCCCGCGGAGCGCGGCGCGTGTGGTGCCGGCGCCCGATGTGGCGCCCGGGCTCGAACCGCGGCGCCCTGGCGCGCGAGTCCTTCTTCGACGCCGTGCTCGAGCCCGGCGAGTTCGCCGCAAGCCAGGACCGGGGCGCGACCGTCGAGCGCCGGGACCGGGCGCGCGTGGTCGACCCGATCGTCTTCTGCGACGACGCCGACCTGCTCCCGCGCCAGGATGCGGCCGCCGAGCTGGGCCTCGACCCTGAGGCGACGTGCGTGCTGGTCAACCTGGGGCAGGGGCCCGAGGTGCGCGCGCTCGCCGAGCGGTGTGTTCGCGAACTGGCGGGCCGCGACGGTGTTCAGGTTGCGGTGCTCTCGTCGGCGATCGCGTCCGGCCTGGACCTCCCCGACGGCGTGGTGCACCTGCGCGCGACCTACCCCATCTCACGCTACTTCCGGGCGATCGACGGCGCGGTTGCTGCGGCGGGCTACAACGCCTACCACGAGCTGATCCGGTTCGGGATCCCGACGCTGTTCGCGCCCATGCGCCGCCAGACCGACGACCAGGCCGCACGCGCCCGCTTCGCGCAGGAGTCGGGCGTGGGGCTCGCGCTGGGCGATGGCGCGCCGCCCGAGCCCGCGCTCGAACGCCTGCTGGACCCGGCCCGGCGACAGGCCATGGCGGCGCGCCTCGCAGAGCTCCGGCCAGGGAACGGCGCGGGCGAGGCGGCGACGTGGCTCGAGGAGCTGGCGGCTGCCGAGTGCCCGGCGCGCGCGCCGGTCAGCCGCTGGCGCCGGTACCTGCGAAGCCCCGCGCGCTCGGTCCGGGCGGCCGCACCGTTTCTCGCACGGATGCCGGTGCACGCCGCGGCGTTCGTGAAGCAGACGATCCAGCGCCCGCCGCCGCGCACGGTCGCCCTGGCCTTGGGGGTGGCACCGGGCGCCGCCGAGGCGATGGTCGCCGAGGTGCTGTCGCGTACGCCGGACGCCCCGGAGCGGGTGCTGGTGGTGAGCGATTCGCTGGAGCTCGCGGGGATGCGCCGGGCCGGGGTCGGCCACGAGCACGTGCCCGGGCCCGATGATCCGCAAGCTGTCCTCGCCGGCGCCCCCTACCCGGAGTTCGTGCGTCGGCGCCTGGAGCTGATCATGGCCGAGCGCAGGCGCCCCCGCCGCCTGGTGGCCGTGGGCGCTCAAGCCGCTTCGGTGCTGGCCTCCTTCGGTACCCTGAGCCGCTGAGCGCGAGGTGCCGGCGCCGTCAAGGCCCGGTGGCCGGCGGACCATCCATGGAGGCTCCAACCACCCCCACCATCGATCGCGGGGCGGGAGCCCCGGCAACTGCCGGGGCCGACGCCAACGGCGCCAGCCGGCGCGGTGCGCTGCCCAACCTGGTCGTCATCGGCGCCCAGAAGTGCGGCACCAGCGGCCTCCACTACCACCTGGGCCTGCACCCGGAGATCTCGATGTCGAAGCCGAAGGAGCTCAACTTCTTCATCGAGGAGCGCAACTGGCCGCGCGGTCCCGAGTGGTACAAGCGCCACTTCGATGCCGACGCCCGGATTCGCGGCGAGTCGTCGCCCAACTACACCGCCTATCCGCACCACCTCGGGGTGCCCGAGCGCATGCACTCGCTGATCGGAGACGCGAAGCTGATCTACGTGGTCCGTGACCCGCTGCTGCGGATCGCCTCGCACTGGGTCCACAACTACGCCAAGCGCCGCGAGAAGGGCGACCTGGCGGCCACGCTCAGCCATCCCAACACCTCGTACTTGGTCCGCAGCCAGTACTTCATGCAGCTTCAGCAGTTCCTGCGCTACTACGAGCGCGAGCAGATCCTGGTCTTCCAGCAGAGCGACTTCCGCCGCGAGCGAGCCGACAGCCTGCGACGGATCTTCGAGTTCCTGGAGGTGGACCCCGACTTCACGCACCCGAGCTTCGAGCGCGAGCGCCACGCCACCGCGCGCAAGACCCGGGCCACGCGCCTCGCGGCCCGGCTGGAGCGGATGAGCAAGAGCCGCCGCGGCCGGCTGCTGCCGCCGAAGGTGTGGTTCGCGCTGGACGAGCGCCTGCCGCTGCGCCGCCCGATCGAGCGCCCCGACGTTCGCGCCGCGCTCGACGACGAGGCGCTGCGGGTGCTGCGCGAGGACGCCGAGCGCCTGCGCGAGCTGGTCGGCCGCGACTTCGCAGGCTGGTCGATCTGGGAGACATGAGCGGCGGGGCGGCCGAGTCCCGGCGTCCCGGCGGCTCGGGGGCTGTCCTCGGCTTCAACCTCATCTCGCTCAGCGGCGTCCAGGGCGTCGCGCTGCTCGGCAGCAACCTGCTTCAGCTCGGCACGATCGCGGCGGTCGCCGGGTTCCTCGGCGCCTCCGACCTGGGTCGCTACAGCCTGCTGCTCTTCCTCGGCGGCCTCCTGACGATGGTCTTCAGCCTGGCCGCGAAGCCGGGCACGATCCGCCGGACCTTCGGTGGCGGCGACGACGACGATGACGAAGACGAGGACGAGGAGGCGATCGTGTCGGCGACCCCGAAGCGCTCGCTTGGCGCCGGCGTGCTCTGGTCCGCTGCGCTCGGGCTCGGGGCCTCGGCGCTAGTCGTCCTGCTTCGCGAGCCGATCGCCGACGTCCTGCTGGGAGACGCCTCCTACGCGGACGTGGTGCTCTGGGCCGGCGTCCTGGGTGGCTCCGGCGTGCTGTTCAAGCTCGCCTCGATCTCCCTGTGGTTCGAGCGCCGGCCCTCGGCGTTCCTGATCGCCGAGATCGGCCGCCCGCTGATGAGCCTGGCGGTGATGGTCCCGCTGTTGGCGGCGGGCGGCGAGCTGACCGACGCGATCGCCGGAGCGGCCGTGGGCAACATCTTCGGGGCGCTGCTCGCCACCGCGCTCCTGCGCGGGAGCTTCGAGCCCAACGTCGAGCCGGCGGAGGTGCTCGCGATCTTCAAGGGAGGGGGGAGGAGGGTCCCGATCGTGACCTCGATCTGGATCGTCCAGAACGCCGACGTCTTCCTGCTGTCGAGGTTCGTCGACGCCTCCGACCTGGGCATCTACGCGCTGGCATCCAAGGTGGGCCTGGTGGTCTCGTTCTTCCCGCAGGGCTTCCGGGTCGCGATGCGGCCGCTGCGCAAGAGCCCGGCGTTCAAGGCGGTGCGCTCGCAGTACGGCCGCTCCGTGGCCGACGGGCAGATCCTGGGCTACTTCGTCTTGGTCTGCATCAGCTCGGTGCTGGTGATGGTGCTGCTGGGCCAGTTCCTCGTCGACCTCGCTCCACCGGAGTTCGAGGACGCCGCGCCGCTGATCCCCCTGACGGCGGCGGGGCTGACGATGCCCGTGCTCTGGCGCACCATGCACGGCCAGACGGCGTGGCCGGGGAAGTCGCGCGCGACGTTCGTGGTCGCGACCATGCTGGCCGCCGCCACGTTCGTGGGCGTCTGCCTGCTGCTGGCGCCGGAGATCGGGATCTACGCGGCGCCGGTGGCCATGCTCGTCGGCTTCAGCTTCCCGATCGCGTACTTCTTCGTGCGCTGCCAGCTCAGCCCGAACCGGCTCGACTTCCCCTACCGCGAGGTCGGGCGGGCGCTCCTGGCCGCGATCGTGATCGGGGTCGGGTTCCATCTCCTGCCGGACCTGCCGGCGGTCGCCGAGGCGGCGATCATCGCCGTGCTCCTCGGTCTCTATCTGCTGGCGCTCCTGGTGTTGCGCGTGATCCCCGAGAACCACTGGCCGGCGCTGAGCGAGATGGCGACCTCGATGCTCACCGGGCGCGCCGACCGCGTGAACCCGCGACGTGGGTTGCGAGTGCTCGACGCCGACGATCGCGAGCTCCTGCGGGTCGCCGTCTGCGAGCGGCTGCCTCCGGACGCCTTCGCCCGGCCGGCGCCCGTGCCCCGTCACATGCTGCGCCCGCACAAGCCGATGCCCCCGGAGGAGGACGGGACGATGGGCGGGCGTCTGATTTGGGCGCTGCGCGGCGCCGGGCGGGCGGGGGGCTCTCCGCTTCGCCGCCGCTCACACTGGGACAACGAGAACCTGGCCGAGTTCCTGTTCGCCGACGAGCCGCCCGCCGTGCGCAACGCCACCATGCGCCGCCTGCTCAGCGACGGCGCCGACCCCGCCGACCTGCGGGCGCTGGAGGACCTGGTCACCCACCTGGCGCGGATCCCCGAGGACGCCTGGGAGGGAACCGTCGCGGCCGAGAGCGCCGTCGCTAGACGGCGCCGGGCGGCGGGCAGGCGCGGGCGCGAGGCGCTCTCGCGCGCCGCTCGGGCCATCGGCAGGAGGGTCTAGCTGGGCCCCGCGGCCGTGCCTAATCGGCGCGGCGGATGATGATCTGGTCGGGCTCGATTGTGACCTCGACCTTGCGGTGGCCCTTCCAGTTCTCGGAGTAGACGGGGTCGGAGTCGACCGCGGGGTCCAGCCAGAGGCCGTATCCCTCGTCGTCGCCGTGGTCGAAGGTCGCCTCGAGGCCGGCGCCCGCGCGCTTGGGGCCGCGCCGCCGGCGTCGGCGGCGGCGGCGACCGCCCTGGCCCGAGCCGGCCTCATCCTCGCCGCGATCACGCTGCTCGGAGTCGCCGTCGCCCTCTTCCTCTGAGTCGGCGTCGTCCGAGGTCTCCTCCCCGTCCTCATCCTCCTCCTCGTCCTCGGCCTCCATCGTGGCCTCGATCTCGGCCTCGATCTCGTCGCGGAGGTCGAGGTCGTCGGCGGCCTCCTCGTCGGCGGAGAGGTCGTTGCGGCGGATGAAGTCGCGGAGCTCCGACGCCGAGACGTCCAGCTGATGGGCGATCCAGGCGTCCGTGCGCCCCTGGCGCACCCAGGCGCGGACCTGATTCAGCTGTGATCGCATCGGTTTGCGGGCCATTCGCGAGCGCGATCCTAACGGAACGCACCCCGAACTCATGCCCGGGGTCGCGGCTGGCAGACCGCTCGTGACGACCGTGACTACCGTGCCGAGGCAGGTGGCGCGGCCCGGAGGCCTAATGGTTATCTTGGGATGGACAACGCCGCGATGGGGGAAACGTCCCGGCGCCAACTCGAATGGAAGCGAGATGCTGGTCCTCACCCGCAAGACCAATCAGAGCATCATGATCGGCGACGAGATCGAGGTCACGGTCCTCGCGGTGTCGCGTGAGAAGATCCGCCTGGGCATCACGGCTCCGCGCGAGGTGCCCGTCTTCCGCAAGGAGGTCTACCTCTCGATCACCGGGGATGACGCCGAGGACGACGACGGCGAGAGCGACTCGGCGGAGGGGGACGACGACTTGCCAGCCGACGGCGACGGCAACTCGAGCGGGAAGACGGAAGCGGCTCTGGACGCTGTGGAGCGGGGCGCTTAGTCCGCTAGCCCATCAGCCAGGCGAGCGTCTCGAACATGACGATCGTCACCGTCACGACGGTGAACGAGAGCGCCACGAGGAGGGTGCCGAACGCGACCTTGCCGCGCGACTCGGCACTGGCGATCCGCCGCGCTTTGGAGCGGTTGACCGCACGCTGACGCAGCTGCTGACGCCGGCGCCGCTCGAGGGCGGCCTCCTGCGCGAACGCGGTCTCGTAGTCCGAGATGGTCTGCTGCATCCGCATGACGGTGTCGAAAACTAGCAGACGCTCACACATGGACAAACCGCTGCTCATATTGAGCCGTTCGTCACTAGGTGCTACGGCCCGCACGCCCCCCAGAGGCCCCGGCCGGCGTTCGCGGCGTCGCGTTCGAGGCGGTTGAGCAGCGGGGCCTTGTCCGTGTTGGGCTCGATCTCCAGCGTCCGCGCGTAGCCACCCTGCACCATCTCGGCGTTGATGAAGCGCTCGCCGACGTAGACGTAGGCCAGCAGGCGCCCGTAGCGGTCGCGCTCCTCGGCGCCCGTCACCAACCGCACGTCCTCACCCGCGACCAGCTCGTCGTTGCGCTCGCTGGCCTCCTTGCCGAAGCACTCGACGCCGATCGACGGGTCGACCTCCGGGGTGTCGATACCGATGTAGCGCACGCTCTCGTCCTTGCCCTCGACCGTCGCGTGGATCGTGTCGCCGTCGACGACCTCGGTCACGGGCGCCGTGACGGCCCGGCCGGACCCGCTGCCGCCCGAGTCCGCGTCCGAGCCGCCGTCGTCGCGGCCGGCGAGCAGGAGCACCGCGACCACCGCCGCCAACAGCAGCAGCGCGCCCATGCTGGGGCCCCTTGAGCCGAACACGGACCGAGCCTGCCACACGCACCGGCCAACCCCGGCGGGCGCCGGGGCGCCCCGGCGCTAGGGGATCCGCGAGACGCTGGAGAGCATGATCTCCTTGATCTGCTCGATCGTCTCGAGGGCCTCGCTCCACTCGCGCTGCCAGACGTTGCGCCCGTAGATCACGCCCGAGCCACCGGCCTCCATGACGTAGCGCGTCTGCTGGAGGAGCTGGTCGTCGTCGACCTTCGATCCGCCCGACAGCACCACCAGCGAGCGGCCGGCCGACTCGACGACCTGGCGCACGGCCTCCTCCTGGGAGACCTCCATCTCGTTGTAGGGGGGCTGGGTGAGCTTGTCCTTCTCGGGGTCGATCTTCGGCATGTTGAGCTTGACGACGTCGGCGCCCATCTCCATCGCCATGCGGGCGGCGTAGTCGATCGCGTAGAAGGTCGACTGCCCGCCCTTCTTGTCGAGCGCGCCGCCGCGCGGGTAGGCCCACACCACGAGCGGCATGCCGAAGCGGTCGCAGTCCTGGCGGACCTCGCGGAGCTGGGCCAGGTCCTCGTCCTGTCGGGGCGAGCCCACGTAGAGCGTGTAGCCGACGGCGTCGGCGCCCAGCCGCACGGCGTCCTCGACCGAGGAGTTGCACGTCGAGAGCGCGTCGTCGGAGGGCGGGATGTCCGTCTTGCCGTTGACCTTCAGAAGCAGCGGCACCTGTCCGGCGTAGTCCGGGTAGTACTTCTCGGCCATGCCGATCTGGCAGGCGATCGCCGAGTAGCCGGCCTCGGCGGCCAGGCGGAACTGGTACTCGGGGTCCTTCGAAGCGGGGTTGGGGAAGAAGTCACGCGGGCCGTGCTCGATGCCCTGGTCGATCGGCAAGAGCAACAGGGTTCCGTTGCCGGGGCCGAACTCGAACAGCAGGCGGCGCAGGCGCGCGCGCTTGCCGGGGGCGAGGGTTGCCAACAGGGACTTCTGCTCGGTGGCGCTCTTGATCTCCATGCAGTTCAGGTTAGCTGCCTGCGAGCCGGGGTAGCATCCGCAGCGCCGCCCACTTTGCGAGGCCCCGCCGTGCTCGATCACAACTTCACAGGCCCCTCGTTCACAGTCGGTATCGAGGAGGAGTTGATGCTGCTCGATGCCGAGAGCTTCGAGCTCGCGCAGCGCATCGAGGACCTGCTCGAGAGCGTCCCGCCGGAGTTCGAGGGGCAGGTGAAGCCCGAGCTCCTTCAGTCCTTCCTCGAGATCGCGACCAAGCCCCACCCCGACGTTCGCAGTGCCGGCCAGGAGCTGCGCGCGCTGCGCACATCGCTCACCGAGATCGCCGGGGGGATGGGCCTGCGGATCGGCGCGGCCGCCACTCACCCGTCCGCTCGCTGGGAGGATCAGCTGGTGGTCGACGACCCGCGCTACGAGCGGATCGTCGACGAGTTCCAATACGTGGTGCGGCAGTTCCTGATCTTCGGGACCCACGTTCACGTCGGGATCGAGGGAGCGGACCGCGCGATCTACGTGGCCGACGGCATCCGCCGCTACCTGCCGCTGATGCTCGCCCTCTCGACCAACTCGCCATTCCTGCGCGGCGTGCCAACCGGGATGATGTCCTCGCGCACGCCGGTCTACCGGGCGCTGCCCCGGGCCGGGATCCCACCTCATTTCGGATCGTGGGAGCGCTACGCGGAGCGGGTCGAGGGAATGATGAGAGCGGGCGCGATCCAGGACTACACGTTCCTGTGGTGGGACGTGCGACCGCATCCCAACCTGGGCACGGTCGAGGTGAGAGTCTTCGACCAACAGACCCGGGTCGAGCTGACCGTGGCGCTGGCGGCGCTGACGGTGTCCATCGCGCACCGGCTGAGCGCGCTATTCGACGGCGGGGCCGAGCTGGTCGACTACCCGACCGAGCTCGTCGACGACAACAAGGTCCGGGCGGCCGTCAAGGGGATGGACGGCGTTCTGATCGACTTCTGGGCCGGCGAGCAGGTTCCGGCCGAGCGCTTCGCCATGCGGCTCCTCGGCCTGCTCTCCGAGGATGCGGAGGCGCTGGGCTGCGAACGCGAGCTGGCCGGGGTGGGCGAGCTGCTCGCGGGGAACACGGGCGCGCATCGCCAGCTTCGCATCTGGGAGGAGAACCGGGATCTGAAGGCGCTGGTCGCAGGCATCGTGGCCGCCAGCCGCGTCTGAGTAACCGCCCGCGTCCGTCTATGCTCGATTCGTGGACTCGCCACCGGAGCTGAGCGTCGTCTGCAAGAAGTGCGGCTCGGAAGTAAGCCCGTACGTCACGGAGTGCCCGTATTGCGGGACCCGGCTTCGCAAGCGCGCGCCGAAGCTGGAGCGCAAGGGCGACGAGCTGACCGCCCGCGAGACGATGCGCGAGCGCCGCCGCCGTCGCGCCGCCGAGCGCGAGCCCCGGCTCCAGGCGATCACGTATGACACCGGCAGGCCATGGGTCACGTTCGCGGCCCTCGCGATCCCGGCCGTCGGGGTGATCGTCCAGCGCGCCGCCGAGCTAACCGTGTTCGACATGGGCGCGATCGTCGGCCCGGTGGGCGACGAGTACTGGCGTTTCTCGGCCGCCCCGTTCGTCTACGACGACCTCGGCTACCTGTTCTGCATCGGGCTGGCCCTGGCGATCTTCATGCCCCAGGTCGAACGACGCATCGGGACCGTGCCCTCGGCGCTGTTGGTGGTCGCCAGCGGCGCCCTGGGCATGCTGTTCGCGGTGGGGCTCGAGAACGCCGTGGGCGACGGCGTCCCGGTCGCCGCGGGCGGCAACGGGATCGCGCTGGGCGTGCTGGGCGCCTGGCTCGTGATGCGCGACGCGGACCGCCGGCGCGATCCGACCGAGGAGTACGACCAGGTCGCCGTCGCCGTGTGCGCGGCCGTCCTCCTGCTGTTGCCGCTGGTGGAGGACCTCGCCAACCCCTGGGCGGGCCTCGGCGGGGCGCTGGTCGGCCTGGCCTGCGGCCTCGGCGCGGTCCTGGGGCGCGGGAGGCCGGCGATCCGGTGAGCAAGTTCACCGCCCTCGACGACGAGCTGCACGCGTACATGGTCGAACACGGGGCGCGCCAGGACGCGGTTCTGGCGCGAGTGCAGGCCGAGACCGAGGCGATGGGCGACATCGCGGTGATGCAGATCGCCCCCGACCAGGGCGCGTTCATGACTCTCCTGGCGCGCTCGATCGGCGCGCGCGAGGCGATCGAGCTGGGGACCTTCACGGGCTACTCGGCGATCTGCATCGCGCGCGGCCTCGTCCCCGGCGGCCGGCTGATCTGCTGCGAGCTGAGCGAGGAGTACGCCGAGACCGCCGCTCGCAACTTCGAGGCGGCCGGGGTAGGGGAGAGGATCGAGATCAGGATCGGGCCGGCGCTCGGCACCGTGCGGGCGCTCCCCGATCGCGAGGTCTTCGACGTGGCCTTCATCGACGCCGACAAGACCGGCTACCCCGACTACTACGAGGCGCTGCTCCCGCGGATGCGGCCAGGCGGCCTGATCCTGCTCGACAACGTGCTCGGCGCCGGCCGCGTGCTCCACCCCGAGGACCTCGAAGGCGACTCGGCCGCGTCGGTGGCGGCGATCCGCCGCATCAACGAGGTCGTCCGAGACGACGAGCGCGTGGACGTGGCCATGGTGGGCATCGCGGACGGCCTCACCCTGGCCCGCAAGCGCTGAACGTGGACCCGGTGGACGGCCTGCGGCTTCAGCGCCGCGTGATCGAGACCTTCATCCGCCTGACCGCAGCCAGCTCGCCGGGCGGCAGGGTCGTCGAGGCCGGCGGCGTCGTCGGCGCGGTGCTGCCCGCCTGCCCCCATCGGTCGATCGTGAACAGCGCCCTCCATCGTGGCGGCGGCGGCCTCGAGCAGGCGCTGCCCCAGCTGGCCCGGGCCTACGCCGACAGCGGGGTCGCCGCCGCGGCGATGTGGACGATCGAGCCCGACCCGGAGGCGGAGGGGGTGATCGAGGCAGCGGGCTACGCGTTCGACGGCGAGCCGGCGGCGATGTTCCTGGACCTGGCAACGCTCGCTCCGGCCGACCCCGGTGACCTCGACTGGGACGCCCAGGCCGAGCCCGCGGAGATCGGGCTGGTGAACGACCTGGCCTACGGCTATCCCGAGGGAGAGGGGGTGGCCGAAGCGATCGGGCAAGCCCCCGCAGAGTTCGCCGTTCGCTCCTACCGGGCGCGGGTCGCCGGCCGGACCGCATGCGTGTTGCAGACGATCGACGTCGAGGACGACTGCCTGATCAGCTGGGTCGCGACGCTGCCGGCCCATCGGGGGAAGGGGTTGGCCTCCAGGCTGCTCTGCGTCGCGCTCGCGGAGGCCGTGGCCCGCGGGCGCGCGACCAGCACGCTCCAGGCCAGCATGCTGGGCCGAGCGGTCTACCAGCGGCTGGGGTACGAGACGATCGCTCCGCTTCGGCTCCACGAGTGGCGGGTAGGGTCCGCCTCGTGACCGCGCCGCACAGCGAGGACGAGATCAGGGAAGCGGTTGACGCGCTGAGCGACCCGGAGCGTTTCCGGCGGGCCGAATCCGTGGTCGCGGCAGCCGCGCCCCAGCTCCAGCAGGTCCTGGCGCAGGCCCTCGAGGCGGGGGGCTGGTTCGGCGAGGCGCACGAGGCCGAGGTGCGGAAGGCTTCCGAGGCGGCCGACGCCGAGCAGCGGGCGATCGCGACGCGAACGCTTCTGGCCGAGGAGGCCCGGATGGGGATGATGGTGGGAGTCGCCGTCGGCTGGGCGCTCGCCGAGGAACTGAACCGACCAAACCAAGACACCAAGGAGAGCTGAGATGGAGATCCGCTACCACGGCCACGCCACGTTCGAGCTGAGCGACGGCGGAACGAGGGTCCTGATCGACCCGTTCCTGAAGCCCAACAACCCGATGGCCGTCGCAACCGCCGAGGAGGTCGAGCCGACCCAGATCCTCGTCACCCACGGCCATGTCGACCACGTCGCCGACGCGATCGCGGTCGCGAAGCGGACCGGGGCACCGATCGCCGCCCAGGTCGAGGTGGCCAACTGGTTCCAGCAGCGCGGCCTCGAGGACGTCTCGGATCCCAACCTCGGCGGCACCGTCGAGTTCGACGGGGGCTGGGCGAAGCTCGTCCAGGCGTTCCACTCGAACACCCTCCCGGGCTCCGACGAGGCGCCGTTCAGCGCCGAGCACGGCACTCCCGTCGGCCAGGCCGGGGGCTGGGTCGTCAACGTCGGCGGCGTCACCGTCTACCACTCCGGCGACACCTGCCTGTTCAGCGACATCGAGCTGATCGCCCGCAGCACTCCGATCGACGTCGCGCTGCTGTGCATTGGCGGGCACTACACGATGGACCGTCACGACGCCGTCATCGCGGCCGGAATGACCGGCGCCTCGACGGTGATCCCGATGCACTACGACACTTTCCCGCCGATCGAGACCGACGCCGAGGCGTTCAAGGCCGACGTCGAGTCCGAGACCGACGCGACGGCTGTCGTTCTCGCCCCGGGCGAGACGCACGACGTGGGGTAGGCTCCGCGCCTTGGAGGCGAAGGTCCAGACGCTGAGCACGCTGGCCGGTCGCAGCGACCTGCTGGCCACGTCGGATCCCGCGCTCCAGTCCTCGGCCGACCGGGGCGAGGCGAAGCTCCTCTCATACGGCGAGCTCTACAACCTGTGGGAGCGCCAGCAGTGGTCCGTGCAGGATCTCGACTTCTCGCGCGACCGCCGGGATTGGTACGAGCGGATCGACGCCGAGGAGCGCTACGCGCGGATGTACGGCCTGTCGGCGTTCTTCATCGGCGAGCAGAAGGTGGCCGACGAGCTGGGCCCGATCATGCGGGCGGCGCCGACCGAGGAGCAGCGGATCTTCCTCTGCACCCAGATCGCCGACGAGGCCCGCCACGTGCGGTTCTTCGACACGTTCTACGGCGAGGTCGGGGTGCTCGAGGGGGCCGACGACCTGGCCTCGCGGCTGCGCGCCACCGAGGAGCACCTGAACGAGGCGTTCGGTGAGCTGTTCGACGTTCACCTCAAGCGCCGGGTCGACAAGCTGGCGACCGACCCCTCCGACACCGAGACGCTGGTCGAGGCGATCACGCTCTACCACATGGTCATCGAGGGGGTGCTGGCGTTGACGGGCCAGCACTTCATCATCGACTACAACACCGAGCAGGGGACGCTGCCCGCGTTCGTCGATGGCTTCAGCAAGGTCGCGCGCGACGAGCACCGTCACATCGCCTTCGGGGTCCGCTTCCTGACCGACATGGCCCGCGAGGACGACCGCTATCGCGAGGCGATCCAGCGCACGCTGGCCGAGTCGCTCCCGGTGGCCGACGGGGTGCTCGAGCCGCCGTGGGCGGAGAGCGACGAGGACTGGGAGCTGTTCGGCGCCTCCCGCGAGGAGACCCACGCCTTCGCCGCCCAGGCGCTGACTCGCCGGCTCAAGGTAATCGGGCTCGCCTGACGAACCTTCAGGATCGTCCTCCGATCGGCCTATGTTCGATAGTCGATCGGTCTACCCATAATCAGTCTTCGGTAGGACCGATAGGAGGATGAGCCCGTGCCTGGCGACCTTCAGCATGGCTGTCCCCCCATCAACGCCACCGCACTGGGGTGGAGCAAGCCGTGGTACAGATCGCAGATCCATATCCACGTCTCAACCTCGAGACCGGATTCGGGCATGACGCCCGGTCCCTCGGGGACGTTCTCGATTCCCAGAGCGGTGAGCTGGACGCCGCGACCCTTCGGGGTCGTAATGGCGCCCTGTCCCGTACCCGGTTGTCTCAGCTCGAGGTCAGGGATGGCCTCGGGCTGAGCATCTGGGTTCCCAGCGTGGACTTGGCCGCCGGCCCGGTCTAGGTCGCCTTTCATGGGGGGGAACGTGCGCTTCGGCGCTCGGCGACCGGATTGCGTGCCCCAGGGCGGGGCCGGTCGCATGCCGCGGACGCGGATGAGCGGCAGGCTCGTGGGCCGCGTGCTCCCGCCCAGGCCGCGCCACGAGCCGTCGGCTCCGGCGCGCGCCTTCGACCTCCTCGCCGCCATCGTCGCCGCGACTATCGCCGTCCCGCTGGTCTGCGCGGGCGCCCTTGCGCTGAAGCTGTGGGACCCTGGGCCGGTGTTGTGTCGTCGCCGGCGCGTGGGGCAGGGCGGGCGCGAGTTCGAGTTGCTCACGCTTCGCACGAACGACGCGTCGGCCGTCGGGCGCACCCTGCGGCGCACCCGAATCGACACGCTGCCTCAGCTCTGGAACCTGCTGCGGGGCGACGTGTCGCTGGTCGGCCCGCGACCTCAGCTTCCCGAGATGGTGGCCGAGCTCGAGTTGGCGGTCCCGCTGTATGACCGGCGCGACCTGACCAGGCCCGGTATCACCGGCTGGGCTCACGAGCGCCGCGTCCTGGCCGCCGTTCGCGGCGGCTGAGCCACCCCCAGCCCGCACTAGACTCGCCACCGTGACCCCCAAGCAGGCCCGTGTCCGAGTGCTGGTCGCCGACGACCACCCGATCTACCGGGAGGGCATCGTGCGTGCGGTCAAGGAGCGCCCCGACCTCGAGCTGGTCGGCGAGGCCGAGGACGGGCGCATCGCGCTGGAGGAGATCAAGCGCACGGGACCCGACGTCGCGCTGCTCGACATCCGGATGCCCGGGCTGGAGGGGCCGCAGGTCCTGAACGCGCTCCAGCGCGACGGCTTCAAGACCAGCGTGATCTTCCTGTCCGCGTTCATGGAGGGCGAGCTGGCCTACGAGACCGTGGCCGCGGGCGCGCGTGGCTACCTCTCCAAGGAGTCGGCGCGCGAGGAGATCTGCGACGCGATCGTCGCCGTCGCCCGGGGCGGCACCGCGCTGGCGCCCGAGGTCCAGGCCGGCCTGGCCGCGCAGGTCCAGGAGCGCGAGCGGGCCGACCGCCCGCCGCAGCTGACGGCGCGGGAGTTCGAGGTGCTCCAGCTCATCTCCGAGGGACTGTCGGCCCCCGACATCGGCCGGCGTATCCATCTCAGCCCGACCACGGTCAAGTCACATCTGCACAAGCTCTACGAGAAGCTGGGCGTCTCCGACCGCGCCGCCGCGGTTGCCGAGGCGATGCGCCGCGGCCTGCTGGAGTGATCGCATGGAAGACCAGCAGCGGGATGCGGCAATCGGAAGCATCGCCGGCATCGTCGTCGGGCTTGCCGCCGGCTTTCTGATCCGCGAGCGCGAGCTGCGCCGCCGCCGGGCGGAGGTCGCCGAGCTGAGCCGCGAGCGGGCCACCCTCGTCGCGCAGGTGCTCGGAACCGAGGAACGCGAGCGTGCGCGCGTGGCCCAGACCCTTCACGACGAGGCGCTCCAGAGCCTCCTCGCGGCCCACCAGGACCTGATCGAAGCGGCCCCGGGGCGCGCCCAGGTGACCCGCGCGCACGAGATCATGGGCGACGCCATCGACCGCGTGCGGGACGCCGTCTCGGCGCTCCATCCGGTGATCCTCGAGCAGCGCGGGCTGGAGGCGGCGCTGGAGGCCGTGTGCCAGCAGGCCGAGAACCAGGCCGACTTCGCGTCCGAGCTCAGGGTGGAGCCGGACGCGATCGGCTCGACCGACGACCTGGTCTTCTCGATCGCCCGCGAGCTGGTCACCAACGCGGCGCGGCACTCGGGCGCGACCCGGCTGACGGTCGAGGTAACCGCCGGCGAGGACGAGATCATCCTCGCCGTCGGCGACGACGGACGCGGCATCCAGCCCGGGCGCCGCGACGAGGCGCTCGACGAGGGCCACGTGGGCCTCGCGTCGATCGTCCAGCGCGTCGAAGCGATCGGCGGCTCGCTCGAGGTCGAGAGCTCGGCGGAGACCGGCACGCGCGTGGTGGCGCGCATCCCGACGGCTTAGGGGTGAGGTGCCCGGGGCGGGATTCGAACCCGCACGCCCCGAGGGGCAGCGGTTTTTAAGACCGCCTGGCTATGCCATTCGCCTACCCGGGCCCGGCGATCCTAGATGGCTACCGGGCGTCCGGCTCGGCCGCCGGCTCGGCGTCGTCGGAGGGCTCGGGCGGGGGCTCAGGCGATCGCTCGGGCTCGGCCGCGGGCTCCTGTGGCTCCGCGGGCGGCGGGTCCGGCTGGGTGGCCGGGGGTGGCGCCTCGGGCCCCGGGCCGCCGATGGGCGGGGCCGCGGCGGGGGCCGGGCGCCAGGGCGGCGTGGGGGCGACGCCGCCGACGAAGAGCTGCGCCCGGAGCTGTAGCCACCAGGCGCGAGCCGCGGCGCGGTCGCGCGCGAACAGGTCGCGAAGCCGCTCGAGCTGCTGGGAGGTGAGGCCGGGGGCGTCGCCGGCCGGAAGCGGGACGCCCGCGGATGGGGCCGCGGCCTGATCGGTTCCGCCGGGCACCGGGTCCGCCGGCTCGGGCGCGGAGGCGGGGGGCGAAGCATCGGCCGCGTTCGGGCCAACCTCCGGGTCGTCGTCGTTGGCGGCGTGCGCCGGAGCCGGGGCCACCATGGGCGCGCGCACCGGGAGGTCGAGCGGCGCGACCGTGATCGCGGACCCCGCGCCGAGGGCGACCACCACGGCCGCTCCCGCCGCCACCTTCGAGCCCGCCAGACCAGCCCCGCCCGCCACACCGGCGCTGGCGGCGATCGCACCCGCGGTACCGCCGGCGCCGGCCGTTCCGGCGCCGCCGGCGGCCAGGCCGCCCCCGCCGGCGCCGCCCGCCATTCCCGCTCCGCCACCCCCGGAGCCGCCCGAGCCGGCGAGCTTGGCCCCGATCAGGCGCTTCAACAGGAGGATCGGCCCCAGCGGTGCGAGCCCGGCAAGGCCCCGGGTTGTCGAGCGCAGGTGCTTTCGGTAGGCGGTGCAGTCGGGGCAGCGGCGCACGTGGTGGCGAACCGGGCCCGAGGCCCGGCCGGTGCCCTCGGCGGCCGCGGCCAGCTCGAAGCGGACCTCGTCGCAGGTCAGCTCGCTCGCCTGGCTCGCCTCGGCGAGGGTGACCCGCGCCCGCACGAGCAGCGACTTGACGGCGGGCACCGTGGTCTCGAGCGACGTCGCGATCTCGCGGTAGGGGAGTGCCTCCAGCTCGCGCATCAGGAGCGCGCTGCGCTGGGCCTCCGGCAGGTCGCGGATGTTCGACACGAGGTCCCGGAGGTCCTCGCGGCGCTGGGCGTGCTCCTCGGTGGTCGCGCCGTGTTGGTGCGGGCGCCGGTCGAGCTCGTCGGTGCACTCCGGCTGCGGCCGGCGCATGTGGTTGAGGCACCGGTTGCGCGCGATCCGGTACAGCCATGGCCGCACGTCGATCTCGCGCTCGTCGGCCAGGATCGCGGTGTGCGCTGCCGTCAGCACCTCCTGGACCACGTCCTCGGCGTCCTCCCGGGAGCGCAGCATGCCGCTGCAGAACGCCACGAGCCGGGGGCGGTAGCGGTCGCTCAGCGCCTCGAAGGCGCGCTCGTTCCCGCCGCGGAGCTGGGCGACGAGACGCTCGTCGCGGTGCGCTCGCAGTAGTGAGCGCGGGCGAAGCAAGCCGTCGCGGGCGGAAAGGGTTGTGGCGTGGGAGATGCCCCCCAAGATCAGGACCTCACCCCTGCCAACACGCCGTGTTCGCAGAAGTTGCGGTCCTGATCCGGGGAGCCGGGGTTGCCCGCTAGTCGACAGCCGGGTCGACCTCGGGGGAGTCGTCGTCCGGAGCCGGAGCCTCGCGGATTACCTCCTCGCAGGACCCGTTCGGGTTCTCCATTGTCGCGTCGGTGATCACGTCCACCTCGTCCAGGAGCGCCTTGTCGACGCCCTCCCCGCACGTGACCTCGTCGGCCTCGCCGTCGCGGGTGTGGATCGTGTCGTCGCCGAGGCCGCCGTCCACGCGGTCGACGCCCTCCAGCGGGACATCGGTCTGGACCAGCGCCCAGAGGTTGTCGTCGCCCCCCTGGCCCGCGATCCGGTCGACGCCCTGCTGCGCGAACACCGTGTCGCCGCCGAACCCCGCGCGAACGCCGTCGTCGCCCGACCCGGCGCCGATCCGGTCGAAGCCCTCGCCGCCGCTGACCCCGTCGTCGCCGTCGGCGGCACGAATGCCGTCGGCCTCGTCGCCGCCGTGGACCCGATCGTCGCCCGGCCCGGCGCCGATGTAGTCGCGGTCGTCGCCGCCATGGATCGCGTCGTTTCCGTCGTCGCCCTTGACGACGTCACGGCCGTTGCCCGCGGCCACGCGGTCGTCGCCCTCGCCGGCGCGGACGCCGTCGTTGCCGCCCAGGGCCCGGACCGAGTCGTTCCCGGCCTTGGCGGCGATGCGGTCGTTGTCGCGCGAGCCGATGATCGTGTCGTCGCCGTCGGTGCCGATGATCGTCAGCGCCGCCGCGCTCGACGCCAGCGTCATCGACACGGCGATCCCCAAAACGCCGGCCCCTCTCCTCATCCGTCTCGTCCTCATCTCGAACCCTCCTGATCGCTTGCGGTTGCGTTCGGGAGAACACGTCCGGGGCGCGGAAAGTTGCGGTCAAAGGTCCCGCTGAACCACTTGCGGCGGGCTTCGCCGCCTTACATGCTGCTGCCGAGACACCGTGTGTCTCGGCCCATCACAACTGAGTCCAGACCGTCTTGGTCTCGAGATAGGCGTCGAGGTTGACGTGGCCCTTCTCGCGCCCGATGCCGGAGGCCTTGTAGCCACCGAAGGGAGAGGCGGGATCGCCACCGCCCCACGTATTGATGTAGATGTTCCCGGCCTCGAGCATCCCTGCCAGCCGGTGGGCGTTCGAGATGTCACGGGTCCAAAGCCCGGCGGCAAGGCCGTATTCGGTGTCGTTGGCCCGGGCGGCGACCTCCTCCAGGTCGTCGAAGGGCATCGCCACCAGCACCGGGCCGAAGATCTCCTCGCGCGCGATCCGCATGTCGTCGGAGACGCCGGTGAAGAGCGTCGGCTCGACGAACCAGCCGTCGCCATCGCCGTTGGGCGAACCGCCCGCGACCACCTCGGCGCCGTCGGCCACCCCGGAGTCGATGTAGCTCCTCACGCGGTCGTACTGCTCCTCGGAGACCAGCGGCCCGAACTGCGAGCCGGGATCGAGGCCCGGCCCAACCGTGGCCTCGGAGGCGAAGCCGGCGAGTCCCTCGACCACCTCGTCGAAGAGGCTGGTGTGGACGAACAGGCGCGAGCCGGCGTTGCAGGCCTGCCCGGAGTTGAAGTAGATGCCCTGGAAGGAGCCCTTCACCGCCTCTGAGAGGTCGGCGTCCGGGAGGATGATGTTCGGGCTCTTGCCGCCGAGCTCGAGCGTGACCCGCTTCAGGGCCTTGCCGCACTTGGCCCCGATCTCGCGCCCGACGACCGTCGAGCCCGTGAACGCGACCTTTTGGACACCCGGGCTGTCGACCAGCGCGGCGCCGGTCTCGCCGTCGCCCGTGAGCACGTTGACCGTGCCCTCCGGGAATCCTGCCTCCAGGGCCAGCTCACCCAGCCGCAGCGCCGTCAGCGGGGTCTGTTCGGCGGGCTTCAGGACCACAGGGCAGCCGGTCGCGAGCGCGGGGGCAACCTTCCAGATCGCCATCAGCAACGGGAAGTTCCAGGGCACGATCTGAGCGCAGACGCCGACGGGCTCGCGCAGGGTGTAACAAAGGACGTTCCGCGCCGAGACCGGGATCGTCTGGCCCTCGATCTTGGTCGGCCAGCCGGCGTAGTAGCGCAGGTGGTTCACGGCCGCCGCGATATCGCCGGCGGCCATCTTCACCGGCTTGCCGTTGTCCAGCGACTCGAGCTGGGCGAGCTCCTCGCCATTTGCCTTGATGAGGTCGGCGAGCGCGTTCATCAGCGCCGAGCGCTTGGCGGGGTTCACCTTGCGAAGCGGCCCGTCCAGCGCGCCGCGGGCGGCGGCGACCGCCCGCGCGACGTCCTCGGGGCCGGCCTGCGCCACCTCGCAGATCGTGTTGGAGGTCGCGGGGTCGAGCGTCTCGAAGGTGCGCCCGTCGGCGGCGAGGGGACGCTCGCCGCCGATCAGCAGCGGCTGGGGCGTGCGCTTGATGTAGGAGAGGGTCGCGTCGGAGAGCGCTTCGAGCAGGGTCTCGGCCACCCGCGGAGCGTACTTAGCCGGCGCTGGAGGTGGCCGCCGGCGGACACTCCGGCTCGACCGGCTCGACGGGCTCTTCCTCCACGGCGGCATCGGCGTCGGCCTCGCCGTCGGCGCCCGCCTCGACAGGCGCCTCCGACGTGGGCGGCTCCTCGGGCACCGGGGCGGGCTCGGGCTCCTCGCAGACCGGTTCGGGGGGCTCGGTTGGGGGCTCGGTTCCGGGGTCGGGCGGGACCTCGCCCTCGCCGGGCCCGTCGTCGGTCGTGGCCTCGCCGAACGCCTCCACCGTAGCCTCGCCGCTGTCCCCGCCGGTGCCGGAGGTGTCGCGGGCGACGACCTCGGGCTCGTCTGAGCCGGGCGGGGTGCCATAGGCGGAGACCGTGACGGTGTAGGTGCCGTTGCCGGCGTAGGGGACCGTGAAGCTGGAGCCGCCGCTGCCCACGTCGCCGAAGTCGACGACCGATCCGTCGGCGCGGGTGACGCTGGCGGTGTAGCGCTCGGCGCCGGGGATCTCGTTCCACGTCGCGTCGATGCGGCAGACGATCGCGGCCGAGGACGTCCCGCAGCCGTCGAGCGAGGCCGAGACGCTCAGGCTGGCCTCGGCCGAGCCGCCGCCAGTCAGCGCCAGCGCCGGGAGGGGCACGGCGAGGGCCAGGGCGGCGTAGAGGACGGGGCGCCCGCGCATGTCAGCTTCCGCCTCCCGTGGCTCCGCTGGGGACGAAGGAGCCCTGGACCAGGTTGGCGCCCTCGAGCGCGTCGCTGGACGCGCCGGGCTGAACGGTGGTCGCCAGGTAGTAGCGGTAGGGGCCGGAGGAGCGAAGGGTCACCTCGAACTGCGCCTCGCCCTTCGGTGCGTCGGCGGCGAGCCTCACGATCGTGTCCTCGGGGGTGGGGGCGGCGACACGCTCGACCACGCTGGCGCTCCCGGCGAGGGCCTCGAGCTGCGCCAGCGAGCGGGCCTCGAAGTCGGCGAAGGAGAGGTTCGGGTCACGCTCGACCCACAGGGTTGCGTCGGCGTCGCCCTCGGCGGCGAGAGCCGAGAAGGTGGCGCCGCCCGACGGGCTTTGGCGCTCCCAGCCGGACGGCAGCGCAAGCGAGAAGCTGGATTCGCGAACCAGGCTGGCATCCCCGGGCTTCTTCGCGGCGCCGCCGGCCTTCTCCTGCTGGCTCGGGTCCGGGGCGACGGGCGCGGCGGTATCCGCGAACGGCGTCTGGGACTCCTCGTCCGGGCCGCCCTGGATCAGCATCAGAGCGGCGATCACCGCGGCGGCGGCGAGGGGGATGGACAGTAGACGCCACCCCCGGCTGGCGGGGTCATGCACCCACGCGGGAAGCGGCGGCAGCGAGGATTTGGAGATCGACGGCAGGGAGGGCATCGAGGGGCGCTTGAAGGAGGGCGCCGCGAGGGCGGGGCGCTTGAAGGAGGGGGTCCGGCGAGTTGGGCGCTTGAAGGAGAGAGCGCCCAGGCTCGGGCGCTTGACCGAGCCCGACGGGCGGGAGAGCTTCGGCTTGCGAAGCGCCGGGCGCTTCAGCCGCAGGCGCCGGGGCGTCGGGACGGCCTCGGGCTGGGGCACGGGCTCGGGCGTCGGGGCAGGCTCCGGTTCGGGATCGCGCTCCGGCTCGGCGCCGGGCGGTTCGGGAAGGACCGCGACCGGCTCGAGCTGGGCCGGGGGATCGGGGACCAGCTCCAGCTCGATGACGCGCGTCGCGTCGTAGGCGCGGGCGCAGCCGGCGCAGACGACGCGCCTGACGCTGGCCGCGGGGATCTGCGCGGGAAGGCGAACGCGGGTGGCATGGCCGCACGCCGCGTGCTCGGCTCGGACCACGCGAACGACGGCCCCTCGGGGAGGTTCCGGAAAGCCGCCGTTCTGAAGACCGCTGGGCTCGGCGGGGCCGAGCGTCGCAATCCCCGCGGCAGCGCTCTGCTGGGCGCGTACGCGATGCACGTAAGTCCCATCGGAGCGGAACGCGCACGCCTTGAGTCTCAGGCACGCCTGACCACCCTCCCGGGACCCCCTCATCACACACCTCCGCGCGGACGGATGCGATGATTCAGGCATGGCTCTGGGGGCCCTAGCGTGGCTCTACCGCAGGCTCGGGGGTCGTTATCCGGCCCTGTTCCTGACGCTGGAGTTGCAGACCGCGTTTCTGATCACCGCCGGCACCCTGGCGCTGTTCACCTTCTACTGGGAGATGTCGCAGGAAGAGTTCCTGCTGATCTTCGGCATCGCGATGGCGCTCACGGCGGTGGCCGTGGCGCTGAATCTGATGCGCACGTACCCGCTCCTGAAGCCGGTGCGGGCGTGGATCGACGGCGACCGCTCGGAGCGGACCACGGCCGAGGCCTGGCTGGCGTCCGTCAACCTGCCGATGGGTCTGCTCAAGCGCGACTTCGCGTTGCCGTTCCTGATCGTCGTGCTGCCGTCCACCATCGCCGCCGTGGCCATCCTCGGCCTCTCCTGGCTGACGTTCTTCCCGTTCTTCTTCGGCTCGGCGGTGGCCGTGTCGTACGGGGGCCTCCTCCACTACCTGGCGCTCGAGGTCGGGATGCGGCCGGTGCTGATCGACATCAACGAGGCCGCGACGCCGAAGCTCCAGAGCGACGTTTCGGCCTTCCCGCTGCGGGTGAAGCTCCTGGGGGCCCTGCCCCTGATCAACCTGATCTGCGGCCTGGTGGTGGCGGCGCTCACCTCCGGTGGCAGCGGTGGCGGCACCGACCTCACGGTCGACGTCCTCGTCGCTGTCGCCGTCGCGACCGTGATCTCGCTCGAGCTCTCGCTGCTGCTGTCGCGGTCGATCCTGCGCCCGATCGCCGACGTCCAGCGTGCGACCGAGGCCGTGCGCGAGGGGCGCTACGACGTCCGCGTCCCGGTGACGACGGGCGACGAGCTCGGCGACCTCGCCGCGTCGTTCAACGAGATGATCTCCGGCCTCGCCGAGCGCGAGCGGATCCGCGACGCGTTCGGCACCTACCTCGACGAGGAGGTCGCCGAGTACATCCTCAGCGAGGGCTTCTCCGAGGAGGGCGTGGAGCTGGACGTCAGCGTCCTCTTCTGCGACGCGCGCGACTTCACTCGGCTGGCGTCGGGGATGGACGCCAAGGAGGTGGTGGCGGCGCTCAACCGGCTGTTCGAGGTCGTGGTCCCGATCGTCGCGCGCCACGGCGGCCACGTCGACAAGTTCGAGGGCGACGGCCTGCTGGCCGTGTTCGGCGCCCCCGAGGCCTACCCCGACCACGCGACCCGCGCCGTTCGCGCCGCGTGCGCGATGGCGTCGGCCGTCAACGACCGCGACGAGGCCGGTAGCGAGATCCACATCGGAGTGGGGGTCAACACGGGTCGCGTCGTGGCCGGGGCGGTCGGCGGCGCCGGACGCCTGAACTTCTCGGTGATCGGCGACCCGGTGAACGTCGCCGCCCGCGTGGAGGACCAGACGCGCCGCCTCGACGCCAGCGTCCTGATCACCGAGGCCACCGCGACGAAGCTCTCCGAGCGGTTCGAGGTGGAGGACCGGGGCCGGCACGAGCTGCGCGGCATCGAGGGGCGGGTCACGTTGTTCGAGCCCCACCTGGTGCTATCGGCGCTTCCCGCGTCGGGCGACGGCGACGGCCGCGACGGCGACGGGGGCAACGGGCTGGGCTGGCCGATCGCCGCGCGAATGGCCGCCCGCGCGGCCCGGCGCGCTGCCGCGCGCGCCACGACGCGCCAGGAGTAGCGGCGGATCAGACACCCTCGGCGCGGGGCGTTCGTCCGCCACGCCCGAGCCCTTAGTGTTCCGGCCATGGCGACCACCGAGGAGAGCGCCCGCTCCGCCGGCGAGGCGGCGGGCCCCCAGCACGGCGGCAGGCTGGCCGCCCGGGCGCTCAAGGCGCGCGGGGTCAGCCACCTGTTCACCCTCTCCGGCGGCCACCTGTTCTCGCTGTATGACGGCTGCAAGGAGGAGGACATCGCGATCGTCGACGTCCGCCACGAGCAGTCGGCCGCGTTCGCCGCCGAGGGATGGGCCAAGGCCACCCGCGAGGCCGGCGTCTGCGCCCTCACCGCCGGCCCCGGCGTCACCAACGGGATGAGCGCGATCGCCGCCGCGCAGTCGAACCGCACCCCGCTCGTGGTTCTCGGCGGCCGGGCGGGCGAGGGTCGGTGGGGCTCGGGCGCGCTTCAGGAGATCGACCACCTGCCGTTCGTCTTGCCGCTCGTCAAGTCCGCCCAGACCGTGAAGGCCACCGCCTCGATCCCGGATGCGACCTGCGCCGCGATCGACACCGCCCTCGCCCAGCCCACGGGGCCGGCCTTCCTGGACTATCCGCTGGACGTCATCTTCACCGAGGGCGAGGCCGATCCGCCGGCGCCGCCGGACGCCGGCAAGGCCGAGCCGGCCGCGGGAGCCGACCGCGCGGCCAAGCTCCTGGCGGCGGCCGAGCGCCCCGCGATCATGGCCGGGACCGGCCTCTACTGGGCCCACGGCGAGGACGAGCTGCGGGCGCTGGCCGAGACCCTGGGCGCACCCACCTTCCTCAACGGGATGGGCCGCGGCTGCCTTCCGGCCGACCACGAGCTGTGCTTCTCGCGCGCCCGGGGCAAGGGCCTGAAGGAGGCCGACGTCGTCCTCGTCGTCGGCGTGCCCCTCGACTTTCGCCTGGGGTTCGGCGGCTCGATCGGCGAGGACACGAAGCTCCTCTGGCTCGACTCGGCGCCCAACACGCTCACCGCGAACCGGACCCCGGACGTGGAGATGACCGGCGCGATCACCGCGACGCTGCGGGCGATCCGCGAGGACGCCTCCGGCGCCGATCCGGCCCGCACCCGCGCCTGGGTCGACGCCGTGGCGGCGACCGAGGCCGAGAAGCGCGAAGGCGAGCGGGAGGAGCTTGGGGACGAGCGCTCCCCGCTTCACCCGATGCGCGTCTACGGCGAGCTCAACCAGGTGCTCGACCGCGACGCGATCGTGATCGGCGACGGCGGCGACTTCGTCTCCTACGCCGGGCGCATGATCGAGACCCACGAGCCGGGATGCTGGATGGACCCGGGTCCCTTCGGCTGCCTGGGCGCCGGCCCGGGCCAGGCGATCGGTGCGGCGCTCGCGAAGCCGGGCCGCCAGGTCTGCCTGCTACTCGGCGACGGGGCGTTCGGTTTCGCCGGGATGGAGTTCGACACGATGGCGCGGCACGGGCTGCCCGTCGTGGGCGTGATCGGCAACAACGGGATCTGGGCGCTCGAGCACCATCCGATGAAGTTCCTCTACGGGTACTCGGTCGCGGCCGAGCTCCGCCCGGGCACCCGCTACGACCAGGTCGCCGAGGCGCTGGGGTGTCACACCGAGCTCGTCACCGACCCCGCCGAGCTGCGAGGGGCGCTGGACCGCGCGTTCGCCGCCGGGCGACCGGCGCTGGTGAACGTCCTCACCGACCCCGAGGTCGTCTACCCGCGGAAGGCCGTCCTCGCCTGAGCGGGCCCGCCGCGACAGCACGGGCCTGGTGGCGCGACGCCGTCGTCTACCAGATCTACCCCCGCTCCTTCCAGGACTCCGACGGCGACGGGGTGGGGGACATCGCCGGCGTCACGTCGCGACTCGGCCACCTCGAGCGCCTGGGGGTCGATGCGGTCTGGCTCTCGCCGTTCTATCCGTCGGGCGGCGCGGATTGCGGCTACGACGTCACCGACTTCACCGGCGTCGACCCGGTGCTGGGAACCCTTGACGACGTCGATGAGCTGATCCGCGAGGCGCACGGGCGCGGCCTGCGCGTGCTCTTCGACCTCGTGCCCAGCCACACCTCGATCGAGCACCCGTGGTTCCGCGAGCACCCGGACTGGTACGTGTGGGCCGACGACGGGCCACCGAACAACTGGGTCGGAGCCTTCGGGGGACCGGCTTGGAGCCACGACGCGCAGAGCGGCCGCTGGTACCTCCACAGCTTCTATCCCGAGCAGCCGGACCTGGACTGGCGGAACTCGGAGGTGCGCGAGGCGATGGCGAGCGTGGTGCGCTTCTGGCGCGATCGCGGCGTCGACGGCTTTCGGGTCGACGCGGTGCAGGGCCTGGCCAAGGACCCCGAGCTTCGCGACGATCCCCCGGCAGTCCAGGCGTTTCCGCTTCCGCTTCATCCCGACGCGGCTCACCTCGATCACGTCCACTCGAAGAGCGCGCCCGGCATGGAACAGGCGCTTGCCGCGATCCGCGAGGCGGCCGGCGATGCGCTCCTGGTGGGCGAGGTCTACGTCCCGACGGCCAAGCTCGGCCCGTATCTCGAGCACCTCGACCTGGCCTTCTCGTTCGAGTTCCTGTTCACCGAGCGCGACGCGGCGGCGCTGGCCCGCGTGATCGAAGCGGGCGCCAGGCTGGGGCGCGCGGCGTGGGTCCTCTCCAACCACGACTTCCCCCGGCTCGTCAGCCGGTTCGGGCCCGCCTACACCCGGCTGACGGCGGTGTTGTTGCTGACCCTGCCGGGCCCCGCCTTCATCTACCAGGGCGACGAGATCGGGATGACCGACGGGCCCGGCACCCACCCGCCGGTCGACCGCCTGGGCCGCGACAGCTTCCGTCACCCGATGCAGTGGGAGGCGGGCGGGGCGGGCGGCTTCACCGCCGGCGCGCCGTGGCTGCCGGCGATCGACCCGAACGAGCGGAACGTGGCGGCCCAGGACGGAGCCGCCGGCTCGACGCTCGAGCTCTACCGCGACCTGATCGCCTTGCGCCCGCGGCTGGGAGCGGGCATCTCGGACGTCCGGGGCCGCGACGGGGTCCTGCGCTTCGGCCGGGGCGATCATCTCGTCGAGCTCAACCTCTCCGATCGGGGGGCCGACTCTGAGGCCTCCGGCGAGCTCGTGCTCGCGACAGATCCGGGTCACCGCGAGGGGGTCCTCGCGGCGGGCGAGGGAGCGATCTCGCGGCGCTTGGTTTGAACGTCGTGCCTTTGGATACTTGCCGGTCTGGAGAGGATGTTGAGCCTGAGAAGGAAGCTCGCCGGCGGATTGGCACTGTTGCTGTTGGGTGCCGTCGCGATGTCCGGCTGCACCGGCTCGGATTCCGCTGAGGGCTCGGGCACCGAGCTCTCCTTCTTCATCTTCAACGAGCCGAGCGGCGCCTACCAGGAGGCCGCCACCAAGTGCTCGGAGGAGTCGAACGGCGAGTACACGATCACGTTCGAGTTCCTCCCGGCCGAGGCCGACGCTCAGCGCGAGCAGCTCGTTCGCCGGCTCGGCGCCGAGGACGACTCGATCGACATCGTCGGCATGGACGTCATCTGGACGGCCGAGTTCGCGAACGCCGGCTTCATCGAGCCGTGGGAGGACGCGGACGAGCAGACGGTCACGAAGGGCGTCTTCGACAGCGTGGTCGAGTCGGCGTCGTTCGAGAACACGCTCTACGCCGCCCCATTCACGTCGAACACGCAGCTTCTCTGGTACCGCAAGGACCGCGTCGACAAGGCGCCCAAGACCTGGGACGAGATGATCGCCGCGGCCGAGGAGATCGGCGAGGGCGGGCTGATCCAGGTCCAGGGGGACCGATACGAGGGCTTCACCGTCTGGGCGACCGCGATGATCGAGTCGGCCGGCGCGCAGATCCTCGACGGCCCCACGGAGGTCGGCCTCGAGCAGGCCCCGACCGAGCGGGCGCTCGAGGTCATGGGCCAGTACGCGCGCTCGCCCGTGGCGCCTCCCGACATCGACACCTCCACCGAGGACACCGCCCGCCTCTCCTTCGAGGCCGAGGGCTCCTCGTTCATGCTCAACTACCCGTTCGTCTACCCGAGCGCCAAGGAGAACGCCCCGGAGGTCTTCAAGCAGCTCGAGGCGGCGATCTATCCCGCGGTCGACGCCGGGAGGCCCAGCCGCCCCCCGCTCGGTGGGATCAACCTGGGCGTCAGCGCCTTCTCGGCCAACCAGGACCTTGCGTTCGACGCGATCAAGTGCCTGGTCTCACCCGAGAACCAGGTCACGGCGGCGACCCTGGGCGGCCTGCCGCCGACCAACGAGGCCGCCTATGAGACCAAGGAGATCGAGGAGGCCTACCCCGGGTTCTCCGACCTGATCAAGCAGTCGATCGACAACGCCGCGCCGCGGCCGATCACGCCGGCCTACACGGACCTGTCGCTCGCGATCCAGACGGCGCTCCATCCCGTGGGAGACATCGACCCCGCCGACATCACCGCCACCTATGACGATCTGGTCGAGAAGGTCGAGCAGGCCGTCAAGCGCGAGGGCCTCCTCTGATGGCGCGCGGCGGTGCGATCAAGACCAGCGACCGCACCAAGGACGAGCGGCGGCTGGGCTGGATGCTCTGCGCCCCCGCCGTCGCCGCGATGCTGCTCGTCACCGCGTACCCGATCGGGTACGCGCTGGTGCTCTCGCTCCAGGAGATCGACCTCCGCTTCCCGGACGAGGGCGGGTTCGTAGGCCTCTCGAACTACGAAGCGGTCCTGACCTCGGAGCTGTGGTGGACAGACGTGTTCAACACCCTATTCGTGACGGTGATCTCGGTCACGATCGAGCTGGCCCTCGGGATGATCATCGCCCTGATCATGTTCCGGGCGATCTTCGGCCGCGGCTTGGTCCGGGTCTCCGTCCTAATCCCGTACGGCATCATCACGGTGGTCGCGGCCTTCTCCTGGTTCTACGCCTTCAACCCCGACACGGGCTTCGTCAACACGCTGCCGTTCATCGCCGACGACAAGGCCTGGTTCGGGGAGCGGTTCAGCTCGCTCGCGGTGGTGATCATGGCCGAGGTCTGGAAGACGACCCCGTTCATGGCCCTGTTGTTGCTGGCGGGGCTGGTGACCATCGACGACACCCTGAACGAGGCGGCCAAGGTCGACGGCGCGTCCGCGTGGCAGCGCTTCTGGAAGATAACCGTGCCGCTGATGAAGCCGGCGATCCTGGTCGCGCTGCTGTTTCGCACCCTCGACGCGTTCCGGATCTTCGACTCGATCTTCATCATGACCGGCGGCGCGCAGGACACCGAATCGGTGTCGATCCTGGGCTACAACCAGTTGATCGAGCGGCTCAACCTGGGGCTGGGCTCGGCCGTATCGGTACTGATCTTCTTCTGCGTCCTGATCATCGCGTTCATCTTCGTCAAGGGCTTCGGCGTCCGCATGGCCGAGGGCAGGCCTGGGAGCTAAGGAGCTGTAATGGAGAAGGGCACTCGCGAATACACCTTGTGGAGCATCGCCATCCTGGTCGTCCTCTTCTTCGCGCTGATGCCGGTCCTGTGGATCATCTCGCTGTCGCTGAAGACGCCGGCCACGATCACCGAGGGCACGACCTTCTGGGACCGGTTCGTCCCACAGGACATCACCTTCGAGAACTACACGACGCTGTTCGACGGCGGGATCGACGAGAGCCCGTTCATCGCTCCCCTGATCAACTCGATCCTGATCTCGATCATCGCCACCACGATCGCGATCGTCCTGGCGGCCTTCGCCGCCTACGCGATCGCCCGCCTCAGCTTCCCGGGCAAGGCCCTGATCCTGGCCGGCGCGCTCGCGATCGCGATGTTCCCGCCGATCTCCACCGTCGGCCCGCTGTTCGACATGTGGACGTCGCTGGGGCTCTACGACACCTATCCCGGCCTGATCATCCCCTACCTGACCTTCTCGCTGCCGCTGGCCATATACGCGCTTGTGGCGTTCTTCAGAGAGATCCCATGGGACCTCGAGCAGGCCGCGCAGGTGGACGGGGCGACGCCATATCAGGCGTTCCGGAAGGTGATCATCCCGCTGGCCGCGCCCGGCGTCTTCACCGCGGCGATCCTCGTCTTCATCTTCTGCTGGAACGACTTCCTGTTCGCGATCTCGCTGACGTCGTCAGACGCGTCGCGAACCGTTCCGGCCGCGCTCGCGTTCTTCACGGGCGACTCGCAGTTCACCCAGCCCACCGGGAACATCGCCGCCGCCGCGGTAATCGTGACGATCCCGATCATCATCTTCGTCCTGATCTTCCAGCGCCGGATCGTCGCCGGCCTTACCGCCGGGGCCGTCAAGGGCTAGACCCACCCAAAGGAGCCTGAGAGCACATGTCCGACATCACGCTGAACGGAATCACCAAGCGCTACGGCGACGGCTTCGAGGCCGTCCGCGACATGGACCTCGAGATCAAGGACGGCGAGTTCATGATCCTCGTGGGCCCGTCGGGCTGCGGCAAGTCGACGGCGCTGCGGATGATCGCCGGCCTCGAGGACATCACCGAGGGCGAGGTGAAGATCGGCGGCGACACCGTCAATCAGATGGCGCCGAAGGACCGCGACATCGCGATGGTGTTCCAGAATTACGCGCTGTATCCGCACATGAGCGTGCGCGACAACATGGCGTTCCCGCTGAAGCTCGCGGGCGTCGACAAGTCGACGATCGACTCGAAGGTGACCGACGTGGCGAAGGTGCTCGACCTCGAACAGCACCTCGACCGCAAGCCGGCCAACCTCTCGGGCGGCCAGCGCCAGCGGGTGGCGATGGGCCGGGCGATCGTGCGCGATCCGAAGGCGTTCCTGATGGACGAGCCGCTCTCGAACCTCGACGCGAAGCTGCGCGTCCAGATGCGCACCGAGGTCGCCCGCCTTCAGGCCGAGCTGGGCACCACCACGGTCTACGTGACCCACGATCAGACCGAGGCGATGACCCTCGGCGACCGGGTCGCCGTGATGCGCGCCGGCGTGCTCCAGCAGGTGGGCTCGCCGAGCGACCTGTACGAGCGTCCGAAGAACCTGTTCGTCGCCGGGTTCATCGGCTCGCCGGCGATGAACTTCATGCCGGGGACGATCGACGGCGACAAGGTGAGCCTGCCGTTCGGGCAGGTGTCGCTGCCGGAAGGGGCCAGTGGGGCGTCAGGCCAGGTGATCGCCGGCATCAGGCCCGAGAGCTTCGAGGACGCCAGGCTGGTGGGCGACGCGGACGCCCGCGACCGCGGCATCACCTTCAACGCGAAGATCGCGCTGGTCGAGTCGATGGGCTCCGAGAAGTACGCCTACTTCTCGGTCGAGTCCGAGGCGCTCGAGTCGCAGGAGCAGCTCGACGAGCTGGCCCGCGACGCCGGCCTCGACGAGGTGCCCGGGGGCGGAGAGCAGGTGGTTGCCCGCCTCGACGCCGCCAGCGAGGTCGAGCGCGACTCCGACGCCGAGCTGTGGGTGGACGCCACGAAGCTCCACCTGTTCGACCAGGACTCCGGCGACAGCCTCACCTCGGGCTGAGCCGCCCCCGGCGCTAGGCCTTCTTAGGCAGGTCGCCGCGCATCAGGTGCGTGAGCGTGTCCTCGTCGCGCGGGGCGCGGGATCGGAGCTCTTCCCGCAGGCGCTCCAGCACCTCCGAGTCCCAATCGTGGGTGCGAAGGAGGAGGTAGCGCAGGCTGACGATACGGGCGTACGCCTCGGCCTCGGTCTGAGCGCCGACCAGGCCGGCGTCCTTCAGCATCGCGACCACCGGCTCGAACTCCTCCTCGAACCACTCGCGGGCGACCTGCTCGCGGCTCATGAACTCGCCGCGGGCCTGCATGGCCCGGAAGCCCCAGGCCTCGACCCCCTCGGCGAGCCCGGCGTACCAACTCCCGCTTCCCAGCACGATCCGACCGCGCAGCTCCTGGGGGAGGGGCACGCGCTCGAGGAAGAGCCGCTCGTGGCTCTTCAGCGCCAGGTCGTGGACCTTCACGTCGGCGTCGGCGCCGACCTCGGTGATGATCTCGGTGACGGAGGCCTCGATGACCTCGAGGCCCATCGCGCGCGCCACCGACACCCGATGGTGCCCGTCGCGCACGAAGTGCAGCGGGCCGATCCGGTAGACGTCGATCGGCGGCATCGCCTCGCCCCGGCGCATCGCCTTCGCGATTCGCTCCCACCTCTGCTTCGCCGCCTTCGAGGTGGGCCGGAAGTGCCGGTCGAACTCACGGGTGCGGTCGACCGTCCCCACGATCGTGTCGAGGTCGATGACCTCCAGGCCCAGACGCCGCTCGCCGCGCCGGCCGAGTGCCGCCACCACCTCGTCGAATGGGAGGATGTGGTTGACGTCGTCGGGCTCGCGCCGCAGGCGTCGGGCGAGGTCGGCGGTAACGTGCCGGCGCCGCGCTCGCGAGAAGTCGGTCTGCGCGTCCGAGTCGGGAAAGCCGGTATCCATCGCCATGCAGCTTAGGTCTACCCGCAAGCCCTACCCGGGCCACGCCCGATGAGCGGAGGCCGGGTCGTCTGCCTCGGCGAGGCGCTGGTGGATCTCGTCGGCCGCGAGCCCGCGGCGGGCGTTGCGGACGTGGGCGAGTTCGCCCCCGCGGCCGGCGGGTCGCTCGCAAACGTCGCCGCAGTGGCGGCGCGCTTCGGCGCGCGGACGTTGTTCCTGGGCGGGGCCGGCGACGACCCATGGGGCCACTGGCTGCGCGACCGGCTGGCCGCCGAGGGCGTGGACGTCTCGCGGTTCGTGCTGGCGCCAGCGGGCGAGACCTCGCTGGCGTTCGTCTCCCACTCGCCGGAGGGCGAGCCCGACTTCCTCTTCTACGAGGCGCACGAACGCCCGGCCGCCCGCGCGGCGGACGATCTCGAGCCGGCGCTGGCGGGCGAGCCGGGGACGCTGGTGCTGGGCTCAGACACGCTGATCGGGCCGGCCGAGCGCGAGGTGACGATGCGGGCGGCTGCGCGCGGGCGAGAGGGCGGCTGGACGGTCCTGGCCGACCCCAACCTGCGCCCGGCGCGGTGGCCGAGCGCGGAGGAGATGGCCGGGGCAGTGAGGGCGTTGGTGGCGGCAGCCGACGTCCTCAAGTGCAACGAGGCCGAGGCCTTGGCGCTGACCGGGGAGCTCGAAGTCGAGCGGGCCGCCGGGGCGCTCCTGGAGCCTGGGCCGGTGGCCGTCGTCGTGACCCGGTCCGAGCGAGGGGCGCTTCTCGCCGGCGCCGGCGAGCACACCACTGTCGCTGCGCCTCCGGCTCGGGTGGTCGATGCGACCGGGGCCGGCGACTCGGTGACGGGGGTGCTGGCCGCTGCGACCTCCGCCGACGGCGTTGGGGCGCTCGCGCCCGCGCTGGAGGTCGCCATGCGAACGGCGGCGGGCGTCGTCGCGCGGCCGGGCGCCCTGGCGGGGCTGCCCGAGAGGGCCCAGGCGATGGCGTCCCTGGCCGAAGCGCTTCGGGCCCGCTAGCCGGGCGAGGCGGCCCGCGCCGACTCCAGCGCGGTGCCGTAGAGGATGTCGTGCTCGGAGACCTCGATCTCCGAGAGGCCGAACGCGCGCATCACCTGGATCAGGATCACCACGCCGGCAACGATCGTCGGCGCCCGGTCCGGGTGGAGCCCGGTAACGTCGAGGCGCTGGGCCAGCGGCATGGCCGAGAGCTGCGAGCACATCCGCTGGATCGAGGTCAGGCTGAGGCGGTGGCCCTCGACGGCGTCGGGGTCGTAGGGGTCGAGCGCCATGTCGATCGCGGCCATCGAGGTCGGAGTCCCGGCCACGGCTACCCCGTCCTTGGCGTTCACCATCGCCTCCGCGCCCAGCTCGGCGTCGATCAGGGAGCGAACGTCGTCGGCGAGTGTCTCGAGCTCGGCGGCGTGCGGCGGGTCATGGGGAAGGTGGCGCTCGGAGTGGCGGACCGTGCCGGCCTGAAGCGAGGCGCGGAAGCCGATCTCCGAGCCGGATCCCACGATCAGCTCGGTCGAGCCGCCGCCGATGTCGATCACCAGCGTGCGGTCGGTCTGGCCCCGCCCGGCCGAGGCGCCCAGGTAGGTCAGGCGGGCCTCCTCCTCGCCGTCGAGCATCCGGGCGTCCAGCGCGAACCGCTCGCGCAGCTCGGCGATGAAGGCCGAGCCGTTGCCCGCGTCGCGGACGGCGCTGGTGGCCACGGCGGTCACACGGTCGGGGCCCATCTCCTCATAGAGCGACATGTAGTCGCCCACGGTGTTGCAGACGTCGTCGATCGCCTCGGCGGCGAGCTGGCCCGACGTGTCGACGCCTCGGCCGAGGCGGGTGACCGTTGACCGGCGGTCGATCACGTCGACATCGTCGCCTTCGATGTCAGCCACCAACAGGCGCGTGGAGTTCGTCCCCATGTCGATCACCGCGACCCTCACGGCTTCGGCCTCAGCATCCGGCCGACGGCGGCGTCGGTGGCCCGGTCGGGGAGGACGGCCGCCATGGCCGTCTGGGCACGCGCGGCCACGCCCACCACGTACCGGGTCTTCGGCCGGTCCGCGGTCAGGGCGTGCTCGACCGCGTCCGCCACCCGCTCGGGTGGGATGCCCCGACTGCCGGCCTCCATCGCGAGCTTCTGGAAGGTGTCCATCATCGGCCCGTAGACGCGTTCGACGTCGTCGCCGAACTCCTCCCGCGCGGTGGTGGCGTCGGCTTCGCCCTTCTCCCAGATCGGGGTGGCGACGGAACCGGGCTCGACGATCGAGACCTTCACGCCGTGCGGGCGGAGCTCCTGGCGCAGCGAGTCGCCGATCGCCTCGATCGCGTGCTTCGACGCGCTGTAGGGCCCTACTAGCGGCAGGGCGCTGCGACCGCCGACCGAGGACATGAAGACGACGCGCCCCTTCGCCGCCCGCAGCATCGGCAGGAACGCCTTGGTCACGGCGACCTGGCCGAGGACGTTCACCTCGAACTGGCGCCGCCACTCGTCGACCGCCAGGCCCTCCAGGGGCCCCGTGACGGTGATGCCGGCGTTGTTGACCAGCCCGATCAGTCGCTCTCCCGTGGCCTTCGCGATCTCCCTGGCGGCGGCATCGACGCTGGCCTCGTCGGCGACGTCCACGATCAGCGACTGAAGCTGCCCGGTCGCCTCGGCCTCCAGTGCCTCGCCATCGGCGGGCTTGCGCACGCCCGCGAATACCCGGAATCCCAGGCTGTCCAGACGAAGCGCAGTCGCCTGCCCGATTCCGGTGGAGCTCCCGGTGACGAGCACTGCGCCGCTTGCGGCTGCGGGCATGGCCGCAGATTACTCGGGCGCGATCGAGGATCTCCGCGCGGAGTCGACCAGCCGATCGTCGATCGCGTTGGCGAGCTGGGCGGCCTGGGAGTGGTCGAGCCGGACCCTTGCGATCCTGCCGAAGGCCGGGTCCGTGACCTCCATCAGGACGTACTCGGCGCCGCAGGCGGAGACCCGCACTTCCTCGCCGCCCTGGGTTTCCACCGTCGCCATTGGACGGATTAGGGTACCCTAATTCCTCGGTTGTAGTTAGGTAACCCTAACTCTCCGATTGCCGGGCCGCTCGGCGCACACCCCGAGCGGCCCGGCCGAAGCTTTCCCTACGCTGCGCGCCATGAGATCGGCCCTGCGGATCGCTTTCGCCGTCCTCGCCGTCCTCCTCGTCGGGGTCTCGCTGGCGGCCTGCGGCGACGACGACGAGGACACGACCACCACCGAGACGGTGACGTCGGGCGCGACCGGCGACGGGGGAGACGGCGGGGCCACCGGCACGGGTGATTTCCAGCCCGAGAAGTGCCCGGGCGCCGACTCTCCGCCCAACATCACGAACGTGACCGCCTACGGGGCCGACTGCGCGGCGGTCGAGGACGCGATGGCGAAGATCGGCGCGGTCGCCACCAGCTTCCGCCTCGGCGACTTCGACTGCGAACGCTCGAAGGGGAGCGAGCTCGCAGGCACCTGGACGTGCAGCGGCGAGGCGACCTACTTCACCTTCCAGTTCGCGGACTGAGCCGGGCCTCCCCGTGCCCAGGTAGACTCAAGCCTGCGTCTGGGTGCTTTTTGCCGTCCCTCTGCCCGCCGCGCATCCCGAGGGAGGACGGCGAGAAAGCGAGTCGGCATGCCCGACCAGGACATCGCCCAGGCGACCGAGACAGCCCCCGCAAGCCACGCCAATGAGATCTCCGACGAGATCGCCTCTTCGCTCGCTTCGGTATGGGCCCGCTACGCCGGCGCCCGACCCACCGGCTGTGCCGTCGAGGTCGAGGGCGACGTGGTTCGGTGGAGGCTCCCCGAGGGCCTCGACGCCCTCAACGACGGGCTGAGCGCCAGCACCGAGCCCGACGCCGACGGCCCCGAGCTCACGCTGACCGGCTACAAGCGAGCGACCGATTCGGCCGTCTCGAAGGTCACCCACCGCCGCGTCTCGGCGCGCATGTCCAAGCAGGACAAGGACACCGGCGCCGCTACCGAGACCTTCATCCTCGAAGCCATCACCAAGCGCTACTGAGAAAGCCCTCGCCACTGCTCTAGAATCCGCGGTGCGACGCGGGGTGGAGCAGTCAGGTAGCTCGCCGGGCTCATAACCCGGAGGTCGCGGGTTCAAATCCCGCCCCCGCTATGTCCGTCACTACCACGCTCGAGCCCTCCGCCTGGAGGGCTTTCGCGTTCTCGAAGGCATCTGCGACGGCCTCCGACACGGTCGCCGTGAATTCGACGCGGTGCTCGGCCTTGTCGTAGGCGATCTGCAGGTCGAATGACTGCGAACACCTGACGCTTGATCTCGGGCGGCGCCTCGCGCAGCGCCTTGCCCAGGTCGGGGAGGCGGGCGAGCTGGGCGGTCAGCTCCTCGTCCTCGGCGTCCTGGCGCTCGGCGCCGATCCCGGCCAGCGCCTCCTCGAGCGCTTCCTTCTCGCCGCGGAGCTCGGCGATCCGCTCGGAGACCAGCTCCGGCTCGATCCCCTTCTCGAGGGCCTGGACCTGGGCCTTGATCTTGCGGTCGAGCTCGGCGATCTGCTGGCGGATCCGGGTCCCGGCGAGCTTGCCGTTCCTTGCGCTCGCTCGCGGGCGTGGGCGCGCAGCTGCTTGGCGAGCTTGCTCGAGGCGCATCGGGCCGAAGATCCGCTGCTCGAAGAAGCGCAGCACGAGCCGCTCGAGCCAGTCCTCGCGCGACCGAGATCGACTTCTGGCCGCCGTGGGCCTCGCAGCGCGGCGGTCGTCGCCGTAGTTCGGTCGCGTAGCGCGCAGGCGTAGTAGTGGTGGCCCTTGCGCGCCTTGCCCTGCATCGAGAGCGGCTGGTGGCCGGCGCAGCAGCGCGACCATGCCCGAGAAGCAGGTAGCTGCGCTTGGCCTGCGCGCTGCCGGTGCGCGCGCACGGCTTGCTCGAAGCGCGCCTGGGCGGCCTCGAAGATCTCGTCGGAGACGAGCGGCAGGTGCGCCTCCTCGGCGACCACCCACTCCTCGCGGGCGCGGCGGCGGGCGCCGCCGCCGGCGTGCTTGGCCTCGGTGAAGTCGAGGCGGTTCCAGACCAGTCCGGCCGGTGTAGACGGGGTTCTGCGAGCATCGCGCGGACCGTGGTGGCCGCCCAGTGGCCGCGGACGTTGCGGGCGGAGTCGACGTGGCTGGGGGAGGGAGGGCCGCCCGGGCGGTTCAGGTGCTCGGCGATCGCCTTCGGCGTCGAGCTTGCCCGCGACGAACAGCTCGAAGATCTCGGCGACGACCAGCGCCTCCTCGGGCTCGGGCTCGAGCGTGACGCGGCTGCTTGTCGCGGTCGCCGCGGTGGCCCTCGGGCAGCTCGTGCAGCCGGCGCCGGTAGCCGTAGGGGGCGCGGCCGCCGGCCCGGTAGCCCTGCTCGGAGGCCTCGCGCATGCCGCGCTTGGTCTCGCGCGAGAGCTTGTTGCGCTCGAACTCGTCCCAGAGCTGCTGCATCCCGATGATCAGACTGCCCTCGGGGGTGTCGGGGTCGCCGCCGCCGGTCGCGTAGTGGATCGCGACCCCGACCTTGCGCAGCTCGCGCTCGAACAGGGCGGCGTGGAGGCGATCGCGGGCCAGGCGCGAGGTCGAGTAGATGACACGCGCGTCGAAGCGGCGGCCCTCGCGGTCGCGGGCCTCGGCGGTGAGCGCCGTCCAGCCGGGGCGCTCGTGCTTGGCGCCGGACTCCTGGTCGGTGAACTCGCAGGTGATCTCGCCGCCGAGCTCGGCGGCCTTGCGCTCGCAGGCCTTGCGCTGGCTGGGGAAGCAGAGCGCCGGGTCCTGCTTGTCGGTGGTCGAGAGGCGGCCGTAGAAGGCGAAGCGCTTGCTCATAGCTTCGCCGTAAGCGCAAGCTCAAGCGCCCTGATCAAACGGGCGATCAGCGCCGCTTCGATGGCGTCCGCACCGACGATCGCCCGTCGCAGGGCCGTCTCAACGAGACCTGCGTCCTCCAGGCTGAGGTCCAGGCGGATCGGCCCGACGACCGCCAGCACGCCGTGGCTCGGCAGCTCCCATTCGTCGATCTCGCGGCCGCAATCGTTCTCGCAGTAGACCCACGCCAGGGCGCGGTAAAGGCCGGCGATCGACTCCTTCACATCGTCTCGCGTGTTGCGGTTAGTGTGGAACGCAACGGAATCGAGTCCTGCGCAAGGGAGATCAAGTGAAGGGTCGGAGGCTAAGCCCGAGGCGACTCGCATCCGTCGCGGTTGCGCGCCCTCGCCGGGTCCTCGCGATCTGGGGCGTGCTGGTCTTGGTGGGGTTCGGCCTCATCTCCGGCCTGCTCGGGTCTGCGCTCTCGAGCGAGGCGGACGTAACCAGCAACCCCGAGTCAAAGCAGGCCCAGGACCTGATCGACGAGCGATTCCCCGAGCGCGATGGGCTCGACGAACTCGTGATCGTCCGCTCGGAGGAGCTCACCACGGAGGATCCGGCGTTTCGCGAGCGGGTCGAGAGCCTGGCCGAGGAGCTGCGCGCCACCGACGGTGTCGAGAGGGTATCGAGCTATCTCGACGGCCCAAGCGAAGTGCTCGATCTCCGAGGACGGCATGCGACCCTCTCCCCGTCACCCTCGTCGAGGACGAGGAGGTCGACAGCATCGAGGACATCGTCGACACCGCCACCGCGTCCGACGGAGAGGATGGTTTCGCGGTCAACGTCACAGGTGAGTTCACCGTCGGGCTCGACTTTCAGAAGGTCTCCGAGGAGGATCTCCAGCAGGGCGAGCTGAAGTTCGGTCTCCCGCGGCGCTGATCATCCTGTTGCTCGTCTTCGGCACCGTGGTCGGGGCCCTCGTTCCGCTGACGATGGCGCTGATCTCGATCATCGGCGCCCTCGCCCTGGTCGCGGTGATCGGGCAGTTCTTCGAGGTGAACCTGTTCGTCACCAACATGCTCGTGGCGATGGGGCTCGCCCTAGGGATCGACTATTCGCTCTTCATCGTCTCGCGGCTGCGGGAGGAGAAGGCGAAGGGCCTCCCGCATGGGGAGGCGATTCTCAATGTGTCGAGCACGGCAACTCGGGCCGTGGTGCTCAGCGGCACCGCGTTCTCCCTCGCCCTCCTCGGGATGTTCCTGGTCCCGACCACGATCCTGCGCAGCCTCGCGCTGGGCGCGATCGTCGTGGCCATCGTCTCGATCTTCGTTGCTCTCACCTTCCACCCGGCGCTCCTCATGGCGCTCGGCGACCGCATCAACAAGCTGCGCGTACCCTGGATCGGCAAGCGGGTGGCCGAGTCGGCCGGCACCGAGGGGCGGTTCTGGGGTGGCGCGGTCCGCGCCGTGGTCGCGTCACCCGGCGGTCAGCCTCGTCGTCTCGGTCGCCGCGCTCCTGGCGCTGGCGGTTCCGGTCCTCGGGCTGAAGCTCGGAGCCTCGGGGCCCTCGAGCCTCCCCGACGACGCCGCGGGCAAGCAGGGCATCGTCGCGCTGGAGCGCGACTTCGCTACCGGCGCGACCGAGCCGGTCGAGATCGTCATCGACACCCGCAACGTCCCCGCCCTCGGCGGCCAGCTCACGACTCTCACGAGCCAGCCTCGAGGACGACCCGGACTTCGCCGCCCGCAGCATCTTCCAGGAGGAAGGCGACGGGGTACTCGTCATCGTCTCCGTGGCGCTCAACGAAGAGGGGAGCAGCGAGGAGGCCTCAGCTGCGGTGGACCGGCTGCGGGACGACTACGTGCCGGCGGCCTTCGGCGCGTCGGCGGAGCATGTCCTGGTGGGCGGCCTCCCCGCCGAGAACCGCGACTTCTTCGCGCTGATCGGCAACTGGCTGCCAATCGTCATTGCCTTCGTCCTGATCCTCACCCTTGTGCTGCTGACGCTCGCGTTCCGCTCGATTGTGATCGCGCTCACGGCGATCGCCGTCAACCTGCTCTCGGTCGGCGCCGCCTACGGCATCCTGGTGCTCGTATTCCAGGAGGGGTTCGCGACCGACCTCCTCGGTTTCGGGGAGGTGGACCGGATCGAGGCCTGGGTTCCCGTGTTCCTATTCTCGGTCCTCTTCGGACTGTCGATGGACTATCAGGTTTTCCTGCTGAGCCGCATCCGGGAGCGCTACAGCGCGACCGGCGACACGACGGAGGCGGTGATCTTCGGTGTGGCCTCAACCGCCCGGCTGATTACCGGTGCGGCACTGATCATCATCGCGGTGTTCCTCGGTTTCGCCTCCGGTGAGCTGGTCTCGTTCCAGCAGATGGGCTTCGGGGTCGCAATCGCGCTGCTTCTAGACGCGACGATCGTGCGCCTGGTCGTGATTCCTGCGGCGATGCAGCTCCTCGGGGAGCGGAACTGGTACCTCCCCTCGTGGCTCGAGTGGCTGCCGCACGTTGAGATCGAGGGATCCAGAGCTCTCCTGAGCCAGAGCCCGCCCGCCCGGTGCGGGTGGAGCCGACGGAGGTCAGCGGATGAGCGTCGGAGTGTGCCGCGAGGGGCCCGATTATTGCTTCTAACGGTCGTTCGCCGCTAGCCGCCCCGCCAATGCTCGGTCGCTCTGGACGAGAGGCGGTAGTTCTCGGTCACGCCGTCAGGGGTACTCGCTCGACAATCCGTGGGTGGTAGTGAGAGACGAATCGGGCCAGGTATCCGTCTCCCGCGACGACCCGCGAAATGCCGCGTTTGCGTAGCGTCTCCGTTGTGACCTACTGGAAGCGAAGTGACCGGTGTATCGAGGTTTCGGACGTCGGAGGTAGCTCGTATTTCAGCGTCACCGAGTACGAAGCAGCGCGTCGTAACGCTCCGCGGATCTCGGACCCAGTGCTCCTCTGGCATGCGACCAACGCGTGGGCGAAGGCCGCCCCACGCGTCGAGTGCTTGACCAAGCCTGGGAGCGCAGTGGCAGAGCGTCCGTGCGCATCTACGCCTGGGACGTCTACGACGCCAAGATGCGCGAGCTCATCGGCATCGCCTAGTTAGCTCCATAAGACCGGCTATCGGGCCCAAACGCCTACTCAGCTAGGCCGCGGCCATAGCGCGATACTGAGCGGGCGATGTCGGAGGAGAACGTGGAGATCGTGCGGCGGGCGTACACGGCGTTCAACGATGGGGATCTCGAAACCGCACTGGGGTTCTTCGACCCCGATATCGAGTGGAACGCTTCTGACGTCTTCTTCGACGAGCCGCGTACCTACCGCGGACGACTCGCCTGGCAGGAGGAATTTCTCCGAGACCTGATGGAGATCTTCGCGGGGTACCGGGCCGATCTCGAAGAGCTGATTGATGCCGGCGACCGAGTAGTGGCCGTTGTCATGTGGGAGGGGCGGGCCGACGCAGTGGGGCGAACGTCACGGCGCGGGTTGGTCACGTCCTGACCTTCACGGATGGCAAGCTCGTGAGATTCACCGAGTTCAAGGAACCGCGAGAAGCCCTCGAAGCCGCCGGGCTGCGGGAGTAATGCGGCTTGATTCGGCCGACCCCGAGGCGTAAGGTCATCGCGAGACACGCAGTCGATCGGGGAGTGACGATGGGCCTGATAGCGAGTTCGCGTCGAGCGTTCCGTGCGCGTCGCGACCGTCGGCAAGAGCGGCGCCGCACCAAGAACGCTCGTCTTGTCGATAGGGAGGCTGCCCGGCACACAGCGCTGCGCGGAAGAGACGAGCGCACGGGCGGATACGGGGACCCGCCGCACTGAGCCGCCGCCGGGCGGCGGGCTACGCGATGTCGCAGGAGAACCTGGAGATCGTCCGGCGCTTCTACGAGGCCTGGGCTCGCGACGAGTTCCCCGGGCCTGCCGAGCTCATGGACGCGGAGATCGAGTACGTCAATCCGCCTGAGGCTGTCGAGCCGGGAACCCGGCGTGGCCGGGCTGCGTTCAGCGCGGCGGTGGAGCACGTGTTCGATGGATGGGAGAGCTGGCAG
This sequence comes from uncultured Solirubrobacterales bacterium, assembly GCA_963758845.1. Classification (GTDB taxonomy): domain Bacteria; phylum Actinomycetota; class Thermoleophilia; order Solirubrobacterales; family 70-9; genus JBDTSW01. The sequence goes on from CAVWWX010000002.1 coordinate 1,108,750, forward strand.
ATGGAGCCAGAGGAGTTCCGGGCAGCGGGAGATCAGGTGGTTGTGGTTCTGCGCTATCGGGCGCGTGGTGCGAGGGAGTGGGGTCGAGGTAGAGGGACGTGAGTCGGCCCTCTGGACCCTCCGTGACGGGAAGGTTGCGCGGTACGCCTGGTTTCAGGAGCCAGCCGAGGCCCTCGAAGCCGCCGGGCTGCGGGAGTAGGCGATGTCGGAGGAGAACGTGGAGATCGTGCGCCGAGCCTACGAGGCCTTCAATCGGGGCGACATCGATGGGGCGCTCGCCGTCCTCGCCTCTGACTTCGAGTACATCCCAAGCGGTGCGATCCCCGGTGTTACTGAGACCTACCGGGGGCCCGAGGGTTTCAAGCGGTTCGTGGGTTGGCTGCTGGACCAGTTCGACGATGTCCAATTCGAGATCAACGACGTGATCGGGCACGACGACGATCAGTTGGTGTTCCGCCACACGAATCGGGGGCGCGGGAAGCGAAGCGGGGCCGAGACCAGCTGGGATGTCTGGCAGGTCGTGAGGTTCCGAGACGGCAAGGCGGTTGGCGCCCACGCGTTCACGACCAAGGAAGAGGCCCTCGAAGCCGCCGGGCTGCGGGAGTAGGCGCTTCGGACGAAGAGCGGTAGTTCTTGAATCATGCCGCCAGGCGTACCCGCTCCACGATCCGTGGGTGGTAGCGAGAAACGAATCGGGCCGGGTATATGCCTGCCGCTGCGACGCACGACTCAGGCGTGCCGAGATGTCGGACTTGCATGATGACCACGGCGGCGATCTATCCGTGGAGCTCTCCAGAAATCGTTAGGGTCAATGGGTGTCCGCGATACACGGCGCTATGTCGTGGGAAGGTCGAGGCAAGATGGCCACGCTGCTGGTGTTTCATGAAGTAGACGACGTCGATCATTGGGCGGCGTCACCGAAGCGGGACGAATTCTTCGGCCCGATGGGCATCACGACGCGCACATTTCGCGACCCTGGGAACTCGAATCGGGTCGGCGTGATCTTCGAGGGCGTTCCGGACCTCGAGACCTTCGAGCAAGGCCTGCAGACCGACGAGGCGGCGGAGGCGATGAAACACGACGGTGTGCGCCCCGAGACGATCGTGACTCTGGTCGAGGCGTAGCCCGCCCGGTCCCTGCCGGCCGATTGACATTGGGGTCGGTCAAGGCGCTCATCCTGAACGCTATGGACGCTTTGAACGAAAAGCGGTGATCTCCGCTCACGCGGCTAGGCGTATTCGCTCGACTATTCGTGGGTGGTAGCGAGAGGCGAATCGGGCCGGGTATACGTCTGCCGCTGCGACGCACGACCAGGCGTGACCGAGACTTCCTGCGTGCGACGCGACGCTCGGCCTGGTCGTAGAGCCCCAGCCCTGGGCTCCCCGCCGGATGGTCGCGGACATGCATGTTGCGGATTCAGCGCTGCCGCCACGCCACTGAGGCCCAGCATCCTTAAGGCTTCGGTCATACCCTTACCGTCCGGGCCCATGAGAAGCGCGCCCACGGTGGTCACTGCGTCGGGGGGTGCTAGCACGGCCCGCCGCGCAGCGCGGACGACTCGATTATGGCCGGGTGAGCCTGAAGACGAGCTACTTCCGGGAACTCTGCTCAGTGAGGTAGGTCGCCGACCGCACGCCGAAGACCTCGCGGCCCTGCTCGGGACGGCTGCGGTCGCGGCGCTCGTTGACGATCCCCCAGGCCAGGAGCCCGAGCGAGGTCACCACGATCGCGGAAACGACGGCTCCATAGAGGAAGATCGCTAGCAGGCTCATCGCTGGACCCGCTCGATGGTCGAATCCGAACCGACCAGCCTCGGGGCGAGGAAGGCCCCAAGTGCCAGGATCGACGGGACCCAGACGGCGACGAAGATGCCGGCGTTCTCGTCGCCGCCGAAGTAGAGGACGATGGACAGGGCGAAGGCGAGAAAGGCGGCTACGCCGATCAGCGCTCGTGCCTGGGTGACGTACGCGTTAGTCGATCTCATGGTTGTCCAATCTCTGCGCGGTTCGCTAAGGCCGGGAGACGAGGCATCGACCCGGAGGCGACGGGATAGTCGCCCCCGGGTCGTGCCCATCCCGGATTCGAGCTCGCCGGGTGGTGGGGTGTTACGGCGTGAAAGGCAGCAGGACGCCGTCGATCGCGTGGACGATCCCATTCGAGACCCTGGCGGCGTTGGGCGCGACGATCCCGACCGTGCGGTCTGTCGCGTCCGTCAGCTCGGCCGAGCCGCGGTCCTTGGTCAGGACCTCAGCCTTGAGGAGCGTCGGGATGCGCTTGGCGTTGACCACTTGCTTCGCGGCTCGCCGTCCGGGCGCCAGGTGGTACCTGAGAACCTGCTTGACGGCCGGCAGTCCAAGCGCTGCGACGCCGTTGAACGCGTCCTGCTCGTTGCTGGCCCCGGTCAGGTCCAGGAACGCCTGGTCGGTGGGCGCGAACACCGTCAGCTGTCGCTTGCCGCTGAGCAGGCCGTCGAGGTTCGTTGCGAGAACGGCTTCGCGAAGGATGTCGAAGTCGCCCGCGTTGTGGTCGAAGCCGGTGGCCCCGGAGATCTCGACGACCTTGTCCAGGATCGTCTTGTCCTTCTCCGTGTCGGCAGAGGCCGGGGCGGCGATCATCGCGAGCGCGGCGCCGGCGCTGATCAGGGAGATCAAAAACTTGCCCATGTTGTACTCCTTTGTCGTAGGTACGATCTAGAGTCTGTCTAGACTTCTCCGCGCAAGGTAGCAGGGCATGCGGGCCCAAAATCTAAGATCTGTCTAAGTCTTGTCCAGGTTCGACCGAGCGGGCGCGAACTCCTGCGCGACCCGTGCCGCCTCTTCGACCGGCCCACGCTCGAGCCGTAGGGCGCCGATCTCCGCCAGGCTCTCCGCGCTCCCTCCCGCGCCCCCGATCGCGAGGCGTCTGCGCGCACCCAGGCTCGCGCAGCGCTTCCCGTGCGGCGATGAGCGGCTCAGTGTCGAGCGCCGCGACGACCACTAGGGCGGCGTCGATCGCGTCGGCTGTGTCGGCGATCGACTCGAGCGGGGTCTCCGCCCCGAGGAAGGCGATCCGCCAGCCGCGGGCGCGAAGCGCGAGCCCGAAGACGATCAATCCCAGGTCGTGCCTCTCACCGGAGGGGCAGGCGAGGAAGTGCGATCGGGCCGCTCCCGGTCATCCATCCTCGTGCGAGCCCCAGCAGTCGCCCGCGCAGGAGGCTGGTTGCGAAGTGCTCTTGGCCGATGCTGACCTCGCCGCGCGTCCAGCCATCGCCAATCGCGCGCAAGACGGGGAGGAGGACTCCCTGGGCGACGGCGTCGAAGGAGAGCGCGGCGAACGACTGGTCGAGGATGCGGGTCGCGCTCTCCTCATCGAGTCGTCGATCGCGCGCAGGAGATCGCGAGCGGCCAGGTCCGGCATGACGGCGCCGCCTTCCGAGCCTGGGGTCGTGGGCGTCAGCCCTTTGCTGACTGCCGCCGCGGCCTGGGCCGCTGAGAGGCCTTGTCGATAACCCACGCATCGCTCGGCCCGCTGCTCGTCCGCCTCGGAGTACAGGCGGAAGCCACCCTCGGAACGAGCGGGCGCGAAGACGCCGTAGCGCCGCTCCCACGCTCGCAGGGTGTCGATGCCGACCCCGGTGCGGCGGCTGAGCTCGCCGATTCGAAGCAGCTGGGGCGACGGTTCCTGGGCGGACTCTGGACACATACTTGACAGAGTACCGTCGCCGGCCTCTTGCGCACACACTCAATCGCGGGGCGCCGGGTGTGGACCTCGTGTCGGCCGACGTAGGCTCTAGCCATGCACCGCACCCGCGTGCTTCGACCTGCTGAGAACGTCCTCGCTCTCTCGGCCAGTCGCGAGATACTGCGGGGCGATGTCGCAGGACAACGTCGAGGTCGTGAAGGAGTTCACGCGACTCTACGAGGCGGGTGACCGCGACAAGTGGCGCGATTACTTCGATCCAGAGGTGGTCTGGGACGCATCCGCGAGCGGGATGCCCTCGGCGGGCATCTATCACGGACACCAGGGGGTGGAGCGGTTCTTTCGTGATTGGCTCGCGACGTGGACCGACTACGAGATCGAGACCACGGACTGCATTGATGCGGGCGATGCGGTCGTGGTCGTGTTCCGGCAAGCCGGAACGGGCCGGGGTAGCGGAATTAGAACCGAACGCGACTTCTTCAATGTCTACGAGCTGAGGGACTCGAAGGTGATCCGTTGTCGCTTGTATGAGTCGCGCGAACAGGCCCTCGAAGCCGCTGGGCTGTCGACATAGCCGCTTTGGACGAAAAAGCGACGGGTCTTGATCAAGCCGCCAGGCGCACCCGCTCGACAATCCGCGGGTGGTAGCGAGAAACGAATCGGGCCACGTATCCGTCTGTCGCTGCGACGCACGGCTCAGGCGTGCCCGAGATGCGCGCTTTGCATGGAAAGCGGGTGCTTCGACCGGGCGGGATACTGCGGGGGAGATGTCGCAGGAGAACGTGGAGATCGTCCGACGCGTGACGACCGAGTTCACCGCGACGCAGCAGGTCGTGCCCGAACTGTACGCGCCTGATGCCGTCTGGGATCTGAGTTCGTGGCCCGCATGGGGCGGGCAGCAGGAGTTTCACGGCCTCGATGCCTTCATGGCGTTCTTCGCCGAGTGGACCGCCGCCTATGAGGAGTGGGCCCAGGAGGTCGAGGGCGTCTTCGACGCGGGTGGCGACCAAGTCGTGGAGACGACCCGCCAGCGAGGGCGCCTGTTGGGCAGTGACTCCTGGATCGAGTGGCGCTACGGCATCGTCTATACGGTGGAAGGCGGCATGATCAGGCGAGCGAAGCTGTACGCAACCCCTGAGGAGGCCCTCAAAGCCGCCGGGCTACGGAAGTAGGCGATGTCGCTGGAGAACGTCGAGATCTGCAGACGGGTCGCCGAGTTCCTTGGCGGCGACAACCCTACGGCTGGCGTTGAGGCCGCGCTGGAGTACGCCGACCCCGAGATCGTGTTCGAGTCGGCGATCGTCAGCGGAGCGGAGGGAGGTAGCTACCGAGGCCATGACGGGCTTCGCGCGTGGGCGGCGGACTACGAGGCCGCTTTCGAGGAGGTGCGAACCACGCCCGAGGAGTTTCGAGACCTCGACGATCGGGTCCTCATGCTCGGCCGCGTGGTCGGGCGCGGGCGCGGGAGCGGGGTTACGGTCGAGTCCCCGACCGCCTTCCTGACCACCTTTCGCGGGGGCAGGATCGTCCACGCCAAGGGCTTTCTCGACTGGGATCAAGCCCTCGAAGCCGCCGGGCTCTCGGAGTAGGCGATGTCGCAGGAGAACGTGGAGGTCGTAAAGGCCGCCTTCGAGGCATTCGGTCGAGGCGACTGGAGTGCTCTCATGGGACGTCTCGACCCCGAGATCGAATGGGTTACGACGGGCCAGTTCGTGGGTGGCCAGCTCTACCAAGGTCACGATGGCGTCCGCGAGTTCCTGGATGCATTGGCCGGGGAGTTCGACAAGTTTCGCGCCGAGCCGGGGAATTTCGCGCAGGCTTCTCAAGTTGTCGTCGCGGACACCCGGGTCTCCGGTCTCGGCAAGCGCAGCGGAGTGCCGGTGGAGCTTCAGTTCAGCGTTGTCGTTTCCCTCAGAGGCGGGAAGATCGTCCACGTACGGAACTTCCTGGAAAGGCAAGAAGCCCTCGAAGCCGCCGGACTGCGGGAGTAGGCGGTGTCGCATGAGAGAATCGGCTGCTAGTGGGCGACGGAGGGGCCGCGCCCGGAACCTTCCCAGGAGGTGGAGATGCCAAGGCATCCAAAGCGAGTGCTTCCGAGCACGAATCGGTTGAGGGCTACGAGGGGCACTTCGAGCACTTCGACGGCGGCTGGACCGTCGGCTTCGAGGCGTACACCCAGGACGCCGATCTCTCGCCCTTCTTCGACGGCCTTCCGAACAATCAATGCCAGGCCGAGCACATGGGCTACGTGATCCAGGGCAAGGTGGCGTTCCGAGACGGAGACGCCGAGGAGGTCTTCGAGACCGGCGACGCGTACTACGTGGGCCCCGGGCATACCCCGGTCCTCTACGCCGGGACCGAGGTGGTCGAGTTCAGCCCGACCGACAAGCTCGCGCAAACCATGGAGGTCGTAACCAAGAACATGGAGGCCGCCTCTTAGCTCAACGCCCGCCACGCGAACCGCGTCCCGGCCCTCGAAGCCGCCGGGCTGTCGGAATAGGCGATGTCGCAGGAGAACGTGGAGATCGTGCGCGGGATCTACGAGGTGCCGGACGGCATCACCGGGGCAGCCTCGGAGAGGCTCGCTCCCGATGTGCAGTTCGACTTCACCTCGGCATACCCGGACCGGCGAATACTGCGAGGGGCCGCGGAAGTCCGCGAGTTTCGAGAGACCGGGCCCTGGCACGGCGCCCCGATTCATTTCAAGCCCGTGCGGTTCTTCGATGTGGACGACGAGCACGTGCTTGTGTTTGTTCACGTTTCAGTTGTCGGAACGGAGAGCGGGATTCCAGTCGAGATGGATGCCGCCCACGAGTTCACGATCCGTGATGGCCTGGTCGTGTACTTCAAGGTCTATGGGGACCGTGACGAGGCCCTCGAAGCCGCCGGGCTGCGGGAATAGCTCAGGTACCGCCTTGGACGACAAGCGGGAGTTCTCGATCACGCGGTCAGGCGTACCCGCTCGACAATCCGTGCGTCGTAGCGAGAAACGAATCGGGCCACCTATACGTCTGCCGCTGCGACGCACGACTCAGGCGCGCTCGAGATGTGCGCTTTGCATGGAATGTATAAGCGCGCGGCTAGGGGAGCGCCAGGAGCGGGTGTAGTGTGGCGCCAAGACAGGGCGCTACGAGAGGAGTTGCCATGGATCGACCGCGTTTCACCCGCGGTGAACTCGCTTTCATCATCGGAGTTCCGGCCGCGTGGGCGATCCTTCTGCTCTTTCATCCGATTGGCGGCGAGCAGGAGACCTTCTACCCGACGGTCGACGGCAACGTCCTCGCCTGGCAGGCCGTGCACATCGGGATGGGGGTGTTCGTCGCCCTGTTCGCGATCGCCGTCTTCCTCCTGCTGCGCGGTGTAGAGGGGATTGCGGCAACGGTCAGCCGAGTAGGGCTTGTGGTGTTCGCGATCTTCTACGCGGCGTTTGAGATCACTCTCGGAGTGGGCACCGGCATCCTCACCGACAACGTGAACGCGCTGCCCGCGGCGCAGCAAGCTCCCGCGGTGGAGCAGCTCGAGGCCTACGCGGACAGCGGGCTCATCACCGCGTTCACCTATATCGGCAGTATCGGCCTGGCCATGGCGTTGGTCGGGGCTGCGCTGGCGCTTCGCAGCGCCTACGGGCTCGGCTTGGCCTCACTCGTGCTCATCATGTTGAGCGTGCCGCTAATTGCGATCCACGAGCCGCCGTTCGGCCCGGTGGGACTCGTCATGTTCATCATCGCTGTGATTCTCTTGGTTCGCCAGGGCATTCCTGAGCCGAGCCGAAGCCCGGCCGTCGATCAGTCAGCCCCGGCCCAGCCGGCCTAAGCGACCCTCCGGGTGTCTTGAAGCCCTGACGAATCAAGTAGCGCGACGCCTCCCAGGTCTCCCGAATCGAAAACGGAGTGGAAGTGCGAAAGGCTTCTGCTTCGCACGAAAAGCGGTAGTTCGGGTCACCCTGCCACGCGTACTCGCTCGACGATTCGTGCGTGGTAGCAAGAGATGAATCGGGCCGGGTATACGTCTGCCGCTGCGACGCACGACTCAGGCATACCGGAGATGTCCGCGTTGCACGGAAGGCGTCTGTCTTCGCCCGCGCGGGATACTGGGGGGGCGATGTCGCGAGAGTACGTCCAGCGAATGCGCGAGGGCATCGAGGCGATGAACCGCCGCGACATCGACGCAGTCCTTGTGGGCATGCATCCCGAGGTCCGCTTCGAACACCGGCTCGCGGCGCTGCAGGGAAGCTTCGTCGGCGTCGATGGCGTCGGGCGGTGGTTCGCGGACCTGGCCGAGGCCTTCGACACCTGGCATATCCACTGCCCGGACATCCGTGACCTCGACGACCGGGTCCTTGCGCTCGGGACTATCCGTGCCACCGGACGGGAAAGCGGAGTCGAGACCGAGTTTCCCCTCAGCATCGTGGCGCGGTACGAGGATGGCCTGCTCGTCGATTTCGTCGACTACGGCGACAAAGAGAAGGCGCTTGAAGCCGCCGGACTGCGGGAGTAGGCGGTGCCGGAGGAGAACGTGGAGAATTACGGTCGGGCCGCCACCGCCTGGGCCCGTGGGGATCTCGATGCCGCTCTGGCGTTTGCCGACGAGGACGCGGAGATCATCTCTCGCGTGGTCGGCGTGGAGGGCAGCTATCGCGGTCACGACGGAGTCCGTCGCTGGTGGCAGGACCTGCACGACACGTTCCCCGACTGGGACGCCGAGGTGGGCGAGGTCCGGGCGCTGGGCGACGCGACGCTTGCCGCGCTGCATATTCAAGGCCACGGCGCTGAAAGTGGCGCTCCCATTGACCTCACGATGTGGCACCTGGCCCACTGGCGAAACGGTCGGATGGTCCGGTTGAGCAGCCACGACAGCGAGGCGGAAGCACTCGAAGCCGCCGGGATCGAGGGCTAGGCGATGTCGGAGGCGAATCTGGAGACCGCCCGGCGAGCGTACGACGCCTGGATCCGAGACGACCTCGATGCTTTCCTCGCCGAACTCGACCCCGAGGTGGTGTGGCACACAGCCATCGAGGGGACGGCCGAGGGCGAGGCCACGATATACCGAGGTCACGACGGGGTTCGGCAGATCTGGAAGGACTACCGCGGCGAGGTGTTCAGCCGGATGGAGGTATCGGAGACCGAGCTGATCGACCTCGGCGATTCGGTCCTGCGGCTGGGTCGGATCACAGTCACCGGGCAGGCCAGCGGGGTGGAGATCGAGAGCGAGCTCGCCCAGCATGTCGTCATACGTGACGGCCTGATCGTCTCCTCGCGTGACTACCTCAGCCACGCCGATGCCCTCGAGGCCGCGGGACTGCGGAAGTAGCGCGCAGGACGAGAAGCGGTAGCGCGGCTATGCGCCCAGGCGCACTCGCTCGACGATCCGTGGGTGGTAGCGAGGAACGAATCGGGCCACCTATCGGATTTACCTGCGACGCACGAACCTAGGCGTGCCGAGGCATCCGCTTTGCATGGAAAGCGCATACCTCCCGCTCGCGGGATACTCCGCGGACGATGTCGGAGGAGAACGTGGAGCTGTGTCAGCGCGTGTGGGAGGCGTTCGGTGAACGTCGCGATGTCGAGGCGGGCCTCCCTGACCTCGATCCGAAAGTAGAGCTTCAATCGGCGATCGTCGGGGGAGCCGAGGGAAACACCTATCGCGGCCATGAAGGTATCCGCAAGTGGATGGCTGAATCCGACGCGATCTGGGCGGAGCTCCGAGTCATCATCACCGAGGAGCCGCGCGACCTGGGCGACGACGTGTTGATGATCGGCCATCTCCATGCGCGAGGCAGGGAGAGTGGGATTGAGGTCGATTCTCCGATCGCCTGGCTTTGCACCACGCACGCCGGACGGATCGTGCGGATGCAGGGCTTCCTCGACCCACGGAAAGCTCTCGAAGCCGCCGGGCTCTCGGAGTAGTCGCTTAGGACGAGAAGCGACTAAGTCGCTTTGCATGGAATGCGGGTATCCCGGAGGATCGCGAGATACTGCGCGAGTGATGATGCAGGAGAAGGTCGAGATCATGCGCGCATGGATCGACGCATTCAACCGGGGCGGGATCGAGGAGACCATGCGATACCTCGACCCCGAGATCGAGTGGACCACGACGAGCGCCGCGTTGGCGGCGGGCACTTATCACGGCCATGAAGGTGTCCGGGAGTGGATGCGGAAAGCGTTTGCCGGATGGGAGAACATTCGGCTTGAGCCGGAGGAATTCATCGACGCCGCTGAGCAGGTCGCCGTTCCCATGCGGATCATGGTCCGCGCCAAGGGGACAGGCACTCCCTCCGCTTTCGCGTTCACCACGCTGGCCGAGCTGCAGAGAGGCATGATCGTCCGAATTCGCAACTACACGACTCAGGCCGAGGCCCTCGAAGCCGCCGGGCTGTCGGAGTAGGCGCTTTGGACGAGAAGCGCTAGTCCAGGCCGAGCTCTCCCTGAGTAGGGTTGTGTCATCGCGACGCTGCTCATTCACTTGGCGACCGGTCCGGAGAACCCGACACGGGCCGCGCTGGCGATGCTGGTCGCGAAAACTGCCGCATCCGAAGGTCACGACGTAAGCGTCTTTCTCGCCGGCGATGCGGTGCAGCTTCTGCGTCCCGAGACAGCGGCCGCTACACACGGAATCGGAACCGGCGTCTTCGAGGAACACCTGGCGGCGCTGCGCGAGGCGGGGGTTCGGATCTACGCCTCCGGTATGTCGAGCAAGGCGCGAGGGGTTGATGCGGAGGCCTCCGGAGCGGAGATGGCACGGCCAGAGAAGCTTGTCGAGCTGGCGACCGCGGCCGAGACCACGCTGACCTACTGATTAGCCGGCGCGGTTGCGCTTTGGACGAGAAGCGGTAGTTCTCGATTACGCCGTTAGGCGTACTCGCTCGACTATTCGCGGGTGGTAGCGAGAAACGAATCGGGCCCCCGCTACTCACGAGACCCCTGCTGGTGCGGGGGTTTCGCTGGCGACAGTCTCGCCGCTCCGCCCCGCGGCTTAGAAATCGAGCGCCGGCGCGCGACCTCGAGCAGGAGTCCTACACGCCCGCGCTCGGCAAGGCGCCACGCTGAGCTCAGCCGGGGGCGATAGTCGCCGGATCCGGCTCCTCGCCGTTGAGGGAAGGGGCATCGTCGATGCCCGAAGGGAGGACGCGCAGCGCGTCCACGGGTAGGTGGAGCTGCACCGGGATGCCCTGCTCGTAGGGGATTCCGCCGCCGGTGTTCTGAACGAGCGCCTGGAGCGCTTCCCCGGTGGCGGTCCGGACGATCACCTGGATCGCCGAGCCCACGTAGACGACGCGCTCCACCATGGCCGGGATGCGGTTCAGCCCCGACGGAGATCCGTGCTCTTCGAGCTCGATGCGCTCCGGTCGGATGACGATCTTCGCCTTCCCCGTGACGTCGCGGTCCGTTCCGCGCGTCTCGAGCTCGTAGCCGTCCAGCGCGACCCGGCAGGCGCTCGTGCCGGCACTGACGATGTTGGCCTGCATGAGGTTCGATACGCCGAGGAAGTCGGCGACGAAGAGCGTCTCGGGATCCTCGTAGACGTCCTGAGGCGCCCCGACCTGCTCGATGTGCCCGCCGTTCATGACCGCGAGGCGGTCGCTCATCGTGAGCGCCTCCTCCTGGTCGTGGGTGACGTAAAGGAACGTGATGCCTACCTCCTGCTGGAGCGACTTGAGCTCGATCTGGAGGGCCTTGCGGAGCTTCGCATCGAGGGCGCCGAGCGGCTCGTCCAGAAGGAGCACGGCCGGGTTGAGGACGAGAGCGCGCGCTAACGCAACGCGCTGCTGCTGCCCGCCCGAGAGCTGGGACGACTTGCGCCTCTCGTACCCCGAAAGCTGGACGAGCTCAAGCGCCTCGCCGACGCGCTCGCGGATCTCGGCTTTCGGGCGCTTCGCCTCCTTCAGCCCGAACGCGATGTTGTCGTAGACGTTCAGGTGCGGGAAGAGCGCGTAGTTCTGGAACACGGTGTTGACGTTGCGGTCGTGAGGCGGTGTGTAGGCAACGTCTGTGCCGTCCAGGAGGATCTCACCGGAAGTGGGTTGCTCGAAGCCGGCGATCATTCGCAGAGTGGTCGTCTTCCCGCAGCCGGAAGGCCCGAGGAGCGAGAAGAACTCACCACCCGGGATGTGGAGATCGATGCCGTCCACCGCGGTCAGCTCGGCGAACTGCTTGGTCAGCTTGCTCAATTCGATTTCGCCGTGTGCCATTGGTCTCCCGAAACTAGGTGAGGTCGAAGGCGCGGCCGAAGTCCTCCGCCGCTTTGCCCGCGCGACGCTCGCCGCGGGTGAAGAAGCGCCAGGTGAGGAAGCCGACCGTGACGATGAGGAGGGTTGACACCATCATGATCGTTGCGATCGCGTTCACGGACGGTAACGGCGCGGCGCGCGTCGCTGCGTAGATCTGGACCGGGACGGTGTCCGTGGGTCCGCCGCTTGACAGCCACTGGCTGATGACGAAGTCGTCGGCCGAGATGGCGAACACCACGGCGGCTGAGGCGACGATCGCCGGGGTGAGCAAGGGCAGGAGGACGCGCGTCAGCGCGCGGAACGGCGAAGCCCCGAGGTCGGCGGCGGCCTCCTCGTACTGCCTGCCGATCGAGAACAGCCGAGCGCGCACGATCACGACCACGAAGGAGATCGAGAAGGTCACGTGGCCGAGAATCTGGGCGGTGGTTCCCGTGTCAATGAATGTGAAGACGTGGCTGAAGACGAGGAGGAGCGACACTCCCATCACGATCTCGGGCGTGACCAGCGGAAAAAGCATGATGAAGTTGGACGTGCCGGAGCCGCGACCACGCCAGCGGGCGAGACCGAGGGCGAGCAAGACCCCGATCGGGACAGCGATGAGAACGTCCGCTATCGCCAGCTTGAAGCTCTGAACAAGAGCATGCGAAAGGGTCGGGTCGTGCCAGACCGAGTCCACTGGATCCCCCCAGTACCAACGATCCGAGAAGGAGTCCCAGACCGTGCGCGAGCGGGTCGCATTGAAGGAGAACTGCACCGCGATCAGCACCGGCACGATCGACCACAGGATGTAGGCCCAGGTGAAGACCCTCAGGAAGCGCGGCTTTCCCCATGGGTTGCGGAACCAGCCGCGTAAGCGGGTCAAGGTCGAGGGCTGCGGCCTCGCTCGCGGCTCGGCGACGGCCGTCACAGCGCCCCTACCGTCCCGGCCTCGCGTTGGGCGCGATGGATGGTCCGCATGTAGTAGAGCATGAGGATCGTCAGGAAGGCGGCAAGCACGATCGTGAGCGCGGCGCCGATCGTCGGCTGCGGCCCTCCGTGGAAGTAGAGGTCGATCTGGTTGCCGATCATCGACGTGCTCGGCGCGCCGGAGACGATGTTCGGCGTGTAGTAGTCGCCGAACATCGGCAGCGTGATGAGGACGGCGCCCCCCAGGATGCCGATCTTCGAGAGCGGGAGCGTCACCCTGCGAAACGCGGACCAGGGGCTCGCACCGAGATCACGTGCCGCTTCCAGGTGGCTGCGGTCGATGCGATCGAGCGCGGCGAAGAGTGGCAGGATCAGGTACGGGATGTAGCCGTAGACGAGGGCGAGGATGACGGTCGAGGCGCTCCCGCCGAGCCAGTCCCGCGGCTCGCTGAGCACGTGGGTGAACGTCAGGAACTCGTTCACCCAGCCGTCCGTCTGCAGGAGGTTCACCCAGGCGAGCATCCGCATCATGTAGCTGATCCAGAGGGGCAGGATGATCAGGATGAGAATGAGGCCCTTCCACCGTCCCGCGTGCCGGGCCGTGTAGTAGGCGACCGGATAACCGATCAGCAGGCAGAGGGCCAGGGAGATGAGGACGTAAACGATCGTCCTGACCCCGACGTCGAACCAGATTCCTCCCGGCGCGAGCCGGCTGAGAACCTCGCTGAGCCAACCCACGTTCCATTCGAGCGGGTTCCACACGGGAACCGGCTGGAAGAGGATCGGGTCGACCGTTCCCAGCGCGACCGCGAGTACCGCGTAGAACGGAACGACGAAGAGGAGAACGAGCCAGAGAACGCCCGGGAACGCAAAGCTGGGCCACAACCAGCGCCGGTACACGACGCCCTAACTCTCGCGCCCCGGACCCGTCAACTCCCTCCTCCGGCGAGGAAGTTCGAGTATCCGTCCTGCCATAGCTGCTGTCCCTGAGACGTGAGCGTCCCGTACTGCAGCGAGTCGGGCCCGAGATCATCGTCCGTCAGAACGCTGTTCTCCAGGTGCTCGGGCACGACTCCCTTCTGCACCAGGGTGCCCGGGTCGATCTCGTTCAGCGGGGGCTGATACCCGTTGAAGTCGACGAAGTTCTCATAGGCGACGCCGTTGTCGAGAAGGTAGTTGAGGAAGAGATGCGAGAGCACCGGCTTCTTCGTGGTCGAGCAAATCGCGAAGCAGTCATTCTGGACCGGCACCTTGCCGTGGGGTGCCCTCCAGAAGCCGAGGGCGCTCGCTGGCGTTCCCTTCGGGAGGTAGTAGATGTAGCCCGCGATCATGTCCCCCGACCATGCCTGGTGGAGCCAACTCGACCCCTCCGGGACCGTCTGGTACTGGAGGTCGTCCACCTTGACGTTGCAGATGTCGTAGAGCTCCTGGAGATCGGACACTGCCTGGTCCACGAGCTCGGGATCCTCGGTGTTGATGTCCGTGATCCCCTTGCGCAGGAGCGCCATGCCGATCGTCTCCCGGTTCTCGGAGAGGAGCCCCACCTTGCCCTTGTACGCCTCGGACTCCCAGAAGATGTCCCACGGCTGGTCCATGCCGGCGATGTCCTCCGTGATCTCGTCCGTCCGCCATGCGATGCCGGTGGCGTAGCAGGTGTAGGGAACGGTGTAGCGCGACTCGCCGTCGTAGAACGGGTCGACGAGCTGCGGCCAGATGTTCTTCTGGAGGTTCGGGATGTAGTCGAGGTTGAGCGGCTTGATCAGCTCGCCGGCAACGCCGATATCGAGCGTGTCCGGCGTGATCTCCATCACGTCGGGCGTGACCCCTCCGGAGGCAAGCCGCTGGAGTCCGGAGTTGATGTTGTCGAACGGCGTGACCTGGACTTCGACGCCGTACTTGTCCCCGAACTCCGTGAGGAGCTTCTTGTAGAAGTAGGCGGGATAGTTGAAGACGGTAAACGTGCCGCCTGTCTCCGGCTCGAGCCCCGACTCGATGGGATCCTCCCAACGCGGCAGGGTCACGCGCTTGTCGGGCCTCGCGATCGGCAGGCCTCCCGGCCCGGCGAGTTCGTCGCCGGTGCCGGTGCTGTCCGTCGTGTTGCCGCAGGCGGCGAGCAGGCCGCCAGCACCGTAGAAGGCCCCGGCGGCACCTGCGCTTCGTAGCAGGAAACCACGCCTGCTCAGGGAGTACGGCCGTTCCTGCGGGCGATGCGTCATTCGAGTCCTTTCGTGAGTTCGGTATCCGCGAGACGGGGGACGGCCTCACGGACGGCGTACTTAGTTCCCCCCGATCCATCCCCCGCCGCGGTCTCGTAGGCCGCCGCCCCCAACTCACAGTCGAGGAGCGATTCGGCCATCTCGAGCGCACAGCGAAGCATTCGCTTGCGAGGTACATCGGGGTCATGCAGCGTGGCCTGGACGGCGAGCCCGTCGAGTAGCGAGCCGAGCAGCAGAGCCACCTCGTCGGCATCGGCGTCACCGAACTCACCGGCCCCCTGCCCGGCACGGATCACGGCCGCGATCTCCTCGCGGAAGCGGTTGTCCAGTCGCTGACGAGCTTGTCGCGACGCGGGATCACGAAGAGCGCGGACCCAAAGCTCGATCCACAGCGTCCAGTCGTACTCCTCGGCTGAAGCCTCGATCATGAACCGCAACTGGTCCCGCGGGCGCTCCAACAGGTGAATGCGCTCGCGCATCTCGACGTAGAAGCGCTCCTCGCCGACCGTCAGCGCCTCGGCGAGCAACTCGTCCTTCGAATGAAACCAATAGAGCACCGCCGGTGGGCTGGTGCCCGCTCGTTCGGCGACGTCCGCGATCCGCGTCGACGCAAGGCCGCGTTCGACGATCACGTCTGCTGCGGCCCTGAGCAGCTGCGGTCTACGGATATGGTCGATATGCCGACCCGGGCTCACACCGGTCTCTCCTCGCCCGAACGCTGAATCGCCGTTCAAACTATCACCCGCTCGGGCTGAGATGCGAGCAAGCCGGACGCCACCCCCAGCTCGCGGGCAAGCACGAGGGCGCGCGCTCGATCGAGCGCTTGGCAGCGCCGGATCACCCGACGCCTCTAACCCGCCACCGTCAGCGACAGCGTCTGGGCCGCCGATGGCCATTCATGTCTCTTTGCATGGAAAGCGGTCATTTCCGGATAGCATCGCCGCGATGCCGCACGTGCACGTTGTCGATCAGACCAGCGTGTCACCCGAGCGGGTGCTGGATGCGGCACGTGACTTCTCCGAGCGTCGCGCCACGATGTGGCCCGACGTCCATATAGAGCATCTAGAGGTCCACGAGCAGGGCCCGACGTTCGCGCAGGTAACCGAGGGCAACCCGTGGCCCATTGGATATGTCTGGGAGCGGCTGCGCTACGACTGGTCCGAGCCTGGCGCGCTACGCGGGACTGTCACTGACTCAAACATCTTCAAACCAGGGAGCACCTGGGAGCTGAGAGCAGAGGCTTCAGACGGTGGCAGCCGGGTGGAGATGGAGACGCGGTTCGACACCTGCGGGGCTTCAAGGGAAACATCCTTTGGCCATTCTTCGCCCGCGCGGGCTGGCCGAACGGACCGTTGCCGATCACCTGCGCCAGCTTCCTGCGTCGACGCTCGACGCGGCGAGTCAGAAAGCCTACCGCCAGCTAGCGGCGGGCGGTAGCGACGAACGAATCGGGCCGGGCATCTGCATGCCGCTGCGCCGCACGACTCGGGCGTGCTCGAGGCTTGCGCTCTGCTTGGAAAGCCAGCCAACTGCGTCCGTCACCGCGGAGACTTTGCACGACTGCGCTAGCCGCGCGAGTACCGCTGCGGGTTTCGCGCGAAGCGCTGACCCATCCAAGCCGCCGGGCTGTCGGACGGCGCTCAGGACGAAGCGACCCCACCGGCCTACCCGATGTGAGGTTCAACCTCCGATCGGGTATTGGTCGTCTCGGAACCGAGCCGGCGAAGCCCGGGAGAGGAGTCCCTATGAGTAGCCGTAACGCCGTGTTCATCGCAAGCCTCGCGGTCGTGCTGGCAGTGGCGGGGGTGGCCACCGCGAAGAAGGGGGGCCGGCCGCTCGCGACCGCGATGAGGCCGGACCGGCCGAGGAGGGCACCCGGGCCCGGCGATGCCGGCGCAAGCGGCCAAGTGGCTATCGACCTAGCGGCTAACCAGGGCCACGGGCGATTCATCGGCCGAGCAACAGGCAGATCGACAGGATGATGACTGCCGAGCGTGCGACACCGAGGACGGCGAACGAGATCGTCGTACCGTTGTTCGAGGGCACCTTCGGTGGCACGGACTCGCTTAGCGACTGCGCGCAGGTCGCGCGCAGCTTGGTCAAGGACATCCGCAAGCACCCATCCGACTACTACGTGAACGTCCACAGCACACCGGGATTCGAGGCTGGGGCGATTCGCGGCCAGCTGAGCAAGTAGCCGAGCGGGCAACTGGGGCGCCTTTGGAGCCGGTAGCGGCTCGCTCGGAGATTGCCGCTTAGGACGAGAAGCGACCACGCGACTCAACCCCTTGGGTCATCCGGTCGATGGGGGCCACGATGCTGCGCGATGCAATGATCGTGGTCGTAGTCGTCGGTCTCATCCTGGGGGCCGTTCTCATGGCTTACGGCGCGACCAAAGCCAGCGAAGAGCTGACCCGGGAAGCGGAGAGGCAGCGCAGGAAGCAGCACGGAGATAGCGACAACGGGCGGGCCGAGTAGCCGCTTAGGACGAATGGGTCGAGAAGCGCATGGAGGGGCTGCTGGCGTCCGACGACCATGGGCCGCTCTTCGTATCCGGTTGCGTGCGCAATCAGGGAGCGTTCTACGACCGCTTCGACGCCGTCGTCCTACTCAGCGCTACGGCCGAGACCATCCTCGGTCGAATCGCCACCCGGACCACGAGCGAATACGGCAAGGATCCCCACGAGCGCGCATTGATCCTCGAGCAACTGGAAACGGTCGAGCCCTTGTTGCGACAAGGGTCCACACACGAGCTGAACGCAGGCAGGCCGCTGGCTGAGGTTGTCGCGGATCTGATCGAGATCGCCGACAAGACGGCGCCGAACTAGTCGCTTTGGACGAAAAAGCGATTAGGTCGCTTTGCATGGAAAGCGGCCATCTCAGGCATCGCGGGATACTGCAGGGGCGATGTCGCAGGAGAACGTGGAGCTCATCCACCGGGCTGTCGATGCGTACAACCGCCGTGACCCCGACGGGCTGTTGACGGACTGGGCGCCCGACGCCGTACTGGACTGGTCCAACGCTCTCATATTCGAAGCAGGCGTCTATCGGGGGCACGAGCAGATCCGGGCGTTCATGGAGGAGTTCTCCGCGGTGTGGGAGGAGGTTCGGATCGAGATCGTCGATGGCCCAGTGGAGGTCGAGGACGGCCTGTTCATCACAGAGAACGTCGCCTACCTGCGAGGACGCGACGGGATCGAAGTTCAGGCTCGAGCCGCGTGGCTGATCGCAATTGAGGACGGCAAGCAAACCTCACTCACCCTCTATCAGACGAAACAGGAAGCCCTCGAAGCCGCTGGACTCTCGGAGTAGGCGATGTCGCAGGAGAACGTCGGTTGTGAGGAGGTTCATCGACCGTCGCGGGCCAGGTTCGGATTAGCCCCCGAGGCCGCGGGGAAAGGTCCAGGGGTGCGGGCGAGTCCTTCGCCCGCGTAGGCAACCGAAAGGATCGACCCCATGGCACAGACGAAGGCCGACCGCCAGGCGGCGGCGAAGAAGGGCGCCGCCACGCGGCAGCGCAACAAGGTCAAGGCTCAGTCGCAATCGAGGGGCAAGAAGGCGGCTTCGACGCGGCAGGGCCGCGCGGCTGCCGGCCAGGCCAAGCGCGCGGCCGGCTCGGCTGTCGGCGGCGTGAAGAAGGCGGCGAAGTCGGCCGGCGGTGCGGCGAAGTCGGCCGGCAAGTCGGCTGCCAGCCGCGCGGGGGCCCGCAAGAAGTAACCGCAGACCCACTGAGCGGCGGATGGGCGGTCCGCGTCAGTCGGGCAACGTCCGCGTCACGCTGCCCGGACTCGCTCGACTATCCGTGCGTCGTAGCGAGAGACGGAATCGGGCCCCCGCTATCCGAGTGCTCGCCGGCGCGTGAGCAGCGGGCTCAACTCGCGCTAGACGTTCCGCGAGGCGGCCAGGCCGACCAGGCGCCCCCTCGGCACCGCCGCAGGGGCGGTGATCACGCAGGTGTGGTCCTCCTGCGTCCACGTAACGATCGTGCGCTCGCCCACCCGTGCGACGTCGTAGGTGTTGCCACTGCGCGTGACCTCGCGGCCGGGCGGGTTGCCGCCGAGGGCGTCTCCGGACACCACGGCATAGCCGAGCCGCGCCCCCTCGGGATTGCGATAGAACACGGTCGTGACGGGGCGGCCGGAGAGCGTGTCATCGCGCCGCCCGACGGCCCTCCAGCCAAACCCCTTCCGCCAGTCCGGGAACTCGAGGTTGCCGA
This sequence comes from uncultured Solirubrobacterales bacterium, assembly GCA_963758845.1. GTDB lineage: Bacteria > Actinomycetota > Thermoleophilia > Solirubrobacterales > 70-9 > JBDTSW01. The sequence goes on from CAVWWX010000002.1 coordinate 1,127,993, forward strand.
CCGTGGCATCGAGCACGGGCGGCTCGCCACCGAGCGCCGCCGGAGCGGCCGCGGTCGGGGCGAGTCCCGCGGCCGCGTAGACCTCGTCGAGCGACGGTTCCGCCTCCTCGCTCCCGGTACCGAGGGCAATCACGACGGCCGCAAGCGCCGCCGCAGCCGTCCCCGCCGCGGCCAGACCCCAGCGGTGCCGGCGCCAAAACGGCGCGCGCGTCTGTGCCATCGCACGCTCACGCTCGCGCTCGATCGCCTCGCGCAACGACTGCGGTGCGTGAACATCGGCTGATGCAGCCGAGATCAGCGCCTCCCCCTCGCGTGCTAGCGCGAGTTCCTCTTCGGTCAGCGGCTTGTCGTTCTCGCCGGGCATCGGTTCAGCCTCTACTCGTTTCGACGCTACCCGGGGACGATTTCATCCCGCGGGCGACCTGCGCCCGCGCCCGGAACAGCCTCGAGGTGATGGTCGCCTCCTTGGTATCAAGGAGCTCCGCCGCCTCCGCGTAGCTGAGGCCGGCCATGTCGACGGCGACGATGGCGTCGCGGAACGGCTCCGAGAGGCCGGCGATCACCGCAAGCACCTCCCGCGCTTCGGCGGCTTGCTCGGGCCTGCTGGCCGGGCTCGGGTCGACCGGCTCGTACCTGTCGTCCAGCGCCTCCGGCGCGATCCGCCGAGCCGCCGCACGGCGCGAGCTGATGAAGGTGTTTCGCAGGACCTGTAGGAGGTAGCCGAGGTCATCGTCGTTGCGGATCCGGCGGGGCTTGGCGAGCACGCGGGCGAACGTCTCTTGCACGAGGTCCTCCGCTTCGGTACGCGAGCCGGACAGCGCCCACGCAGCGCGGAACAGGCGATCGATGTGATCGCCCAGGGTGCCGGGATCGAGGATCCGGTCGGGGGCCATCACGGCGCCCGAGCGTACCGCCGCGAGCGGGGTCCCGGATCGCTGAAGGCCATCCAGTCGTTGGAGTGGGTGGATGGCGGGTTGACGGACCAATGGGATGAGGCGGTTGATCTCGCGTGTATTGGGAGCAGGGCGGGCCCCGGCTCCGAGAGCCGGGGCCCGCGAGACTTCCGGCCGACCTAGACGGGTGCTCCGTCGACCAGCACCTCCAGCACTCCGGCGACGCCGTTGGCGTCGACGTCGTCGACGCCCGCGAGGGTGTTGACGGAGAGCGTGTCGGTCGCATCAGCGTGTGTGAGCGAAACGGCCGTGGCGAGCCCGGTCACATCGGCTCCTGCCCCGTTGCCGTCGATGCTGATGGCATCATCGCCGTTCGTGCCGTTGACGACCACGCTGTCGATCGCGCCGTCGCCGGCATCGCCTCCGAGCGCTCCCGCGAGGTCGAGGTTGGTCCGGGTCACGTCGGTGCCCGTGAGGTCGTTCACCGTGATGGCGTCGGCTCCGCCAAGAGCGTTGAAGTCGACGATCTCGACGTCGTCGGTGTCCATCGTGACGTTGCCGGGCTGGCGGACGAACACGAGCCGTCTTCCGGCCGGTGCCATCGTCACGGTCTCCGCCCCGGCAGCACCGTTGAACAGCATCGTGTCGCGGCCGTCCCGACCGTCGATCGCGTCGCTGCCGTCGCCCGGATCCCAGCGGAAGGTGTCCGTCCCGCCGCCCAGGGAGGCGTTGTCGTTGCCGCCGTTGCCGTCGACCGCGTCGTTGCCCGTGGCGCCCTTGTACGTCTCGGCGCCGAGGCCGCCGCTCAGCGAGTCGTCACCGTCGCCACCGGCGATCGCCGTCGGGATCTGGTTCGTGAACGCCCCGTTCGTGTCGTCGACGCGAACGGAATCGTCACCGTCGCCCATCGTGACCTCGATCGCTTCCGCCTCGTCGCGCGCGAACGAGCGGTCGGCCGAGCCGTCATCGCCTACGTCGACCTGGACCCGGTTCGGGTCGCCGGCCTCCAGGCGAAGCGCGACGGTATCGGCGCGGTTGCTGCCCTTGACCTCGAGCGTGCCGCCCTTGATCGAGGCCCGCACGCCCTGGTTGCTCGCGTTGGAGCTCGCCGGAGCGACGAGGGCCGCAAGCGGCAGGGCAAGGACGGTTGCCGTTGCAATGAGGGGGAGTGGCCGCTTGGGCCGTGTCTTGGTGCTCATTTGAGGGGTACCTCCGAGTTGTGGGTGTCTCGACCGCCGAAGCGCGATCGCGTGTGCGTCTATGGGCTAAGACGCCTCGGACCCCCAGTCCTTCCCGCGATCGAAGGAAGCGCTGGCGATCAGTCGCCGCGGCGTGACCGCCTTGGCCGCCGGGGTGCTCGAAGGCGATAAGCCCGGGTGCGACGGATTTGCGGGCTCAACGCCGCAAGGGCCGTCCCGGAGCTCGCGGGTCCAAATCCCCCCGCTACTGAGAGACGCCCCTGATGATCAGGAAGTTCTCGTCTGCGGGATCTCGAGCAGGTGCGCGAACCGTAGTTCGACCGGCACGCTAGCCCGCCATCCCCCGCCGATCGCCAACGCCACCCTCACTCGACGAAGCAGTACGAGTCGCTGGACGCGTCACCGCCCTGGAGACGCGTCTGGTGCACGCGCAGGCCGCGAAAGTCGTCGCCGTGGGGGAAGAAGCGCGGGTCCAAGCTCATCCCGCCCTCCGCGACATCGGCATCGACGCGCGCCATCCAGGCGCCGACGCCATCGGGATAGAAGATCTCGTCCCAGCTCGCATAGAGCGAGTTGGTGAAGTAAACCCGCCGGCCATCGCGACTGACCTCGACCATCTGCGGGGCACCGGCCAACGGCCGCTCGGGAGCGGCCGGATGCGGGGCCCGGCCGACGATCCCGCCGATGCGCACCGAGCCCGTCTCCCGCGGGCTGTGGGGATCGCTGACGTCGTACTGCTTCAGCTCCCCGGTGCCCCAGCACGAGACGTACAGCCAGCGGTCGTCGACGGAGAGGTCGATGTCGCTGACCAGCGGAGGCACGGCGCCAAACGGCTGCAGCGCCGGGGGCAGCTGGTCGGTCTCGGCCGGCTCGGCCGGGATCGTGATTGCCTTCTCGACCGCCCAGCGGCCGCCGTCGCGGTGCCATAGCCACACCGACGCCGACAAGTCCTCGACGCTGATCACTACCCCGACGAAGCCCCAGGTCTTGCGGGGGTCGTGGGCCGGCCTTACCTCGAGCACCATCTGGTGCTCGTCACCGAGGTCGACGCGCTCGATCAGCCTGCCCTCGGAGAGGCTCCAGAAGTCGAGGTGATGGCCGAAGCGCTTGCCGAGCAGGTCCTCGGGGTTCAGCCCCTTCTCGATCATCGATGGGGTCGCCCACTCCGAGGTGATCGCGACATCCTCGTTCAGGTGCCACCAGACGTCGTAGGCGAAGTACTGGTCGCCGCGATCGCTCTCCCAGGCACCGGTGACCTCGAAGGTGTCGTGGTCGATCAGCGCGACACCGCCGGGGCCGTCGCCGTTGCCGGCGGCGCCCAGGTTCGACATGAAGATGCCGCCCGGCCCGCAGTGGACGGTGTGCGGTCGCGAGTATCCGGCCTTTTCGGCGAGCTCCTCGGCCTCGATCGTGCGCACGACCCGGGGCCCGCGGGGGTCCGGCTCCGTGTCGAGGACGTACGTGCGGGAGGAGCGGATCCCGGGGACGATCAGGTACCGGCGCTCGAGCATGCCCTCGTGCCCTTCGTGACAGAGCGCGCTCGAGCACGCGTTCCAGCCGAAGTGGTGCAGTTCGTTGCCCGCGGTCGGTAGCTCCGCCCAGCCGACTACCTCGGCGTAGCTGGACGAGTCGGCGTCGCAGTCGATCACCGCGATCGCGTCGCGCTGCTCACCGGCAGGATCGAAGGCGGCGACGTAAGCGAGGCTCTCGGGCGGGGCCGCGATCGCGGCGGCCGGCGAACGGTAGAAGGTTGGGTCGATGGTCTCGGGCATCGCCGCTCCTCTCGGCCTTGGTGAGCTCCAATCCTACACCCGCAGTCTCACGCGGACAGACCGGTCGACCAGCCGGTCCGAGCACGCCTGGCTATACGGCTCAGTGAGTGCGTCTATCGGGGCCAACGACGGAAGCAGGCCTGACGAGGTCGGCCGGACTCGGCCTCAGTTCCGGAGTCAGGGGCTATCCGAGCGACGCCTCGATCTGCTCTGAGGCTCGCGCGGCACCGTCCTCCCGAGCGATTCGCTCCGACAGCTCAACCGCCCGATCACGCATGGCGGGGTCCTGGATGCCCGCGCGGATCGCGGCGGCGAGCCGCTCCGCGGTCAGCTTCTTCGCTGGCAATGGCTCCGGGCCCGCGCCCGCGCGGTGAACCGCCGCGCCCCAGAATGGTTGGTCGCCCTGAAACGGGCAGACGACTGTGGGCCGCCCCGCAAGCAGTCCGGCAGCGGTCGTTCCCGCGCCTCCGTGATGGACGACGGCGGCAACGCGTGGAAACAGCCAGCTATGTGGCGCCCGCTCAGTCACGATGCTGTCGCCACCAACGTGGCCGTCGACGAGCCCACCCCAACCCGTCGCGATCACGGCGCGTGCGCCCGCCTCGCGCAAGGCTTGGCCCACGATCGCGCTCAGGCGGACGGGATCGGGACCGACGCTGCTTCCGAAACCGACATAAACGGGCGGCGCCCCCGCGGCGACGAAGGCTTCGAGCCCGGGGTCAACCGGCTGATCACCGCGACCCTCGCGAAACCAATAGCCCGTCGCCACCGCATCCGGCGGCCAATCGCCGGGCGTTGGAACGAGGCTCGGGCTATAGCAGTACAAGGTCCTGGCCGGCGCCGGCGGATCGCCGCGAGGCGCGAGGCCGAGGTGGTCTTCGCGCCAGCTGCGGATCAAGCCCGAATAGGGACGGGTCAACAGTCCGAGCAGGCGGTAACTTGCGCGATTGAGCACTCCGCCGAGGTCATGACGGACCATGGCGGGCAGCGGAAACTCGCGGGTCGGCGTCAGCATTGGGACCGTGAGCGCCTGCACGTGCGGGCTCCCGAGCTTCTCCGCGATGTGCGGAGCCGCGAGTGTCTTCTGATGGGCGACGATCGCCTCGGGCCGACGGGTTTTCGCAACCGCCCAGCTGTCCTCGAGCATTCCCCGGATCACCGGGAAGACGTCACCCCGAAATGACGGTCGCTTGCGGTCCGGCGTCGGTAGGAGCGACTGAAAGTCGGCGCGGATCGGCGCGAACTCGACGCCATTGCTGGGAGTGAGCCGCTCGAAGCCGGCGTCAGCCGTGAACGTGACCGTGTGACCGCGCCCGGCAAGGTTCGCGGCGAGCGCCGCGAATGGCTCGACGTCCCCAGTGCTTCCTGCGGTGAGCACCATGATCTTGGCCATGCCCGGTGATCGTAGATGAGCCGGGATAGGGTCGAGCAGGGAATGAAGGGGGGCTGTGCGGTGATGCGGACCAGCTGCTTTCCATGCAAACCGGCTAGCGCTTCTCGTTCCAAGCAGCGTTCCGAGCGAGTTACGGAGACCGGCCGCCTTCATGGCCTCGCGCCGGCTCACGTAGCCCTGGGCACGCACAAGCTTTCCGTTTCGGGGTCGTCCAGACGGCGGCCCACGTCTGGTCGATCGGGATTCGGGTGTAGCTAGCCACGCCGCGTAAGCGCAGCAACATGACAACGGTCTCGCCATCTCCGACGTCGATTAGCTTCTCCGTCTCCACCTCGAGCTCATCGATGACGTCGAACGCATCTGTTCGCCACTGACGAACTCCATCGTGGCCGCGATACACGCCGCGAACCGGAAACTCAGGTGGATTGCTGATCTCGACCCGTGCAGAGCAGGCGCTTCTCGTCCGAAGCGGTGCTTCCTGGCTACTCCCGTAGCCCGGCAGCTTCGAGGGCCTCGGCGTGGTCGTAGTACTCCTGATGGTGGACGAACCTGCCGTCCTCGATCGTCGAGACGAGCGCAAACGCCTCGGCGAGCGGAACACCACTCGCCTGAGCGCGCATCCGCCCATCTGCGAGCAGCACGAGCCGGTCCCCCAGGTCGATGAGTTCCGAGGGCTTCAAGTGGTTCTCTCCACCCCAAACCTCGTCCCCGGCCGCGACGTACCTGCGGTAGCCGTCGAGGCCGCGGTAGCACGGCTCCATGATCCCGGCCTTGACCCAGTTGGCATCCGGGTGATACTCAAACTCGGCGTCCCAGCCGATGACGACCGCGTCCAGATCGCGGCGGTTGTACGCCTCCAACGCGAGCCGCATGCCTCGCCAGAGAGTCGCCTGACGGAGGCGAGAGCTGGGTGGCAGCTTGAAGGTCCGGCGCAGGAAGGCGGCTGCCAGCCTCGGAAGGCGCAAAGAAAGCCACTGATCAAGCGTCCGGCGCGATTGCTCCCGCACCCGGAGCGGTTTGCGGACTATCTCCACGTTCTCCTGCGACATCGCCTACTCCGTGAGACCAGCGGCGTTGAGGGCTTCGCTCTCCTCATGATCAAGGAAGGACTCCACCCGCGTCACCACCCGTCCTCGTTCAGGGTCCAGACGGCCCCAGTTGTCCAAGTCCAACTCGGTTGGCCACACGTCTTCATGAAGCCGTTCAACCGTCCTCATGCCGCCTGTTCAAGACCCCTCGAGGCAGCGGGATCGGGAATCGCGTCCCGAGCGAGGATGAGCCCTTGCGGTTGAAGTGCCGCGCGTACCGGCTGGCGCGGTCGGCGGTGTCATAGGTCTTCTGATCGTGGGCGCCACAGCCGCGCTCGCAGTCCCAGTGCAGGGTCGATCCCTCGGCGCGAAAGCGCCAGCTATGCCCGAACAGGCGGCAGCGAACCATGCGTCGATTGTGGCGCAGCTGCCGGAATGGGACGAGATGGACTCGTTACACCCGGCACCAACGGGGTACGCGGGGTTGCGATGAGCGCGGACGCCAGCCTGGGGACCGTCGAGACCCGGATTCCGGCGCGACTCGATCGCCTCCCCTGGTCGCGGTTTCACTGGCTCGTGGTGATCGGCCTCGGGACGGTCTGGATCCTCGACGGCCTCGAGGTGACGATCGTCGGCTTCATCGCCAGCCGGCTGATCGAACCCGGCAGCGGGATCGACTTGACCGAAGCCCATATCGGCCTCGCAGCGGCTCTTTACGTTGCCGGCGCCTGCCTTGGCGCGCTGTTCTTCGGGCAGCTCACCGATCGCTTTGGGCGCAAACGGCTGTTCTTGATCACTCTCGGGGTGTACCTCGCCGCCACCGTCGCGACCGCGTTCTCGTTCGCGCCCTGGTTCTTCCTGGTCGCCCGATTCTTCACCGGCGCCGGCATCGGCGGCGAGTACGCGGCGATCAACTCCGCGATCGACGAGCTGATCCCGGCCCGAGCGCGCGGTCGGATCGACCTGATCATCAACGGATCATTCTGGCTCGGCTCCGCCGGCGGCGCCCTGCTCTCGCTGGTGTTCTTGAACGAGGCGATCTTCGCCGCCGACATCGGCTGGCGGGTCGCGTTCGGGCTGGGCGCGGTGCTCGGCCTCGGGATCCTCTTCATCCGTCGCAACGTGCCCGAGAGCCCGCGCTGGCTGTTCATCCACGGTCGCGACGAGGAGGCCGAGCGGATCGTCGACGAGATCGAGGCCGAGGTCCAGGAGGAGACCGGAGAGAAGCTCTCCGGGGACCCGGGCGAGGCGATCACCGTCGAACAGCGCAAGACGGTCCCGTTCCGGGTGATCGCCCGAACGGCGTTCAAGACCTATCCGAAGCGGGGGGTCCTCGGCCTCTCTCTGTTCGTGGGCCAGGCGTTCATCTACAACGCCGTGGTCTTTACGCTCGGCCTTACCCTGACCACCTACCTGGGGGTGGAGTCGGGCGAGGTCGGGATCTTCTATGCCGTCTTCGCGATCGGCAACTTCCTTGGCCCGCTGCTGCTCGGGCGGCTGTTCGACACCGTCGGCCGGCGGCCGATGATCGCCGGCACCTATCTCGCCAGCGCCGTGCTGCTGGTCTTCGTCGCGCTGCTCTTCAACAGCGAGAGCTTCAGCGACTGGGGCTTTGTGGCGGCGCTCGCGGCGACGTTTTTCTTCGCCTCGGCAGGAGCCAGCTCCGCCTATCTCACCGTCAGCGAGATCTTCCCGATGGAGGTTCGGGCGCTGGCGATCGCCTTCTTCTACGCGATCGGCACCGCGATCGGCGGCATCACGGGGCCACTCATCTTCGAGCGCCTCGCCTCGACCGGAGATCCCTCCCAGGTGATGATCGGCTTCCTGATCGGGGCCGTCGTGATGGCGATCGGCGGCATCGCCGAGATCTTCCTCGGCGTCCGCGCCGAACAGCAAGGCCTGGAGGACATCGCGGCACCGCTGACGGCCGTCGGGGAAGACGAAGAGGCTCAGCCCGACGAGGGAGCGCCCAGCGAGCAGGAGGAACGGGCCGAGCGCAGGCGCCGCCGCCGCGAGCAAGAGCGCGCCGGGTGGAGGCGCTACCGACCCGGGCCCGGCAGCGCAAGCTGGTCGCCATTCAGCACCTGGCCGCCCGAGCAGGACCCCACCTCGCTTGACCGCGAGGTCGAGATCATCGCGGGCGCACTCCGGGAGCAGGGTCCGACCGAGCGCCGCGAGCTCGTCCGGCTAACCGGCGCCCGCTACTGGGGCCCGGGGCGATTCAGCTTGGCGCTACGCGAGGCCGTTAGCGACGGCGCCGTCCGGCGCGCCGGCCGAAACACCTACGAGCCGGCTCGGGAGCCTGAGCGCACCGGCACCGAGGGCTTCGGCAACTAGAGTCGCTCGGCCATACCCGGGCCGTCTCGGCTTGCGGCTGCACGGCGGGGACCCGGAGCCGATCGCGTGTCCACCGGAGGGTGTCGCTTTCCAAGCGAAGCGACTAAGTCTTGATGAGCATCCGCTCGACGATCCGCGGGTGGTAGCGAGAACGAAACGGGCCCCCGCTACTCACGAACGGTTCGTCACGGCCTTCACTTTGCAACCTGAGCCTGAGAGCGCCGTCGGAGGCACCCAGGCAGGACCAAACACGGCTCCTCGGTGTCTGTGGTGCAAGGGGGCGCCTCGGGCCGTCATCAGCAGATCCGCTGCAGCCTTGACCCCGATCGACCGGCATGAGAGGCTCGATCCAAGCCAAGCAGCAACTTGATCGCAACCAAGGAAGGGGCGTCAAGGCATGAAGCCAGCACGAAGCATTGCTGCGCGGGCGGGGCGTTGGAGCGCGACGCACCGCAAGGCCGCGATCTGGGGATGGCTTGCATTCGTGTTCGTCTCGTTTGCGATCGGTGGTGCGGTCGGCACCGAGACCCTTCAGCAGGACGAGCTCGGAGTCGGCGAGTCCGGGGATGCCAGCCGGACGATCGAAACCGCCTTCGAGAGAAGCGCCGGCGAGCTGGTCCTGATCCAAAGCGAGACCGCGACGGCTGACGACCCGAGCTTCCGGGCCGTGGTCGCCGACGTGGAAGGGCGCCTGAAGGAGGTCCCCTACACGCAGAACTTCGACAGCCCCTACGCGCCCGGCAATGAGGGACAGATCGGCGCCGACGGCCGCTCCACCCTGCTCCGTTTCGAGATCGCCGGCGACGACGATGAGACGCAGGATCGGGTGGGCGCAGCCCTCGACGCCGTCGATGAGGCGCAGGCGGCGAACCCCGACTTCACCATCGCGGAGGCGGGCGACGCGAGCATCAACAGCGCGATCGAAGAGTCGATCAGCGACGATTTCGGTCGCGCGCTGCTCACGTCGCTGCCGATCACCCTGCTGATCCTGCTGATCGCGTTCGGCGCGGTCGTCGCCGCCATGGTGCCGCTCCTGCTTGGGCTGACCGCGGTGATCGCGACGATCGGCCTGATGGGCCCGATCAGCCAGCTCAGCGGGGTCGACAGCGCTATCAACGAGGTGATCCTGCTGATCGGTCTCGCGGTGGGGGTCGACTATTCGATGTTCTATCTGCGCCGAGAGCGCGAGGAGCGCGAGTCCGGGCGAAGCGAGTCGGCTGCGCTGGCGGCGGCGGCTGCGACCTCGGGCCGGGCCGTGATGATCTCCGGCCTCACTGTGATGATCGCGATGGCCGGGATGTACCTGGCCGGCGCCTCCACGTTCCAATCGTTCGCCACGGGCACGATCATCGTCGTCGCGGTCGCTGTCGTGGGGTCGCTGACCGTCCTCCCGGCAACCTTGGCCTGGCTGGGCGATCGAATTGAGAAGGGCGGCGTTCCCTACATCAAGGACCAACCGTGGAACGCCGGCGAGAGCGCGCTCTGGTCAAGGATCCTGAACCCGGTTCTGCGGCATCCGGTTGTCTCGGTCCTTCTCGCCGGAGGGCTCCTCGTCTTCCTCGCGATTCCCGCGTTCCGCCTCCACACGGCGAATCCTGGTGTGTCCACGCTCCCGCAGGACCTCACGGTGATCCAGACCTACAACAAGCAGCAGGAGGCCTTCCCGGGCGGCCCGATCCCCGCCATCGTCGTCGTCAGCGCAGACGACGTGAATTCACCCGAGGTCCGGGCGGCGACCGAGGATCTGATTCGCCAGGCGGGCTCGAGCGATCAGTTCGACCAACCGATCACGACCGAGGTCAGCTCCGACGGGACGGTGGCCCAGGTCAACATTCCTCTGGCCGGCGATGGCGACAACTCGCAGTCGACCGACGCGCTCGCCGCTCTTCGCGACACGCTCATCCCCGCCACTGTCGGGACCGTGCCGGGCGTCACCGTCAACGTCGGGGGCTACACCGCGGACTCGGAGGACTTCACCGACACAATGAAGTCGCATGCGCCGCTGGTGTTCGGCTTTGTCCTCCTCGCTGCGTTCGTTCTGCTGCTGTTCACCTTCCGCTCGATCGTCATACCGCTCAAGGCGATCCTGCTCAACCTGCTCTCGGTGGGGGCCGCATACGGCGTCCTCGTATGGGTCTTCCAGGACGGCCACCTCGAGTCGTTCCTCGGCTTCGATTCGAATGGGGCGATCGTGTCCTGGATGCCGATCTTCCTGTTCGTGGTCCTCTTCGGCCTCTCGATGGACTACCACGTGTTCATCCTGACCCGGATCCGGGAGGCGTTCGATCGCGGCATGGGGAGTGACGAGGCGGTCGCGCACGGGATCAAGACGACCGCCGGCGTCGTGACGAGCGCCGCCGTGGTGATGATCTCCGTGTTCGCGATCTTCGCGACCCTGTCGCTGCTCATCTTCAAGCAGCTCGGTGTGGGCCTTGCCGTCGCCGTCCTCATCGATGCGACGATCATCCGCGCGATCCTGCTGCCCGCGTCGATGAAGCTGCTCGGCGATTGGAATTGGTATCTGCCGAGCTGGCTCGAATGGCTGCCGCACGTCACGCACGAACCGGAGCTGGAGCCGATCGAGGCGGAGGAGGCAGAGCGGAGCGAGCGCCGGGCCGGGCCGGGCCCAGCTGCCGCCCCCTGACGCAAGTCGGGTACCAGCCTGGTACCAAACGAAGCGAATCTGAGCTGATCTCACGGCCGAGCACCGGCTCTGGAAGACCCTGCGCGAGCTTCTGCTGTTCCTGGCGATACGGACCTGACTGAGCCTCCTGTACGGTGCTAGGCACTCCATCGAGGAGGCTTTGATGGCGAGGAGAGGTTGGTGCATGGCGCTGGTGGCGGCGACGTCGCTGCTGGCGATCGGCGTCGAGGCGCAGGCCGCGTCCGTGGCGAAGCTCCGCTTCCCGGACGGGGGCCCTGGGACGACCCCCGTCAAGTCCTACTCGATCAGCGTCACCAACTCCGCCGGAGGCGGTGCACAGTTCGCGGATCTCGTTGTGGCGAAGCCGATCAACGACACCAGCGCCGCTTACCTACAGGCGACGGCAAGCGGTGAGCACTTCGACTCGGCCGAACTCGACCTCAACCCGCTGCCGCTCGTGCTCTGCCTCCAGGACGTCCGAATCAGCGCCTACCGCCAGGGCGGCAACGCCAGCCGTGCGCCCGACGAGGAGATCAGCCTGGACTACCAGGACTTCTCGCTGGTCTTCGGCAACCCGGCGACCGTCGCCCGCGGGAGCTGCTGACACAACATCACGCGCGACCCTGAACCATTCGGGTGCTGCACGGGAGGAACGCAGCCCCTCGGCGTAGACGAAGGATGCGCTTGAGCGTGGGATGCGCCCTTTGGACGAGAAGCGACCATCCCGTTCGTCTATGCCTTTGCGGCGCGTCTTGCCCGGCAATCGCCGTCCTCCGTCACGACGCCGCGGAGGACCAGCGTCAGCTCAATCGATCGTGACGGTCTCGCTCTTGCCCTTCTCGCAGAGCACCTCATCCGTCATCAGCAACACGGCCTTCGCCTTCGCGTAGTACTTGCCCTTGCCGACATGGGTGTTTCCCGTGTCCCAGTTCCCGCCCGTGTCGGTCGTGTCACTGTTGATCCTCTTGTCGGGCCCATCCTTCTTCTTGAAGACGGTGACCTTCCGATCCTCGACGCACTGCTGGCCTCCCCCCAGGCTCTTCACCTTCCCGTGGAAGTCGCCGTTCTGCTCCTTGATCGTGACGTCGGTCGGGTACGGCGGGTCGCCGGCGCTGGCCACGCCGGCCAGTACCAAGCCCGCGCACATCACGAGTGCCACGGACGTCGTCAGCTTCGATTTCACGAGTTACCCTCTCGTTCGCCTGCCTTACGCGCGCAACCTACCACCCCGCCGCGCGCGACCGCGAGCGTCTAGGGCCCGTCGAGGCGGCGACGGGCCAATGGAGGACGATGGGCCACGGCTAGAGCTTGGCTGAGTGGCTCCTACGCCGCGTCCTACCTAGAACGTATTAGCTACGGGGGCCGATCGGCGTCGCCGATTCGCGGGGTGTTTGCCTCTCTCGCCAGGCATCAGCGTCCGCAGCGGCCCCTCGGGGCGAACGGCTGCCCGTCAGGCATCCACCCTCGCGCTGCCCCGGCCGCGCGATACTGCGCGGGTGATGTCGCAGGAGAACGTCGAGATCATCGCCCGAATGATTGAGGGGTTCAACGAGCACGGCATCGCAGCCACGGGCGCGGAGTTCTTCGCCGACGCCGTTGAGTTCCATGAACCGCCCGAGCAACCCGGGGCGCGGGTGGCACGCGGCCGGGAGGCAACCGTGGAGTTCTTCGCCGCATTCGATGCGGCTTGGGAGGAGCATCGATCGGACCCCGAGGAGATTCGAGCGGTGGGCGCGGAGCGCGTTCTCTTGCTTAGCGTCGAGCGCTTTCAAGGGAGGGACGGAATCCAAGTCGCCCAACCCGCTGGCACGATCTTCACGCTCAGGCACGGCAAGATCGTGCTCTGGCAGGCGTTTTGGGACCGGGAGACAGCCCTCGAAGCCGCCGGGCTGCGCGAGTAGGCAGTGTCCGCGCACCGTCAGCAGGCGCGCCTTGACGCTCCGATCGAGGAGGTGTGGAGCCTGATCGGCGCTCCTCGCCGCTACCCGGAGTGGTGGCCTCGCGTGATCGAGGTGCATGGTGAACGCTTCGAGGAGGGCGACGAGTACGTCCAGGTCACGCGTGACCCGAGCGGGCGCGTGAAAACGAACTTCCTGATCGAGCGGGCGCGTGATCTGCGGGAGATACGGATGAGCTGCCAGTTGACAGGCACGTACGCCCACTGGTTCCTCACCCCCGCTCAGGGCGGGACGTTCGTCGAGCTGGAGATGGGCATGCAGCCCAGGCGCTTTGGCGATCGGGTCTTCGACATGACGATGGGGAGGCGCTACTTCCGCAGCTGGGGCCAGCAGTCGCTCGATGCGCTGCGGGAAGTGACGGTGGGAATGCCCTCGAAGCCGCCGGGCTGACGGGAGTAGGCGGCGTCGCATGAGAGAATCGGCTGCTAGTGGGCGACGGAGGGGCCGCGCCCGGAACCTTCCCAGGAGGTGGAGATGCCCAAGGCATCCAAAGCGAGTGCTTCCGAGCACGAATCGGTTGAGGGCTACGAGGGGCACTTCGAGCACTTCGACGGCGGCTGGACCGTCGGCTTCGAGGCGTACACCCAGGACGCCGATCTCTCGCCCTTCTTCGACGGCCTTCCGAACAATCAATGCCAGGCCGAGCACATGGGCTACGTGATCCAGGGCAAGGTGGCGTTCCGAGACGGAGACGCCGAGGAGGTCTTCGAGACCGGCGACGCGTACTACGTGAGCCCCGGGCATACCCCGGTCCTCTACGCCGGGACCGAGGTGGTCGAGTTCAGCCCGACCGACAAGCTCGCGCAAACCATGGAGGTCGTAACCAAGAACATGGAGGCCGCCTCTTAGCTCAACGCCCGCCACGCGAACCGCGTCCCGGCCCTCGAAGCCGCCGGACTTCAGGAGTAGGCGATGTCGCAGGAGAACGTGGGACGTTCAACCGCCCAACTCGACGAGCACGGGCGTTCCTCATGCGCACCGTCAACGCGATACGTCTGCTCGCCCGAGACGAGCGCATCCCGAAGCCGCTGCGCTGGGTCGCCGGTATCGGCCTTCTGCCCATCCCCGGCCCCGTGGACGAGTTCCTTCTGATCCTGATCGCCCCGATCTTTCTGGCGTTCTATCGGAACCCGATGCGGGAGGCGTGGGGCCGCTCCCCAAGACCGAAAGAACCCCTCGAAGCCGCCGGGCTGTCGGAGTAGCTGCTTGGGCCAAGCATGTGTCTGTCGCAGGACGAGGAGCGGCCTTTCGCCGAGCTTCAGGGGGTTAGGTCATCGGAGGCGCCTGTTCGACGGCGAAGATCGCCACCTCGTAGCGATCGACCGAAGCCGTTTCGCCGGAGCCCGTCACCTCGTCGCGCAGGCGGGCGGCTTCCGCTTCGCTCGCCTCCAAGGCCTCGGCGCTCTCCCACATGGACATGACGAGGATCGTGCCGCTGTCGCGATCAACGAGGAACATCGTGCCCTTCATGCCCTCCGTCTGCCCGTACTCGGTCGGCAGCACCTTCTTCTTCGTCTCCAGCGCGTCCTCGATCGCGTCGGGCGAGGCTCCCTCGTAACGGGTCAACCGAGCGAACATCTGATGTACCTCCGGGTCGTGAGTTCGAGTCCTCAGGCCTACCGTATAGCCGCTGCGTCCGTCGGCGATTCCCGTTCCGATGAGTCTCAGCCTCCGAGCAGCCCCCAACTCTGGATCAGGGTGAAGGTCGTGCCCCACCTACGTGGCTCGGCCAGTTCGGACTCGGCCTCTCGGCGGAGCGAAGCAAGGTCGTCTTCGCTCAGCGTTTCGAGCAGCCGCGACTCCAGCGCGACGCTGAACTGAAGGGGCAGACGCAAGTAGGGGTGGCCCGGCTTGAGCGCGATGACATGTGCATCGATCTCCGGCTCCTCTATACCGATCTCGCGGAGCAGATCGGGAAGCCCTCGGCCCGCCTCGCCTCCCAGGGTGGCAAAGATCTCGGAAAGCAATCGGATCAGGCGCTCGGACGCGGGCGCTGGGGGATTGAAGTGCCAGGAGCCCAGGTCCCACTCCTCCAGAACGAGGGAACCGCCGGGCCTGACCAACCGCCGGTACGACGCCACCTGCTCAGGGCCGCGTCCCAGCGGAGCGATCACGTAGCGGGCATGGACGAGATCGAAAGATTGGGGCTGCAGCTTGCTTTCGAACAGGTCATCGACGACGAGCTCCACGTTGGAGACCCCTTCCGTCTCCAGAAATGAACGAGCGGCGTTCAGAAGACTCTCGTCGACGTCGGTGCCTACGACCCGGCCGGAGGGGCTAACCCACTCGGCGAGGATCCGGAGCCAGCCCAACGCTCCGCAGCCGAGGTCAACCGCGCGCCCGCCCGCTCCGCCGCCGAGCTTCGACAGGAGCTGCCGCCCGGCAGGCTCCCACACGCGCGACTGCAGCTGCAGGCGCTCCAACTCCGAGGGTTGGTTGGCCAGCAGGTAGTTCTCCTGCGCCATCGCCCGCAGTATCGCCCTCCGGCCTGTACGGGGCAAGTCCATCCCGCTGTGCGGCCGCGCGTCGCCGGCGAATCGCGTCGCTTTCCATGCAAGGCGAAACGTTTCGGCGGGCATCAATCTGAACGCAAGTGGGCACAACTCCCGGGCGGCCGTCAACGCTTGATAGCGCCTGAAGTCAAGCTAGGACAACCCTCATGCGTCCTCGAAGTCATCTGCGACGGCTTCCGAAGCGGCCACTCCACCGCCGGAGTACAGTCGGGGTCCGGGCGGTGACACCAAAAGGAGGCCTGCGTTGATCCTGACTACCGCGAAGGTCGAGGACGTCGAGCGGTTTCTCGCTACCTTCACGACCAAGGGCGCTGATAAGCGCAAGCAATACGGAAGCGGGGGTTCGCATGTCTTCCGCGACCCAAATGACGACACCCGAGTCTGGGTGGTCTTCGACTGGGATGAGGAGGGCTACGGCAAGCTGCTCTCGGACCCCGACATGCCGGCGGTATTCCAAGAGGCCGGACTCCAGGGGCGACCTGAGGCGGCGGAGCTTTTGCGAGAGGCGGAGAACTAGGCGACTGATGACCCACTCCCGGGCTGTTGGAGCACAGCTCCCCGCCGCCCGCTGAGCCGTGACTGGCGCAACGACCCTCTCTGGCAGGTAGGTTCGCCGTATGCGACGGCTTGTGATCCAGGAGGACCGTCGCGCCCCGATACTCGCCCGCCATGAGGTGCAGGCCGATCCTCGGAGGCTTCGAGAGTCCCTGAGACAGATAGAGCGGGACCTGGACGAGGTGAGCGAGAAAACCCGGCGTAACGTGGTGCTGCTGGTCGGCGCGCTCGCCAACCATTGGGCGCGTCATCGCTGGTCCCGCGAGGGCCATTCGATGACCTTGGACATCGAGCATCTTTCGAACCGGGTGCGAGTCGAGGCGTTCAGCCACGCGAACCCCCCGGCGACGTTCTGGAGGCAGGTCGGATCGTCTGTTGCGCCTGGGCTCGTCGTGCATTGGGGGGTGGAGCGCAGACACCGCCCGGGCGTCTGGTTCGAGGTCTCTGCGGAGCCCAATCCGTAGGCGATCACGACCCGCCACCCGTGTTTGACAATCGCATCCACCGGGCGGATACTCGGTCCGACGACCCGCGCAGGAGGGCAAAGGATGCCGAAGCTGATAGCCATCGTCGCGGCCGCTTCAGCGCTGCTCGCGGCGAGCACTGCGGCCGAGGCCGCCGTCTACGAGGGTCACCTCAGGGGAGCCCCGGAGACACAGTTCGACCTGACCATCACCAAGATGGACGGCAAGCGGTTCGTTCAACGGCTCGACTACGACGAGGTCCCGGTCAACTGCGAGAACGGGCCGCAGGCGCACAACGGCTTCAACAACTACTTCTCCGGGAACCGCGTGCGCGGCGGCGCGTTCGACATCCGCCAGCCCAACCCGGGCTTCTTCACTCACCTCGTGGGCGAGCTGAAGCGGGGTGGCAGAGCTGCGGGGACGTACAAGCAACGGGTCGACTTCGGTCCGCCGCAGGGCGTCTGCAGGACCGGGGAAGTGGAGTGGGTGGCGCAGAAACCCTGACCGCTATGGAACGCATGAGCCCGGAGCCTCGGCCCCGAACTTTCAGCTCTCTGCTGGCACCCTCATCGCACTGGCGGGGGTCCTGACGCTGGTGTTTGGGCTCCTGGTCTTACGGTGCGTGGCATGACGATCTACCGGATGGATCACGCCGGCGTTGTGGTCGAGGATCTCGCGGCTGCTATCGCGTTCTTCGTCGAACTGGGCCTGGAACTGGAGGGCGAGGCTGTAGTCGAGGGTGAATGGGTGGACCAGCTCGTCGGGCTGGACGGCGTCCGAGCGGACATCGCCGTCGTGCGGACCCCGGACGGCCACGGCCGGGTCGAGCTGTCGACGTTCCGCACGCCGGTGGCCACCCGCAGTGCGCCGAGGGCGCCGATCAACACCCCGGGCATCCCTCGCCTCACGTTCGTCGTCGACGCCGTCGACGACGTCCTCGACCGCCTGCGCGCCCACGGCGCCGAACTCGTGGGCGAGGTGGCGCAGTACGGGGACATCTACCGGTACGCCTACGTCCGCGGCCCCGACGGCATCATCATCGGGCTGGTCGAGGAACTCCGCTGAACGAACGCCTACCTCGAATCACCAACCTGGTGGTGAGGCCCGCTCCTCGCGTGGGGCGCGCAACCGCTTAGGACGAAAGTGGCTAACCGCTTTGCATGGAAAGCACCACATAAGCCTTCACGGCAGTCCCTATCCGCTGAGGCGAGTACTTTCGCGGCAGCCGTCAGCTAGCGGATTGCGACTCGGGTCGTCCCGGGCTCGGATTCGAAAGGAAGGGACATCCAGATGAACAGCAACTACGAACCCGAGACCGTTCGAGGTGAGGGCTGGCTGCTCTTCGCCGGCGCCATGATGACGCTGGCGGGCTTCCTCAACATTGTCTGGGGCATCGCCGCGATCGACGATTCTGCGTTCTTCACCGACGAGGGGCGCTACGTCATCTTCGACAGCCTGAGCACCTGGGGTTGGTTCCTGCTGATCGTCGGCATCCTCCAGCTGGTCGCCGCGTATTCGATCTACAACCGCCACACCTTCGGGCAGCTGTTCGGGATCATGTGCGCGAGCCTGAACGCGGTGATCCTCCTGTTCACGGTCAACGCGTTCCCCTTCGCCGCGTTCATGCTCTTCATCGTCGACCTTCTCGTCATCTACGGATTGGCCGTGTACGGCGGGCGACCGCGCCGGGTCTGACGCGCAAGCTCAAGCGCGAGATCGAGGAGGCAGGCAAGGAGGACGCGAGCTAGACCTCGTGTTGCGACATGTCAGCGGTCGAGCGCGTGTGCCGTCAGCCGGGCGAGAACGGTCCCGCAGAGTGCCCCGGCGAGGACGTCGCCGGGATAATGCACGCCGGTGTGGACCCGGGAATACGCGACAAGCGCGGCGAGGCCCTGCAGCGGTATCGAGATCCCCGGCAGGACATGACCGACACCGGTCGCGAAGGCGAAGCCGGCCGCCGAGTGACCCGACGGGAACGAGGTCGAGATCGGCATCCTCGCCTGCCGCGCCAGAGGAACCTGCTCGGCAACGCGGTCCGGCCGCCGTCGGCCTCCGAGGGGCTTCAGGCCGAGGTTGACGACGGCCGCGGTCACTCCGACAGACGCCAGGCCGCTGGACGCCGCGCGACGGCCCCGGCGCCCCCCGGCCGTCGCCATGACCGCGGCTGCCGCCATCCACAGGCGCGAGTAGTTCGCGGCGCCGGTGAGGCGGGCCATCGCAGCGTCGAGCGCGGGGGTCGGTGTGCGAGCGATCGCCGCGTAGACGGCGACGTCGACTCGCTCGGCGTCGCGAAGCCAGGCTGGTCTTGGCGAATCCTCGGGTTCGGCATCGGGCGAGCTCAAGCGCGACCAATCCTATGAGCGACAGGCGGGTCGCCGCGATCGGAGCCCTGATCATCGGCCCCGCCGCTCTGGCTCTCGCGGTCGTCGTGGTGTTTCAGGAGTTCCCGCAGGGTCTCGCCGTGGCCGGTCTGGTGTGCCTCGCAGCCTTCATTGGTTGGTACGGGGCGTTGCACCGCGGTCTGACCCGCGGTCTGGCGCTGGCGGCGGCGGCGATCGCGCTGGCGGCGGCGCTGCTGTTGATGCTCGACGAGCGCGCGGTCGAGATCGCCCTGATCGTCGGCGGGATAGCCGTCGCGGGAGCTCTGGCGCGTTTCGCGGTGAGCGAGCGAGCGCAGCTCGAGTCCGTCCCGGCGCCGCAGCATCCGGTGCTGATCTTCAACCCTAAGTCCGGCGGCGGCAAGGCCGAGCGCTTCTCGCTCGCGACCGAGGCGCGCGCTCGCGGGATCGAGCCGATCGAGCTGACGCCGGGCCATGACCTGGAGCGGATCGCCAGGGATGCGGTCGCGGGCGGCGCCGATGCCCTGGCGATGGCCGGGGGCGATGGCTCGCAGGCGATCGTCGCCTCGGTCGCCGCCGAGCTCGACCTCCCCTATGCGTGCGTGCCGGCGGGGACACGAAACCACTTCGCCCTCGACCTCGGGGTGGATCGCGACGACGTCGTCGGGGCGCTCGACGCCTTCGTGGACGGCCACGAGCGGCGAGTCGATCTCGGCGACGTGAACGGGCGCGTCTTCGTCAACAACGTCTCGCTGGGCGTCTACGCGGAGGCGGTCCAGCGCGGCGGCTACCGAAACGCGAAGCTGCGCACTTTGCTGGACACGGTGCCCGACGCGCTCGGATCCGACGGGTCGGGGCTCGACCTGCGCTGGGCCGGCCCGGACGGCCAGGAGCACCACGCGGGCGCGGTCATCCTCGTCTCCAACAATCGCTACCGCCTCGGCCGCGCGATCGGCTCCGGAACCCGTCCCGCGATCGACGACGGTCTGCTCGGGATCGCGATCGCGGGAGCGCCGACGGGTCGTGGCGAGCGCGGCCGCGCACCACAGCGACCGGTTCGGCAGTGGAGTGCGCCGACCTTCGAGGTTCGTGCCGATCAGCCCGTTGCCGCAGGGATCGACGGCGAGGCGCTGCGACTCGATCCACCGCTGCGGTTCTCGATCCGCTCGCTCGTCCTCCGAGTGCGAATCGCGCCCCAGCATCCCGGCGCCTCGCCATCGGCGCTCTTGCCCGAAGGCTCCGTCGACGGTGTTCGCGTTCTCGTACGGATCGCCGCCGGACGCGGCCTCTCAACCCACCGACCAGCGAAGGAGGCACCATGGACATCCTCGAGGTAGAGCAGAAGGAAGCCCTGCGGGGGCTTCGCTTTCGACGTCGCGCTGTGGCTCTGGTCGAGGTACCACCCGGGGTGCCGTGGTAGAAGTCACTCCGAGGCATGGATTCGCCACACGCTCTCCGCTCCCGAGTCGGTCGGATCGCAGTCGTCGGCCTTGGCAATGTCGGGCGGCTGATCGCCGACATGCTTGTCGAGCGCGGGTTCGAGGTGTGGGAAGTCGACGCCGACGAGAGCAAGGTGGCGGGTGAGCGTGCGTCCGTTATGGACGTCAGTGATCCTGCTGCGCTCGAGGAACGGTTCGCGGACGTCGACGCGGTCATCTCATGCCTGCCCTACTACCTCAACGCCGCGATTGCCACGGCGGCGCATTCCGCCGGGGTGCACTACCTGGATCTGACAGAAGACGTCGACACCTCGCGCACCATCAAGGAGCTCGCGCGGAGCTCGAACACCATCTTCATGCCGCGCTGCGGTCTCGCCCCAGGGTTCATCTGCATCGTTGGCGGTTCGCTTGTGGCCAGCCTCGAGACCGTCGATCGGATCGAGCTGCGCGTCGGCGCCCTTCCGCGCAGCCCGAACAATGCACTCGGCTATGCGTGCACCTGGTCCCCTGACGGGATCGTCAACGAGTATCTGAACGACTGCGAGCAGCTGCGTGGAGGCGAGCTCGTGACCGTACCGTCGCTCGAGGACCTGGAGACGATCGTGATCGACGGCTCGGGCTACGAGGCGTTCACCACCTCCGGTGGTCTCGGGACGATGTGCGAAACGTTCGCCGGACGTGTCGACAGCCTCGACTACAAGACGATCCGGTATCCCGGTCACCGCCGGCTGATGCGGTTCATGCTGCAGGAGCTGGGCCTTGGCCGACAGCGAGAGGAGGCCGTGCGGCTTCTCGCGGACGCCTACCCTCCGGTCCGGGACGATCTGGTGATCGTCTACGCCGCGGCCGAGGGAAACAGCGGAGGACGCTCGGCCCGCGAGGAATTCGTCCGCGTCTACCGTCCGCGAATCGTCGCCGGCGCCACCCGGACCGCCATCGCGTGGACGACAGCCGCGGGGGCGGTCGGGATGGTCGAGTTGCTCGCCGAGGGCTCGCTGCCGGACGCGGGCTTCGTCTGCCAGGAGGACGTGTCGCTCGACGCCTTCCTCGCCACCAAGGCAGGCCAGATGCTGGCGCGCGAACCGGAGGCGGAGATGCGCGAAGACATCCCGTTCATGCCAGTCGCCTGAGCACTCGGGCTCTTCCGGCGAAAACGCCGGTCTAGCGGGAGCGGGAGTAACTACCTACGAGCGCACGCGCGGCCGCATCGATCTCCGCTTCCTGCAGCAGGACGTGGTCAGCGGCTTCCCCCAATGGAATGAAGGAGTCCTGGCTGGTCACCCGCGAGATCGCCCCCTTGAAGTTCGCGTCGACGAGCGCGCCAACGACGCCCTCGGAGACCCCGCCGCTCCGGCGCGTCTCATCCACGATCAGCACGCGTCCGGTCGCTTCGGCCTCACGCATGATGTCGGCGACCGGCAGCGGGGCAAGCCAGCGTAGGTCCACCACGCGCACATCGATCCCATCGGCGGCGAGTCGCTGCGCGACGCGCAGCGACATGTAGGTGCCGTTCGCGAATGTGACGATCGTCAGGTCGCTGCCGTCACGGTGTACTCGCGCCGAGCCGATTGGGGCATGAGAAGCCGACCATTCGCTGGGCGGGGTATACGGCGCGGCCCAGCCGCCATCATCCGGGCTGAGCAGATCACGGGTGTGGTAGAGCGCGATCGGCTCCAGAAAAACGCACGTCGATCCGTCGACGGACGCGGCTCCCAGGCAGGTGCGGAGCACAGCCGCCGCGTCGTCCGGTCGCGATGGAGACGCCACGACGATCCCGGGTATGTCTCGGAGGATCGCCACGGCGTCGTCGTTGTGGAAATGCCCGCCGAAGCCCTTCTGGTAGCCGTATCCGGCGATCCGCAGCACCATCGGATTCTGGTACTGCCCATTCGAGAAGAACGGCAGGGTCGCGGCCTCGCCTCGAAGCTGATCCTCGGCATTGTGCAGGTAGGCCAGGTACTGGATCTCGGGGACGGGAAGCAAGCCGGAAACGCCGCAACCGAGTGCTACGCCGAGGATCGTCTGTTCGTCGAGAAGCGTGTCGAACACGCGAGTGATGCCGAAACGGCGCTGCAGTCCACGGGTGACGCCGTAGACGCCTCCCTTATGACCGACGTCCTCGCCGAACACCAGTAGCTCCGGCCGGGCCGCGAGCGAGTCGGTCAACGTCGCGTTGACCGACTCGGCCAAAGTCAGTGGGCCCGCTTCTTCTGGAAGCTTCCCTCCGAACGCGCTCGACCTCGCATCCGGGCTCGCCGCGCGGCTTGAGTCCGAGGCGACCTCTTCCGGCTGCTGGCGAGCGATCGGCTCCATCACCTCTGATGCACTCGACAGCCGCCGTTGATCGGCGGCGTCGTCGGCCAGGCGCCGCACGTCCGCTGCAACTGCGTCGTACCTGGCGAGCAGCTCGCTCGGCTCGGCGATCCCGGCCTCCGCGATCAGGCGCGCTGCGTGGACGAGGGGATCGCGCCCAAGGCCCTCGCCGATCTCGGCACGGCTGCGATAACCGATCTCGGCGTCCGAGCCCGCATGACCGAGGAAGCGAACGCACCGCAGGTGCAGAAACGCGGGGCGGCGCGAGCTGCGCACGTATTCGGCTGCCGCCAGCGCCGTGTCATAGGCATCCGCGATGTCTGTCCCCTCGGCGCTGAAATAGCGCAGATGTGGCCGATTCGACCAAGCTTCGTTCACCCAGTCGCGAGGCGTGCGGACGCTGATGCCGAAGCCCGTTGTCCTCGCAGCAGAACAGCACCGGCATCCGCAGCCCCTGGTGCACGGTGTATTCGGCGGCGTTCAACGCTCCCAGCGCAGTCGAGTGGTTGAGCGAGGCATCACCGAATGAGCAGACCGCGATCGCGTCCGCCGGCCACGCAGGGTCGACACCGATCCGCTGTGCGCGTTCGATCGCGAACCCGACCCCCATCGCACGGGGCAGATGAGACGCGATCGTCGAGGTCTGAGGGATCACCGCGAGCGCGTGGTTGCCGAACACCTTGTGTCGCCCGCCGGAGATCGGCTCATCCGCGGCGGCGACCAGGCCGAGGAGGATGTCCCGCAACGGGGTGGAGCCCGGCACCTGCTGGGCCCGCGCGCAGTAGAACCCGCCCGATCGGTAGTGGAGGAGCGCCGGGTCGGTGGGCATGAGCGCCGCTGCGATCGTTGCGTTTGACTCGTGGCCCGCGGATCCGATCGTGTAGACGCCGGGGCCCTCCTTCCGCAGATAGCGCGCGGCCAGGTCGAGATTCCTGCTTGCCACCATCGCGTCCCACACCGCGAGGGCCATCCGTGCGGTCAGCCGGGTGCCGTCGCGGACCGGCTGATCGAGGTCCACGTCGCCAGCCCCATTGCCGCTGAGCGCAGCCACGCGCTCGCGGAAGTGACGCTCGAGCGCTTGCTCCTGTGTCTCGGTCGCCGCCAAGAAAACCGCCCTCTATCCCCGGCGCATCAGCAGGACGGCACGGACCTCACCCAAACTCGACACCCTGCGCCAGCGGCAGCTCGTCCGAGTAATTGACGGTGTTGGTTGCCCGGCGCATGTAGGCGCGCCAGGCATCCGAGCCGGACTCGCGGCCTCCTCCGGTGGACTTCTCACCGCCGAACGCGCCGCCTATCTCGGCGCCGGAGGTGCCGATGTTGACGTTGACGATCCCGCAGTCGGAGCCCTCGGAGGAGAGGAAGCGTTCGGCCTCTCGTTGATCGCCGGTGAAGATGCTGGACGACAGTCCCTGGGGAACGCCGTTGTGGAGCGCGATCGCTTCCTCGAAGTCCCGGTAGGACATCACGTAGAGGATTGGGGCGAACGTCTCGCGACGCACCAGCTCTGTCTGGGCGGGCATGCGGACGATCGCGGGCTCGACGTAGTAGGCATCCGGGAGGCCCGCGGCCTCACGCCGGCCGCCTCCCACGATCAGCTCGCCTCCGTCGGACTGCGCGTCGGAGAGCGCCGCGACCATCCCTTGGTACGACCTCTCGTTGATCAGCGGACCGACCAACGTCCCGGACTCACTCGGGTCGCCAATCGGGAGGCGGCCGAACACGTCGCCCAGCGCGGCGACGAGCTCGTCGGCGACGTCTTCGTGTGCGATCACCCGGCGCAAGGTCGTGCAGCGCTGGCCGGCGGTTCCCGCGGCAGCGAAGACGATTCCCCGCTGGGCGAGCTCGAGATCGGCCGAGGGCGCCACGATCGCTGCGTTGTTCCCGCCGAGCTCGAGCAACACTCGCCCCATGCGGGCCGCCACGCGCGGCGCGACCTCCACCCCCATGCGCTCCGATCCGGTAGCGCTCACCAGCGCGACATCGGGGCTGTCCACCAGCGCTTGGCCCGCGCTGGCGTCGGCGATCACGAGCCGTTGCACCGCCTCGGGCGCGCCGCACTCCGATGCGGCGCGATCCACCAAGGCCGAGCACGCCATCGAGGTGAGAGGGGTCATCGGCGAGGGCTTCCAGACGATGGTGTCCCCGCAGACGAATGCGACCGCGGCGTTCCAGGCCCACACCGCGCACGGGAAGTTGAACGCGGTGATGACCCCGACCACGCCCAGCGGGTGCCACGTCTCCATCAACCTGTGTCCCGGCCGCTCGGACGGCATCGTCCGCCCATCGAGCTGGCGCGACAGCCCGACCGCGAAGTCGCAGATATCGATGGCCTCCTGCACCTCGCCGAGGGACTCCGAGCGGATCTTCCCGGCCTCGATCGTGACCAGCTCGGCGACGTCCGCCTTGTGTTCGCCCAGCAGCTCGCCCAGACGCTTGACGAACGCTCCCCGGACGGGAGCCGGTACGGCACGCCACTCACGAAAGGCACGCTCGGTCTCGGCGATCGCCGCCTCCACCTCCTCCTGGCCCGCTGCGGGTACGTCGAACAACTCCTCGCCCGTGATCGGCGAGCGAGCGCTCACGGACGGTCCAGTCTCGAGCGGGGAAAGATCGATACCGCAGTTCTCGAGAGCTCCCCGAGCCCGCGAACGAAGTTCGTCAGTCGATGAGACGGATAGCTCTTGTGGGGGCTGGGTTGGCCGGGTTGTTGTCATTGGTTGCTCCGTGAGTCTGGGCGGACGATGAGGATCGCTTATACAACGTTGTACTCGGGGCGGAGGGCGGACGTGTCGAAGCGCCCCACGCTCAACGGCTCTATGTCGACGAACGGCGGGCGACGCAAGACCAGGTCGCGGAGGATCTCGCCGACGGCGGGGCCCTGGAGGAATCCGTGTCCGGAGAACCCGGTCGCGTAGAGGAAGCGCGAGACGCCCGTCGCCTCCCCGATGATCGCGTTGTGGTCTGGCGTCATCTCGTAGAGCCCGGCCCACCCGCCGCGGATACCGGCGTCGGCGATCCGAGGCGCCCGCCGCCGGATCACCTCCATCAGGCCAGGGATCCAGTCGTCGGTTGTCTCGACGCTGAAGCCCGTCTTCTCATGCGGATCGGACATCCCCATCAATAGGCCGGGGCCCTCGCGGTGAAAGTAGAAGCTCGACTCGAAGTCGATCGTCATCGGGATCTGGGCGGGGAGTCCGTCCATCGCCTCGGTGAACAGGATCTGGCGTCGCAACGGCGTGACCGGCAGATCCAAGCCGACCATGGCGCCGCAGCTTCCCGACCAGGCGCCCGCGGCGCAGATCACGGTGCTCGTCCGGATCGAGCCGTGTTCAGTGACGACCTCGGCGATCTCGGCGCCGCTGGTGTTGATGTCGAGTACCTCGCAGTTGACGCGGATCTCGGCGCCGTGGGCACGAGCGGCGAACGCGTATCCCTGGACCACGCCCTCGGGGGTTGCGGTGCCGTCGCCGGGTGAGAACGCGCCAGCGACGATGTCGTCCCCCCGCACCAGTGGGCATAGCTCGCGAGCTTCGCCGGCCGTAAGCATCCGGGAGGCCAGTCCATATTCGTTCTGAAGCGCGACGCTGCGCTCGAACTTCTCGACGTCGGGCTCACGGCTGAGGACAAACAGGTACCCGACCTGCTTGAGGTCGATCTCCCAGCCGGGCCGCAGGCCGAAGTTGCGGAACGCGTCCAGGCTGCGCTTGGCAATCTCGACGTTCAGCGCGTCAGAGAACTGGGTGCGCACGCCGCCGGCCGCTCGGCATGTCGAGCCGCTCCCGAGCTGCGCCCGCTCGACGAGCGCGACGTCGACGCCCGCCTCGGCCAGGTGGAACGCGGCGCTGGTGCCGATCACGCCGCCACCGAGGATGACCACGTCGGCGGAGTCCGGAAGCGGTGAGATCGAGCGGGGCATTTCCAGGATCGTACGTGGGGCGACTGCAACCGCCGTGAGGGCTTCGGGCAGCGTCGAGAACCCGATAGCCCGGTGGTTCGCGAGATACTGCGCGGGCGATGTCGAACGAGAACGTCGAGGTCTTCAAGCGCGGGGCTGACGCTTACAACCGCCGAGACGTCGAAGCGCTGCTGGAGGAGCTCCACCCCCAGGTCGAGTGGCGCCCCTTGCTGCCGGTACTGCTCGGCGGGGAAGCCGCTGTCTACAGGGGTCACGAGGGCGCCCGCCGAGGGATCCGAGAGCTGGAGGAGGCTTTCGCCGAGCTCAGGGCCGAGCCCGTGGAGTTCCGGGACCTTGGCGAGCGGGTCGTCGCGATCGGCCACCTGCATGGGCGGGGCAAGGAGAGCGGCGTTGAGACCGAGTCGCCCATCGCGTGGTTGGTGGATTTCAAGGGCGGCAAGGTGGTTCGGATTCGCGAGTACCTCGATCCTGGCGATGCCCTCGAAGCCGCGAGGCTGTCGGACTAGCGGGCTTCCTCCAACGCCTCCTTCTCGCCGCGAAGCTCAGCGATGCGTTCGGAGGCCGTCAGCGCCAAGGCAAGGATGTCGCGCTACGCCTCGTCGATGCTCATCGCCAGCATCGCGACGTCGTCGACGATGTCCTCGGCGCGCAGTTCTCCCGCGAGGAAGTCCAGGCACTCCTGGGGATCTTGCGGGGCGCGCGCGAAGGCTCCCTCCAGTGCCTGGAGGCCGACGTCGAGGCGGATGTTCCGTCGCTCGATCAGGCCGTCCGTATAGAGGAGAAGAAGGCTCCCGCGAGGCAGCTCGACGGAGCCGTCGCGGCAGCGGAGGTCTGCGAACACACCGACCGGCGGCGCCGCCCCGCCGATGAGCTTGACGACCTCGCCGTCCGGGCAGCGCAGGAGAGCGGGGGGGTGGCCTGCGCGCACGAACTGGGCGCGGCCGGTTCGAGGGTCGAAACGCATGTGTAGGAGGGTCGCCATGTCGGCGGAGTCGCCCTCCTTCATCTGGCGGTTCAGCCTCGCCACCGCCTCCTGCGGCGCGTTGCCGTCGAGGACGTAGGCGCGGAGGGCGGGGCGTAGGCCCCCCATGACCGAGGCGGCGCGGATGCCGCGGCCGGCGACGTCGCCGATGGTCAGGCCGACCGTCCCGTCCCCGAGGGCGACGGCCTCGTACCAGTCGCCGCCGACCTGAAGACCGGGGCCAGCCGGGTCGTAGCGGACCGCGAACTGCAGGCCCTCCACGTCTGGCAGCGACTGGGGCAGGAGAGCGCGTTGGAGCGTGACCGCGGCGTCGTGCTCGCGGCGGAACAGCGTGGCGTTGTCGAGCGCGAGCGCCGCCCTGCGCGCCAGGTCCTCGGCGAGGCTGAGATCCGCCTTGGTGAAGCGTCGCTGCGGGTCGGAGGAGACGAAGGTGATGGCCCCGAGCGGGCGGTCTCGAGCCCGCAGCGGCACGACCATGGCCGACTCGAGGCCGAGCTCCCGCATCATCCGCAGGTGCTCCTCGTCCTGCGCCGCCGCGACGAGCATCTCGTCGCCGATCTCCTCCCAGAGCTCCGACTCGCCGGTTCGCACGACTCGGGGCGCGCCCTGATCCGCATCCTGATCGGTTGGATACCGGCGCTGAAGCTCCTCGGCCTGGCGGACCCGCTCGGGGTCGACGTGCGCGACCGCCACGGTCGAGAGCTGGCGCTCCTCGTCCAGGATCTGGACCGAGCACCAGTCGGCGAGATGGGCGATGGCGAGCTCCGCAAATCGGCGCATCGTGGCGTCCGGATCGAGCGACTGGCCGAGCAGCTCGCTCGCGGCTGCGAGAAAGGAGAGACGCTGGCGGGTTGCGCGCTCGGCCTCATGAAGGCGCGAGCGCTCGAGCGCGTAGGCGGCCTGCTGCGTGGCCGCCACCAGGAAAGCGCGCTCCTGCGCGCCGAACTCCCGGGCGTCGAAAAAGCTCAGCGAAAGCGCTCCGAAGCGGTCGCCCTCGACCGCAAGCGGGAGGACGGCGAGCGCGCCGAAGCGCATCGACGCGCCGGACAGGAGCGGAAAGCGCTCGAGCAGCTCGTCACCGGTGGTGGTCCAGATCGGCTCGCCGGAACGGATCGCCTCGGACATCGGCAGGTCGGCCCCCAGGGGGAAACGCTCCCAGCCCTCGAGGGCCTCCTCCGAATACCCCACGCTCCCGGCCAGCTCGACGTCGCCGCGTTCGCGGTCGGCGATCCCGATCGCTCCGGCGTCGGCGCCCAGCCCCTCGACCGCCTGTTCGAGCAGGACCTGATTCGCCCGGTCAGGCGCGATCTCCGAGGAGAAAGCAGCGGTGACGGACTGAAGTCGGGCGGCCAGCTCCCGGGCTCGCTCCTGCTCGCCGATGTCGCGGGCGATCACGGAGGCGCTCACGATCTCGCCTGCGGCGTTGCGGATCGGTGAGACGCTGACCGAGACGGATACCCGCGCTCCGTCCTTGCGGACCCGCTTGGTCTCGTAGTGGTCGATGCGCCCGCCGGCCATCACCTCCGAGAGGATCCGGCCCTCCTCGCCCGCGCGGTCTCCGGGAATCAGGATCGAGATCGGCTGACCGATCGCCTCCGCGGCCGTGTAGCCGTAGAGGCGCTCGGCCGCCGGGTTCCAGGTCGTGATGATGCCGTTCGGGTCCTTCGAGAGGATCGCGTCGTCGCTGTGCTGGACGATCGCCGCGTAGTAGCGATCGGCCTCGCCCGGGCGAGGCCCAACCCATGCCGGCGACTTGGTGGCCTCAGCCATGCTCCTCCGGCCCGGCTCCGGCGACGGCGCTCACGGCGGCCTCCTCGCTCGCGAAGATCTCGAGCCGGTCCGAGACCTCTGCGAGCTCGAGCAGGCGAGCGACCGCCGACTCTGGATCGAGCAGGAACACCAGGCGCGCGCCAAGCTCCTCGGCGCCGAGGAGCATGACCCGGAGCCCGCTCGAGTCGGCGAACGTGACCGGGCGCAGGTCCAGGATGACCGCATCCTCGTGTTCCGCTGCGGCGCGCAGCGCCGTCTCGAGCTGGTCGGAGACGGCGAGGTCGAGCTCTCCGCTGACGCGAAGCACCGCGGCCTCCGCCCTGCCCGCGCTCGCACGCTCCAGCGACAGGCCGAACTCGTCAGGCGAGGCATTCACGCGAGCTGTCCCTTCTCGCCGATGGGGAAGGCCATGACGACGGTCGTCCCGTCCGCGGAGGAGTCGAAGCTGACCTCTCTGGCCATCTTCGTGATCAACGAGAGCCCGAACCCCAGGCCGGGGCTCTCGAGGTTCGGGACCATGCCGCTGCCGTCGTCGACCACGGTGATGTGGAGCGTTCGGTCCTCGAGGTTGGGGGTCACGGTGACGGTGCCCGGCTCTCGGCCGCGAAAGGCGTGGGTGACCGCGTTGCTGACGGCCTCGCTGACGGCCAGCTCGACGTCGGTCGCCGGAGCGCCGACGTCACGCGCGACCTCGGCCATCGCCTTCCTCGCGATGACGACGCTGCCCGGTTCCGACGGCAGCCGGAGCGCGTCGTGTGGGACCGTCGGGGTCACGGACGGGATTATTCCGGACGCGAGGCCGAACGCGTCTACGACCAGGACCCAGATCGCGAGCGGGCCTTCGAGTCCCTCGGGTTCTAACTCGACGTCTGCTTGACCTGACGTGCTGCCTTGCGGCGCCCGGTCTTGTCCAGAACCGTCTTTCGCAGCCGCACGCTTTCGGGGGTGACCTCCACGGCCTCGTCGGAGCGCAGGAACTCGAGCGCCTGGTCGAGGGCGAGCGGTCGCGCGGGCACGAGACGAACCAGGAGATCGGCGCTGGCGGCGCGGACGTTGGTCTGCTGCTTCTGCTTGACGGCGTTGACGTCCAGGTCCTCGGCCCGGGAGTTCTCGCCGACGATCATCCCCTCGTAGACTTCCTCGCCCGGCCCGATGAAGAGCGTTCCGCGCTCCTGGAGGCCGAACAGCGCGAAGCTGGCGCTCTCGCCGGCGCGGTCGGCGACCAGCGCGCCGGTGGGGCGGGTCCTAAGCGCGCCCGCCCACGGCTCCCAGCGATCGAACACGTGGTGAAGGAGCCCGGTGCCTCGCGTCTCCGTCAGGAACTCGGTGCGAAAGCCGATCAGGCTGCGTGCCGGCACGAGGTACTCCAGGCGCACCCAGCCGGTGGAGTGGTTGACCATCTGTTCCATCCGCCCCTTGCGCAGGGCGAGGAGCTGGGTGATCACTCCCACGTACTCCTCGGGGGCATCGATCGCCATTCGCTCCACCGGCTCGTGCAGCGTGCCGTCGATCTCCCGCGTCAGCACCTGCGGCTGGCCCGCGGTCAGCTCGAAGCCCTCCCTCCGCATCATCTCCAGCAGCACGACGAGCTGGAGCTCGCCGCGGCCGTGGACCTCCCAGGAATCCGGGCGCTCGGTGTCGGCGATGCGGATCGAGACGTTCCCCACCAGCTCCTGGTCGAGGCGGGCACGAAGCTGCCGTGCGGTCAGCTTCGACCCCTCGCGGCCGGCGAGGGGCGACGTGTTGATGCCGACCACGATCGAGAGCGACGGCTCGTCGACGCTGATGACCGGAAGCGGTCGCGGGTCGTCGGGATCGGCCAGCGTCTCGCCGATCGTCACCTCCTCGAGGCCGGCGACGGCGATGATCTCGCCCGCCCCTGCCTCCGCCGTTTCGACCCGCTCGAGCGCCTCGGTCACGTAGAGCTCGGAGACCGTGGCGCGCTCGACGGTGCCGTCGGCGCGACACCACGCGATCGGGGCCCCCGAGCGAATCGTCCCGTTGCGAACGCGACAGAGCGCCAGGCGCCCGACGTAGGGGGAGGCGTCCAGATTGGTGACGTGGGCCTGGAGCGGATGGCCGGCTTCGAACTCCGGCGCCGGGATGCGCTCCACCATCAGGTCCAGCAGGGGGGAGAGGTCCGTTCCCTCCACGCCCTCCTCGAGCGAGGCCCATCCGGCGCGGGCGTTGGTGTAGACGATCGGGAACTCCACCTGCTCGTCGGTGGCGTCGAGGTCCAGGAACAGCTCGTAGACGTCATCCACGACCTGGGCGATCCGGGCGTCGGGGCGATCGACCTTGTTCACCACGAGGACGACCGGCAGTCGCGACTCGAGGGCCTTGCGCAGGACGAATCGCGTCTGCGGCAGCGGCCCTTCGGAGGCATCGACAAGGAGGAGAACCCCGTCGACCATCGTCAGGCTCCGCTCGACCTCACCACCGAAGTCGGCATGCCCGGGGGTATCGACGATGTTCAGCTTCACGTCACCGTGGCGCACCGCCGTGTTCTTGGCCAGGATGGTGATGCCCTTCTCGCGCTCGAGATCCATCGAGTCCATGACCCGCTCCGCGACCTCCTGGCCCTTGCGGAACGCGCCGGACTGCCAGAGCATGGCGTCGACCAGCGTCGTCTTGCCGTGATCGACGTGGGCGACGATCGCAATGTTCCTCAGGTCGGAGCGGGTGGCCATGGGGAACGAGGTTACGGCGGGGGCGAGGCGGTTCCTCCGGGAGGCTGGGACCTTGGGCGCAGCGGCGGGGTGACCCTCAGTCGGGCCACCCAGCCGCACTTGCCCAGCGTTTACTAGGCCGCGCTTGGTACCGCGACCGCATCGGGCATGGCGCCGATGTTCCTCATGAACCGCATCGTGTCCCATTGCGTCCAGGACTCAGCGATCTTGCCGTCCTCGAAGCGGTTGATCCCGATTCCATACACGGGCTCACCCTTTTCGCCGGTCGGCTCTTGGCCCATGAACTCGTTCTCGAACGTGCCCTCCGCCTTCCAGCGGACGACGACCCGGTCGTCGGCGCCGAAGGCGTCCTCGACCGTAAGCGCGAGATCGGGGAAGGCCTCGCGGTAGCCCCCGACCATGTCCTTGACGCTGTCGCGGTCATGGTCGCCTCGGATCGGGTCGTGATCAACGTACCCGTCGGTGCAGCACTCGTCGATCAGCTCGAGCTTTCCCTCGCCGAACGTCTCTTCGAGGAGACGTCGCGCGACGGCGATGTTCTCGTGGGTGGTGGTGGCCATTAGCCACTTCCTTCCATTGCGGGGCCGCCACCGGTGGAGCGGATCGCTCCCGGTCGGGGACCCCTGAGTGTGGAGCGGGGGCCGCGCAGCACGATGGCTTGTGGTCAGCGGTCCAGCGGTCGCTCCACTGTTCACTCTACCCCGTGCGGGTCGGACCGAATCAGGACGTCCAGCAGATCGCCCACCTCGCGCTCCTGGACGAGCGGATGGCGCAGCGGACGATCCGCGACGACCTGATATCTGTTTCGCCGGCCCTCCCGCTCGCGCAGCACGTAGCCCTCTGCAACCAGCTCGGAGAGGATTCGGTGAGTCGCGCGCTCGGTGATGCCGACCGCCGCGGCGATGTCGCGCAGGCGGATGCCCTGGTCATGAGCCACGCACATGAGGACGTGGGCGTGGTTGGTCAGGAAGTCCCAGCGGGTCGCGGGGGACGGGAGGGACGTCCGGCTGTTGGCGGTGGAGAGCGGTCTGACATTACTAGAAAGACTATTCATGAATTGATGGTATCGTATGTGTCCTATTCGGCCGTGCTCGCCGCCGTCGCCCAAGCCTCGGTGAGCCCGTCGAGAAAGGACGCGTCGTCATGACAGCTTTCGGTGCCCTCCGGGATCGGCTCTCGTCCCAGAAAGCCGCGACCCACCCCAGATCGGCTGAAGATCCGGCCGAAGTCATCGCCGAGGCTCCCCTCCCGTTTCCGGGCTTCGATCGCCTCGACGAGAACCAGGTGGTCGGGGGCCTCTCTGACCATTCTCAGCTCGAGCTCAAGGCGGTCGAGGCGTACGAGCGCTCTCACGGGAACCGCGACCGTGTCATGGACAAGCTGCGTTACATGCGTGGGCGCGAGCCGCTCGCTGGCTATGACGCGCTCGGTATCGAGGAGATCCTGGCCGTGCTGGCGACGGCCGACCCGGCCACGATCAAGCGAATCCGCAGCTACGAGCGCAAGTTCGCAAACCGCGGCGCCGTCTTGGACGAGGTCGTCCGCGTTCACCATCGTCATCAAGCCGCCCACCCCGCCGCCGTTGCGCCCCCATACCAGCCGCTGAGCTCAAACGGCCGGCACCAGGCGTCCTGACGCCGCCGCCTACAAGCGCGAGGCAGTCGCGACTACCCGGGCTTCGTGGAGGGTGGCTCGGCGGCCCGGACCGGGGCGGGGATCAGCGCGGCCCCCACGATCACAAGACAGAACGCCAGCATCCGCCCGACGATCTCCAGCGCCCCGGTGCCGATCGGGTCTCGGAAGACGAGGATGCCGCCGACGATCGCTATCAGGTTCGCGGCGACCGAGGTCAGCGCGATCACCTCGACGCCCGGCCCGAGCTGTAGCCCGCGGGCAGAGGCATAAAAGGCGACAACCGAAGCGATGAGTGCCGCCACGGTCCATGGGCTGATCAACTCGAGTACCCCGCTGGCAACGTCGTCGGCAAGGAACTTGATCGCGATATCGGAGACGCCAAAGAGGGCTCCCGCGGCGATCCCAAGCAGGAGACCTTGTGCAGCGTCGGGCACGCGATGGTGGCTGGACATGGCGGCGATCGTGGTACCGACCACAAGCACGCCGCACTCGATCCCGATCAGGGCCGCCAGGGCGTAGCCTGGCGGATCGGCGTCGTCCGGCCCCGAGGTCAGCCCGATGACGACCAGCCCCGCCGCCGTGATGATGACGCCTGCCCACTGGCGGCGGCCGAGCCGGAACCCGAAGAAGCGCTCGGCAAAGACCGCGAGGAACACCAGCCCGCCGGAGAGGACGGCCTGAACGATCGAGAGCGGCGCCAGGGCGAGCGCGCCGACGTGTAGCGCCCAGGCACCGACCGCCACCACCCAGCCCAACGCAAACCACCGGGACTGAAAGAGATCGATCGCGCTTCGCAGCGGGTGTCGGATCCTCACAGGCGCCGCGAGGACCGCGCCGCGATGCTTGAGCAGAAAGCCGACGCTCGTCGCGACGGCGCTGGCCAGGGCCAAGCCCAATCCGATGATCACGCCGCCGGCCGTCCGCTCGGCCAGCAAGAACGCGATCTCGATCCTGCGAGGTACAACCGCTCACAGCGGTCCACCTGACGTCTTCCTGACGCTTCTCGCCATCTGGGCTCTCTGACCAGCGAAGCGCGAGGGAAGGATTGCTGTTGGGAAACGACGCGAGGGCCCATGAGGCGGTGCTGCGAGTATGCCCTGCCGCCGGTGAGCTTCGGATGGGTGACAGCGCCGACGCGGCCCTTCTCGCGCTGAGTGAGCCCCGGATGCCTGCGCTACCTCAGCACCTGGCGACATTCGATACTCGCGAGGACGCGATCAAGGCTTTCGCCAGCTAGTCCGCGGGCGTGTAGATCAGGAGCGCGACGCCCGAGTCGTACGTCCTCACGTCGGCGAGCTTGAGCTTCTTCATCTCGCCCGGGTCCGGGAACATCCGCAGGCCGTCGGCGACCAGGGTCGGGTGCACCATCGCGCGGTACTCGTCGACCATGTCGGCCTCGGCGAGCGCGTGCACGAGCTGGGCGCTGCCGTTGACGAGGATCGGCCCGTCTTCCGCCTGCTTCAGCTTCGCCACCTCCTCGAGGGGATCGCCGGAGAGGACGGTCGTGTTCTCCCACTCGGGGTCGGTAAGCGTGGAGGAGACCACGAACTTGGGCATCGAGTTGATCTTGTCGGTGAAAGGGTCGCTACGGTCGCGCTTGGGCCAGGCGTCCGCGAAGCCCTCGTAGGTCTTGCGCCCCAGCAGCAGCGACTGAGCCTCGTCGAGCTCCTCGCCCTTGTAGGCGTAGTGGTCCTCGCCGTAGATCGACTTGAACGTCCAACCCGTGTGGGGATGGGTCTGCTCGCCGCCCGGCGCCTCCATGACGCCGTTCAGGCTCACGAACTCGGACACGATCAGCTTGCTCATCTCGGCTCTCCTCCTGTTGGATCCGCGGTTCGCCCCAATAGACCGGGGCAGCGCCCGTTTCTAATCGCTCGGCTTCGAGCCAGTCTCTTACCGCACCTTGGCCGACCGATGATTCCCGCCGGCGTCCCCGGTCTAAGTAGCTACTGACGTGACCCCGGATATCGAGACAGGAGCGCGAATGAACGACGAAGGGGGCCCGGCCGTCCTGGCCGAAGGCCTGGTCAAGCACTTCACTGGCCGGGAGGGTGAGGTGGAGGCGGTCAGGGGAGTGGACCTGGACGTCCGCACCGGCGAGATCTTCGGCTTCCTGGGCCCCAACGGGGCAGGCAAGTCGACGACCGTGCGCATGCTCACGACGCTCCTGACGATCACCGCCGGACGCGCCGAGGTGGTTGGCGTCGACGTCACCCGTGAGCCGGACGCGGCCCGCCGCCGGATCGGCGTCGCGCTCCAAGAGGCGGGCCTCGACCCCCGCCAGACCGGCCGCGAGCTGCTGGTCCTGCACGGGCGGCTCTTCGGCTTCAGCACGGCGAGGGCGAAGGAGCGCGCGCAGGAGCTGCTGGAGCTGGTCGAGCTCGAGGACGCCGCGGACCGGGTGATCAAGGGTTACTCCGGCGGCATGCAGCGCCGGCTTGACCTGGCGGCAGCCCTGGTGCACGAGCCCGAGGTCCTGTTCTTGGACGAGCCGACCACGGGCCTCGACCCGGCCAGCCGGCTGACGGTCTGGGAGGAGCTCCGCCGGATCAACGGACATGGGACCACCGTCTTCCTGACGACGCAGTACCTGGAGGAGGCCGACCAGCTCTGCGACCGCCTGGCGATCATCGACACCGGGTTGATCGTGCGCCGGGGCACACCGGCCGAGCTCAAGGCCGACCTGCGCGAGCGTAGCGGGGGCGGCGAGGAGCCCACGCTCGACGACGTCTTCCTCGACGCCACGGGGCGCACCCGCGACCGAGCGGCCGGCGAGGTCCAGGAAGTTGCGGCATGAGGTGCCTTAGCACCGAAACCGGCATGTCAGGCGGCGAAGCCGCCGCAAGGGGTTCGGCATGAGCGCGATCGTTCCGCTCGGCCAGCGCGCGCTGCGCGAGGCGGTCAGACAGCCGGACGCGCTGTTCATGACGATGTTCATCCCGATCTTCTTCCTGATCGTGAACACCGGCCAGGCCGCGGAGATCTTCCCGTCGGACTCGACCGGCTTCCTGGAAGGTCAGGGCTACGGCGCGTTCCAGCTGCCGATCACGCTGCTGTTGGCGGCCTCGTTTGGGATGGCCGCGCTGTTCCTGGTCGAGGAGATCGAGAGCGGTTACTTCGACAAGCTCCGCGCGATCCCGATCCCGCGCTACTCGATCGTCCTGGGCCGCCTGGTCGCCGAGGGCGCCAAGGGCCTCGTCCTCTCGTCGGTGATCGTCCTGCTGGCCCTGCCGTTCGGGATCTCGATCGCGAGCGGCCCGGCGGGCTTCATCCTGCTGATCGCATTGACGGCGCTTTGGGGCGTCGTCTACGCGGGGTTCATGCAGCTCATCGCGCTCAAGACGCGCAGCGCGGCGGCGACGAACTCGGGAGGGCTGATCTTCTTCCCGCTGCTGTTCCTGACCCCCAACTTCGTGCCCCGCGACCTGTTGACGGAGCCGATGGAGGTAGCCGCCACGCTCAACCCGGTCACGTACCTGATGGAGGCGCTGCGATCCCTGATCCTCACCGACCTGGACTGGGAGAAGATCCTGCCGGGGTTCGCGGTGGTCGCTGTTCTGGGCGTGGTGATGCTCGTCCTCAACGTCCGGGTGATCCAGAGCTACGACTAGCCTGCGCGCGTGAGCGCTAAGCGTGGACTCTTCCTGGCGCCGTTCGACGAGCTGGTGGATCCGCGCCTTCTGGCCGAGCTGGCCGGCGGCGCAGAGGCGGCGGGATGGGACGGCTTCTTCCTCTGGGATCACGTGAGGTACCGGGCGCCGGTGCGCGCGGTCGCGGATCCGTGGGTCGCGCTGGCCGCCGTCGCGACGGCAACGGCGCGGCTGCGGCTGGGGCCGATGGTCACCCCGCTCTCACGCCGGCGGGTCCACAAGCTGGCGCGGGAGACGGTCACCCTGGATCACCTCAGCGGCGGGAGGCTCACGCTTGGCGTGGGCTTGGGGAGCGATCGCAACGACGAGCTCGAGCCCTTCGGGGAGGTGGTCGACGCACCGGAGCGGGCGCGGCTGCTGGACAAGGGGCTCGGGGACCTGGCCACCTACTGGGCGGGCGAGTTCGAGCCCCGCCCGCTACAGCGCCCCCGGATCCCGGTGTGGGTCGCGGGCCGCTGGCCCAACCGGCGGCCGCTGCGACGCGCGGCGCGCTGGGACGGCCTCTTCCCGATCGACCTGCCCGGCCCGGATGCGGTTGCCGAGCTGGCGGGGGAGGTGGTCCGCGAGCTCCGAGGTCCGAGCGACGCCCCGTTCGACCTGGTCGTGGAGATCGCACCGGGCGACGACCCCAGCCCATGGGAGGCGGCGGGCGCGACGTGGATCCTCACCGGGTTCGGGATACAGCCGAAGGAGACCGAGGTGCGGCGGACAATCGAAGCGGGTCCTTAGGCCGGGACCGCCGCGAGGCAGGCCTTGGCGGCACGCTGGCCCGAGCGGATCGCGCCCTCCATGTGGATGTGCCCGAGGCCGGCGATGTCCGTGCAGGCCCACTGGATTGGCCCGACCGGTCGGCGCAGGTCTTCGCCGAACCGGGTCAGCCCGCCGACGCCGAAGCTCGTGCCGTAGGCGCCGCGCGTCCACTCCTCGGCCGACCATTGGGTCTCGATGAAGTCGATCGGTGCCAGCGCGTGCGGGCCGACGTACTTGGCCATGCCCTCCAGCACGGCCTCGCGGCGGCCAGCCGGGCTCATCCGCTCTGCGCGCTCGGCGTTCTCGCCCGCCAGGAACGTGGTCAGGACGCCGGCCCCCGCCGCCGGCGGCGAGTTGTCGTAGAGCTCGCGGACCAGCTCGTAGGGCGCGAACCCCTGGCCCGAGAGCCCCTCCTCGCGCCAGAACGGTTGCTCGTAGACGGCGAGGATCTTGTTGATCGACCCCTGGGAGAGCGATTGCTCGAGCCGCAGGCGCCACGGGGGAAGCGCCGGCTGAAAGCGGATCGAGGTCACCAGGTTGGGCGGCACGGCGACGATCGCGGCCCGCGCCCGCACGCGTGCCTGGCCGGCCGCGATCTCGACCTCATCGTCCGACCAGCGGATCTCGCGAGCCGGGGCGTCGAGGACGACGCGGTCGCCCAGGCGCTCGGCCATCCGGAGCGGGATCAGCTGCGAGCCCCCGACCACCCGGTGGGCCAGGCACTGGTCCGGCTCGAACAGCTCGTAGGTCCCCCCGGCCCCGGCGATCATCCACAGGCCCTGAAGCAGCGAGAAGGTGTGAGCCGGCTTCGCCAGGAACCCACCAGCCAGCCACGAGCGCAACAGGTCCCGGGCAACGTCGTCGGAGACCTCGCGGCGCAACCAGTCCTCGAAGGTGATCGTGTCGAGCTCGCGCGCATCGGGGTGCTCCCAGGGCGCTTCGGGATCGAGCTCCTTGGCGAGGGCGTCGAGCTTCGCGTCCGCCTCGGCGTAGGCGCGCTCGGAGGCGTCGCCCAAGGGCGCGTCGTGACCCTGGTAGCTGTGAGCGTGGCCGGCCGGGTCGATGTAGACGTGGTCGCCGTCGCGGAAGCTCGGGAAGAGCCCGATCTCGAGCTCCTCGAGCATCGCGTGCATCGCGGACTGGTAGGGGGCGACCCACTGGCCGCCGAGCTCGTTCGCCTCGCCGCCGATCTCCGTGTTCCAGACCCGCCCACCGACGCGATCGCGTGCCTCGAGGACGACGACGTCGAGCCCGTCACGGACCAGCGCCGTTGCGGCCGTGAGCCCGGCGATCCCGGCCCCGACTACGGCCACCTCGGTCTCGACGCTTCGCTCAGGCATCCTGCCTCCCCGGTCGATCTCCTCCGACCGCGGTGAGTCTACGCCGACTCAGGGCGTGCGCCGGCGCTAGCTGACCGAATTGGCTCGAGGATGGGGGAACTCGGCCGAGCGGCCCTGGAACGAGAGAATCTTCGGGTTCTGAATCACGCCGTCGCGGATCTCGATCGCCCGGCTGATGGTGGGGTCCGCCTCCCACGCCTGCGGGCCTGACAGCACGGTGGGGAGGTGGGGGAGGAGGGCCTGGCTCACCTCCCAGGTGGCGGAGTCCCAGAGCAGGCTCGGGCTGTGGTCGACCGCGTAGCAGTGGGCGTGGTCGCCGACCGTGAACATCGGGTCCTCGAACGAGGTCGGGCGGGACCACGCGAACCCCATCCCCTCGTCGGCCGACACGTCCACGAACAGCGTGCCGTTCTCGAACAGGCTCAACTCCTCGTTGGTGACGAGGAGCAGCGGCGCATCGGTGTCCTGAAGCATGCAGTTGGCGACGATGTCGTGCTCGGCGAGCAAGGCGGCCACCGATTCGTGCTCGCTGTCGAGCTCGAGGCTGGGGCCGTCGTCGTTGCGCGCGTAGGTGACGAACCTGACCGCGTGGATCGGCGCCGCCACGGCCGACACATCGCGCTGTGTGAGGACCGAGATCTCGCGGATCCCCATCGCGGCCAGCGCCGTCACCGCCCCCCGCCCGGTCGCCCCGAACCCGATCACAGCCGCCTTGCGCTCGCGTCCGTACTCGCCCGTAGCACCGGTCAGCTGGAGGGCGTGGAGGATCGAGCAGTAGCCGGCCAGCTCGTTGTTCTTGTGGAAGACGTGGAGGTCATACGAGCCGTCGGTGCTCCACAGGTTCATCGCCTCCCAGGCGATCAGCGTCAGCCGGCGGTCGATGGCGAGCTGGGTGATCTCCTCGTCCTGGACGCAGTGGACCCAGCCCCAGAGGACGGTGCCCTCAGGTATCTCGGCGAGGTCGGAGGCCATCGGCTTCGGCAGGACCAGGACGTCGCACTCCTCCATCAGCTGTTCACGGGAGCGGACGCCACCAACGAGGGGCGCCAGGTCGCCGTCGTCGATGCCGAAGCGCCCTCCGTACCCGTGCTCGAGGAAGATGCGCGTCCGCGCGTCCGCGTCGACATCGCTCAGATGCCGGGGATGGATTGGCAGCCGCCGCTCGTTCTCCTTCCGGGAACCGGCAAGCACTCCGACGGTGAGCCCTTCCATCCGCGCGAACGTATCAATGCTCCGCGGCCACCTCCCAGCTCACCACCTCATGGTGCTCGCGACGGACGCCGGCCGGGTCGATCCCCAGCTCGGCGATGATGCGGAGGCGCCGCGGATCCCGCGCCGCCGCCTCGGACTCGTGCTTCGAGGGCCACAGGTTGACGATCAGGATGCCGCCCTCGTCGCGGGCCGC
This sequence comes from uncultured Solirubrobacterales bacterium, assembly GCA_963758845.1. Lineage (GTDB taxonomy): Bacteria > Actinomycetota > Thermoleophilia > Solirubrobacterales > 70-9 > JBDTSW01. Next base: position 1,168,981 of record CAVWWX010000002.1, read on the forward strand.
GGCGTGGAGGAGCAGCCCATGCTCACGGCCGACGGATGGCATCACCGCCGATGCCCTCTCGTACTTCGAGAGCAGCTCGTCGGGGTCACCGCGGAAGCGGGCGAGCGTCAGGTACGCCATCAGCGCACCGCTTCGAGCGGCCGCGTGATCTCGATCCCGTGCTCGGCGGCGAGGTTCATGACCTGGTCCGCCGTGACGGCGCCCGCGGCGGCCAACGCGCCGGCGGCGCGGGCGAAGCGCTCCATCCCGCCGGCGGGTGAGAGGACCACGAAAGCTCGTGCGTCGGCGTCTGACTCGTTCCGGATCGTGTGTTCGCGGCCCCCCTTGATCGCGACCACCGCTCCCTCGCCTGCGACCGTCCGCTCGACAGCGCCGCTCGCGCCGGCTAGGTAGAACGCGAGCTCCCCCTCCTCGACCCGGTAGAGCTCAAACGGCTCGTGCCGGTGGAGCGCGGGCGGACCGCCGCCGGGCGGCATCAGCACTTCGACCGCCGTTAGCGCTCCACCGCTGGCCTCGCCCGTGACGCGGAAGGTCAGCTCCTCCGCTCCCACGGTCAGACGGTCCGCGGCGTGCTCGCTGATCGATTGCATTTGCTCGTTCCTTTCTGGTGGAGGCCGGTATGACAGGTAGCCTGTCGAATGTCAGGGAGTGTAGACAGGTAAGCTGTCTAATGTCCTGCGCCATGCCGATTGACCTTCCCGACACCTCCGCCCGAGAGCACCCAGAGAATCTGGGTGTCCTGCTCAGAGAGCCGTTTCGCATCGCTTCGGCTCAGCTCCACGAGCGCTTCGCCCAGGCGGGTCACCCCGAGGTCCGCGCCCCCCACGGCAACGTGTTCCAGTACCTCGACGACGGCGGCACCCGGGTGAGCGCCCTTGCGGAGCGGGCCCAGATCACGAAGCAATCGATGGCCGAGCTGGTCGTCCACCTCGAGCGCCACGGCTACGTCGAGCGGGTGCCCGACCCGAGCGACGGCCGCGCCAAGCTGGTCCGCGCCACGGATCGGGGCCGCGAGCTGTACGCGATCGCGCGGGACTTCGTCGCCGAGACCGAGGCGGAGTGGACGCGGCGCCTCGGCAGGGCGAAGATTCGGCAGCTGCGCCAGCTCCTGGAGGAGCTCAACGCGTCGTTGCACCGATAATCGCCCCGTGCGCGTCCTCCTCGTGACCCAGATGTGGCCGAGCGCGGCCAACCCAGACCTGGGGAGCTTCCTCGTGCCCGTGCGGCGGGAGCTCGAGGCGCTGGGCCACGAGGTCGAGGTGGCGTCGATAAGCAGCCGCGGCGGCTCGCCGGTCAAGTACGCGCGTCTGACCCGGAACGCCGCCACGGCGGCGCGGCGTTTTCGCCCGGATGTGGTGTTCGCCCACTTCCTCTTTCCCGCCGGCGCCGCCGGCGTCGCCGCGTCGCTCGCCTCGGGCGCACCGCTCGTCGCCATGGCGCACGGGCAGGACGTCGCGAACCTCGGCCGGATCCGCGGGACCCAGGCGGCCACGGGCCGCGTGGTCGCTCGGGCCCAGGCGGTTATCGCCAACTCGAACTGGCTCGCCGCCAGGCTCGCCGAGCGTATCCCGGCGGCGGCCTCCAAGACCGAGGTCGCAGACTGCGGGGTGGATCTCGAGGCGTTCGCGCCCCGGGATGCGGGCACGGCGCGCGAGGCGCTCGGCTGGGACGGGGAGGGGCCGGCCTTCGTCTGCGTCGGCTCGCTGATCGAGCGCAAGAACGTGAGCCGCCTCGCCGACGCCTTCGGGAACCTGGGCCGGGGCCGGCTTGCCTTCGTCGGGGATGGTCCGCTCCGGCCAGCGCTGGAAGACCGGCAGAATGTGCGCGTGGTCGGCCGGATCCCTCAGGCCGAGGTCCCCCGCTGGGTGGCGGCCTCGGACGTGCTGTGCCAGCCGTCGCTGATCGAGCCGTTCGGGCAGGCGACGCTGGAGGCGATGGCGATGGAGCGCACCGTGGTGGCGACCACCGTGGGCGGCCCGCCCGAGTTCGTGCCGGCCGAGGCGGGCGTGCTGGTGGATCCGCGCGATGAGGCCGCGCTGGGCCAGGCGCTAGACCGAGCCGCCGCGATGCCGGCGCCCAACCCGGCCGCGCGTGAGGCCGCGCGCAAGCACGAGGTGGGGATCCAGGTGGGACGGATGGCGGCGATCCTGCAGCGGGTCGTCACAGGCTGAGATGAGGGCGGGCGCGTGACGGCAACCGTGGGCTGGAGCGACGAGGTCGATGAGATCCTCGCGTCGGACCTGGCTGCCGGGTTCGCCTACCTGACCCCCGCGAAGGGGGTCGTGATCACACCGATGGCGCCGCTCGGGGTCCGCGACCGCGACGCCGGGACGATCACCCTCTCGACCTCGCAGGGCCTCTGGAAGAAGCTGGACCGCATCCGCCGCAACCCGGGTGTGGCGGTCGCCTACCACGCTCGCGAGCATGGCCTCAGCGACCGGCCGGGATTCGTCGTCGTCCAGGGTCGAGCCTCGTTCCCGACCACCCCCGATCGCGATTGGCTGGAGTCGATCACGCCGGAGTGGGAGCGCTTTCTGGGCCCGCGGCAGACCGGCCTGGCGGGCCGGATGCTCGACGTCTACTACTGGCAGCGGGTCCCGATCACGATCGAGGTCCACCGCATCGTGGCCCATCCGGACGACGAGGCGGTCGACGAGCCCGATCTCTTCGGCGCGCCGCCCGCCGGCCCGCTCGGCCCGCAGAAGGCGCCGAAGGGCGGGACCGGCCCTCGGCTCGACGCTGCGAAGGTCGCCGGCCAGGCGCAGCGGCTGCCGCACACCCTGCTGGGCTGGTGCGGCTCGGACGACCTACCCGAGGTGGCGCCCGCAACGGCCATCGACGGCGTCAAGGCGGGCGTGCGCCTGGCGGTCCCCCCGGGCGCCGTCCCGCCCGGCGGACGGCGCGCCGGCCTGACGTCACACCGCTTCGAGCCCAGGATGGTCGGCCAGGAGCAGCGGGTCCACACCGGCTGGCTGGAGAGCGACGGCTCGGCCGCCGTCTCCTACGCCCCGCACACCAAGGCCGGCTACGCGCTACCCGCCTCGAGGCTGGCCTTGACGCTCGGGAGCGCCAGCTTGGCGTTCCGGATGCGAAAAGCGCGCGAGGCGGGCCTCGTCACCCAGACCTAGGATCGTCGGGGCCGATGGTCCCGGGGGCCGCCCGGGCCGCGGCGTTACTCGCCGCGGTGGGCCTCGGAGGCCGGCTTGTTCTTGGCTGGAGTCGCGGCGTCTGAGACCCCGGTCGGGACCTCGGGGTTGTCGATCTCGCTGATCCGCGAGATCAGCCGCTTCCACTGCTTGGGCTTCAGGATCTCGGCGTCCGTGACCAGGTCCTTGTCGCCGATCTCGGCGCCAATCGACGAGTAGCCGACGTGGATGTGGTCGGCGTGGTCGCTAAGCGAGAACGAGGGCCCCCCGAGGTCCATGAGCGAGATCAGCTCGTCGGGCGTCATCGAGCCCTGGAGGTTGAGGATCTCCTGGAGGACGGTCTCGGTGATCGAGCCCGGGCCCTGGTTTCCGAGGATCGGGAGCCCGTTGACGGTCGCGATGTCGACGGCGCCGCCGTGAGAGTGGTTGGAGACGTTGCCGGACGCCGTCATGACGCCGTGCCCGCACTTCAGCGAGGTGACGCCCAGGCGGAAGCCTGAGGTGGAGAGGTAGGAAAGCAGCGCCAGGATGCGGCGGTCGATCTGGCCGGTCTGGATGTCCTGGCGGCCGCACTCGTAGATCTCGATCCTCGGGTCTCCGAGCGTCCGGCGCACGAGCTGCTCCTTCGACATCAGGAGCACTTGGCCGGCGCTGGCGTTCGAGTCCTTGAACGGATCCTGGCCGGAGGCCCGGTACAGCGCCGTCGCCTCGAGGAGCTTCCAGCCGTCCAGGATCGGCTTGGGGTCGATCGTCGGGGCGCCGCGACCCGCGGGGCGGATCGAGAAGTTGACGTGGGGGGCCAGGTTCCCGGTCTCGCCGATCCGGCCAAGGACCGTGCCGGCCACGACCTTCGAGCCCTCCTCGAGCCGGCCCAGCGTCATCTGCTTGCGGTCGAAGCGAAGGATGCTGCCGCGGTCGAGGCGGTCGTAGACGGCGAGGGCGTCGGCCCGGACGACGTCCAGCCGGCCGGCCTGGTCGGCGGGCTTCATCTCGCCCTGGCGCTCCGGGAACGCGTAGACGCGCTCGCGGGCGTCCTCGGTGTTCTCGGGCTCGGGAGCCTGCTCGGCCTCGGGTTCGGAGGCGTCGGCCTGCTTGCCCTTGGCGCTCGCGCCCGCGTCGTCCTTGTTCGCGCCGTCCTTCTCTGCGTCGCCGTCCTTGTTCGCGTCCTGCTCCTCTTCCTTCAGGTTCGAGGCCGGCTCGTCGGGAGCCTCGGAGTGGGCCGGGGCCTGCTCCTCACCCTTCTTCGGCTTCTTCGGGACCGGGTAGGACTCGGCGATGCCGCCGAGCTCGGCGTAGGTGAAGCGGTTGCCGTAGCTGTCGCGGAGGATCACGTAGTTCCCGAGGTCCTTGGAGCGGCCCAGCTCCTCGACGACCCCGTCGTTCACGGCGATGACCGGCGCCCCGTCGCGGGAGTAGATGTTGATCCCTCGAGCTGTAGGTGAGGTTGGGATCGCGGGGTCGCCGGCCTGCTCCTCGCCGGTGGCCTCGCGCTCGGCGATGTCGTCGGCGTACCGCGCGTCGGCGGCGACCGGGAAGCGGGCGCCCTCGGCCAGGCCGGTCAGGGAGCTGATGAGGTCGTCCGGGAGCTTGCCGTACTGGTTCGCGTAAAGCAGGACCTCGTCGACGTACCAGTCGGCGTGGTTGTAGGCGAAGATCGCGGTCCGCAGGTCCTCGGAGCCGCCGGCGGCATCCAGGTAGCGCGCCGCGGCGCAGATCGCGTCGACCGGGTTGTAGGGGTCCTTGCGGCCGTCGTTGTTGGCGTCGACTCCATACATGTCCCAGGTGGAGGGAATGAACTGCATCCATCCCTGGGCGCCCGCGGTCGAGACGTTGAGGTTGGTCCCGAACGCGGTCTCGATCCGGTTGATCGAGGCCAGCACCTGCCAGGGAATGTTGTATTGGGTCCCGCAGGCCTGGTAGATGGGGAGCAGGAAGGGCGGAATCGAGAACTGGTCGATCATGAAGTTGGGGACGCCCACCGGCGAGGAGCCGAAGTCGGCGACGCTGAGACCCGGGTTGGTGAGGGTCGGGGTCCCGTTCGAGTTGCGCAGCGGTGCCGGGCCCTGGGTTATCTCGCTGCCGCTGCGGGGCTTATCGCCGTCGTGGGCGCGGTCGTCGCCCCGGCCGCCGTTGCGGCCACCGCTGCCACGACCGTCGTCGCTGCCGCCGCCGGAGTCGCCCGAGCCACCGCCGGGGGTGCCAGGGCCATCGTCGTCGGTGCCGTCGTCGGTCGGAGGGGTCACCGGCGTCGTCGGCACGACGCCGCCGTCATCGCCACCGGGGAGCGGGATCGACCCGCCGCCGGGAAGGTTGACGCCACCGCCACCGTTGCTGCCGCCGGGAAGGTCAACGCCGCCGCCGCCGGGAAGGTCGACGCCGCCGCCGCCACCGCCGCCGGGAAGGTCAACGCCGCCGCCGCCGGGAAGGTCGATCCCGTCGTCGTCGAGCAGGCCGGCGTTGGCGCTGATCGCGCCGAGCGTCGTGACGATCCCGACGACCGCCAGCGCCACTACGAACTTCACCGTCCTTGGCAAGGAGCCCCTCTCCGTCTCTCGATCCCGTGTGTTACGCGTTCAAGCTTCCCCGTGCCGGTGGCCCATTCCACCGGACAGAGGAAAACCTACCCCTCTTTGGGGGGAAACAACCCCAGTTCCCTGGAGGGGTGGAGCTAGGTGTCCGCGGCAACGGCGAGGCCGACCCCGGCCAGCGCAGCGCCGCCCGCCAGGGCAACGGTCGCGGGCGCGGACCCCCGAGGCAGGTGCCGGGCCTCGCGGAGCGTGGCAGCGATGTCGGCGCAGTCACCCACCACGCAAGCCGCCAACCAAGGGCGGACGGGCGAGCCGCTTGCGGCGGCGGCGACGACGCCTGCCGAAACGATTCCGTCGCGCAGCGCGAGCCCGCGGATGCCGACTCGGCCGCCGGGCACCTGGGCCGCCCCGCCCATCCACCGCCGCGTCGTCGAGCGCGGCGCCGCCGCGAGGGCGAGCGCGAACGCGACGCGCCCGACCCCGAAGCCAATCGCGAGTTTCCTCGTGGTGGACACGCGGGGCAGCTACCCGGTGGCGCCGGCCCCACGCGCCGACTCGAAGCCGGCGAGCGCGGCGAGCACCAGCTCGCCGATCGCCTCGAGGTCGTAGCCGCCTTCCTGGACGAGCACCGTCGGCAGGCCCACCGCGCCCAGCGCTGCGCCCGCCGAGCGGTAGCCGGCCTGGGTCACCTCGAGCGGGCTCTCCGGGTCGCCGCCCGCGGCATCGACGCCAAGCGCCACGACGAGGGCCGAGGCCTCGCCTTCGGCGGCCCACTCGGCGAGCGTCGCGACCGCGTCCAGCCAGCCCTCGTCGTCGGTCCCTGGCGCCAGCGGCAGGTTGCGGTTCGCGCCGGCCCCCTCGCCGCTGCCGCGTTCGGCCGCGAACCCCAGGTGGTGGGGGAACCAGCCGGCGCCGGGGTCGACGTGGACGGACCCCGTGAGCACCCGCGGATCGGCGTAGAAGATGGACTGCGTGCCGTTGCCGTGATGGGCATCGATGTCGATCACGGCCACGGGCCCGCCGGTCGCCTCGCGCAGGCGCTCGGCTGCGACCGCGGTGTTGTTGAGGTAGCACGAGCCGCCGAAGGCCGTCCGGCTGACGTGGTGGCCCGGCGGGCGGCAGCAAGCGTAGGCGCTACCCTCACCCTCAAGTACAAGCTGAGTCGCCGTGAGCGCAACGTCGGTCGCCGCCCGCGCCGCCTCCCAGGTGCCCGGCCCGATCAACGTCATCGTGTCGTAGGCGAACCGACCCGCGCGAGCGGCCGGCGAGGCCGGGTCGGCCGCGCCGACGTCGCCGACCAGGCCGGCGGTGGGGAAGAGGTACGGGACGACCCGGTCCTGGCCGGGGTCGCGGTCGAGCCCGGCCCCAGCCCACTCGCCCCACGCCGAGGCCAGGTAGGCGAGCAGCTCGGGCGAGTGGACCGCCGCAAGGGCCTCATCGCCATGGCGGCGCGCCGCGACGATCGGAGCCCCGGCGGCCTCGAGCGCCTGGCGGATCCGCTCGGCGCGCTCGGGCACCTCGGTGCCGGGGGTCCGCACCCCCACGTAGACCTCGCCGCCGGGCTCGTGCCGGCGATGCTCGTCCGACCAGACGGCTGGGATCGCAAGCGCCACCGCCGGCGGTGATACCAGAGTGCCGCAGGACGGGACGGCGCACCGGGCCGAGGTTTGTTGTCCATCGCGGGGATTGACGCGCCGCCGGGTCCCGCCGTAGGTTCCCTAACGACCGTTCATGAAGGATGCGAACGCGGCGGAGATCAGCCAGCGCCTGGGGGCCGACCGGGTCCTCGAGCCGCGCGGGGCGCTGCCCCAGCCGGCCGAGCGCCTGGACGCTACGGGCCCGGTGCGCGCCTTCGAGCTCGAGGTGGCCGTGGAACGCCTGTGCCTGGACTCCACCTCGCACCGGCGCCTCCGCGAGGACGCCGGCGGCGACCCGGACCGGATGGCAGCCCGGATCGAGGAGATCGTCGCGGCACGGGGGAAGATGCACAACCCGGACACGGACTCCGGCGGGATCCTGACCGGCACCGTGGCCGCGGTCGGCGAGCGCTACGGCGATCCGCCGACGGTGGGGGAGCCGGTCGTCTCGCTCGGCTCGCTCACGCTCACCCCGCTGCGCATCGACGACGTCACCGGCCTCGACCCGGACTCCCCGCAGGTGGAGATCGCCGGCACCGCCTACCTCTGCGATCGCGCCGGTTGGGCACCCGTGCCGACCGACATGCCGCTGGCGACGGCGGTCGAGGTCTACGACGTCTGCTCCGCCGCCAACCAGACGAGGGACCTGGCGCCGGCCGCCGGTGGGACGGTCCTGGTTCTGGGGGCGGGACACGCGGGGAAGCTGGCGCTGGCCGCGGCGAGGGATGGAATGGGCCGCGGCACGCTCGTCGCCGTCGACCACGACCGCGACGCCGTCGAGCGGGTCCGGGAGCTGGGCCTCTGCGACATCGCCGTCGCGGCCGACCTGCGCGACCCCCTGGCGGCGATCGAGGCGCTCGGGGCGGCCGGCGCGCCCCCCGCGGACCTCACCGTCGTCGTGGTCAACGCGAGCGGGTGTGAGGCAGCCTCGATCCTCCTCACCGCGGACGTGGGCACGATCCTCTTCTTCTCGATGGCGACCAGGTTCTCGACCGCGGCGCTCGCCGCGGACGGGATCGGGTCGAGCGCCCGCATGCTCGTCGGCAGCGGCTACACCGACGATCGCGGCGCCTACGCCCTGGATCTCGTGCGCCGCTCCGAGGCGCTGCGCCATGCCTTCGGCCTGGTTGGGGAGCCGGCGTGACGGCGACCGAGGTGCAGACCCGCTGGGGTGACATGGACATGCTGGGTCACGTCGGCCATACCGCCGTCCTGGTTCTGCTGGAGGAGGGGCGGGACGCCTTCCTCGGCCGGCACGGGATCCGGCCGCGACCAGTACGTGGTGGGCCGCTGCCAGGTCAGCTTCAACCGCGAAATCGACCCGTCGCAGAAGACGGTGACGGTCGAGTGCGGCGTGCGCGAGCTCGGGAACTCCAGCGTCACGACCAGCGAGCGCATCCTGGGCGCCGACGGCGACGTCGCCGTCGAGGCCGAGTTCGGCCTGGTGCTGTGGGACGCCGAGGCGAGGGGCTCACGCCCGATCAGCGATACGGAGAGGGCCGCCCTGTCGGCCGGACCGGAGGCTTGACCGTGGCGTGGAACAGCGATCCCGTTGTCCTGACCGTCGCCATCACCGGGGCCGACGTCTTCCGGGATAACAACCCGAACATCCCGTACACGACTCACGAGATCTCCGACTCGGCGATCGAGGCCGCCGAGGCGGGCGCCACCGTCGCCCATCTGCACGTCCGCGAGGACGACGGGACTCCAAGCGGGCGCCCCGAGCTCTTCGTGGAGGTGATCGACCGGATCCGGGCCTCCTCGGAGGTGCTGACGATGGTCTCAACCGGCGGCGCGAACGACATGACGATCGAGGAGCGGACCACGGGCCTCGAGGCGAAGCCGGACATCTCGGGGGTCGAGTCGGGCTCGATGAACTTCGGCGACGAGACGTTCATCACGCCGCCGCCGGCCGGGCGCGGGATCGTCAAGCGGGCTCTCGACGCCGGGATCGCGCTGGAGGTCGAGGCGTTCGACGTCGGCCACGTGGTCAGCGCCGTTCGCTGGATCGAGGAGGGCCTTCTGCCCGACGCCGATGCGGATCAATCTGGTGTTCGGCGTCCCGGGCGGAATCGACGCGTCGCCCGAGGCGCTGGCCGCGATGGTCCGGCCGCTGCCGCCGGGCACGTTCTGGACCGTGACCTGCATCGGCCGCCATCATCAGCGCCTGCTGGGGCTGGCCCTGCTGATGGGGGCCCCCGGTATCCGCACCGGGCTCGAGGACGTCTCCTACATCTGCAAGGGCGTGCTGGCGCCCTCGAACGCGGCGCTCGTGGAGATGGCGCGTCGGCCTGGCCGGGACGCTCGGCCGCGAGGTCGCCACCCAGGAGCAGGCGAAGGAGCTCTTGCACCTTGGCTGAGCGTCGCCGAACGCGACAAGGCGGGCGCGACGCGGCGCGACGGCCGCTCGTCGAGCCGGCGCGGGCCCGGAGACGCGGGACGCGATCCACGCCGCCGCGCTTGAGCTGTTCGCCAAGCGCGGGTACCACGCGACCTCGATGCGGGCGATCGCGACGCCGCGCAGGTCCAGCCGGCGGCGATCTACCACTGGTACCCCAGCAAGGAGGCGATCCTGGTCCAGCTCCAGGACGACTTCATGGACGAGCTCACCGAGCGGCTGCTCGAGGCCGATGGCCCGGCACGAGCGCCCGGCGCTGCGACTGGCGGCGGCCGTCCGCGAGCACGTGGTCTTCCACGGGATCCACAGCCGCGCGGCGTTCGTCACCGACAGCGAGATCCGCGCGCTGCGCCCCGCGCCGCGGCGGGCCCTGATCGCCCAGCGCGACGTCTATCAGGAGCGCTTCGGCGAGCTGATCCGGGCCGGGATCGCGCGACGGGTCGCTGCCGCGCCACCCACCCGGACGTGGCGACCTACGCGATCCTGCTCCAGTGCACCGGTGCGGCGCTGTGGTTCGATCCCGCCGGCCCGCTGACCGTGGAAGAGGTCGCCGACGCCTACGTCGAGCTGGTGCTTGGCTCGCTCCAGGCCGCGCCCGAGCTGATCGCCGAGGCCGTGGAGGCGACGCCGATGAGGGTCAAGCCCCCGGCCCTTCCCGAGAAGGCAACGATCGCGGTCGTCGCACCGTCGAGCCCGCCGCAGACCCGCTCGGAGACCGAGCAGGCCACCGCCTACTTCGAGGCGCGAGGCCACAGCGTCGTCTTCGGGCCCCAACCACCGCAAGGTCCACGGCTACCTGGCGGGGACCGACGCCGAGCGGGCCGAGGACCTCCAGTGGGCGCTGTCGGAGCCGGGCATCGACATGGTCCACACGCTCTGCGGCGGCTACGGCGTCGCCCGCCTTCACGATCTGGTCGACTGGGACGCGGTCGGCGATCCGCGGATCGTCTGCGGCTTCAGCGACATCACCGCGCTCCACCTGGCTCTCGCCAAGCACGCGGGCTGGGTCAGCTTCTACGGGCCGAACTTCCTGCGTTTCACGCGCACGCAAGGACGAGCTCACCAAGGAGCACCGAGGACTGGTTTCACCGGGCGTTCCAGCCGGAGCCCCTGGGTCGCGTCTTCGAGGACCCCGACGACCCGTACGTGCTCACCGTCGGCGAGGGGTGGGCGAGGGTCCGCTGGTCGGCGGCTGCCTGACGCTCCTGTGCTCGAGCATCGGCACGCCGTACGAGGTGCGAGACGGACGGCTGCGTCCTGATGGTCGAGGACCTGTTCACCGAGACCTACCTGGTCGACACCGCGATCAACCACCTGATCCGCGCCGGCAAGCTGGAGAACGCGACCGGGTTCGTGTTCGGGACCAACGTCGACCTGAAGCCGCTGACCGTCCCCGAGGCGGCCGAGTCGATGCTGTCGATCGAGGAGATCCTCGACGAGCTGATCGCCCCGCTCGGGATCCCGGCGATCGCGAACGTGCCCTGCGGGCACGGCAAGCACATGGCGACGATGCCGCTGGGGGCGCACGGTGCGCATCGACGGGGCGGGCAAGACACTCGAGATGACCGAGGCGGCAGTCCTCGGGCCAGACGACCAAGGAGGAGACGCAGTGAACCGTTGGAAGACCCTGGCCGCGACGGCGGTGCTGGTGGCGGCGGTGGCGCTGGGCCTCGATGCCTCGACCGGATCGGCGCAGGACTCCGGCTCGTCCTCCGGCAAGGACGTCCTGCGGATCGGCTGGGCGCAGGACCCGAAGACGCTCAACCCGTTCGTCGGCGTGAACGAGGAGGAGTACACGATCTGGGCGCTCAACTGGGAGCTGCTGCTCAACTTCGACCCCGAGACCCTGGGGCCGAGCCCCGGGCATCGCCGAGAGCTGGGAGGTCTCCGAGGACAAGAAGACGATCACCTTCGAGCTGATCGAGGGCGCGAAGTGGTCGGATGGCGAGCCGATCACCTCCAAGGACGTCAAGTGGTCGCTCGAGGTGCTGGGCGGCAACGGGCTGCTGTTCAGCGCCTACACGGGCAACGTCAAGTCGATCAAGACCCCGGACGAGACGACGGTCATCATCGAGACGAAGGAGCCCGACGCGCGGATGGTCGGCGGCCTCTGGATCTACATCCTCCCGGAGCACATCTGGGGCAAGGTGCCGCTCAAGGAGCTGACCGGCGCCTATCAGCCCGACATCCCCCTGGTCGGCAGCGGGCCCTACATCGTCACCGAGTTCGAGCGCGCGCGGATCACCCGCATGGAGCCGAACCCGGAGTGGCGCGGCGACGCCCCCGGCCTTCGAGGAGGTCCAGTTCATCCGCTACGGCAGCCAGGACGCCGTCGAGCGCGCCCTCGACCTCGGCGAGATCGACTTCATCCCCGAGGTCGAGCCGGCGACGTTCGAGCGGCTCGGAAGCCAGGAGGGGATCGAGACCGTCAACGCGCCGACCTACGCGTTCACCGAGCTGGCGTTCAACCTCTGCTCGGAGGAGGACTGCCCCGAGGCGGTGTTCAACCCGGCGATCCAGGACAAGACGATCCGCCAGGCGACCGCGTACAGCATCGACCGCGAGCGGAACAACGAGATCGCGAACCAGGGGACGGCGTTCGTCGCCCACGGCATGCTGCCGTCGTTCTACAAGGCGTTCTACGAGGTCCCGGAGCTGGACTACCCCTACGACCCGGAGATGGCGAACCAGATCCTCGACGACGCGGGCTGGGAGCTGAACGACGACGGGATCCGCGAGAAGGACGGCGAGGTCGCCTCCTTCGACCTGTACGTGCGCTCCGAGTCGCCCTCCGACATCCAGCAGGCGAAGCTGATCGCCGAGCAGACCATCGAGGTCGGCATCGAATTCAACGTCCAGGTGGTGAGCACCGACAAGCTCACCGAGCTCACGATCCGCAAGGTCGACGGCAAGCCGGCGCCCGAGTTCGACTCGTTCATCTGGGGCTGGGGCGGGGACCCCTACGACCCCAGCTTCCTGCTGAGCCTGATGACGACCGACGAGATCGGCGCGTCGTCGGACGCCTTCTATTCGAACCCCGAGTACGACCGCCTGTTCGAGGAGCAGACCACCCTGTTCGACCAGGAGGAGCGCAAGGCCGTGATCCAGGAGATGGTCGCGATCCTCCAGGAGGACCTGCCGTACATCGTCCTCACCTACGACCCCTACCTCGAGGCCTACAACTCCGACGCGCTGGGCGGGGTGGAGCGGCTCTGTCCGGCCGAGACCGGCACCGCTTTCTGCCAGCAGGTCTCCTACGAGCCGATCCTGAACCTCGAGCCGGGCGAGGCTTCGTCGGAGGAGCTCACGACCGGGGTGCCCGGCGGCGTCGCGGCGATCGGGGCCGTCGTGGTGGCGATCGCCGCCTTCCTGTTCGGCCGCGCGCGCGGGCGCCGCGAGATCGAGCCGCTGGAGATGGAAGCGTGAGGGGCGCCGGGTGAACGCACGCTGGATAGCCGGGAAGGTCGGCGCGGCGCTGCTGACGCTCGTGTTCGTGCTGATCTTCAACTTCTTCCTGTTCCGGGGGCTGGGCGATCCGACGACTCAGCTCGCCCGCCTGCCGCAGTCGGACCCGCAGGAGATCGAGCAGCTGCGGGCCGAGTACGGCCTCGACAAGCCCCTGCTCGGCCAGTTCGCCGACTACGCCGGCGACACCGTGACGCTGGAGCTGGGCATCAGCCAGCGAACGCGCGAGCCGGTCTGGGAGGAGATCAAGGCCGCGATCCCGTGGACGCTGCTGCTGGTCGGAGTCGGCACCCTGATCGCGACCCTCGTCGGGGCATGGATGGGGGTGAAGGCAGCGACCCACCGGGGTAAGCGAACCGACGACAGCCTGCTTGGCGTCAGCCTGTTCACGTACTCGGCGCCCGAGTACTGGATCGGGATCATCCTGATACTCGTCTTCGCGGTCGCGATCCCGATCTTCCCGGCGGGACAGCAGGTCACCCCGGGGGTGGAATTCTCGAACTGGTTCGCGGAGGCCGCGAGCGTGCTCGACCACCTCGTCCTGCCCGTGACGGCGATGACGTTCCTGCTCCTGGGCCAGTACTTCCTGATCATGCGCTCCACGATGGTGGACGTCCTCACCGAGGACTTCGTCACCGTCAAGCGGGCGACCGGCCTACCGTGGCACCGGGTGGTCAGCAAGCACGCCGTGCCAAACGCGCTCCTGCCGCTGGTGACCATCGCCGCGATCCAGTTCGGGGCGGTGGCGGGCGGCGCGGTCACGATCGAGACGCTGTTCTCGTGGCCGGGCCTCGGTGAGCTGAGCTACAACGCCATCGCCGACAAGGACTTCCCGATGCTGCAGGGGACGTTCCTCGTCTTCTCGGTAGGCGTGATCCTCGCCAACCTCGCCGCCGACTTCCTCTACTTCTTCCTCGACCCGCGGGTGCAGGCACGATGACGGGCGAAGGCTCATGACCGGCGCTCGCGCACGAGAGCTCATCTTCGGCAGCTGGCGCGGGCGCTTCGGGCTCGCGGTGCTCGGCCTGTTCATCTTCATGGCCATCTTCGGCAGGGCGATCGCGCCCGACGACCCGTACGCGTCCAGTCTCGACACACTCGCGCCGCCCAGCTCGGAGCATTGGCTGGGGACGACCGAGAGCGGCGCCGACGTGCTCTCGCAGCTCCTGTTCGGGGCGCGCATCTCGATCGTGGTCGGGTTCGCGGCGGCGATCATCTCGGCGGTGATCGGCGCTTCCGTCGGGCTCCTCAGCGGTTACTTCGGCGGCTGGACCGACCGGATCCTCGACGGCGTCGACAACTGGTTCCTCGTGATCCCCACGCTCCCGCTGATGATCGTGCTGTCCAGCATCCTCGCCCCATCCCTCGGCGTGCTGATCCTCGTCATCGGGATTACCTCGTGGGCGGGCACCGGCCGCATCGTGCGCTCGCAGGTGCTGACCCTGCGCGAGCGGGCGTTCGTCGAGCGAGCCCGGGCTCTCGGCGCCAGCCACTGGTACATCCTGCGCACCCACATCTTCCCCAACGCGCTGCCGCTGATCTTCGCGAACACCGTGCTGATAGTGGCCGTGGCGATCCTCTCCGAGTCGGCCCTGGCCTTCCTCGGGCTGGGCGATCCGACCCAGATCTCCTGGGGCACGATGCTCGAGAACGCGTTCGCCTCGGGGGCGCCGAGCGCCGAGGCGTGGTGGTACGTGATCCCGCCGGGCCTGTGCATCACCCTGCTCGTCCTGTCCGTCGCCATCCTCGGCTACCTGTTCGAGGAGTACGTCAACCCGAGGCTGTTGGAGCAGAACTGTGACCCCACTCCTTGAAGTCAGCGACCTGCACGTCCACGCGGGCGACAAGTACATCGTCGACGGGGTCGACCTGGAGCTCCAGCACGGCGAGGCGCTCGGGCTGGCCGGCGAGTCGGGCTGCGGCAAGACGACCACCGCGCTGGCGCTGATGAAGCTGTTGCCGGGCGGCCTCGAGCAGACGGGGAAGATGACCCTCAACCTGAAGGGGGCCGACGAGCCGATCAACCTCGAGCGCCGCACCGAGACGGGGATGCGGTACGTGCGCTGGCGCCACATCTCGCTGGTCTTCCAGGGCGCGATGAACTCGCTGGACCCGGTGCAGAGGGTCGGAGGCTCAGTTCGCGGAGGCGATCGAGCTCCACTCGCCCTCGGCCGGCTCGAGCGAGGTGCGCGAGCGGACCGAGGAACTGCTGGCCACGGTCGGGCTGACCGAGGCGATCGGGGCGCCGCTACGCCCACCAACTCTCGGGCGGGCAGCGCCAGCGGGTGATGATCGCCTTGGCGCTGGCCTGCAACCCCTCGCTGGTCATCGCCGACGAGCCGACCACCGCCCTCGACGTGGTCATGCAGGCTCAGGTGCTGCAGCTCCTCGAGCGTCTGCGCGAGCGCCTGGACCTGGCGCTGATCCTGATCTCCCATGACCTCGGCGTGCTGGCCGAGACCTGCGACCGCATCGCGGTGATGTACGCGGGGCGGATCGTCGAGATCGGCCCCGTCGCAACGGTCTTCTCCGACCCGCAGCACCCGTACACGAAGCGCCTTCTGGAGACGATGCCATCGATCGGGGGCAGCCGCGGGCTCGCGGACCCGATCCCCGGCGGGCCCGCCGGACCCGGGCGTGCCGCCGCCGGGGTGTCGCTTCCGGCCGCGCTGCCCGTATGCGGAGGCGCGCTGCAGACGGAGGACCCGGCGCTGCGCGAGGTCGGCTCGGCCCACGCCGCGGCCTGCCACTTCGCGCCCTGGTCCGAGTGGCCCGAGGAGGGCCTGTCCCAGGCCTGGAAGGCGGGGGCGGCCGGATGAGCGGGACGCTGGTGGAGGTTCGTGACCTTGCGGTCGAGTTCCGCGTCGAGCGGCTGACGGCGCGCGCGGTCGACGGGGTCTCTCTGGAATGGCGCAAGGGAGAGGTCCTGGGCGTCGTGGGCGAGTCCGGCTGCGGCAAGTCCACGCTGGCCCGGGCCATCCTGCACCTCGTCGAGCCGACGACGGGCGAGGTGGCGCTCGACGGCCAGGCGCTCGACGGCAAGGGCGACATGAACGACCTGCGCCGGCGCCTTCAGATGATCTTCCAGGACCCCTACCAGACGCTCAACCCGCGCCAGCGGGTGCGCACGATCGTCGCCGAGCCGCTGGTGGTGCAGGGCGTGGACCAGGTCCGGAGCACGAGGCAACGGTGAAGCAGGCGCTCGAGGACGTGGGCCTCGAGCCGGAGCGCTTCGCCGAGCGCTACCCGCATCAGCTCTCGGGCGGCCAGCGCCAGCGCGTGGCGATCGCCGCCGCGCTGGTGCTCGAGCCCGACGGCCTGATCTGCGACGAGCCGGTCTCGATGCTGGACGTCTCCGTCCAGGCGCAGATCCTGCAGGTCCTGCTGGACCTGCAGAAGCGGCGCGAGCTGGCCCTGCTGTTCATCACCCACGACCTCAGCCTCGCCTGGTCGCTCTGCGACCGGATCGCGGTGATGTACCTGGGGCGGGTCGTCGAGCAGGGCACTGCCGCGGAGGTCATCGAGCGCCCCCAGCACCCCTACACGCAGGCGCTGGTCACCGCGATCCCGGTGATCACGCCAGGCGGGGGCGGCGAGCGCGAGCTCCTGAGCGGCGAGCTGCCAGACGCGACCGACGTGCCGGCCGGATGCCGCTTCCACCCGCGCTGCCCCCACCGGTTCGAGCCGTGCGACAAGGTGGACCCGAAGCTGGTGCCGGCCGGCGGCCGCGATCAGGTCGCGGCCTGCCTCCTGCACGACCAGGAGGTCCCGTCGCCCGGCGTCGAAGCCGCGGATGCCTGAGCGCTGGCGCGACATCGCCGGCCCGGTCGGCCGGCTGGAGCCCGGCGCCCGCAACGCGATCACCGACGTGCCCGGGGTGCTCGTGGGCCACTCCCAGGCCGAGAGCGGTCAGCGCTGCGGGATCACGGTGGTCAGGCCCCCGTCGCTGCCCGTGGCGGCGGGCACCCGAACCGTGAACGGGTTCGGCGAGCTCACCGACAAGCTGGAGATCGAGGAGCGCGGGACGATGGAGACGCCGGTCTACCTCTGCGGGACGCACGCGCTCGGGACCGTCGTCGACGCTGCGATCCGCGCGTCGGGGCGCGGGCCCGAGGACGTGATCATCCCCGTCGTCGGCGAGTGCGACGACGGCGATATGGCGGACTCGCGGACGATCACTGGCGGCGACGTCGAGCGGGCGCTCGCCGCGGTCGCGCCCGAGGTCGAGGAGGGCACGGTGGGCGCGGGAACGGGCATGGTCTGCTTCGAGTACCCGGGAGGGATCGGCACCGGCTCGAGACGCGTGGGCCCGCATCACGTCGGCGTGCTGCTGCTCTGCAACTTCGGCGAGCGAGCCGACCTCGACGTGCTGGGCACCTCGCTCGGCCCGGCGCCCGCCCGCGACGGTCACGAGGGCTCGTGCATCACGGTCTGCGCGACGGATGCGCCGCTCGCCGCGCACCAGCTCCGCCGCCTCGCCCTGCGGCCGCTGCTGGGACTTGCACGGGCGGGCTCCTACGCCTCCGAGGGTTCGGGCGAGATCGGGCTGGCGTTCGCGACCGAGCGGCGAGGGCTCGCGTCGACGAACGCAGACCTCAACCCCTACTTCCTGGCCGCCTGGGAGGCCGCGCACGAGGCCGTCCTCAACTGCCTCGTGGCGGCCCGCCCGGCCGAGCGGCTGGACGGGACGATGCAGGACGCCTTCCCGGTCGAGCCGGGTGCGCGAGCTGACGCCGGGCCCGCGGCGCATGAACGAGGCGGCGCTCGAGGCCGAGGTCGTCGAGCTCGCCCAGCGGCTGATCAGGATCGACACCTCGAATCCGCCCGGCGCATGAGACGCCCGCGGCGGAGCTCCTCGCCCAGTACCTGAAGGAGGCGGGTGCGGAATGCGAGCTGACGGGTCCGGATCCCGAGCGGCTGAATCTGGTGGCCCGGGTCGCCGGTGATCGCGACGGGCCGTCGCTGATGCTGATGGCCCACACCGATGTCGTCCCCGCTCCCGACGCCGACTGGACCGTGCCGCCGTTCGCGGGCGAGGTGCGCGACGGGCTGCTGATCGGCCGCGGGGCGGCCGACATGAAGGGCGAGCTGGCGTCGCGGGCGGTCGCCCTTGCGACGATCGCGCGCCGCGACGAGCGCCCGGCCGGCGACGTCGTGCTGATGGCCGAGGCCGACGAGGAACGGGGGACCGCCGGCGTCGGGATGTCCTGGCTGGTCCGCGAGCGGCCCGACCTTCGCTGCGACTACGCGATCAACGAGGGCGGCGGGCCTGCTGCTGGATCTCGCGGACGGCCGCAAGGTGGTGACGATCGCAGTCGGCGAGAAGCGTGTGACCTCGATTCGCCTGCGAGTGCGGGGCCGCGCGGGCCACGCCTCCGTGCCGGCCGGCGCCGACAACGCGGTCGGAAACGCGGCACGGGCCGTCGAGCTGCTGCTGGGGCACGAGGCTCGGCCGCAGCTGCCGCCGTCGATCGAGCGGGCGCTGGCGGCGGCCGGGGCGCCAACGGGCGACGTTCACGAGGCGGTCGCCTGGGCCGCGCGCCAGCACCCGCACCTGGCCGAGACGCTGCCCCCCATGACCCGGCTGACAGTGACGCCCACCGGGCTCCACACGCACGAGCCGGCGAACGTCATCCCGCCCTACGCCGATGTCGTCTGCGACTGCCGGGCGCTGCCCGAACAGGCCGAGGAGGACATCCGCGAGCACGTGGCGGCCGCGATCGGCGGCGAGGTGGACTACGAGCTCGAGCTCCTCGAGCCTCTCGTGGGCGGGACCCAGTCGCCGACCGACACCCCGCTGTATGCCGCCTGCGAGGGCTACGTCGCCGAGCACCTGCCCGGCGCCGTCCTGCTGCCGCTGATCTCCACCGGGTTCACCGACTCACACTGGGTTCGCGAGGCTTACGACACCGTCGCCTATGGCTTCGCGCCCGTCTTCGCCACCGACCACCGGGTCTACGAGGCCGGTATGCACGGCGCCGACGAGTGCCTTGCGGTCGACGACCTGGTTGAGATGACCCGCTTCAACCTCAGCGCGGTCGAGGCGCTGGCCTAGGCGCCCCGCCGCGCGGACCTCACAGGGCCAAGCCGTCCTGCGTTTCCTCCACGATGTCGGCCCGATGACTGCGCACCTCACCACCACGACGATCGACTCTCCGGTCGGCCCGATCGGCATCACGGCGCGCGCGGGGCGGATCGTCGAGATCGGCTTCGGCGCCGTGTTCGAGACGGGTCCGCCGAGCGAAGCCATCGACCAGGCGCGCCTGCAGCTGGGCGAGTACTTCGAGGGCGCGCGAAAGTCGTTCACGCTGCCTATCGCGCCCCCGGCCGACGGCGTGCTGGGGGCGGTGTGCCTGGCGCTCGCCCGGATCCCCTACGGCCAGACGGTCTCCTACAAGGAGCTCACGCGGGCCTGCGGGCTGGACGTCGAGCGGGTGCGCGACGTCGGGGCCGCGCTGGGGCGAAATCCCCTGGCGATCGTGCTGCCGTGCCATCGCGTGATCGGCGCCGACGGGAGCCTGGTCGGCTTCGGCGGCGGGCTCGAGCGAAAGCGCGCCCTGCTGGACCTCGAGGCCCCGCAGCTCCAGCTGGCCTGAGGGGCCGCGCTCAGGCCGCGGCGAACGCCCGCAGGTCCACCGGGTCGTGGGCGCAGAACAGGGTGATCTCGTCGCCGTTGCCGCGGGCCAGCTCGCGCAGGCGCTCGGCGTTTCGCTTGCGCTGCCCGTTGTCGAAGGCCATCATCACCTGGAACGCGCGCAGCATCGGCGGGCAGGCAGGCGGCGTCGCCACTTCCTCGTGGTGGAAGTAGGCGTCCCCGCAATGCAAGAGCCAGCTATCGCCGTCGCGGATCGCGACCGCGACGTGCCCGCGGGTGTGCCCCGCCAGCGGGATCAGAGCGATCTCGGCGTCGACGCCGTCCATCACCCGGACGCTCTCGAACCCGAACCAGCTGTCGCCGCCGGCCTCGTAGGTCACCCATCTCGGACCATGGGCGAAGTGCGGGGGCCGGTAGCGGGGACGCTCGCGCAGGCTTGGGTCCAGGGCGGCGCGCTGCTCGGCGGCGAACGCGTGGACCTCGGCGGCGGGGAAGTCCGGCAGGCCGCCGGCGTGGTCGAGGTCGAGGTGCGTGACCGTGATGTGGCGGACGTCGGCTGGATCGAGGTCCAGGGCGCGGATGCGCTCGAACGCGGTCTCCTCGACGCGCGGTTTCGGCCGCACGGCGAGGTTGAAGGGTGCGCCCAGGCGCCGGTAGGGGTGACGCGCGTCGTCGCGGCCGAACCCCGTCTCGACCAGGATGAGGGCATCGTCCGCCTCGATCAGCAGGCAGTGGCAGACGATCTCGGCCGCGCCCCAGCCTCCTTCGCCGGTGATCAGTCGCTCCCCGAACGGGCAGAGCGTGCCGCAGTTGAGGTGGTGGATGCGCACGGGCGATCACCCTCTCATACCGCCGCGGGACGCCGATCGGTGACATCACGGTTCGCGCGACGGCTCACTCACGCCTGGTTGATGTATGGGGGAGGGGCATCCCGGGTATAAGCCCTCTCCCTCCTGGCGCAGGCGTGAACGACGTGCTTGCGCGAACAAGCGTTCCGCGCTATACTTTCTGAAGCACGGGGGGGTTTCCGCGGACCTCGCATAACGGTCCGTGGCAGGGGAAGTACCGCAACGAAGGAGCAAGATGCCTCGCAAGAGAGGGGCTGCGACCGAGCGCAGCGACGCCCGCCGCACTCGCGGCGAGCACGACAACCAGACAGGAGCCACCAAGGCCGCCACGCGCGATCGGCGTACGCGTGCGCACGACGCGGCCGAGCCCACCACCGACAGCCTGCAACTGTTCATCAACCAGGCGATGCGCTACCCCCTGCTCACGAAGGAGGAGGAGGTCGAGCTCGCCCAGGCGATCGAGCGCGGCGATCTCGCCGCCAAGGAGCGCCTGATCAACTCGAACCTGCGGCTGGTGATCAAGTTCGCGCGCCGCTATCAGGGCCATGGACTCGACATGGGCGACCTCGTCCAGGAGGCGATGCTGGGCCTGATTCGCGCCGCCGAGAAGTTCGACTGGCGCCGCGGCTACAAGTTCTCGACGTACGCGGTGCTCTGGATCAAGCAGTCGATCCAGCGCGGCCTCGACAACACGGGCCGCCCCGTGCGCATTCCCGCGCACATCGCCCAGCGCGAGCGCACCGTGAACCGGGTCACCACCGAGCTGACGACGAAGCTGGACCGCGCCCCCACCGACGAGGAGGTGGCCGACGAGACGGAGCTGCCGCTCGACGAGGTGATGGCGATCCGCGACCTGACCCGGGTCACGACCAGCCTCGACGCCACCGTGGGCGAGGACGACACCACGCTCGGCGAGCTGGTCGCCGAGAGCACCGCCGACCTCGAGGAGGAGGTGCTCGAGCACGAGCAGGAGCAGACGGTCCAGGCCGCCCTCGCGAAGCTGCCCGAGAACGAGCGGCGCATCATCATCGCCCGCTTCGGCACCGGCGGCCGCGAGGCGCGAAGCCTCCGCGAGGCCGCCCGCGAGGTCGAGGTCACGCAGGCCGAGGCCCGCGAGCTCGAGGCCCGAGCCCTCCGCCGGCTTCAGGCCGACGAGTCGCTCGCCGGCTGGCGCGCCGCGGCCTAGCCGCAGCAACGACCCCTGTGCCTCGAGGGCGCGCTCCGGCGCGCCCTCGGGGTTCAAGATCCGGGGGCCCGCCTAAAGCACGGTCAGCTGGAGCACCGCACCCACCGCGCCCGAGCCCAGCACCACCCACACGACGGTCAGCCGTGAGTGCCACCGTGTGAGGGCGGCGAAGGCCGCGAGGGCGATCAGGGCGGCAGGGACGTCGACGATGCTCGTCTCGGCGATGTCCACGGCGACGGCGCCGATCAGCCCGACGACGGCCGCGGCGACCCCGAGCAGGAAGGGGCGGACGCGCGTGTCCTCGGCGACGGCCACGAGCTGGCGGTGGAGGAAGATCGGGAAGACGAACGCGGGGAGGAAGATCGCGACGGTCATCGCCACGCCGCCCGCCAGCCCTCCCGCCAGGTAGCCGACGAAGGTCGAGAAGATGATCAGCGGCGCCGGCAGCGCCCCGCTGAGGGCGAGGCCGTCGACGAACTGGCTCTCGGTCAGCCAGCCCTGGGTCTCGACTGAGCTCTCCTGGAGGAACGGGATCACGGTGTAGGCGCCGCCGAAGGTCAGCAGGCCGGCCTTCAGCCCCTCGAGGAAGATCTCGGCGGTCAACGGCAGCGCCACGGCGAGCGTCACGGCCGCGATCACCGGCAGGCTGGGGTCGATCGAGCGCACTCGCCCGGCCACGCCGCCACGGCGCCACAGCTCGTAGGCGAGTCCGCCCGCCACGAGCACGATCACGAACCCCACCGACGCGAACGCCGTCAGCGCGAACGCCACCACGGCGATCAGCGCCAGCGGCACGTCGGTCAGGAACCCTGAGCCCAATCGCATCAGCGCCCGGGCCACCAGGGCGACGACGGCGGCCGCAAGCCCGTAGAAGATCTCGTCGAGATGGCCGGCCAAGTCGGCCTCGACGTAGAGGACGGTGAGGCCAAGCATCAGCAGGAACCCGGGCAGGACGAACCCCAGGCCTGCAAGGAACGCCCCCAGCCGC
This sequence comes from uncultured Solirubrobacterales bacterium, assembly GCA_963758845.1. Lineage (GTDB taxonomy): Bacteria > Actinomycetota > Thermoleophilia > Solirubrobacterales > 70-9 > JBDTSW01. The sequence continues at coordinate 1,191,772 of CAVWWX010000002.1, forward strand.
CCCGCGCGAAGCCTCCCGAAGTAGATGCAGAGTTCGGTCGCCTCGGGCCCCGGGAGCACCTGGTAGACGGCGAGCGTCCGCCGGAACGTCTCCTCGTCGACCCAGCGGTCCTCGTCGACGCATTCCTCCTTCAGGCGAGCGATCTGCGCGGCGGGCCCGCCCCAGGCGAGCGCGCCGAAGCGGAGGAAGCGAAGGAAGATGGCGCCCGGCGTCTCGGACATGGGCGCGGGACCCTACGGGAGGGTCTAGGGTCTTGACACCACGCGGACGGAGGAGCGCACGTGGCCTTGAAGCAGGTCCCACCACTCGACGCGGCCTGGCTGGTGCTGGAGTCGCGGGACACGCCGATGCATGTCGGTGGCCTCTTCGAGTTCACGCGGCCCGCTGACGCGCCCCCCGACTATCTGCGGCGCGAGCTGGAGCGGATGCGCGGGGCGCAGACGATCCCGCCGCCGTGGAACCTCCGCCTTGTTCAGGCGCCCGTGCTGGGCTCGAAGACGCCGTTGATGCGCGAGGAACGCGACATCGACCTCTCCTACCACGTGCGCCACTCGGCCCTGCCCCACCCCGGCGACCAGCGCGAGTTGGGGATCCTGGTCTCGCGCCTGCACAGCCACCAACTCGACCTCCATCGTCCGCTCTGGGAGGTCCACGTGATCGAGGGCCTCGAGGACGACCGGTTCGCCCTCTACGTGAAGATGCACCACTCGCTGGTCGACGGTGTCAGCGGCATGCGGATGATCCTGCGCGCCCTCTCGAGCGATCCCGGCGAGCGTGACATGCCGGCGTTCTGGGCGGTGGGGGCGGGGGACAAGGGCAGCCGGCGCAGCGATAACGGAAGCGGCCCGCTCGACGGGCTGATCGGTGCCGCCAGGGGCGGCGTCACCGCGGCCGCCGGCCTGGGCAGAGCCGCGCTCCAGCTTGGCCGGGCCACTGTCGACGACGGTGGTTTGCAGGCTCCCTACCGCGCCCCCAGCTCGGCGCTCGGGGGCCGGCTGGAGGGCCAGCGCCGCTTCGCGACCCAGCAGTACGAGCTACAGCGGATGAAGGACGTGGCCGCGGCGGCAGGGTGCACGCTGAACGACCTCGTGCTGTACCTCTGCGGCACCGCTCTGCGCCGCTACCTGACCGAACACAGCCACCTTCCCGACCGGCCGCTGACGGCAGGGATTCCCGTCAACCTGCGCGACCCGGACGACGAGAGCATGGGGACCGCGATCGGGATGATGGTCGCCGAGATGGGCACGAACGTCGCCGATCCGCGCGAGCGGATCGAGGCGATCCAGCGCTCGACCACGGAGGCCAAGCGCCACCTGGCCGAGCTGCCGCCCGAGGCTCGCACGTCCTACACGCTCCTGCTGAACGGCCCCTACATCGCGGGCCTGATGGCCGGCCTGGGAGGGCGCGCCCCGATCCCGTTCAGCGCCGGCATCTCGAACGTCCCCGGGCCCACCGAGCCCCTCTACTTCAACGGCTCACGGCTGGACGCGCTGTTCCCGCTGTCGCTTCTCCTCCACGGCAACGCCCTCAACATCACCTGTCTCTCCTACGCGGGAACGCTCAACTTCGGGCTCACCGGCGCCCGCGACACGCTCCCGCACATGCAGCGCCTTGCGATCTACATGGGCGACGCGCTCGAGGAGATCTCGGAGATCCTGCTGCCGGCCTAGGGCCGGCGATCGCGACCCGCACGTGGAAGCCGGCGACACCGCACCTGAGCGCTGCGACATCGCGGTCGTCGGCGCCGGCATCCTCGGCCTCGCGTCCGCCCGCGAGCTCCAGCAACGTCATCCAGGTCTGTCGCTGTGCGTCCTCGAACGCGAGGACGGGATCGCGGCCCACCAGACGGGCCACAACTCAGGCGTGGTGCACGCCGGGATCTACTACGCGCCGGGGTCGCTCAAGGCTCGCCTGTGCCGCGAGGGAATCGGCGCCATGTACGCGTTCTGCGAGGAGCGGGGCGTCGCCCACGAACGCTGCGGGAAGGTGATCGTGGCGACGGCGCCCGCGGAGCTGGACCGGCTGGACGAGCTGGAGCGCCGGGGCAACGGCAACGGGGTGCCGGGCCTGCGCCGCCTGGACGCCGACGGCATCCGCGAGCTCGAGCCCCACGCGACCGGCGTCGCCGGGCTGCACTCGCCCGAGACCGGCATCGCGGACTTCGCCGCGGTCGCGAGGGAGCTCGCCGCCGACCTTCGCGAGGGTGGGGGGCGGGTCGTCTTCGGCGCCGGGGTCGAGGGCGTCGAGGCCTCGGGGCGGACGGTCCGGCTGCGCCACGCGCGCGGCGAGCTGGAGGCCGGGCACGCGCTGTTCTGCGCGGGAGCCTGGTCGGACCGCCTGGCGGTGATGGCCGGCGCGTCGCCGGATCCCCGGATCGTGCCTTTCCGCGGCGCCTATCTCCGGCTCAAGCCCGGGCGACGCTCGCTGGTGCGGTCGTTGATCTATCCCGTCCCCGACCCCTCGCTGCCGTTCCTCGGCGTGCACTTGACGCGGAACGTCGACGGCGACGTCCTGGTCGGGCCGACGGCGCTGATGGCGCCCGGCCGCGACGCCTACCGGCTGACCTCGGTCAGGCCCCGCGACCTCGCGGCCACCCTCGGCTGGCCCGGGACGTGGCGCCTGGTCCGGCGGTTTTGGAGGACGGGAGCGATCGAGCTTCGCCACGCCACCAGCCGCCGCGCCTTCGTGGCGGCCGCGCAGCGATTCGTGCCCGAGCTCACCGTGGGCGACGTCGAGCCCGCGTTCGCCGGGGTCCGCGCGCAGGCGCTGGGACGCGACGGCTCCCTGGTGGACGACTTCGCGTTCTCGGAGACCGGGCGCGCGCTCCATGTGCGCAACGCGCCCTCGCCCGGCGCCACGTCGGCGTTCGCCATCGCCAGGCACGTCGCCGACACGGCCGAGGTAGCGTTCGACCTGGCCAGCGCATAGGGTTGGCCCGGTCATGGGACGGATCGAGGGAGAGGCCAGCGAGACGATCCAAGCGCCGATCGCGCGGGTCTTCGCGGTAGCGGCCGACGTCGAAGGCTCGCCGCGCTGGCAGCCGCAGATCAAGTCGGCCAAGTGCGTCGAGCGCGATGCGGGCGGCAACCAGGTGCTGGTGGACACCGTCACCGACGGCAAGGTGCGCGACCTCCACTCGCGGCTGCGCTTCGGCTACGACGAGCCCGGCTCGATCACGTGGGCCCAGGAGGACGGCGACCTCTCGGAGGTGGAGGGCAGCTGGGCGCTCGAGGATCTGGGCGGGGGAGGCGTGCGCGCGACCTACACGCTCTCCGTCGACCTGGGGCGGATGCTGGGCATGGTCGTGCGCGGCCCGGTGGTGGACCTCCTGCGCAAGCAGATGGTCGACACGATGCCCGGCAAGCTCAAGGCGTACGTCGAGAACGAGGAGAGCTAGGGGGAGGGGAGCGATGGCAGAGAAGAAGGACGACAAGGCCAAGGACGACGGCGACGGCGCCAAGGGCGACGAGAAACCCAAGCGGGGCACGGGGCCCACCGCAACGCGCCAGCAGAAGCGCCGCGAGGAGCGCCTGAAGCTGATCGAGGAGCAGGTAGCCGACGGCACGCTCACGATCCGGCAGATGACGCCGGAGGAGCGCAAGGCGAACCCGCCCAAGAACCTGCGCAAGAAGAAGCGCTAGCGACCCACGGGCTGCAAGCGGCCTAGGCGCCGGTGAAGTTCGCCGGGCGCTTCTGGACGAAGGCCACGACGCCCTCGACGAAGTCCGAGGTCCCACCCTGCTCGCGCTGGGCGTTGGCCTCGGCGTCGAGCTGTGAGTCCAGCCCGGACAGCAACCGCCGGTTCAGCAGGCGCTTCGAGGTCGCGTAGGAGGCCGTCGGGCCGGCGGCCAGTCGGTCGCGGAGCGCCTCGGCCTCGCCGCGCAGGTCGTCGTCGGCGACCACCCGGTTCGCGAGCCCCCAGTCCAAGGCCTGCGCCGCCGGGACGCGCTCGCCCAGCATCGACATCTCGGCTGCCCGGGCCAGGCCGGCGCGGGCGGGAACCGTGGCGGTGGCGCCACCGTCCGGCACCAGGCCGATGTTCACGAACGCCAACAGGAAGTAGGAGGACTCAGCGGCCACGACGAGGTCGCAGGCGAGCGCCAGTGAGCACCCGATCCCGACGGCCGGCCCGTTGACGGCGGCCACCACGGGCTTGGGCATCTCGCGGATGCCCAGGATGATCGGGTTGTAGAGCGTCTTCAGGCGCTCGCCCAGATCGGGAATGCCACCGTTGTCGGCGCTGCGCTCCTCCTTCAGGTCCGCGCCGGAGGAGAAGGCCCGCCCGGCGCCCGTGATCATCACGGCCCGGACGGCCGCGTCAGCGGAAACGGCCCGGACGGCTTCGGCCAGGTCGGTCCCCAGCTGCTCGTTCCATGCGTTCAGCGCGTCGGGGCGGTTGAGCTCGATCGTGGCAGCCGCGCCCTGGATCGTCAGGTCGATGGTCTCGTGCGACGGCACGGTCCGAGTCTATGCCTGCACGCCCATCCGCAAGCTCGCGGCGGCTCAGCCGCCTCATGCCCGCGCCCGCAGCCGCATCGGCAGGCCGCCCTCCGGCCCCAGGGTCGGCGCCTCGCGCACCTTCATCCGGTGGCCCGGGAGCAGCTCCGGCAGGAACCGCTGGAGCACCATCGCCGTCACCAGCTTCACCTCGGTCTGGCCGAAGCGCTTGCCGATGCAGATGCGCGACCCGGCGCCGAACGGCACGTAGGCGCCGCGCGGAAGCGCGGTCTTTCGCCCGCGCTCAAACCGCTCCGGTTGGAACGAATCCGGCTCCTCGAACACATGGGGCAGGCGATGGCTCGCCCAAGAGCAGTAGTTGACGTAGGCGCCCGCCGGGACCTCGCGCCCGGCGAACTCGAAGCTGCGCACCGACTTGCGCGGGCCGATCCAGGCCGGGGGATAAAGGCGGAGCGTCTCGTCGGTGACCATGTCGAGATACGGGAGCCCGCGGTGCAGCTGGGCCATGTTCGGGGCATCCCCGCCCAGGGCCCCGTCGAGCTCGTCGCACAACCTCGTCCGAGCCACGGGGTTCCGGGCCAGCTCGTAGAGCTGGAAGCTGACGGTCGACGTCGACGTGTCGTGGCCGGCGAACATCAGCGTCATGACCTGGTCGCGCACCTCGACATCCGACAGGCCCGAGCCGTCCTCGTCGCGGGCGCCGATCAGGAGGCTGAGGATGTCCAGCCGCTGGGCGTCCGGCCGGGCCCGGCGCCGCGTGATCTCGGAGTGGACGATCTCGTCGAGGACGGCGCGCGAGCGCCTCATCCGCCGCCAGGCGCTCCGCCGGTCGCGTCGCACGCGCTGGGGGGCATCGGTCCCGTAGAAGGCCAGGGCGATCTCGAAGTGGCGGGCGGCGGCTGCCCCGTGATTCGCGTCGTCGGGATCCAGGCCCAGCAGGGCGCGCATCGCGATCCGCATCGCGAGGTCGCGCATCCAGTGGTAGATGTCAACGACGTCGCCGTCGCCCCAGTCCTCCATCGCCGCGGCGGCCTCGCGGGCCATCGCCGTCTGCGAGGCTTCGATCTGCTCGCTGTGGAAGGCCGGCATCATGATCCGCCGCGCCCGGTCGTGGTAGGCGCCGTCGATCGTCAGCAGCCCATCGCCGAGGAGCGGGATCAGGTCGCCGAAGCTGCCCTCGCGCCAGACGAAGTTCTCGGGGTGGGAGACCAGCATGAACTGGTTCGCTTCGGGGCCCAGCATCCAGACCTGCTTGCCGTGGAACAGGCGGGTCGTGAAGACCGGGCCGTAGCGCTCGTAGCATCCCAGGAGGATCGGCAGGGGGTCGTGGACGATCCCATAGGTGCGGCGAGGGCTCAGGCTGGTGGGACCCGGCGGGTAGCGGCCACGGTTTCGCCACTCCGCCCGCAGGTCCTGGCCGATGCGGACCACCGGATTGCTGCTGACCGGGGCGGGCCGCTCGGGTCCCGCTCCGTACCGGCCAGTGACGGTCGCTTCCACGCCGACAGGCTACGACCTGTCCTCGACGGGCCGTCCTTCTAGGCGGCTACCGGCTCGACCGGCGCGGCCTCGGGCTCGAGCGCGAGCTCGAGCACCTCGGCGACCGTCATCACCGGGTGGAACCGCATCGCCTCACGGACGTCCTCGGGGACGTCCTCAAGGTCACCGCGGTTTCGCTCGGGGATGATCACGTCGGTCAGTCCCGCCGCGTGCGCCGCGAGGACCTTCTGCTTCAGGCCGCCGATTGGCAGGACCCTGCCCTGCAGCGTGATCTCGCCGGTCATCCCGACCGTGTGACGCACAGGGCGGCCGCTGAGGAGCGAGGCCAGCGCGGTGGTCATCGTGATGCCGGCGCTGGGCCCGTCCTTCGGGATCGCTCCTGCCGGCACGTGGAGGTGGAACTCACGCTCCGAGAAGGAGTCCTCGTCGATCCCGAGCTGGTCCGTATGCCCGTGGACGTATGAAAGTGCGATCCGCGCCGACTCCTTCATCACGTCGCCCAGCTGGCCGGTGAGGACGAAGTCGTCCTTGCCCTTCATCGAGGTCGCCTCGATGAACAACACGTCACCGCCCGCTCCCGTCACCGACAGGCCGGTGGCCACGCCGGGGACGGCCGTGCGCTCAGCTGCCTCCTGGAAGTGGCGCTGGCGGCCAAGGGCGGAGCGGACGCCGTCGAGGTCCAGCTCGACCGGCGCCTCGGCCTTGCCCGACGCGATCGCCGTCGCCGTCTTGCGCAGGATCTTGCCCAGCTCGCGCTCGAGGTTGCGCACGCCCGCCTCGTGCGTGTACTCGCTGATGATCGTCCGGACGAGCTCGTCCGAGATCGTCACCTCGTCGTCCTCAAGCGCATTGCGCTTGAGCTGGCGCGGCCACAGGTAGCCTCGCGCGATCGCCGTCTTCTCGTCGGTCGTGTAGCCGTCGAAGCGAACGACCTCCATCCGGTCCAGGAGCGGAGCCGGGATCGTCTCGGCGATGTTGGCCGTGGCGATGAAGAGGACCTCGGAGAGGTCGACCTCGACGTCGAGGTAGTGATCGCGGAACGAGTGGTTCTGCGCCGGGTCGAGGACCTCGAGCAGGGCGGCCGAGGGGTCGCCGCGCCAGTCGGCGCCGACCTTGTCGACCTCGTCGAGCATGATCACCGGGTTCATCGTCTCGGCGTCCCGCAGGGCGCGGATCAGCCGCCCCGGCAGCGCCCCGATGTACGTCCGCCGGTGGCCTCGGATCTCAGCCTCGTCGCGCACGCCGCCCAGCGACATGCGGACGAACTCCCGCCCGGTCGCCCGGGCGATGGACTCGCCGATCGACGTCTTTCCGGTGCCGGGAGGGCCGATCAGCGTCAGGATCGCGCCCGCGCCTCGTCCCTCATCCTCGACGCCCCGCTCCTTGCGCAGGCGCCGGACCGCGATGTATTCGGTGATGCGGTCCTTGACGTCCTCGAGGCCGGCGTGGTCGGCATCCAGCACCTCGCGGGCGTTGACGGGGTCGAGCCGCTCGTCCGAGCGCTTCGCCCATGGCACCGCGATCAGCCAGTCCAGGTAGGTGCGGATCATCGACGACTCGCCGGAGGACTCGCCCATGCGCTCCAGCCGGCCCAGCTCCCGCTCGGCCTGCTCGCGCGCCTCGTCGGGCATCTCGGCCTCTTCGATCTTCGTCCGGTACTCCTCGGCGACCGAGCCCTCGTCCTCGCCGAGCTCCTTGCGGATCGACTCCATCTGCTTGCGCAGCAGGTACTCGCGCTGTTGAGCCTCGGCGCCCTCCTGGACGTCGTCGTGGATCCGGCGGCGGATCTGCAGCTCGGCCAGGCGCTCCCGCTGCATCGCCAGCGCCTTCTCGAGCCGCTCGTTCACGTCCAGCGTCTCCAGCAGCTCGCGCTTCTGCGCGTAGCTGAGGTCGGGCGAGTAGCCCGAGGTGTCGGCCAGGGCGCCCGGGTCGGAGATCGAGCGCAGGAAGGCCCGGATGCGCCCGTCGGCGCCGCGGATGTCGAGGATCTCCTCGATCACGGCGCGGTACTCGCGCGTCAGCTCCTTGGTGCGCGCGTCGCCCTGGGTCTCGTCGGTGTGTGGGGTTGCCTCGACTCGCAGGCTGCCGTCGTCGGCGTTGCGGGCCGCCCCCGCGCGGGCCCGGTAGACGCCCTCGACCGTGGCCGCGACCTGACCGCCCGGAAGGCGGTTGGTCTCGAGCACCTCGGCGACCGTGCCCACCGAGGCGAAGTCGTTCTCGTGGCGAGGGACCAGGAACACGCGTCGCTCGTCGCCCACGTCGGCAGCGATCGTGACCGTCGAGCCGGGGAAGACGACGGTGTCGTCGGTGGGAATCAGCAGCAGCGTTTCCATGTCAAGGGCCTCGATTCGGAGCTGGGTTCAGGGGAGTCGATAATCATAGCTTGCAATCGTTATGAATACAAACTATTATCCATCGTCATGACCTCGGGGTACGCTTCACGCGTGAACCAGCGGACCGCCGCAAAGCCCGTGGCCGACACGTCGGCCTGCGGACTGCTGTTCGTGCGGCTCGCGCACGTCTCGCGCGCCCGCCTGACCGAGGCGCTGGAGGGGATGGGGCTGCGCCCAGCCGACTTCGCGATCCTCCACAACCTCGCCGAGGCCGGCACCGCGACCCAGCTCCAGCTCGCCCGCGCGCTCCGCATCCATCCCTCCAACCTCGTGGCGCTGCTCGACGGGCTCGAGGCTGACGGCCTCTTGGTGCGAGCGCGCGACCCCGCTGATCGCCGCCGCCACGTGGTCGGGCTGACCGCTGCCGGGGCGAACCGCCTGAAGGCCGCCGAGGCGGCCGCTCACGACGCCGAGCAAGAGTTGCTCGAGCCGCTGGACGACGACGAGCGCGCCCGCCTCGAGGGCCTGCTGCGCCGGCTGACGGCGCATTCGTGCGCCGGCCCGCGCAACAAGTTCTGCTAGCGCCGGCTCAGCCCGGGTCGCTGCCGAACGGCCGCAGCGCCCAGCGCGCGTACTCCAGGAGCCGCTCGACGGGGTAGCGCTGGGGGTCCTCCAGGACCACCCGCGCCAGCTCCTCGGCCAGCGCCTGCAGGGAGCGGGCGAGCAGCGCCGCGTCGGGGGCGGGGGCGCCCGGGACCGAATCCAGCGCCGGTCCCACCACCGCGGCGAGCTGGGTCGTCACTCCGGCGCGCTCGCGCTCGAAGCGCTCGCGCATGATCTCGGGAGCACCCTCGCGGGGAAGCAGGATCAGGCGCCAGCGGACCGGCTCGGCCTTGACGGCCTCGAGGAACGCGCCGAGAGCACTCACGAGCTGCTCGCGCGGATCGGGCTCGACGGTCGTCGGAAGCAGTTCGGCAAGCTGGACCGTGGCCCGTTCGCCCTCGCGGTCGACCAATGCGTGGAGCAGCCCGGGCAGGTCGCCGAAGTGCTGGTAGACGATCGGGCGTGAGATGCCGGCCGCCCTGGCGACGCCGTCGATCGACACGGAGTGAAAGCCGCGTTCCTGTGCGAGGGCGAGGGTGGCGTCGAGGATCTGGTCGCGCCGCTCGGGCGAGCTCATCCGCCGGCCGCGGGCGGGGGCGGAGCGGGTGTCGGCGGGTGGGTTCATCGGCGCCGAGCTCATGCTACAGTACTGTAAGTTACAGTTGTGAAACAAAGCGCGAACAACGATACGGAGCCCTCGCCGCCCGCCGACCACGACGTGATCCTGATCGGGTCGGGCTTCTCCGGCCTCGCGATGGCGCACCGGCTGAAGCGCGATGGCAACGACGACTTCGTGATCCTCGAGCGCGGCGACTCGGTGGGGGGCACCTGGCGGGACAACCACTATCCCGGGTGCGCCTGCGACATCCAGTCCCACCTCTACTCCTTCTCGTTCGCCCCAAACCCCGAGTGGTCGCGGATGTTCGCTCGCCAGGACGAGATCCGCGATTACCTGGAGCGCTGCGCGACGGACATCGGCGCGCGGCCCCACCTGGGCTTCGGCGCGACCGTCACCGGGGCGGCGCTCGACGAGGACGCGGGCCTATGGCGGGTCGAGGTGAACGGCTCGGAGGTCCTGACGGCGCGGATCCTGATCAGCTGCATGGGCGGGCTGTCAAACCCGTCCTACGCCGACGTGCCCGGGCTGGACTCTTTCCGTGGCCCCAGCTTCCACTCGGCCGAATGGGACCACGACGCCGAGCTGGCGGGCAAGCGCATCGCCGTCATCGGCACCGGGGCGAGCGCGATCCAGTTCGTCCCTCAGATCGCGCCGCATGCCCAGCGCGTCCACGTCTTCCAGCGAACCGCGCCGTGGGTGATCCCGAAGCGCGACCGGCCGATCGGCAGGCGCGAGCGCGCGATCTATCGCCGGTTCCCGTCGGTCCAGCGCGCCTACCGCCGCTTCATCTACTGGGCGCTCGAGTCACGGGTGGTCGCGTTCACGGCCCAGCCCCGGATCCTCAAGCTGGCCGGCCGCCTGGGGCGGCTGCATATCCGCCGCCAGATCTCCGACCCCGAGCTGCGCCGCCGGGTGACCCCCGACTACGTCATGGGCTGCAAGCGGGTGCTGATCTCCAACGACTACTACCCGGCGCTCGACCGCGACGACGTCGAATTGGTCACCGATGGCATCGAGCGGGTCACCGAGGACTCGATCGTCACCGCGGACGGCCGCGAGCTCCCGGTCGACGTGATCATCCACGGGACCGGCTTCCACGTGCAGGACATGCTCACCGGCACGCGGATCCGCGGCCGTGGCGGGGCCGACCTGGAGAGCGTCTGGAACGAGCGCGGCATGCAGGCGCACCGGGGTACCGCGATCGCCGGGTTTCCCAACCTGTTCTTCCTGCTGGGGCCCAACACCGGGCTTGGGCACAACTCGATCGTCCACATGATCGAGTCGCAGGCCCACTACGTCAGCAAGGCCCTGGCCGCGATCAAGCGGCGCGGCGTCTGGTCGGCCGAGCCCAGGCCCGAGGCGCAGGAGAGCTTCAACCGCAAGCTCCAGGGCATGCTCGACGGGGCCGTCTGGTCGGAGGGGGGCTGTCGCAGCTGGTACCTGGACTCGAGTGGCCGCAACACCACGCTGTGGCCCGACTACACGTTCCGCTTCCGCCGGCAGACCTCGCGCTTCGACGAGCGCGAGTACGTGCTGGCGGGTCGCCCCAATCACCGTTTGTCATGGCGCCGCGGTCCCGCCATGCGGGGACTCATGCGCGATGCCGCAGACGATCGCCTACGGCAGGTCGGCGAGCTCGACGTAGTCCCCGATTGAGATCGCGGGCCGGGCCAGGCCGGTCGCCGTGATCCGGCCGCCCTCGGCCACCCACACGTGGCGGCGGCCGTTGCCGGCGTCCGCGGTGTAGACGCCGCCGCCCAGCTGCTCGGCCGCGGCGCGGCAGGGCCGAGAGGTTCTCGCCGGGCGCCGCGCCGGCGATGCCGTGCTGGGGAAGCGTGCTTGCGATCAGACCAACGTTGCCGCGCGGGTCGAAAACGGCCTTGACCTTCCGGGACTCGTCGGTCGGGTTGGCGCACCAGGTCCAGGTGCGGGTGCGGTCCTCGGGCTGGCCGGCCCGCTGCAAGGTGGGCTTGGGCCGGGCGTGCAGGCGGATCCGGTCGCCCAGCGCCTGCCGGGTGAAGTTGCGGGTGCCCCAGCCGTCGCAGCGGACCTCGGCGATGCCCTGCGTCCGCTCCCACATCTGGAGGTATGCCTCGGCGCCGCGGCCCATGTCCTCGGTGATCTGGTCGCCGGCGATCTTCCGCAGGTCCTGGACCCAGTCGGGGTAGAGCCCGTAGTGGGCGACCCCGTCGGTGTTGATGTCGAATGCCCTGACGCCCGACACCTGCTGCTCCACGGTCACCTTGCCGTCCCATGAGGGGAACGGGTAGGTGACCGGGTTCGGGATGCCGGGGCCGCGCGGCTCGCCCTGCGAGCCGAATCCGTTCATGTCGGCTCCGTAGCCGACGCCGTAGTACTGGCGGCCCAGCTCGTCCTTCACGTCCCGCAGGTGCGACCACTGGTGGACGAAGCTCTCCGAGGACCCTGCGTAAGGCGTGATCACGCCGCCCAGCCGGTAGATCCGCGGCAGGGTGTTGGGGGTGCTCCAGCTGTGCGACGAGATCAAGCCTGGGTACTCCTCCGCCTCGACGATGTCGAGCGCCTCGTCGCGGCCGACCACACTCATGTGGTCGGGGTCGAAGACCATTCGCCGCTCCATGATCTCGCCGATGGCGTGCTCGCCCAGGCCGGACAGGCCGAGCTGGTTGCACAGCGGGGGGTCTGGATAGACGGGGAGCTGCTGGCCGGGCAGGAGCTCCTCGATCCCGTTCGCGATGATCAGGTCGTCGTTGTGGGCGGGCGTCGTTGGCGCGTGGTCGTGGTTCTCGGCGTCCGGGCAGTTGTCGTCGAGCTCCCAGAAGCTGCCCGTGGAGGCGAAGTTGGCCGAGTTCACGACGGCGCCGACGTCACCGTCGTCGCCGGCGACGCCGCTGAGGGCGTTGTCGAACTTGTTGATGATCTCCAGCTGGCGGACGCCGAGCTCGTGGAGCTGGTCAAGCCAGCCGGTGATGTCCTCCGCCTCGCAGGCCGGCGTCTGGTTGGGCGGCTGGAGCCGGCAGCCGAACGGCTCCGAGACCTCCATGCCCATCACCACGGCCAGCTTGCCCTGGTTGATCACCTTGCGCGCCCGGAAGGGGTTGCGGACGATCCTGAACCAGCCCTCGCCGGGGCCGCCGCTCTGGGCGTCGATGTAGTCCTGGAGCTCCTGCATCCGCTGCGCCTGGAGCAGCACGCTGTCCATCTCGTCGCAGCTGTTGTGCTTGATCGGGTAGGCCTCGCAGAGGACGCGGTTCTCGACCAGCAGGTTCACGAAGATCCGCTGGCCGCTGCGCCACGACCGCTCGAGCCACCTGTAGTAGGACTGCTCGTGGGTCAGCGAGTTCGGGTCCGGCCAGTCGGTGAACTCGGGCCACCCCGTGGTGTCGTGACAGCGGGCCGGCTCGCCGTAGAGGACGTTCTCGAGGACCGCCCCGCATCCGTTCGGCTCGTGGTCGGTGCAGTCGCGCAGCGCGAACGGCGCGCCGAAGCGGTGCCAGGGTCGCCCGCAATGAGCGTCCCCTCCCAGGAACTCGAACGCCATATGGTGCATGTGGCCCTCCAGCAGGCCCGAGACCTCGCCGTAGGGCTGCTTCCCGGTCACCGGGTCGCCGCTGACGTTCACGTCCACCTCGGGGTAGGTCGCACAGCCGGTTCGCTCCTCGAAGGCGAAATGGCCGGCCTGGCCGGCCGAGCCGCCCGGGACCGCTACCAGCGCGCCGGCCTCGTCGACCGCCAGCTGGCTGGCATGCGCCTCGTTGACCAGGGTGAAGGCGGAGCCCGCCTCGTCCACGGTCCAGTCCGAGTCGTCGCTTGGCGCGTCGGCCGAGGCGATCCCGCCGACGACCGGCGTCGCATCGACCGCCAGGAAGTCCTCGGCGGCGCCGTACAGCAGGTACTTGCCAAGGTCGGTCGCCTGCATCCGGAACGGCTCGGCGCCGGACAGCGAGCCGGCGGCCGTGTCGTAGCCGTCGCCCGCCTTGGCGACGTAGCCGCCGTCGGCGACCGAGCGCAGGCCGAAGCAGCCGTGGACGAGCGAGTAGCGGTCCTCGGCCGAGGCCGTCGAGGCGACGGCTCCGGGCGGAGCGGCGGCCATCGCTGCGGCGCAAGCGAGCAGGGCAGCGGCGCCGCCCAGGCGGGCGGTGCGTCCAGCCAATGCTCCCCACATCGCGGCCACCATCCGAGGTGCGACGTTAACCCACGCCAAACGGCGTCGCGCCGGTTCCCCTACGTCAGCAGTACCTGATAGACGGCCAGCGCTGCCGCCACCGAGACCAGGACGATCTTGACCTCCGCGACGTTGCCGCGGGTGAGGGTCTCGAGCGCGTGCTCCATCCGGCTGCCCTACCCCGGCGCGCCGTTCTCCAAGCGAGCCTCTCGCTCCCGTCGCTCCTGGTCGATCGCCACCCCGTAGAGCAGCATCATGTTCGTCAGCCAGGCCCAGACCAGGAAGGTGATCACGCCCCCCAGCGCCGCGCCGTAGGTCTGGTCGTAGCTGGCCAGCGTCCGGAGGTAGATCTCGAAGCCGATCGTGGCGGTCAGCCACAGGCCCACCGCGACCACGGTCCCCCTGGTCGGCCGCGGCGGCCAGCGGCGCTCGCGCGTGGGGTCGAGCGAGTAGAGGCCGGCGACGATCGCGACGAGGCAGAGGACGATTCCGCCCCATTTCGCCACCGGCCACAGCTCCTCGGAGAAGAGCTCGACCCCGGTCGCGTCGGCCAGGGCCTCGGCGATCCGCTTCGAGAGCACCAGCAGCACGAGGGCGAGCGCGAGCAGGATCACCCCGGCGAACGTCACCAGCACCTGGAGCGGACGGCTACGAAGCGTGCTGCGGCGGCTCCCGCCCCCGATCCCGGCGCTGGCCCGGGTAAAGGCCGAGACGTAGAGCGACGCGACGTAGAGGGTGGCGACGACGCCGATCCCAAGCGCGGTGCCCGACCGGGCCTCCGATTCGAGCGCCTTCTGCAAGCCGCCGCGCACCGTCTCCGCCGCCTCGGCCGACCCTCCGTTCTCGACGACCTCGAGGATCGCATCAGTGGTCTCGGGGTCGCTGCCGACGATCCCGATCAGGCCGACGATCAGGGTCACGCAGGGGACCAGCGACAGGATCAGGTAGTAGGTCAGCGAGGCGGCGCTGTCGATCATCCCGGCGTCGAGCGCCCGGCGTAGCGCCCCCGCGTACGTGGTCTGAAGCACCGGATCGAGCCTGCGCTCGACGGCCTCGCGGGCGGTGGTGAACCAGGACGGCGCCAAAGGCTTCTACCTGGCGCCGGATCGTAGTCGCCGGATGGGGCGGCGCCCGGCTACTTGACGACCACGCGCTCGCTCATCTGCACCGGGTGCAGCCCGCAGAAGAGGCGATAGGTGCCCGCCCTGTCGAAGCGCCGAGAGTAGGTTCGGTCGCCGTTCATGTTCGGCGAGCCGATCGCCTCGGGGCCGTTGGCCAGGGTCAGATTGTGGAGCGTGCTGGAGTCGAACTTCCAGTTGAGCTTGTCGCCCTTGTCGATCCTCACGTTCTTCTGGCGGAAGAAGTTGTCGCCGACATCGAGGGTGGCGCCCGGCCCGACCCGCTTGGTCTTGCCGGGCGGCCGGCTGATCTCGACGGCGTTGCCGTCCTCGTCCAGGCCGGTCAGTGGCACCTTGAACTTCACCGGCCCCTTCGTGCGCCCGTCCGGCCTGTCGCTGACATGGACGTCGGTGGGCGCCGGCGCGGAGCAGACGTCCGCGGGCACGCTCGCATCAGGGGCGATGTAGATGATCATGATCCCCATCACGCGCGTATGCGGGCGCGCGTCGTCGTAGACGGAGCTCATCCGCAGCGGCTCGCCCGCCCTGATCGGGAAGCCCTGCTCGGTCTCGAACGCGGTCATGTTGATCGGGCCGGGCTCGTGGAGGATCGGCCTGACGTTGTAGAAGGGGTGGTCCTTGCGCCCCCAGGTCGGGATCGACTCGGCCAGGGTCCGGTCGCCGCACGTTGGCTGGCTCAGCTCCAGCCTCTCGGCGCCGCCGTGCACGTGCCCGGCGCCGGCCACGATCCTTCCCCCCGAGGCTCCGAGTCGCGCAGGATCGACCATGAAGTCGTTGACGTTCTCGTCGACCGAGTCCGCCGGCCCGGTGCCCGGGACGTTGTAGATCGGGTCGGCCTTGCAGTTCTCGGCGTCCATCCAGAACGGCTTCGCGCTTTGGATCGGCGTCTCGCGACCCACCCCGTCGTCGACCGTGACCTTGTACTCGATGAACGCCGAATCGAAGGCGGCCTTGTGGTTCATGACCATGTAGTTCACGGCCCAGACGTTGGTCCTGGGCCCGAGCTGGTAGCCGTAGCCGGGCGGCATCGCCATGCGCGCCCTCTCCTCGCCGGCGGCGAAGAAACGCTCGATGGCGGGGAAGGTCGAGACGCCGTCGAAGGCCAGGTGGGTGGGGGAACACGTCTGATCCGCCCTGCCGGTGTTCAGGAAGACGATGTGGTGCAGCATCAGGCGGTCGATCGGGACCGGCGTGCTGTCCGGGTACTGCTGGACGTTCACGCCTCCGGCATCCACGATGTCGACGCTCATCTTCGTGATGTGACCGGTGAGCCCAGCGTGCTCGGCGAACTGGATGTCCTGCTTGACCTCATAGCCGCTGACGCTCAGCGGGAGCCGGAAGGTGTGCTCCTCCACCTCCGCCGAGGCGCCGGAGGGAAACGAGGCCACGCCGGCGCCCGCGACGAGCACGGCAAGCAGCGCTTTCCGCGCGCGATCCCTGCGGCGAGGCTGCCTCTCCATGGCCGGGCAAGCATACTCAGGGCCGCTAGGGGGCAGTCAACCGTTCAACTCCGAGCTTCGTATCCACTTTCCGAATGCTGTCCTCAGCCATCGATCGCATCCTCGACTTCACCGTCGCCCCCGGCTACGGGCGCCTGGGCTATCGCCTGCGCTCGCGCGGGTGGGCCGAGCGGGTCCCCAGCGGAGCGCTCCGCGCCCGCGACGTCCTGGTCACGGGCGCCAGCTCGGGGATCGGCGAGGCGGCCTGCCGCCAGCTCTGCGAGGCGGGAGCGCGCGTGCACCTGCTGGCGCGAGACCGCGAGCGCGGCGAGGCCGCGCGCGAGCGCGTCCAGGCGGCCGGGCCGGGCGAGGCGACCCTCCATCTGTGCGACGTCTCGGACCTCGACTCGGTCCGCGACTTCGCCAAGGGCTTCGCCGGGGAGGTGCCGGCCCTCGCCGGCCTGATCCACAACGCCGGGGTCCTCACCCCAAGGCGCGAGCGAACCGCCCAAGGACTCGAGCTCACCTTCGCCACCGCGGTCGCGGGGCCGTTCCTGATGACCCGGCTCCTTTCGGGGGCGCTCCGCGAGGGGGCGCCTTCACGGGTCGTCTGGGTCAGCTCCGGCGGGATGTTCACCGCCGGCCTCGAGCCGGACGACCCCCAGCTCGACAACCGCGAGTTCGACGGCCCGCGCTTCTACGCCCACGCGAAGCGGGCCCAGGTGATCCTGGCCGAGCTCTTCGCCGAGCGCGAGGGAGACAGCGGTATCGCGTTCGCCTCGATGCACCCGGGGTGGGCCGACACGCCCGGGTTGACCGCCTCGCTCCCGAGGTTCCACAAGATCATGGGCCCCATCCTGCGCGGCGCCGACGAGGGGGCCGACACCGCGGTCTGGCTGCTGGCGGCCCCCGAGGCAAGCGCGCGGTCCGGCGCTCTGTGGCATGACCGCCGCCCACGCTCGCCCCACCGCGTTCCGGGCACGCGCGAGTCCGCGGCCGACCGCGAGCGCCTCTGGGCCGAGCTCGACCGGCTGACCGGCGACTTCTCGAGCCCCGAGGGAGCCGGCTGAGATGCCGCGGTTCGTCGACACGGTCAAGAGCCCCGCCCCGCGCGAGGTCGTCTTCGACTACCTGTCCAACTTCGCGTCGGTCGCCGAGTGGGACCCCAGCGTCACCGAGGCCGTCGCGCTCGACACCGGCCCCCGCGCCGGCGCTCGCTACCGAGTGGTCGTGAAGGCGCTCGGCCGCGAGACGCCATACGTCTACGACACGGTCGAGTTCGAGCGGCCGGGCCTGGTCGTCGTGCGTGCTGAGACCTCCACGGTCGTCTCCCTCGACACGATCACCTTCACCGAGACCGCGACCGGGACGGACGTCACCTACGACGCCCAGCTCGACCTGAAGGGCATCGCCCGGCTGTTCGAGCTGCCGATGGGCTTCGGGTTCAAGCGCCTGGCCGCGAACGCGAAGGCCGGGCTCGAGCGCGAGCTCTCGAAGCTCGGGCCGAAGGGGGCGGCATGAGGACGGCGGTCATCGGGGCGGGGGTGTCCGGCCTGGTCGCGGCCCACGAGCTGCACCGGGCGGGACACGAGATCGCGGTGTTCGAGGCCGGCCACGTGCCCGGCGGCCACTCGAACACAATCGAGGTCGAGACGCCCGGCGGCGCCTGGTCGGTCGACACCGGGTTCATCGTCTTCAACGACCGCAACTACCCGAACTTCCGGGCCCTCCTGGGCGACCTCGGCGTCCAGACCCAGCCGTCGACGATGAGCTTCTCCGTGTCGGACGGGCGAGGCGGCTTCGAGTGGGCCGCGACGCCGATCGGCCTGTTCGCGAACCTCGGCCACATCATCGACCCGTCGTTTCACCGGATGCTCTTCGACCTTCGCCGGTTCTTCCGCGAGGCGCGTGAGTTGATCGGAACGAACGGCGACGGGCCGTCGCTGCGGGAGTTCTGCGAGACGCGGGGCTACTCGGAGTACTTCGTCGAGCGCCTGATCGTGCCTCAGGTGTCGGCCGTCTGGTCGGCCGACCCGGAGCAGCTGTGGACCTTTCCCGCCAGCTTCATCGCCGAGTTCTTCGCCAACCACGGCTCGCTCCAGCTGCTCGGCCGCCCGCGCTGGCACACGGTCACGGGCGGCTCGCGACGCTATGTGGACGCGATCACGGCGCCCTTCGCGGAGCGCATCCGCACCGGGGCGCCCGTGGGCTCGGTCCGCCGCGACGACGCCGGGGTGGAGATCGGGTGGGCCGGCGGAACCGAGCGGTTCGACAACGTCGTCTTCGCCTGTCACTCCGACCAGGCGCTGGGGATGCTGGACGATCCGACCGGCGCCGAGCGCGAGGTCCTGGGCGCTATCGCCTACCAGGAGAACGAGACCGTGCTGCACACGGACAGGTCGCTGATGCCGCGCCGCCGCGCGGCGTGGGCCAGCTGGAACTATCACCTCAGCGATGAGTCCACCGGGCGCACCACCGTGACCTACCACATGAACCGCCTCCAGTCCCTTGACGCCGACCGCGAGTTCCTGGTCACGCTGAACCGCAGCGCCGACATCGATCCCACCCAGGTGATCCGCCGGTTCGCGTACTCCCACCCGGTCTATACGCGGGAGGCCGTCGCCGCTCAGCGGCGATGGGAGGAGGTGAGCCGGGGCCGCACCCACTACTGCGGCGCCTACTGGCGCTGGGGCTTTCACGAGGACGGCGTCTGGAGCGCGCTGCGCGCGTGCGAGGCGCTGGGCGCGCTGGAGCGCGGGCGCGAGTTCGCCGCCCGCGCCGAGCTGGAGCTGGCGGCGTGAGCGGGTCGGCCCTGTACGAGGGCTGGGTCAGCCACCGGCGCCGGAACCCGGTCGAGCACGCGTTCCGCTACCGCGTGCTGATGTGCCTGCTCGACCTCGACGAGCTCCCCGGAGCCCTCGACCGCCACCCGCTGTGGTCCGCGCGCCGGCCGGCGCCCGTCCGCTTTCGGCGCTCGGACCACCTCGGCGATCCGGCCGTGCCTCTGTCCGAGGCGGCCCGGGACCTGGTGGCCGAGCGAACCGGGGCGCGCCCGGCCGGGCCGGTGCGCCTGCTCACAACGCCCCGCTTCCTCGGCGTCGGCTTCAACCCGGTGAGCTTCTACTACCTCTACGGCGCCGACAGCGATAGGGTCGAGGCCGTGATCGCGGAGGTCACGAACACCCCGTGGGGCCAGCGCCACTCCTACGTGCTCGACGGGCGCGAGGGCGACGCCCTGGAGGGCACGTTCACCAAGCGCCTGCACGTGTCGCCGTTCATGCCGATGGAGCAGACGTACCGCTGGCGGCTGACCCAGCCGGGCGACGATCTGGGCGTCTCGATCGTCAGCACCGAGGGCGATGAGATCGTGTTCGAGGCCGGCCTTGGGCTGCGCCGGCGCGAGCTGAGCCGCCGCCAGATGTCGCGCGCGATGCTGGCCTACCCGCCGGCGGCGGTGGCCACGCTGTCTCGCATCTACTGGAACGCCCTGAAGCTGAAGCTGAAGGGCGCTCCCTACCACGCACGCCCGGCGGCCGGCTGATGGCCGTCAGGGGGGCGCGCCGGGTCTCGCGGCCCGGCGGACGACAGCTTTCCCGATCGCCCGCCCGGGCGGCCGCGTCTCCCGGCCCCGTCGAGCGCCTCGAGCGCCGCGCGGTGCACCGCGTCCTCGGCGGGATGAAGACCGGCACGATCGAGCTGGTCGAGGCCTGG
This sequence comes from uncultured Solirubrobacterales bacterium, assembly GCA_963758845.1. GTDB lineage: Bacteria > Actinomycetota > Thermoleophilia > Solirubrobacterales > 70-9 > JBDTSW01. The sequence goes on from CAVWWX010000002.1 coordinate 1,211,718, forward strand.
TCGGGCGAGGGGTTCCGGCTTGGATCGGGGGGCCCCCGGATCCGCGTCGAGGTTCGCTCGCCGCGGTTCTACTCCGAGCTGGCCCGCCGTCGCAGCATCGGCATGGGACGGTCCTACGCGGAGGGCCTGTGGGAGACCGACGACATCGTCGGCCTGTGCCGGCTCGCCGCCCGAGAGATCCGCCGCGCCGACCCCGTGCGGCGGAGCCTGGCCCCGCTGGCCAAGCCGCTCTCGGGCCTGCGCAACCTGCCGGTACTGAACACCCGCGGCGGGGCGCGTCGCAACATCGCTGCCCACTACGACCTGGGGAACGACCTGTTCGAGCTGTTCCTGGACAGGGACTCGATGATGTACTCCTCGGCTGTCTTCAGCGACGAATCGATGACGCTCGAGGAGGCCCAGGAGGCGCGCCTCGAGCGCGTCTGCCGGCGGCTGGAGCTGGTCGGCGACGACCACCTGCTCGAGATCGGCACCGGCTGGGGCGGCATGGCGATCCACGCCGCCTCACGCTACGGCTGCCGCGTCACGACGACGACGATCTCGCGCGAGCAGCGCGAGTACGCTCAGGCGCGCGTGGCGGCGGCCGGGCTCGAAGACCGGGTCACGGTGCTGGGCAGCGACTACCGCGACCTCACCGGGACCTACGACAAGCTCGTCTCGCTGGAGATGATCGAGGCGGTCGGCTGGCAGTACTTCGACGAGTACTTCCGGCGCTGCTCTCAGCTGCTCGCGCCGCACGGGCTCTTCTTCCTCCAGGCGATCGTCATCGAGGACGGGGCCTACGAGGCAGAGAAGCGAGCTCGGAGCTTCGCCAGCGATCTGATCTTCCCGGGCGGCTGCCTGCCCTCGCTGGAGGTGATCCAGCGCCACATCGCCCGCGACACCGACATGCGAACGACCTGGCTCGACGACATCAGCCCCAGCTACGTCCTGACCCTGCGGCACTGGCGCGAGCGCTTCAAGGCCGCGGCACAGGACCTGGAGGAGCGGGGCTACGACCAGCGGTTCCGGCGGCTGTGGGAGCTATGGCTGGCGCTGTCCGAGGCCGGCTTCCGCGAGGCCCGCATCGCGGACGTCCAGCTCGTGGCCGCAAAACCCGGCTGGGCCGGGCGGCTGGTGCGGTAGGGCCCAGGGCCGGCCCCAGGCCTCGGGGGCGTGGTCGGTCGTCCGTCGACCGGGTTGGGCTGGGTAGGAGGCTGATTCGCCGGGTGTGATGGATCGTGTTCGGAATCCGGACACGATCCGACGCACTTGGCGGTCCGGCCGTAGGCCGACCGTCCGCCGGCGCCCTACGACGCCGCCCGTGGCGCCCTGCCGCCCGAGGCGCGCTCGGCGGCTTCGAGCAGGCCGTCGCGGAAGTCCGCGTGGGCGATCGCGGCGAGGGCCTCGCCGCGCTGGCGGATCGTCTTGCCCTGAAGCTGGGCGGCCCCGTACTCGGTGACGACGACGTCCACCTGGTGACGGGGAGTCGTGATGACCGCGCCGGCCTCGAACCACGGGACGATGCGCGAACGCACCTCCTCGCCGATCGTCACCGTCGAGGGAAGACACAGAAGCGAGCGATCCTCGAGCTCCAGGGCCGGGCCCGATACGAAGTCCTCGTGCCCGCCGATGCCCGAGAACTGGTTGCCGCCGATGGTGTCGGCGATTACCTGGCCGTGGATGTCGAGGGACATGGCGCCGTTGATCGTCGTCATCAGCCGGTTGCGCGCGATCACGTCCGGCGAGTTGATCACCTCGACCGGGAGGAACGCGACGTCCTGGTTGCCACGCAGCCAGTCGTAGAGCTCCTCGGTCCCGGCGGCGAACGTCGCCACCGAGACGCCGTCGTACAGCCCCTTGCGGTTGCTGACCTTGCCGCTCTCGTGCAGCTGCATCAGCCCGGTGGTGAACATCTCGGAGTGGATGCCGAAGTCGCCGCGATCGCCGTCTGCGAGCAGGCCGACCAGAGTGGAGGGGACCGAGCCGATCCCCGTCTGCAGGGTGGCGCCCTCACCGATGAAGGCGGCGGCGTGCGACGCGATCGCCCGGTCGACGTCGGTCGGCGGCGGATCGACCAGCGGGAACGGGGCGGCGTCGCTTTCCAGCAGGACATCGATCTCGTCGACGTGGATGGCGTGGGGGTGTTCGGGCGGGAGGCCGAACGTGGCGGGGAAGCGCTCCGAGACCTCCACCACCAGCAGCCGGCCAGGATCACGGCCCGCGCGCTGGAGCTCGCCCAGCGTGCCCCCGGCATGGAGCGAGAGGCTGCACCACCCGTCGCCGGACGGCGGGGCCGCGACCGTCGCCATCACCCGCGGGCGTTGCTCTTCGAGCAGCGGGGCGAAGCGGCGGAAGTCGGCGGGCGCGAAGCTGATGTTCGCCCCGGCGTCGCGCAGCATCCGCTCGATCGGGCCGAAGAAGCCAGACAGGTAATGGACGTTCGGGTGGTTGAAGAGCTCGGTGCCGACCAGCAACAGGGCGCCGTAGACCCGAAGCTCCTCCCAGTCGTCGCGCTCGCCCAGCGCCGCCAGGAACCCCGCCGGCTGGCCGGTGCCGAGCGGAATCCCAAGGGTGTCGGTCGGCTCGACACGCGCGGCCGCCTCGGCGGGAGCCAGAGCCATCATGCGCGGACCCTATCCGCGCGGTCGAGCCGGGACCCGTGGCCCGCCGGGCGGCATCGCCGCCAGCAGTCGCAGCCGCTCGCGCAGCCCCCGCGCGCGGCTCAGCTCGCGCCGCGCCGCCCGGCGCTCGTGCAACCCGGGCTGGGCCGCCGGCTTTCGTGCGTAGAGGCACGCCCGCAGCCCCTTGATGTACGCGCACGTGGCGTTGCGGCCCGCGTCGCGCAGCCTGCGCTCGAGGTCGAGCAGGGTGGTGCTGCCTCCGGCGCGGTAGTGGGCCGCGCTCAGGGCGCCGGCCAGCTCGGCGACCTGCGCCTCGAGGCGAGCGGGCCGGGTCGCGGCGTCGAATCGGGCCCGGCGCCGACCGGTCGCCGCGGCGGCCGCCAGGGCCGTCACGATCAGCAGCGCGATCGGGACCAGCCGGGGCAGGCCGCCCCCGTCCGAGGCCGGCGAGCCTTCCAGCAGGCCGCCCTGGGCCTCGGGCTCGCGCGCGCGGCCGTTGGGGGTTTCCGGCGAGCGTCCCGGCGTGGCCGCCGCCGCGGTCGGCGCCGATTGGAGGTCGGCGGGCGACACCGAGGGCGTCGGGTCGAACGGGACCCAGCCGATGCCGACGAAGTAGACCTCCACCCACGAGTGGGCGTCGGTGTCGCGCACGGTGAATAGGCCGTCCTCGTCGAGGTCGGGGGCGCCGGGACTGAAGCCCGAGACCACTCGTGCCGGGATCCCGGCCATCCGCAGCATCAGCGCCATCGCGCCCGAGTACTGCTGGCAGTAGCCGGTGCGGGTGTCGAGCAGGAAGGTGCGCAGCGGCCGGGTGCCCGACGCGGGCTCCTCGGAGTAGGAGAAGTCCTCCTGGAAGTGGCGCTCGACCGCGAGCACGGCGTCGTAGCTCGTCGGGGCGCCCGCGGTCAGCTGCTCGGACAGCCGTGCCACCGGCCCGTACCCGGCGGCCGAGATAGCCCTGCTCGAGCCGCCGCTGCCTTGAACGCCGCCCCGCAGCGGGACCTCGATGTGCTCCGTCGCGGGGGGGACGGCGGTGGGCCCCTCGAGCTGCGGGAGGTCGAGGTCGTCGAGGGCCGGCGGGGTGGTCGGGACCTCGATCGTGGTGAACCGGCTGAGGGCCCCGGGGTACGGGCCAGCCGCCGCCCGCATCTGCTCGGCGCTCGGATCGGGGGCGTAGGAGGTCACGGTGTAGCTCTGGCCCGAGTCGGGGACCTCGCCGGCAAGGACCGTGCCGTCGGCGGCGATCGAGCCCGAGAGGCCCTCGACGCTCTGCGCGCTCCCGGGGCCGACGACGAGCCCGCTGCGCAGCTCGCGAACCGTGATCGTGGTCGTCTCGAACCACTCGGGATGATCCAGGCTGTAGGTGGCCTCGACCTTGTTCGGGAGCTCAAGCGAGGTGCCGGCGCCCTCGGAGCGGACCCAGCGGTATCCGTCGAAGCGCTCGAGCACGATCGCGCGCCAGTAGTGGGGCACCTCGCTCTCGATCTCGAGCATCGCCGTCCCCTCGCGAGGCCAGTCCAGCGGGTCGTAGGAGTGGTTCCACTCGAACGAGACAGCGGGCTCGCCTCCCGTCCAGGACCAGCTCCGGTAGTCGACGACCGGCTCGGACCGGGCGATCGCGGTCGATAGGGGCAGCGCCAGCGCGCCCGCCCCCACGACGACGGCCACGGCGATCCCGCCCCGCCGCTCGCTCACCCGAGGGGCCCAGAGCCAGGCGGCCACCAGCGCCAGCAGCACGCAGCCGTGGAGCGCGGTGTTTCCCGGCGCGTAGAGCACGACGGCCATCGAATACATCGCCACCAGCACGGCCAGGCCCGGCGCCCGCGGGACGGGGCGCCGCCCCGTCGGCCAGAACGCCAGCGCCGCGGAGGCGCCGAGGGCGACGGGGATCGCGGCGGTCAACACCAGCTCCTCCCATTCGCCGCCGGCCCGGTATGGATACGTCGCGCCGCCCAGCCCGACGACGCCGTCCGCGATCCCGGCGCCCAGCTCGTCCCAGTTCCATGGCGCCATCAGGCGAACCGGCACCCCAGCCGCCGCCAGGCCCGCGACCAGGCCCGCCAGCACCACCGCGCCCGCCAGGGCGGCGGTCGCTTGCCGCGAGCGCCGGCCCAAGCTGAGGGCACTCAGGCCCATTGCCATCGCCACGGTGACGGCCACGATCGCCACCACGCGAAGCACGGGCGGGTCCACGAGCAGGTTCGCCCAGTGGAAGGCGCAGAACCCGGCGAGGGCCGCGAGCGAGCCCACGGCGACGGCCTCGGCGCGGGGCCACGCGCCGCTCACGCCGCAGCCCTCCTGGTCGAGGGCGCCCCACGGGCCGCCGCGGCGGCGTGTTGAGCGGTGCAGCCGGCGACCGTGAACGCGGCGGGCACGTGAGCGGCCGGCGTCGGGCTGACGACGTAGGAGCCCGGCATCACGCGGGCGCTCACGCGGGCGGCCGAGCTCGCCGCGGCGCCCGTGACCCAGAAGGTCGCTACCCGCCCGCGAGCCTGCCGCGGCGCCGGGACGGGCGAGCCCGCCTCGACCAGCGCCAGGCGGGCGTGGACGTCGGGCCAGGTCCGCAGCCGCGGGTCCACAAGGGTGGCACCGCCGCGGTCGCCGGCGAGGATCGCGCACCCGCCCCGGCGGGCAAGGTGCATGCAGAGCGAGGCCGCGGCCCGGACGGCGCTGTCCAGGGCCTCATCCGACTCGGGCGACGAGGGGTCGAGGACGATCAGCGGGGCGGCGTCGGCGCCGGCGACGAATCGCTTCTCGTACATCTCGCCGCTCCGCGCGACCGTGCGCCAGTGGATCCGCGAGGCCGGGCTCCCGGGCCGGTAGGGCCGCAGGCCGTCCATCTCCAGGTCCACCGCGCCGGTCTCGGCGCCCGCTCCCTCGCCGCCGTGGTCGAGCCCGTCCAGAAGTCCCGCGTCGCGGGCGCCGGCGCCCCCGGCTCGCCTGACCTCCTCCAGGCGCGGTAGCACCAGCAACTCGCCCGACTCCTCGCCCGCCACCTCGCGCCGGCAGAGGCCCAGGGGATCGTGAAGCGCCAGGCGCGGCGGCTCCAGTACCAGCCGCCCCCGGCGGGGGAAGCTGACCGCGACCGAGACCAGGGTCGGGCCGCGACCCCCGACCGCCGCCGGCTGGGCGAGCAGGCGGTCATGGAGCTCACACGGCGGCAGCGGGACCGCGCCGCGATCGACTCGAAGGCGCAGGGGGAAGGGCTCGTCCTCCATGACGCGCTCGGGCCCGGCCAGCCGCTCGACCTTGACCGACCGCGTGGCGGCTGTGACCCAGGCCCAGGCGCCTGCCCCGAGCGCCAGCAGGGCGACGCCGGGCACTAGCAGCGAGGCCGAGGCGAAGGTGACGCCGACGACCAGCAGGGCGGCGCCCAGCGCCGCCGTGCCGCGCGCGCCTCCGCGGCCGTCCTCTCCGCGCCGCGGCGCGTCGTCCACCGTTCCCCTAGAGGGCGGGGACCCGTTCGAGGGCGTCGCGGACCACCGCCTCCCGGTCGCCGGGAGCGGCGCCGGGCGCGGGAAGCAGCCGGTGGGCGAGGACCGAGGGAGCCAGCGCCTGCACGTCGTCGGGCAGGCAGTGGTCGCGGCCCTCCAGCGCGGCGCGCGCCTTGGCCGCGCGGAACAGCAGCAGCCCGGCCCGCGGGCTGGCGCCCAGCTCCAAGCGGGGATCGTCGCGGGTGGCCGCGCACAGGGCGACGACGTAGCCCCGCAGGGCCTCCGACCCATGCACGGCGGCGGCCGCCGCCTGGGCGGCAAGGACGGTGCCGACCTCGGCGACGGGCTCGATCTCGAGCACCCGGTCGCCGACGGCGTGTGACTCGTACATCGCGGCCTCCTCGCGGGCGGCCGGGTAGCCCATCGAGAGGCGCATCATGAACCGGTCGAGCTGGGCCTCGGGCAGCGGATAGGTGCCCTCGTACTCGACCGGGTTCTGGGTGGCGAGGACCAGGAACGGGCGCGCAAGCTCGTGCGTCACGTTGTCGACGGTGACCCTGCGCTCGCCCATGCACTCCAGCAGGCCCGACTGCGTCTTCGGCGACGCTCGGTTGATCTCGTCGACCAGGACGACGTTGGCGAACACGGGGCCCGGGTGAAACTCGAAGCGGTTCGCCTCGCGGGCGAAGACGTTGGTCCCGATCAGATCCGCTGGGAGCAGGTCGGCCGTGCACTGCACGCGTGCGTAGTCCGCCTCGACCGAGCGGGCCAGCGCGCGGGCGAGGGCGGTCTTGCCGACGCCGGGAAAGTCCTCGATCAGCACATGGCCCTCGGCGAGGAGGGCGACCAGCACGTCGCGGACCACATCGTCGTCGACCTTGACCGCGCGGCGCACGTTCACGCGGAGCCGAGCACCGATCTCGGCCACGGCCCCCGGCTCGAGCTCTGGAAGCGCCGCCACTCCACGGTCATGGTACGGGTCCAGCGGCTTCGGGAGAGAGCGCGGCGCTCGTTTCCCCGGCAGCAGGCCGGGTACCGGAGCCGGGCGATGGCCGGCCCATCCACCTCCCGCCCCGAGGCGGGCCTCCTCGGGGACCGTTACGACCTGCGCGAGCCGATCGGCACGGGCGGGATGGCCTCGGTATGGCTTGCCGAGGACACGCGCCTCCAGCGCGACGTGGCCGTAAAGCTCCTGTCCGAGAACCTCGCGGCGGATCCCGCGTTCGTCGCCCGGTTCCGGCGCGAGGCGCACGTGGCCGCCTCGCTCCGGCAGGCCAACCTGGTCGGCGTCTTCGACTTCGACCCCGACGCCGAGCGGCCGTACCTGGTGATGGAGTACGTGCCCGGGCCCAACCTGGGGCAGCGGCTGGCCGACGGCGAGCAGATCTCGGTCGAGCGTCTGGCCGGCGATCTGCTTTCGGCGCTCGCGGCGATCCATCGCGCCGGGGTCGTCCACCGCGACGTCAAGCCGCAGAACGTGCTGCTCGCGCCCGGCGGCCGGGCGATGCTGACCGACTTCGGGATCGCCAGGCCTCAGGACGCGACCTCGATCACCCAGGCCGGGCAGATGCCGGGCACCGCCCGCTACATGGCGCCCGAGCTGATGCAGGGCGAGGCGGCGACCCCGGCCAGCGACCTCTACTCGTGCGGGATCGTGCTGGCGGAGTGCCTCGAGGTGGGCTCCTCGCACCCGTCCGTCCGCCACCTGGTTGAGCGCCTGTGTCGCGAGGACCCGCGCGACCGGCCGCCCTCGGCCGACGCGGCCATGGCCGAGCTGCTGCGCCCCCGGCCCGCCCTGGAGCCACAGACGGCGATCACGCGGGCGGATCCAACGCCGGCGCGGAACGCTCCCCCCGCGGCGCCGATCCGCCCGCCCGCGCACCCGCCGCTCCGCCACGGCCGGACCATCCACGTCGACCGCTCGCGGCTGATCGCGGTCGCCGCCCTCGGCGCCATCGCGCTGGTGGTGGTGGCGTTGATCGCGCTCTCGGGTGGCGACGACACCTCTCCCGCCGGCAACGACGGTCGCGCCCAGACACAGGCGGCGGAGGACGCGAACAGCGGCGAGGGAAGCGGCGAAGGCAGCGCGGCGAGCGAGGGCCAGGAGAGCTCGGGCTCGGGCGTGCCGGAGCCCAGCGACGACCCCGATCCGGCGCGCGGGGCGGCCCTTGACCAGGAGGGCCGCGCCCTGATCGACGCCGGCGATCCCGAGGCCGCGGTGCCGGTGCTGGAAGAGGCGGTCGCGTCGTTCCCGGAGGGCACTGACGACATCAACTATGCCTTCGCCCTGTTCAACCTGGGCCAGGCGCTCCGTCAGGCCGGGCGCCCCGGGGAGGCGATCCCGGTGCTGCGCCGCCGGCTCGAGATCCCGAACCAGACGGCCACCGTGCGCCAGGAGCTGAACGCCGCGATCGCCGAGGCCGAGTAGGCCCGCGGCGGCAGCGGCCCTTCCTAGGCCGGGTCCTGCCCCTCCTCGCCGGGCCAGCGCCCGGTGAGGCGCTCATAGGAAACCCGCGCCGCGTGGTCGGCGACGGCGCGCGTCGAGGCGAACGCCGCCCCCTGGAGGGCCGCGGCCGCGGTCATCCGTCCCCACGACACGTCCCGGTGCTCGGGGGCCGGCGGCTCCTGGTCGTCGACCGCTGCCCAGACGAGGTCGAACGCCTTGCGAGCTGCCAGGCCCGCGACCAGGCCGGCGGCGATGCCGAACGGGATGAAGACGAGCTTGCCCACGGGTCAGCTCGGCTCCGTGCGCGCGGGCAGGGCGATCGTGCGCTCCTCGGGGATGCCGGCCTCCAGCTCGCGCGTTCGCTCGAGCTCGGCGTTCATCTCGGCGCCCAGCAGCAATGCCAGGTTCGAGATCCACAGCCACACCAAGAAAACGATGATGCCGGCGATGCTGCCATACGTCGCGTTGTAGGAGGCGAAGGTCGAGACGTAGAGGGCGAAGCCGGCCGAGGCGGCGAGCCACAGCACCAGGGCCAGCACCCCGCCCGGCGTGATCCAGCGGAACCCCGGCTGGCGGACGTTCGGGGCGGCGTAGTAGAGGATCGCGAAGATCAGGACCACAGCCAGGCCGATCGCCGGCCACTTGGCGATGCCCCAGGCGGTGACCGCGGTGTCGCCGGCGCCGATCACGTTGCCGACCTCCTCGGCCACCGGGCCCGAGATGACAACGCCCAGAGCCATCGCGGCCAGCAGCAGGATCAGGAGCAGCGTGATCCCGAGCTGCTGCGGCCGGAGCTTCCAGAACGAGCGCCCCTCGTCGATCTCGTAGATGACGTTGCTCGCCCGCGAGAACGCGCCGACGTAGCCCGAGGCGGACCACAGCGCGCCCAGGACGCCCAGCACGAAGGCCAGGCCGGCGGTGCCGCGGCTGGCGGTGATCTCGTCGATGGCGTTGGTGAGGATCTCGTTGGCGGGGCCGGGGGTGAGGCCCGTGAGGTTGTCCAGCAGCGGGTCGGTCGCCGAGGCACCGACCAGGCCGAGGACCGAGATCAGCGCGATCAGCGCCGGGAAGATCGCGAGCACCGCGTAGTAGGTGAGTGCGGCGGCCCAGTCGGTGAGGTTGTCGTCCTGGAACTCGCGGATCGTTCGCTTCAGGGTGTCCCACCAGCGGCGCAGCGCCAATCGACGCGGCGAGGACGGCGCGTCCTGGCGCAGCTTGGCCTGGTCGATGAGCGTGTCGCCACGCTCGCTCTCCTGCCTGTGGCTGGTGTCGGTGCCGCCGATCGTCATCCCCTTGATCCTCGCAACGCGGCTACCCCGGCACACCTGGTTCCATTCCCGGTGTGAGGATCGAGCCCGCCACCGCCGACGACGTCGAGGCACTTCTCCCGCTGATGCGGGGGTACTGCGACTTCTACAAGGCCGCGCCGCCGGACGAGGGCCTGGAGGAGATGGCGCGGGCGCTGATCGCGACCGACGAGGCGCAGGGGATGCTGGTGGTGGCGCGCGACGACGCCGGGGCCCCGGTCGGCTTCGCCGCCGTCGGCTGGAAGTGGTCGAGCCTGCGCGGTGCCCGGGTGGCGATCCTCGAGGACCTGTTCGTCCACCCCGACCACCGCGGCGGCGGCGCGGGGCGTGCGCTGATCACCTCGTGCGCCGAGCGGGCCCGTGAGCACGGCGCGCCGTGCCTGATGTGGGTGACCGCGCACGACAACGTCAAGGCGCAGTCGGTCTACGACGCGATCGGGGCGAACGCCGAGAGCTGGCTCGAGTACGAGCTCGAGCTCGGCGGCAACACCTAGGCGGCCCGGCGCCCGACGGCGATCCGCTCGGCGGGCCGCCGGTCGAACACGAAGCCCTCGTCACGCTCCCAGGCGTCGAGGATCGCCGCCTCCGCCGGCCGATCCGCGTCGTCCAATACGACCAGCGCTCCGGGCGCGAGCCGAGCGCTGAGCGCCGGCAGCGCCGGGAAGCGCGAGCTCGCCATGCCTTCGCCGTAGCCGGGCGGCCCGTCGACCAGCAGCAGCTCGACGCCGGACTCCGGCAACTGGGACAGGGCGGTCTCGTCGTAGAACGGTGCGCCCTCCAGCGACAGCGGGTGCGGGGTGAGAGGCGCCTCGATGACCGTCGCGACGCCGCCGAGCCCGTCCCGGTCGAGCTGGCGGCGAACCCACCCCGCCCACCCGGGGTGGTGCTCCACGGCCCAGACTCGCCCCCCGAGCTCGCGCGCGAGCCGCGCCAGCACGACCGTGCTCACGCCTGAGCCGAGCTCCACGACGGCCCGGCGCTCGGCGAAGGAGACCTCGCACGCCACCGTGGCCAACCCGGCGGGCGACATCGCGCCCTCGCTCCACGGCAGAAACCCCCAGGCGTCGAGGAGCGGACGCAGCACCTCCCAGCCCCAGGCGTCGGCCCGCGACGCTGCCGCCTCATCCCGCTCGCTCTGCCCGCTGTGCGCGTCCACGACGTGAATCAAACCGATCATTCGCCTGTAACGCCCGGAAACCCCGGCAGGCGCCCGCTCCGGCGCAGCGAACGACACCCCCGCACGAGGAAATAACGGGGGCTCTGAAGGGAGGCGATTTCAGATGGGACGCAACCGCTGGGGCATTGCCTGCGGCCTCGCCGCCGTGACGCTCGGGATGACCGCACCGGCTCAGGCCGCGACCCCGCACGTGGTGCAGCCGGGCGAGACGCTGTGGTCGATCGCCGCGGCCAGCAACTTCACGACCCGCACGGTCGCGGCGTTCAACGGCATCGCCGAGGACGCCCAGGTAGTCGAGGGCTCGACGATCCAGATCCCGACCGCCGAGGAGGGCGCCGCGGCGCTCGCGGCCGCCGGGATCGTCCCCGGCTCGCCGCCGGCGACCACGGCCGCCGAACCCGCGCCCACCGGGGGACCTCCCGCCGCTACACCGGAGGCGACGTACGGCCTGGCCTTCGTCCCATCCCCGTACGGCGACCTTCCGCTGGACCCCGCCGCCGCGGCCTCGTGGAACTCGATGCGCGAGGAGTCCCTCGCCACCTTCGGAGTCGACCTCTACCCGGCGGGCCCGGTGTCGGCCTACCGCACCTGGGAGCAGCAGGCCTACCTGTACGACCTGTACCTGTCGGGCCAGGGCGCGCCTGCGAACCCGCCGGGGAGCTCCTCGCACGAGATGGGCATCGCCGTCGACCTCGCGGGCGAGGAGATGCGCTCGGTGATCGACCAGATCGGCCCGGCGTACGGCTGGCAGGCCCCGCACTCCAACGAGTGGTGGCACGTGGAGTACTGGGGCTGAGCGCAGCGGGTAGTCTCGCCTGCGATGGGCGACCCCGAATCGGTTGTGGCGGCGCAGGAAGGCCGGGCGCAGGCGGTCCCGGTGGCCTTCGAGGGCGCGACCAAGCGCTATCCGGGGTCCGACCGGCCGGCCGTCGATGACCTCTCGCTGGAGGTCGAGGCCGGTGAGATCTGTGTGCTGGTGGGCCCGTCGGGATGCGGCAAGACGACCGCTATGCGCATGGTCAACCGCATGGTGGAGATCACCGAGGGCGACATCCTGGTCGGCGGAACGTCCGTGCGCGACCGCTCGCCCGCCGAGCTGCGGCGCGAGACCGGCTACGTCATCCAGCAGATCGGTCTGTTCCCCCATCGCACCATCGCCGAGAACATCGGCACCGTTCCCGGCCTGCTGGACTGGCCCGCCGAGCAGGTCAAGGCCCGCGCCGCTGAGCTCCTGGGCCTGATCGGGCTGGATCCCGAGCTGGCCGGGCGCTACCCGTCACAGCTCTCCGGGGGACAGCAGCAGCGCGTGGGGGTCGCCCGCGCCCTCGCCGCCGACCCGGGGCTGATGCTGATGGACGAGCCGTTCGGCGCCGTGGACCCGATCAACCGCGAGCGCCTGCAGAACGAGTTCCTGCGCCTCCAGTCCGAGCTGCGCAAGACGATCCTCTTCGTCACCCACGACATCGACGAGGCGATCAAGATGGGCGACCGCATCGCGATCCTTCGCGAGGGCGGCAGGGTCGCGCAGTACGCGACGCCCGCCGAGCTCCTGATGGCGCCAGCCGACGACTTCGTCGAGGACTTCGTGGGCGCCGACCGCGCGCTCAAGCGCCTCGCGCTCCTGCGCGTGTCCGACATCAGCCTGTGGGAGGCCCCGCTGGCCCACGTCGGCCAGGCGACCGCCGAGGTCCGGGCCAAGCTCGCCGGCGCCGAAGTGCCGCACGCGCTGGTGGTGGACCCCGATCGCCGCCCGCTGGGCTGGCTCTCCGACGCCGACCTCCAGGCGGAGATCGTGCCGTCCCGTCCCAACTTCGCCGCGGATCCGATTCTCGAGCGCGACGACGTCATGCGGGACGCCCTGTCCGACTTGCTTCAGGCCGAGACGCAGTACGGCCCGGTGGTCGACGCCGAAGGCCGGATCGCCGGCATCCTCTCGGTCGAGATCATCTCCGAGTTCCTCAGCTCTCAGGACGCACTGGAGGAGGAGCACCCGGCCGCCGAGCGCCCGCTCGGCTGAGCGCGATGGGGCTCCTCGCTCAGCTCGGCCCGACGCTCGCCCAGATCGACGACAGCTTCTTCAAGGACCGCTCCGAGTCGGACTGCATCTCGGAGAACGGGATCTTCTGCGCGAGCTGGGCGATCGACAACATCGACCGCTACACGACGCCGGCGCTCGAGCACATCGTCCTGGTCCTGGTCTCCGTGGTGCTCGGCTTCGCGATCGCCCTGTCCCTCGCCCTGCTGTCGCATCGGCGCCGCTGGCTGATCCCGCCGCTGAACATCGGCACGGGCATCCTCTACACGATCCCCAGCATCGCCTTCTTCTTCCTGCTGTTGCCGATCACCGGCCGCGGCAACGTGACGGCGGTGATCGCGCTCACCGCGTACACGCTTCAGATCCTCTACCGCAACATCATCGCCGGCCTCCAGAACGTCCCGGCCGACACGAAGGACGCCGGACGGGGCATGGGCATGTCCGACCGCCAGCTCCTGTGGAAGGTCGAGCTGCCGCTGGCGATGCCCGAGATCATCGCCGGCCTGCGGATCGCCACGGTCTCCACCGTTGCGCTGGCCACCCTGGCGGTGTTCGCCGGCGGAGACGGCCTCGGGACGCAGCTCATCGGGGGCTCGAACATCAACTTCCGGACAGGTGTGCTCCTCGCCGGCGGGGCGGCGATCCTGATCGCGATCACGTTCGACCTGCTCCTGGTCCTCTCCCAGAGGCTGTTGGCGCCATGGCGGAGGGTGAGGCCGGTATGAGCCTGGACTTGCTTCCGCTTGCCGACGTCTTCAGCTCGTTCGGGGACGCATTCGACTTCATCACCAGCCCGCAGCCGTCGGAGTTCGCCGCGCGCGAGGTCGGGGGCCCGGACGAGGTCCTCGACAAGCTGATCGCCCACCTGAGGGTGAGCGGCGCGGCGTTCGCGGCCGCCGTGCTGGTGGCCCTGCCCGTCGGCGTATGGCTGGGCCACCGGGGCCGTGGCGAGGGCGTGGCGATCTCCGTCGGCAACGCGGGGAGGGCGATCCCCGAGCTTGCCCTGATCGCGTTCCTCGTCGCCTTCGTGGGGATCGGGTTCGTGAACGTCACGATCGCGCTCGCCGTGCTGGGCATCCCGCCGATCCTCACCAACTCGTTCGTCGGGATCAGCCAGGTGGACCGCACGGCGGTTGAGGCCGCAAAGGGCATGGGAATGACCGGCTGGGAGGTCGCCCGCAAGGTCGAGCTTCCGCTCGCGGTGCCCACGATCTTCACCGGGCTGCGCACGGCCGCCATCAACATCATCGCCACCGCCACGATCGCGACGCTCGCCGGTGAGACCACGCTGGGCGACTTCATCATCAACCGCAACGTGTTCGGCGACGCCGGGGTCCTCGCCGGCGCGATCCTGGTGGCCACACTCGCGATCACCGTCGAGCTGGCGTTGTCGGGCCTCCAGCGCCTGCTGACGCCCCGCGGGCTCGAGCTCCAGCGGGCCGCGGCGGCCCAGGTTTAGATGAGCAATTAGGCCGGTGTACCCAATGGGTGCGGCGCCGCGGCGGCCGCGCACCCGTTCGGCGTAGGATGCGCCGCACGGCCTCCGCGTGCGGAGGCGCCCACAAGAGGAGGATGCCCCCGCAATGAGTCCCAACCCACGACTGCGCCTGCTGTTCGCGCTGCTCGCCGCGTTCGTGATCGCCGTCGCCTTCGCGGCCTGCGGCGATGACGATGACGAGTCCAGCGACGACGGAGGCGAGACCTCGTCCACCGCGATCGAGGCCAACCCCGACAACGAGGGAATCGAGCTGACGATCGGCTCCAAGAACTTCGACGAGCAGTTCATCCTCGGTGAGATCTACGCCCAGGCCCTCGAGGCCGCCGGCTACACGGTCAGCACCGACCTCAACCTCGGCTCCGAGCAGGTCGCCCTGAAGGCGCTCCAGTCGGGCGAGATCTCGGGCTATCCCGAGTACACCTCGACGGCGCTGACGTCCTTCTTCGGCTTCGCGCCCGAGGACGTCCCCGGCGACCCGCAGCAGGCATACGATGACTCCCAGGAGGAGTTCGAGGCCGAGGATCTGGTGGTGTTCCCGCCGACCCCGTTCTCCAGCGCCAACGCGGTGGGCCTCTTGACGACGACCGCCGACGAGTTGGGCGTCTCGACGATCTCGGACCTCGAGGGCGTGTCGGAGGACCTGACCCTTGCCGGCTCGCCGGAGTGCCGCGAACGCGTCGACTGCCTGGCCGGGCTCGAGGACAACTACGGGCTCACGTTCAGCGGGTTCACGCCGGTCGATATCGAGCTCCGTTACGAGGTGCTCGACAAGGAGGACGCCGACTTGTCGATCCTGTTCACGACCGACGGCCAGCTGGCTGAGTCCGACGAGTACACGCTGCTCGAGGACGACCAGAGCCTGTTGCCCGCGGGCAACGTGCTCTTCGTCGCCAGCCAGGAGGCGGTCGACGAGGCCGGCCCCGACTTCGGCGAGACGATCGAGACGGTCCAGGAGAGCCTCACGCTCGAGGTGATGCAGGAGCTGAACGCCCGCGTCAGCCTCGACCGCGAGAAGCCCGAGGACGTCGCGGCCGACTACCTCCAGGAGGCCGGCTACACGGAGTAGCCGCCGTCGGATATCCCAGCGGCAAACGGGCCGGGTCAGCGCGACCCGGCCCGTTCCGTTTCAGCGGCCGCGGGTAGTTGGGCGCCGATGACCACCTGCGCCATCCTCGACATCGACGGCACTCTCGTCGATACGAACTACCACCACGCCCTTGCCTGGGATCGTGCTCTGCGCGCTCACGGCGCCGAGGTCCCGCTGTGGCGGATCCATCGCCACATGGGCATGGGTGGCGACCAGCTCGTTGCGGCGCTGGTGGACGAAGGCTTCGAGGCCCAGTGCGGCGACGATGTCCGTGCTGCCGAGGGCGAGCGCTACGGCGAGGTGATCGGTGAGGTACGCCCGCTGCCCGGGGCGCTCGGGTTGATCCAGGAGCTGAAGCGCCGCGGGCACCGAGTGGTGCTGGCCAGCTCGGCGAAGGAGGAAGAGGTCGAGCACTATCTCGACCTGCTCGGCGCCCGCGAGCTCGCCGACGCGTGGACGACCTCGGCCGACGTCGAGGCGACGAAGCCCCAGCCGGATCTGGTGACCGCCGCGATGCGCGGCGCCGGGTCGCTCTCGGCGGTGATGGTCGGCGATACGCCATGGGACGTCATCGCGGCCACGCGGGCGGACGTCAAGACGATCGCGGTCCTGAGCGGGGGCTATGGCGAGCGCGAGCTTCTGGACGCCGGGGCAGTGGCCGTCTTCCCATCGGTCGCGGAGCTCCGCGACGGGCTCGATTCCACGCCGCTTCGCTGAAGTCGTGGGGGCGAGGAAACCAGCCCTCGCCGCCGAACATGGACGGTGGCATGGCGTCCGACCGCCCATCCACGCGCACGATCATGCGCATCGTCCTCCTCGTCGTGCTCGCGGCGCTGGCGCTCTACATCCTCTACCGGGTCCGCAAGCCGCTGTCGTTCATCGTCGTCGCCGGCTTCATCGCGATCGCGATGACCGGCCCGGTGAACCTCCTCCAGCGCTTCATGAAGCGGGGGCTGGCCGTCGCAACCGCCTACCTGATCCTGGTCGCGATCCCGATCCTGCTGGGTGTGCTGCTGATCCCGACGATGGTCGGGCAGGCCGAGGACCTGGCGAACAACGTCCCCACCTACGCGGCGGACGTGACGAAGTTCGTGGAGGAGAACCAGACGCTGAACGACCTGAACGAGAAGTACGACTTCACCAGCGAGATCGAGTCGGCGGCTAAGGAGCTGCCGAGCAAGATCGGTGACGCCGCGAACGTCCTCAAGGACATCGGCGTTGGGGTCATCAACTCGATCTTCGCCTTCGTCACGGTGCTGGTGCTGTCGATCTTCATGGTCGGCGCCGGGCCGCGTTGGAAGGACCAGTTCTTGAAGACGCAGACCGCCGACCGGGCAGAGCGCATCGACAACGCCGCGCTGCACGTGGCCAACGCCATCGGCAACTACATCGGCGGCGCCATGCTGCAGGCGGGGATCGCGGCGGTCTGCGGCTTCATCGTCCTCACCATCCTCGGCGCCCCGTTCGCCGCTCCCCTGGCGCTGCTGATCTTCTTCTTCGACCTGATCCCGGTGGTCGGCGCGACCATCGCCTCGGTCTTGATCGGGATCGTGATGCTGTTCGTCAACTTCCCGGTCGGCCTGATCGTGTGGGTGGTCTACGCGATCCTCTTCCAGCAGGTCGAGAACTACCTGGTGCAGCCGCAGATCCAGAAGCGAGCGACCAAGATCGAGCCGTTCATCACGCTCGTCGCCGTGCTCTTCGGCTCGACCCTCTTCGGAGTCCTCGGCGCGATCCTCGCGATCCCCACCGCCGCGACGATCCAGATCGTGACGCGCGAGTACATCGCCTACCGCCGCGAGTCCGACGCTGGCCCCGCCCCCGAGCCCGCCCCGGCGTAGCGGGACAAATGGCGAGCGCCGGCGCGGCCGGGCCCGAGGTACTGGCGGCCGGGGGCCTGGTGGTCCGGCCGGGCAGAGGCGGGCCCGAGATCGCGCTGGTGCATCGCCCGAAGTACGACGACTGGTCGTTGCCGAAGGGGAAGCTCGAGCCGGGGGAGGGCTTCGAAGCTGCGGCCACGCGCGAGGTCGAGGAGGAGACCGGCCTGCGCTGCGAGCTGGGAGGCGAGCTCGAGCCCGCGCGCTACCGCGATCGCAAGGGCCGCCGCAAGGAGGTCCGCTACTTCCGCATGACCGCGCTCGGTGGCTCCTTCCAGCCCAGCCCGGAGGTCGACGAGCTGCGGTGGGCCAATCGGGGGCTGGCGCTGGAGCTGTTGAGCCATGCACATGACCGCTTCCTCGTCTCGACCCACGTGTAGTACGAACGTCCACGCCCGTGGCCCTTCGCGCGGCGCGGCGTCGCCCGGGCCGATGGAGGGGTGGGCATCACGGGTGGAGCCGGCCTCGTGCCGGAACAACCGCCCGGATGAGACCGGGCCCATCAACTCCCGGTCGACGCGAAGCAACACATGACCCCGGGGCGCCCTCGCGGCGCCCCGCGGGGCACCTCCAATGCCGGGGCGGAGTGCCGTAGGTAGGCGCTTCGCCCCGTTGCATGAAAACGGGGCGCCATGGGCGCCCCGCTCACTGCCGTCAGACTGCGCGCGCCGTTGGGGGGTTTGCCGACGCGCGCGGTCTGGCGGCAGTAACCGACTTCCCACCCCCAGAGGGGGCTAAACCACGTCGGTGGCCTCGCGCGCGGGCGGCGCCTGGCGCAGGCGCAAGCCCGCCACGGCCACCGCTGCCGCGCCGCCCAGGGCCAGGAACAGGCCGTAGCGAAGCCGGACTCGATCGAAGCCGGCGATCTCCTCCGGCCGGTCGATCGCGAGGTATGAGACGAGGATCGCGATCCAGGCGCCGGCCACGATCAGCAGGGCGCCCTCGTCCAGGGGCCGGGGCAGGCGGCGCTCACCCGCGGACACCCACACCACGGCGACGGCCGCGGCGGCGGCCACGAGCAGGGCGGCGTGTGCCGGGTTGAACGCCTCGAGGCCCGTCTGCGAGAACCCGCCGAAGAGCTCGAGCTCGATGCCGTACCAGGGAAACAGGAGGCTCCCCGCGACCGCTACCGCGCCCAGGCCCGCCAGACGCTCGGCTGGCCGAAGCCGCTCGACCCGGCCCATCAGTCCAGCGGCTGGCGGCCGGCGAAGCCGTCGTCCACGCCGTGCCAGTGGGAGATGCCGTCCTCGCCCAGGTGCCAGCACAGATAGGCCTCCGCTCCGTCGAGCATCGCCGGGAAGTCGATCAGGCCCCGGTCGATGTCACGGATCACGATCCCGTGGCTCGTTCAGCGCCGCCAGCATCCCGCGCACCCGCAGGAACGCCTCGCCCACCTGACGGCCCTCGGCGCCGCCGCCGTTCCCGCTCGAGGCGTCGGCGAGGATCGTGTGGGCCTCGGCGTCGGTCAGCGAGTCCTTCGCCTCGCGGAGCTCGAGCAGGAGCGGCTCGATCACGGGCAGGAGCGCCTCGGCCTCCGCCCGGGTGAAGTGGCGATCGTGGATCAACTGACCGCCGCGACCGCGCCGAGGCGCTCGCGCAGCACGGCGCCGTCGGCGGCGCTCACCGTCCGGAGTTGGCCCTGGAAGGCCAGATGCCAGTGCTCGGCCGGCCACTTCGCCACGTGCTCGAGCTCTCCGGCGAGCCCTTCGGCGGGCACGAACTCGTCCTCCGCGAGCACCCGCACAGGCTCGGCCTCGACGCGCCACGGGTACGCCTCCGGACGGGGCTTCGTTCCCTGCGGCCAGATCGGCGTGCGGTCCTCGAACATGTGCGAGCGGACGCGGGCGATGCCGCCGAACGCCTGCATTCCCGTGACGTAGAACGCGATCTCGTCGCCGGGCTCAAACTCGGATGCCTGCCGGCGCCGGGCCTCCTTGAAGCCGATGACGTCGAATCCCCGCTCGGCATAGATCCTGAAGTTCTCCAGCGAGCCGGTGAGGATCCAGGTGCTCCCGGCCGGCGAGTCGCCGTGGCTCATGCCGTGATCTTATTTTCGCCGGTCTCGGCCCGCCCGCCGGCGGTGATCCGCCGGACCACGGCGGCGGTCTCGTCCGGCCGGCTGACCCAGCCGTCGGCGATCTGGGCGACGTTCGCCTCCGGCAGCAGACGCCCGACGACCTCGGCGAGCTCGGTCCCGGTGGGGAACCAGTTCCCGGTGAGGCCGTCGGTGACCAGGACCCAGACCTTCTCGCCGGCCGCCCGCGCCTGCTCCAGCGGGTCCACGGAGGCCCAGGCGCGCAGGCGCGCCGCGCCCGCCTCGGCCGGCACGTGCTCGGCCTGGCCGCTTACCCGCTCGCGCAGCTCGTCGTCCGTCATCTGCTCGTTGGTGGGGCCGACCAGCGCTCGTAGCGCGCCGCGGTAGTCGGTCTCGACCTGCTGGAGGAGCGCCGACACGACGGCCTCCGAGGTCGCGAGCGTCTCGGCGCCCGTGAAGTTCGCCCGGCCGATCGGGGCTCCGCCGGGGCAGACGACGGCGGTCACCAGCTCGGGGTGCTCGGCGGCGACCAGCACGCCGCGAACGGGCCCGTCGGCGACCCCCACGATCACCGCCGGCTCTCCGAGTGCGGCGATCACGGCGGCCAGGTCCCGGGCCGCCGTCTGGAGGTCGTATGGCCCGGTCCGCGTCGACTGGCCGGTGCCGCGGTCGTCGTAGCGCACCACGCGGTGGTCGGCCTCGAGCTCGGCGCTCAGGGGCTCGAGCGCCGAGGGATGCATCGACCAGTAGCTGGCGATCACCACGAGCGGGCCCGAGCCGCGTTCCTCGTAGTGGATCTCGACGCCGTCGTCGACGGTCAGGCGGGGCATGCGGCCCCGATTGTAGGCGTGGCCCGCCGGGTAACTTGAGAGGGCAATACAGGGGATCCCAAGGAGGTACCGAGAATGCCCGAGACAGCGACGGCCGGCGACATCATGGCCGAGGAGAACCGCGAGAAACGTGACGAGATCATCGAGCTCCTCGCCAAGGCCTATTGGATGGAGATAGAGACGGTGATGAGCTACATCGCCAACTCGGTCAACCCCGACGGCGTCCGCGCGATGGAGATCCGCGAGTCGCTCTCCGAGGACGTCCAGGAGGAGCTGAGCCACGCCCAGCAGTTCGCCGAGCGGATCAAGGAGCTGTACGGGGTCGTCCCCGGATCACTCGAGTTCAGCGCCGAGCAGTCCTACCTGCAGCCACCCGGCGACCAGGTCGACGTCGTCCACGTCATCCGCGGCGTGATCGAGGCCGAGCAGGGGGCGATCGAGCACTACTCGCGCATCATCGAGGAGACGGACGGTGTGGACCCGGTGACGCAGGACATGGTCATCGCGATCCTCCACGACGAGCAGGGGCACAAGCGCCTGTTCGAGGGGTTCCTGCGCGAGTACGAGAAGGAAGGGCTCGCCTAGGGCCTACGACGCGGGCACGGCACTGCGGGCGAGCCGCGCAAGGTGAGCGACGCCGTAGCGCTCGGCCTCCTCGGCGGCCACCTCGAGCGCCTCCGCCGCGGCCGTGTCCTCGCCGTCATGGGCGAGGACCAGCCCGCGGATGTACTCGCAGCGCGCGCCGTCGAGCGGGCGCCCGAGCTCCAGCCACGCGCTGCGCGCCTCGGCCAGCTGCACCGACCCGGCTTCATGGTCGGCGTTGACGGCGCCCGCGGCCTCGAGGCTGGCGGCCTTCCCGACCGGATAGCGCAGTCGCTCGGCCAGTCGGCTCGCCTCCTCGGCGGCCTCCGTCGCGGCCTCCGTGCGGCCGGCCTGCATCAGGGTCAGCGCCCTGGCCGAGATCGCCTCGACGGACTGCGCCACCAACCCGGCGCGCTCACAGATGTCCAGCGCGCGTGAGAGCTCGGTGTCGGCCTCGGAGTAGTCGCCGCGCTGGCGCAGCGAGGCGGCCAGCCAGAACAGCGCCTGGAAGGCGACCTCCGAGCGGCCGACCTGCTCGGCGAGGTCGGCGGCTCGGTTCAAGAGCTCGGCGGAGGCGTCGAAGTCGCCCTCGCGCCAGCGCAGCGCGCCCCGCATCACATAGGGGAAGCAGAGCTTCCCGGTAAGCCCCTCGCGCTCGGCCAGCGAGGCCGAGGCGTCGGTCTCGCGCTCGACCGCCTCCCAGTCGCCGCGGTGGCCGGCGAGCTGCGCCAAGGCAGCGTGCAGCTCGACCTGCGACGGGAGGTCGCCCGTCTCCTCCGCCAGGCCGAGCGCCTGCTCGTAGGCGGTCGCGGCCTCGGCGTAGTCGGCCTCCGAGACCTCGAGGTGGTAGCCAAGGGTGAGCAGCGCTCGCACCGCCTCTGCGGGGTCGGACTCGCGGGCGAGCTCGACCGAGCGCTCCAAGTTCTCCCGCGCGCGCTCCGAGTCGCCGATGCGCCCGAACACCCGGCCGAAGATGCCGTGGGCGCGGCTGGCCGCGGCGGCCTCCTCCAGGCGCTCCGCCAGCCGCAGGGCCTTCTCCGACGCGTAGATCGCCAGCATGTTGTCGCCGGTGTGCATGTAAAGCGAGGCGGCCTCCTCGTACAGGCGCACCAGCTCCAGGCACGGTGGCCCGTCCTTCAGCAGGTCGATGCCGCGCTGGTAGTGCTCGATCGAGCCCTCGCGGTCGCCCTTGTGCCACAGGGCCGCGCCGATCTTGCGATGCAGGTCGCCCACCCGCTGCAGGTTCTCCTCGCCGCGGTGGTGCTCGAGGCAGTCCTCCCAGACGCCGGTCGCCTGGTCCACCCGGCCCAGGCGGAGGGCCACGTCGCCCAGCTTCTCGGCGATCCGCGCCCGGGGCTCGGGGGAGAGCCCGCGCAGGGCGAGCGCCTGCTCGTAGTGCCCCAGGGCCTCCTGGTTCGAGTAGATCCCCGCGGCGCTGTCGCCAGCCGACTCCAGCGCCTCGCGTGCCTTCCCGGCGATCCGGTCGAGCTCGGCGTCCTCCAGGCCGGCGTCGGAGCCCAGCGCCGCGGCGCGGCCGTAATGGTCGGCGACCATCGCCACGACACCCTCCGAGCGGTCGGCCGACCTGGTCTCGATGAACTCGCCGACCTCCGCGTGGCGGCGCGCGCGGACGGACTTCGGCAACGTCGAGTAGGCGACGTCGCGGATCAGAACGTGCTTGAAGGCGTACTCGTGCTCGCCGGCGAGGCGGCTGCCGGCCGTGGGGATGATGAGGTCCTTGTCCTGGAGCGAGGCCAGGGTGTCGTTCAGCTCGACCGCGGGGTCGCCGCGTGCTCCCAGCGAGCCCTCCCAGAAGGTATGGCCGACGACCGAGGCGTTCTGCAGCACCAGCCGTTCGTCGGCACGCAACGAGTCGAGTCGAGCCGCGAGCACCGAGTGGACCGTCTCGGGCAGGATCTGCGTGTCGGGCGAGCCCTCCTCGATGATCCGGTTGACCATCTCCTCGGCGAACAGCGGGTTCCCGCCCGAGCGCTCGGCGACCTGGCGCAGGAGCTCGCCCTTGCCGTTGCCCCCGCCCGCGTCCGGGAAGAGGGCGCCTACCAGCTCCCGGGCCCGGTCCGGGCCCAGTGGGTCGAGCGCGATCGTGGTTGCGTTGCGCCGCCCGCCGCCCCATCCGGGCCGGCGGTCGAGCAGCTCGTCACGCGCGAGGGCGATCAACAGCAGCGGCCCACGGACCCAGCGAGCGAGGTACTCGAGTAGGTCCAGCATGCCCTCGTCGGCCCAGTGGATGTCCTCGATCGCCAGCACCAGCGGCTTCTGCAGGCACGCCCCCTCGATCAGCGAGCGCAC
The DNA here is from genome assembly GCA_963758845.1 of uncultured Solirubrobacterales bacterium. Classification (GTDB taxonomy): domain Bacteria; phylum Actinomycetota; class Thermoleophilia; order Solirubrobacterales; family 70-9; genus JBDTSW01. The sequence continues at coordinate 1,234,939 of CAVWWX010000002.1, forward strand.
GGCCGAGAAGATCCGGTCGCGCATGGCCTGGGGGTCCTCGGAGTCCAAGCCCAGGGACGAGACGACCTCGGAGGGGATCTCGATGCCGAGCGGCCTGGCGATCAGCGCGGCGACGCGCTCGGGCGGCTCCTCGGTGACCTCCTCGGAGACCAGCGACGCGACGCCGCTGCTCAGCTTCCCCCACGCGAGCTCCGAGTCGTCCGTGTCGACGATCTCGAACTGCCCTCGGATCACCTCGCCCAGCGCCCAGTAGGCGAGGCTGGTGCCGTAGGCGGGGCAGTGCCCCAGCCGCATCAGCGGCTGGGCCGGGCTCTCGGCCACCTCCGATGCCAGCTCGCGCAGCAGCCGGCTCTTGCCGACGCCGGCCTGTCCCATCACGGTGACCATGTGCGGGCGGCCCTCCTTGACGACCCGGTCGAACAGCGACAGCAGCAGCGTCGACTCGTCCTCGCGGCCGATCAGGGGGGTCGCCGCCCGCGCGATCCGCGTGGGCGTCGCGACGGTCACTCGCACCGCCTCCCAGGCCGGCACGAGCTCGGCCTTGCCCTTCAGCTCCAGCGGCTCCAGCTCGTCGTACTCGATCGCGGTGCGAGTGAGGCGGCGGGTGATCTCGCCGACGGTGACGCTCCCGGGCCGCGCGGCGCCCTGAAGGCGCGCCGCGACGTTCACGGGGTCGCCCATCACGGTGTAGTCGCGCCCCACCTGACCCGCGAGGACCTCGCCGGAGTTGATCCCCACCCGCAGCAGGAACGAGGCGTCGGTGACGTCGGCGATGTCGGCGTTGATCTCGTCCATCGCGCGCTGCATGGCGAGGCCGGCGCGGACGGCGCGCTCGGGATCGTCCTCGTGCGACACCGGCGCGCCGAAGACCGCCATCACGTTGTCGCCGATGTACTTGTCGACCCGACCGCCGTAGCGGTCGACCTCCTGCCCCAAGCGCTGTAGCGCCCGGTCGACCATCGACTTGACCTGCTCGGGATCCATCCGCTCCGCGACCGCGGTGTAGCCCGAGAGGTCGGCGAAGAGGATCGTGGCCTTGCGACGTTCCTCGGGCAGGCCGGCGGCGGCGCCGGGGGGCGCCAGATCGGGCCTGAAGGGGCCGGCCGGCGAGGGCGGGGCGGGCGTCGCACTCGCGGCGCCGGCCGGGGCCCCCAGGCCGTTACCGCACTCGATGCAGAACTTCGCGCCCGGAGGGTTCTCCGTGCCGCACTTCTCGCAGGCCACCGCCAGGGCGGCGCCGCACGACATGCAGAAGCGCGCCCGCTCGGGATTGCGGGTGCCGCACGCTTCGCACGCGACCTCTCCAGCCACGTGCTGAACGATACGCGGGCGCCGATCGCGCCATGTGAGATGCGTCACACCTGCAGGCGGGCTGGCGGGCGTACCGGCTACTCGATCGGGATGTCCTCGATCCGGGGGCCGTGGCGCTGACCGTCCGGGTCGCGCCGCTCCAGGTAGTGGTCGATCAGCGAGCGCAGCGTCATCAGCGCCTCGCGCTGGACCGAGGACCATTGTTCGCGGAGCTCAGGGGTCGCGTTGGCGCGAAGCACGTCGGCCAGCCGGCAGATCGGACACCAGTCGAGGCACTGTGTCTCGCCGTCGGCGACGTGGTCTCGCAGAGCATCGAACGTCGCGCCGTCGGCGAACGCCTCGCCCACCAGCCGGGTCCAGTCGCCAGCCGGGCCGGGGGCCTCGGCGAACGGATCCTCATGCGGGTCGGCCATCCTCAGTCCTCGGTCGAGAAGGCCACCAGGAGCGAGCCGTCCTCGAGCTTCGCCTTCGTGGGCGTCCGCCTGGCCAGCGCCGGCGGGAGGATGATGGTCCGGCGCTCGCGGCCGGCCGAGACGACCAGCTCCTGGTCGACCTTCTTGACGGAGATCTCGTCGCGCTCGGCGAACGGCACGGCGACCCGGAGCGTAGTGGTGCCGTTGTCGGAGGTGATCTCCCTGGCGAGCCCCGAATACATCAGCGCCGCGGGGTCGTCGTCGCCGAAAAGCTCGCCCGCCAGGCGGTCGAGCATCTCGGGCCCGATCACCTCGACCTCGAGGTAGGGGGCCGTTATTACCGGCACCGGGGCGAACCCCTGATAGACGTCGGCCAGCCGCTCGTGCTGGCGGGCCTGCCACTCGCCGAAATAGCCGCCCGCCAGCTCGGCGGGGAAGATGCGGTTGACGACGACGGCGTCGGTGAGGTAGCCGTAGAGGTTCAGGTAGGTAAAGGTCCGCTGCGCCTCGCGGATGACCATCCGGTCGGGGTTCATCACCAGGCGGATCGATGCGTGCCGGCGGTCCCGGAGGATCTCGTTCATCGAGATCAGGTTCCGCACCAGGCCCTGGACGTCGGTGAAGACGTCCTCCGTCGGCAGCTGGACGTCCAGGAGCGACCGTGCCAAGGGCCTCGCCGCGGCGACGACGCGTCGCTCCCAGGGGAACACCTTCTCCAGCCACCAGCGGGCGATGTCGGGGAACGAGAGCAGCCGCAGGGTCTCGCCTGTTGGCGCGCAGTCCACGACGATCACGTCGAACTCGCCCGAGGCGTGGTGGCGCTTGATCTGGAGCAGGCTGAACAGCTCGTCCATCCCGGGCGGCACGGTCAGCTCCTCGGCCGCGACGTCCATGACGCCGCGGTCGGAGAGCAGCTGGCCCAGCCACCGCTGGACCGCGCCCCAGTTCTGCTCCATCTCGCGCTGAGCCTGGACCTCCTGGCCCCAGAGCCGGTCCGCGAGCGGCGTCGGGTCGGGGCCCAGCGGGGCCTCGAGCGAGTCCGAGAGGCTATGCGCCGGGTCCGTCGAGAGCACCACGGTGCGCAGTCCGGAGGCGGCGCAGCGGCGCGCGGTAGCGGCCGCGACGCTGGTCTTGCCAACGCCGCCCTTGCCGGTATAGAGGATCGTCCGGGGGGCCATAGGGGTGGGGCAGGGTACCTCCATGAGCCGAAATCGACTCCGCTACTCTGCCCGCGACCTGGAAACGATGACTGGAGAAACCTTGACCCGTACCCGTTCCCTTTTCGCGGCCGCCATGCTGGCGCTCGCCGTACCGGCAGCCATCGCGGGCTGCGGCAGCGACGACGGAGGCGACGAGGATCCGCAGGCCGTTATCGATGCGACGTTCAACAACGACGAGCAGGTCTCGAGCGGCGTGCTCGACATTTCGATCGACGCCTCGGCGGGCGACCAGGGGAGCTTCACCGCCTCGCTGAGCGGCCCGTTCCAAGGGGACCCCGACAACCCCACGGCGCTGCCTCAGCTGGACTGGGATGGATCGCTGAGTGGCGAGGGCGCGGGTCAGAGCGTCGACTTCGAGGGCGGCATCGTCGTCAGCGAGGACAACGCGTTCGTGGAGTACGGCGGTGAGACGTACGAGGTCGGCGCCGAGACCTTCGCCCAGTTCAAGGAGGCCGCGGAGGCCTCCGCGGCCCAGGCCGAGGACAGCGCGGAGGGCGAGGACGCCGCCGCGTCGTTCCAGGAGGGCTGCGAACAGGCGATCGAGGCGCAGGGCGGCGACCCCGCCGCGTGCGACTTCGACATCGGCTCGTGGTTCACGGACCTGACCAACGAGGGCACCGAGGACGCTGGAGGCACCGACTCCGTGCATATCAGCGGCAACGTCGACGTCGCGACGATGCTCGACGACATCTCGGGCCTTGCCACGTCGGTCCCGAACGCCCAGGGCCAGGTGGACGAGGCCCAGATCGACCAGGCCGCCGAGGCGATCTCGGAGGCCAGCTTCGATCTCTACAGCGGCGCGGATGACGACATCCTTCGCCAGCTGGACCTGAACGTGTCTATCGACCCGTCCGCGGTCGAGAGCGCTACCCCCGTCCCGGTGGAGAGCGTCGACCTCGGCCTGTCGATCGGGATCAGCGATGTCAACGAGGACCAGACGATCGAGGCGCCCAGCGACGCGCTGCCGCTCGAGGACCTGCTCGGCCAGCTCGGCGGGCTCGGTGCGCTCGGCGGGCTCGGCGGCGCTCCCACCGTCCCCGACCTCGGGGGCGGAGCCGGCGGCGGAGGCAACTCCGACGCCTACCTCGAGTGCATCGCCGAGGCGGGCAGCGACCCGGACGCGGCCCAGGCCTGCCTGGACCAGCTCTAGCCCGGTCATAGGAGCACCTGGCCGAAGGCCCCGGCACCTCGCCGGGGCCTTCGGCGTTCCAATCGCCGATAGGTAGGCTCCCGGGCCGATGGCAAGCGGCGCTGGAGGCGGGGGAGACACGGGCGCGCGCGGCGGCCCGCTTCGGTTCCTGCTCTCAGCCCAGGGCTGGCCCTACCTGCTGACCCCGTTCATCGCGCTCGCCGTCATCCTCGAGCTGACGCACGCGTCGGCGACCGTTATCTTCGTCTGCGCCGCGCTCGGGATCATCCCCACCGCGGCGCTGATGGGCCTCGCGACCGAGGAGCTCGCGGCCAAGTCGGGCCCGGGCATCGGCGGCTTCCTGAACGTCACCTTCGGCAACGCGGCCGAGCTGATCATCGCCGTCTTCCTGTTGGCGGAGGGCCTCCAGGAGGTAGTCAAGGCCTCGATCATCGGGTCGATCCTCGGCAACCTGCTGCTGGTTCTGGGTCTGGCGATGTTCGTCGGCGGCCTGGGCCGCGCGAAGCAGGTCTTCAACCGCACAGCGGCCAACGCCCAGGCGACGATGCTCTTCCTCGCCGTCGCGGCCCTGATCATGCCCGCGATCTACGCCCTCGTCCAGGGCGGGGGGCTGCCCGGGGTCGACCAGGAGATCGTCGACTATGGCAGCGACCTGGAGGAGCTGTCGATCGGCGTCGCGATCGTCCTCGGGATCAGCTACATCGCCGGCCTGATCTTCTCGCTGCGGACCCACAAGGACGTCTTCAACCCACCCTACGAGGAGGAGGAGCACCAGGGCTTCGGCTGGAGCGTGAGGCGCTCGATCGCGATGCTGGCGATCGCGGGCGTGGCGGTGGGCGTCGTTTCCGAGATCCTCGTCGGCTCGATCTCGGAGGCCTCCGAGTCGATCGGCATCTCGGAGTTCTTCGTCGGCGTGATCGTGGTCGCGGTGGTGGGTAACGCCGCCGAGCACTGGGTCGCGGTGCTGGTGGCCCGCAAGGACAAGATGGACCTCGCCGTGAACATCGCCATCGGCTCCGCCGCCCAGATCGCATTGTTCGTGGCGCCGATCCTGGTGCTGCTCTCGTTCGTGATCGGCCCGAGCCCGATGGCGCTGGCGTTCAACGGCTTCGAGCTGGGCGGTGTCCTGATCGCGGTGCTCATCGCGGCCTACGCGACCCAGGAGGGTGAGTCGAACTGGTTCGAGGGGATCCAGCTCCTCGCCGTGTACGCCGTCCTCGCGCTCGCGTTCCTGTACGCCTAGGCGGGTAGAGGCAAGGCGTGGCGTACTTCCTGCTCGCGGTGAGCTTCGCCGTGATCCTCGCCGGGGCCCTGCTGTTCACCAACGCGGTGGAGTGGGCTGGCCACCGGCTGGAGCTGGGGGAGGGTGCGACCGGCAGCCTGCTCGCCGCCGTCGGCACGGCGATGCCCGAGACGCTGATCCCGATCGTCGCGATCCTGGGCGGCGCCGAGGGCGCCGAGGATGTCGCCGTCGGGGCCATCATCGGCGCGCCCTTCCTGTTGGCGACGATCGCGATGGCGCTCGTCGGGATCTCGGCGTTGATCTACAAAGGCCGGCGCGAGCAGGGCACCGAGCTCAACGCCGACGCAGAAACCCTCGACCGCGACCTCGTGTTCTTCCTGATCTTCTTCGCGGCCGGGATCGCGATCGGGATCGTCGCTCCGGATGCCCTCCACCTGCCGCTGGCGGCGGTGTTCGTGATCGCTTATGGCGTCTACGCCCGGCGCACGATCCTCGGGGGCGGCGAGGTTCAAGAGGCCGAGACGATCGGCCCGCTCTACATGGACCGGACGCCCGGGGACGACCCGCCCACCCCGACGATCATCCTTCAGTTCGTCATCGGCCTGGGGGGGATCGTGGGCGGCGCGCACCTGTTCGTCGATGAGCTCCTCACCGTCGCCGAGCAGGTCGGTATCGAGCCCCTCGTCCTCTCCCTGGTGCTGGCGCCGCTCGCGACCGAGCTGCCCGAGAAGGCGAACAGCTTCTTCTGGGTCCGCGAGGGGAAGGACAGCCTGGCCCTGGGGAACATCACCGGCGCGATGGTCTTCCAGTCCACGATCCCGATCGCGGTCGGCCTGCTGCTGACCGACTGGGAACTCGACAAGTTCGCCGTCGTCTCCGGTTGCCTGGGCCTGGCGGGCGGGGTGATCGCCTACTGGGCGCTCCGCAAGCGCAACCGGTTCGAGGCGTTGCCGGTCGCCATGTGGCTCGCCCTGTTCACGGCGTTCATCGTCTACGTCGCGGTCGCCTGAAGCTCGGCCAGGGCCTCCAGCACGACGTCGTCGTGGGTCTTGGGCGAGACCTTGGGGAAGACCCGCGCGATCTTGCCGTCCGGGCCGACGATGAAGGTCGCGCGCGCGACGCCGAAGAAGCGCTTCCCGTACATCGACTTCTCGCCCCAGGTGCCGTAGGCCGTCGAGACGTCGTGGTCGGAGTCGGCGAGCAGGGTGAACTCGAGCGAGTGCTTGTCCGCGAAGTTCGAGACCCGCTTCACGGGGTCGGGCGAGATGCCGATGACCCGGGCCCCGGCCGCCGCGTAGTCGGCCGTGCGGTCGCGGACGCTGCATGCCTGCTTCGTGCAGCCCGGGGTGTTCGCGCGGGGATAGAAGTAGAGGACGATCGTCGTGCCCGCGAGGTCCGAAAGCGTCACGTCTTCGCCGTGCTGGTCGGGCAGGGTGAAGTCCGGCGCGGTGTCGCCCGCTTCGAGCATCGGCTCAGTCCTCCGGCCAGAAGTCAGGCGTGGTCTCGAGCTCGGCCTCCATGTCGCCCGAGCGGGTCGAGCAGATCACCAGCTCGGCGTCGTCGGGACCGTCGTTGTGGACCGAGCGGAACACGTCGGCGCCGACCCGGACGGCCGTGCGTGGACCGACCTCGACGACGTCGTCGCCAAGCTTGAACGAGAGCTTGCCGGAGATCACGAAGTAGATCTCCTCCTGGTTTCGGTGCCGGTGGCCGTACGAGCCCTTGCCGCCGGTGCCGGCGGGCATCTCACGCCAGGTGAACGCGACCTGCTCGGCCTCGAGCGGGTCCGCGAAGAACCGCATCTCGCCGAACCCCGGGTACTGCGCCATGGCGTCAGGCGCCTCACCGGCGCGAACGATGCTGTATCCGCTCATGTCTCCTCCTGTCCCCAAGCCGCTCGGATCAGTCCTCGCGGCCGACCTCTTGGCCTTCCTCGCCCTCGTTTACCTCGGGATCGTCCAGCTCGAGCGCCGTCTCCGAGAGCGAGCCCTCCAGCCCCGGGTGGTAGTGGGTCTGGAACTGCTCGAGTGCCTGATCCCGCGCCTCCTCGTCGATCGGCACATCGTCCGTGATCCGAACCCACTCCGCGCCCTCGTAGGCCTCCATGTTGAAGACCTCCTGGTCGATCGAGGCCGAGTCGTCCACGACCACGATGACCTCGGTCTGAGGGTTGAAGTAGGTGCCGGGGCGAACGAGCGCTTCCTCGATCTCCACTACCCGATCGCCGGTGTCGGAGTCTGGGGCCATGTGGGCGCAGACTAACCCTCCGCGCCGGGCGGCGAACTACTGACCAAGGCCCTCGAGGTCGCGCAGCTGCCGGCGGACCTCGGCCTCCACGTCGAGCGGTTCCTCGCCCCGGCGCTCACGGCGCGCGTTGCGCGCGACAACGAGCTGGCGGACCTCCTCGACCAGCGCGGGATCGTCGACCCCGGGCCCGGCGACCTCCTCGGCGCGGATCCGCTCCAGCTCTGCCTCGACGTCCAGCGGCTCCTCGCCTCGCGCGCGCTGGCGATAGGCCTTGGCCTCCAGGAGCTGGCGCAGCTCGGCGTCGCGGACCCGATCTGACTCGTCGGCGTCGGAGTCCTTGACCTTCTGGGGCAGGTCGTGCTCGAACTCCACGGAGAACTGGCCCTTGCCGATCTGCCGGTACGCGGTGCCGCTGCCGAGCGCGAAGCTGAGGGCGGCGACCGGGATGGCGGCGAGCACGATCACCAGGATCGCCTCGCCGCTCGACAGCGCCAGTGACAGCACCCGGGGGAGGGTAGACGCCCCCGGCCCGGGCTCGCTGGGGATCGAGCGGGCGGCCGAACCTCACCCGCTCGGGGTGGCCTTGCGCTACGCTTCCGCGGCGATTGACTGACCGGTCAATCAGCCAGTTACACGGCGGCCCATGGACAATCGCCGGCCGCCCCGAAACCGTCAAAGGAGCACTCCAACAGTGGTTGACTTCACGCTTACCGACGAGCAGAAGGACCTCCGCGAGCTCGCGCACAACTTCGCCGAGAAGGAGATCCGGCCCGTCGCCTGGGACTACGACAAGGACGGCACCTGGCCGCAGGAGATCATCGAGAAGGCCTGGGAGGTCGGCCTGATGAACACCCACGTCCCCGAGGAGTACGGCGGGCCTGGGCTGGATTTCCTCTCCGGCTGCCTGATCGAGGAGGAGTTCGGTTGGGGCTGCTCGGGCATCGGCACCTCGCTGGCCGCGAACGGCCTGGCCATGACCCCGGTCGGGCTGGGCGCCTCCGACGAGGTCAAGAAGGAGTTCCTGGGCATGCTCGCCGAGGAGCCCAAGCTGGCCTCGTTCTGCCTCACCGAGCCGGACGCCGGCTCCGACGTGTCAGGCATGAAGACCACGGCCACGAGGCAGGGCGACAAATACGTCATCAACGGCTCCAAGTGCTTCATCACCAACGGCAGCCATGCCGACTGGTACACGGTCTATGCCAAGACCGACAAGGAGGCCGGCCACCGTGGCATCTCCGCCTTCGTCGTCCCTCGTGACGACACCGTCACGATCGACAAGAAGGAGGACAAGCTCGGCCAACGCGCGTCGAACACGGCGACCGTCGTCTTCAACGAGACCGAGATCCCAGCCGACTACCTGCTGGGCGAGGAGAACAAGGGCTTCAAGCTCGCGATGATGACCCTCGACCGGACCCGCCCCGGCGTCGCCGCGATGGCGGTCGGCATCGGTCGCGCGGCGTTCGAGTTCGCGGCGCAGTACTCCAAGGAGCGCGTCCAGTTCGGCGTCCCGATCGCGATGCACCAGGCCGTCTCGTTCATGATCGCCGACATGGCGACCAAGGTCGAGGCGGGCCGACTGCTCACGTGGGCCTCGGCAGCGCAGCTCGACAACGGCCGGCGCAACACCCTCGCGTGCTCGCACGCGAAGCGCTTCGCCGCGGACTCCGCGATGGAGATCACCGTCGATGCCGTCCAGGTCTACGGCGGGTACGGCTTCATCAAGGACTACCCGGTCGAGAAGCTGATGCGCGACGCGAAGATCATGCAGCTCTACGAGGGCACCTCCCAGATCCAGCGCCTCGTGATCGCCAAGGAGGTCCTGATGGGCCGCGACGTCAACGAGCCCATCCCCGAGGCCGTCGCGACCCAGAACGCCGCCGCCGAGAAGGAGTCCGAGACGGCCTCGGCCGCCGTTTAGGGGGCGCGACGGCGGCAGCGGCTATGTGACCGGGCAGCCGTCCTTGTAGATGTGGATTCGCTGGACCTTTCGGTCAGTGGAGGGGGTCGAACCGGCGCTGAACGCTGTGGTGACCTGATGTCGTCGGACCACGAGCTCTCCGCCGAGGACCTTCTTCGCCGCCCTGAGGCTTGAGCCCAGGCCGACTCCCTCCTGTGTCTCCCACTTCTTCAGCCCCGTGATCGCGAGTGGGGCGCCGGCCTGAAACGGGACCCCGGCCTGGATCGACATGCCGCAGACCTTGCTGTTCTCGAGCTGCAGCACGCCGCCCTCGGGCGGCAGGGTGGGGGTCCCGAAAGCGTGCCAGGCACACGTGTCCTGGCCGGTCGTATCCTCGTGGGCGCAGTTTCCCGTGCCCCACTTCGTGAACGCCGTCGCCTGAGTGGTCCCGAACTTGATCGGGCCGATCGACTTGAACGGCACGATCTTGGCGCGGTTGGGCTCGGGCAAGGCCGCCGACGCCGCCGCCGGAACCGCGGCAACGACCATCACAACGGCTGCCGATACGAGACACCGTGCTCGAATCATCTCAGGCCTTGCGGTTCGGGCTGACCGCGATCATCGCCCCGATGACCGTCATCACGATGCCGGCCAGCACCACCCACATCGCCCAGCCGTCGAGCGCCTCGATCGCCGCGTAGACCAGCACTCCGGCGATGAGGCAGGCGATGGCAAGGAAGATCGCCACCGACCGCGGAGATCGGACGCGCGTGCCCGTCGTCCGGTCGCGAAGATCCGGACGCTCGAACTGCATCCGCTGGTTCTCGGTCATGTTGGACAAGCAGGGCTCCCCTGATCGACGGCAGAGCGACCCTACGCTGCTGCGACGCACCCGTCAATGACCCCCGTCACACCCGGGCGGGCGGGTGCCGCCCCCTCGCCCTCCTATAGTCGCCCCATGGCCGAGCGCGCCAAGGCGCAGAGACGGGGCTCGGGCCCCTCATCAAGGGCCGCCTCGGATCCGGTCACCCGGGCCGCGCGCACCGCGCGCGAGCGCGCGGCGACCGAGAAGGCGGGGGAGAGGCCCGCCAAGCGTGGCGGGCGGGCGATGGACGTCTTCGGCGGCGAGATCCGTCGCCGCGACGTGGTCCCGCTCCTGGTGCTCCACCTGATGGCCCGCGAGCCCGCCTACGGCAACCGGCTGATCGAGGAGATCGGCCGGATCACCGAGGGCGCGATCTCGGCGAACCCGAACACGATCTACCCCTTGCTTCGCGACCTCGAGTCGCGCGGGCTGATCGAGGGCGCCTGGGAGCACCCTGACCGCCGCACCCGCCGCTACTACTCGCTCACCGACGGCGGCCGCGCCGAGTACGACCGGCTGCGCGAGGAGGTCGAGCCGTTTCTCGACTCGGTGATCCGCTCGGTCTCGCTCATCAAGGGCGAGATTTACGGATGACGGAGGTCGGCGAGTCGGTCGCGATCTCAGCGTCCCTGGCCGAGACCTGGGACTACCACTTCGACCCGCGCTGGTGGGGGACGTGGTCGGACGGCTTCGCCGCCGTGATCGCTTCCGAGGGCTACCCGGAGAAGGGGGGTACCCTGCGCTGGCGCTCGACGCCCGCGGGCCGCGGGGAGGTCAGCGAGACCGTCGCCGAGCACCACCCTCGCCGCCTGCACCGGATCGCCTTCACCGATCCCCAGAGCGACGGCGAGCTGACCACCACCTTCGAGGTGCGCGGCGACGGCACGGTGGTCCAGCAGACCCTCCGCTACGAGCTGCGCAGCGGCGGCCCGTTCGCCTGGGCGACCGACAAGCTGTTCATCCGCTCGCAGCAGCGCGGCTCGATGCGTCGCTCCCTGCTTCGCCTCAAGCACGAGATCGAAGAGGCGGCGCACTTCGCCGAGTAGGTACCGTTCCGCTCCGCCAGTACCACCTGCGGCGGCTTCGCCGCTTAGACGCAAGTTTCGGGGCGGAAGCCCCTCAAGGAAAACCCCCTGATCGGAGGCACATGTTCGTTTCGAAGGCCGCCGTCGTCGGCGCCGGCACGATGGGTGGCGAGATCGCTCAGGCGATCGCCGTCGCCGACATCCCCGTCGTGCTGAAGGACGTAAAGCAGGAGTTCGTCGACCACGGGCTCGACAAGGCCCGCGAGGTCACCAAGGCCCAGCTGGACAAACTCGTCTCGAAGGAGAAGCTGACCCAGGAGCAGGCCGACGAGCGCCTCGACGAGGTGATGGGTCGCATCACCGGCACCCTCGACTACACGGGGTTCGGCGACGTCGACTTCGTGATCGAGGCCGCCCCGGAGAAGATGGAGATCAAGCAGGCCATCTTCCGCGAGCTCGATGCCGTCACGCCGGGCCACGCGATCCTCGCGTCCAACACCTCCTCGCTCTCGATCACCGAGATCGCCGACGCAACGCTGCGGCCCGACAAGGTGGTGGGCTTCCACTTCTTCTGGCCCGCCTCGGTGATGCCGTTGCTGGAGATCGTCGCCGGCGAGGAGACGGACCCGGAGACCCTCGTCAGCGCCTCGAACTTCGCACAGTCGATCCGCAAGCAGCCGATCACGTGCTCGGAGGTGCCCGGCTTCGTCGTCAACCGGATCCTGATGTCGGCGGTGGGCGAGATCTGGCGGGCGCAGGACGAGCAGGGTCTCTCGATCAAGGCGATCGACGAGGCCCTGGTGGCCGCGAACGTCGTTCCGATGGGCCCCTTCTTCCTTGCCGACATGTCAGGGCTCGACACCGGCCTGCACGTGGCCGAGGACCTGCGCGAGGCCTACGGCGACAGCTTCTACGTCCACAAGGGCATGAAGGAGCTCGTCGAACAGGGCAAGCTCGGCGCGAAGTCCGGCGGCGAGGGCTTCTACAAGGACGGCGAGGCGCAGCTCGCGGGGGACGGCGAGCCCGATGGAGAGGCGCTCGCCGACCTGCTGAAGCTGAAGGCGCTCGTCGAGGCGTGCTCGCTGCTGGAGGAGAGGGTCTCGACCGTGAGGGAGATCGACCTCGGGCTGATGGCGGGCGCCGGCATGGATCCGCGCCGGGGGATTTTCCCGCCGTTCATGGGCGCCGACCTGGAGGGGCTGGACGTCGTGCTCGAGAAGCTCGAAAAGGCGGCGGAGGCCCACGGCGAGCGCTTCGAGGCGCCTACCGTGCTGAAGCGCCTGGTCGCCCAGGGCCGCCTAGGCCAGAAGGCCGGGCAGGGCTTCTACGCGTACCCCCAGCCGGACGCGGGCGATCAGGCCGACACGGTGAAGCTCGAGACCCGCGGCGACGTAGCGATCGCTTGGCTTACCAACCTGCCGATGAACGCCATCTCGCCGCAGGTCATCCAGGACCTCGGGACCGTCTGGGCCCGGGTCAAGGACGACGACGAGGTCGGGGCGCTGGTGATCGCATCGTCGGTGCCGGTCGTGTTCTCGGCGGGCGCCGACATCAAGGCGTTCACGCAGATGGACCGCGAGGGCGGGGCGGTGTTGATCGACGAGGGCCACGCCCTGCTGCGCGAGCTGGGCTCGAACCGCGTCTCGACAGTCGCTGCCGTGAACGCCCTGGCGTTCGGCGGCGGCTGCGAGCTCGCGATGGCGTGCGACTTCAGGATCGCCGCCGAGTCGGCCGTGTTCGGTCAGCCCGAGGTGAAGCTGGGGATCATCCCCGGCTTCGGAGGCACCCAACGGCTGCCGCGCCTGGTTGGGCCCGCGATGGCGCTCGAGATGAACCTGATCGGCGACTCGATCTCGGCTGACGACGCGTTCGAACACGGGCTGGCCAACCGCGTCGTGCCCGACCACGAGCTGTTCGACACGGCGCTCTCGTGGGCCCGCAGGCTGGCGGGCCAGGCGCCTCTGGCTGTCGAGGAGATCAAGCGTGTCTCGCACAACGGCGACCTGGACGACGGCATCGAGGCCGAGAAGGAGGCCTTCGCCAAGGCGTTCCTGAGCGAGGACGCCAAGGAGGGCATCTCGGCCTTCCTGGGCAAGCGGATGGCGAAGTGGCAGGGCAAGTAGATACGTCCGCCGCGGAACGGCTCGCGGACCTGATCCGCGAGTCCTCCTCCACGGTCGCCCTCACCGGCGCCGGGATCTCGGTGCCCTCCGGGATCCCAGACTTCCGCACCCCGGACAAGGGGCTGTGGACGAAGGTCGACCCGATGAAGGTCGCCCACATCGACGCCTTCCATCGCGACACGGCAGCCTTCTGGGAGTACTACCGCCCCCGGTTTCAGACGCTCGCCGACAAGCGGCCGAACCCCGCCCACGAGGCCCTCGCCGAGCTCGAACGGCGCGGCCTGCTGGACGGCGTCGTCACCCAGAACATCGACCGCCTCCACGCCGCCGCCGGCTCGCGCCGCGTGGTGGAGGTGCACGGCTCGATCGCGACGTCCAGCTGCACCACCTGCGGCGCCACGTACGAGCTCGAGCGGGTGGACGCGCTGTTCGACGAGGACGGGATCGCCACCTGCGGGGGCTGCATGGGCAAGGTGAAGCCGGACGTCGTGCTGTTCGGCGAGTACCTGCCGGAGCCCGCGATGGCCTCGGCCCAGGAGCTGTGCGCGGGCGCCGGGCTGCTGCTGTGCGTCGGCTCGTCGCTGGAGGTCTACCCGGTCGCAGGCCTGCCCGAACTGACGCTGGGCGCGGGCGGCCGCGTCGCGATCGTCACCCGTAGCGCCACGCCCTACGACGACCGCGCCGAGGTTCGCCTGGGCGGCGACGTGGTGGCCGATCTGGGCGCCGTGCTCGACGCCCTCGGCCAGCCCGCGGCGACCGGCAGCTAGCCCAGCGCGGCCTCGGCGCGGCGCGCCCAGTCCACGATGCCGCCCCGCTCGACTCCCGTGACTGCGCTGGGAAGCCCGATTCCGATGTCCAAGTCCGCTCCTCCTCGGTAACGGCCGGCGGCCGACTAGGTTTGTCGTTCGTGACCGCACTACCCAATCTGGTGAGCGCACCACCTTGGGCCCGCGAGCTGCTCGAAGCCGAGCGCGTCGCTCGGCTTGGGCTGTTGGACGACGACGGAGGTCCCCGGGTGCTGCCCGTGACCTTCGCCGTCGTCGCCGGCGACCTTTGGAGTGCGGTCGACCACAAGCCGAAGAGCGCCGCCCCGAGGCGCCTGGCCCGCCTCCGCTGGCTCGCCGAGCGCCCAGCGGCCTGCCTCACGGTCGACCGCTACAGCGACGACTGGCAGCAGTTGGCATGGGTCCAGGTGAACGGCGTGGCGGCGGTCCTCGACGCCGAAGGACGCGACGAGGTGCTGGCCGCGCTCGCCGGCCGCTACCCGCAATACCGCGAGCGCGCCCCGCAGGGGCCGCTGCTGCGCCTGGTCCCCAAGCGGGTCGTCTGCTGGCGGGCCGCCGAGGGCTGATCAGCGCGCCAGGATGCGGCGGCGCCGCAGCACCCGCTCGCACACCGCCAGCGTCTCCGCGACCTCGGCGCCGCGTTGCTCTGACAGCTCCCCACGCAGCGCTTCGTTGGCGGCCGCGCCGGTCGGCGAGCGGCGCTCCTCCAGCCAGGCCAGGTCTTCGACCTGGCGCTCGGCATGGCCGGCCGCGACGTCGCCTCCTGGCCCCTTCTGCCGGGGCGGCGCCTCGGCGGAGACTTCCGCCAGGAGCGCTTCGAGGCCGACGCGGAGCTGAAGGGCGGCCTCTCGCGGGCGCTCGCCGTCCACGTCGGCTCTCGCGCGCAGCAGGAGCGTCTCGCAGGCATCCGCAGGCTGGCGGCGGCCGAGGTCGGCCGCCATCCGTTCTTGTGGGCGCATCGCCTCCGCGCGATCGCGCGGCCCGGTTGCCGGCGGGACGTCGACGGCCTCCGTCCAGCGCCCGTCGGCCAAGTCGTCACCGGTGCCGAAACCGATGCGGGTCGCGAGCGCCTGGCGCTGTGAGACCCCTCCCAGGGCCGGGTCCTGAGTGGCGATCCGGTGCGCGTGCAGCGCCCGGTTCACGATGGCGAGTGCCTCCGCCACGGGTTCGTCCGCGGCGTCCGGCGTCGCCGACATCTCGCCAAGCCAGCGCTCGGCCTCCTCGTCGGCCGCGAACCCGCCGGGCCTGATCACCGTCAGCCGCGTGATCGGCACCGCGGGCTCGCCGGCGCCGGCCGGCCGCGCCCGCTTGCGGCGCCGGCGGCCACGGCGCACGCCCGTCGCCAGGCCACTCACCCCGCCGACCACCAGCACGTGCTCGGTCTCGCCGGCGGCCGAGCGCACCAGGTAGCGGCCGTCGTCGGGGCCCGGGCGACCCGGGAAGTCGAACTGGATGAAGGGGAGGAGCTTGGCTATGGGCGGCGAGGCTACTCGCCGACGTGCGCGCCCGAGGCTCGGTGGCCGCGCTTGTCCTTGTCGCCCTGCTTCGAGGGCAGCGAGTACTTCGACGGCTTCGTCGGCACCTCGGGGTTGTCGATCTCCGCGATGCGGCCGATCAGCCTCTCCCACTGCTCGGGCTTCAGGATCTGGACCAGCTGCTCGTCGTCGGGCGCGCCGGGGCCGCCGAGGGCGGCGTACCCCACGTGGACGTGGTCGGCGTGGTCCGCCATGGCGAAGCTCGGTCCCCCGAAGTCCATCAGCGAGATGACCTGACTGGGCTCCATCGTGCCCTGGAGGGCAAGGACGTCGCGCACCAGCGAGTACGAGAGGGTGCCCGGGCCCTGGTTGCCAAGGATCGACTGGCCGTTGATGGCGGCGATGTCGACCGCGCCGCCGATTGAGTGCTGGCTGATGTTGCCCGATGACGTGTAGGTCGAGTGGCCGCACTTCAGCGAGGTGATCGTCAGCCGGTAGCCGCGCTCGGCGAGGTACTCCAGCATCGCCAGCAAGCGCCGGTCGATCTGGCCGCTCTGGATGTCCTGCCTGCCGCACTCGTAGATCTCGAGGCGCGGATCGGCGAGCACCCGGCGCTCGAGCTGCTCCTTGGACATGAGCAGGATCTGGCCGGGGCTGGCGCCGCTGCCCTCGAACGGGTTCTTGCCGGCGGCGCGGTAGATGGCCGTGGCCTCCAGCAGCTTCCAGCCGTCGAGGATCGGCTTCGGGTCGATCTTCGGCGCGCCGCGGCCGGCGGGCTCGATCGAGAAGTTCACGTGCGAAGCGACCTTGTCGCCGGCGCCGATGCGGCCCAGCACGGTGCCGGCCACCACCTTGGAGCCCTCGCGGAGGGCCGCCATCTGCATCGTGTCGCTGTCGAACTTCATGACGCCGCCGAGGTAGGACTTGAAGCTCTCATAGCCGGGGAAGCGGGTGGCGAGCAACTCGTCGAGCTGGCCGGTGACGTCGGCGCGGCCGACGTTCTCGGGACGCTCGGGGAAGGCGTAGAGGCGCTCGCGCATGTCCTCGGTGTTGAGGGGGCCGCCCTTGGCCTCCTCGTCGTCGGCCGGCTCGGAGTGCTGCGTCTCGGTTACGAGGTCAAGGTCGGCGTCGTCGTCCTTGTGGGTGCTGGCGCTGGCGGGCTGGGACGGCTCCTTCTCGTCGCCGGGGGAGACCAGGCGGAAGTCGTCGGCGGTCAGCTTCTTCTCCTTCGGCACCGGATAGGCCTCGGAGACGTGGCCGAGCTCTGCGTAGGTGAACTGGTTGCCGTAGGAGTCCTGCAGGACGATGTACTTGCCGAGCTTGTCGTTGCGCCCGATCTCCTCGATGACGCCGTCGTTGACGGCGACGACCGGCGCGCCTTCCTTCGAGTAGATGTTGATCCCTCGGCGCGTCGGCGAGGTCGACACGACCTCCGAGACGTTCCCTGCGCCGCCGCCGGGCTTGGCGCGCTTGGCGGCCTCGCGCTCGGAGATGTCGTCGGCGTAACGGGCGTCGGCGGCGACCGGGAAGCGGGCGCCCTCGGTGAGGCCGGTCAGCGAGCCGATCAGGTCGTCGGGCAGCTTGCCGTACTGGTTTGCGTAGAGCAGGACCTCGTCGACGTACCAGTCGGCGTGGTTGTAGGCGAAGATCGCGGTTCGCAGATCCTCCTCGCCGCCGGCGGCGTTGAGGTAGCGGGCGGCGGCGCAGATCGCGTCGACCGGGTTGTAGGGGTCCTTGCGGCCGTCGTTGTTGGCGTCGACGCCATAGGCCTCCCAGGTCGCCGGCATGAACTGCATCCACCCGAGGGCTCCGGCGGTCGAGACGTTGAGGTTGGTGCCGAACGCCGTCTCGATCCGGTTGATCGAGGCCAGGACCTGCCACGGGATCCCGTACTCGGTGCCGCAGGCCTGGTAGATGGGGAGCAGGAAGGGCGGGATCGAGAACTGGTCGATGACGAAGTTCGGGACTCCCATCGGCGCGGCCCCGAAGTCGGCCACCGTCAGGGTCGGGTTGGTGTCGGTGGGGGACCCGTCCGGGTTGCGGTCGGGCTTGTCCACCGGCTCGTCCGGGCCGGAGCCGCCGGAGCCGTGATCGTGATCGTGGCCGTTGGAGCCGTTGCCGTTCCCGCCGTCGTTGCCGTGGCCCGAGCCGCCGTTGCCACCGCTGCCGGGGTCGCCGGTGCCGGGGCCGGTGCCGGGACCGTCGGGCGGCTCCACCGGAGGCTCAACCGGAACTTCAGGGTCATCACCGGGCGCGGTCTCCTCCGCCTCGGAGTCATCCAGCGGGCCGGCGCAGTCGGCGTCGGCGAGGTCGATGTTGGAGTCCTCGTCGTCGTCGCGGAGGTTCGAGCACTCGGGGGTCGAGTCGATCGGCGGCAGGTCCTGGCCCTCGGGCAGGTTCACGTCGACCCCGGCGCTACCGGAGTCGAGCAGGTCCTGCCTCGCTCCCGCCGTGCCGACCACGACCACGAGGGCGGCCACGGCAAGCGCGATCGTCAGTAGAAAATTCCTTCTCATCCCTAAAAAACCCGGCGGGTTACCGACCCTGCCGACCCTCCACGAACGCACTGGCGCTGCCCTGCTTCGGAGCCACCAAGACGCTACTCGTTCGGATCTTGCCTTTCAACGTTGAATCAGGCGTGGCAACCGTACCCCAAACCGTCTTGTCGATGCGTGCGTACGAAGCCACTTAACCCTCGCCAAACAATCGGCATCGGCGCCCTCCTCCTTGAAGGCTGGTTGGGCGCGGTACGCTGCGGACGCCGGAGCGCGACCCAGCCATGGACGACAGCATCACCGAGCCGAGCGATCGCAGCGGGATCAGGGCCAAGGGAGAGGAGGCCCTCTCAGACCTCGCCGAGGCCCTCCTGGACAACCCGGTTTTCAACCAGGCGCTCTCGCGTGCACTCGGGGCGGGAGAGCGGGCCGCGCAGGCCCAGCGCTCGGCCATGAGCGCCGTCGGCGTGCCCGCCGCCGCCGACCTCGAGCGGCTCGAGCGCCGGCTTCGGTCCCTGTCCACGAGGCTCGAGGAGATCGAGGATCGCCTGGACGAGCTGGGCAACGACGTCGCCAGCCTCCGGGCTCGCGACGGCGCCTCAAGCGGCGCCAAGCGCGGCTGAGGCAAGCCGCCCGAGCCGCAGCGAGGCCCGCTCGACCCCCTCGTCGTCGAGGGCGTCACCCGCGGCCGGCCGCGTCACCACCAGGGCGCTCGCGACCGCGACCCCAAGGCGGTTGCCGACCTCGAGCGCGGCGACGGTGCCAAGGTCGACCGCCCGGGCCCCCGCGGCGATCGCGCGCTGGGCGTGTCGGTCGGCCTCCGGGTCGTAGTAGTGATGGGCGCCGGCGACGGTCACGCCCGCGACTTCCCCGCTCGAGAGCAGGGCCGATGTGAGCGCGGCGTCTCCTTTGACGGCGCCCGCGGAGCCGTTGGCTTCGGGCGGGATCGCCGCCTCGGCCACGAGGAGCGCCCCCGCCTCGAGACGGGGGTCGAGGGCTCGGCAAGTGCCCAGCCGCACGGCCCGCTCGACGCCGAGCGCGGCGAGCTCGGACAGGACGATCGCGACACTGGGCCCGCCGATGCCGGTGGACTGGATGGTCAGCTGCCGGCCTGCGGGCGTGGCCGCGGTGTAGCCCCATAGACCGCGCGCGTGGTTGGCCATCAGGGGCCCGTCCAGCAGGTCCTGTGCGAGGGCCAGCGCGCGGCCCGGATCGCCCGGGAGCAGGGCGATCGGGGCGATCGCGGCGGTGGGACGGAGGTGATCGGTCATGCCGTCTAAGCTTTCCAGCCTTGAGCGAGAGTCGCGAGAACAAAGGCGATCGCGGGGTCGGCGACGCCGTTCGCGATGCCGTGGAGCGAACCCTTGAGGCGACCGCCGGATCGGCGGCGACGACGCGCGAGCGAGCCGGCGACCTGGTCGACGAACTGGCACGCCGCAGTCGCGAGGCCCGGGGCGAGCTGACCCGGCGCGGCCAAGAGGCCAAGGATGAGCTGGCGCGGCGCGGCCAGGTCGCGGGCGCCGAGTTGGCGCGCCGCGGCCAAGACGCCGGGGCCGAGCTCGGCCGGCGCCTCGAGGCGCTCGAGCAGAGGCTCGCCGAGGTCGAGGACGGGCTCCGCCAGACCGCGGCGGAGGAGGCCGCCGGGGAGGACGACGCGCCGGCTCCCCAACCCGAGTCTAAACCTAAGGCTGAGGGTTAACTGATGGCCCCCGGGCGCCGGGTGGTCATCACCGGGGTCGCGAGCCACTGGGGAGGGGAGCTCGCCCGCCGGCTCGAGCGCGACCCCGCCGTCTCCTACATCGCCGGGATCGACTCGGTGGCGCCGGCCGCAGACCTCGAGCGCACGGACTTCATCGAGGCCGACATCCGCAACCCGATCATGTCGCGGATCCTTCCCGACACCGGCGCCGACACCGTCGTCCACTGCGGGATCCTCTGGTATCCCGAGCCGGGCAAGCCCGCCCGCGCGCTCCACGACATCAACGTGATCGGCACGCTCCAGCTCCTGGCCGCCTGCGAGCGCACCGAGTCGCTGGAACGGGTGATCGTCCGGGGCTCGGCCGCGATCTACGGCTGCGAGGGGGCGTCGCCGTTCTTCTTCTCCGAGGACCTGGCGCGACGCATGCCGCTTCGAAGCAGGTTCCAACGCGACATCTCAGAGCTCGAGGACTACTTCTCGAACTTCGCCCGTCGTCACCCCGAGATCGCCTGCTGCATGCTGCGGTATCAGCCCGAGATCGGGCCGGCGCTCGACACGCCGCTCTCGCGCTACCTGTCGCTGCCCGTGGTTCCCACCCAGCTCGGGTTCGACCCTCGCCTGCAGCTTCTCCATACCGACGATGCGACCGGCGCCCTCCTCGCCGCGATCTCCAACCCGGTGCGGGGGCCCGTGAACGTCGGGCCGAGCGGCTCGGTCTCGCTCAGCCGGATGCTCCGCCTGGCACGCCGCCCCACGATCGCGATCCCGCATCCGCTCTTCGAGCCCATGCTCGCCCGCCTCGGCGAGCGCCTCGGGGTGGGCCGGCTGTGGGGCGACGGCGTTCGGCTCCTGCGCTACGGACGCGGTGTCGACAACACCCGCCTCGTCGAGGAGGTCGGGTACGAGTTCGCCTTCGACGCCGACGCGGCCGCCCGCGACTTCGCGTCCCGCGTGCGCGGGCGCAGCATCGGGCCCACACTGCACCCCGGGTCGGTCGTCGATCGGCTCGCAGGGAGCGGCGCGTGACTCCTTCGACGACAGCCGACGGGCCCGAGGCGATCGCCGACTTCCTGCGCCGCCTGCGGCTGGGGGTCGAGGGCGGGATGGATCCGCTGAACGCCGCCGAGGGCGCGGCCTCGGCGCTTCCCGAGCGGCTGCAGCACGCCCTCGAGACGATCAGCCGGCGCCTCCAGGGCGAGTACCGCGAGGACGAGTGGGGCTTCGACGAGGACTTCGCCGAGGCCGTCTACCCGGTGTTCGAGTTCCTCTATGAGGTCTGGTGGCGGGTCGAGGCCACCGGCGTTCGCAACGTCCCCGCCCACGGCCGCGCGCTCCTCGTGTCCAATCACGCCGGGTCGCTCTTCCCGTTCGACGCCTCGATGATCCTCGGGGCGATCATGAAGGAGCACCCCCTGCCCCGGTGGGCGCGGTTCATGGTGCTCGACTGGGCCTTCGTCCTGCCGTACCTGTCGTCGTTCATGCGCCGGGTGGGCGGCGTGCCGGCTGGCCCGTTCAACGCGATGCGCCTCCTGTCTCAGGACGAGCTGGTGATGGTCTTCCCGGAGGGCATCAAGGGCACGGGCAAGCCCTTCTCGGAGCGCTACCGGCTGCAGCGGTTCGGCCGCGGCGGCTTCGTCGAGATCGCGCTGCGGACCGGAGCGCCGATTGTCCCGGTGGCCGTCGTCGGCTCCGAGGAGATCTATCCGAAGCTCGGCGAGAGCCACACCCTCGCCCGGGCGGTCGGGGCGCCGTTCGTCCCGATCACGCCGACCTTCCCCTGGCTCGGGCCATTGGGACTGATCCCGCTGCCGTCGCGGTGGCGGATCGAGTTCTGCGACCCGATCGACCTCTCAGAGCACGGCCCCGACGCCGCCGACGACCCCCGGATCGTCTTCGACGTCTCCGAGCAGGTCCGCGAGACCATCCAGCAGAAGCTCTACGAGAACCTGGCGAAGCGACGCTCGGCGTTCCTGTAGCGGGGCGGGCCGGCGGTTGACCGCCGCCCGCCCGACACCTCACCCGCCACCCCAACCGCCCCACCCACGTGACAACCGGCATATAGTCCGGCCATGAGCAGCGCGGTGGCTGTAGAGAGGCAGGTGGCGCCGGCGGCGACGCCCGCCCGCGCCGAGTTTCGTGAGCTGCTCGAGCAGGTCATGGAGGAGGTCGATGCGGACGACCGGACCGGTGCGCTCCTGCGCGGGGTCGGGATCCGAGTGCGGTTCCGCTTCGAAGACCTGGACATGACGCTGAACCTCGCCGCGAGCGAGGACGAGCGCCGGCACCTCCGCTGGGCCTTCTCGGATGACGTCGACTGGTCGCCGAGGCTCGAGCTGGAGATGGACTCGGACGTGGCGAACCGGTACCTCCAGGGCAAGGAGAGCCTGGCGATCGCGATGGCCCGCCGCCGCGTCCGCACCCGCGGGGATGCGCGCGTGGCGCTGCTCTACGTCCCCGCGCTTCGGCTGCTCTGCGAGCCGTACCGGCGCGTCGCCGCCGCCGACTACCCGCACCTCGCGATCGCCTGAAGCGCTCGGCGCGCCGGCGATCGTTAAGTCGCGTTGACACCCCGCCGGCACCGGCGTAGGGTGAACTCATCAAGAAGGCAACAGGCCGCAGTGGGCTCCCCTGCCGGCCCGCCCCCAGGCGACTGGGGCGAGATGGCCGGGGCTCGCAAGGCGTCTGACAGCGCCGCAGGCCGACGTAGCGGGCCGTGATGCCCGCAAGCGACGGGGCCCATGCGACCCCGTCGCTACGTCCGGAGCCGTGACGCGGATACGTGGGTCACGCCGCGGTCACAGTTGGCCGCGGGCAAGGCCGATAGCGTGAGCCCGATGCCTGAAGACGTCATCTCGGTGAGCGAGGCAGCGAGGATCTCCGGGGTCTCGCCGTCCACGCTCAACCGCTGGGCCTCCCAGCGCGTGATCCCCGTCCGCGGCGAACGCTGGACCCGCGCCGCGGCCGCTCAGGCCCGCGTCGTGGCCCGGATGCGAGAGCGCGGGCACTCGCTGGAGGACCTGCGCCGAGCGGTCCGCGACGGACGGCTCGCCTTCGGCTACATCGAGGACCTGCTTCCCGGCAGCGAGCGCTCGCTTGCCCGCGACGCGGCGGCCGAGATCGCCGGGCTCGAGGACGAGCTGATCGAGCGGATCATGTCGCTACTCGGAACCCCGACCGCCCTCGAGGGAACCCTCACCGACGAGGACGCCGAGGCGATGAAGATGATCGCCGACGTCCTGCGATCGGGCTTCCCGCTGGTCGCCGTGCTGCAGCTGATCCGGGTCTACGCGCAGTCGATCCGCAAGATCGCCGAGGCCGAGGTCCGCCTGTTCCACCTGTTCGTGCACGAGCCGCTGATCCGCCAGGGTGTGGACTCACTCCAGATGGCCGAGGAGATGGAGGGGCTGGTTCGCGAGCTCCTTCCCCTCACCTCGCCGCTGATGGAGTACATCCACCAGCGCTACCTCCGCTTCTACATGGAGCAGGACGTGGTCGGCCACATGGAGGCCGAGATGGCTCCCGGAACGATGGGCCGGGTGCTGATGGCCTTCTGCTTCGTCGACCTCACCGGCTTCACCCGCTACACCGAGGAGGAGGGCGACGAGGAGGCGCTCGACCTGGTCGAGCGGTTTGTCGAGACCGTCGAAGCCACGCTCCCGGCCGAGGCCCTGATCGTGAAGACGATCGGCGACGAGGTGATGATCGTCTCGCCGGACCCGGTGTCCCTGACCGAGTGGTCGGTCGGCTTCCTGGGCCTGTTCGGCGAGCGCCCCCAGCCGCGGGTGGGGATCCACTACGGCAAGGCCGTCTACCGCGACGGCGACTACTTCGGCGGCGAGGTCAACCTGACCCACCGTGTCGTCGCCCGCGCGCTCGGCGGCGAGGTGATGCTGACCGCGGCGGTCGCCGACGCGATCGGCGAGTCCGACTATCTGAACTTCGAACCGATCGGCCGCGTCGACCTGAAGGGCCTCTCGGAGCCGGTCGAGCTGTTCGTCGCCACCGCGCGCGAGCCGGTGGGCTAGCCGGGCGAAGCACGGGCGGCGCGCCCCGCGCTTTGACGCCGGACGCTCACCTTAAGATCGCGCCCGTGGAGAGTGCCCGCAAGCCAGGGCATCGCGACCGCGACGCGGCGCTCGCGGAGCTTGCCGCTGCCACCGACGCGAGCGGGCTCGTCCAGCGGGGTGCCTCGGCCGTGGTGATGATGTCGGGCGGCGCGGACTCGGCCTGCGCTGCCGCGGCGCTCGCGACCGTTCTCAACCCCGGCGACGTCCACGCGCTGCACGTGAACTACGGGCTCCGCGAGGAGGCCGCCGACGACGAGCGCGCCTGCCGCGCCCTGTGCGGCCACCTGCGCATCGACCTCCACGTCGAGCGTCCGGTGCTGGACGAGGGCAACCTGCAGGCGGCGGCTCGCGAGGCCCGCTACGCGGCGGCCGAGCGGCTGCGGTCCAGGGCCGGGGCCGACCTCATCGCCACCGGCCACACGCGCACCGACCAGGTTGAGACCGTCCTCTACAGGCTCGCGGTGTCGCCCGGCGCCCGCGGCCTCCTGGGAATGGGGCCGCGCAACGGGCGGGTGGTCCGTCCGCTCTTGGGCCTCGACCGGGCGGACACGCGCCGGCTCGCCGCCGCCGCCGGGCTGCGCTTCACCGACGACGAGTCGAACGACGACCCCGCCTTCGCCCGCAACCACGTGCGCCTGCACGCCCTGCCGGTGCTTCGCGACCTCAGCACCGCCGCCGAGCGCAACATCGCCGAGACCCGGGCCGAGCTGGCCGAGGACGCGGCTCTGCTCCAGCGCGTCGTCGGAGACGAGCTCGAGGCGATGGGGGCCTCGGCCGGGACCGGGTCGCTACCGGCCGACGAGCTCGCCCTTCGCGAGCCCGCCCTTCAGCGGCTCGCGCTTCGCGCCCTTGCCGAGCGCGCCGCCGGCCGCCCGGTGGCCCTGGGCCGAGGCCGTGCGTCGGAGATCATGCGCCTGGCCCTGACGCCGGAGGGCGGGGAGGTCGAGCTGGGCTCGGGCCTGCGAGCCGTCTGCGAAGCGGGGACCGTCGGTTTCGCGACGACACCCGAGCTCGATGCCACGCCGGCGCCCGCGGCCCTGAGCGTCCCCGGTCTGGCCCGCATGGGGCCCTGGGAGGTGCGGGCCGAGCTCCACCCGGCGCCGGTCGACCCGATCGGCCCCGAGGTCGCGACCCTGGACGCGGCCACCGTCACCGGCGAGGTCGAGGTCCGCACCTGGCGCGAGGGCGACCGGATGCAGCCGCTGGGAATGGAGGGCAGCAAGACCCTGGGCGACCTGTTCGCCGACGCCGGCGTGCCGCGGTCCGAGCGCCCCCACGTGCCCATCGTGACGGTGGGCGGCAAGGTCGCGTGGGTGGCCGGGGTTGCCGTCGGCGACCGCTTCCGGCTGGGGCAGGCGACCGAGCAGGTCGCCGTCCTGAGCGCCCGGCTGGCAGAGTAGGCCGCGTGGCGGCGCCGGACGGCATCGGTGAGACCCTCGTGACCGAGGAGGACCTCGAGCGCCGCGTCGCCGAGCTCGGCGCCGAGATCAGCAGTGACTACGCTGGGCGCGACCTGCTCCTCATCGGCGTCCTGAAGGGGGCGGTGCCGTTCCTCGCCGACCTGATGCGCCAGCTCGAGATCGACTGCGAGGTGGACTTCATGGCCGTCTCGTCCTACGGCTCCTCGACCGACTCCTCGGGCGTCGTGCGGATCCTGAAGGACCTCGACGCCTCGATCGACGGCCGCGACGTCCTGCTGGTGGAGGACATCATCGACTCGGGCCTGACGCTCCACTACCTCTTCAAGAACCTGCGGGCACGGAACCCTGCCTCGCTCGAGGTGTGCGCCCTGCTCACCAAGCCCGAGCGCCGGCGCGTGGACCTGCCGATCCGCTACGTGGGCTTCGAGATCCCTAACCGCTTCGCGATCGGCTACGGCCTCGACCACGGTCAGCGCTATCGGAACCTGCGCTACGTGGCCGTGCTCGACGACTAGCCCCAGGCGTCGCTGAGACGCTCGGCCCACGCACTCGTAGTGGTTGATGAGCGCTTTATGCGTGCTGGTACGCTGAAAATCGTCGCAGGGCCCCGGTAACCGTTGGCCATGCCCGAAAACAGGAACCCAGAGACACGAACGATCCGATGATGAGGCGACTCTTCCGCAGCGCCGCGTTCCCGATCCTGATCGTGATCGTGCTCGCCTTCTTCGCCCAGAGGCTGATCAGCCCGGGCGAGCAGGAGGACCCGCCCACCTACAACGAGTTCCTCGCCCAGATCGAGAACGACGCCGACTCGATCAAGACCGTCACGCTCGAGCCGAAGACGCAGACCGCCAAGGTCGTCGAAACCAACGGCGAGGAGTACTCGACCGGCTATCCGCCAAACACCGAGGAATCGCTCGTCAACACCCTCCAGCGCAACGACATCGACACGGACGTCGAGAGCACGGGCGGCTCGGGCTTCCTGAACATCCTCACCTACATCCTCCCGTTCCTCCTCTTCTTCGGGTTCTGGATCTTCCTGATGAACCAGATGCAAGGCGGCGGCTCGCGGGTGATGAGCTTCGGCAAGTCGAAGGCGAAGCGCATGTCCGTCGACGCTCCCAAGATCACCTTCCGCGACGTCGCCGGCACCGACGAGGCGGTCCAGGAGCTGCACGAGATCAAGGAGTTCCTCGAGAACCCCAAGAAGTTTCAGTCGCTCGGCGCCCGGATCCCGAAGGGCGTGCTGCTGTACGGCCCGCCCGGCACCGGCAAGACCCTGCTCGCTCGCGCCGTGGCCGGCGAGGCCGGGGTGCCCTTCTTCTCCATCTCCGGCTCGGACTTCGTCGAGATGTTCGTGGGCGTCGGCGCCTCCCGCGTGCGCGACCTCTTCGAGCAGGCCAAGCAGAACTCCCCCTGCATCATCTTCATGGACGAGATCGACGCGGTCGGCCGCCACCGCGGCGCCGGCATGGGCGGCGGTCACGACGAGCGCGAGCAGACCCTGAACCAGCTGCTCGTCGAGATGGACGGGTTCGAGATGAAGGACAACATCATCCTCATCGCGGCCACCAACCGGCCGGACATCCTCGACCCGGCGCTCTTGCGGCCGGGCCGCTTCGACCGCCAGATCGTGGTCGACCGCCCCGACCGCCTGGGACGGCGCAAGATCCTGGAGGTCCACACCCGGGGCAAGCCGCTGGCGAAGGAGCTGGACCTCGACGTGCTGGCGGGACAGACACCCGGTTTCACCGGCGCCGACCTCGCGAACCTGATCAACGAGGCGGCTCTGCTGACCGCGCGTTCGGGCAAGCGCGAGATCACGATGGTGGAGCTCGAGGAGGGGATCATGCGCGTGATCGCCGGCCCCGAGAAGAAGACCCGGGTGATGTCGGAGAAGGAGCGCCTCGTCACCGCCTACCACGAGATGGGACACGCGATCGTGGGGCACTCGCTTCCGAACTGCGACCCGGTCCACAAGATCTCGATCATCTCCCGCGGCCAGGCCCTGGGGTACACGATCGCGCTCCCGGGCGAGGACAAGTTCCTGACGACGCGAGCCGAGCTGACCGACAACATGGCGATGACGCTGGGGGGCCGCGCGGCCGAGGAGATCGTCTTCTCGGAGATCACCACCGGCGCATCCAACGACCTCGAGAAGGTGACCGAGAGCGCCAAGGGCATGGTCATGCGCTACGGCATGTCCGAGCGCCTCGGCCCCCGCGTGTTCGGCCACGACCGCTCGCAGCCCTTCCTGGGCCGCGAGTTCTCCGCCGAGCCCGACTACTCCGACGAGATCGCCCGCGAGATCGACGACGAGATCCGGCGCATCGTCGAGGAGGCACACCAGACCGCCAAGACGATCCTCGGGGAGAACCGCGAGCAGCTCGAGCGGATCTCGAAGATCCTGCTCGAGCGCGAGACGATCGACGCCGAGCAGTTCGTGAAGCTGCTCGACGGCGTGTCCGAAGAGGACGTGTTCGGCGCCGACGAGCCCGAGCCGGAGGAGGCCCCCGAGGCCGCCGCCGAGCCCGAGCGCAAGGCTGGCCGCGACGCTCCGCGTCCGATGCCTCAGCCGCGTCCCGGCTTCGCCGGCGGCTCGGCCGAGATGCGCGCCGACGACTCCTAGGGCCGGCCGGTCATCGACCGCCGGGGGGACGGGCCTCCGGCCCTCCTGTCCGAACTGGCATCCATGCCGGACAGAGCCCCCCGACGGCCGACGACCAACCGGCCCCGCGCAGCGATACTTCGGGGATGCGGCTCATGGGCGTCGTCAACGTCACCCCGGATTCGTTTTCTGACGGGGGCCTTTACCTGGAAGCCGAGCGCGCCGTCGAGCACGGGCGGGTGCTGGCTGGCGACGGCGCCGAGATCGTCGACGTCGGGGGGGAATCGACCCGGCCCGGCGCCGCGGAGGTGAGCGCCGCCGACGAGGTCGCGCGGACGCAGCCGGTGGTCGCCGGGCTCGCTGACGCCGGCATCGCCGTCTCGATCGACACGTCCAAGGCGGCGGTGGCCGCGGCGGCGCTCGACGCCGGGGCGCGGATGGTGAACGACGTCACGGCGCTCAGCGACCCGGATCTCGCCGGCCTCTGCGCGGAGCGCGGCTGCGAGCTGGTCCTCATGCACATGCAGGGCACGCCGCGGACGATGCAGGAGAACCCGACGTATGGGGACGTCGTTGAGGACGTTCGCGCGTTCCTTTCGGAGCGGGTCGAGGCGGCCGTCGCCGCGGGCGTGGACGAGGGCCGGATCTGGGTCGACCCGGGGATCGGCTTCGGCAAGACGCTCGAGCACAACCTGGAGCTGCTGCGCCGCCTGGGCGAGCTGCGCTCCCTGGGCCGGCCGATCCTCGTCGGCACCTCCCGCAAGAGCTTCATCGGCAGGATCACCGGTCGCGACGTGGGCGAGCGCCTGGGGGGCACGGTCGCCACCAACGTCCTCGCCCTCCGGGCGGGCGCCGAGATGCTGAGGGTGCACGACGTACGCGAGATGCGCGAGGCTGCGCTGGTGGCGGAGGCGATCCTCGACCCCGGTGGCGCGTGGAGTTCGGCATAGCGATCTTCGCGACGGAGCTGTCGCCCCCGCCGGGCGAGCTCGGCCGCGCCGCCGAGGACGCCGGCTTCGAGTCGATCTGGTTCCCCGAGCACAGCCACATCCCGGCGAGCCGCGAGACGCCGTACCCGCCCGGGGGCGAGCTTCCCCGGGAGTACTCCCACCTCTACGACCCCCTGGTCGCGCTGGCGGAGGTGGCGGCGGTCACCCGAGCGGATCCGCGTGTGCACCGGGCTACTGCTGATCATCGAGCGCGACCCGATCGTCACGGCCAAGGCGATCGCCAGCCTTGACGTCCTCTCGGGCGGCCGCGTCGAGCTGGCGGTCGGCGCCGGCTGGAACCTCGAGGAGATGCGAAACCACGGCACCGACCCGAAGCGGCGCTTCGGGATCATGCGTGAGCGCGTCGAGGCGATGAAGGCGATCTGGACCTCGGACGAGGCCTCCTACGAGGGCCGCTACGTGAGCTTCGATCGGATCTGGTCCTGGCCCAAGCCGGCTCAGAAGCCACACCCGCCGGTGATCGTGGGCGGGAACGGCAAGACGGTCTACGACCGGGTACTGGCGTTCGGCGACGGCTGGCTGCCCAACTACCTGGGTGACGTCGAGAAGCTCGCGGCCAGGGTCGAGCGCCTGAACGGCCTGGCGGCCGACGCGGGACGCGAGCCGCCGGCCGTCACGGTCTACGGGTCGCCGCGAGACCCGGCCGCGTTCGACCGCTTCGCCCAGGCCGGCGTCAAGCGGTGCGTGTTCTGGCTGCCACCCACGGTCCCCGGCGACCACGACGACGTCTTCCAGAAGTGCGTCGCGGCGATGGACGAGTACCGGTCCGCCGGAGCCTGATCGCACCCGACCCCACTCAGGGGTCTGACCCTTTGAGTCGACCCCACGCCGGCGCTCACTCGCCGTCGTCCTGGCGCAGCTCGATCCACAGGGCCTCGGCCCAGGCCCGGGGCTCGCCGGCGGCGTCGAAGATGGCCGTGGCCGAGCGGTGCTTGCGACCGTCCCGGCCGAGCATCCAGCCGACGACGATGTGCGGCCTGCCGGCCTCGATGGGCCGCTCCACGTAGCCGCGCAGGCGCGCCAGGACCATCGTCGTCTCGTCGGGCGCGAAGTGGTGGGCGGCGATGCCGCTTGGGCAGTCAAGCGCCGCCCACACGATCCGCTCCCGGATGCTGCCGGAGGCGTCCGCGAACTCGCCGTCCGGCGTCCAGGCGCAAGCCATCGCCCGGTGCCCGTCGAGCTCCCCCGGGTAGATGCAGAGCCCGTCGCCGGCATCGCGGGCGGGCCCGCAGACGAAGCAGCCCGGGAACGCGTGGTCGTCGTAGAAGGACGAGCGAGCGTCGGCGTCCTCGGCGGCATGGAGCGGCGGCGGGGATTCGAGCTGCAGCACCAGGGAGTCGAGCGGACGAGCATCGGCGACCAGCTCGCCGCCATCGAGCATCCGGGCCTCGTCGCCGTCGCGGTCGACCGTGAGCGCCGTGTCCAACGGCGGCGGCCGGCGCAGGTTGACCTCGGCGCAGCGCGCCCCCAGCGCCTCGGCGAGGAGCCCACTGGTGTACCCGCCGTTAGCGCTCGCCGGCGGACCGCGGAATCGCCGGTCGATCACCACCTCGTCGGCCATGGCTGGACTCTCTCAGATGAGGTGCGTGGGCCCGGTGGTACGTTCCGGCCGTGGACACCGGAGGCGATACTCCCACCCCCGTGCTGGTGGAGCTGAGGGGGATCTCGATCTACACCCATCACGGCGTTACCGACGCCGAGCAAGAGGTCGGCCAGCGGCTCGAGATCGACGTCGCCCTCGAGCTCCGCGACTGCGAGGCGGTTGCCACCGACCAGCTCGCGGGCACCGTCGACTACTCGGAGGTGGCGGACCTCGTGGTCGCCGCTGCGACCGAGACCAGCTACCGCACGCTCGAACGCCTGGCGAGTGTGGTCGGCGAGCGGCTGGTCGACCGCTTCGACATCGCCGTCGCCCGAGTTCGGGCCGCCAAGCCCGAGCCACCCATGGCGCTCACGATCGGATCCGCCGGAGTCGAGGTCGTGACCCGTGCTCCCGCCGCCGGCGCGTGAGCGAGCGCACCGGCTACCTGGGCCTGGGCTCCAACGTCGGCGACCGGAGGGCGAACCTCAGGGACGCCGTGGCCGCCCTGGGGCGCGCGGGGGTGACGGTGGAGGCGGTCTCGTCGCTGTACGAGACCGAGCCCATGGGTGAGGTGCTGGACCAGCCGGACTTCCTGAACGGCGCGGTCCGGATCAGGACGTCGCTCGAACCGGCGGAGCTCCTGGCCGCATGCAAGGCGGTCGAGGCCGAGCTGGGGCGCGAACCCGGCGGCCGACGCCACGGCCCTCGGCCCATCGACGTCGACGTGCTCCTGCTGGGCGATATCGAGCTCGACAGCGAGACGCTGACCCTGCCGCACGCCGAGGTCACCTCTCGCCGCTTCGTGCTGGAGCCCCTGCTCGAGCTGGAGCCCGCGCTCGAGCTGCCCGACGGCACCGGCCTCGCGGCCGTGCACGACGGCCTCGAGGGCCAGCGCGTGACGCGCGTCGGCGCCCTCCGCGACTAGGCCGCCGGCGACGGCGCCCGCAGCGGCTCGAGCCACTCGGCGGGCAGGATCGGCGGGATGTCGCCGGGGTAGTCCGGGACCAGGCGCATCGCGAGGTCGCCGGCAGGGCGCCCGGAGATGACACCGCGGAGGTCCTGGAGGGTCATCGCCAGGCGCACCGCGGCGGCGATCTGAAAGTCGGCTGCGTTCGGCTCGTCGCCCCCCAAGAGGCCGTCGGCGATCCAGCCGTCGATCTTGTCGAGCCAGGATCCGAAGGCGGCGAGGTCGTCGCGGACGGCGGTGTCGGTGATGTCGTGGATCCTCACCTCGGCGGCGATGATCGGGGCCGCGGTCGCCACGGCCAGATTGGTCGGCACACCCAGACGGGCGCCCGCCGCGAAGCTGCCCAGCGGGGCCTTGTCGCGCTTGATCGCGTTCCAGAGGATCCGGCGCACCGCGTCGGAGAGCACCTCCTCGCCCCAGGTCTCGGCCTCCTCCACGGCCTTACGCCGGGCGGGGTCGGAGGGGAACAGCGGCGGGTCGGGCTTGATCTCGTCCAGGGTCCTGGAGATCTCGCGCGAGCCGGTCACCTTGCGGTCATCGATCCGGAGCGACGGGATCGTGACCCCGGGGAACCGCATCGCCTTGAGGATGCCGCGGCTGATGACGGGCATCAAATCGACGCGCTTGAACGGGATCCCCTTGCGGTCGAGCATCGCAGCGACGGCCTTGGCCGGATGCGAGCCAGGGATGACGTAGAGCGTGGCATTCATGCGGCGGATCCTATGGAGTGATGGCCGCGACGGTTCGAGCGGCTTTGGACGAGGAGCAGCTGAAAGCGTTTGCCGGATAATCGTCTGATGCTCCTGGCGGTCGACGTCGGCAACACCCAGACCCACATCGGCGCCTTCGACGGCGACGAGCTGGTCGAGCACTGGCGCTTCCAGAGCCGGGCGGGGGCGACGGGCGACGAGCTGGCCGAGCGGATCAAGGGCCTGTTCGAGCTGAGCGGCGCCGCTTTCGCATCGCTGGATTCGGTCGTCGTCTCGTCGGTGGTGCCACCGCTGGGGACCGAGTACGAGGCGATGGCCGAGCGCTATCTCTCGGCGCCTTGTTTGCTGGTCGGGCCGGGGATCAAGACCGGGATGCCGATTCGCATCGACAACCCCTACGAGGTTGGCGCCGATCGGCTGGTGAACGCCGTCGCGGCCTTCGAGCGGTTCGGCGGGGCCTGCGTGGTGGTCGACTTCGGGACCGGGATCAACTTCGACGCCGTCTCGGCCGAGGGCGAGTACCTGGGCGGCGCGATCGCCCCCGGCGTCGAGATCTCGCTGACGGCGCTGACCGAGCGCGGCGCCCGGATTCCCCGGATCGACCTGGCCGAGCCCGAGGGCGCGATCGGGAAGTCCACGCGGGGCGCGATCCAGTCTGGCGTGGTCTACGGCTTCGCGGGTCTGATCGACGGCATCGCGCGCCGCATCGAGGCCGAGCTGGGGGAGGGGACGCCGTTCATCGCGACCGGCGGCCTGGCGGCCGCGATCGTCCCGTTCTGCGAGACGATCGACCAGACCGACGACCTCCTGACCCTGACCGGGCTGCGGCTGATCTCGGAGAGGAACTCGGGCGAGGGGCTTTAGCCCCGAGAGCAGCATGTGAGGCCGCCGGAGGCGGCCGCAGGTGATTCAGCCTGAGGCGCTCGGCCCTTCGAGGACCGCTGCTACTCTGCCGCGCCGTTTCCGCCGCCCTCGACATGACTTCAGAGTTCGACCGCCAGTTCGCGGTCCTGACCGCCAAGGGCTATCCGCGGCTCGCGGGGATGGGGCCGGATGACTTCGCCGCCGCCCTCGAGGCCGCGCGCTCGGCTCTCGACGGCCTTCCGCCGGCGCCCGACGAGGCGATCCCGTTCGTATTGGTCCCGGCCCGCTCGCTTGTGCCGCCGGACGCCGCCGCTGCGGCGATCGAGCGCCAGGGCAAGGACCTGATCTGGATGCTCCAGCCCGGCGAGCTCGCGTCGTACGTGCCGGTCGAATCGGTTCGCGTGCCGGACGCGCCGGCCTACCTCGTGACAGCCGTCGAATCGGTGGGGCGCACGCTGGGCAGTTCGCCCGAGGATGCCGTGCGCATGCTCGCCGCCGAGGGGCGGTCGCCGCTGACTCTGGAGGAGGGCATCGCGCTCGCGACCCAATTCCCGCAGGCGATCGCGCCCAACGCCTGCTTTCAGATGCCCGGCTCGCGCCGCGGGGACCGACGGGTGCCGTCGCTGTGGCTCAGCGAGGGGCGCCCGAAGCTGGGCTGGTGTTACGCCGGCGCCCCGCACACCTGGCTTGGCACCGCCTCGTGCGAGCGTCGGCTGGGCTGAGGGCATACTTCCGGGCGTGGCTCAGCCTGAGCTGACAACCCCGTTTCGCATCGGCGACGTCGAGATCGCCAACCGCGTCGTGCTCGCGCCGCTGGCCGGGATCGGGAACTGGTTCGTCCGCCTGCAGGCGCGCCGCGCCGGGGCGGGACTGGCGGTCTCCGAGATGGTGTCGAGCTTCGCGATCCGCCACGGCAACGAGCGCACCCTGCGCGAGATGCTGCGCATCCACCCCGACGAGCACCCGGTCTCGATCCAGCTCTTCGGGCCCGAGCCCGAGGTGATGCGCGGAGCCGCCGCCACCGCCGCCGAGGCCGGGGCCGACCTGATCGACATCAACATGGGCTGTCCGGTGCCGAAGGTCTGCAAGACGGGCGCCGGCGCGGCGCTCCTCCGTGACCCCGAGCGGGCGATCGGCGTGGCCCGCGCAGCGATCGAGGGCTCGGGGCTGCCCGTGACGGTGAAGCTGCGCTCGGGATCGGTTCCCGGCGACCGCTCCGGCTTCGAGCTGGCACTGCGTCTGGCCGACGCCGGGGTCGCCGGCCTCGGCTTCCACCCCCGCTCGGCCGCGGTGCACCACGCCGGCAGCCCCGACTACGCGCTCGCCCGCGAGCTGGTCGAGGCGGTCGGCGTGCCGGTGGTCATCTCCGGCGGACTGAGCTCGGCGCCGGCCGCGCGCGATGCGTACGAGCGCTCGGGAGCGGCTGCGGTGATGATCGCCCGCGGCGGCCTGGGGCGGCCCTGGGTCTTCGAGGAGTTGACCGGCCGCCGCCGCGAGCCTCCGACCGAGGCCGAGGTGGTCGACGAGCTGCGCTGGGTGCTGGACCGCGGCGAGGAGCATTGGGGGCCCGAGCGGGCCTCGCGCAACCTGCGCAAGTTCTACCCCTGGTATCTCGAGCAGCTGGGCCTGACCGGTCCCGACGCCGACGCCTACCAGCGGGCCGAGTCGCTCGACCGGGTCAGGGAGATGCTCGACGGCCTTTCGGTGAGTCCCCATCCGGCGGGCTCGGGAACCACCTGATAGTCCGTCGTTTGCAGGTATTTACTGGTCTCCCGGGAGGGCTTTCCCAGCCCTGAAAGGCCAGCCCGAAGCCTCGCTATACTTGCGCGCCGGCCCGAGCCCGCGAGCGTGTGAATCGCCGCGATTCGGGCGCCTTTAATGAGGGGCCACCCGCCTGCGGGCGGAGACCACGAGGTAGAGGACGAGGTTCAGGACTGTGGCGCGCGAATCGCTCATCACCCAGGACGGGCTTGAGAAGCTCAAGGCAGAGATCGAGCATCTCTCGACGGCCAGGCGCCGCGAGGTCGCCGCGCGCATCAAGGAGGCTCGCGAGTTCGGCGACATCGCCGAGAACTCCGAGTACGACGACGCGAAGAACGAGCAGGCGCTGCTGGAGCAGCGGATCGCGCAGCTCGAGGAGCGGCTCCGCCGGGCGACCGTCGTCGATGAGGGCGACGTCGACACCTCCAGCGTCGGCGTCGGTGTCCTCGTGCACGTCAAGGACCAGAAGTCCGGTGACTCGAAGAAGTTCCACATCGTGGGCTCGGCCGAGGCCAACCTCGCCGAGCAGAAGCTCTCGAACGAATCCCCGATCGGGCGCGCCCTGCTCGGCCACAAGCGCGGTGACGTCGTCACCGTCGACACGCCCCGCGGGCCGAAGAAGAAGCTCAAGATCACCAAGATCGAAGTCGCCTAGCGGCTCCCGCGGGCGTTAGTCTCGCCGCGGATGACCACCGAGGACCACGGGGCCGGGGCCGACGAGCCCGGCGCGATCGCCGACCGCCGGACCAAGCTCGAGCGCCTCCGCGCCGAGGGTGTCGAGCCCTACCCGCACTCCTTCGAAGGCCGTGTCGAGACCGGCCTCGTTCGCGCCGCCCACGAGGGGCTCGCCGACGGCGAGGAGACCGACGAGAGCTACCGCGTCGCCGGCCGCCTGGTGGCGCGGCGAGGGCACGGCAAGTCGGCGTTCCTTGACCTGGTCGATCGCAGCGGGCGCATCCAGCTCCATGCGCGCTCCGACATCCTGGGCGAGGACTCCCACGCGGCTCTGCTTCACATCGACCTGGGCGACATCATCGGCGTGGAGGGGACCGCGTTCAAGACGCGCCGCGGCGAGCTGTCGCTGAAGCTCGGATCCTGGGAACTCCTGGCGAAGAGCCTGCGCCCCCCTCCGGACAAGTTCCACGGCCTCGAGGACACCGAGACCCGGTACCGCCGGCGCGAGCTCGACCTGGTGGCCAACGAGGAGACGAGGGCGCTCTTCCAAAAGCGGGCGAAGGTGGTCAGCGCGACGCGCGAGTGGCTCGACGGCGAGGGGTTCCTGGAGGTCGAGACGCCAGTACTGCAGCCGCTGTACGGCGGCGCGCTCGCGCGCCCGTTCACGACCCATCACAACGCGCTCGACCGCAACCTCTACCTGCGGATCGCGACTGAGCTCTATCTCAAGCGGCTGATCGTCGGCGGCCTCGACCGCGTCTACGAGCTGGGTAAGGACTTCCGCAACGAGGGCGTCTCCTATAAGCACAACCCCGAGTTCACGATGCTCGAGTGGTACGAGGCGTACGCCGACTACCGCGACGCCGCCGGCCGCCTCGAGCGGCTTGTGGCCCACGTGGCGCAGGTGGTCAACGGGACGACCGAGATCGAGCGCGACGGAGAGAAGATCGATCTCGCCCCGCCATGGCGGCGGGTGACACTGCGCGACGCGATCCGCGAGCAGAGCGGCATCGACATCGCCGAGCACCCGACCCGCGAGGCGCTCGCCGAAGCGATGGACTCCGAGGCCGATCCCAAGGAGGGGTGGGGGAAGCTGGTCGACGGGCTGCTCTCGAAGGAGGTCGAGCCAAAGCTCGTCCGGCCGACCTTCATCCTCGACTACCCGGTCGAGATGTCGCCGTTCGCCAAGCGCCACCGCTCCGAGGACGGGCTGGTCGAGCGCTGGGAGGCCTTCTGCGCAGGGTTCGAGATCGCGAACGCCTTCAGCGAGCTGAACGACCCCGACGAGCAGCGCCGGCGCTTCGAGGCCCAGGCCGAGGAGGTCGACCGCGGCGACCCCGAGGCCCAGCCCTACGACGAGTCCTACGTCGAGGCGCTCGAGCAGGGCATGCCGCCCACCGGCGGGGTGGGACTGGGGATCGACCGCCTGGTGATGCTCCTGACCGGGGCCAAGAGCGTGCGCGAGGTCGTGCTCTTCCCGGCGATGCGCAACTAGCCCGCCTGGCTTGCCTTCCTCCGCCCGGCGTGGTCGAATGTCGCCATGACCGGCGACGAATCGCCCGAGATCGCCGAGGCCGAGCGCGTCGGAGACCCCTTCCTCGCCTGGCGCGACGCCCACGATCGCCAGCAGGTCATGTCGCTTCGCGACGGCTGGGACAAGATCGCGATCGGCCGCGGGCCCTCGTGCGACATCGGCCTCCCATGGGACAGCGACGTCTCGCGGGTGCACGCGGAACTGGTCCGGATCGGCGACGACTGGGCCCTGGTCGACGACGGCCTCTCCACCAACGGCACCTTCGTCGGGGACGAACGGGTCGAGCGCAGGCGCCGGCTGCACGACGGCGACCGGATCAAATGCGGCTCGACCGAGCTTGAGTTCCGCGCCCCGTATGAGGGCATCGACCGGACGAACGTGGCCAATCCGAAGCCGCCCAGGGACGCTCAAGTCCCCAAATCGGGGGATCGCAAGATCCTCAGGCGTCAGACCCGCGAGGACCCCCCGATATAATCGACGCCTCGTCGTAGTCAAACCGGAGGTTCTAATCCGTCGGCAGCGCTCAGCCGAAGAAGTGGATGGAGCCCCGGTGCCGTGGCCTCCCAGAAGCCAGCCGCGCGGACCCGACCACTCGGTTCGCGATACTGGCCACAGGATCTCCGGTTGTTGATGGGTAGCGAGTAGTAGAGAGGCAGAAGGTTGTTCGAGCGATTCACAGAGCGGGCCAGGCAGGTAGTGGTCCTCGCGCAGGAAGAAGCGCGCACGCTCAAGCACAACTACATCGGAACCGAGCACATCCTGCTCGGGCTGCTTCGCGAGGAGGAGGGCCTGGCCGCCCGCGTTCTCGAGTCGCTCGACATCACGGTCGAGCGCGTCCGCGCCCAGGTGGTCCGCATCGTCGGCTCCGGCGAGGAGGTCACCTCCGGCCAGATCCCGTTTACCCCGCGCGCCAAGAAGGTGCTCGAGCTGGCCCTTCGCGAGGCGCTCTCGCTGGGCCACAACTACATCGGCACCGAGCACATCCTGCTCGGCCTCGTGCGTGAGAACGAGGGGGTCGCCGCCCGCATCCTGCTCGACTTCGACGCCGACTCGGAGAAGATCCGCAACGAGGTCATCCGCATGCTCTCCGGCCCCGGTGGCCGTCGCCAGGGCTCGAGCTCGGGCTCGGGCGAGGGCAAGAAGTCCTCGAAGCTGCTCGACCAGTTCGGCCGCAACCTCACGAAGCTCGCGGCCGAGGGCAAGCTCGACCCGGTGATCGGCCGCTCGACGGAGATCGAGCGGATCATGCAGATCCTCTCCCGCCGCCAGAAGA
This sequence comes from uncultured Solirubrobacterales bacterium, assembly GCA_963758845.1. GTDB lineage: Bacteria > Actinomycetota > Thermoleophilia > Solirubrobacterales > 70-9 > JBDTSW01. The sequence continues at coordinate 1,273,359 of CAVWWX010000002.1, forward strand.
ACAACCCGGTGCTGCTGGGCGAGCCCGGGGTCGGCAAGACGGCGATCGTCGAGGGCCTGGCCTCCCAGATCATCAAGGGCGAGGTCCCCGAGCTGCTGCGCAACAAGCAGATCTACACGCTCGACCTCGCCGCCCTCGTCGCCGGCTCGAAGTACCGCGGCGAGTTCGAGGAGCGCCTCAAGAAGGTGATGAAGGAAATCACCCAGCGCGGCGACATCGTCCTCTTCATCGACGAGCTCCACAACCTCGTCGGCGCCGGCGCGGCCGAGGGCGCGATCGACGCCGCCTCGATCCTGAAGCCGGCGCTCGCACGCGGCGAGCTGCAGACGATCGGCGCCACCACGCTCGACGAGTACCGCAAGTACCTCGAGCGCGACTCGGCGCTCGAGCGGCGCTTCCAGCAGATCAAGGTCGAGGAGCCGCCGGTGCCCGACACCGTGAAGATCCTCGAGGGCCTCCGCGAGCGCTACGAGGACCATCACCGCGTGAAGATCACCGACGACGGGCTCCAGGCAGCCGCCGAGCTGGCCGACCGCTACATCTCCGACCGGTTCCTGCCCGACAAGGCCATCGACCTCATCGACGAGGCCGCCTCGCGGATGCGCATCAAGTCGATGTCGCAGCCGCCCGTCTACCGCGACCTCGAGGAGGAGATCGAGGAGACCCGCCGCGCCAAGGAGGCAGCGATCGAGGCGCAGGAGTTCGAGAAGGCCGCGAACCTCCGCGACAAGGAGCGCACGCTCACCAACCGGAAGCGCGAGCTCGAGGACCAGTGGTCCGAGGGCGAGGGGGGCGAGCGCCCCGAGGTCGGCGAGGAGGAGATCGCGGACATCGTCTCGATGTGGACCGGAATCCCGGTGTTCAAGCTCACCGAGGCCGAGACCAAGAAGCTCATCCGCATGGAGGAGGAGCTCCACAAGCGCGTCATCGGCCAGGACGTGGCGATCCAGGCCGTGTCGAAGGCGATCCGCCGCTCCCGCGCCGGGATCAAGGACCCCAAGCGCCCGGCCGGCTCGTTCATCTTCCTGGGCCCGTCGGGCGTCGGCAAGACCGAGCTCGCGCGCACCCTCTCCGAGTTCCTGTTCGGCGACGAGGACTCGATGATCCGCATCGACATGTCCGAGTACATGGAGAAGCACGCCGTCTCGCGCCTGGTCGGCTCGCCTCCCGGCTACGTCGGCTACGACGAGGGCGGCCAGCTCACCGAGGCCGTGCGCCGCAAGCCGTACTCGGTGCTGCTCCTCGACGAGATCGAGAAGGCCCACCCCGACGTCTTCAACATCCTCCTCCAGATCCTGGAGGACGGACGCTTGACCGACGCCCAGGGGCGCACGGTCGACTTCCGCAACACGATCGTGATCATGACCTCCAACGTAGGCGCCAAGGACATCGCCCGGAATGTCTCCTTCGGCTTCGCGATGACCGACGACGACACCGGGGCCTCCTACGAGGACATGAAGGGCAAGATCATGGGTGACCTGAAGAAGGTCTTCCGGCCCGAGTTCCTGAACCGGATCGACGAGGTCATCGTCTTCCACAAGCTCTCGAGGGAGGAGATCCGCGAGATCATCGACCTCCTGATCACCCGTGTCCGTGCGCAGGTTTCCGAGCACGAGCTGCAGCTCGACCTGACCGCCGAGGCCAAGGACCTGATCGCCGAGAAGGGCTGGGACCCCGCCATGGGCGCTCGCCCGCTGCGCCGTGCGATCCAGCGCTACATCGAGGATCCGCTGGCCGACGAGGTGCTGCGCGCCGGCTCGATCGTCCCCGGCACGACGGTGGTCGTCGAGCGCGACGAATCCGGCGACGAGGAAGACAAGCCGCTGAAGCTCAAGCTCGTCAAGCCTCGCAAGCGCCCGGCCAAGAAGAAGGAGCCCGCCGGAGTGGGCGCCCGTGGCGGCGAGGGCGACGACGCCGAGCCGACTCCCAAGGCCGATCCCAGCGATCCGCGCGGGGACGCCGAGTCGGCGTCCGACGACGACCCAGACGAGTAGCTCCCTCGGCCGGCGCTCCGCCCGCGAGCCCGTTCCCCCGGGGGCGCGATGCCGTCGGGTGCGCTTGACAGATTGAGGGAGATGGCGAAGCAGCGGTCCACCTACGTCTGCCAGGGCTGCGGGCACGAGGCGCTCGCTTGGTCGGGGCGCTGCGCCGGCTGCGGGGAGTGGAACACGCTCGTCGAGACAGCGCCGCCGGCCCAGGTGGCGAAGGGGTCGCGCTCACGCGGGCGAAGCGCCACGGGCGCGACCCCGGTGGCCCTGCGCGACGTCGCGACGCCCGAGGTGGCGCGGCTTCGAACCGGGATCGCCGAACTCGACCGGGTGCTCGGCGGTGGCCTGGTCCCGGGCTCGCTGGTTCTCCTGGGCGGCGAGCCGGGCATCGGCAAGTCCACGATCACGGGCATGGCCCTGGGCAACCTCGTCGCCTCGGGCGTGGACGTCCTTTACGTCTCGGGCGAAGAGTCCGCCGCCCAGGTCCGCCTGCGCGCCGAGCGGCTCGGCCCGTCGGCGCTGGAGGTGCCAGCCGTCGCCGAGACCTCACTCGAGCAGGTGTTGGCCACGCTCGAGGCCCAGCGCCCCCAGGCCTGCGTGATCGACTCGATCCAGACCATGCACGCCGAGGGGATGACCGGAGCGCCCGGCTCGGTCGGGCAGGTGCGTGAGGCGGCGACGGCGATCATGGAGGCCGCCAAGCGATTGGACTGCGCCGTCATCCTCGTCGGGCACGTGACGAAGGAGGGCGCCGTCGCCGGCCCGCGCGTCCTCGAGCATCTGGTCGACTGCGTCCTCTTCTTCGAGGGCGAGCGCGAGCGGCACTTCCGCACCCTGCGCGCGCTGAAGAACCGGTTCGGCGCCACCAGCGAGGTGGGCGTGTTCGAGATGCGGGCGGGCGGCCTGGTGGAGGTCGAGGACGCGTCCGCGCGGTTCGTGGCCGAGGCCAGCGCAGCGCCGGGCTCGGTCGTGCTGTGCTCCATGGAGGGGACCCGCCCGTTGCTGGTCGAGGTCCAGGCGCTGGTGGCGCCCACCGAGGTCGTGCCGCCCCGGCGGATCGCCACGGGCATCGACCGGAACCGCCTCGCGATGGTCATCGCCGTTCTCGCGCGCCACGGCGGGCCCGCGCTCTCGGGCTCGGACGTGTTCGTCAACGTCGCGGGCGGGGTCCGGGTCGACGAGCCCGGCGCCGATCTCGCCGTGGCACTCGCGCTCGCCTCCGCTCACCGCGGCGAGGCGCTCCGCGACGGCGCCGGCCGTCCGCTTGCCTGTTTCGGCGAGGTTGGGCTGACGGGCGAGCTGCGCGGCGTCGCCCACGCCGACCGCCGCGTCGCCGAGGCCTCCAAGTTCGGCCTCGCGCCGGTGCTGGGCCCGGCGTCGGGCGAGCGTCAGGAGGGCCTGACGCCCGCGGCGACGCTCCGCGACGCCCTGAAGTCCGCCCGCTCGACGACCAAACCCCTGCGCCAAGCTGCCCGCGCGGCTTGACAAAGCCCATTCCGACCTCTCCACCCGGGATTCACGCGAGGCTCACGACCAGGGGTTCTTTGCCATCATCAACGGTGATGAGCGGTTGCCACGCACCCACGGCTGAGTGACCCGCGTGGCACCGTCCTCATCCGACGACTTCCACGAGTTGGAGGCGCGGCAAGACCCGCGCCTCCTGAGAGCCCTCGACATGGTTGCCCCCGGCACCCAGCTGCGGGAGGGCATCGACAACATCATCCACGCCCGATCCGGTGCGCCTCCTGGTCATCGGCGAGATCGACGAGATCTCTTTCCTCTTCTCGGGCGGCATTCGCCTGGACGTCGATTACACGCCCGGCCTGCTGTACCAGGTGGCGAAGATGGACGGCGCGATCATCCTCGACCCCTCGGCCAGCCGAATCTCGTGGGCGAACGTCCAGCTGATGCCCGATCCGACGATCCTCTCGCTCGAGACGGGCACCCGCCACCGCACCGCCGAGCGCGTGTCGAAGCAGACCGACGCCCTGGTCATCGCCGTCTCGGCCCGCCGTGACGTGGTCTCGCTCTACGCGGAGGGCATCAAGTACATCCTGCAGGACATCCCAACGGTGCTGTCCAAGGCCAACCAGGGCCTGGCGACGCTCGAGAAGTACAGGGCGCGGCTCGACCAGATGTCGACCCGCCTGACGGCGGCAGAGTTCGCGGGCGAGGCGATGCTCTACGACGCACTCGCGCTGCTCCAGCGCGCCGAGATGGTGACGCGGATGGCCACCGAGGTCGAGCGCTACATCATCGAGCTGGGCACCGAGGGCCGGCTGATCGAGATGCAGCTCGAGGAGAGCGTCGTCGGCGTCATGGCCGACCGCGCGGCGCTGGTTCGCGACTACTGCGCCGAGGACTCCGAGCAGCGGGTCGACACCGTCCTGCAGTCACTCGCCAAGCTGCCGCACGAGGAGGTGCTGGACTTCGGGCGCCTCGCCGAGCTCCTTGGCTACGACCGCAAGACGTCGACGGTCGAGTTTTCGATCTCGCCGCGTGGATATCGCGCCCTCTCGCGGATCCCGCGCCTGCCCCGGCTGGTGGCGCAGCGGCTGGTCCAGCATTTCGGCGACCTCGACGCGCTCATGGCCGCGTCAGAGAACGAGCTTGCATCCGTCGAGGGCGTTGGGGAGACGCGCGCCCGCGACATTCGCGAGGGCCTGCGAAGGCTCGAGGAGGTCGACCTGGTCGACCGGTACCCGTAACCAGCACGGCCGCTCACCTGCGGCCGCCCCAGTAAACGAGAAGGGAGTACCCCAAATTCCGGACACAGCAGTAGTAGAGGACGAAGTGCTCGAGCTCGACGCGGATCTCGTCCCCGTCGAGTGCACCTTCGACGAGGGAGACAACGTCGTGTACCCGCACCACGGTGCCGGCGTCGTCCTCAAGAAGGAGAGCAGGGATCTGATGGGTGAGACGCGGGACTACCTCACGATCAAGATCCTCCACAACGACATGACCGTCATGGTCCCCTGCGAGAACGCGCACCGCGCTGGCTTGCGCCGGGTTATCGGGGAGGACGATGTGAAGCGGGTAACCGATGTCCTCACCGGCGAGGTTTCGGACATGCCCAAGAACTGGAACCGCCGGTTCAAGTACAACCGCGAGAAGATCAAGACAGGCGACGTCTTCGAGCTCGCGGAGGTGGTCCGCAACCTGGCCATCCGCGAGATGGAGAAGGGCCTCTCGACCGGCGAGAAGCAGATGTACACGCGGGCGAAGAAGATCCTCGCCTCCGAGTTCATGTACGCGCGCGACACCGATGCCGACGGCGCGGAGGAGTACATCGACGGGCTGCTCGAGGAGCGGTTCGGCGACAAGGAGCCCGCCGGGGCCGCCGCCTAGGACGGCCTTCCCCGACCGGACGGACCGCGATGACCGCTGCCGCACGCGCGACGGCGATCATCGCGGCCGCCGGCTCGGGCCGGCGCCTGGGGGCGGGTACTCCCAAGGCCCTGGTTCCGCTGGGTGGGCGGCCGCTGGCCGCCTGGTGCCTGGACGCGTTCGCCGGCGCGGCGACGATCGACCGGGTAGTGATCGCGGCCCCGGGCGGCCAGGTCGAAGAGCTGAGCCGGCTTGGCGCGCCGGTCGACGCCCAGGCGGTCGCGGGCGGGACCACCCGCGCCGAGTCGGTGGCCATCGCGCTCGAGCTCGTCGGCACCGAGTTGGTCGCCATCCACGACGCCGCTCGCCCCCTTGTCACCCCGGAGCTGATCGACGCCCTGGTCGAGCGGCTGGCGGCCGAGCCGGTCGCCGCCGGCGTTATCGCCGCCGCGCCGATCCGCGACACCGTCAAGCGCGCCGAGCGAGCGCGTTCCGGCGACACCGTCGTCCCGGTGGCCGCTACCGAGGACCGCGAGTTCCTGTGGGCGGCGCAGACCCCTCAGGTGTTTCGAGTGGAAGCGCTTCGCGGCGCCGTCGCCGCCGGCGGCGATCCCTCCGCCGCGACCGACGAAGCCATGCTGCTCGAGCGCGTCGGCGGCACGATCCTGCTCCACCCGGCGCCGGCGACCAACCTCAAGGTCACGACCCCGGGCGACCTGCGCGTCGCCGAGCTCCTGCTGGGTGAGTACGGGGACGGGTAAGGGCCGGCGGGCCTACCGCCGCAGCAGGACCCACATCAGCGCGCCCGAGAAGGCCAGGACGCCGAACGAGAAGGCCGTGCCCGTGTTCGCGGTCCCGGCGGCGGCTGCGACCAGCGTGCCGGCGGCAAACGCCAGCGCCAGGATCGCCAGGTCGGTCGCGGTCCTAGGCATCGTGCGGGCTGCGGTATGTCGCGCTGCCCTCGCGCCGGCTGTGGCCGATCGGCAGCCCCGCCGCGGTGCGCGCCCCGTGCTGGAGGTGCTCGCGCCGGCGGCGCATGTAGATCCGGCGCTGGAGGTAGAGGGTGCCGATGCAGGCGAGGAAGATCGCGGACAGGTTGAGCAACAGCTGCTCGAGCGCTCCCGCCGCCTCGTCCCAATCGCCCAGCGCGCCGGCGACGCCGATGTTCGCCGCGGCGGGAATCGTCGTCACCGAGATCAGGACCCCCACCAGCGCGCCCGACTTGGCGTTGGTCAGCGACAGCACCCCGGCCATGCCGGCGATGAAGGCGACGATGAAGCTGAAGGCGTCCGGGTTCGAGATGAAGTCCGTGAAGGGGTGGCCCTCCTGCGAGAAGTCGTCGGGAACGAGGCCCGCCAGCTCGATCAGCAGCGTGAAGATCGCCGCGGCCAGGATCCCCACCACGAGCCCCACCGACAGGGCCACCAGCGATCGCCGCGCCAGCTCCAGACGCCGCTGAACGGCCGCCACGGACAGCCCGGCGATGGGCCCGAACTCCGGTCCCACCACCATCGCTCCGATGATCAGGATGAGCTGGTCGGTCAGGATCCCGACCGCCGCGATGAACATCGCGAGCGTCATGAACGCCAGGAAGCTCGCCGACAGTTCGATGTTCTCGGACGTCCGCGACTCGACCTCCTCCCACACCACGGCGTCGGTCGGCATCCCCTCGGCGGCGTGAACCGCGCGGTCGGCGGGCTCGGAGACCAGCGAGTCGATGTCCTCCATCGCGATCGACCCATCCCGGTGGATCTCCAGCTCCTTGAGGTCAGAGACGATCACGCTGGCGTCCTCGCGCGCAACGTCGCAGAGGATCACGTCGCCCTCGGGCCGCTTGGCGGCGCGCTCGAGGAAGATCAGGTTGCAGACCGACGGCGTGTTCTCGAGCAGATCCATCGCGTGCTCGCTCTGGTGGCTCGGGACGACGATCCGCAGGTGGACCACGGCAGCTAGCGTACCGGCGGTGCTCACGGACTATCACGTGCACCTGCGTCCCGACGAGCCCGACACGCCGCCCGATCGCTATTTCACCCAACAGAACGCCGACCGCTACCTCGCCGCGGCCGCCGACGCCGGGATCGAGGAGCTGGGCGTCTCCGAGCACATCCACCGCTTCGCCGACTCGCTCGAGCTATGGCGTCACGAGTGGTGGGAGCAGCAGGCGTTCGACGACCTCGCCGCCTACTGCGAGTTCGTCCGCAGCACGCCGCTCAAGCTCAGTATCGAGATGGACTACCTGCCCACCCAAGAGGACCGCACGGCCTCGCTGCTCGACGCGCACGACTTCGATTACGTGATCGGCTCGGTCCACTTCCTTGGCGAGAGCGCGGTCGACCACGACGGGTGGGACGTGTGGGACGGCGCCGGGGACGCCGATGAGATCTGGCGCCGCTACTTCGAGACGGTCGCCCAGGCCGCTCGCTCGGGGCTCTTCGACGTCCTCGCTCACCCCGATCTCGTCAAGGTCTGGGGCCCCGAGCGCCCGGAGCCCGAGCTCGATCCCCGCTTTCACTACGAGCCGCTGGTCCAGGCCGTGGCCGAGACCGGCGTGGCCGTCGAGGTGTCGACCGCCGGCCTGCGAAAGCCGGTCGAGGAGCTCTATCCGGCTCCCGCCCTCGCCCAGATGCTGGTCGACGCCGGCGCCTCGTTCTCGCTCTCTTCCGACGCCCACCTGCCCGAGCACATCGGCTGGGAGTACGAGCGCGCGGTCGATGCCATGAAGGGGTGGGGCATCCACGAGGTGAGCGTCTTCGACCGCCGCGAACGGTGGATGGAGCCACTGGGATGAGCGCCCGGATCGGCGTCGGCTACGACTCGCACCGCTTCGCCGAGGGCCGGCGGCTCGTCCTCGGCGGGGTGGAGATCGATCACGACATGGGGCTCGATGGGCACTCGGACGCGGACGTCGTGACCCATGCCGTGATCGACGCCGTGCTGGGCGCCGCCGGCCTGGGCGACCTGGGGACCCACTTCCCCCCAAGCGACGAGCGCTGGCGAGACGCCGATTCCCTGGATCTCCTTCGCATAGCGCTCACCCAGGTCCGGGGGGTCGTCGGCAACGTCGACGTCACCGTGGTCTGCGAGCAGCCCGCGATCGGTCCGCACCGGCCCGAGATCGAGCGCCTGCTCGCCGAGGTCCTGTCGGCCCCCGTCAACGTCAAGGCGACCACAAACGAGGGCATGGGCTTCATCGGTCGCGGCGAGGGCATCGCGGCGATCGCAGTCGCCATCCTCGACGTGGGGTGACCGTCTCGCATTAGGCTCCATCCGATGGATCTCGGATCGCTCTCCAAGCGCGTGAGCATCGGCCCGCTGGGGCCGATCTCCGACGTGCCCTTCAACCTGCGGACCCTTCACGGCGCCGGCGTGATCCGCCCGGTCCGTCCCGACAAGCTCGCCCGGACCGTCCGCGAGCTGATCCGCTACGGGCCGTCGCCGGCCGCCGGCATCGCCGGGGCGGCGATCAACCACCCCGACGAGGTCGCCCTGATCGACGAGCTCGGCGAGCTGACCTTCCGCGACCTGCACCTGCGTTCCAACGCGTTGGCCAACGGCCTCCTCGACGAGGGGATCAAGGCCGGCGACGGCATCGCGATCATGGCGCGCAATCACCGCAACTTCGTCGACCTCACGCTCGCAGTCGCGAAGATCGGCGCTCACGGCCTGTACCTGAACACGATGTTCTCCGGACCCCAGCTCGAGGGCGTGATGGAGCGCGAGGAGCCGGTAGCCCTGGTCTACGACGAGGAGTTCGGCGAGCTCCTCGGCGAGGCGGACGCCGGCAAGGACGCCAAGCGCTACATCGCCTGGAACGAGGGCGACGTCTCGCCGACGACGATCGACGCCCTGATCGAGGCGCACAGCGACGCCACGCCCCCGTCCCCCGAGGACTCGAGCCGGTTCATCATCCTCACGTCCGGGACGACGGGGACCCCCAAGGGCGCCCAGCGCTCGGCGCCTGACACGCTGGCGCCGCTCGCGGCAATGTTCTCGGTGATCCCGCTGCATTCGCGCGAGAACACGGTGATCGCCGCTCCGCTCTTCCACTCGTGGGGCTTCGCCCACTTCCAGCTGGGGCTGGCGCTCAACTCGACCTACGTCGTGATGCGGAAGTTCGACCCCGAGGCCGTGCTCAAGGCGATCGAGGAGCACGAGGCCACAGCGCTCGTTGTCGTGCCGGTGATGATGCAGCGCATCCTCCAACTGGACAAGGAGACGCTCGCCAAGTACGACCTGCCGAGCCTCCGCGTCACCGCCGTCAGCGGCTCGGCCCTGCCGGGGCCGCTGGCCGAGAAGTGGATGGACCAGTTCGGCGACAACCTCTACAACCTCTACGGCTCGACCGAGGTCGCCTGGGCCACGATCGCGACGCCCAAGGACCTGCGCGAGGCGCCCGGGACCGCCGGCCGCCCGCCCCGCGGCACGATCGTCAAGATCGTCGACGAGAAGGGCGGGGGCGAGGTCGACGAGGGCGAGACCGGCCGCGTCTTCGTGGGCAACGACATGGCGTTCGAGGGCTACACCGGCGGCGGTGGCAAGGACGAGTACCAGGGGCTGCTCTCATCCGGGGACGTCGGACACTTCGATGATGCTGGCCGCCTGTTCATCGACGGGCGCGACGACGAGATGATCGTCTCCGGCGGCGAGAACGTCTTCCCTCGCGAGGTCGAGGACCTGATCGCCGGCCACGAAGCCGTGAAGGAGGTCGCCGTCATCGGGGTCGACGACGACGAGTGGGGCCAGCGCCTGAAGGCCTTCGTGGTGACCGAGGGCGGCGACCTCTCCTCCGACGAGGTCAAGCAGCTCGTCAAGTCGAACCTCTCCTCCTACAAGGTCCCGCGCGACGTCGAGTTCCTCGACTCGCTGCCCCGCAACGCGACGGGCAAGGTCCTCAAGCGCGAGCTGACCTAGGCCGCATACCCCTGCCCTCGACGGGTAGGGGCGCACCCGGATGAGAGGCGAAGACGCACTTCCCGGCCGGCCGATCTCTCCGTGGGCGGAGGTGGCGCGTCGCCGGAACCGCCCTGAGCTGTCGGCGGAACGCCGAGCCGACGTCGTCGTCGTCGGCGCGGGCATGCTGGGGCTGACGACCGCGGCCCTGCTTGCCCGCGAGGGCGCGGACGTGGTGGTGGTCGAGGCCGGTCGCATCGGCCAGGGGGTAACCGGGCGGACGACGGCGAAGCTCTCGTCGCTGCAAGGTCTCGCCTACACGTCGCTGGAGAACCAGCACGACACCGAGACCGCCCGCGTGTACGCCGATGCGAACGAGGCGGGAATCGAGATCATCGGTGAGCTGGTCGCGGAGCACGAGATTGCCTGCGACCTCCGGCGCAAGCCCAACTACACGTTCGCCGACGACCCCTCTCAGCGTGCCGATGTCGAGGCGGAGACCGAGGCGGCGCAGCGCGCGGGGCTCGCGGCGGAGTTCACCGAGACGACGGATCTCCCCTTCCCGGTCCATGGCGCCGTGCGCGTACCGGATCAGGCTGAGTTCCACCCCGTCCGCTATCTGTTGGGCCTGGCGGACGCGATCGATGCCGATGGGCAGCGGGTCTTCGAGCGCAGCCGCGTGGAGCAGGTCCGTGGCGGCGAGGTACGGACCGAGGCCGGCCATCGGGTGAGCGCCGACCGGGTCGTCCTGGCCACCCACCTGCCGATCCTTGACCGCGGCGGCCACTTCTCGCTGGTCGAGCCGGTGCGGTCGCACGGCCTCGGGGTTCATCTCGATGGTCCCCACCCGCAGGGCATGTACCTGAGCGCGGGCGACCCTGCTGTCTCGCTGCGTTCGCACCCACTCGACGGCGAGGAGCTGCTCGTGCTCGGTGGCCGCTCGCAGCGAATGGGGACCGGGGATCCCGCCGACGATTTCGTCGCGCTGGCCGCGTACGCGCGCGAGCGGCTGAACGCGGACCGGATCGGCTACCGATGGTCCGCTCACGACTACATGCCCGCCGACGGCCTGCCCCTCGTCGGCCCGCTCTGGCCGTTCGGAGGCGGCATCCTCTTCGCAACCGGTATGCGCAAATGGGGCCTCGCGATGGGGGCAGCGGCGGCCCGCATGCTGGCCGATGCCGCGCTCGAGCGCGAGAACGAGTGGGCGGAGACCTTCGATCCAAGGCGGCTTCCGACCCCCGGCGCCGTCGCCGAGCTGGCGAAGAACGGCATGATCACGGCAGCGCATCTGATCGGCGACCGCGTCAAGCGGGATGGCGCCGGCGAGGGGCTCGCCAAGGGCGAGGGGGCGGTCACCGACGCCGGCCTCGGCAAGGCCGCGGTCTACCGCGACGATGCGGGCAAGCTGCACAGGCTCTCCGCGCGGTGCACCCACCTAGGCTGCATCGTGGCCTGGAACCGTGCCGAGCGGACCTGGGATTGCCCGTGTCACGGCTCGCGCTTCGCCGCGACCGGGGAGGTCATAGACGGTCCGGCGATCGCGCCGCTGGCCTCGGGCTGACCGTTAGCGGCCGCTGCGCCCGGGTATTCGCGCGGCAGTGACGATAGGAGTCCATTCATGCCACCTCGCGGCGTCAAGCAGATGGGCATCGACGGCCGCTCGAAGATGACCTGGCGCCAGCTGGTCAGCGCGATCAACGGCAAGAAAAGCTAGATCTCGGCGGGCTCGCGCTCGGCTCGGCGGCGGGCGGCCTCGGCGCGAAGGCGCTCGTGCTCGACCTGCCGCTTCAGCTGCTGGAGCGACTTGCGGAGGCTGCCGCCCAGGCTGGGCGACGCGACGAGCTCGGCGATCCAGCCCGGGATGCCGGCTCCGGCCACGCCGTAGGCGTAGCGCAGCTCGACCCGGGTGCCGCCGTCGGGCGTCTCGCGCAGGCGCCAGCGGCCGCGCTGGTCGACGCCCATCACCGAGCTCCAGGCCAGCTCGCGCTCGGGCTGCCATTCGACGACCTCGATCAGGCCGCCGACCTCGGCCGATCCAACGCGGATCAGCATCCGGTAGCGCGCGCCAAGCCCCTGGCGCTGGTCGCCCTCGACCTCCCAGCGGGTGATGCCCGACATGAAGTGGAGGTAGTTCGAAGGCTCGGCGATGTGATCCCAGACCAGCTTCGGCGGCGCCGAGATCACGATGGACTCGTTCAGGCGCATCAGCCGATGAGGGGGTAGCGGCGCTCGGCGGCGAGCGAATCGAGCGTCCGCTGCATCTCGCCGGTGATGTGCTCGTAGACCTCATCGAGGTCCGGCTCGTCGCCGAACTGCTCGCGCAGGTCGATCGCCGGCAGCACCTCGGTGGTGATCTTGGCGGGCAGCGGCACGTGACCCAGGAAGTCGCCCACGTTCAGCCCCCACGGCACGGCGAGCGAGATCGGCAGCACCTTCAGCCGCAGGATGTGATCGAGGCGCATGGCCCGGGCGATTCGGTCGCCGCGACTGAGGAAGAGCGCCGTCTCCTGGCCGCCGATCGACACGACCGGGACGATCGGCACGTCCTGGTCCAGCGCGAGGCGGATGAAGCCCTTGCGGCCGGCGAACTCGACCTTGCTGCTGTCCCAGCTGGGGCGGTGGACCTCCCAGTCGCCGCCGGGGTAGACCAGCAGGGCGGCGCCGGCGGCGAGCGCCTTCTCGGCGTTCTCGTGTGAGGCGGCGACGGTGCCGCCGCGGCGGATCAACGCGCCGCTCCACGGGAGGGTCACGACCAGGTTGTGGGCGAGCTGGTGGAACTTGCGCTCGATCCCGAAGTAGCTCGAGAACGCGAGCGTGAAGATGAAGGTGTCCGGGGTCACGTTTCCGCCCGAGTGGTTGCCGACCAGGAGCACCGCCCCCCTCTCGGGGATGTTGCCGAGGTTGCGGACCTCGCCCCGGAACCAGATCGTCGCCAGCAGCCACAGCAGCGGCAGCCGCTCGCGCAGCCAATCCGGATCGCGGTCGTCGAGGTCGGCCCGAAGGCGATGACCCACGCGGCGCGTCGCCGATCCGGCGGCATCCGAGGCGACGTCCTGCGCCGCCGAGAGCAGGCCACGGCCGACGCGGCCAAGCGGCCCGCCCGCGCTTCGCAGCCCGCCGAGCGGCGCCAGGCGGCCGCGGAGGCCGCCGCTGCCGTTCGCATGGGCGCCGCCGCCGCCGTTCGAACGAGCCTTCTCGGCGACTGAGGAGGGGTCAGCCATCACGCCATCTTACGGGCCGCGGGCCCGGCCCCGAGACGGGTGGCGCCGGGCGCCAGGGGGATCTAGCGCGTGGAGAGAGCCGCGACCTTGCCCAGGAGGCCGCGCGCCCTCGCCCGCGTGCGGCGCCGTGAAGGTGCCGTGCCCGGGGTGGCGGCCGGTGTGGGGTTGGCGGCGATCACGTCGGCGATCATCGCGTTCGTGAGCTCGGGAAGCTCGACCTGGGGGACGTGGCCACAGTCGGTGAGGATCTCCTGGCGAGCGCCCGGCAGCACCTCGGCCACGTGGCGCGCGAACCCGGCCGGGATCAGACGGTCGTGGTCCCCCCACACGAACATCGCATCGGGCTCGAGCTGGCCCAGGCGGGTCCAAAAGCCCTTCTCGCCGTGCGGGGCGTCGAGGTAGATGTTGCGGGCGGCGGCGTAGAAGGCGACACGGGCGGAGCGGGTCCGGTAGGTCTCGCAGAACTCGTCGGCGACGACGTCCGCGGTGGCCGGGTCCAATCGCTCGGGGCGGGCGAACAGGCTCCAGAAGGTGTCGCGGACCTGGGCGGCGCGCATTGGGTGCGGGATGGCGGCCAGCTCTGGGCGCAGCAGCCGGACCAGCGGCGCCAACTCGCGCTTGCGCCGGAACGCCACGGCGGGGCACAGCAGGCTCAGGCTGCCCACCCTGTCGGGGTGCGCGAACGCGACCTCCAGGGCGACCCGGCCGCCCATCGAGTTGCCGACGAGGTGCGCGCGGTCGATCGCCATCGCGTCCAGGTAGGCGACCACGCAACGGGCGAACCACGCGGCGTCGTACGGGGCCCGGGCGGGCTTGTCCGAGGACCCGAACCCGGGCAGATCCAGCGCGTGCACGGTGTGCTCGGGCGTCAGCGCAGAGATCGTCTCGAAGAACGAGGACTTGTTGGAGCCAAGCCCGTGCAGGCAGACCACCTGCTCGGGGCCACCGCCGGCGATCAGGGCCGAGATCGCGGGCGTGGTCTCGGCCCGGGCGATCCGGAGCAGCGGCGGCCGGTCGCCGGGAAGGCGAAACATCCCCTCGAACCCCAGCGCGAGGTCGAGGTTGCCACGCACGTAGAGGCGGCCGTCGGCGAAGGCGTCGATTCCCGACAGGCGGCCCTCTCGCAGCGCGAGCCAGGTGGCGGCGTCGGTCCCGATCACCACGTCGGGCTCGCCCGCGGGCGTCGGGCGGATCTCGCACTTCTCGCCGGCGACCCGGACGTGCCAGGTCCGCCCGACGTCACCGAGCCTGATCTCGTACAGCGCCGCGAATCCCGGCTCGGCGCCCAGGTAGCGATGCGGGAGGGTGGCGAACGCCGCCTCGGTGCGCAGGCGCCGCTGTTCGGCGAGCGATGCTCCCGCCTGTCCGCTCGTACCCGCCTCTGCCATGCCTCCGTCCGCCACCGGCGCACGGAACGTTATCGGCCGGCGAGGGCGTGATCGGCGCGCGGGAGGCACCATTCCCGCAAATAGCGACAGCGCCCCCGTGCGCCGCCCGCCGCCAATAGCATCGGCGCATGCGCCCGGTGCGGATCAACGACACGTTGAGCGGGGAGCTCCGCCCGCTGGAGCCGCGCCGGGCCCCCGAGGTCGGGATCTACGCCTGCGGCCCGACCGTCTACTCCAGGATCCACATCGGCAACGCCAGGCCCTTCGTGGTGTTCAGTCTGCTGCGCCGGTTCCTGGCCCACGAGGGCTACGAGCCGCGGTTGGTCATCAACGTCACCGACGTCAACGACAAGATCTACGAGAGGGCGCGCGAGCTGGGCGTCGACTCGGCCAGCCACGCCGCCGAGATGACCGCGGCCTACTTCGAGGACACCGCCCGCCTGGGGCTGGGGCGCCCCGACGCCGAGCCGCTCGCCACCGAGACGATGCCAGAGATCATCGCCCTGATCGAGGCCCTGATCCAGCGCGACCACGCCTATGAGTCGGGCGGGGACGTCTACTTCCGGGTCCGGAGCCAGCCCGGCTACGGCAAGCTGTCGAATCGCGATCCCGACGAGATGGACCAGGGGGAGGAGGCCGGGAGTGCTTCGCTCAAGGAGGACGCCCTCGACTTCGCGCTCTGGAAGTCCCGAAAGGATGGGGAGGACACCTCCTGGCCCTCGCCGTGGGGCGACGGCCGCCCCGGCTGGCACATCGAGTGCTCCGCGATGGCCGAGAAGCTGCTTGGGACCGACTTCGAGATCCACGGCGGCGGTCGTGACCTGGTGTTCCCTCATCACGAGAACGAGGTCGCACAGACCGAGGCGGGGCGCGGCGAGCCGCTCGCGAGGCTGTGGATGCACAACGGAATGGTCCAGCTGGCCAGCGAGAAGATGTCGAAGTCTGAGGGGAACATCTTCGGGCTCGCCGAGGCCCTGGACGCCTTCGGGCCCGAGGCCGTCGTCGCCTTCCTGAGCTCCGGCCACTACCGCCAGCCGCTCGAGTTCTCCGATCAGACCCTTGCCGAGGCCGGGGCCCGGGTGGAGCGCCTGCGGAACTTCCTGCGCGAGCCCGTGCCCGATGGCGAGGAGGACGCGTTCGCGGCCGAGCGCCGAGAGGCCTTCCTCCGCGCCCTCGCCGACGACTTCAACACGCCCCGCGCCTGGGCGGCCCTGTTCGAGCTCGTCGCCGAGGCCAACCGGCGCGCCGTGCCGGGCGCACGCGGCGTGGTCGAGGAGCTCTTGCCGTTGCTGGGGCTGGACTCGCTGCTCTCCGAGCCCGCCGACGCCGACGTCGACGCCGAGCGGCTTCTGGCCGAGCGCGAGCAGGCACGGGCGGGAGGCGACTACGACCGGGCCGACAGGCTGCGCGACGAGCTGGCCGAGCGGGGCTACGACGTCCGCGACGGGCCGGACGGGGGGCGGCTCGTCCGCCGTGGGCGCTGAGCGCATCGAGATCGACGGCGACGTCGTCTACGGGCGTCGCCCCGTGGCCGAGGCCCGGCGCGGACGCCGCAAGGTCAGGCGGGTCTGGACCTCGGATGACCTGCCAGCCTCCGAGCTGAACCGCATCGCCGGCAGCCCTGACCACCAGGGGGTCGTCGCGGAGGTGGATCCATACCCCTACGCGGATGCGGGCGCCTTCCTCGAGCGCCACGACGCCTTGGTGCTGGCGCTCGACCAGGTCCAGGACACGCGCAACCTCGGCGCCATCTGCCGGTCGGCCGAGGCCGCCGGCGCCAGCGGGGTGGTCATCCCCTCCCGGCGCTCGGCGGCGATAACGCCCGCGGCCTGCAAGGCATCGGCCGGGGCTGTCGAGCACCTGCCGGTCGCGCGGGTCACGAACCTCGCGGACTGGCTCGCCCGCGCCAAGGACCAGGGCGCCTGGATCCACGGAGCCGAGGCGGGCGCGCCCGCGCCCCACACCCAGGCCGACCTGACCGGGAAGGTCGTGCTGGTTCTGGGCGGGGAGGGCAAGGGCCTGCGCCGCCGCGTCGCGGAGAGCTGCGACCTCCTGGTCTCGATTCCGGTGCGGGGCAGCGTCGCCTCGCTGAACGTCTCGGCCGCCGCCGCCGTGCTGCTGTTCGAGGCGCTTCGCCAGCGCGGCGGGGTCTGACTAGCAGCGCCCACGGACGCGTTTCGGAAACTGCAACGAGACTTGCACGGTCCATCAGGGGTTGACAGAACCACCCAGTCGCGACTAGAGTCGCAGATAAGGGTGAACTAAAGGTCGAGCTTCGGCCGGTCGATCACCCGAAAAGAAGGAGAGAGGGCGCCTTACTGGGAGGTACCGGCGCCACGACAGGTCCAACAAGGAGGACCCCGTGGCCGTACCGACCGTATCCACCCAGGACTTCGCCGCCGTGGCGGGCGCGCCTGCCGCTGCTGCGATCCGGCATAAGGCTCAACCCGAGCTTGATGATGCGTATCTCGTTGCGCTCGCCAAGCGGGGGAGCGCCGACGCCTACGAGCGCATCATCCGCCGCTACCGGGGGTTCGTGCGCCTCAAGGCGTCCTCGTACTTCCTGCTGGGCGGTGACTCCGACGACCTGATCCAGGAGGGGCTCGTCGGCCTCTACAAGGCGATCCGCGACTTCCGCACGGATCGCGAGTCGAGCTTCCGCAACTTCGCCGAGCTGTGCGTCACGCGCCAGATCATCACGGCGGTGAAGACCGCGTCGCGCAACAAGCACGCACCGCTCAACCAGTACGTCTCGTTCGCCCAGACGCCGGCGGCCGCCATCGACTCGGATGCCACGCTCGAGGAGGTCCTGCCGGGGCCCCTCAGCGAGGACCCGTCCGAGCGCGTCATCGCCAGCGAGGAGCTGTCCAGCCTCGTGGCGTGTCTGTCGAGCGTGCTCTCCGACCTCGAGAGCCGCGTCCTCTCCCTCTACCTCGACGGGCATCCGTACGACGTGATCGGCGAGCGCCTCGAGTGCGACACGAAGACCGTCGACAACGCCCTCCAGCGTGTCAAGCGGAAGGTGAGCCAGCACGTCGCCGGCCGCGAGGTCGCGCTCTAGGCGCGTACCCTCAGGGCGAGGTCCCGCCCGGATAGCTCAACTGGTGGAGCACCTGATTTGTAATCAGGAGGCTGTGGGTTCAAGTCCCACTCCGGGCTCTTGTCGAACGGCCTGCTCCCCAACGCGCGCGATTTCACGTGGCACGACGGCCCGCGGATCGTCCGCTTCGGGGAGGGCGCCATGGCCGGCGCCCTCGCCACGCTTGAGGAGCGAGGGTGGGATAGCTACGAGCTCCTGAGCACCCCGCGGGCGCTCGACGGCGCCCCGGCCGGGCTGGTCGAGGTCGCCGGGGCCGTCCACGAGGTACCCGCGGGCAAGGTGGCGGAGGTCTCGGCGGCGATCTTCGACCGGGTTGGGGCCGACCGCCTGGTGGCCCTCGGCGGCGGCAGGGTGATCGACGCCGCCAAGGCGATCGCGGCGGTCCGCGAGGGGGAGACGGCGGCGATCCCCACCACGCTCTCAGGCGCCGAGATCACGGGCATCCACCGGCTGCCGGAAGGCCGCGAGGCCACCGGGCGCAACCGGCCCGTGATCGCGATCGCGGACCCCACGGCGATGACCGCCCTGCCCGGCGAGGCCCTGCGCGCCACCGCCCTCAACTCGCTTGGACATGGGGCCGACGCCCTCTTCGGGCCCGTCGCCAACCCTTTCTCCACCCTCTCGGCGCTCCACGGGGCCGAGCTGATCGCGGGGGCCCTGGACCAGCCGGACGCCGACCGCGACCGCGTCGCCCTGGCGCTCGGCTCGCTGTTCTGCGCGCACGCGATCGACGGCGCCGGCCTGACCTTGCACCACGCCGTCTGCCAGGAGCTGGTCCGCAACGTCGGCATCCCGCACGCCGAGACCAACGCGACGATGCTCCCGCACACCATGGCGGCGATGCGCGGGCGCGAGCCGGCCGCGATGGAGGCCCTCGCCGGCGCCCTGGGCACCGACCTCGGCGGCCTCCCGGCCAGGCTCACTGCGCTCGGCGGCGAGCCCCGCCGGCTGAGCGAGCTGGGAGGAGACCGCTCGCGGGTCGACGCTGCGCTCGACACCATCGCGGGCCGCGTCAGGGACGTGATGCGCGACCCGCTGACGCGCGAGGAGCTGGCCGAGCTGGTGGAAAGCGCTTGGTAGCTGGCATTTCATCCGCATTGCATGGGTAACGCAGCCCGCCCAGGCGTGTAGGCACTGGCATGGACCAGGCACGCCGGTCGGATCCGCCCCGCACTGACGCGGTGATCAGCGACGAGCGCTTCGAGCGCTACCACTCCTACGCGCGCCGCCACGGGGTCAACTCGGTTCTCTATTTCGTCGCGCGCCTGTTCCTCGTGCCGACCTTCCTGATCTGGTTTCGCCTGCAGCGCACGGGCCGCGAGCACGCCCGCCTGAAGGGCGGCCTGATCGTCGCCTCGAACCACCGCAGCTTCCTCGACCCGTTCGTGATCGGCGCGCTGGTGCCGTGGCGGCGGCAGATCCAGTTCGTCGCCAAGGTCGAGCTGTTCGAGAAGCGCTGGATCGGCTGGGTCCTCAGCCGCCTGGGTGCCTTCCCGATCCGCCGCGGCCAGTCCGACGAGGTCGCGATGGAGACGGCTCGCCTGGCCCTCGAGCGCGGCGGCACGGTCGTGATCTTCCCCGAGGGAACCCGGATCCGCTCGGGCTCGCTGGGCATCCCGAAGCGGGGGGTCGGCCGGCTTGCGCTCGAGTCCGGGGCCGCCGTTCTGCCGGTGGCCGTCCATGGCAGCGAGCACGTTCGCCGAGGGATCCGAATCCGGCCGCGCAAGGTCGCCCTGCGGGCCGGGACCCCGATGACCTTCCCGCAGCAGGAGCGGCCCTCGCCGCAGCTCGCCGCCAACGTCACCGAGCGCATCTGGCCCAACATCGAGCTCCAGTGGGAGTGGCTGGGCGGCCTGCCGCCGCTCCGCAAGGCCGCCGTGATCGGCGCCGGGAGCTGGGGCACAGCCGTCGCCGTGCTGCTGGCGCGGGGCGGGGTGGAGGTGTACCTCGGGACCCGCTCGGCCGATAAGGCGAAGGACATCGCCAAGAAACGTGTGAACGAGGAGTACCTGCCGGGCGTGCGCCTCTCCGAGCAGATCACCGTCAGCCGCAGCGCCGACATCGAGCTTGGGGCATGCGACCTGGTCTGCCTGGCGGTCCCCGCGGCCGGCCTGCCCGCCACGGTCGGCGCCCTCGCCGACCGGATCGGCTCGCGCAGCGCCGTCCTGCTCCTCTCCAAGGGGCTGGTCCAGCCTCGCGGAACCCTCCCTCACCGCTACGTGACCGACCGGGTGCGCGCCCGCGCGATCGCCTGCCTGGGAGGGCCGGCGCACGCCCGCGAGGCGGCCGCCGGGATGGCGGCCCTGGTCCTGGGCTCGACCGACCGCGACCTCCGCGCCCAGCTGGGTGAGGTCTTCGATCGCGCCGGGCTCGTCTGCGAGCGAAGCGACGACGTCGTCGGCGTCGAGATCGCCGGCGTCGCCAAGAACGCCGCCGCCTTCGCCGCCGCGGCAGCCGAGCCCCACGGCATGAACGCCGCCGGCATCGCCGCCGCCGGGATCTGGCGCGAGTGTGTGGACTTCGCCCTTGCCCAGGGGGCCGAGCTCGACACGTTCTCGGGCCTCGCGGGGATCGGCGACCTCACCGCCACGGTGATCGCGCCGGGCAGTCGCAACCGCCAGGCCGGCGAGCTTCTTGGGTCGGGCGTTCCCGCCGACCAGATCCCGGGCCGGATCGGCCAGGCGTCGGAGGCGCTCGACTCGGTGCCGCTGCTTGCCGAAGCGGTGCGGGAGGCCGGAATCGACGCACCGGACCTCGACGGTCTCGCGGCGCTGGTCGCCGGCGAGATCGACGCCGGAGAATGGGTGGCCGGCCTCAGGCGGGTCGAGCGCGCGAGGCGGGCGGCCTGATGGTGGCTACGCTGATCCGCGATGAGCGAGGCCAGCGCCCCCGCGCCGAGCCCGGCCGCCAAGGCCGAGCTCGACCGCGCCTTCGAGGGCCTGTACAAGGACCACCTGCGCGACGTCTACTCCTACTCGTACTACCGGGTGGGCAACCACCACGACGCCGAGGACATCACCGAGCAGACCTTCCTGCAGGCGTATCGCCACTTCGAGCGTGCCCGCCGCGAGTCCCACGGCCGGCCGCTCCGCCCGTGGCTGATCCGGATCGCGCACAACCTGGCCGCGAACCATCACCGCGACCGCTCGCGCCGGCCGGAGGCGAACATCGAGGCCGTCGAGCCGCCGGCGCACCCGCACGACACGGAGCAGATCGTCGCCGGCAGGGAGGACCTGCGGGCGGTCATCAGGCGCCTGGACGACCTGTCCGACGAGCGGCGCGAGGCGCTGATCATGCGCTTTGCCCTCGACATGTCGAACCGGGAGATCGCGCGGGCGCTGGGCAAGACCGACGGGGCGACGAAGGTCTTGATCCATCGCGCGATCAAGCAGCTCGAGGAGCTGATCGCGGCCGAGGACGAGGTCCGGGACGACGGAGCAGGGGACAATGACTGACCACGACAAGCACCTCGACCTGGAGGCCCTGCTCGCAGACGCGCTGCGCCCGATCGAGCCGCCGGAGCGGCTGTCCGGTCGCGTCGAGACGACGCTCGCGACGATCACCGAGCAGGCGGCCGCGTCGCTCTCGAACTGGGCGGACGAGCTGACCGAAAGCGAGCTCGACTCGCTGCGCGACCCACGCAACTGGGTCCGGCCGGTCGCCGCGATCGCCGTGGGCACCGCCGCCGCCGGCGCGCTGGCCGTCGTCGGCATGCGCCGCCGCCGCCGTCCGCACGGCCTGATGGGCAGCGCCGAGAGCGCCCTGCGCGACCTCCGCCGCTAGTTCCGGCTGATCCACCTCACCCTGGCCCGCGTAGCCCATGTGGGGCCGCCGACGCGCACGGGAGGGGAGCACGCGGTGGCGACATCCGCAATCCAGACAACGGAGGTGCTCATGAGCACCAGTACCGAAAAGCCACGCAGCGCTTTGCGGCGCATCGCAGCCGACCCGGTCTCGCGCCGGCGGTTCTTCGCCGTAGGCGGCGGGACCAGCGCGGCTGTCTTCCTCGCAGCCTGCGGGGACGACGACGACGAGACGACGGGGTCGGATACGACCACGTCGACCTCGGATGACATGGCCTCGCAGTTCGGCGAGGGCGACATCGGCATCGTGAACTACGCGCTGACGCTCGAGTACCTCGAGGCCGACTTCTACGACCAGGTGGCCAAGAGCGGCTTGTTCAAGGGAGGCGACCTGGCGCTGATCGAGGCGATCGGCGAGAGCGAGCAGATGCACGTAGAGGCGCTGACGGCCACGGTCGAGGACCTGGGCGCGGAGCCCGCGCCGGTGCCGAAGACGGAGTTCCCCCTAGACGACGCCAAGTCGGTGCTCGAGCTGGCAGCGACCGTCGAGAACCTCGGCGCGGCCGCCTATCTGGGCCAGGCCGCGGCGATCGAGGATCCGGGGATCCTTGCGGCCGCGCTCTCGATCCATTCGGTCGAGGGCAGGCACGCAGCCGCCCTGAACATCCTCACTGGCCAGTCCCCGACCCCCGACGGCGCCTTCGCCAAGCCGGCCGACATGGAAACGGTCCTGGCCGAGGTACAGCCGTTCATCGCCTCGTAGGCGATCGAGACGAGAAAGGAGAAACCCATGGCTGAACAGACCATGAAGCACCCGCAGCTCGCCGCGATCGAGATCGAGGAGATGAGCCGCGGATCGATGATCATGAAGGGCGCCCTTGGGGCGGCCGCGATCTACGGCACGTTCGCCGCCGGGCCGCTGGTGCGGCGCGCGTTCGCGCAGGGCTCAGGGGGCGACGAGGACATCCTCAACTACGCCCTCACCCTGGAGTACCTCGAGGCCGCGTTCTACGAGCAGGCGCTCGCGGAGGTCCCGGACCTCAGCGGCGAGCTCACGGACCTCGCCACCGAGATCGGCGCCCACGAGGCCGAGCACGTCGACGCCCTGACGGCCACGATCGAGGATCTCGGCGGCAAGCCCGTCGCGGCCCCCGGCGTGGACTTCGGGAAGGCGTTCGCCGACGAGGCGGCGTTCCTGGAGCTGGCGCAGACGTTCGAGGACACCGGGGTCAGCGCCTACAACGGCGCGGCGCCGATGATCGAGTCCAAGGACGTCCTCGCGGCGGCCGGCGGCATCGTCCAAGTCGAGGCGCGCCACGCGGCGGCCATCCGGCTGCAGCGCGGCGAGTCGCCGTCGCCTGAGGCCTTCGACATGGAGCTCTCCATGGACGAGGTCCTGAAGGCGGTCCAGCCGTTCGTCCAGCAGTAACCCGCAGCGATCTGGGGGTCTGGCTCCGGTCAGGCGGCTGCCGGCGGCGCCGATTCCTTCGGCGTCGCCGCGCCGGCCGCCAGGCCCGTCAGCCCGAGCACCAGGTGGAGGACGTTGTCCTCCGTGTTGATCGGAATGAGGTCGAGCAGGACGCCAACCCCGTTCTCGGTCTCGAGGAAGCCCCAGATCGCAAGCACCAGGTAAAGCAGCCCGACGCCGAGGGCGTAGGTGCGCGCCGCGTAGCCGGCCGCCACCAGGCCCAGCAGGCCGAGCGCGATGTGCACCAGGTTGTGCCAGCCGTTCACCGCCAAGAGGCCGAAGACGTCATCGGACACGACATCGCTGCCGGTCGCGAAGCTGGCCTCGTAGAAGAAGCCGATGATCCCGGCGATCACCAGCACTCCGCCAACCAAGGTGGCGTAGAGGCGTGCTGGGCTGGCTGCGTCCATGTCTCGTTCCTCCCTCGGGGTGCCCGTCGGCCGCAACTATCCTCCCTGCGGCGGACGCGACCTGATCCGCGCGAGCGCTCCGCTCGTTGGACGTTCTAGGTGAAATGGGCATGAAGCGCGACGACGTTCAGCACCTTGCGGACGAGGATCTGATGACCCTCGTCGATCGCAAGGACGAGGCGGCCTTCGAGGTGTTCTACGAGCGCCACGGCGGCCCCGCGTTCTCGCTCGCGCACAGGATCGTGGGCGACCGCAACCTGGCCGAGGACGTGGTCCAGGAGGCGTTCCTCTCGATCTGGCGCAGCAAGGCCGGCTACGACCGGGCCCGCGGCAGCGTCCGCTCGTGGTCGCTGGGCATCGTGCGCAACCGCGCCATCGACGCGCTCCGGCGCGCCGCCACGCCGGCGCCGCGCCTGGACCTGGACGACGAAGCCGTGCTCGACACGCAGCAGGCCTCCCAGCTGACCGATTCCGAGGTCATCCGCCGCGACACCGCCGGCAAGGTCCGGCGGGTCCTCGGCGGTCTGCCGCGCGAGCAGTCCCAGGTGATCGAGCTCGCCTACTTCGGCGGCTTCAGCCACTCAGAGATCGCCGACATGCTGGGCGAGCCGCTGGGCACGGTCAAGGGGCGGATGCGGCTGGGCCTGGAGAAGGCGAGGGTTAGCCTTGCCGAGGGGATGTCGATCCATGAAGCTTCCGAGGTGTTGCCGTGAGCGGGGCCGAGCTCAAGCACGAGGACATGCGCGACGACCTGGCCGCCTACGCGCTGGGTGCCCTCGACGGCCCCGAGACGGAGGCCGTGGAGCACCACCTGGCCGGCTGTGAGAGCTGCGCCGAGTACCTGTTGTGGCTGCAGCCCGCCGTCGACCTGCTGCCCGCCTCGGTCGAGCCGGTTCGCCCGCCGGAGCGGCTGAAGCGAGAGCTGATGGCGACCGTCCGCGCCGAGGCCGCCGCCGAGCGCGAGGCGCTGGCGCCCCCGAAGCCCGCGCGCCGCCGCTGGAGGCTGGGCGACGTCCTGCTGCGCCCCGCGACCGGCATCGCGTTCATGGCCGTGCTCGTGGTGGGCGCGGCCGTCGGCTACGGCCTCAGCACGTCGGGGGATTCCGGCCGCGACGTCGTCCAGGCCGAGGCCGTCGGCACCGTTCCTTCCGGCGCGATCGCGGCGAGCGTCGAGCACGGGGCCGGAGGCGACGCGATCCTTCACGTCCAGCGCGCGCCCACCCTCGACAAGGGCGACGTGTACCAGGCGTGGGTCAGCCGCGCGGGCTCAATGGAGCCGGTGGCCAGCTTCCGCCCGCGCGAGGACGGCACGGCCGAGGCCGCGCTGGGGGACTCGCTGGAGGGGGCCGATGAGGTCCTCGTGACCGAGGAGCCGAGCCCGAACGAGGATCAGCCGACCACGATGCCGATCCTGCGCGCCGAGCTCGGCTGACGGCGGCATCACCTTTGTAGGCTCGGCGGCCGAAATGGCCACCTGCTACCGCCACCCGGATCGCGAGACCAGCGTCGCGTGCTCCAACTGCGACCGGCCGATCTGCCCGGACTGCATGACCTCGACCCCGGTCGGGATGCGCTGCCCCGAGTGCGCCCGGGACCGGACCCAGGTGCGCCGCGTCAGCGCCAGCGGGTTCGGTCAGGGCGCCGAGCCCGCCACCTACGTGCTGATCGGCCTCAACGTGATCGCGTTCGTCGGCGAGATCCTCGCCGGCGGCGGGGCGGCGTCGTTGGACGGCGGGGGCTCGTTGATCAACGACGGGGGCCTGAACGCGTTCGCCATCGACCAGGGTGGCGAGTTCTGGCGCATCGTCACGAGCGGCTTCCTGCACGCGGGCCCGCTTCACCTGCTGCTGAACATGTTCGCTCTCTACATTCTCGGCTCGCTGCTCGAGCCCGCGGTGGGGACCGCCCGGTTCGTCGGGATCTACTTCGTCTCGCTCCTCGCCGGTTCGTGCGGCGCGCTCATCCTCGACCCCAACGAGTTGACGGTCGGCGCTTCGGGCGCAGTCTTCGGCCTGATGTCGGCCGCCTTCGTGATGGCGCGGCGCCGCGGGATGGAGGACCTCGCGTCGCAGATCGGCATCTACGTCGTGATCAACCTCGTCTTCACCTTCTCGGTGCCGAACATCAGCGTGGGCGGCCACGTCGGCGGGCTGATCGGCGGCGCCGTCGCCGCCCTTGTCGTCGGGTTCTTCGAGCGCTCGCGGATGCCGAACCGGCTCCCGATCGAGATCGCCGTGATGGTGCTGCTGGCGGGGGTCGCAGTCGCCGGCTGCCTGGCGGCCGCGGCCTCGGGCGTCCCGGATCAGCTTCAGTTCGGACTCGAGTAGCCGGCCGCCTCAGGCGGCGGGGACCCGCGGCGATCCGGCCTCGAGCCAAGCCAGGTCCCGCGGGGCATCCACCCGCCCGGGGTGGAGCAGATGGGCGAGGAGCTCGATGCCGCTGACCAGCCGCGGCCCGGGTCGCGAGAACGACGACGCGGCGTCCACGGCGACGACGCGCGACACGCCCAGGCTGGCCAGGTTCGCTGCGTGGGCCCGCGCCTGCTCGGCCGCCTCCTCGGCGTAGAGCCCGCACGGCATGACGACAGCGACGTCCGGACCCGACGCGGCGATCTCCTCCCACGAGACGGGGCGCGACTTCTGGCCCGGTGAACCGACGACGTCCTCGCCGCCCGCAAACGCGATCATCTCGGGCACCCAGTGGCCCCCGGCGAACGGGGGGTCCAGCCATTCCAGCGCCGCGACCCGCGGCCGCTCGGCCCGGTAGACGGCGGCGCGCACCCGGTCGATCCGGGCGCGCAGCCGCTCGCGGACGGGCTCGGCCGCGTCCGGGACGCCCGCCGCGTCGGCGACGCGCGCGATGTCGCCGAGCACCTCTCGGAGGTTCTCGGGGTCGAGCGAGATCACCTCGGGCGCCGAGGGGATCCGCTGCGCCACCGCCCGCACGTCGTCGTAGGAGACGGCGCAGACCGCGCACAGGGCCTGGGTCACGATCAGGTCGGGCTCGAGCGATGCCAGCGTCGCGTCGTCGAGCGTGTAGAGCGCCTCCCCGCGGGCGGTCAGCTCGCGCACTCGCGCGTCGACCTCGGCAGGGGGAAGCCCCTCCTCGATGACGCTGGCCGTCAGCCGCGGCAGGCCCTCCGCCCGCTGTGGGTGGTCGCACTCGTGGGTGACGGCGACCACCTGGTCGCCAAGCCCGAGCTCGAAGAGGATCTCGGTGGCGGAGGGGACGAGGCTGGCGATCCGCATGCGATCAGAATAGGCTCACCCCGTGATCGACCACGTCGGCCTGAACGTTTCGGACTATGCCCGCAGCCGCGACTTCTACACGCAGGCGCTGGCGCCGCTGGGGCTCGAGCTCTTGATGGAGCCGGTCGCCGAGGTGGGCGGCTTCGGCTCGCCCAGCGACCGCAAACCGTTCTTCTGGATCACCACCCGGGCCGCGCCCAACGCCGACGTCCACGTCGCCCTGGCCGTCGACTCGCGCGAGCTGGTCGACGCGTTCCACGGCGCCGCCCTGGCGGCCGGCGGCACCGACAACGGTGAGCCCGGGCTGCGCGAGATCTACCACCCGAACTACTACGGGGCGTTCGTCCACGACCCCGACGGCAACAACATCGAGGCTGTTTGCCACCTGCCGCCGCAGGGGTAGGGGCTTGACATGGCCGATCTGCTGGCCGACGACGCGATCGACGAGCGCCTGGGCGCGCTCGAGGGCTGGTCGCGCGAGGGCGACGCCATCACGAAGGAGTTCAAGAACGAGGACTTCGTCGGGTCGGTGAAGTTCGTCGACGCTGTCGTCGAGCCCGCCGAGGAGATGGGACACCACCCGGACCTCGCGGTCTCCTGGGACACGGTGACGGTCTCGATCACCAACCACGCCGCGGGCGGGTTGACCGAGGCCGACTTCGAGCTCGCCGGGCGCATCGAGGACCTCCGCCCCTGACGCGGTAGTCCGGCGTCCCGGTCGCCTGAGCCGCCTTCGGCCTGCGTAGGCTGCTGGCGGCCATGCGCATCGCCCACATCCTCGGCACCCGGCCGAACTTCGTGAAGATGGCCCCCGTGATCGCCGCCACCCGCGAGGGGGGGCACGACAACTTGGTGATCCACACGGGTCAGCACTACGACCGGGCGATGTCGGATGTCTTCTTCGAGGAGCTGGGCGTCCCCGAGCCCGACCACATGCTCGGCGTCGGCTCGGGCACGCACGCCGAGCAGACGGCACGCGTGCTCGAACGGCTCGAGCCCGTGCTCGCCGGGGAGCGGCCCGACCTCGTCCTCGTCCCCGGCGACGTGAACTCGACCCTGGCGTCGGCCCTCTGCGCGCAGCGGCTGGGCATCCCCGTCGGGCACGTCGAGTCGGGGCTGCGGAGCTTCGACCGCGAGATGCCGGAGGAGATCAACCGCGTCGTCGCCGACCACGTGTCCGAGCTGCTGTTCCTCCACTCCGACGAGGCGGTCGTGAACCTCAGGTCCGAGGGGATCGGCGACGCGCGCATGCACTTTGTGGGCAACACGATGATCGACACCCTGGTCGCGCTGCGCGAGCGCTTCGGCGACCGCAACGCTGCTGGGCGCCTGGGGGTCGAGCGCGGCGCCTACCTGCTCGTGACGCTCCACCGTCCGGCCCTCGTCGACACCCCCCTTCTGCACGAGGCCACGGCGGCGCTGGCGGCCGTCGCGACCGAGCTCCCGGTGGTGTTCCCCGTTCATCCGCGGACCCGCAAGATGATCGGCTCGGGCGTCCCCGACGGGCTCAGCCTGGTCGACCCGGTCGGCTATCTCGACTTCCTCTCGCTCGAGGCCGACGCCGCGGGCGTCTTGACCGACTCGGGCGGGATCCAGGAGGAGACGTCGTTCCTGGGCGTGCCCTGCTTCACGCTGCGCGACAACACCGAGCGCCCGGTGACGGTCCGGGCCGGGACGAACACGCTGCTGGGCCTCGACCCGGCCCGGATCCGCGAGATCCCCGGGCTCCTGGCCGGGCGGCCGCGAAATCCCCCGCAACCGCCGGAGAAATGGGATGGTCAAGCGGCGCAGCGGATCGCCCGTGTCCTCGCGGATTGGTAGCTTGGCGCGGTGCCCCTGCCGTCCTTAGTGCCCAAGGACAAGGTCTTCTTCGACCTCTTCAACAAGGCTGGCCAGAACACGCTGCGCGCCTCGAAGCTGCTGCTCGAGATGCTCGAGCACTGGCCCGACGAGAAGGGACTCCAGCGCGAGATCCTGCTGGCCGAGCAGGAGGGCGACAAGATCACCCACGACATCGTCCAGCGGGTCCAGACGACCTTCGTGACGCCGCTTGACGGCGAGGACATCTACAAGCTCGCCACCCAGCTCGACGACATCGTCGACTACATCGACGAGACCGCCGACTTCCTCGGCCTCTACAAGATCGAGGCGCCGATGCAGCAGTCCCTGGCGCTGGCGGAGGTGCTGGTCAAGAGCTGCGAGCAGCTCGCGGCCGCGCTCGAGCACCTGCGGGGCTTCAAGGGCCTGGAGCCCTACTGGATCGAGATCCACCGCTTGGAGAACGACGGCGACCGCCTCTACCGCGACGCGGTCGCCTCCCTGTTCGCCAACGGGATCGACCCGATGGTCGTGATCCGCTGGAAGGACATCTTCGCCGTGCTCGAGCGGGCCGTCGACGCCTGCGAGACCGCGGCCCACATCATCGAGGGCATCGTCATCAAGAACGCTTAGCCCCCCGGAGGGCGCCCTGACCGAGCAGGACCTGATCCTCTACATCGTCATCGCGACCGCCCTCGCTTTCGATTTCACCAACGGCTTCCACGACACCGCGAACGTGGTCGCGACGTCGATCTCGACGCGGGCGATGGCGCCGCGGGTGGCGGTGACGTTCGCGGCGATCCTGAACTTCGTCGGCGCCTTCATCTCGCTCGCGGTCGCGGCGACGATCGCGTCGGACGTGGTCGACGCGGGCGCGATCACGCCGCTCGTGATCTACGCCGGCCTGGTCGGCGCGATCGCCTGGAACCTGACCACCTGGTACTACGGGTTGCCGTCGAGCTCATCCCACGCCCTGATCGGCGGCGTCGTGGGCTCCGTGGTCGCGGCGGTCGGGTTCGACGCGGTGCTGGGCGAGGGGATCATCGGCAAGGTCCTGATCCCGGCCCTGATCGCGCCCACGGTGGCGTTCATCGTGGGCGGGATCGCGATCGTCATCTGTTACCGCGTGCTCGGGCGCCAGCGCCCCGGGCCCGTCACACGCGGCTTTCGGCTCGGGCAGATCGTCTCGGGCGGGATGCTCGCCCTCGCGCATGGAACCAACGATGCCCAGAAGACGATGGGGGTGATCGCGCTGGCGCTGATCGCCAACGGGAACCTCGCGGAGGGAGCCGATCCCCCCTCGTGGGTCGTCGTCTCCGCCGCGGCAGCGATTGCCCTCGGCACCTACTCGGGGGGCTGGCGGATCATCAAGACGATGGGGACCCGGATCATCAAGATGGACTCGGCCCAGGGGTTCTCCGCGCAAGGGGCGGGGGCCGCCGTGATCCTCGCCTCCTCCCACTACGGGTTCCCGCTCTCGACGACGCAGGTCATCTCGGGCGGGGTCATGGGCGCGGGGGCCGGCAAGCGGGTCTCGGCCGTCCGCTGGGGCGTGGCCGGGAACATCGTGACCGCCTGGCTCCTGACCTTTCCGATGGCCGCTGCGATCGGGGCCGGGACCTACGGCTTCATCAGCATCTTCGGCAACGGCGCGGTGGGCCCGGTGATCGTGAGCGCCCTCGGGGTCGCCGGGCTGGCCGTGTTCCTCACGAAGCGGGCACGGAATCCGCTGTACGCCACCGGATGAGGACCACCTGATGCTGATCGGATTCATCGACACCGGGGCGCTCGCGAAGACCGTAGCGGCCGCCTTCATCGCCGGTGTGGGGATCACGCTCATCTTCTCGCTCGCGCTCTACGGCGTCGCTCGCTTCGCCGAGATGGGCCGCGAGGGGCGAACCGGCGAGGCGCTGCTTTTCGGGGCGCTCGCCGCGGTCGCCGGGCTGGCCTTCGTCGCGACGATCGTGATCGGGATAATCGTGATGACGGCCAAATGAGACACGTCCGCAACATCGCGATCATCCTGGCGCTGGCCCTCGTGGTCGCCGCGGTGCCCGGCGGCGGCAACGCGGCCGAGGCGGTCCTGACGACGATCTCGATCGCGTTCCTGGTCGTGATCGGGCTCGCCGCCTACCAGATCTACCGCTCGCAGGAGCTCACGATCACGTCGCTCACCGACGGCCAGCGCAACCTGCTGGTGGCCGCGGTCGGCCTGATCGTCCTGATGATCGCCGGCGCCGACGAGCTGCTCGACACCGGGCTCGGCGCGCTTGTCTGGATCGGCCTGATGGCCGCGGCGGCTGTCGCCATCTGGCGCCTGTGGGTCGAGTCCCACACCTACTGATCCGACACTGAGCCGGCACGATCCGCGCGCCACCCGCGCGCCGCCGGGGATCACGCTGGGGCGATGCCGATTCGCAACGCGCAAGGAGGCCAGGCGTCCGTCGAGCTCGTCGCCGTCCTCCCCTTCATCGCCCTGATCGCGGCGCTTGCGCTCCAGCTCGCCATGGTGGGCTGGGGCCTGTGGACCAGCGCCACGGCGGCGCGGGCCGGGGCCCGGGCCGCTCACGTCGGCGGCGACGCGCGCGCGGCGGCGCGGAGCGCGGTGCCCGACGCGCTGCGGGACGGGTTCGAGGCGGGCGGTGAGCCGCTCGAGGTCTCGCTGCGCGTTCCGTCGCTGATCCCGGGCGTGGACTCGATCCCGGTGCGGACCGGCAGTGGCCTGGCGGCCGGAGCGGCCGGCGATGGCTGAGCCGTGGCCACGCGCAGGCGCGGCCACGCGCCGCGGCGATGCCGGCCAGGCGTCGGTCGAGCTGCTGGCGGGAATCCCCGCCCTGATCCTGGCCGGCCTGGTCGCGCTGCAGCTCTTGGCCGTTGGCTACGCGGCCACGCTCGCCGACGGCGCGGTCGAGGCCGGGGCGCTGGCGGTCGCCGCGGGCGAGCCCGCCGAGCCCGCCGTCGAGGCCGCGCTTCCGGGATGGGCCCGCGACCGGATCAACACGGATGTCGACGGGGGACGGGTCGAGGTCACGGTCCGCCCGCCCGCGCTCCTGGGCTCGCTGGCAGGGGCGCTCGAGGTCGGGGACGTGGCATGGGTGCGCCCGGCCTCCTGATCGCGACCGAGCTGGGCTCGCCGGGCGACGGCCTGGCGGCCGCGGCCGCCACCGCCGTGGCGATGGCGGCGCGCGACGAGGGCGAGCCGGGGACCGGGATCCTCCTGGTCGAGGTGGGCGCTCGGGGGCAGCGGCGCCCCACGTTGCTCTCCTCGTCGGCCGCGCGGGGCCTGGAGGAGCGAGTGGCCGAGGCAGACCTGCCGTGGCGCCCCGCGGCACGCGGCCGGATCTGCTGGGCCGGCGTCGCGATGGAGGATGGCTGGCCCGAGGTCCTCGGGTCGCTGGTCGAGGTGGCCGGCTGCCCGGTCGTCGCCCACCTGCCGGCGCCGGCCTGGCGCGAGGCGCTGGACGAGCCGTCCCTGGCTCCCGGCTCGGCGCTCGTGCGCGCCGACGTCGCGCCCAACCGCGACCTGCTGGCGCTGCTGGCGCGCGAGCTCCGCGCGCGAGGGGTGCGGCTTCGGGTGGCGGCTCGCGGCCTGGGCCTGGTGGGCGCCAGGCGCGCGCTCGCGGGCCTCGACCCCGGCGGCCCGGGCGGCCGGCGCTCGGCCCGCCTGGCCCGGGGGCTCGCCTCCCAGAGCGGCCAGGCGCTTCCGCTGATGACCGGCCTGGCGGTGCTCACCGTGCTGATGGCGCTGATGATGGTCGCGCTCGGGGCAGCGGTCACGGCGACCGCGCGCGACCAGCGCACCGCCGACCTGGTCGCGCTGTCGGCGGCCCGCTCGATGCGCGACTACCTTCCCCGCCTGACCGCTCCCGCGCGCCGGCCCGACGGCTCCCCGAATCCCTCGCACATGGACCGGGCGACCTACCTGGCTCGAGCGCGCGACGCCGCGGCCGAGGCGGCGCGCCGAAACGACGTGCCGGTCGGCGGAGTTCACGTCGAGTTCCCCGACGCGAGGGAGCCGGTGCCGGTTCGCGCCCGGGTCGAGATCGACTCCCAGCCAGCCCGCTGGGCGGTAGCGCAGGCGACGCCGCCGTCGACCGCCCAGCCGGTCGCCGCGGCCTCGGCCTCGGGCGACTACTCGGGTCCGCTCGCCGTGCGCCAGGGCAAGTCCATGCGCCCCGACGTCGCCGCGGCGTTCGACCACCTGGCGGCGGCGGCGCGGGCGGACGGGATCGCGCTGCTGATCGCCTCGGCGTACCGCTCGGACGCCGAGCAGGCCCGTCTGTTCGCCGCCAATCCCGACCCGCGGTGGGTCGCGCGGCCGGGCACGTCCCTGCACCGCTGCGGCACCGAGCTCGACCTCGGCCCGGCCTCGGCCTACGGCTGGCTTGCAGCCAACGCGCCGCGGTTCGGCTTCGTCAAGCGCTACGCGTGGGAGAGCTGGCATTTCGGGTACGCGAGGGGACCGGCGCCCTGCTCGGCGGCGTCGTCGGTGGCGGGAGGCGCGGAGTCAGACGGCTCGCCCCAGCGAGCGGTCCCGGAGTTCGTGCCGGGTCCGTACCGCGACGCGATCGCGGCGGCGGCGTCACGCTGGGGCGTCTCGGCGGCGCTCCTGTCGGCCCAGCTCATGGCCGAGTCGGGCTTCGACCCCGGCGCCGTCTCGCCGGCGGGCGCCGGCGGCATCGCCCAGTTCATGCCCGCCACGGCCGCCGCCTACGGCCTGCACGACCCGTTCGACCCCCGCCAGGCGATCGACGCCCAGGCCCACCTGATGTCCGACCTGCTGAAGCAGTTCGGCGCCGTCCCGCTGGCCCTCGCC
This sequence comes from uncultured Solirubrobacterales bacterium, assembly GCA_963758845.1. Classification (GTDB taxonomy): domain Bacteria; phylum Actinomycetota; class Thermoleophilia; order Solirubrobacterales; family 70-9; genus JBDTSW01. The sequence continues at coordinate 1,306,839 of CAVWWX010000002.1, forward strand.
GCCTACAACGCCGGCCCGGCGCCGGTGGCGGCGTGTGACTGCGTCCCCGACTACCCGGAGACCCAGGCCTACGTCGCGCGCATCCTCGCGCTGATGGGTGGGGCGGGGGAGGTGGTGGCGCCGCTCGAGGTGCGGCTGGTGGCGTAGCGCCCAGCTTGACCGGCCGTGGGGCCGCGGGGTAGGTTGTGCCGCGATGGGCCGCAGGGGTTCTCTCGTGCCGGCAGGGGCCGCACTCGTGGTCGCGTCGGTCCTGCTCGCCGCAGGCACGGCCACAGGTGCCGAGCAGCGAGGGCGATCGTGAACAACTTCACCGGCGGCGGCATGTTCCAGAGCTTCGCCGCATACGCCATCTGCCGGAAGTAGCCGGCGGGCACGCCGGGGCGCAGCTAGGCTTGGCGCCGATGGCGCCCGTCGAGGTCACTTCGATCGAGGAGCTCCGGGGCCTGATCGGCCAGGAGCTGGGCCCCACCGACTGGCTCAAGGTCTCGCAGGGGGACATCGACAAGTTCGCCGAGGTCTCCCGGGACGACCAGTGGATCCATGTCGACGTCGAGCGCGCGAAGACCGAGAGCCCGTTCGGCACGACTGTCGCGCACGGGAACCTCACCCTGTCGCTGACGGACGGTTTCCGCGGGCAGCTGATCAAGCAGTCGGGCGTGAAGCTCGGGATCAACTACGGGTTCGACAAGGTCCGCTTCCCCGCGCCCGTCCCGGCAGGTTCACGGGTGCGCGCGACCGCTGAGGTGGTCTCGGTCGAGGAGCTGGGCGAGGGCTGGTGGCACATCGTCACCCGGTTCACCATCTCGGTCGAGGGCTCGGACAAGCCCTGCTGCGTCGCCGACTCGGTCGGCCGCGCCCTCGTCGGCTAGGGCTAGCGCCCGAGCCGCCGGCGCTGGGCTCGCTGCCAGAGCTCGCCGAAGCTCTCGGTTCGCGGGATCTCGATCTCGCGAGAGTCACCGCTCACGGTGGGGTCGTCGGCCAGCGACTCGCTGATCCGCCCGTAGCGGGGGAAGGGCGTCGGAAGGCCGGTGGCCTCGTCGGCGGCGACCCGCCGAACGGCGCCCTCCGACGTCCTCTCCTCGCTCCGTGTTTCGTGTGTCATCCGTGACCTACCGGGATTTCCTTACCTGAAAGGTAGTACCCCGCGCGGCTGGACCGGAACCTACTCGACGGTGAGCGTCCCCTCCATGCCGCCCTCGCGGTGGCCCGGGACGCTGCAGTAGTAGGTGTACTCGCCGGCCTCGAGGTCCGCGTCGACCGTCGTCGAATCGCCGGAGACGACGTCCGAGCAAGCCACCTCCGAGCCGTCCGACTCGATGCAGAAGTCGTGGCCAAGCGAGGCCGGGTTGTCGAACTCGAACGTGTTCGGGCCGGCCGAGGCCGTCAGCTCGGTCTCGTCGAAGGCGAAGCTGCCGTCGGCGGCCGCCGAGACCGCGACCGCGCCACCGCCACCGGCGTCACCACCGGTATCCGCCTCGGTGGTGTCCTCGGTGGTGGTCTCCTCAGTGGTCTCCGCCTCGGTGGTGTCCTCGTCGTCGTCCCCGCCACACGCCGCGAACGCGAACGGCGCCAGCGCGAGCAGCGCGAACAGGACTGCGAGCTTCTTCATCGGGAAGGTTCCTTTCCTGGCTGCAGGTACGCCGTCGAGTCTAGACCCCCCTACCTGCCGGCGAAGGTCGCTTCGCGCTTCTCGAAGAACGCCGTCACGCCCTCTCGCAGGTCCTCGGTGGCCATCGAGTCGGCGATCCCGTGGCGCTCCAGCTGGAGATGGTCGGCCAGGGTGTTGTCCAGGCTGACGCCGACGAGCTGCTTGCTCATCCGGACGTAGTGCGGCGCCTTCGCGGCGAGGCTCGCCGCCTTGCCCCGCGCCCGGTCCATGAGCTCCCCCGCGGGGACGACCTCGGCGACGATGCGCTCCTCGAGCGCCTGCTGGGCGGAGAGCAGCGGGTCGTTCAGCAGCAGCTCCACTGCGCGGGCTGGCCCGACCATGCGCGGCAGGAAGTAGGTCATGCCGCCGTCCGGCGATGCCCCGATCCGCCCGTAGGCGCACACGAACGCCGCCTCCTCGGACGCGATCCTCGTGTCGCACATCAGCGCTAGCGAGAACCCGGCGCCGGCGGCCACCCCGTTGATCGCCCCGATCACGGGGTATGGAATACGGCGGAAGTCGACGATCGCCTGGTGCAGCACGTCGGCGCCCCGCCGCACGTCCGCCGGCAGGTCGAAGTCCTCGGAGTCGACCCCCTCCTTGAACCAGTTGACGTCGCCCCCCGAGGAGAACGCCTTGCCCGCGCCGGTCACGATCAGCGCCCGCAGCGGCGCGCGGTCGGCCAGCCATCCCGCGGCCACCACCAGCTCGCCGATCAGCTCGGGGCTCATCGCGTTGAACGAGTCGGGCCGGTCGAGGGTGAGCGTCCCGATCTCGCCGTCGATCTCGAGCCGCATGGTCTTGAGCTCGGGCGGGGTGGTCGCGGTCATGGGTGGCTCCTTCGGGTCGCGTCTTTGCCGGGGGCCGTGGAGCCTAACCTTGTGGTCGTGCCCGAGGACATCGTCGAGCAGCGCCGCAAGCTCCCGGATCAGCCGGGCGTCTACCTGTTCAAGGACTCACACGGTGAGGTCCTCTACGTGGGCAAGGCCACCTCGATCCGCAAGCGCGTGGCCGGGCACTTCTCGGGCAAGTCGACGATCCGCGACATCACCGGCAGGGTGAAGACGATCGACTTCCTGGTCACCGAGAACGAGGCCGAGGCGCTGCTCGCCGAGCAGCAGTTCATCAAGCGGCACCGCCCGCGCTTCAACATCCGCCTGCGCGACGACAAGTCCTACCCGTACATCGGGATCTCACTCGACGAGGAGTTCCCGCGGGTCTACTTCACCCGCGAGCGGCACCGCTCGGGGCGGCTGTACTTCGGCCCCTACTCGAACGCCAAGCGCACGCGCGAGACGCTCGAACTGCTGGGCAAGCTGTTCCAGTACCGCACCTGCGACGGGCCCGAGCCCGGCCGGCGATCCGGCGTTCCGTGCCTCGACTACTACATCAAGCGCTGCCAGGCGCCCTGCGTCGGCTACATCGACCGCGAGGAGTACCGGCGCAACATCGAGGGGATCGCGAGCTTCCTGTCCGGCCGCTACCGCGACGTCGAGCGCGACGTCGAGCGCAAGATGAAGGAGGCCTCCGACGCCGAGGAGTTCGAGCGGGCCGCCATCTACCGCGACCGACTCGACGCCGTGCGCTCGCTGATGCAGCGGCGCAGCATCGCCTCGGACTCGCACGAGAACGCCGACCTGATCGGCGTCGCCGTCGACGGCCCTGACGCCAACGCGCAGGTCTTCCAGGTCCGCGACGGGATCCTGGCCGAGCGCCACGGCTTCTACCTGGCCAACGAGGGCGAGCGTGGGCAGACCGAGGTGGCCGAGGAGTTCCTGGCCCAGTACTACTCGGCCGCCCCGTCCGTGCCGCGGCTCATCGTCGTCGGCGAGGCGCTGCGCGAGCGCGCCGAGGTCCTGGCGCAGGCGCTGACGGCCCAGCGCGGCGGGGCCGTGGAGGTCAGGGTCGCCGAGCGCGGCGACAAGCGCCGCCTCCGCGACCTGGCCGAGCGCAACGCCAACCTCGCCCTCGCCCAGGACCGGCTGCGACAGGAGCGACGGCGTCAGCAGCATCTCGACGCGCTCTCCGAGCTGCAGGATGCGCTGGCCCTGCCGCGCCTGCCGGTGCGCATCGAGGGCTTCGACGTCTCGAACATCGGCGGCCAGCACACCGTGGCCTCGATGGTCGTCTTCGAGGGCGGCGCGCCGAAGAAGGCCGACTACCGCCGCTTCCGCATCCGCGGCGACCGGTCGACCGGCCCCGACGACTTCTCCTCGATCGAGGAGGTCCTCGGACGCCGCGTCGCGCGCCTGGAGGACCAGGGTGACCTCTCGCCCCACGATTCCGAGCGCGACGACAGCTTCGCCTCGCTCCCCGACCTGATCGTGATCGACGGCGGCAAGGGCCAGCTCTCGGCGGGCACACGTGCGCTGGCGCCCCTGCTCGAGCGCGGCTCCGACGAGGTGGCCGTGATCAGCCTGGCCAAGCGGATCGAGGAGGTCTTCGTCCCGGGCCGCTCGGAGCCGGTCCCGATTCCGGGCGACTCCGAGGCCCTGCGGCTGCTCCAGCGGGTGCGCGACGAGGCGCACCGCTTCGCGATCACGCACCACCGCGGCCGTCGCGACCAGGCCATGACCCACTCGCTGCTCGACGAGCTCCGCGGCGTGGGGCCGGTGCGAAAGCGGGCGATCCTGAACCACTTCGGCTCGCCCGAGCGGCTGGTGCGGGCAAGCCGCGAGGAGCTCGAGGCCGTCCCGGGCCTGCCCGGGAAGCTCGCCCGCGACATCCATCACCAGCTGCACAAGGCCGGATGAGCGCCGGCGAGCGGAAGGTCTCGGCGGACGCGGACGGCGACGGAGCCGGCCCGCGCCACGTCGATCTGGTGGTCATCACCGGGTATTCGGGCGCCGGGAAGTCCGAGGCGATCGCCGCCTTCGAGGATGGTGGCTACTTCTGCGTCGACAACCTCCCGCCGCGGATGATCGGCGCCCTGGGCGAGCTCTTCCGCCACGAGGGAAGCGGCGTGCGCCGCGCCGCCGTCGTCTCGGACGTGCGTGGCGGCGAGTACTTCCGCGACCTCGACGCCGTGCTTGAGGAGCTCGAGGCCGGCGGTCTCCAGCCGCGCGTCCTGTTCCTGGAGGCCGACGAGGAGACCCTGCTCGACCGCTTCAAGGAGACCCGCCGCCGCCATCCGCTGGCGCCGGACGGGCGCGTGGTCGACGGGATCCGCGCCGAGGGCGAGATCCTGGCGCCGCTGCGCGAGCGCGCCGACCTGGTGATGGAGACGTCCGAGCTGACCGGGGCGATGCTGCGGCGCCGGATCGCGACCGAGATGCTGGGGCCGCAAGGCCCGGCGCAACTGGCGCTGACGATCCTGACCTTCGGCTTCAAGAACGGCCCGCCGCGCGACGCGGACCTGATGTTCGACGTGCGGTTCCTGCCGAACCCCCACTACCGCGAGGACCTCCGCCCCCTGACCGGCCGCGACCCGAAGGTCGTCGAGCACGTCGAGGCGGGGGAGCTTGCGACCGAGTTCTACCAGCGCCTCCTGCCGCTGATGGACTTCCTGCTCCCCGCGTACGTCGCCGAGGGCAAGTCGCACCTCACGATCGCGATCGGCTGCACCGGCGGGCGCCACCGGTCGGTGACGATCGCGGACCGGGTGGCCCAGCACCTGGTGGGCCGCGACGACCTGGTGCTGCGCGTGGTCCACCGCGACGTCGAGTTGGACTGACACGCGTGGCTGATCCGGTCATCCGCGTCTCGGGCCTGCGCAAGACCTATGGCGACTTCGAGGCCGTCCGTGGCCTGGACCTGACCGTCGAGCGGGGCGAGATCTTCGCCTTCCTGGGCCCGAACGGCGCCGGCAAGACCACGACGGTCGAGATGCTCGAGGGCTATCGCGAGCGCACGTCGGGCGAGGTCACGGTCCTCGGCGAGGACCCCGCGCATCCGACCCGCGAGTGGCGCGAGCGCATCGGCATCGTCCTGCAGGAGAGCCGGATGCACCCCGAGCTCACGGTGCGCGAGACGCTCGAGCTGTTCGCCGGGTACTACTCGCGGCCGCGGGACGTCGATCAGACGATCGAGCAGGTGGGGCTGACGGAGAAGGCCGAAACGCGTGTACTGCGGATGTCGGGCGGTCAGCAGCGGCGGCTGGACGTCGCGCTTGCCCTGATCGGCGACCCCGAGCTGCTGTTCCTCGACGAGCCGACGACCGGCTTCGACCCGTCGGCGCGCCGGCGCGCGTGGGAGGTGGTCGTCTGGACTGCGGGAGCTCGGCAAGACCGTCTTCCTCACGACCCACTACATGGAGGAGGCGCAGGTCCTTGCGGACCGGGCGGCGATCATCGTCGGCGGGCGCCTGGTCGCCGAGGGGCCGCCGAACCGGCTGGGCAACGAGGCCGGCGTGAACGAGATCCGGTTCCGGCTGCCGGCCGGGACCGCGATGGCCGACCTGCCGCTCGCGGCGGACGCCAAGGTCGAGTCCGACGGGCGCTTCGTGACGGTCCGGACCGGGGATCCGATCACGGCCCTGAACGAGCTGACCGGATGGGCGCTTCAGCACGGCGCCGACCTTGCGCCGCTGTCGGTTGGGATGCCCAGCCTGGAGGACGTCTACCTCGAGCTCACCGAGGACCGTCCCGAATGACCGGCGCGGCGCTCGTCCTCCACCAGTTCCGCTACGACCAGAAGACGTTCTGGCGCAACCCGGCCTCGGTCTTCTTCACCGTCCTGCTGCCGGTGATGTTCCTGCTGATCTTCGCGACCATCTTTGGCAACGAGACGATCGAGGAGCTCGGCGGGATCAAGACCACCACGTACTACGTCCCGGCGATCATCACGCTCGCGGTCGTCTCGGCGACGATGCAGAGCCTGGCGATCTCGCTCACCGTGGATCGGGAGAACGGGCTGTTGAAGCGGACGCGGGGCACGCCGCTTCCCACCTGGGTCTTCATCGCCGGCCGGGTCGGGAACGCGGCCGTCGTCTCGGTCCTGAGCCTGATCGTGGTCGCGACGATCGGCCGCATCCTCTATGGCGTCGAGGTCCCGTGGGAGCGGCTGCCGGCCGTGCTGGTGACTCTCCTCGTCGGCGCGGCCTCGTTCAGCTGCCTGGGCTTCGCCCTCAGCGCGGCGATCCCCTCCGAGGACGCCGCCGCCCCGATCTCCAACGTCGCCCTGCTGCCCCTCTACTTCCTCTCGGGCGTGTTCATCCCCGAGACCGAGATCCCGGAGGGCGTCCTGGACTTCGCCGACGTCTTCCCCATCCGCCACTTCTTCGAGGCGTTCTTCACGGCCTGGAGCCCGACCACGTCAGGCGCCGGCTTCGAGTGGCTGGACCTGGGGATCGTGGCCGCCTGGGGCCTCCTGGGCCTGGTCCTGGCGATGCGGTTCTTCCGGTGGGAGCCCCGCGTCTAGCCGAGGCCTTCTAGGCTGGCCTCGTGATCCATCACGTCAGCCTCGAGGTGTCGGACCTGGAGCAGGCCGCGGAGTTCTATGACTCGATGCTCGGGCCCCTGGGCTGGCGCCGCCAGGTCGAGACCGACGACCGCGTCGGGTGGGGGATCTTCCGGCCGGTGTTCTTCATCTCCGCCCGCCACGGCGCCCGCGCCGGAGGCGGCCACGTCGCCTTCGCGGCGAACGGCATCTCGGCGGTGAAGGCCGCCTGGGAGGCCGGTATCAACGCCGGCGGCCTCAACCAGGGCGACCCGGGCCAGCGCCCGGAGTACGGGCCGACCTACTATGCGGCCTATCTGCGCGACCCCGACGGTCACCGGGTAGAGGTGACCGTGGGCGTCGACTGACGACCGATTTCTTCGACCGAGGACCAGGAGGGCGAATGGCAAGCGTGAAGGTGGGCATCAACGGGTTCGGCCGGATCGGCCGCAACCTGTTCCGGGCGGCCCACGAGGCCGGCAGCGACCTGGAGTTCGTCGCCGTCAACGACGTCGCCGACGCCGGCACGCTCGCGCACCTGCTCAAGTACGACTCGGTGCTCGGCCGCTTCCCAGGCGAGGTCAGCGAGTCAGACGGCGGGATCAGCGTCGATGGCGCCGAGACCAGAATCCTCTCCGAGCGCGACCCGGCCCAGCTTCCCTGGGGGGAGCTGGGAGTGGACGTGGTGATCGAGTCGACCGGCATCTTCACCAAGCGCGACGACGCCGCCAAGCACCTGGAGGCCGGCGCCAAGAAGGTGATCATCTCGGCGCCCGCGACCGACCCCGACGTGACCGTGGCGCTGGGCGTCAACTTCGACGACGCCTACGACCCCGACCAGCACCACATCATCTCCAACGCCTCGTGCACCACTAACTGCCTGGCGCCGTTCGCGAAGGTGATCAACGACGCCGTCGGGATCGAGCGCGGGCTGATGACGACGATCCACGCCTACACCTCCGACCAGCGCCTTCAGGACATGCCGCACAAGGACCTGCGCCGGGCGCGCGCCGCCGCCCTCAACCTGATCCCGACGACGACGGGGGCGGCCAAGGCCGTGGGCCTGGTCCTGCCCGAGCTCGACGGCAAGCTCAACGGCCTCGCCGTCCGAGCGCCGGTCGCGACCGGGTCCGTGGTCGACCTGGTCTGCGTCGTCTCGCGCGAGACGAGCGTCGACGAGATCAACGCCGCGGCCCGCGAGGCCGCCGAGGGCCCGCTGAGCGGAATCCTCGCTTACACCGAGGACCCGATCGTCTCGACCGACATCGTCAAGGACCCGCACTCGTCGATCTTCGACGCCGGCCAGACCATGGTCATGGAGGGCACGCTGGTGAAGGCGGTGTCCTGGTACGACAACGAGTGGGGTTACTCGAACCGCTGCGTCGAACTGGCCGCGAAGGTGCTCGAGCCCGCGGCCGTGGGAGCCTGACCTGAGCGCGGAGCGTGGCCATGTTCCGCGCGGGACGTTCTCGAAGGCCAGCGTGCGCGACGCCGACGTCTCCGGGAGACGCGCCCTGGTGCGCGTTGACTTCAACGTGCCGCTCGACGACGGCGAGGTGACCGACGACACGCGGATCCGCGCCGCGCTGCCGACGATCGAGCTGCTGCGCGAGCGAGGCGCGACCCCGATCCTCGTCTCGCACCTGGGGCGGCCGAAGGACCGCGAGCCCGAGCTCTCGATGGCGCCGGTGGCCGCCCGGCTGGCCGACCTGCTGGAGGCCGATGTGCACCTGGCCCCCGGGGTGGCCGGCGCCGAGGTCAGCGTCCTGATGGAGGGCGACCCCCCGGGCGACGTGGTCCTTCTGGAGAACAGCCGCTACGAGCCCGGCGAGACGAAGAACGACCCCGAGCTTGGGCGGGCCCTCGCCGCCCTGGCCGAGGTGTACGTGAACGACGCGTTCGGAGCCGCTCACCGCGCGCACGCCACGACGGCCGGCGTGGCCGAGCACCTGCCCGCGTACGCGGGCCTGCTCCTGGAGCGCGAGGTGCGCGAGCTCACGTTCGTCCGCGACGACCCGGCCCGGCCGCTATGCGTCGTGTTGGGCGGCGCCAAGGTGGGCGACAAGATCGGCGTGATGGAAGCGTTCCTCGACCGCGCCGACCAGCTGCTGGTGGGCGGCGCGATGTGCTTCTCGTTCTTCCGCGCGCAGGGCGTCGAGGTGGGCGACTCGCTGGTGGACGACGAGGGCGTCGAGCTGGCGCGACGGGTGCTGGCCGAGGCGGAGGGCTCGTCGTGCGAGCTCCTGCTGCCGGTCGACCTGGTGATCGGCGACCGCTTCGCCGCCGACGCCGAGCGCCGGGAGCTCGACGGGGTCGAGGTCCCGAGTGGCTGGATGGGCCTCGACATCGGCCCCCGCACGGCGGCCGCGTTCGGTGAGGCGATCGCGGCGGCGGGCACCGTTTTCTGGAACGGGCCGATGGGGGCATTCGAGATGGAGCCGTTCGCGGCGGGGACCCGGGCGGTCGCCGACGCGGTCGCCGCCGCCCCGGGGACGACGGTCGTGGGCGGCGGGGACTCGGCGGCGGCGCTCGTCGCCTTCGGGCTGGGCGACGGCGTGGACTGGCTATCGACCGGCGGCGGAGCGTCGCTGGAGCTGATGGAGGGCCGCGAGCTGCCCGGGGTGGAGGCTCTCGCGGATGCCTGATTCGAACCGCAGGCCGCTGGTCGCGGCCAACTGGAAGATGCACAAGACCACGGGCGAGGCGGCCGACTTCCTCGGGCGCTTCGCCGCTTCGGCCGATGGCCTGGAGGGCGTCGACGTCGTCGTCTGCACGCCGTATACCGCGCTCGCGAGGGCCGTCGAGGGGGCCCGGGAGACGGCGGTCCGGATCGCCGCGCAGAACATGCACTTCGAGGCCGAGGGGGCGTTCACCGGCGAGGTGTCCGCGGGGATGCTGACCGACCTCGGCGTGGCGGCCGTGGTCCTGGGCCATTCCGAGCGCCGGCAGCTGTTCGGCGAGACCGACGACGCGCTGCGGCTCAAGGTCCCCGCCGCGCTCGGGGCCGGGCTCCTTCCGATCCTTTGCGTCGGCGAATCCGAGGCCCAGCGCGACGGTGGCGAGACCGAGGCGGTCCTGGCCGCGCAGCTGGACGCCGACCTGGCCGATGTCGAGGCCGTCAGGCTCGGCGAGGTCGTCGTCGCCTACGAGCCGATCTGGGCGATCGGGACCGGCCGCACCGCGACGGTCGAGCAGGCGCAGGAGGCGGTCGCGTTCGTCCGCGGGCGCATCGCGGAGCGCGACGCAGCCGCGGCCGAGACCGTGCGGATCCTCTATGGCGGCTCGATGAAGCCCGCCAACGCCGCCGAGCTGATGGCCCAGCCGGATGTAGACGGGGGTCTGGTGGGCGGCGCCAGCCTGGACCCCGACGACTTCCTGGCGATCTGCCAAGCGGGTGTTGGGTGAGGCGCTTCAGCGCCGAAAGCGGCATGTCAGGCGGCGAAGCCGCCGCACCGGGATTGTGAGCCTGGCGGAGGGCGCGCGGGCCGTCCCGGTCCCGAGCCTGGCCTTGGTCATCCTCGACGGCTGGGGGCTGGCGCCCGAGGGGGCCGGGAACGCGATCGCCCAGGCCGACACCCCGACCTTCGACGAGCTCTGGTCGCGTTACCCGCATACGCAGCTGTCGGCGTCGGGGACCGACGTCGGCCTTCCCGACGGGCAGATGGGGAACTCCGAGGTCGGGCACCTCAACCTCGGCGCCGGCTCGGTGGTCAAGCAGGACCTCGCGCGCCTTGACGAGGCGGTCGCCGACGGGAGCTTCTTCTCCAACGAGGTCCTGGTGGGGGCCTGCCGGGCTGCGAGGGAGAGCCCGCGAGGCCGGCTGCACCTGGTGGGGCTGGTCTCCGACGGGGGCGTTCACTCCGGCTGGGTGCACATCCAGGGGCTGATCGAGCTCGCGGCGAGGGCAGAGGTCCCCGACCTCGTCGTGCACGCCTTCACCGATGGCCGCGACACGCTGCCGGACTCGGCGCCCTCCTACCTGCGCCAGGTCGAGGGGTGGCTTGACGGCAGGGGGCGCGTCGGCACGGTCGGAGGCCGCTACTACGGAATGGACCGCGACCGCCATTGGGAGCGCACGAAGCTGGCCTACGACGCGATCGCCCACGCCGTCGGCCCGCGGGCCGACTCGGCCCAGGCGGCCATCGAGGCCGCCCATGGCGACGGCGTGACCGACGAGTTCATCGAGCCCACCGTGGTGGGCGACTACGACGGGATGGCCGACGGCGACGTCGCGATCCACTTCAACTTCCGCCCCGACCGGGCACGGCAGCTGTGCCGGGCGCTGGGCGAGGAGGGGTTCGAGGAGTTCGACCGTGGCGAGAGTCCCGACGTCGCCCTCAGCACCCTGACGTCCTACCAGGACGGCTGGGAGTACCCCGTGGCGTTCTCGCCCGCGCGCCCGGAGACGACGCTGGCCGCGGTGTTGGCCGAGCGCGGCGACCGCCAGCTCCACGTGGCGGAGACCGAGAAGTACGCGCACGTGACCTACTTCTTCAACGGCGGCCGCGAGCAGGAGTGGGCAGGGGAGGAGCGTTGCCTCGTCGACTCGCCGCGGGACGTCCCCACCTACGACCGCAAGCCCGAGATGAGCGCCGCCGCGGCCGCCGAGGCGTTCGCGAGCCGCTGGCGCGAGGGCGGCTATCGCTTCGGGATCATCAACTTCGCCAACCCCGACATGGTCGGCCACACCGGCGACATCCCGGCCGCGGTCCAGGGCGTCGAGGCCGTGGACGCGTGCCTCGCCGACGTCGTCGCCGCCGTGCACGGCGTGGGAGGCGCCTGCGTCGTCACCGCCGATCACGGCAACGCCGACAACATGCTCGAGCCCGACGGCTCGCCGAACACGGCGCACTCGACCAACCCGGTGCCCTTCATCGTCACGGTGTCCGGCCTCGAGCTCGGCGACGGCGGCGTCCTGGCCGATGTCGCGCCGACCGCTCTCGCCCTGCTGGGGATCCCGCAGCCTGAAGCGATGACCGGCCGCTCGCTCGCCTCCACCTAGGGCGTCCCGCATGCGCGCCGACCCCCAGCGCCTGCGATTCGAGATCGACGCGCGCGACGGCGCCGCGCGCACGGGACGGCTGCTCACCGGGCACGGGCCTGTTGAGACCCCGGCGTTCATCCCGCTCGCCACCAGGGGGAGCGTCCGCTCGCTGACGGCGAGCGACGTGGACGAGCTGGGCTACGAGCTGGTGCTGGGCAACACCTTCCACCTGCTGCTGGCGCCGGGGCCCGAGCGCGTCGCCAGGCTTGGCGGCCTGCACCGGTTCATGGGCTGGGACGGCGCGATCATCACCGACTCGGGCGGCTTTCAGGTCTTCTCGCTCGCCCACGGCACCGTGGCCGACGAGATCAAGGGGCGCCGTGGCCGCTCGGGCACCACGGGGGGCGTGCTGGAGATCTCCGAGCGCGGCGTTCGGTTCCGCTCCTACGTCGACGGCTCCGAGCAGTTCCTGGGCCCCGAGGAGTCGATGTCGGTCCAGGCGTCGCTGGGCTCGGACATCGCGCTCGTCTTCGACGAGTGCACCCCCTTTCACGCCGACCGCGACTACACGGCCCGGTCGACCGAGCGGACGCACCGGTGGCTGGATCGCTGCCTGGCCTGGCACGGCGAGAACGGGCCCGGTGCCCAGGCCGTCTTCGGCATCGTCCAGGGAGGTGTTTACGAGGACCTCCGGCTGGAGAGCGCACAGGCGGTCTCGGCCGCAGGGGTCGACGGGATCTCGATCGGCGGCACGCTTGGCAAGGACAAGCCCGAGATGTACGGCGTGCTGGACATGACCCTTCCCCATCTGTCCACAGACGCGCCGAAGCACCTCCTGGGCATCGGCGAGCCCGACGACCTGGTGGAGGGGATCGCCAGGGGGATCGACGTATTCGACTGCGCCGTTCCCACCCGCCTCGCGCGCCACGGGATGGCGCTCGCCCCGGTCCCCGCCGAGCGCTTCAGGCTAAGCGTGCGCCGGGCCTCGCTCGCCGAGGACGAGGCGCCGCTGGTCGCCGGCTGCCCGTGCCCGACCTGCGCCTCGCACAGCAGGGCGTACCTGCACTACCTGGCGCGAGAGCGCGAGCTAACGGGGGTACGGCTGATGAGTGTCCACAACCTTGCCTACCTCGAGCAGGTCGTCAGCGGGGCCAGGGAGGCGATCCGCGGCGCGCGGATGGATGCCTATCGGCAGGCGATCCTGGCCGGCGCGGCGCCGTGGGAGGCCGTGTAGGCGTCCGCGCTACTGCGTGTTGTCGCGCACGAACTCCTCGATCGCGTCGATCTGATCGTTGATCTGATCGCGGATGAAGGACCCGGCGTCGGTGCCCTGACCGGCGTCGGTGAGGAGAAGGACGCCGCCGGCGATCAGGGCAGCGAGCACCCCGATCAGGAGCAGCAGGCCAAGGACCCGCATGAAGCGCCCGAACCCCGAGCGCTTCGGCTTCGCGGCCGGGGCGACCGGGGCCCGGGCGGGCGCCGGCGGGCGCCGCACGGGGCGCTGTCCGGCCACGGGCGTCGGCGGGTCGGCCATGGCCCGCGTCGCCCCGGTCTCGGCGGCGACGACGCGGGTCGGCGCGTCGTCGGCGGCCACCGGAGGCTGGATGCCCGAGAGCCCGGAGCGAAGCGCCGCCGAGAACTCGCGGGCGGTCCGGTACCGGTTCGCGACGTCGCCCTCCAGCGCGCGCAGCACGGCCGTCGAGAGCTCTTCCGGGACGCCCGGGTCGTACGAGGAGGGCGACAGGGGCCGCTCGTTCTCACGTCGGATCGCCAGCTCGGCCAGGGTTGAGCCCTCCCACGGCAGGCGGCCGGTCAAGAGCTGGTAGATCACGACGCCGAGCGCATAGACGTCCGCCGCCGGCGACGCCTCCTCGCCACGGGCCTGTTCGGGGGCCAGGTAGGCGGCGGTGCCGACCACCGACCCCACCTGCGTCAGGCGGGTCTGTTCGGCGGCCCGGGCGATCCCGAAGTCGGCCAGCTTGACCGTCATCTCCCCGGTCGGCGGGTCGTGGCCGGCGGCGCGGCTCCCCCGAGCGGCGGGGCCGCCGATGACCATCAGGTTCCCGGGCTTGACGTCACGGTGGATGATCCCCTGCCGGTGCGCGTACTCCAGGCCCGAGCAGGCCTGCACCCCGATCTGGACGGATACGGCGGCGCCCAGCCGGCCCTCGGTCTGCAGGAGCTGGGCGCCCGAGCGCCCCTCGACGAACTCCATGACGATGTAGTGGCGCCCCTCGTCGACCCCGGTGTCGTAAACCTGGACGATGTTCGGGTGGATCAGCTTCGCGACGGCCAGCGCCTCGCGGCGGAAGCGCGCGACGAACTTCTCGTCGTCCGAGAGGTGCTCGGCCAGGACCTTCACCGCCACCGTGCGCTCGAGCACGCGGTCGGTCGCCCCATAGACGGTCGACATGCCGCCGGAGCCCAGGCGCTCGCCCAGCTCGTAGCGGTCGGACATCATCGCGCCCGCCATCAGCCGTCGGCCTCCTCGACGCCGGAGACGCCGGAGGCGCCGGTGTCGGGCGGGGGCTCGGTGTCGTCCTCGGGCTGCTGGCACTGCTCGGGATCCTGGGTCTTGGAGACGAGGTTGTCGCCGGCTTCGCGCAGGTCGGCCTTGACGCTCTCACCGACCTCCTTGGGCAGCCCGTCGACGAGGGTGACGAACTGCTGGGCGTCGGTCTGGGCGCTGGTGCAGTCTCCGTTGTTGACGTTCTCCTCGACCTGGGCGAGGGTGGCGAGCATCGCCTCGGCGTTCGACGCCGGGATCGTTCCCTCCTCGTCCCCGGAGCCGCAGGCGCCGAGGCCCATCGCGACGATTGCTAGGGCAAGGGCAAGCGGGCTGCGGCCTGGCACCGGCATCGGCGCGAGTTTATTCCCGGCGAATCCCCTCATTGGCCGATGAACAGCCGCTTCGCGAGGTGCTCGGGAAGGTCGGCGGCGAGAATCGCCTCCGACGCGCGCTCGATGTCGTAGTCGACCCGCCTGTAGGTCGCCCTCCACGCGTCAGTGTCGAGCTCGAGCCACGCGGCTCGCGGATCGCCGTCGCGGGGCTGGCCGACGCTGCCGGGGTTGATCAGCCATCGGTCCTCGGCGATGTCCAGCGTCCGGTCGCCCTCGGCCTGGGCGCCCCGGGCCAGCTTGGGGCCGTCGCGCTCGGCCCCGCCCCCGTTCCCGTCGCCGGGCACGGTGAAGAACAGCGCCACGTGCGAGTGGCCGATGAAGCTCACCCGCGTCGCCTGGTGGTCCAGGCACTCGGCGGCCTGGTCGGGCCACAGCACGTACTCCCAGACCGGGTCGCGCGGGGACGCGTGGTACAGCGCGACCTCGCCGCCGGTCGCCGCCGGGGAGAGGCGGCGAAGAAAGCGCACCGTCGCGTCGGCCGCGTGGCGCTGCGTCCAGCGGACCGCGGCCGAGGCGGCGGGCGAAAACGACGAGATGTCCAGCTCGCCGGTCACCGCCAGGTCGTGGTTGCCCACCAGGCACACCTCGCAGCGCTCGGCGACGGCCGTCGTGCACTCGTCGGGCTGGGCCCCGTAGCCGACGACGTCGCCCAGGCACCACGCTTCGTCGACGCCGGCGGCGTCGATCGCCTCGAGGACGGCTTCGAGCGCCGGCATGTTCGCGTGGATGTCGCTGAGGATGGCTAGCCGCATGGGCGTCCCGGGCAGGATCGGGAAGCCGACTATCGTAGGGCGATGCCCGGTGGGCGTACGGAAGCGCGGGACGGACGGTGAGATTGGGCGGCCTGGGCGGCTCCAGGGGCGTGCGGATCGGGGCGGTCGTGGTGGCGATGGTGGTCGTCGCCGAGGGCGCCGTCTGGCTGCTGGGGCCTGACGAGCCCCCCACCGAGCCCGAGGCGGTCGACGAGAGCGCTTACTTCGAGCCCGCGGCGCTCGAGCGTGCCCGTGACTTCCGAGGCGGCCAGCGGGCCCTGATGTTCGCCGGCCTCGGGGCACAGGGCGTCGTCTTGGTGGCGCTGGCCATCGGGCGCCCCGCGGCCGCGCGACGCACGCTCGAGCGGCTGGGCGAGCGGCCGGTCCTGGGTGCGATCGCCGCCGGTGCCGGCCTTTCGGTCACGCTCACCCTGGTTTCCCTGCCGTTCGACGTCGCGGCCCACGAGCGCTCGGTGGACGTTGGCCTCTCGACGCAGTCCCTGGGCGCCTGGTTCGGCGACGTCGCCAAGGCGACCGCGATCTCGGCCGTGCTGACCGGGGTCGGGGCGGCGCTGCTCCTCGCCCTGGTCAGGCGCTTCCCGCGGGGCTGGTGGGCCCCCGCCGCGGCGGGCGTGGTGGCCCTGGCGGCGGTCTTCTCGTGGCTGGCGCCGGTGGTGCTGGCGCCCCTGTTCAACCGGTTCGACCCGCTTCCGGAGGGCAGCGAGATCCGCGCGGAGGTGCTCGAGCTGGGCCGCGCGGGAGGGGTCGACATCGGCGAGGTCTACTCCGTGGACGCCAGCCGGCGCTCGACCGCGCTGAACGCCTACGTCGGCGGCCTCGGACCGACCAAGCGCGTGGTGCTCTACGACAACCTGATCGACGAGACCGAGCCCCCTGAGCTGCGCTCCGTCGTGGCGCACGAGCTGGGCCACGTGGCCAACGACGACATTCGGCGCGGGATCACCTTCATCGCGATCGTCGCGCCGCTGGGCCTGCTGTTCGTGCGTGAGCTGGCCGGGGGCCTGGCCGAGCGGCGTGGCATCGCGCCGGGCTCGCCCGCGGCGCTGCCCGCCTATGCCCTGGGGATCGCCGTGGTCAGCTTCGTGCTGAATATCCCCGGCAACCAGCTCTCGCGTGACGTCGAGGCCGCGGCCGACCAGTACGCGCTGGAGCTGACGAACGACCCGGAGGGCCTGGTGGACCTGCAGCGGCGGCTCGCGGCCGAGAACCTGTCGGACCCCGACCCGCCGGGGTACGTGAGCACGCTGTTCGGCACTCACCCGAGCACGGTCGAGCGGATCGGCGCCGCGCTGGCCTACGAGCGAAACGACTCGACCGTCGACTCCAGCCCCTGATCCAGGCTGAACTCGGGCTGCCAGCCCAGCACGTCCCGGGCCATCGCAGGGTCGATCGAGATGCGCTGGACCTCGCCGGCGCGGGCGGGTGCCAGCTGGGGCTCGAAGTCGGCGCCGCACAGGCGCGCGATGATGGCGCCGAGGTCGAGGACGTTGGTCTCGACGCCCGTGCCCACGTTGACCGCTCCGGCGGCGTCACGGTCCGACGCGGCGAGGAAGGCCGAGACGACGTCTCCGACGTACACGTAGTCCCGGGTCTGGCGCCCGTCGCCGAAAACCTTCGGCGTCGCCCCGCCCAGCAGCGCGCCGGCGAAGATCGCAACCACGCCGGCCTCGCCCAGCGGGTCCTGCCGGGGCCCGTACACGTTTCCCAGCCGCAGCGACGTGGTCGGCAGGCCGTGGAGGCGGGTGTAGAGGTCGAGGTAGCCCTCGGCCGCCAGCTTGCTCTGGCCGTAGGGTGCGTCGGGTCGGCGCTCGGCCTCCTCGGGCAGGGGGAGCGTCCGGTCCGCGCCCTCGCCGTAGATCGCCCCGCCCGTCGAAGCGAACACGAACCGGGCCGCGCCGGCCCGCTGTGCGGCGGCAAGCAGGTTGATCGTGCCGCCGACGTTGACGGCCAGGTCGAACGCGGGATCCTCCACCGAGCGGCGCACATCGATCTGCGCGGCCAGGTGGTAGACGAGCTCCGGTCGGTGTGCCTCGAACGCGGCGTCGACCGCCGCGCGGTCGCTCACGTCGGCCTGGACGAGCTGCGCCCCGAGCGCGAGGGCGTCCTCGAGGTTCTGGCGCCGGCCGCTGGATAGATCGTCGACGACGACCACGTCGTCGCCGCGCTGGACGAGGGCGTCCACGAGGTTCGAGCCGATGAATCCGGCGCCGCCTGTGACCAGGGCTCGCAAGGTTCGCGCAGCTTAGACTCGGCCGCCCATGGCAGATCCCGTCTCGGAGCTCCGCGCAAGCATCGATGCCGCCATCGGCGCCGTCGCCGACGGGGCCGAGCCGGGAGCAGTCACGCTCGAGCGCCCGCCTCGGGCCGAGCTGGGCGACTACTCCACCAACGCCGCCATGACCATCGCCGGGGCGCTCGGCGTGTCTCCGCGCGAGGTCGCCGAGCGCCTGCGCGGCGATCTCTCCGAACGGCTGGGCGGCCTGACCGATCGAATCGAGGTGGCGGGCCCGGGCTTCCTCAACCTCCACCTGACCGATCGCTGGCACCGCCAGGCGGTGGCGTCGATCCTCGGCGCGGGCGCCGCCTACGGCAGTGCCCAGCCGGCGCAGCCCGAGCGTGTCCTGGTCGAGTTCGTCTCGGCGAACCCCACCGGCCCGCTCACCGCGGCGGGGGGCCGGGGCGCCGCGTTCGGGGATTCGCTCGCGAGGCTCTTCGAGGCCTCCGGGCAGGAGGTGGGCCGCGAGTACCTGCTGAACGACGTGGGCGGCCAGGTGGATCGCTTCGCCGAGTCGATCGCCGCCCACATCCGCGGCGAGCCGGTTCCCGAGGACGGGTACGAAGGAAGCTACGTCGGCGAACTGGCGGACGAGCTGGCGTCGCAGGGGGCGGACGCGGCCGACCTGGACTCGCTCGGCCGGGCGGGCACGGCGGCGATGCGCGAGCGGATCGCCGTCACGCTGGAACGGTTCGGGGTCCACTTCGACACGTGGTTCAGCGAGCGCACGCTGCACGAGTCCGGGGCGCTCCAGGCGGCGGTGGAGGAGCTTCGCGACCGCGGGCACGTCTACGACCGCGAGGGCGCCGTCTGGCTGCGCACGAGCGAGTTCGGGGACGAGAAGGACCGCGTGCTGGTCCGCTCCGGCGGCGAGCCGACCTACTTCGCCGCGGACATCGCCTACCACCGGAACAAGCTCGAGCGGGGCTGGCAGCGGCTGATCGATCCGCTCGGCTCGGACCACCACGGCTACGTGCCGAGGATGAAGGCCGCGCTCGAGGCGCTGAGCGGATCCGGGGACGCCTACGAGGCGCCGATCATGCAGCTCGTCCAGGTCGTCGAGGGCGGCGAGCGCGCCCGGATGTCCAAGCGCAAGGGCCAGTTCGTGACCCTCGACGAGCTGATCGACGACATCGGGGTCGACGCCACGCGCTTCTTCATGCTCCAGCGCAGCCACGACAGCACCCTCGACCTCGACCTCGACCTCGCGCGCAAGCAGTCGCAGGACAACCCGGTCTACTACGTGCAGTACGCGCACGCCCGGATCGCCAGCATCCTGCGCAAGGCCGCCGAGGAGGGCGCGGCGGCCGACGAGGCCTCGATCGTCGCCGCAGCGTCCACGGAGGATTCCCTCGCCGCTGCCGCGGAGGACAGCGAGGCCGCGCTCGTCCGCCGCCTGCTCGAGTACCCGGCCGAGGTCGCAGAGGCCGCGCGGCGCCGTGCGCCGCACCGGCTCTGCGCGTATTCGACCGCGACCGCCGCCGACTTCCACGCCTTCTACCGCGACTGCCAGGTCGTCGGGTCCGAGGCGGCGACGGAGGCGGCGCGCATCGGCCTGTGCGTGGCCGCGAAGCAGGTCCTCGCGGCCAGCCTGGCCCTGATCGGGGTCAGCGCGCCCGACCGCATGTGAGCGCCACTCCGGCCCTGGCGGGGGTTTACGGGCCCGCGGACGCGGTAGACCATCCCAGGTCACTGTTAGATTGGCCGCCGTTCTTGAACCCCAGGAGGAGGAGCACTTTGACCAAGGCTGAGTTCGTAGACCAGATCGCCGGCAACTTCGAGAGCAAGAAGGCCGCGGCAGACGCCGTCGAGGCCGTGCTCGACGGGATCAGCGACACGCTGAAGGGTGGCGGGGAGATCAGCTTCACCGGCTTCGGCAAGTTCAGCGTCGCGGAGCGCGGCCCGCGCCAGGGCGTGAACCCCCGTACGGGCGAGCGCATCACGATCGCCGGCGGCAAGGTGCCGAAGTTCTCGGCTGGCGCCGGCCTCAAGAAGACGGTCAAGGGCTGACCCAACCGTTCGCAGATCGGCTCGCCGCGCTGGTCGAGGCGCGGCGCAGCCAGGTCTGCCTGGGGCTGGACCCCGAGCCGGGGGACGGCCCCGAGGTCGCCGCCCGCTGCACCGAGTTGATCGCCCAGGCGGGCGAGGCGTGCGTGGCCGTGAAGCCGCAGCTCGCGTGCTTCGAGCGTCTGGGGGCGCCGGGCTATGAGGCCCTGGCCGAGGTGATCGCCGCCGCCCGGGGGGCCGGGTTGCTGGTGGTCGCCGACGGCAAGCGCGGCGACGTGCCCGTCAGCGCCGCCGTCTACGGCGAGGCGCTCTTCGGCGACCCGCCGGGCCTGACGGCCGACGCCGCCACGGCGAACCCGCTGATGGGCGCCGACGCGATCGAGCCGCTGGTCGCCGCGGCCGAGCGCGCGGGCGCCGGCGTGTTCGCGCTGGTCAGGACCTCGAACCCGGGCGCCGCCGACCTGCTGGACCTGCCGACGCCCGGCGGCCCGGTCCACGAGCACATCGCAAGCCTGGTTACCGCGAACGCGGACAGGCTGGCGGGCGAGGGCGGCCTCTCGGGAATGGGCGCCGTGGTCGGCGCCACCGAGCCCGCGCACCTCGCCCGGCTGCGCGAGTTGATGCCGGCGTCCGTGTTCCTGATCCCGGGAGTGGGCGCTCAGGGCGGCGACCCTGCGCAGCTGGGGCCCGCGATGGGGCCGCATCCGGCCTCGATCCTCGTCGCCGCCTCCCGTTCGATCGCCACGGCCGGTGACCCGGCCGCCGCGGCAGATGCGTTGCGAGCCCAGCTGTGGAGCCTGAAAGCGGGCTGATAGCACGTACCATCGGCGCCCCTCGGATCGCATCGTCGACCGATCGGCCAACCTATGGAGAGCAGCACCACGAACGCAGCAGGGCGGGGGCGCGTGGGTCGGTGGATCGCGCGGCTTCTGGCCGTTCTGGCGGTCGCGGCAGCCGCGATCGCGGTCTTTCTCGTCATCTCCGGCTCGCTCGAGTCCTCCGGCGGCGGCGACGGGCGCGCCAACAAGGGCCCGGACAAGCAGCAGCAACAGCAGGCGCCCGACGCCGAGACCTACGTGGTCCAGCCGGGCGACAGCCTAGGCAGCATCGCCGAGGAGACCGGGGTGTCGGTCGAGCGACTGAGCGAGCTCAACCCCGAGATCGACCCCCAGGCGCTCCAGTCCGGCGCCACGCTCAAACTGCGCTAGCGCGCGCTCTCGCCGCGGCCCTGGCCGCGCTGGCGGTCGGCGCGCCGACCGCGCTCGCCGCCCCGGATGGCCCCCCGCAGCCTGACGCCACCTCGTGGGTGCTGATCGATGGCGAGGACGGGGACGTTCTGGCGTCACGCGCCCCGCACCGCGAGCTCCCGATGGCCAGCACCACCAAGCTGATGACGGCGCTCTTGGCCCGCGAGGACCTCGACCTCGACGAGGTCGTGACGGCGGCGCCGTACGAGCCCGGAGCCGCCGAGTCGCTCATGGGCCTGCGCGACGGCGAGCAGGTGAGCGTGCATGACCTCCTGTACGGGCTGCTCATGGCCAGCGGCAACGACGCCGCCGTGACCCTGGCGGTTGCGGCCGCCGGCTCGGAGAACGCGTTCGTGGCCGAGATGAACCGCGAGGCGCGGCAGCTCGGGCTCGACGAGACCTCCTATGAGAACCCGATCGGGTTCGACGGCCCCGGCCACTACACGACCGCGAGCGACCTGGTGGACCTCGCCGTGGACGTGCGCGAGGACCCGGTGCTGCGGAAGATCGTCGACACGCCGCAGATCACCCTGACCGAGGGCGATCGGCCCAGGACGATCGAGAATCGCAACAACCTGGTTCGCGAGCTGGCGTTCGTGAACGGCGTCAAGACGGGTTACACGGAGGGCGCCGGCTACGTGCTCGTGGGCTCGGGGTCGCTGAAGGGAGCGACCGTGGTGTCCGCCCTGATCGGCGCACCCTCGGAGGCCGAGCGCGATGCGGGGACGCTCGAGCTGCTGCGCTACGGCCTGGGCCTGTATCAGCGCCAGACGGTCGTGCGGAAGGACGAGCGCCTGGAACAGGTGGGCATCGTCGACCGCGACGTCACCGTCCCGCTCGAGGCGGCGGGCGGCGTGACCCTCACGGTGCGCCGCGACGAGGACGTCGAGGTTCGCCCGGTCGGCGTCCCGCTGGAGATCGAGGGGCCGATCGCTGCGGGCGACGAGCTGGGGGCGGCCGTCGTCACCGTCGACGGCGAGCGCGAGACGCGCGTGAAGCTGCTCGCGGCGCGGTCGGCCGAGGCGGCCAGCCTGATCGAGATCATCGACGCCTCGCTGCCCGGCAGCCGGGCGGGGGCGTGGGGGCTCCTCGCGCTCGGCGCGCTGGCGCTCGTCCTGCTGGTAGTGGTCCCGGTGGCATGGCTCTACCGGCGCCGCTCCGAGCGATGAGCGCTGCGCCCGGCTATCGTCTGCCGGGGAAGAGAGGCTAGGAACCAGTGATACTCACCGTCACCCTCAACGCCGCGATCGACCGAACGGTCGCGGTCCCCAACTTCCGCCTGGGCCACCGCCACCGGGCCGTCGAGTCGACGACCTTCGCCGGCGGCAAGGGCGTCAACGTGGCCCGGGCACTGAAGCTGCTGGGCAAGCCGGTGATCGCCACCGGGCTCGCGGGCGGCGCGACCGGCAACCGCATCCTCGAGCTGCTCTCCAGCGAGTCGATCCTGAACGACTTCACTCGGATCGAGGGCGAGTCGCGGACGAACCTGGCCGTGGTCGACCCGACCTCGGGCGAGCAGACAGAGATCAACGAGCGTGGCCCGGAGGTCTCCGAGCGCGAGATCGAGGCGTTCCTCGAGAAGCTCTTCTACCTCGCCCAGGGGGCGACGATCTGCGTCATCGCCGGGAGCATCCCCCCGGGGCTCGACTCGGACATCTACGGCAGGCTGATCGCGGGGCTGCGCGAGCGTGGCGTCCTGACCGTGCTCGACTCGGACGGCGAGCCGATGAAGGGCGGCCTGAGGGCGGGCCCCGCGGTCGTGGCCCCGAACGTCCTCGAGGCCGAGGGCGCGGTGGGCCACGAGTTCGACGGCCCGGCCGACTTCTCGGCGGGCCTCGAGAGCCTGATCGAGATGGGCGCCGGCGAGGCGATCATCACCAAGACCCACGGGTGCGTTGCGATCGTCGGCGAGGGCTCCAACGGCGCCCCGCTGGGGCGGCGGGCGGGGGAGGCCCCCAAGGGAACCCGCTACGAGGTCGAGACCGAGCCGCTCGAGCCGGTCTCGACGGTCGGATCCGGCGACGCCTTCCTGGCGGGCTACGTCGCCGCCCGCTACGAGGGGTCCCCGCCGCAGGACTGCTTGGCGCACGGCGTCGCCTGCGGCGCCGAGTCGACACAGCACTTCGGCGCCGGGGTGGTGGACCCGGCCGAGCTTCGCCGGCTGGTGCCCCACGTCGAGGTCCGCGAGCTGCGCGCCGCGGCGGTCTCCTAGCGGCGCGGTTTACCGCTGTTATCATCGCCGAGGCGTTGGGATCACGCCCGCAGAGCCCGCATTTTCCGGCTTTCAGGCCCCGCGATCGCGGGGCTTTTTCGTCCGCGCCCACGCATAGCCTGGATGCTTCGACCATGGAAGGCACTCGGGTGAGCGAGGTTTGTCGCGAAAGTAGACTTGCCCCCCTGGCAAGGGAAGGATTAAGGCAGTGGAAGTAGAGATCGGTCGCGGCAAGAAGGGCCGCCGGGCATACGGATTCGACGACATCGCGATCGTGCCGTCCAGGCGCACGCGCGACCCCGACGACGTCGACGTCTCGTGGACGCTCGGCCACTACCGCTTCGAGCTGCCGCTGCTGGCCTCGGCGATGGACGGCGTCGTCTCGCCGGCGACCGCCGCCCAGATCGGCGCGGCCGGCGGGCTGGGGGTCCTGAACCTCGAGGGCATCTGGTCGCGCTACGAGGACGCCGACGCCCAGCTCGACCGCATCGAGAAGGCGCCGCCGAACAAGGCGACGCACCTGATGCAGGAGGTCTACGACGCACCCGTCGACCCGGCGCTGATCGCCAAGCGCGTCGAGGAGATCAAGGCCGCCGGCGCGGTGGCCGCCGGATCGCTCACGCCGCAGAAGGTCACGGAGTACTACGAGGTCGCCCTGGAGGCCGGCCTCGACGTGCTCGTGATCCAGGGCACGGTGATCTCCGCCGAGCACGTCTCGTCCAAGGCCGAGCCGCTGAACCTGAAGGAGTTCATCGCCGAGGTCCCGGTGCCGTGCATCGTGGGCGGCTGCGCCTCCTACAACACCGGGCTCCACCTCATGCGCACCGGCGCCGCCGGCGTCCTGGTCGGGGTCGGCCCCGGCGCCGCGTGCACCACGCGAGGGGTCCTGGGCATCGGTGTGCCGCAGGCCACCGCGATCGCCGACGTCGCCGAGGCTCGCTCGCAGCACATGCTCGAGACCGGCGAGTACTGCAACGTCATCGGCGACGGGGGCATGCGCACGGGCGGCGACATCTCCAAGGCGATCGCGTGCGGCGCCGACGCCGTGATGATCGGCTCGCCGCTGGCCCGCGCCAAGGAGGCGCCGGGCCGCGGCTATCACTGGGGCATGGCGACGTTCCATCCATCGCTGCCGCGCGGCACCCGCGTGAAGACGATCCAGGACGGCACGCTCGACCAGATCCTGAACGGGCCGGCGCACGAGAACGACGGCACCTTCAACCTGATGGGCGCGCTACGGACCTCGATGGCCACATGCGGCTACGAGGACATCCGCGACTTCCAGCGTGCCGAGGTCATGGTCGCGCCGGCGCTGCAGACCGAGGGCAAGAGGCTCCAGCAGGAGCAGTCCGTCGGCATGGGGTCGAACGGGCGCGCCATCGTTGCCGCGGGAGTCGCCGCCTCGGATGACTGAACCCCGCCTCGCCGCCCACGAGGCCGAGGGCGAGGTGCGGCTGGAGGACGAGCCCGGGCCGCGCGAGATCGCCGTCGGCGACCCCGAGCTGCCCTCGGCGCCGGCCGTCACCGAGCTCGAGCCGGCCGACCGGGCGGCCGCCGCCGCGCGGGAGGAGGTGCTGGTCCTCGACTTCGGCGGGCAGTACTCGCAGCTGATCGCTCGCCGCATCCGCGAGTGCGGCGTGTTCGCCGAGATGCTCCCGCACGACGTCGCGCTGGACCGCATCCGCGAGCGCCGGCCTGCCGCCCTGGTGCTGTCGGGCGGCCCCGCGTCCGTGTACTCGGAGGGGGCTCCGGCGCTTCGCACTGAGCTGCTCGATCTCGATGTCCCGGTGCTGGGCATCTGTTACGGGATGCAGGCGATGGTCCACGAGCTGGGCGGCCGCGTCGAGGGGGCGGACTCCGGCGAGTTCGGCCGGACCGAGCTGATTCTCTCCGGCGACGGTGGCGAGCTGTTGCGCGGCCTGCCCGAAGAGCAGCAGTGCTGGATGAGCCATCGCGACTGCGTCTTCGAGGCCCCCGAGGGCTTCAGGGCCCTGGCGGCCAGCCCCGGCTCGCCGGTCGCTGCGTTCGAGAGCACCGAGCGCCGGCTCTACGGCATCCAGTTCCATCCCGAGGTCGTCCACACCCCGTACGGCACGCAGATCCTCGAGCGCTTCCTTCGCGACATCACCGGCTGCGAGGAGCGCTGGTCGCCGGCTTCGGTCATCGACGAGCAGATCAAGCGGATCCGGGTGCAGGTCGGCGAAGCCAAGGTCATCTGCGGCCTGTCCGGCGGGGTCGACTCGGCGACTGCCGCGGCGCTCGTCCACCGGGCGATCGGAGACCAGCTCACCTGCGTACTCGTGGACCACGGCCTGATGCGAAAGAACGAGGCCGACCAGGTGGTCGAGGCCTTCCGCGACCGCCTGGGCGCGCAGCTCGTCCACGTCCGGGCCGAGGACCGGTTCATCGACCGGCTGGCCGGTATCGACGAGCCCGAGCACAAGCGCAAGATCATCGGCGAGGAGTTCATCCGCGTCTTCGAAGAGGAGGCCGACAAGCTCGAGGACGCCCGCTTCCTGGTGCAGGGCACCCTCTACTCGGACGTGATCGAGTCCGGCGGCGACGGTCACGCGGCGGCCACGATCAAGTCACACCACAACGTCGGCGGCCTGCCCGAGGACCTCGACTTCGAGCTGGTCGAGCCGCTGCGGATGCTCTTCAAGGACGAGGTCCGCGCGGTCGCCTCCGAGCTCGGCCTGCCCGACCGGCTGGTCTGGCGCCAGCCGTTCCCGGGCCCCGGCCTGGGGATCCGGATCGTGGGCGGCGAGGTCAACCGCGAGCGCCTGGAGATCCTGCGCGAGGCCGACGCGATCCTTCAGGAGGAGGTCCGCGCCGCGGGGATGTACCGCGAGCTGTGGCAGTCCTTCTGCGTGCTCCCCGTGGTCCGCTCGGTGGGGGTGCAGGGCGACGGGCGCACCTACGCGTACCCGATCGTGATCCGCGCGGTCACCTCCGACGACGCGATGACGGCCGACTGGGCGCGGCTTCCCTACGACCTGCTCGAGCGCGTCTCGAGCCGGATCATCAACGAGGTCACGGGCGTCAACCGCGTGGCGCTTGACGTGTCGTCGAAGCCGCCGGCGACCATCGAGTGGGAGTAGCTAGCCGGCGTCGTCCGCGGCCGCAAGCTGCGCCTCGAGCTCGGCTGACGAGCCCGAGGCCACCTCATAGCCGGCCTGGGGCCGGGGGTTTCGGTACAGCAGGTAGAGCAGCCCGCACAGGACCGCGGCGCCGACGGCGAAGCCCACCTCGACCTGGCGGAAGACATCCATGCCGCCGAGAAGGTTCCAGACGATGAACCCGGCCGCGCACGCGACCCAGCAGCTCGCGGCGCGGCGCGCCTGGCCCTGAGCCAGGGCGGCCTGGTTGAGGGTGGCCGCCGAGAGGTAGAAGCCCATCCCAACCGCGACGATCACCAGGCCCTCACGGTCGTAGGTGAACTTGTCGCCGAAGGCGATCTGCATCAGGTCGGGGCCGGCGGCCAGCAGGGCCAGCGACAGCAGCACGCTCAGGGCGGCGATCACCGTGATCGTCAGGCGCACCGATAGGCGGAACGCGTCGTCGCTGGACTCGTCGCCCTTCGAGCGCAGGCGCGTGAGGTGCGGCAGCAGGCTCGCCGCCACCGCCTGGAACAGGACCACGGGAGCGCGGGCGACCATGAGGATGTTGAACATGAACCCCGCCGCGGCCGCTCCCTCCTCGGCGCGCGCGAACAGCGCGCCGCTGGAGAGGAAGACCTGCTCCGAGAGCATGATCAGCAGGACGGCCGCCGCGAACCCGGCGCCGTTCGCCAGGGTGAACGCGGGCGTGTCCATGCGAGGCCCCTCGGCGTCCTCGGACGGCGGCGCCACGGCGGCGGCCGGGCGGGGGCTGCGGATGGCCGCCGGGACGACGAGGAGGCTCAGCGCGGGCCCCGCGACCACGCCGAGGGCGATCGGGTCGACGCCTTCCGCGATACCGACCGCGACCGCCAGCGAGAACAGCAGGCGGCCGGAGCTGTCGATGATCAGGAGCACCGAGAACAGGCCGAACCGGCGTTCCCCGGCCAGGAAGCCGCGGGCCAGGAAGCTGGCGCCGAACGCCAGCACGGCGCCGACCATCGCGTAGAAGAGGAAGTCGTTGCCCTCCAGGAGCTCGTCCTCGATCACGTCCCGCAAGGCGAAGGCCAAGACCACGAACAGCACGGCGAGGCCGGCCTGGATCGACCCGGCGACGCGCATCGCGTGGCCGATCGGCTCGCCGCGGGTCTCGAGCTCGGCGATCGTGCGCGAGGCGAGCTGCTCGACCGGGCGGAACAGGACCGAGACGACGATGAAGACCACCGACCACATCACCACCAGCAGCCCGTAGTCGTCGGCGCTCAGCGAATGCGACGCGAGCGCGAAGAACCCGTAGGTCAGGAGGCCGGCCGTGGCGAGCGCCCCGGTCAGCATCCCGGCCGCCATCCCGTAGCTGCGGGCCTCGTCGGTGGCGCCCCGGCTCACGACCAGCCGTCCCAGCGCCGCAGCGACGCCAGCGGGTCGACGGGCGAGCCGTTGCGCCAGCCGTTCGGCCACAGCTCGAAGTGGAGCTGGCACGGCTCGGCCCGCGCGTTGCCGCTGCGCCCCACCGAGCCGATCCGCTCGCCGGTGTGCACGCGGTCGCCCTTGCCGGGGCGGGCAGGCGACGCCAGGTGCACGTACATGTGGTCGGCGCGCGTCTGGCGGGCGTCGATCACGACATAGTGGCCGTAGAGGACGGGGTCATAGGCCTTGGCTTGGACCCGTCCGCCGCGCGCCGCCTCGAGGGCCGTCCCGCAGCCGGCGAAGATGTCTTGTCCCTGGTGGGTACGACCGCCGCTGCGGGGAGCGCCGAAGCGCTCCTCCGAGCCGCCGTAGGAGTGGCCGCCCCGCACGGGGAACTTGTAGCCCAACAGCTTGACCTGTCCGGTCGCATAGGAGCGGTCGCCGAACTCGCCGACGCGGAGGCGGTAGGCGCCATCGTCCGCGGCGTCGCCGTCCCCCTCGAGGCCGTTCCACCTCTGCTCGTAACCGTGGAACGGCAGGCGGTCCGGCTTGCGGAAGGTGCGGATGACCTTCTTTCCCTTCGACCGCACGACCTCCACGCGCACGCCCGTCCGCTCGGCGGCCGCGAAGCGGTACCTGACCTTGATCGGCCGGGCCTGGTCGAAGAACGCCCGATGCGGCGAGACTCGCGCGCGCTCGAGCTCGAAGCCCGGCGGCACCTCCGAGGCGTCCGCGACGCGCAGGCGCTCGTGAAGCGTCGCCTTGGCGCCGGAGGACTCGACCAGCCGCAACCGGCCCGTGACGGCGCCGGCCGGCATCGTGACCACCAGCTTGCCGGCCTCGGCGCGGTCGGGGGGCACGCCGATAGGGGTGGTCTCGCCGGGGAAGCGGACCTCGCTGACCCCACCAAGCCCGTGACCGGAAACCCGCAGCTGCCCGCCCACGGCGGCGGCGCGGGCGCCGGCGCACTCCGACAGGCAGGCAAGGTGCTTGGGCGAGGGCGCCTGGCCGCCGCCGAGCGCCGTCGGCGCCGCTGCGAGGACCCCTGCGGCCAGCGACGCGCCGAGGCGGGTCAGCTGTAGCGGTCCCACCGCTTGAGGTCGTCGGTGGGGTCGGTGAAGTGCCCGCCCTCGTACCAGCCGGGCGGCGACCAGATCTCGAAGTGCAGGTGGCAGCCGGTGGCGTTGCCGGTATCGCTGACCTGGCCGATGCGCTCGCCGGTCTTGACGAAGTTGCCCTGGTTCGGGCGGCCCTTCTTCTTCATGTGCATGTAGACGTAGTCGCGCCCGCTGCCCTTGGTGTCGATCACCAGGTAGTAGCCCGCGGCCGAGTGGTACTGCTTCCACTCGACCTTGCCGGCCCGCGCGGCGACCAGCGGCGAGCCGCACTTGGCGAACACGTCCTGGCCTTGATGGCCGCGCCCGGCGCCGATCCCGTCGCCGTAGCTGTGGCGGGCGCGGATCGGGAAGATGTGGTCTTGGAACTCGAAGCGCGCGTCGTTGGATGAGTCGGTGCCGCCGCCCGTTGTGGAGCCAACCCGGAAGCGGTACTTGCCCTTCGGCGCGTCCTGCCCGTTCTCGCGCTTCCCGTTCCAGCGGGTGCGGTGCTCGACGAACGGCTCGAGGTTGCGCTCGGTGATCGTGCGGACGACCTTGTCGTCCTTCAGGCTCACGACCTCCACGATCACATCGGATTGGGCGCCGTCGAAGCTGTAGGTCGCGCCCGGGTCGCGGATCCCGTAGGCGTAGGCGGTGCGTGGGTTGGCCTCGAGCGAGCGCAGCTCGAACCCCTCGCCATCGGGGATGTCGTCGGGATCGACGATCACCAGCTTCTCCGGCGAGCGGTAGCGCTGACCCGAGCCCGTGACGGCGTGCGGCTTGCCGGTTACGGCGCCGTCCGGGACGCGCGCCGTGACCTCGCGGCCTTCGGCGGTCAGCGCCTCGACCTCGATCCGCCCGCCGCCCTGCTCGTCGAACGACACGTCCCTGGTGGCACCCAGCCCGCGGCCGGTCAACGCGACCCGGGAGCCGGCGGTGGCCTTGCGCGTCCCCGCGCAGTCCGACAGGCAGCGGACGTCCCGGACCTCGGGGAGCCCGCCGGGGCTCACCCCGCCGCCGCCCGCCCAGGCGCCGGCGGCCAGCGCCAGGGACAGTCCCGCGACGGCGATCCCAGCCGACCCTCGGCCCGCATGCCGCGTGGGTGCTCCAGTGCCCAAACCGCCGCGAGCATATCCAGGGCGTCAGCCGTCACCACTCCTCTCAGCCGAGCCTCTATCATCACCGGCGCCGCGCGACGTGGTTCACGGGCGCGGTTTTTTGCGCGTCCCGCCGGGTCGCGCCGGATCCGAATATGAAGACTTTCGTCGCGACACCCGAAAACCGCCAGCGCGACTGGTACGTCGTTGACGCCGAGGGCAAGACCCTCGGGCGCCTCGCCACCCAGATCGCCGACGCCCTGCGCGGCAAGCGCAAGCCCGAGTACACGCCGCATTGCGACACGGGCGACTACGTCGTCGTGATCAACGCCGAGCGGATCAAGGTGACCGGCAAGAAGCGCACGGACAAGGTCTATTACCGCCACACCGGCTACCCGGGTGGCATCAAGTCGCGCACGCTCCAGGAGATGCTGGACCGCCGGCCCGAGGAGGTAATCCGCAACGCGGTGAAGGGGATGCTCCCCAAGAACCGCCTCGCCCGCCAGCAGATCAACAAGCTCAAGGTCTACGCCGGCCCCGAGCACCCCCACACCGCACAGCAGCCCAAGCCGATGGAGGTCGAAGCCTGATGGCCGACGAAGAGCAGCAGGACGAGACCCCCGAGGAGACTCCCGCCGAGGAACCGCAGGCCGAGGAAGCCCCCGCCGAGGAGCCGCAGGCCGAGGAAGCCCCCGCCGAGGAGCCGCAGGCCGAGGAGCCCGAGGCCGCCGAGGAGGCCCCCGCCGAGGAATCTCAGGCCGAAGCCGCTCCGGCTGGGGAGCCGGAGGCCCCCGCCGAAACCAGCGACGAGGTCGCGGAAGACGAGGACCAGGGTGTGCCTGACGGTGGGTCCAAACCCGCCGACACCGGACGCGAAGCGGAGGATGTCGGCGGAGTTGTTCAAGACGCCGATGCCGACGCGGCGCCCGCGAGCGACGACGAAAAGCCCAAAGCCAAGGACGCCGCCCCCGGCGCCGACCTCGAGCCGATTGCCCTGGAGCCCGAACGCGAGCTCTCCGCCGAGGAGCGGGCCCGCGCCGAGGCCGAGGCCGAGGAGCGCGCCGCAGCGGAGGCCAACGACGACGATGGCGCCGCCGACGAGCCGCTCGCCCGCACCGCGGTCAAGCTCGACCCGGACACTCGAATCCAGGCCACCGGCAAGCGCAAGAGCGCGATCGCCCGCGTCGTGATCCGCCCGGGCAGCGGCGCCTTCGAGATCAACTCGCGCGAGCTGAACGAGTACTTCCCTCGCCACCAGCACCGCACGATGGCGCAGCAGCCGCTGGTCACGGCCGGCTACGAGAGCACGGTCGACGTGAAGGTGCGCGTCCACGGCGGAGGCGTCGGCGGGCAGGCCGGGGCCGTCAGGCACGGCATCGCCCGCGCCCTGACCGAGATCGACCCCGAGCTGCGCGGCGAGCTCAAGCGCCGCGGCTTCCTGACTCGCGACGCTCGCGAGAAGGAGCGCCGCAAGGCCGGGCTCAAGAAGGCGCGCAAGCGCCCGCAGTTCTCGAAGCGGTAGTGCCCAGGACGCTTTTCGGCACCGACGGCGTCCGCGGGGTCGCGGGCGAGGTGCTGACCGCAGAGCTCGCGACCGCGCTCGGCCACGCCGCGGCCGAGACCACCCAAGCCGACCGCCCCCAGGTCCTGATCGTTCGCGACACGCGCGACTCGGGCCCGATGCTCGAGGCGGCGCTGGCCGCCGGCATCGCCCAGGGCGGGGGCGATGCCCTGCTGGGCGGCGTGCTGCCCACGCCCGCGGCCTCCGTTCTGGTCCGCAGGCACGGGCTGGACCTCGCGGCGGTCGTCTCGGCCTCGCACAACCCCTGGCGCGACAACGGCATCAAGTTCTTCGGGCCCGACGGCGCGAAGCTGGACGACGACTCCGAACGGCGGCTCGAGGCCTTCGTTCACGAGCGCCTCGAGGGTGAGCCCGCCGCCGAGGGCGTGAGCCACTCGGCCGAGACGCTGGGACGGGTCGACACCCTGGAGGCCGCGCTGGCCGACTACCTGCGCGAGCTGGCCGGGGCGTTCGCGCTCGACCTGTCGGGTCGCACGATCGCGCTCGACTGCGCTCACGGCGCGACCTATCGCGCGGCGCCCCAGATGTTCGAGCGCCTGGGGGCCACGGTCGACGTGATCGGGGCCGAACCCGACGGCCGCAACATCAACGACGGCGTGGGCTCGACGCACCCGGAAGCGCTCGCCGAGCTGGTGCGCGAGGGCGACGCCGAGCTGGGGTTCGCTTTCGACGGCGACGGCGACCGGGTGCTCGCCGTCGACGGCAGCGGCACCGTACGCGACGGCGACGAGCTGATCGCGATCGCCGCCCACCACCTTCGCGATTCCGGGCGCCTGGGCGGCGGCATCGCCGTGACGGTGATGACGAACTACGGCTTCCACCAGGCCATGAGCAAGGCGCAGATCGAGGTCGCCACCACCGACGTCGGCGACCGCCACGTCGCGGCGGCGCTGCGCGAGCGGGACTGGGTGCTGGGGGGCGAGCAATCCGGCCACGTCATCTGGACCGACTTCGCTCCCACGGGGGACGGCATCGCGGCCGCGCTCCTGACCACGGCCGCGATCGGCTCGACGCCGCTGGCTGACGCCCGGCCGTTCCAGCGCCTGCCGCAGCTCCTGCGGAACGTGAAGGTCGCCGACCGGGGCGCCATCGCGGGCGCCGCGGCGCTGTGGGCTGCGGTGGACCGAGAGAACGAGGCCCTCGAGGGCCGGGGCAGGGTGCTGGTGCGACCGTCCGGCACGGAGCCGCTCGTGAGAGTCATGGTCGAGGCGCCCGACGACGCCGAGTGCGAGGCGGTGTGCTCGCGTCTGGTCGAGGTCGTCGAGCGCGAGCTGGGCTGAGCCTGGGCGGGCCGCGCCGGGCCGCCCGCGCCGCGTAGGCTCCGGACTCCGGAGCGCTAGCGACACGGAGGAGGCGACATGAGGATTCGCGCGGCGGTGCTGGAGGAGTTCGGCGAGCCCCTGCGGGTGCAGGAGCTCGATCTCGCCGATCCCGGGCCTGGAGAGGTGCTGGTGCGGCTGGTCGCCTGCGGCGTCTGCCATACCGACCTCTACACGGCCTCGGGCGTCGACCCCTCGGGCTACGCGCCTACCGTCCTCGGCCACGAGGGTGCCGGCGTCGTCGAGGCGATCGGCCCCGACGTGAGCCTCCTCGCCCCCGGCGACCACGTGGTCACGCTGTTCTCGCCCCAGTGCGGCGAGTGCGTCCACTGCCTCGACCCGCGGACCAACCTGTGCCTGGCGATCCGCGAGCAGCAGAACAAGGGCTACCTGCCCGACGGCACCACGCGGCTGAGCCGTGACGGCGAGGACATCCGCCACTTCATGGGTACGTCCACGTTCGCCGAGGCGACCGTGATGCCCGAGATCGCCCTCGCGAAGGTCGATCCCGAGGCGCCGCTCGAGGGCGCCTGCCTGTTCGCGTGCGGTCTCTCGACAGGCCTCGGCGCCGCGATGAACACCGCCAAGGTCGAGGAGGGCTCAACCTGCGTCGTGTTCGGCGCCGGCATGGTCGGCCTCGGGGCCGTGGCTGGCTGCCGCCTGCAGGGAGCCGAGCGGATCATCGCCGTGGACCTCTCGGAGGACCGCCTGGAGCTCGCAAAGGGCCAGGGTGCCACCGACGTCTGGGTTGGCGGCGAGGACACGGTCGAGAAGGTGCTGGCCGAGACGGATGGCTTCGGCGCCGACTACACCTTCGAGGCCACCGGGAACGTGAAGGTGATGCGGCAGGCCGTCGAGTCCGCCCGGATGGCCTGGGGCCTCGCGACCATGGCGGGCGTCGCCGGCAAGGGC
The DNA here is from genome assembly GCA_963758845.1 of uncultured Solirubrobacterales bacterium. Taxonomy (GTDB): domain Bacteria; phylum Actinomycetota; class Thermoleophilia; order Solirubrobacterales; family 70-9; genus JBDTSW01. The sequence continues at coordinate 1,340,774 of CAVWWX010000002.1, forward strand.
GAGACCCTTGACGTCATCCCCCGGTTCCTGATCACCGGGCGTCGCATCGCCGGGTCCTCGTTCGGCACCGTCAAGGGGCGGGAGGGCGTCCCGAAGCTCGTCGACCTCTGGATGGAGGGCAAGATCGATGTCGACCCCTTCATCTCACATCACCTCACGCTGGACGACGTCAACCGCGGCTTCGAGCTGATGGAGGCCCAGGACGGCATCCGCAGCGTGATCGACTTCGACTAAGGAGCGCCGGCCCTTGATTCTGCAACGCGTCGAATCCCCCGACTTCCTCTCCAACGCCTACTTCGTCTGCGACGAGCCCGGCGGCACCGGCGTCTTCATCGACGCGAACGGGGTCGTCGAGCCGCTGGTCGAGCGGGCCGAGCGCGAGGGGACCAAGATCACCCACGTCCTGCTCACACACCACCACTGGGACCACGTCCTGGGGGTCGAGGAGCTGGCGAAGCGCTTCGACGCCCCGATCCTTGCCCACCCCGCGTGTGCCGAGCTGCTGGACGTGAAGGTGAGCGACACGATCGACGACGGCGACGCAGTCGAGACCGGCGGGCTGCGGATCCAGGCCATGCACACGCCCGGCCACTGCGCCGACCACCTCGCGCTGCAGATCGGCGAGGACGATGTACTGACGGCCGACGTCCTGTTCAAGGGGACCGTCGGCGGCACGCGGGCGCCGGGAGCGACCGGGTTCGCCGACCTCAAGGCGTCGGTGATGGACAAGCTGATGAAGCTCCCGCCGGAGATGCGGGTCCATCCCGGGCACAAGGAGCCGACCACGGTTGGCAAGGAGTGGGAGTCCAACCCCTTCGTGCGGGTCTGGCGCGGCAAGGCGGAGGAGGGCTCGGAGGCCGTCTCGATCGGCCCGGCCGACGCCTCAGAGCGCGAGGAGGCGACGCTGATCCTCTGGGCGCCCGATTACGACGGGGGTAACAAGGCATGGGTTCGCTTCCCCTCGGGCGAGGACGCGATCGTGGGCGGTTCGCAGGTAAAGCGCGAGTCCTAGCGCCGCCGCCGCGAGGGGGCTGACCCGGGGGCAGGCTCTACCCTTCCCTCGCCCATGTGCGGAATCGTCGGATACGTAGGCAAGCGCCCCTGCCGTGACCTGCTGGTCGCGGGCCTCGAGAAGCTCGAGTACCGCGGCTACGACTCGGCCGGCATCTCGCTGCTCTCCGACGGGCACATCGACTCGGTCCGGGCCGTCGGAAACCTCGCCAACCTCCGCGCGGCGGCCGGGATGGAGCCCGACCGCGAGGGCGCGGTGGCGGTCGCCGCCCCGCCGGCGACGATCGGGCTGGCCCACACCCGGTGGGCCACGCACGGCCGCGTCACCGAGGAGAACGCGCACCCGCACGGCGATTGCTCCGACGAAGTCCACATCGTCCTCAACGGGATCGTCGAGAACCACTCCGAGCTTCGCGCCGAGCTGAAGGATCAGGGTCACGTCTTCTCGTCGGAGACCGACGCCGAGATCGTCGCGCACCTGATCGAGCGCAACTACGAGGGCGACCTGACCGAGGCCGTGCGCCGCTCGTTCAACGAGCTTCGCGGCCACTACGCGTTCGCCGCCATGCACGCCGAGCACCCCGACACGCTGGTCGCCGCGCGCCAGGAGTGCCCGCTGATCGTGGGGATCGGCGCCGACGAGACCTTCCTGGCATCGGCGATCCCGGCGTTCCTGGCCGAGACGCGCCGGGCGCTTGCCGTCGAGAACGGCGAGATCGTCACCGTGACCCCCGACGGCGCCACGGTCACCGACGCTCAGGGCGAGGCGATCGAGCGCGCCTCCGAGGAGATCACCTGGGACGAGGACGCCGCCGAGAAGGGCGGCTACGACACCTTCATGCGCAAGGAGATCGACGAGCAGCCCGACGCCGTCGCCGAGACGATCGCCGACCGGCTGCCCTCGCGCGACCGGGTGGACCTGTCCGAGCTGGACATCTCGCCCGAGTTCGTGGCCGGGATGCGGCGGATCGTGATCGTGGCCTGCGGGACCTCCTACCACGCCGGCCTGGTGGGGCGCTATGCGATCGAGCAGTGGGCGCGCGTGCCGGTGGAGATGGACATCGCCTCCGAGTACCGCTATCGCGACCCCGTGGTGGGCGACGACGACCTGGTCATCGGCATCACGCAGTCGGGCGAGACCGCCGACACGCTGGCCGCGATGCGACTGGCCCGCGAGCGCGGCGCCACGGTTCTCGCCCTCACCAACATCATGGGCAGCCAGGCCACGCGCGACGCCGATGCCGTGCTCTACACGCGGGCCGGCCTGGAGATCGGGGTCGCCGCGACGAAGACCTTCACGACCCAGGTCGCAGCGATGTACCTGCTTGGGCTGTGGGTCGCGCAGCACCGCGGGACCATGCCCGACGAGCGGCTCGCCGAGCTGATCGCCGAGCTCAAGCAACTGCCCCACAAGGTCCAGGAGACCCTCGACACCGTGGAGGAGAGCGTCGAGTCCGTCGCCGCCGCCGAGCACGACGGCCGGTTCTTCCTCTACCTGGGTCGCAACATCGGGCTGCCCATCTGCCTCGAGGGGGCGCTGAAGATGAAGGAGATCTCCTACATCCCGTCCGACGCCTACGCCGCGGGCGAGATGAAGCACGGCCCGATCGCCCTGCTGGACGAGTCGACCCCGGTCGTCTGTGTGGCGACCGAGAGCCCGACCCTGGAGAAGATGCTCTCCAACATGGAGGAGGTCCGCGCTCGTGGCGCTGACGTGATCGCGATCGCGACGGCCGGATCGGACCGCGCCGCTGAGGCCTCGGATCTCACGATCGAGGTGCCGCGCACGGACTGGATCCTGCAGCCGATCGTGGCGATCCTGCCGCTCCAGCTACTGGCCTACCACGTCGCTCGCATGCGTGGGCTGAACGTCGATCAGCCCCGGAACCTGGCCAAGACGGTCACGGTCGAGTAGGCCATCGCTAGAGTGCCGCGCCGTGCCCGGCCTCCCCAAGCCCATCTCCTCGGCGCTGCTCGCGATCTGCGTGGCCATGTCGCCGGTCGTCGCCGGGTGCGGGGGCGACGACGAGCCGTCCAGCGTCGCCTCCCTCGTCCCGCCTGACGCGCCCTTCTTCGTCGAGGCGACGATCCGCCCGGAGGGCGACCGCGCCGAGGCGATCGTCGAGCTGAGCTCGAAGATCGGCGGCGTCGACGACCTCGACCGGTACATCGTGGAGTTCATCGACTCCGGGCTGGCGCTCCAGGGAGGGGACCTGACGTTCGCCGAGGACATCGAGCCATGGCTTGGCGAGCAGGGCGCGATCTTCGTCCGCTCGCTCGAGCCGTCGGCGTTCGCCGGCGGGATGGCCGACGCGGCCTACATCGTGGAGGTGACCGACACCGAGGCCGCCGCCTCGTTCGTCGACGCCCTGCCCGAGAACGCGGAGGGCGTGGAGCTCGAGGAGCGGACCTACGACGGCACCGACTACCTGGCCGACGGCGAGAGCGTCGTGGGCCTGGTCGGAGACTTCATGGTTGCCGGCACCGAGGACTCGTTCAAGTCGGCGGTCGACGCCTCCACCGGCGAGGCCCTCGCCGACGACGACGAGTTCTCCGACTCGGTGGGCGACCTGGACGACTCGGCGATCGCCGAGATGTGGCTCGACCTCGGAATCGTTCTCGACGCCGCCGGCGAGGGCTCCGGCGTCGACGGCGCCCAGATCGACGCCGCCCGGGCGGCCCTGGGCCCGCTCCTCGAGGAGCCGGTTGCGATGTCGCTTGCGGCCACGACCGACACGGTGACCCTCGACACCTCCGCCGCCGGGGGGGCCGGCCTAAACGGAGATACCGAGCTGCTGGAGGGGCTGCCGGCCCAGGCGTGGTTCGCGGTCGCGGCGGCCGACGCCGGAGAGACGATCCAGGAGACCTTGTCCGGCCTGGGGTCGCTCGGCGCCCAGCTCGGCGACCCGACGCTCGACCCCGAGGCCATCACGGGCCAGATCGAGGCGGCGACCGGCCTCGACGTGGAGGACGACGTCCTCTCCTGGATCGGCGATGTCGCGTTCTACGTGGCGGGCACCAGCGAGGCCGAGTTCGAGGCTGGCGCGATCGTCGAGAGCACCGACGACGCCGCCGCCGCGGACGCGGTCTCCGCCGGGCGCGTCGCCTTCGAACAGGCGGCGGGCCGCGAGGCCGGGCCCCCCCGGCTCGAGAACGCTGAGGAGGGGTTCTCGGCGATCTCGCCGCTCGGCCAGGGGCTCGAGGTGGCGCTTCGTGAGGGGCAGCTCGTGGCGGCGCTCGGCGGTCCCAGCCCGGCCGAGGACACGGTCGAGCCGGACGAGAGCCTCGGCGACTCGGACTCCTTCGAAGCCGCCGCCGACGCGCTCGGCGGCGAGTACGCCGCGTCGCTGTTCCTCGGCCTCCAGGATGCCCTGGTGGTGGCCGAGAAGGGAGATGATGACGGCTCGCCCGACTACGACGCGATCCGCCCCTACACCGAGGCCCTCGACTACATGATCTTCGGGACGGCGACCGACGACGACCGGGAGCTCAGCCGGATCGTCGTCGGGGTCACGGAGTAGCCAGGTGATCGGCATCGACCTGGTCGAGGTGGACCGTCTCGAGCGCGCGCTCGCGCGCCGCCCCCGGCTGGCCGAGCGCCTGTTCACCGACGACGAGCTCGCCTACGCGGCGTCGCGCCGGCGCCCCGCGGTGCATCTGGCGGCGCGATTCGCGGCCAAGGAGGCGGCTCAGAAGGCGCTGGGCGTCGACGGCATCGCCCTGCGCGACATCGAGGTCGAGGGCGGTGGACGCATGCCCCCGCGCCTGAGGCTCCACGGCGCCGCGGCCAAGGCCGCAGCCGAGCTGGGCGTGACTCTCGACCTGTCGCTTACCCACACGCAGGGGCACGCGGCCGCGGTGGTGCAGGCGCGCCCGGCCGCGACCGGCTGAGCCCGCGGCGCGGTCTACCCTCCGGGCGGGATGGAGAGCTGGCTGGACCCCGTCTACGACGCCGCCGGGATGCGGGCGGTCGACGCGTGGGCGATCTCCGAGCGGGGTGTGCCCTCGCTGGAGCTGATGGAGGCCGCCGGCGCCGCGCTGGCCGATGCGGCCGAGCGCGCCGCCCGGCCCGGCCCGATCCGAGTGGTTTGCGGCAAGGGCAATAACGGCGGCGACGGGCTGGTCGCAGCCCGCCGGCTGGCCGAGTTCGGCCATGAGGTCGAGACCCTGCTCCTGTGGCCGGCAGGCGAGCTCTCCGACGATGCCGCGGCCAACCTGAAGCGCCTCGATGACTCCTTCAGGGAGGTCGCCGGCGAGGAGCTGGCGCCGACGCTGAGGGGATCCGGGGCCGTGGTCGAGGCGATCTTCGGAACCGGGTTCGAGGGGGCGCCCAGGGACCCGGCCAGGGCGGCGATCGAGGCGATCAACGGCTGCGGCGCCCCGGTGATCGCGGCCGACATCGCCTCCGGAGTGGACGCATCGACTGGCGAAGTCGAGGGCGTTGCCGTGCAGGCTGACGTCACCGTGACGTTCCACGTCGCGAAGACTGGCCACTGGATCAGCCCGGGCAAGGGGCGGACCGGCGGCCTGGAGGTGGCGACGATCGGGATCCCGCCGGACGCGCCTGGCGAGCCGGCGGCGGGCCTCCTGGGCGACGAGGTCCTGGCGCTTGCGCCTCGCCGCGAGGCAGGGTCGACGAAGTTCACCTCGGGCCAGGTGCTCGTGGCCGGGGGCTCACGCGGCTTGACGGGCGCGGTCTGCCTGGCGGCGCTCGCCGCGGCACGGGCCGGGGCGGGGTACGCGACCGTCGCGGTGCCGGCCGACCTGGAGCCGATCTTCGAGGTGAAGCTGACCGAGGTCATGTCACGCGGATTCGCCGGCGCGCCCGGCAGGCTGGCCTCGTCCGACGCCGCCGGGATCGCCCAGGGGTGTGAGCGCGCCGGCGCCGTCGTCCTGGGCCCGGGCCTGGGGCGCGACGAGGATTCGCTTGAGCTGGCGCGCCTGTTGGCCGCGCGAGTCCAGGCGCCCATGCTGGTGGACGCCGACGGGTTGAACGCTCACGCCGGCGGGCTGGATGAGCTCTCGCGGCGGCGGGCCGCCACCGTGCTCACCCCGCACGAGGGCGAGCTGGGAAGGCTCCTGGAGCGCGAGTCGGGCGAGGTCTCCGCGCACCGCCTGGCGGCGGCGCGCGAGGCGGCGAACGCGAGTGGAGCCGTTGTGGTCCTGAAGGGCGACGACACGCTGGTGGTCGACGGCGAGCGGGTCGCGATCGCGCGCGGCGGCGCCTCGGCCCTTGCCACCGCCGGCACCGGCGACGTGCTCTCCGGAACGATCGGCGCACTATTAGCCCGCGGGATGGACGCGTTCGAGGCCGCGTGCGCGGGGGTCCACGCGCACCAGCGGGCCGGCAGGATCGCCGCTGTGCGCGTGGGCCTGCCCGAGTCGGTGATCGCAGGCGACGTCGTCGACGCTCTGGCGGAGGCGCTCTCGTGAGCGCGAGCCGGAGGGCCACGGCGGTCGTCGACACCGGCGCCGTCGAGCGCAACTGCGCGCGCCTCGCGCGGGACCTCACGGGCGGCTCCGAGCTGTGCGCCGTGGTCAAGGCCGACGCGTACGGCCACGGGGCCGCCCCGGCGTGCGCGGCGGCGGCGATCGACGGCGGCGCGACAACGCTCGCCGTCGCCACCGGCAGCGAGGCCAGTGAGCTCCGCACGGCAGGCATCCACGAGCCGGTCCTCACCATGGGAGCACTCAGCGACGACGAGCTGGAGACGGCGCTCGAGGCGGGGTCGGAGGTCGCGGTCTGGGAGCGGGGCTTCCTGGACGCCGTCGCGGCCCGCGGCCGGGCGCTCGGCATCCGTCCCCGCATCCACGTGAAGTACGACACCGGGATGGGTCGGCTGGGGGAGAGCGACCCGCGCGCGGTGGTCGACCTCCTGCGCGCGACGGCCGACTCCGGCGACGTCGAGCTGGCCGCGCTCTGGACCCACTTCGCGACCGCCGACGAGCCTGGCTCCCGGTACTTCGACGAGCAGCTGGCGCGGTTCAACGAGCTCGCCGGATCCGCACGCGCCGATCACGAGGGACTGCGCCTGCACGCGGCCAACAGCGCCGCCACCCTCCGCGACCCGGCCTCGCACTTCGACATGGTTCGTTGCGGCGTGGCCGTCTACGGGCTCGACCCCTTCCAGGAGGACCCTGCCGCCCGCGAGCTCGAGCCCGCGCTCGAGCTGCGCTCCTACGTGGCGGCGGTGAAGCGCTTTGCGCGCGGCGACAGCGCGGGCTACGGGCAGGCGTGGCGCGCGCCGCACGAGACCTGGGTGGCCACCGTGCCCATCGGCTACGGCGACGGGGTCCGGCGCGACCTCACCAACAACGCCCAGGTCCTCATCAGCGGCCGGCGCCACCATCTGGTCGGCACGGTCTCGATGGACAACCTCACCGTCGACCTCGGCCCGGATACCGACGTCCAGGTGGGCGCGGTGGTGACGCTGATCGGCGCCCAGGGGACCGAGCGGATCCTGTGCGAGGAGCTGGCGCGCCGCCTGGGGACGATCAACTACGAGATCACGTGCGGGATCTCGTCGAGGGTGCCGCGCGAGCACGTCGCGTGAACGCGCGCGAGCTGAACGACCGCCTGGCCGCCTCGCCGGCGGCCGCGGTCGCCTGGAACGAGCTGCCGGGCGGCGCCCGCGCCTGGGTCGTGGGGGGCGCCGTCCGCGACGCCGTGCTGGGGCGCGACGTGGTCGACGTGGACGTGGCCGTTGCCGAGGACGAGCGCGAGGTCGCGAGGGCGATCGCGAAGGCGGTGGGCGGCCACGCCTTCGAGCTGTCGGCGGACTTCGCGACGTGGCGGGCGATCGGGCCCGAGGCAGCCTGGCATGTGGACGTAACGCGCCTGCGCGGCGACGGCATCGAGGCCGACCTCCGCGCGCGCGACTTCACCATCAACGCGATCGGCGTCGAGATCGCCGACGCGGGCTCCGAGCCCCTGGATCCCACGGGCGGGCTTGAGGACCTCCAGCGCGGCGTCCTGCGGGCCGCCTCGGAGAGGTCGTTCGCCGACGACCCGCTGCGGATCCTGCGCGGCGCTCGCCTGGTCGCGGAGCTGGGCTTCAGGCTCGACGAGGCGACGGCCGAGCTGGCTCGCGAGGCCGCATCACGGGCGGGCGAGCCGGCCGGAGAGCGCCAGCTCCAGGAGCTGCGCCTGCTGATGGGATCGCCCGACCCGATCGCAGGCGTCGAGCTGATGACCGAGCTGGGCGCGATGGGCGAGGTGCTGCCCGAGCTCGACGAGCTGCGCGGGGTCGAGCAGAACCCCAACCATCATCTGGACGTGCACGGGCACACAATCGAGGTGCTGCGCCGGCTGCTGGAGCTGGAGGCCGACCTCGAGCGGGTCGCGGGCGACCGCGCCGCCGAGCTGCGCGAGCTGCTCGCCGAGCCGCTGGCCGACTCGTTCACCCGGGGCCAGGCGCTGCGCTTCGCCGCCCTGCTGCACGACGTCGGCAAGCCCGCGACGCGGGATGACAGCCGCGGCTACGTCACGTTCATCGGCCACGACCACGTCGGCGCCAGGATGGTCGACGGGGCGGGCGAGCGGCTCAAGGCGTCGCGCGCCCTCACCGCGTATCTCCGCGGCGTGACCCTTCATCACCTTCGGCTCGGCTTCCTCTCGAACGAGCGTCCGCTGCCCCCGCGACGGGTCCACGAGTACCTGCTGGCGACCGAGCCCGTCTCGGCCGACGTCACCCTGCTGACGGTCGCCGACCGGCTGTCGGCGCGCGGGGAGGGGCCGATCGCATCCCCGGAGATGATCCGCGCCCACCTCGAGCTTGCGCGCGAGATGCTGGCGGCGGCGCTCGATCGTCGCCGCGACGGCCCGCCGCGCTCCCCGATCGCCGGCGACGAGCTTGCGAACGAGCTCGGCATCGAGGAGGGTCCCGAGCTGGGGCGCCTGCTCCAGGAGGTCGAGGCCGGCGTCTACGCGGGCGAGGTCGCGGGCCGCGACGACGCGATCGCGCTGGCGCGCGAGGCACTGGACCGAACGCAATAGGCTCCCGGCCGATGAACGACTGCCTGTTCTGCGGCATCGTCGCCGGGGACGTCCCGAGCCAGATCGTCGATTCAGACGAGCGCACCGTCGCCTTCATGGACATCAACCCGGCCACCCGCGGGCACGCGCTCGTGGTGCCGCGGGCGCACTCGGCGGACCTGATGGAGATCGCCGACGAGGACCTCCAGGCCACGATGGTCGCCGCGCGCCGCCTCGCCAGCCGAATGGAGGACACGCTTCGCCCCGACGGCTTCAACATCCTCAACGCCTGCCGGCCGGTGGCCTGGCAGACCGTGTTCCACTTCCACATCCACGTCATCCCGCGCTACGAGGACGACCCGCTGAAGCTGCCGTGGATCCCGCGCGGGGCCGACCTCGACAAGATCGCCGCGGTCGCCGACGAGATCCGAGGAGGCCCCGGGTGAGTGACGAGTCCGTCACGCTCAGCCGCGACGGCGACGTCGCCGTCGTCACCCTTCACAACCCACCGCTGAACCTGTTCACGGCCAACTCCTGGCACGAGCTCCAGGACTGCGTCGGCGAGGTCGAGGGCTCGGACGCCCGGGCGCTGGTGTGGCGCGCCGAGGGCGAGATCTTCACCGGCGGCGTCGACGTGGCGAACTTCCAGGACGTGGTGGACGCGGGCGCCAAGTCGGCCAGCGGGTTCGCCCAGCCCCTGATCGACGGGGTGCGCCGCGTCGAGGCGCTCGAGATCCCCACGCTCGCGCTGGTTCACGGGCTCTGCCTGACGGCGGGGCTCGAGGTGGCCCTGGGCTGCGACGTCATCTGGGCCGAGGAGTCCTCGCGGTTCGGGCTGGTCGAGGCGGTCGTGGGACTGACGCCCGGCGCCGGCGGCACCCAGCGCATGGCCGAGCGCGCCGGTCCCGGCCGCGCCCGCGAGTTCGTCATGACCGGCGGCCTTTACGAGGCTGGAACGCTCGAGCGCTGGGGCGTCGTCAACCGCGTGGTCGGCGACGGCGAGGTGCACGAGAAGGGGATGCGCTTCGCTCACCGGCTCGCGGCCGGGCCGACGAAGGCGCACGGGGCGACGAAGCGGATCGTCCGCGCCTACTGCGAAGGCGGCGTCGACCGCGCCGACGAGGTGACGCCCGAGCAGTTCGCGGGCCTGTTCGCCACCGAGGACCTGCAGGCTGCCGTGAAGACTTTCCTCGCCGAGGGGCCGGGAAATGCCAGGTTCACCGGTCGCTAGGCGCTACGCTCTCACGCGCCAATGGGCGGCAAGGAAGAAAAGATCGAGATGGAGGGCGAGGTCATCGAGGCCCTACCCAACACCATGTTCAAGGTCAAGCTCGACAACGACCACCAGGTCCTCGGGCACATCTCGGGCAAGATGCGCCGCCACTACATCCGCATCCTCCCCGGCGACCGCGTGAAGATCGAGCTCTCGCCCTACGACCTCGACCGCGGCCGCATCACCTACCGCTACAAGTAGGCGCGGCCTAGAAGGGCAGGTCGTCGGCGATGTCCTCCAGGCGGGGGGCGCTGCGGTCCCGTTCGGACACCTGAGGCTCGGCGAGAGGCCAGTCGATCCCGACGTCGGGGTCGTCCCAGGCGATGCCGGCCTCGGTGTCGGGGTCGTAGTAGCTCGACAGCTTGTAGGCGACGTCGGCGACGTCCGAGAGCACGCAGAAACCGTGGCCAAAGCCGGCCGGGACGAAGAGCTGGCGGTGGTTCTCGTCGCTCAGCTCGTACCCCTCCCAGCTCCGGTAGGTGGGCGAGTCGCGGCGCAGGTCGACGGCGACGTCCCAGATCGTCCCGCGCACGCAGCGCACCAGCTTCGCCTGCCCCGGGCGGGTCTGGAAGTGAATTCCGCGGAGGATGCCCTTGCCCGATCGCGAGTGGTTCTCCTGCACGAACTCCGCGTCCACGCCCAGCTCGTGCCACGCGTCGTCGCGAAAGCTCTCCAGCAGGAAGCCGCGCTCGTCGCCGTTCGCGGTGGCCTCGACGAGGACGAGGTCGTCGATCGCGGTGGGGAGGCGCTCCGGCACGAGCGCACGGTACACGCCGAGGGTTCGCCACCGTTACGCCACATTCGACGCACCATGTGGCGCAACCGCCCCGCCACCCTCGGCCTATGCATCGTGTGCGGAGTGTTCTGCCCTCCCATGGGGAAGAATCCACCCCATCAGCGCGCGTGGGCGATGATGGCGCTCGCGGGCGCGCAGCACTGAATATTGACGTTCGCTCAGCTGATTGCGCAGGGCAATCCGAGCGCCCTCACCTTGGGGCGCGGTCGCATGTACTCAGTACGAGATGCGGCGCATCCCTCGCAGCGCGAGCCCGCCGAAGACCACGATCAGGCCGATGATCGCCAGCAGCCCGGGCCAGGTCTCGCTCCAGGTGATCGAGCCGGTGGTGAAGCCCTGCCGAGCGGCCTCGATCACCTGGGTCACGGGGTTGACCGACGCGACGTCGGCGAGCCAGGGCTGGAGGAGCTCCTGGGGCGCGTAGGCCGTGGTGAACAGGATCAGGACGAACATGCCCGCCTGCATAAGCGGCGCGGCCGACTGCGTGCGGAACCTCAGCGCCAGCATCGTCCCCCAGCACGCGGCCACCGTTCCCATCGCCATCACCAGGAAGATCGCCAGCAAGAGGCCAGGCAGCCCGGGCCAGTTGACCCCGAGGCTGAAGCCGACGGCCAGCAGGACCGTCGCCGGCACCAGCGCCCGGACGCTGGCCGACAGCACCATCCCCGCCAGCAGCACCGGCCGCGGGGCGGGGGAGGCGATCAGACGGTCGAACCAGCCCTGCTCGATGTCGCGCGCGAGGTTGACACCGGTGGCGGCACCCGTGAAACCGGCGCCCTGCATCAGGCTGACCGGGATGATGAAGCTCTGGTACGTGTCGGTGTTGAAGCCGGGCAAGAGGGTCAGGCTGCCGAACACGGCGGTCAGCCCGAGGAAGAAGATCGTCGGCGCCAGCACCCCGGGGATCGCCGCGCCCGGCACCCGCAGGATCTCGTTCGCGGCACGGCGCAGGAGCGCCCGCACCATCTCGATCGACGAAGCGAGGTCGAAGCGCCGCTCGAGGCGGGCGGTCGAGGCTTCCACCTAGCCGCCCGTCCTCAGGCGCCGCCGAAGCGCCAGGTTGGAGAGCCCGAGGCTGAGGGCGCTTATGCCGACGAGCGCCGCGGCCGCCTTCCAGAACGCCTCGGCGCTCAGCGTCGAGATGACCAGCTCGCGTACCCCCTCGACGATGAAGGACAGCGGGTTGTACTCGGCAACGCTGGCCGCCGGGTCGAGCATCAGGTTGGCCGGGAAGAAGGCCGAGCTCAGGAACAGGATCACGAACACCAGCGGGAACAGGCCTTGAACGACCGAGGCGCTGCCGGTGCGAAGCGCGATCGCGGCGCCGATGCCCCCGAACGCCACCGAGGTGAGGCTGACGAGGATTACGATCGCGATCGCGCCCAGCACCCCCTCGGAGATCGTCGCCCCGAAGATCAGGCCGAGCGCGATAAACCACACCGCCGCCGCCGCGCCCAGCACCGCCGTCCCCGCCAGGCGCCCCAGCACCATCGCGAAGCGCGAGATCGGCGCGGCCAGCAATCGGTCGGTGAAGCCCATCTCGATGTCCACGGCCAGCGCGATCCCGCCGCTGTTGCCGGCCAGGAGCGTCGACTGGATCATCGCCCCCGCGAGCATGAAGTCGAGGAACCCGTCGACCTCCGGGAAGCCGGGCAGGTCGACGGCCCGCGCGGCTCCGCCGGTTTGGATCGCCAGCAGCAGGGTGGGGAAGATGATGATCGGCGCCATCAGCTGCGGGCGGCGAAAGGTCTGGCGGATCGAGCGCTTCCCGAGCGCGCCGATCACGCGGAGGTTGATCAGGAAGCGGTCGATCACGCGGGCTGCCGGTCCTCGGCGGTCTCCGCGTGCCCGCCCGTGTCGGGCTCGTCGTCGCCCTCGAGGTGGTAGCCCGTCTTCGCCACGAACACGTCGTCGAGCGTCGGCTGCTTCAGGTCAAGCGACTCGACGACTATTCCGGCCTCGTCGAGTCCGCGGACGACCTTCGCGACATCTGAGGCCCCACCTGCGATCTCCACCAGCACCTTGCCGTCCTTGCGCGGCATCGGCTTGCCATAGGCGGCCAGGATGCGCTCGGCTTCGTCGGCGCTCCCGTCGGCCAGGCCGACCTCCAGGTGGGGGCGGCCGATCTCGGCCTTGAGCGACCCCGGCGTGTCCTCGGCAACGATCCGGCCCGAGTCGATGATGCCGACCCGGTTGGCCAGCTGGTCGGCCTCCTCCAGGTACTGCGTGGTGAGGAACACCGTCGTCCCATCGGCGTTCAGCTTCGAGACCTCCTCCCAGATCGCCTTGCGGCTCACGGGATCGAGGCCGGTCGTCGGCTCGTCGAGGAAGAGCACCTCCGGCTCATGCACCAGCGCCGACGCCAGATCGAGCCGCCGCCGCATCCCGCCCGAGTAATTGCCGACGCGCCGGTCGGCCGCGCGCTCCAGGCCCACCCGGTCGAGCAGCGCCTCGGCCCGCTCTTCGCCCGACCTGCGGGGCAGGCCGTGCAACGTCGCCTGCAGGCGAATCAGCTCGCGGCCGGTCATCAACGGGTCGAGCGCCGCCTCCTGGAGGGCCACACCGATCGCCCGCCGTACCGCCGCCGCCTCGTCGCAGACGTCGTGGCCGGCCACCCGCGCACGGCCGCCGGTGGGGCGCAGAAGCGTGGTCAGCATGCGGACGGTGGTCGTCTTCCCGGCCCCGTTCGGGCCCAGGAACGCGTAGATCTCGCCCTCGGCGACCTCCAGGTCCACGCCGTCGACCGCACGCACCCCCTCGCCGAAGGTGCGCTCGAGTTGCTCTACCTCGATCGCGGCCATCGCCCATGAATCTACCGGCGAGGCGAAACCGTCCTGGAATCGTGTCTAAGCTATGCGCGTAGCCAATGGCTGCGACGACGACACAGGCAGGGTCGACTCGAAGTCGCGCGGCGATCGCCGCCGCGGCCGCTTTCGCGTGCCTGGCCGGCGGGGTTGTCGCGATCGGCGGATCCGAGCAGGCCGACGGCGCCAAGGCCAAGGAGATCGGGAAGACGAAGAAGGAGCCGAAGCCGAGCTGCCCCACCCCTTCCGGCAACGACTTCCCCCCGAAGAAGGGGTGTCAGGTGCTGGGCGAGGTGACCGGGTTTCAGGCGCACGCCGATGGCAAGAAGGGCCTGATGAAGGCACCGGCTGACGGGCACATCGTCGGCTGGGCGGTCGACCTCTCGCGCCCCAACAAGGACGAGCAGAAGTTCTTCGCACGCAAGCTTGGGGACCGGGCCTTCAACGGCGAGCCATCCGCGCGCCTCTCGCTCCTCACCCGGTCGAACAACAACAAGAAGAAGTACCGCCTGCGCGCGCAGAGCCCGGCGACCAAGCTCGGCTCGTTGTTGGGCCGCCGCCAGTACTTCACCCTGAACAACCCGATCCCGGTGAAGCAGGGCTGGATCTCGGCGCTGACGACGCAGACCTGGGTGCCCGACTTCGCCCACGACCTGCCGGGCGACGACCTCTGGAAGGCAAGCCGAACCGCGAAGCGCTGCGACGGCGAGGCCAACCTCACCAAGCGCAGCCGGCCCCACCAGGATCCCGGCTCGACCCGCGTCTACGGGTGCTCGTATGACGACGCCCGGATCCTCTACTGGGCCTACTTCGTCCCCAGCTGAGCCCCTGCGGCTGCTAGCCGCAGGCCCCGGGGTTCTTCTCGCACTGCTCCTCGAACTCGTCGGCCGCGCTGCCCTCGGGCGGCTCGATGTCGTTCTCCTCGGTGTCCTCTTCGGGGTCGTAGTCGTCGGACCCGGTGCCCCCGGAACCGGACCCGCCTGAGGTCGAGGTCGTGGTGGTCTCGCCCGTGGTGGTGGACGTCTGGGTAGTCGGACCGGTGGGCGTGTTCTCGGTGGAGGAGGAGGTGCCGGTCGTGGTCTCGGTCTCGTCGTCGCCGCAGCCGGCGAGCGCCAGCGCCAGCGTAGCCAGCGCGGTCGCGGCGATCCCGAGGCGGCGCCGGGCCGCCCCCGTGTTCGGGCCGTGCGGCGTCATGCCGTGGCGTCCGCGGGGCCCAGGCGCAGGCCGCAGTACGGGCAGTCGCTGACGTCGAGGCCAACAAGTTGGTCGCAGCGCGAGCAGGCGCGAAGGTTCTCGGGGGTCCGCAGCAGCGAGGAGTCCGAGGGAGCGAGGGGGAGGGTGCGGGTCACCGGCTCCATCTCCTCGCCGGTCTCGCGGTCGACGAAGACGCCGCCGTCTTGGATCTTGGCCAGCGCCTCGCGGCCCGATCCGGGTGCCCGCAGGCGGTACGTCTGGTCGGCGTTGCTCATCGGGCGAAATCCTAGCCGCGATCGGCGCGGCTAAACGCGGTGACTTAGATTCCGGCGCGGATGCGCGTTCTCATCTTCCACGGCTACCTGCTGCGCGGGACCGGCTCGAACGTCTACAACGCCTCGCTGGCGCAGGCGCTGGCCGGCTTGGGCCACGAGGTGCACCTGCTGTGCCAGGACCGAAACGCCGGCGAGCTGGACTGGGTGGACTCGGTGGGGGGCGCTGGGCGCCCGGGCGCCGTGACCGTCCACAACCCCGAGATCGGCGGGCTCCTGCCGGTCTACGTGGCTGACTCCTACGCGGGGTTCGAAGTCAAGACCTTCGCCCAGCTCACCGACGTCGAGCTCGAGCGCTACCTGGAGGCGAACGTCAACGCCGTGCGGGCCGTCGTGGACGCCGCCGGGCGGCCCGACGCCGCGCTGGCGAACCATCTGGTGATGGGCCCGGCGATCCTCGCGCGCGCCGGCTTGGGCAGCGGCGACGGCGGCCCCGGGTTCGCCGCCAAGGTCCACGGCTCGGCGCTGGAGTACACCGTGAAGCCGGAGCCCGAGCGATTCCTCCCGTTCGCGCGCGAGGGGATGGACGCGGCATCAGGGGTCCTGGTGGGTTCACGCCACACCGGCGAGAGCCTGTGGCAGGCGCTCGAGCTGCCGGGGCTGAAGCAGAAGACGCGGCTGGGGCCGCCGGGCGTGGACGTGGATCTGTTCGCGCCGGCGTCCGGCGAGGCCGAGGCCCGCCGGGGTCTGCTGGATCTGGCGCTCGACCTCAAGCGCGACACCGCCGAGGGTGCCGCCACGGCCTGGGGCCGCGACCCCCGGACCGCCGCGGACGCCGTCGAGTGGTTCGCCCAGGACGGCGGGCCGAGGGCCCTGTTCGTCGGCAAGCTGATCGTCTCGAAGGGCGTCGACCTGCTGCTCGCGGCCTGGCCGCTCGTCCTGGCCGCCCATCCCGACGCGCGGCTGCTGGTCGTCGGCTTCGGCGAATACCGCGAGACGCTTCAGCGCCTGTGGATGGGCCTCGCCACCGGCAACGCCGACACCGGCCGGCAGATCGCCGAGCGCGGCCGCGGGCTGGAGGGCGGGCCCGAGGGGCGCCTGGACATGCTGGGCGACTTCCTGGAGGACGGGGATCGCGCCTCGCGCGACTACTACCGCGCCGCCGTCGCCGCGCCGGGCAGCGTCCGGTTCGCGGGGCGGCTGGAGCATGGCGAGGTGGCTCGGGTCGCCCCGGCCGCCGACGCCCTCGTCTTCCCAAGCACCTTTCCCGAGGCCTTCGGGATGGTCGCCGCCGAGGCGGCCGCGGCCGCGGCTCTGCCGATCGGCGCCGCCCACTCGGGGATCGCCGAGGTCAGCCGCGAGCTCGCGGCGGCCCTTCCGGACGCGACCGCCTCGCTGGTGTCCTTCGAGCTGGGCGAGCGCGCGATCGAGGGCATCGCCCAGCGCCTGACCGCGTGGTTCGAGGCCGGCGAGGCGGATCGGCAGGCTACGCGCGCTGCCCTGCGGCAGACCGTCGCCCGCCTGTGGAGCTGGGAGGGCGTCGCGGGCGGGGTGATCGCGGCGTCGGAGGGGCGCCTCGACGACGTCCTGCACGTGCCCGGGCCAAGCTAGTGACCGACGGCATTTGAGGGTGGCCGGGGCGGGGGGCGGCGGAATATAGAATCACCGCTGGTGACCCGGGCCACGTATCTCAAGCTCGTCGCGGCGATGGTCGTGCTCACGCTGGTGAGCTCGGTCATCATGCTGATCCCCGACTGGAACGGCTTCGCCGGGTCGGAGGAGGCGGGCCCGATCGACACCTTGCTGGACGTGATGATCGTCCTCTCGTGCTTCGTCTTCTCGATCGTGATGGTGATGTTCGCCTACGCGATCTGGCGCTACCGGGCGAAGCCCGGCGACGAGTCCGACGGCGAGCCGATCCACGGCAACACCCGCCTCGAGATCGCCTGGACCGTGATCCCCACGATCATCGTCCTCTTCGGCGCGGGCTACAGCTGGGTGATCCTGGACGACATCGAGGAGGTGGCTCCCGCCGCCGAGCGGATGGAGGTGAACGTCACCGCGCAGCAGTTCGCCTGGACGTTCGAGTACCCGCAGGAGGGCATCGTCTCGAAGGACCTTCACGTGCCGGTCGACCACCAGCTCGACCTGACCCTCACCGCCCTCGACGTCCTGCACTCCTTCTGGGTGCCGGAGTGGCGGATCAAGCGGGACCTGGTCCCGCAGGGGGCCGGAAGCGATGAGGTGGACGACACGGTGCAGGTCACACCCAACGAGGAGGGGACCTACAACGTGATCTGCACCGAGTACTGCGGGGCGGGCCACGCGACGATGCGCGCCCTCGCGGTGGTCGAATCGCAGGAGGAGTTCGACGCCTGGGTCGCGGAGACCAAGGAGTCGGGCGGGGCGGCGGAGCCGGGCGGCGGGGCCGAGGAATCGCCCGAGTAGGCTGACGGAGGGTAGGACTTGCCAGCGGCACTCAAGCAACCAGGGCTGACACGGGCGTTCTTCGGAGCGCTGGTCGGAGGCGCCTTCGGGTTCGGCCTCGTCGTGGCCCTGCGCGCCATCTCGGGCCTCGAGATCTTCCAGACCGAGCCGACCGGCTACCCCCACCTGATCGTGCCCGCGATCACCGCGCCGCTGGGATTCCTGGTCGGCATCGGGGGCTTCGACTACTGGTTCCGCTGGGCCGCCGGCAGGCCCACCATCCCCGACGACCACTCCCAGCACGGCGCCAAGTCCTGGCGCGACTACTTCAAGTTCAACACCGATCACAAGGTGATCGGCATCCAGTACATCGTCACCACGTTCTTCTTCTTCTTCGCGGGTGGCCTGATCGCGATGGTGATGCGGGCCGAGCTGGCTCAGCCGGGCACCCAGGTGGTCGACCCAAGCGTCTACAACGGGCTCTTCTCGACCCACGCGGCGCTGATGATCTTCGTATTCGTGATCCCGGTCTTCGCCGGCATCGCGAACTACGTGCTGCCCCTCATGATCGGCGCGCCGGACATGGCGTTCCCCCGCCTGAACGCGCTCTCGTTCTGGATGCTGCCGCTGGCGGGGATGCTGTTCCTGGCCTCCTACCTGGTTCCGGGCGGAGCGTTCGACGCCGGCTGGACCGGCTACGCGCCGCTCTCGACCGGGGCGCCGCTCGGGCAATCGTTCTTCAACCTGGGGGTGCAGTTCGCCGGCGCCTCATCGGTGGCGACCGCCCTGAACTTCCTGGTGACGATCATCACGATGCGCGCGCCGGGGATGAACTTCTGGCGCATGCCGCTGCTGGTCTGGGCCAACCTGTCGACCTCGCTGCTGGTGGTGGCGGCGACGCCGTTCATCGCGGGCGTCCAGTTCATGGTCCTGTTCGACCGCGCCCTGCACACCAACTTCTTCCAGGCGGCGGCGGGAGGCGACGTCCTCTCCTACCAGCACATCTTCTGGTTCTACAGCCACCCAGCCGTCTACATCATGATGCTGCCCGGCTTCGGGATCGTCTCCGAGGTCATCTCCACGCACGCCCGCAAACCCATCTTCGGATACCGGTTGATGGCGCTTGCCCTGATCGGGATCGTGGTGCTCTCCTACACGGTCTGGGCGCACCACATGTTCGTCTCGGGCATGTTCAGCTGGCTGCGCGTGCCGATGATGATCACGACGCTCCTGATCGCCGTGCCGACCGGGATCAAGATCTTCTCCTGGCTCGCCACGCTGTTCAACTCGGTCTTACACCTGTACTCGACCGCGATGTTGTTCAGCCTGGGCTTCATCGTCACCTTCGTCATCGGCGGGATATCCGGGGTGATGCTGGGCATGGTGCCGATCGACATCCATGTCTCGGACACCTACTTCATCGTGGCCCACATCCACTTCGTGCTGTTCGGCGGCTCGGTGTTCACGATCTTCGCCGGCATCTACCACTGGTTCCCGAAGATGACCGGGCGGATGTACGACGAGAAGCTGGGCCGCGTCCACTTCTACCTGACGCTGGTCGGCATGCTCGGCACGTTCATCCCCATGCACTGGATCGGAATGGAGGGGATGCCGCGGCGGGTCGCCGACTACTCGGCCGAGTTCGGCAATTGGAACCTCCTGATCTCGGTGTTCGCGTTCCTCCTGGGCGCCGCGCAGCTCGTGTTCGTCTACAACATGGTCGTCTCGTGGCGCTACGGGCCGCGGGCCACGGGCAACCCGTGGCGGGCGAAGACGATCGAGTGGCAGGTGTCCTCGCCGCCGCCGATCTTCAACTTCGACGAGATCCCTCGCGTGGTCGGCGGCCCCTACGAGTTCGGGGTGCCCGGCGCCCGGCACGCGATCATGGGCGGCGACGAGGGCGCCGAGGTGAAGGCGCCGAGACCGGCGGTGGCGGGCGCGACCGGAGGCGGAGGCCATCCGCCGGCCAGGGATGACACGTCATGAGCGACGGGACCACCGACGAGGAGACGCCCGCGAGCGCGGAGTCATCCACGCCCGATCGCTCCGAGGACGAGGGGCCCGTCAAGCCCCGCGGCCCGGCCGCCACCGAGTCCGGGCCCGCGACCGACGAGGCGGGCGCCTCGGCGCCGGTCGACACGACGGCGAGCAACGGCTCGGACCCGGTCGCCTCGAGCGGCACCATCCTGGCCTTCCTGAACGAGGTGGCCGGTGGGCCGCGGGCTGCTGCGGGCGATCCAGGCCCGGATCGACGGCGGCGCCGAGGGCGTCGCGCTGGTCGCGCCGCAGAACCAGCCGGTCGCCGGCCAGATCGTCGACCGCGACGAGCTGCGCGAGGCGGCCCAGAGCCGGGTCGAGGTGACCGAGGCGGTGCTGGCCGAGTTCGGCATCGATGCCGTGGGCGCCGTGATGGACCCCGATCCGTCGCTCGCCCTCGACGACGCGGTGCGTGCCTTCCGCCCGTCGGAGGTGCTGATCTCGGCGCTCGCCGAGTCGCGCTTCGGGTTCATGCGCCGCGACCTGCTGGAGTGGGCGAAGGAGCACTTCGACGTTCCCGTGACGCACATCCCGGTGCGGATCGAGGACGACGCGGTCCGCTGGGATGTGACCCATACGCTCGTGGTCGCGACGCGGACGGTCGCCAGCCCGGAGCTGATCGAGAACCTGAAGGGCAAGGCGGGCGAGTCGCCGCACCGCTACACCGTGATCTGCCCGCGCTCGGGCGACCTCCCGCGCGAGGAGGTCTGTGACCGCCTCGCGCGGCTTCTGGCCGAGCTCTACAGGACCGACGTCGACGCCACCGGCCAGCCGATGAGCCCCGAGCCGTTCGCGGCGATCCAGAACGCGGTCGAGCACTACCGGATCGACGAGGTGCTGATCGCGACCCTGCGGGGCGAGCAGTCGAGGTGGCTCCAGGACGGCCTGATCGACAAGGTCAAGGGCATCACCGACATGCCGATCGAGCACGTCGAGGCCAGCGACGCCGCAGCGGCGCCCGAGGTGCCCGACGTCGACACCCCGGCGGTAGCCGTCGGTGCCGAGCAGGAGCCCGGCGAGACCGAGGCGGCGGGCGAGGGCTCGTCGGGAGGCGGCGTGGCCGCGGGTGGAGAACGGAGCGACTGATGGAAAGCGCCACCGCTACCGCCGACCACGCCCATCACCACGGCCCGCCCGAGGCCCACAAGAGCTCCTCGATCGACCGCCAGACGCTCGGCATCCTCATCTTCATCGTCTCCGAGGTGATGCTGTTCGGAGCGTTCTTCGCCTCGTACTTCTTCCTGCGCGTGGTGGCCAGCGACGGTCCCTGGCCGCCCGAGGGCCTCGAGCTCCCGAAGGCCGTCGCCGGCGTCAACACCGCGATCCTGATCTCGTCCTCGTTCACGATGCACTGGGCCCTGGAGGGCGCCCGCAAGGGCAACCGCAGGGCGATGCAGATGGGCCTCGCGATCACCTTCCTGCTGGGCGCGACGTTCCTGTTCGTCCAGCTGAACGAGTACATCCACATCGGCTTCAGCGCGCGCGACACCGCCTTCGGCTCGATCTTCTACGGCCTCACGGGCCTGCACGGCGCCCACGTCTTCGTCGGGCTCACGCTGCTGGCCTTCGCCAACATCCGCGCCTGGCGTGGCCACTTCGGCCCAAAGGCCGAGGACCACCTGGGCGTCGAGGTTCCGGGCATCTACTGGCACTTCGTAGACGTGATGTGGATCATCGTGTTCACGACCGTCTACATCCTCTAAATACCGCTTAGACAAGCTACGTCGCCGATTCAGTGGCCGTCTGTGGGACACCACAGGGGACACACAGCGGGACAAAGTGCGCGAATCGAGGCGGTTTTGGTGAGGCCGATCGGGGGGGAGATCGCCGGCGACACCGAGCTGATCGCGCTCGTGAGCCCGCCGACATCGGCACCGGCGCGCGGGGCCCCAGGAGAGCCGGATCCTTGCGGCTCGATTGACGCCGCCCTAGATCTCAAGCCGCTTGAGCGCGGCCACGCGAATCTGCTCCTCGACTCTCCTGGGCTCGAGGACCGGAGTCGTGTTCGAGCCAGAGGATGAAGGCGTGAACCCGAAAGCAGCCTCACGTCCATGTCGAAGCTACGCTCGCGTACGGCCATCAAGACGCTCCTGCGGGCTGGCGCGGCCGAGGCGATGCCGTACCTCGAAGCGCTGCGAATCGTCGCCTGGTTCAGCGCCTTCGATCGCCGCCGCGATCCTGACGCTGGACGACGTCTGCGGTCCGTCTCGCGCCTGGCGACAGGCGCGCCCGCAGCCAGGGCAGCAGTCGGACGCGCGAACCTCCTCGGCCTTCATCACCCGCAGTTGCGTATCCGACCGCTGCTGCGACCGACGAGCCTGACGATGACCGCGCCAGACATCGACTGCATGCTCCTCGACCTCGCCGCGAAAGCTGCTCCAGGCCTCGGAGCCGCGTTCGACGTATTCGATCAGCGCCTCGTGACCGCGAATCGCGCCGATCTCCTCAACCGGCCGGTACTCACCGTTCGGGTCGAAATAGCCCAGAACGTGGGAGTGGATTTCGTCAGTCTCGGCGAGCCGACTGAACGAGGCGTAGAACGCTCGGATGATCTCCACGTTCTCCTGCGACATCGCCCGCGCAGTATCTCGCGGGCTGGAGATATGCGCTACCGCTATCGCGGGAAACTGCGGGAGCTTGGTGGCAGGGGAATGTCAGGAGCCCGGCTCCCCGCTCACTGTCCCAGTGACCGGCGCGTGCTGTCCTAGTGGATCGAAAGTGGGAGGATTCGCGCCTGTGACCGGGGCACCCAAGGGACAGTGATGCACAGCGAAGACGATGCCCTGCACGCGGAGCCGGGAATCGCGGCGCCCGGTTTCGTCGTCGAGTCGGACCGGCTTTCGATGGCGTTCGCGGTGGCCCGGCGCGCCCACTCGGGCCACTCCCGCGGAGGCCACGGCAGACCGTATCTCGAACACCCGATCCAGGTCGCCGAGTTGCTCCGAGACGAGGGCTACGGCGAAGCGGTGTGCGCCGCCGCCCTCCTGCACGACGTCGTCGAGGACTCCGGTCTCACAGCCCGTGACGTGGCCGAGACTTTCGGAGAGGAGGTTGGGGAGTTGGTTGCGGCGCTGACTGAGGATCCAGCGATCGAGGACTGGGAGTTGCGCAAGCTGGCGCTCCGAGAGCGCGCCGCCGCGTCGGGGACCGAGTGCGCGGCGATCTATGTGGCGGACAAGCTCGCCAACCTGCACGATTGGCGGCTCGTCTATGTCGAAGTCGGCGAGCGTGCGGTCGAGTTCTTCAAGGCCCCGACGCTCGACGCCAGATTCCGCGCCTGGCGCGCCGATCTCGAGATGGGCGAGCGCGTCGCGCCGCGGCTGAGGCTCAACGCGCTCCTGCGCCAGGAGCTTGAGCAGTTCGAGCGCGAACGGCGCCCGCAGTCCGAGCGTCGCCACTAAACGCCGCCCCCTCCGCCGCGTAGGGGTGTGATTTCAAGCGTTCAATTTCGCGTGCGAGCAGGAGTGTCGCTTTCCATGCAAAGCGGCATAGCCGCTTCTCGTCCTGAAGCGCTACTCCCGCAGCCGGCGGCTTCGAGGGCAGCATCGCTTGCGCGTCGCAGGGGCCGGACGTGGAGCACCGAGATGCGATCCCCCGCCGGGTTCGTCGCCGCCACCCGACGGGCACTAGCCTGCCGGAGCCGCCGTACGCGGCACGAGGATCACGAGCGGGATCTCGCGCTCGGTTCGCCTCTGGTAATCGCGATAGGTGCCGTAGCTCTCGCAAACTCGCCGCCATAACCGGGCGCGCTCCTCGGGCGTCGCGACACGCGCATGCACCTCGCGCCGCTCCGAGCCCACCTGGACGGTGGTCTCGGGATGCGCACGCAGGTTGTGGAACCAGCCCGGGTGGCGCGGATACCCACCCTTCGAGGCGACGATCACGAGGTCCTCACCGTCCTCGATGTAGAGCAGCGGCGAAGTCCGCCTCGTGCCGCTCTTCGCGCCGACGTGGTCGAGCAGCAGCATCGTAGGCAGGCCGGGGAGGGTATGGCCGATCCGGCCGCCGCTGAGCCGGTAGACGAGCGTGTGGCCCCTCATCAAGTGGTTCACGAGGGGCCACATCCGCTTCTCGACGCCGCGGGGAATGTCCACGCTCACAATCATGCACGTCTCAGCCGCGGATGGCGAACCTGGGATTGGCCGAACGAGCCCGTGGCGCCGGACAGCAGCGAGCGCGCTCTCGCAGAATGAAAATCCGGAGGGCTGATGACGACCTGACACGCATCGGCAGGGCCGAGCCCTCGGGCCGGACCTACGCGCTTTCCATGCAAAGCGACTTAGTCGCTTTTCGTCCAAAGCCAGGCCTCGGATCGACCGGGGGTGTAGGGTCGTGGAGACGGCCGAACGGCCGATCGAGAGCCCGGGATCCCCGTGACCGCCTGTCCGGGGCGACCGAGCGGGAGGAGAGTCCCATGAGTACTCACCTAAAGCTGCTGCTCTTGGCAGCGGCCGTGGTCGGGATGACCACGTCATCCACAGCAAGCGCCGCACCGCCCGCCCCGGCGCCCACCACCACCCAGCTGCTGACGGGCCTGGAGGGTGGCTCGGGTAGCACCGTCGGCCCCGGTGGCGCGCTGTACGTCACGGAAAGCGCAGCCGGCAGAATCTCGCGCGTCGATCCGAGGACCGGAGAGATCACGACGTTCGCCAGCGGTCTGCCGCCGTCGATCATCGGCATCGGTGGGACGACCGACGTCGCGTTCATCGGCGGCACCGCGTACGCCTTGGTCACGGTTGTCGGCCCCCAGTTCGGTAGCAGCGACACCGTCGGCATCTACCGGATCGACGGCCCCGACACCTTCACCGTCGTCGCGGACATCGGCGCGTTTGCCGTGAGCAATCCGCCGGGATTTCCAATTGACATCCCAACCGGAGTCCAGTACGCGCTGGAGACCTACCGTGGCGGGTTCTTGGTCACGGACGGGCACCACAACCGGGTGTACCGGGTCACGCGCGACGGCGACGTCACCGAGCTGATCGCGTTCGGCAACATCGTCCCAACCGGGCTCGAGACATCGGGCAACACGATCTACATGGCCGAGGCCGGACCCGTCCCCCACGATCCGGCGGACGGCAAAGTGGTGTCGTTCGGGCCGAAGTCGCCGACCGCCACGGACGTCGCCTCCGGTGCCCCCCTCCTAGTCGACGTCGAGCGTGGACGCGGTCGTGATCTGTTCGCCCTCTCGCAGGGCGTATTCGGCGGCGGCGATCCGGGTGCTCCGGCGGCGCCGAACACCGGCAGCCTCGTGAAGGTGAACGGGAACGGCACGTTCAGCGTCATCGTGGACGGCTTGGACCGGCCGACGTCGGTCGAGTTCATCAAGAACACGGCGTACGTCGTCACGCTCACCGGGGAGATCTGGAAGGTCGAGAACCCGTCGGGTCCGCCCCACGGAGCGCACTAAGACCCCGCAAAAGCGAAGCCGCCGCCCCGGATCGCCGTGAGAACGGCGATCCGGGGACGGCTCCGCGCAGGCGAAGCTCAGACGGAGCGGGCCTCGGTCACGCGAGAAGTGTCGCTTTCCATAAAAAGCGACATATCCCGCGCGGGACACAGGTGGGACACTGATGCACGTTTTCAGCGACCCGAGGCGACCCGAGGCGACCCCAAACCCGCTTGGGCATGCATTCCTTCGGTTGCTGAAGCCATGGCGCGATGATGTGGATCATCGTGTTCACGACCGTCTACATCCTCTAGGCGGCCGGCCTCCCGCCACACGCCGACGCGCCCAGGCGTGGGCCGGGCGTGGCCGGCGCCGAGGCGTATCCTCAGGGCGGTCGGTCATGCACAACCCGTTTCGCTCCGAAGCCGACGCTTTCCGCCTGGTGGTGATCTTCGCGGTCGCCGGGGCGGTCGTGGTCGCGGCCGCGGTGCTGATCGACCCGGCCGTCGGCGCCGTGGTCCTGGCAGCCGAGCTCGTCGTCGGGGTCTGGCTGGCCTTGCGGGAGTCCCGCTCGCCCCAGCCGCGCGGGCCCGCCGTGGTCGCGCGCAACGACGACGATGTTCACCGCATCCTCGTCGTCGCCAACGAGACCGTCGGCGGCAGGGCGCTGCTCGACGAGATCAGGTCACGCAGCGGCGGGGGCTCGAGCGAGATCCTGGTCGTCGTCCCCGCGCTCACCTCGTCGGCGCTCGAACACTGGTCGTCGGACGTGGACGCCGCGCTCGCCGACGCCCGCCGGCGCCTCGACGCCTCGGTCCAGGCGATGTCGGCGGCCGGGCTGCGCGCCTCGGGCCACGTCGGCGACCACCACGAGCCCGCAGCCGCGATCGAGGACGCGCTGCGCGAGTTCGCGGCCGACGAGGTCGTGATCTCGACGCACCCCAAGGGGCGCTCGCGCTGGCTGGAGAGCGGCGTGGTGGAGCGGGCCCGCGAGGACGTGCCGCTGCCCGTCACGCACGTGGTCGTCGACCTCGAGGCCGAGCCCGCGAACGTCCAACCCTGAGTCGCCGCGAACGCGCGGCGGCGACGCGCCTACTCGCAGTCCGGGTCGTCGGCGTTGTCGGCGCAGTTGGTAAGGAACTCGACCAGGAGCTCGAGGTCCGGGGGCGGGATCGTCTGGCCGTAGGTAGCCGGCATCACGTTGCCGAAGCCGGACACGATCTGGGCGGCCGGGTCGATGATCGACTCCTCGATCTCGGCGGGCTGCTGGCCGGGCAGGTTCTCGTCGAGGTTGGGGCCGACGTTGCCGGAGGAGCCTGCGGCCTCCAGCGTGTGGCAGGAGCCGCAGCCGTTGTTGGCGAAGACCTGGCCGCCCTCGCCGCCGGGCGCGAGCGGCGGCTCGATCCCGGGTACGCCGGCGACGCTGCCCACGTACGCGGCGACGTTCTCGGCGTCCTGCCCGGTCACCAGGTCGGCCGGCATGTAGAGATCCGGGTTGTCGGGCGAGGCCGGGCGGGGGTTCTCGACCTGGTGCTGGACGATGCCCTCGATCGTGTCCTGGTCCATTCCCTGCTCGCGCGCCGCAAGGAACGCCTGGTCGAGGTTGGGCCCGACGTCGGCCGTCGTGGCGGCCTCCTGCAGCACGTGGCACGTACCGCACTTCGCGATGAACAGGTCACGGCCGCGCTCGAGGTCGGAATCCTCCTGCGCGTCACAGCCCGCGGCCACTGCGCTGCCGGCGAGGATCAACCCCAGCGCCACCGGCTTGAGGGCGGCGCGCAGGCGCTTGGAGCGACTCTTCACCGTCGGAATCCTATTCAACCGGGCAGGCGGGCCAGTGACACCCCACGCCTGCGCTTGTACTAGGGTTGAGCCGATAAGCACTAACTCGCCGCGCGCCCGGATCGGGGCGCCGGGAAGGGACAAAGGGCACGCAGAGTGGAAGTTCGCGAGGGCATGTCGAGGCTGATCCTGACCGTGGGTCCGAGCCACACCCTGCGCGAGGCCGCGCGCCGGATGAGCGAGAAGCAGGTGGGTGCCGCCGTCGTGATCGACGAGGAGCAGCCCGGCCCCGGAATCGTCTCCGAGCGCGACCTCCTCTACTCATTGGGGCGCGGCGAGGATCCCGACGCCGAGCTCGTCGCGGACCATATGACCGGAAGCATCATCTCCGCCGCTCCCGACTGGAGCCTGGAGCGTGCCGCGGTGGAGATGTCAAACCGCCACATCCGCCACCTCGTGGTCGTGGAGGGCGGCGAGCTCGTGGGGATCCTCTCGATGCGCGACATCGTGCGCGTCTGGACATCGGAGGGCGCCACCTCTGGCATGGAGCCGCCCTCGGCCGAGCAGGCGACCGCCTGAGGGCCGATCCAGGCGCTGCAGGGCCCCGGCCTAGTTGCCGCGGGCGCTTCGCATCGGCGTCGCTGGGAGCGGCGCCGTGGTGGGATCCTGGTGGCGAGGCATCCGGCGCAGGTCGGCGCCGACGTCGCGTGCCCACTTGCGAAGCGCGAGGAGGCCGAGGACCGCGCCGGCGGCCATCCAGACCCAGCCCGCGAAGATCCCCACCAGGACGCCCGCCAGTCCGAAGGCGACGAACGCGGGGGCCCACGAGGGCTCGGGGACGTAGACCAGCTCGGTCGGGGCGGGAGCTCTGCCGTTCTCGCCCATCAGCCGATGTAGAGGATCGCCGCCAGAAAGGTGAGCCCGAGCACGGTCAAGGCCAATGCCGCGGCCCGGAGGCCGCTGACCAGGTTGCTCTGAGCAGTAGTGCGGTCCATGGTCGCGCCGGGTTCTATCAGAGCGCCCTGTCGAGCGCCATGGCGCAGAAGAGCAGCGCCAGGTAGGCGAGCGACGAGAGGTACAGCCGCAGCGCGGCGGGGCGGGAGGGGCGCAGGGCGAGGCGCACGGCCAGCCCCACGAAGGCCCCGCCCAGAACGAGGGCGCTGAGCAGGTAGGCGGCGCCGAACAGGCCGGTCGCGAAGGGCAGCACGGTGAACGCGGCCAGGACCACGCTGTAGAGCAGGATCTGGCGACGGGTTGCCTGCTCGCCCTTCACCACGGGCAGCATCGGCACGCCGGTGCGGGCGTAATCGTCCTTGATCAGCAGCGACAGGGCCCAGAAGTGGGGCGGCGTCCACAGGAACACGATCGCGAAGGGGTAGAGAGCGTCGAGCGTGAGCGATCCGGTGGCTGCCGCCCATCCGACCAGCGGCGGCATCGCGCCGGCCGCGCCCCCGATCACGATGTTCTGCGGCGTCAGCGGCTTGAGCCAGACGGTGTAGAGGAAGACGTAGCCCAACAGGCCGGTGAGCGCCAGCGCGGCGGCGAGCACGTTCACGGTGATGGCGAGCTGAACGGTCGCTAGGACGCCGAGCACGATCCCGAACACCAGGCCGTGCCAGGGCTCGATGCGTCCCGAGACGAGCGGCCGCGTGCGGGTACGGGCCATCCGGGCGTCGCGCTCGCGATCGATGTAGTGGTTGATCGCACCGGCGCCGCCGGCGGCCAGGTAGCCGCCCAGCATGGTCCACAGGATCACCGCGAGCGACGGGCCCGACGGGTCGGCGACGAACATCGTCGCCACCGTGGTCACGAGCAGCAGCGAGATGATTCGCGGCTTCGTCAGCGAGATGTAGTCGCGCACCGTCGCGGCCAGCGCGCGCGAGCGCTCGGCGGGGGCGCTCCCGCCGCGCCGGCGGACGGGCTCGGCCTGGGGGGGCAGCGGCGGCGCGTGCCCGGCCGGGCTCCTGGTCGTCGTCGTGGCGCTTTCCATCCGGCTAATCATCCCGGTCTCACGCGGTCGCCGGGCTGGTCGTGGTGGACCCCTCGACGGCGCGGCTCGCCGGCAGCGACGCGGGCAGCATCGAGGTGGCGGCCAGCATCACGACGCTCCAGAGGAACGTGCCGAGCATCAGATGCCCGGCGATCAGCCCGGCGTGCTCGCCCAGCATCACGTTCGCGATGCCCAGGGCGATCTGGGCCGCAAGCAGCACCGACGCAAGCCAGAACTCGGGCCGGCGGATCCCCTGGCGCAGGGCCATCGCGGTCATCGCGAGCACCGCCGCTGCCGCCAGGTACATGAACGCGCGGTGCGTGAGCTGGATGTCGACCAGCCTGTCCTCGCCGAACGGCATGAAGCTTCCGATACAGCCCGGGAACTGCTCGCCGCACGCGGTGTGGGCGCCCAGCACCGGCTCGCTGGCGCGTCCCTCGCCCTCGGTACCGGCGACCAGGCCGCCGGCGACGATCGTGCCGAGGACCAGGACGCTGGCGAGAGCGGTGACCGCGCGCAGCCCGCGCGACGCCTCGACCCGGGGGGTCTGGGGGCTGGCCGCGCGCCGCAGCGCGATCAGGAGCGCGATCAGCAGCATCGCGAGGCCAAGGTGGGCGGCCACCAGCCACTCGTGCAGGCCCTCCTCGACGGTCAGCCCGCCCAGCGCGGCCTGCGCGAGCACGAGGACGCCGGCCGCCACGGTGCCCCAGAAGATGCCGCGGTGCTGGCGCAGGTGGCGCCACGCGAGCCAGAACAGCACCAGGATCAGCACGCCGACCACGGTGGCGGCGATCCGGTGCGAGAACTCGATAATCGACTCCGAGGTGGCCTGGGGGACGACGCCTCCCTCGCACAGCGGCCAGCCGTGGGTGCCGCTGCCGGCGGGCCCGCAGCCCAGGCCGGAATCGCTCACGCGGACGATCCCGCCGATGAGGACGAGGACCAGGGTTGCGACGATCGTGACGCTCGTGAGCCGGCGAAAGCGAGCGAGGGGATCGTTCGCTTCGCCACGAGAGGCGGCGACTGCGCTCATGCGCTCAGGATAGGGAGGCGCCGTCGCCGCCGGTGCCGCGGCGCACGGCGTCGCGGATGTCCCTCAGCGGCTCGCCGCTGCGGACGTCAGGGACCGCGTCGAAGTTGTGCGGCGGAGGCGGTGAGAGCGCGAACCACTCGAGCGTCGAGCCGCCCCACGGGTCGTGCCCGGTGACGCGGCCGTTGCGGTAGCTGTGCGCCAGGCTCCCCAGCTCGAGGAAGGCCCCGATCACGAACAGGAAGGCGGCGAGCGACGCGAACAGGTTGAGCGCCGACAGGCCCTGGTCCTCCGGGTAGCGGAAGATGTCGACCTGCTGGCCCTCCAGGCCGGCGAAGAACATCATCAGGACGTAGACGTTGAGCCCGGTGAACATCGCCAGCAGGGCCGCCTTGGGCAGGCCCTCGCCGACGCTACGCCCGGTCATCTTCGGCAGCCAGTAGTGAAGCGCCGCGAAGCCGCCGAAGATGGCGCCTCCGGCCAGCACGTACAGGGTGTCGCCCTGCGAGGCCGTGGTGTTGGCGAGCTGCCATCCCACCGGGATCACCGAGTAGCCCAGCTCGCCCGCGAGGCCGCAACCCATCGCCGAGATGGCGGCGGCGGCGTAGAGCAGCGCGGCGTTGACGCTCGCGGTCCCGCGCCAAAGGGTCGCGATCCAGACGAAGAACAGGGTCCCGATCGGCACCGCAAGCGCCAGGGCCAACGCCATCGCCGCGTACTGGAAGCCCTCGGCGATCGGCGCCGAGTACATGTTCTGCATCCACGCCAGCGGCATCAGGACGCCGATGGAGATCATCGAGAAGGCCGCCGCGCGGTGGCTGAAGATCGGCTTGCGCGCCATCGTCGGCAGGATCTCGGAGATCACGCCGGAGGCGAACAGGATCACGATCGCGTAGATCCCTGTCATGAAGATGTAGGCCAGGTGCTGGTAGAGCAGCGGGGCCCCACCCTCGCCGGCGTCGAAGAAGACGCCGTCGAAATGGCGGTCGATCGTGAGCATCGCGAGCGCCGCCAACATCACGGGGCCGATGAAGATCAGTACGTAGGAGATCACCGTCGTGGCCCAGCTGAACAGGGGGAGCCGGCGCCAGGCCATGCCCGGCGCGCGCATGCGCCGGACGGTTACCGCCATGTTCACGGCCCAGAGCACGAAGCCCGCCGTGGCCAGGCCGACGCCCATGATCCAGTTGTCCATGCCACGACCCGGGTGGAAGGTCGTGTCCGAGAGCGGGGGCAGGCCCAGCACCCCGCCCTCGCCGGGGGTGTAGGCGAAGCTCGTGTAGAGGACCACGCCGCCCGCCAGGTAGAGCCACGCGGAGAGCAGGTTCAGGCGCGGGAAGGCGACGCCGCGCGCGCCGATCTGCAGCGGCACGATGTAGGTCGCGACGCCGAGGGCGATAGGGATGCAGAAGAAGACGGCGAAGGTGACGCCCGCGGCCGACAGGAGCCGCGCGAAGATCTCGGGGACGATGAGCGTCGAGTCGGGCACGATGAGCTGCACCCGCATCAGCGCCCACTGCGTGAGCGCGAGCACCAGGAACGTCACGGCGCCGCCCAGATAGAGCATCGCCACCGACTTGTGGTCGGCGCCCGTGGTGCGCTCGATCCACGGGGCCCGCCCCGGCGGGCCGGGCCGCGTGACGACCTCGGGACGGGCCTCGGTGGTGGCGACGGGCGGGCTCATGGCGCCGATTCCTCGCCCTCGGCCGGGGCCTCGGCGGTCGCGGAGGCCTCGGCCTGGACGATGTCCTGGGCCTCGGTCAGGCCGGCCCCGAGCTCCTCCAGGTAGGGCTGGAAGTCGGCGGCCTCGACCACCCGGACCTTGGACACCAGCGCTGGGTAGGCGGTGCCGTCGAACACGGTCCCGCCGCCTGCGTAGGTACCGACCTCGTCGGCCTTGAACCAGGTCTGGGCGATGGAGCCGGGGATGGCCTGGACCTGCCCGGTCAGCGACGGCACCCACCAGGAATGCACGACGTCGGTGGAGGTGACGTTCAGGACCACCGTGGTGTCGACGGGGACGACCAGCTCGCCGTAGCTGAACAGGGTCGCGATGTCCTCACGCTCGGCGGAGGGGTACTCGAACCGCCACAGCCACTGCTGGGCGATGGCGTCGATCTCAAGCGGCGCGCCCTCCTCGCCCTGGCCCGTCGCGGGCTCGGAGCCGGTCGCCTCCTCGGCGCCGGCCGGGATCGCGGTCTCGGGCACGTCGGAGATCGGGACCTGCGCCAGGCGCCCGGCTGAAGCCTCGAGCGCCTCGGAGCTCGAGTCATCGACGCTGCGGGCGCTGACGCTCATGACCACGCCGAAGGTGAAGATCGCCAGCGCCAGGACGCTCAGGGCACCGGCCGCACGGCCCATGACGCGGCGGCCCGAGGTGACGCGGGCCGCGGTCCGGCCGCGGCGGGCGCGAAAGCGGACCAGCCCGGCGACGAGCGCCGCGTTGATCGCGACCAGGACGACGAGCGTGACGACGATCATCACCCAGTAGGCGGTGGCCATGTCCTCGGTGTTGGGCGAGTGGGGCGCCTCGGGCCCCAGCTGAAGCGCGCTGGCCGGGGCGGCCAGGATGGCGCCGCCCACCACGGCAAGGGCGAGGGCCCGGCGGATCACGCGCGGAGGCGCCGCCCGGTCCGAGGCGGTCGTCTGTTCAGTGGGCGCCAAGGCGCGAGCATTCTATTCGGGTCAGACGAGACCCTGCGCCTGCGCCCATCGCGCCGAGCGCTCGAGGCCCTCGTCCAGGCCAACGCGGGGCTCCCAGCCCAGTTCCGAGCGGATGCGCCGGGTCGAGACGGTGCCCCGCCGGTCGACGAAGGTCGCGGCGCGGGCGGTGAACATCGGCGGCCTTCCGCGCAGGCGCGCGAGCGCCGCCGACGCGGCGCCAACCGCCTCCAGGACGGGCCTGGGCAGTACCCGCGTCGGGGGACCGCCGGCGATCGCGGCGATCCGGTCGAAGTACTCGCGGAAGGTCACCGCCTCGCCGTCCCAGGCGGCGTAGGCCTGGCCGGGCTTCCCCTTCTCGAGGCCCAGCAGCACGGCGGCGACCAGGTCCGAGATGTAGATGGGCAGCATCCGGCCGTCGCCCGGAGCGGGCACCGCCAGCCGCCCGGCCTTCGCCAGCTGGAGCGGCCGCACGATCCAGGGCACCGAGCCCGGCCCGTAGACGTCGCCGGGCCGGATCACGACCGCGCCGCGACGGCACGCGAGCCGGTCGGATGACGCCTTCGTGTCGATGTAGGGGATGCCGTAGGCGCGCCGGAACCTGCCCTCGTCCTGTTCGGAGGGGTCGTGGTAGCCGTAGACGACGACCGAGGAGATGTGTACGCAGCGCTTCGCCCCCGCGGCCCTGGCGGCGTCGAGGACGACGGCGCTACCACGGGCGTTGACCTCGACGAAGTCGGCCATCGCGCCCCACTCGTGCACGTAGGCCGCCGCGTGCACCACGAGGTCGGCGCCCTCGAGCGCCAGGTCCATCGCCGCGCGGTCGGTGACGTCGGCGACGGCCGCCGACGCCCCCGCCTCGGCGGCCGTGGGCGCCAGCTCCCGCGCGACGTCGACGCCCACGACGTCCGCGCCCTCGGCCGCAAGTGCGGCGCACACCGCTCCCCCGATGAAGCCGCCGGCCCCGGTCACCGCAGCCCGTTGTCCCTGGAAACGCAGCTTGTGGGCCGAATCGCTCACCCGGGCCCGACTTATACTCGCCCGCCTTGATCGGCAGGCTCAAGTCCCGGCGCAAGCCCAGTCCAGCCGCCCGCACGGCCGTGCGGGCCGGAGCCGCCGCTGCGCTCGCCGCCTCGCTGGTCTTCCCACTGGTGCGCAGGCGGCTTCGCATCCCGGCGCCGCTCACCACCGCCGCCGCGGTGGCCGGCCCGCTCTCGCTGGCGGTGCTGCGCCCGCGCACCCCCAAGCGCGACGTCGCGCTGTTCGCCCTGCAGATGTGGGGGTTCGCCGTTGCGCACGAGCTGCCCTACGACAACCCCGAGGCCCTGCGCGAACGGCTCCACATCCGCTACCCGATCCGCTTCGACCGCCGCCTGGGCGGCGGCGAGCTGCCGAGCGTCCGCCTGCAGAGGGCGCTCTCGCGGCCGGACGGCGCGAGCGCCCTCGACCGGGTGCTGACGGTCGCCCACTGGGCGTGGTTCTTCCAGCCGCACGCCTCGCTCGTCTACGTCCTCACCCGCGACTCCGAGCGCTTCCCGCGCGCGGCCCGGCAGATGGCGGCCACCTACGACATCGGCTGCGCCCTCTACTTCCTGGTCCCGACCGCGCCCCCGTGGTGGGCCGCCGAGGAGGGCTACATCGACGAGGAGCTCGAACGGGTGCGCACCGAGGTTGCCAACGAGGACCTGCCGCCGCGGCTTCGGCGGCTGATGGTCGACGTCGGGGAGGAGATCTGGGGGCCTCGGCTCTGGCCACGACTCTACGACTCGCTGGGGGGCAACCCGTGGGCGGCGATGCCCTCGCTTCACTTCGCGACCTCGCTGATGGCCGCCATGCTCCTGTCCGAGTCGAGCCCGGTGGCCGGCGCCGCCGGGTGGGCCTACGCGCTGACGCTGGGATTCGCGCTCGTCTACCTGGGCGAGCACTACGTGACGGACCTGCTCGCGGGCGCGGCGCTGGTGCTGGCGGTCCGCCGCGGCGAGCCGCTCGCCGAGCCCGTCGTGGTGCGGGTCAACGCGGCGCTGCAGCGCCTCGAG
Source organism: uncultured Solirubrobacterales bacterium (assembly GCA_963758845.1). GTDB lineage: Bacteria > Actinomycetota > Thermoleophilia > Solirubrobacterales > 70-9 > JBDTSW01. The sequence goes on from CAVWWX010000002.1 coordinate 1,375,448, forward strand.
CGCATCGCGGCGGCGTGACGGGGTAGGCGGATCGTGTCCGCGCGCCGATCGGTCGGCGTTCCCTGCGAGGATTGAGGGTTAGATGGCCGTCCCCGGCGAAGACCGTCCGGACGTGGGGGGGCAGGTCTCGGGACCCCAGACCGAGGGCACCACGTCCGAGGAAGAGGAGGACGAGGGCGAGAACGTCGAGCCCTCTTTCTTCAGCGACCCCAAGCGCCTGATCCAGACGGGCGTCATCGTCGTGCTGCTCATCGCGGGCATCTACCTGCTGCTGCCGAGCATCGTCGGCCTCGACGACGCCGTCAAGAGGCTCCAGCGCGCCGACTGGATCTGGATCGCGGTCGCGCTCGCGTTCAACGTGCTGGCGTTCGGCTCCTATGTCGCGCTCTTCCGCGGCGTCGTCGGCGAGAACGTCCTCAAGCTCACCTGGAGCGAGAGCTACCAGATCACGATGGCGGGGCTGGCGGCGACGCGCCTGTTCTCGGCCGGCGGCGCCGGCGGGATCGTCCTGACCTACTGGGCGCTTCGCAAGGCCGGGATGCCGCGCCGCCAGAGCGCCTGCCGGATGGTCGCCTTCCTGGTCCTCCTCTACGCGGTCTACATGCTGACCGTGATCATCAACGGCATCCTGCTGCGGACCGGGGTGTTCAACGGGCCCAACCCGGGCGGGCTCACGATCGTCCCCGCCGCGATCGCCGGCGTCGTGATCGCGCTCTTCTTGCTGATCGCGCTGCTCCCAGAGGACTTCGAGCGGCGCATGCGCTCCTACTCCAGGGGCTATCGCCGCAGCCGGCTGGTCCAGCGCCTCGCGTCGGTCCCCGCCTCGATGGCGAGCGGGGTGCGGACGGCGATCGACTTCGTCCGGAACCCGTCGCGCGGCGGCCTGGCCGTCGCGGGGGCGATCGGCTTCTGGGCGGCGAACATCGGGATCCTGTGGGCCAGCTTCCACGCCTTCGACGTCGAGGTCCCCCTGGGCGTGGTGGTCCAGGGCTTCTTCGTGGGGATGGTCGCCAACCTGATCCCGTTCGTCCCGGGCGGGGTGGGGGCGGTCGACGCCGGCCTGATCGGCACCTTCGTCCTGTTCGGCCTGCCGGGCAGCGAGGTCTTCGCCGCCGTCCTCGTCTACCGGTTGATCGCGTTCTGGCTGCCGATCCCGCCCGGGATCGTGGCGTTCTTCCAGCTGCGGCGAACGGTCGCGCGCTGGCAGGAGGACCGGGGGCGCCCGGCGGTCGGGAACGAGCGTGGCCGAGTCGCTTCCGGGGTCGATCTCGACCTCTCCGCAGTCCATTACTTCAGAAAGTAAAGTATGATGTGTAGCGAACCGGGCACCCGCGCCGACCAACCTGATGTAGTGGGTATCCGATCGAATCGAGGAGCGAATGCAGATGAGTGAGCAGAGGGTGGTCGAGAACGTGATCATCGTCGGGGGTGGCCCCGCCGGCTACACGGCGGCGCTCTACACCTCGCGCGCGAACCTCGAGCCGCTGGTCGTCGAGGGCTTCCAGTGGGGCGGCCAGCTCCAGAACACCACCGACGTCGAGAACTACCCGGGCTATCCCGACGGGATCATGGGCCCGGAGATGATGCAGCAGTTCCGCGCTCAGGCCGAGCGGTTCGGGACGCGCTTCGTCACCGACGACGTGACCAGCCTCGAGCTGACCGACGGCGGCGTCCACAAGGTCGTGATCGGCGACGAGGAGCATCTCGCCCAGACCGTCATCCTGGCGATGGGCGCCGAGCCGCGCCGGCTGGGGATCCCCGGCGAGCTGGAGCTTGCCGGCCGTGGCGTCTCGACCTGCGGCGTCTGCGACGGCGCCTTCTTCAAGGGCGAGGACGTCGTCGTGGTCGGCGGCGGCGACTCGGCGATGGAGGATGCGATCTTCATCTCGAAGTTCGCGGACGACCTCAAGATCGTCCACCGCCGCCCCCAGTTCAGGGCGTCGAAGATCATGCTCGACCGCGCGTCCGAGCGCGACAACATCAGCCTCAAGACCCCGTTCGTGCCCGAGGAGTTCGTCGCCGGCGAGGACGGGAAGATCCAGTCCGTTCGGCTGAGGAACGCCGAGACCGGCGCAGAGGAGAGCCTCGAGGTCGGGGGCGCGTTCGTCGCGATCGGCCACGTTCCGCGCTCGGAGCTGGTCGAGGGCGTCGTCGACACCGACGAGAACGGCTACGTCCTCACCCAGCCAGGCTCGACCCGGACCAACCTCGACGGCGTCTTCGCGATCGGCGACTTGGTCGACCACACCTATCGCCAGGCGGTCACCGCGGCCGGCACCGGCTGCATGGGCGCCCTGGACGCCGAGTGGTACCTGCGCGACACGCCTCCCTCGCCGGAGGCCCACTGGCAGAAGGGCGGCGAGCCGGTCGAGGTCGCCCCGACGCCGGCTACCGCCGCGTCCTAGCGGCTAGCAGCCGCCCTTCAGGAACCTCACCCTGTCCTGGTTCGGGTTCAGCCGGATCGGCTTGCGCCGGTCGTTGTTGGCCGTGTCGAGCTCCTGGATCTGGGACGGCCCGTTGGGCGGGTTCGCGACCGAGACCAAGCAGTAGGTGCCGCGCGTCACCCCGGTGATGTTCAGGCGCTGGCCCGGCGTGAAGTAGTGGTAGAGGTCCGCCCAGCCGACCGAGAGTCCCATGCCGTCGGGCCCCGTACTCGGGTCGCCCCCGTTGCAGCCGGAGCCCGAGTAGGTGCCCTCGTCCGGTGTCCCGGAGAAGTTGGGGTACGGATAGCCGTCGAAGATGCAGAACCCGATCTTGCGTGAGGGCTCGATGCCGGGTATCTCCTCGCCCTCCTGCCGTCTCGAGCCGGAACTGCGCGAAGTCCTGGAAGTGCCAGTGGTCGTGGGCGGCGTGGTACTCGAAGCAGCCGACCTTGGGGGTCTGGCCGACGCCGTCCTCCGCGGGATCGAAGTCACCGTTCCCGTCGGTGTCCTCGTAGATCCGCTGGTTCGCGTCTCGGTCGGCGCCAACCGGCTCGGGGAACTCCCCCTCGGTGCAGTCGGTGAGGCCCCCGGGCCCGCCGGTGGCGGTGGCCGTGCTCGAGTACAGCTCCATCGGCCCTTCGCCCGAGTTCCCGACCATGTTCGAGACGCGCAGGATGATGCGCCCCGACTTGTTGGCGACCCGCAGGTCCAGAGCGTCCGTGCCGGGGCTGACCGTCCGCAGATCGGGCAGGAGCAGCGGCGAGCCCGCTTCCACCGTCCCGGCAAGCGCGATGATCAGCGCGGCGGTGGCCGCCACCCCCGCGGCCATCCCGATTCTGATTCGCCGTCCGACGTCCATGCCATCCAGTCCCTGCGCGCCGAGGCTACCAGTGCGGGCTGATACCGCCTAGAAGAGATCCGCATGGCCGCCCCTTCGCCCTGCCCCTACCCTCGGGTCGATGGACCGCCGTGCCTGGACATTGCTGGTCGCCCTGGGGGCGATCTGGGGCGCGAGCTTTCTGCTGATCGAGATCGGTTTGCGAGACCTCGCGCCGGGCCTGCTCGCGTGGGCCCGGATCGCGCTGGCGGCCCTTGTCCTGATGGCGTTCGCGCGGGCGTCGGGGGCGCTCGCCGGGCTTCGTGGCAGGGTGCCGGAGGTAATGATCCTGGCGGCGGTGCAGGTCGCAGGCCCCTTCCTTCTCATCGCCGCCGGCCAGCAGGAGATCACCTCATCGCTTGCCGGGATCCTCATGACCACGGCGCCACTCTTCGGCGCGGTGCTCGCCGTCTGGGTCGATCACGAGGAACGGTCGTCCGGTCTGCGCTTGGTCGGGGTGATCCTCGGATTCGTCGGAGTGGTGATCCTCCTCGGCCTCGATCTCGACGGCTCCGCGATGGCGCTGCTCGGCGGCCTCGCCGTGGTCCTCGCCGGACTTGGATATGCGGTCGGTGGGTTCATCGTCAAGCACCGCTTCGGGGACGCGCAGCCCCAGGGCGTCGCAGCCGCGGTCATGACCGGAAGCGCCGTGTGGCTCGCGCCGGCAGCGATCGCGTCGGTTCCATCCGCCGCCCCGGGCGCCGGCCCTGTGCTCGCCGTGGTCTTGCTCGGAGTGGTCGGAACCGGGCTCGCGTTCGCGATCTACTACGAGCTGTTCGTGTCGGTAGGACCAGCGCGCACCCTTATCGTCGCCTACCTGATCCCGGGCTTCGCGGTCGCCTACGGCGCGCTGCTCCTGGGTGAGAGCGTCACCGTGGTCACGCTAATCGGGCTGGCGCTGATCCTCGCCGGCTGTTGGCTGGCGGCCGAGGGCCGGATGCCCTGGCGCTCACGTGCGATACCCCGGGGCGCCGAGGCGGTGGCGCCCGAACCGTCCCCGTCCCCGCGTCCCGTGGCGTGACTGGAGAGCCCACAGCCGAGCTCCTCTCGCAACTGGTCGCGATCGATTCGGTCAATCCGTCGCTGGTGCCCGGGGGCGCGGGCGAGAGCGAGATCGCGACCTTCGTCGCCTCCTGGGCGGGCGATGGCGGGCTGGAGGTCCAGGTCTTGGAGGGAACCCTCGGCCGTCCGAGCGTGGTGGTTCGCGCCCGCGGCAGGGGCGGGGGGCGGACCCTGTTGCTCTGTGGCCACAGCGACACCGTCACCGTCGCGGGGATGCGCGATCCGCATTCGCCGCGACTCGAAGGCGATCGCCTCTACGGCCGTGGCGCCTACGACATGAAGGCCGGCGTCGCCGCGGCGCTGGTCGCCTGCCGCGAGGCGGCGCGCTTCGGGCTTCGCGGCGACGTGGTCTGCGCCGTTGTCGCCGACGAGGAGCACGCGAGCCTGGGCGTCCAGGAGGTGCTGGCGAATCTCACCGCCGACGCGGCGATCGTCACCGAGCCCACCGAGCTCGAGCTGATCGTCGCCCACAAGGGCTTCGTCTGGTCGGAGATCGAGGTCACCGGACACGCCGCCCACGGCTCGCGCCATGACCTGGGCGTCGATGCGATCGTCAAGGCCGGGCCCATCCTCACGGCCCTTGGCGAGCTCGACGCAAAGCTCGGAGAACGTGCCCATCCGCTTCTCGGGCGGCCTTCGCTCCACGCGGGGCTGATCGAGGGCGGCGAGGAGCTGTCCAGCTATCCGGCCCGTTGCCTGGTGAGCCTGGAGCGCCGGACTCTCCCGGGCGAGAGCGCCGCCGATGTCGAGCGCGAGCTGGCCGCGCTTCTGGCCTCCTGCCGGGAGCGCGATCCCGGGCTGCGGGCCACGGCGCGGATGGGGATCGTCCGCGAGCCCTTCGAGGTGGCCGAGGCCGCCGAGATCGTGAGCGCCCTGGGCGCGGCGGGCGCCGAGGTGATGGGAGCGGTGCCGGCGATGGGGGGCGCCGGGTACTGGACCGATGCCGCGTTCATCGCCGCCGCCGGGATTCCCACGGTGCTCTTCGGGCCCGGGGGCGAGGGCGCGCACGCTGCCGAGGAGTGGGTGAACCTGCCGGACACGGACGCGGTGGCTCGGACGCTGGTCGGCGTCGCTAGGCGCTACTGCGGCTGAGCCATGGAGCGACCTCGTAGCGCTCGTCGCCGGTTGCCTGGTGGAGGGCGTCCAGCGTCATGACGACCCTCGAGGCCCCCAGCTTGTCCATCCATTCGAACGGGCCGCGCGGGTGGTTCAGGCCAAGGCGCATCGCCGAATCGATCTCGGCGGGAGCGGCCACCCCCTCGCCGGCGGCGAAGGCCGCCTCGTTGGCAAGCTGGCTCACGACCCGTTCCAGCACGGCGCGCCGGCGCCGGCGGGGCCAGTGCGGCGCCGTCGGGCGCCATCGCGCCCTCCGCGTAGTCGTAGAAGCCGCGCCCGCTCTTTCGCCCCAGCCGGCCTTCGGCGACCATCCGCTCCTGGATCGGATGGGGGCGCCAGCGTGGCTCGTGGCGCTGGCGGTAGAACGAGCGGGCTACCTCGAGGTTCACGTCGATGCCGATCAGGTCCATCAGCTCGAACGGCCCCATCGGGTAGCCGCCGTCCTCGCGCATCACCGCGTCGATCTGCGCGTGTGTTGCGGCGCCCTCGTCGAGGATCCGCAGCGACTCGAGCGCGAACGGCCGGTTGCAGCGGTTGACGATGAAGCCGGGCGAGTCGGTGCAGCGCACGGGCTGGCGGCCCATTGCGCGCGCCACCTCCTCGACCGCCTGCAGGTGCTCCTCGGCCGAGTCCGCGGTCGCGACCACCTCGACCAGCTTCATCAGCGCCGGGGGGTTGAAGAAGTGCATCCCGCAGACCCGCTCGGGGCCGGGCACGCCGGCAGCGACGTCCGCGACCGAGAGGGACGAGGTGTTGGTGGCGAGGACGGCGGCCGGGCCGCAGATCCCGGCCAGCGCCTCGAACAGCTCGCGCTTCAGCGCCAGGTTCTCGGGGCAGGCCTCGACCACCAGGTCGCAGCCCTCGAGGCCGGCGAGCTCGGGCGTGACGCTGACGCGGGCCCAGGCCTCCTTCGCCTCGGGCGCGCTCCATCGCCCTCGCTCGGCGCCCTTGCGAAGCTGGTCGCGCAGGCGGTCGGCGCCCCGCTGGAGCGCCTCGGGCTGCGGGTCGTGAAGGCGGGTCTCGTGTCCGCCCAGCGCGGCGATCTGGGCGATGCCGGCACCCATCGTGCCGGCGCCCGCGACGCCGATCCGCCCGACGGTCAACCTTTCGGCTCCGGCGGCTCCTCGCCGTCCCAGAGGTCGGTCGAGTCGCGCCGGAAGTAGACGTCGTGGATCCCGTCCCTGGTGGATCCTGGCGGTCGTCCGAACGCGCTGAGCTTCCCCGACTCGGGCCGGAGCACCACGTCGGGCGAGTTCATCTCGCTGACGATCAGGATCCGCACCGGCTCGGCGCCGCGGTTGACCACCTGGTGCGCGCCGGCCTCGCCGACCGGGAAGGCCACGATCTCGCCCGGCTCGAGCACGCGCTCGCCCTCCGGCGTGCGCAACGCCGGGGCGCCGCTGACGACCATCAGCAGCTCCTCGTTCCCCAGGTGGTAGTGGAGCGGGAAGGCAGCCGAGCCCGGCGCCAGTTCGTACAGGCTGGCCCCGAGACGGTCCGCGCCGGCCTGCTCGCCCAGCTTGGCGCGCCGCGTGGCGAAGCCGGGGCGGTCGTTCTCCGAGTCGAAGTCCGGGTCGAAGAGGTTCGCCACAGCTAACGCCCCTGAAACTCCGGCCGCCGCTTCTCGAGGAAGGCCGTCGTGCCCTCCACCCGGTCCTCGCTGGCCATCGCCAGCTCGTACAGGCGGCGTTCGTATTCCAGGCCGGCCGCGAGCGCGGTCTCGTCGGCGGCGAGGACGGCCTGCTTTCCCAGTCGGGCGGCCAGCGGCGCCTGCTTCGCGACCCGGCCGGCGAGCGCCATCGCCTCGTCCAGCCAGTCCCGGTTCTTCGTGACGAGGTTGACGATGCCCAGCCGCTCGGCCTCGGCCGCGTCGAAGTGACGGCCGGTCAGCACCAGCTCCATCGCCCGCTGCTTGCCGATCACGCGCGCCAGACGCTGCGTGCCGCCACCGCCCGGGATGATCCCGAGGGTTATCTCGGGCTGGCCGAACGTCGCCGTCTCCGAGGCCACGATCAGGTCGCACAAGAGCGCCAGCTCGCAGCCGCCCCCGAGGGCCCAGCCCGAGACGGCCGCGACCAGCGGCGTGCGACAGGAGGCGACGCGGCGCCAGAAGTCGGCGGCGGGGTGGAGGAGCGCCTCGTGGAACGGACGCTCGGCCAGCGAGCGCACGTCGGCGCCCGCGGCGAAGACCTCGTTGCTGCCCGCGATCACGATGCAGCGAACCGCCGGGTCGCGGTCGGCCGCCTCGAGCTCGCCGATCAGGTCGCTCCATCAACTCGGGCGAGAGAGCGTTGCGGGCCTCCGGGCGGTTCAGCCGCAGCAGGGCGACGCCGTCGGCGACGGTCGTCAGGACCAGTTCGCCCATCCGGCCGCTACTCGGCACGCACCGGGGTCATCGCGTTGATCCCGGTTGCGTCGCGGGCGATGATCAGCTTCTGGATCTGCGACGTCCCCTCGTACAGGGTGGTCACGCGGGCGTCGCGCAGGTAGCGCTCGACGGGATGGTCGTCGACGTATCCCGAGCCGCCGTGGACCTGGATCGCCAGGTTCGCGCACTCGACCGACGACTCGGTCGCGTACAGCTTGGCCACCGAGGTCTCGATCGTGCTGGGCTCGCCCGCGTCCTTCAGCTCCCCGGCGCGGCGGACCAAGAGCCGGGCGGCGTCGCGGCGCACGATCATGTCGGCGATCATCTCCTGGACCAGCTGGAAGCTGGCGATCGGGACGCCGAACTGCTTGCGCTCGGTCGAGTAGGCGACCGAGGCATCCACGCAGCCCTGGCAGATCCCCACGCAGCCCGCGGCGACCGAGTAGCGGCCGGAATCGAGCGCCGACATGGCGATCTTGAACCCGTCGCCCACCTCGCCCATCAGAGCCTCGTCGCCGACCTCGACGCCGTCGAGGGCCAGCGAGGCGGTGTCCGAGGCGCGGAGGCCGAGCTTGCCGTGCACCTCCTGGGACGAGAAGCCCTCGGACTCGGTCGGCACCAGAAAGCACGCCATCCCGCGGTGTCCCTGGCCGGGGTCGGTCTGGGCGAACACCAGCGCCACCTCGGCGACGTTGCCCAGCGAGATCCACATCTTCTGGCCGTTGATCCTCCAGCCGCCGTCGATCTTCTCGGCCCTGGTGCGGACCGAGGCGGCGTCCGAGCCGGTGTCGGGCTCGGTCAGCCCGAAGCACCCGAACGCCTCGCCCGAGCACAGGCGCGGCAGCCAGCGGCCCTTCTGCTCCTCGTTACCCCAGCGCTCGATCGAGCCGCAGACGAGCGAGGTCTGCACGGAGACCACGGTGCGCATCGCCGAGTCGCCCCGGCCGACCTCCTCGACGATCAGCCCGTAGCTCACGTAGTCCAGGCCGCGGCCGCCGTGCTCCTCGGCGACCGGCGCGCCCAGGTAGCCCATGTCCCCCAGGCGACGGGCCAGGTCGGCGTCGAAGGTCTCCGAGCGGTCGCTGTCGCGCGCACGCGGGACGACCTCGTTGTCGACGAAGTCGCGCGCGGTCTCGGCAATCAGCCGCTGCTCGTCGGAGAGTTGAAACGCCAAGGCGGGGAGCCTAAGGCTCCGGCGCGCCGGGCGCTATCCGAGCGCGCGGGCGACGACGGCGTCGAATGCCTCGCGCGCCTTGGTGGTCCGCGGTCCGCCGGGCTCCAGCCGGTGGTCGTCGATCCGGGTGATCGGCTGGACCTCTCGCACGGTCGAGGCCAGGAAGGCCTCGGTCGCCACGCCCACGTCCTCGAGCGTGTACTCGCCCTCCTCGACCTCCAGCTCCTCGACGATCCGCCGGCGGGTGATCGAGTCGAGGATGCCGGAGCCGAGGCCGGGGGTCTTCAGCGAGCCGCCGTCGCTGGCCCAGAAGATGGTGGAGGTGGGCGCCTCGAGGACGATGCCGTCGGGCCTGACCAGAAGCGCCTCGTCGGCTCCACGCGCCTGGCCCAGGCGGGTGGCCTGCATGTTGGCGCCGTAGGAGAGCGACTTGACGCCGGTGAGGATGATCGTGGGGGAGTAGGCCACGGTGGCCAGCGTGACCGTGACGCCCTTGTCCGGAAGCGGCTCGGTGGCGGCGATTCGCCGGCCGCCTCGGGTGATGACCAGGCGTAGCTGCGCCTCGCCGTCGCCGAACTCCTCCAGGAGCGCCGCGATCTCGCGCTCCAGCGGCGCGCGCTCCACCGCCAGCTCGATCGCCTGGGCCGAGCGCTCGATGCGGTCCAGGTGCTCGTCCAGCGCGTAAGGCCGGCCGGCGTACAGGCGGATCACCTCGAAGACGCCGTCGCCGCGGTAAAAGCCGTCGTCGGCGAGCGGGATCGTCGCCTCCGCCGTGGGGGTGATCGCACCGTTGACGCTGGCCAGCTCGGGAACGCTCATCGCCAGGCGAGGCTATCCGAAGCCCATCGGGATGCCGCGCCCCGCCCACCGCGCCGGCGGAGCTCCCACAGCCGGGACGAGCGGCACGTTCTAAGGTGGACGCGTGGAATTCGTGCTCGTCTCGACGGGGATGATCGTGCTGGTCGTGGTGGTGCTGGTCCTGCTCGGCCGGGCGTATCCGGGCAGCGGCGCCGACCTGGTCGACTGGAAGCCCACCCGCTCGTACGAGGACGAGGCGCGCCTGGAGGTCGACGACGTCCGCCAGATGATGGAGGCGCAGAACGCGATGCGCCGCCGCCGCGGGCGCCGCCGAGATGACCTCGAACGACCTGGATCGCATGGTCGCCGAGGACGAGGACGTCCGTGCCAGGGCGCGGCCCGAGATGACGGGCCCCGAGCCCGAGCCCGAGTTGAGCGACGACGGCGAGGGCTCCCGCCCCGCCTGAGACGGGTCGGGCCCCGAGGCGATGGCGAGGGCGCTGATCGTCGGCTGCGGCTGCCGCGGGCGGTCGCTGGGCTCCGCGCTGGGCGAGCGCGGCTGGCAGGTGCGGGGGACGACGCGGTCAGAGGAGCGCCTGGCCGAGATCGGCGACGCCGGGATCGAGGGCGTCGTCGCCGACCCCGCGATGATCGGCTCGGTCTTCGACCGGATCGAGGGGGTGGCGATCGTCTACTGGCTGCTGGGCTCGCTTCGGGGGAACGCCGAGGCCCTCGCGGCGATCAACGGCGAGCGGCTCGAGACCCTGTTCGAGAAGCTGGTGGACACGCCCGTGCGCGGGCTGGTCTTCGAGGCGGCGGGAAGCACGCCCCCCGCACACCTGGCCGAGGGGGCGCGGATCGCGCGCGCGGCGTCGGAGCGGTGGCGGATTCCGGTCGAGGTCGTGGACACGGACCCCGCCGAGCCGGATGCTTGGCGCGAGGCGATGCTCGTCGCGGGAGAGCGGGCGCTACTGCAGCGGTGAGGGGGGCGTCTGCTCGGCCTGTGGGTCCGCCCACGGCGCCCTGGGCTCGATCTCCTCGGGCGGCTGGTCGAGCTTGCCGGCCAGGATGATGAAGCCGATGATGATCGCGGCCACGATCGCCAGCACGCCGCCGTAGGTCGTCGCCTGGCGAGCGAAGCTGGGCGCGTAGCTGCCGCCGATGACTTGGCGCCGCTTGTCCCGGCCCATCGCGTCCACGTCGGACTGCTCGTGCTTGGCCAGGCGCTCCTTGGGCGGTTCGCGCTCGATCGTCGTCTCGGGCCCGATCGAGGGCGCCGTGATGTCGGAGACGTCCTTTTCGTCGGACGACCCGTCCGCGGGCCCTTCCTGGCGCCGTTCCTCGTCTCCCATCGCACAAACCTTATGCCCGGTCGGGCGAGCTCGCAACCGGGAACCGTCAGGGTGGCTGCGGGGCGATCCGGTCCAGCAGCTCGCCCAGGATCCGGGCGGTGGCGCCCCAGATCAGGTGGTCGCCGATCAGGTATGTGGGCGTCCTGATCGGCAGCCCCATGCGCACCAGCCGGCGCATCGCGAACACCTGCCGCAGCTCGGACACGCGGAAGCGAAGCACCGCCGCAACCTCGTCAGGGTTCGGCTGGAGCTCGGACGCGTCGGGGATGACGCCGACGAACGGGTGGACCTTGTAGCTGGTCACGAAGGTGCCGATCGGGGGAAGCGCGCCGACCAGTTCGACGTCACCGGGGTCGAGGCCGATCTCCTCGTTCGCCTCACGAAGCGCTGTCTGAAGCAGCTCCTCGTCGGGCGCGTCGCGCCGGCCGCCCGGGAACGAGATCTCGCCGGCGTGGCGGCGCAGGTCGTGGCGGCGCTCGGTGAAGACGATCTCCGGATCCGCCTCGGCGCCGAGCAGCGGCACGAGGACGGCCGCCTCGGTGCGCCCGTGGGCGTCCATCGTGGCCGCCTCGGCGGGGTCGAGCAGGGCGGCGCGCAGCTGGGCCAGGCGGTCCGCGCTCACCGGCGCGCCCGGTCCATCTACGCGCGCTCGATCCGGTCCTCGATCGTGACCGGTGTCTCGCTTGCCAGCGCCCGGTGGACCGGGCACTTGCCCGCGATCACGCGCAGGCGATCGAGCTGCTCGTCGTCTAGGTCGCACTCGACCCTCAGCGTCACCGTGAACGAGCGCGACCCCGAGGTCGTCGACTCCATGTCCACGTCCACGACGACGTCGCCAAGCTCCCACTCCTTGCGGTTGGCGTACATCTCGATCGTCACCGCGGTGCACGAGGCCAACGCGGCCGCCATCAGGCGGGTGGGGGAGGGTCCCCGATCGGCGCCCCCGCGGTCGACGGGCTCGTCGACTACGAGGGAGTGGCCGTCGACCTCGACGTCGTGCGTGTAGCCCTCCCGCCGGCTGGCGGTGGCGCGGATCGCGGTCAACCGCCGTCCTTCGAGGCGTCGCGCCCGGCGAACAGCTCGGGGTCGTCGACGTCCGCGAAGCGGGCCATCGCGTAGACGGCGTCGGACGCCCGGTTCAGGTAGCGCACCACCTCGGGCGAGATCTCCTCCTGGGCGGCCAGCGAGACCACGCGGCGCTCGGCCCGGCGGATCGCCGCCCTCCCGACGTCGAGCGCGGCCGAGAGGGGGCGGCCGCCGGGGATCACGAACTTGGGCGGCAGCTCAACCCGGTCCATGTAGCGGTCGATCATGCCGTCGAGCCCATCGACCATCGCGGATGTGATGCGCGAGACGCCGTCCTCCAGCCGATCCGCGGCCTCCGGCGCGGTCGCCAGCTCGGCGCCGGCGATGAACAGGTCGTTCTGGATGCGCAGGACGTCCGCTGCGACCTCCGCCTCGTCGGGCTCGCAGATCGAGCGGGCGGCGCCCAGGGCCGAGCCGGCCTCGTCGACCGATCCGTAGGCCTCGGTGCGGGCGCCCGACTTGACGACTCGCCCGCCGTACCACAGCGACGTGGTCCCGTCGTCGCCCTTCTTCGTGTAGATCCTGGGCCCGTTCATCTAGCGCAGAGGATTGAACACGATGCCGGTGGGGACCTTGGGGAAGAAGAAGGTGGACTTGGGGGGCATCGTCTCGCCGGCCTCCGCGACCGCGCGGACCTGCTCGACCGGCGTGGGACGCAGCAGGAACGCCACCTGGAAGTCGCCGTCGTCGTCGATCTTGGCGAGCGCCTCGGGGACGCTCTTGGCGTAGCCGAGGCCCCGCTTGGCCTCGACGTCCGCGGCCGTCATGCCGAGGGCTCGCTTCAGGATCAGCTCCTCGAGGATCGCGGCGTCCAGCCGGCGGTAGCCCTCCGAGCACTCGGCCAGCAGCTCGTCGATCAGGTCCGTGTCCTTCAGCCGCAGCCGGAAGGACCGGCGCAGGTGCGAGTCGATGTAGCCGAAGACGCCCACGCCCGTCTCGCCGGCGGGGTCGATCCGTGCCTCGTCCACCTCCTCGACCTCGAAGTGCTCGCGGATCGCCTGCGCCAGGACCTCGGGCCGGTCGGTGCCGGTGAAGCCACCCAGCAGCCGGTGATATCCGAACACGGTGAGGCCCGGGTCCTCGAGCGAGACCAGGCACATCAGGGTGTAGTCGTGGGCGCCCTCGCCGCCGACCTCCTGCGCGTAGGCCCGGGCGGTCTCGTAGCGGTGGTGGCCGTCGGCGATCAGGAGCTCGGCGTCGGAGAGGCGGGAGGTGACGGCGGCGATCACCTCGGCGTCGCCCACGCGCCACACGCGGTTGGTGGTGCCGTCGTCGTCGGACGCCTCGCCCCAGGGCTCGCCCAGGGCGGGCTGGATCGCGCTCCAGACCTCACCGGGGTGGAGGCTGAAGATGGGGGAGAGGTTGTGACGCGTCGCCCGGGTCAGGTCCAGGCGGTCCTGCTTGGGCCCCGGCTGCGTGCGCTCATGCGGGCGCACCAGGCCCGGTCCGTACTCGGTCACGCGCACGCGCGCGAGGAACCCCCGGCGGGTATAGCGCTCGCCGTCGGGGCCCGTATAGACCTGCTCGAGCGCCCAGATCGCCGGCTCGGTGTCGTTGACCAGCACGCCGTCCGCGACCCACTCGGCCAGGGTCCGGGCCGCGCGGTCGTAGCGGTCGCCGCCGGCGGGGTCCTCGGGCAGGTCGAGCTGGACGGCGTTGTGCTCAGAGCGGTCCACCAGCGCCTCGCGCGCGGCGCCGTCGATCACGTCGTAGGGCGGAGCGAGGACGTCGCCAAGGGGGCCGGCCTTCGCGAGGTCGTAGTGGAGTGCTTGGAGCGGCTGGACCTCGGCCATCGGCAGGCAAGGCTAGTCGCTCACACGGATTTCGCGGTCGTTGCGGGTTGTTGTGAGACAGGGTGGCCATCCACTGCCCTTGACCCCCTTCCACCGTGGATAGGCTCGCGCGCGCATCCGGCCCGTGACGAAGGGAGAAGCTTGAAGCTGGTCATCGGGATCGTCCGCCCCGAGAAGGCGAACGACGTGCTCGAGGCGCTCTATCGCGCCGAGGTGAGAGGGGTATCCATCAGCCGCGTCCAGGGGCATGGCGGCGAGCTCGAGCGGGTGGAGACATACCGCGGCACCACCGTGAAGATGGGCCTCTCCGAGAAGGTTCGCTTCGAGGTCGCCGTCTCGGACACCTTCGTCCAGCCGGCGATCGACGCGCTCTGCGACGGCGGTCGCACGGGCGAGGTCGGCGACGGCAAGGTGTTCGTGGTCGCCGCTGGAGCGGGCGGTGCGGATCCGCACCGGCGAGACCGACGAGGGCGCCGTCACGCCCGTGGGGGCCTGAGCCATGGCCGACCTTTCGATCCTCGCCAAGGTCGACACCGGCGACACCGCCTGGACGATGATGGCGGGCGCGCTCGTCATGTTCATGACGATCGGCCTGGGCCTGTTCTACACGGGGCTGGTGCGCCCGAAGAACGGCCTCAACACGTTCATGATGTCGATCGCCGCCCTGGGCGTGGTGACGATCTCGTGGGCGCTCGTCGGCTACTCGCTGGCGTTCGGCGAGGGCAGCGGGTTCATCGGGAACTTCGACCACGCGTTCCTGAAGGACGTGGGGTTCGAGCCGCGCGAGGGCCAGACGGTCCCGCACCTGATCTTCTTCATGTTCCAGGGGACGTTCTGCATCATCACGGCGGCCCTGGTCTCCGGCGCGGTGGTCGAGCGAATGCGGTTCCTGCCCTACCTGGGCTTCATCGCGATCTGGTCGATCGCCGTCTACCCGGTGATGGCGCACTGGGTCTTCGGCGGCGGCTTCCTCAGCGGCGGCGAGGGGGTGCTGTGGGCCAACGGCGGCACGCTGGACTTCGCCGGCGGCGTCCCGGTCGAGATGGGCTCGGGGTTCTCGGCGCTCGCGGCGGCGCTGATCGTCGGCGCGCGCAAGGACTACGGCCGGCTGGCGCTCTTGCCGCACAACACGATCTACGTGCTGCTGGGCGCCGGGATCCTCTGGTTCGGGTGGTTCGGCTTCAACGGGGGCAGCGGCATCGGCACCAACAACGCCAGCGTGCTCGCGTTCGCCAACACCCTGCTCTGCCCCGCGTGCACGCTCGTCACCTGGTTCCTCCTCGACTACCTCAGGGGGCGCCGGATCACGGCGGTGGGCGCGGCGACGGCGATCATCGTCGGCTGCGTCGGGATCACGCCCGCCGGCGCCTACATCAGCCCGGCGTGGGCGATGGTCCTCGGCGTCCTGGTCACGCTCCCCTGCTACGCGATGATCGTGTGGCGGCCGCGGACCAGGGTCGACGAGACGCTCGACGTGCTCGCCGCGCACGGAATCGCCGGGTTCACCGGCATCCTCTTCATCGGGTTCGCCGCGCAGATCGCCTGGAACGACCTGGCCGACGGCCTCTTCTACGGCGAGACGGACCTGCTCGGCGACCAGATCCTGGCCGCGATCGTGGCGCCGCTGTACGCCTTCGGCGCGACCTTCCTGATCCTCACCGGGATCAAGGCCCTTGGAGGCCTGCGCGCGAGCGAGCAGGACGAGGCGATCGGGATGGACGTCGTCTCTCACGGCGAGGAGGCCTACGTCACCGGCGAGGGCGCGATCCTGGTCGCGCCGGAGGAGGACCGGCTGGTCGCCGACCCGACCCGCTAGGCCGCTCACCGATGGTCGAGAAACGTCAACTCCGCTGACGAAACTCGACCACCGGCCGGTGAATCGGGGCGCCCGGATTTGAACCGGGGACCTCTGCCACCCAAAGGCAGCGCGCTACCAGGCTGCGCCACGCCCCGTCGCTGGCCGAGTCTAGTCCCGGCCAGGGGTGTGGCCGATCCGATTCCTGCATCGCGGCGCGGGGAATTCGCCCTCGCCGCGGGCTACATTGACGCAAGCCCGCCCCCGTAGCTCAGTCTGGATAGAGCAGCGGATTTCTACTCCGCAGGCCGCAGGTTCGAATCCTGCCGGGGGTGCTTGAGCTTGGCGTCGGTGGATAATGCGCTCGATGACACCGGCACCAGGCACCCCGCCGGAGTTCGACCTGAGCCTGGCCGAGGCCAGCGCCTGGGTCGGGGCCGGGCCCGAGGGCATCGGCGAGACCGCGCTCGAGCCGACCGCTCGGGAGCAGCTGGACATCGAGGGGGAGGATCCCGCCGTGGCCCTTCGCGAGACCCTCGGCATGTTCGCGACCGGGGTGACCGTGATCACGACGCGCGTGGCCGACCAGATCCACGGGATGACGGCCAACGCGTTCATGTCGGTCTCGCTGGAGCCGCCGCTGGTCCTGATCTCGGTCGACCGGCGGACGAAGATGTGCACGCTGCTGCACGAGGGCCGGCGGTTCGCCGTGAGCGTGCTGGCGGCCGACCAGCACGCGCTGTCCGACCGCTTCGCCGGGCGCGCGTCGGAGGATGACCCCGGCCCCAGCTTCGCGATGGTGCACGAGACGCCGTTGGTCGAGGGCTCGGCGGCGCAGTTCGTGGCCCACATCGTGCGTTCGTACTGGGGCGGCGACCACTCGCTCTTCCTCGGCCAGGTCGAGTACGCGCGGCGGGCGCCGGACGCGCTTCCGTTGCTGTTCCACGGCGGCCAGTACGCGCGCCTCACGTCCGGCGGCTGACCGCCGCCGTCGGCGTCAGCTGCGCGGCCGGGTCTTCTGTGGGTCGTAGAACGGGATCGTGACCACGGTCGCCGGGATCCGCTTCTGCTGCCCGTCGAGCTTGCCGACCTCGACCTCGGTCCCCGGCTCGGCGTGCTGCACCGCGACCCGGCACAGGGCGATGTTCTTGCGCAGCGTCGGGCTCCTGGTCGCGCTGGTGATCACGCCCACCGAGGAGCGCGTCCCGGGAACGTGGACGCAGTCGCCATGGGCGGCGGTCTCGTGACCCTCGAGCTCCAGGCCCACCAGCTTGCGCTGCGGGTGCGCCTTGCGCTCGACGAGCGCCTCCTTGCCCACGAAGTCGTCGTCTGAGTCGAGAACGACCGCGAACCCGATCCCGGCCTCGAACGGATCGACCTGGTCGTCGAAGTCATAGCCCGCGAAGATCAGCCCCGATTCGATCCGCAGCATGTCGAGCGCCGAGAGGCCGAGCGGCGCCAGCCCGTGGGGCTCGCCGGCCCGCCAGATCGCATCCCACACGGCGGGGCCGTCGTCGGGGTGGCACCACACCTCATAGCCCAGCTCGCCGGTGTAGCCGGTGCGCGAGACCACGATCGGGATCCCGTCGTATCCGCCGATCCGGCCGATCAGCAACCGGAACCAGCGGAGCTCTGTGAGCGCCGGCTGCATCGGCGGCGTCCAGACCACGTCCGCCAGGATCTCGCGGCTCGCGGGCCCCTGCACCGCGACGTTGTGGAGCTGGTCGGTCGACTGCTTCACCCACACCCGCAGCGACTCGGCGTCGGCGAGCTCGCGCAGGTGGACCCCGGTGTACTCGTCGCCGGTCACGAAGCGGAAGTTGTCGTCGCCCAGCCGGTAGACGGTGGCGTCGTCGAGCATCCCGCCGGTCTCGTTGCAGACCGCCGTGTAGGTCACCTGGCCGACCGACAGCTTGCGGGCGTCGCGCGTGATCGCCCGCTGCATCAGGAGCTCGGCGTCAGGGCCGACGACCTCCCACTTTCGAAGCGGCGAGAGGTCCATGATCGCGGCCCGCTCCCGGCAGGCCCAGTACTCGGCGATCGAGCCTTCGCCCTTGAAGCAGTCCGGCAGCCAATACCCGCGGTACTCGACGAAGTCGCGGGTCAGCTCCGACGTGCGCGGGTGAAAGGCGGTCTCTTTGGTCATGACGGGGTCGGCCTCCGGGGTGACGCGGTGGGCGATGGCCAGCGAGAACCGGTTCTCGGGCCGGTAGACGCGGACATGGACGTCCGTGATCTCCCAGCCGTTGGCCGGATCGATGTCGTCGGGGCAGGCTGACGAAGCGCACACCAGGTCGGTCGCGGCGCGCAGCAGCACGTAGTCGCCGGGCCGTGACCACGGCTCGTCGGCCATCAACCGGTTGTCGTCGTCGAAGGCCGTGTTGTAGAAGAAGTTGAGCGCCTCCCAGCCCTTGCGCGGCGCCACGCCGAAGGGGGTCACCTGCGCGTTGAAGTTATCCGAGCAATTGACGTGCCCTAGGTAGCCGAGGTCCTCGTAGTACTTGGCGTTGCACGCCAGCGCGAAGCTGTCATGCCGGCCGACCGTGTCCTGGACGAGCTCGACCAGCGGGTCCATGTCCACGTCGAAGCTCTTGCGGTAGAGCCCGGGTTGCGGGTACGCGGAGCCCGACAACGAGACCGTGGTCGTGGCGTCGAGCCCGCGCTCGGCGCCACCCTCGAGCTTGTTGCGGTTGAAGGCAAGGAAGTCCGAGCACTGCTTGCCCTGGACGTCGATGATCTGGATGTACTCGCCCTCCTTCACCTCGTAGGCGGTCGCGCTCGCCCGGTCGACCCGGAAGTCCAGCCGCGGCTCGGCCAGCGGTTGCGGCAGCTCGACCTCGGCGAGCTCGCGCGGGATCGCCCTCCGGATCTCGATCAGAAGGGGGGAGGCGGGCCACTCGCCGTCGACGACCCGCCCTCCCGGGGCCGCGACGATCGCGATCGCCTCGCGCTGGGCGACGAACGACTCCACCGTGTCGGGCGGGGTCTCGCGGTCGAATAGGCGCAGAGCGCGCGCGTCGTCCGGCACGAGGCCATTCGCGTGAAGCTCCCCCAGGAACCCGTCGGCAGCGCCGTCGCGCACCAGCTCGCGCAGCACCGTGGCGTCCACGTCGGCGCGGGCGCCCAGCGCCGCCGCGTCCTCGCCGCCCTCGGTGTCGAGGGCGGTCAGCTCGGCGATCTGTCCTCCGTCGCGGTTGACGACCGCGATCCGGTCGTCGGGGTGAAGGGGGACCGCCGTAGCCGCCCCCGGACGGACCCAGTGGGTTTCCAGCGAGCGGTCGACCGGCTTCAGGCCGGGAAGCACCAGCGCCGGTCGGGCGGCAACCGCCATCAGCTCATGCCTTGGCCGGCTCGGCTCCCTCGGCCTGTTCGGCCTGCTCGACCAGCTGCTCGGCGAGCTCGCGCTTGCCGGCCGCGTCGAGCTTCTTCAGCTCGTTCTCGACCACGCGTCGATTGTAGGTCTGATTCCAGTAGTCGAGGGCGTCGAACCCCATCAGGACCGCCTTGCCGACGAACTGGCGCAGGACCTCGTTGGTTGGCCCCATCACCCATCCCGCCTTGGCGTCGCGCACGTATCGCTCGAGCTCCATGTCGCGCTTGTAGCCGGAGCCACCGCACGCGTGCAGCATCTTGTCGACGACCCCGGCGACGTTCTTCGCCGCCTCGAACTTGACCTGCCACGCCCAGTGCAGGAAGTCCGCGCGAGCCGTCTCGCCGGGCTCCAGCACCCGGGTGTTGTCGTCGGTGGCGCGGTCCATCGCCTGTGCGACCGACAGGACGAAGATGCGGCAGGCGTTCGTGTCCATCACCGCCTCGCCGACGTAATCCTGGATCGTCGGGTAGTCGGCGACGCGCATCCCCACGTCGACGTGCTTCTTGCGCGTCGTGTGGCGCTTGGCGATGTCGATCGCCCCGAGCGCGATGCCATTCCAGACCGACGAGGAGCCGATCAGGAACCAGGGGTCGACCGCCTCGTCGTTCGAGGTCGCGCCGTCGCCGATCGGCCCGACGACCTGCTCGGCCGGGACGTCGACGTCCTCGATCTCGATCGGGCCCGACTGGTTGCCGCGGAGGCCGAGCGCGTCCCACAGCGACGGGTGCGCCTTCACCTCGTCGCCGTCGATCACGAAGACGGACAGGTCGTCGTAGCCCGAGAAGTCCGGGCTGGTCGTCTGGATGACGTAGAAGTCGGCGAAACCCCCGGAGGTGGTCCAGGACGACTTCTTGTTGACCTTGTAGCCGCCGTTGGACTCCTCGGCGCGCGAGGAGAACGGGTACCAGAAGTGCGAGCCGGTCTGGGGGTCCGAGTAGGAGAGCGTGCCGATTCTGCAGTCGGAGTCGAGCGTGCGGATGTACTTGTCGACCAGCTCCGGCGTCGGGCGCAGCATGATCGTCTGGACCGCGCCGACGTGCATCACATAACACATCGCCGTCGATGCGCAGCCGTAGCGGGCGAGGGTCTCGCAGACCATCGAGAAGGCGATGTGGTTCTCGCCGAGGCCGCCGTACTCCTCGGGCACGGTGAGGCCGAGGAAGCCGTTCTCGGCGAGGATCTCGAAGTTGGGCCGGGGGTAGGCGAGCTCGTCGTCGGAGCGCTTCGCGTTGGCGCGCAGGTCGCTCTCGCAGAGGTCGATCAGCTTCGCGCGCAGCTCCTTCTGGCGCTCGGTCAGGACCCAGTCGGGATCCCATTCGTAGCCCAGGCCCCAGAACGGCTCTCCGCCCCACAGCTTTTCCGACATTCCGTGTCTCCTTCCGCGTCGTCCGGCGACTGTACAAATCTGTACAGAGCGGCATTCTGCCGCAAGCCCTCGGCGATGTAAAGCCTACGCCTCGGCCGCGATCCAGACCAGGCAGCCCGCGTTGCGCCGGATCTGCCGCGACGCTCGCCGGTAGCGGCGCGCCGGTATCTGCGCGGGGTCCGGGCCGAACACGATCAGCCCGGCGCTCCGCTCGGCGACGACCTCGAGCAGCGCCCTGACCGGTCGCTTGCTGCTGACCCGGAGGTGCTCGGTTCGAATCCCCAGCGCGGCGGCGCGCTCGGCGGTCGCCCGCACCGCCTCGAGCTTCTCCTCGTGCGGCAGCGTCGCGGCGCCGGGCCCGGCCAGCATCAGGGTGGTCGGGTAGTTGGGCAGGCGGACGACGTTGGTCACGAGCAGGGGCGAGCCGACCTCCAGCGCCGACTCGATCGCCATCCGCTCTGCCGCCGGGTCGATCGGGCAGGCGAGCGTCCCCAGGACGACCGGCCGGCCCGGGTCGCGCTCGACCTCTTTGGTCGAGGCGCGGTCATGACGGTCGCGCAGGTGAGTGCCCATGGCTCGAACTACGAGGATCTCACGATCGCTGACGAGCGCAAGCCCCAAGTTGCGGAAACCCGGACCTGACGCGCGACTGGACAAATAGGTAGGTTCCCCAGGCCAACCGAGAGGGGAGAGTCCATGGCAACTGCCGAGGTCGAGGAACGCCAACTACTCAAGGCGATGAGTTGGTGGGACGGGTTCGTCATAGCACTGGCAAACCCGGGATTCCTGATCGCTGCGCTGGGATTCTCCATCGGCGCCCTCGGCACCACCGGTGCGTTCGTCCTCTGGACGATCTCCGTTTGCCTGGGCGCGCTGCAGAACAACATCTACGCGGAGCTGGCGACGATGTTCCCGAACAAGGTCGGCGGCATCTCGCTTTTCGCCCACGAGGCGTGGCGCAAGTACTTCACCTTCGTGGGGCCGATCGCGACCTTCGGCTACTGGTTCGCCTGGTCGAGCGTGCTCGCGATCAACGGGCTGGTGGTCGGGACCCTGATCCAGGCCGAGTGGTTCTCCGACTCCACCTGGGCGGAGGCCGGGGCCGGCTTCGACCTGACCCTTCCGATCCTGATCGGAGTAGTCGCGATCGGCCTGGTCTGGGCCTTCAACATCTTCGGCGTGCGGCCCGCGGTCTGGCTCAGCTACGTGACCGGTGGCCTGCTGCTGATCCCGGCCTTCGTGCTGATGTTCCTTCCCTACCTCACCGGGGACTGGTCGAGCGACAACATGCAGTGGGAGATCGGAGCCGGCGGAGGCCTGGGCCTGGCGCTGGTGTGGCTCTACTTCATGGGATGGTCGGCGTACGGGTTCGAGTCGGTGGCGGCGTTTGCGCCCGAGTACCACGACACGGAGACGGATACCCCGCGAGCGCTGCGCGCATCGGCGGCGTTCTCGGTGGTGGTCTATGCGCTGCTGCCGCTCGGCGTCGGCGGGACGATGGGCACGGCGGCCGTCGCCGAGGACGCGACCGGCATCGCCTTCTACACGCAGGCCTTCGACATCCTCGTCGGCAGCGGGCTTGCCAACGTGATGATCGTCTGCCTGGTGGCGGGCCTGTTGCTGTCCATGAACACCGCGACGATGGACGGCTCGAGAGCCCTGTTCGGGATCGCCCGCGATGGGATGACGGTCAAACAGCTCGGGGTCTTGAACCGCCACAACGTCCCCGCGCGGGCGATGACGCTCGACGCGCTTCTCAACATCTTCCTGATCACCTACTTCGCGAGCGCGATCGAGATCCTCGCGGCGGGAAACCTTGGGTACATCCTCGCCCATGTGTTCGCGTTAACGGGCTTCCTGCTCCTGCGCCGAGACCGGCCGAACTGGCCTCGCCCGATACGCCTGTCCGCGATCTGGGTGCCGATCGCCGGGCTGCTGGCCGCGATCAACATGGTGTTCATCATCTGGGGCGGCTTCATCTACGCCGACGAGTACGGCTACGGGTGGGACAAGACCCGCGTCGGCCTGATCGTGCTCGGCGTATCGCTGCTGCTCTACGTCTTCCGCCACGTGGTCCAGGACCGCACGAAGATCCGCCTGCGGGAGGAGACGCCGACCATGCCGGAGGGCATGGCGGCCGAGCCCGCCGCGGCGGCGCCGGGATAGCCGGGCGCGAGGTTCGCTACTCGGCGCGCAGGTCCCAGCGCGGGAGGTCGGCGATCGCCTCCTGGTAGCGCCTGCGATGGACCGGCCGAATCAGCATGAACCAGCCCATGACCGAGATCGGGAGCAGAAAGAAGACGCTGAACTCGTTGCCCGTGACGATGAAGAACACGGCGACGCCAGACACGAAGAGCCCGTAGGCGACCGGCAGGATGCGGAACCGAAGCTGGGTGCGGCGGATGCGCTCGTAGTCCTCCTGCGGGATCTTGGCGGTGTCGTAGCGCCGCCCGCACGAGGGACAGCTCCAGGCCTCGCCGTAGGGCACCTCGGTCCGCTCCCCGCACTCGCAACTGAGGGTGATCGGGGGCCCTCGCAGGACGGCCCCGGGCCGCTCGTGACCGAGCCGCTCGCGCGGCGCGCGCCTGCGCCTTCCCCAGGGCGCCATCAGGGCTCGGCGCCCTCGGCGGCGGCGCGGCCCCGCGGTCCGTCCAGCAGTCCGAGCCTTCCCGCAAGCCAGGCTGCCGGCAGCGCCTGGAGGATCAGCGTCATCACGATGGCGAGGCGCGACGACGGCGGCGTAGACGTCGATGTCCGGCACCCCGAGGCCGGCGAGGACGCCGACCAGGGCCGCCGGCACGACCCCGGTCTCGCGCGTCCAGCACAGGAACGCCAGCTCGGGCCGGGTCCAGGCCCCGCGCCGGTCGGGAAGGACGCAGGCCAGCACGGTCAGCGGCCGCGCCAGGAACAGCAGCGCCGCGAGCACCGCCAGCGCGGGCAGGAAGTACTCGCCGAGGGTGTCGAAGGGGATGTTCGCCCCCAGCACGACGAACACGAACAGCGTCACCAGGTCGGCGATGTTGAACGCGAACTGGCGCAGCTCGCGCTCGTGGCTGGAGTGCATCGCCAGGCCCAGGCGCTCCATGTTCCCGACGATCAGGCCGGCGAGGAAAGCGCCCAGATAGCCGCTGCCGCCGGCGGAGTCGAGCGAGAAGTAGCCGATCGTGACCACAGCGAGCACCGCCGCGGCCGACGACTCGCGCCAGATGCCGGCCCGGCGGCTGGAGATCGTCGCCGCGAGCAGCACGCCCGCGACGATGCCGATCACGGTGCTGATCCCGAGGTCCACGGCGAACTCCACCGCCGGGGTCGCGATCGAGTCGTCACCCGTCGAGAGGACCCCGGCCAGCGTCAGGGCGAGCACCGCCCCGGTCGGGTCGTTGAACGCCGACTCGGCGACGACGGTCTGAGCGACCTTGGTTCGCAGGCGCGAGCGCACGAACAGCGGGATCAGGATCGCCGGGTCGGTGGGGGCGAGGACGGCCCCCATCAGCAGCGCCGCGGTCCACGAGAGGTCGAAGGCGAAATGGGCGACGGCGCCCGTGATCAGGGCGGTGAGCAGCACCCCCGGGATCACCAGCATCCCGAGGCCGACCCGCACTCGCTGGAGCACGTCCAGCGAAAGGTTGAGCCCGCCGTAGAAGAGGATCAGCGAGACCCCCAGGGTGAACAGGAGCTGGGCGCCGATCGAGTCGAGGGGCACGTCGACCACGTCGAGCACGGAGGGCCCGAAGCAGAGCGCCGAAGGCCACCAGCAGCAGGATCTCTGGGATCCGCAGGAGGCTCGCGAGGAACCGCGCCGCAAGCGCCGCGCCGAGGAGCAGGCTCAGCGTGAGGAGGACGTCCTGCGTCACGAGCCCGCGTCGTCCCGCCTTTCCGGAGGTCGGCGACCTCGGGCGCTGCGCTCGCCCTCGAGCGCCATCCGGGCGATGTCGTTGGCCGTTACGAGCAGCAGGATGATCACGACGCCGGCGCCGAGCGCCACCGCGATCAGCCGCCGGCGGGCGTCGTCGCGGGCGTCGTCGAATGCGGCGTCGGTTGCTGTCGCGCTGCTCCTGCTGATAGGCGGCCAGCTCGTCGGCCGTCGCGGCCATGGTCTCGAAGCGCTCCAGCTCCGGGCCCAGCAGGATCTGGCGGGTGCGGTCCGCGTCCCCTGCCTGGAGGCTTCGCCAGGCGACCTCGTCGAGGTCCATGAAGGCCTCGAACTCGGCGTCGAGCTGGTCCAGCAGCGAGCGCTCCCGCCCGTCGGTGAAGGCGTCGGCGGCCACGTCGAGCTCGTCTCGCAGCTCGCCGGCCGAGCGAACGAACCGCGGCCGGAACTCGCCGTCGCCGTACCCGTACGCCGTCTGCCAGCCGTTCACGTCCGTGACCAGGAACTTCAGCTCGCGCGCGATCGACTCGGACCGGGAGCTGTCGCGCACCTCGTCGAAGCGGTCGCCCAGCTCCGCCATCCCCTGCAGTGCCACCGCGGTCGTCACAAGCGGCCCGAGCACGGTGAGCACGATCGCGGCGTAGAGCTTGGCTCGAATCGTCACGACGTCACCCCGGCGGTAGGATCGCCGCGCCGATGATCCTCTTCATCCTCACGGGCGGGGCTCCCCCGATCCTGATCCTGACCCTGCTCATCATGGCCTACCTGACCGGCTATGAGCTGTGGAAGGAGGGGGATGAGATCCCGTTCCTGTGGAAGGCCTGGTGGGTGCTCTTCGTGGTGCTTCTGAACGTCGTCGGATTCGGGATCTTCTGGATCTGGCTGGCGCGCAGGCGCGTTCGCCGCGCGGCGTAGAGGCATGACGGGCTACTCCCGCTCCGCCCGCGCCTGATGCAGCCTGGCGAGCTTCAGGGCCAGCTCCAGCGAGAGCAGGTCCTCCTTGGGAAGGTCAAGCTCGGCGACGCGCTCGATGCGCTCGAGCCGCTGGCGCACCGTGTTCGGGTGCACGTAGAGCGCCCGGGCGCTGGCGGTGACGCTGCCACGGTCGGCGAGGAACCGCTCTAGCGTCTCGACCAGGCGCGATCCGCGCCGGCGGTCGTAGGCCTCCAGGGCCGCCACGGACTGGCGGTAGCGATCCCGGGGCGCGTCGTCCAGCTCGAGGTGGACCAGGTAGCGGTAGGCGCCCAGCTGCTCGTAGGAGACGGCGCCGCCGTCGACCACCAGCGAGCGGCCGATCCGCGCCGCGTCGGCCGCCTCCCGCATCCGGCGCTTCGCGCCCGACGCGCCGCGGTCGGCGTCGCTCAGGCCGACCACCACCAGCTCGTCGCGTCCCAGCGAATCGCACTCGGCGCGAAGCTCCTCGAGCCCCTCGCCGTTGCCGTTCGGGAGCGGCACCAGCGCCCGCACCCGGTCGTGGCGCGAGTCCACCATCGCCCGCGGATACGCCCTTCGCAGCCGTGCCTCGAGCCGTGCGGCTAGCTCGGGCCAGGCGGGCGGCGCTCGTCGGTGCCTGGCCCGCGCTCGGCGTGGAGGAAGAGATGAGGCCGGCTGAGGTCGCAGCGTGTCTCGCTGGCCTTCGTCTCGGCGGTCTCGACGGCGCCGGCGGCCAGCGCGTCGAACATGTCCTTGACGATGTTCTCGGCGGTCAGCCGCTCGATCAGCTCGGCCTTCTTCAGCCCGACCGCCGTCTGGTTGGCCACGGCGCCCAGGAGCTCCGCGTCCTCCTCGGTGAACTGGCGGCCCTCGGCCAGGCAACACAGCACGCCGAGCTGCTCGTCGCGGGCCACCAGCGGCGCCACCAGGAGCGAGCCCTCGTCGACGTCGGGCCATAGCTCGCGCGCGACCCGGCGCCGCTCGCCGCGCCCGCGGCCGTTCGCCCGCCGCATCAGGTCCAACACCAGGCCGGCCCCGCCCGGGCGGGCGCTGGGCGCGGGGGCGTCCTCGGGGTCCGAGCGGGCAAGCGCAAGCTCGTCGGTCTGGACATCGAGGCGGTAGATCTGGCAGGCGTCAGCCCGCAGCAGCTCGCGGGCGCCGTGCGCGACCGCGTCGTAGAGGTCCTCCCTCAGGGTCACCTCCGCCAGGGCCTGGCTGAGCTGCGCGAGGGTGGTCAGTGCCTGCACCCGGCGCCGGGCCTCCTCGTAGAGCTGGGCGTTCTCGATCGCCCCGGCGACCAGCGAGGCGGTGTGGACGAGGAAGTTGAGCACGTCGTCGTCGAACTCCCGCGGGGCCTCGGTGTGAAGGACGACCACCCCGATCACCTCGCCGGACTTGGCCAGGATCGGGACTGCGACCATCGACTGGAAGTCCTCCTCCTCGAGCTCGGGCACGAACTTCATCCGCGGGTCCGCCATCGCGTTCTCGCGGATGAACTCAGGGGTCTTCGTCCGCGCCACCCAGCCGGCGAGGCCCTCGTCGACGCTCAGCCCGAGCGTCCCCACGAACTCGGAGTAGCGAGGCGAGGCCGCCCGCAGCTCCAGGCGATCGCCCTCGAGGAAGTAGATGAAGCAGGCGTGGCAGCGCGGTGGCGTCGGTGGCGATGTCGACGATGCCGCCGAGCACTCGGTCGAGGTCGAGCGACGAGGAGACCGTCTTGATGACCGCGTAGAGCGTCTCGTTCTCCCGCCGCACGCGGCCGCCGGCCTCTCCCTCTTCGACGGGCTGCAGGTTCATCGAGACCTCCGTTCTCTTGGGAGCGGGGCGCCGATCGGCGCATCCTAGTCCTGGGCGTGGCGCGACGCCTATGGCCCGACCCTACACTCGCCGCGGCCAAAAGTATGGCCAGGTTGCATATTGCGATGGATCTCCCACTCGGGATACGTTGCGCGCGGGGATGGATTTCCTGATCGCCCAGGTCACGGACCTCAAGGACGCGGCGCCCGCCGAGAGCCTTGGCCTCGACAGCGTGATTCTCGGCGAGCAGTTCTACTTCTTCACGGTCGTGCTCATGTGGCTCATCCACGTGGGCTTCATGACGTACGAGACCGGGATCGCGCGCCGCAAGAACGCGCTCGCGACGGCGATGAAGAACATCCTCACGATCGCCGTCGTCACGCCGAGCTTCTACTACTTCGGCTGGTGGATCTACAACTGCAACCAGAACGGCTTCCCGCCGATCGGGCCCAACAGCAGCGACTTCACCAGCGTCGCCTGCCAGGGCGGGATCCCGTGGTCGGACGCCTTCGGGCCGAACCTGACGAACAACATCAACCTCGTCTTCTTCCTCGCCTTCCTCCTCTTCTCGTGGACGACCGCGTCGATCATGTCGGGCGCCCTGCTCGAGCGGGTGCGGCTCTCCGCCTACCTGGTCCTGGCCGTCCTGCTCGGCTCGGTCGTCTGGATCCTCGACGCCGCCTGGGGCTGGAGCGCCGGCGGCTGGATGACGCTGCGGTTCGGGTTCCATGACAGCATCGCGTCGGGGGTGGTGCACGGCGTCGCGGGCGCGTTCACGCTCGGGGTGTTATTCAACCTCGGGCCCGCGAATAGGCAAGTACACGAAGGACGGGTCTGACACGGATCTTCAGGCCGCACAACGTCCACATGTCGCTGATGGGGCTGATGCTGATCTTCACCGGCTTCTACGGCTTCTACGCCGCCTGCCTGGTGATCGTCTCGACCACGTTCCCGGGCTGGGCGAACATCTACCTGAGCCCGACCACGCTCGGCTCGATCGCGATGATCATCACGATGGGGTTCGCGGGCGGCTTCACGGGCGCCTACTTCGCGGCCAAGGGCGACCCGTTCTGGACGGTCTCGGGCGGTCTCGCCGGGGTCATCAGCGTCTCGGCCGGCGCCGACGTCTACGCGCCGACGCTCGGGCTACCTGATCGCGATGATGAGCGCCGTGCTGGTGGTCTGGGCCGGCACCTGGATCGAGGAGAAGATGCGCGTGGACGACACCGTCGGCGCGGTCGCGGTCCACGGCGTCGCCGGCTTCCTGGGGCTTCTCTGGGTGGGGGTGTTCGCCGCCGGGTATCCGACGGGGCTGAACAACGTCGAGAGCTCGATCTGGGGACAGCTGCTCGGCCTGGCGGTGTTCCTGCCGCTCGGCTTCCTCTCGGGCTACATCGCCTCGAAGGTGCTGAAGATGCTGAACCTGCTGCGCGTGCCGCCCGAGGTCGAGCTCGACGGGCTCGACACGGCGGAGTACGAGGCCCGACATCCACACGCCCGAGTACGCGTGGGCGAGGACCTGGTCATCGAGCCCGACGGGACGAGGGTCCCTGCCGAAGCGCTGCAGCGAGCCGCGCACAGGGAGGTGGTGAGGTAGCTTGACCGAGGCGGATGGAGAGGCGATGCCAGCGATAATCGACAGCGCCCCCGACTGCATCGTCGATGAGATCGGCACCGAGGAGGCCCGCGTCGAGGACGTCGCCGACTTCGTGGTCGGCGACCAGTGGGCGGACTGCGCCGGGCTTCATGACCTTTGGGCCCGGGTCGACCTACGGCGAGGAGGGCGAGGGCGCCGAGACCGCCTACATGATCCTCACCTGGCTCGGCATCACGGTCATGGTGCTGGCCATGATCGCCTGGGTCGTCTACGAGAACCGGCGCCTGCTCGCGTACACCGGCGCGCAGCGCCGCGGACCGCGTCCGCGGGGGAGGAGGGCACCGAGTGAGAGACCGCACGGCGGCAGATCGAGTTCCCGGAGAAGCAGACTCACGTCAAGGCGTTCGAGCTTGGCCATGCTGGTAATTTCGATCGTCTGCGTGATCATCGTCCTCATCGTCGTCTTCGGCACCAACATCGGGGACGAGTTCCGCCCGACCGTCTGAGCCGGGCAAGCCGCTCCCTCAGCCGTGACGGGCGCCGACCGGAGCCGGCGCTGGCCGACCGAGGAGGCCGGCGCCTGGGTGGCTACGCCGGGCGCAAGGGGGCCCTGCCCACCTGGCCACGGGTCGCTGGCTGGTCGTGGCCCTGTTCGCGTTCACGTTCTTCGTCGCCAAGGCGTGCCAGGACGAGCAGGTTCAGCTGACCCAGGCCGAGGCGGTCGCACTGGCCAAGGAGCAGGTCGACTTCGAGCCCGAGAACACGCAGATCCGGCTGCTCCGCCAGGGCCTGGACCGGCGCCCGGTCTGGGTCGTCTCGCTCTCGATCGCCGAGGGCGGACGAGGGCCCCGACCCGGACTTCTTCAAGCGCCTGGCGCTGGTGCGGATCGACGCCAACAGCGGCGACGTCGAGAGCGTCGAGGAGCAGGAGCCTCCGCCGCCGGCGGCGCGGCCGGCCAGGGCGAGACCGAACGCGAACCCGGACGAGGGCTGACGGGCGCGGCCGGACGATGCGCGTCCTCGTTCTCCAGCACATCGCCTGCGAGCACCCCGGCGTGTTCTCGGAGGTGATGCGCGAGCGCGGGGTGGAGGCCGTCGCGGTGGAGCTCGACCGCGGCGAGCCGCTGCCGGACTGGCGCGAGTTCGACGCGGTCCTGGCGATGGGCGGCCCGATGGGCGCCGGCGACGACGATGATCATCCGTGGCTGGCGGCCGAGAAGCGGCTGGTCGCCGAGGCGGTCGGGGCCGGGGTTCCGTTCCTGGGCGTCTGCCTGGGCGTGCAGCTCCTGGCCGCCGCCCTCGGCGCGCGCGTCTACGAGGCCGAGCGGGCCGAGGTCGGGCTGCTCGAGCGTGGAGCTCACCGCCGAGGGGCGCGACGACCCCCTGTTCGCGGGCTTCGACGAGCAGCTTCCTCTCGCTCCAGTGGCACGGCGACACCTTCGAGCTCCCGCCGGGGGCGGTGCGCCTGGCGAGCTCGCCGCTCGCGTCGAACCAGGCGTTTCGCGTCGGCGAGCGGGCCTACGGCGTGCAGTTCCACCTCGAGGTCACGGGCCAGATGGCGCGCGAGTGGGGGGAGGTCCCCGCCTACCGCACGTCGCTGGCCGCGACCCTCGGCCAGGAGCGCGGCGCGGCAGTTCATCGCCGACGTCGAGCGCCGCGAAGGCGAGCTCCACCCGGGCGCGCGCCGGCTGTTCGGGAACTGGCTCGACGTCGCGCTCGGACGCTGCTCGATAGGGAATGTACCTTTTTGTCCACTCCCCGGATATAGTGGGCGGAGTCCACTCTCGCCCGCAAGGAGGCTGAACATGGCCACGATCCTCTGCGTCCTCTACGACGACCCGGACGACGGCTATCCACCGGACTACTCGAGGGATGACGTCCCGAAAATCGAGTCCTATCCCGACGGCCAGACGACGCCGACCCCGGACGGGACTCGACTTCACCGCGGGCGAGCTCCTGGGGTGCGTCTCGGGCGAGCTGGGTCTGCGCAGGATTCCTCGAGGACGCGGGTCACACGCTGATCGTCACCGTCGGACAAGGACGGTGCTGACTCGGAGCTCGACCGCGCGCTGCCGGATGCGGAGGTCGTGATCTCACAGCCCTTCTGGCCGGCCTACATGACCCGCGAGCGGATCGCCAAGGCCCCGAACCTGAAGCTCATCATCACCGCCGGCATCGGTTCGGACCACACCGACCTCGACGCCGCCGTCGAGGCCGGCGTCACGGTCGCCGAGGTCACCTACTCGAACTCGATCAGCGTCTCCGAGCACGTGGTGATGATGATCCTGTCCCTGGTCCGCAACTACCTCCCGATGAACCAGATCGTCCAGGACGGCGGCTGGAACATCGCGGACGCCGTCTCCCGCAGCTACGACCTCGAGGGGATGCAGGTCGGCACCGTCGCCGCGGGGCGGATCGGCGCCGCGGTGCTGAGGCGCCTGAAGCCGTTCGAGGTCGGCCTGCACTACACCGACCGCCACCGGCTCCCGGCCGAGGTCGAGGAGGAGCTCGGCGCGACGTTCCACGAGTCGACCGAGGCGATGGTGCCCGGGATGGATGTCGTCACGATCAACTGCCCGCTCCACCCGGAGACCGAGCACATGTTCGACGACGAGATGCTCGCGAAGATGAAGCGCGGCGCCTACATCGTCAACACCGCGCGGGGGAAGATCTGCGATCGCGACGCGATCGTGCGCGCGCTCGAGTCGGGCCAGCTCGCCGGCTACGCCGGGGACGTCTGGTTCCCGCAGCCGGCCCCGCAGGACCATCCGTGGCGGAGCATGCCCCACCACGGGATGACTCCGCACACGTCGGGGTCGAGCCTCTCGGCGCAGGCGCGCTACGCGGCCGGCACCAGGGAGATCCTCGAGTGCCACTTCGCGGGCAAGCCGATCCGCGAGGAGTACCTGATCGTCGAGGGCGGCCGGCTCGCCGGCGCGGGCGCCCACTCCTACAGCGAGGGCGACGCCACCGGCGGCTCCGAGGAGGCGGCGCGGTTCGCCCGCAAGGGAGCGGACTCGTAGCGAGGCCGCCTTGGGTTTCTCGAACGTCCACGGCATCCCGGGCCTGCCGGCGGTCTCCCGCGAGGCCCGGATCCTCGACGGCCGCGCGGCCGCCGGCGACGCCTGCGAGCGGGTCGCGGAGCAGGTCGGCGACGGCTCGCGGCGGGCGAGCTGGCGCCGTCGCTGGCGACGATCGTCGTCGGCACATGCCCCGGCACGGAGGTGTGCGTCGCGGCGCTCGACCGGGCCTGCGGCGAGGCCGGCGTCTCGTTCGCGCTTCACCGCTTCGATGCCGGCGTCGCACAGGAGACGGTGGAGGGCTGCATCGCCGCGCTCAACGCCGATTCCACGGTCAGCGGGATCCTGCTGCAGCTTCCCCTGCCCGAGCGGCTCGTACCACGGCCGCTCCTGGAGGCGATCGAGCCCGGCAAGGACGTCGACGGCCTGGGCCTGGCCAACGCCACCCGGTTCGCGCAGGGACCCGGAGGCCCCCGTGCCCGCCACCGCGAAGGGCATCCTGGCGCTGCTGGATCACCACGGCGTCGAGCTCGCGGGGCGGCGGGCGGTCGTCGTCGGCCGCTCGGAGCTGGTCGGGCGGCCGGTCGCGACGCTGTTCAACCAGCGCGACAGCACCGTGACGGTCTGTCACTCGCGAAGCCGTGACCTCGAGCAGGAGTGCCGGCGGGCCGACGTGCTGATCGCCGCCGCGGGCAGGCCGCACCTGATCGGCGAGGCGCACGTCCGCCGTGGCGCGATCGTGATCGACGTCGGCATCCACCGGGGGCCGAGGGCCTCGACCGGCGACGTCGACTACGAGGCGGTCCGCCGCCGCGCCGGGGCCGTCTCCCCGGTGCCCGGGCGGCGTCGGCCCGATGACGATCGCCTCGCTGCTCGAGAACACCCTCGCGGCCGCGCGCACCAGCGCCCCGGCCGCGGCCGCTCCCGGCTGACGGCGTCAGGCCACCGCGACGCTCGGTCTCTCGACCCTGCGCCATGATCGCGTCGAAGACGCGGTCGGCGGTCTCGACGTTCGCGTTCGGGCCCATCAGCCCGACCCGCCAGATCGGGGGCGCCTGCGGCCCGAGGCCGCCGCCGACCTCGATCCCCTCCTCGGCGAGCAGCCGCCCCTGGACCGCCTTCCCGTCGGTGCCCGTCGGGCACCCGGATCGCGCTCAGCGGCGGGAGCTGATGGTCGGGCTCGGCCAGGAGCGCAAGACCCTCGGCGCGCACCCGCTCCTGCAGGTGCCGGCCGGCCTCCGTCGTGCCTGGCCCACCGCTGCTCGAGGCCCTCCAGCAGCGTCTGGCGAAGCACCTCGTGCAGCGCGTAGATGTGCAGGATCGGAGCGGTGTGGTGGTAGGTCGCCGGGCGCTTCACCCAGTAGGCGCGGAGCAGCCCTAGGTCGAGCGAGAACGGCGACCGGGATGCTGCGCCGGCGCACCCGCTCCAGGGCGCGATCGGAGACCGCGATGGGGGACATGCCGGGCGGCGAGGCCAGGCACTTCTGGGTGCACGAGTACGCGTAGTCGATCCCCCAGCCGTCGAAGTCGAGCTCGACGCCCCCGAGCGTGGTCACGCAGTCGACCATCAGCAGCGTGTCGCCGCCGCGCATCGCCGCGCCGAGCTCGGCGACGGGGTGCTGCTCCCGGTGGACGTCTCGCCGTGGACGACGGCGAGCAGCGCGGCGTCCGGGTGCTGGTCGAGGGCGTCGAGCAGCAGCTCGTTCGGGACGTGTTCGCCCCACTCCGCGGAGACCTCGTGGACGCGGGCATGCGCAGCGCCGGGCGATCTCGGCGATCCGCGCGCCGAAGTACCCGTTGCTGGCGACGATCACGGTCTCGCCGGGCTCGACCAGGTTCGCGAGGCCGGCCTCCATCCCGGACGTCCCGGTGGACTGCAGCGGCAGCACCAGCCCGGATTCGGCCCGGTACACCCTGGCGGAGGAGGTCCACGAGGTCCAGCAGGACCTCGTGCAGCTCGGGGTCGAGGTGCCCGAGCATCGGCTGGCGCATCGCCTCGAGCGCGGCCGGATCGACGTTCGTCGGGCCGGGGCCGCAGAGCAGCCTCTGGGACGGTGCGAGTGGGGCTAGCTGTTCGCTCATGGCGGGACATTCGCACAGGCGCGCCACGCGTTCAAACTAAGAAAAACGTTCGAACCAATAGGCAAAGTCCTATACATTGTCAGCGCTCGCCATGGCCGTGACCCTGACCCAGCTCACCGCCTTCCTGGCCGTCCTGCGCCGCGGCTCGGTGACCGCGGCGGCGGAGGAGCTGGTGGTGACGCAGCCCTCGGTCTCGGCCGCTGTCGCGGCCCTCGAGCGCGAGCTGGGCGTCCAGCTGACCGAGCGCGCGGGCGAGGCATCCGGCCGACCGCGGCGGGCGAGGTCTACGCGCGCTACGCGACCGACGTCCTGGCCCTGCTCCGGGAGGGGTCCCAGCAGGCGTCCGGGGCGGCCGAGGGCGTCACCGACCGGGTCCGGGTCGCGGCGGTCACCACCGCGGGCGAGTACCTGCTGCCGGCACTGATCCGGGCCTTTCGCGAGCACCGCCCCGACCTTGACGTGAGCGTCTATGTCGGCAACCGCCAGGACGTGTTCGGGCGGCTCGGCGCGCGCGAGGCCGACGTGGCGATCAGCCGGGCGGCCGCCGGAGGACCGGAGGCTTCGAGGGCACCCCGTTCCTGGAGAACGAGTTCGTCCTGATCGCCGCCAAGTCCGAGCCGATGGCGCAGCGCTCCTGGGTCGCGGTCGACGAGCTCGGCGCCGCCCCTGGCTGATGCGCGAGCAGGGCTCCGGTACCCGGCGCCTCTGCGAGGCATACCTCGGCTCGCACCAGCTGCAGCCGCCGCTACTCACGCTGGGCTCCAACGGCGCGATCAAGAACGCCGCCCGAATGGGGCTGGGGATCGCGCTCCAGTCCCAGGCCGCGGTCGAGCTCGAGCTGGCATCGGGCCAGCTGGCGGCGATCCGCCCGCGCGGCGGGCTGCCAAAGCCGCCAGTGGCACGTGGTCAAGTCCACGGTCGGACCCGACTCCGAGCCGGTCGAGGCGTTCGTCGACTACGTGCGCTCCTCGGCGCGCGAGGCGCTTGCGCGCGCCGCCGTCGAGCTCGAGCGCTGAGACGCCCGTCAGGCGTGTAACGCCGAGTCCGAGCCGATCCGGGTGGGGAGTCCACGCGGTGGGGCTCGATCCCGGCGCCGACCTCTGCCCGCGTCGAGACCAGGTGGTAGAGCAGCAGGGTCTGGGCGAGGGCAAGCGATTCCGAGCGGTGGAGATCGGTCCCGATCGTGAACTCGCCGAGGCGCTCGGCGCGCAGGTGGCTGGCGTACTGCATCCGCTGCCAGATCGCCTCCTCGAGCTCCGCGGCGACGGCCGGATCGGTATCGCCGGGGATCTTCAACAGCGCCTCGCTGCCGCGCCTGACGAGCGTGGGCCCATCGCCGTCGGGCCGCAGGAACGGGGCCAGGTCCGGGTGGCGCAGCGAGTCGCGCAGGAGCAGGTGGGTGTCGAGCCGCTCGGGGTTGGTGGTCTCGGCCTGGGTGAACGACATCACGATGTCCGCGTGCCGGCGCTGCGGCTGGATGTAGGTCTCGACGTCGCGCTCGCGGGCGTCCAGCTCGCGGAAGACCTCGTGGGTCGTATAGCCACGCCGGGTGCAGTCCCGGGTCAGCTTCCACCGGCGCCGGAGCTCCTCGGGCGGCGCCAGGAACACGCGGATGTCGTGCGCGCCGCGAAGCTCCTCGGAGTGGAAGTTAAGGAGCCCCTCGACGACGACGTAGGGGTGCGGGCGCACGTACTCGGGCGCGGCCATCGTGCCGGTGCGGTGGTCGTAGACAGGCTTCAGCACCGGCTGGCCGTCGCGCAGGTGGCGAGGTGCTGGCCGAGGATGTCCAGATAGTTCGCGGCGGGGTCCAGCGGCGTGATCCCCAGCTCGGCGCGCTGGTGGCGTTCGTAGCGGTGGTAGTCGTCGCCGCTGATGTAGGCGACGTTGTCGCCGCCGCCGAGGAGCCGGACTACGCCTCGGGTGAGCGTCGTCTTTCCGGCCGCCGAATCACCGACGACCCCGAGAACGACCGGCCTCGTCATTGGTGCAGGATGCCACGAGTCGGGTCCTAGCCGCTTGACGCGACCTTCTCGGGCACCGGCGCGTGTCCGTTCTGGCGCTCCTCGATCAGCTCGATCTTGGTCAGCAGGTGCGCCGCCATCCGCAGCGAGGCGGCGTCGATCAGCCTGCCGTCGAGCGAGACGGCGCCCAACCCGTCGTCGGCGGCCTTCTCCATCGCCTCGATGATCCGCCGGGTCCGCGAGACCAGCCGGTCGTTGGGCGAGAACACGTCGTTGGCGAGCTCGATCTGGCTGGGGTGGATGCACCACTTGCCCTCGAAGCCGAGGATCGTGGCGCGGCGAGCCGCGACCAGGTAGCCCTCGGGATCGCTGAAGTCGCCGAAAGGCCCGTCGATGGGGCGCAGCCCGTTGGCCCGGCAGGCGACGGCGATCCGCGCCAGCGCGTAGTGCCACTGGTCGCCCCAGTGCAGCTCGCGCTCGGAGCCCTCGTCGCCGGGATCGGTGATGACGGCGTAGTTCGCGTCCGAGCCGCCGATCGAGGCGGTCTGGCTCTGCATCGACGCCGCGTAGTCGGCGACGCCGAAGATCAGCGCCTCCATCCGCTCCGGGCAGCTCGCCGCGATCTCGTCGAGGTTGAGCATCCCGGGCGCCGTCTCGATCAGGGCCGAGATCCCGATCTGCTTGGTGAGGCCCATGGCGTCCTCGATCTGGCTCAAGAGGGTCGCGACCAGGTGGATGTCCCCGCCGCAGCTTGCCTTCGGCACCAGGACCGTGTCGAGCCACTGACCGCTCTGCTCCACGACGTCGACGATGTCGCGGTAGCAGTAGTGGGTGTCGAGCCCGTTGATGCGAAGGGTCACCGTGCAGTCGCTCCAGTCGAGCTCGCGCAGGGCGGCGATGACGTTCTCGCGAGCGGCCGGCTTGTCGTCCGGGGCGACGGCGTCCTCGAGGTCCAGCATGACGACGTCGGCTCCCAGGCCAGGGGCCTTCTCGAGCATCCGCGGGCTGGTCCCGGGCACGCAGAGCTCGCTCCGGTGCAGACGGACTGGGATCGGCATTACTCCTCCTCGCTCGGCAGCTGGCGTTCGCGACAGTGAACCTGCTCGCCGGCTCCCGATCAAGCGGACTCGCCCGATCATTCATAGAGAAAAGCCTTTGAGTAGGGGTCTGGACTTAGGCTAAGGACTCTTTGCCGTCGTCGGCTAGCTTGAGCCCTCGGATCACGTGCAGGTCGATCGACCCGGGCGCGAACACCTCGGTCGAGTAATGGACCGCCTGCCCGCCCGCGAGGTGCATCACCTCCACCAGCTCGAGCGCGGCGGCCAGGCGGGTCGCGTCCATCGCCTCGCCCAGCCGGCTCGAGGGCTCGACCAGCCGGGGCCGCACCTGCGTCTCGGCGAAGGCGATCGGGACGCCTCGGTCGATCAGCACGTCCAACACCATGCGTCCCGCGTCGAGCTCGTCCCGCAGCTCGTCCTGCGGCGGCAGCTCGACATCGGGATGGACGACGTCGCGCATGTGGGCCGCGACCGCGCCGTCGGCGAGCAGCGTCCGCTGGATCAGCGTCGCCCTGGTGCCCCGGCGGATCCCGAGCGCCTCGGCGACGTAGCCCGGGGTGCGAGCCTGCTCGATCTGCAGGTTGCGCACCGTCGAGGTGCTTCCCCTGCCGCCGCGCGAGCGACGCGTAGGACTCGAGCACCTCGAGGCCCTCGCTGAAGGCGGCGCCCAGGGCGACGCGACCGACGAAGGTGCCGCTGCCCTGCCTGCGGAAGATCTCGCCGTTGCTCTCCAGGCGCTCGAGCGCCAGCCGCAGGGTCCCGCGCGAGACGCCCAGCGCCTCGGCCAGCTCCTTCTCGGGCGGAAGCCGGTCACCCTGGCGAGCGCGGCCCGGCGCAAGTCGCTCGCGCAGCGCCGTCTCCGTTGCGTCGACCAGGGAGGGCCGAGGCATATGTACCTTTTTGTCCAATCGCGGGCTATAGTAGGGCGGAGCTCGCCGCAGCGACCGACGGGAGCCTATTTGGGCCGGACACGATGACCGCACGAGCAAGGAGGCCGATAGTGGCAACAGGCGAGAGTCCGGCGGCTACAGGCGAGGTGCAGAGGGTGCTGGACGGCCCTCGGATCGAGCCGCCGCCGGCCACGCTCGAGGAGGCGCGCAACGCGCCCGGACGCGCCGCTCGGATCGAGGAGATCGCCGCCGAGATCGAGCGCGAGGGGATCGAGTACATCTTCTTCCAGCAGGTCTCCGTCAGCGGGCACATCAACGGCAAGGGGGTCGTGGCGAGCTACTTCCCGCAGGTGGCCGAGCGCGGCTACCAGCTTGTCTACGGCGCCACGGCGGACCTCTTCACCGACCGCGAGGACAACTACATCGGGTTCGGGCCCGAGGAGTCCGAGCTCGCGGCGATCGCCGACCTCGACACGTTCTGCCGCCTGCCGTGGGACCCGCGGGTGGCGCGCGTCTACTGCGACTGCTACGACACCGAGACCGGCGATCTGCTGGACGCCGACCCGCGCCAGAACCTGAAGCGGATCGCGCACGACGTCGAGCAGGAGCTGGGCTACACGTTCCTGTGCGGCATCGAGCCCGAGATGATGTGGCTGAAGCTGGGCGAGCAGCGGCGAGGCGCCGGAGGGCGTCACCAAGCCCTACTGCTACCACATCAACCAGTTCGAGCAGCTGCGCCCGGTGATCCTCGACGTGGTCTCCCACGGCAAGGCGATGGGGCTCGACATGAGCTATGGCGACCACGAGGACGCCCCCGGCCAGCTCGAGCTCAACTTCCGGTTCGACCGGGCGGTGCGGACGGCGGACAACATCACCACCTACCGCCAGATCTGCACCGCGGTCGGGCGCGATCACGGGCTGCACGCGTCGTTCATGCCGAAGCCGTTCACCGGGGTATCGGCGAACGGGCACCACCATCACTTCACGCTCGTCGACGAGGAGGGCACGAACGTCTTCCACGATCCCGACGGGCCGGCGCAGCTGTCCGAGGTCGGGAAGCGCTTCATGGGCGGGATCCTCGATCACTTCGGGGCGCTGGTCTGCATCGGCTCGCCGACCGTGAACTCCTACAAGCGGATGTGGGACTTCGGCTTCTGGGCGCCGGTCTACCGCAACTACGGGTGGCAGAACCGCACCTGCACGGTCCGAGTGGCCAGCGGCGGCCGGTTCGAGTTCCGTGGCGTGGACTCGGCCTGCAACCCCTACCTGACCCAGGCGGCCCTGCTGACGGCCGGGCTGGACGGCATCCGCCGCGAGCTCGACCCCGGCGAGCCGCAGCAGGCCAACACCTACGACCTCTTGGCGGAGGGCACCGAGTTCGAGCGGGTCCCGGACCACCTCGGGGCGGCGCTCGAGGCGCTCGAGGCCGACGAGGTGGTTCGCAGCGCGCTGCCGGGCCGCCTCTACGAGGTGTTCCGCCACTACAAGCGCGACGAGTGGGAGCGCTACCTGGCGGCGGTCACCGACTGGGAGCGCGATGAGTACCTGGAGGTCCTCCCCTAGAGATGTGCGGGATCGCGGGGATCATCTACCGAAACGGTGACCCGGATCGCCAGGTAGGCCGTGATCTGACCCGGATGCTGCAGGCGATGAAGCACCGGGGGCCGGATTCCACCGGCTTCGCGCTCTATCGCGGCGAGCGGCGACTCGTTCGTGATGCACGTGAAGCTGAGCGAGCCCGGCGATACCGACCCCGACCTCGACCAGCGGGTGGAACGCCAGCGCGGCCAGGTCGAGGCCCGGATGCGCGCGGCGGGGGCCCGGATCGAGGAGGTCAAGGCCACCCCCCGCACGATGACCGCCGTGTTCGGCTTCGACGGCGACCTGAAGGCGATCGCCGACGCGGTCGAGCGGGTGCGCCACACCGAGGTGCTGTCGCTTGGGCGCTCGCTGGAGATCGTCAAGGACCTGGGCGACGCCGAGACGGTCTCCGAGGAGTACGGCCTTGGCGACTATGTCGGGACGCACGCGATCGGGCACGCCCGGATGGCGACCGAGTCCGACGTCGACATCGCCAACGCCCATCCCTACTGGGCGTACCCGTTCCCCGACGTCGCCGTCGTGCACAACGGGCAGCTGACGAACTTCCACGACTGGCGCCGGCGGTTGCAGCGCGCGGGCCACCGCTTCCAGTCCGAATGCGACTCGGAGATCATCGCCGTCTACCTCGCCGAGCGGATGAGCCGGGGGCCTGTCGCTTGACGAGGCGATGCACCGCAGCCTGGACGGAGCTGGACGGGGTCTTCACCTACATCTGCGTGACCGAGGACTCGCTGGGCGTCGCCAAGGACTAGCTGGGCGCGAAGCCGCTGGTGCTCTACGAGGACGACGAGCTGGTGGCGCTCGCCTCCGAGGAGATCGCGATCCGCCAGGTGCTCGATCGCGAGATCACCACCCACGATCCGTACGAGGGCGAGGTGCACGTATGGACAAGGTGAGCGAGGCGCCCGCCGTGCGGATGGACGAGCGCGGGCTCGTCGAGCTCGACGACTCGATCCCGAAGACGTCGAAGATCGAGGACGGGCGCGCCACGCTGGACGCCGCCGAGCTGACCCC
This sequence comes from uncultured Solirubrobacterales bacterium, assembly GCA_963758845.1. Lineage (GTDB taxonomy): Bacteria > Actinomycetota > Thermoleophilia > Solirubrobacterales > 70-9 > JBDTSW01. Next base: position 1,415,856 of record CAVWWX010000002.1, read on the forward strand.
CCGCAAGATCAACGCCGAGCTGCGCTGGCTGATCTACGAGCAGGGCATCACCGACGTGACCGTGCTCAACCCCAGCGCGCGGCACTCGCTCGGCGTCGCGATCCTGACCCGCTGCAAGCTCCGCTTCGAGGGCAGCCTGGGGTACTTCGGGTGCGGGCTGATCGACGGCCCCGAGGTCGAGATCACCGGGCGCGTCGGCTGGTCGGTCGCCGAGAACATGATGTCCGGGGTGGTGGTGGTCGAGGGCAACGCCGGCTCCCTCGCCGGCGCCGCGCTGCGCGGCGGCGACCTCGTCGTCAAGTCCGACGTCGGCGCCCGCACCGGCATCGACCAGAAGGGCGGCACGATCGTCGTCATGGGCAACGCGGCCTCGATGACCGGGTTCATGATGCAGCGCGGGCGCCAGATCATCTGCGGCGACGTCGGGCCGGGGCTCGGCGACTCGATGTACGACGGCACGATCTACGTCGGGGGGAAGATCGCCTCGCTTGGGATCGACTGCGTCGAGGGCGAGTGGGACGACTCGGACACCGAGCTGGTCGAGCGCAAGTTCTCGATCTACGGCCTTGGCGATCCACCGGAGCTGCGCAAGTTCGTCTGCGGGAAGAAGCTCTACAACTACGACAGCCTCGAGCCGAGCGAGCGCAGGCTGGTCCTCTAGGAGGCTCGTGATGGCAAACGACAAGGCGCCCGACCAGCAGGCCCCGGCCCGGGAAGAGGTCCTCGGCCGCAGCCCGATCTTCACCCCGGAGGTCATCAACGACATCCACATGAAGGCCGAGCTGGGCCGCTACCGGATGCGCGGCTTCTCGATGTTCAAGAAGCTCCCCGGCTGGGACGACCTGATCTTCCTCCCGGGCACGCTCACGCGGTTCGTGATCGAGGGCTACCGCGAGAAGTGCGACACGAAGACGGTGCTCGGCAGCCGCTTCGCCAAGAAGCCGCTCGAGCTCGAGATCCCGGTCTACATCACCGGCATGAGCTTCGGCGCGCTGTCGCTCGAGGCGAAGATGGCGCTCGCCAAGGGCGCCTCGATGGCCGGCTCGGCCACGTGCTCGGGCGAGGGCGGGATGATCCCGCCCGAGCGGGACCTCTCGACCAAGTGGTACTACCAGGTGATCCAGAGCCGCTACGGCTTCAACCCGCACCACCTGATGCTGGCCGACGGGATCGAGTTCTTCATCGGCCAGGGCTGCAAGGTCGGCCTGGGCGGGCACCTGATGGGCCAGAAGGTGACCGAGCAGGTGGCCGAGATGCGCTCGCTGCCCGCCGGCATCGACCAGCGCTCGCCGGCGCGCCACCCAGACTGGCTGGGGCCCGACGACCTGTCGCTGAAGGTGCAGGAGACCCGCGAGGCCACCAACTACGAGGTCCCGATCCAGCTCAAGCTGGGCGCCGCCCGGGTCTACGACGACGTGCGGATGGCGGCCAAGTGCGGCCCCGACATCATCTATCTGGACGGCGCCGAGGGCGGCACCGGGGCCGGGCCCCACATCGCCGCCGAGGAGACCGGCATCCCGCTGCTGGCGGCGATCCCCGAGGCGCGCCGCGCGCTGGAGGACGTCGGCCTGGTCGACGAGGTCGATCTGGTGGTCGCGGGCGGGATCCGCAACGGCGGGGACATCGCCAAGTGCCTGGCGCTGGGCGCGGACGCGATCGCGATCGGCCACTCGGCGCTGATGGCGCTCAACTGCAACAAGGAGATCCCGGGGGTCACCGACTACGAGGGCACCGTCGGCGTCCCGGCCGGGCAGTGCTACCACTGCCACACCGGCCGCTGCCCGGTGGGGATCACGACCCAGGACCCGGAGCTGCGAAAGCGCCTACACGTCGACGAGGCGGCGAACCGGGTCTTCAACTTCCTCCACACCCTCACGCTGGAGGTGCAGATGCTCGCCCGCGCCTGCGGCAAGACGAGCGTCCACAGCCTCGAGCCCGAGGACCTGGCAGCGCTGACCGTCGAGGCGTCGGCGATGGCGAAGGTGCCGCTGGCCGGGACCGACTACATCCCGGGGGTCACCGAGGAGCGGGCGCTGGGCGAGATCCGCACCCTGCTGGACCGTTACCTCGAGAACCCGGTCGACTTCCTGCCCGAGCCCGCCGCTGCCGCGACCGAGGAGGGCTCGTGACGGACGCCGACGGGCTCCGCGAGCCCGAGAAGGTCGTCTCGATCGACGCCGAGTACCTCTCGGGGGAGCGGTTCCCCTACCAGGAGGACTTCTCGCTGGTCGAGGACATCGACCTCGAGGCGGCCACGCCCGGGGCGGACCTGAACTGGCTCGAGGACGTCGAGCTGCTGGAGGAGGACGGGGTGCCGGCCGTCTTCGACCGCTACTCCAACTCGTTCCTGCGGATCTACTTCCCGATCCCGGAGGGCCGTGAGCACGAGATCGCCCGCAAGGTCCTGATCGCGCACCTGCAGGGCGGAAACTCCTACGGCACTCGCCTCAAGCGCGCGCACGCCAAGTTCCCCCAGCCCGAGCTCGGGCCCTGGGTCTCGGACTCGCCGGTCGTCGGCGAGGACTGGACGCCGTCGGTGCTCGAGGGCTGGGAGCCGCCCGAGCACTAGATGACTCGATGACGGCCCTGCCCGACTCCGCCCGTCACCTCGTGATCGGGGCGGGCGTCCACGGGCTCTCGACCGCCTGGCACCTGGCGCAGGCCGGCGAGGAGGCGGTGGTGCTCGACAAGGCGGCTGTCGGCGCGGGCGCGTCCGGGATCGCGTGCGGGGTCATCCGCAACAACTACTTCCAGCCCGCGATGCAGGAGCTGATGGCCGCCTGCGTCGAGATCTGGGAGTCCGACCCCGAGGCGCTTCACTACCACGGCTCCGGCTACGTCGCCCTCGGGCCTCGCGCCCAGGAGGCCGAGCTGGCCGAGGTGTTCGACCGCCAGCAGCGGATCGGTTACCCATCCGAGCTCTACACCGGCGAGGACGCCGTGCGCTCGCACATGCGCGAGCTCTACCCCGACTGGCGCGCGAAGGGCCTGACGGCGTGCCTGCACGAGCGGGCGGGCGGCTTCGCCTTCAACCGCGAGTCGATGCTGGGCCTGGCCGACAAGGCGCGAGCCGCCGGGGCGCGGATCCTCGAAGGGGTCGAGGTCACCGGCTTCCGGTTCGACGGCTCGGGGGCGGCGGTCGCGGTTGAGACGACGGCGGGGACGATCGAGGTCGAGCAGGTCGTGATCGCGGTGGGCCCGTGGATCGCGCGGCTGTGGAGCCTGCTCGAGCTTCCCGACCGGATCGACGTGCGCCATCCCGACGGCGAGATCCAGCGCGGCGCCCCGATGTGGACCTACTGGTACCTCCAGGAGGGCGAGGTCGCTATGGCGCCGTCGACGCTCGATGCGGCCGGGGGCGTCGAGTCCCCCGTCCTTCACGTCGACGCCGAGGGCCCGCTGCACGACGACGACGGCGCGGTGGTCAGCGAGGGGGCCTGGGGCATCTACGTCAAGCCCGACCGCGAGACGGTTCAGGGCGGGGCCCAGCCGTTGCGGCTGGGCCACGACATCGACCTGGACCCGTATCCGACCGGCACCGTCGAGCCCGGCTTCCCGGACCTGTGGTGCGCGGCGCTCTCGCACTGCCTCGAGCGGTTCGCCGGCTGCCGCCAAAGCTACGTGCAGGCCCGCTCCGGCGGGGCAGGCGCCTTCACGGCCGACAACTTCCCGGTCTTCGACCGGATGCGCGACAACGTCTACGTCGCCGCGGACTCGAACCACGGCTACAAGATGATCGCCGTCGGCCGCGAGATCGCCCGTGAGCTGCGGGGCGAGCACTCCACGCTGTTGCAGCCGTTCCGCTTCGAGCGGTTCGCCACGGGCGAGCTGCACCCCGTGTCGCAGAGCCCGTACCCGTGGAGCTAGGCGCCGGAAAGGCCAGCCACATCGTCGTCGGCGGCGGGGTGCTGGGCCTGTCGGCGGCGTGGCGGCTGGCCGAGCGGGGCGCCGACGTGCTGGTGCTGGAGAAGGGCCTGATCGGGAGCGGCGCCTCGGGCGCCGCCGGCGGCATCATCCGCAACTACTACCGCTCGCCGGCGATCACCGACATCATCCGGATGTCCGTCGACCTGTTCGAGGCGGAGGCCGAGGAGTTCGGCTTCCGCCAGGTCGGCTATGCCGCGGCCGTGCCCCCGGGCCAGGTCGAGGACCTGGTTGCGATCCGCGAGCAGCACGAGCTGGCCGGCTATGAGTCGGAGCTGATCGTCGGCGCCGAGGATTGCCGCACCTACCTCGCCTTCAGCTGGCCCGACTGGGAGGCCGATGTGGCGGCGGTCCTCCACGAGCGCCGCGGCGGCTGGGCCGATCCGATGCAGACGGTGCGCCACCTCGCCGACCGGGCGCGCGCCGCCGGGGCGGTGATCCAGGAGGGCGTGGAGGTGACCGGCTTCGAGCTCGACGCGGGCGCCGTGAAGGCGGTGCAGACCCCCGGGGGCAGCGTCGGCTGCGAGACCCTGGTGGCCGCGCCCGGCCCATGGGTCGAGCGGCTGTGGCGCCTGCTTGGCCTGAGCCCCGAGGTCGGCCCGCCGGGTGACGGCGACGGAGAGGCGCGGCCCCTGATCGCCTACTGGAAGGCGCAGGAGGGCGAGTTCGCCCTGCCCGGGGTGGGGCTGGGCGGGCGCGCCGGGCTCGAGCCGCCGGTGGTGCACCTCGATCAGGCCGGGCCGCTTCACTCCGACCGTGATGGGCGTCTCCTGCACCCGGGCCCCTGGGGGATCTACCTGCGGATGGGCAGGGACGGCACCGGTGTGACCGGTGGCGGGCTGCCGGTGCTCCTGGACGAGCCCGTGCTGGACCCCTACGGCCCCGACAACCCCGAGCACGCGGCCGGTGCCGAGTTCGGCGAGTTCTTCACCTCAGGGCTCGCCGCCGCGTTCGGCCGATTCCGCGGCAAGGCGGGCGAGTGGCGGATGACCCTGGGCGGCGGGATCGTCTCCCACACGCCCGACAACTATCCGATCTGCGACTGGGTGGCGGACAACGTCTACGCGATCGTCGACTCCGGCCACGGGTTCAAGATGCTCGCGCTCGGCCGACTCGCAGCCGACGACGTGCTCGACCACGGCGACCGGCTGAGGGCGTTCGGGCTCGGGCGCTTCGATCGGGGCGAGGCGCACGTCGCGTCGAAGGGCCCGTACCCCTGGACGTAGGGGGCTGAGCCCCTCGATCAGCGTGGCTCAGGGAGCGTTGTTCCTACTCCCGCCACTCGTACGGCAGGAACTTGCCGTTGAGCACGATCTCAACCCGATCGCCCGCGGGATCAGGGATCCGGCGGACCGTGAACCCGAAGTTGATGGCGCTCATGATCCCGTCGCCGAACTCCTCGTGGATCAGCTCCTTGATGGCCGGGCCGTAGACCTGGACGATCTCGTAGAAGCGGTAGACGGTCGGGTCGGTGGGGACGGTCGTCGTCGAGGCCGCCACGCATCGGTGACGCGGTGAGCTCGGCGACCGCGTCATCGTCGAGCCCGAGCGCGTCGACCGCGGCTCGTGCCTGCTCCTCGGAGAGCGGAAACTGGCCGAGAAGCGCGCAGGTCGACCACTCCACCGACGCCCCGAGCGTCTCGGCGAGCTCGGCCCAAGTCAGTCCGTTGGCGCGTTTCGCCGTGAGAATCTGCTCCGAGAGCTGCCGGCGCCGGGTCACGACCGCAGCCTATTCACCCTGCGGCTATCAGCGCCACCCCCGCGAGCGCGACCGTGACACCGACCGCCTGCACGGCCGCCAGCCGTTCGCCCAGGACGGCGCGCGCGAGCACGACGGTGCCGACCGGGTAGAGCGAGGCGAGGACGGCGACCACGCTCAAGCAGCCCCGTCTCGGTGCCGAGAGCGAAGCACGCGTTGGCGCCCACGTCGAGCAGGCCGATCAGGGCCAGGGCGGGCAGGTCCGGCGCCGAGCCGCCCAGCCGGGGGCGCGCCGCCACGAGCACCGCCAGCAGCACCGCGCCCGCGGCGATGCGGGCGATCAGAAGCGCCCCAAGCGGGTCGGCCGAATCGGCGGCGGCGTCCATCCCCACGTAGAAGCCACCGAACCCCAGCGCGGCGATCGCGCTCAGCGCCAGCGCCTGTCCCGGCGAGCCGCCCGCCTCGCCGCCCTGGGTGCGGGTGGCGAGCGCGACGCCGGCGAACGCCGCCGCCATCCCCGCGACCTGGAGCGCGGCCGGACGCTCGCCCGCGGCGACGCCGACGATCACGGGCAGGACCGCGGCGCCGCTGGCCGAGATCGGCGAGATCACGCTCATCTTGCCGATCGCGAGCGCCTTGTAGAGGGCTGCGATCCCGGCCAGCTGGCAGGCGCCGGCGATCACCGCGGGGGCGATGTCGGCGCCCCCGGGGACCTCGAGCGTCCCCAGGCCGACGACGACGGCGATGGCCGCGAGGCCGAAGAGCTGGCTGACCACCAGCACCAGGCCCAGGGTCAGCCGCCTGGTCCGCAGGCCGCCGAGGAAGTCGGCGAGCCCCCAGCAGAGCGCGGTCCCGAACCCCAGCGCGATTGCGGCCATGAGCCCGGGTCAGCCGGCCGCGCGCGCGGCGCGCTGGGCGGCCTCGCGGGCTTGGGCCACGCGGCCGTCGGGGCCGGCGCCGCCGGCGAGGTTGGCGGCGACGAGCTCGGCCGCCGAGGCGGCAGCGGCAGCCGCGAGCCTGGCGGCGACCAGCGCGTCGGCGGTGAACGCCCACTCGCCAGCCGCGGCGACCCGGGCCCCGGCCACGGCCACCACCGCCGCGGCCTCGGCGACCTCGAGCGGCGGCTCGCTCGCGCTGGCCAGGGCCGCGGCGCGGCCGGCCGCATCCCCCGCCATCACCCGCCCGTACGCCTGGACGTCCTCGTCCGCGACCTCGAGCATCCGCTTCCGCGCCTGGCCCGCCCCTTGCCCCAGCTGCGTCAGGCCGGTGGCGTCCTCGCCGTCGGCGGCCACCCGCTTGGCCGCCAGCCCGGCGCTCAGCTCGACCAGCGCGGCGGCGGTCGCGCAGGTGAGCGCCGCGGCCACGCCGCCCGCCGGGGGCGAGTCCGGCGAGGCGAGCTCGGCCAGGGCGTCTTCCACCGCACGGTCCGCTAGCCCGGCCACGGCGGGGAAGCTACCGGGCGGCGATCAGAACAGTCCGACGGTTCGGCCCTCGGCGTCGATGTCGACCCCGAAGGCGGCCGCCGTCTTGCCCAGCCCGGGCATCTGCTGGATCTCCCCGCACAGCGGCACCAGCCAGCCGGCGCCGGTGTAGGCGCGGATGTCACGCACCGGTAGCTGGAACCCGGTCGGCGCGTTCAGCAGCGCGGGGTCGGCCGAGAGCGAAAGCGGGGTCTTGGCCATGCAGACGGGCAGACCTCCGAGTCCCTGGCGGTCGAACTGCTCCAGCTTGTGCTCGGCCTCGAGGTAGTAGACGACCTCGGACGCACCGTAGATCCGCTCGGCGATCCTCTCGATCTTGTCCTTGATCGTGCTGTCGCCGTCGTAGAGGAAGCGGAACTCGTTCGGCTCCTCGCAGGCCGCGACCACCGTCTCGGCCAGATCGGCGACGCCCTTGCCGCCCTGCGCGAACCCGTCGCTGACGGCGGCGCCGAACGCGCCCGCCTCGCCCGCCAGCGTGGTGACCAGCTCGACCTCCTCGTCGGTGTCCTCGGGCCGGCGGTTGATGGCGACGACGGCTGGGAGACCGAACTCGCGGACGATCTGCAGGTGGCGCTTCAGGTTCTCGATCCCGCCCTCGATCGCCGCCAGCCCGTCGCTGCTGTTCGTCCGGGGGTCGTCGGACAGGCCGCCGTGATGCTTGAGAGCGCGGACCGTGGCGACCAGGACGATCGCGTCGGGGACGATGCCGCCGGCGCGACAGACGATGTCGATGAACTTCTCCATCCCCATGTCGGACCCGAAGCCGGACTCGGTGATCACGTAGTCGCCCAGCTTCAGCCCCAGGAGGTCCGCGACCAGCGAGGAGTTGCCGTGGGCGATGTTCGCGAACGGGCCCGCGTGCATCAGGCAGGGCTGGCCCTCGAGCGTCTGGATCAGGTTCGGCTTGATCGCGTCCTTCAGCAGCACGGTCATGGCTCCCGCCGCGCCCAGGTCCTCGGCGGTCACCGGCTCGCCGTCACGCGTGTACGCCGCGGTGATTCCGCCCATCCGGCGGCGCAGGTCCTGAAGGTCGCGGGCGACCGCGAGGATCGCCATCACCTCGGACGCGGCGGTGATGTCGAACCCGGTCTCGCGCGGGTAGCCGTTGGCCGCCCCGCCCAGGCCCAGGGTCACGCTTCGAAGCGCCCGGTCGTTCATGTCGACTGCGCGCTTCCACGTCACCTTCAGCGCGTCGATGTGGTGCGGGTTCCCGTGCAGGATCGAGGCGTCGAGGATCGCGGCGAGCAGGTTGTTCGCGGCGCCGATCGCATGGATGTCGCCCGTGAAGTGCAGGTTCAGGTCCTCCATTGGGACGACCTGCGCGAACCCGCCGCCCGCGGCCCCGCCCTTCATCCCGAACACGGGGCCGACCGACGGCTCGCGCAGGCAGAGGACCGGGCTGCGGCCGATGTGTCCCATGCCCTCGGTCAGCGCGACCGAGGTGGTGGTCTTGCCCTCGCCGGCCTTGGTCGGCGTCATCCCGGTGACGCAGATGAGCTTCCCGTCGGGTCGGTCCGCCAGGCGGTCCAGGGCATCCAGCGAGATCTTGCTCTTGTAATGGCCGTAGGGCTCGATCTCCTCCGGTTCCAGGCCCAGGCTCTGCCCGATCTTGTCGATCGGCTGGAGCTCGGCCTCCTGGGCGATCTCAAGGCTTGACTTCATCTGCTGCGCTCTCCTCCTCGGTTGGTCAGTGCGAGACGGCGGCCGCCCCCACCTCGGAGACGAGGCGGTCGCGGTAGAAGCGTTCGAGCGCGAACGGCTCGATCAGCTTCGGTGTCTGATTGGTCGCCACCAGCTCGGCCATGGTCTTGCCGACGATCGGCGCGGCCTTGAAGCCGTAGGTGCCCCACCCGGCGCTGAGCAGGAACCCGTCGACCTCGGTGCGCCCGAGGATCGGACTGTAGTCGGGGCTGATGTCGCAGAGCCCCGCCCAGCTCCGAAGCACGCGGGCGCGCTCGAGCTGTGGGAACAGCTCCAGCGAATGCCGCGAGGACTCCTGGAGGAAGTTCAGGGTGCCCTGCTGGCGGTAGGTCGTCCAAGGCTCGATCTCGGCCCCGATCAGAAACTCGCCACGGTCGGTCTGCGAGATGTAGACGTGCATCTGCGAGGAGACGATCACCACGTCCAAGAGCGGCTTCAACGGCTCGGTCACGAAGGCCTGGAGGATGTGGGTCGTGATCGGGAGCTCGACCCCGGCCATGGCCGCGACGGTCGAGCTCCAGCCGGCCGTTGCGTTCACCACCGTGCCCGCGCCGATCTTGCGTTCGTCGCTGAGGGTGACGCCGGTGGCGCGGCCGTTCGAGCGCTCGACGCCCGTCACCCTCCGATAGGGGTGGATCTCGGCGCCGGCGGCGTCGGCGGCACGGGCGAGCCCCCAGACGACGGCGTCGTGGCGGATGATCCCGCCCGGCGGGTGGTACAGGGCGCCCATCACGGGATAGACGGCGTCCGGATCGACCGACATCGCCGGGGCCAGGCGCTTGACCTCGTCGGGCCCGATCACGCGGGAGTCGATCCCGGCGAGGCTGTTCACCTCCGCCCGCTCGGTCATGACGAACATCGCCCGGTCGGTGTGGGCCAGCGTCAAATGGCCCTCCTGGGAGAACAGGAGGTTGAAGCCAAGCTCGGCCGACAGGCGCTCGTACAGCTTCACCGAGGCGTCGTAGAAGTAGGCGCCCTCGGGCGTCTTGTAGTTCGAGCGGAGGATGGTCGTGTTGCGCCCGGCGGCGCCCGACCCGATGTAGTTCTGCTCGAGGATGCAGACGTCGGTGATCCCGTGGTCGCGGGCGAGGTAGTAGGCGATCGCCAGCCCATGCGAGCCGCCGCCGATGATCACGACGTCGTAGCGGTCCTTCAGCTCGCCGGTCTTGCGCCACATCCGGCGCTTGCGGAACAGGTCAAGCACGAAGCCGCGCCTCCCCCGGCAAGGCGTCGACGCCCACGGCGCGGCCGCCAAGGTGCTCGGCCGCATCCGCGAACACGGTCCAGACGTACTGGGCGTACCCGGCGCCGAACAGGTGCAGGAACGAGTCAGCGCCGGTGCGCAGGACCATCCCCGGGACCCGCGCCACCGAGACCGGGGCGAACGCTGCGTCCCCGAAAGCGCTAGGCCGCATGTCGAGCGCGGTGCTGCGGGCGAATGCCTCGCGGGCGAGTGGCCCGACGACCGCGTTCGAGCCCAGCGCCGTGGTCAGCTCCTGAACCGACGCGAAGGGCTCGCCTGAAGCCGCCGCCTGGAGGGAGTCGCGCACCCGCGCGGTCGCCTCGGGCGCGGTCACCGCCATGACCCGGCCGGCCGTGATCGGGCACCACCAGACGTCCTCGTGCCGGGCCGCCTGGCCGAGGGTGAGGGTCGTGCCGCCGGCAACGCCGGCGACGATCGCGGCCACCACCGTCGGCGCGGCCTGCAGCTCGAGCTTGCCCAGGCAGGACAGGTCCGCCACTCCGACCGACCGCTCGCAGGCGGCCGACTCGGCGGCGGGGTCGCCGTAGTCGGCAACCAGGCTCCACCCGGCCCGCTCGCCGGCCACGGCGCCGGCGTCGCGGTGGGCCCACTCGATCGGGCTGCGCAGGGCCGGCGCGGCTCCGTCGAAGGGCTCGGCCGTGTCGGGGGCCAGGAACTCGAACGTCATCGCGGGTCCCTCATCCGCGCAGCCGCTCCTGGTCGGGGTCATAAAAGGGCGCGGTCTGAACCTGGGCGCTCAGCCGGCGGCCGTTGTCGGCCAGCGTGATCGAGGCGCCATCTTCGGCCAGCGCCACGGGCACCCAGGCCATCCCGATCGTCCGCTTCAGTCGCGGCGAAAAGCGCGAGGAGGTCACCCGCCCGACGGGCTCCTCGCCCGCCACCACCGCGGCGCCCTCGGCGGGCACGTCCCCGTTCGCGACCGTGAACCCCACGAGCTTGTTCTCCTCGCCCCGTTCCTTGACGGACTCAAGCGCCCAGCGGCCGATGAAGTCCTCGTCCTTGTCGAGCTTGACGATCCACGGCATCGCCGCCTCCAGCGGGTTCGACTCGGCGTCGGTGTCCTGGCCGACCAGGATGTGGAGCTTCTGCAGGCGGAGCACGCGCTGGGGCTCGAGGCCGAAGGGCCTGATGCCGTGCGGCTCGCCGGCCCCCATGATCGCGTCCCACAGGTGCTCGGCCAGCGCCCCGGGGCAGTGGAGCTCGTACCCCAGCTCGCCGACGAACCCGATCCGCAGCAAGAGGCACGGGACCCCGGCGACGTGGGCCCGCTTGCCGTCCAGGTAGGTGAAGGCCTCGTTCGAGCAGTCCAGGTCGGTCAGGCCGGACAGGATCTCCCGCGACCGGGGGCCGGCGAGGTTGAAGGCGGACAGGCCCTGGCTGACGTCGGTGAGGTGGACGTCCATCTTCCACTCGGCGAGCCACCAGGCGAACCAGCTCTCGACGGCGTCGGCCCCGCTGGACGTCGTGGTGACGTAGAGGGACTCGTCGTCGAGGCGGCAGATGGTGCCGTCGTCGGTGATCCGCCCGGCGTCGTCGCCCAGGACCCCGTAGCGGATGCGCCCCGGCTTCAGCGTGTCGAAGCGGTTCGGGTAGAGGTGGTTCAGGAAGGCCGCGGCGTCGGGTCCCCGGACCATCAGCTTGCCGAGCGTCGAGACGTCGATCAGGCCGGCGCCCTCGTGGACCGCCATGGTCTCGCCCTCGGGATCGCCGTAGTCGTAGGGCCGGCGCCAGTCGCCCGCCCACATCACGTTGCCGCCCAGCTCGCGGTGGCGGCCGTGCACCGCCGAGCGCTTGGCCGGCTCGAACGGACGGCCCGCCAGCACCCCCATCGGCACGGTCGACCACGGCGGCCGCGCCGTCGTCAGGCCCACCTCGCCGACCGCGGTCCCGGTCTGGGCGGCGACCTGGCGCACCGCCGGCAGTTGGCACATCCGGCCCTGGCAGGGACCCATGGTCACCGTCGTGTACCGCTTCAGGAGCTCGAGCGAGTCAAATCCCTCCTCGAGCGAGTAGTCGATGTCGTCGGCGGTGACGTCCTCGCACAGGCACGCGAAGCAGCGCCCGTGCCCGTTGGCGGCGCCCGACGTCGAGTGCGGAACGGCCTCGGTGGCGGGCTCCTGCGCCGCGCTCAAAGTCGCGCGGTCGGCCTCGAGCCGGGTCCGGTCCTCGGCGCCTCCCAGCTCGAGCTCCAGCGCCGACTCGGCCCCCGCGACCCTGCCCGAGGCCTCGGCGGCGATGCGCGTGGCGTGACCGGCCACCGCGCCGGCGGCGCGAATGCCCTCCGGCGGGGCCTCCGGCAGGTAGGCCTGGGCGGCATCGTCCCAGCGCGCCTTGGCCCCCGCCTGGAGCAGGAGGGAGGTCGCGGGCACCGTGCCACCCGAGACGGCGACCAGGTCGCAGTCGATGCCGCGCTCGCGATCCGGGATCCAGCGGCCGGCCTCGTCCAGGTCGGCCACGACGGTGCCCTTGACGCTTCCCCGCCCGAACGCGCGGACGACGGCCGTGCCCTTCAACAGCGTGATCCCTGCCGCGGCGAGCCGCTGCGCCAAGTCCTCGCTGGGCCCCGCGGGACGGGCGTCGGCGACGGCGGCGATCGTGACCCCCATCCCGTCCAGGGCGAGGGCCGATTCGACGCCACGGTCGGCCGTCGTCGCGACCACCGCGACCTCTCCCGGCGGCACCCCGTACAGGGCGGCCAGGCGCTCGGCGCCGGAGCACAGCATCACGCCCGGGAGGTCGTTGCCCTCGAACATCAGCGGCTGCTCGATCGAGCCCGTCGCGGCCACGTGGGCGCGAGCGCGGATCTGGTGCAGCGTGCTCCCCTCCCAAACCGGGACGATCCCGTCGAAGAACCCAAGCGCCGCCGCCGGCGCCAGCACCTCGACCCCGGCGCCGCGCACGCGATCGGCCATCGCCCGCGCCTCCTCGGCGTGCCCGTTCGCCAGCAGGGCGCCGCCCAGCTCGGGCCCGTCGTCGACCAGCGTCACGTCCGCTCCCTGCTCGGCGGCGCGCATCGCGGCGGACATGCCGGCGACCCCGCCTCCGATCACCAGCACGTCTGCGTGGCGGCGCCGGTACTCGGTGCGCCAGGCCCGCTCGGGCTGGCGGCGGACCAGCCTGCCGAGCCCGGCCGCGTTGCGAAGGACCTTCTCGTAGAGCGGCCACAGGCGCCGTGGCCTGATGAACGTCTTGTAGTAGAAGCCGGGCGGGGTAAACCGCTTGCCGAACAGGTCGGTGGCGCGCATCACGTCGAAGCGCAGCGAGGGCCTTGCGTTCATCGGCTCGACGCGCATCCCCTCGCGCACGGGCTCGGTGCAGGCGCGGACGCCCGGCCAGCCGTCGACGTCGACCAGGCAGTTCGGGCACTGGCCGGCGCAGCACAGGAGCCCGCGCGGCCGGTGGTACTTGAAGCTTCGCGAGAGCACCTTCTGCCCGTCTGCCGCCAACGCCGACCCGATCGTGTCGCCCTCGAGCCCCACGACCTCCTTGCCGTCGAACTTGAAGGTCACGGGCCGGTCGCGATCGACGCGCTGGCCGGGGCTGGGGGGGAGGCGGCTCATCGCTCAGGCAGGCCGACCCACTGCACCTCGTTGGTGATGGTGTCGCGCTCGGCGAGGAACCACTCGCGGCAGCCCGAGCGGTGATACCACCACTCGCGCTGGACGCCGGCCACGTTGCGGCGGAAGTAGTTGTAGGTGTTCAGCTCGCGCTCCGAGGGCTTGGTTTTCGGCCGCGGAACCACCTCGCCGCCGTACGCGAAGTCGGTGACTTCGCGCTCGCCGCAGTTGGGACAGGTGAGGAGGAAAGACATTGCGCCGGGGCCGGTCGGGGCCCTCAGGTGACAGACTAGACAAATTGGTACACAGGCGCAAGGGGGCGGCGCGCGGTCGCGCTGCGCGCCTCCTCGCGCTCGGACCGCGGTATATGTGAGCCGCCCACATAGCGCGCACGCAAATCCTGGCACCGGCCCCATTGCGCCTGGCGGCTCTATGTGAGATACAACCAGTCATGGCGGGAGGCGCAACGGCCGACGACGTCCGGCGAGCGGTCGCCGATGAGGGCGTCGAGTTCCTCTTCGCGCAGTTCGTGGACATGCACGCGAAGCCCAGCGCGAAGCTGGTTCCCTCGCAACAGCTCGAAGGCCTGCTGACCGACGGCGCGGGATTTGCGGGGTTCGCGGCCGGGGACATCGGCCAGACGCCCGACAACCCGGACCTGATCGCGATCCCCGACGTGAGCACCTTCATCAAGCTCCCGTGGAAGCCGGAGATCGGCTGGTTCGCGTGCGACGCCACCGTCGAGGGCGAGCCCTGGCCATACTGCCCGCGGACGATCCTGCGCCGCCAGGTCGATCGTGCCCGCGAGGCCGGATACGAGCTCAAGATCGGATGCGAGCTCGAGTACTTCCTGGTGCGGCACACCGAGGACGGCGGGATCGAGCTGGCCGATCCCCTCGACACGCTCGAGCAGCCCTGCTACGACATCCGGGCGCTGACCCGCTCGTTCGACTTCGTGGCCGACGTGACCCGCCACGTCAACTCGCTCGGGTGGGGGATGTACGCGACCGACCACGAGGACGCGAACGGGCAGTTCGAGCAGAACTTCGGCTACGCGGACGCGCTGACCACCTGCGACCGCGCCGTCTTCTACCGCTACATGGTCGAGGCGATGGCGCAGGAACGCGGCCTGATCGCGACCTTCATGCCGAAGCCCTTCGCGCACCTGACCGGCAACGGTGCGCACTTCCACATGAGCCTGTGGGACGGCGAGACGAACCTGTTCATGCGCGATGCCGGCGACGACCCGCGCGGGCTCGGCCTCAGCGAAGTCGCCTACCAGTTCATCGCCGGCCTCAAGTCCCACGCCAAGGCGTACATCGCGCTCACCGCGCCAACCGTCTCCTCCTACAAGCGCCTTGTGATCGGGGCCCCCACCAGCGGCGCCACCTGGGCCCCCGCCTACGTCACCTACGGCTGGAACAACCGCACGATGATGCTCCGGATCCCCGAGGCGGGGCGGATCGAGGACCGCACGGTCGACGGCTCGTGCAACCCCTACCTGGCGGCGACCGCGATCCTCGCCGCCGGCCTCGACGGGATCGAGCGCGGCCTCGACCCGGGCGAGCCCACCTCGGCCAACATGTACGAGACCAGCGAGGCGGACCGCGAGGAGATGGGAATCGAGACGCTGCCCTCCAACCTCCTCGACGCGACGCGCGAGCTCGAGGGCGACGACGTGCTGCGAAAGGCGCTGGGCTCGGTCGGCGAGGAGGACTACCTCGACTACTTCGTCCGCTGCAAGCGACGCGAGTGGCAGGCGGCCCACGAGCAGATCACTCAGTGGGAACTCGACCGCTACCTCCAGCACTATTGAGGTGATTCGCCCATCTGCGGGATCGCCGGTCTGTTCAGCAAGTCAGGCTCGATCGAGGACGCGCTCGGGGCCCACCTGAGCGCGATGCTGTCGCAGCTCGCCGATCGCGGGCCCGACAGCGCCGGAGTTGCCCTCTACCGCGATCCCGCGCCCGCGGGCTCCAGCAAGGTCTCGCTGTTCGCGCCCGAGGAGCCGGCGCCGTGGGGAACCCTGGCGGACGAGCTCGGCGAGGCCTTCGGCGGCGGGGGAGAGCCGGAGGTCCGCGCCTCGCACGCGCTGTTCGTGGTCCCCGCGCCCGCCGAGGACGTCGCCGGCTGGCTCGCCGCCGAGCATCCCGAGCTGCGGATGATGAGCGCCGGCGAGCGGATCGAGATCTACAAGGAGGCGGTCGACCCGCGCGAGTTCGTCGCGCGCTTCGCGCTCGAGGGCGTCTCGGCCTCGCACGCCCTCGGCCACACCCGCATGGCCACCGAGAGCCGGGTGACCACCGAGCACTCCCACCCCTTCTCGACCGGCCTCGACCTGTGCCTGGTCCACAACGGGTCGCTCTCGAACCACAACCGGCTGCGCGCGTTCCTGCGCAAGCAGGGCGTCGGCTTCCAGACCGACAACGACACCGAGGTCGCGGCCGGGTACCTCACCTGGCGCCTGTCCGAGGGCGACGACATCGCCGAGGCGCTCCGGGGCTGCCTCGACGACCTCGACGGCTTCTACACGTTCGCGGTCGGTACCGCAGACGGTTTCGCGGTCCTGCGCGACCCGATCGCGTGCAAGCCCGCGGTGATGGCCGAGACCGAGGACTGGGTCGCGATGGCGTCCGAGTACCGTGCGATCGCGGTCCTGCCCGGCGCCGACGAGGCGACGATCTGGGAGCCCGAGCCGGGCCGCGTGTACTCGTGGGACCGGGCGAGGGTCGCATGAGCCCGACGGACGTCGCCGAGGAGACGGTCGACCTCGAGGCCACCTCGGTTCGCGATCTGAACCAGCGGCTGCACGAACTCGACCCGGACGAGTCGTCGCGCTGGCGGGTGGCGAATCCCAACGGCGCGCACGCGCTGGCGGTCGGCCTGGACTCGCCGGCCGAGGTCGAGATCGACGGGCACGTCGGCTACTACTGCGCCGGCATGAACAAGCTCGCCACGGTGCGGGTGATGGGCAACTGTGGCCCGGGCGTGGCCGAGAACATCATGTCGGGGCAGGTCGTCGTGGCCGGGGACGCGAGCCAGTCGGCCGCGGCGACGGGCCGGGGCGGGCTGGTGGTCGTGAAGGGCAGCGCCTCGGCGCGGTGCGGGATCTCGATGAAGGGGGTCGACATCGTCGTCCACGGCTCGGTGGGGCACGTCGCCGCCTTCATGGCCCAGCGGGGGACGCTGGTCGTCTGCGGCGACGCGGGCGAGGGCCTGGGGGACTCGATCTACGAGGCCCGGGTCTACGTGCGCGGCGAGGTCGCGGGCCTGGGCGCGGACTGCGTCCAAAAAGAGATGGGCGACGAGCACCTGACTCAGCTCGGGGAGCTGCTGGAGCGCGCGGATTCCGACGCCGACCCCGGCGAGTTTCGCCGCTTCGGCTCGGCGCGGCAGCTCTACACCTTCGAGGTCGACAACGCCGGGGCGTACTGATGGCCGAACCTGACGCGCCCGCGAAGCAGGACGGCTCCCAGCCGGAGCCCACCGGCCACTGGCGTCCAGGGCTGCGCGAGTCGGCCCTGTTCGACCGCAACGCGATCCATGAGATCCACCGGATGGCCCGCGAGGGCATCTACGACATCCGCGGATTCGGCGCCAAGCGCCGGGTGCCCCACTTCGACGACCTGCTGTTCCTGGGTGCCAGCGTCTCCCGCTACCCGCTGGAGGGCTACCGCGAGCGCTGCGCGACCGACGTCACCCTGGGCACCCGATTCGCGAGCGAGCCGGTCCACCTCGACATCCCGATCACGATCGCCGGCATGAGCTTCGGCGCGCTCTCGGCGCCGGCGAAGGAGGCGCTGGGAAGGGGGGCGAGCGCGGTCGGTACCTCGACCACCACGGGCGACGGCGGGATGCTGCCCGAGGAGCGCGAGCACTCGGACACGCTCGTCTACCAGATCCTCCCGTCGCGCTACGGGATGAACCCCGACGACCTGCGCCGCGCCGACGCGGTCGAGGTTGTCGTCGGCCAGGGCGCGAAGCCGGGCGGCGGCGGCATGCTGCTGGGCCAGAAGATCTCCGACCGCGTCGCCGAGATGCGCGACCTGCCGAAGGGGGTCGATCAGCGAAGCGCCTGCCGGCACCCGGACTGGACCGGGCCGGACGACCTGGAGATCAAGATCGGCGAGCTCCGCGAGATCACCGACTGGCGCAAGCCCGTCTACGTCAAGGTCGGCGCCACCAGGACGTTCTTCGACGTCGCGCTGGCGGTGAAGGCCGGCGCCGACGTGATCGTGCTCGACGGCATGGAGGGAGGGACCGCGGCCAGTCAGGAGGTCTTCATCGAACACGTCGGGATCCCGATCCTGGCAGCGCTTCCCGAGGCGGTCCGCTCGCTCCAGGAGCTGGACATGCACCGCAAGGTGCAGCTGATCGTCTCGGGCGGGATCCGCTCCGGCGCCGACGTCGCCAAGGCCCTCGCGCTGGGCGCCGACGCCGTCTCGATCGGCGTCGCCGCGGTGGTCGCCCTGGGCGACAACTCGCCGTCGTACGAGCGCGAGTACGAGGCGATCGGCACCTCGGCGGGCTTCTACGACGACTGGCACGAGGGCCGGGACCCGGTGGGGATCTCGACCCAGGACGACGAACTGGCCAGCCGCTTCGACCCCGAGCTCGGCGGCCGCCGCCTGGCCAACTACCTGCGCGCGATGGTGCTCGAGGCGCAGACCCTGGCCCGGGCCTGCGGCAAGTCCCATCTCCACAACCTCGAGCCCGAGGACATGGTGGCCCTCACGGTCGAGGCCGCGGCGATGTCCAAGATCCCGCTGGCCGGAACGAGCTGGGTGCCTGGGGCGCCCGTGGCCGAGGCGTAGCGCGCCCACGCATGAGCGCCGCTCGCGAGGCGCTACATTGACCCCTCGGCGCCGCGTGCGCCGACCCCTGGTGGGCGTAGCTCAGTTGGTAGAGCTCCTGGTTGTGGTCCAGGTGGTCGGGGGTTCGAGTCCCCTCGCTCACCCTCCCGAGAATTTCCCGACTCCAGCAGCGTTCTGCGGGCGGGATGAGAACCTCCTGACGGCACCTCATCGTGGTCCGGAATCTAAGGGCACTCTCACGTCGCCTGCCTAAAGTTAGGGACGGCGTTCGCCGCTTCCTGCCGCGTGCGGGGACTCTAGATCTATGTATGGCGTGGTGAACCGCCTTCGTCCGTGTCGAGATCATTCCAAGAGCGTGATAGGAGCTGCTGGGGTTCGTTCCGGCTCCTGGGCCGGTACTGCGGGCTCCTCGTCGCCGCCCTCGCCGGGCTGACGGCCACGGGATCTTCCCGCGGACTCGCTTGCGCACCACCCCCCGAGCTCCGCCGCGAAGCACGTCGAGGAGGACTCCGTCGTCCACAGCCCCGCCAAGGAGCGCCGGCTCGAACGCCGTACGGCCAGGATCACCGCCAACGATGTCGAGGCGGCGAAGCGAGGAGTCCCCCCTGACCCCGGCCAGGTAGGCGACTGGGGCCCGGTCGTCAACTGGCCCGTCGTGGGCGTCCACGTCGCACTTCTCACCAACGGCAAGGTCGTCGCCTACGACTCCGTCGGCGATAACGCGACCGAGACCTATCCGGTCCACGACTTCACCCGGGCCACCGTCTGGGACCCGCAGACCGGCATCCAGACGGCGGCGACCGTTACGACCGGGTTCAACATCTTCTGCAGCGGCCTCGCGCATCTGATGGACGGAACCCTGTTCGCGGCGGGCGGCAACAAGAACGCCTCGCTCCAGGGGATCCGCCAGACCCACGTCTTCAACCAGGGCGCCAACACCTGGAGCCGTGGTGCCGACATGACCGAGGAGCGCTGGTATCCCACGGTCACGCCGCTGCGCGACGGCGAGATGCTGATCACTGACGGCGGCACGGACGTTCCGGAGGTGCGCCAGACCAACGGCACCATCCGCCGGCTCAACTCCGCCGCACTCAACCAGCCGCTCTATCCGTGGATGGACGTCGCCCCGGATGGCCGGGCCTTCTACTCCGGCCCCGACGACAGGCTGGGCAGCCTCAACCCCAGCGGTAGCGGCGCCTGGCAGATCCACGGAGGGCGCGACGGCCTGAACCGCGACTACGGCAGCCACGCGATGTACGACATCGGCAAGATTCTCGTCTCGGGGGGCGGCAATTCGCTCAGGAGCGCCCGGACCATCGACCTGAACGGCGCCAGCCCGGCGGTCTCGACCACCGGGCAGATGGCGACGGGTCGCCGCCAGCATAACCTGACCGTGCTGGCCGACGGCAGCGTGCTCGCCACGGGCGGGAACTCCTCCGGCGCCGCCCTCGTCGACCTCAACAATGGCGTCTACACGGCTGAGCTCTGGAACCCGTCGACCGGGACCTGGCGCACGCTCGACTCGATGCAGGTGACCCGCCAGTACCACTCGACGGCGCTTCTGCTCCCCGACGGGCGGGTGCTGTCCTCCGGCGGGGGAATCTGCGGCGACTGCGACTCGCGGGGCTACCTGGCCAAGAACGCCGAGGTGTTCTCCCCGCCCTACCTCTACAGGAACGACGGATCGGGCCAGCTTGCGGCGAGGCCGACGATCACCTCGGCGCCGGGGACGGTGTCCTACAACACCCCGTTCACGATCAACACGCCCAGCCCGGGGTCGATCGGCAAGGTCGCGCTCGCCCGCCTGGGCGCGGTGACGCACTCGGTGAACATGGAGCAGCGCTACGTGCCGCTCAACTTCACTGCTGGCGGCGGCAGCATCACCGCGACCGCGCCGCTGAACTCGAACATCGCCCCTCCCGGCTACTACATGCTCTTCGTAATCGGTACCGACGGGGTGCCATCGATCGCCAGCATGGTGCGGGTCGACAGCGACACGACCGCTCCCGCGGCCCCGAGCGTCACCGACACCGACCCCGACTCCCCGGCCAACGACAACAACCCCGAGGTAAAGGGCTCGGCCGAGGCGGGCTCGACGGTCCGGATCTACTCGACCGCCGGCTGCACCGGCTCGCCGCTCGCGACCGGCAGCGCCGCCACCTTCGGCGGGGCGGGAATCACCACCCCGGTGCCCGGCGATGCGACCACCAACCTCCGCGCCACCGCGACCGACGGCTCCAACAACACCTCCGGCTGCTCCTCTGCGCTCGCCTACACCGAGGACTCGACGGCGCCCGCCACCCCGTCGGTCACCGACACCGACCCGGACTCCCCCTCGAGCGATCAGAACCCCGAGGTGAAGGGGACCGCCGACTCGGGCTCGACCGTCAGGATCTACTCCACCGCCACCTGCACCGGCTCGCCGCTTGCGACCGGCAGCGCCGCCAGCTTCGGCGGCGCCGGGATCACGACGCCGGTGCCGGAGAACCAGACCACGAACCTCCGCGCCACCGCCTCCGACGCCGCAGGCAACACCTCCGGTTGCTCGACTGCGCTCGCATACACGGAGGACTCGAGCGCCCCGGGGACCCCCTCGATCACCGACACCGACCCCGACTCCCCGGCCAACGACAACAACCCCGAGGTGAAGGGCAGCGCCGACGCGGGCTCGACGGTCCGGATCTACTCGACATCCGACTGCTCGGGGGCGCCGCTGGCCACGGGTAGCGCCACCACCTTCGGTGGCGCCGGCATCACCACCCCGGTACCGGGGGACGCGACCACCAATCTCCGGGCGACGGCGACGGACGGCGTCGGCACCGCCTCAGCCTGCTCCGCGGCCTTCGGGTACACCGAGGACTCAACAGCCCCCGCGGCTCCCAGTCTGACCGACACCGACCCGGACTCCCCCGCGAACGACAACAACCCCGAGGTGAAGGGGTCCGCTCAGGCGGGCTCGACCGTCCGGGTCTACTCGACCGCTGACTGCTCGGGCACACAGCTCGCGAGCGGCACTGCGGGGCAGCTCGGCTCGCCGGGGATCACCGTAAACGTCCCCGGCGACCAGACCACCAACCTGAGGGCGACGGCGACCGACGGCGCCGGCAACACATCAGCGTGCTCGTCCGCCCTTGCCTACACCGAGGACTCCGGTGCGCCCGCCACGCCGTCGATCACCGACACCGACCCGGACTCGCCCTCGGGAGACAACAGCCCGGAGGTGAAGGGCTCGGGCGCGGAGGCCGGCTCGACCGTCCGGATCTACGGCGACGCCGGCTGCAGCGGTCCCGTGCTGGGCAGCGGGAGCGCCGCAGCCTTCAACGGCACGGGCGGGATCACCGCCACCGTCCCCGGCGACCAGACCACCAGCCTCAGGGTCGCGGCGACCGACGCGGCGGCCAACACCTCCGCCTGCTCCGCGGCGTTCACCTATACGGAGGACTCCTCGACTCCGGCGGCCCCGAGCCTGACCGACACCGACCCGGACTCCCCGGCCAACGACAACAACCCCGAGGTCAAGGGCTCGGCCGAGGCGGGCTCGACGGTTCGGATCTACTCGACCGCCTCCTGCACCGGCTCGCCGCTCGCGACCGGCAGCGCCACCCAGCTCTCGGGGACCGGGATCACGACCCCAGTCACGGGCGATCAGACCACCAACCTCCGCGCCACCGCCACCGACGCCGGCGGCAACACCTCCGGTTGCTCGACGGCCCTCGCATACACCGAGGACTCGAGCGCGCCCGCCACCCCGTCGGTCACCGACACCGACCCCGACTCCCCGGCCAACGACAACAACCCCGAGGTAAAGGGCTCGGCCGAGGCGGGCTCGACGGTCCGGATCTACTCGACCGCCGGCTGCACCGGCTCGCCGCTCGCGACCGGCGGCGCCGCCACCTTCGGCGGGGCGGGAATCACCACCCCGGTGCCCGGCGATGCGACCACCAACCTCCGCGCCACCTCGACCGACGGCTCCAACAACACCTCCGGCTGCTCCTCTGCGCTCGCCTACACCGAGGACTCGAGCGGCGCCCGCCACCCCGTCGGTCACCGACACCGACCCGGACTCCCCCTCGAGCGATCAGAACCCCGAGGTGAAGGGGACCGCCGACTCGGGCTCGACCGTCAGGATCTACTCCACCGCCACCTGCACCGGCTCGCCGCTTGCGACCGGCAGCGCCGCCAGCTTCGGCGGCGCCGGGATCACGACGCCGGTGCCGGAGAACCAGACCACGAACCTCCGCGCCACCGCCTCCGACGCCGCAGGCAACACCTCCGGTTGCTCGACTGCGCTCGCATACACGGAGGACTCGAGCGCCCCGGGGACCCCCTCGATCACCGACACCGACCCCGACTCCCCGGCCAACGACAACAACCCCGAGGTCCGGGGCACTGGTGCCGAGGCTGGCTCGACCGTCCGCATCTACGGCGACGCGAACTGCACCGGCTCCGTGCTCGGCAGTGGCAGCGCGGGGACCTTCAACGGCGCCACAGGGATCACCGTCACCGTTCCCGGCGACCAGACCACGAACCTCCGCGCCACCGCCACCGACTCGGTCGGCAACGTTTCGCCGTGCTCGAGCCTGTTCGCATACACCGAGGACTCGACGGCGCCCAACACCCCGTCGATCACCGACACCGACCCTGACTCGCCCGCCTCGGAGAACAACCCCGAGGTCAAGGGCTCGGCCGAGGCGGGCTCGACGGTGAAGCTCTACTCGAGCGCCGACTGCTCGGGTTCACCCCTCGCAAGCGGGACGCCTGCCGAGTTCTCCTCGCCCGGCCTCACCATCGCCGTCGCCAACAACCAGACGATCGACCTCCGCGCGACGGCCACCGACGCCGCCGGCAATACCTCCGGGTGCTCCACGGCACTGGCCTACACCGAGGACTCGAGCGCTCCCCAGACCCACGTCGACTCCGGCCCCAGCGGCCTTACCAACGACGCCACCCCGACCTTCGACTTCTCCGCCACCGGCGGCGCGACCGGCTTCGAGTGCCGCTTCGACTCCGCCTCGTTCGGAGCCTGCTCGGGTCCCGGCAATTCACACACCGCCGCCCCGGCGCTCGGCGAAGGCCCCCACATCTTCGAGGTCCGGGCCCGCGACCAGGCCGGCAACATCGACCCAACGCCGGCGAGCAGCTCGTTCACGGTCGACACGGCGGGGCCGGACGCACCGCAGCTCACCGATACGGATCCGAACTCGCCCGCCAACGACAACCACCCCGAGGTCAAGGGCTCGGCCGAGGCCGGCTCGACGGTCAGGGTCTTCTCGACCGCAGACTGCTCGGGGACTCCGCTGGCAAGCGGCTCGGCGAGCGAGCTCTCCTCGGATGGCCTGACGGTCGACGTCGCCGACGACGAAACCACGAGCCTGCGAGCGACCGCCAGGGATGCGGCCGGTAACGGCTCGGCCTGCTCGGCGCCGATCGACTACCTCGAGGACTCGACGCCGCCCGACACCACACTGACCGACTTCCCTCCGCCGAAGACGACGAAGCGCAGGGTGAAGGTGACGTTCACCGCCACCGAGCCGGATCCGAGGTTCCGGTGCAGCCTCGACGAGAAGTCGGTGAAGCCGTGCAACTCGCCTTGGCAAAAGCGGGTTTCGCTGGGCAAGCACGTCTTGCGCGTATACGCGCTCGATCCCGGCGGCAACGCCGACGCGACGCCCGCAAAGGCGAAGTTCAAGGTCGTCGACTAGGGCCTGCTCGTCCGGGTCAGGGCTGCGTCTGGCCCTCGCCGTAGTCGGGGATCTGCTGCACGGCCCAGCCGTTGCCGTCGGGGTCGCTGAAGAACACGAACCGCCCCCACGGGAAGTCCTTGACCTCGGAGACCTCAAGCCCGCGCCCGGCCAGCTCCTCGCGGGCGGCGTCAGCGTCCTCGACGACCATCTGCAGGCCCTCGAGGGACCCGGGCGCCATCTCGGTGATCCCTTCCCCGATCGAGATCGAGCACATCGAGCCAGGCGGGGTGAGCTGGACGAAGCGGATCTCGTCGCTCACGCGAACGTCGTTGTCCTCGGTGAAGCCGGCCTTCTCCGTGTAGAACGCCTTCGCGCGGTCCACGTCGCTGACCGGCACTGGGATCAGTTCGAGCTTGAAGTCCATCGGATCGGGTCCTTTCGATCGTTGTCCTGCGGGGAGCCAGGCGACCGTATCGAGGGCCGTGAGATCCTGCCTCCGTGAGCCGAGCGGACCGAGTGATCACGGCGCTGGTCGGAGCCGCGATCGCGGTCTCGGTCATCCACTACCTCGACAACTACACGGCGTACGAGGCCTACCCGACCTCGGACACACTGCCCAACCCGTCGGCCGGCCTGATTGGCTTCGCCTGGTTCTTCTTCACCGCCTTCGCCGTCGCCGGCCTCGCCTACCTGCGGCGCGGCAAGTCGATGGCGGCCGGGATCTGCCTGGCGGTCTACTCGGGCAGCGGCCTCGTGGGCATCGGCCACTACGCCGCCGGTGGGACGGGTGACTTCCCGTGGTGGCGTCATGCCCATATCAGCGCCGACATCGTCCTCGGAGTCGCCGTGCTCGCCTGCGCGATCTACCTCGTGCGGCGCCCGCGCGTGGCGTCGCCGGGCCTGACCGGCGCATAATCAGCCCGCCGTGCACGACATAGCCGAGTTCCTCAAGGAGCATGAGCCGTTCGGCGGCCTCGACGAGGCGGCCCTCGACGAGCTGGCCGCCCGCGTGGAGGTTGAGTTCTTCACCGCCGGGACGACGATCTTCAAGCAGGGCGAGCACCCCCAGGACGAGGTCCGGGTCGTGCGCCGCGGAGCGGTCGAGCTGGTCGACCACGGCCGCGTCCTCGACCTGCTCGGCGAGGGCGAGCTGTTCGGCCACCCGTCGATGGTCACCCACCTGCCGACCGGGTTCGAGGCCCGCGCCCACGAGGACACGCTCAGTTACGCGATCGCCTCCGCCGACGCGCTGCCGCTGCTCGCGGGCCCCACCGGGCTCGAGTACCTGGCCCGCTCGCTGCTCGCGCGCCCGAAGCCCGGCCCGGTGGTGGCGGCCGACGTCAGCGGCTTCGACCTCGCCCAGCAGCCGGTGCGGGCGCTGCTGCGCACCGAGCCCGTGATCTGCGAGCCGGAGACGTCGATCCGCGCGGCGGCGCAGCGGATGGCCGAGAGCGGGAAGAGCTCGGCGCTGGTGCGCCTGGCCGAGGGCGAGTTCGGCATCGTCACCGACCAGGACCTGCGAACGCGCGTGGTCGCGAAGGGGCGATCGGTCGACGATCCGCTGCGGTCCGTGATGACGACCCCGATCGCCTCGGTCGCGCCCGGCCAGAACGCCTCGGACGTCCTCTTGCTGATGCTCGAGCGCGGCATCCGCCACGTGCCCGTGCTCTCCGGGCGCGACGAGGTCCTGGGCGTGATCAGCGACGTCGACCTGCTGGCCGCCGAGACCCGCACGCCGTTCGTGCTGCGCCGCGCGGTGGCCGAGGCCAAGGACGTCGAGGAGTTGCGCCGAGCCGCCCGCCGCCTCACGCCCACGCTGATCGGCCTGCACCAGGCCGACATGGCGGCCCGGCAGGTGAGCGCCGTGATCTCGGTCGTCCTCGACGCGCTGGTGCAGCGAACGATCGAGCTGGCGTCGGCGGCGGCCGGCCCACCGCCCGCCGAGTTCGCCTGGCTCTCGCTCGGAAGCCAGGGGCGGCGCGAGGCGGTGCCGTCCTCCGACATCGACTCGGGGATGGTCTGGGCCGACTCCGAGGACGACCCGTCCGCCTACATGCGCGCGATCGCCGCCGAGGTCGACCGGATGATGGCCGCGGTCGGCTGGGAGCCGGACGAGAACGCGGTGACCGCCTCGGGCGCTCTGTTCGCGCACTCGGTCGCGGAGTGGCAGGAGATCATCGACGGCTGGCTCGACGACCCGGGCGCGACCCAGGTGGCGATGGCGCTCTCGATCGTGATCGACAGCCGCGTGATCCACGGCCCCGACCGTGCCTTCGGGGCGCTCAGCCAGCTCCAGGGGATTCGCGAGCGCCCCCGGGTGCTGCCGCTGCTCCTGAGGCTGGCGTTGGCCTCGAAGCCACCCACCGGCTTTCGGCGCGACATCGTGGTCGAGGGCTCGGGCGAGCACCGCGGCAGCTTCGACATCAAGCGCGGCTGCCTCCTCCCGATCGTCGACATCGCCCGCTACGCGGGCCTCGCCGCCGGGACCACGCTCACCTCGACCCCCGAGCGCCTGCAGGCGGCGGCCGCCGAGCGGATCCTGGCCGAGGACGAGGCCCAGACGCTCGAGGAGGCGCACGAGCTGTTCGCGGCGCTGCGGCTGAAGCACCAGGTGCGCCAGCTCGACGCCGGCAAGCGTCCCGACGACCACGTCGACCCACGCACGTTGAATCCGCTCACGCGGCGCTACCTGCGCGACGCCTTCCGAGCGGTCGCCTCGGTGCAAAAGCGCCTCGGCGGCAAGCTCGCCTGGGGCGGGTGAGCGCGTGAGCGCGGACCGCTCGCCCGGCGCCGCCGCATATGTGGAGACGCCGGCGCCGCCTCCCGACGTCCCCTGGCGCCAGGCGGAGTTCTGCGTAGTCGACCTCGAGACCACCGGCCTCGACGCCTCGCGCGACGAGATCATCTCCTTCGCCGCGCTTCAGATCGCGGGCGGGCGGATGCGGGCCGATGTCCTCTACCGGCTGGTCCGCCCGCGCCGAATGCCCGACGCCGAGACGATCCGGATCCACGGGCTGCGACCGGCCGACCTCGACGACGCGCCGCCGCTGGAGGACGTGCTCGACGAGCTCCTGGGCGCACTCGCGGGGCGGGTCCTCGTGGCCCACGTCGCCGAGGTCGAGCGGGCCTTCCTCTCCGCCGCCCTACGCGAGCACGGCCTGAAGCTCTCCAACCCCCTCGCCGACACCGCGGCGCTCGGCGTGCGGCTGATGCGACGCCGCCACCAGGCCCCGGCGGGCCGGCTGGGGCTGTCCGAGCTGGCGCGCGCGCTCGACCTCCCGGTTCATCGCCCGCACCACGCCGACGGCGACGCGCTCACCACCGCGCAGGTGTTCCTGGCCACCGCGGCGCATCTGGACGCCGACCACCCCCAGACGGTCGGCTCGCTGGCGGCCTATCCGGCGCGGGCCAACCCCCTGTCCGCCCTGCTCAGCCGATTGCGGCGCCGCTAGGCCGGGGCGCATACGGGCACCTCGCCCGGGTAGGCGCCGATTGCGGGGGAGCGGCGGGGCCGGGTAACCGCCCGGCATGAACTACACGAGGAGGTTCCGATGAGCAAGACAGCGCGAGACGTGATGACCCCGGATGCCCAGTGCATCGGCGAGAACGAATCCGTGGCGGACGCGTCGCGAAAGCTCTCCGAGCTCGGCGTCGGGTCGATGCCGATCTGCGGCGAGGACGACCGGCTGAAGGGCATGGTTACCGACCGCGACATCGTGGTCAAGGTCCTGGCCAAGGGCAAGGACCCGAGCTCGACCGTGGCCGGCGAGCTCGGCGAGGGCAAGCCCGTGACGATCGGCGCCGATGACTCGGTGTCGGAGGCCCTTCAGACGATGAAGGAGCATAAGATCCGCCGGCTCCCGGTCATCGACGGCCACGACCTGGTCGGCATCGTCAGCATCGCCGACCTCGCGGCCAACATCGATGATGAGGAGACCGGGAACCTGGTCGAGGCGATCTCGGCCGCGCCCTAGCTCCTCAGGGCGGGCCCGACGAGGCGATCTCGTGGCGGCGCACGCTCGCGCCGGCGATCGCGGCGCTGACGTCGTCGGGCGGGCCCGAGCCGCGGAACGCCAGCAGCGCCTCCTCGCCCTCCCACTCCTCGTAGACGTTGACCCGGTTGGGAACGAGGGGGTCGGCGGCGACGACGAAGTCGTGACAGCCCTCGGTCCTCCGCGCCGCCTCGACCGCCGGCATCGAGCCGGCGAGGAAGGCGTCGCGCTTGCCCTCCTGGATCTGGATCCGCCCGGAGACGATGATCACGAGCGCGCCACCTCGTAGGTGAGGTGGGCGACGCCCGTCGGCGAGCGGACGATCTCGGTGCCCTCCAGCTCCGCGTGCGCATCGGCGGCCTCGCCGTCGAACAGCCGCTCGCCCCCGCGCAGCAGCACCGGCACAACGTGGAGCTGCAGCCGGTCCAGCCGCCCGGCCCGCAGGTACTGCTGGGCCGCCTGCGCGCCGCCGCCCAGGCGCACGTCGGCGCCATCGGCGGCCGCGACCGCCTGCTCCAGTGCCGACTCGATCCCGTCGGTGACGTAGGTGAAGGTCGTCCCGCCCTCCATCTCGAGCGGCTCGCGCTCGTGGTGGGTGAGCACGAACACCGGGTGGTGGAAGGGCGGGTTGTCGCCCCACCAGCCCAGGGCGTTCGGGTCGTCCTCCCACGGGCCGGAGCCGCCGCTGTACATCTTGCGCCCCATCACCGTCGCGCCGATGTTCTCCATCGAGCGCTCGATCACCTCGTTATCGGCGTTTCGCTCGCCGCCCTCGCGGCCGTGCGCCTTGCGCCACGCCTCGGCCGCGAACCCCCACTCGTGGAGCTGGTCGCCGCCGATGCCCAGCGGGTCCTTCAGCGACTGGTCGGGCCCGGCGACGTAGCCGTCGAGCGACATCGAGATATCCAGGATCAGCTTCGCCACTTTCAGCCCTTCGTTCGAGGTTGGTGCGTCGTAGTTCTAACGACCGCCTGGGCGCGGCGAACTCATCGCCCGGACTAGCATCGCGGCCGTGAAGCCGATCGAGCTCGAGGCGCCCCATGGCACCGCCCGCGTCCACATCCACCCGGCCGACGGCGCCAAGGCCGCGCTGGCGATGAGCCACGGGGCTGGGGGCGGGGTGGAGGCGCCCGACCTCGTCGCCGCCCGCGACGCAGCTTTGGAGCGGAACGTCACGGTCGCCCTGGTCGAGCAGCCCTACCGCGTCGCAGGCCGCAAGTCGCCGGCGCCCGCCCGCCAGCTCGACGCCAACTGGCTCGCGATCGTCGAACAGCTCAGCGACGGCGCCCTGGCCGGCCTGCCATTGATCGCCGGCGGGCGCTCGATGGCCGCCCGCGTCGCCTGTCGCACCGCCGCCGAGGTGGGCGCGATCGCGGTGCTCTGCCTCGCGTTTCCCGTCCGCCCGCCCCAGCGCAAGGGCAAGCCGCCGAAGCCCGACCGGCTCGACGAGCTCGACGCCCTCACGGTGCCGGTGCTCGTCGTCCAGGGGGAGAAGGATCAGTTCGGCATCCCGCCCGAGGCGAAGGGCCGTGAGGTGGCGCTCGTGGCCGGGAACCACGGCCTCAAGGCCGACCTGCCCGCGGTGGGCGCGGCGGTCGGCGGCTGGCTCGAGCGGATCGTGAAGTAGTCGCGCCCCGGCGGGCAAGCCGCCGCAAGACCACCGGGGCGCGGTTCTTGGTGGGGGGTCAGACCTGGGAGGGGTCGTCCTCACCCTCGGCGCCGCCGCCGGGGCCGCCCGACGTCGCACCGCCGGTGTTGGGGACCTCGGACGCGTCGGGGTCGCCGTCGTGGACGTCGCCCTCGACCTCGTCATCCTTCTCCTCAGGTGCCTCCACCCCGGTGTCCTCGTGGTCGGACCCGTGGGCGTGCAGCGAAGTCTCGGGGACCTCGTCCTCGTCGATCTTGGTGTTTCCCTCTTCGTCGGGCATCGCTTCTCCTCGGTCGTTCCAGCGGCGGATACCCGTCGAAGCGCCTCGCTAGTCGCAGTCGCTACGACTCGATCCGCTCCGGCATCCCGAAGCGCGCGAAGACGGCGGCGTCGCGGAAGGCGATCACGCGGGTGATCCCGTCCTCGCCCACCGTCAGGACGTCCAGGGCGATCGGCAGATAGGCGCCCGACGCGTGGAGGCCGTAGGTGCCGAGCGCCGGCTGGCCGTTGGCGCTGGTCGCGATGTAGCGAAGGCGCGGGGGAGGGCCGCCGGGCATCAGCCACGAGTCGCCGATCGCGTCCCGGCCCTTGTACCAGGCCGCGTATGGGGGCATCTCGAAGGTGACGTCCTCGGCCAGCATCTCCAGGATCGCCTCGACGTCGCCGCACTCGAACGCCTCGCTGAAGCGCTCCACCACCTCGCGCATGTGCCCGTTCCCAAGCGCCCGCACCGTCGCCTGCTGGCTGCGCTCGGGCAGGGCGCGGTCGACGGTCTTGCGCGCCCGCTGAAGCGCGCTGTTGACCGAGGCCGAGGTGGTGTCCAGCGCCTCCGCCGTCTCACGCGCCGAGAAGCCCAGGACGTCGCGCAGGATCAGCGCCGCGCGCTGGCGCGGGGGCAGGTGCTGGAGGGCGGCGATGAACGCCAGCTCGACCGACTCGCGCTCCTCCCACCGCGCCTCCGGCGAGGCGGGCCCGTCCTCGACGCCGATCTCGCGGTCGGGATAGGGCTCGATCCACAGGCCCCGCCCGAGCGGCTCGCCGACCTCCTCGCCGGGAACGGACGCCGGCCCGTAGTCGACCGGCAGCACCCGCTTCGGCCGGCGCGCGATCGTGTCCAGGCAGGTGTTGGTGGCGATCGAGTGAAGCCAGGTGGAGGTGGCGCTTCGCCCCTCGAAGCGCCCCAGCGCGCGCCAGGCGCGAAGCAAGGCGTCCTGGAGGGCGTCGTCGGCGTCGTGGACCGAGCCGAGCATCCGGTAGCAGTGGGCGTGAAGGCGCGCGCGGTGGGGCTCGACCAGGTCGCGAAACGCGCCCTCATCGCCGGCGCGGGCCGCGGCCAGCAGCTCCGCCTCTCCCGGGTTCACAAGTGTGCGCGAGGGTGCCATCACAGGGTTGGACCGATGCAAGCACACCAAAATGAGCGGTCGCGCGATCAATTCACGCCGACGCGCCCGGTCTAACCCCCGAGGCATGTCGCGTCACCGAAACCCCATCGTCCACCTCGAGCTCCACACGCCCAACCTCCCGCGGGCGCTGGGCTTCTACACCTCCCTGTTCGAGTGGGAGTCCGAGCGCATCGAGACCGGCTCGGTCGCCTACCAGGCGCTCGACCTCGGCGAGCGGATGGAGGGAGGGGTGGTCGAGAGCGACAGCTCCGCCGCGCTGTGGTTCCCATACGCGCGGGTCGAGAACGTGGCCCAGGCGACCGAGCGGGCGCAGGAGCTGGGCGCGGACGTCGTGCTCCCCCCGCGCGAGGGGCCGGTGGGCTGGCGCAGCATCGTGACGTCGCCGAGCGCGGCGGCGGTGGCGCTCTGGCAGGCAAAGTAGTTGAAGCCCTCCGACGAGGCGGGAGGGCAGCGAAGTAGGGTCGACCGAGGCGCATTGGACGGCCGACATCCGGCAAGCGGATGTCTGCCTCGATGACAAGGTTGCTACTACGGATCAACCCGTTGGCCATGTATTCATGACCATCACCCGATCTCGCATGTGCCTGGCGACCTCACTGGCCGTCGTCTTTATTGCGCTACCGAACAGCGGTTCGCAGGCCGCCGAGCCGCCTATGCAGTGCGCGGATCACGTCGTGACCCCTATCGGGACAGGACAGATCGTACCGACGACGAAGTCGCCACAGCCGTTCCTCCGGCCGGATTCGCTACCGCGGTGTCCGCACTCTTTCGAGCACGGATGGAGACCCTAGTGGTGGAGCGCGAACGGACCGGCCGCATCTCGGTTCGGCGATGTAGCTCCGACGCGCGGCCCGGGTCTCCGAGCTTGTTCGACGGCCATAGGAGAGTTGGGCCCTCGAGCCCTCCGGCTTGTGAAGATGACGCATCGAATCTGGCTGGTGGGTCCAGGAAGGGGTCTTTCACTGGCGCTACACCGGCAGCAGTCATCCGGCAGAGGTTTCTGCCGCTGCCGCCGAAGCTGATCTTGTGGCCGCGACCCGAAACGGCGTGGGTGCCAACAACGACTGTGGCCTCGTGGATAACGTGGCTGCACGTCAGCAGTTCGATGGGCGCACGCGTCGAGGCGCCGATATTGCAGGGACGGATACATTCAATCCCGTCTGCAAGCGGCAGGAGACGGGGTCAGCGCCGTCGATTTCGGCCAGTGAGCAGCGGAGGCGCGAGCTTCATCTGTGCGTAACGAGCCCCTGATGCTGGCCCCGATACCGTCGTTGAGGCGGACGTCCGGCTCAATCGAGATGAGTACGAGTGGACCGTTGCCCCTGCCTCCGGGGTGTGATGGGCGACTAGGGATTGGAACATGCAACCCCCGCCCGCGGGTACCAATTTTGGGCTCGATCCCCGTGTTCCGCCGGTTTGCACGCGCGAACTTTTGCATGAGCATTTCTCCAGGCGTGCAATGTCAGAACAGGCATCGTCACTGGGCCTAGGCTGACGTCTCGCGGGCTTCGTGCGCTCTAGGTGAACCATCCTCGCGTTCACCGCGAGGAACGCAGGGAATTCGGCGATGGGGACGCCCTCAGAGGTCGTAGCGTCGCATGTCGGCGTCGAGGCGCTCGGAGCCGGCCTTGTCGGTCGGGCGTCGGCGGCCGGCGCGGGCTCGGCCGCGCGGTTTCGCCGCCAGCGCCTGAGCGCGAACACCACCGTGACCGCGGCGATGAGGAACGCCCCGATCGGGATCAGCCAGGCGGCGAGGTCGAAGCCCTCGGTCCCCGGCACGGCGAGGACGTTCTCGCCGTACTCGACCACCAGGGCGTCCTTGATCTCCTCCTTGGTCCGTCCCTCGGCGATGAGCTCGCGGATGAAGTCGCGCTCGGCCTCGGCCTGGGGCGCCTCGAGCGCCAGCTCCAGCGGCACCCCGCACACAGTGCACATCACCTCGTCGGAGATGTCGGCGAGGTTCGTCTGCGGCTCGGGCGTTTCCTGCGCGAGGACGCTGGCCGGTGCGGCGAACAACAACAGGGCAATGAGGGGAAGCAGCGCCAGGCGGCTCATGCGTCGCCTCGGATCAGCGGCTCGATCTGGCCCATGAGAACCTCGTCCGTCACTGCCCCCGGGACGTGGAAGGCGACGTTCCCGTCGGGGTCGACCAGGACCGTCTCGGGAACCCCGGTGGCGCCCAGCTCGTCGGCGTAGTCGCCGGAGCCGTCGTGGAGCTGGTCGTAGGTGAGGCCGAACTCGGCGACGAACTCCTGGGCGTCGTCGGTGTTGTCCTGGGTGTTGATCCCGAGCACGGTCACCTCGCCGCGGTTCCTCTGCGCGAAGCGGTTGAGGGCCGGCGACTCCTCGCGGCACGGCTCACACCACGACGCCCAGAGGTTGGCCAGCACCCACTCGCCCTCGAAGTCGGCGAGTGATACATAGCCGGAGGCGGTCGGGTCGAGCACCGGGAGCTCGGCATCGGTGGGCGGCTCGCCCACGGTGACGCCGCCGTCGCCCTTGGCGAGGAGGCCGAAGCCGAGCAGCGCCACGAGCGCGAGGAGACCCAGGAAGATCGCGAAGGCGCGTGCGCTCACGCGCGAAAGCGTAGAGAGGGGGAGGGGTGGGGCGGCCTAGAATGCCCCGCGAACGCGGACGTAGCTCAGCTGGTAGAGCGCGAGCTTCCCAAGCTCGAGGTCGCGGGTTCGAGACCCGTCGTCCGCTCTCGTGAACAACGGCGTGACTGCGATGGGAGGAAAGGCGTGAGCCGAGCGCGACGGGCACTGATGGGAGCAGGCTGTGTGGCGGGGCTGGCCGTCTCGGCGTCGCCGGCGCATGCGGCGCTGGAGTGCGGCGACACGATCACGACCGACCGAACGCTCCACCGCGACCTGGAATGCGAGCTCGACGGCAATGGCCTGCGGATCGACGGCGACGACGTCACGCTCGACCTCAACGGTCACACGATCTCGAACGACCCGCAGGATGACGGCTCCGGCATCCTCGTCGGCCAGAGCGACGGCGTGCGCGTGGTCGGCGGGAAGGTGCGCGGCTTCAACATCGGCGTGAACGTGGGGGAGAGCACGGATGTGACCGTCAAGGACGTGAACATCAGGCGGGCCAAGGGAAGCGGGCTCTTCGCGGCGTTCGCCAACCACGTCCGGTTCCTGGAGAACACCGTGCGCGGGCCGAGCGCTAACGGGGTGACCACCCAGGACTCGACTGACCACATCAAAATCGCCGGCAACGACCTCTCGGGCGTCGGCATCGCCATCGACGGCGACGATCACAAGGTGATCGGCAACGAGATCAGCTCGCCCGTCGGCGACGGCATCGCGGTGCTCGGGGG
This sequence comes from uncultured Solirubrobacterales bacterium, assembly GCA_963758845.1. Lineage (GTDB taxonomy): Bacteria > Actinomycetota > Thermoleophilia > Solirubrobacterales > 70-9 > JBDTSW01. The sequence goes on from CAVWWX010000002.1 coordinate 1,450,351, forward strand.
CGGCGGCACCGAGCTCGAGCGCAACGGCATCACCGACGCCCAGGAGGGGGCCGGGATCGCGCTCAACCCCGGCGCCGGCGAGGTTCGGGTGGACGAGAACACCGTGGGCGGGGCCGAGTTCGGCGGCATCGTCACCTCCGCGGGCGCGGGCCCGGCGACGATCGTCCACAACGCGGTGCGCGGCGTCAACTTCAACGGCTTCTTCGTCGGCCCCACGGCCGAAGTCGTCCTGCGCGACAACCTGGCCAAGGGCTCGCAGGGCGGCGACGGCATCCACGTCGAGGACGACGACACGCTGATCGAGGACAACCGGGTGATCGAGAACGACCAGCACGGCATCGAGTCGAGCTCGGCGAACGGCTCCGGCAACGTGGCGAGGCGAAACGGCATCCACCCCCAGTGCATGCCGGCATCGCTCTGCTGACGGCCTAACCACCTCTGCGCTACCCAGCTGTGCTCATGTGGCGCGGGCCCAACCGAGGCGCGCCGATCCGTATGCGAACATGTGTTCGTGTCCGCTGGGGCATCAATCCTCCACGCCGACGTTGACTCGTTCTTCGCCTCGGTGGCCCAGCGCGACGATCCGGAGCTGCGCGGGCGGCCGGTGATCGTGGGCGGCGGCGTCGTGATGGCGGCGAGCTACGAGGCGAAGGCAAAGGGGGTGAACGGCGGCATGGGCGGGGCGAAGGCGAAGCGGCTGTGCCCGGACGCGGTGATCGTCAGCCCCGACTTCGACTCCTACACGGCCGCCTCGAAGCAGCTCTTCAAGGTCTTCCGCGACACGGCGCCGCTGGTCGAGGGCCTGTCGATGGAGGAGGCGTTCCTGGACGTGAGCGGCCTGGGGCGGATCTCGGGCGAGCCGCCGGCGATCGCGGCGCGCCTTCGCCGCGAGGTGCGCGACCGCGTCGGCCTGCCGATCTCGATCGGGGTCGCGAGGACGAAGGTGCTGGCGAAGATGGGAAGCCGGGCGGCCAAGCCCGACGGCCTGCTGGTGATCGATCCCGACGCCGAGCTGGACTTCCTGCTGCCGCTGCCGATCGAGCGGATCTGGGGCGTCGGCCCAACCAGCGCCGGGAAGCTCCACGCCCACGGGATCGTCACCGTGCGCGATGCGGCGCGGATCCCGGAGACGCTCCTGATGTCGATCCTGGGCCCGGCGGCCGGGCGCCACGTCCACGCGATCGTCCACAACCGCGACCGCCGCCGGGTCCGGACCGACCGCCGCCGGGGCTCGTTCGGCGCCCAGTCGGCGATGGGGCGCGGGCCGCATCCCCCCGGCGAGGTCGAGCTGCGGCTTGCCTCGCTGGTCGAGCGGGTGACGCGACGGATGCGAACGGCGGGGCGGATGGGGCGCACCGTCACGCTGCGGCTGCGCTTCGGTGACTACACGCGGGCCACCCGCTCGAGCACGCTGGCGCAGACGACGGCGGCGACCGTGGTCGTGCTGACCGCCGCGCGGACGCTCTTGGCCACGGCGATGCCGCTGATCCGCCGCAAGGGCATCACCCTCGTGGGGATCGCCGTCAGCAACCTCGACCACGGCGGCGGTGGCTCGCAGCTCGCCCTGCCGCTGCCGCCGCGCGGCGGCTCGGACCTGGACCGGGCGCTGGACGAGGTCCGCGACCGCTACGGCGCGGGGGCGCTGACCCGCGCGGCGCTCCTGGGCCGCGACCAGCGCTACGAGGCGTGGCTGATGCCGTCCTCGCGGTGACACGGGGCTTGCGGATCGGGTGCTCCGTGCGTGACGATCGGGCTCGCCCTCTCAAGCGCGCCGCTGAGCGCGACGATGAGGAAGCAAATGCGTACGGAAGGCCGCCCGGGAACACTCTCGCTTGCAATTCCGATGGTCGCAGTGCTTGCGGCCGTCGCCGGGCTGGTCGCTGCCCTGACCGGATCGAGGCTGGCCACCGGGGTGGTGGTGCCGCTGGCGCTGGTGACGCTGGCGGCCGGCGGGCTGGCGCTGGCGCGCCTGCTCGAGCGCTACCGCCGCTACGCGGAGGCCCGGGTGGCGAGCGAGGCGGCGGCGAAGACGATGCGCATCCTCGACCGCTCGAACGAGGCCTACATGGCGATCGACGCCCACGGCATGGTCACGGCGTGGAACTCCGCCGCCGAGACGACGTTCGGCTGGCGGCGGATCGAGGCGGTCGGGCGCGAGCTGGCCGAGCTGATCCTTCCCCCGGACATGCGCGAGCGCCACCGCGCCGGGATCAAGCGCTACCACGAGACCGGTGAGGGTCCGATCCTGGGGACGCGGACCGAGATGATCGGCCAGCACCGCGACGGGGCCCGGCTGCCGGTCGAGGTCTCGATCATCGCCGTCGACGAGCCCAGCGGCGGCGTCAGCTTCCACGGCTTCGTCCGCGACATCACCGAGCGCAAGCTGCTCGAGACCCAGCAGGCGGAGATGCTGGAGGCCGCCAAGGAGTCGGCGCGGATCGACTCGCTGACCGCGCTGCTGAACCGCCGCGGCTGGGACGAGGCGCTGGGCCGCGAGCTGTCGCGCGCACGCCGCGCGCGCACGCCGTTCTGCATCGCGCTCCTGGACCTCGACCACTTCAAGGTGTTCAACGACGCCAACGGCCATCAGGCGGGCGACATGCTCCTGCGGCGCGCCGCCTCGGCCTGGAAGCTCGCGTTGCGCCAGTCGGACCTGGTCGCCCGCTATGGAGGCGAGGAGTTCGCGGTGCTGCTGCCGACCTGCGAGATCGACGAGGCGATGGAGGTGATCGAGCGCCTGCGGGCGGCGACCCCCGAGGGCCAGACGGTCTCGGCGGGCGTCGCGCAGTGGAACGGCTACGAGGCCGAGGAGGCGCTGATCGACCGCGCCGACCTCGCGCTTTACAACGCCAAGCGTGAGGGCCGCGACCGCACCACCGCCGCGGCCTGAACCGCGGCGAAGCCCCCTCCGTACCCTTAATCGAGATGAGGCTGATGCTGGCGATCGCGTGCTGTGCCGCCGTCGTGGCGGCGGGCTGCGGCTCGGACGACGGGGCTTCCGAGACCGAAGCGCCCGAGGCGACGACCGCTGCCGAGCCCAGCGCCGCCGGCGAGGGCGCGGCCATGGGCGAGCTTCTCTCCGGCACCCAGCCGCTCCTGAACGGCGAGCCGCAGGATCTCTCGCGGTTCCGCGGCGACGTGGTGATGGTCGTCAACACCGCCTCGGAGTGCGGCTTCACCCCCCAGTTCGAGCAGCTGGAGGACCTCTACCGCTCCAGGCGCGACGATGGCTTCGTGATCCTTGGCTTCCCCGCCGACGATGTCGCCGGGCAGGAGCCGCGCTCGGACGAGGAGATCGCCGAGTTCTGCGAGGCGAACTTCGGCGTCAGCTTCCCGATGTTCGCCAAGACCAGCGTGATCGGCGAGGAGGCGAACCCGCTGTTCAAGGGCCTGGCGGCCGAGGCCGGCGAGCCGAGCTGGAACTTCAATAAGTACCTCCTCGCCCGCGACGGCGAGGTGATCGCCCGCTTCGAGGCATCCGACGCCCCGGACGATCCCGCCCTGCTGGAGCGGATCGACGAGCTCTTGGCCGAGCGCAGCTAGCCGCGCCTGCGCCGCCGGCCGCGGCGCCCGCCCATCTTCTTCAGCCGCTTCTCAATATCGAGCTGGCCCTCGGCGCCGTCGGCGCGCTTCTCGGCGGTCTCCGCCTCCTTCTCGACCTTGCGGGCGTGGGAGAGGGCCGCGGCCGCCTGGGCCTCGGCCTGCTTGACCCGCTCGCCGGCCTCCTCGACTTTGGCCTCGGCCTCCTCGGCGCGCTTCAAGGCCGCGTCCGCGCGGCCCTCGGCCTCCTCGGCGTGCTGCTCCGCGTCGCCGGCGCGTTCCTCGAGGCTGGCGTTCGCGGCGAGCGCCTCCTTCAGCCTGTGCTGTGCGGCGCGCAGCATCGGCATCGCTTTCTGGGCCTGCGCCATGGCCTTGTCGGCCCGCGCCTCGGCGGCGGCGAGCTTCGAGCGCAGGCGATCGCCGTCGGGCCTGCGGGTGACGTTGACGGCGGCGTCAGCCATGGGCCGAGCGTACCCAACCGCCAGGCGTCCCGGGACCCGGGCGGGGTTCAGGTGGGCTGGTGGCTGGGCCGGATCAGCATCTCGTTGACGTCGACGTGCTCGGGCTGGGAGAGGGCGTACATCACGGCCCGGGCGATGTCGTCGTCGTGCAGGGCGTTGTCGGGCCCGGGACGGTTGTCGAAGAAGGGCGTGTCGACCATGCCGGGCTCGATCACGGTCACCCGGATCATGTTCGGCTCGTCGCGGTCGGCGAGCTCCTGGCGAAGCGCCTCGCCGATCGCCGTCACGGCCCACTTCGAGGCCGAGTACATCGAGCCGGGCAGCACCCGGCGGCCGGCGACCGAGCTGGTCACCACGTAGTGGCCGCTGCCTCGCTCCAGCAGGTGGGGGAGGGTCGCGCGGATCGTGTAGGCGACGCCCAGGACGTTTGTCAGCACCATCGAGCGCCACTGCTCGGGCGTCTCCTCCAAGAAGCCGCGGGTGGCGCCGAAGCCGGCATTGGCGAAGACGGCGTCGATCCGGCCGAAGGCGCCGAGCGCGGCCGCGGCGAGCGCCTCGTTGTCGGCCCACTCCGAGACGTCCGCACGGACGGCGATCGCCCGCTCAGAGCCGCCCAGCTCACCCGCCAGGGCCTCGAGCTTGTCCTCGCTTCGCGCCGCAAGCACCAGCCGATAGCCGGCCGCGGCGGCCTGGCGCGCGGTCTCGGCCCCGATGCCGGTCGACGCCCCGGTGATCAGCATGACTTGGTCGCTATCCGCCATGCCCACGATTCTACGAGCGCGCGGCGCGCGGGCGAGGGAGCCGCCTGCCGTGTGGGGGCGAAGGCGGCCTTGCGATAATCCGGGAGGCCCTGCGGGGCCTCCTCCATGGACCCTGATCGCAAGCGAAAGATCCGCCTTGGTGTGGCGCTCGGCGTCGCCGTAGTGCTGGCCACCGCGCTCGTCTACGTGTCGTTCAGCGCCTCCAGCGAGGCGAAGCGCCCGGGCGAGGTGCTGGCGGCCGGGCCGGGATCGACCTACGAGGTCTTCGGGATCGTCTCCGACGACTCGGTCAAGCACGACGGCGAGGAGCTCAACTTCGAGATCGAGGACCGCGACGACCCCTCCGAGAGCGTGCCGGTGAGCTACACGGGCACGATCCCCGACCCCTTCCGTGAGGGCCGGGAGGTGATCATCACCGGCGAGATGCAGGAGGGCACGCTGGTCGGCGAGCGCGACAGCCTGATCACCAAGTGCCCGTCGAAGTTCGCCGACGAGGCCGAGGAGAACCCCGACCAGGTGATCATCGAGGACTCGTGATCCCGGAGCTGGGCGCGGCGGCGCTCGTCTGCGCCTTCCTCGTCGCCCTCTACGTGGTGGGCGCGGCCCTGATGGGCACCCGCGGGGAGCGGCGCTTCACCGACTCGGCTCGCCGCGGCGTCTACGCGATGGCCGGCCTGATGACGATCGCGGTCGTCTGCCTGGAGGTGTCGTTCCTGCGCGACGACTTCTCGGTCGAGCTGGTGGCCGACCACTCCTCGACGACGACGCCCACCGGCTACAAGATGACGGCGATGTGGTCGAGCCAGGCCGGCTCGCTGCTGCTGTGGGCGTGGGTTCTCTCGCTCGCCACGTCGGGCGTGCTGTTGGCCACGCGAACCCGCCTGCGCGAGCTGGTCCCATGGGCCACCGCGATCCTGGGCGGACTCGCCGTGTTCTTCACCGGGCTGATGCTGTTCGGGATCCTCTCGCCAGGCGCCGACTCGTTCCCGTTCACCCGCCTGGACCCGGCGCCGGCCGAGGGCGTCGGCCTGACGCCGCTCTTGCGCCATCCGGCGATGGCGATCCACCCGCCGATGCTCTACTCCGGCTACGTCCTGTTCAGCATCCCGTTCGCGTTCGCGATCGCCGCGCTCGTCACCCGCCGCCTGGACGCCGCCTGGATCCGCTCGACCCGCCGCTTCGCGCTGGTCGCCTGGCTCTTCCTCGGCACCGGCGTCCTGCTGGGTTCGTTCTGGAGCTACAACGAGCTCGGCTGGGGCGGCTATTGGGGCTGGGACCCGGTCGAGAACGCGTCGCTCATGCCGTGGCTCCTGGGAACCGCGTTCCTGCACTCGGTGATGGTCCAGGAGAAGCGGGGGATGCTTCGGACCTGGAACGTCTCGCTGATCGTCGCCACCTTCGCGCTGTGCCTCTTGGGGACGTTCCTGGTGCGCTCGGGGATCCTGGAGTCGATCCACGCCTTCGGCGTCTCGAAGGTCGGCGGTCCGCTGCTGGCGCTGATCGCGGTGGTCGTGATCGGCTCGGCGGCGCTGATCGTCTCGCGGCTCGACGACCTGCGAAGCGCCCGGCGGATCGAGTCGCTGGCCTCGCGCGAGTCGGTGTTCTTGGTCAACAACCTGCTGTTGGTCTCGCTCTGCGCGGTGATCTTCTGGGGCACCTTCTTCCCGCTCATCTCCGAGGCGCTCACGGGCGACGAGCGCTCGGTTGGCCCGCCCTTCTTCAACGCGATCACGACGCCGCTGGCGATCGTGCTGGTGCTGTTTACGGGGATCGGGCCGCTCTTGGCCTGGCGGCGGGTAAGCGCCGGGCGCGCGTGGCGCCTGCTCTGGCCGCCGGCGCTGGTCGCGCTGGTCGTCACCGGCCTCCTCGCCGCGTTCAGCGACGCGGCCTCCGAGCCCGCGGCGCTGGTGCTGTTCTGCTTCGCGTCGTTCGCGCTGGCCGCGCTGACGGCCGAGCTCCTGCGCGCCGCCGTGGCCCAGCGGACCCTGGGCGGCGGTGGCTTCCTCTCGGCGGCGCTTCGCGTCGTGGCCCGCAACCGCCGGCGCTACGGCGGCTACCTCGTCCACGCCGGGATCGCGGTCCTGTTCATCGCGGTCGCCGCCTCGTCGAGCTTTCAGACCTCCTCGGACGTTCGCCTCGAGCCGGGGCAGACGGCGACCGTCGGCGACTTCGAGGTCACCTACACCGAGCCGACGGCCTCGATCGACGAGGTTGAGCAGCGGCTCACCTTCGGGGCCACCCTGGCCGTCGAGCGCGACGGCGAGTCATTCGCCGTGCTCAGCCCGAAGCGCAACTACTACTCCTCGCCGGCTACCGGCGGGATCCGCGGGTTCTTCGAGGGCGAGGCGACGAGCGAGGTCGGGCGCAGGGGCTCGGCGGGTGGGGACTTCTGGACCGCGATGCGCCCCGACCTCACCTCACTCGACAGGCGGATCCGCCTGGCCGACGACCGGATCGCCGAGCTGCTCGAACGCTCGGTGCCCGCCAACGCGCCGCCCGTGGCGGTCGCACAACTCAAGGCGCAGCTCGAGGGCGCAGCGATCCGCGGCCTGCAGGACACCTACCTGGCGGGCGGGTCGCCGATCGACCTCCGGGTCAACTACAACCCGCTGGTGATCTTCCTGTGGATCGGCGGCGCGATCGGGATCGCCGGCGGGCTGATCGCGATCTGGCCCGCCGCCGCCGCCAAGCGCCGGCGCGTGGCGGACGTCCATGCGGCCCGCCTGGCCCGCGACCTCGGCCGCGCCTAGCCTTCACGTCGTGGAGGTCGCCATCGCGCTCGCGCTGCTCCTCGCCGTGGCCTGGTTCGTCACGGCGCCGTTTCGCGCGCCCGTCAGCGAGAGCGGGGAGGACCCCCGGGTCGCCGACCTCGAGGCGCGCAAGGAGGCGAAGTACCGCGAGATCCGCGACGCTCAGCTCGACCACGAGCAGGGCAAGTTGTCCGACGAGGACTGGGGCGCAGCCGACGCCGAGCTGCGCGCCGAGGCGATCGAGATCCTGAAGCAGCTCGACGCGGCGCAGCGTCGCCTGGAGCGGGCGGATGAACCCACCGGCCCCCGGCGCCCCGGCTAGACTTCCGCGCCGATGGAGTCTCTGCTTGAAGTCATCCAGGTCGTGATCGCGGTGGTCGTGATCTTCCTCGTGCTTCTGCACTCGGGGAAGGACGCGGGCCTCTCGGGCGCCTTCGGCATCGGCCAGAGCGGCAGCGCGTTCGGGGGCGGCTCGCTGGTCGAGCGGAACCTCGACCGTTGGACGATCTTCTTCTCGCTGCTGTTCGTCGTCAACACGCTCGTCCTGCTGAAGATCTAGGGGCGATGCGCTCCGCGGGCGCCGCCCTCGTCCCGCGCCTCGCCGTCGCCTGCGCGCTGGCGCTGGTGCCCGCGTCGGGCGTCGCCGGCTGCGGCGAGGAGGACGTCCCGACGCCGGCGCCGTCCTCGCCCACCGCGCCGGGTGCGGGCGGGCCGCTGGCATGGGCGCTTGAGGAGTATCCGGACGAGCTCGACCCCGTGCGGGCGACCTCTCGGGCGGACGAGCTGGTGACGCGCCAGATCCACGAGCCGTTGGTCGAGACGCTCGTGGGGCCCTACGGCGCGGTCCGCCGCGCGCCCGGCCTGGCGCTCTCGGTGAGCTCGGCCGCCGACGACACGATCTGGAGCTTTCGGATCCGCCCCGGGGTCAAGTTCCAGGACGGGACCCCGCTCACGGCCGGCGCCGTCCAGGCCAACGGCAACCGCTGGCTGACCACGTCCGCCGGGCGGGCGCTGATGCCCGACCTGTTCGCGGTCGACGCCCCCCGGCCCGACCTGGTGCGGTTCTTCCTCGACGCGCCCGACCCCTCGTTCGGGGACCTGCTCTCGCTGCCTCAGACCGGCATCGTCTCGCCCAAGGCGCTCACGAACCCCAGTGGCGAGGGGGCCGAGCTGCGCCGCGAGACGCGCACCGGGACCGGGCCGTTCGAGCTGCGCGAGAGCGACCCCGGCGAGGTGCTCGTGGCCCGGAACCTGAGCTGGTGGGGGATCGAGCGCGAGCTGGGGCCGGCGCTCGATCAGGTCCACTTCCGGGTGATCGCCGACGCCGACGAGCGCCTGGCGCTGCTCGCGGCGGGCGACGTGCAGCTCGCCGACGGCCTCGGGCCCGAGCAGGTGCGCGAGGCCCGTGCCCAGCCGCTGCTGGACCTCCTCCCCGCCGAGGGAGACCGCGCGCTCGGCCTCGAGCGCTCGGTGCGCGGGATCACCTCGGGCGACGAGATCCCCTCGCTCTCCGGGGTGTGGGTCACCCGGATCAACTCCGGCTGAGGCCGTGGGAGCGCCCGGATGGCGACAATACCCCTAGGGGGTATGTGTGTTAGCCTGCGGCGGATGGAATCGCACGCTCAGGCGCACGATCATCACGAGATGCCGACCGAGGGCGCGGCCCTTACCGGGGTCGCGGTCAGCGCCACCCTTCACTGCCTCACCGGCTGCGCGATCGGCGAGGTTGCCGGGGTGGCGATCGGCACCGCCGCGGGGTTCTCCGACTTCGCCACGATCGCCCTCGCGATCGGTCTCGCCTTCGTCTTCGGCTACATGCTCACCAGCCTGCCGCTGCTGCGGGCGGGCCTGGCGCTGTCTGCCGTGATCCCGATCGCGCTCGCCTCCGACACGCTCTCGATCGCGACGATGGAGGTCGTCGACAACGCGATCCTCCTCGTCATCCCGGGAGCGATGGAGGCGGGGCTCGGCGACGTGTTGTTCTGGGGCTCGCTCTCCTTCGCGCTGTTCGTGGCCTTCGTCCTCACCGTGCCGATCAACCGCTGGCTGATCGCCCGCGGCAAGGGCCACTGCGCGGTGCACGAGACCGGGGTCCACGGCGGGCCACCGATCAGGCTCGTCGGCGCCGCCGTCGCCTTCATGGCGGTCTTCGGGACCGCGGTTCTGATCGCCGACGCGATCCAGGGCTGAGCTCGCGGCTTACCCGCCGGCGGGCTCGTCAGTGCGGCTGAGAGGAGTCGAACCTCCACGAACCTAACGGTTCACAAGGCCCTCAACCTTGCGCGTCTACCAGTTCCGCCACAGCCGCTCGTGGGCGCGGGATTCTAGACGGCGCCGCCTGGGCAGTTCGGGGCGCCGCGGTTGCATCCGTCCGCAGGGGGGTCTAGTCTGTACGAACGTGTGTTCCCGTAGACCAGACCGACGGCACCCGGCACCCACCGGCACAGGAGGCTGAGCGATGGACCTAAAGAGCGACCTGACGAAGCGCCAGAAGGAGATCTTCGACTTCATCAGCGGCTACGCCTCCAAGCACGGCTATCCGCCCACGGTGCGGGAGATCGGCAAGGCCGTCGGCCTGACCTCCTCCTCCACGGTCCACGCGCATTTGGCGAACCTCGAGAAGATCGGGCTGCTCCGCCGCGACCCGACCAAGCCGCGGGCGATCGAGCTCCTGATCGACAAGGCGAAGAAGGCGATCCGTGGTCAGGGGCTGCCGGTCCTCGGGCGCGTCGCCGCGGGCGAGCCGCTGCTCGCCGAGGAGAACATCGAGGAGTACGTCGAGGTGCCCGAGGTGATCGGGGGCGAGGACTCCGACTACGTCCTCAAGGTCAAGGGCGACTCGATGCGCGACGCCGGCATCCTCGAGGGCGACTACGTCGTGGTGAAGTCGTCCGAGCGCGCGGACAACGGCGAGATCGTGGTCGCGCTCCTGGGTGAGGAGGCGACCGTGAAGAGGTTCTTCAAGGAGAAGGACCGCGTCCGCCTTCAGCCCGAGAACAAGGCCTACAAGCCGATCCGCACCAAGGACGCCCAGCTCCTGGGCCGCGTGGTCGGCGTCTTCAGGAAGGTGGCGTGATGAGCGCCGTCGCGACACCCGAGCGCGCCCCGGCGGCGGCCGCGCAGCCGAATCTTGCAAGCGGGCCACGCCCCTTCGACGACCGAGCGACGCTCGAGGGCAGGATCCTCAGTGCCTGGGAGGGCCTGGTCGTCGAAGGGCGCTGTGCCTGCCTGGTTTGCTCGGGCACGATGCGGGCCGGCTCCGGCCGCGCGGCGTGCACGGAGTGCGGCTCCGCGCTCGACTGAACGACGCACGACTCTGGGCGGGCTCTGCCGGTCTCAGTGTGGGATCGCCAATCGGAGCGCTTAGGCGCCTACACTTGAGCTCGTAGGCCGTGTGGCCGCGGGGGCTTCGGCCCTCGAGGAAAGTCCGGACACCGAAGGGCAAGGACGGTCACTTGAGTGACCCGGCGAAAGCCGCGGGAAAGTGGCACAGAGACAGACCGCCGATGGCGCGCCCACACGTGAGGCGCGAACAGGCAAGGGTGAAACGGTGCGGTAAGAGCGCACCAGCGTCGCGGCGACGCGGCGGCTGGCTAAACCCCGTCCGGTGCAACCCCAAGCAGGATCGACGACCCGGCCCGGCGAGATCCAGGTAGGGGGCAGGGCTCTGAAAGGAGCCCCGCCAGGGCCCAGGCCCCGGCGAGACAGATGGCCGCACAAGACAGAATCCGGCTTACAGGCCCGCTAACGAGAAGGCCCCGCGAGGGGCCTTCTCCATTTGATCTAGCGCCGCGCCCCCGCGGTCCCTACTGGAACAGCCCGATGATCAGGCCCATCGCCAGGAAGCTGGTGAGCTGGTAGCCGCCCTCGATCGCGAACGCCGTGGTCCGTGATTCGGCCTGGTTGAAGACCATCTGGATCGCCTGCACCGACCCCGCGAAGCCGGCCCAGACGAACCCGGCGATGGCCAAGCAGTCGCCGACCGAGTCCGCGCCGACCATGTCCACCAAGCGGGCCAGCGAGTACGCGATCACGGCGGCGAACGCCAGGGCGAGGACGTAGGGGAGGGGGGAGTCCCCGCCCTCCATCGACGCCTCGTCGTAGCCGCGAGCCTGCATCCACGGCCGCGAGAACAGCGGGCCGTACCAGAGGAAACCGAGCGGCTGCGTGACCAGCGCGGCCAGAACGACCGCGAGGTAGTTGATGTCTGCTTCGAACACGGGCTCTCCTCCTGGTCGGGTCAGCCGACCGTAGCCCGGCGAGCGGACGCGAGGCCTAGGGCGGGTTGCCGGATTCGATCCGTTCCTCCGGGGCTGGCGATTGCAAGCCGAAAGCGCCTCGCCCCTACGGTCGATGGACGTTGGGATGAGCAGGGAGACGACATCCGGCTTCGGCCTGCGGGCCTGCCTCGCTGCGATCCTCGTGTTCGCGGCGATCACCGCCAGTGCCGGGGCCGACTCCGGCGGCGTCGGGCCCGGAGGCGGGGACGGCGGCGACAACGGTGGCGGTGGCAACGGCGGCGGCGCCTGCGAGCCGGGTCAGTTCGGGCATCGCTCGCTGGAGCGCGGCGACTGCGGCAGCGACGTCGAGACGCTCAACTGGCTACTGAAGGCCGACGACTACCGGGTCGCGCTGGACAACACCTTCTCGGCCGACACGCACGACGCCGTCCGCGACGTCCAGAGCAAGCGCGATATGCGGCGCAGCGGCGTCGTGGACGAGCGCACCCGCGACAAGCTGGTGGCCGAGATGAGCCGCCGGAAGGCCAGCTGGTACGGGCCCGGCTTCTGGGGCAACCACACGGCCTGCGGTCAGGTGCTGAAGCGCAAGACCGTCGGGGTCGCCCACCGGACCCTGCCGTGCGGCACGAAGGTCACTTTCGGCTACCGCGGGCGCTTCATCCGCACCCGGGTGATCGACCGCGGCCCGTTCGTCAAGCACGCGCGCTACGAACGCGACTGGGACCTAACCCAGGCCCTCGCCGAAAAGCTCGGCTTCGAGGGCGTCGACCACGTCCGCTCGGCCGCCATCCGCTAGCCGCGGAGGCTAGGCGGCCGAGGGCAGGACCGCCGGGTCGATCTGGTCCTGCGGCAGGGCGGCGGCGTTCGCGATCAGGGTCTGGAAGTCGGCCAGCGCCAGGTGCGCGACCGCCTCGAGGATCTCCTCGTCGGTCCATCCGGCCTCCCGCGCCTCCTCGCCGAGGTGGGCGCTGGGCCGCTGGTTGGAGGAGAGCAGGGCCTCGAGGAACACCAGCAGCGCCGCCTCCTTCTCATCGGCAGAGGTGAAGCTGCGCGCGCGGGAGACCTCGTCGAGGCCAAGCCCGGCGGCGCGGCCGGTGCGCGCGTGCTGCGCGACCGAGTAGGTGTCGCCACGACGCTCGGCGACGGCCAGCGCGATTCGCTCGCGGGTGGCCCGGGGGAGGGCGCCCTCGCGAAGCTCGTGGCGCATGCGGGCGAATGCCCGCAGCGCCGCCGGCGCGCCCGCCAGCACGCCGATGAACTTCGAGATCTCGGCCCCCGCCGTCTGGATCCCCTTGAGGATCTTGACGCTGCCCTCTGGCGCAGTGAGCTCGTCGTGGATGTCGAATCGGCTGTAGTCGGTCTTGATCGTCATCCTGAAAGTCCCGCCTTTACTTTACTTTTAGATAGATCCTTACCCGATGTAAGTTATACCGGAAGTCTGGGTCCTTTGCCCTTACATACGACCGGGAGTCGCGGTCGGTTGACTACGCGCGTCGGGGTGCCTGAACGCAGGTAGAGTGAGCGGCGCTCGCCCGCCGACCGGACGTAGGAGAACGATGCCTGACAGACCCCAGAACACCGCCGACGTCCTCAAGATCGTCAAGGAGAACGACGTCCGGTTCATCCGCCTGTGGTTCACAGACGTCGTCGGTCAGCTGAAGAGCTTCTCGATCAACCGCACCGAGCTCGAGGACGCGTTCGAGGGGGGCATGGGCTTCGACGGGTCGTCGATCACGGGCTTCAACCCGATCGAGGAGTCGGACATGATCGCCATGCCCGACCCCACCACGTTCGACATCCTGCCCTGGCGCGCCTCCGAGAACGCCACGGGCCGCATGTTCTGCGACGTCAAGACGCCCGGCGGCGATCCCTACGAGGGAGACCCCCGGTGGATCATGCGCCGAGCGATCAAGCGGGCCGCCGACATGGGTTTTGAGGCCTACAACATCGGCCCCGAGCTCGAGTACTTCTACTTCAAGCAGGCGCGGCCCGAGGACGGCGTGCCGGAGGTCCTGGACCAGGGCGGCTACTTTGACCTGACCACGCTCGATGCCGGCTCCGACGTTCGCCGCGAGACGATCCTCGCCCTCGAGCAGCTCGGCATCCACGTGGAGTACGCGCACCACGAGGTGGGGCCCTCACAGCATGAGGTCGACATGCGCTACAAGGACGCGCTCGCGATGTCCGACGACTGCATGACGTACCGCATCGTCGTCAAGGAGTACGCGATGAAGTACGGCTGGCACGCGACCTTCATGCCGAAGCCGCTGTTCGGCGAGAACGGCTCCGGAATGCACGTCCACCAGTCCCTCTCGCGCGACGGCAAGAACGCCTTCTACGACGCCGACGACCAGTACTACCTGTCGCCGACGGCGAAGCAGTTCATCGCCGGGCAACTGAAGCACGCGCGCGAGATCGCGCCGCTGTTCGCCCAGTGGGTGAACTCCTACAAGCGCCTGGTCCCGGGCTTCGAGGCGCCCGTCTACCTGGCTTGGTCTCGGCGCAACCGCTCGGCCCTGATCCGGGTGCCGCTGTATCACCCAGGCCAGGAGGGCGCGACCCGCGCCGAGCTTCGCTGCCCCGACCCGGCCTGCAACCCCTATCTGTGCTTCGCCGCGATGCTCCACGCCGGGCTCGAGGGAATCGAGAAGGGCTACGAGCTGCCCGAGCCGATGGAGCAGAACCTCTACCACCTGACGCCGGAGGAGCGAGCCCAGCGCGGCATCGACCAGCTTCCCGAGACGCTGGGCGAGGCGATCGAGCTGGCGGCCGAGTCCGAGCTCGTCCTGCGAGTGCTGGGCGAGCACACCTTCCGCCGCTTCATCGAGGTGAAGCGGCAGGAGTGGGAGGACTACCGCGTGCAGGTCACCCCCTGGGAGATCGAGCACTTCCTGCCGGTGCTCTGACCGCCCGGCACCGTGGCGATCACCGGCGGCGCCTACCGCCATCGTGCCGGCAACGGCCCGCGTCCGAACAACGGCCCCCCGGCTCTAGCCGAGCCCGTAGACCTCGACGTAGCGCTCCTCGAGGTGGCGGAGCAGCGGCCCCGCGTCGAGCGGCCCGCCGGTGAGGCGCTGAATCATCTCCGCCGGCTCGAACTTGGCGCCGTGGCGGTGCAGGTGCTCGCGAAGCCACTCGCGAAGCGGCCAGAGGTCGCCGGCCGCAAGCTGGTCGTCCAGCGCGGGCAGGTCCGCCCGTGCCAGCTCCCAGAGCTGGCCCGCGATCACGTTCCCCAGCGCGTAGGTGGGGAAGTAGCCGAACGCGCCGCCGGCCCAGTGCACGTCCTGAAGCACCCCGTTGGCGTCGTCGGGCACCTCGACCCCCAGGTAGTCGCGCATCCGTGAGTTCCAGGCCTCGGGCAGGTCGGCCGGCTCGAGCTCGCCGGTGAACAGTCCGACCTCGAGCTCGAACCGCAGGATGATGTGGAGGTTGTAGGTGGCCTCGTCGGCCTCGACGCGGATCAGCGACGGCTGGACCCGGTTCGCCGCGCGATAGAGCGCCTCGCCCTCGATCGCCACGAACGCCTCGGGGAAGGTCTCGCGGATCATCGGCAGCAGGTGCTCGAGGTACGAGCGCGAGCGGCCAACCCAGTTCTCCCACAACCGGCTCTGGGACTCGTGGAAGCCCAGCGACAGTCCGTGCCCCAGCGGCGAGCGTGCGTGCTCGGCGACGATCCCGTTCTCGTAGAGCGCGTGCCCGCCCTCGTGCATCACCGACCACAGGGCGGTCCCCACGTAGCCCTCGTCGAAGCGCGTCGTGATCCGCAGGTCGCGCGGTGCTATCGCCACCGCGAAGGGATGGACGGTCTCGTCCAGGCGCCGCTCGTCGGGCGGGATCGGCAGGCCGGCGGTGATGCGCTCGGCCAACTCGGCCTGGTCGGCCAGCGGGAAGCTTCCGTAAAGGCACGAGTCGTCGGGCGGCTCGGCGGCCGCCAGGCGCTGCAGCAGCGGGGTGAGCCCGTCGCGAACCGCGGCGAGGACCGGCTCGAGTTGGGCCGTCCGCATCCCGGGTTCGTAGTCGTCGAGGAGGGGGTCGTAGGGGTGCTCGTACGGAGCGAAGCACTCGACGTACTGACGGGCCAGGTCGACGTTGCGCTCGAGGTGGGGGAGGAAGGCGTCGAAGTCCGAGGCCTCGCGGGCCTTGACCCACGCCTTCTCGCCGAGCGAGCCGACGCGGCTGATCTCGCCTCGCAGCTCCGTGGGCACCCGGCGGGCCTTCGCGGCCTCGCGGCGCGCGACGCGGACCAGGCGGGCGTCGTCGGAGTCGGGCGGCTCGTCCGCGACCTCCTCGGCCGCGGCGTCCAGGATGCTCGCGAGCTCGTCGTCGGTCAGCAGTTCGTGGCCGAGCCTGGCGAGGGTGGCGACCTGCTCGGCGCGCGCCCCGGCGCCCGCCTCGGGCATCTTCGTCCGCTCGTCCCAGAACAAGAGGGCGCCGGCGCGACTCAAATCGCTCAGCGCGGCGAGTCGTTCCTTCGCTTGTTCGAGGGCCGTGGGCACGAGCAGGCAATCTAGCGGCGGCTCGCCCGTGGTCTCTGCCGCTGGTACGGTGAGCGGGCCATGGGGATCGCGCGCGAGGACGCGCTTGGCAAGCTGGCGGGCCGGGCCTTGGCCGCGGCTGCGGCGGCGATCGTCGTGGGCCTCTTCGCCCCGGCGGCCAACGCTGCGGTCAAGTGCGGCGATGTGATCACGCAGGATCGCAAGCTCACGAAGGACATCATCGACTGCGACGTCACCGGCCTCATCATCGGCGCGCCGGACGTGACGCTCGACCTCAACGGCCACCGCCTTGACGGGGTCGGAGACAGCAACGGCGGCGTGCTCAACTCCGCCGGTCACGATGGCGTCACGATCAAGGGAAGCGGCGGCAGCATCACCGCGTTCGGCCGCGGGGTCGAGATGAACGGCGCCGCGGACGCGACGGTGAGGGGGATCGAGTTCCGCAACACGGACAGCCAGTTCAGCTCGATCGGCGTGTTCATGAACAGCTCCTCGAACGTCCTCGTGGCCAACAACGAGATCTCGGACATGAAGGCCATGGGCGCGGCGGGGATCGTGTTCCAGGGCGTCACCCAGGCCGAGGTGTCGGCCAACCGGATCACGAAGGTCAGGGGCTCCGCGGGAAGCAGCGCCATCCGGCTCACCAACGGGTCCCTGGGCGTGCTGGTCGAGCGAAACCGGATCACCAGGATCGGCGGCCACGGGATCGATCTGAACGACACCGACAGCGCCCGGGTCCTGCGCAACCGGGTGTCGGGGGCCAAGCTGCGAGGGATCCTCATCCAGGGCGACTCGGACGGCGCCCGCATCAAGCGCAACGACCTGATCCGGAACGAGGACGGGATCCTCCTCGCCGCGGGCGCCACGTCCGCCGACACGAGGATCGCCGCCAACACCGCCCGGCTCAGCAACGAGGACGGGATCGAGCTCGACGAGCCGACCGCGTCGGTCCGCCGCAACCTGGTGCTCGAGAACGGCGACTGGGGGATCGAGGCCGCGCTGGGTACGACCGATCTCGGGGGCAACCGCGCCAAGGGCAACGCCCAGCCGGGCCAATGCCTGAACGTCGCCTGCACCACACCCTGATCTGAGGCGCCCCGCGCCGGGCGTCCAGCCAGGGGAGCGAATCTAAGGAATCCCGCCCTCGGTGCCGAACAAACAGGCGTGGCGGATGTTCCGAGGTACACGGGATCCTTCGGCCCGGCGCAGGCCGAGCGCCTCCTCTGGAGGGCCGGGTTCGGCGGCAGCAAAGAGGCAGCCCAGAACCTCGCCCAAAAGGGCCTGGGGCAGGCGGTCCGGGCGTTCACCCGCCCGCGCCACGAGGAGCTGAAGGGCCCCAAGCCCACCGACGACGAGGGCGACGCCATCGCCCCGTATGACTCCTACGGCCACGACGTGCTGTGGGCGCTGGACCGGATGGTTCGCACGCGCGCGCCGGGCCTCGAGCGCATGGCGCTGATCTGGCACGACTGGTTCGCCACCGGCGACGTCAGCTCGCCGAGGCTCTCGATCAACCAGTGGAAGCTGTTTCGCAAGCACGCGGTCGGCAACTTCCACCAGCTCGTCCGCTCCGTCACCCAGGACCCGGCGATGCTGGTCTGGCTCTCCGGCATCGACAACCACAAGGACTGGCCCAACGAGAACTACGGGCGCGAGCTGATGGAGCTGTTCACCCTTGGGGCGGCCGTCGACGGCTATCCCTACACCGAGGACGACGTGCGCGAGCAGGCCCGCGCCCTCACCGGTTTCACCGCGCGCTGGGTCGAGGACATCGGCTTCACGAACTTCCACTTCGAGCTGAGCCGCCACGACCGAGGCTCGAAGACGATCTTCGGGCGAACCGGAGACTTCGACTGGCAGGACTCGTGTCGCCTGTGCCTGGAGCACGAGGCGCACGCGCCCTACTTCATCAACCGGATGTGGAACCACTTCGTGCCCGTCGCTCCCGACGACACGACGCGGGCGGCGCTCGAGGAGCTCTACGTCGCGCGGGACTACGCGATCCGGCCGGTCGTCGAGGCGATCCTGATGCACCCGACCTTCCACACGGGACCGTCGATGGTCAAGCCGCCCATGGTCGCGATCGCGGGGATGCTCCGCGCCCGCAAGCGGGGCGTCGACATGGACTCGTGGACCTGGATCTCGGATCTCGCCGGCCAGCGCGTGTTCCGCCCCCCGAACGTGTCCGGATGGGACGAGACGCGGTGGCTGGACACCTCGACGTTCCGGGGCCGCTGGTACGCGGGCTCCTACATCGTGCGCCAGGACGAGATCCGCGACGAGGGCCTTGAGGAGTACCCCGAGGACGAGACCGCGGCCGAGGCCGTCGAGAGGGCGCTCCGCTACTGGGGCGAGCCGTCGCTGACCGATGCCACCCGCGGTGAGCTGGTCGCCTTCGCCCAGGCGGCGCAGGACGCCGCCACCGCGCAGTGGCAGCGCAGCCCATACCGCGGCCTGCGACAGAACGCCCTGCGGATGCTGATCGCCAACTCTCCGGACCTTCAGGCCAGCTGATGGGCCGCCACCGAAAGGACCGCTGATGGCCTGCCACTGCAACGAGTTCTCCCGCACCCACATGATGCGCCAGGCCGTGGCGCAGGCCGGGCGGGGCCTGCCACGGATCGAGAAGGGGATGCCGATGCCGGCCGGCACCGGCCTGTCGCGCCGGTCGTTCCTGCTGCGCTCCGGCGCGGCCGCCCTGTCGGTCTACGGCGCGTCCAGGCTTGGGCTCGAGCAGCTTCAGGCCGGCGTGGCCCGAGCGCAGGGCGCTGCCTCGCCCGTGCTGGTGAGCATCTTCCTCGACGGTGGCGCCGACTCGCTCTCGATGCTGGCGCCGGTCAGCGGGGCACAGAGCGGCGACTACAACGACTTTCGCCCGAACCTCGCGCTCGGCCCCGGCGAGGGCCACGCCTTCGCCCCGGACTCGAACTGGCACTGGCACCCCGACGCCCAGCCGCTGGACGACATCCAGCGCGGCCTCCGGGTGAACAACCAGTCGACCGTGGGCATGACCGTCTTCCCGACCATCGGCTACACCGACCCCGACCAGTCGCACTTCACCTCGCGCCACTACTGGGAGGTCGGCAAGCTCGACCCGAACCTGCGCACCGGCTGGATGGGCCGGCTGCTGGACCGAATCGGCACCGACGACAACCCGCTTCAGGGCCTGTCGCTTGACGGCTGGCTCACGCCCGGGCTCGCCACCGCGTCGAAGCCGGTGGCGGCAATCGACGGCACCGATTACGACCTGTGGGCGCCCGGCGTCTGGGGCGACGTCGAGCCCTTGATGCACACGGCCATCGGCGGGATGGGAGCGGCTCACGCGAATGGGACCGACGTCGGGCGGGTCAGCGCCGGCCGCGTCACCCAGCAGGCGGCTCAGCTCCATTCCCAGCTCGACGCCTTCGGCGACCTCGAGGTCCCGGCGAACTACCCCGACCACTGGTTCGGCGAAAGCCTCGCCGGCCTCGCCGCGATGCTGGGATTCGGGCTCGACATCAAGTGCGCCGCGCTCAGCGCTGCGGGCGGGTACGACACCCACGACAACCAGGAGGGCAGCTTCGGCGAGGACCTGGAGACGACGTCCCAGGCGCTCAAGGCCTTCCAGCAGGACCTCGAGGCGCGCGGCCTGGCCGACCGGGTGATCACGCTCGTCTGGTCCGAGTTCGGCCGTCGCCCCCACGAGAACGGCGACGGTGCGGGCGCGGGTACCGACCACGGAGCGGCCGGAACAGCCCTGCTGTTCGGAAAGCGCGTCCGCAACCAGGTCATCGGCGACCTGCCGGACCTCGGCGACCTGGACGAGGACGACAACCTGAAGCACACGGTCGACTACCGCGCCGTGTACTCGGCGCTGGTCGGTGAGTGGTTCAACGACGAGCCGACGGCCGTCATCGAGCCGGGGGGCTGGTCGCCCGTGCCGGACCTGATCAGCTGATGCGCCGCACCGCCGTGCATGGTGGCCGCGATCGCCGCTGCGGCCCTCGGCGTCGCCGGGCCCGCGGGCGCCGGCGATGACACCAAGATCGGCGTCCGCGCGACCGAGTTCGACCTGATCCTCTCCCGCGCGGTGGTCAGCCCCGGCGCCGCCGAGATCGAGTACACGAACCAGGGAGAGGACGCACACGACCTCCAGATCAGGCGGCGTGGCTCTGAGCGCGTCTACTCGGTCCCCGAGATCCCGGCGACGGCGCCTCCTGAGGAGATCGACCTGCGGCTGAAGAAGCGCTCGCGCTACGTGATGTGGTGCTCGACGCTCGACGGCAAGCACCGCATGCTCGGCATGGAGGCCGAGCTGAGGGTCAAGAAGCGCTAGCTCGCTCGCGCGCCCGCTTGATCAGGGTTGCGACGCCGGTGCGAGCGTTGACCATGCCCAGCATCGCCTTCTCGCCGGCCGATCCAGCGGGAGGCATCGCGCCCAGCTGGCGGGCCATCTCGGTCGCGTTCGTATAGGCGCGGTTCTCGACGATCTTGCCGTCCTCGATCGTCAGCAGGTCCAGGCCCTCGAGCTCCACCGAGGCGCCGGTCGCGGTGAGGCCCTCGAACTTCCCTTCGCCGGTGAAGGTGCCCGTCGCCGTCCAGCGCACCGCGGCCTTGTTCCCGTAGGCGACCATGTCCGCCACGACCATCTCGAAGTCGGGGAAGGCGCGGAACAGGCTGGAGAACCACGCCTTCAGGTCCTCGGGCACCTTGAGGGTGGCCATCCCGTAGAAGTGGTCGAGGCTCCCCGGCTCCCAGACGGCGGCCATGGCGTCGACGTCCCGGGCCTTGATCGCGTCGAAGTACGCGGTCGCGACCTGTTTGGCGGATGCGGGCTTGGGGCTGGACTTGGTGGCGGCCATAGGAGCAATCTACCCGGCCCATGCGGGCGGAAGCGGCCTGATCTCAGTCCCCGAGGAGCGCCGCCAGCTCGCCCGGGTCGCCAACCGGCCGCTGGCACGCGAAGCGCTCGCACACGTAGGCGGCCGCGCGACCGTCGAGGGCCGTGCGCCCCGCCATCAGCTCCGGGCGATCCATTCCCTCCGGCCCGCCCGCGAGCACCAGGTGAGGGCGAAGGCGGGAGCGCACCACGGCGGCGAGCGCCGACGTGTCCGCGCCAACCAGCGCAACCTCCCTCGCATCCGCCAGGTGGAAGTCGATCGCGCGCAGCAGGTGGGCCACGGCCTGGGGGTGATGGCCGGCGAGCCGATGCAGCAGGTGGAAGACCGAGACGGCGTGGCGTTCGTAGGTGGCTTCGCCGGTGAGCGCGGCCAGGCGCAGCAGGCCGTACGCGGCGGCCGAGTTCCCGGAGGGGATCGGATGGTCGTCGGCGTCCTTGCGGCGGGCGATCAGCTCCTCGTGGTCGTGTGAGGTGGTGAAGAAGCCGCCGCGCTCGGGGTCGGCGAAGCGCGCGATCATCGTGTCGGCGGTCTCGCGGGCCGCGTCGAACCAGCGCACGTCCAGGGTCGCCTCGTAAAGGACCAGCAGCGCCTCGAGCAGATACGCATGGTCCTCGAGGTAGGCGTTCAGGCGTCCCTTGCCCTCCTTCCAGGTGCGCAGCAGGTGTCCGTCGCCGTCGCGCATCTTCTCGAGCATGAACTCGGCGCAGCGCTCGGCGGCCTCGAGGTAGCCGGGGCGGCCCAGGGCGGCCCCGGCGTCGGCGAGCGCCGCGACCATGAGCGCGTTCCAAGAGAGGACGCGCTTGTCGTCGAGGCCGGG
Organism: uncultured Solirubrobacterales bacterium; assembly: GCA_963758845.1. GTDB lineage: Bacteria > Actinomycetota > Thermoleophilia > Solirubrobacterales > 70-9 > JBDTSW01. Next base: position 1,472,297 of record CAVWWX010000002.1, read on the forward strand.
GCGGACCCGGTCCGAGCGCAGCTCGTACAGCAGCTTGCGGGCGCGCTCCAGCCCCGCGGGCGCCGCCGCGCCGGGCTCGCCGGGGAGGTGGAGGATGTTCCGCCCCTCGAAGTTCCCGGCCTCGGTCACCCCCCAGTGCTCCAGGATCGCCTGGGCCTCGCCGCCCAGGCCGGCGGCCTCGAGCGCGGCGAGCAGCTCGCCCCGCGTCCACACGTAGAAACGTCCCTCCTCGCCCTCGGAGTCGGCGTCGAGGGCCGAGAAGAACCCGCCCTCGGGGCCGCGCATCTCGCGGAGGGCCCAGTCCAGCGTGTCCTCGCAGACCGCGCGCCAGCGCTCATGGCCCATGGCCTGCCACCCATGGAGGTAGGCGCGAGCGAGCAGCGCGTTGTCGTAGAGCATCTTCTCGAAGTGCGGCACGAGCCAACCGGCGTCCACCGAGTAGCGGGCGAAGCCGCCCCCAAGCTGGTCGTGGATCCCGCCCTGGGCCATCCCGTCGAGCGTGCGCTCCACCAGGTCGGTCTCGCCGCGCGCCAGCAGGAACTCGAGGGCGGAGGCGGGCGGGAACTTGGGCGCGCCCCCGAAGCCGCCGTTGACCGGGTCGGCCGACATCCGCAGTTGGCGCACCGCGCCGTCGAGCGTCTCGGGCCCGACGTCCTCAGGGGTGGGCTCCATCCGCCCGACGGCGCCCAGCTGCTCGCGGATGCGGGCGGCGGACTCGCGGATTCGCTCGCGCTGGGAGCCCCAGGACTCGGCGACCGCCTCCATCACCATCCGGAAGCTGGGGAGGCCGTGGCGGGCCTCGGGGGGGAAGTAGGTGCCGCCGTAGAACGGGGCGCCGGCCGGGTCGCAGAAGGCGGTCAGCGGCCAGCCCCCTTGGCCGGTCATGCCCTGGACCGCCTCCATGTAGATGGCGTCGACGTCGGGGCGTTCCTCGCGGTCGACCTTGACCGGCACGAAATGCTCATTCATGAAGGCCGCGGTCTCGGGGTCCTCGAACGACTCACGTTCCATCACGTGGCACCAGTGGCATGACGAGTATCCGATCGAGAGCAGGATCGGGCGGTCCTGGGAGCGGGCGCGCTCGAGCGCGTCGGGGCCCCAGGGGTACCACTCCACCGGGTTGTCCTTGTGCTGGAGGAGGTAGGGGCTGGACTCCTGAGCGAGGCGGTTGGCCATCGCCTCCGAGGCTACCGAGCGGAGCTCGCGGCGCCCGGGGCGCCGCTCTGGCGGCGGCGGATCGTGGCGTCCGCGCGCCGCACCAGCGATCGGGGGACCAGCGGCCCGATGCGGCTGCGGTTGGCGGCGACCACGCCGTAGACAGCGTCCACCAGGGGCTGCACCCGAGCCAGGGCCGCCGCGACCGGCGCGCCGCCGGGAAGGTGGGCGATCAGCGGCGTCAGCGCCCTCCCGCCCGACAGGATCCGGCCCTCGTCGGCTACCAGGTGAAACGAGGCGAAGCGGTCCTCCTCGCTCATGCCCGGGAGCAGATCGGCGGCGAGTGCATCCTGCAGGGCAACGGGGCGGATCCGCCGCTCGTGGTCGCGCATGAGGATGAAGCCCAGGACGGTGCGGCAGAAGCCGCAGTCACGGTCGTAGAGGAGGGTCGTCATGAACGCACGCGGCTACCCCGGCCGGCCGGGCCGAAGCCTCAGCCGCGCCTGATGTCGCGGGCAGCCTGGCCGAGCGCCGCCAGGGCCTCGCCCATCTCGGCGCCCGTCTCCTCCTGATAGCGGCGAAGGGCCTCGCGCGGCCTGCCGGCCTGGATCAGCGTCCGGACCTCCTCCGACACGGCGGGCGAGTCGCGGGGCTCGCCACCTATCTCCTCGGCGTCGCTCACCGGCGACAGGTTAGTCCCGGCCGCGCCGGGCTAGGAGGATGCGGGCCGCAGGCCAGTGCTCATCTGCACCATGTGACCGCCGGGGGCGCGCGCACGGCCCAGCGCCCGCGTGGCCTCCAGGAGCGCCTCGGCGGGATCCTGATGCCAGAGCGGCGCCAGGCCAAAGCGAAGGGTGACCGTGGGCCACTGGCCGGCCGAGCCGGCCAGGCCCTCCACCGCGTTCTCGATGCGCTGCAGGGCGACGATCGCCTCCTCGCCGGTGGGAGCGTCGACGATCAGCCCCAGGCGATGCTCACCGGTGCGGGCCATCTTGTCGCCGGCGCGAAGCACGTCGTGGATCCGGACCGCGACCGCGCGCAGGGCCTCGTCGGCGGCCTCTGGCCGCAGGCCATCCAGGCCCTCGACCTCGGCGACCGCGACCCAGGGGTTCTCGCCGCCGCGGCGTCGTTGCGCCGCCCCCCGCAGGTCCTCCTCGAACCAGGGATGGCCGTGAAGGCCGGTGAGGGCATCCTCGCGGGCCGCCGGGTCCCACTCCCCGGGAGCGGCCGGGCGCGCGGCCGCCCGCGGGTGCCGCGGTTCGTGAAGCGGAACGACGTTGTCGTCGTGGTCGTCCGGTGCCTGCCGGGAGGTCGGTTCCATCCTTGGGTCCTCCGGGGTCGAGCGGCGCTCCGCGCCGCTGGCCTCCTCCTAACTGCCGGTGACGTCGCGCGCGAACGTCTCGAAGGCGTTCAGGTAGCGCTCGACGTCCTCGTCGGAGTGAGCGACCGAGACGGTCCACTCCTCCTCGACGCCCGGCGTCATGAAGATGCCGTGATTCATGTGGTAGAGCCAGCCGAGCGTGGCGAGCTCGCCGTCGACCTTGGTCAGGTAGTCGCGGTACTCGCGAATCGGCTCCGGCGAGAAGATCACGCAGCCCTTGGCGCCCATGCCCTCGGTGTACGCGGGCAGGCCATAGCGCTCGACCACCTCGGAGCAGGCGGCCTTGAGCTTCTCGTTCGTCGCCTCCAGCTTCTCGTAGGCCCCCGGCACCAACACCTCCGTGAGGGTTGCCTCGGAGGCTGCCATCACCAGGGGATTGCCGTTGAAGGTGCCGTACTGGTGGACACGGCCGCTGGAGACCAGCTCGGCGATCTCCTCGGTCATGCCGATCGCGCCGCCGGGATAGCCGCCGCAGATCGCCTTCGCCAGCGTGACGAGGTCGGGCTGGACGCCGAACCGCTGCGTGGCACCCCCGTAGCCGATCGTGGCGCCCGTCTTCACCTCGTCGAAGATGAGCTTGACGCCGTGCTCCGTGCACAGTTCGCGGACCCGCTCGAGGTATCCCTCGCCCGGCGGGATGATGTTGATGTTCATCATCGCCGGCTCCATGATCAGCCCGGCGACCTGGTCCCCGATCTTGTCCAGCACGCTCTCGAGCGCGTCGGCGTCGTTGAAGGGGACCGCCCGGGTCAGGTCGGTCACCGCCTTGGGGTAGCCCTCGCCGTAGACGACGGAGCGCGGATCGTCACGCTCGCCCAGGGCCTCCAGGTCGGGGTAGACCGAGACCATCACGGCGTCGTGATGCCCGTGGTAGGAGCCCTCGATCTTCAGGATCGTGTCGCGGCCGGTGGCGCCACGCGAGAGGTGGACGGCGTCCATGGTCGACTCGGTGCCGGAGTTCGTGAACCGCCACTGCGGCAGGTTGAACCGATTCACCAGCTCCTCGGCGACGACGATCGAGCCGTCCGTGGGGGCGGCGAAGTGGGTGCCCTGGTCGACGCGCGCCTTGACGGCGGCGCCGACCGCCGGGTTGGCGTGGCCGATCACGCAGACGCCGAAGCCGTTGTGGAAGTCGGCGTACTCGTTGCCGTCCACGTCCCAAACGCGCGATCCGGCGCCGTGCTCGATGTAGACGGGCCACGGGTCGTTCTCCTGGAACGAGGAGGGGACGCCTCCGGGCATCACCTTGACCGCGCGCTCGTAGCGCTCAGAGGACTTCGGCGTCCGGTCGGCGAGCTTCTTCAGCTCGCGTTCGGTCAGCTCCTTGATCCGCCCCCGGTCGATCTGGCTCTCGGCGCTGGCGGTGATGGCGGTCTCTACGGTCATTGGCTCCCCTGTGATCGGGTGTCTCGGTACGGACGGCGGCGTCCCTGCCGCTCCAGGGCAGGGTATCTGCCCCCCGGTACCCCGCGTGTACAAGCCGTCGGTGGGGCGTGCGCCGGGCAGGCAGCACTTGACCGCGCAAACGTATATACTTGCGTACGCAACTACTTTCCCCGGGAGGCAAACGATGAAGCTCGAAGGCATCCACCACATCACGGCGATCACCGGCGACGCCCAGCGAAACGTCGACTTTTACGCCGGCACGATGGGGCTGCGGATGGTCAAGAAGACGGTCAACCAGGACCAGCCGACCGTCTACCACCTCTTCTATGCCGACGAGGACGGCAGCCCCGGTGCCGACCTCACCTTCTTCGAGTTCCGCGGCGCGCCGCAGGGCAGGGCCGGCGCCGGCATGGTCCATCGCGTCGTCTGGCGCGTCGCCTCCGACGAGGCCCTCGGCTTCTGGGCCGAGCGCCTCGAGGGCGCCGGCGTCGAGAGCCGCCGCGAGAACGGCTCACTTCGGTTCGCCGACCCGGAGGGGCTCGATCACGAGCTGGCCGTCGTCGAGACCACCGACGCGCCCCTCATCGCCGACCACCCCGAGGTACCGCGCGAGGTCGCGCTCCAGGGCTTCCACGCCGCCCGCGCTTACGCGGATGACCCCGCGGCCAGCGAGGCGCTCCTGCGCGACGCGCTCGGCTTCACCGGCTCGGGCTCGGAGTGGGAGGCACGCGGGTCCGACCGCGGCGGCCTGTGGGTCTACGACAACTCGCCCGAGGAGCGCGGGATGCAGGCGGCCGGCACCGTGCACCACATCGCCTGGGCATCGCAGACGGACGATCACGAGGCATGGCGCGCCCGCGCGATCGATGGCGACGCGCAGCCGACGCCGGTGATCGACCGCTTCTGGTTCCGCTCGATCTACTTCCGGGAGCCCAGCGGGGTGCTGTTCGAGATCGCCACGCTGGGGCCCGGCTTCGGCGTCGACGAGGATCCCGAGCACCTCGGCGAGAAGCTGATCCTGCCGCCGTTCCTCGAGGAGCGGCGCGACGAGATCGAGGCCGCGCTCGTGCCGGTGACGAACCCCCGTCAGACTACGAGGGCATGAGCGGTGCCCGGCTTCGCCTGATCAGCTTCCCCGCCGAGGAGAGCGATCGGGCGAGCGCCGGTCCCGACCGCCGTCCCGGCGACGACGCCCTCGACGCCTACTCGTCGACGGTGACCGCGGTTGCCGAACGGCTGGCGCCCGCGGTCGCCAGCCTGCGGGTGATGCGCCGCACGCGGCGCGGCAGCGTTCCCGCCGGGACGGGCAGCGCCGTGTCGGTGTCGGGCGACGGCTTCCTGCTCACCTCGGCGCACGTGGTTGGCTCGGCCAGGGCGGGCCGGGCGAGCTTCGCGGACGGGCGTGAGCTTCGCTTCGAAGTCGTGGGCGCCGACTCGCTCTCGGACCTGGCGATCATTCGCACCGACGACGGCGAGCTCGTCCCCGCCGAGCTCGGCAACGCGGACGAGTTGCGGGTGGGCCAGCTGGTCGTCGCGATCGGGAACCCGCACGGGTTCGCCGGCTCGGTGACCGCGGGCGTGGTCTCGGCGCTGGGGCGGGCGCTGCCTGCCGGCGGGCGCCGGCGAGCCCGGATCATCGACAACGTGATCCAGACCGATGCTGCGCTCAATCCGGGCAACTCCGGGGGCGCGCTCGCCGACGGGGCGGGCCGGCTGGTGGGCGTGAACACGGCGGTCGCCGGGATCGGGCTGGGACTGGCCGTCCCCGTGAACCCGACGACCCGGGCGATCGTCGGCGAGCTGATCCGATCCGGGCGCGTTCGCCGTGCCTTCATCGGGATCGCGGGTGGCCCGCGGCCGCTGCCGCCACGCGCCCGCACCGGCCGTGACCAGGAGGAGGCCGTCGAGGTGATCGAGGTGGTCCCCGACAGCCCCGCCGCCCGCGCCGGTGTGCGCGAGGGTGATCTGGTGCTCGAGCTGGACGGCACCCCGGTCCGCAGTGCGACCGACCTCCAACGGATGATGGCCGCCCAGTTGATCGGCCGCGCGGTCGAGGCCCTGATCTGGCGCTCCGGCGCGGAGCTCGTGCTCGAGCTGACCCCGGGCGAGCTCGACTAGGCCAGAGCGGCGAGGCGGGACCCGCGTAGCCTGTCCGCGTGGCGGACGAGCCGGCTGGCACATTCGAGGAGACGCGCGACCACCAGGGCGCCTTCCCGCGGCTGAGCGACGACGCCCTGGCGGCGATCGAGGAGGCGGGAACCCGCCGGCGGGTCGAGACCGGGGACATCCTCTTCCGCGAGGGCGATGACCACTACGACTTCTTCGTCGTACTGAAGGGCAAGGTCGCGATCGTCGACGACGCCGGCAGGCCCGACGAGCGGGTGATCGGAGTCCACGGCGAGGGCCGGTTCCTGGGCGAGATGAACCTGCTTACCGGCGAGGGCGTGTACCTGACCGCCCGCGTCGTCGAGGCGGGCGAGGTGATCCAGGTCACGACCGACCGGATGCGCGAGGCGCTCGATTCGCTTCCTGCGCTCGCCGAGACCATCCTGCGGGCCTTCCTCGCGCGCCGCGCGATCCTGATCGGCCTCGGCGCCGGGCCGCGGCTTGTCGGCTCCCGCTTCTCGCCCGACACGCGGCGGCTGCGGGTGTTCCTGGCCCGCAACCGCCAGCCCCACGGGTTCATCGACCTCGAGGAGGACTCGGGCGCCGACGCGCTACTGGGCGAGCTGGGCGTCGACCCCAGCGAGACCCCGATAGTCCTGCGGGGCCACGACCTCCTTCGCAACCCCTCCAACGCCCAGCTCGCCCGCGAGCTGGGCATGGCGGCCCCCAGCTCCGACGAGACGGTGTGCGACCTGGTCGTCGTGGGCGCGGGCCCGGCCGGCCTCGCCGCGTCCGTCTACGGGGCCTCGGAGGGGCTCGACACCGTGACCGTCGACAGCGTGGCTGCCGGCGGGCAGGCCGGGACCTCGACCCGGATCGAGAACTACCTCGGCTTTCCGGCGGGGATCTCGGGGCTGGAGCTGACCGAGCGCGCGCGGGTCCAGGCCGGGAAGTTCGGCGCCAGGGTCCTGGTGCCGGCCGAGGCGACAGGCTTTTGCGGACATCGCGACCACTACCGCGTGCGGCTGGCCGACGGCGACACCGTCGAGGGGCGCAGCGTCGTGATCGCCACGGGCGCGCGCTACCGCAGCCTCGACATCCCGCGGATCGACGAGCTCCTGGGCCTCGGGGTCTACTACGCGGCGACGGCGATCGAGGCCGACATGTGCAGCGGCTCGGCCGTCGCGATCGTCGGCGGCGGCAACTCGGCGGGCCAGGCGGCGATGTTCCTGTCGCGAAGCGTCCGCGAGGTCTCGATCCTGATCCGGCGGCCCTCACTCGAGGCGACGATGTCGAAGTACCTGATCGACCAGATCGAGCGCACGCCGAACATCCAGGTGCGCGGGGGGGCGCAGGTGCGCGAGCTGGTGGGCGAGCGCTCGTTGGAGGCCGTGGTCGTGGAGGCGGACGGCGGGCGCGAGGAGCTGCACCTTGGCGCGCTCTTCGTCTTCATCGGCGCCGAGCCTCGCACCGGCTGGCTGGAAGGCGAGGTCGAGATGGACGACAAGGGCTTCGTCCGCACCGGCCGCGAGCTCGAGGGCGTCACCGACGCCGCGGCGGCGCCGGCGCTGATGCTCGAGACCAGCCGCCCCGGGGTCTTCGCGGTGGGCGACGTGCGCGCGGGCTCGGTCAAGCGGGTCGCTTCGGCGGTGGGGGAGGGGTCGATGGCGGTTCGCCTCGTCCACCAGCACCTCGCCGACAGCTGATCCGTCCGCCGGGCATGCGAACATACGTTCGTGCGCTGGGAACACCTCGAAAAGGGACGGGAGCGGCAGCCGAGCCTGCCGGGAATGAACGAGCCGGTAGTGCGCAGCTTTGACGCACCCGAGGCGCTCGGAATCCGCTTCCACGAGGTCCACGCGAAGTCGGCGATCAACGCGGTGCCGGAGCGCTCGCGGATGCCGTTTCGCTGGACCATCAACCCTTATCGCGGGTGTACTCATGCGTGCACCAGATCTATTGCTTCGCCCGCCCCACCCACACCTACCTCGACCTGAACGCCCGGGAGGACTTCGAGCGCGAGATCGTCGTCAAGGTCAACACGCCCGAGCGCGTCCGGGCCGAGCTCCGAAAGCCCTCGTGGGAGGGCGGCCTGGTCGCGCTGGGGACGAACACCGACCCCTATCAGTGGGTCGAGAGCAAGTACCGGCTGACGCGCGGGATCTGGGAGGCGATGCGCGACTTCTCCAACCCGTGCTCGGTGCTGACGAAGTCGCCGCTCCTCCTGCGCGACCTCGACCTCTTCCGCGAGCTGGCGAAGCGAACCGAGTTCTCGGCGAACCTGTCGGTGCCGACGCTCGACGAGAAGGTCTGGCGCCAGACCGAGCCGCACACCCCGCATCCGCGCAAGCGCCTGGAGGCGGTGGCCGAGCTGACCCGCAACGGGATCCCGTCCAGCGTGCTGATCGCGCCCCTGATGCCCGGCATCAACGACTCGCCCGCCCAGGTCGAGCGCATCCTCGAGCTGGCGGGCGAGGCCGGGGCGCGGAACGTGACCCCGATCGGCCTGCACCTGCGCGGCGAGGTGCGCGACGTCTTCTTCGACTGGCTGCGCCAGTACCGGCCGGACCTACTGGAGCGCTACGAGCGGCTCTACCGCCGCGGCGCCTACCTGCCGGCTGACGAGCGCAAGCGGCTCGGTCGTCTGGGACGCAGGCGCGCGGGCGCTGCGTAGGCTTTCCGCATGGCTGGAGCAGGGCGCAGCCGCCCGTTGCGGCGGGCGTGGACGAAGGGCGCGGGCGTGGCGCTCGCCGTGGCCGTGCTCGCGGGCGTCGCCGGCTGCGGCGGGGACGACGAGACGCGCGCCGGCCCGCGGCCCGCCCGGAGCCTCGACCTGCCCGTCAAGGCGGCGGGGCCGGACGCCCCGAACGTCGTTGTCGTCATGACCGACGATCAGGATCTCGCCTCGATGGACGTGATGCCCACCGTCAAGCGCGAGCTGGCCGACCGCGGCGTCGAGTTCACGAACAGCTTCGTCGCGCTCTCGGAGTGCTGTCCCTCGCGCGCGACCTTCCTCACCGGGCAGCACGCCCACAACCACAAGGTCGAGACCTCGAAGCCGCCGAAGGGCGGCTATCCGCGCCTCGACAGCACCAATACGCTGGCGGTCTGGCTCGACGATGCGGGCTACCGGACAGGCCAGGTCGGGCGCTACCTCAACTACTACGGGAACCCGAAGACGGGGACCGACCCCAAGGACATCCCACCCGGCTGGGACGACTGGCACGTGCCGGTCGAGCACACCGAGTTCCAGATGTACGACTATCGGCTGAACGAAAACGGCGAGCTTGTCCAGTACGGCGACGCGCCGGCCGACTACCAGACAGACGTCTACGCCGAGCGGGCAGTGGAGTTCATCGAGACGTCGGCGAGCCGGGGGGACCCGTTCTTCCTCTGGGTGACGCCGCTGGCGCCGCACTCCGAGGGCGTCCTTGACGAGGTCGAGGCCCCACGCCGAAACCCTCGTCCCGCGCCCCGCGACGACGGCACGTTCGACGACAGGCAGGTTCCGCGGCCGCCGTCGTTCGCCGAGGTCGACGAGTCCGACAAGCCGGACGTCGTGCGCGAGGCCGCGAACCTCCCCGGAGCCCAGGGGCCGGATCCCACGCTCGAGGGCCAGTACCGGGGGCGGCTCGAGAGCCTCCTCGCCGTGGACAGGATGGTCGGCGACATCGTCGCAGCGCTGAAGCAAAGCGGCGAGCTCGAGAACACCTACGTGATCTTCACCTCCGACAACGGCTACCTCCTCGGCGAGCACCGCCAGGTCGGCAAGCACCTGCTGTTCGAGGAATCGATCCGGGTTCCGCTGGTGGTGCGCGGCCCGGGCATCGAAGCGGGGGACAAGGGATCCGAGCCGGTCCAGAACATCGACCTCGCGCCGACGATCGTCGACCTTGCGGGCATCAACGCCCAGCGGCTGATGGACGGTGTCCCGATCCTGGGCGATCACGACCTCGATCCGCGGCGCGACCTCTTCGTCGAGTACCCGGAGAGCGGCCTGGCCTACGAGGCGGTGCGTTCGGCCGACGGCTTCATCTACGCCGAGTACGAGAGCGGCGAGGCCGAGCTCTACGACCTCGGCGAGGACCCCTTCCAGCTCGAGAACGTGGCCGGCGACAGCGCCTACGCCGACGTCCAGGACCGGTTGGCGGCGCGGCTCGACGAGCTGCGGGACTGCGCGGGCGATGAGTGCCGTTAGGCCCCTCGCGCCCGTGGTGGCGCTACTCGTCCTGGCCTCGCTCGCCGTGCCCGGGGCCGCCGGCGGCCCAACCGGGACGGTCACCGTGTCGACGTCGGGGAACCGCTCCGAGGAGCGCGAGACGATCCCCATCACCAGCCGGCCGGGGAAGGAACCGCGCGTCGCGATGTCGCTCACCCCGCGCGAGCTCCCCAGTCTGCGCTCGGGCGACCGGCTGATCCTTTCGGCCGAGCTCCAGACGACCAACAACTGCTACCAGCCGTCACCGTTCTGCGTCTCGCGTCCCTACGGCTACTCGCCGCGGATCGGCACCCGGCTGATCCTGGCGTCGGAGGCCGGCGACACCGGCGGCCCCGACACCAAGGCGATCACTTCGCGCCGTGTTCGCGACTGCGACCAGACGCCAAGCCACCGCGAGCACCACTGCGTGACCGTCTACAAGGCCGAGGGGCTGCGGATCGACAACCCGGACTCGCTGCCGTGTCAGCCCAGGGAGTGCCGCGTGAACCTCGTCGCCGACTCCAACCATCCCAACGCTCGCCCGGGCGACGAGCTGATCCTGGGCATCGACCGGCCCAGCGGCGACATCGGCCAGGACCGTGGACGGCTGAACGTCGTGCGGCTTCACGGCGGCGCGATCGACGCCCGCGAGCTCGCGACCCAGCGCCCGCGCAGCCGCCGGGTGCCGGTCGACCGTGGCTCGAAGCGCTCGATCTTCTCGTTGCGGCTGCCGAATCTCCGCCAGGACCAGCAGTTCACGTTCGAGGCCCAGGCGAAGCTGGACATCGGCCACCTGCCCTACTCCGCGTTCGTGGGTTCGCAGCTGATCCTCGCAACCCGACCCGGCGCCGCGGGCACAACGGGCTTCACCGAGGAGGTCGGCTACCTGGACGGCCACGTAACCGAGGGCAACGGCTTCAACTGCACGCAGCGGACCACGCCGTGCACCGCGTCGAAGGTCGGGACGCTCAGGATCACGCGCGATCCGCGCCGCGGCGGCGAGCCGGTGCCCCTGTACGTGAACTACGTGCTGCGAAACGCCCCGAAGCAGACCGACTCGCGGCCGGGCGACACCATGCGGCTGCGGAAGGGGTTCATCCGCGCGGTCTCCTATCCGGCGGACGCTCGGGGCTGAGCCCCGGGTGCCAAGCCCGGGGCGCCGCGCGGCAGGGCGAAGGCCGCGATAGCAGCCGCGCCCAGGGCGCAGGCGGCGCCGCAGAAGAACGCCGCCTCGTAGCCGCCCAGAGCGGCGAAGGCCCCGACCAGAGGGGAGCCCAGCCCGACCCCCAGGTCGAAGCAGGCCGTGAAGGTGCCAAGCGCGACCCCCCGGCGCTCCTCGGGCACGCGCTCGACGACCAGGAGGGCCAGCGCCGGGTAGAGGGTCGAGTAGGCGCCGCCCATGATCATGGCGCCGGCGATCGCGACCCCGACCGAGTCGGCGACCCCGATCAGGGTCAGGCCCACCGCCTCCAGGAGCGCAGCCCCGATGGCGCAGGGGATCGGGCCGATCCGGTCGGGGAGGTCACCCCCGATCAGGCGTGTCAGCACGACCGTCGCCGCGAAGGCGGCGAAGGTCTCGGAGCCGTGGCCGATGTCGCGGGCATCCAGGTGCAACACCAGGAAGGCCGCGACGGCGGCGAACCCGACGACGCCGAGCGACAGGGCCAGGCCGGGCCGCACCGCCTCGTGGGCGAGGAACGGCGCCCGCCCGCCCGTCCGTGGAGCCGGGGTGAAGCGCTCGGGGATGCGCGTCGCGATCGCCGCGCCCAGCAGCGGGGCCGCCGCGGCGAAGACCCACACCATCTCGAAGCTCGAGGCCTGAAGGACCAGCTCGCCGATCGGCGGCCCCAGGCTGAGCCCGCTCCAGATCGCGAGCCCGTAGAGGCCGATCAGCCGGCCGCGGCGCTCGGGCGGCGCCAGGTCCACGACCCACGCCGAGCCGGCCGTGAAGACCATGCCCTCGCCGGCCCCGAGGACGAGCCGGGCGACGATGAGGCCCGGGACTCCCGCGGGCACGAAGTAGAGGAGGCCCGCGGTCGCACTGAGCAACGCCCCGATGACCACCGTCAGCCGCCGGCCACGGGCGTCGGCGATGTGCCCGGCGATCGGGCGGAATGCGAGGCCGGTGAACGCGAACGCGCCGCTCACCAGACCAACCGCCAAATCGGTCGAGCCGATCGGCCCCTTCACGTAGCGTGGCAGCACCGGCAGCGTGGCGCCCACGGCGAGCAGGCCGAGCATCGTGACGACGAAGATCCCGGCGAAGGCGGCGAGGGCAGGGCGCTGTTTCAAGTGCGTTGTTCGTGGAACTAGTGGTCGAAGACAAGCCCAGAAGGGGGGCTGGGAGCCACAACCCTAGGGAGGGGTAGTAGCGATGGCTCGACAGGCCCAGGTCATCGAAGGCGCGGGCCTGCGGGAGAAGAAGGCTCCCAAGCCGCCCCGCGAGCGGGAGCCGGTCGCGAGCGCCTGAGCGCGTATCGTCGGGTCGCAGGTACCTCGGAGAGAGGAGAGCAATGGAGGCCGGAACGGACGCCAGAACTGTCGAGGGGCTCGAGGATGAGCTCGAGGGGCTGCTCGACACTGAGCGGTTCGAGCCGCCCGACGACTTCGTCGCGCACGCCGAGATCACCGACGAGGCGATCGCGGCCGAGGCCGCCGCCGACCCGGTCGGCTACTGGGAGGAGAAGGCGTCGGACCTCGATTGGTTCGAGCGCTGGGACACCGCGCTGAACGACTCGGACGCCCCGTTCTTCAAGTGGTTCGAGGGCGGGAAGCTGAACGCCTCGCACAACTGCCTCGACCGCCACGTCGAGAACGGCCTGGGCGACCGGGTCGCCTTCCACTGGCGCGGGGAGGAGGGCGAGGAGCGCGACGTCACCTACGCCGACCTTCACGGCGACGTACAGCGCCTGGCGAACGCGCTGCGCGACCGCGGCATCGCCAAGGGCGACGTGGTCGGGATCTTTCTGCCGATGATCCCCGAGGTCGCGGTGGCGATGCTCGCCTGCGCGCGGATCGGCGCCCCCCACAACGTGGTGTTCGGCGGCTTCTCGCCGGACTCGGTCAAGGACCGGATGCAGTTCTCCGAGGCCAAGGCCCTGATCATCGCCGACGGAGCCCGGCGCAAGGGCAAGGCGGCCGAGGTCAAGCCGGCCGTCGACGCCTTCCTCGACGACGTGCCGTCGATCGAGACCGTGGTCGTCGTCCGCAACACCGGCCAGGACGTCCAGATGAAGGAGGGTCGTGACGTCTACTACGACGAGGCGCTTGAGGCGGCCGACGCCGAGTGTCCCGCCGAGCCGCTGGACGCCGAGCACCCGCTGTTCATCCTCTACACGTCGGGCTCGACGGCCCAGCCCAAGGGCATCCTCCACACCACCGGGGGCTACCTCACCGGCGCCGCGGCGACGACCAAGATGGTCTTCGACCTGCGCCCCGACGAGGACGTCTACTGGTGCTCTGCCGACGTCGGCTGGGTCACCGGGCACTCCTACATCGTCTACGGGCCCCTGCTGAATGGAGCGACGTCCGTGATGTACGAGGGCGCCCCCGACTACCCCCACAAGGGGATCTGGTGGGAGCTCTGCGAGCGCTACGGCGTGACGATCTTCTACACGGCGCCCACGGCGATCCGGGCCTGCATGAAGTGGGGCCACGAGCACGCCGACAAGGCCGACCTCTCGGCCCTGCGCCTGCTGGGGACGGTGGGCGAGCCGATCAACCCGAAGGCCTGGCTCTGGTACCGCCAGGTCATCGGCGGCGGCGAGGCGCCGATCGTCGACACCTGGTGGCAGACCGAGACCGGCCACATCATGATCACCACCCTGCCGGGCGCCCAGCCCAGCAAGCCGGGGTCGGCCGGCAAGCCGCTCCCGGGCATCGACGCCGCGGTGGTGGACGACGACGGCAACGAGCTCGACGACGAGCAGGGCGTGCTCGTCCTGCGAAAGCCCTGGCCGGGCATGCTCCGCACCCTCTACAAGGAGCCCGAGCGCTTCATCGAGACCTACTTCGAGCGGTTCGGCAAGGAGACCTACCTGGTCGGAGACGCCGCGCGCAAGGACTCGGACGGCTACTTCTGGGTGATCGGCCGCATCGACGACGTGATCAACGTCTCGGGCCACCGGCTCTCGACCGCCGAGGTCGAGTCCGCGATCGTGTCCCACCGAAAGGTCGCCGAGGCCGCCGTGATCGGACAGGCCGACGAGCACACCGGGCAGGCGATCTGCGCCTTCGTCACGCTCGAGGGCGACGACGACTCAGGATCGGAGGAGCTCGAGTCCGAGATCCGCGAGCACGTCGGCCAGCGGATCGGCAAGTTCGCCCGCCCGAAGCGGATCATCTGGGCCTATGACCTCCCCAAGACCCGCTCCGGCAAGATCATGCGCCGCCTCCTGCGCGACATCGGCGAGGGCCGCGAGCTGGGCGACGTCACGACGCTGCGCGACCCCGACGTGGTCTCGAAGCTCGACGAGATCGTCAAGCAGCGCGCAAGCGACGACGACTAGCGGCTAGGCCTGATCCCGCAGCGCGGCGCGTCTCAGCTTGCCGCTGGCCGTGCGCGGGAGCGAGTCGGCGAACTCGACGATCCGGGGGTACTTGTAGGGGGCGGTGACGCTCTTGACGTGCTCTTGGAGCTCGCGGGCGAGTTCGTCGGTAGGAGCGCCGTCGCCCAGCACCACGACCGCCTTGACTACCGACCCGCGCTCGGGGTCGGGGACGCCGACGGCCGCGGCCTCGGCGACCGCCGGATGGGTGAGCAGGGCCGACTCGACCTCCTCGGGGCCGATCCGATAGCCGGACGAGGTGATCACGTCGTCGGCCCGCCCCTCATGGAAGAGGTAGCCGTCGTCGTCGGCGCGAACCAGGTCGCCGGTGGCCCACCACTCGCCTTCGACCAGCTCGGGCGCGCCCTGTGCGCCCACGTAGCCACCGAAGAACGTGGGCGAGGAGGCCGCGCGCAGCTGCAGCTGGCCCTCCACGATCCGCGTCTCGATGCCCGGCAGGGGCTTGCCCATCGACCCTGCGCGTACCTCCATCCCCACGTGGCTGCCGCTGATGTGGCCGGTCTCGGTCTGCCCGTAGCCCTCGGCGATCTCGACCCCCCAAGCCGACCGGTAGGCCTCGAACACGTCGACTCCCAGGGGCTCCCCGGCTGAGATCGCCCGCCGCAGATCGGGGAGCGGTCGGAGCGCGCCGCTCGCGGCGAGCATCCGGTACTCCGTGGGCGCCTGGCAGAGGACGGTGACGCCCTCGCGCTCGGCCACCTCGAGTCGGCCGGCGGGGTCGAAGCGCGCGTCGCAGATCAAGGCTGCAGCGCCCATGATCCAGGGGGCGAGGAACACGTTGCGGGTCGATTTCGACCAGCCGGTCGCGGTCGTCACCCAGACCAGGTCGCCCTCGCGGGCGCCGACCCAGTGCTCCGCCTGGCCTCGCTGCCCGCGCAGGTAGCCGGCGGTGTGGAGGGCGGCGCGGGGTGCGCCGGTGGTTCCGGAGGTGAAGACGATCAGAGCCGGGTCGGCCGGGGCGAGGTCGGCGAGCTCCGCGGGCGTCTCCTGGGGCTCGTCCTCGTCCAGGGCGCCGGCCACCTCTGCCATCGTCATGCACTCGACGCCGCCGGGCATCTCGCCCAGCGGGTCCTCGTCTCCCACACACAGGGACGGGTTCGCGACCGCGATGCGGTGCTCGAGGTCCGCGCGCCGCAGCTGCGTGTTGCAGGGCAGCGCCACGGCGCCCATCCGCCAGCAGGCGAGCAGCGAAAGCACCCACTCGACCCGGGTGCCCGCAAGCGTCATGACGACGTCGCCGCGGCGGATCCCCCGCGCCGCGAAGGCGCCCGAGAGGCCCGCTGCCCGCGCCCCGAGCTCGCCCAGATGCCACACGCGCCGCTCACCCTGCCGCGAGATCGCGACCAGGGCGGGCTGCGATGCCGGGCGGCTCTCGACCAGGTCTCGAATCAGGTTCATGCGGCGAGCGCGGCCATGAAGTCCCGAAGCCGCGTGTCCTCGATGTACCCGGGCGGGACCTCCCGGCCGAGGAGCGTCTCGCCTTCGTAGAACTGGCGCAGCTTCCCCTGCTCCCACAGCGCGTAGAGCTGGCGCCAGGTCTGGCCCTTGCCCGGCGGCAGCTCGGTGTTCGCCGCCAGCGCCCGGCCACCCTTGACGATCTTGTTCTCGAACTGCTCGTAGGTGCGCATCGGGAAGTGAAGGATCTCGAGCCGGTCGCCGGGCGTCTCCAGTCCCAGGTCCGGCCCGCTGACGCGGTGATTGCCCATCTCCACCGTGATCTCGGGATGAGCCCGGTGCGCGACCTTGGGCGGCAGCGGCCGTCCCCGCGAGTTGCGTGAGTCGAGGTCACGGATCGTCATCCGCTCCAGGAACGCCCGCTCGTCGACCGGGCGCGGCGGGAAGTTGTGACGAGCCACCTGCACCACGCCGGTCTCGTCCGGCAGGGAGTCGAACTCCTCAGCCAGGCCCGCGCCGTTCCGCGGCCACCAGAATTCATCGGCGTCGGCGTTGATGACCCAGTCGGCCCCCTCCTTCGCAGCCATCCGGGCCATGCGCGTGACCCACTTCCACTGCGAGTAGTCGTCGGTGGGCTCGTGGAGCAGACGAAGCACGCCGTCTGCCTCGTAGCCGCGAAGGATCTCGACCGTGTCGTCCACGGAGCCGTTGTCGGTTGCGATCACCAGGTCGACCCCCCTGGCGAGGTGGTACTCGACGTTCGCGCCGATGATGTCCTGCTCGTCGCGTACCAGGAGCGTCATCGCCAGCATCAGGACGCCCCCGTGGACCGGTCAAGCCGGGCGCGTGCGATCTCGAGCGCCTCGGCCGGGTCGTCCGCCCAGCTTGCGAGCGGGGAGGAGGAGGTCCAGGTCTCCCAGAACGAGCGGCACTTCCCCGATGTGTTGTCCAGCAGAACGTGGGGAATGCCCAGGAGCAGCGCGAGCACGTGCCCGTGGAGGCGGTCGGTGATCACCACGCGACCCTGCGAGAGCCGCTGGACGCCCACCGCGAGGCGGCGGCGGGCGATGGGCCCGAAGGTGCCGGCGCTGACCCGCCAGAGCGCCGTCGCCAGGCGGCCGTCTCGGCTCATCGCCGCGCCGACGCGCCGGTTCGCGGCCAGCCAGAGCCGCAGCGGCCGCGGCCCGGCCACGCGCATCGGCCCCTTGACCCGCCAGTCCAGGCGGGCGTCCAGTGGCCCGAGCGCGGGGAGCTCCCGCTCTTTGGCCTCGCGGTCACGGCGCATGAGCCAGACGACCTCGTGGGTCGCCGGCAGGCGCTCCAGCGGCCCCAGCGCGAAAGCCAGGTCCGGGCAGAGCACCCGCGGGACGTCGAGCGCCTCGGCGGCCCACTCGAGGCTGCGCGTCTCGCGCACCATCAGGGTGAAGTCGGAGTGAGCCTCGGCGAGGCGGGCGAAGCGCCGCTCGCCCGCTTGGGCACGGAACCAGACGCTCTGCGGCAGCTGGACGACCCTGGCGCGGGGAAAGTCACGCAGGACCAGCTCGCGCACGCGGTGCTGATGTGGATGAACGTCGCCCAGGTTGCCGCCTCCCTGGATCAGGATCGTGCCCCGCTCGCCCACCGACTTCGCCAGAAGGCGGCGCCGGTACGTCGCCGGCTCGCACTGGTAAGCCACCTCGACGCCGGCGCGGGAGAGCGCACGGCGCGCGCCCAGCCAGATCGCCGAGTCGCCGACATTGTCGATGTTGGGAAAGTTGACGAAGGCCGCCTCCCGGCCGGGCTCGAGCAGCTCCCCCAGGCGGGCGTCGATCTCCTTCGACAGGCCGGTGGGATGATCCGTGGTGGGGGTGGTCACCGCAGGCATCGCCAGCCGTCAGCCGACCCAGTAGCGGGTGAGGTGGCGGGACCGGTCCTCGAAGGATTCCCGCGCGTGCAGCATCCGCCAGTTGTCGAAGATCAGGAGCCCGCCGTCGGGGACGAGGACGTGCGAACCCCGGGAACGCACGTGCTCGACCCCGAGTCGGCAGAGCTCGGCGTAGAAAGCGTCCACGCCCTCGAAGTCATCGCCGGTGCGGGCCGGCCCCTCGAGCTTGCCGTCGCGCATCACGTTGTGGCTGAACCGAACGATCCGGGTCCCGTCCACGGCCATGCTCAAGACCGGCGCGGCGAGCGCCGCCGAGTCGCCGGCCGCCAGGTCGAAGCGGACGGGGCGCCGCTCGGCCTCGGCGCGGAGGTCCTGGGGGAGGGAGTCGATCAGCGCGTAGGCGTCGGCGAGCATCGTCCTGCCCCCGCCGCAGCGGGCCTGACGGTGGCAGTGAAGGGCCAGGTAGCGCGGCGGCGGCTGCTGGCCGGGGGCCTCCGTATGGGGCGTGATCGCGTTGGCGCTCTGGGAGTACTGAAGGTCGTCGAACCCAGGGCGAAACAGGACCTCGTGGCGGATCGAGCCGCCGTACTGAACCCGCAGCTCGCCGAGGCCGCCCAAGGCCGACTCGCACTCCTCGCGAGAGGGAACACCCTCGATCAGAGCCCAGCCACGCGACCGAAGCAGGGCGAGGTGGGACTCCGATGGGGCGGCGACCTTGGCCTCGATCGGTGGCGCCACGCGCTGGAATAATAGGGAGCATCGGGACGAACCCCCCTCGTTTTCTCGGGCCCAGAGCCCTGCCCAGCCTCGCTCGGCGCCTTCGGCTCCCCCCGGATCGACTGTCGGAGATGCGCGCGGTGGCCGCGGTGCTGCCGTTCCGCGTGAACGAGTACGTGCTGGACGAGCTGATCGACTGGTCGGCGATCCCGGACGACCCGATCTTTCGGCTCACCTTCCCGCAGCGCGAGATGCTCGCCCCCGCGGACTTCGACGCGATCGACGGGCTGATCCGAGGCGGAGCGCCGGACAGCGAGGTGGAGGCGGCGGCGGCCACGGTGCGGGCCGCGCTCAACCCGCACCCGGGTGGCCAGCGCGAGCTGAACGTCCCCGACTTCCAGGGCGGCCCGCTCGCGGGTGCCCAGCACAAGTACCCGGACACGCTGCTGGTCTTCCCGGCCGAGGCGCAGACGTGCCATGCCTACTGCGGATACTGCTTTCGCTGGGCGCAGTTCGTCGGGCCCCGCGATGAGCGCTTCGCCCACAGCGAGCCCGAGCGAATCGCCGCCTACGTGCGCGATCAGCCGCTGATCACCGACGTGCTGGTCACGGGCGGAGACCCCCTCATCGCGCGCGCGGCGGTGCTGCGCCGTCACCTGGCGCCGCTGCTCGCGCCCGACCTCGAGCGAATCAACATCCGCATCGGCACCAAGGCCCCGGCCTACTGGCCGCACCGCTTCCTGGGCGATCGCGACGCCGAGGAACTGTTACGCCTGTTCGAGGAGGTGGTCGCCGCCGGGCGGCACCTGACGCTGGTCGTCCACTACAGCCACCCACGCGAGCTCGAGACCGAGCCGGCCCGGCTGGCGCTGGCGCGGATCCTCGCCACCGGGGCGACGGTTCGCTGCCAGGCCCCGGTGGTGAGGCACGTGAACGACTCGGCCGGAGTGTGGGCGGACCTCTGGTCGCTCCAGGTGCGGTCCGGGGCGATCCCGTACTACATGTTCGTCGAGCGCGACACCGGTCCGCGCCACTACTTCGAGCTGTCGCTGGCGCGGGCGCTTGAGATCTACGAGGGGGCGAGCGCCCGGGTCTCGGGGCTGGCGCGGACCGCCAGGGGGCCGGTGATGTCGGCCGCTGCCGGGAAGGTGCTGGTCGACGGGACCGTCGAGGTCGGGGGCCGGCGCGCGTTCGTGTTGAAGCTGATCCGGGCCCGCGAGCCGGCCCGCGCGAATGAAGTGTCCCTGGCTCGCTACGACGACCGCGCGACCTGGCTCGATCAGCTCGCCCCGTTGAGCGAAGAGCCGTTCGCCGGCGAGCGGCTCGAGGCTATGGTCGGCTGAGCGCGGTGGTCGTCCGAGCGCCCACGATCGAGCACGCCGACGACCAGGTCGTGCTGGTAGCCCGGATGGAGCCCGAAGGCGAGGATGCACGCGCCGGCGAGCTGCGGCTAGGGATCGATCCGGCCTACGCCGACTGGCTGGATCGCAGCGCCACGCCGCTGACGCCCGTGGCCGCGGTGCTCGCGACGGCGATCGGAGAGGACCTGCGCCTCGAGGCGCCCGTCTCGCCCGCCCTGGTCAAGGGCTCCGAGAGCGTCAGCGCAAGGTTCGCCGACTGGTGGGGGTATCGCGCCGCCCGGATCGAGGCGCCCCAGCAAGAGATGCGGCCGCCGGGCCCGGACGTCGCGGCCCTCTTCTCGGGCGGGATCGATACGTCGGCGACACTGATCCGCTCGCTCCGCGGCGACATCCCGCAGCGGGCCACGCACCTGATCAGCATGTACGGCTCCGAGTTCAAGCTGTCGCCGGAGACCCACGAGGCGATCTGGCGCGAGAACGCCCGCGCCGCCGCGGAGTATGGGCTGCCGCTGATCAAGGTGACCACCAACGCACCGCAGCTCCTGCACGGGCGGCTCGGGTGGCCCCGCTCCCACGGCGCCAGCTTTGCGAGCCTCGCGCTGTTGGCCGGGCCTCAGTTCAGCTCGGTGCTGTTCGGCTCCTCGCAGCTCCCCGAGGAGCCCCGCCCGCACGGGAGCCGGGCGGACCTCGACCACCTGTGGAGCACCGAGTCGACCGCGATCTGCCACGACGCGGCCGAGCTGGGCAAGCTCGGCCGGGCCGCGATCGTGGGCACGAGCCCGATCGCGATGAAGCACCTCAAGGTCTGCTGGACGCGCGACACCCCGGCCAACTGCGGGCGCTGCGAGAAATGCCTGCGAACGATGACCTGCCTGGAGGTCGCCGGCGCCCTCGACCGCACCGATCGCTTCGACGCGCCGCTGACCCTGGATGCGATCAGTGACTGCAAACCGGCGCGCAACAGCCCCAGCCTCATCCGCGAGCTGGTCAACCACCTCCCCCCCGAGCACGCCGAGCTGCGTGGCGTCTGGACCAGCAAGCTGCGCGAGGCGGAGGCGATGGCCCGCGCCCACCGCCGTGCGAAGCGGCAACAGGCGGTCCGCCGCGGCTGGCGCGGTCGGCGCCGCCACGCCGGTCGGTGGATGCGTCGCGCCCGCCGGCGCATGGCCCGCCGCCTGGCCGGCGCCGGACGCTAGGCGCGGCGTAGGGTGTAAACGACCGACGGCGATCGCGAAGGAGGCACGATGGGAAAGCGCACGAGCTACGAGCCGGGGGTGTTCTCGTGGGTGGAGCTCTCGACCACCGACCCCGAAGGCGCCAAGGCCTTCTACGGTGGCCTGTTCGGCTGGGAGGCCGATGACCGGCCGATCCCGGACGGCGGCGTCTACTCGATGATGGAGATCAGCGGCGAGGCGGTGGCGGCGATCCAGCAGAAGCCGCCGCAGCAGGACGCGCTGCCGCCGTACTGGTTCAGCTACATCACCGTCGCCAGCGCCGACGAGACGGCCGCGGCCGCCAAGGATGCCGGAGGCAACGTCCACATGGAGCCCTTCGACGTGATGGAGCTCGGGCGGATGTCGGTGGTGATGGACCCGACCGGTGGGACGTTCGGGATCTGGGAGCCAAAGGAGCGGATCGGCGCCACGCTGGTCAACGATCCCGGCAGCCTGACCACGAACGAGCTCGCGACCAACGACGTGGCCAAGGCGACCGAGTTCTACGAGCGGGTCTTCGGCTGGAGCATGACCCCGATCGACACCGGCGGCGCCCCGCCGTACTGGGGGATCGGGCACGACGGCGCGGCGGCGGGCCGCAACGGCGGCATGCGCGAGCTGGCGCCCGAGCAGCAGGAGGCAGGGATCCCGCCGCACTGGATGCCCTATTTCGCGGTGAGCTCCGCCGACGAGACGGTCGCGAGGGTGAGCGACGGCGGCGGGACGGTGCTGTTCGGCCCGATCGACCTGCCGACCGGGGCCCGGATCGGCGTCGTCGCCGACCCCCAGGGCGCCCCGTTCGGGATCTTCGAGGGCGAGGTCGACGACTGACGTCCGCCCTGGTCAGCGGGTCGGCGCGCGGGATCGGGCGTGAGATCGCCGGCGGGCTGCTCGCCGAGGGCCTCGCGGTGGTCGTCACCGCTCGGAGCATCGACGACGCCGAGCGGGCGGCGGCGGAGCTCGGCGAGGGCGCGTTGGCGGGTTCTACCGCGACCGCGAACGAATCCCCTGGTAGCCCTCGTACCTAGCGCTTCAGCTCGGTGCCGTCGTAGAGCTTCTTGACGGTGACGGCGCCAGCCGGAGCGGCGTCGAGGCACAGCTCGCACAGCACGCACTCGTCGAGGTTCTCGCGGACGACCCGCACCCCGGCCTCGCCCGCGGCGAAGATGTCGACCGGGCAGGCCTCCTCGAGCTTCGTGGCAAGACCCGCGTCGCCGGCGATGGACTCGTCGACGTCGACGTCGATGAAGATGCCGTGCTGCTCGCTCACGCGATCGCCTCCGCAGAACCACGTGCGGCGGCTCCGCCGGCTGACACGCCAGTTTCGTTGCTAAAGCAACTCATGGCACACGTTCGGGATCTCGTCGATCCGCTCGACGACCGGGACGCCGGCCGCCTCGAGGCGCGCGATCTTCTCGGTCGCCGAGTCCTCCTTGCCCTCGACGATCGTCCCCGCGTGGCCGAAGCTCATGCCCTGCATCTCCTCGTCGTCCATGAACTTCCCCGCCATGAAGGCGACGATCGGGAGCTTCGATCCGGCCTGGTCGCGCCAGTCGACCAACTCGGCCTCCATCCGGCCGCCCGGCTCGGTGTAGATCACGATCGCCTCGGTCTGCTCGTCCTCCTCGAACAGCGGCATCAGCTCGGCATAGGTCGAGCCGATGATCGCGTCGCCGCCGATCGAGACCGCCGTGGACACCCCGAGCCCCGCGGCCGTGAGCGACGAGGAGATCTCGGTGGTCATCCCGCCCGAGCGCGACATCACGCCGACCGGGCCGGCGGAATAGGCCTTGGCCGCGTCCTTGGCCGGGCCGCCGATGCCGCCCATCTTGCACACCCCCGGCACGATCAGCCCCAGGCAGTTCGGGCCGATGATCCGGGCGCCGCGGAGGTTGGCCAGCTCAACCATCTCGGCCACGTCGCGCCGCGGGATCCGCTCGGTGACCACCACGATCAGTTTGACGCCGTTCTCGATCGCCTCCATCACCGCGTCCTTGGTGAACGCGGGGGGGACGGTCACGACCGCGCCGTCGATCGGGCCGCCGTGGTTCTCCACCGCCTGCTCGACGGTGTCGAAGACGGGCACGCCGTGCACCTCGCGGCCCTTCCGCCCCGGGGTCACGCCACCGACGACCTTCGAGCCGTAGTCCAGGCACTCGCGGGTGAGGTTGACCGCCTCGCGGCCCGTGATGCCCTGGACGATGAAGGTGAAGTCCTCGCTCAAGAGGATGCTCATGAGTCACCTGTGGCGGCTTCGCCGCCTGACATGCTGCTTTCGGTGCTGAAGCACCTCATTGAATCCGTGCCACGGCCTCGCCGGCCGCCTCCCACATCGAGGTCTTGCGGTCACGGAACTCGATCCCGTACTTGCCGAGGATCTTCGCGCCCTCCTCCTCCCAGGCTCCTGGGATCCGGAAGACGGCGATCGTCTCGGCCGGGTCCTTGCCCAGCTCGAGGCACGCCTTGATGACGCCGCGAGCGACGATGTCGACCCGCGTGTTGGAGACGATCGACATCATCACCGCGATCTTCTCGACGCCGTCCTTCTTCAGCACCTCCATCGCGAGGCCCTTGGACTTCGCTACCGACGGGTTGCCGCCGATCTCGGCGTAGTTGGCCGGCTTGCCACCCTGCGAGCGGACCGCGTCGGTCAGCGTCAGCGAGCCACCGCCGGCGCCGATCACCAGGCCGAGGTTGCCCTCGAACCCGTGGTCCTTGCCCTGGATCACGCCGCGGTGGTCGGCGGCGTCGATCGCCTTCACGTTGCGCTCGAAGTCCGACGGCTCATACAGTTCGCGGGGCTCGTCCAGGTCGACGCCGATCTCGGTCAGCATCGCCTTGTGGCGGCCGACCGCCTCGTCCTCCATCTCCATGTGGGCGTCGAGGGCGACGAAGGAGCCGTCGGCGAGCCGGGCCAGCGGGTTGATCTCGGCCAGGGTCATGTCGTTCGAGCGCTGGAGGCGAGCGAGCTTGGCGAGAACGGAGGTGGCGCGGTTGAGCTCCGAGCCGGTCATGCCGACACGGGCGACCACCTCCTTCGCGCGGAAGTCCGAGACGGGGTGGAGGTTGGAGAGGTGTCCGCGCCCGACGTGGTCGGGATGCTCGGATGCGACCTGTTCGATGTCGATCCCGCCCATGTCGCTGAACAGCATCATCGGGCGCTTGGCGCGTCCGTCCCACAGCACCGCGGCGTAGTACTCCTGCTCGATTTCCGCCTTCGGGTCGACGAGGACGCCGACCGGCATGTGGCCGCCGATCTCGAGCTGCAGGATCTCCTCGGCGTGCGCCGCCGCCTCCCCGGGCGAGTCGGCGAACTTGACGCCGCCGGCCTTCATCCGGCCCCCGGTCAGCACCTGCGACTTGATCACCGTCGGGCCGCCGATCTCCTCGGCCGCGGCCTTCGCCTCCTCGCGGGACGTGCAGAAGCCGTACTTCGTGACCGGGATCCCGGCCCGCTCGACGATGCGGCGTGACTCGTACTCGTAGAAGCGCATGAGGGGCGCGTCGCCTCCGGGGCGCCGTGCGGCGCGAAACCCTAGACGATGAGGCCGAGATCCATCTCGATCGCCCAGATCGGCCGAGAACCCGATCCCGGCACCGCCGGACGAGTAGCTACTCAGCGCCGTCGAGGAAGGCGCCCAGCTCTTGAACCAGCGGATTGAGCGCGGGGGCGGCGGTCAGCGGGTCGAGGTGGCTCATCGTGTCTTCCGCGTTCAGCAG
The DNA here is from genome assembly GCA_963758845.1 of uncultured Solirubrobacterales bacterium. GTDB lineage: Bacteria > Actinomycetota > Thermoleophilia > Solirubrobacterales > 70-9 > JBDTSW01. The sequence continues at coordinate 1,497,362 of CAVWWX010000002.1, forward strand.
GACGGACCTGGCGCGCGGAACCTCGGATTCCCGGATCAGCTCGCGGGCGCCCGCGAGCACGCCTCCGTCGGTGAGGTCGGTCTGGAGTGCCAGCACCGGCACGTCGATCCTGGGGCCGTGCTTCAGCGGGAGGTGAAGCAGCTTGGCGACCGCGTTTCGCCGCAGGGCATTGGCGCCGTTCACGTCGATCGAGAGCCGCCGCGGGAAGTACCACTCGATCGCGTTGGCAGGCTCCTGCCCGAACGTCACCGCCAGGCGCTGGACGGATGTGACCTCGCCGTCGACCCAGTCGCGCGGCTCGGGCAGTGGGCCCAGTGATCCGGCGCGTACATGGATCAGGCTCAGGGCGGGCGAGGACGTGTCCTTGTCGAAGGCATAGCCGAGCAGCCCGCGGTTGGTGACCTCGTCGCCGGGATTGAAGGCGGGGGGGAGCAGCGGGAAGTCCTGGAGCACCGACGGGCCCGTCGGGTCGTCGAGGGCGAACCGAGCGCCGGACTCGGCGAAGACCCCAGCACCCCAGGGTAGCCCGATGCCGAGCAAGTCGAGCCACGGTGCTCCCTCCAGAAACAGCAGCTTGCTCTCGGCCTCCTCGCGGGTGTAGCCGTCGAAGGTGCCGAGCAGCCCACCATCGATCAGGACCATGCCGGCGAGGTCGCGAAAGCCCGGGCGGCCCGCGAAGTCCCAGGCGCCATAGGCCACGGCCTGTGACGCGCCAAGCGAATGCCCGCCGAGGAACACCTCGCGCCCTCCCGAGCGCGCCTGCTTGACGACCTCGCGAACGTCGCGCAGCGCGACTCGGAGCCCCCAGCGCTCGGTGAAGGCGTAGTCGTCGGCGTCCAGGGGCTGGTAGTGCGGCTGGATCGACGGGTTCGTGATCCAGCCGAGGTAGTAGTCCAGCGCCTCCTGCGGGGTGGCCATGCCGGCCGCGGCCTGCTCGAACAGGGAGGTGTCCTCGAGCGCCTGCTCGCGGCGATCGACCGCCCACACCTGCAGGTCCGGGACGGCGGCCACGAGGTCCTGGGCGAGCAGCGTGAAGTCGCCGGCACCGCCGGCGGTTCCCGGCATCAACACCAGGACGCGGCCGGCGTCGGAGGGCCCGACCTTGGAGACGTAGACCTGGTCGTACTCGGCCGGCCCGGGGGCGCTTGCGCCGGGCACGATCTCGGGCTCGGCGGAGATCCCGGCGAGCGCGACGCCCGGGACGAGCGCCAGCAGCACGATGGCGCCGATCACCGTGTCGCGGAGTCTCCGTCTCCTGATTCCCGCCGTCCCCTCCATGGAAGCCGATCGAGCGTATCGCAACAAGAACGTGGCGCCCCTTCGCTGGCGTCTGCGTCAGAATGGGTCCCAGCCCGGGGCGACCGCCACGGGCTTTTCGACTTCATCGCCGCACGACAGAGGAGCACCGACGCCTTGAGCACCGCGACCACCCCCGACGCCCACACCAAGAACCGCAGGCTGACCGAATGGGTCAGCCAGGTGGCGGCGCTGACCGAGCCCGACCGCATCCACTGGTGCGACGGCTCGGCCGAGGAGTACGACGCGCTGTGTGTGGAGCTGGTCGAGAACGGGACCTTCGAGAAGCTGTCCGAGGCGAAGCGGCCGAACTCCTACCTGGCGCGCTCCGACCCGGGCGACGTCGCCCGGGTCGAGGACCGCACCTTCATCTGCAGCCCGACCGAGGCCGAGGCGGGGCCCACCAACAACTGGGCCGACCCGGCCGAGATGCGCGGCAAGCTCGAGGGCCTGTTCAAGGGCTCGATGAAGGGCCGCACGATGCACGTCGTGCCGTTCTCGATGGGGCCGCTGGGCTCGCACATCGCCCACATCGGAGTTCAGCTCACCGACTCTGCCTACGTCGCGGCCTCGATGCGGATCATGACCCGCATGGGCCAGGGGGCACTGGACGTGCTGGGCGACGACGGCGAGTTCGTTCCCTGCCTGCATTCCGTGGGCGCGCCACTCGCCGACGGCGAGGCCGACGTCGCCTGGCCGTGCGACGCCGACAACAAGTACATCGTTCACTTCACGGCGTCGCGCGAGATCTGGTCCTACGGCTCGGGCTACGGCGGCAACGCCCTGCTCGGGAAGAAATGCTTCGCGCTCAGGATCGCCTCCGCCATGGCCCGCGACGAGGGTTGGCTCGCCGAGCACATGCTGATCCTGAAGCTGACCAACCCCGAGGGCGACGTCAAGTACGTCACCGGCGCCTTCCCCTCGGCCTGCGGCAAGACCAACCTCGCGATGCTGATCCCGACGCTGCCCGGCTGGGAGGTCGAGACCGTCGGCGACGACATCGCCTGGATGAAGTTCGGGGACGACGGGCGCCTCTACGCCGTCAACCCCGAGGCCGGCTTCTTCGGCGTCGCGCCCAACACGTCGCACAAGACGAACCCGAACGCGATGGCCACGATCGAGCGGAACTCGATCTTCACGAACTGTGCCCTCACCGACGACGGCGACATCTGGTGGGAGGGAATGACGGGTGAGAAGCCAGACCACGCCATCGATTGGAAGGGCAACGAGTGGACGCCCGAGCGCCAGGAGCCGGCGGCTCACCCGAACGCCCGGTTCACGACGCCGGCGGCGCAGTGTCCATCGATCGCGCCGGAGTGGGAGGACCCGAACGGGGTGCCGATCGACGCGTTCCTGTTCGGCGGTCGCCGGGCCACGGTTCAGCCGCTGGTGAGCGAGTCGTTCGACTGGGAGCACGGAGTGTTCCTCGGCGCGACGATGTCGTCCGAGACAACGGCCGCGGCCGCGGGGGCCGTGGGCGAGCTGCGCTTCGACCCGATGGCGATGCTGCCGTTCTGCGGCTACAACATGGCCGACTACTTCGAGCACTGGCTGACGATGGCCCGCTCACACCCGGATCGAATGCCGCGCATCTTCGTGGTCAATTGGTTTCGCAAGGACGCGGACGGCAAGTTCATCTGGCCCGGCTTCGGCGAGAACAGCCGCGTCCTCGAGTGGGTCTTCCGGCGCTGCGCGGGCGAGGGGGAGACCGTCGAGACGCCCATCGGCCTGGTGCCGGCCGATGGCGAGATCAACACCGACGGCCTCTCGATCTCCGACGAGGAGATGCGCGAGCTGCTCACCGTCGATCCCGAAGCCCTGCGGGCCCAGCTGCCGCAGGTCGAGGAGTTCCTGGGCAAGTTCGGTGACAAGCTGCCGGACGAGGTCCGCGCCCAGCTCGACTCGCTGAAGCAGCGCCTGATCTAGCTTCGCCGCTTGATCGCTTCCAGGGCCGCGATGTCGGTTCTGTCGATATCGCGGCCTGCCGCCGCCTTCATCGACAGCAGGTCGTCGATCGAGGCCACCCGGACCGGGAGCCCATCGAAGATGGTGTTGACCGCGCGCTTTCTCAGGTCCTCGTAGCGCCCCACCCCGGGGACGACCTTGTGTACGTCGAGCCACCCCAACGACGTATCCATCGTCAGCAGCTGGATGCCAGCGAGGGTCCGCGCGTCCGCGATGAACGGGATCTCATCGTCCACGCCGCGGAGGCGAGCCTCGAGGCCTGTCAGGACCTGTCCCAGCGCCTCCAGGTTTGCCGCGTCGTCCGCGAACGCGATGTCGAGATCCCGCGTGGTTCTGACATGGCCCTGCGCGATCACCGCGATTCCTCCGATGACCACAAAGTCGACCCCTCCCTCAGTCAGCCGTCGCAGCATGCCGCGCGGGTCGAAGGCGGGCCACTCCGCGGGGAGCCGCTCCTTAGGGTCCATCGGCTCGTACCGCGATGCCGCCGAAGCCGCGAGCGAATTCGTAGAGCTCCTCGAATCGGCGGAGACGCTCGTCCGGGGGTAGTTCCAGGTCGGCCACGATCATCGTTTCGTCGATCCCACTTCCCGGCCCCGCGCTGAGCTCAAGCGACTGGCCGGTGGCGGCGATCACCTTCTCGAGGGTGGAGAGGCGCGGATTCGCCCCCTCCCGCTCGAGACGCGCGATGACGGGCTGCGTCATCCCCGCCTTGCCGGCGAGCTCGGCCTGGGTTAGCCCGGCCGCATGACGAGATCGCCTGATGAGGGCGGCTGCTGATGCCATATACGCAATATAGCGAATTCGCTATGGGATTACGTGTAGTTCGCGAGACCGTGCCGGATCGTGTTCGGGATCGTCTGCTTTTCGCGCGTCGATTCGTCCACGAAGACGTGGCGGAGCGAGCCCTCGGCTACCGCATCGCCAGAGCGCTCGACAGTGAAGGAAGTCGTCATCGAGGTCTCGCCGAGGTTCGCGACGGTGACGACGATCTCGACCTCCTCGTCGAAGCGAAGCGGCGCCAGGTAGCGGCACGCCGCCGCGGCCACGACGATGTCGTGCCCGTCCTCCATCGCCGTCTCCCAGCCGCCGAAGGCCTCCCGCCACAGCTCGGTGATGGCGATGTCGAAGTAGGCGAGGTAGTTGGCGTTGAAGACGACGCCCTGCGGGTCGCACTCGTGGTAGCGGACTCGGAGCGGGTGGCGAAACGGCGAGCTCACGCCGGCCTCAGAGCTCGTATGCCGCTTTCAGCTCCGGGTCCTTCTCGGCGAGCATCTCGGCGAGGTTCACCATCACCTTGCACTGCTTCCACGTCGCGTCGTCCTGCATCTTGCCGTCGATCATGTGGACGCCGGCGCCGTCGGGGATGGCCTCGAGCACCTTCTTGGCGAACAGGACCTCATCGACGGGCGGGCTGAAGACCTTCTTCGCGATCTCGATCTGCGCCGGGTGCAGCGACCAGGTGCCGACGCACCCCAGCAGGAACGCGGCGCGGAACTGTGTCTCGCAGCCGGCGGTGTCCTTGATGTCGCCGAACGGCCCGTAGAACGGCAGGATCCCGGCCGAGGCGCAGGCGTCCACCATGCGAGCGATCGAGTAGTGCCACGGGTCCTGCTGGGCGCTCGCCCGCGGCGCCTCGGGGTCGTCGGGGTCCGGGTCGTCGATGACCCGGTAGCCCGGATGGCCGCCGCCGACCCGGGTCGTCTTCATCCGCCGCGACGCGGCGAGGTCGGCCGGGCCGAAGCTCATCCCCTGCATGCGCGGGCTGGCGGTCGCGATCTCCTCGAGGTTCACCACGCCGAGCGCCGTCTCGAGGATCGCGTGGACCAGGATCGGCCGGTCGAGCCCGGCCTTCGCCTCGAGCTGCGCGAGCAGGCGGTCCACATAGTGGATGTCCCAGGCGCCCTCGACCTTCGGGACCATGATCACCTCCAGCTTGTCGCCGATCTCGGCGACGAGTTGGGTGAGGTCGTCGAGGACCCACGGGCTCTCCAGCGAGTTCACCCGCGTCCAGAGCGCGGTGTCGCCCAGGTCGGACTCGGTCGCGGCCTTGATCAGGCCGTTGCGAGCCGCCTCCTTGCGGTCGACCGGGATGGCGTCCTCGAGGTTGCCCAGCAGGATGTCGGTCTGCTTGGCGATGTCGGGAGCCTTGGCGACCATCTTCTCGTTCGAGAAGTCGAGGAAGTGGATCATCCGCGAGGGCTTCAGGGGGATCTCCGCCATCGGCTCGGGGGCGCCGATGGCGAGCGGCTTGTCGAAATCTCTTGGGTTGCGCATGTGCGCCAATCTATAGAGGTGGCCTTCAAAGTCCGCGCCGCAAGCAGCGATGACGTCCAGCCCCTGCTCGGCGCCTACGAGTGGCTGTTCGCGCCCCCCGGGGTGAGGCCGGACCAGTGGGATCCGAAGCGGGCGGCGGTCGCACTCGAGCAGGCGATCGATTCCCACGATGCCGTAGTGCTCGTCGGCGACGACGACGGCGAGCTCGTCGGCCTGTGCACCGGCTACGTTGACCTTCACTCGGTTCGCTACGGCTACCGCGCTTGGGTCGAGGACCTGGCGGTCGACCCGGCCCGCCGCTCGGAGGGCATCGGCAAGGCCTTGCTCGACGCCGCCAAGGATTGGGCGCGCGAGCGGGGCGCGACGCACCTCGAGCTCGACTCCGGCGACGCCCGCCACGACGCCCACCGCTTCTACGAGCGCGAGGGGCCGGCCTGGACCTCGCGCCAGTTCTCCTGGGAGCTCTAGGCCGCCACGCCGCCCGCGCGCAGCGCCTTCGTGCGGTCCATGTAGAACTCGACCGCGCTCACCCGGCCGTCTCGCAGGCGCCAGACGGCCGCGGCGTCCTCGTCGATGGCGGCGTCGATGCCCTTGGGCCGGCCGGTGAGCCGGACGAACTCGACCACGCAGGTCCCGTCGGCTCCCTCCTGGGTCTCCACGGGCTCGATCATGAGCGTCTCGAAGGCGCCAAGGAAGTCCTCCCAGCCCCTTCGCAGGCCCTCGATGCCCTCGTAGGTGGTGGTCAGCGCGCCGCCGTCCATGACGCAGATGAAGTCGTCGGAGACGTGTGGGCCGAGCGCCGTGACGAAGCCGTCGACGATGTCCCCGCTCGCCAGCTCGGCCCCGAAGACGGCATCCAGCGTGAACTCCGTCCGGATCCGCTCGAGCATCTCAGTCGCTTCGCCCATCGCGCCGCCAATTATCCTTCACGGCCCACGCGAACCAACTTGAGGAGCCATGGCAGTAGCGACCGCCCCCACCGACAAGACCGACGAGCAGCAGGCGATCACCGAGATGGTGCGCCAGTTCGCCGACAACGAGATCCTTCCGGTCGCCGAGGAGTACGACCACGAGGACAAGTACCCCGAGGCGATCGTGGAGCAGATGAAGGAGCTTGGCCTGTTCGGGGTCACGATCCCCGAGGAGTACGGCGGGATGGGGCTCGACCTGACGACCTACGCGATGATCGTCGAGGAGCTCTCGCGAGGCTGGATCTCGATCTCCGGGGTCATCAACACCCACTTCATCGGCTCGTACCTGCTGATGAAGTTCGGCACCGACTCACAGAAGCAGCGCTACCTGCCGAAGATGGCGACCGGGGAGCTCCGGGGCGCGTTCTCGCTGTCCGAGCCCGAGGTCGGCTCGGACGTGCAGGGGATCAAGACCGCCGCGAAGGAGGTCGGCGACGGCGAGTGGGAGATCAGCGGGCAGAAGATGTGGGTCACGAACGGCCTTCGCTCCGGCCTGGTCTTCGTCCTCGTCAAGACGGACACGACGGCCGACCCGCCCTACAAGGGCATGACCTGCTTCATCTGCGAGAAGGAGCCGGGCGCCGGCGAGGTGCCGGGGCTGACGATCCCGCCGCAGATCAAGAAGATGGGCTACAAGGGCGTCGAGTCCACCGAGCTCGTCTTCGACGGCTTCAAGGTGGACGGCGACCACGTCCTCGGCGGCCTCGACGGCGTCGGCAAGGGGTTCGGCCAGATGATGGACGCGCTCGAGCTCGGCCGCGTCAACGTCGCCGCCCGAGGCGTCGGCGTCGCCCAGCGATCGCTCGAGCTGGCGCTTCGCTACAGCCAGGAGCGGAAGACCTTCGGCAAGCCGATCGCCAAGCACCAGGCGATCACCTTCAAGCTCGCCGAGATGGGGACGCGGCTCGAGGCGGCTCGTCTCCTGACGCTGAAGGCCGCGCGGATGAAGGACGCGGGCGAGCGCTCGGACATCGAGGCCGGCATGGCCAAGCTGTTCGCCTCCGAGGCGGCTCACGCGAACGCCGAGGAGGCGCTTCGCATCCATGGCGGGTACGGCTACTCGAAGGAGTACGAGATCGAGCGGATCTACCGCGACGCGCCGCTGCTGTTGATCGGCGAGGGGACCTCCGAGATCCAGAAGATGGTGATCGGGAAGAAGCTCCTCGAGCGGAACCCGATCTAGGCCGGCTGACGTGGCGTCGACGCAGGAGCTGATCAAGCAGGCCGTTGACGGCCTCCAGGCCGAGGTGCCGGCGCTGGGGAAGCTCAAGCTCGTGGTCGGGCTCGAGCTCCGGGGCAGGGGCGACATCCAGCACTTCCGGGTGGAGATCCCGGGCCCCAAGGTCTCGAAGAGCTTCGGCGAGGACGAGCGCCTGCACGTGTCGATCCCGCGGTCGCACTTCAACGAGCTGGCCGCCGACGGCAAGGTCGAGCATTGGCACGAGGCCTACGAGACGGGCCACATCAAGGTCGAGGGCGACCCGAACGTGCAGAAGTTGCTCGGCAAGGTGATCGAGCAGGCCGAGGCTCGCTCGCATCTCAAGAAAGCGCGGTAGACATGAGTGACGAGAAGCTGATCACCGACCAGGCCGAGCGCGAGGCCACCGGCGCGCGGCAGTACGGCCGCTACCTCGAGGAGTTCGAGGTGGGCGCCACCTACAAGCACTGGCCGGCGAAGACCGTGACCGAGGCCGACGACCACCTGTTCTGCCTGGTCACGATGAACCACCACCCGCTCCACATCAACGACCACTACGCGGCGCAGTCCCAGCAGGGGCAGAACGTCGTGGTCGGCCCGCTGGTCTACTCGCTGGCGGTTGGCATGACCGTGGGCGACGTCTCGGGCAAGGCGATCGCCAACCTCGCCACCGAGGAGCTCAGCCACCCGAACCCGGTGTTTCACGGCGACACGCTCTTCTGCGAGTCCGAGGTGCTGGAGGTGAGGCCGTCGCAGTCGAAGCCCGATCGCGGCGTCGTGAAGGTCCACACGCGCGTTTACAAGCAGACCGGCGAGCTGGTCGCCGAGTTCAAGCGGGCCGTGCTCGTGCCGCGCAAGCCGAACGGCGACACGCCGACGCCCGAGGGCGACGTCGACTGAGGAACTCCACCCCTGGGCCTCGCTGGCCGCCAAGCGCGGGGTCGACCCGGTGTTCGCCGCGGGCGAGGGCGTGCTGCCGGCCGTGGCGAGGCTGGGTGGGGACCGATACCTCCTGAAGGCGGGTCGGGTCGGGGGAAGCGAGGGCGAGCGGGGGTCGATGGCGATCGGCGAGCGATTCGTCGCCTCGGTGTTGGACGCGGCGCTTGCGGATCGGGTCGAGTGGGAGACGGATCCCGATTTCGGCTACGAGGTCGCGGCCGTCGTCCCCGGCATCGAGCCCCCGGAGGACGGCCTGCTGATGCCGCGCCTGCTCTACACCCGCGCCGACCGCGTCTACGAGCACGCCGCGATCGTGCCCCGCGTCCGCTCCGAGGTCGCGGCGCTGATCGCCTAGATCAGCTCGGCGACGGCCGCGAGCGCGCCGTCGAAGTCGGCGCCGGGGATGCCTCCCACGCACGGCGAGGTCGCCCCGGCCTCCCGGTAGCGCTCGACGGTCGCCCTGACCTGCTCGGCGTCACCGATCCCGGCGAGCGAGTCCAGGAGCGCCTCCGAGAGGCCCGCCTTGGCCTTCTCGATGTCGCCGCCGGCCATGCCCTCGTCGAAGGCAGCGAGGTCGGCCTCGAACCCCGAGCGCTCGAGCATCGCCCGGTAGAAGGGGAGCGACGCGTAGGGGATCAGGTCCTGGCGCAGCGCCGCGAGGGCGTCCCCGCGACCAGCGTCCAGGCCCACGGGGACGGCCGCCACCACGTCGAAGTTGTCCATCGTCTTGCCGGCGCGCTCCCGGCCCTCGGCCACGGCGGGCACGACGACGTCGCGGACGTAGTCGGGGTTGCACAGCCACAGCATCACGCCGTCGCCGATCTCGCCGGCCAGTCGCAGCATGTTGGGCGAGAGCGCCGCGATGTAGATCGGCAGACCCGGCCGGGGCGGATACCCCATGAACGCGAATTTGGTGTTGAAGAACTCGCCCTCGGGCGGGGTCTCTCCGGCGAGGATCGCGCGCACGATCTCGGCGTACTCGCGCATCTGCGTCACGGGCTTCACGAGATCCGAGTCGAACCAGTTCTCCGCCGTGACCTTGTGCGAGACGCCGAGGCCGAGGACCATCCGCCCGCCCGAGTACTCGTCGATCGTGGCCGCCGTCTGGGCGGTCGAGACGGGCGTGCGGGAGAAGATCGGCAGCACGCCCGTCCCGACGCGGACCCGCTCCGAGGCGGCGGCATAAGCCATCAGCACGGTCAGCGAGTCGCGCTGGGCGATGTGGGTCGTGTAGACCGAGTCGAACCCAAGGCCCTCGGCCAGCCGCACGCGCTCGATTCCCCTGTCGATCGACTTGCCGGGCGAGATGAAGGCGCCGATGCCGGCCACGTTGGGGTTATATCTTTGCGATGCGGCTTCACGTCGAGCAGGCTTCCACGGTGGCCGCTCCGGCTCGCGACGCCGGAGGGCCCCGCAAGCGCCCGTGTGACCGATCGCCTGGACTTCGAGTTGCGCCCGCTTCCGGCCTTGATCCCGGGCTCAGAGCGCGTCGCCGCCGGGCTCGTCACGCGCGTTTTCGCGCACCGCCACCGTCGCCTGGACGGATGGGCAGCGCGCGCTGCTTGACCGCGCCGAGCCCGCCAAGTACGTTGGTGGTCCGCCCCGCAGGATGCGGGGGCCAGGGAGGAGGGATGGACTCCCAGTTGTCCACTACCAGCAGCAGGGACGAGAGCGCCGCAGGGGGAGCGCGCGAATCCGAGGCCCGCGAGCACGACGCGGTCTACGTGAAGGACCGGCGGGGCCGCTACCTGATGGCCAACGGGCCCGCGGGGGGGCTGCTGGGCCGCGACCCCGCCGACCTGATCGGCAACACCGACGCCGAGGCGTTCGGCGAGGGGGGAGAGTCGCTCCACGAAGCCGACATGGCGTTCATGGACCGCGGCGGGGCCGAGGCCGTGACCAGCGCTGAGCCCGCCATCCTCGAGGGCGCCGCCCGGACGCTTAGGAGAACCCGAACGCCGCTGCGCGACGCCGCCGGCGAGTTGATCGGCATCGTGGGCGTCGTCTCGGAGGACGACGAGGGCGGCGAGCTGGAGCGGCGCCTCCACGAGCGTGAGACGCAGCTGGCGGAGGCGGAGGCGATCGCTCAGGTCGGCACCTGGGTCTGGGACATCCCGTCCGACGAGGTCACGTGGTCGCCGCAGTTCTACGAGCTGCTGGCGCTGTCCCCCGGCGACGTCGAGGCGACCCAGGAGGGGTTCATCGCGCTGATCCATCCCGACGACCGGGCGAGCGCGCGGGGCGCGCTGGCCCGGGCGCTGGCCGGCAGCGACACCTATTCGGTCGCGCATCGCCTGATCCGCGCCGACGGCGAGGAGCGCATGGTGATCTGCCGCGGGCGCGTCGACCGCGACCTCGACGGCACGCCGCTGCGGATGGTCGGCGCCTCGCTCGACCTGAGCGACTACATGGACGCCGCCGAGACGCTTCGCAGCCGCCACGACCAGCTGCTCGCCGCCGAGCAGCTCGCGGGATCGGGGAGCTTCGAGTACGACACGGCCACTGACCGCGTGCGCTGGTCAGCGGGCCTCTACCGGCTGTTCGACATCCACCACGACGAGTTCGACGGCACCTTCAAGGCCTATCTCCACCGCGTGCACCCGGACGACCGGGGCGACCGCGCGTCCGAGCTCGAGCGCCTGATGCGCGATGGAGGCGTGCTCGAGTCGACCCACCGCATCCGCCGCGGCGACAACTCGTTCATCCGCATCCGATCCCGGGTCGAGGTCGAGCGGGCGCCCGGACGGCGCGGAGCGCCTGATGGGCGTCTGCTGGGGGAGTCGGTCCGACGATCAGTGAGCTTCGTCGGCCGCGTGGGCCGGCGGCCGGGACTCCTCGGCCAGCGAGGTCAGCTCGAGCACTCCCCGTGACGCGCCCTCCAGCACCTCGGTGGCCTCGTGCGAGTCGCGCGCGTAGAGCTCGACCAGGAGGTGGATGACGATCCGGGCCTCCTCGTGCTTGTGGAAGCGCACGTGGGTGAAGAACTCCCGCGTGCCCTGTTCGCCGAACGCGGCGTAGGTGAGGGCGTCGGCCGCCTCGGGCCCGGAACAGGTCTCGACCAGGTCCTGATCGACGTTGACCGTGCACGAGGCGACCCAGGGGGTGCCGGCGACCATCCGCTCCCAGCGGTCCTCGATCGGCACCACCCGGCCGTCGTCGATCGTCAGGTGCGGCTGGTCGTGCATGCAGTCCATGCACTGCACGACCGCCTCCTGGATCTCCTCGAGCCGATCGGCCGCCTCGCCCGACTCGGGGTCGAGCTTGAGGATCGCGTCGTAGTGGACCTGGGCCTCCAGGCGCTGGGACCAGCAGCGGTAGCAGCGGAGCCAGGCGCTCCGATCACCGTTCATGCCTTCCATTAAACGTTCAGGGTAGCTCGCCCCGAACAAGCGACTGCATGGATCCGGCCGTCAAGCGGGCGCTGGGGCCTGGACCCCGTTGCGCTCGGCGACCAGGTCGACGATCTCGCGCATGATCCGGCTGAGGTCGAAGTCCTTCGGCGTGTAGACGCCGGCGACGCCGTTCTCGCGCAGGTACTTGGCGTCGGCCGCCGGGATGATCCCGCCGACCACGACTGGCACGTCCGCGCCCTGGGCGGCGAGCAGCCGCACGGTCTCGGGCACCAGCTCGCGATGCGAGCCGGAGAGGATCGAGAGCCCGACGACGTCGACGTCCTCCTGGATCGCCGATGCCACGATCTGCTCGGGCGTGAGCCTGATGCCCTGGTAGATGACCTCCATGCCGACGTCGCGCGCGCGGACAGCGATCTGCTCGGCGCCATTGGAGTGCCCGTCAAGGCCCGGCTTTCCGACCAGGATCCGCGACGCGGTGCCCGAGGCTCTCCGAGACGGCGTCGACCCGCTCGCGGGTGGCGGCGAGGATGTCGCCGTTTCCGCTCGCGGCGCTGCCGGAGACGCCCGTGGGGGCCCGGTAGTCGCCGAAGACGTCGCGCAGCGTCTGCGCCCACTCGCCGGTGGTCGCGCCGGCCTTCGCGGCGGCGATGGTGGCCGGCATGACGTTCGCCGACTCGTCGGCGGCCGCCGCCGCGAGCTCGGCGAGCGCCTGTCGCCACCGCTTCGGAGTCGCGCTCGCCGCGCCAGTGCTCGAGCGCCTCCACGCGCTCGCGCTCGACCTCGGGATCCGGGGTCAGGATCCCGCCGTCGGCGTCGGCGGTCAGCGGCGAGTCCTCGGTCTCGGTGAAGCGGTTCTGCCCGACGACGGTCATCTCCGAGCGCTCGATCCTCGCGACGCGCTCGCGGTGGGACTCGACCAGCCGCGCCTTCATGTAGGGCACGGCCTCGACGGCCCCGCCCTGGTCGGCGACGATCTTCATCTCCTCGCGCGCCCCGTCGACGAGCTCGGCCACGAGGCCGTCCATCACCTTCGAGCCCTCGAAGATGTCCGGGTACTCGAGCAGGTCGGTCTCGAACGCCAGGACCTGCTGGATGCGCAGGCTCCACTGCTGATCCCACGGCCGGGGGAGGCCGAGCGCCTCGTTCCAGGCGGGAAGCTGGATCGCCCGGGCGCGGGCGTTGCGGCCCATCGTCACCGCGAGGGCCTCCAGCACGATGCGCTGGACGTTGTTCTCGGGCTGGGCTTCGGTCAGGCCCAGCGAGTTCACCTGGACGCCGTAGCGAAGCCGCAGGAACTTCGGGTCGGTGACGCCGTAGCGCTCCCGGCCGATGCCCTCCCACAGCTCGGACATCGCGCGCAGCTTCGCGTGCTCCTCGACGAAGCGGACGCCGGCGTTGACGAAGAACGAGATCCGGCCGAAGACCTTCGGGAAGTCGTCGGAGGCGACCTGCCCCCGCGCCTTCACCTCGTCCAGCACCGCGATTCCCGTGGACAGCGCGTAGGCGATCTCCTGGACCGGGGTCGCCCCGGCCTCCTGGAGGTGATACGAGCAGATGTTGGTGGGGTTCCAACTGGGCATCTCGTTGACCGAGAAGGCGACGGTGTCGGCGATCAGCCGCATCGAGGGGCCGGGCGGGAAGGCGTAGGTGCCGCGCGAGAGGTACTCCTTGATGATGTCGTTCTGGGTCGTGCCCTTGAGCGCCGTGCGCTCGACGCCGTTCTCCTCGGCCACGGTCACGTAGAGGCCGAGCAGCCAGGCGGCGGTGGCGTTGATCGTCATCGAGGTGTTCATCTCGTCGAGCGGGATCCCGTCGAGGAGCGCGTGCATGTCGCGCTTGGTCACGATCGAGACGCCGACCTTCCCGACCTCGCCGCGCGCGAGCACGTGGTCGGGGTCATAGCCCGTCTGCGTCGGCAGGTCGAAGGCGATCGAGAGGCCCGTCTGACCCTTGGCCAGGTTGCGGCGGTAGAGCTCGTTCGAGCGGCGGGCGTCCGAGTGCCCCGCGTAGGTGCGCATGACCCAGGGGCGATCAGGCTCGGGCAGGCGGTGCTCGGGCATGAGCTGAGCATTCTAGGGGCGTGCCGAGGCACTTTTCGCGGGTTCAGCGGTTACCCTGAACTAGGCATGAGTCCCCGCAGGGAGCGCACAAGGCTGCTGCTGGTCGCCGCCTTCGGCGCCGTCGCCCTGTGCGCGATGACGGCCGCGGCGTTCGGCGTTCGTCAAGGTCTACTGTCGAACAGTCTTCAACTCCAAGCAGCAGTACCGGCAGGTCAAGACGATCGGCGGCGGCAACAAGTGCGACCGCGAGTTCAAGGACAAGCGCGGCGTCATGGAGATCGATCTCGGCGACGGTCCTCGTGCCTGCAGCTTCAAGCCGCCGGTTCAGGGCATCCAGCAGAAGCCCGACCATCGCTTCGACGTGGCGGCCAGGATCACCCGCGACACGGACTCGGCGGCCCGCAACGACGCCTACCTGGCGCGGTCGGTGAGGGTGGGCGGCGGCAACCGCTACGAGTTCCGGGTCTTCCCGAAGGACAAGCGCTTCCAGCTTCGCCGCAAGCCCGGCGGGGCGGGGTTCCCGGTCGGCGACCCGAACGGCGACGTGAAGGGCCATCGGCAAGCTGAACAAGATGGCGCTGATCGCCGAGGGCGACCGGATCCGGGCGATCGTCAACGGCACCGAGGTCGCGGACCTCATGGACGCCAACGGCAATGAGGTGCGACGGCACGAGGCTGGAGTTCGGGCTCGGCAACGTCAAGAACACCAACAAGAACACGGTCGGCCACGTTCGACAAGATCAAGGTCGCCGTCCCCGAACCCGTAGCGCTCGCGGGCGCCCGCTATGTCGACCGAGACGATTGAGCGACCGCGCACGTCCGGCCCCGGCTCAGGCGTCGGCGGGAACTGGCAGGTCATCGTGATGAACGACGACCACAACACCTTCGACCACGTCGCGAAGACGCTGGCCAGGGTCGTCCCCGGCGTCACGATCGACGCCGGCTATGGGTTCGCCGACCGGATCCACAACAGCGGGCAGGCGATCGTCTGGACCGGGCCGAAGGAGCCGGCCGAGCTGTACTGGGAGCAGCTCTCCGGCGCCGGCCTGACGATGGCCCCGCTCGAGCAGCACTGAACGACGAAGACCGTGGCCCCGGGGGACCACGGTCTCGCGCCGGGGTGTGGGGGAGTGCCTCGCTAGGAGGCGCGGGGGTGAAGGCCGGCCAGCTGGCCGATGCCCGACCGGCGCCGAAGCGCCGTGCGTCGTGGTGCGCCCGGTCGTCCGGGGCCGGCGCCCTCGCATCTGCGCCGCGCGCAGCTCGAGCAGGTCGGTCAACTCGGCGGTGCGGCTGAAGGGGTCGGCGACGGCCTCGCCCGTCCTCGATCGAGACGGCGGCGAGCAGCCTGCCCTCCACCTCGGCGCCGAGCAGCGGTGCCTCCGGCGCGTGACGGCTGTCGAGAGCGGCGATGCGCTCGACCGTGCCCGCATCGGCGGGACCCAGGTCGCGAATCGTGAGTGTGGTGTGGATGGTTGCCATTTGATTCCTCCAGCCGTTGAAACGGTGTGGCGCCCGGGGTTGTGAGGTCGGGCCTCGATCTCCATCCTGCCTTGGCCGGGACATAAGCGCAACATGAATCTCTGCTGTAGCTGATAAGGTCAGCTAATGCTTGACGTGAAGCGGCTGCGCATCCTGCGGGAGGTGCTCCGCTCGCGGTTCGTTCTCCGCGGCGGCCGAGGAGCTCTACCTCTCCCAGTCGGCGGTCAGCCAGCAGGTCGCCACCCTCGAGCGCGAGGTGGGGATGACCCTGCTGGAGCGCACCAGCACCGGCCCGAAGCTGACCGACGCGGGCCGGGCGCTCGTGGCCCACGCCGACGCCGTGATCTGCCGGCTCGAGGAGGCCGAGCGCGAGCTGGCGGCCATCGCCGGCCTGGAGGGCGGGCGCGTTCGGCTCGTCAGCTTCCCGACGGCGAACGCCACGCTGGTGACCCGCGCTGTCTCCAGCTTCCGCGAGCGTTATCCGAAGGTCGAGCTGCAGCTGGCCGAGGCCGAGCCGGAGCAGTCGGTGCCGGCGCTGAAGCGCGGCGACTTCGACCTGGCCCTGACCTATGACTACGCGATCGAGCCCGAACCGGACGACCGCGACATCGAGCGGGTTCTCCTGCTGGAGGAGCAGATGCAGGTGGCGCTTCCGCCCGGACATCCGCTCTCGCGCAAGAGCGCGGTGAAGCTGGAGGAGCTGGCCGACGACGAGTGGCTGACCGGCGTCTCCAGCGGCTCGTGCCGCGCGCACGTGGTCTCGCTCTGCCAGCAGGCCGGGTTCGAACCGAAGATCTCCTTCGAGAGCGACGACTCCCAGGTGCTCGTCGGGCCTCGTGGCCGCTGGCATGGGGGTGACGCTGGTGCCGGAGCTGGCGCTGGCGGCCCGCCAGCCCGACCTGGAGGTCCGCCCGGTTGCGCCCGAGGCGCCCACTCGCCGGGTGTGGGCTACGGCCCTGGCGGAGGGTTCGCGCTCACCGGCGACGGTGGCCATGATCGAGGTCCTCGGCGAGGTCGCCCAGCGCTTCCAGGCCGGCGCCGTTCGGGCCGTCGCCTAGGTCGCCTCACTCGCAGTCGGCGCCGCCGGCTTCGAACCGCTCATCGATTGGGCTCGTCGGAGGCCTCGGTCGCGGCTGGCTCGGGCTGGCCGGGGACCGCCTCGGCGCTGAGCGAGTGCCAAGCCCAGACCATCGGCTTGTTGTAGTAGTTCATCGCGTCCTGGCGGAGCGCGGCGATCTCGTCCGAGGCCCAGTAGCGATCGAAGTCCGCGGTGTCGGCCCAGATGCTCGTCTGGCGGAAGTGCAGGGGATCCTCGATGTTGCGGGTGAGGTAGCACGCTCGCGCGCCATAGGCCGCCGCACGCTCGACCGCCGGGCTCCAGGCCTCCAGCCAGCGATCCGACCGGAACGGGTGGACCCGCCACTCGATGTAGTTCACATGCATCGGGCGTGATCCTATCGGCCGGGCCTCCCGCGTCCGGCGCTTCTAATCTGGCGCGCGTGCCGAGGCTTGTCGACTGCATCCACCTGGGCCGCGACCGCGTGATCGGCGCCTGGGAGGTGGCCCCCGGCGTGGTCGCCGACCCCGGGCCCGCCTCGACGGTGGAGACGCTCCTGGCCGGCCTCGAGGCCCAGCCGCGCGCCCTGCTCCTCACCCACATCCATCTCGACCACGCGGGCGCCGCCGGCGTGCTGGCTCGCCGGTTTCCCGAGCTGCAGGTGTACGTCCACGAGGCAGGGGCGCCGCATCTGATCGAGCCTTCCCGGCTGCTCCGGAGCGCCGGGCGCCTGTACGGCGATCAGATGGAGCGCCTCTGGGGCGAAGTCGCTCCAGTGCCCGAGGACCGCGTCGCGGCGCTCTCCGGCGGCGAGACCGTCGAGGGCTGTCAGGTGCACCACGCGCCCGGCCACGCCGGCAGCCACGTCGTCTACTTCGAGCCCGGGTCGGGCGCGGCCTTCACCGGCGACGTGGCGGGCGTCCGGGTCCCGCCGTCCGAGCTGATCATGGCCCCGACGCCTCCGCCCGAGATCGACATCGAGGCGTGGCTTACCTCGATCCAGCTGCTGCGCGACCTGGGCCCGTCGCGCCTTTGCATGACCCACTTCGGCGCCTCCGACGACCCGCCGGCCCAGCTCGATGCGCTGGAGGCGTACCTGCGCGAGGCGGCCGAGGTCAGCGCGGGTGGCGACCGCGACGAGTTCGCCGGCTGGCTCGGCTCGATCCTCGCCGGCGAGGACGACGACGTCGCCGAGCGGCTGCGCCAGGCGATGCCGCCGGATCAGCTCTGGATGGGCCTCGAGCGCTACTGGCGGAAGCGCCGGGAGGCCGACGCGGCTAGCGCCTCGCCTTGACCTTCGCCTTGACGGCGTCGACGAGCAGGCCTCCATCCGCCGTCACCTTGCACGACTTCGTCTTGCCGGGGTCGGCGGAGTTCAGCACCTTGATGTCCAGGTTGAGCAGGTCCGGGCTCTCGGGCCCGGGGCTCAGCGCCGCCGTCTCGTAGGAGCCGTTCGTCACCTCGTTGGTCACGTTTCCGGTTCCATCGGCGTAGGTGACCTTGAACCCGCTGGAGGAGCGACATCCCTTGAGGCGGAAGGTGGCCGCCTCGGTCCCCGCGTTGTCCAGACCTACCTCAAACGTCTGGGTCTCGCCACGCCGGGCAGTGCGCTCGATCGGTCTGCCCTGTGCCCCCCGCGTTGAAGACCCCCAACCCGAGGTTGATGCCGAAGAAGGCGTCCGGGCCGCGGACGTGCCATGACTGCGAGCCCGTGGTGCACGGCGTCGTCAGGACCTGCGCGCCGCCGTTCACGGACGAGGCTCCGAAGGTCCCATTGGCGGTGACGAGCCCGCTGGGCGACGTGAAGGTAAAGCTGTGGTTGGTGATCGGGACCTGTCCCGTGGCGAAGCCGACGCCGGTGCAGGTGCCGGATACGTTGCCCAGGCCCTTGAACGACGCGTCCACCTTCCTCCCGTTCGGAGAGATCTCCAGGGTCACGGTCCCGCCCTGGCCGGAGGTGACGACCCCCTCGTAGGTGGCACCGCCCACGTGGCCGGCGTCGCTTGCGGCGGCGGGGAGAAGCAGGAAGGACAGGACGACGGCAATTGGCAGCTTGGCTCTCATGGCCGCGGATCCTATCGGCGGGCTAGGCGCCCACCTCGGCCCAGATCGCTCCCTCGCCGTCCTCGTGCTGGCCCTCGTCGTCGGAGGTGGCGCCGACGCGGATCGCGATCTTGCCCGCGTGCTTGTTCTCGTGCAGGAGCTGGTGGGCGTCCGGCACGCCCTCGAAGTCCATCGCCTTCCACAGCACCGGGCGGATCTTGCCCTCCGCCATCAGCTGGTTCGCGCGGGTGCACTCGTAGGCGTTGGCGAAGTGCGAGCCCAGGATCTCCTTCTGCTTCATCCACAGGTAGCGGACGTCGAAGTCCAGGTTGTAGCCGGACGTGGCGCCGCAGATCACGACCTTGCCGAACGGCTTCACGGTGAAGACCGAGGTCGGGAAGGTGGCCTGCCCGACGTGCTCGAAGACGATGTCGGGGGCGTCGCCGAGGATCTCCTTGACGCGCTTGGCGAACGCGCGCGAGGCCTTGAACCGCTCCTTGTCGGCGGCGGGGTCGGCGGCCGGGTGGTTGGCGTCCGTTCGCATCATCTCGCCGAACTCGCTGCGGTTGATGTAGTCGACCGCGCCCAGCTCCTTGACCAGGGCGCCCTTCTCGTCGGAGGAGACGACGCCGACCGCGTTCGCCCCGGCCGCCTTCGCGAGCTGGACCGCGAAGACGCCGAGGCCGCCGGCCGCGCCCCAGATCAGGACGTTGTGCCCTGCCTGGATCTCGCAGCGGTCCATCAGCATCCGGTAGGCGGTGAAGTAGGTCAGCCCGTAGGCGGAGGACTCGACCCAGGAGAGGTTGCGCGGCTTCGGCAGGAGCTGCTGCGCCTGGACCTTCGTGAACTGGGCGAAGGACCCCCAGGTGGTCTCGTACCCCCAGATCTCCTGGCTCGGCGCGGCCATCGGGTCGAGGCCGTGGACCTCGACGTCCTCGTAGGAGGCCTGGTTGCAGTGGATCACGACCTCGTCGCCCGGCTTCCAGCGGGTGACGCCCTCGCCGACCTTCCAGACGATGCCCGACGCGTCCGAGCCGCCGATGTGGTGCCCGTACTCGGGGTGGTCGCCGTAGCCGAACACCGAGACCGGCTTGCCGAGCGCCGCCCAGACGTTGTTGAAGTTCACGCCGGCGGCCATCACCCGCACGATGACCTCGAAGGCGCCCGGCTCGGGCACCTCGATCTGCTCGACCTGGAACGCGTCCTTGGGCTCTCCCTCGCGCTCCTGGCGGATCACCCAGGCCGCCATCGTCTCGGGCAGGGTGCCCGGCTCGACGTCGAGCTGCGAGACATCGGATACGTCAACGGCCACTTATCGATCAACTCCCGGTTCGTTGGAAAGAGCGGCGGCATCGTAGCGGCGGGCGCGCCGCAACACGGCAGGCCGTCCGCCCGAGCAGAAGTGTCCTGGATAGCCGACACAGTGGGTCGGCAGGACAGGACAGCTGCCGGCGTCAGGTTCCCGTCCGCCGCCGCGACTACCTTCGTGAGTCCCCATGGAAGCGAGCGAGACACCCCAGCTACCCCTCGACGGCGACGCCGGCGG
The DNA here is from genome assembly GCA_963758845.1 of uncultured Solirubrobacterales bacterium. GTDB lineage: Bacteria > Actinomycetota > Thermoleophilia > Solirubrobacterales > 70-9 > JBDTSW01. The sequence goes on from CAVWWX010000002.1 coordinate 1,517,546, forward strand.
CACCGTCCGCGTGCTCGGCGACCGCCTGGTCATCGAGGCGCTGACGGTCCAGGATGCCGGCGCCGCCCGCGTCGTCCGTGAGCGCGCGGACGAGGGCCAGCTACCGGCCCCGAGACCGTCCGCAAGGCGGTCGAGATCGGCACCCGCGTGCTCAGCAACGAGGAGACCGCGGCCAACGTCGACTACGTCCGCGCCGAGTTCGAGCGTCATTCGGGCAACCTCCGCGAGCGGCTGACGAAGGAGATCGAGGCCGGAGAGCAGCAGCTCGCCGAGCGGATAGCGCGAAGCTTCGACGGCGAGCGCGACGGGTCGGTCCAGAAGGACATCGACAAGCTCGTCACCGAGGCGCTCGCCGAGCAGCGGGAGAAGATCGCCCGCCTGTTCTCGAGTGAGGACGGCGCCAACCCGCTGATCGATTTCAAGGCGGCCGATGGTCCGGGGCTTCAAGGCGCTCGACGAACGCCAGCAGAACGAGGGCGAGGCCAACCGGAAGCGGATCGAGGAGCTCCAGCGCGAGCTGACCCAGCTCAAGGAGCGCGAGGAGGGCGACCGGCGCGTGGCCGAGGAGGCCGAGCGCGGGACCGCCAAGGGCCGGACCTTCGAGGAGCTGGTGCATGGCGCCCTGGACGAGTTCGCCTCCGCCCAGGGCGACGTCGCGCACCACACCGGCGACGAATCGACCGAGTCCGGCGGCAAGAAGGGCGACACGGTCGTCGAGGTCGGGGCTGCCCTCGGCAGCGCGAAGGCCACGATCGTCTTCGAGGCCAAGAACAAGCGGCTGTCCCGAGAACGACGCCTGGACCGAGCTGAACTCCTGCATGGCAGAGCGGGATGCCGGCTACGCGGTGCTCGTGGTCGCCGGCGAGGACAAGGTGCCGTCGGGCCTCGACGAGCTGACCGAGTACCAGGGCAACAAGATGATCGTGGTCCTCGACCGCGAGGAGCCCGACACGCTGGCCCTGCGCCTCGTCTACCGCTACGTGCGGGCGCGCCTGATGGCCACCGGCGAGAGCGGGCTCGAGGTCGACGCCGCCGGCGTGCGGGACGCGGCCGAGGAGGCAAGCGCGCGCCTCCAGCGGGCGAACCGCGTGCGGAAGTCCCTGACCGCGGTCACCAACGGCGCCGACGCGGCCCGCTCGGAGTTCGACGAGATGGTCGTCGAGGTCGAGCGCTGCCTGGCCCGGATCGAGTCGCTGGTGGCGGCGGCCGCTCCGGACGCCGGCGAGTAGCTAGGGAAGCAGCAGCTCGTCGCTGGAGCTCGGCCGCTCGGGCCCGACGGTCACCTGGGCCGGCTTCGAGTCGGACCGCTCGCCGCCGTTGACCTCGTAGTCACCCTGCGCGACCTCGGCCTTGAGGTTGCCGACCCCGCCCGGCGGGATCTCGCCCGACTCCTCGTTGTCCTCGGGGGCCGGCCCCACCAGGGTGAGCGTCACGGGGTCCTCGGACTGGTTCGTGACCGTGAAGTTCACGAGCCCGGCGCCGAACTCATCGGGCGAGACGACGACGTTCTGGTCGTCGATCTTCGCGGTGACGACGATGGGCGCCGCGGGGCGCGGGTCGTTGGCGAAGTCTTCCTCGCCTCCGCAACCTGCCGCCGTCAGCACCGCGGCCAGCGCAGGCCACACACGCGCTACACGGGCGCGGTGCCCGGTAACGCGGAACTCCTCCCTCACGCCCATCTGCGCCGCAACCCTAATGCAGAACCCGCCTGGATGCGGCACCTCGGACGCGCCTAGAAGGGAAGCTCGGCCACCTCGGCGACCAGGTGGTCGCCCACCGACACCTCGGCTCCCGGCTCGGCCTCGCGGCGCAGGATCGCCAGCGCGACGGGGCCCAGGGCGGGCGAGAGCACGGCCGTCCCGACCCGCCCGACGACCTTCTCGCCGGCGCGCACCTCGGCGCCGGCCTCGAGCACCCTGCTCGAGCGCAGCCCGCGCAGGTGGCGGTTCGGCTTGCCCTTGTAGTGCAGGCGGGCCACGGTCTCCTGGCCGATGTAGCAGCCCTTGGTGAACGACACGGCCCGCTCGTTGATCCCGGCCTCCTGGGGGATGGTCTCGGTGGTCATCTCGCGCCCGAAGCGCGGGCGCCCGCTCTCGACGCGCACGATCTCGGCCGCGTCCGCGCTGACCTCGGCCACGCCCGCCTCGCGGAGCGCCACCTCCAGCTCGGCCACGTCAGCCGCCTCGCAGAGGAGGTCGAACCCCAGATCGGTCGCCACGGCACGCGCCGTGACCGGCCCGATCGCGATCTCGCGGTTCGCTCCCTCGGGGCCAAGGGGAGGGATGGCCGCGAGACGCGCGGAGCCCGGGCCGATCACCGAGACCAGCGACCGCGCCGCGGTGGCGTCGGTCACCTCGACCTCGCGGCCGACCTTGTACATCGACAGGTGCCGCAGCACCGCCGGGAGCGCCTCGGGCTCGAGATCCAGCCAGACCGCTTCGGGGCCGACCCTCAGGACGCGCATGTCGCCCTGCATGTGGCCCTTGCGGTCGAGCAGCGCGGAGTAGCCGCCGTCCCCGGGCTCGATCACCTCGATGTCGTTGGTCAGCTGGCCCTGGAGGTAGTCGACGGCCTCGGCGCCCGGTGACGTCGAGCATCGCCCGCCCGGACCGCACCAGGAACCCGGCCTCTTCGCGGAGGGCGCGGTACTGCCCGTCCAGCTCGATCTCGCTCGCCGCTTCCACCCGTTCGATTGTAGGCGCCCGGAATCGGGACACAGCAAGGTTTTGATGTGTCAAAATCTCGCTTGTGATGGATCGAAAGCTCACGAGGCGTGGCCTGATCGCCACCGGCGCCGCCGCGGCCCCGGCCCTGGCGGCGCTCCACGAGGTGGTCCCCCACCAGGGCGTCCACGACGCCCTCGGGGGAGACCAGCACGCCAGCGCGGCCGCTCAGGACACCCCCGCGGGCCACATGGGCCACGGCACGGGCAAGGGCCTGGGGCTCCACGACGGCTTCGACGGGACGGTCGACCACGCGGCCAACGGCTTCGATCCGTCGCAGGTCGTGCGGGACTTCGACTACGGCCGGACCTCTCGGCTCCCCGACGGCCGCACGCTCCGGGAGTGGACGGTGATCGCCGAGGACAAGGAGATCGAGGTCGCTCCCGGGATCACCTATCCCGCCTGGACCTACAACGGCCGGATCCCCGGACCGACGTTCCGCGCGACCGAGGGCGACCGGATGCGGATCCGCTTCATCAACGGCTCGCAGCACCCGCACACGATCCACTTCCACGGCTTCCATCCCGACTTCATGGACGGCATGCCCGGGATCGGCGAGGGCACGGGCGGCGGCACGATCGACACCGGCGAGCAGTTCGTCTACGAGTTCGACGCCGAGCCGTTCGGCCTCCACCTCTACCACTGCCACGTGATGCCGCTTGCGGCGCACATCGCCAAGGGCCTCTACGGGGCGATGATCATCGACCCGAAGGAGCCGCGCGAGCAGGCCGACGAGCTGGTCATGGTGATGAACGGCTTCGACACCAACTTCGACGGCGCCAACGAGATCTACGCCGTGAACTCGATCCCCTTCCACTACGTGCGAGGAGCCGATCAAGGTCAAGCGCGACGAGCTGGTGCGGATCTACCTGGTGAACCTGCTCGAGTTCGACCAGATCAACTCGTTCCACATCCACGCGAACTTCTTCGACTACTACCCGACCGGGACGCGGCTCGAGCCCACCGAGTTCACGGACACGATCGTCCAGGGACAGGGCCAGCGCGGGGTCCTCGAGCTCCGCTTCCCCTACGCCGGAAGGTTCATGTTCCACGCGCACAAGACCGAGTTCGCCGAGCTGGGCTGGCTGGGCTTCTTCGAGGTCGAGGAGTGATGGAGGCCGCCGGCGCAACCGAACGGGCGGCATCGAAGTCCCCCGCCTGGCTTCTGGGTGCGATCCCGCTGGCCCTGATCGCGGCCGCGATCGGGTTGTTCGCGCTGCTCGGGGGGCCGGGCCTGGGCGAGCGAACCGGCCCTCCGGTCGAGGAGCTCGCGGTCGAGAAGACGGTGCTGCGGCCCGGCGAGATCGAGGTAACCCTTCGCAACGACGGCCCCGACGCCGTGGACGTGGCCCAGGTCACAGTGAACGAGGCGTTCGTTCCATTCGAGATCGACTCCGCCGACGTGTCGAGGCTGGGGTCGACGACGCTCACGATCCCCTACCCGTGGATCGAGGGCGAGGCCTACGGGCTGGGGATCTTCACGTCCACCGGAGGCACCCTCGAGCACGAGATCCCCGTCGCGGTCGAGACGCCCGAAGCCGACGCAAGCTTCTACGGGCTGATGGCCCTCCTTGGCATCTATGTGGGCGTGATCCCGGTCAGCCTGGGCATGCTGTGGCTGCCGTTCGTCCGCCGCGTCTCGGCCGACTGGCTGCGAGTGCTGATCGCGTTCACGATCGGGCTCCTCGCCTTCCTGGCCGTGGATGCGGGGCTGGAGGGACTCGAGATCGCGGACGCGGGTCCGGGGGCGTTCGGGGGCACGGCCCTCGTCTACCTGGGGGCGCTGGTCGCATACCTGGTCCTCGCGGCCATCGACGTCTACCTGTCGCGGCGGCGAGCCGGCGCGAAGGAGGCGGCGGGCAGCTCGGCCGGCGCCGTACCTCGCGCTCTTGGTGGCGATCGGGATCGGGCTCCACAACCTGGGCGAGGGGCTTGCGATCGGGTCGGCCTATGCCGCCGGCGCCCTGGCGCTGGGCACGTTCCTGGTGGTCGGCTTCGCGATCCACAACACGACCGAGGGGCTTGCGATCGTCGCGCCGCTCGCGAACGCCCGGCCAACGCTGGGCCGCCTGATGGTCCTCGGGCTCATCGCCGGCGCGCCGGCGATCCTGGGCGCGTGGATCGGCGCGGCCGCGTTCAACCCCAGCGCCGCGGCGCTCCTGTTCGGCGTCGGCGTCGGCGCGATCGCTCAGGTGATCGTGCAGCTGGCGCCGTCGATGCGCGACGACGATGGCCGCCTGTTCCACCCCGCGGCCGTCGGCGGCCTGCTGGTGGGGATCGGCGTCATGTACCTGACCGGCCTCCTGGTGGCGGGATAGGGCGATGCCGCGCACCGCGCATTCCGGATTCCGCCGCGACCCGGCCGCCGCCAACACCGAGGCGGTCGAGGACTACGCGAAGGCGATCCACGCCCTTGGCGGGGCCCAGCGCGAGGCCGTCTCGAACTCGGCGCTCGCCGAGCGCCTGGGCGTCTCGCCCGGGTCGGTGACGGCGATGCTCAAGCGGATGGTGGAGATGGGCCTCGTCGAGCACGAGCCCTATCGCGGCGTCACCCTCACCGAGCCCGGCGAGCGAGTCGCGCTCGAGGTGATCCGCCATCACCGACTGCTCGAGTCCTATCTCGCCGAGGCGCTGGGGATGCCGTGGGACCGGGTCCACGATGAGGCTGAGGTGCTCGAGCACTACATCTCCGAGGAGCTCGAGGAGCGGATCGCCGCGGCTCTCGGCGACCCCTCGGTCGACCCGCACGGCGACCCGATCCCCGACCGCGAGCTGGCGCTCGTGGCCTCGGCCGGGACCCCGCTGGCGCAGCTCGAGCTGGGCTCGAAGGGTGTCTTCGTCCGCGTCTCGGACTCGGACCCGGAGATGCTGCGCTATCTGGCCGACCGGGGGATTCGCCCCGGCGCGGCGCTGGAGGTGATCGACCGCCAGCCGTTCGGCGGGCCGCTGACCGTGGCCATCGCGGGCGGCGACCACGCGATCGGCGGCGAGCTGGCCGAGCGCATGCTGGTGGAGCCCGGCTAGGTCTCGCCCCCGGGTACGCTTCGGCCGTGGCCTTGGCCGAGGACTTCCAGCAGCTACTCGACTCGCTCCCCGGGGACTGGACCGACATGTCGTGCGACCTCCGGCTGGTGGACGAGGAGCGCTACGTCGACGCCGCGGTGCTGCTCAGCCAGGTCAACGCGCAGCCGTACTCGAAGGCGGAGTGGCACTGGCGGATCAACGTCGCCCACACGTTCGGGCACGCCGCCGCCGCCGAGACCGTGCTGGGGACGCTGCGCATGCTGGACGAGGAGGGGATCGGCGGCGAGATGATCCTGCGCGATTTCCGCGAGGGCCGCGCCGAGGTCGTCCAGATGTGGGGCCGCCCGGAGTCCGTCCGGCGCGAGTTCCGCGACCGCCGCTCGCTCTAGCCGGCGAAGAACTCCGCGGTCCCAATCGGCTCGGCGAGGATGCCGTTCCGGACCTCCCAATCGATCAGGTCCCGCACCGGGATCGCATCGTTGAGGCGAAGGGTCTCGAACGCGTCCGCCGCTGCGAGCGCGTCCATCTGGTCGGCCTGGACGGCGGGGTCCAGTCCCTCGGCGCCCGCCAGCAGGTTCTCGACGCCGACCGCGGGGCGCTCGGCGACCAACTCGCCCCCGCGAAGAAGCGCCTCGTCGACGTTCGCGACCAGCTCCGGCTGCTCGGCTGCCAGCTCCCGCGAGGTCGCCAGCCAGAGCTCGGGGAAGTCCGGCGCGCCGAAGTCCGCCGCGCGGAACTCCCGCGTCGGCACGCCCAGCTCGCGGAGCGCTACCCCCTCCGCGTTCCAGAACGCCGTGGCGGCGTCGACGCGGCCGGCCGACAGCGCCGCGACGGAGTCGAAGCCGATCGTCACCCGCTCGACCGTGTTGGGGTCGCCGCCGTCAGCCTCGACGACCGTCTCCAACACGGCATCGTCGGAGGGGAGCCCCGTGACGCCAACGGTCTGGCCCTCGAGGTCGCGCGGCCGCCGGATCGCGCTTCGGTCGCCGGCGATCACCGACGCGAGGGGCTCGGAGACGATCGGCGCCACAGCGCCGATGGCGGCACCACGGTGGATCGCGAGTGTCAGGTCGTGGACGTCCAGGACCGCGAACTCGGCCGTGCCCGCCTGGAGCAGCTTGGGTGCGTCCGTAGATGCACCCGGCACCCGGATCTCCAGGTCCACGCCCGCGTCGGAGAGGTAGCCCTCCTCGACCGCGGAGTAGATCCCCGCGTGCACGGCGTTCGGCACGAAATCGAGCACGAGGGTCGCCTCGTCCGAGGCGCCCGGTTCAGCACCGTCGCCGCCGCAGGCCGTTAGGCCGAGGGCGAGCGCGACGGCCGCCAGCGACGCTGCGACCCTTGTCATTAGCGCGAGCAGGATAGCCTTGCGGCGCTGTGGCAGATCACGGGCTCGACCAAGAGCTGCTTGCCCTCATCGAGATTCCCAAGGGGAGCCGGAACAAGTACGAGTACGACGAGGGGATCGGCCAGGTCATCCTCGACCGGTTCCTCTCCTCCTCCACCGTCTACCCGACGGACTACGGCTACCTGATCGGTCACCGCGGGCGCGACGGCGACCCCCTGGACGTGCTGGTCTGCGTCTCCGAGCCGACGTTCCCCGGGTGCGTGATCCCGGTCAAGCCGATCGCGCTCTTCGACATGCGCGACGAGAAGGGCCAGGACGACAAGATCATCTGCGTGCCGCTGCACGACCCCGGCTGGAACCAGCTCGAGGATCTGGGCGACCTGACCGAGATGTTCCAGCTCGAGGTCGCCCACTTCTTCTCGGTCTACAAGCAGATCGACCGCAAGCCGGTGGAGATCGGCGGCTGGTACTCGCGGGACAAGGCACTCGAGGTGATCGAGGACGCCCGTCGCCGCCACGAGGAAGAGATCGCGCAGGGGTAACGCGCATCCGCGGAACGGGCGGTTACACTGCCGCGCCGTATTCAACTTGACTCCCGAGGAGGGCTTTCAGTGCAGGATCGAGGTCTAGCGGCCTACATCGCCGAACTGCTCGGCACGTTTTTCCTGGTTTTCGTGATCGGCACCGTGGTGACCCTGTTCGTCGCCACCAGTCCCGACGCGGCCCAGGGCTCCGACTTCGCCGTGGTCGGCCTCGTTCACGCGTTCCTCCTGTTCGGCCTGATCATGGCCTTCGGCGCGGCGAGCGGCGGGCACTTCAACCCGGCCGTCACGTTCGCCGCGGCGCTCCTGCGGCGAATCGACCCGCTGGACGCCGTGGTGTACATCCTCGCCCAGCTCTCCGGCGGCGTCCTGGGCGCCCTGCTGGTCAAGGGGCTGCTACTCGACGAGGGACGCCTGGCCCACTATGGCGCCGCGACCGTCAGCCCCCTGATCGGGGGCAACTTCGCCGGGATGATCGTCGAGGCGCTCGGCACGTTCCTGCTGGTTCTCGTGATCTGCGCGGTCGCCTTCAACCCGCGTGCCCGCCAGGAGTGGGCGCCGCTGGCGATCGGCACCACGCTGGGCTTCGCGGTGATGATCTTCGGCCCGCTGACCGGCGGCTCGTTCAACCCCGCCCGGTGGTTCGGGCCGGCGCTGATCGGCGACGAGTTCGGCGGGACCTGGCTCTACATCGTCGGGCCGCTCCTCGGCGCCCTGCTCGCGGCCCTCGTCTACAGGTTCGTGATCGCGGGCCCGCAGTACGCGCTGGGCGCCGAGCCGCCCACCACCGACGCCCGAGCCGCGGCGCAGGTCGTCAAGGACGCCGAGACCCGCGTCAAAGAGGGGTAACCTCCTCGACATGAGGCGGGGGCTTCGAGCAGCGGTGGGGGCCGCCGCGCTTGCCCTGTTCGCCGGGCCTGCCCAGGCGGCGACGATCGAGCCGTCGGTCAAGACCGACGACATCACGGTCAATGGCAACTGCACGCTCCGAGAGGCGGTGCAGGCGGCCAACACGAACGCCGCGGTGGACGAGTGCCGCAAGGGCCAGGCGGCGAAGGCCGACGTGATCGCCCTGCGCAAAGGCGACTACGACCTCTCGATCCCAGGCACCACCGAGGACCTCAACCAGACCGGTGACCTGGACTTCCTCGGTGGGGGCGAGCTCGAGCTGCGAGGGCGCGGGCTCGGCAAGACGGAGGTCGCGGCGATCGCCGCCGATCGCGCCGTCGACGACCTCGTCGACGACCGGCTGAGCCTGACGACGCTGGCGGTTCGGGGCGGCGGCGGAGTCCAGCGCGGCGGCACGGTGAGGGCGGACGCCGGCACCCTGGATGTGTCGCTGCGATTCGACCGAACGCGACTGGTAAGCGGCACGGCGCAGTTCGGCGGCGGCCTGGGCATGGTCGACGGCAAGCTCCGCGTGGCTCGGAGCGTCTTTCAGGACAACCAGGCGCTGGTCACGACCACGGGCCTGCCCGGGGTGCGTGCGATCGGGGGAGGGATCAACTTGCTGTTCGACGTCGACGCGCGGATCGCCGATACGACCTTCCGCAACAACGACGCGGTGACGAACGACTCGAGCGCTTTCGGCGGTGCGATCTCCTACGAGGACCCGAGCGGCGGCGGGGGGCCGATGGTCGTCCGCCGCTCGCTGTTCACCGGCAACGACGCCTACTCGTCGGCTGGGAACGCGGCCTCGATTCGAAGGGGCGGGGCGATCTACCTGGCCACCGGCGACGGGGTCACGCAGGTCACCAACTCGACCTTCTACTCGAACCGTGCCTTCGGAGCGGGCGCCAGCGCGGTTGGCGGCGCGCTCTATTCAGAGAGCGGCAACGCCGAGTTCGTGCACACCTCGTTCGCCGAGAACCAGGGGGACACCGGCTCGGCACTGTTCGTCGCCGGGGGCTCACTCGAGCTGTCGCGGTCCGCGCTCGACGGGACCGGGCAGGGTCAGCTTTGCTCGACCGGGGGCGGAGTCGGGGACTTCGAGAGTGGCGGCTACAACGCCGTCGGGCTGAGCCCCTTCGGGTGTTCGCTCGACGGGCCGAGGGACGCGAACGCCGATCCCCTGCTCGCGGCGGGGACGGCCGACAACGGCGGTCCGACCGAGACGCTGAAGCTCGCCGGTGCGAGCCCCGCGATCGACCGTGTCCCGAAGGGCAAGTGTGGACCGGCCCAGCGCGAGGACCAGCGCGACTTCAAGCGGCCTGTCGGAGACGGGTGCGACTCGGGGGCGTACGAGCGCGGCGCGGGGCCGTAGCCGGGCTGCGCTAGCTTCACGGCGTGCGGCGCGTCACCTTCTCCCGCAACTACACGCTCTCGCTGTCGCGCACGTGTCAGTGCTACTGCAAGTACTGCGCCTTCGCTACGCATAGGGCGCACCTCTACTCGCCCGACGAGGTGGAGGACCGTCTCGAGCAGGCGGTCCGCCGCAACGCCAAGGAGCTCCTGGTGCTGACGGGCGAGCGGCCCGAGGTGAACGGCGAGGTCGCCGAGCGGCTGCGCTCCTACGGCCACGAGGACTTCGTCGCCTACGTCACCTGGGCGTGCGAGCGGGCGCTCGAGCGCGGCCTGTTGCCGCACACGAACGTCGGGGTGCTCTCTCGCGAGGACCTGGCGAGGCTGCGCGAGGTGACCGCCTCCCAGGGGCTGATGCTCGAGTCGGCGTCCGAGCGGCTGATGGACACCGTCCACGCCGGATCGCCGACCAAGCACCCGGCCCGCCGGATGGAGACGATCGACGCGGCCGGCGAGCTGCGGATCCCGTTCACCACCGGCATCCTGGTCGGGATCGGCGAGACGGAGGACGAGCGCGTGGCGTCGCTCGAGGCGCTGGCCGGCGCGCACGATCGCCACGGCCACATCCAGGAGGTGATCCTCCAGAATTTCGTTCCGCACCCTCGGTACTACGGAGCCGAAGTCGCTGACATAGCGGACCGCGCGGCACGCGAGCTTTGGCAGGGCGACGGTTCTCCGCTGGGCAATGAGGAGCCGCTCCCGTCGTGGGCGTCGGAGGTCTCGCTCGACGAGATGAAGCGGCTCGTCGCCGAGACACGGCGCCTGATGCCTGACGTCGGGATCCAGATCCCACCGAACCTCGCCGACTGGTGGGACGAGCTGGTCGCCGCGGGGGCGACCGACCTCGGCGGGCTCTCGGCCAACGGCGACCACATCTCGCCCGAGCACGCCTTCCCCAGCCCGCACCAGGTGCGAAAGCGCCTCGCGTCCCAGGGCTTCGCGTTGACCGAGCGGCTTTGCGCCTACCCGCAGTACCTGGAGCCGGAGTGGATGGAGCAGGGCGTGCTGGACGTCGTCAAGCTCAAGTACTGGAGCTTCATCCCGCGACGCGGCTCGGGGCGGCGCTCCGACCGCGTCGTCGACCCGGCGCTCACGCCGCGCGCGATCGAGCGTGGGCGAGCCGGCGAGGCGCTGACCGAGGACGAGCTGGAGGCGCTCTTCTCCGAGACCCGCCCCGAGGCCATCGAGGAAATGAGATGTGCCGCCGACGAGCTGCGCGCCGAGCTCGCCGGCGACGTCGCGACGTTCGTCGTCAACCGCAACATCAACTTCACCAACGTCTGCGTGGTCGGCTGCGCCTTCTGCGGGTTCGGCCAGGGCAAGCGCTCGCCCGACGCCTACACGGTCACGGAGGAGGACTTCGCCGAGCGGATCGACGACGCGGTCTCGTTCGGCGTTACCGAGATCTGCATGCAGGGCGGCATCCACCCCGACTACACGCTCGAGCACTACGGGCGCTGGCTTCGGCTGGCCAAGGAGGTGGCGCCCCAGCTCCACCTGCACGCCTACTCGCCGATGGAGGTCGACTTCATGTGCGAGCGCTCGGGCCTTGGGCCCGACGCCGTCTTCGAGTACCTGCGCGAGTGCGGCCTGGGCTCGACGCCCGGGACCGCCGCCGAGGTGCTGCACGACGGGGTCCGGGCCCGGATCTCGCCCAACAAGCTGCCCGCCGGGCGCTGGGTGGAGATCATCGAGGCCGCGCACCGGTCCGGGCTGCGCTCGACGTCGACGGTCATGTTCGGCCACATCGAGGAGCCCCGCGAGCTGGCCACGCACATGCGCGTCGTCCGCGAGCTGCAGGAGCGCACCGGGGGCATCACCGAGTTCGTGCCGCTCAGCTTCATCCCGTTCCAGACCCTGCTCGGGCGGACGCATGGGATCGAGGAGATCACCGCCGAGGAGAACCTCAAGCACACGGCCGCCTTCCGCCTGGCCCTCGGTAGGACGATCCCGAACCTGCAGGCGAGCTGGGTGAAGATGGGCATCGAGGCGGCGACCGAGAGCCTGCGCTGGGGGGTCAACGACCTGGGCGGCACGCTGATGGAGGAGAACATCTCGCGGATGGCCGGCTCGCAGCACGGCGTGCGCCTGGAGCCCGAGGACCTGATCGCGGCCGCGCGCGCCGCGGGCCGCACCCCGGCCCAGCGCACCACGCTCTACGAGATCGTCGAGACGTACTGAGCCTGTAGCCGCCGGCGCGCGATCATGCGCATGTGCGCGCGATGGTTCTGGAGCGGATCGGGCAGGGCCCGGTGGAGCGGGAGCTCCCCGACCCCGAGCCCGTGCCGGGCCAGGTCCTGCTGCGGGTCCACGCCTGTGGCGTCTGCCGCACTGACCTCCACGTCCTCGACGGCGACCTGCCCGAGGCGGCGCTGCCGCTGGTGCTGGGCCATCAGATCGCGGCGGAGGTCGTGGGGGCGGGGGAGGGGGCCGAGCGCTTCGCGGTCGGCGACCGGGTCGGGGTGCCGTGGCTGGGCTGGGCCTGCGGGGAGTGCCGTTACTGCCTGTCGGGCCGCGAGAACCTCTGCGAGCGGGCCCGCTTCACCGGCTACCACCTCGACGGCGGCTACGCCCAGTGCGCCGTGGCCGACGAGCGCTTCTGCCTTGGCCTGCCGGACGGCTACGGCGACGCCGAGGTCGCGCCGCTCCTGTGCGCCGGGCTGATCGGCTACCGCGCGCTGCGGATGTGCGGGGATCCCGCCACCCTCGGCCTCTACGGGTTCGGGGCCTCGGCGCACATCGTCTGCCAGCTCGCCGTGCACGAGGGCCGCACCGTGTTCGCCTTCACACGCCCGGGCGACGTGGACGGCCAGGCGTTCGCCCGCGAGCTTGGGGCCGCCTGGGCGGGCGCGTCCGAGGAGGCCCCGCCGGAGGCGCTCGACGCCGCGATCGTATTCGCGCCGGTCGGCGGGCTTGTCCCGGTCGCACTGCGGGCGACCGGCCCGGGCGGCAGCGTGGTCTGCGCGGGCATCCACATGAGCGACATCCCCTCGTTCCCGTACGCCGAGCTCTGGGGCGAGCGCTCGATCCGCTCGGTCGCAAACCTGACCCGCGCCGACGGGGAGGAGTTCCTCGAGCTGGCGCCCCGGGCCGGCGTGCGCACCGCGATCGAGCGCTTCCCGCTGGCGCAGGCCGAGGCGGCGCTGGGCCGGCTTCGCGAGGGTAGGCTGCGGGGCGCCGCCGTCCTCGAGATCGACTGAGGGGGAGCCCGTGCCCGACGTGACCGTGAAGAGCGTGGATGACTTCGAGACCTACTTCCTGGGGGCCATGAGCAAGGTGCGCTCGGGGCTGGGCGTCGAGTCGTTCGGGATGCAGCTGATCCGGATGGCGCCGAACGAGGATCGCTACCCGGAGCACGACCACGCCCACGATGGCCAGGAGGAGGTCTACGTGGTGCTGGAGGGCGAGTGCACGCTGAAGGCGGCAGGCGAGGAGCATCGCCTGGCGCGCGGGATCTTCGCTCGGGTCGGGCCGGGGGAGAAGCGCAAGATCGTCACCGGCGAGGTGGGTGCCCAGATCCTCGCTCTCGGGGGCATCCCCGGCAAGGCCTTCGACCCGCTCGAGTTCACCAACGAGGGCGAGCCCGACCCGCTGGCCCAGCAGGGCTGATCATCGAAACAGGTCCTCGGCCGCCGCTCGGCGCAGCGGGGCGGCCCCGGGCCCGTCGCCGGCGATCACGTGGCGGGCCAGGCCGCGGACCAGCGCCGCCGGTGTCGCGGCGTCCTTGTCGCGCACGAGCTCGGCCGCCGCGGCGACCTCGTCGGCCACGGCGACGACGGTCGCGCTGAGCGTCCGCCCCTCGGCGTCGGTCCGCCCACGCCAGTCGTCCAGGGGCAGCAGGCCGGCGCAGCCGATCGCGACGTCGGCCTGTCCGACCCGCCAGGCGCGGCCGAAGCTGTCGGCGACGACCACGGCCGGCGCGACTCCCGCGGCCGCCTCGAACTCCCGCCTGATGCGCCGCGCCGAGGCGTCGCCGTCGGCCGGCAGCAGCACCACCGCGTCCTCGCCCGGCACGTTGGAGGCGTCGACGCCCGCGTTAGCGCAGATCCAGCCCCCCGTGCGTCTCGACGATCAGGACCCCCCGCTGGGCCCTCAGCACCGCGCGGGTCTCGTCCAGGACCACCTGGACCATCCGCGCGTCCTTGCCGAGCTCGCCGGCCAGCTCGTGGGCCCGCGGCGTCGGCGTGACCGAGTCCAGCCGCCGGACCCGCCCCTCGGCCTTCGAGACGGCCTTGTGGGAGACGACGACGATGTCCTCGCCGGTGGGACGGGCCGCGGCGCCTGCGGCCGCGTCGGCCAGAAGCCGCCCCAGCTCGGCGCCCTCCTCGACCTCGGGGACGCCCGGCAGGGCCACAACCTCGATCCCGCTCACCCCAGCTCGGCCACGGTCGCGGCCGTCCGTGGAGCCTGCGAGGGGTCGGCGCGAAGAGTCTCGGCCAAGACCTCCAGGTCCTCCGGCGTATCGAGGTCGACGGAAAGCGAGGGGACCTCCTCCACCCAGGCCTCGAGGCCGCGCGACTCGGCGCGCTCGATGTGGCGCTCGCGGCTTCCCGGGCCGAAGGCGGGACCGATCGCGTCGGGCGGGCGCATGATGATCGCGTTCGTCCCGGTCCCGTGGCGGTCGGGCACGACGGCGACGGAGTCCTCGGCCACGCGCGAGATCGCCGCGTCGAGCTCGGAGGCGTCCAGCAGCGGGCAATCGCCCGGCAGCAGGGCCACCGCGCCGGCCCCGAGGGACTTCGCGCGCACGATGCCCAGCACCGCGGCCTGCGAGTGGCCGCGGTCATCCGGGTCGCGCAGGACCTCGATCGGGGTCTTCGCTCGCTGCGCCCGGTGCATCGCGATCTTCTCGGCGCGCCCCTCGCCGGTGACGACGATCAGCCGCTCGACCCGCTGCGCCGCGGTGATCGCCTCCAGGACGTCCGCCAGCATCGCCCGCAACAGCGCCGCGCGCACCTGGGGGCCGACGACGTCCACCAGCCGCTGCTTGGCGGCGCGGTAGCGCTTGACCGGGACGATCGCGGTGGCGTTCACAGCTCCGGGGCAAGCTCGAGCACGCGCTCGGCGAGCGCGCGGCGGCCATCCGCCCCCTCCATCAACGTCGGGCAGGCCAGCGCGCGCATGCCCGGCGGCGGCGTGTCGCCGGAGTCGACCACGATCGCGTCCAGGAGCCCCTCGTACAGCGACGCCACGCCCGCGGCGCTGACCGGGCGCCCGACGGCGGCCAGGAACGCTTCGGTCGGCCCCTTGACCGCCTGCCCGGCCACCAACGGGCTGACCGCAACGACCGGTGCGCCGGCGGCCAGGATCGCCTCGCGCATGCCGGGGAGGGCGAGGATCGGGCCGATCGATATCACCGGGTTGGACGGGCCGATCACGACCACCTCGGCGGCGGCGAGCGCGGCCACGGCCTCGGGGGCGGGACGAGCCTCGCCGATGCCCTCGAGCTCGACCCCCTCGATCGGCGCCTCGCCCTGATCGAGGATCAGGAACTCCTGGAGGCCGCGCCAACCCGCCGGCGTTCGCACCCTGGTTCGCACGCGGTCCTCGCTCATCGGCAGTACCCGCGCCGCAACGCCAAGCGCCGCCGCGATCTGACCCTGGGCGGCCGTCAGGCTGCCGCCCTCGGCCATGAAACGGGTGCGGTAGAGGCAGGTCGCGAGGTCGCGGTCGGTGAGCTCGAACCAGCCCGGGGCGCCCAGGCGCTCCAGGCGCTCGGAGACGACCGAGGCGTCGTCGCGGATGCCCCAGCCGCGCTCCTCGTCGATCTCGCCCGCCAGCCAGTAGGTCACGAGGTCGGGGTCGGGCGAGACGTGCAGGCCGTGGACCTCGACGTCATCGGCGGTGTTGGCGATCACCGAGAGCTCGGATCCGACGATCGCCTGCATGCCGGCGGCGAGCTTCGCGCCCCCGGTGCCTCCCGCGAGGAGCGCGACCTTCACAGTGGCTCCGCGCTCACTGCCAGTGGTCGGCGTCCGGCAGCCCGGTCAGGCGGATCCCTGCGTGGGTCTTGTACCGGGTGTTCACCGAGATCAGCATCGGGGTCAGCTGCTCGACGATGCGGGCCATCTCCAGCGCGCCGGCGTTGACGGGGCGCAGGCCGTCGATCGCCTCGATCAGCCGGGCGACGCGGGCCTTGTCGGCCTTGCGGTCGCCGCAGATGAGGACGTCCTCGGACAGCTCGGCGCCGGGGTCGCCCAGGACGGGGGCGCTGACCGTGTGGAGGGCGGCGATCACGGTGACCTCGTCGCCGACCATCTCCTGTGCCTGCTGGGCGGCCGAGCCCTGCCAGACGCCCAGGGACCGGGTGGCCTTGCCCGAGACCGCGGCGGCAAGCGGGACGGTGCAGTCGACCAGGATCTGCCCGGGCTCGAGCACGTCGCGGAGGTTGGTGAGGTTCTCGGACTGGTTGCGAAACGGCACGGTCAGGAAGACCACCGGGCCCCTGCGCGCGGCCTCGGGGTTCTCGAGCCCCTCGACCTCGGCGCCCGGCGCAGCCTCACGCGCCTTCGCAGCCGACTCGTTTGCGCGCTCGGCGCTGCGCGAGCCGATCACGACGTGTCGGCCGGCGCGAGCCCAGCGCATCGCCAGGCCCCAACCGAGGGCCCCGGTGCCGCCGATGATCGGGATCGGCTCGCTCACGGCGGCTGAGTCTACGTCCGGGCCTCCATAGACTCCGCGCCGATGCGACTCGAGGGGAAAAAGGCGCTCGTCACCGGCGGCGCCCAGGGGATCGGCGCCGCGATCTCGCGGCGGCTGGCCGCCGAGGGCGCCGCCGTCGTGATCGGCGACGTCAACACCGACGGCGCGGCGGCCGTGGCCTCGGAGATCGGCGCCGGAGCCGTGGCCCTGGACGTGACGGATCCCGAGGCGGCGACGGCGGTCGTCGACGAGCACGGGCCCTTCGCGATCCTGGTCAACAACGCCGGTACCGACGACTTCGCGTTCTTCACCGACATCACCCCCGACCGGTGGCGGCGCCTGATCGCCATCAACCTCGAGGGCGTGTTCGCCTGCACCCAGGCGGTGCTCCCGGCGATGCAGGAGGCGGGCTACGGGCGGATCGTCAACATCGCCTCCGAGGCAGGAAGGGTGGGGTCCAAGGGCTCGGCCGTTTACTCCGCCGCGAAGGGCGGCGTGATCGCCTTCACCAAGGTCATCGCGCGCGAGAACGGGCGCTACGCGATCACCGCCAACGCGATCGCCCCCGGACCGATCGAGACCCCGCTGCTGATGGCGGCGAAGGAGTTCGGCGAGATGGGCGACCGGATCATCGAGACGATGAAGGCCACGACCCAGCTGCGCCGCCTGGGCAGCGCCGACGAGGTGGCGGCCGCGGTCGCCTTCCTGGCCTCGGACGACGCGTCGTACGTGACCGGCGAGACGCTGGGCGTCTCCGGCGGCCTCGGCATGGTCTGATCAGCCGGTCGGATGACCCGCGCTCCCGAGAAGGTCCGCATCCGCGAGGTCGGCCCTCGCGACGGGTTCCAGAACGAGCCAGAGGTGATCCCTACGGCCCAGAAGGTGCGGCTGATCGGTCTCCTTGGCGAGGCGGGGCTGCGGCGCATCGAGGTCACCTCGTTCGTCCGCCCCGACGTGGTGCCGCAGCTTGCCGACGCGGCCGACGTGCTGGCGAGCTACGACAAGCGCGAGGGCGTCGCCTATTCGGTCCTGATCCCGAACGAGCGCGGCCTCGAGAACGCGCTGTCCCAGCGCGAGCGCTTCGACGAGGTGAACCTGTTCCTCTCGGCCTCGGAGACCCACAACCGAAAGAACGTGAATCGCTCGATCGAGGAGTCGCTTGCCGGCCTCGAGGCGGTGATCGCGACGGCGCGCGGCGAGGGCCTTCGCTGCGAGGGCGTGATCTCGACCAGCTTCGGCTGCCCCTACGAGGGAGAGGTGCCGGTCGCCAAGGTGCTGGACATCGCCGAGCGCCTTGCCACCGCGGGCTGCGAGGAGGTCGCGTTCGGCGACACCACCGGGATGGCCAATCCGCGCCAGGTCGACGAGTTCTTCGCCGCCGCTCGAGCGCGCCTGGGAGAGGTCGAGCTGACCGCCCACTTCCACAACACGCGCGGCCAGGGCCTGGCCAACGTCCTCGCCGCGCTCGGCCAGGGGATCGACTCGTTCGAGTCGGCGTTCGGCGAGCTGGGCGGCTGCCCGGTGCCCCCCGGCTCAACCGGGAACATCTCGACCGAGGACGTGGTCTCGATGCTGGAGGAGATGGGCGTGGCTACTGGCGTCGACCTCCCCAGGCTGATCGAGGCCTCGCGCTCCGCCCAGGAGCTGCTCGGGCGCCCGCTGGGGGCTCACGTGCTTCGGGCAGGGCCGGTGGACTGGGATCCGGAATAGGCTGTCGCGATGCGAAGCGACGCCTTTCGTGCCGCCGCCGAGGCCAAGGATTTCTCGGCCGTCGAGGAGCTCTTCACCGAGAACGTGGTGTTTCGCAGCCCGGTCGTCTACAAGCCGTATGAGGGCCGTGACGCGCTGCGGTTGATCCTCGGCACGGTCGTCGAGGTCTTCGAGGACTTCCGCTACGTCAGCCAGGTCGAGGACGGGGACACCGCGGTGCTCGTCTTCCAGGCGACTGCCGGCGGGCGCGAGCTCGACGGGGTGGACATCCTGCGATTCGATGCCGACGGCCTGATCAGGGAGCTGACGGTGATGGTGCGGCCGATGAGCGGCATGCATGCCCTGGCCGAGGAGATGCGCGCGCGCCTCGAGCCCGCCGCCGGCTGAGCACTCCCGGGTTGTAGGCTTCCGCGCCGTGGAAATCTCGAGAGTTGGAGTTCTGGGGTGCGGCCTGATGGGCCACGGGATCGCGCAGATCTGCGCGCAGGCCGGCTGGGCCGTGGTGGTCAAGCGAGGCCGACCAGGACGCCCTGGACAAGGGCCTCGCCAAGATCGAGAAGCAGTTGGCGCGCGCGGTCGAGAAGGGCAAGCTCGAGCAGGCGGACGCCGACGCGGTCCGCGGGCGCCTGGAGGGGACGCTCGACTACGCCGACCTGGCCGATTGCGACCTGGTGATCGAGGCGATCACCGAGGACCTCGACGCCAAGCTCGAGATGTGGCGCGAGGTCGACTCGATCGTCAAGGCCGACGCGACCTTCGCCACCAACACCTCCTCGCTGTCGGTGGCCGATCAGGCGGCCGCGACGTCCCGCCCCGAGCGCTTCCTGGGCCTGCACTTCTTCAACCCGGCCCAGGTCATGCCGCTGCTCGAGGTCGTTCGGGCCGAGGGCTCGGGCGACGACGCAGTGCAGCTTGGGTTCGACCTGGGCGAGACCCTCGGAAAGACAACCGTCGCCGCGGGGGACAACCGGGGCTTCATCGTCAACAGGCTGCTGGTCCCGTACATGCTGGACGCGATCCGCGCCTACGAGGACGGCGTCGGCTCGGTGGCCGACATCGACACCGGCGATGATGGCCGGCGCGAGCCACCCGATGGGGCCCCTGACCCTGTCCGACTTCGTGGGCCTCGACACCCTGGCGTCGATCGCCGCGGTCATGCACGCCGCCTACGGCGAGGAGCGCTTCGCCGCGCCGGCGACGCTCACCAAGCTGGTCGAGCGCGGCGACTTCGGGCGCAAGTCCGGGCGCGGGTTCTACGACTACTCGGGCGAGAAGCCGCGAGCCGACGGATCCCTGAGCGGGGACGGCGGCCGGGCGGGATCTCCCGGCTCGCCGCGCGCTGATCCGCTAAACCACCCGGGGGGCGAACAAGGAGGCAACGCCGAATGGACCAGGAGTCGATCGAGCGCATCAGGACCGCGACCTTCGGGGTGCTCGAGACGCGGCTACGACAAGCGCGACGTCGACCGGTTCCTGGAGCGCCTGGCCGACTGGCTCGAGACCGGGGGCGGCGACGAGGCCCGCAGCGAGGTCGTCCGCACCGAGCTCGAGCGCATCGGGGAGCAGACCGGCCAGATCCTGACCTCCGCGCACGACGCGGCCGAGGCGCTTCGCGCCGAAACCGAGGCGCAGCTCGAGGAGGAGAAGGAGGCCGCGAAGCGCTACGAGAGCGGCCTTCGTGCCGAGGCCGACGCGTACTCCGAGCGCACCCACATCGAGGCCGACGAGTACGCCAACGAGACCCGCGGCGAGGCGGACTCCTACGCGGCCCGGATCCGCAACGAGGCGGCCGCCGAGGCAGCGACCGTCCGCGAGGACGCCGAGGCCTACGCCGAGACCACCCGCGCCGGGGCCGACGAGGAGGCCGCCGCGCGGATCCAGGCGGGCGAGAGCCGAGGCGCGGCAGATGATCGACGACGCCAACCGGCGCCGCCGCGAGACCGAGAAGGTCATCGCCGACCTGGCCGAGCGGCGCAAGACCGTGATCGCCGACATGCAGCGCCTGTCGAGCGAGCTCGTGGGCACGGCCACCCAGCACGAGGACCTCGACGCCGACGAGATGCCCCCGCCCGGCGAGGACACCCGGGAGTTCTCGGCCCTCGAGGCCGAGGAGGACGAGGAGGCCGAGCTGGACGAGGCGGAGTACGAGGACGCCGAGTCGCGCTGAGAAGGCGATGAGCGAGACGACCGAGGAGACGGGGATCCGCCGAGCGGTCGAGGCGGCCCTGGCGGGTGGCCCGGAGCGCCACCACGCGAAGACCGCCGAGCAGGGGAAGCTGCCGGTGCGCGAGCGGGTCGAGCGCCTGGTCGATCCCGAGTCGTTCGCCGAGGAGGCCCTGCTGGCCAACTGGGACCAGGAGGGCCTTGGCGCCGATGGTGTGGTCACCGGCCTGGCGCTGGTGGGCGGCCGCAAGGTCGCCCTGATGGCGAACGACCCGACGGTGAAGGCCGGCTCGTGGGGGCCGAAGACCGTCGAGAAGATCCTGCGCGTCCAGGAGCGCGCCCTTCAGCTCGAGGTGCCGATGATCTACATGGTCGACTCGGCCGGCGCGCGGATCACCGACCAGGTCCGGATGTTCCCGGGTCGCCGGGGCGCCGGGCGGATCTTCCACAACGAGGTGCGGATGTCCGGCCGCGTGCCTCAGGTCTGCGTGCTGTTCGGGCCGTCGGCCGCGGGCGGCGCGTACATCCCGGCGTTCTGCGACGTCGTGATCATGCGCGAGGGCAACGCCTCGATGTACCTCGGATCGCCGCGGATGGCCGAGATGGTGATCGGCGAGAAGGTCAGCGCTCGAGGAGATGGGCGGGGCGAAGATGCACACCGGCGTCTCGGGCTGCGGGCACTTCCTGGCGAAGACCGACGAGGAGGCCATCGAAGTCGCCCGCCGCTACATGTCCTACATGCCCTCGAGCTGGCGCGAGGCGCCGCCCGCCGCGCCGCCGGGCGAGCCGGGAGCCGACCGTCCGGTCTCGGAGATCGTCCCCGATGACGAGAAGACGCCGTTCGACGTCAAGGAGCTGATCGCCAGCCTCTGCGACGCCGACTCGTTCTGCGAGGTGCACGCCCGGTGGGCGAAGGAGCTGGTCGTGGGCTACGGCCGGATCGACGGGCGCGTGGTCGGCGATCGTCGCCAACCAGCCGAAGTTCAAGGGCGGGGTGCTGTTCGTGGACTCGGCCGACAAGGCGGCCCGGTTCATCCTCACCTGCAACGCGTTCAACGTCCCGCTCGTGTTCCTGGCCGACGTGCCCGGGTTCATGATCGGCACTGACGTCGAGCGCCAGGGGATCATCCGCCACGGGGCGAAGATGATCTCGGCCGTCTCCGAGGCCACCGTCCCGAAGCTGTCGGTGATCGTGCGCAAGGCCTACGGAGCCGGCCTCTACGCGATGGCCGGTCCCGCGTTCGACCCCGACTGCTGCATCGCGCTGCCGACGGCGTCGATCGCGGTGATGGGTCCCGAGGCCGCGATCAACGCGGTGTTCCTGAACCAGATCCAGGCGATCGAGGACGCCGACGAGCGCGAGGCCTTCGTCCGGGAGAAGCGGGACGAGTACTCGGCCGACATCGACATCCTGCATCTGGCCTCCGAGCTGGTCGTGGACGCGGTGATCGAGCCGGACGACCTGCGCGGCGAGCTGATCCGCCGCCTGGCCTTCGCCGAGGGCAAGGACCGCCGGTTCACCGACCGGCGCAACCCGGTCACGCCGGCGTAGGCGCGATGCCGGGTCTCGCCGTCGTGGGCGGCAACGCCACCCGGGGGATCGAGATCGAGGGGTCGGCGTGGGTCGCGATCGATCGCCACGGGGGCGAGCGCTACACGCTGCCACACCGGATCGACCATGCCGCCAACCTGCGACGGCTGGCGGACGCAGGCTGCGACCGGGTGCTGGGCATCGCCTCGGTGGGCGGGCTGCACCCCCAGTACGGGCCGGGGACCTTCCTGTGCCCGGATGACTTCATCTCGCTCGAGGAGGCGGTGACCACGCGCGAGGGCCTCGACGCCCACGCGGTGATCGGCTTCGACTCCGAATGGAGGGGCGCGGTCGTGGAGGCCTGGAACAACGAGGCGGGCCCGCCGCTGGTGGACGGCGGCGTCTACTGGCAGGCGGTGGGGCCGCGGCTCGAGACGCCTGCCGAGATCCGCCACATCTCGCGTGACGCCGACGTGATCGGGATGACGATCGCCTCCGAGTGCGTGGTCGCGGCCGAGCTGGGCCTTGCCTATGCGGCCGTGTGCGCAGTCGTCAACTACGCCAACGGCGTCGGCGAGGAGGAGCTGAGCCTGGACGAGCTGCACGAGGGCCAGCGCAGGACCCGCGAGGCCCTGGCCGATGCCCTCGCCGGGGTGCTCCCGGCCCTGGCCTGACCTAGGCTGCCCGTATGGGACTGACCGTACGCAACGCGACCCTTGACGGCGAGGAGGTCGGGCTGCGCTGCTCAGGCGGCGAGATCGCCGAGGTGGGCCCGGGCGTCAGCCCCCACGACGGCGACGATGTGATCGAGGGTGCGGGACTGGCGCTGGTGCCCGGGCTGGTGAACGGCCACACGCACGCCGCGATGACCCTGTTTCGCGGCTACGCGGACGACCTGCCCCTGATGGAGTGGCTGGAGGGCCATATCTGGCCGGTCGAGAAGCGGATGAGCGACGACGACGTGTACTGGGGCACGCGGCTCGCCTGCCTGGAGATGGTGAGGACCGGGACCACCGCCTTCTGGGACATGTACTGGCACGCGCACGCCGCGGCACGCGCGGTCGAGGACGCCGGGCTGCGCGCCGTGACCGCGGCGCCCCTGATCGACGACGACGACCCCGCGAAGTCCGAGCGGGCGTGCTCGGACGCCGAACGTAGCCTCGACCGGATCGCGGAGGCGGGGGGGAGGATGGCCCGGCCCGGCTTCGCTCCGCACGCCCCGTACACGGTCTCCGAGCGATCACTTCGGTGGGTAGCCGAGCAGGCCGCCGAGCGCGGCCTCCCGATTCAGATCCACCTCTCGGAGACCGAGGGCGAGGTCGACCAATGCGTGCAGAAGCACGCGATGCGCCCGGCGCACTGGCTCGACGAGTGTGGGCTCTTGGGCCCGGGGACGATCCTCGCGCACGGCGTCTGGCTCGACGACGACGAGCTCGAGCTGATCGCCGAGCGCGGCGCGACCGTCGTGACCAACCCGGTGGCGAACATGAAGCTGGCCGTGGGCGGCGTCTTCCCCTACCTCGCCGCCCGCGAGCGCGGGGTCAAGGTCGGATTGGGAACCGATGGGCCCGGGTCGAACAACTCGCTCGACCTCCTGGCCGACGCGAAGGCGTTCGCCCTGGTCCAAAAGCACGTGGCCGGCGACCCCGCCGCCGTCACGGCGGCCGAGACGATGGAGATAGCCACGGGCGAGCGCTCGGACCTGCTGGGCGGGCGGGGGCTCGTGTCCGGCGCCCCGGCCGACTTCCTGCTGGTGCGCGCGGGCGCTCCCGAGCTGGCGCCCGGCGAGTTGGTGCCCAACCTGGTCTACGCGGCCTCTGGCTCCGTGGTCGACACCACCGTCGTGGCCGGGACGGCGCTGATGCGTGGGGGCGTGGTCGAGGGCGCGGAGGAGATCGTCGCGCGCGCCAGGGAGCGCGCGGGCGGGCTGGGGCTCATTCCGGGCTGAGCCCGGCGCTCCTCGCCCGGATCGCGAGCGCCAGCTCCAGCCGCCGCCGCGGATCGTCCAGGCCCTCGCCGAAGACCTCTCGCAGCTGGCTCAGCCGGTAGCGAACGGTCTGGGTGTGGACGTGGAGGGCCTCGGCCGCGACCCGGACCTCACCGTGGGCGTCGATCCAGGCCTCGAGGGTCTCGAGCAGGCGAGCCCTGCGATTGGCCGGGAGGCCGTCCAGGGGCGCGAGCGCGCGCCGGGCCAGGTCGCCGGAGAGCCCCGCCTCCGCAGCCAACAGGACGTCGAGCAGGCGTTCGGACGAGTCGACCATGCCGTCGCCCGCCGACAGGCCCATGGCCAATCGCGCCCGCCGCGCCGAAGCCGGCGCATCGCGCCACTCGACCGTCTGCCCCAGGCCCGCGCGCGTGCCCTCCGCCGCCGCCGCGACCGCGGCCCGGCGGCGAGGCCCATCAGGGTCCGGGATGACCGCCACCGAGACCGCGTCCACGTCGCTCACGACGGTGCCAACTGGCAGGCGCGAGGCGACGCTCGCGGGCGAGTCTGCCTCGAAGGCCAGCACGGCCAGGGCGCCCGGGAGCTTCCATTCCGCTTCGCTCGCCGCCGCCTCGATCGCCGCGGCCTCGGCCGGTGGCTCGCGCAGCAGGAGGTCGACCAGCCGGTGGCGGCGGGCCTGCAGCTCGGAGACGGCGCGCGACTGCTCGCGAGCGAAGCCCTCGGCCGAGGCGGCCGAGATCTCGTCGATGTAGGCGAAGATCGCCTCGGCCAGCGTGTAGAGCGAACGGGGATCGATGTTGGCGCGGTCCCCGGCGTCGGCCAGCCCGCGCCAGGCGACCTGCGCGCCCGCCCGATAGGCGCGAAGCAGCGCGTCCAGGCTGCGGCCGACGCGGTACTCGCCCGCGCCGAACTCGACGTAGATCTGGCGCTCCGGAAGGCCGGCGTCCGAGCCCGTCAGCACCAGCTCGACGAACCCGTCGAGTGCCTGGCGCACGCCCAGTCGCACGTTCTCCTCGACCCCCGAGCTGTAGTCGGGGACGGCCGTCTCGACGGCGGTGATCACCTCGTCGACCAGGCCGGGGAGCGACGGCTCGAGCGCGCGAGCGAGGCCCGGATCGAGGTCCCGCCAGGCGGGCCTCAGCGATTCTTTGTGCGATTGCTCAGTTTTTGCCATGGAACTCGTGTCCCGTAAGCATAGAAGGCGCAGCGATATGTCCGTAGCCTCAAGTTAATGCACGAGATGACCACGACCGAGAAGACGGCAAACCTTCTGGCCGTCGCGCTCCCGTTCGCCGCGGCGATCGCGGCGATCCCGCTGCTGTGGAACCAACTGGTGAGCGCGACCGACCTGGCGATCATGGTCGGGATGTACCTGATCACCGCCTTCGGGATCACGATCGGCTATCACCGGCTGCTCACGCACAGAGCCTTCGAGACCGTCGCGCCGCTGCGCTACGCGTTCGCGATCATGGGATCGATGGCCGTCCAGGGCTCGGTCATCGCCTGGGTGGCGGATCACCGCAAGCACCACGCCTTCGCCGACGAGGACGGGGACCCGCACTCGCCCCACGGCCACGGCAGCGGCGCGG
The DNA here is from genome assembly GCA_963758845.1 of uncultured Solirubrobacterales bacterium. Lineage (GTDB taxonomy): Bacteria > Actinomycetota > Thermoleophilia > Solirubrobacterales > 70-9 > JBDTSW01. The sequence goes on from CAVWWX010000002.1 coordinate 1,543,064, forward strand.
GCGGCGTGCTCAAGGGCCTGTGGCACGCACATGTCGGCTGGCTCCTGGACGGGCACGGGCGCGCGGACTGGTACCGCTATGCCCCCGAGCTCATGGACGACCCCGGAATGCGCAGGATCAACCGCGCCTTCCCGGCCCTGGTCGGCCTGACCCTCGCGATCCCGTTCGCCGCGGGGTGGCTGCTCACCGGCACCCTCGCCGGCGCCCTGACGGGGCTGCTCTGGGGCGGATTCGTGCGGATCTTCTGCGGGCACCACGTGACCTGGAGCATCAACTCCGTCTGCCACTTCATGGGCACGAGGCGGTTCGTCGTGGACGACGAGTCGCGCAACGTCTTCTGGCTCTCACTGCCGTCGCTGGGCGAGTCCTGGCACCACAACCACCACGCGTTCCCGCGCGCGGCCGTCCAGGGCCTGCGCCGGTGGGAGATCGACATCTCCGGAGCCGTGATCGGCGGCCTCGAGCGCCTCGGCCTGGCCTGGAACGTGGTCCGGATCAGCCCCGAGCGCCAGGAGGAGCGCCGCACCGCCGGCGTCCGCCGGGTCTCGCTCGCCCAGGACTGACGACTCGCGCCACAGGGGTCGCCGGGTCAAGCCCTTGGTGGCGTGCGAGTGCTTCGTGACAGGAGTACCGTCGCTCACATGCTCACGCGCCTGAAGATCGTGACCGCCACCCTTACGACCGGGGCGTTGCTCACTCTGCCGGCCTCCTCCGGGGCGGAGGTTTTCGAGGTGACCGAGCGGGGCGATCACGCCCCCGGGGCGTGCACGAACGGGGACTGCACCCTGCGCGAGGCCGTGATCGAGGCCAACGGGCAGCCCGGGGACGACCGCGTCGAGCTCCCCAGCCGCAAGCCCTACAACCTCACCCGCGAGCTGGGTCTCGGGCCGGGCGAGGCCGAGGACGGGGATCTCGACCTCGATTCGGGCCTCGGCAACCTGATCACGATCGCTCATCCCGGCAAGGGACTGGCAACGATCGACGCGACCGGCGCCGAGGACCGGGCGATCGAGCTGGTGGGCGCCGGGACGCTCCGCAAGCTCCAGCTCCGCGACGGCGACGCCAACTCGACCGGAGAGGCCGGCGGGGCGCTCTCGGTCGACGGCAACGCCACGATCGTCCGGTCGCGGATCAAGGGCAGCGAGGGCTCGGACGTGGGCGGCGGGATCTTCATCGCCGACGGGCGGCTGATCCTCCGCCGGAGCTCCGTCCGCCAGAACGTCGCCGGCGGCGAGGGTGGTGGCATCTTCGTCAACGAGGACGCCAGGTTCGAGCTGGTGAGGAGCACCCTTGCCCGTAACGAGGCCGACGACGGTGGCGGCGTCTACACGGAATCCGAAGCCGCGGGTAACCAGGTGCTGGCTTCGACCGTTGCCGGCAACGAGGCGACGGAGGAGGGCGCCGGGATCTGGCACGGCGGGCCGTCGCTCCTGCTTTCGAACTCCACGGTCGCCGACAACACGGCTGACGGCTCCGGTGGCGGCCTGTACGCAGCCCCCGACTCGGGGACCGCGGTCGAGTTCGTGACGATCGCCCGCAATCGCGCTGACGCCGACGACACCGGCCCCCACGGAGGTGGCGGGATCTTCGCCGACGGCGGCGACGACGTGGTCGTGGCGGTCAACAGCCTGCTCGCGCGGAACCGGACCACGGACGGTGCCTTTCAGGACTGCGACGCGCCGGCGCCGGTGGGGATCGTCGGCGCCGGGGGCAACCTGATCACGACGGACCAGGACTGCCCGTTCTTCGACAACGTCGAGGACATCGTCGACCCGGAGCCGCTGATCGGCGTGCTCGACGCGAATGGCGGGCCCACGCAGACGGTCAAGCTCAAGCAGGGAAGTCCGGCGATCGACGAGGCAGACGGCATGAGCCTGGAGGACGTTGACCAGCGCGGCGTCGAGCGTAACGACCCGGACATCGGCGCCTTCGAACGCGAGTAGTCAGGCGGCGTCGAGCCGTTCGGCGAGCCCCACGAACCAGTCGAGCGCGGCGGGGTTGGCGAGCGAGTCGCGGCTGGCGGCCTGCTCGACGGGGGTGCCGGTCAGGATCCGCTTCACGGGCACCTCGAGCACCTTGCCCGAGAGCGTGCGGGGAACCTCGGCGATCGCGAAGACCTCGTTGGGAACGTGGCGCGGCGAGCAGGTCTCGCGAATCGAGCGCTTGATCTGAGCGACGAGGTCGTCGCTCAGATCCTCGCCCTCGCGCAGCACGACGAACAGGGGCATCCACCCCTCGGTGCCGGGCCGGGGGATGTCGACGACCAGGGCGTCCATCACCTCGGGCACGGCCTGCACCGCCCGGTAGATCTCGCTGGTGCCCATCCGGACCCCCTGGCGGTTGATGGTCGAGTCCGACCGTCCGTAGATGACGGCGGTGCCGCGGTCGGTGATCTCGATCCAGTCGCCGTGGCGCCAGACCCCCGGGTACTGCTCGAAGTAGGCCTCGCGAAGGCGCGAGCCGTCCTCGTCGCCCCAGAAGAAGACGGGCATCGACGGCATCGGCTCGGTCAGGACGAGCTCGCCCACCTCGTTGATGAGCGGGCGGCCGTCGGGGTCCCAGGCCTCGACCCCGGCGCCGAGCGCGCGGCCCTGAAGCTCGCCGCGATAGACGGGGAGCAACGGGACGCCGCCGACGAACGCGGTGCAGACGTCGGTGCCGCCCGAGGTCGAGAAGAGCCAGGTGTCCTCGCCGACGTGGTCGTAGATCCACTGGAACCCCTCGGGCGCCAGTGGCGAGCCGGTCGAGCCGATCGCGCCAAGTCGCGAGAGGTCGCGGCCGGCGCCGGGCTCGACGCCCGCGTTCATGCACGCGGCGATGTAGCTGGCGGAGGTGCCGAAGCAGGTGACGCCGGCGCGCTCGGCGAGGTCCCAGAGCACGCCCATGTCCGGGTGGCCGGGGTTTCCGTCATAGAGGACGACCGACGCCGGGGTGAGCAGGGCCGAGACGAGGAAGTTCCACATCATCCAGCCGGTTGTCGTGAACCAGAAGATCCGATCGCCCTCCTGGGCGTCGACGTGGAGGTGGAGCTTCTTCAGGTGCTCGAGGAGGATCCCGCCCTGCCCCTGCACGATCGCCTTCGGCAGGCCCGTCGTGCCGGACGAGTAGAGGACCCAAAGCGGGTGGTCGAACGGCACCCGGTCGAACGCCGGCGCCGCGCCCGCTCCCGAGGCAAGCAGGGCGTCCCATGTGGTCGCCCGCTCCAGGGCCGCCGGGTCCGCGTCCGCGTCGAGGTATCCGATCAGGACCGTGTGCTCCAGCGAGGGCATCTGCTCCTGCAGCGCCGGCCACCGTGTCGAGGCGGTCGAAGTCCTTGCCGCCGTAGCGGTAGCCGTCGACCGCGAACAGCACCTTGGGCTCGATCTGCGCGAAGCGGTCGACCACCGAGCCGGCGCCGAAGTCCGGCGAGCAGCTCGACCAGACGGCCCCGATCGACGCGGTGGCCAGGAACGCGACGAGCGCCTCGGGCGTGTTCGGGACGTAGGCGACGACCCGATCGCCCCGTTCGACGCCCAGCGCCCGGAGGCCGGCCGCCGCCGCGGCGACCTGCCGTTCCAGCTCGCCCCACGTGAGCGTGTCGAGCTCGCGCAGCTCGGAGGCGTGCTGGACCGCCAGCGCGGCCGGGTCGCGGTCACGGAAGACGTGTTCCGCGTAGTTCAGCTCCGCGCCCTCGAACCAGCGCGCGCCGGGCATGGTGCGCTCGGCCAGGACCCGCTTGTACGAGCCCGACGAGCGGACGTCGAAGTAGTCCCAGATCGAGCCCCAGAACTCCTCCAGCTCCGCCACCGACCAGCTCCAGAGCTCCTCGTAGGAGCCGACGGCGACCCCGCGCTCGCGCTTCAGCCAGCGCATGTAGGCGGTCATGGCGGCCCGCTCGACGCGCTCGTCGCTGGGCTCCCAGAGCTTCTCGGCGCTCATCGTCCGGAGCCTAGTCGAGGGTGCGTCAGCCCTGGCGGCGCCCGAGATCGCGGTCGAGCTGGCGGATCAGCTCGAGCGTGAAGCCCCGGGCGCGGTCGATCGCCGCGGGGTCCACCTCGGCCGCGACGTCGCTCGGCAGGTGATAGCCCGGGACGTAGCCGTCGTCGTCCGTGCAGGAGATCCCGATCGAGGCGAAGCGCGAGATCCGCGGCGGCATCTCGTCGCCGGCCAGCGCCAGCGCGACCGGCTTGGCGCCGTAGCGGCTCGGGCCCTCGGCGTCCGCCTCGGCGATCGCCGAGGCCAGCTCGACCAGGCGGCGATCCGCCGGATAGGTCACCGCCCAGCCTCCGGAGCGGTGGAAGCGAACCTGCCCATGGCCGACCGTGTCGAGGTTCACGAAGTAGGTCGGCTTGTCGGCGAGGAACTTGCGGTGGGAGCGCGTGAACGCGCGCATGCCCTCCTGGAGGCACTCCTCGGCGCCTGGGAGGACGATCCAGACGTCGAGGTTCTCGGGCGGGTCGTCGTCAAGGTCGGTAACCGCGCCGATCGCCGCCGCGACGCCCGAGGCGTTGTCGTTTGCGCCGGGCACGACGTCGGAGAGCTGGATGTCGACGAGGGCGAAGACGCCGACCAGCAGCAGCAGGGTGGGCGGCAACTGGACGACCGCGACGATCTCGGAGTCGATCCCCGCCATGCGAGCTCCCAGCGCCGGCAGCAGCAGCGCGAGCGACCAGAAGAGGAATCGAAACGGGCCGAACCAGGCGTGGCTTTGGGCGAAGCGGGCGCTCGCGCGCGCCCGCTTCGGGGCGAACGCTGCGCCGGTCCTCGCGGCGTCCAGGTGGGCGGTGACGATCACGCGGGCGGGCAGCGACGGCCGCTCGCCGCGCGAGACCACGTTCTGCGATGCGCGGCGGAAGAAGAGCCTTCGCAGGAGGTAGAAGCGGTAGTCGAGGTCCAGGTACATGGACGTGGCGGCCGCCAGCACCAGCCCGAACCCCAGCGCGGGGACGGCGACGGCGACCAGCGAGCCGGCGATCCCCAGGACGCAGTGCGCCGCGTAGACCAGCGCGAACTGCGGGTGCACGTAGGTCGGCTCGACCTCGACGCGGCGCCCCGACTCGCGAAGGCGCTCGGCCATGCGGTTCGCCGCACGCCGCTCGGCGTCGGTCCCGGCAAGCCGGCCCTCGAACGAGCACAGCTCCTCCACCACCTCCATGCCCGCGCCGCGCTCCATCCCTGGCGATTATCGGGGTTGGCGCGGGCTATGGTTGCGCCACTGCGCCGGAGTGGCGGAATTGGTCATACGCGCGGCCCTCAAAAGGCCGTGTCCTTCGGGACATGTGGGTTCGACTCCCACCTCCGGCATCCCCTCGGCGCTAGCCTCGATCGCATGTGCGGCCGGTACAGCCTGTCCAGTCCCGACGCCGACCTCCTGAGCCGGCGCTTCAACCTGCGCGAGCGGGCCGAGGTCGACGACGAGCCCCGCTACAACATCGCGCCGACCGACCCGGTGCTGGCGGTACGACGCTCCCAGGACGGGGCGAACGAGCTGGGGCGCCTTCGCTGGGGGCTGGTGCCCGGGCGCTGGGCCGAGAAGGGCGGCGGCCGACCCCTGATCAACGCGCGCGCCGAGACCCTCGAGAGCCAGCCTGCGTTCCGCGAGTCGTTCGCCCAGCGGCGCTGCCTGATCCCCGCCGACGGCTTCTATGAATGGCTCAGCGACGAGCGCGGCAAGCGCCCGGTCTGGTTCAGCCTCGCCGACGGCGGCCTGTTCGCCTTCGCCGGGATCTGGGCCGGGCTGCCGGAGCGCTCGGGCGACGGCGTCCTTCACTCGTGCGCGATCGTCACCACCGACCCGAACGGCCTGATCCGGCCGATCCACGACCGGATGCCGGTACTGCTCGCGCCCGAGGCCGAGGCCGGGTGGCTCGATCCGGCCGCCGAGGCGGGCGACCTTCGCGCCCTGCTTGCGCCCGCGCCCGACGACCTGCTAGTCGGTCGCGAGGTGGGCGACTTCGTGAACAGCGTGCGCGAGGACGGCCCGCACCTGATCGAGCCGCGCGAGGAGCAGAAGAGCCTGTTTTAGCTGACGGCCTTCGCCTTGATCGCCTCGAACTCCGCCTGCGTGATCGTGCCCGCCTCTAGGAGCTCCTTCGCCTTGGCGATCTCGGTGGCGGAACCACCGGCGGTATCGCGCACATAGGCATCCATCGCCGCCTTCTGTTCCTGCGCCTGCTTCATGCTGCGGTCCCGCATCCCATCGTGCTGAGCGATCAGGTAGATGAGCACGCCGAGGAACGGCACGACGATCACGAACACCACCCACGCGGCCTTGCCCCATCCACTGATGTCGTGGCGGCGGAAGAGGTCGGCGAAGACGGTGATCACGACCCAGAACCACGCGACCCAGGCGAAGAAGACGACGATCGTCCAAAAAACCTCGCCGAACGGGTAATCCGCTGCCATCAAGAACATTCGCTTCAGCCTCCTTGCCGGGTATCGGCGACGATCCTATATCTCGGCGCCCCGCCAGGGCCTGGAAAGCGCGGTCTAGGCCGGCTGGGGGGGAGGCGCCTGCTGCGCCGGCGGCGGGGGATCCTCGCCCGCGAGTGGCTGCCCGCCGATCGGCCGCTCCTCCTCGACGTGCCACTCCTGGTTGAAGGCCAAGAGGGCGACGACGATCAAGAGCAGCTGCACCGGCACCAGAACAACGGTGAGAAGACCGAGGAGGTCCTCGGGGAGCGCCGGGCGAGTCAAGCCCGTCCTTCGAGCGGGCGAACCACGCCGGCCCGGCGATCGCCGCGAAGATCGCGAGGATGATCGCGAGCGAGGCGGCCACGGGCAAGAGGCCCCGGTTCCAGCCGAAGATGAGGATCGCGAAGAGGATGTATAGGCCCGCGTAGACGAGCGACATCGCCGCGACGCTCGAGCCCTGAAGGCGCTCCCAGCCCCCGAGGGTGACGATGATCAGCAGCACCGCCGAGACGATGAGCACGAGCGCGACGAGCCCCTTCATCGACTTCGACGAGGCCTTTTCCCTGTTTGGGCGCCAGAGCTCGTATCCGGGCCGGACCTCGGTGACTTCCATCCCGCTGGGAAGCATATGCGCTGCCGCGGCTTCGCGCGGCGGTTGGCCGCGGCTCAAACTGCGCCTAACATCCCGCCCGCGCGGACGTGGCGGAACTGGCATACGCGCCAGGTTTAGGTCCTGGTGGGCCGAGAGGCCCGTGGAGGTTCGAATCCTCTCGTCCGCACTCACCGCCGCACCTGAGGCACCGGACGGGATCTGGCGTCGCGGGGGCTGTGAACAACTACCATGAGCCGCCGCCCAGGGGGAGTGAGTTAGCGGTCCATTCGCTCGGTCTCCAAAACCGAGAACCCGGGTTCGAATCCCGGCTCCCCCGCTTGACCGAAACGCAATGGGGCGTGGGATGTTGACCAAAGGAGAGCCTGTGAGCTTCAGCATGAGTAGAGAGCGGATCAACCTGAGAGTCGTCGCGGCGTTCATCGCCGCAGCAGCGGCTGCCTCGTCGCTGGCCCTGGCCGGCGCCGGCGCCGAGCGTGCCGTGGCCGGCGGGCCCTGCGCCCATGCCAACGACGGCATCGACGAGGCGACGGCCGAGCAGTTCGTGAACTCGATTCGGTGTCTCGTCAACAAGGACCGCAAGGAGCACGACCGCGAGCCGCTGGACAACAACGGGAAGCTGGACAGTGCCGCGGGCAAGCACAACCGGACGATGCTGGACGAGAACTGCTGGAAGCACGACTGCGCGGGCGAGCCAAGCCTCGAGCGGCGGATCAGGAACACGGGCTATCTCGACGGCGCCGACAGCTGGCGCTTCGGGGAGACCTTCGGGTGCGACGTCACCCCGCAGGCGATGCTGAACACATGGCGCTCCAGCAACTTCGACCGGAAGAACATCCGCGACAGGCGCTTCGAGGACATCGGCGTGGCCGCGGCGCGCAACCAGGTCGGCCAGAGCGATTGTGACGGAGGCAACGAGATCACCTGGACCCTGGTTCTCGGGCGTCGCATCGGCTGACCTCAACAAGAAAAGTTTCGCTCTGAGCGGGCGGGGAATGATCATTCCTTAAGGAAACGCTCACATCCGCCGATGGAATCTCTAGGATGCCCGGCTTCATGAATTCCTTCACGCCAAAAAGCCGCTCGCTGGTCGCAGCTCTCGTCCTGCTGGCGCTCGCCACGTTCGCCGTTGTCAACTCCGTCCCGGCCGAGGCCCGCAAGGGCACTCCGTGCAGCCGGTACGGCGACAAGAGCCCAGGGAACCTGGGCAAGAAGAAGGCCCGCAACGCGGTCATCTGCCTGATCAACAAGCAGCGTGACTCGCACGGACGCGGCGACCTTCATCGCAACGACAAGCTGATCGAGGCCGCGCGCAAGCATTCCGGCACGATGGCGCGCAAGGGCTGCTTCTCCCACGAATGCAGGGGCGAGCGGGGGCTGCGCGGACGGCTTGAGGCGGTCGGCTACCTGCACGGCGGGCTCTCGCGCTGGGCCTACGGTGAGAACATCGCCTACGGCTCGGGCGGCGGAGGCACGCCGCGCGAGATCGTGAGCGACTGGATGAAGTCCAGCGGCCACCGCGCCAACATCCTCAGCGGCACCTTCGAGGACATCGGTGTCGGCTTCTACAACAAGTCCGGCAAGGGCTACTACACCGCCGACTTCGGGATGCGCGGGGGCTAGTCCCCCGCGTCCGGGTGGGCCGGCCCGTGTTCGATCCGGTCGCCGCAGTGCAGCTTGCGGATTCCGCCCAGTAGGCGCTCGGCCACGCCCTCGATCGTCTCCGTGCCGTACTCGTGGCCGGGGCTGAACTCGGTCATCACCGAGAGCGCGGCGTCGCACTTCCCCGTCTCATAGAGCGCGGTCTGGTGGTTCACCCGTCCGGTGCCGACGCCCCAGCCGCCCTTGAAGAAGAGGTCCCAGCCCTTCGGGCGCGCGTCGGCGACGCCCCAGCGCTGCGAAGAGACGATGTTCTTCAGCAGGTAGCGCGCGTAGTCCTCGTGGCGCTTCGGGATCCAGCGGTCCCAGTGCAGGAAGAAGCGCGCCTGGTCGCGCGGGCTCGAGCGCGAGAGGCCCCAGACCGAGTCGTAGGAGAAGTCCTTCATCCCCGCCCTGCGCGCCATCGCGGTGATCGGCCCCGGCCCGAGCATGTCGCGCAGGCGCGTGGCCGGCTCGTTGGCCGAGCGCCTGATCATCGGGTTCAGAAGGGCGCGCTCCCAGCCGTGGAGGCCACGGTCGCGCACGTTCGGCCGGCTCAGGTAGGTGGCCATCACCAGCGGCTTGAACAGGCTCGCCATCGGCGCCGAGCGCCCCGGGTTGAGCGAGTGCGAGCGCCCGTAGGGGTCCACGAACGCGAACCACACGCTGCCGGTGCGATCGCGCGCGTAGCGCTTCGCCGCCCGCACGTCGGGCTTCCACCCGCCCTGGAACGTGTCGACGGTGTCGAGCGGGGGAGAGGTGCCGCCGCGGCCAGCGGCCGAGGCCGCCCCGAGGACCAGCGCGACGGTCAAGCCCGCCACCGCCAGCATCGTCCGCGCCATCGCCTGAATCTATACTCGCGGCGGTTCCGCGGGCGAGGTGTAACTGGTTGCACGTCAGCCTTCCAAGCTGAAGGAAGCGAGTTCGAGTCTCGTCGCCCGCTCTTCCATCCCGCCACGCCTCGCCTAGAATCGAGGCCGCGCCGGGGCGTGGCGCAGTCTGGTAGCGCATTCGACTGGGGGTCGAAAGGTCGCTGGTTCAAATCCAGTCGCCCCGATAAATCGCCGGCTAGAACGGGCGCTTAGGCCTCAGGCTCCAGCGACCCCTCGACCGGCCGTAGGTTGAGCAGCCCGGCGAGAGCCACTACCGCCGCGAGGGCTAGGAAGACCTCGGTGCCGTAGCCGTCGTCGAGCAGTGAGCCGATCAGCGGGACCAGAGGCACTGGGAGCCCAGTGCCGATCATGCTCACGAGGGCCACGGGCTCGGTTGGCTCGGTGGGGTAGAGGCGCTGCGCCTGCACGATCGCGAGCCCATAAGGGACGGCGAAGCCGATCCCGGCTGCGACCACGGCAACGAGCGCGAATCCGAGTGAGTCGTCGAGCGCAATGATCGTGAGTCCCACGGCGGCGAGGAGAGGGGTGACCCCGACCAGTAGCACCGGGCTCACGCCGCGCTGTGCGAGCCGGCCGCCCTCCTCCCGCGCGGCGGCCGAGACGCCGAACATCACGAAGCTCAGCACGCCCGCGACCCCGACGGCGAGGCCGTTGTCGACGCTCAGATAGTGGACAAACCAGGAGCCCAGGATCAACGGAACGGAGAACACGGCGATGAAGAGCGCGGCGAGCCGCCATACGCGCGTGCTGCGCAGCGCGAGCTTGAGGAATCCGCCCCCGCCGGCTTGACGCTCGTAGCTGGGCCCGCTGCGTCCGATCAGGAACGGGAGCGGCGAGGCGGAGACAGCGGCGGACAGCAGGAACGTGAGCCGCCAGTCGACGCCGAGGTCGCCGAGGATCGCGCCCACCCCGAGCCCGCCGGCGATTCCGAGTTGCACCGCGGCGCCGAAGAGGCCTACCCGCTCGACCCCGCCCGTTGCCTTGGCGAGGACGGGCCCGGCCACCACGGCGATGCCCACCCCGAACCCCGCGACCGCGCGCCCGATAACGAGGCCCGCGAACCCCGGCGTGACGGCGAAGATCACGTTGCCGGCCGCGCACAGGACGGCCGCGAGGATCACCGTGCGCATTAGCGTGATGCGCTCCGCCAACAGTGGCGTCAGCACGGTGCCCGGCACCGAGAATCCGAGCAGCAGCGTGCCAGACAGCAGGCCGATCGTTGGCAGGGAGATGTCGAAATCGGCGCTCAGGCCACCGACCGTCGCTCCCACGTTGCCGACGCACCAGGCGGAGCCCAGCGCGATCAGAAATACAGCGAGACCCTCGCCGCGCGCGCCGTGCCGGTCGGTCGCCTCGTTTGGCTCGGTTTCATCCACAGCGGGCGTCACGCCGCGATCATCCCAGGACTAGCGCGGAATCGGTTGGCTACGCGGCCCCCGATCAGCGGGAGGCCACCCTGCCGTGCGGAAGCTCGCCACGACTCGCTCGGTGGTCCACGCGGAGCCAGATACGGCTCGGCCTCACGATTCGAATCTGCGACCGGGCGTTGGTACCGGTTTGGTACCGACTGCCGCGTCCAATCGCGTTCAGATCGTCCGCGGTCCCGAATAGCCGGGATGCGAGGGGCGCTCCGGGACGCATCGGCACCGACTGCTTGCCGGCTGGGGGCCGAGCGGTGGCTGGTTATCCAGTCGCCCCGGACATCGAAAGGCGAAAAGAACCACACCGGCTGGCAACACGGCTAAAGGGCTCTTTCGATGACCCCCTGGGCCAAAACAGAGGGAGATCGTCGCTTTCCTCCAAGCGACTAGCCAGCTGTGTGCCGAAGCGAGCCGCAGGGGATCAGGGAGCCCGCAGGCCGTGGACGCGCTCCCGCGTCTTTGCGGCGGCGTAGCGGCCTCCGGTGTAGCACGTGCGGATCAGGATATGGTCGAACCACCGTCGGCCTATCAGCCGGACTTTGTTACGCGCTCTTCGAACGAGTTGGTGGCGTCGGGTTGAGCGCGAGCGCAGCACATCAGGAGCATAACGTGGGTATGGCGCGCCTTGGCGGACACGGCCAAGTCCGGCCGCATCCAGGCCGAGACTGATCTCATAAAGCGGGACCCGTTGCCTACACATCGCGGGTGCCCCCTCCCTCGCTCAGGCTCAAACGCCTAAGGCAAATCGAGGACGCGACAGTGACCTCGCAACGAGGAGCAGAAAGCAACTCGCAGGACCTTATTGGCCAGTGAGCGGACCGAGCTTGCCTGGTGGCGCACACGGCTCGCGGCTCTCGCGGTCGCCATCGGGATCGGACGCTTGGCGCCCGAGCTGCAGAAGTCTGGGGCGGCCTTGCGTTGTCCTCGACCTCGGCTTCGCGCTCTATGGGATCGCACTCTTTATGCAGGGAACGATTCGCAGCCGCCAGGAGGCAGGCGCTCTTGACGGGGAGAAGCACGCCAGGAACTGGCCCGCGGCAGCGCTCGCGGCGGCCGGCCCGCTGCTCGGGCTCGCGGTCGTCGCTCTGATAGCGCTGGCGTGAAGGCCAGGCGGCTGCGCTGGCGATGCAGATAGAGACACCTGGGGATCACCGGTACGCCTACGCAAAATCATGAGGATGTCTCGCTTTCCACCCAAGCGCCTAAGTCCTGACGCGTAGTCGCTCGATGATCCGTGCGTCGTACTGAGGAAACGAATCGGGCCGGGTATACGTCTGCCGCTGCGACGCACGGCGTACGCGTACTCGAAAGGCCGGCTTCCCATGGAAAGCGCAACGTCGTCGAAGGGCAACGAAAGAGCTGCAGGCCGGTGACACCTGGACTCGTGCGTGTAGGGTTACGCACGAGCCGTCAGTTGGCGGATTCCATTCGGGTGGCCGCCCCACCCGGCCACGGAAGGGCGTTTCCGATGCAGAGCGATCACGAACCCGATGTAACGCGAGGGGAAGGCTGGGTCCTGTTCGCCGGGATGATGCTGGCACTGGCCGGCTTTCTCAACACCATCTGGGGCATAGCCGCCATCGACAACTCCGCGTTCTTCACCGACGAGGGGCGCTATGTGATCTTCGACAACCTCAGCACCTGGGGCTGGTTCCTGCTCATCGTCGGGATCCTGCAGCTGATAGCCGCGTTCTCGATCTGGAATCGACACGCGTTCGGACAGCTGTTCGGGATCATGTGCGCCACGGTGAATGCCCTGATCCTGCTGCTTACGGTCAACGCGTTTCCGTTCGCAGCGTTCATGCTCTTCATCGTCGACTTGCTCGTCATCTACGGCCTGGCGATGTACGGTGGGCGGCCCCGCCGGGCCTGACGAACACCCCTAGACGACCGGAGACATGATGCTGCCCATTGCCGCTGACTACCCGTTCCTGGAGGTCTTCTGGACGATCGTCGTCTTCTTCGCGTGGGTCGCGTGGCTCTGGATCCTGTTCACGGTCTTCGCCGACCTCTTTCGTCGCCACGACATCGGTGGCTGGGGCAAGGCGGCCTGGATCGTGTTCGTGATCCTCGTGCCGTTCCTTGGCGTCCTCGTCTACCTGATCGCTCAGCACGACGGGATGCGGGAGCGTGGCGTGAAGCAAATTCAGGAACAGAAGGCGGCAATGGATCAGTACGTGCGCGAGACCGCCGGGGGTTCCGCCGCCGAGATCGCCAGCGCCAAGGAACTCCTAGACGCGGGCACGATCACGCAGGCGGAGTTCGAGGCGATCAAGGCGAAGGCCCTGACCTAACCCGAACGTCCGCGTCGCACGAGAGGCGCCGTTCGCAGCCGTCGCCTTGGACGAGAAGCGACTATCTCTGGACGAGAAGCGACTATCTCGCTAAGCAGCCAGGCGTACCCGCTCCACGATCCGCGGGTGGTAGCGAGGAACGAATCGGGCCGGGTATTCGTCTGCCGCTGCGACGCACGAATCAGGCGTGTGCCAAATGTGCGCTTTGCATGGAAAGCAGCCAAAGAGAACCGCCGCAGATCCAGTCCCGCTGAATCGGACGACCCGGCCCGGCCAAGCGAGGTAGCCCGGTGGAGGCCAAACAGTGTGCGAGAGTGCGCCCTGGAGGCTGAGTCGAATGGTGATCGCCACTCCCAGAGGAGTTTCCGGTGAGGCCCCGGGCCAGACTCCGACCGAGCGCGCAGCGGCGGGAAAAGCGGCACGCGAACGCGCGCCGCGCTCAAGCCATGGCGAATGGGAGCTACCGGCTAACCGACGCGAGCCCGTCGACGCGCTCAAGCGCCAAGCGGCTGATCGGGTCTCCGACCTCGTCCCCCTGCGCTACGGCAGGATGCTCGTCTCCCCGTTTACGTTCTACCGCGGCGCGGCGGCGATCATGGCCGCGGATCTCGCCGCTACGCCGAGCTCCGGGTTGTGGGTGCAGGCTTGTGGCGACGCTCATCTTTCGAACTTCGGCGGTTACGCGGCACCCGATCGCAGTCTCGTTGTCGACATCAACGACTTCGACGAGACCCTTCCCGCCCCTTGGGAGTGGGACGTCAAGCGACTCGCCGCCAGTTTTGAGATAGGGGGCCGGGATCGGGGGTTCACGGATAAGCAGCGACGTGAGGTCGTGCTCTCTTCCGCGCGGGCATATCGAGAGAACATGCGACACCTCGCCGGGCTCAGCCATCTCGACGTCTGGTACCTGCGCGTCGACCTCGATCAGATCCGTGAGGCGTTTGCACCTGCGGTGAGCAAGACGGTGCGGCGCAGGTTTGAGCGCAACGTCGCCAAGACTCAGCGCAAGGACCGAATGCGCGCACTGTCGAAGTTGACGGAGCGCGTGGACGGCAAGCTACGGATCAGAAGCGATCCGCCGGTGCTCGTTCCGCTGGAGGAGATGTTCTCGGGCAAGCAGCTCGAGACGGCCGAAGAGACGCTCGGCGCTGTCCTCGAGGATTACCGCGAGACCCTGCTCCCCGACCGGCGCCACCTCCTCGACGGCTATCGACACGTGCACACGGCTCGCAAGGTGGTCGGCGTCGGCAGCGTCGGGACCCGGGCCTGGATCGGGCTCCTGATCGGGCGCGACGAGGACGATCCGCTCTTTTTGCAGGTCAAGGAAGCGCAGCCGTCCGTGCTCGAGCCATACACGGCGCCGAGCAAGTTCGACCACCAGGGCCGGCGCGTGGTCGAGGGCCAGCGGCTGACCCAGGCCGCAAGCGATGTGTTCCTCGGCTGGGTGAGCGCGACCGGTCCCGACTCAAAGAAGCGCGACTTCTACGTTCGCCAGCTCTGGGACCAGAAGGGCTCTGCGGTAATCGAGGCGATGTCGCCGAAGACGATGGGCTTTTACGCGCAGGTGTGTGGCGGCATCCTCGCCCGCGCCCACGCTCGGTCCGGTGACCGGATCGCGATTGCCGGCTATCTCGGCGGCGGTGCTCGCTTCGACGAGGCGATCGCGGACTTCTCCGGCGCCTACGCCGACCAAAACGAAGCTGACTTTGGCGCGTTGAAACAGGCGGTCGCCGACGGCCGGATCACGGTCGAGCTGGAGGCCTAGGGCGTTGAGCGGCTACAGCCACAGCCATTGATTCGTTAGGGGGCCGCACTGATGAAATGGCCGATCCTCGCCGTCCTTGCGGCCGCTCAGTTCCTGATGGTTCTCGACCAGGCGGTGATGAACGTCGCCATCTCGCAACTTGTCAAGGACTTCGACACCACTGTGACGACGATCCAGATGGTGATCGCGCTGTATGCGCTCGTGATGGCTGCGCTGATGGTCACCGGGGCCAAGCTCGGCGACATCGTGGGTCGAAAAAGGGTGTTCGCGATCGGTCTCGTGATTTACGCGTCCGGATCGGCGCTCACGGCCGCCTCGTGGAGCGTCCCGACGCTGATGCTCGGATGGTCGGTACTCGAGGGAATTGGGGCGGCGATGGTGCTGCCGGCCCTCGTCGCACTCGTGGCGGGCAACTACACCGGCTCGCAGAGGGCGATCGCCTACGGAGTCCTCGGCGGCGTCGCGGGCGCTGGGATCGCGGTTGGGCCGATTCTCGGCGGGTGGGCGACCACCGAACTCACCTGGCGAGTCGTCTTCGTCGGCGAGGTCGTGGTAGCGACCCTGATCCTGCTTGGGACTAGACAGCTGCGCGAGCCTGAGCGAGAAGGCAGTCCGCCGCGGCTGGATTGGGTCGGCTCGGTGCTTGCTGCACTCGGCATGGCGACGATGGTCATCGGCGTCCTGCAGGCGAGCAACTGGGGTTGGCTACGGCCGCTCAACTCACCAGTGGAGCCGTTTGGCTTCTCGCTGACGCCCTTCGTCATCGCGGCGGGCCTGCTCATCCTCATCGGGTTTCGAGCCTGGGAGCGCCATCGTGAGAATCGGGGAGCCGACCCTCTCGTCCACTTCCGCTTGTTCGAGATCATCAGGTTCCGTGGCGCTCTGTCGATGCTGCTGGCTCAGAACCTGATCCTGATGGGCGTCTTCTTCACCGTGCCCCTCTACCTCCAAGTCGTACAGGGCCTAGATGCGCTCGAGACCGGCGTTCGAATGCTGCCCGCTTCCGTCGGGCTCTTCATCGCGGCGCTCGGCGGCTCGGCGCTCTCGTCGCGCTTCGCGCCCCGGCCGCTCGTGCGGGTAGGGCTCGTCGTTACGTTCGTTTCGACGCTGCTGTTGCTTGGCGTCGTTGAGCCCGAGCTCGACACGGCGAGTTTTCTCCTGGCGATGGGCGTGCTGGGAACCGGGATGGGCCTGGTCATCTCCCAACTTGGAAACGTCGCCCAGTCTTCGGTGACGGACGCCGATCGAAGCGAGGCCGGGGGCCTACAGAACACCGCGCAGCAACTGGGCTCGTCGCTCGGCACTGCGATCCTCGGCGCCGTCGTCATCACCGGCCTGATTGGCGCCTTCACGAGCAACATCGCCTCCGATGCGCGGGTCTCGGCGGAGGCCCGGCAACAGGTCGAGACGACCATCGCCAGCGGAGTCAGCTTCGTTTCCGCCGACGAGGTCCGGACGAGCGCTACCGAAGCCGGTGCTGGGTCCGAGGAGGTTGACGCATTGGTTGACGGCTACGAGGACGCCCAGCTCAACGCTTTGAAGACGGCCTTCCTCTTCGCGGGATTCGTGGTGCTCGCCTCGTTCTTTGGCACGCGCCGGCTCCCTTCCGAGCGCTTGGTGTCCTCACGCGCTGGACCGGAGGCGGCTATCGAACAGCCGGCCTGATTAGCCGCAGATGCTCGGGTTGAGACCCCGCCCGACTTGGGTGCTTAGGACGAGAAGCGACTATCTCGCTAAGCAGCCAGGCGTACTCGCTCGACTATTTGCGGGTGGTACCGAGAAACGAATCGGCCCCCCGCTATACGCAGACGCCCGCCCTGTGAGCGGGCTTTTGCGTTCCCGGCCCTGCCGGCGGGCGGCTACGAGGTACCACCGGGGTACGGGCGTTAGCAGCGGGCTGAACTCGCGCTAGACGTTCCGCGAGGCGGCCAGGCCGACCAGGCGCCGACGCCATCGGGATAGAAGATCTCGTCCCAGCTCGCATGGAGCGAGTTGGTGAAGTAAACCCGCCGGCCATCGCGACTGACCTCGACCATCTGCGGGGCACCGGCCAACGGCCGCTCGGGAGCGGCCGGATGCGGGGCCCGGCCCACGATCCCGCCGATGCGCACCGAGCCCGTCTCGTGGCTGGGGGATCGCTGACGTCGTACTGCTTCAGCTCCCCGGTGCCCCAGCACGAGACGTACAGCCAGCGGTCGTCGAGGGAGGCCCTGCTCATACGCCGGACTGTCAACTCCCTCGCCCGGAGTCTCGGATTCTGGCCGCCACGCTATCGGCACTCATCTGTCGAGTTCCTCCTCGAGGTCCGAGCTGTTCACCCTCGGCCCAAGCGCGTCCAGCGTATCGGTCCGGCGCCTCCCAGTGACATGAGAGGATCCCGGCCGTCGTGGAGTGGTCGCTTGCATTCGTGGCGTTGGCGCTGGTTGCCGTGGCGGCAATCTCGAAGCGCATTTCGGGGACGCCGATCACGCCAGCGATTCTGTTCGTCGCGTTCGGGCTCTTGGTCGGCCCGAAGGTCCTCGCCGGGATCGATCTCTCGAGCACCGGCTCGACCGTGCGGGCGCTCGCCGAGGCCACCCTTGCCGTGGTGCTGTTCGCCGACGCCTCCCGGATCAACTTCCCAGCGCTGCGCCGAGAAATCTCGGTGCCGATCCGCCTGCTTGGAGTCGGCCTGCCGCTGACGATCGCCCTCGGAGCCGTCGCGGCGGCTGCGATCTTCGGCCAGCTGACAGCCTGGGAAGCCGTCATCCTCGCCGTGGTGCTGGCACCCACCGACGCGGCCCTCGGCCAGACGGTCGTCACCGAGCCGCGCGTCCCGGGTCGGATCCGCCAGGGCCTCAACGTCGAAAGCGGGCTCAACGACGGGCTCTGCGTGCCGCTGCTGTTCGCCGCCGTCGCGGCAGCGGACGTCGAGTCGAACATCTCCGGGGGGCGGAGCGCATCGGAGCTACTGCTCGAGGAGATCGGCTACGGCATCGCCGCAGGGGTCGCCGCCGGGGTCCTGATTGGGGCTGTGCTCGTCTACGCCGGCCGCAGGGACTTCATCGCGGGGACCTGGCGCCAGGTGATTCCGGCCGCCGGCGCCGCGCTCGCATACGGCACCGCCGCGGCGCTCGACGGATCGGGCTTCATCGCGGCCTTCGTCGCTGGCCTGGCATTCCGGGCGGTGATCAAGCGCGACCCAGAGGACGTGAACCGGCTCACCGAGGAGGTGGGCGGCGTGCTGAACGGGGTCACCTTCATCCTCTTCGGAGCGATTCTGCTAGGACCGGCGCTGAGCGAGGTGAGCTTTGAGCTCGTCCTCTATGCGGTCCTCAGCCTGACCGTCGTACGAATCGTGCCCGTCGCCATCGGCATGCTTGGGTCGCGCGCTCGACTCCCGACCGTCGGCTTCCTCGGCTGGTTCGGGCCTCGCGGCTTGGCGTCGATCGTGTTCGCGCTGATCCTGCTCGAGGAGTCTCAACTTCCTCACGAGCAGCTCCTCGTTCTCGCGGTCTACCTCACAGTGGGGCTCTCGGTGTTCGCACACGGCCTCACGGCCGCCCCCCTGGCTGGCCGCTACGCCCAGTGGTTCGAGCGCCACCCGCGCGCAACCGCGCTCCCGCTGGAGGCGGCCCCGACCGAGGTGACCCGCACCCGCACGTCGGTCTAGCCGAGCTAACGCGTGCGCCCTGCACGGAAAGCGCCAGATGAGCCTTTCGGCAGCGCCCGGCCGCCGAGGCGATAGGTTCGCACCAGACTGTCAGCTACCGGATTCCGACTCGGGTCGGCCCCGGCTCGAGCCACGGAAGGACGGGGACATCCGATGAACAGCGACCACGCACCCGAGACGGTCCCAGGGGAGGGCAGGTCGCCTTCGCCGGCATGATGCTCGCGCTGGCCGCCTTCCTCAACATCATCTGGGCCCCGCCGCCCTCGAGAACTCCTCGTTCTTCACCGACGAGGGGCGCTACGTGATCCTCAATGACCTCATTCGCCGCATTCATGCTGTTCACCGTCAACCTGCTCATCATCTACGGGCTGGCCGTCTATGGCGGAAGGTCGCGGGTCTAGGCCCGCGGGTTTCCGCGAACCTCCCCGGGGCGGGAGTAGCTCGCGAGTAGCGCATTGGATGAGCAGCGCTAGTTCCGCCCGTACGCGCTCTCGCTCGACTATCCGTGCGTTGCAGCGAGAAACGAACGGGCGGCCGATGTGCACCCGCGACGTCGTGGTACCGCTTTGGTACCGACTGCTCCGTCCAATGCATCCGGATCGTCTACGACCGTGGAGGCGTCGGACAATCTGGACGCTCCGGGACACATCGACAGCAACCGTGTCTCGACTGGGGGTCGAAAGGTCGCTGGTTCAAATCCAGTCGCCCCGACTAAGACGACGCGTCCCCAGTGTCCACGCGTCCCCGCGCACCGTTCCGCTTCTCGTCCTAAGCGGCTAGTCCTGGTGCAGAGCGGCTATCCCGGGCCTGAGGCGAACGGACCTAGAATGGCGACCGCGCTCGAGCCCTCCGCCTGGAGGGTTTTCGCGTTCTCGAAGGCATCAGCGACGGTCTCGGATACGGTCGCGGAGAGTTCCACGCGGTGTTCGGCTTGTCGTGTGCCTGGCCTCGGTGAAGTCACCCGCATGAATACCCCTCAGGCCTTTGTCTCTTGGCGACGGCAACTCATCACCGTGCCGCAGCCTTCGCCATGATCTGTCCGACGTTTTCGGGGGCGAAGAACTCCGGTGCGGGGAGGGTGGCCGCCTGCACGCTCACGAACCCGTCCATCGCCTCCTGGTTCTCGCGCATCGCGCCGAGCAATTGCTGCATCTCGGGTGGCGGAGGCTGTAGCTGCGCAAAGTCGTCCGTGAAGTCGTAGACAGGCGACGCCTCATGATCGCGCGTGTCCTGATACTCGCTCATGGCCTCGTCGTATGAGCGATGCCCCGAACAGGCATCATCGATTGCCGTAGCCACCAACTCCGCGTCGCGAAAGGCGTCGTTGATTCCCATAGCCGTGATCGGATTCTTGTGGTAGCCGGCATCGCCGAGCAACGCCCAGCCCGGGCCGTAGGGCTTGCGAAAGTACCCAGGGAGGTCGGCTGAGCCCACGAATTTCGACTCGCGCTTCGCCGCGCGCACACGCTCGGCAAACTCCGGGGCAAGATCCAGGGTCGCAAAGAAGTTTCCCTCGATGTCGCTGCGGTTGGCCTTGAACTCCTCGACCGGCCAGCCGAATGGCAGCACGGTCAGATCGTCGTGGGTGGGGATCGCAGCCCAGCCGCGGTCATCCTCTGCGCGAACCGTGACGTTGAAGCCGTCGACGGGCAGGTCACTCCAGTAGGCGTAGTACATCGCCTGGCGTGACGGGCGCTCCTTGTACTGCTCGGGCTCAATCGCCTTCGCAACGAGGGAGTGCTTGCCGTCTGCACCTATCACCACGTCGGCATGCTCCGTGACTTCCGCGCCACCTTTGGCGTGACCGCGGATGCCGGTGACGATTCCATCGCTACTCAGGATCTCCTCGACGGTGAACCCCTCGCGAAGCTCCGCCCCCGCCTCGACCGCAGCCTCGACCAGCAACTGGTCGAGGACGGTGCGTCGGGGGCAATAGCCCCGCGCGACGCCATCGATCGGCTGCGGGGACCCGGAGATGGTCAGTGGTCCGAAGTCGAAGGAGTAAGTCGTCACCGGTGGGCAACCGGTGGCCTCGAGCCGCTCCAGAAGTCCCCAGCGCTCAAGCGCAGCCACGCCTGGCGGATGCACGTGATGGGTGGACATTGTGTCGCTGGGAAAGGTCGCCTTGTCGACCAGCAGCACTCGATGGCCCTTTCGAGCAAGCAGCATCGCGACAGGCGACCCAGCGCAGCGCGCCCCCACGACGATCGCGTCAAAGCTTCCGTTATTCATCGTGCGGCCCCTCGGTTCGTGGATGGTCAAGTGTCTCACGAGACAGCGGGCCGTTTCAGCTCTTCGGCTCCTGGTCGCCAAACGGCCGGTCCAGGACGAGGAGCGCGTGGCACTGAGCAGGCACCTGGGGGGAGCAACTCACCCGCTCACGGTCACGCGAGTGGAGTTTCACAAGGCTCGGCCTCCGCAACTCGCTCAGGACTTGCCGTGCCGAGCCCGGTGGCAGCGCCCGCCGCGACGCGGAGCTGACACCCGCGGCGCCGTGGATCAGCCGGCGGCCGTCACGTCGACTTCTAGCGCGGAGTGATCCGAGAGACCCTCCTCGCGCCAGGAGTGGTGATAGAGCGCAGCAACCGGCCGCAGCTCCGAGGACGTGAAGAGGTGGTCGAGGCGCCAGCCGCCGCCGTGCCCCGCGATCTGTCGCCACGTCCAGCTCGGCTCCCTTCGCTCGTAGCCGTGAAGCGCCCGGAAGGCATCCGTGTAGCCGATCTCGCGCAGGCCCGGGACCACGCCTAGCTCCGCCTCGTCCCACTCCGCGCCGCGCTCCCGGCGCAGCCTCGCCTTCGAGTCTCGGCCGAACGAGATCACCTCGCCGCTCGGCAGTTCCCGCCGCGGCGTGTTCAGGTCACCGCACAGGACGCGACGTCCCGCGGGGACGGCCGCCAGCCCAGCCCGGATGGCCTCGAGCGTGCGGACCTTCACCCAGCCGTTGGCCGCGTTCGGGACGTGCACGCAGTGGATCTCGACCCGACCGGCGCTGTCCGACGGGGCCGTGAGGGCGGTCGCCGTCTCGGGCCACGGCAGCGCCAGGGGCGAGACTTCCCCCACGGATCGGCGCGCGGCTATGAGCACGCCGGTCGCCCGCCGTGTCGCCGGCTCGCGCCTGGGGTCAGCCTCGTCCAGCGAAGCGCGAATCTGAGGCAGGCCGATCGTTTCGAGCGCGAGCCGCCACAGCGGCGCGGTCCGGCGGGTGATCTCCTGAAGCGCGACTGCGTCCGGCTCGCGCTCCGCTAAGGCCGAGGCTTGCTCCGCAAGCCTCGAGCTACGGCGGGCGACGTTCCAGCTGATGATCCGCACCGCGGGAAGCCTAGGTTGGCGAGGCGGCGGGTCGTACCCGGGCCTCTTGGAGGCCTACGTCGAAGCGCTCACGGCACTTCATCACCGGCGGGTGATGGTGCCTTGATCGTCCCGCCTTATCCCGCTTTCCATGCAAAACGCAATGTTTGGTCTGGGGCATCGTGGTACCGCTTTGGTACCGACTGCTACGTCCGATCCGTCCAGATTGTCCACGGCCGTGGACAGTTGGGACGCGGCGGACGCTTGGGGACGCATCTACACCAACCGCCTGCCGGCTGGGGGTCGAAAGGTCGCTGGTTCAAATCCAGTCGCCCCGATTCAGCGAGATCTGTGCGACTTCACGTTGACGGTCGTTCCGAGCCGATCTCGGTCCGAGTGCCGGCATCCAGCATCCCCGACGCGACTGCGACAACCGGGCCCCCGATCCAGATGTCCGAGTTCTCGGCGACCTCGACAGACATGGAGCTCGGTCTACCGGCGAAGCCTCCTTGCCTGAGAGCGAAAGACGTATCGGAGATGAGGCCGTGCGCCAGGAGATATGCAGCAGCCGGGCCCGCGGCACTCCCCGTTGCGATGTCCTCGACTTCCCCGGCGTTGTCCCATGTCCGTCCTTCACGACCCTCTGGATCGAACACGTAGACGAACTTCGCTCCCACTGCGAGGAGACGTGACTCGAAGTCGTCGACGCTGATGCGGGCTTTCTGGAGTCCGGCGGGAGTTACCGGGACGATGAGATAGGGCAGGCCCGTGGAGACGACCTGGAAGGGCAACTCGTGTCGGTCCGCGGGGCTCAGTCCGACCATGGACAAGAAGTCTGCTGCCGAAGATTCGTCGAGCGGATCCTCCAGGGTCGCGCGTCCCTGG
The DNA here is from genome assembly GCA_963758845.1 of uncultured Solirubrobacterales bacterium. Lineage (GTDB taxonomy): Bacteria > Actinomycetota > Thermoleophilia > Solirubrobacterales > 70-9 > JBDTSW01. The sequence goes on from CAVWWX010000002.1 coordinate 1,565,903, forward strand.
TTCATCATCGCGCGGTAGAAGCGACGTTCCCGGCGACTCCTGACTTCGATCTCTCTCTTGGCCACGATGAAGGTCCAGTTCCTTTCGCTCTCGTCGCTGGACCACCTCTCGTGGGCCGCTGCCGCGGCGCCGATCAGCGGGTGACCCGCAAAGTCGAGTTCTTCCTGAACGGTAAATATGCGCGCCGGCACTTTGCCGTCGACTTCGTGCTCGCCCAGGAAAATTGACTCGAACTGCCGCATCTCCGCTGTGATCGCCTGTAGCTCCTCACGCGCGCGGTCGATGCCCCCGAAGAAAACGACGAGACCATTGCCTGAGTAGGCGCGATCGGTGAACACATCGACATGCCGATAGTCGATGGCGGCTTTCGAACCCTTTGACATGCCCCACGCAGTATCCCGCGGAGCATCGACGGCCCTGCTTTCCATGCGAAGCGATAGTTCTGCTTCTCGTCCAAAGCAGAACGTTCTGCCCGCTCGCGTCCGCTACCGGCGGACGAAGCGCGTACTAGCCAGGCGCGGCCACGGCCTCTACCTCGACGAGCTGTCCGGGCCAGCCGAGAACAGCAACGCCGAGCAACGTGCTTGGCGGTCCCTGGATCCCCAATATCTCCTCGACCACCCGCCACGCTGTCGCCAGGTCAGCCCGGTCGTTGGTGGCGACGTAAACGGTCGTCTTGATGATGTCCGCGGAGGTGCAACCAGCGTTTTCAAGGGCTATAAGCAAGTTGTCCAGCGTCCTGCGGGTCTGCTTGGCCACGTCACCCGGTCCGACGACTTCTCCGTTCCCATCCAGCGGACATGCTCCCGCCGTAAAGACCGTGCCAGCGGGTGCGATCGCCGCATACGAATATGGGACACCGGCGTAGAGCCCGGCCCCCTGCGTCAATTCTCGGGGCATCGGAACAGTCTGCCATCCAGCACCCCAAACGTCCGCAGCGCAGAAAGCTCCTCCGCGTTATGAGAAACCTTTGCACTGAATCGGTCTGAACTGCTTGCCAGGAGGAGGCGATCGCGGCCCTCGAAGGCCCTGCAGTGGGCGAGCAGACGGATGCCCGCACTACCGTCCTCGGGCGCCCAGAAGGCCGAGGATCCGTCGCCGGCCGACTAGCGATTCAGGATTTAGCTAAGCCCCGATCTTCCGGTGCGCATCATTCGTCCGGCCACTCACGAGACTCCAGCAGCCCGCCGTCCACCGGCAGCGCGACGCCGGTGACCATCCGGGCCGCGGGCGAGGCCAGCCATTCGACCGCACCGGTCACCTCCTCGGGCTCGATCAGGCGTTCGATCAGGTGCATGCGGGCGAAATCCCCGGGCCCGGCTTCGTCGGCTGCATCGACCGATTGGTCCAGCATCGGCGTCCGCACCCAGCCCGGGCACACCGCGTTTACGGTGATGCCCGCCGGGCTGAGCTCGTTCGCGAGGGTCCGCATCAGCCCGATCGTGCCGTGCTTGGAGGCGTTGTAGGCCGCGTATCCCGGCGAGGTGGTCAGCCCGCACACGGAGGAGATCAGGATCAGTGAGCCACCGCCCGCCTCGCGCAACTGGGGGATGGCAGCCCTGGCAGTCAAAAAGGTGCCGGTCAGGTTCACGTCGATCACGGCCTTCCAGGCGACGGGATCGAGGTCCTCGACGTACTCGCCCGTGAGCACAATCCCCGCGTTGGCGATCACGACCGAGGCTGGTCCGAGCTCCTCGCGCAACCCGTCCGCAGCGCCCTGCACCGCCTCCGCGTCGGTGATATCGGCGACGGCTTCCTCGGCTTGGCCGCCGGCGGATCGGATCTCGCCCACCAGCGAGGCGAGCGGTTCCGCCTGGACGTCCCAGCAGCCGACGCGGTCGCCACGCTCGGCGAACCTCCGCGCGTGCGATGCCCCCATGCCGCTCGCGGCCCCCGTGACCCACACGGTCCGGGCCTCCTGTCCGGGCTTCCCGGCGCTCACGGGATCTCCGACGCGGGCTGGATCAACTCCACGGTGACGCCATCAGGGTCGCTCGCATAGAAGCATCGCGCTCCCTGCCAGGCGCCCGGCTCGGTGATCTCGACGGGCTCCCCGCGAAGGGACACATCCGCCTCGCGCAAGCGTTCGTGGATTGCGTCGATGTCGGCCACCCGCAAGGAGATATGCGTTGCGCCCGGATCGTTTGCTCGCGGGCGGACCGGGCTCCCGCGTGGATCAACGAACTCGATCAGCTCCAGGACCTGGCCGTGCGGCAACTCCAGGTCGGCCCATCGGACATGGGCGTCCGGAATCCCCGTGACCGCGAACTCCTGCGCGCCGGACGCCTCCCCTCGGGCACGCAGGGTGAGGCCGAGCAAATCGCGATAGAAGCCCAGCGAGCGGTTGAGCTCGCCGCTCGTCACGGAGACGTGGTCGAGCCCCGTGGCGCGCCACGCCGGGCTGCGTTCCGCGCCGCCATCTCGTAGCCGCTCGGGGATCACGTCCCGGGCGAAGACGTCCTCGATGGTCTCGTGACGGCGGATCAGCTCGGCCGAGTCGCCCGCGACGAGAATGGTTCCGGGTCTCGGCAGAGCATTGAAGTTGCTGGCACTCGCATCCTGGTAGGCCCCGGTGTCGAGGAAGGCGAGCACGTCGCCGGCGGCAACCTCGGGGAGGTCGGCGTCACTGATGATCACGTCGAGCGCACAGGTGCGCCCGGTGACGTCCGCGACCATCGTCGGTGTCGCCTCGGCGTTTCCGGCGGCCAGGCACGTCCAGCGGTTGTATTCGAGGTTGACGTCGGCGAGGTAGGCATCGGATGAGTTCGTTTCGACCCAGATGAGCGCAACCGGTTCCGTCTGTCGCTTCACGTTGCCGACGGTTGCGAGGTGGATCCCTGCGTCCGCGTACAGAGCCCGGCCCGGCTCGATCTCGAGCTGGATGGTCTCGGCGGCGATGCCGAGGGCCCCGAGCCCCCCCAGCAGGTGCGTGCAGATCTCGTCCGCGTACTCATCGGCGCCCGGCGAGCTCGGGGGCGCGGCGGCCCGCTGGGGCAGCCGGCGCCCGAACGGGTCCCTCGGAGCGGGAAATCCGCCGCCGAGATCGAGCTCACGCGGCGTCCAGCCAGGCCAGATCTTCCGAAGGCGCTCGACGGTGTCGACAAGCGCGTCCACACCGGCGCGCCAGAACTGCGGGTCGGAGGAGTGGCGTCCGAGGTGGAGCATGAGCCCCGCAACATCGAGATTTGGATCGGCGATCTCGGACGGCTCGATCGCGAGCAGGTCCTCCACCGGGATCCCCGCCTTGTAGCGTTGCAACGAGTCGCGGACAGACGCTCCGTCCGGGGACATCTCCGACGGTTCGTCTCGTCCCACCAGATCGGGTCGGACGCGGAAGCGGATATGGGCTCGCATCGCGAGCCGGGCGGCGACCTTCGCGGTCCGCTCCAGCTCGGCCCGGCTGTCGAGGGTCACCTTCACGCCCTCAGTGATCGCGCGCTCGAGCAGCCGCTCGTCCTTCATCGGTCCGTTCAGCGAGATCGTCGCGGGATCGGCCCCGGTCCGCAGTGCCGCCTCGAGTTCACCCGCTCCGAAGACGTCGCAGCCGGTGCCCTCCAGCGTCAGGACCCGGCGCAGCGCCAGGCACGAGTTCGCCTTGATCGAGGGCAAGAGCAGGAACGGGCCAGGCCATCTGCTAGCGAAGGCACGCAGGAAGAGCCGCGCGTTACGGCGAAGCTGATCCTCGGAGACGACGTAGAGCGGGGTGCCGACCCGCTCGGCGAGCTCCTCCGCGCGGCAATCCTCGACATAGAGGGCGCCGTCGCGGACCGAGAGGCAGTCGTCGAGCCGCTTGGCGCCGGGGGCTGTTCGGGTCTGTTCGGGTCTGTCGATCAGGTTCATGTACGATAGTACTGTACATATGTACACGGCCCAACCTTTCAAGTACCTCGATCCGTCCGCGGAGACGGCGGCCTCGTCGGGAGCGAAGGCGCGCGGCCCCGAACGACGCCTCCTGCTGGTCCAGGCGACGCTGAGGCTGATCGCCAACGAGGGCATCGACTCCGTCAGTCACCGGGCGGTGGCCGAGCTCGCCGACGTGCCACTTGGATCGACTACCTACTGGTTCGCCTCGCGCCGGGACATGTTGAAGGAAGCCCTCGAGCACTTTGTGCGTACCGAGATCGACGCCCTTCGGGAACGGCTGGCCGGGGTATTGGGCAAGCCGCGCCTCTCCCAGCGACGTCTGATCGACGAGTTCACGGCCTTCCTGCTGCCGCAGCTGGGGGAGGAGCGGTGGCGTACGGCCGCGCAGTACGCGCTCCTCCAAGAGGCTGTGCGCCAGCCCGACCTTCAGTCCGTATGCCGAGAGTGGACGGAGGCCTGGTTGGCCGTGCTGACGGAAGTCTTCACGTCGGTCGGCGCCCGCGAGCCGGAGCTGGAGGCCAGGATGTTCCTGGCGATGCTCGACGGCCTCCTGCTGAACCAGCTCGCCGCGCCGAACGAGGACGTCGAAGAAGTCCTGATCCGCCCGGCACTAACAGCTTGGTTCTCGCGGGTCGCGACGGGCTAGCGAGAAAGGACCATGGCGATGATCGAACCGAATGACCGATAAGAGCGAGGAGTCGAAATGAGCCGAGGGATCCCAGGACGCGAAGGACGGTTGGGGCGAGGACTGGCCGCGGTGCTCGCGCTGGTGATGGCAGCGAGCCTCGCCGCCTGCGGCTCGGACGACGGTCTCGAGGACGAGGCCGAGGAGGTCTCAGTCACCACCGCGGAGGCCGAGGGCGAGCCCTCGGGCGAGCTCGTCATCTCCAACTGGCCCTTCTACATCGACAAGCAGACCATTCCGGACTTCGAGGAGGAGACGGACGTCACGGTCAAGTACGTCGAGGAGATCAACAGCTACGACGAGTTCTTCGGGAAGCTGAGGCCACAGCTCGAGCAGGGCGACTCCGGGGACCGTTCGATGATCGTCGCCACCGACTGGCTGGCGAAACAGATGTACGACCTCGGCTACCTCCAGAAGCTGGACAAGGAGGCGCTGGCTCCCGCCTACGAGAACCTAAACCCGGCCTTGAAGCCGCCCAGCTCCGATCCCGAGCGGGAGTTCTCCATCCCGTGGCAGAGCGGGATGACGGGGTTGGTCGTGAACGCCGCCGAGGCACCCGACATCACCTCGATCAACGATCTCTTCGACCCTGCCTACAAGGGCAGGGTCGTGATGATCTCGGAGCTGCGGGAGACGGTGCCGCTGGTGATGAAGGGCGAAGGGATCGATCCCGAGGAGGCCACGGAGGAGGAGTGGCTGGCGGCAATCGACAAGATCGACCAGGCTCTCGATTCCGGTCAGCTCCGCAGCCTTGGCGGCAACGAGTACGCGGGTGACATGGCGCGCGGCGATGCCGTCGCCGCGCTCGCCTGGGGTGCCGACGCGATTCAGCTCCAGGCCGACAACCCGGACATCGAGTGGCGCATGCCCGAGGAGGGCTGCATCCTATGGTCCGACAACTGGGTGATCCCGGTCGGCTCGCCGAACCCGACGGCCGCCTACGAGTTCATCAACTACACGTACGAGCCTCAGAACCAGGCGCAGATTGTCTCCTACGTCAGCCCTGTGACGCCCGTGGCGGGGGTCCAGGAGATCTTCGAGGAGCAGGATCCGGCGCTCGCGCGCAGCGACCTGATCTTCCCCGACGAGGAGTACACCGCCGACTGCTCCTCGACGCCCTCCACTCCGGGCGGGTCGGAGGGGCAGCGGCGGATCGACGAGGCCTGGTCGGACGCGCAGAGCGGATGAGCCGGCCGCTACGCAAAGGGGCGCAACTAGGGGCCTCCGCTGCTTGACAATAGTGGCATTTGTCGCATAACTCGTATCTCCCGCGACCGGCAGGCGGTGCGCCTTGGAACGAACGTTGGCGAACGACGGAATCCAGTCGCCCCGACTAGGGAGGCATGTGACACGGGTGGCGACATGCTCGCCGGCGAGGTTGTGGGCGATCGGGCGGTGTCCTCGGAACCGCCGGGCAGAGCTCTATCGGGCTCCAGGAAGCACTCCGTCCGCGGCACTCGCGACATCGTCGATCAGACCGCCCACTGTGTCCGGCAACCCCCCGGTCGGTGCCGGATCGGGGTCCGGTGGCGGCTCGGGACTCGGGGCGGGCGGCGCGGGAGCCGGAGGCTCCGGGGTGGGACCTGGGGCAGGTGGCGGGACGGGAGCCGACGTCGGCTCCGGGTCGACCGCTGGGCTCCCCGAGGTGCCTACGGCCGCCAGCCTCCCGGCGGACGCCGCTTCGGCCGTGCCCGGACCCTCCTCGGGGGACCCTGATCGTGGGGCCTTCGAGGCATGACCGTGGGCGTCCGCGGTGTCCGGCCAGCCGGACGCAGCATCAGGCACCGCAACGACCCCGACGGGCCGCTGCTCGGTTCCGACGGACAGGCCATTCCAGATCAGGGCGGCGGCCCCGATCAGGGTCGCGGACGCAGCGAAGGCCCATTTCGTCGATGCGCCGGCTCGCGCCGGGTGGGGGCGGAGTTTCCAAGCCACCGCCCCGCGACGGAGCGCCTCGCTGAAGGCCTGACGCAAGCGCGTGCTGAATCGGCCCAACGAGGCGCGGACGCCGGCCGATGTGAAGCTGATGCGAGGCTGGGTGCGGCGCGGCCCCGGTGAGGTGAGCATCGCCACCAGCAGTGCTCCGGGCGTCGGCCCGTGACGACCGGCGAAGGTCGGGATGCTTGGCTCGACGAACACGGAGGTCGTGACCTGCTCCGCGATGCGTGTATGAAGCGCGCACAGTCCATCCGCGCCCGCTCGATTAGTACAGCGAGATCCCTGCCCTGTGAGAGAGGTGCAATATTCGGCCGTCGTTTCGCCGGTAACAGACGCAGCCCGGGGGTTCAACTCCCCGGTTGCAACCTCCGCCTTCACCGCAACGGCGATGTCCCGAAGGCGCCTCTCTCCCCGCTCGTGTGCCTTGCATCTAGCCGATTGGGGAAGGTACCTCGCAGCCCTCTCCAACGACAGCAGCCCCTCCGCGATCTGAAGCTCCACCCCTGCGATGATCGCGCGATCGATTTCGGGGAGTCGCCGGGGCTCGGTGGACGCCAGGCAGCGCCGCTCGGCCTCTCCCAGCGCCACGGCCAGCCACAGATCCTCGTAGCGACTGCTTGGGCGCTGGAAGCGCCCGGGACCGCTCAGCAACCGTGCTCGTCGCCGCTCGATGCAAAAGAGCGCGTTCCTTCTTATCCGCGCAGTGGCAGTGGTTGCACGTGCCGGCGCCGAATTCGCACCACTGATCCCCCTTGTCCTCATCCTCCCCATCCCTTCTGTCCCCGTGGTGGACATCGGAACGAGCCGGAAGACTATGACGCCTATATGAGCGAGGAGTGAGAACTCGATGAGAAGATTCCAGGCACTAGCTCCTTTCCACTAGTCAGTTCTCCGAATATCCCTCCAGCTAAGGTTGAGCCTTGCCGAGTTCGCAGCTCTTGGACCGGCAACCGAGCTTCGGGAGTCGAGGCGACTGGAGTCGGGGCGACTGGATTTGAACCAGCCGGCTTCACGTCGCTGCCGGAGCACTGGCGCCCGTCGGCAACTCCTATAGCCCCGTCACCTCGCCGTACTCGTCTCGTTGCCAGGCGGCGGTGGCACGTTCCACCAACTCCAGCCGAGGGACGCCGGTGACGACGCTGTAGGCGTCCAGGATCGCGTCGCCGAGCTTGTCCGACGGCAGCGCCAGGCCGTTCTCAAGGCGGGAGATGGTCGCTGTGCTTGCCGCCGCGCGGTCGGCGATCTCCCGCTGCGTCGCACCGGCGCGCTCACGAGCGGCACGCAACACCGGGCCTGCGTAGTGGAGCATGCGGCGGGCCATGCGTTCAGCCTACGCCCCCCGCTGACCGCCCCGCCAGCGTCCCAGCGAGGTCCGCCGCCAGCAGCCGCCGGTCAGGCTTCCACATTTGCGCCAGGTGAAAATCGGCCTTCTAGCATCGGCGCAACGCCGCCCCGGGGGGTCCGGGGGGTGGGGCGACGAAGGGAAGAACAGACAATGTCCGACGCTCTGGCCATCGACCGGGGCCACGAGACCGGTCAGTCGCAGGATGAGCGGGTGTTCGCGGCGTTGGCCGATGACATCGACGCGCGACTCACCAGCCTGATGAGCGTGCGCGCCTTGGTGACTCTCATCCGCGTGCAGGATCAGCTTCGTAGCTGCGCCCAAGGAAGCGGCCAGAGAGGGCGGCGAAGCCGACGGAACTCCTCCCCCTCGCGCGTGGGAGGGGATCAGGCGCCTCCGGGGCTCACGGAGTAAGTACCGACTCGCCATGCTGGCGGAGGCCTAGCTCGGCCTGCGAGACGGAAAGCGGGCGGTGGAGCTGGCGGAGCAGGCCGCCAAGCTCGCGCGGGAGCGAGTAACGCTTCCGCGGCGTATCCGGTCTGGTGAGCGCTCGTGATGCGACGGCCGAATCCGGACGCGGCTCTCCAATCGGGAGTACCGGCGTGGTACCGACTGCGGCGTCCAATGTTTCCAGGCTCCGAAGCGGACTGCCGCAGCACGGCGACTTCGAGGGCATCGGGCCAGGTCGACTTAGACGCAGGGACCGTTGACCGCGAATCCCGCGTTGTCCGAGAACGAAGGCTCGATCCGGTCCGCCTGGCCGACCACACAGGCCCCATCGCTAGGCCCCACCGCCTTCACTCTGGCCCGGAAGAACTTACGTGAGCCGTTCGGCAGCGTGAACTCATAGCCGGAGCTCTTGACCTCGTTGGTGATTTCCTTGGTGCCCTTGAACCACCGGATCTTGAGACCCTCCGGGTTCGGGGTCTGGGTTAGGGCATCGGTGAACCGCATCTCCAGTGCACCCCCGGAGACGTGCTTGACCTTCCAGTACAGGCTCTTCATGTCCCCGATCGGGACGTTGACACTCTGAAGTGTGTCTAGATAAGGGCCATCACTGTGCTTCGACGCCTTGACTTCAAACGGCGGCGCCCCCGCGGAGGCGGGCGCAGCGGACAGGGCCAGCACGCCGCAGCTTGCGAGCCCGAGTGCCAAACGCATTAAGCCCAAGGGTCGATCGTAGGCCTGGCCCGCGAATCCGTCAACCGCTCGCCGGTTCAGGAGAGTGATCGGGGCCCGAGGCCGATGTCACATGCGACGGGCAGCCGATTTCCATGCGAAGCGGCCGAGCCGCTTCTCGTCCAAAGCGCTACTCGATCAAACCGGCTTAGGTCGGTGCGGGCGCTAGGGTGCTTCTGATGGATGATTCGACGCTCCGCGGCGAGATCGAGCGGCTGGTCGCCGAAGAGCGTCAGCTGGCCAACGAGGCCACCGGGCTCGGGCCCGATGACGCCCGGCACAAACGCCTTGCCGAGCTCAAGGTCGAACTCGATCGCTGCTGGGATTTGTTGCGCCAGCGCGAGGCGCACGAGGAGTTCCAGCTCGATCCCGACCAGACGTCGGTTCGCGACGCTAACACCGTCGAAGGGTACGAGCAGTAGCCCGTTCGGTTGGTCTCCCTGCAGCTTGCCTTACGTCCTTGCCGTTGCTACGTCCTACGGCTGCTTGGACGAGTCCCGATCATCTCCGCCCACGAGCCTGGCGATAGCCTTCGCGATGCCTTCGGTTGGCCACCACGTCAGCATGAACCGCCCGCCGGAGGCTTTCCGTCCCTCCACCCACCACCCGACGTGGCGCCCACGACGAACCGTCACATCGCGCGAACCCATACCCCGCTCATACCCGCGGCGGGGCTTTGCTAGGCGCCCCGATAGTTGCCGAGTCGCTCCTGCTGGAACGACGCGTCCCCGTCCTCGGCCGGTCCTCGCTGGGCTGCTCGGCGAGGCCTTCCGCTTTGCATGGAACGCGCCTCGCACTACTACAGGGATAGAACGTCAATCGAGTGAACCAAGTCGACTTGGAACCCGGTTACCGGCTGGGACCGCCTATCGCCGGGCTGCGCGCATTGCTCACCCACCACGCGGCATCTTGACCGCGGCGGTCAGCGCCTCACACCTTCCGATACCGCGCGTCGGCGAACGAGTAAATCGCGAATCCGGCCAGCCCGGCGGCGACGATGCCGAGCAGCAAGGGCCCGTACTTCGCCTGGGTGAGCGTAAGGAGCGCGCCGTCGAGCCCGACCGCCTCGTCCGGGTCATAGTCGATTGCGGCTTTGATCAGCCCGTAGCCGACGAGCGCAAAGATGACGGCCCGCGCGACGAGCCCGAATACGCCGACCCAGGTATAGCCCTTACGGACCGTGGAGCCCATCTCGTGAGTCTTGGCGTCCTCGAGGAATTTCTTCGCGAGGCCCTTGTACGCCTGGTATGCGGCGACGCCGATCAGGATCGCTCCGGCGATCGCGACGAGCACAGGGCCGCCGGTCCAGTCGAGGACGCCGCCGGTCGTCTGCTTCGTGCTTCCCGAGCTCGAACCGGAGCCGATCAGGATCTGGACTGCCGTCACGCAGAGGATCGCGTAGGCGATCCCACTGCAGACTGCCGCGAGGCGGTCGGTGCCGTCGTCACGCTGCTCGGCGCCGTGGCCGACAGCCGCGCGGACCAGCCTCCAAAGGGCGTAGCCCGCGAGCGCGACCGCGACCAGGATCAGGAGCGCTTCTCCGAACGACTCCTGGGCGATCGTCGTCATCGCGCCCTGCTGGTCGGTCGCTTCGCCGCCGTCGCCGAGCGCGAGCTTCAGCGCCAGGATGCCGATGATCCCGTAGATGACGCCGCGGCCGATGAAGCCCGCTCTCGCCAGCCAGCCGAGTGGCTTCGCGCCCGCCAGCTGGTCGCCTTGACGTTTCGCCTTGTCGCCGAGGTCCTCGGATTCACTGCTCACGTTAGTTGTCATCTGATTCGTCTCCCCCTGGGACCGCGCGCGGGAGGCAGACCGTGATCGCGGCCGCTTCGATCTCGACCTTGAATGACTTGACCTTCTTGCGATCGCCACCGTCGAGCTCATAGCGGACCTTGCGGTCGAGCTTCACTTTCAGCGAGCGCCCCTGGGTGACGCGGACGAATGGCGACTTCTCGGCGCTTCCTACGGCCGTGCGGGAGACAGCGCGCAGCGACTGCACCGGACCGTCGGAGGTGAGCACGCCGACGTCGAGCATGCCGTCGTCGGGCTGCGCGTCGGCGAAGACTTCGATCCCGCCGAACAGGTTGCCCACGTTCCCGACCAGGATGCAGGTCGCGACTCCCTTGTACCAGCGCCTCCCGTCGACCTTGACCTTTGCCTCGAAGCTCGTGGCGTTCAGGTTCGCAGCCCCCGCCAGCACGTAGGCCGCGCGGCCGAGAGGTTCCTTGAGATCGTCGGCGCTCTTGATCATCGCCGCGTCGAGTCCGGCTCCGGCCATCACGGCGAAGCGCTCGCCGTTGAAGCGGCCGACGTCGAGCCGGCGGCGATCGCCGTGGAGCGCCGTCTCGACGGCTTTTCCGATGTCGCGCTCGATGCCGAGGTTCGTCGCAAAAAGGTTCGACGTCCCGGCGGGGCAGACCGCAAGCGGAATCTGCGTGTTCCCGAGCGCGTTGACGCAACGCCGGACGAGCCCGTCACCGCCCCAGGCGACTATCAGCTCGGCGCCCTCCTCGAGGGCCCGCTCGACCGCCCCCGGCGCCCGCTTGCTCTTCGGTACCTCGAACCAGAGCGGCGACGAGATGCCCGCGTGGGCGAGCGTGCGCCGCAGCTCGGGAAGCCCGCCGCCGAACGTCTTGCCGGAATGTGCGACGACCGCCAGCTTCATGAGCGCGCGCGCCTCTCGGCGGCCGAGCTGGCGGCGCGACAGGCGAACAGCAGCAGCAGGATCGCTCCGATGCCGACGAGCACACCGCCGGCCACGTCGAGCGGATGGTGCATGCCGCGGTACATGCGCGACAACGCGACGAACGTGGTCAGCAGGATCGCGCAGGTCCAGGCCAGCGCCTTCTTGGCGCTGCCGGTGATGCTGGCCGTGAGCAGCAGCACAAGGCCGGAGTAGACGGCGACCGAGGCGGCGGTGTGGCCCGAGGGGTAGCTGGCGTCGACGGGCAGGTCCTCGAGGCGGTTCACTGAGGGGCGGTCACGTGGGATTACGATCGACGTGAAGTGGTAGGCGGCCGATTCGGCAAGCAGGACGAAGACTGCGAATGCCGCAAGGAGCCAGCGGCGGGTGAAGGCGCAGTAGCTGCCGATGATGCCGACGATGATCGGCAGGACCGGGGCTCCGCCCGCCTGCGAGGCGACCTCGGACACCGTGGTCAGCGTGCCGCTGCGCTCGTCGACGAGCTCCTCAATGAAGCTCTGCTCCTCGCCGGCCAGGCCGAGCCCGCTGCCGCTGGCCAGGACGTGCACGATCAGCAGGCCGAGCAGGATCGAGGCGACCAGCAGCAAGAGGAAGCCGCCGAGCAGCGCGGCGATGAAGACGAGCGCGGGATGGCGCGACCCCAGCGCGTCGGCGAACCGCTCTGCGGCTCCACCGGGGCGGGCGGCGAACACCGGGAGCTTGCCCTCGGGTCGCCGTTCCGCTAGCGGCGCTGAAGTTGCGTCCAACGCCTGATCGACGGACATGCCGTTAATAGTGCCCCGCTCGGGGGCAGATTAAGCAAAGCGATGCCGCTTCTTGTGCTTTTGCTGATCGCCACCCTGGCGGGACTCGCCGCCGCCGCGCTGACGCGGCTTTATCCACGCGGCGCGGTCGCACGGCCGGTCGTCGAGACGGCGTTCGAGGCCGGGCGGCGGGCGCCCGGCTCCGCGGGACACCGCGCCGCGCGGGCGGCCCGTCTCGAGCCCAAGACGGCCACGGGGCTCGCGCTCACGCTGGCGCTCCTGACGGTCGTAGTGGGCGGCATGGCGCTCGCCCTGCTGGCCGTCGTCGTCCGCAGCACCGATGTGCTGGCCGGGATCGATACCAGCGCGGCCGAGTGGGGCAACCGCCACGCGAGTCCCTGGACGCACGACGGCCTGACGCTCGTCACGTATCTGGGTGAGACGGTCACCGTGATCGTGATCGCGGTGATCGTCGCGATCGTGGACTTCACGCGGACACGTAACCGCTGGGTCGTGCCGTTCCTAGTGGCCGTGATCCTGGGCGACAAGATCCTCACGGAGACGATCAAGCAGCTCGTGGATCGCGCCCGCCCGGCGCTCGAGCCCGTTGCCGCGACGCTCGGACCATCCTTTCCCAGCGGCCACACCTCGACCGCGGCCGCTTCCTTCGCGGCTTTCGCGCTCGTCGCCGGACGCTGGTGGGGTCCCCGGGCCTGGCCGGCGCTCGCCGGCGCCGCCGTCGGTATCGCGGTCGGGGTGGCACTAAGCCGCGTCTTGCTCGACGTCCACTGGCTGACTGACGTTATCGGCGGCCTTGCGCTCGGGTGGGCCTGGTTCGCCGCCTGCGCGATCGCCTTCGGCGGCCGCGTCCTGCGCTTCGGCGCGGCCGCGGAGGCTGCCGGACGCGGTGAAGTGGAGGCGGCCTCCGGCGACCCTCCCGCGAGTCCTCCGCCTCACGAAATCCGGGTTTCTTGAGCTAAGCGGTTGGTGTCGATGGGTCCCAGAGCGTCCCTGGTTCAAATCCAGTCGCCCCGACTGAACACCCGAGGAAGCGCACTTCGTCACCAGCTCGCCGACGCCCGACCGGTGAGCTCGGCTGCCTCGGCTTCGATCCCGCGGGCCAGGGCGTCCAGGTCGTGCACCACATCAGGGTCGGCGCACAGGCCGAAGGACAGCTTGCCCGCGTACGAGAGCACCGCCACGCGTAGGGCGTGGTGCTCGCCGATCTCCGCGAGGGTGTGGAGCGACCGGACGGGCGCGCCGAGGATCGTCATCTCGTTCCGAGGGCCCGGTACGTTCGAGACGCTCAGGGCAAAGCTCCTCGGGCTGCGCTCGAGCCGCTCCGCCGCGCGCTCCAGCCGGGTCGAGACGCGCGCCGCAGAGCGCAGCAGGGCATCGAGCTCCCGCGCATCGTCGTCGGTCTTGCGCTCCAGCGTTCGCTCTTGGACGGTCCGGAGACGTGCGACCGGGTCTGACTCGCGGAGCGGCAAGGGCAAGGTGAAGAACGAGTCGCGGTTGCCCGTGGTGTCGCCCTGATGGTGCAGGCTGACCGGAACCTTCACCCTCACGTCCCGGAGCGGGCGGTGATGCTCCTCGATCCACCGGCGCAGGCCACCGCCGACCGAAGCGAGCACAGCGTCGTTGACCGTGGCATCCGACAATGCCTTGGCGGCGTCGTGCAGCTCCGCCAGTTGCACGTTCGCGAAGGCGATCGCGCGGCGGGCTGAGATTTCGGCGTCGAACGGCGACGCCCGGCTCCGAGCGACCTCACGCTCGAGCAGGCCCACGAGGTGCACCCGGCGCCGGGCCTGGTCCTTGGCCGCCGGGTGCGCCGTCGGCCCTCCGGGGTCGTCGAGGTGGTCGAACAGCACCGCACGCGCCAGCCGGATCGCGGTCGTCCCGTCGGCGAGCGCATGGTGGAGGCGCCAGATCAACGCCCGCCCGCCATCACTCAGCTCGACCACGTCGATCCGCCACAATGGTCTCTCCCGGTCCAGGCGCTGCGCGAATAGGTTGGCTACCACCTCGCGCAGGCCTGCGTCGCTTACGGGCGACCGATCCACCCTCACTACGTGCGTCTCCGGGTCGAACTCGTCCGCTTGCACCCAGGTGGGGGAATCCGGGGTCCCGGCAAGCCTCCGGGTCAGCTCCGGCGCTGCGCCGATCCGGCCCGCGATCGAGCCCCGCAGCTTGTCGAGCGTCGGCGGCTCTCCGCCGAGGATGATCACCTTGCAGCAGTGTCCCGCGACTCGCTCAGATTCAAGCGCCAGAATCGCGCGGTCTTCGCCCGAGAGCGGTATGGGGTGAGGGTCCATCCGAGAGCTTGGCTTCGCCTCGTCAGTCGACGTCGTGCGCACAGGGTCGCATGCGCATTCGCGGGGTGGTCGACCAGAGCCATGCGGCCGTGGCCTTGACGCCGCCGGCCGGACGCGCGAGCCTTACACCCGTCGATGAACCTCTTCGCGCTCGCCGGGATCATCATCGGGGTGGCCGCAGCCGCTGGCGGCCTGCTGTGGTTGGCCCGGCGCACCCCGATGAACGAACGCTTCTCGTCGGAGCTCGGCGAGCACAGCAGGGCGTTCGACTTCCTCGGCATCGCGTTCGCAATCCTGCTCGGATTCGTGGTGCTCCAGGCGTACGACAGCTACAACGACGCGAAGATAGGCGCCGAGCAGGAGGCCCAAGCGGTCCTGGAGCTCACCCGCACCGCGGGGGCGTTCACGACGGAGGAGCATCAGCGCCTCGAGGGGACGCTGGTCTGTTACGGGCGGGCCGTGATCGCGCAGGGATGGCCGGCGATGCGCGATGGCGGCGAGGGAAGTCCGGTCGTGACCGACTGGGGAAGACGCTTCAGGGAAGCGGCGTTCGAAGTCCGTGTTCGCTCGCTGGTCGAGGAGGCCGCGTTCCGGCAGCTCCTGCTGGAACAGGACAGACGCATCGAGGGTCGGCGCATGAGGCTTGCCGAAGCCGTCCGCGTGACGCCGCCTCCGATGTGGTTCGTGCTGATCCTGGGGGCGTTGCTCACGGTCGGATGGATCGTGCTAGGCGCCAATCGGCGGGGCAGCTTCGTCGTTCAGGCGAGCGCGGTGGCTTCCGTCGCCGCAATGGCGACGGCGACGCTGCTGCTGGTGTGGTTCCTGGACCACCCCTTCGCGGATGAGAGCGGAAGCATCAGGCCGATCGAGATGGAGGAGGTGCTCAGGGTCATCGAGGAGGAGTCACACGCTGAGGGCGTAGAGGTGACTCATCCCTGCACAGAAGACGGCGATCCCCTGTCCGCCTAACGTCCGGATTGGCAACTGGTCCGGTGCCGACGGCTGGTCCCGCTAGGCTGGGTAGGTGCAGGGGTGGGGTTTATCGAGAGTGGCGGGCGTCTGCCTTGTACTGCTCGCGTGCTGCGCTCCCTCCTCGGCTTCGGCCAGTTTCCCGGGTGCGAACGGGCTGATCGCTTTCACCGACGACCGCAACAACGTCAGTGTTGTTGCGCCCAACGGAACACAGCCGCGGCGGCTCACCGCCTTCGAAAGCTTCGGGCCCGCCTTCTCGGCTGACGGGACGAAGATCGCGTTCTCGGGTGAGGACGGCGTTCCGGTGAACGATCCTGGCTGCAACCGGCACGACGAGGGGGCAGAGTGCCGCGGGGAGCACGAGCTCTTCGTGATGAACGCCGACGGGTCGAACCTCCGGGCGGTGACCGACACGCGCGGCATGGAGCTCAGCCCGGCGTGGAACCCGGCGGGGACCAAGCTCGCCTACGTGGACGCGAAGGAGGGGGAAGACGTCTTCATCCTGAACCTGGCAACCGGCACCACAAACCGCCTGACGAACGGCGTCGGCTACCGGAACCCCGACTGGTCCCCCGACGGCCAGCACATCGCCGTCTCGTGGGAGGGCCAGACGGACATCGCGGAGATCTTGGTCATGGACGCGGACGGCACGCAGCTGCGGAACCTCACCAACACGCCCAGCCTCGCCGAGTACGAACCCAGCTGGTCGCCGAGCGGAACCGAGATCGCCTACGCGCGTGCGCGGAACATCTACCGGATCCCGGCGGACAGCCCGGACGGGTCGGGCGTGCTGGAGGTGGACAACGGTGCGGGCACCTACGGCGACAGGGCTCCGGCCTGGTCGCCGGACGGAGGCGCGATCGCCTTCACGGAGGAGATAGACGACGGAGCGAGCGCGCTCTACGTCGCCCCCGCCGCGGGCGGCGGAGGGACGCTCATGCCGGTGAGCACGGTCACCGGGAGCGCGTATCTCGGTAGCTGGCAGCCGCTGGAGCCGCTGCAGACCGTCAGCGACGCAGTGGAGGCCGACGGCAGCGTGGACACGGGCACCCCCAGCACGCCCGAGGACCCGCTGAACTTGTCGCTGACCTCGCCGAACGCGGGCAACGTCGTGATTCACATGATCAACCCGCTGACGCCGCCGCCGGCCGGGTTCGGCCTTCTGGGCTTCGAGTTCCAGGTCACGGCTCCGGACGCGAGCGTCGCCGATCCCCTGCTGCTGACCTTCACGGTGGACGCATCGCTGTTGCCGGCGGGAGTCACCGCCGAGAACCTGGAGATCCTGCGAGATGGCGCCGCGCTGGGCGACTGCACGGATCCGGGGGCGGTTCCCGATCCCTGCGTGGCCGATCGCGTGACGCTCGGCGACAACGACCTCTCGATCGGCATCCGCAGCTCACACGCGAGCTCGTGGAACGTCGCCGCCCCTGACGCGACTCCGCCCGAGACTACGATCACGGCCGGGCCGCCGAAGCGGACGACCAAGCGCCAGGTCACATTCCGCTTCTCCTCCTCGGAGGTGCGCTCCAGCTTCGCCTGCCGCGTGGACGCGCGCCCGTTCTCCGACTGCATCTCGCCATTTCGCACGGCGCGCCTGAACTTCGGCAAGCACACGTTCGAGGTCATTGCCTCCGACGAGGCCCAGAACCCGGACCCGACCGCAGCCCAGAAGACCCTCAAGATCGTCCGCTAACTAGCTCGCCGGAACGCTGAGGGAGATCTGCCTCCCGTCGAGGGCGAAATCAGTCACCCGAAGCTGGCGAATCGCCGTAGCCGGGTAGTGGTGAGGGAACAGTCGGGTACCCGCTACGTCTAGAGGCTCGACAATGCCGTTGCCACGGCAAAGCCCACTACCGCGATGAGCCCGGCAGGGCGGCCACCCTTTTCCCTTGCCTCAGGGATCATCGAGTCGATCAGCATCACCAGCAACGCGCCCGCGGCAAAGCCGTCGATTCCGGCCTGGAATTCTGTGGAGACCGATTCGGCGAGCGCGTACCCGACACCACTGGAAATGGTGCAGACGAGTGCGACCAGAACAAAGAGCCTGAAGATCGTTGCGCGCGCCATCCCCGTTGCCTGCATGTCGACTCCTGCGCCGATGCCCTCCGGCAGGTTGGAGACGAAGATCGCCACCACCAGGGCCACGCTGACCGGTTCCCCTCCGGCGAGGCCGATGCCGAGGACGGCCTGCTCAGGGACGCCGTCGAGAAAGGACCCGAGCGCGAGGCTCGTCCCGGAGCTACCACCGCTCTGGCCAGGCGCGGCCTTGTCGCGGCGCGCGAGCATGCCGTCAGCGGCGAAGTAGGTCAGCGCCCCGAGCGCGAGCCCGGCGGCGACCGCCCCCGCGCTGCCAATCTCTAGCCCCTCCTGGGCGAGCTCGAGGCTGACCGCGCTGATCAGCGCACCGGCGCCGAAGGCCAGGACGAGGCCGACCGGGCGCGGTGACCAACTGCGCACAAATGCAAGCCCGACGCCGATCACCAAGGACGAGGCCGCGAGGGCGCCCCAACCCAATGCAGCGCCCACCTCAGATCTCCAGGTTCGTCATCGAGGCAGTATCGCGCCGGCCGGGTCGGCAGATCGACGCCGACGCCGACGAGCTGTAGCGCGAGATCGAGCCCGCGGCAAAGGTAGACGCCGCGGGCTATCGGACCATGGCGTAGGGTGGAAAACGTGAGCGAGGGCGACGTGAGCAAGAGAACCGGCCGTAGGGCCCTGCCGATCATCATCATCGTCCTCGCGACCGTTATCGGCATCGTGTCGGTATTCGCGCTGTGGGCCAAGCGCCAGCTGCTCGAGACCGAGACCTGGACCACGACGAGCGAGGAGCTGATCCAGGACGCCGACATCCAGTCGGCCCTCAACACCTTCATCGTCACCGCGATCTTCGACAACGTCGACGTCGAGGCCGAGCTCGCCAATCGGCTTCCCCCGCAGCTCGCGCCGCTCGCTGCCCCGATCTCCGGAGCGCTTCGCAGCGGCGCCGACGACGTCGTCGCCAAGGCGCTCTCCGAGCCAAAGGTCCAGCAGCTCTTCGTCGACGCGAGTGCAGCGGCGCAAAGCAAGCTGATCGCGCTGATCGACGACGAGGGCGAGTTCGTCTCGACCACCAGCGGGGTGGTGACGCTCGACCTCACCTCGGTGCTCGCGTCGGTGACCGCGCAACTCGGGTTGCCGGACGTGGCCGCCAAGCTGCCACCGGAGGCGAGCTCGATCGAGATCATGAAGTCGAGCGAGCTCGACGCCGCCCAGAAGGGCCTCAACCTCCTGCAGAAGGTCGGCTACGTGCTCACCGCGCTCGTCCTGCTCCTCTACGCGGCTGCGATCGCGCTTGCCGGCGATCGCCGTCGCCAAACGTTGCGCGCCGTCGGCTTCTCGTTCATCCTCGTCGGCGTCGTCGTCCTCGTCGCCCGCGGTGCGGCCGGCAACCTCGTCGTCGGCTCGCTGAGCGAGGTCGCATCGTCCGATGCGGCGGTCAGCTCCGTCTACGACATCGGCAGCTCTCTGATCCTCGAGACGGGCCAGTCGATCGTCCTCTACGGGATCGTGCTCGTGCTCGCCGCCTGGCTCGCGGGCCCGACCCGCTGGGCGACCTCGATCCGTCGCTCGCTCACGCCCTACCTGCGCCAGCCGGGCTACGCCTACGGCGGGCTCGCCACGCTGTTGCTGTTGCTGTTCTGGTGGGACCCCGTGATCGCTACACACAGGCTGGTCCCGTCGCTGGTCTTGATCGCCCTCGCGGCGCTCGGGACCGAGATGCTGCGTCGCCAGGTGATCCGCGAGTTCCCCGACCACGTCACGACCGGCTCCCCCGCCGGCGCCGCGCAGGCAATTGCCGAGCGCATGCGCGAGGGCCGCCAGGGACGCGTCGCAACCGCCGGCGCGCCGGCTACCGCGGCGGCCGGTGGCGACCAGCGCGTCGGCGAGATTGAGCGCCTGGCCGGGCTCCGCGACTCGGGCGCGCTCACGGATGAGGAATTCGCCGCAGAGAAGGCGCGGATCCTTTCCTCCACCTAGTCGCTCGGCGGTGCCAGCCTCCCCTCAAGGGTGACGCTGTCGTCGTTGAGATGAAGCGTCCCGCCCCCCTCCGGTCAGTCAAGGCCGGCCGCCTCGCGCGCGGCGGCGAGGGTCGAGCCCCCGCCGAGCACCTCCAGCCGGACGATCGCTCCGTCGCGGAGCGTCCAGGAGATGAGGATGGAGTTCTCGATCCGGGCGTCGCTGCCGGGCATCGTGCCCGAGATCCGCGCCTCGGTCAGGACGACCTCGCCCCGATCGTGGATCCGGTCGGCCTCGATGCGGGGGGCGCCGGCCAGGGTCTCCCACTGGGCCCGGAGCACCGCCGCGAGCGCTTCACGACCCCGTCGCGTCCCGGGTTCGAGCGACTCCGGTGCGTTCACGTACTCGACCTCGGGGTCCGAGAGCGCGAGCATCGCGTCGACGTCATGAGCGTTCCAGGCCTCGAACGCCCGCCTGACCACGTTCACGTTCGCCTCAGACATCGCGCTGGAGTTTCCCAACCGGCGCCCGAGCCCGCCGGCGAGTCGCCTCAGCCGTCTTGATCGCGAGCCATCCCGGCGGCCGCGCTGGCCATGGGGGCCTCGAGGGTCGTCCAGCGGTCGACGTCGGGGCGGCCGAAGCGGTGCACCTTCGGGACCTCGCCGGTCTGGCGGTATCCGTAGTCGCGGATCAGCCATGCCGCCAGCCCGGGCCTGTCGGTGTTCGTTACGACCTTCACCGCGCCGGCCTCGACCATCAGCTGAAGCCGATGGTCGACCAGCGCCCGTCCGATGCCCCGGGCGCGGTGCTCCTCGTTCACCGCGAGCAGCAGGTTCTTGCCGACGATCCCCTCGTCCGTCCGGTCGAGGCGAAAGCCGGCGACGCCGACGACGTCGCCCCGGCGCTCGGCGACGAGCCACCGGCCGACGTCGAAATCCTCCATCTCCGGGCAGGGGATCGGGAGCAGCCCCTCGGGCTCGAGGACCGCCAGCATCGCCTGGCGATCGTCGGGCAGCACCACCGTGCGGATCTCGAAATCCGGGCGGGCCTTCGACGGCCGCCGGAACGCGGCCAGGCGCCCGAGCGCCCGGCGGTGGGAGACGCGGATGGCGCGGCGCAGGCGCCGGCGCCCGCGCCGGCGTGCCCTCGAACCCCTCGATGCCGCCGTCCTGCGGGCCTTGAGCAGGCGCGCGCGGTAGGGGCCCCACCGCATCGCCGTGCGCAGGGCCTCCGCGAGCTCGCGGTCGCCCGCGGCCTCGGCCTCCGCGATCAGGTCGCGGATCAAGGTCGCCCACCCCCGCCCGAGCACGGGCATCCGCCTGATCTCGCGCAGCGGCAACTCGTGCGGCAGGGTGGCGCAGCGCTCGAGCGCGCCCATGATTCGAAGCGAGGCCATCGTCCGCAGGCACTTCTCGCAGTGGCCGCAGTTGACCTTCCCCGCGGCGGGCTCCTCGAAGCAACACCGCAGATGCTTCAGCGCGCTCTCGGATTGGGCCAACTTCGCCACCTTGCGAGTCCGGGCCAGGGCCCCGTGGTGGGCGATCTCGACCGCCTCGGTGGACCACAGTGGATCAAGCAGCGCATGCGATCCCCACGGATAGAGGTCGCGGTACGTGTGGGTGGCGGGGATCAGCACCTCGCGGAAGCGGTCCCCGGCCAGGAGCGCCACCGACGCCAGCGCCGCCCCATGCGCGTGAAAGCCCCACTTGCACCCGGGCCAGGTCAGATCCTTGATGTTCGTCTCCGCCTCGATCAGCTCGAGGTCCAGCTCGCCTGCCGCCTGGCGAAGGGAGGCGGCCACCCGCTCGCGCCGGGCCTCGTCGGCCAGCGCGATGTCGAACCCGTGCACGAAGATCACGGCGTCCAGTCGCTCGATCTCGGTCAGCACCGAGTAGAAGCTGTCAACGCCGCCGGTGAAGAAGCAGGCCACGCCGCGGTCGGCGGAGGCCGGGGGGTCGCTCGGCGCGCCGCGGGCCGTGACCTCGACCCGGGCCCAGTCCTGCCACCAGCCGGCGAGGACTGCCTGAGCGGAGTCCAGGCCTTCGCGCAGCCGCGGCGAGAGCTCGCCCGGCAGCTCGAGCTGCCAGCCATGGCTCATCGCGACGGGGAGGAGCGCGACCGCCAGGGCATCGGCCCGCTGCACGGGCTCGATCCCTCCCAGGCGGTAGGTGATCTCGTGCTCTTGACCTTCCAGGGTGAGCTGTGCGCGAAGCACGTCGCCCTCGCCCGTCAGATCGCGCACGACCAGCTTGCCGTCGGCGCTCACGTCCGGTCCAAATCTAGTCGGGATAGGGTGGGCGGCCGAGAAGGGGAGAGGGAATGGGTTTTCTCACACCGACGCCGCCACCGTTCGACCTCGACGAATGGAAGGCGAAGCCCCACCTTGCGCGGATCAAGCCCCTCGCCCAGGACTGGGCGCTGAACGGCTTCGGCACCCCGACGGCCGTCTACCTCCTCTACGTCGTCAAGCTGATCATCTTCTCGGTCGGCGGGCTTGCCCTGATCGGCGCGACCACGCCCGGGCTGGGCGGGCTGGGCGATTTCGGCGACTGGTGGACACAGCCGATCGTCTTCCAGAAGCTGGTCGTCTGGCTGACGCTGTGGGAGATCGTTGGCCTGGGTTGCGGGTCGATGCCGCTCACCTTTCGCTTCCTGCCGCCGATCGGGAGCATCATCTACTGGCTGCGGCCCGGAACGGTGCGCCTGCCGCCGTGGCCGGACAAGGTCCCACTCACGGCCGGCACCACCAGGGGCCTGGCCGACGTTGGCCTCTACGCCGGCGTGCTCGCCGCCCTCGCCTACCTGCTGTTCTCGAACGGGGACCCGGTGGCCGGTGCGTCCGCCGGGCGCCTCGACCCGGCGGCGATCGCCGTCCTGCTGGGCCTGATCGGCCTCCTGGGGCTGCGCGACAAGGTCTCGTTCCTGGCCGCGCGCATCGAGGTCTACGGGCCGCTCCTGATCGTCTTCCTGTTCCCGCTGGAGAACCTGTTCGTGGGCGCCCAGTTCGTGTTCCTGTGCATCTGGCTCGGCGCGGCGAGCTCGAAGCTCAACCGCCACTTCCCGTTCGTGGTCTCGGTGATGATCAGCAACACGCCTTGGAACCGCTCGCGCAAGGCGAAGGCGGGCCTCTACCGCAGCCAGGAGGACCTGCGGCCCTCGTGGAGGGCGGCGCTGGCCGCCCACATGGGCACCGTGACCGAGTTCTCGCTGCCGCTGCTCCTGTTCTTCACCAGCAAAGGCCCCCTGGGGACCATCGCCGTGATCGGGATGATCCTGTTCCACATCCACATCACGTCGACGTTCCCGCTCGCGGTGCCGCTCGAGTGGAACCTCTTCATGATCTTCGGGATCCTCTTCTTGTTCGGCGAGTACGGCGACGTGCCGCTGTCGACGTTGGACCTGCCCCTGTTCTTGATCCTGCTCGCGACCAGCGTGCTGATCCCGGTGGTCGGGAACTTCAGGCCGGACAAGGTCTCGTTCCTGCCAGCCATGCGCTACTACGCCGGCAACTGGGCGACCAGCGTCTGGTGCTTCCGCAAGAGCACCGGCGCCGAGGAGCGGCTGGACAGGCGGGTCAGGAAGTCGGCGCCGATCGTGATCAAGCAGCTCGAGCGGCTCTACGGCCGTGAGCTAGCCGAGTACATGCTGAACAAGGGCCTTGCCTTCCGGGCGATGCACTCCCACGGGCGGGCCCTGAACGCCCTGCTCCCGCACGCGGTCGACGACGTCGAGGCCTACGATGTTCGCGAGGGGGAGCTGGTCTCGAACGTCGTCAACGGCTGGAACTTCGGCGACGGGCACCTTCACAGCGAGCAGCTGCTCGGCGCCGTCCAGGAACGCTGCTCGTATGAGCCGGGCGACGTGCGCGTGATCATCCTCGAGTCCCAGCCGGCCCATATCCAGCGCCAGCGCTACCGGGTCGTCGATGCTGCCGAGGGGCTGATCGAGGAGGGCTGGGTCAACGTGGCCGACATGGTCCGGCTGGGCCCCTGGCTGGACGAGTCGTTCGAGTCATTCCCGGTTGAGGTCGATGGCGCCGTCCCGGCGAGAACGCCGAGCCCCGCGCCCGCCGGGTGAGCTCCGCGGTCATCGTCGGCGCCGGCCCCAACGGGCTGGCGGCAGCGGCGGCCCTGGCCGCGCGCGGTGTGAGCGTGACGGTGATCGAGGGCGCGGAGACGATCGGCGGCGGCGCGCGAAGCAGCGAGCTCACCGTCCCAGGCGTGATCCACGACGACTGCTCGGCCGTCCATGCGATGGCGGTGGGCTCGCCCGCGCTGCTCGAGCACGACCTCGGGCGTCACGGCCTCGAATGGTGCTGGCCCGAGGTCGATCTGGCGCACCCGCTCGACGACGGGACCGCCCCGGCGATGGTCCGGTCGATCGACGAGACGGCGGCCGCGCTGGGCGTCGACGGCGCGAGCTGGAAGCGCCTGTTCGGCCGGTCCTCGGCCGGATTCGACGCGCTGAGCGAGGACATCATGCGCCCGGTGCTACATCTCCCTCGCCACCCGCTGGCGCTGCTGCGCTTCGGGCTCACGGCGGCGACGCCCGCCTCGGTCTTGGCGCGACGGTTCTCGGGCGCCGCGACGCGGGCGCTCTTCGCCGGTGTGGCCGCCCACGCGTTCAGGCCGCTCGGGACGCCGATGAGCTCGTCCGTCGGCATGGCCCTGATCTGCTCCTGCCACCGCTACGGCTGGCCCGTCGCGCGCGGCGGCTCGCAGGCGATCGCCGACGCCCTGGCGGCCGTCGTCGCCGAGAACGGCGGCACGATCGAGACCGGCCGCACGGTGCGGTCGCTCGGCGAGCTGGACGATGCCGACGCGGTGCTGCTGGACCTCGGGCCGGGCGCCGTGGCTGACGTCGCCGGTGACAGGCTTCCCGGCCGCGTCGCTCGGGCCTATCGCCGCTACCGCCACGGGCCCGGGGCCTTCAAGGTCGACCTGGCCGTCGAGGGCGGCGTCCCCTGGACCGCCGAGCCCGCCCACCGCGCCGGCACCGTGCACGCGATCGGCTCCTTCGAGGAAATCGCGATCGCCGAGCGCGACGTCAGCCGCGGCGTCATGCCCGAGCGCCCCTTCGTCCTCGTCGGTCAGCAGTACCTGGCCGACCGCTCGCGCTCGAACGGCGACGTCCACCCGGTGTGGGCCTACGCCCACGTCCCGAGCGGCTACGACGGCGACGCCACCGAGGCGGTGATCGACCAGATCGAGCGCTTCGCCCCGGGCCTGCGTGAGCGGATCGCCGGCCGCTTCGTCCGCTCGACCGCCGAGATGCCCGCCTACAACCCCAACTACGTCGGCGGCGACATCATCACCGGGGCCAACACGGCGCGCCAGATCCTCTTTCGCCCGCGCCTGGCCTCCGACCCTTACGCGACCGGCATCCCGGGCGTCTACATCTGCTCGGCCGCAACGCCGCCCGGCGCCGGGGCGCACGGAATGAACGGCTACAACGCCGCCGTGCGGGCCCTCAGGCACATCGGCTAGAGGGGCTCGACACGGGCGGCCGGCTAGCTAGGTGGTGTCGTCGTTCAGCTCGCGAAGCTCGCGCAGGAACGGCGAGACGAACCACAGCCACGCAAGCAATGTGGCCAGCCCGAGCGCGGCGAGGAGCGCTGCCTGGAGACTGAAGAGTACGTCCGTGATCAGCAGCAGGACGCCCGCGATCGCCACGCCGAGGAACACCATGCCGATGGTCGCCAGGCGGTTGCCGGTCAGCACCACCCAGCGCTTGTCGTTGTCGCGGAAGCGCGCCCGGTGGCGGGCCGACGGGGCGATCAGGAACACCGACGCCAGGGCCGTGCTGATCAGCGTCGTGTAGTAGACGTCCTTCTGGAAGTCCGTTACCTGCGCGAAGGCCTGCTGGAACGGCAGGACGAGCAGGAACGCGAAGAGGACCTGCACCCCGGGAAGGGCCACTCGCAGTCCTTGAAGCAGGTCCTGGAGGTTACGGTCGAGCCGCTCCTTCTCGGTCTCCCCGTGCTCGGCCGCCGAGCTGGACTCGGTGTCGGACGCCGCGCTCGGTTCGGTTCCCATGGCTAGGCGACGAGCGCCTTGATCAGGAACGACTTCCGCCCGCCGGGGGTCTCGAGCGTGACCGTCTCGCCGACCTTGCGGTCGCGCAGAGCCCTGCCGACCGGCGACTCGGCCGACAGCCGCCCCTCCGCCAGGCTCGCCTCGGTCGAGCCGACGAGGGTCCAGGTCTGCTCCTTGCCGCTGGCTTCCTCGACGACCTCGGCGGTCCGGCCGAAGGCGAAGACGCCCGCGACCGCGGCGTCGTCGACGACCTCGGCGTTGTTCAGTCGGTGGCGCAGCCGCTTGATCCGAGTCTCCAGATGTGCCTGGTCCTCCTTGGCGATGTGGTAGTCCGCGTTCTCCTTGAGGTCACCCAGCTCGCGGGCCGCCTTGATCCGCGCCGCCATCCGGGCGCGCCCGGTTCCCTCCAGCTCCTCGACCTCCGCCCTCAGGGCGTCCAGGCCCTCGGCCGTGATCGCCTCGCGTCCGCCGTCGTTCTCGCTCATGGCCCCCTTTCTAACAGGGCCGCGAAATCCGGGCGCTTACTCGACGAGGCCCGAGTCCCTCGCGCCGGCCACCGTCTCGGACAGGGTCGCCAGCGCGTCGCGGGTGGGGCGCCAGCGCAGCTCGCGCCGGGCGCGGGCCGTGTCCATGACGACGGGGATCCGAAGCGCGTGCAGCCACTCGGCGCGGGCGGGGGCCAGCGGCATCCGGGACAGCAC
Source organism: uncultured Solirubrobacterales bacterium (assembly GCA_963758845.1). Taxonomy (GTDB): domain Bacteria; phylum Actinomycetota; class Thermoleophilia; order Solirubrobacterales; family 70-9; genus JBDTSW01. The sequence continues at coordinate 1,592,377 of CAVWWX010000002.1, forward strand.
CTGGGATGTGGCGTCGATCGCTCCCTTCGGAACCTTCACGCTTCGCCACCCGAGCTCGCTCGCGATGTCCGACATCCTCACCTCGCCGCGCGCGGCGAGGTTGTAGATGCCGGGGCTGCCCCGGCCGAGCACCCCGGCGCGCAGCGCCGTGGCCACGTCCTCGGCGTGCACCAGCTGGAGAGGTACCCCGAAGTCGGGAAGGATCGGCGCCGGGGTGGGGAGCGCCGACAGCGCCCGCTTGAGCGGCCCCGGCAGGGACTGGGCCGCCTGCAGGTAGGGCATGTTCGTCACCAGCGCCGGGGACTCGGGCCCGCCGACGATCGAGGGCCGGTAGACCCAGGCCTTGGTGTCGCTGCCGGCGAGCGTCTGGGCCAGCATCCCCTCGAGCTCGGCCTTCTGCGCCGAGTAGTAGAAGCCATCGGTCCCGCGCGGCTCGACGTCCTCGGTCAGGGGCTGGGGGTTGTCCTCGTGAAAGCCGTAGGCCGCGACCGACGACGTGTAGACCAGGCGCTCGACGCCCGAGGCGACCGTGGCCTCGAACACATTGCGAGAGCCCTCGAGGTTGATCGCCCGGGTCTCGTCGTGGTCGCCGAAGATGATGAACGCCAGGTGCACCACGACGTCGGCGCCCGCGATGAAGCTCTGCACGGTCTGCGGGTCCAGGATGTCGCCCTGCACGTAGTCGGCTTTGCGCCAGCCGTACTCCGCCGGATCGAACGGGCTGCGCGCCATGCCCCTGATCTCGCCGACGTCGCGCGAGCGCTCGAGCGCACGCACGAACGCGCGTCCGATCTCGCCGGTTGGCCCGGTCACCGCCACGCTCAGCTTGCGCTGCTTCGCCACGTGGCCGACCCTACCGCCCGGCCGGCGAGGCGCCCATCAGAACGCGAACTCGGACGGGTCGACCTTCGGCGCCTCCGAGGTGATCCGCTGCATCAGGCCCAGGAACCGGGGAAGCTCCGGGTAGACGATCGGCTTGCCGTTGTTGATCACCGCGACCGACAGGGCTCGCTGGGGATCCGTCCAGCTGAGGATGTTCGTGAACCCCAGATGGCCGAACGCGTGCTGGGTGTCGCCGCCGAACAGGCTGATCCGCGCGGCGCCGAGCATCAGGCCGTAGGAGAACCGGCTCGGGAAGCCGAGCGAGAAGTCGAACTCGAGGTGCGATTGCTCGGTCAACGCGTGGCGGATCGTCTCGGGCTTCATCACCCGCACGCCATCGAGCTCGCCGCCGCAACGCATCAGCTCGTAGAACCGGCTCAGCTCATTAGCGGTCGTGACCGTGTTCGCGGCGGGCACCACCGAGGTCACGAAACGGTCGTCGTTGGTCGCGGCGACGAGGTCGTCGAGCGGCTTGCCGAGGGCTCGGGTCAAGAGCGTCGACAACGGGGGCAGCGTGGGCGGGCCGGTGATGTAGTTCAGGCCCACCCGGCCGACGTCCTCCGGCGCGACCCCGTAGTTCGTCCAGCGGAAGCCCAGCGGGTCCAGGATCTCGTCGGCCAACACCTCCCGGATGCTCCGGCCGGTGACCTGGTTGACGACCTCGCCGAGGATGAACCCGCCCGACACGGCGTGGTAGGCCAGGGTCCGGCCCGGCCGTGCGAACGGCTTCGCGTCGCACAGGAGCCCGACCAGGAACTCGCGGTCGTCCGCGCGGTCGAGGTCCAGAGCCTCGCTGGGCAGGTTCGGCACGCCCGCCCGGTGCGCGAGGACGTGGGCGACAGTGATCTCGTCCTTGCCGTGGCGCTCGTAGCCCGGGATGTACTCGCAGACCGGGAGCTCGATGTCCAGCAGGCCGCGCTCGTGCAGCAGGTGCACGACGAACGCGGTGATCGCCTTGGCGGCGGAGTAGATCGTGAACGGTGTGTCTGGCGTCGCCTGCTGGGAGGGCCCGTCGGCCGGGTCCTTGGGCCCGTTGCCGCGGGCGTGGCCGATCGCCCGGTCCAAGATGACCTTGCCCTCGCGGCGAACGCAGACCTGGAGCGCGGGGTGGACCCCGCTTCGGTACCAGGAAACCGCGTCGCGCCAGATCCGCTCGACCGCGTCGTCGCCCATGCCGGCGTCGTGGGGGTCGACCTCGGCGCCGACGGTCGTGACGGCCTCGAGGTCTTCCGGGATGCGCACCCGACGCAGCGGGTCGGGAACGAGCGGCAGGCGCGGCAGCGACGGGGAGATGCGCGAACGCTACCCGAGGGGGTTAGCGGCGAAGTACTCCAGAGCCGTCCGGGTCTTCGTCGTCTGCTCGCCCGACAGGTTCACCCCACGCCCGGAGAGGTAGGCCTCGGCCTCCGCAGCGACCTGGAACGCCTCGGAGGGCTCGCACTTGGTCGAGAGCTCGAGGATCTCGGGCGCCGTCCGGGTAGTTCCACAGCTCGATCGTCAGCTTGCGGCCCAGCTCGACGGCGGCAGCTTCAGCTTCAGCACGGTGACCGGCCCGAGCACGGAGAGGGCTCGTCGAGCTCGATCCCGTCCGGCGCCTGCTCGGCGTAGAACTCCCGCTGGCCCTTCGAGAAGAGCTTGTGGATGGGGTGCTCGCCGGCCACGGCCGCCTTGACCCGCGGCTTCTTGAGGGTGCCCTTGAAGGAGGCCGAGGGGACATAGCCGCGGGGCATGGCGTCGATCTCGACCCCGAAGCCATCTCGCGCGCGGAGATCCGCGTCGAGATCGCCGGGATCGACCGGCCGAAGCTTGACGACCGAGTCGTCGGGACGGCCCTGGCTGCGGCGGGCGCGTACGACGACGCCGGCGCTGTCGAGCGCCAGCTCGGGGGTGTCGAAGAAGAAGACCTGGCGGATGTAGGCGTCGAGGGGATCGACGCCCAGAGCGCTCAGGGTCGCGAACCGGTCCTCCTCGGGCACCGTCAGCTTCAGCTCGAAGGTGTCGGCCTCGCGCGAGAGCTCCAGCACCTGGCGGACCTGTTCGTCGTCGAGCTCTTGTGCATCGTCCCCGGTACTCACGGTGGAGACCGTACATCGTCGAGCTCGAGCGCGAGCTCGACGGTGACGACCGATGCGAACGGCTTCACGATGGCGCCCGCGAGAAGCGCCGCGAGGCCCCATTCAAGCGTTGGATGCCACGACAGCAGCGCTTCGAGCCCATCCTGCAGCGAGTAGGAGACACCGGTCGTCAGCACGAGGGGCACGAGGATCAGCGAGAGCACCTGCCAAAAGCAGCCGCGAGTGAGCTCGCGGCTGCCCGCCAGCGCCTCGCGCGGGCCAAGCTGCCTGGTCTCGACGAGGACGCTCGCGAAAGCGAACCAGGTGCCGATCACCAGCCCCGGGACCACCAGGAGCTCGAGCCCGACGGCCGTTCCGACGGAGACGACGAGGTCGACCACGACCAGGTTTCGCCAGGGCAACTCACGCGCGATCTGGCCGAAGCCCGGGACAGGCTCGCCACGGCGGCGCGCGACAGCGATATGGGCGATCACCCCGCCGAGGAAGAAGTAGCCGAGCATGCCGGCGGCCGCACCGCCGACGACGAGGGCGCCGAACAGAAGTGGCTCGTCCGAGCGCGTCACCGCCTCGCGCACGATCAGGCCCTGCAGAAGCGCCGCTGGGACCAGCGCCACCGCGGCCGCCGCGGCGATCGAGCCCCAGTGTCCCCGGTGTGTGGCGAGAGCCCGACGGATGACGTCCGCCATCGGTGGGGTCCCCGGTCGTGCGCCTGGCCCGGACACGGTGGGCGCCGTCCTAAGCGTCAGGGCCCAGCCCAGACCAGCGACGAGCCCGCTGCCAGGCTCCACAGAAGTGCCTCGCTCATCGCGAGAGCCTCTCACGCCTGGCCGCGGTTCGCCACTACGCTGGCTCGGTGGCCACGACGAGCTCGGAGAGGTCGGTCGGCGATCGCCTCGAGCGGGCGATCTCCGAACACGCCGACGCCGAGCGGGAGATCGCCCGCGGCGAGGCCGAGAGCGCGGGGCGTCCCAGCCTGCGCCGGACCGTCTTCTGGCTCGCGGTCACTGGCGTCTCCCTCTACCTGGTCGCCCCCAGCCTGATCGATGTCCTTGGGTCGGCGGACGACCTGGAGCAGCTCAACCCGCTGTGGTTCCCGGCGATGGCGGTGCTTCAGGCCCTGTCGCTGGGGTGCCTTTGGGTGCTGCAACGCGCGACGCTCCACAGGGCGCCTTGGCCCGCGGTCGTCGAGTCGCAGCTCGCCGGGAACGCGCTCGCGAAGGTCGCCCCCGGTGGCGGGGCGATGGGTGCCGCGCTTCAATATCGGATGCTGATCGAGGCGGGCGTCGAGCGGGCGCGGGCGGTGGCCGGCATCACGGCCGTGAACCTGGCCACGTTCGCCGTGGTCCTGGCCCTTCCCGTACTTGCGATCCCGGCGCTGATCCGCGGCGGCGCGCCGCGGGGCTTGCTGGAGGGAGCGGCGGTGGGGCTGGTCGTGTTCGCAATCCTGGCGGCGGTCGCGGCGGTCGTGCTGTCGGCCGACGGGCTGCTCGTGTGGATCGGTCGGGTCGTCCAAGGCGTGCGCAACCGACTCCGGCGAGGGTCCCAGCCCCTGACCGGGGTGAGCACCCGGCTACTTCGCGAGCGCGACCGGTTGCTCGCCATCCTGGGTCCGCGCTGGAAGGTCGCGCTGGTGGCCACAGTTGGTCGCTGGGCCTTCGACTACGCGACCCTGCTCGTGGCTCTGGCAGCGGTCGGCTCGACGCCGCGGCCATCGCTTGTCCTGCTCGCCTTCTGCCTGGCGCAGGTGCTGGCGCAGATCCCGGTGACCCCCGGCGGCCTCGGGTTCGTCGAGGCCGGCCTAACCGCGACCCTAGCGCTGGCGGGAGTCGGCGCCGGCGATGCGGTGCTGGCGACCCTCGCCTACCGGCTCTTCACCTACTGGCTGCCGCTCCCGGTGGGCGTGGCGGCGTTCACCCTTCACCGGCGGCGATTGGCTGCCGGCAGGTAGCTGCCAACACCGCCGACGCGTCTCACCACGCGGGGTGGCCCCGTCCGTTCAGCCCAGCAGCTTGGCCTTCTGGGCCGCGAACTCCTCGTCCGTCAGCGCGCCGCTGTCGTGCAGCGCGGCGAGCTCCTTGAGCTGAGCGATGGGGTCAACCGCCGGGGCGGCCGCGGCCGCCTGGGGCGGCGCCTCGGCGTACTGCTCGGGATTCTGCTCGGCCCAGCGGTTCGCCTGGCGGCGGGAGACGTTGTTGCTCACGTGCGTTGCGGTCCCGGCTATCACTGCCGTGCGGGCCACACCTCGAAGTAGACCTGGCATTTAGCTTCTCCTTCCAGAGTTCAGGACGTCGTGGTTGCTTCTGCTTCCTCGACCGCATCGAGCGCGGCGAGGACTGCTTGGACGGGGATCCGCCCGCTGGCGACGAGCTGGCCACCGGAGCGGCGAACGGCGGCGGCAAACGGACCCGCCCACGTGTTCTCGTAGACCAACAGGGCGGCCGAGGTGCCCGGCTCGAGCGCCGTTGCCGCCTCGGTGAGGTCATCGTCCCCGAGCAGTCCCGAGGACGCCCCAGCGAAGACCTTCATCTCCGGGGCCACCTCGCCGACATCCTCGATGTCGAGGCCGGCGACGTTGCCGTCCTCGTCCTTGGTGATGAAGGCCAGATCGAGCACACGGATCAGGCCACGCTCGACCAGGTCGACCAGGATCGGGGCCGCCTCCCCCGTCGGCTGGCGTCCGGGCCATTCGACGATCAGGTAGTCGATCGGGCCCATCTCGTCGAGTTGTTCCATGTTCACGGGCGCTCCTCTCCCCGAAGATTGGTGTTCTCGCCGATCCTATTCGGATCGCGGTCGAGGCGACCGGGCGCGTGGGTAAATTGCGCCGGTCCTACAAGGAAGGGGTATTCATGAGAGGTGCTGGTCGGGTCGTATTCGCGGCAATCCTGTTGCTGCTCATCGGCTTCGTGAACATCATCTACGGCATCGGTGCGCTCGACGACGCGAACATCTTCGTCGGGGACACCAGATTCATATTCGACGACCTCAACACGATGGGTTGGGCTCTGATCATCCTCGGCGTGATCCAGCTCACCGCTGGCTTCTCGCTGATGGCCGGCAACACCTACGGCCGCGTCTTGGGGATTTTCGGCGGTAGCGTGGGCGCGATCGGGGCACTGTTTTCGATCGGCGGCGCCAACCCCTGGTGGTCGCTGTGCGTGTTCGCGCTCTGCGTCTACGTGGTCCACGGCATCATCGTCTTCGGCGAGGACGAGCGGGCCGCGGGAGTCTGAGTACCTCGTGGGGAGCCGGCCGTGAGCCGGCTCCCCACGACATCACTTCAGTCCGCGTAAGCGACATACGATTGTCGGGATGACCGCGGGGAGCAAGCCGGCAGGACGTACCAGCGGCCTGTCCACGGTCCTGAGGGTGATCGTCGTGTGGCTGCTGGCGGCCGCCGCGCTTCACCTGATGAGCGCCATCCTCTCGGGCTTCGTGATCGAGGGGGAGGGGAGCGCGCTCGCAGCCGCGGCGGCGATCGGCCTCGTGAACGCCCTGGTCTGGCCGCTCGTGATCCGCGTTGCGCTGCCCTTCACCGTGCTGACCCTGGGGCTGGGGGTCCTCGCCCTGAACGGCCTCGTCGTCTACGGGATCTCGCTGATCGAGCCGGGGATGCACGTGAGCACCGTCGGAGCGGGGGTCGCGGTCGCGATCGGGATCACGGTCGTCAACACGCTCGCGACGTCGCTGCTTGCGATCGACGACGACGATTTCTACTACCGAAACGTCCTCAAGCGCCAGGCGCGCCGCCACGGGCCGCCCGCCGGTGAGACCGACGTTCCCGGCGTCTACTTCCTCGAGATCGACGGGCTCGCCCACGCCGTGGTGCAGCGAGCCATCCGCGACGGCCACCTGCCGACGCTCGCGAGCTGGATCCGGGAGGGCGGGCACACCCTGTTGCCGTGGGAGACCGATTGGTCCTCGCAGACCGGCGCCTGCCAGGCCGGGCTGCTGCACGGGTCGAACGAGGACATGCCGGCGTTTCGCTGGTGGGAGAAGGACCGCGGCAAGCCGATCGTCACCAACCACCCGAAGGACGCCGCGGAGATCGAGCGCCGCCACTCCGACGGCAAGGGGCTGCTCCACGAGGACGGCGCCAGCCGCGCCAACATCCTCTCGGGCGACGCGCCACACACGCTGCTGACCATGAGCACGGTGCTGGACCGCGACCGGGCCGGCCGCCTCGGCCAGGACTACTACGCGTACTTCTCGAACCCCTACAGCGTCACCCGCACGATCGCCCTGATGGTCGGCGACATCGCCCAGGAGCTCTACTTCGCCGCTCAGCAGCGCCGCCGCGACATCCGGCCGCGGATCAAGCGGTCGTTCTCATACGCGCTGGTGCGCGCGTGGGGGACCATCATCCAGCGCGACCTCCAGGTGGCCGCGGTGATCGGCGACCTCTACGCGGGCCGCCCGGTCGGCTACACGACCTTCCTCGCCTACGACGAGGTCGCGCATCACTCTGGTGTCGAACGCGTGGACGCCTTGGCGACGCTGCGGCGTGTCGACAAGCAGATCGCGCGGATCGCCGCGGCCGCCGCAGACGCGCCGCGCCCCTACCACCTCGTCGTGCTGTCCGACCACGGTCAGTCCCAGGGGGAGACGTTTCTGGATCGCTATGGAGAGAGCCTCGAGGACCTGGTCTCGGCGGCGTGCAGCGCGGAATCGGTCGAGGCTCAGGACGCCGGCAGCGACGAGTCGCTCAGCTACCTCGGCGCCGGCCTGACGGAGGCGGGCGGCTCGGAGGGCATGCTCGGGCGAGGTGTACGGGTCGTGACCCGCGGCAAGCGCGTCGAAGGCGAGGTCCGCCTCGGTGATGAGGGGCCACCACCGGGCGACGACGGTGACGAGCTGCCGGAGCTGTCGGTCATGGCCTCCGGCTGTCTCGGCCTGATCACGTTCCCCCGGGAGCCCGGTCGTGTGACCATGGAGCGGATCGAGCAGCTGTACCCGGCGCTCCTGCCTGCGCTGTGCGAGCACCCCGGTATCGGCTTCGCCATGGTCCGCTCCGAACGCGATGGGGCGGTCGCGCTGGGCGCCCGCGGACGCGTGCGGCTCTCCGACGAGGACGTCGAGGGCGAGGATCCGCTCGCGCCCTTCGGCCCGAACGCGGCTCGGCATCTCCGCCGCACCGACGGCTTCGAGCATTGTCCGGACATCGTGGTCAACAGCACCTATTGGGCGGACACCGACGAGGTCGCGGCCTTCGAGGAGCTGGTCGGATCGCACGGCGGGATGGGCGGCGAGCAGTCCTATCCGTTCGCACTCGCCCCCAGCGATTGGGCGATGCCGGCGGAGCCCGTGGTCGGCGCGGAGGCCATGCACCGGTTTCTGCGGCAATGGCTCGCCGACCTCGGCCACGACGCATATCGGGATACGGTGGTGTCCCAATGACCTTCGCAAAGCTCCTCCCGATGGCCTTTGTGATGATCGCGGGACCTCAGATCCTGAGCGCGATCTTCCTCGCGACCACGGAGGACTGGAGGCGCAACTCGCTGGCCTACGTGGCCGGTGCGTCGATTTCGATCACGGCGATCGTCACCCTCGCGTACTTCCTCATCAACGGCGCAAGCGGGGAGGGCGGGCCGAGCAACACGATCTACGGCTTCATCCTTGTGCTGCTCGTGCTCGCGGCGATTCATACCTATCGCACGCGCAAGGAATCGCAGCCGCCGGCGTGGATGGGCAAGCTCCAGAGCGCATCGCCCTCCTTCTCGTTCAAGCTCGGCTTTCTGCTGCTCGGCGTCTTCCCAACGGACATCCTCACCTCGGTGGCGGTCGGCTCGTACGCCGGGAACCACGGCGACGCGTGGTGGCATGTGCTGCCCTTCCTCGGGCTCACCCTGTTCCTTCTCGCGCTGCCGATGCTCCTGATACTCGCCTTCGGCGACCGCGCTCAGGCGTTCCTGCCCAAGGCCCGCGACTGGATGAACAACAACTCGTGGATCGTCGGCGAGATCGTGATCGGGCTGTTCATCCTCATCACGCTGAACAGCCTCGTCTAGGCGAAATACCGGCCTCGCCATCTGCCAACCTGGCCCTACGATGAGTTCCGACGAGCCGGATCCGGGCAGGACCTTCGAACTGGTCGAGGGCGGAGTGGGCCGTCGGCCACTCACCGCTCGGCGGGCGGCCGCCGTGATCAGCGTCGTGACGGTGGTCCTGACCCTGGCGGGCGGACTTCTGATCCGAGTCGCCGACCCCGAGAGCTTCCCGACCATCGGGTCTGGTTTGTGGTGGGCGATTCAGACACTGACGACGGTCGGTTACGGCGACCTGGTGCCGGAGAACGCGCTGGGGAAGCTGATCGCAACGATCGTGATGCTCAACGGGATCGCGTTCCTGACGGTGGTCACCGCCGCCGTCACCGCGTCGCTGATCGATCAGTTGCGGCGACGTCGAGCCCCAGGCGAGCCGGACGCCGAGGAAGCCGATGCGGCCGTCATGAAGAAGCTCGACGAGATCAGTGGCCGCCTCGACGAGATCGAGGGCGCCGTCGGACTCCGGAGGCAGGACCGCGGCCCTTAGGCTGCGGGCTCAATAGTGAGGAGGGGGAGCACGGGCGGGGTCGCCGCCACCGGGATCATCCTGGCCACGCTGGCCTCTGGGCAGTTCGTAATGGCCCTGGACACCACCGTGATGAACACGGCCATCGCGACGGTGGCCGAGGACGTCGACTCCACCGTGACCGGCATCCAGACGGCGATCACCCTCTACGCGCTGGTGATGGCCTCCCTGATGATCACCGGCGGAAAGCTCGGTGCGATCCTAGGCCGGAAGCGTGCATTTTCGATCGGCTGCGTGATCTACGCCTGCGGCTCGCTGACTACCTCGCTTGCGCCGAACCTGACCGTGCTGATGATCGGCTGGTCGTTTCTCGAGGGCCTCGGCGCGGTGCTGATCATGCCGGCGATCGTCGGCCTGGTTGCGTCGAACTTCGGGCGCTCGGAGCGTCCGCGCGCCTATGGGCTCGTGGCCGCCGCCGCCGCGATGGCCGCTGCCCTTGGCCCGGTGATCGGCGGTGCGTTCACGACCTATGCCTCCTGGCGCTGGGTGTTCGCCGGTGAGGTGGTGATCATCTTGGGGATCCTCGTCCTGTCGCGGCGGATGAACGACACCCCGGCCGAGAAGGGCGCGCGCCTGGACCTCGGCGGCACGGTGCTCTCGGCGGCGGGCCTCGGCCTGATCGTCCTGGGCATCCTCAGGTCGGGCACGTGGGGCTTCGTCCAGCCCAAGCCCGACGCCCCGGAGCTGCTCGGGCTTTCCCCCGTGATCTGGATGCTCCTGGGAGGCGGGGTCGCGCTGGTCCTGTTCCTGCTCTGGGAGAACCGGCGCATCGAGCGGGGTCAGGGCGCGCTGATCGACCCGGCGATGTTGCGCAACCTCCAGCTGCGAAACGGCGTCATCTCATTCCTGTTCATGTTCATGGTCCAGGCGGGGTTGTTCTTCGCCGTTCCCCTGTTCCTGTCGGTCGCCCTTGGGCTGTCGGCGATCGAAACCGGAGTGCGCCTGCTGCCGCTCTCGCTCTCATTGTTGCTGTTCGCCGTAGGGATCCCGAAGCTGTGGCCGCACGTCTCTCCGCAGCGGGTGGTCCGCCTTGGATTCGGCTCCCTGTTTGCCGGCCTGGTGCTGCTGGTCGCCCTGCTCGACGTCGGGGTGGGCCCCGAGATAATCACCTGGCCGCTGCTTCTGGCCGGCGCCGGTCTCGGCGCGATGGCGTCACAGCTCGGAAGCGTGACCGTCTCCTCGGTTCCCGACGAGCAGAGCGGCGAGGTCGGCGGGCTTCAGAACACGGGCACCCAGCTCGGCGCCTCGATCGGCACCGCTCTCGCAGGGGCCGTGTTGATCTCGGCGCTGACCGCCTCGTTCTTCACCGGCATCCAGGAGAACCCAGCCGTTCCGGAGAGTGTCGCGGCGCAGGCGGAGATCGAGCTCGCAGGCGGCGTCGAGTTCGTCTCCGACGATGCCCTGGAGGCAGCGCTCGCCGATGAGAACGTGCCCGCTTCGACGGCCGACGCGATCGTGGAGACCAACGAGCAGAGCCGGATCGACGGATTGCGCGTCGCGATGGCGCTCCTGGCCATCCTGTCGCTGGTCGCGTTGGTATTCACCAGGGGGATCCCGAGGGTGCAGCCCGGAGAGCAATCCGTCGTGAGTCCGGCCCCGGCCTAGGTGCGTCCAGGATCCGCTTCTTCTCGGCCGCCAGCTCCTCGTCGGTGAGGACGCCTGACTGCTTCAGGCTGGCCAGCTTCTCCAGCTCGGCGATCCTCTCGTCGCCCGCTGGTGCGCCGACCGCCGGGGCTCTCAGGGGTCGTCGCCATCGTTCTCTTCCTCGGGGGCGGGGCCACCACCTGCCTCCGCTTCTTTGCCTGCGCGCGCGTGCGCGAGGTCGTCTGAGACTCGCACAATCGCCGACGTCAAGGGTGCTGCCAGGATCAGGCCGACGGTTCCGAACAGGGCTCCGCCGGCGATCGTGACGATCAATACGGCCAGCGGGTGGATCCCGAGTGCGGCCCCCATGGCGAACGGCTGGACCACCTGCTGGAGGACGCTGTTCGCGAGCAACTGGACGACGATCATCCCGCCCGCCGCCTCCGGCCCAGCTCCCCCGAGCGCCAGCAGGACGGAGAACCCGGCGGCGGCCCAGGCTCCGAGGTAGGGGATGTAGCCGCCGATGAAAGTGACCGCGGCGATCGTGCCGATGAGCGGCACGCCGAGGATCAGCGCCCCGGCTGCCACGACCACGGCGTTGAAGGCCGCCACGATCGTGACGCCCAGGAAGTAGCCGCGCAGTGCGCCGAGCGTGCGCCGGCTGACCACGTGGGCGACGTCGAGCGGCACGCCCATGTGGCTCTCGCCCCAGGCTCTGATCTTCGGCCCGTCCATCAGCAGGAAGAAAAGGCTCAGTGCGGTGAGCGCCAAGAAGAACACCAGGCCCGACAGGGCCTTCAGGCCTTCGCCGAGGCCGGTGAGCAGCTGGGAGCCGGCGTCGTTGACCGAGCGGCTCGCCTCGTCCTTGGCGCTTGTGGCCGTGCTCGGATCCACCCCGATGTCCTGCAGCCAGCCGGCGATGGTGTCCTTCGCGTCCGAGAGCTGGCCGGTGATTGAGCCGAGCTCGTTCGTGATGCCGGCGAGGATCATCACGAACATGCCGGCCCCGACGGCGACGAGGCCGAGCATCACGATGATGGCGCCGATGGGACGGGGCACCCGGTGGCGGTTCATCCTCGCCACCAGCGGCGAAGCGACCGCGGCCACCACCGACGCCGCGATCACGGGCAGGACGATCGTCTGCGTGAGCGACATCAGCCAGACGGCGCCCACGAGGAAGAGCGCGACGCCGACGAGGAGCCACGCCGTGAACCCCACGTCGCGGAGCCACCCCGGGGCGGCGAAGACGCCGCTCAACTCGCGCGGGTCGATCTCGAAGTACTCGTCCTCGGAGGCGGTCGCCTCCGGCTCGCGGCCCTCGCCGCGTCTCAGTCGTCCCCGAATTCGCCGTCTCACAGACTCAGCCTATTCCGCTCGCTCGGACATTCCGACGCGCGCCTCGCCAGTATCCAGCGGGTGGGTTCGGACTCCGTCACCTTCGTTGGCCACTCCACCGTGCTGATCGAGCTCGGGGGTTTCCGGATCCTGACCGACCCTCTGCTGCGCCGGAGGTTCCTGCATGCACGCCGGGTGGTACCCCCGCCCGCGCCGCATCTGCTCGAGCGCGTCGACGCCCTCCTCATCTCCCACCTCCACCTGGACCATCTGCACTTCCCGTCGATCCGCAAGCTCGACCGCGAGACACCCGTCGTGGTCTCGGCCGGCGGCGGTCGCGTGCTGCGTCGGCGCGGCTTCCGGGACATCACCGAGGTCGAGCCGGACGAGACCATACGCTTGGGCCCGGTGGAGGTATCCGTCACCGACGCGCTCCACGAGGGGCGGCGGTGGCCGATCGGCCCGCATGTGGAGGCGCTGGGGTACGTCCTTCGCAGCCCTTCGCACACGGTGTACTTCGCGGGCGACACCGATCTCTACGACGGGATGGCGGACCTGGCGGGACAGGTCGACGTGGCCCTGTTGCCGATCTCGGGCTGGGGGCCGAAGGTGGGGGAGGGCCACCTCGACGGCCACAGCGCGGCGGAGGCGGCGGCGATGATCAAGCCGCGCTACGTGGTTCCGATCCACTTTGGCACGTACCTGCGCATGGACCTGATCGACCGCCACCCCGAGCTGCTGTCCGAACAGCCCGAGTCGCTCGTGGCGGACGCGGCACGACTGGCCCCCGACGTGGACGTGCGCGTTCTCCGACCGGGCGAGACCCTAGATTTGCCCGACTGACACGGCCGCCGCGACGCGCGGCGAGATCGAAAGGGGAGCATGGAAAGCGCGAGCTCGGACCCGGACAAGGCGATCATCGAGGGCGTCTCGCGGATGTGGTGGCTCTGGCTGGTCTTCGGGCTGGTCTGGACGATCGTCGGGCTGACGATCCTGCAGTTCGACGAGGCGTCGATCAACACCATCGGGGTCATCGTCGGGATCATGTTCATCGCGACCGGGTTCCAGCAGTTCACGATCGGCAGCCTGGTCGACAGGGGCGGCTGGCTCTTCTACCTGTTCGGGGCGCTGTTCACGGTCGCGGGGATCGTGGCGCTGATGTCGCCGGGCGACACGTTCAACGCCCTCGCCGACGTGCTCGGGTTCCTGTTCCTGATCGTCGGGGCCTTTTGGATCATCCAGGCGTTCGCCTCGAGGGAGGAGAACGAGCTGTGGTGGATGGGCTTGCTGGCGGGGATCCTGATGGTCATCTTGGCCTTCTGGACCGCCGGGCAGTTCTTCGTCGAGAAGGCCTACGTGCTGCTCGCCTTCGCCGGCATCTGGGCGCTGATGCAGGGCGTCATCGACATCATCCGGGCGTTCCAGATCCGCAAGCTGGGGAAGATGGTCTGAGCGGCCCGGTCAGGGCGGGGAAGCCCTGACCGCCACGGCCTCGATCTGAAGCTGGCCTCGGGACCCCGGGAACACCGGGCCCGCGGCAGCCAGCTGCTCGCCCCGCCCCGGGAGCGGGTCCGGGCGCAGGTCCCGCCTGACGTCGATGATCGTGAGCCCAGGCGCGGTCACGCTCTCGGCGCTCAGCAGCACGAAGTGGGCGTCGCCATCCCCGTCCGGATCGACCCGCTCGACGTAGGCGATCGTGCCGGACGCGCGCTCGCAGTTGGCGAGCTCGGGCGGGCACGGGGGAGGGCTGAGGGGCGGGGGCTCGGGGCGCTCGGGAGCGGCGGCTGACTTCGCCGGGGACGCGGAGGTGTGATCTGCCTGCTCGGCGCACGACGCCAGCGCCGAGGCTGCGAGCAGGACCAAGGCCGCGATCGGCACCGCTCCGCCGACGACGCGGATGCTGTGTGCTTTATTCATTAAAGTTGTCAACAAAGGTGAAGCCCCCGAACATCCTCACATCCACTTGCACGACACCGGCCGATACGTACAGCCTTACGGCTTTCAGATCCCGACGCCCAACGTCCAGCTGCGTCAACTGGACCTGACGCCGGCGGTCGCCGCCGCGGCCACGGCCGGCTGACCCCGCAAGGAGCTACTCGATCGCCTCTTCGTGCAGGCGCTTGGCGACGGCCGATGCGCCCTGGCAGAACTCGTCGAGCTCGGCCGCGGACTTCTTGTGGCCCTTGACGTTGCAGACCAGCATCCCCGCGACGCACTCGAACGCGAAGGCCTCCGGCGAGTGCTCGGAGAGCCACACGAGGAACTGGGGCGAGAGCACCTGCCGCGCCAGGTTCATGTCGTCCTGTGCCCCGCAGAAGATCTCGTAGCGCTTGTCGACGACCTCGGACTCGTGCTCGACGCGCTGGCGCTTGCGGAAGACATCCTCGGCACCGTCTAGGAAGCGGAAGCCGACCCGCCTCTGGGCGTAGAGCTCGTGCATGAACGGCGCGAACTCGCCGAGCTCGGCGCACATCACGGTGAAATGCATGTAGGTGGTGGTGCGGTTTCCGTTCGAGTCGGTGCTCGACTCCTCGTAGGTGTAGAGGGCGAGGGTGCCGGGCTGGCCGCCGGGGAGGGTCCCCGAGAGCTTGCGGTTCGTGTAGCGGCGGTCGCCGCGCTGCAGGAGCGGCGTCATCGGCGGCAGGCTGCCGCGACCTTCCTCGAGCTGCAGTCCATGGCCGCCGGCGTATGTCTTGAAGAAGTCGGACTCGGCCCGCCCTGAGGCCATCAGCCAGGCGATGAGCAGCAGCAGGAGGACCGCGCCGCCCGCCGCCGCGGCGCCGATCGCGGGCCCGGCTATGAGCGCGCCGGCGATCCCGGCGCCGACGATGAACAGGATCGTGACCACCTTGGCCGCCGTCCCGGCGAAGAGCGCCTTTAGGTGGTGGCCGCGCATGTCGTCGGCGTCGAGCGGGATCTTCCCGCCCGCCGAGTGGTCGACGGGCGGCGCGCCGGGCGGGGCGGTCGAGAACTGCGCGTCGAGCTTCTCGGGGTCGAATCCCTCGGCGGGATCCGGGTCGGCCGGGGCGGACGGCGGCTGCTCGGTCATGGCGCGCAGCCTACGTCCACTGCAAGCGGAGTTGCAGGTCGGCGCTCCGCCGGCGGGCCCTGGGAACCGGAGGCCCGCCTCCCGAAAGCGCATGGACAAGGCAAAACGACGCTCGTGGGGCCCCGGGGAAGCACTTCCGTCCGACGGGTCCTGTGTAGTGCGCGCGCTGCCGTGTGTTGCAAAGTGGGGCGCAGTGGGGTAGCGTGGCGCCTCAAGTTGACCCAAGGACCGGGGTGGTGAGGTTCCTCCCACCTCGTCACCCCGGTCCAAGTCTTCTCCTGAGATGGCATTCCGCGGACAGCACGAGCACTCCCTCGACGCCAAGGACCGCTTGACGATCCCGGCCCGCTTCCGCGCGGCCCTCGACGACGGCGTCGTCCTGTTCGAGGAGCTCGACAAGTGCGTCTCGATCTATCCGGTGGCGGAGTACGGCGAGCTGACGCGCAACTACCTCGACTCGCTTAACCCGCTGACGAAGCGGGGGCGGATGATGCGCCGGCGCTTCCACGCGCGCTCGCACGACGAGAAGCTCGACTCGGCCGGGCGCGTGCGCGTGCCCAAGCACCTGATCGACCACGCCGGGCTCTCCGGTGCCTGCATGGTCGTCGGGGTCGATGACCACCTTGAGGTCTGGGAGCCGGATGCCTGGCGCGCCCACGACGCCGAGATCGACGCCCAGGCCGACGAGCTGGCCGAGTCGCTGGGCGGCGAGGGTGGGGGATGAGGAGCAGGCGGATGACGCCGAAGATCGAATGGCCACGCTGACCAACATGAACGCCGCGCCCGCCCACGTGCCCGTCCTCGCGCCCGAGCTCGTCGAGCTCGCTCGACCCGCAGCCGGGCGAGGCCGCGCTGGACTGCACCTTCGGCTCTGGCGGGCACGCCCGCCTGGTCGCCGAGCGCCTTGGTCCCGGCGGCTCGCTGGTCTGCGTCGACCGCGACCCGGAGGCCGAGGACCGCTTCGGCCAGCTTGCCGGCGAGGTCGAGTGCGAGGCCCGCTTCGTGCGCGCCGACTTCGCCGATGCGATCGACGACCTCGCCGCCGCGGGCGAGCGCTTCGACGTCGCCTACATGGACCTTGGCGTCTCCTCGCCGCAGCTCGACCAGCCGTCGACGAGGCTTCTCCTACGCGGCCGACGCCTCGCTGGACATGCGGATGGACCCCGGCCAGGAGGTCTCGGCCGGAACCGTCGTCAACGAGTGGCCGGGCGAGCGCCTGCGGACGGCTATCCGGGAGCTCGGCGAGGAGCGCCACGCCCGTTCGATCGCCGCCGAGATCGTCCGCCGGCGCCCGCTCGAGACCACCTTCGAGCTGGTCGAGGCGGTACGCGCAGCGGTTCCGCCGGCCTATAGGTTCGGCCGCGGCCACCCGGCCAAGAAGACCTTCCAGGCGATCAGGATCGCCGTCAACGACGAGCTCGAGTCCCTCGACCGGGCGCTTCCCGGCGCCTGGGGACTGCTCGCGACGGGCGGCCGGATGGGTGCGATCGCCTTCCACTCGCTCGAGGACCGCAGGGTCAAGCGCTTCCTCGCCGAGCGGGCACGCGAGTGCGTGTGCCCGCCCGAGCTGCCCGTCTGCGTCTGCTCGCGCGAGGCCGAGGCCGAGCTGCTCACCCGCCGGGCCGTCGCCGCCTCGCCCGAGGAGGCCGAGCGCAACCCGCGTTCCCGCTCGGCGCGCCTTCGCGTCGCACGCAAGCTCCGGGGCCCAAGGACCGACCTCCCGGAGGTGCGCAACTGATGCCCGCAACCGCTGCAGCCCGCCGCGTCGCCGCATCCCCCGCCCGCCGCGCGACCGCAAGCCGAAGCGCCCTGAAGCCGCGCCCTCGCCCGGCGCCCGGGCGCGCCGGCCGCGCCCCGCGCCAAGGCCCGGCCCGGCCCGCAGCAGGCGACGCGGCAACACCCCGGTGACCGGCTTCGTCCCCGTCGTCGTCGGCCGCACCGCCGGCGCGGTCGGCGGAATCGCCGACTCGGGGGTCGTGGTGCGGATGACCCGGGGACGGCTGTGGATCGGCGTCCTGGGCGCGCTGCTGGTCGGGATCGTCGCGATCAACGTCTGGGCGCTCAGCCTGACCTCCGCCTCCAGCAAGATCGCCCAGCAGACCGATGGCCTCAAGCGGGCCAACTCGGCGCTCGAGGCCCAGATCGCGGGCGAGCTCTCCAACGAGCAGGTCCAGGCGTTCGCGCTCGAGGCCGGGCTGGCCGTGCCCGAGCCAGGCGCGATCCGCTACCTCCCGCGAGGGGCTGACGCGACGGCGATCGCGGCGCGCCGCCTCGCACGGGCTTCCCCGGCCGTGGCCCCGACTGTCACGACTGCCGGGCCAACCGCCGGTCGCGCCCGAGGTCCCGGTCAGTCCCGGCCCCGGTCCCGGTGAGGCGTCACCGACGACCGCGACCGCGACCGCGCGCCGTCACCGACGCTGGCGCTCGCCGTGACAGGGTGCGGCCGCCGCGAAGCATCGATGGGACTGATCGAGCGCCGCATCGGCCTGCTCTTCGCGCTGTTCGCGCTGGCGCTGTGCGTGGTCGTTGCCCGGGCCTCGTGGCTTCAGGGCGTCCGCGGCTCGGAGCTTCAGCGCCGACGCTCAGAGCCAGCAGATGGAGACCGTCACGGTCCCCGGCTCGCGCGGCTCGATCCTGGATCGCAACGGCACCGAGCTGGCGGTCTGCGAGGACGCCGTGACGATGTACGCGACGCCGTATCAGGTGGAGAACCCGCCGAAGGCCGCGCAGAAGCTGGCGGAGGTCGCTCGACGAGGACCCCGACGAGATCCTCGAGCGTGCTGGCCAAGCCGACTCGGGCTTCGAGTACATCGCCCGCAAGGTCGACCTGCCGACGGCCGAGGAGGTCCGCAAGCTTGACCTGGCCGGGATCGGCACCCTCGCCGACAGCCGCCGGATCTACCCGCAGGGCGAGCTCGCCTCGCAGGTGATCGGATCGGTTGGCATCGACAACAACGGACTGACCGGCCTCGAGGCCTCTTACGAGGAGGAGCTCCACGGCACCGAGGGCGAGCGCGAGATCGTCCGCGACGCGCTGGGCAAGGAGATCGAGCGCGACACCCTCACCGCGCGCCGGGACCGGCACCGACCTCCGGCTGACGATCGACGCCAACCTGCAGGCCCGCACCGAGGAGGTCCTCGCAGAACCTCGCCGAGACGTACAGCCCGAAGGGCGCGACGGCGATCGTGATGAACCCCCAGACCTCCGAGGTGCTGGCGCTCGCGAACTACCCGGCCGCGGACCCGGCGGACCCGGGCGGCGCCACGCCCCAGGAGCTTGCGAACCGGGCGACCGGCTACACCTACGAGCCCGGCTCGACCTTCAAGGCGTTCACTGTCGCGGGCGCGCTCGAGGAGGGAATCGTCACCCCCGAGACGTCGTTCGACCTGCCGCCGACGATCCAGGTCGCCGACCGCGTGATCGAGGAGTCACACCCGCGCGGCTACGTGACCCTCAGCGTCGCCGACATCCTCGCCCAGTCGTCGAACGTCGGCGCCGTCAAGATCGGCCTCGAGACGGGGGCCGAGCGCTTCGACCACTGGATCCGCGAGTTCGGCTTCGGCGCGCCGACGGGCATCGACTTCCCGGGCGAGGAGCAGGGCATCGTGCTCGAGCCCAGCGAGTACTCCGGCTCGACAATGGGCAACCTGCCGATCGGCCAGGGCCTGTCGGTCACCCCGATCCAGATGGCCGCTGCCTACTCGGCCATCGCCAACGGCGGCGTCTGCGCACGCCGCAGGTGATCGACGGAGTCGGGCGGCGAGCCCGTCGACGTGCCCGAGGGCGAGCGGATCATGTCGCGGGACACGGCCGCAGAAGGTCCGCGAGATGCTCGAGGGCGTGCTCGCCCCGGGCGGCACCGCCTCCGAGGTGAGCGTCCCCGGCTACACGCTCGCCGGCAAGACGGGCACGGCGGAGAAGGTCGTGGACGGCGTCTACTCGAAGACGAAGTTCGTCGCCTCCTTCGTCGGCTTCGCTCCCGCCGAGAACCCGCAACTCCTGGTCTCGGT
The DNA here is from genome assembly GCA_963758845.1 of uncultured Solirubrobacterales bacterium. Taxonomy (GTDB): domain Bacteria; phylum Actinomycetota; class Thermoleophilia; order Solirubrobacterales; family 70-9; genus JBDTSW01. The sequence goes on from CAVWWX010000002.1 coordinate 1,611,883, forward strand.
CGCCGTCGACGAGCCGCAGGGCGACTACTACGGCGGCACGGTCGCCGCGCCCGCCTTCGGCGAGATCGCGGAGTTCGCGCTGCCGTACCTGGGCATCGAGGTCGGGTGCCAACGGACGGCTGAGCCAGCCGCCGGCCTCCATAGAATCGCGGGCGATGGAGCTCCGCGAGGTCCTCGCCGGCGCTTCGGTCGCCGAGTGGACCGCCGATCCCGGCGCCGAGGTGACCGGCCTCGCATACGACAGCCGCGATGTCCAGGCGGGAACGCTCTTCTTCTGCGTCCCCGGCGCCCGCAGCCGACGGCCACGACTTCGCGCCCGGCGCGGTCGAGGCGGGCGCCGGCTCGCTGGTGGTCGAGCGCCCGCTCGAGCTGGCGGTCCCGCAGGCGGTCGTGGCCGACGCGCGGGCGGCGATGGCACCTGCCGCGGTGGCGTTCTTCGGCGATCCGACCGCCGAGCTCCGGGTCGCCGGGATCACCGGCACCAACGGCAAGACCACCACCGCGTTCCTCCTCCGCCACGTGCTCGAGTCGGCCGGGACCGCCACCGGGCTCCTGGGGACCGTGAAGCGCGTGGTCGGAGGCGTGTCGCGTCCGAGGTCGAGCGGACCACGCCCGAGGCGATCGACCTCCAGCGGACCTTCCGCGAGATGCTCGACGGCGGGCGACCGGGCCTGCGTGATGGAGGTGTCCTCGCACGCCCTCGAGCTGCGCCGGGCGGACGGGGTTCGCTTCGCCGCGGCGACCTTCACGAACCTCACCCAGGACCACCTGGACTTCCACGCCGACATGGAGGAGTACTTCCAGGCGAAGCGCCTGCTGTTCGCCGGGACGCCCGAGGCGCCGGGGGCCGCGATCGTCAACGTCGACGACCCCTACGGGGCCCGGCTCGTGGCCGAGCTCCGCGAGCAGCGGGGCCGAGCCGGTCACGCTTCTCGGCCGCGGGCGCAGGAGGCCGACTACGTCGCCGTCGACGGTCTCCTACGACGCCGCCGGATCGCGGTTCGGCTGCCGTGCGCCCGACGGCGAGCACCCGGTCGAGCTGGCCCTGCCGGGACACTTCAACGTCGCGAACGCGCTCGCCGCGATCGCCACCGCCGGGGCCATTGGAGCGAGCCCGGCCCAGGCCGCCGGCGCCCTGGCGGGCGCCGAGCAGGTGCCGGGCCGGATGGAGCCGATCGACGAGGGCCAGCCGTTCGCGGTCTTCGTCGACTATGCCCACACCCCCGACTCGCTGGAGAACGTGCTGCGCGCCGCTCAGCGGCTGACCGCGGGCCGCCTGATCTGCGTGTTCGGGGCGGGCGGCGACCGCGACCGGGAGAAGCGCCCGCTGATGGGAGCGGCGGCCGCCGCTTTGGCCGACCTAGCCCTCGTCACCTCCGACAACCCCCGCTCGGAGGACCCGGCGGCGATCGTCGCCGAGATCCGCGCCGGCATGGAGGTCGTAAACAGGCGCGCCGAGGTCGAGGTCGAGGTCGATCGGCGGGCGGCGATCGCGGCTGCGCTCGAGGCCGCCCAGCCGGGAGACACCGTTCTCGTCGCCGGTAAGGGCCACGAGCAGGGTCAGGAGTTCGAGGGCGGCCGGAAGATCCCGTTCGACGACCGCGAGGTGGCCCGCGAGGAGCTGCGGGCGCTGCGCGCCGCCACGTGATCGAGCTGGCCCCAGAGCGGATCGCGGCCGAGGCCGGCGCCCTTATCGCCGCCGAGGGCTCACGTGACCGCCCGGAGCGAGCCACGATCGACTCCCGGGCCGCCGGGCCCGGGGACCTCTTCTTCGGGCTCCCCGGCGAGCACACCGACGGCGGCCGCCACGCGGCGGGAGCCCTTCGAGTCCGGTGCCTGGGGGGTCCTGGTGCGCCCCGAGCACGAGGCCGGCCTGGCCGGCGGCTGGGTCTTCACCAGCGACGACCCGCTGCGCTCGCTCCAGCGGCTGGCGCGGGCGTGGCGGCGTCGAGCTCGGCTCCCAGGTGGTGGGCATCACCGGCTCGACCGGGAAGACGTCGGTGAAGGACATCGCCCGGACCCTGATCCCCCGCCGGGTCCATGCCAGCCCCGAGAACTTCAACACCGAGATCGGGCTGCCGCTGACGATCCTCTCGGCCCCGCCGGAGACCGAGGTGCTCGTCCTCGAGATGGCGATGCGCGGCCTTGGACAGATCGCCGAGCTGTGCGAGATAGCCGAGCCGGACGTGGCTGCGATCACCAACGTCGGGCCTGTGCACCTCGAGCTCCTGGGGACGCTGGAGGCGATCGCGGAGGCGAAGGCCGAGATCCTCCAGGGCCTGGGGGCGGACGGGACCGCCGTCATCCCCGTCGATGCCGAGGCGCTCGAGCCCCACCTCCACGACGCTCTGGAGACGCTGACCTTCGGCCCTGGCGGCGACGTCACCGTTCACGACGCCGCGCACTCAGGCGACGGCACCGCTGCTCTGATCGCAACACCGGCCGGCGAAGCGACCTTCGAGCTGCCGTTCGCCGAGGCCCACAACGTCCAGAACGCCCTCTGCGCGATCGGCATCGGCATCGCCCTGGGCTGCGAGGTTGTCGCGATGGCCCGCCGGGCTCCGGGGATAGAGTTCTCGCGGCTCCGCGGCGAGCTCGTGCGGCTCGCCGGCGGGATCGTGATCGTGAACGACTCCTACAACGCGAACCCCATCTCCATGCGCGCGGCGCTCGAGAACCTTGCGATGGGGGTCGCGGGGGTGGCGCCCGAGGCGCGACGGATCGCGGTGCTGGGGGAGATGAAGGAGCTGGGAGGCGACGCCGCCGGCTACCACCGCGAGGTCGGGGCGCTGGCCAGGAACCTGGGCGTCGACCCGGTGATCGGGGTCGGCGAGCTGGCGCACGAGTACGCCCCCGACGAGTGGGCGGCCGACGCCGAAGCCGCCGCCGAGATCGTGGCCCCGATGCTGCGCGACGGCGACTCGCTGCTCGTCAAGGGCTCGCGCTCGGTCGGGCTCGAGCGCCTGACCGAGGCCCTGCTCGCTACGCGCGGCCCGGCCTAGGGCGGTTCCGGGCCGATGCCCACCGACACGCCGATCCTGACTGCCGCCCTTGCCAACGAGGTCGCATCGGCCGCGATCGACCGTGGCGAGGTCCTGATCGCCGGGATGGCGGCGATGCTGATCACGATCTTCCTGGGCCCCAGGTTCATCGAGTACCTGCGGGTCAAGGAGTTCGGCCAGCAGATCCGCGAGGAGGGGCCGCAGGAGCATCACGCGAAGGCCGGCACGCCGACGATGGGGGGGCTCGTCATCTTCCTCGCGATCGCCGTCCCATTCCTGGTGCTGTCGGAGCGCGACACGCAGAGCCTGGCGGTCTTCGGGGTCGCGCTCGGAGCGGCGGCCATCGGGTTCGCGGACGACTTCATCAAGATCTCCAAGCGCCGCTCCCTGGGCCTCGCGGCGCGCTACAAGCTGCTTGCCCAGATCGCCCTCGCCGTTGGGCTCTGGTACGTGGCGACCGAGGTGGTAGGGCTCGATCCGGTGCTGCAATCGCGGATATTCGGGGGCGAGATCGACGTTGGCCCAGTCGTCTACCTGATCTTCGTCTTCCTCGTGATCGCCGGGGCCTCCAACGCCGTCAACCTCACCGACGGCCTCGACGGGCTCGCTGCCGGGGCCTGCGGGATCGTGCTCCTGGCCTACATGGCCATCACGATCACGACCGGGCAGGAGGGCCTGGCGCTGCTGTCGGCCTGCTTCGTCGGCGCCTCGATCGGCTTCCTCTGGTTCAACGCCTTCCCGGCGTCGATCTTCATGGGCGACACCGGTTCACTCGGGCTTGGGGCGGCGATCGGGGCGCTGGCCGTGATGACGCAGACCGAGCTGCTCCTGATCATCCTCGGCGGGATCTTCGTGATCGAGGCGCTGTCGGTCGCGATCCAGGTCGCCAGCTTCAAGCTGTTTCGCCGCCGGGTGCTCCTGATGGCCCCGGTCCATCACCACTTCGAGATGCTCGCCTGGTCTGAGACCAAGATCATGCTGCGCTTCTGGATCGTCGCCGCGGTGTGCGCCGGCATCGGCTACGTGCTCTTCCAGAACTCCCTCGGATAAAGGGAGCCTCGCCCGCGGGGCGAATCCCCAGGCATGGGCTCGGCGAAGCCACGGCCCCCGCTGCCCGAGGGGCCGTACCTCGTGGTCGGGATGGCTCGTTCCGGGCAGGCGGCGGCGCGGCTCCTGGCCGAGCGGGGGGAGGACGTCATCGGCGTCGACTCCGGGTCGCCGGCGGGCGTGGGAGGGGTGGCGGCCCTGGGCGTCGAAGTCAGTCTGAATGACGATGGGATCGCCCACCTGGACAGTGCCCGCTGCTTGGTCAAGAGCCCCGGGGTCCCGGCCTCGGCGCCGGCCGTCGCCCGCGCCCGCGAACGGGGCGTCCCCGTCATCGGCGAGCTCGAGCTCGCCTGGCGGCTGCTTGAGAACCAGTTCGTGGCCGTGACCGGCACCAACGGCAAGACCACCGTCGCCGAGCTGCTCGGCGAGGTCTGGCGCGCGGCCGGCCGCCCGGTGGCCGTGGCCGGCAACGTCGGAACGCCGCTGGCGTCGCTCGCCGGGTCGGTACCCGCCGACGCGACCGTGGTCTGCGAGGCCTCCTCGTTCCAGCTCGAGGACTCCGAGGCGTTCGCCCCGGAGTGCGCGGTGCTGCTCAACCTGAGCCCCGACCACCTCGATCGCCACGGCACGCTGGACGCCTACCTCGCCGCCAAGCTGCGGATCTTCGCCAACCAGGGCAACGACGACCACGCGGTCTTCAACGGCTGCGACGAATCGCTGCGCGGCCGCGACCTGGGCGGCTGTGGGCGGAGGATCGCGTTCTGTCGCGATTGCGACGGCCCCGACTGCGATGTCGTCTGTGACGGCGAGACGATCGTCGCCTCCGGCGAGGCCCTCGTGGACCTCGCGGAGCTGAAGCTGATCGGCCCGCACAACGCCGCCAACGCGATGGCAGCCGCCGCGGCCGCGCTGGCGATGGGGGTGCCGCGCGACGACGTCGCGTCCGGCCTGCGCTCGTTCGAGGGCGTGCCGCACCGCCTCGAGCGGGTCGGCGTGGTGGGCGGGGTCACCTACGTGAACGACTCCAAGGCCACGAACGTCGCCGCCGCGCGCGCCGCGATCCTCTCCTTCGACGCCCCCCTTCACGTGATCCTGGGGGGCAGCGCCAAGGGCGAGCGCTTCTCCGAGCTCGCCCAGCCGCTGTCGCGGCATGCCGGCTCCGCTTACCTCCTCGGCGACACGGCGCAGGATCTCGACGACGATCTCGCCGAGGCCTGGGAGAGCGGCGTCAAGCGCCACCGGCCCCGAGACCTCGCCGAGGCCGTTCGCCTCGCCGCCTTCTCGGCAGCGGAGGGCGAGGTCGTCCTGCTGGCCCCGGCATGCGCCAGCTTCGACGCCTACCCGGACTACGAGGCCCGGGGCGAGCACTTCCGGGCGCTGGTGGAGGCGCTGGCGTGAGCGTCCTTCGGCTTCGGGCCCTGGGACCCCGCCGCCGTGCGGGATCGCCGCCGATCGAGCACTCGCTGCTCCTGACGGCCACGCTCTGCCTGGTGGCGCTGGGCGTGGTGATGGTCTTCAGCGCCTCGTCTACGACCGCCCTCCTGGGCGACAGCGGAGACAGCGCGTACTACCTCAAGCGAACCGTCCTCTTCGGGGTGTTCGGGCTGCTGGCGATGCGGGTGCTCGCCGTGCGGGGCGTCACCATCGTCTACCGGCTCACCCCGGTGATCATGGCCGTCTCGATCGCGCTCCTGCTTCTCGTCTTGGTGCCGGGAATCGGGATCGAGGTCAACGGGGCCAAGCGGTGGCTGGGGGCAGGGCTGTTTCAGATCCAGCCCTCGGAGATCGCCAAGGTCGCGCTGGTCCTCCACGGGGCGGCGCTCCTGGCGACGCGGCCGCAGCTCACCCGGTCGGTGCGCGACATGGTGCCGTTCCTGGCGCCGGTGGGCCTGGTCTGCCTACTCGTCGTGATGGAGCCCGACCTGGGGACCGCGATGGTCGCGTGCTTCACGGGCTTCGCGCTCTTGGTGGCCGCCGGAGCGCGCATGCGAAGCCTCGGGATCGTGGCCGGCGTGCTGGTCGCCGCGATCCTCCTGGCGATCATGATCGAGCCGTACCGGATGGAGCGGCTCACGGGCTTCATCAACCCCAGCGCCGATCCCGCGGGCGCTGGCTTCCAGGCCACGCAGGCCCAGATCGCACTGGGATCGGGAGGCGTCTTCGGCGTCGGCGTCGGAGGCAGCCTGCAAAAGGCCTTCTACCTTCCCGAGGCCCACACGGACATGATCGCCGCGGTGATCGGCGAGGAGATGGGCCTCGTCGGCATGGCCGGGCTGGCCGGGCTGTTCGGGCTCTTCGCCTACGCCGGGCTGCGCACGGCGCAGCGGGCGAAGGACCGCTACACCAAGCTTCTGGCCGCCGGCCTCGTGTCCCTGGTGATGGTCCAGGCCACGATCAACCTCTTCGCCGTCATGGGCCTCGCGCCCCTGACCGGTGTGCCGCTGCCGTTCGTCTCCTACGGGAACTCGAGCCTGCTCGTCCTGCTGGCCGCGGTGGGCCTGCTGCTGAACATCGCCGACGGCGCGAAGGTGCCCGCGGCGAGGCCCAAGCCCGCCGCCTCGCGGCGCAAACGCACGCGCGCTGAAAGACTGAGGGTCGTCGAAGGGGGCCGCGAGGGCGGCCGAAGGAGGAGCTCGTCCAGCCGTGCCAAGGGTCGCGATAGCCGCGGGAGGGACCGCCGGGCACGTCGTACCGGCTCTCGCCGTCGCTGACGCCTTGCGCGAGCGTGGGGCGGACGTCTTCTTCCTGGGCGCGCGGGGGCGCCTGGAGGCCGAGCTCGTGCCCGCGGCCGGCTACGAGGTCGAGTTGCTCGACGTTCGAGGCATCGACCGCGGGAACCCGCTTAAGGCCGTGGGCGCCGCGGCGCTTGCGGCCCGGGCGGTGCCTGCGGCGCGGCGGGTTCTGCGCGAGCGCGGTGCCGACGTGGTCATGGGCGGCGGCGGCTACGTCGCCGGCCCCGGGGGCTTGGCCGCGCTTCGCCTTGGCCTGCCGCTGGTCCTGACCGAGGCCGACCGCCACCTGGGGCTGGCCAACAGGCTGCTGGCGCGGCGGGCTCGACGGGTGTGCCTGGCCTTCGCGATCCCCGGGCTCGAAGGCAAACGCTACGTCGTCACCGGCCGGCCGGTCCCGGCGGACATCTCGCGCGCTGACCGCGGCTCGGCCCGAGAGCGCTTCGGGATCGCCCCGGATGCGCGTTGCCTGCTGGTCTTCGGGGGCAGCCAGGGCGCCCGCAGCATCAACCTCGCGGCGCTCGACGCGTTCGCGGATCCGTCGGCGCCGGCGCGCTCCTACCACGTGCTGCACATCGCCGGCCAGCGTGACTACCCCGACGCCCGGGCGCGCCTGGACGCGGCCGGTGGCGTGGCCGGCTACACCCTGCTCGCCTACGAGCCCGGGCTGGCCGATTCCCTCGCTGCTTGCGACCTCGTCCTGGCCCGCTCGGGGGGCTCGATCTTCGAGTTGGCGGCGGCGGGGCGGCCGGCGATCCTGGTCCCCTATCCCCATGCGGCGGCCGATCACCAGCGGCTGAACGCGGAGTGGATGCGCGATGCCGGCGCCGCGATCGTGATCGACGACGCCGACCTCGACGGCGAGGCCGTGGTCTCTGCCGCCGGCGCCCTGCTCGGGGACGCGGCGCGCCTGGAGGAGATGTCGCGAGCCTCCGCCGAGCTGGCCCGCCCGGACGCCGCCGACCGCGTCGCCTCCGAGATCCTCGGCCTTCTCGGATGAGCGATCTCGACGGCAGATCCCTTCACTTCATCGCGATCGGGGGCGCCGGGATGAGCGGGCTGGCTCTGGTCAGCCACGCTCGAGGGGCCGTCGTGTCGGGCAGCGATCGCGCCGAGAGCGCCTACTTCCGGCGGGTCGTGGCGGCGGGCATCGACGCCCGCTTGGGCCACGACGCGGCCGTGGTCCCGCAGGACGCCGAGATCGTCGTCTCGACGGCGGTGGGCGAGGACAACCCCGAGCTGTTGATCGCCCGCGAGCGAGGGCAGCGCGTGATCCACCGCGGCGAGCTCCTGGCCGAGCTGTGCGCGTCAAAGCGCCTGATCGCCGTCGCCGGCGCCCACGGGAAGACCACGACCGCCGGCATGCTGGCCTGGGCCATGCGGGGGGAGGCGTCGTGGCTCCTGGGGGGTGAGCTGCCCGGTGCGGGCCCGGAGGGCACGGCCGCCAACGCCGACTGGGTGGCGTCCAGCGAGTGGGTCATCGCCGAGGCGGACGAGTCCGACGCAAGCTTCCTGAAGCTGGCGCCCGAGGTCGCCGTGATCACGAACGTCGAGCTCGACCATCACTCGCGCTGGGGATCCCGAGCCGAGCTCATGGCCGCCTTCGAGGCATTCGCGGAACCGGCGCGGGCGGTCGCGATCGGGCCTGGCGCGGGGCTGGAGGCGCTGGGCGGCGCCGCCGGCGAGGTGGTGCGCTTCGACGCCGAGGTGCCCGGGCCGCCCCTCGACCTGGCGGTCCCGGGCCGCCACAACCAGCTCAACGCCCGCGGCGCGCTGGCGGCGCTCGAGCTGGCGGGGATCGCCGCGCCGGCCGATGCGGCTGTGCGGCTCGAGACCTTCCCCGGCATGCTGCGCCGCCTGGAGCGCAAGGGGACGCGGGCGGGCGCCACGGTGTATGACGACTACGCCCATCACCCGACCGAGGTGGCGGCCGCCCTCGAGGCGCTGCGCGAGCTCGAGCCGCGGCGGCTGATCGCGGTGTTCCAGCCCCACCTCTACTCGCGCACGAAGGCGCTCGCGCGTCGCTTCGGCGCCGCGCTGGCCGCCGCCGACGAGATCGGCGTGCTCGACGTCTACGCGGCCCGCGAGGAGCCGGTCGGGCCCCTGGCGGGGGTCAGCGGCCTCGACGTGGCGCGGGAGGCGGCCGATCACGCGGCGGGCCGTCCCGTGTGGTGGCTTCGCGATACGGGCGTAGCCGAACGCGCCCTGGCGCCGCGCCTTGGCGACGGCGACCTGCTGGTGACGCTGGGCGCCGGCGACGTCTTCCGCCTGGCTGATCGCCTGGTCGCCGAGGGCGGGGAGGAGGCATGAGCGTTCCGGCCGGCGTCGAGCGCGACTACCCTCTGGCGCGGCTCACCACCGTGCGGGCCGGCGGGCCGGCGGACCTGTTCGCCCGCCCATCGACGGAGTCAGAGCTGGTCGGCCTGCTCGCCTGGGCCGACGCCCAGGGCCACCGGCTGGGGATCGTGGGGTCCGGGTCGAACCTGCTCGTCGGCGACGAGGGCTTTCGCGGCCTCGTGCTGAAGCTCGACGGCGAGCTCGCGGCGGCCGAGCGCGACGGCACGATGCTCGTCTGCGGCGGCGGCGCCCGGCTGCCGTCGGCGACGGCGAAGACGGCGCGGTGGGGGCTCACCGGGCTCGAGTTCGGGATCAACATTCCTGGAACCGTCGGCGGGGCGGTGCGGATGAACGCGAACGCCTACGGCGGTCAGCTGGCTCGAGTGCTCGAGTGGGTCGACGTCGCCGGCGCGGCGGGCATCCAGCGCCGCGTTCCCGCAGACCTCGGCTTCGCCTACCGCAGCTCGAACCTGGGTCCGTCCGACGTGGTCGCGCGGGCGGCCTTCGCGTTGGCGGAGGCGGACCCGGATTCAATCCGCGCCACGCTTGCCGAGATGCGCGGCAAGCGACGCGAGGCCCAGCCGTCCGGAATCAAGACGTTCGGCTCGACCTTCAAGAACCCCGAGGACGAGCGGGCGCAGGGGCGAAGCGCCGGGCAGCTCCTCGACGCGTCCGGCTGCCGTGGGCTCCAGGTGGGAGGCGCGCGGTTCGCGCCGAAGCACGCCAACTTCGTCGAGAACGCCGATGGCGCGACCACCGCCGACATCCTCGAGCTGATGGCCCAGGGGCGCCGCCGAGTGCACGAGCGCTTCGGTGTTGTGCTGGAGCCCGAGGTTCAGATCCTGGGCGACGTGACCTGGCCCGACGGCTGGGACCTGGGCTGATCCCCGGCCCGCCCCCAGGCAGGAAGCGCGAGGGTCGAGGGCGAACCTAGGAGCGTGGCCTCAAGCCGCGCATCAACGCCTGCCGGAAAGCGCCGCTCGGCGTCCCGCGCCGCACCCCGGCGCGGGCACGGCGCAACGGCCGCCCCCAAGCGTGGGAAGCCCCGGCAGGGGACGGCCCCCAAGCGCCGGCCCGCCAAGAAGCGCCAGGCCGCCCCGAAGCGCCAGGGGGCGACGAAGCGCCCGGTTGGGAAGAAGCGCGCGACGGCCAAGCGACCCGCTCCAAGGCGCCGGGCCAGCGAAGGCCGCCGCGGCCGCCTCCCCTCGCTGCGGACGGCGCTGGTGTTGTTGGTGGTGCTCGTCGCCGGGCTGACAGCCGGGTACTTCGGCTGGTTCCGGGACTCCTCGCTGGTGGCGGTCCGCGACGTCAACGTGAGCGGGGTCAGCTCCGCCGACAAGGGGGGGATCGAAGCGGCCCTCACCGAGGCGGCGGGCTCGATGACGACCCTTCACGTCAGCGAGTCCAAGCTCGAGGACGCGGTGGCGGGCTTCCCCACCGTCGTCTCGGTCAGCGCCCACCCGGATCTGCTGCACGGCCTGACGATCGAGGTCGTCGAGCGCAGGCCCGCCCTGCTCGTCGCAGCCGGGGGCGAGACCGTGCCAGCCGCAGGCGACGGCACCCTGCTCCGGGGCCTCGACTTGAGCGACGATGCTCGCGAGGAGCTTCCGCTGATCGGGCTTGACGAGCTGCCCCCGGAGCGGCTGGCAGGCGAGCCGCTGGCCCAGGCCGCCATCGCCGGCGCCGCTCCGGAGCCTTTGCTGGGGCTGATCGAGCGGATGTCCTTCGAGGGCGAGCGCGGCGTCGAGGTGACGATGAAGGGCGAGATCCCGATCCGCTTCGGGACCGCCGAGGAGGCGGGGCGCAAGTGGGCCGCTGCGGCCGCCGTGCTCGCCGACCCCAAGCTCGAGACCCTTACCTACATCGATGTCCGCGCGCCCGAGCGCCCGGCGGTGGGCGGCGCCGCGGCGCCGACCGTCGAGACGGCCGAGCCCGTGCCCGAGGAGCCCGTGGTGACGCCCGTCGAGCCCGCACTCTGAACCACGGCCTGAGGCTAGGCGCCCTCGGCAGACCCTCGACTGGTGATCGAGGCTTTGGGTGATTGCACGATTCCGTGCCGGGTATGGTGCTGGAGATTGACACCTCCTCTCTGATGGCGTACGGTCATCCACACGTCTAGGGAGGCTGTTGAGGGAAACCCTCAAGTTTGGCTTTACCCTCGGACGCAAAAGGGTCAACGCACTTTCACCCGGGAGCCATGGTCGAGTCCTCGTATCTCGCCGTAATCAAGGTCGTCGGATCCGGCGGCGGCGGCACCAATGCCGTTTCGCGGATGGTCGACGCGGGCCTCAAGGGCGTCGAGTTCATCGCCGTCAACACCGACGTGCAGGCGCTCCAGGCCTGCGAGGCGGACATCAAGCTCTCGATCGGGCACGAGCTGACGCACGGGCTCGGCGCGGGGGCCGACCCCGACGTCGGCGCCGGCGCGGCCGCCGAGTCCCGCGACGACATCAAGGAGGCGCTGAAGGGCGCCGACATGGTCTTCGTCACCGCGGGCGAGGGCGGCGGCACGGGCACCGGCTCGGCGCCCGTCATCGCCGAGATCGCCAAGGAGGAGATCGGCGCGCTGACGGTCGGCGTGGTCACCAAGCCGTTCGAGTTCGAGGGCGCCCGGCGCATGCAGCAGGCGCTCGAGGGGATCGACAAGCTCCGAGCGAAGGTCGACACGCTGATCATCGTCCCCAACCAGAAGCTGCTCCAGGTCGTCGAGCGCCAGACCTCCGTCCAGGAGGCCTTTCGGATCGCCGACGACATCCTGCGCCAGGGCGTCCAGGGGATCACCGACCTGATCACCACCCCCGGCCAGATCAACCTCGACTTCGCCGACGTGCGGACCGTGATGTCCAACGCCGGCTCGGCGATGATGGGCATCGGCTCGGCGTCGGGCGAGTCGCGCGCCGTCGAGGCCGCGAAGATGGCCGTGTCCTCGCCGCTGATGGAGGAGTCGATCGACGGCGCGACCGGGATGCTCCTGAACGTCACCGGCTCGGAGGACCTCAACCTGTTCGAGGTCGACGAGGCGGCCGAGCTGGTCGTGGCCTCCGCGGACAAGAACGCGAACATCATCTTCGGCACCGTCATCGACACGACGATGGGCGACGAGGTCCGGGTGACCGTCATCGCCACGGGCTTCGAGGGCTTCGAGACGCTGGCGCGGACCCCGATCCGCACCCGCGAGCGCTCGCGCAAGCGCAGCATCAGCGCGCTCGGCGACACCGAGCGCCGCGACCTGCGCGTGTCCGACGACGACATCGACGTCCCCAGCTTCCTGCGCGACACCTGAGCCATCTAGCCTGCGCCGGGATGACCCCGGCCCTCAGACGCACCCCTCTCTACGACGCCCACGTCGCCGCCGGCGCGAAGCTCGTGGACTTCGCGGGCTGGGAGATGCCGGTCCAGTACGAGGGCGTGCGCCAGGAGCACGTGGCGGTGCGGACCGGGTGCGGGGTTTTCGACGTCTCGCACATGGGCGAGATCGAGACGTCGGGGCCCGGCGCGCTCGACCTGCTCCAGCGCGTCCTCTCCAACGACGTGTCGGCGATCGAGGTGGGCGGCGCGCAGTACTCGGTCATGTGCCGCGACGACGGGGGCGTGCTCGACGACCTCTTCACCTATCGCCTGGCCGACGATCGCTACCTGACCGTCACCAACGCCTCCAACCACGCGACGGACCTGGGGTGGTTCCTCCGGCACGCCGATGGGTTCGACGTCCAGGTCGCCGACTCGATCGGCGACTGGGCGATGCTGGCCGTCCAGGGCCCGCGGGCCCGGGGGATCGCGTCGCGGGCGCTGGGCTCCGAGCTGCCGGCGCGGATGCACACCCAGGAAGCGCCCCTGGGCGATGGCGCCGAAGCCCTCGTCTGCGGCACCGGCTACACCGGCGAGGACGGCGTCGAGATCATGGTTCCGCCCGGGGCCGCCCCAGCCCTCTGGGATGCGTTGGTTGACGCGGGCGCCACCCCCGCCGGCCTCGGCGCGCGGGACACGCTGCGCCTCGAGGTCTGCTTTCACCTCTACGGCAACGACCTGTCGGTCGACCGCGACCCGATCTCGGCGGGCCTCGGATGGTGCTGCAAGGAGGACACGGGCTTCATCGGCTCCGATGCGATCGCCGCCGTGCGGTCCGCGGGCGCCGGCGAGCGCCTCGCGCCTTTCGTGCTGACGGGGCCCGGGATCCCGCGGCAGGGCAACGAGGTGATCGCCCGCGACGAGTCGGCGGGCGTCGTGACCAGCGGCACCCTGTCGCCCTGCCTGGACGTCGGCGCGGGAATGGCCTACGTCCGCAGCGACCTGGCCGAGGCGGGGACCGAGGTCGAGATCGACGTGAGGGGCCGTCGCCGCTCGGCCCGCATAGAGTCCAGGCCGCTTTACGAGAAGAAGGCGACGAAGGAGAGCTGAGTTGGCAGCCGAGGAGAGCTACCCCGAGGACCTGAAGTACCACCCCGAGCACGACTGGGCCCGGATCGACGGCGAGGTCGCCACCTTCGGCATCACCTGGTACGCGCAGGACTCGCTGGGCGAGGTCGTCTTCTACGAGCCGCCTGAGATCGGGGCCACGATCGCCAAGGACCAGCCCTACACCGAGGTCGAGTCGGTGAAGGCCGTCTCGGACGTCTACGCCCCCCTTTCGGGCGAGGTCCTCGAGGTGAACGAGAAGCTGACGGACAGCCCCGAGGTCATCAACGAGGACCCCTACGGCGACGGCTGGCTGGCGAAGGTGAAGCTCACCGAGCCCGCTGAGGCCGACGCGCTGCTGGACGTCGCCGCCTACCGCGAGCTCCTGTCCGGCTAGTTGACCCGGGCGCGCCGTCGCCCTCTCTACGATCAACGGGGTGAGCCGCTACACGTCAGCGACCGATTCCGACCGTGCCGCGATGCTGGAGGCGATCGGCGTCGAGTCCGTGGACGCCTTGTTCGAGGCGATCCCCGCCGACCTGCGCCTTGACCGCCCGCTGGGCCTCGACGACGGCCTGTCCGAGACCGAGTGCTTCGATCACCTGGCGGCGCTCGCGGAGCGCAACGCGCACGCCGACGCCGAGACCTGCTTCCTGGGCGCCGGGATGTACGACCACTACGTCCCGGCGCTGATCGACGCGATCACGCAGCGCTCCGAGTTCCTGACGCCCTACACGCCCTACCAGCCCGAGGTCTCCCAGGGCGGGCTTCAGGTCATGTTCGAGTTCCAGACCGCGATCGCGGAGCTGACCGGCCTCCCGGTCGCGAACGCCTCGCTGTATGAGGGGCCCTCGTCGGTCGCGTCCGCCGCGTACCTCGCGTTGGGCGCCACCGGGAGGACCAGGCTCGTCGCGTCGCGGGCGCTCCACCCGCACAGCCGTGCGGCGCTCCGCACCTACGCGCGCGGGTTCGGTGCCGAGGTGGTCGAGGTGGGGCTGGCCGAAGGCGTGACCGACGCGACTGAGCTCTCGGCCGCCGTCGACGACGACACAGCGGCCGTCTTCGTCCAGAACCCGAACTTCCTTGGCGCCGTCGAGGACCTGGAGGGCCTCGCCGCGGTCGCCCACAGCGCCGGCGCCCTGGCCGTGGCCGCGGTGGACCCGACCGCGCTCGGGGTGCTCCGCCCGCCCGGCGACGCGGGAATCGACGTCGCCCTCGGCGAGGGCCAGCCGCTGGGCAACCGGCTCGACTTCGGCGGCCCGTCGTTCGGCTTCTTCGCGGCCACCGAGGCGCACATGCGCCGGATGCCGGGCCGGATCGCCGGCGAGACGACCGATGCCGACGGCCGCCGCGGCTTCGTGCTGGCGCTGCAAACGCGCGAGCAGCACATCCGCCGCGAGAAGGCCACCCACAACATCTGCACCTCGCAGGCTCTGAACGCGCTGGCGGGCGTCGTCTACCTGGCCTGGCTGGGCAAGCGCGGCCTGGTCGAGCTGGGCGAGCTCCTGGCCCAGCGGACGGCCTATGCACGGGAGCGCCTGGCTTCCGTCGATGGGGTCGAGCTGCTCCACGAGGCGCCGGTGTTCCGCGAGTTCGCGGTCAGGCTCGAGGCGCCGGTTCAGGACGTGTTGGATCGGGTCAGTGAGGATGGGATTGCGGCCGGGTACCCCCTCGCGCGCGACTACCCAGAGCACGAGAACGGCCTGCTCGTGGCCATCACCGAGCGGCGAAGCCGCGAGGACATCGACCGCCTTGCCGACACACTCCAACGCGCCATCCAAGCGACGAACGGCGGGTTGCTCCCGGATAGCGGGATGAAGACGCCGGCCGAGGTCGCGACGTGATCAGCTCCGCTCCCTCGCCGCCCCCGGCCAACGCCGATATCCCCACCACGCAGCAGCGTGAGCACGCGATCACGATCTACGAGCGCTCGGTCGCGGGCCGCCGCGCGGCCACGCTCCCGTCCCTGGACGTGCCCGAGCGCGAGCTCGCGGACCTGATCCCCGCCAACATGCTCCGCGAGGCCCCGGCCGAGCTGCCCGAGGTCTCCGAGCCGGAGATCGTCCGTCATTACAACCGGCTCTCGCGCCGTAACTTCGACCTCGACACCGGCCCGTATCCGCTGGGCTCGTGCACGATGAAGCACAACCCGCGCCTGAACGAGCGCGTGGCGGGGCTCCCCGGCCACGCGCGCCTGCACCCCGCGCAGGACCCGAAGCGGGCGCAGGGCGCCCTGGAGCTGATGTGGAACCTCGAGCGCGCGCTCGCCGAGGTCACGGGGCTGCCCCACGTGAGCCTGCAGCCCTCGGCGGGGTCCCACGGCGAGTTGGCCGGGCTGCTCCTTACCCGCGCGTACCACGAGGACCGCGGCGAGGAACGGACGAAGGTCCTGACGCCCGACACGTCGCACGGCACCAACCCGGCGACCGTGACGATGGCCGGCTACGACGTCGTCAAGGTCGCCACGGACGACCGGGGCGGGGTGGACCTGGACGACCTCCGCGAGAAGGTCGACGAGCAGGTCGCATGCCTGATGCTGACCAACCCGAACACCCTGGGCGTCTTCGACGAGAACATCGCCGAGATCGCATCGCTCGTGCACGACGCGGGGGGGACCCTCTACTACGACGGCGCCAACCTGAACGCGATCATGGGCTTCACGAGGCCGGGCGACATGGGGTTCGACATCTGCCACCTCAACCTGCACAAGTCCTTCTCGCAGCCGCATGGCGGCGGCGGGCCAGGCGCCGGTCCGATCGCGGTGTCCGAGCGGATCGCCCCGTTTCTGCCGGTGCCCCGGATCGCCAGACACGAGGGCTCCAATGGAATTGGGCCGCGGTTCGACCTCGACCACTCGCAGCCGAAGTCGATCGGCCGCCTGCGCGGCTTCCAGGGCAATTTCGGCGTGTTCGTTCGCTCCTACGCCTACATCCGCTCGCTCGGCGGCGACGGCCTTCGCGACGCGTCCGAGACGGCGGTCCTGAACGCCAACTACCTGCTGGCGAGGCTGAAGCGGGGCCGGGCAGCGAAGTACCTGCCGCTGGCGTTCGAGCGCCTGCCGATGCACGAGTTCGTCCTGTCGGGTGCGCCGGCCAAGCGCGACCTCCAGGCGAAGACGCTCGACGTGGCGAAGCGCCTGTTGGACTACGGGTTCCACCCACCGACGATCTACTTCCCCCTGCTGGTCGACGAGGCGCTGATGTTCGAGCCGACCGAGACCGAGACGCGCGAGTCACTCGACGAGCTGGCCGACGCCATCGACTCGATCCTGCGCGAGGCCGAGGAGGACCCGGCGATCCTCCACGAGGCGCCCTACACGACCCCGGTCCGGCGCCTGGACGAGGCGACCGCCAGCCGCAGGCCGGTCGTCCGCCAGCCGGTCGGCTAGGTGAGCTCGATCTTCCGGCTTCGGTCTGCCCCGCAGGAGTAGCCGGGGCGCTCGATCCGCTTGACCCTCGTCTCATGATCGGCGCGAGCGCCGGCCTGAGCGGCGACGGCGAGCGCTGCGATCAGGGCGAGGAAGGCGAGCGCCCGGCGCATGGCACGCATCCTAAAACGCGAACGCCGGGCGCGTTCGCGCCCGGCGTTCGCTGGGGTGTGTGGGGGGAGGCTCAGTTCGCCGGGAGGACCGGGAACCCTGGGATGCTGGGCGACGTCGGCAGGGGACGCTGACGGCCGGAATAGCCGAGAGCGCGCCTGGCGGCCGGCGCCTTCGCGTGGATCTTCATCATCTCGACCACCTCCTTGGTGGGATGGAAGGGATCGGCGATCACGCCGCCGTCGGACATGGAGACCGCGGCCCGCATCTCGCCGCCGACCTCGGCAACGACCATCGGGTCGGCCGGGACGTGGCTCGAGTCGAGCTCGGCCAGGCGGCGCAGGGCTCCGCCGTCGTCGGCGGTCGCCTCACGGACGGTGACCTGGCTGATCAAGGCGGTGTGCGGCTTGTGGGAGTAATTGTTTGACATTTGCGTCCCCCTGGGTAATACTTATGTTGTCGGCCCGCGCCCCATACGAGCGCGATAGGGCAAGACTACGGAGAGGCGTACTACATGTCAATGTCATACAAACAAAGATTGTCTGACTTGGATCGCGAGGGTGACCGCTCGGTCACCGCCCAGATCGCCGACGCCTTCAGCGCCGCGATCGACGCCGGCGAGCTTGCTCCCGGCGATCAGCTTCCTCCCACGCGCGAGCTGGCCGAGCTCGCCGGTGTCAACCACCTGACCGCGGCGCGCGCGTATCGCAAGCTCGCCGAGATGGGCCTCGTCGCCGGCAGGGTCGGGCGGGGGACGTTCGTCCGCCAGACGGCGCCCGAGGCCGGCCAAGCGCTCGCCGAGGGGTCGGACGGCTCGGCGTGGCAGCTCTACGCCCTGCCGGACGAGGTCGAGGCCCACTCCGACCGCATCGTCGGCGAGATGTTCCACCAGGCCGGCCGCGACGACCTGATCCCGCTGATGCTGGGCTACCCGGCCGACAGCCTGTTCCCGACCGAACGCTTCGCTGCGATCCTCGCGGACGTCGCGCGGCGGGAGGGCGCGCGCGTGCACCAATACGACGACGTCGAGGGCGTTCCCGAGCTCCGCGACGAGCTGGCAAGGCTCGGGCGCGACCAGGGCTTCGCGACCTCCCCGGACGAGATCGTCACCGCGACGGGAGCGGCCCAGGCGCTGTCGCTGGTGGCGCGGGCGCTGCTTCGCCCCGGCGACATCGCGGCGGTCGAGTCGCCCACGTTCCCGGGGTCGCTGAACTCGATCCGCGCCACGGGCGCGTCGATGATGCCGGTGCCTGTCGACGACGATGGTCTCGACGTGGACGCCCTGGCGCAGCTCGTTCGCCGGCGTCAGATCAAGCTGGTCTGCCTCCAGCCGCGCCTTCACAACCCGACGGGCCGAGACCTCTCCCCGGAGCGCCGCGGCAGGCTGATCGAGCTCGCCCGCCGCGAGGGGTTCTTCATCGTCGAGGACGGCGTCTACGCCGACCTGCGCTTCGAGGGCGAGCCCCTGCGCGCGCTGCGGGAATCCGCCCCCGACCACGTGATCTACGTCTCGTCGCTCTCGAAGACCGTCTCGGCCGGCCTCCGCGCCGGGTGGATCGCGGCCACCGGGCCGGTGCTCGAGCGAATCGTCGCCCAGAAGCGGAGCGCGATGCTCAACACGCCGTCGATCACCGAGTTCGCTCTGGCCCGGTTCCTCGCCGAGGACGGCTACCGCTCACAGCTCGACACCGCGATCGAGTTCTACGGCGAGCGCTGCGAGGTGCTCCTCGACGCCGTCACCGATCAGCTCGGCGGGATCGCGCGCGTCCAGCGGCCGCTCGGCGGCGGCCACCTTTGGCTGTCGTTCAACGGGCAGTTCGACGAACGAGCCCTGTATGAGGAGGCCGTCCGCCAGGGCGTCACCTTCCTGCCCGGCGCCGCGATGATGGCCGAGCGCCCCCGCGGCGCACACGCGCGCATCTCGTTCGGCTACCTCGACGCGCCGGAGCTGCGCGAGGGCGTGCGCCGGCTGGCGGCCGCGGTCCGCGCCGTCGGCCGGGCCGACCGCCAGCGCGAGGCGCTGCCGGTCGCCTAGCCCCCGAAGGCCTCGGGGTCGGGCAGCTCCTGTTCCAGGTCCTGGACCTGGGCGAACAGGTCGCCGTGCTCGGCCACGCGGTCCAGCACCTCGTCCGCCTCGAAGCGCAGGAGGTCCGGGTCGCCCTTCGCGGCCGCCTCGGAGACCTCGTCCCAGTGCAGCGGCGTCGATGCGGTCGGATGGTCCTTCGCTCGTAGCGAGTAGACGGCCACCGTCGTCTTCGCTCGGTCGTTCTGGCTCCAGTCGACGAACACCTTGCCCTCGCGGAGCTCCTTCTTCATCCGCGAGAGGACCAGCTTCGGCTCCGAGCGCTCCAGCGCCTGCGCGAGCGTGTGGGCGAACGGCTTCGTGTCGTCGTAACCGACCGCGGAGTTGAGCGGCGCGTACAGCTGCAGGCCCTTCGATCCCGAGGTCTTCGGGAACGCCTCCAGGCCGAGCCGCTCGAACAGGGCACGGATCGTGAGAGCCACCTGGCAGCACTCGACGATGCTCGCCGGCGGCCCGGGGTCGAGGTCGAGGACGAGGACGGTGGGGGTCTCCGGGTCGTCGGCCAGTGACAGCGACGGGTGGAGCTCGAGCGCCGCCAGCTGGCCGAGCCAGGTCAGCGTGGCCAGGTCGTCACAGACGATGAAGTCGAGCTCGCCCTCCCGGCCCATCACGATCGGCGCGGTGCGCACCCACTCCGGCGTGCCCTTGGGGGCGCGCTTCTCGAAGAAGCGGGCCTCGTCCACGCCGTTGGGGTAACGCACCCGTGTCAGGGGCCGGCCGGCCAGGTGCGGCAGAAGCGCCGGGGCGACCCGCGCGTAGTAGTTGATCGCATCGCCCTTGGTGAACGCGGCCTTCGGCCACATCACCTTGTCGAGGTTGGTCAGCGACAGGCTGCGCCCGTCGACCTCTACTTCGCGGCCTTGGCCTTGCTTCGCGATCGCGACGAGCCCTTGGCGCCGGACTTCGACGCGCTCTTGGACTTCGACTTGGAGGTGGACTTGCGGCCGTTCGAGGACGACGACTTCGACGACGACTTGCTCGGGGACTTCGAGCCCGCCGCCAGGGGCTCGCCCTTGACGGCCGCGAGGCTCTCCTCCAGCGCGGCCATCAGGTCGGGCGCCTTGGTCGGCGTGGGCTCCTCCGAGACCGCCTGCACCAGGTCCTCGCCCTGGGCCTTGGCCTCGATGCGCGCCAAGAGCTCCTCGCGATACTCGTCGTGGAACTCGTCCGGGTCGAAGTCCGAGGTGAGCGAGCCGACCAGCTGCTTCGCCATCTGGAGCTCCTTGGCCTTCGGCTTCTCGAGCTCCTCCGGCACGACCCCGTCAAGCTCGGCAGGGGGCACGATCTCGTCGGCGAACCGCATCGTCGTCAACGTCAGCACGTCGCCCATCGGCCGCAGCGCCGCCAGGTGCTCCTTGTTTCGAAGCACGAAGCGGGCGACGGCGACCTTGCGCTCGTCCGCCATCGCCTTGACCAGCAGGCCGTAGGCGCGCTCGGCGCCGGCCTCGGGCCCCAGGTAGTACGGCTGCACGAAGTAGATGGGGTCGATGTCGTCGAGGTCGACGAACGCCTCGACCTCGATCGCCTTGGTCTTCTTCGGGTCGAGCTCCTCGAGCTCGTCGCGCGAGAAGACGACGTACTGGTCGGGGGCCAGCTCGTAGCCCTTGACGATCTCCTCGTAGGCGACCTCCTCGCCGTCGGCCTCGGCGACACGCTTGTGGCGCACGCGGGAGGAGTCGGACTCGCGGAGCTCGCGGAAGCTGATCTGGCGCCGCGAGACGGCGCTGTACAGCTTCACGGGCACGTTGAGGAGCCCGAAGGAGATGCTGCCTGACCAAATTGCTCTTGCCATAGCTCGTTAGTGGAGACCGGGGTCGACCTGAAAACTAATCGGCCTCACATCCCAGTTTCCCACTTCGGCCCCGTTTTCATGCACGACGTTCCCCGCGGCAGCGATCTTGCGGGTTCAACCACGCAATAGATTCCTCGTTCCCATGCGCATCTTCTCCGGCATCCAGCCCACCGGGCGCAAGCACCTCGGCAACTACATCGGGGCCATCCGCCAGTACGTCGAGGGACAGGACCGGGGCGAGGCGATCTACTGCATCGTCGACCTGCACGCGATCACGGTCGACTTCAATCCCGCCGAGCTGCGCGAGCGCCTCTACGACACCACCGCGATCCTGCTGGCCGCCGGGCTGGACCCCGTCCGTTGCATCCTCTTTCGCCAGTCCGACGTTCGCGAGCACACCGAGCTGGCCTGGCTTCTCGGCGCGGTGACCGCCTGGGGTGACCTCAACCGGATGAACCAGTGGAAGGACAAGCGCGAGCTGCTGGAGGGGCGCCAGGGCGCGTTCGTGTCCTCCGGCCTCTTCACCTACCCGGTGCTGCAGGCGGCGGACGTGCTGGCCTACCGGGCCAACGAGGTTCCGGTGGGCGACGACCAGCGCCAGCACGTCGAGCTGATGCGCGAGATCGCGCGGCGCTTCAACGAGCGCTTCGGCGAGACCCTAACGGTCCCCGAGCACCGGATCCCCGCGCTCGGCGCCCGAATCATGGACCTGCAGGAGCCCGGATCGAAGATGGCGACGACCGGGGGCACCGAGGCCGGGACAGTCCTGGTGCTGGACGAGCCCGACGTCGTGCGCAAGAAGGTCATGAGCGCCGTCACCGACTCGGGCTCAGAGGTTCGGCGCGGCCAGGACAAGCCGGGGGTCACGAACCTGATCGACGTCCTGGCGGTCATCCGCGGCAGCGACCCGGCGGTCATCGAGGCCGAGTTCGAGGGCTCGGGCTACGGCGACTTCAAGGGCGCCGTCGCCGACGCCGTGGTCGCCTACCTCGAGCCCGTGCGCGAGCGCTACGACGAGCTCCGCGGCGACGAGCCGGCGCTCGAGTCGGCGCTCTCCGAGGGCGCCGCAAAGGCGGGCGAGATCGCGGCGGACACGCTCGCCGACGTGCGCGACCGGATGGGGATCGGCCCGCGGCGCTGAACCGCCACGGTTGGCGACCTGCGCTGCCCCTATCGTTGACGCGCGATGAGAGCCGCCGAGCTCGATCTCGACCTCGACGTCTTCGCCGGTCCGTTCGACCTGCTGATGACCCTCGTGCTGCGCGAGGAGGTCAGCCTGGCCGAGGTCGCCCTCGGCGAGATCGTCGTCGCCTACGTCGAGCACCTCGACGAGGCCGGCGAGCTCGACCTGGAGGCGGCGACCGAGTTCCTCGTCCTGATCGCCTCGCTGCTCGAGCTGAAGTCGCGGCTCTTGTTGCCGCAGGCCGAGGAGGACGAGATCCAGCTGGGCCCGGAGGAGGCCGCCGACGAACTCCTGGCTCGAATGCTCGAGTACGCCCGCTACCGCGAGGCCGCCGAGCACATGCGCGACCTCTTCGCCGACGGACGGCGCTACCTGTACCGGCTGGCGCCGCTGCCGCCGGAGCTTCGCCGCGTCTCGCTCGACGCGGCTCAGCCCGCCTACGAGGCCCAGCAGCTCGGGGTCGCCCTGGGCGACCTGCTGCGCCTGCCGCCCGCGCCCGACACCTCCCATATCCGTCCGACGGTCTCCCTCGAGCGCCGGCTCGGGGTCCTGCGCGAGCTGCTGGGGCGCCGCCGCTCGTTCGACTTCGACGAGTTGTTCGCCGACGAGGACCGGCTGACCCAGGCGGTGACCCTGTTCGCGCTGCTCGAGATGCACAAGCGCGGCGAGGCAAGCTGGAGCCAGAAGGACACGTTCGGCCCGATCCAGGTGGAGGCGCTGTGAGAGGGCGGCGGGGATGACCGATCTCGAGCGCACGATCGAGGCGCTCTTGTTCCTCTCGCCCGAGCCGGTGTCGACGGCCGACCTCGCCGAGGCCTGCGACGTGACCGAGGCCGAGGTCGACCGGGCCCTTGACGCGCTTGGGCCCGCGCTCGCCGAGGGGCAGCGCGGCGTCGTCCTCCGCCAGGTCGCCGGTGGCCACACGCTGGCGGCCGACCCGGTGGCCGAGGACGCCGCCCGGCGGCTCCTGGCCAAGCCCCGCACGCCTCCGCTTACGCAGGCGCAGGCCGAGACGCTCGCGATCGTCGCCTACCTCCAGCCTGTCTCGCGGCCCGAGGTGGCCCGGATCCGGGGCGTGAACTCCGAATCCGCGACGCAGACGCTCGCCGAGCGCGGCCTGATCGAGGAGTCGGGGCGCTCGCAGTTCGGCGCCGTCGTCTACCGCACGACGGAGCTGTTCGAACGGCTGTTCGGGCTCTCGGGGCTGGACCAGCTTCCCGAGCCCTCGAGATTCGATCCCACGCCCGAGGACGAGCGCGAGCTGCGCGAGCGGCTGCTGAAGGCCGGGGAGCAGCGGGCCCCCTAGCCGCGGCGCGCTAGCGTCGGCCGCATGCGACTCGTCAAGTACCTCGCCCACTCCGGGGTCGCCTCCCGGCGGCGCTCCGAGGAGCTGATCAAGGCGGGGCGGGTGGCGATCGCAGGGGACATCGTCACCGATCCCGCGCGCGACGTCGACGAGAACTCCGGCGTCGAGGTCGACGGCCGGCCGGTCGCGCCCGAGCCGCGGGAGGCCTGGGTCCTCAACAAGCCGCGCGGCGTCGTCTCGACCGCGCGAGAGCCGGGCCGGCGCCGGGCCGTGACCGAGTTGGTGGACACCGCGGCACGGCTCTACCCGGTCGGGCGGCTGGATGTCGACTCCCAGGGGCTGATCCTCCTGACCAACGACGGCGAGCTGGCCGAGCGGCTGATGCATCCGCGCTACGAGGTGCCGCGGACCTACCGTGTCCGGCTGCGCCGGCCCGTCGAGGCCGCCCAGCTCCGGTCGCTGCGTCATGGCGTCGAGCTCGACGACGGACCGACGACGCCCGCCAGGGTCCGCAAGGCCTCGGCCCGCGTGATCGAGCTGACCATGCACGAGGGCCGAAATCGCCAGGTGCGACGGATGGTCGAGGCCGTCGGCAACCAGGTCGTCGACCTGACCCGCGTCCGGTTCGGCTCGCTGGAGCTCGGTGAGCTGCGCGAGGGAACGGCGCGCCGCCTGCGGCCCGCCGAGATCAAGCGGCTCTGGAAGGATGCGGGCAATGGCTAAGGATCAACGGCTCTGGGCCGTCCGCGGGGCGGTCAAGGTCGAGTCCAACGACGTGGACTCGATCACCGACGCGACCGAGCAGCTCATGCGGGAGCTGATGAGCCGCAACGAGATCGCCCCGGACCAGATGGTGAGCTGCCTGTTCACCGCCACCGACGACCTGAACGCCGAGTTCCCGGCGGTCGCCGCCCGGAGGTTGGGCCTGGACGCGGTGCCCCTGCTGTGCACTCGCGAGCTGGACGTGCGCAACGCGATGCGCAGCGTGGTGCGCGTGATGGCGCACTACTACGCATCCGGGTCGCACAAGCCCCAGCACGTGTACCTCGGGAAGGCCCAGGAGCTCCGGGCCGACCTTCACTCCGCCCAGTGAGCGAGACGGCTTGGGCGGTGCGCGCGGTTCGCCGCGAGGACGCAGGCGCCATCGTCGAGCTCGTCCACGACTGCTTCGAGGAGTACCGCGAGATCGCGCCGGCGGGCTGGGAGCCTCCACCCGACAGGCGCGGGCCCAGGGAACGGATGGAGGCGGGGCTCGAGCGCGCAAGCACGCGCGGGCTCGTGGGCGAGGCTGCCGGCGATCACGCCGGCCACGTGCTGTGGATCCCCGCGGCCGACTCGGAGCGGATCGACACCGACGACCCCGAGGTCGCCTACCTGTGGCAGCTCTTCGTCGCTCCGGCCCACCGTGGATCGGGCCTGGCGAGTCGCCTGATGGGGGACACGCTGGACGCGGCGAGCGCGGGGTACGAGGAGATCCGGCTGCTGACGCCGCGTGACCACGCTCGAGCGCGACGGTTCTACGAGCGCGAGGGTTGGAGCCTCCTGGGTGACTGGGGAATGGACTCCGACCTGAAGCTCCCCATCGTCGAGTACGGCCTGCGGTTGCGGAACCGGCAGAATTGAAGCCATGGCCGTCACGTTCGCCCAGAAGCTCGCCGCGATCCCGGGCTACACCCCGGGTGTGCCCAAGGGCAAGGCCCCCGAGGCGATCGCCGACTCGCAGATCGCGCAACTGGCCTCCAACGAGTCGCCGTTCCCGCCGCATCCAGCGGTCGTGGAAGCGATCGCCAAGGCGGCGGCGGCGTCGAACCGCTACCCGGATCCCGACGCCACGCTGCTGCGTCGCCGCGTCTCCGAGCGGTTCGAGGTCGACTCGCCGCAGATCGCCGTCTCGAACGGCTCCTGCGAGGTCCTGCTCGCCGCCGCCCTGGCGCTGTGCGAGCCGGGCTCCGAGCTGGTGTACGCGTGGCCGTCGTTCTCGATCTACCCGTATCTCGCGCCGCTGTCGTGCGCGCGAGAGATCCGCGTTCCGCTGACGGGCGACGACGTACACGACCTCGACGCGATCGCGACCGAGATCACCGCCGCCACCCAGCTCGTGATCGTCTGCAACCCGAACAACCCCACCGGGACCCACATCCCGGCCCAGCGGATCGGCGCCTTCCTCGAGCGCGTCCCCGGCCACGTGACGGTGATCATCGACGAGGCGTACGTCGAGTTTCAGACCCACGACGACCCGGACACGACCGCGGACCTTCGCCGGGACTTCCCGAACCTGGTGGTACTGCGAACCTTCTCGAAGGCCTACGGCCTGGCCGGCCTCCGCGTCGGGTACGCGCTGTGCGCTCCTGCGTTTCGCTCGGCCGTGGACGCCGTGCGCCAGCCGTTCAGCGTCAACGCGGTCGCTCAGGCCGCCGGAGCCGAGGCGATCCGCCACGCCGACGATGTCGCGAAGCGGGTCGAGTCAACG
The DNA here is from genome assembly GCA_963758845.1 of uncultured Solirubrobacterales bacterium. Taxonomy (GTDB): domain Bacteria; phylum Actinomycetota; class Thermoleophilia; order Solirubrobacterales; family 70-9; genus JBDTSW01. The sequence goes on from CAVWWX010000002.1 coordinate 1,637,765, forward strand.
ATCGCCGAGCGCGTCACCGTCGAGGAGGGAGCCCGCAAGCTCGGGCTCTCGACGCCCGACTCGCATGCCAACTTCTCGTGGATCGACCTCGGAGACGCCGACGAGGGTGACGTCGTCGAGGCTCTGGGGGCCGAGGGGATCGTCGTCCGCCCGGGGACCCCGCTGGGCGGCCCTGGACACATCCGCGTCTCGTACGGGAAGCCGGAGGAGAACCGGCGCTTCCTGAACGCGCTGCGCGCCTCGATCTGAAGCGCAGGGTCGCCTTGACGCTCCGAGCTCGGGTGGCTCGCGCCCGGTCACCCCTGATCGCGATCCGCGTGGCTTGACGGCCGGCAGGCTCGTGGCAGGGGTTGCTTCAGCGATTCGGCCGGGGTAGGGTCGCGGCCATGGCGAGGGGACGGATGGTGATGGCGATCGGCGCCTGCCTCTCGGCAACCCTGGGCTTCAGCCCGCCGGGTGCCGGCGCCGACGTCGACCTCGGCGCCGAGAACGGGATCTCCTACGTCGCCGACCAGACACCCGCCGTCGGGTCCCCCGGGGAGAGCCCGACCGTGTTCGCGCGCTGTCAGGCGGACCGCGATCTGGTCGGGGGCGGGGTCGCCATGAACATCGGCGATACGACCGCGCACCTCCATTGGATCTACCCGACCACGACCGAGGGCCCCGAGGGAAGCTATGCCCTCAGATTCTGGAACAACAGCGGCTCACCCCTGGTCGGGACCGCCACAGCCGCCTGCGCGCGCGACGCGAAGACCGCATATCGAGCCATGTTCGGCACGCTCGGCTCGGCCCCCGACGCGTTGTCCTTGACGGCCACCTGCAGGCCCTCCGAGCAGGTCGGTGGCGGCGGGGCGTTCATGAGCCTCGAGGGGGCCACAGAGGGGGTCGTCTCGTCCTCGTACCCGGTCGACGGGGGCGACGGAGATTCGGCTCCCGACGACGCCTGGAGGATCAAGGTGCGGAGCCGCGCCGGCATCGGTGGCTCGACAACGGTCTACGCGATCTGCACCGACCGCCCGCCGCTCGTGTATCGCTCGAAAAGAGTCGAGCTTCCGGTGAGCGCGACGAACCAGCCTTCGGTCGCGTGCGGCTCAGGCCGGGCGGCGGTGAGCGCGGGGATCAAGGTCGGCGGCACGGCGAGCGAGGCGATCCTCAACCGGCTCGAGACCTACGACGGGGGCGACTCGGACCTGGCTCCCGACGACGGCGGCTGGGCGCACGTTGCGAACCTTCAGGCGGCGAGGCGAGCGACTGTGTTCGTGGTCTGCCGGGCCTGAGTCCCAGCGGCAGGGCCGGCCCTTGCCTAAATCGGGATCCCGTGCTACAAAACGTCGCTCGATGCAGCGCTTCCGCACGACTTCGACCGACCTCGGCGTCCCTGGCGCCCGCCGTCGTGCGCGCCTGTATTCCTGGTATTGGCGATTTAGCTAGGCGTTCGGCCTGGCGGGACGCGCCCGCCATGATGCGCAGGATTCTCAAGCCGGACGCCGTAGCGGGCCCCTACGTGGCCACCTGTTCACAGTTTTCGAACCCGTACCGAAGAAGGAACCGAAAGGCTTAACCCATGATGATCGTGATGAAGGAGGGCGCGACCGAAGAGCAGGTCGACGCCGTCGTAAAGCGAGTCGAGTCGGTCGGCTGCTCCGCGCACCTGTCGCGCGGCGAGCTGTTGACCGTGATCGGCGCCATCGGGGACCGCGATCGCGTGGCCTCGCTGGGACTCGAGGGAGCGCCCGGCGTCGACCACCTGGTCCCGATCCTGAAGCCGTACAAGCTCGCGTCCTCGCAGTTCCGCAAGGGCGAGCGCACCGTGCTCGAGATCGAGGGCCGCAAGCTGGGCGGGGATCACTTCTCCTTGATCGCCGGCCCCTGCACGGTCGAGAGCCGCGAGCAGACCCTCGAGGTGGCCCGCTGCGTCGCCGAGAGCGGGGCGGCGATGCTCCGCGGCGGCGCCTACAAGCCCCGGACCTCGCCTTACTCGTTCCAGGGCTTGGGTGTGGAGGGACTGCGGCTGCTGCAGGAGGCCAAGGAGGAGACCGGGCTGCCGATCGTGACCGAGGTCATGGACGCGCGCGACATCCCCGACGTCGCCGAGGTCGCCGACGTGATCCAGGTGGGCGCGCGGAACATGCAGAACTACCCACTGCTGTCCGAGATCGGGCGCACCGGCATCCCGGTGCTGTTGAAGCGCGGGCTGGCCGCGACGCTCGACGAGCTGCTGATGGCGGCCGAGTACGTGCTGAAGGAGGGCAACCCGAACGTGATGCTCTGCGAGCGCGGGATCCGCACGTTCGAGACCGCCTACCGGTTCACGCTCGACCTCCTGGCCGTTCCGGCCCTGAAGGAGCTGACGCACCTGCCGATCGTGATCGACCCAAGCCACGCCGCCGGCCGGCGCGACTGGGTCGCGCCGATGTCGCTGGCGGCCGCCGCCGCGGGCGCCGACGGGATCATCGTCGAGGTTCACAACGAGCCCGACGAGGCGATCTGCGACGGCCCGCAGGCGATCGCCACGGAGCGCTTCGCCGAGTACGCCGAGCAGCTCCAGCGCGTGGTCGAGGTGGCCGGCAAGGAAGTCTCGACGGTTTAGATGGGTGATCTAGGCCGTCGCGAATAGGCTGACGCCGTGCGCATAGCTGTTCTCGGCGTCGGCCTGATCGGCGGCTCGGTCGGGCTCGCCGCGCGCAAGCGCGCGGGGGCCGAGGTCGTCGGCTTCGATCCCGACGACGAGCACCTCTCGCGGGCGATGGACGTGGGCGCGCTCGACGCGGCCGCGAAGTCGGTGTCCGAGGCCGTCGCCGAAGCGGACGTGGTCTTCTGCGCCGCCCCCGTCGCCGCGCTGCCCGCCGTAGTCGCCGAGGCCGTTAAGGCGGGCGGCGAGGACGCCGTGGTCACGGACGTGGGCTCGACGAAGCGCGGGCTGATCGCGGCGCTGGGAGAGGGCGCCGCCCAGGAGCGGTTCATCGGCGGTCATCCGCTGGCGGGCGCCGAGACGTCGGGCGTCGCCAACGCCCGTGCGGACCTCTTCGAGGGGGTCCGCTGGTATCTGACCCCGACAGATCGCTCGGGCGGCCTTCAGTACGACCTTCTGCAGCGGACCGTCGCCGACCTGGGTGCCCGGCCGCAGGCGATCGACGCCGAGGCGCACGACCGCCTGATGGCCACGGTCAGCCACCTGCCGCACGTGATCGCGAACGTGCTCGTCCAGGAGGCAGCGACGGCCCTGGCCGAGGAGTCCGAGCGGCTGCCCGAGGTGGGGCCGAGCTTCCGCGACACGACCCGTGTGGCCGGCGCAAACCCGGCGATCTGGGAGGACATCTACGCGGCGAACGCCGACGCCGTGGCCGACGCGATCGATGCGGTGTCGGCTCGGCTCGCCGACGCCGGGCGGATCATCCGCGACGCCGACGCCGCAGCAGTGGGCAACTGGCACCGCTCCGCGCGCGACGATCGCCGGCGCCTGCTCGAGGCCGGGGCCGAGGGCGGCGAGCTCCACGAGCTTCGCGTGGCGGTCGAGAACCGGCCCGGCACCGTCGCCGAGATCGCGCTGGCGCTCGGGCACGCCCAGGTCAACATCGAGGACATGGCCCTCTACCCCGCGGCCGATCTGCGCACGGGAGCGATCACGCTGTGGGTGGCGGGCGACGCCGAGGCCGAGCGTGCGGCCAAGCTCATCCGCGACCTCGGGCACACGGCCTCGGTCGTCGGCGCCGGGGAGTAGGACGTTGGGGGGAACCCGCTTCGACCCGTCCGGGCCCCTGCGCGGCTCGGTGCGCCCCCCGGCCGACAAGTCGATCTCCCACCGGGCGGCGATCCTCGCCGCGATGAGCGAGGGCGAGACCGTGGTGCGCGGCTACCTGGACGCGGCGGACACGCGCTCGACGCTCGCGGCGATGCGGGTGCTGGGCGCCGAGACTGGCGAGGAGGATGGCGAGCTTCGGATTCGGGGGGTCGGGCTCCGTGGCGCCGTGTCCGGCGCGATCGACGTCGGGAACGCCGGGACGCTGATGCGCATGTTGCCCGGATGGCTGGCAGGCCAGCCGAAGGGAGAATGGACGCTGGACGGCGACGCCTCGATCCGCAAGCGCCCCGTCGACCGGATCGCTCTTCCCCTGGCTGAAATGGGTGCCTCGATCAGGGTCACGGACGACCGGGTCCCGCCACTGAGGGTCCGCGGCCGCACGCTTCACGGGATCACCTACCGCCTCCCGGTAGCGAGCGCGCAGGTGAAGTCGTGCCTTCTCCTGGCCGGCCTTCTCGCCGAGGGCGAGACGACCGTCATCGAGCCCGCTCCTACCCGCGACCACACCGAGCGGATGCTCCGCGCAGCGGGAGCGGACGTGGTCGTCGAGCCTGCTGGGACGCCCGTGGCGCTGCGCGGCCAGCTGCCCGGCAACCGGGTGACCGTGCGCCGCGCCGAGCGCGTCGACGCCGGGGAACTGGCCGTGCCCGCCGACTTCTCCTCGGCGGCGTTCCTCCTGGCGGCGGCCGTCCTGACACGCGGCAGCGAGGTCACGGTCGACGGGGTCGGCCTCAACCCCACGCGGATCGGCTTCCTGGGGATCCTCAACCGGATGGGCGCTGGGATCGAGGTCGACGAGCGCCCCCCGGTCGCCGGCGAGCCGGTCGGATCGGTCAATGCCAGGCACGGCCCGCCGCTGGAGGCTGTCCGGGTCGGCGCGGGCGAGGTGCCGCTGGCGATCGACGAGCTGCCGCTGGTCGCGCTGCTCGCGTGCTTTGCCGAGGGAACCACTCACCTGACCGGGGCCGAGGAGCTGCGCCACAAGGAGTCCGACCGGATCGCGACCGTGGTCGAGGGCCTCGGCGGCCTCGGGGCCAAGATCGAGGCGACCGCCGACGGGTTCGTGGTGACCGGAGCCGGCGGACTTGAGGGCGGCACGATCGACTCCCACGGCGACCACCGGCTGGCGATGCTGGGGGCCGTGGCCGGCCTCGCCTCACGCGAAGGCGTCGAGGTCACCGGCTTCGATGCAGCGGGCGTGAGCTACCCGGGGTTCGAGACCGACCTACGCGGGCTGGTGGGAAGCTAGTCGCGGTTGCTGGGGTGCCCCTCGCCGGGCCAGGGCGAGAGGACCAGCAGCAGCCGTGAATCCTCCACGGCGCTGATCTCGTGCCGCTCGGCAGGGTCGAACACCGTGAGCATCCCGGCGGCGCCGTCGGCAGTGTCGCCTCCGGGCAGGGTGATGCCGATTCGACCTGAAACGACCATCAGCCAGGCGCGCTCGTGGACCTGGTGCTCGGAAAGCTGCTCGCCGGCGGGGAGGGCGATCAGGATCGCCCGGCCTTCGTCGGAGGAATCCAGCACCACCGGCTGGCGCGGCTCGACTTCCATCGTCACCAGGTCCCAGGTCTGCATGGGCCAACTCTATCCTCCCCGCGGCCATGGTCATCGCCATCGACGGCCCCGCCGGGGCCGGCAAGTCAACAGTGGCCCGGGCGCTCGCGGCGCGCCTGGGCATCACATACCTCGATTCCGGCGCCATGTACCGGGCGGTGGCCCTCGCGGCGCTCCGGGCGGGCACGGACCCCGACGACGCCGAGCGAATGGGGCGGATCGCCGAGGGCCTCGCCCTGAGCCTGCGCGAGGACCGCGTGGAGCTGGACGGCGCCGATGTGAGCGAGGACATCCGCGCGCCCGAGGTATCCGCCGCCGCTTCCCGGGTCTCGGTCCATCCGGGCGTACGCGCCGCGATGGTGGCGCGGCAGCGGGCCCTGATCGACGCAGGCGACTACGTGGCCGAGGGCCGCGACATCGGCACCGTGGTCAGCCCCGGCGCCCCGCTCAAGGTGTTCCTGACCGCAAGCCCCGCCGAGCGCGCGCGCCGGCGGGCGGCCGAGAGCGGGGAGCACACGCGCGACGTGCTGGACGCGATCGCGGCTCGCGACGGGCGCGATACGGAGCGCGAGCACGGCGCCCTCCGCGCCGCCTCCGACGCCGTCGAGGTGGACACGACCGGCCTCGGGGTCGATGACGTCGTGGAGAGGATCGCCGGGCTGGCCCGCGAGCGGGGCCTGGCGTGAGCCCCCGGCTCCCTCAGGTCGCGGTCGTGGGCTTCCCGAACGTCGGCAAGTCCACCCTGGTCAACCGGCTGGCGGGCGGGCGCGAGGCCGTCGTCCACTCCGAGGCCGGGGTCACGAGGGACCGGAAGGTGCTCGAGTGCGAGTGGAACGGCCTCACCTTCAGTCTCGTCGATACCGGCGGCGTGGATCTCGCGGCCGAGGACTCCCTCTCACGGGCCGTCCAGGGCCAGGCGCGCGAGGCGATCGCGGACGCGGACGTGGTCGCGCTGGTGGTGGACGCCCGTGCCGGCCTTGGTCCGGGCGATGCCGAGGTGGTCGACATCCTGCGCCGATCCGACGTCCCGGTCCTGGTCGTCGCCAACAAGATCGATCGCGCCGCGGACGAGCCGCTGGCCGCCGAGTTGAACCGCCTCGGCTTCGGCGAGCCGATCGCCGTCTCGGCGACGCACGGGCATGGGACCGGCGACCTGCTCGACCGCGTGGTCGAGATGCTCCGCGCCGCGGTCCCCGAGGGCGCGCCCGAGTCGCCGTCCGACGTCGTCAGGATCGCCGTGATCGGGCGCCCGAACGTCGGGAAGTCCTCGCTTGCGAACCGCTTCCTGGGGGACGAGCGGCTGATCGTCTCGGAGCTGGCCGGAACAACGCGCGACGCGATCGACACCGAGCTTCGGCATCGCGGCCGCGACGTGATCCTGGTCGACACCGCGGGCCTGCGCCGCCGGACCAAGGTCGCGGGGAGCGTCGACTACTACGCCCAGCTTCGGTCCGAGCGCGCGGCGGAGCGGGCCGATGTCGCGATCGTCGTCTGCGACGCCACCGACGGGGTGACCGCGGAGGACCTGCGAGTGGCCGAGCTGGCGATGCGCACGGGCTGCGCCACGCTCGTCGCGCTCAACAAGTGGGACCTGGGAGGGACCGATCTCGACGACGCCAAGGCCCGGCTCGCCAAGCGAGTACGCCAGCGCCCGCCGGTGATCACCACCTCGGCAGTGGCTCCGCGAAACGTCGCGAAGCTCCTGGACAAGGCGATCGAGCTGGCGGACCGCCGGGGCGAGCGGGTCCCGACGCCCGAGCTCAACCGGTTCGTCGCCGATGTCGTCGCCCGCCGCCCGCCGCCCGCGAAGAGGGGGCGGCGGCTGCGACTGCTGTACTCAGCGCAAGTCGAGAGGCGCCCGCCCAGGATCGCCATCCAGGTCAACGACCGCCGCCTGATCACGCGGGACTGGGCCTATTACCTGGAGAACCAGCTGCGGGACCGCTACGAGCTCGCCGGTGTACCGCTGATAATCGACTTCGTGCCGAGGCAGGGCAGCAGGAGGCGGGGCGGCGGCGGACGCGCCCGCGCGCGCGCCGGAGGCGAGGGATGAGCCGGGCCGGATCGGTGGTGCGAGGCGTCGGCCAGGGCGTACGCGGCTTCTGGATGAGCCTGGCGCTTCAGACGCGTCAGCGCCTTGCTCTGGCGGTCCTGGCCGCGGCGGTGGCGGCCGTCGCCCTGGCCTTCGCCGTTCCTCGGCTTCCTTGCCAGTTCCCCGGCGGCGACGCCTGCGCGCCGGGCGACGATGCGCATGCCCTCGTCCCGGCCGACGCGCTTGCCTACGCGCATCTCGCGCTGGATCCCGAGACCCAGCAGTACGAGGACGCCCGCGAGACGCTCGGCTCCCTGCCTGAGATCACCCGCCAGGTCGTCGCCAGGCTCCTCGCGCAGGTGCCGGGGCCCGGCGGTCAGGCGGCCGACTTCGCCCGCGACATCGCGCCGTGGCTGGGGGGCCAGGCGGCGGTCGCGATCGTGCCGGTGGGCGGGGGCGCCGAGCAGGTCCAGTTGTTGGAGGAGGGCGACCCCGAGCGGGCGGACGAGTTCGCCGCCTCGCTGGCCGCGGGTGAGTCACGGACCGAGGAGTACGAGGGCGTCGAGCTGTCGATCGACTCCCGCGGGCTCGCGACCGCATCGATCGGCGGGTTCCTCGTGATCGGCACCGACGCCGGGGTACGGCGAGTGGTCGACGTCGAGACGGAGGCCGAGGGGGTTCGCCCGCTGTCCGAGGACACCGTTGCCTCCGAGCTGCGGGACGAGTTGCCGGCCGAGCGCTTCGCCGACGCGTACGTCTCGCCCGACGGCATCGACACCCTGATCGCCTCCGAGTCCGCCACCCTCGCCTCGCTCGAGCCCTTCGTCGACGCAGCCGCATCGGAGGGAGCCGCCGTATCGCTGGGAACCTCAGACGGCGCGCTCGAGGTCTCGATCCGCAGCTCGCTGGACGCCGAGCGAGCCAGCAGCGAGCCCGGCTTCTTCGCCGCCTTCCCGCCGTTCGAGCCCCAGCTGCCGGAGCGGCTCGCCCCCGACACGCTCTCCTACGTTGGGATCGGCGACCCGGGGACAACCGTCAGCGACCTGCTGGCCCAGGCCACCGCCGAGGCCCCGGCGCTGGCGCAGGGCTTGACCGAGGCCGCCGACCGGCTGCGCGAGCTGGGCGAGGTGAAGGTCGAAGACGGAGTTGCTTCCCGCCCTGGGAGGCGAGGCCGCCTTCGCGCTCCAACCTGGAAAGGGCTCGGCCGCAACGGAAGATGCCCAGGCCACGACCGCCCCCTCCGACGGGCCCGAGGGATTGCCCCAGGGGCCGGCCCCGACCCCCGCCGAGGAGACGGTCCCGGTCCTGCAGTTCCTGGCCGATGGCGTGGACTCCGCACGCGCCAGGGAAACGCTCGCCCAGCTTCAGGGCTCGATCGCCGCGTCGCTCGACCCCGGGACGTCACTGCAGGCGCCGGTGTTCGACCAGCGCACCTACAAGGGCGTCGAGATGGAGGTGCTCCGGGTTTCACCCACCGTGAACCTCACCTACGCGCTCGCCGAGTCCAGCCTGGCCATCGCGAGCCAGCCGCAGGGGGTGGAGCAGGTGATCGACGGTGACGGGGGACTCGACGAGACCGAGGGATTCGAGCAGGCGACCAGCGACTTCGGAGACGAGCCGTCGCTTCTGGCCTACCTGGACCTGACCGGCCTGGTCGAGCTCGGCGAGCGCGAAGGTCTGGGGGAGGATCCCGTCTACGCCCTGTTCGCGCCGGAGATCCGGCGCCTGGAGGCCGCGGCGCTGTCCGTGGAGGCGTCCACGACCGACCTCGATACCGATGTCCGGGTCCTGATCGGCGAAGGCGGCGACTAGCCCAACGGCTGCGGGCGAACCTGCGGTTCGCCCGCTCGTGCTTCGCTAGCCTGCGGCAGGCAATGGCGCAGGCGCGAGAGCTTTCCGACAACGAATACCTGTTCACCTCGGAGTCGGTGACCGAGGGGCACCCGGACAAGGTCGCCGATCAGATCTCCGACGGCGTCCTCGACGCGGTCCTGCGCGACGACCCGTACGGCCGGGTCGCCTGCGAGACCCTGGTGAACACGGGCCTGGTGCTGGTGTCGGGCGAGATCTCCACCGAGACCTACGTGGACATTCAGGAGCTCGCTCGCGAGACGATCCGGCGGATCGGCTACTCGGACGCCGATCTCGGCTTCTCGGCCGACTCGTGTGCCGTCATCAACGCCATCGACAAGCAGTCGCCCGACATCGCCCAGGGCGTGGACATCGCGCTCGAGGCCCGCACGGACATGGACGACGACGACGAGCTCGACGTCGCCGGCGCGGGCGACCAGGGGATGATGTTCGGCTACGCGACCCGCGAGACGCCGGAGCTGATGCCGCTTCCCATCTCGCTCGCCCACAAGCTCGCGCATCGGCTTGCCGAGGTCCGCAAGGGCGAGGTCGTGCCCTACCTGCGACCGGACGGCAAGACCCAGGTGACCGTGCGCTACGAGAACGGCCAGCCCATCGAGATCGAGAAGATCCTGATCTCGACCCAGCATCGCGACGGCGTCGACTGCGACGCGCTGATCCGCCCCGACCTCTGGGAGCACGTCGTCCACCCGATCCTGCCAGCCGAGCTCTACGACCCCGGGAAGCTCAACACGAAGCAGAATCTCCTCGTCAACCCGACGGGGCGCTTCGTCATCGGGGGCCCGGTCGGCGACGCCGGGCTCACCGGCCGCAAGATCATCGTCGACACGTACGGGGGCATGGCCCGTCATGGCGGCGGCGCCTTCTCAGGCAAGGACCCGTCGAAGGTCGACCGCTCGGCCGCCTACGCGGCGCGGTGGGTTGCCAAGAACGTCGTCGCCGCCGGCCTCGCTGACCGCTGCGAGGTCCAGGTCGCATACGCGATCGGGGTCGCCCACCCGGTCTCGCTGATGGTCGAGACCTTCGGGACCGAGAACATCCCGCGTGCGCGGATCGTCCAGCTCGTCGACGAGCACTTCGATCTTCGTCCCGGCTCCTTCCGCGAGGAGCTCAGGCTGCACCGGCCGATCTACCAGAAGACCGCGGCCTACGGCCACTTCGGCCGCGAGGATCACGACTTCACCTGGGAGCGGACCGACCGCGCGGAGGCGCTGCGCGAGGCCGCCGGCCTCGGCCACGCCGAGGCGCCGGCTCCGGCCTAGCGCCTGCCTACGCCGGCGGCTGCTGCTGAGTTGGGGCGGCCGGCGGGTCCATCCGCGGCTGCCCGAGCCCACCGCCGTCGGCGGCATGGGTCGCCTGATCGACCTTCTGGATCACGTCGGCCGGCTCGGCCACGCCCGCGAAGATGAAGTTGTAGTCGTCGCCCGCCGCGGTGTCGAAGTCGATGTCGCCGATCTGGAGGATGCGCTGGAAGACGCCCTGCTCGTAGTTGACGTTCTGGACGCGCTCGAGCCGAGTCTCCTGGATCGTGCGCGACACGATGCCCCGCTTGATGTGGAGTCGGCGGTCAGTGATCGTGTAGTTGGTCGCGACGCGCCTGACGAAGCCGACCAGGATCGTCAGCGACACCCCGACGATGGCCAGCAGCGTGGTCGTGCCCGTCTCGTCGGTGATGAACTGGAAGATCGCGCAGATCACCGCCGTGAGCAGGATCCCCTTGAGGTAGAAGTCGAGGATCGCCCTCCAGGACGGGTGGCCCTCGTACAGGACCCTCTCCCCAGGGTGCAGCTTCGGCGCCATCGGCGGGTGATGCTATCCCGTTTCCGTTCGACTGGCAGCCCATCCGCACCGGTGCCTAGCCTCATGGCCGATGGCTATCGCGAGGGTCGAGCCGCTGACGACTGCCCGTGCCCTGCGCGGGCCGTTCGACTATCTGCTTCCGGACCGCCTCGGCGAGGTGGGCGTGGGAAGCGTCTTGGTCGTGCCGTTCGGGCCGCGCCGGCTGCTGGGTGTGGTCGTCGATGTCGCCGAGTCCAGCGAGCTCGACCCGGCGCGCCTGGTCGAGCCGGTGCGAGCCATCGCGGCGGGCGTCTCGCCCGAGTTGGTGCGGCTTGGCCTCTGGGTCTCGCGCGAGTACTGCTCGACACCGGCTCGCGGCCTCGAGCTGGTGCTGCCGCCCGGAACCGTCTCGCGGAGCAAAGCGCCGGCGCCCATGCTGGAGCTGCGGGCCGAGATCACCCCGGCGGGCGGCGCCGCGCTGGACGGCGCGGTGCGGCTGGGCTCGCGCCAGCGCGAGGTGCTGGCCGTGCTGGACGACGCCGGGCGCGAGCTGGCGCTGGGCGAGCTGCCCGTCGACCGGGCCGCGATGCGCCGGCTCGAGCGTCGCGGCTTCGTGGGGCTTCGCGAGATCGAGGTGCGCCGTCGCCCGGACGTCCCCGTCGTCGGCGCACGCGCCAAGAGGGTGGCGCTCAACCCCGACCAGGCGCGCGCCACCAAGGCGATCGTGTCCGCCCTCGACGACGACGGCCCCGCCCGCGAGTTGCTGCTTCACGGCGTCACTGGCTCGGGCAAGACCGAGGTCTACCTCGCCGCGTCCGAGGCGGCGCTCGAGCGGGGGAGGGGCGTGATCGCGCTCGTTCCCGAGATCGCGCTCACGCCGCAGACGCTGGCGCGCTTTCGCGCCCGGCTGGGCGAGCGCGTCGCGCTGCTGCACTCGCGGCTGACGGCGGGTGAGCGCCGCGACGAATGGCGGCGGCTGCGATCGGGCGCCGCCCGGGTGGTGGTCGGCCCGCGCTCGGCCGTGTTCGCCCCGATCGACGGCCTGGGCCTCGTGATCGTGGACGAGGAGCACGAGCCCTCCTACAAGCAGGAGGGCGACCCCCGCTACGACGCCCGCGACGTTGCCGCCCACCGGGCGTCCGAGGCCGGCGCGGTGCTGGTGGCCGGCTCGGCGACCCCTAGGCCCGAGAGCTGGGTCGGGCTCGAGCGCCTCGAGCTGCCGCTCCGGGCCGACGGCCGGGCGCTGCCGCAGGTCGAGGTCCTGGACATGCGATCCCGCTCCGGCACGTCGGGCCCGCTGCACCCGCGGACGCGCGAGGCTTTGACCGCCGTCGCCGCCACGGGAGGCAAGGCGATCGTCCTCGTCAACCGCCGTGGCTGGGCGCCGTTCATCGACTGCCGGTCTTGCGGACACGCCTTCTCGTGCCCCGATTGCGACGTCTCGCTGGTCGTTCACTCGTCCGGGCTTCGCTGTCATCACTGTGGCCACCGCGAGGCCCTGCCGGACGCCTGCGGCGAGTGCGGCTCCGTCACCCTCGCCCGGCACGGCGCCGGCACCCAGCAGGCCGAGGAGGTGATCGCCGGCGTTGTGGCCCCGCTGCCCGTCTTCAGGTTGGATTCCGACACAGCGGCGGGGGCCGGGGCGCACGGCGAGATCCTCGCCCGGTTCGACCGAGCCGAGTCCGGCGTGTTGCTCGGCACGCAGATGGTCGCGAAGGGGCACGACTTCCCGGACGTCGGACTGGGCGTCGTGCTCGATGCCGACGCCACCCTTCGCTTCCCTGACTTCCGCGCCGAGGAGCGGACGTTCTCCCTGATCGCCCAGCTCGCGGGGCGCAGCGGCCGGGGGACAGGCTCGGGGCGCGTCCTCGTGCAGACGCTCGCCCCCGAGGCCGAGGCGATCCGCATGGCCGCGCGCCACGACGCCGCCGGCTTCCTGGCCGGCGAGCTCGAGCGCCGCCGGGCGCTGATGTACCCGCCGTACGCACATCTCGTCCGCGTCGACCTGGCGTCGGCGTCGGCGGCCGACGCTCAGGCCGGCGCAGAGCGCGTCGCGGCGACGCTGCGCCCGCGCCTTGCCGCCACGGATCGCCTGCTGGGCCCGGCACCACGATTTCGCCTGCGCGGCAAGCACCGGCGCCAGCTCCTGGTGAAGGCACCCCAGCGCGAGAGCGCCGTGGCCGCGGTCAGGGATGCGGTCGAAGCGTGCGCCCGCGAGCTGAGCTCGATGAGCGTTTCCGTGAGCGTCGATCCCGATCCTTCCTAGGCGGGCCCGGCTCTAGACTCGCGCCGATGGCCGAGACGGTCGACATCGAAGGCCCGCCGCCCGGCGAGAGCGCAAGCGACGAGCCCGAACTGAGCGAGGACGAGCGCCGCCGGCGCGCCGAGGCGCTGGCCCAAGTGCGGACGTTCGGCGACCCGGTGCTGAAGGCGCGCGCCTCCGAGATCACCGAGTTCGATCCCCAGCTCGCCGACGAGGCCGACCGGATGGTGTCGGTCATGCGGGACGCCCTCGGCGTGGGCCTCGCGGCCACCCAGCTGGGCGTGATGCGCCGGATGCTCGTCTTTCAGGCGGCGGCCGAGGCGACTCCCACCGCGGTCCTCAACCCGCAGCTCGAGTGGACCTCGCCCGAGACGACGACGGCCGAGGAGGGATGCCTGAGCCTGCCCGGTGTGTCAGTCGACGTCGAGCGGGGGCTGTACGCGCGCGTTCGCGGGCAGGACATCCACGGCGAGCCGCTGACGCTCGAGGCGGCGGGCCTCGAAGCCCGGGTGCTCCAGCACGAGATCGACCACCTGGACGGCGTCCTGATCCTCGACCGCACCGTGCGTGAGCAGCGCAAGGGGGCCCTCCGCGCGCTGCGCGAGGGCGACACCTACCACCCGCCGATCCCGGAAGACGCCGAGCCCGACGACGAGGGCTGAGGTGCCCCAGCGCACCGTCTTCCTCGGCACCTCCGAGTTCGCGGCCGAGGTCCTGAAGGCGCTGGCGGCGTCGCCGCACCGGCCGATCCTGGTCCTGACGCCGCCCGACCGCCGGCGCGGGCGAGGACGCAGGACGGCGTCGCCCCCCGTGGCGGACCTCGCCCGCGAACTGGAGATCGACCTGCATCCAGGCCGAGGATGTGAACGACGCCGCGCCGCTGGAGCGGATCCGGGCGGCAGCGCCCGGCGTCGGCATCGTCTGCGCGTTCGGGCAGCTGATCCGCGCGCCGCTCCTTGGTGAGCTCGAGCTCCTGAACGTGCACCCGTCGCTCCTTCCGCGCTGGCGCGGGGCGGCGCCGATCGAGCGCGCCCTGATGGCCGGCGACGCCGAGACGGGGGTCAGCATCATGCGCCTGACGGAGGGCCTCGACTCGGGCCCGGTGGCGATCCAGGATCGGGTGCCAATCGGGGCTTCTGACGACCACGGATCGCTCGAGGGCCGGCTTGCGGCACTTGGCGGGGAGCTGCTGGTTCGGGCCCTGGACACGCGCGAGGGCGGTGTGCTCGGGTGGAGCCCCCAGGACGAGGCCGGCGTCACCTACGCGGAGAAGATCGCCCCGCAGGAGCGCCGACTCGATCCCGCCCAGGCCGCCGCCGAGCTGGAGCTGGTGGTGCGCGCGCTTCGGCCCCACATCGGTTCCTACGTCGAGCTCGGATCCGGCGACCGCCTGGGAGTGCGCGCCGCGACCGCCGAGGACGGCGAGCTTGAGCCGGGGCGTTTCGCCGAGCGCGGCGGGGCCCTCGTTCTGGGCACTGCCTCGGGCGCCCTGCGCCTGGACGAAGTCCAGCCGCCCGGCGGGCGCCCGATGCCCGCGGACGCCTACCTGCGTGGCCATGGCTTGCCCGGCCCCGCAGCCTGAGGGGCGAGGCGGGGTGGTTCCCGCCCGCCGCGCCGCCTTCGAGGTCCTGCGCCGCACCTTCGAGCACGACGCATGGGCCGACCGGGCGTTTCGCTCGGCGGCAGAACGCCACCGGCTTGAGGGTCGCGACCGGGCCTTCGCCCAGCGGCTTGCCTACGGCGCGGTCAAGCGGCGGGGCACGGCCGATCACCTCGTCCGGGCCTTGGCGGACAGGCCCCTGAGCAAGCTGGATCCCCCGGTCATGGCGGCGCTCCGCCTGGGGCTCTACGAGGTCCTGTTCGAGCGGGGCGCCGATCACGCTGCGGTCGGCGAGGCGGTCGAGCTGGCGAAGGGCGGGGCGCGCGGGCCCAGGCGGCGGGCCTCCGCCGGCCTCGTGAATGCCGTGCTGCGCCGCGCCGCCCGCGAGCGCGACCAGCTGCTTGCCGGGCTCGATGACGCCACCCCCGCCGGCGCCGCGATCGCCCTGTCCTATCCGGAGTGGATCGCCATCAGGCTGTGGGCGGAGGTCGGGCCGGCGGCCGCCCGGCCGCTGATGGCGGCGATGAACCAGGCGCCCGAGCGGGCGTTGCGCGTGAACGCCATCCGGGCCAGCCGCGACGACGTGCTGGCGGCGCTGGCCGAGGCCGGCGAGGAGGCGGAGCCGGCCGCCGCAGAGTCGTCGCTGCTGGCGCCGCCGAGCGCGATCGTCGCCCCGGGGCCGTGGGGACCGACGCTTCGGCGGATGATCGGCGACGGCACCGCGGTCCCGCAGTCCCGGGCGTCACAGGCGGTCGTTGCAGTGCTCGGGCCCCAGCCCGGCGAGCGGGTGCTTGACCTGTGCGCGGCGCCGGGGATGAAGTCGACGGCGATCGCGGCGGCCGTCGGCGAGGACGGCGAGGTGCTCTCGGTCGAGAGCGACCGCGGACGGGCCGCCGAGCTGGGCGAGCTGGCCGAGCTGCTCGGCGCCCGGTCGGTTCGTCCCGTCCTCGCCGACGCGACTGACCTCGACGTCGAGCCGGGCTACGATCGCGTTCTCGTGGACCCGCCCTGCACCGACCTGGGGGCACTGGCGTCTCGCCCCGACGCTCGCTGGCGCAAGGCCGCCGATCAAGCGGAGGCGGTCTCCATGCTGCAGGGCGAGATCCTGGCCCGCGGGGCGGCCGCGCTACGCCCGGGCGGCACCCTGGTCTACTCGACCTGCACGATCTCGAAGCGCGAGAACGAGGACGTCGTGGTGGCGGCCGTTCGCGGGGATGGCGCGCTCGTCGCGGACGACCTCGGGGCGGATCACTGGGCGCTGCGCTCGCCGCACGATCCGCGCTTCCTTCAGACCCGGCCCGACCGCGACGGCACCGACGGCTTCTTCATCGCCCGCCTCCGGAAGGCGGCCGCGTGAGCCCCAAGCGCTCAGAGCAGACCCTTCCGCGCCCCGGCTGCCCGGGCTGCGGGGAGCCGTGGCTTCGCCCGACGCAGCTGCCGGGGCGCTACCGGTGCGTGTTCTGCCTTCGCCGCTACGAGCTGGTCTCGCAGTGCCGCAACTGCGGCGAGCACCAGACGATCGTGCGGATGAGCGCCGACGAGGACCTGCTCTGCCAGCACTGCGGCGAGTCGATGCTGGTGCCAGTGTGAGACCGTCCCCCCGTGAGGTGTTCGCGACGCGGCGCGTGGCTCCCTCGATCCTCTCCGCCGACTTCTCCCGGCTCGCGGATCAAGTCGCGGAGGTGATGGCGGCGGGCGCGCGGGTGATCCACGTCGACGTCATGGACGGCCACTTCGTGCCGCCGATAACGATCGGGCCGCTGATTGCGTCGTCCATCGCCGACCAGGTGCACGATGCCGGCGGCGTCGTGGACGTGCACATGATGATCGAGCGCCCGGCCGATCAGGTCGCGGAGTTCGCGAAGGCGGGCGCCGACTGCATCACCTTCCACTACGAGGCCGATTCGCACGCCCACCGCACCCTGGCCGCGATCCGCGACGCCGGGTGCCTTGCCGGGATCGCGCTGAACCCGGGCACGCCGGCCGAGAGCCTCGAGGCCGTTGCCGGCTCGGCCGACCTGCTGTTGTGTATGAGCGTGAACCCGGGGTGGGGGGGACAGTCGTTCATCCCCGCGTCCCCCGCGAAGATCGCCCACATGCGCGGGCTGGCGCCCGACGGCGTCGCGATCGAGGTCGACGGCGGGATCGACGCGACGACGGTGGGGTCGGTGGCCGAGGCAGGCGCCGGCTTGTTCGTCGCCGGGTCCGCCGTGTTCGGGCAGGACGACCCTGCTGCCGCCTACCAGCGGATCGCCGAGGCGGCCGCTGCGAACTGACGGGGCTCGGGCTACAATCGCCACATAGTCCTGACTGACTAGTCAATCAGTATGCAGGAGGCCCGCGTGCCACCCAGGAGCCAACCCGCCACCGAGACGGAAGCAGCGCACCTTCGTCGCGCGCGGGAGCTCGCCCGGGGCGGCAGCGGAGCGGTCGCCCCGAACCCTCTGGTCGGCGCCGTGGTGGTGCGCGACGGCGAGGTGATCGGTGAGGGGTTCCACGCTCGGCTTGGGGGGGCACACGCCGAGGTCGCCGCGCTCGCGGACTGCCGCGCGCGCGGCCACGATCCCCGGGGCGCCGAGATGTTCGTCACGCTCGAGCCCTGCGCGCACCATGGGCGCCAGCCTCCGTGCACCGACGCGATCGCCGCCGCCGGCCTCTCGCGGGTGGTCATCGGCGCCGACGACCCCACCGAGAAGGCGTCGGGCCGCGGCCCGGGGATCCTCCGCGACGAGGGCATCGCGGTGGAGTTCGCCGGAGGCCCGGAGGCGGCCGCGTGCCGCCTGCTCGACCAGGGATTCCGCAAGCACGCCCGCACCGGGCTGCCGCTGGTGATCCACAAGGCGGCGACGGCGCTCGACGGGGCCACCGGCGTCCCCGCCGGCGAGGGGCCCTGGATCTCGGGGCCGGAGAGCCGCGAGCTGGTCCACCGCTGGCGGGCAGAGTCGGCCGCCATTGCCGTCGGCATCGGCACCGCTCTGGCCGATGACCCGCTGCTGACCGCGCGCGACGTCGGCGCCAAGCGCCAGCCTCTGCGCGTCGTCTTCGACCGGGCGGCGCGGCTGCCGCTGGACTCGCAGCTCGCCACGACCACGGTCCTCGCCCCGGTGCTCGTCGTCTGCGACCCCGCCGCGGCGCCCGACCGCGTCCGCGGCTTGGAGGCGCGGGGCATTGATGTCGCGCCGGCGCGCAGCCTGCGCGATGCGCTGGCCGAGCTTGGCCGGCGCGGGGTCAACTCGCTGTTCCTCGAGGGCGGCGCGACGCTGGCCGGGGCGTTCATGGGCGCGGGCGAGGTCGACGAGCTGCGGCTGTTCGTCGCGCCCGTGCTGCTGGGAGGGCGAGCGGCGGCTCTACGCCGGGCTCGGAGAGGAGACCGTCGTGCCCCTCGCGGTCGAGACCGAGGCGTGCGGCGCCGACCTCCTGTTCCGCGCGAGGCTGCGGGAGTGGTGAGGCCGTGTTCACCGGGATAGTCCGCGAGGTCGGCGAGGTCGCCGCGATCGAGCGCTCGGACGCGGGGGCCCGGCTGCGGATCCGCGCCGGGTTCGCCCGCGAGCTCGAGCCGGGCGACTCCGTGTCCGTGGCGGGCGCGTGCCTGACCGTGGCCGAGCTCGACGCCGGGGCGTTCGCCGCCGACGTCATGAACCAGACGCTGTCGCTCACCACCCTGGGCGAGCTGACCCCGCAGAGCGCCGTGAACCTCGAGCCGGCCCTCCGCGCCGGCCAGAGCCTGGGCGGCCATCTCGTGCAGGGCCACGTCGACGGGACGGGCGAGGTCACGGACGTCACCGCCGACGGGATCGCCCGTCGCGTCGTCGTGCGGGTTCCGGGCGAGCTGCGCCGGTACGTGATCGAGCACGGCTCGATCGCGCTCGACGGGGTCAGCCTGACCGTGGCCCGACTCGTCGAGGACGGGCTGGAGGTATCGCTGATCCCGGAGACGCTGGAACGAACGACGCTCGGCGCGGCGACCGAGGGCGGGCGCCTGAACGTCGAGGTGGACCAGATCGCTCGCTACGTCGAGCGCCTCCTGCCAAGCTTAGGAAAGGAAGCGAATGACTGAGCAGGCCGAGCAGACCAAGACGCACTTCGCGTCGATCGAGGAAGCGATCGATGACATTCGCCGGGGGCGGATGGTCGTCGTCTGCGACGACGAGACGCGCGAGAACGAGGGCGACCTGACGATGGCGGCGCAGTTCGCGACGCCCGAGGCGATCAACTTCATGGCGAAGGAGGCGCGCGGGCTGATCTGCCTGGCGCTCACGCCTGACCGCTGCGACCAGCTTGGCCTGGACCTGATGGCCGCCAAGAACGAGTCGCCGTTCCAGACGGCCTTCACGATCTCGGTCGAGGCGCGCGAGGGCGTCACCACCGGGATCAGCGCCGCCGACCGCGCCCGCACGATCCAGGTCGCGGTCGATCCGACCTCGGGCCCCGAGGACCTGGTCCAGCCCGGCCACGTGTTCCCCCTGAAGTCGAAGGAGGGCGGAGTTCTCGAGCGCGCCGGCCAGACCGAGGCGGCAGTCGATCTCGCCCGTCTCGCCGGCGTGATCCCCGCGGGCGTGATCTGCGAGGTGATGAACGAGGACGGGACCATGGCCCGGGTCCCGGACCTGGTCCCGTACTGCGAGCGGCACGAGCTCAAGATGATCACGGTCGCCGACCTGATCGCCTACCGGCGCCGGCACGAGCGCCTAGTCGAGCGGGTCGTGGCCACCAAGCTGCCGACGGCGTTCGGCGAGTTCAGCGCGGTCGGCTATCGCTCGCTCGTCGACGACAAGCACCACGTGGCGATGGTCAAGGGGAACGTCTCGGGCAAGGAGGACGTGCTGGTGCGCGTCCATTCCGAGTGCCTCACCGGCGACGTCTTCCACTCACTTCGCTGCGATTGCGGCGAGCAGCTTGCCGCGGCGCTGGCGATGATCGAGGAGGAGGGCCAGGGCGTGCTCCTCTACCTCTCCCAGGAGGGACGGGGCATCGGCCTGCTGAACAAGCTGCGCGCCTACCGCCTGCAGGAGGACGGCCTCGACACGGTCGACGCCAACCTCAAGCTCGGGCTCCCCGCGGACCTGCGCGACTACGGCATCGGCGCCCAGATCCTGGTCGACCTCGGGCTGACGAGCATCCGCATCCTCACCAACAACCCGAAGAAGATCCACGGGCTGGAGGGCTACGGCCTGTCGGTGGCCGAGCAGGTCCCGATCCACTCGGTCCCCAACCCCCACAACGAGAGCTACCTGAACGCGAAGCGGGACAAGATGGGCCACATCCTCCATCACCAGGGACTGCCCCTGGACGAGGAGCTTCTGCACGAGGAGCATCGCCGCGACGTCGAGAAGGAGGCACTCGGAGAGCCGCCGCCGCATGAAGCGGCCGGTTCCGGGGGAGAGTCGGCCTGATGGCCGAGGCCCCCGAGCTCGAACTCAGCGACTCAGACCGCCAGCACCTCGCGCGCAGCGAGTTCGCCCTGGTCGTCGCGACCTTCTACCCCGACTTCGCCGAGCGCCTGTCGAACGGCGCCGTCGAGGCCTTCTCGGAGGCCGGGGTGAGCCCGGCCTCGGTTCACTCCTATGACGTCCCGGGGGCATTCGAGCTGCCGCTGGCCGCGAAGTACGCCGCCGAGACCGGACGCTTCGCCGGCGTCGGGTGCCTGGGGGTCGTCATCCGCGGTGAGACCAGCCACTACGACCACGTCTGCGCCCAGGCTGCCAGAGGCATCCAGGAGGTCCAGCTGGCCACCGGAGTCCCCTGTGCGTTCGGGGTGATCACCGCCGAGAACCGCGACCAGGTCGAGGCGCGGTCGGGGGGCGACAAGCGCGATCAGGGCCGAAACGCCGCCGTCGCATTGATGCGGATGGCGCTCCTGCGCGAGGCGCTGTCATGAGCGAGGACGAACGGGTAACCGAGACCCAGGAGCTGAAGCGCCAGCAGGCAGAGCGCGCTCACGAGGAGAGCGAGCTCGCCGAGTCGTCAGAGCTCGAGCACGAGACCGCGCAGCACGAGCGCCGGGCCCAGCGCTCGGCCTACCTGCGCGACAAGCTTGCCGAGCGCGAGCGGGCCGAGCGCGACGCGAGCGATTCGGACGGCTGAGCCGCCGGACCTCGCTACCATCCCGCGTCGCATGGCCAAGGTATGTCACTCGTGTGGGAAGGGTCCGGCGTTCGGCAACTCGCGCAGCCACTCGATGGTTGCGACCCGCCGCCGGTTCAACCCGAACCTCCAGAAGGTCCGGATCGACGAGGGCGGACGTCCCCGCCGCGTCTACGTCTGCACGCGCTGCCTGAAGGCCAACCGGGTTACGAAGCACGCCTGAATAACTCCGACAGCTGCTCCGCTTTCGCGTCCGCTGCTGTCGGGCGAGGGCCTGTCGCCTTACCCGGGAGGGCTGTAAGCGCGGGACCCGGGACCTCGTCCCTGGCGCTGACGGGTGATACTTGCGGCCGATGTCCGATCCCTCTATTGAGCGCTTCTATCGCGTCGTCGCCGTGGCCCATGGCCACCTCGAGGAACGGCGCCAGGAGATCAACGACGCCAACGTCTTCCCGGTGGCCGACGGTGACACGGGCGACAACATGGCCGGCACGATCAAGGCGGTCCTGGACGCCCTCGAGAACCTGCGGACCAGCTCGCTCGCTTCCGTCGACCGCAACCTGATCGTCACCACCGTCGCCCACGCGGCGCTGATGGGCGCACGTGGCAACTCGGGCGTGATCCTGAGCCAGATCGTCCGCGGCGCGGCCGAGGTGCTGACTACCCGCCGCGGCGAGCTGATCGGCCCGGCGCTGGTCCGCGACGCCCTGGGCGACGCGTCGGCCGCCGCCTGGACCTCGGTTGGCGATCCGCAGGAGGGGACCATGCTGACCCTGATCCGCGAGGTTCACGAGGCGGTTGCGGCGAGGGTCGCCGACATGGAGCAGACCGAGCTGCCCGACGACGCCACCGACACCGTGCAGGACGCGATGTTCGCCGAGCTGATGGTCGTCGCGATCGCCTCCGGCCTGACGGCCCTCGAGCGGACCCCTGAGCAGCTCGAGGTGCTGGCCGAGGCCGAGGTGGTCGACGCGGGCGCCTACGGCCTGATGGTCATCCTCGGCGGCCTCGTTACCGGCTTGGCCGGTGGCGACGGCCCGTCGCCGATCCCCCACCAGCAGGCGGCCCGGCTGGAGGGCGGGTCGCACTTCGACTCCCGCTACCAGTTCTGCACGAGCTGCATCATCACCGGGCGTGGGCTGGATCCGCGCAGCATCGTCCCCCGGCTGGAGGAGCTGGGCGACTCGGTCGCCGTCGTCGGCGACGAGACGATGCTGAAGGTCCACGTCCACGCCGACGACCGCGACCGGGTGCGGCTGATCTGCGAGGAGTACGGGGACATCGACCAGTTCGAGGCGACCGACATGCACGAGCAGGTCTCGGCCCGCCAGACGAGGGCGGAGGCCGCCGGGGACCGGGGTCAGATCCCCGCAGGAGGCCTGACCCCAGCGGTGCCCGAGACCGCGCGCACCGGAGTCGTCGCGGTGGCCTCGGGCGCCGGCCTGACCAGGCTCTTCGGCTCGGAGGGGGCGCTCGTGGTGGACGGCGGGTCGACCCTCAACCCCTCGATCGAGGAGATCCTGGCCGGCATCCGCGAGGCGCCCGGCGACGAGGTGATCGTGCTGCCGAACTCGCCCAACGTGCTGATGGCGGCGCGCGAGGCGGTGCGCCTGGCCGAGCGGCCCGCCCACGTCGTTTCGTCGGTTGCCCAGCAGGCGGGCCTGGTGGCGCTGGTCGGCGCCTACGACGCCGACGCTGACGCCGCCGACAACGCCAGCCGGATCGAGGCCGAGCTCGAGGCGATCGCGACCGGCCTCGTCGCCGAGGCCGATCGCGACGACGCCGAAGGGCGCTACCGCCGCGGCGACGCGGTCGGGTTCGCGGGCGACGAGCTGGTCGCCTGGGGCGACCCGGCCGAGACGCTGCGGGCGGTGACCGCCCGCCTGTCCGCCGGGGCGGAGATCGTCACCGTGATCGAGGGGGGTGACGCCCCCGTCGCGGCGAGCGAGCTGGAGCTCGGGGTCGACGGGGTCGAGGCCGAGGTCATGGACGGAGGGCAGCCCACGTACTGGTGGCTCCTTGCCGCCCAATGAAGCCGGTCCTCTGGCACATACCGGTGTCGCACTACAACGAGAAGGTGCGCTGGGCGCTGGCGTACAAGGGCGTGGACCACGAGCGCAAGGCGCCGCCGCCTCCCTCGCACATGGCCGTCGCACTGGCCCTGACACGCGGCAAGGCCAAGACCGTCCCGGTGTTGAAGCTGAACGGCGAGATCATCGCCGACTCGACCGCGATCATCGCCGCGCTCGAGGAGGCGTATCCGGACTCGCCGCTGTATCCGGCCGATCCGGCCGACCGCCGCCGGGCGCTCGAGCTGGAGGACTACTTCGACGAGGAGCTGGGGCCTCACATCCGGCTGCTCGGATGGCACCTGATCACCCGGGACCCCGAGCGGCTCCAGCGGTTCGCCATCGAGAGCGGCCCGAGGCCGTTCGCGATGGCGCCGGGTCTCGCCGCACGCGGCGCCTCCCTGTTTCTGGGGCTCCGCTACGGCGTCCACGACGACCAGAAGGCCAAGGCGGCCCAGGCGAAGCTGGCGGTCGCGATGGATCGGGTCGAGGCCGAGCTGGGCGACGCCGACTACCTGGTGGGCAACTCGTTCACCGTCGCCGACCTCACCGCGGCGTCGCTGTTCTACCCGCTCGTCATGCCGCCGGAGGGCCCGCAGCAGCTGGCCGATCGAACGCCGGCATGGGAGGAGATCGCCGGTCCGTACCGCGACCGGCGCGGTTACGCGTGGGTGACGGACATGTTCGCCCGCCACCGCAAGTAGCTACCAGCCGTCGGTGCCCGGGTCGCCCTTGAAGGGGCCCTCGATCTCGGCCGTGATCCAGCCGCCGTAGAAGTCGCCGGCCTGGGGCGTCACCGGCTCGTCGTCCAGATAGGCGCCGTCGACCCGGCCCGGATAGAACGCGATCCAGTCGCGGATTTCCTCGAAGCCCGGCTTCGGGTCGCGGTAGGTCCAGGCCGCGCGAGGCCTGACCCGGTCGGCGGCGATGGCATCGAAGTACGAGGCGGTGCCCTTCCACTCGCAGTACGAGCTGCCGTTGGCAGGCCGCAGGTACTCGGCCGGCACGTCCTCGGGTGGGAGGTACACGGTCGGAGGGCTGGCGGTCTCGAGCACGCGCGCCGCACGCGTCGACTCGGCGATGGTCAGGCCGCCGAGCACAACGCGAACCCTCCGGTCCAGGGGCTCGATCCGCGGTGGGCGCGGGTAGTCCCAGACGGACTCACCTGGGCGAGTCGAGGCTTTCATGTCCATGGATACGCAGTCTCGCGAAGGCCGGTTTCGTTTCCGTTTGGCGGCGTGCGTACGCTTGCGCCATGACCCCGACCAGCGTCGCCGACCGGCCCGAGGCGCCACCGGCGCCCGGCCCGCCTCGCGCTATCGGCACCGGCCAGCCGCTTGGCCCTGGCGAGCTCTCCTCGGCGCCGCTTCGCACCCGGCCCAGGCCTTCCCGGCTGAGCGCGCCGATCACGTCGTTGAAGGGAGCCGGGCCGAAGCTCGCCGAGGCGGCCGCCGCCATCGGCATCGAGAGCCTCCACGACCTGCTGTGGCACCTGCCCCACGGATTTCGCGACCGCACGGCCATCCGCGAGGTCGGCGACCTGCGGATCGGGGAGGAGGCGACGGTCTCGGTCGAGGTCAAGTCGGCGCGGGTGCGCCCCACGCGTCGCCGCGGCCTGCGCATCGTCGAGGCCAACGTGACCGACGCCAGCGGGCCGATGAAGGCGGTCTGGTTCAACCAGGCCTGGCTGGCCGAGAAGCTCCAGCCCGGGACCCGCGTGCTGATGCACGGCCGCAACGACCGCTCGGGCTTTCGGGTCGAGGCCCACGAGATCGCGGGCGAGGGTGCCGCACAGGGACTCCACACCACCGGCATCGTCCCGGTGCATCCCGCCTCCGATCGCCTGAAGCCGGCGCGGCTGCGCGAGTGGGTGCACCTGGCGCTGGCGCTGGCGACCGACGCGATCGAGCCCCTACCGGCGGAGCTCCGCGCCCGCCTCGGCCTGGCCGGGCTCGGCGACGCCCTGACGGCAGCTCACTTCCCGCCGCGGCGCGAGGACGCCGAGGAGGGACGGCGACGCCTGGCATTCGAGGAGCTCTTCCTCCACCAGGCCGCGCTCGCCACCCGCCGCCGGCGCCGACAGGCGGACCTGCCCGGGCTTGCGCTTCGGCCGGAGGGCGAGCTGACCGAGCGCTGGCTGGCTTCGCTGCCCTTCGAGCCCACGGATGGCCAGCGCGAGGCCTGCGCCCAGATCGACGCCGACCTCAGCTCCGGGCGGCCGATGCAGCGGCTGCTGATGGGCGAGGTGGGGAGCGGCAAGACGGTGGTCGCCCTGTTCGCGATGCTGCGAGCAGTGGACGCCGGACACCAGGCAGCCCTGATG
Source organism: uncultured Solirubrobacterales bacterium (assembly GCA_963758845.1). GTDB lineage: Bacteria > Actinomycetota > Thermoleophilia > Solirubrobacterales > 70-9 > JBDTSW01. The sequence continues at coordinate 1,663,143 of CAVWWX010000002.1, forward strand.
GCGCCCACCGAGACGCTGGCCGAGCAGCACGCCGCCACGCTCGCGTCGCTCCTGGCAGCTGACGCGGTGCCGTTCACGCTGCTCACGGGCGCCACGTCCGCCGCCCGCCGCGGCGAGGCGCTCGACCGCCTCGCCTCCGGCGAGCTGTCGCTCGTGGTCGGCACGCACGCCCTGATCGAGCCGGACGTGGAGTTCGCCCGGCTGGGCGTCGCGGTGGTCGACGAGCAGCACCGGTTCGGCGTCCGCCAGCGCGCGGCGCTCGACCGCAAGGGGCCGGGCGGCGCCGCCCCGCACGTCCTGCATATGACCGCCACCCCGATCCCGCGCACCCTGTCGCTGACCGCCTATGGCGACCTCGACGCGACCGCCCTGCGCGAGCTCCCCGCCGGCCGCCGGCCGGTGAGAACGTGGGTCGTCGGCGAGGAGCGCCGTGCCGGCGCCTACGAGTTCATCCGCGAGCGGCTGCGAGAGGGCCGGCAGGCCTACGTGGTCTGCCCGCTGGTCGAGGGTTCGGCGAAGCTCGAGGCGAAGGCGGCCGCGGAGGAGTTCGAGCGCCTGCGGGCGGGCGAGCTGGCGGACTTCGACCTGGAGCTGCTGCACGGGCAGATGCCCTCGGCGGCCAAGGCCGCCGCGATGGAGGCGTTCGCGTCCGGAGCCGCCGACGTCCTCGTGGCGACGAGCGTAATCGAGGTCGGGATCGACGTCGCGAACGCGACGGTGATGCTCGTGGAAGGCGCCGAGCGTTTCGGCCTCTCCCAGCTCCACCAGCTGCGTGGCCGGGTGGGGAGGGGGGAGCACGAGTCGCAGTGCATCCTGTTCGCTGACGCCGCCTCGGACCTCGCCCGCAAGCGGATGGAGGCGATCGAGGCCGAGCGCGACGGCTTCCGGCTGGCCGAGGTTGATCTGTCGCTGCGTGGCGAGGGCGAGATCCTGGGCACCCGCCAGTCGGGTCTGCCGACCTTCACCGCGGCCACGCTCCCAGAGGACTTCGAGCTGCTTGCGTCGGCGCGCCGGGAGGTCCTCGCGCTGCTGGAAGCTCACGGCTCGCTGGACGCTCCTGCGCTGGGGCCCCTGATGAAAGCGGTGCGCCGACGCTACGGCGACGAGCGGGCCGAGAGCATCGCCGCGTGAGGGTCGTCGGCGGCGAACTGCGCGGGCGCCGGCTGACGGCGCCGCCGCGGGGATCCGATGTCCGCCCCACGTCCGACAAGGTCCGCGAGGCCCTGTTCTCGATCCTGGGAGAGCGCGTCGACGGCGCCGAGGTGCTGGACCTGTTCGCCGGCACCGGGGCGCTCTCGGTCGAGGCGATCTCGCGGGGGGCGGCCCGCGCGACCCTGGTCGACGACAACACGTCGCTCGCCCAGCGCAACGTGGACGGCCTGGGCCTGGGCGACCGCTGCCGGCTGGTTCGCTCCGACGTCGAGCGGTTCCTCGCGCGCGAGCGGGGGCGCTTCGGCGTGATCTTCTGCGATCCCCCGTATAGACTCGCCGACCGCTTGCAGGCCCCGCTCGACAAGCTCCTGCCGGACCGACTCGCCGACGGTGGCGTGGTGGTCGTCGAGAGCGCGGCCCGCAGGCCGCTCGGCCTGGGCCTGAACGCGCTCACCGAGCGCCGGTACGGCGACACCCACATCGGGATCTTCTCCGGGGTGCCTGCCGATGCCTGAGCAGCGGATAGCCGTGTGCCCGGGCAGCTACGACCCGGTCACGAACGGCCATGTGGACATCATCGGGCGCGCGGCCAACGTCTTCGACACGGTCGTCGTCGGCGTCGTCGGCCAGGCGATCCGCAAGTCGCAGTCGATGTTCTCGCCCGAGGAGCGCAAGGGGTTCCTCGAGGAGGCGCTGTCGGGCATCGCGAACGTCCGGGTCGAGATCTTCACCAACCTCGTCGTCGATTTCGCCCGTGACCAGGACGCAACCGCGATAGTGAAGGGTCTGCGCGCGATCTCGGACTTCGAGTACGAGTTCGAGATGAACCAGCTCAACCGCAAGCTGGCGCCCGACATCGAGTCCGTCTACATCATCGCCTCGCCGGACTACAGCTTCCTCTCGTCCACGGGCGTCAAGGAGATGGCGACCTTCGGCGGGGACGTGTCGGACCTGGTCCCGCGGCCCGTCGCGAAGGCGCTCACCGAGCGCGCGCGGCGCTAGTGACACGCATGATGGGAAGGACGTTGCAGCCGGGCGCGGAAACCGCGCTTACGATCGGAATTTCCCCGCTAACCCGTAAGCTTTCCGCCTGACATGGACGTTCTCGTCCTCATCGACAAACTCGACGACCTGATCCACAACGCCCGGCCGGTGCCGCTTACCGACCAGGTGCGTGTCGACCGTGAGGAGATCTATGACCTCCTCGATCAGATGCGCGCCACGATCCCCGAGGAGATCAAGCAGGCGCGCTGGATCGTCAAGGAGCGCCAGGAGATGCTGGCCGAGGCCAAGCGCGAGGCCGAGCGCGTGGTCAAGGAGGCTCGCGACCAGCAGTCGCGCCTGATCTCCGACGAGGAGGTCTACAAGCAGGCCGAGCGCGCCGCCGAGGAGATCATCGAGGACGCGCGCGAGACCGAGCGCCAGATCCGCCTGGGCGCCGAGGACTACGCCGACGAGATCCTGTCGACCCTCGAGGTCAACCTTCAGAAGTTCCTCGCCGCCGTCCAGCGTGGCCGCGACCGCCTCGCCGGCCGCGACGAAGAGCCCGCCGAAGTCGGCTAGCGCCACGAGGGCGCATTAGGCTCGCCGGGTGCCCCAGGCGCCCGCACCCGACGCTGTCCGCGCCGTCTTGGCCGACGCTCTCGGCGAGGATCCGGGCGCCGTCGAGCTCAGCCCTGTCCCGGGCGGGGCCTCGCGCCAGACGTTCCTGGTCGAGGCGGGCGACGGGCGCTGGGTGCTGCGCCGCGATCCGCCCGGGGCGAGCTCGTTCGCGCCGCTTGAGACCGAGTTCGACCTGATGCGCGTGGCCTCGGCCGCGCGGGTGCCGGTGCCGGGGCCGGTGGCCTTCGAGCCCGAGGGCGGGCGCTTCGAGAGCGCCGGCTTCCTGATGGAGGACGTCGCCGGCACCTCTGTGGCGCCGCGGATCCTGCGCCGCGATTCCTACGCGCAGGCGCGTGATCGGATCCCGGGTCAGCTCGCCCTGGCGCTCGCGGGCATCCACGCGATAGCGCCAGCCGAGCTCGGGTCGGTCCCGGCCCCCGAGGGCGATCCCGCGATCGCCGCCTGCGAGCTCTGGGAGACCGCGCTCGACGACGCCGGCGAGCCCCTGCCCGGGGTCGAGGCTGGTCTGCGGTGGCTGCGGCTGAACCCACCCGAGCCGCCCCCGGCGCCCCGCCTCGTCCATGGCGACTTTCGGCTTGGCAACTTCATCGCGGACGCCGATGGGCTCGCCGCGGTGATCGACTGGGAGCTTTGCCACCTGGGCGATCCGGCCGAGGACATCGGCTGGCTGACGATCCGCTCCTGGCGCTTCGGCAACGACGAGCTGCCGGTGGCGGGGATGGGCGAGCTCGAACCGTTCCTCGACGCCTACGAGGCCGCCGGCGGGACCCGGCCCAGTGAGAGCTCGCTGCGCTGGTGGGAGGCGATGGGAAACGTCAAGTGGGCGGTGATCTGTGCCCGCCAGGCGGCCGACCACCTGAGCGGCCGCCGGCGGAGCGCCGAGCTCGCGTCGCTCGGGCGGCGGATCTGCGAGCCGGAGTGGGACCTCCTCGAGCTGCTGGCGGGGGAGGGGGCCAGGTAATGCAGGATCGCCCCACTGCTCCGGAGCTGCTCGACGCCCTCGCCGAGCTGCTCTTCGCGGACGTCAGCGAATGGGTCCCGCGCGAGCGGCGCTTCCAGGTGTTGGTCGCGGCCAACGTGTGCGCGGTGGTGGCGCGGGAGCTCCGGGCCGGGCGCGAGCCCTCGCTCGCCGACCTGGAGCTGTTCCAGCGGCTGGCGGCGCGCTATGAGGCGCCGGCGTCGCACGGGGAGAGCGCAGACGTGGGGTCGCGGGACGAGGCAGTGAGGGAGACCGCCCGTGAGGCTGCGGGTGAGCTCGCTCGGGCGATCCGGGCCGGGGAGCTGGACGACGAGCTGCCGGCGGTGATGGCCGGGCTGCGCGAGCACACCCGCCGCAAGCTCGACGTCGCCCGCCCCGGCTACGCCGCCTGACCGCCGATGGTCGAGAACCGGGACATCCTGTCCCGCAACTCGACCAACGGTGGCTAGAGGCCGGTCTCGTGCTCGCCGGCGCGCCCGGCGTCGGTCTTGTCGTAGAAGCGGCCCAGGAGCGCCTGGGTCTCTTCCGGGTCGGCGCACGTGTACGCGTTCCAAGCCTCGGTGCGAAGCTGGGCGTCGAGCGGCTGGCCGATCACGTCCAGGATCGTCTGCTTCGCCGAGCGGACCGCTCGCTGCGAGTTGCGAAGGATCTGACTCGCGAGAAGCTCCGCCTCGTCCATCAGGTCCTCGTGGGGGACGACCTTGGTGACCAGGTTGCAGGCGAGGGCGCGCTGGGCGTCGATCGGCTCGGCGGTCAGGAGCATCTGCATCGCGACCCCGACGCCGCAGGTGTTGACCAGCCGGACGAGCCCGCCGTCGCCGTGGTGGAAGCCTCGCCGGGCCTCGAAGGACCCGAACATCGCCCGGTCCGACGCGACGCGGATGTCACACGCCAGCGCCGTCTCGAGCCCACCGGCCAGCGCCCAGCCGTTGACGGCGCCGACGATGGGCTTCGGGATCCTGTGCATCCCGCGGGTGAAGCCGTTCAGGCCGAGCTCGACGATCTCGCGGATGTCGTGTGGTCGTGCGTCCTCCATGATCGGCGGGATGTAGGTCTTGAGGTCGGCGCCCGCGCAGAACGCCTCGTCGCCCGCCCCGGTCAGGACCGCCACGTCGACGGAATCGTCGTCGCGGAAGTCGACCCACGTCTCGATCATCGCCCGGTGTACGTCGGGGTCGATCGCGTTGCGGGCCTCCGGGCGGTTGATCGTGATCCAGGCGATCCGGTCTCGCTTCTCGTAGATCACCTTGTCCATCTCGGGCTCCTCCTCACTCGTAGTCGGCGCGGATCACGGCCAGGTCGTCGGCCTGCCACACGACCTCGCCGTCGCACCACTGGGCCTGCGCTTCGGCGTCGGCCGGCATGTCTACGCCCGCCTCGATCGGGGTCACCTGCGGATCGTGCAGGACCACGTCGCCGATCACGAGGGCTCTGGCCTGCTCGCGCACCCGGCGGAACAGGTCGCGCTTGCCGGCGTCGTCCAGGTGGTGCACGGACAGGACCGCGATCACCAGGTCCCAGGGCCCGTCCGGGAGCGGGTCCTCCATCCGCGCCAGGCGGACCTCGATCCCCAGCTCGCGAGCCCGGAAGACCATCTCGGCGCTGCCGTCGAGGCCGGTGACGCGAGCCTCGGGATGCGCCGCAAGCAGCCGCCGCGTCGTCTCTCCCGTGCCGATGCCCAGCTCCAGCACGGTGGACGGCGGGGCCGGGATCGCCGCGATGGCGGCCTCCTGGAGCTCGTCGTAGCGCGGCACCTCGGCCCGGATCTCCTCCAGGTAGGTCTCGGGCCGCCAGTGAAACTGCCCGCCGGCGTGGGAGCGTCCCGGAGTGACGTCGGGGGGCGTCACCGCCCGCGCTACCCTCGGCTCCGGCTCATGGCGGCATCTAACACGATCGACCTGGCGAGCCTCCAGCTGCGGCCCGGCGAGGCCCGGCGCATCCTCCTTCCACTTGGCCAGGACTCGCTCTCCTACGGTGGCCAGTCCTACGAGCTGGGGGCGGGCGATCCGGCGGTCCTCGACGTCTCGCGCATGCCCGGCGGCCACTCCCTCCACCTGCGGTTCAGAGGCCACCTCGACGGGCCGTGCATGCGCTGCCTGGACGATGCCAAGATCGAGGTCGACGTCGAGGCGCGCGAGGTCGATCAGCCCGGGGCCGGCGAGGAGCTCGACAGTCCCTACGTCGACGGCGAGGAGCTCCGCGTGCTCGACTGGGCCCATGACTCGCTGGCGCTGGCGCTGCCGGCGCAGCTCGTCTGCCGTTCGGACTGCGCCGGTCTGTGCCCCGTGTGCGGCGAGTCGCTGAACGACGCGCCGGAGGGCGCCCACGACCACCCGCGCGAGCCCGACCCGCGCTGGGACAAGCTGCGCGGGCTGAAGCTCGACTAGGCAGCTACCATTCCGCGCTCGCATGGCCGTCCCGAAGAAGAGAACCTCGCGTACCCGCCGCGACAAGCGCCGGGCCAATCATCGCGCCGCGAAGCCGCGCCTGAACGAGTGCCCGCGCTGTCACAGCGCCCGGCTCCCGCATCGCGTCTGCCCTACCTGCGGCACCTACGCCGGCCGTGAGGTGATCTCGCACGAGATCGGCGAGGGCCAGGCCGCGACTCCCGCGGAGGAGTAGTGGCCCCGGCAACGGGCTCGCCGGCCACCGGCCGGCGCCCCATCGTCGCGCTTGACGGCCATGGCGCCGAGCAGGGCTCCGAGGTCCTGGCAGAGGGCGCGCTGGCCGCCGCCGCGGACGGGATCCGGCTGCGGGTCTTCGGCGACCCGGCGAAGCTGTCGGCGCTGGACGGCGCGGACGGTGTCGAGCTGGTCGAGGCCACGGAGGCGATCACGAACGACGACGAGCCAGTCGCCGCAGTGCGCTCGCGCGAGCGTGCCTCGATCGTGATGGCCGCCGCCGATGTCGCGGATGGGAACGCGCAGGCCGTTGTCAGCGCCGGCCCCACCGGCGCGACGATGACGGCGGCGTTGTTCGCGCTGCGCCGAAGCCAGGGCGTGCGCCGGCCCGCACTGACCGTCCAGCTGCCCGTCCCCGACCGCGATGCACCGCCGCCGATCCTGCTGGACGTAGGGGCGAATACGGAGGCGCGGGTCGGCGACCTGGTCCAGTTCGCGCATATGGGCGCGGCCTTCTCGGAGGCGGTGCTGGGCATCGAGCGCCCACGCGTCGCCCTGCTCTCGATCGGCGAGGAGGCCAAGAAGGGGACCGCTCAGCTCGTCGAGGCATACGCCGCGCTTGGAGACGCTTCGAGCCTCAACTTCACCGGCAACGTCGAAGGGCGCGACCTGCTTGGCGACAGCGCCGACGTCGTCGTCACCGACGGCTTCACCGGCAACGTCGTCTTGAAGACGATGGAGGGCACGGCCCGCACCGTCTCGTCGGCGGTCGCGGCGGCTGCGCGCTCGAACCCGCTCGCAGCCATTGGGGGTCTGATGCTCCGCCCGGCCCTGGGCGGGGTCCGTCGCGAGTTGGACCCGGACACCACCGGCGGCGCCATCCTCCTGGGGCTTCGGGGAGTCGCGGTCGTGGGACACGGCAGCTCGGGCCCCGAGGGGATCGCCAACGCCGTCCGCCTGGCGGCGCTCACGGTCGAGCAGCGCGCCGTCGAGCTGACGGCCGAGCTGCTCGAGCGCTCGGGCGCCACCAGAGGTGGACTGCGTGATAGGAACGGAGGGTGAATTTCCGATGAGCGCAGATCGCGACCAGGTACTGGCGAAGGTGCGCGAGCATCTCGCGGCCGAGCTCGAGGTCTCGACCGACCGGATCGAGGCATCGACCCGGTTCCGCGAGGATCTCGACGCCGACTCGCTCGACCTCTACGAGCTCGTGATGGAGCTCGAGGACACGTACGGGGTGACCATGAGCGAGCAGGAGGCGGCCGAGATCGAGACGGTGTCGGACGCCGTCGACTTCGTCGTCGAGCGCTTGCCCGCCTGAGCGGTCCCGGGCGATGAGGTCGGGAATCCGGAGGTTCGGCCGCCGCGGCGCCGACGATCGCGCGGGCGCGCCCTCGGCCGGGCTGGGCGGGCTGGTCAAGGCGCTCCCGGCCGACCTGCGGACGCGCGCGCTGACGCACTCCTCGTGGGTGGAGCACCGGGTCGACTCCTACGGCCGGTTGGCCTTCCTGGGCGACAGCGTCCTGGGCCTGGCGGTCGCGGAGCACCTCTTCCGGACCAACCCGAGGGCCGACATCGGCCGCCTCACCAAGGTCCACGGCCAGGCGGTAAGCGGCCGCGCCTGTGCGGCGGTCGCCGACGAGCTCGGGCTGCCCGGCCTGCTGCGCGACGCCGCCACGAAGGGGCTGGAGGGCGGTATTGACGTCGAGGCCCTGCTCGGCTCCGAGCGCGCGCTCGCCTCGGTGTGCGAGGCGGTCATCGGAGCCTGCTACCTGCACCACGGGTTCGAGGCCACCGCGAAGGCGACGATCGCAGCCTTCGCGGAGCAGATGGAGCTGGCGTCAGAGACCCTGCTGGACTACAAGTCGGCGCTACAAGAGCGGCTTGCGCGAAACGGGGCCCGCGTAAGCTATGACGTCACCGGGGAGGCGGGCCCGCCCCACGACCGGCGCTTCGAGGTCGACGCTGTTGTCGACGGCGACGTCATCGGGACCGGCTCGGGCCGCAGCAAGAAGGCCGCCGAGCAGGAGGCCGCCGCCCGGGCCATCGAGAGCTTCGATTCGTAGGAGACGCTCCGGTCACGGCGAACGCCGTGTTTACACGTCCGAGCCGATCGCGACCCTTCCGACCCAGCCGCAAGCCATGCATCTCAGCTCGATCACCATCAAGGGCTTCAAGTCCTTTCCCGAGCGCACCCGTCTGGTCTTCTCGCCAGGCGTGAGCGTGATCGTCGGGCCGAACGGCTGCGGCAAGTCGAACATCACCGACGCGGTCCTCTGGGCCCTCGGCGAGCAGAGCCCGCTGGCGGTCCGCGGGCAGTCGATGGGCGACATGGTCTTCGCGGGGGGCGATGGGCGCGGCCCCAGCCGCTACGCCGAGGTCGAGGTGGTGCTCGCGCGCGACGAAGGAGACGGCAGCTCGGGCGAGTTCTCGGAGATCGCCATCCGCCGCCGCCACGACCGCTCGGGCGACGGCGGCTACTGGATGAACGGCGCGCGCTGCCGGCTGACCGACATCGTCGAGAGCCTCTCCGACGCGAACCTCGGCCGCGAGATGCACTCTGTGATCAGCCAGGGCCGGGTCGAGGAGATCGTGCATTCCAAGCCGCGCGACCGCCGGCTGCTGGTCGAGGAGGCCGCGGGCCTGGGCAAGCACCGCAAGCGGCGCCGGCGCGCGCAGCTCAAACTCGAGCGAACCCAGGACAACCTCGATCGCGCGCTGGACGTCGAGCGCGAGGCCCGCAGCCGGCTGCGCCCGCTCAAGCGCCAAGCGCAGGCGGCGGACATCCACGCCCGCATCGAGCGCGACGCCGACGAGCTTCGCGCCAGGCTGCTGGCTGCGGAGCTGAGCGGCCACGGAGCGGGGCTGGCCGATGCCGAGACGGCAGCGGCGAGCGCCCGCGACGCGCGGGCGAAGATCGAGGTCGACCTTTCCGGTGTCAACAAGCGGCGCACGGCAGCCGAGGAGCGGCTTGCCGCGCGCGATCGCGAGCGCACCGAGGCTTGGGGACGGCTCACCGCCGTCCGCGGGGCGCACGAGCGCCTGACGGTTCGCGCCGAGGCGCTCGCGTCGACTCGGGGCCAGATGGCGGCCGAGCTCGAACGCCGGCGCGCAGCGCTTGGGGCCCTCGCGGAAGCCGCCAGCGACGCCGGCCGCGCGAGCGCCGTCGAGGCTGGGCTGACCCGGATCGGCGACGCCCTGGGCGAGGCCATTGCGTCGCACGGCGAGGCACTGAGCGAGAGCGATGTCCCGGCACGCGCCAAGCACGTGGGCCGAATCCGGGACGCCGCCGACCGCGCCGCGGCCGACGCCCGGCGCGTCGAGAGCACGCTCGACCAAGGCCGCCAGGAGACGCTGCGGGCGCGCCTCTCCGAGCGCGAGGCGCTGCTGGCCGCGCTCGGCTCGCTCTGCGAGGCGGTGGCCGATGCCCGCGACGCCGCCGGCGGGCGGGCCTCCGTGCTCGAGACGGGCATGCTTGGCGCGACCGGTGGCGGCGACGAGGTGGCCACCGAGCTTCGGGCGTGCTCGAAGCTCGAGGGCGAGCTTCAGGCAAAGCTTCGGGCGGTGGGAGAGCAGGTGACCACGGCCGAGGTCGAGGCCGCACATCTCCGCGACCGCCGCGACGAGTCCGCGGGCGAGCTCGAACGCATCGCCCAGCGGCTTGGGCGCGAGCTCGAGCCCGCCGTCGAGCCGGTCTCGCAGGAGGAGCGAGAGGAGATCGAAGGCAAGCTCGAGCGGCTGGCCCGCCGCCGCGAGCAGCTCGGGCCGGTAAACCCGCTGGCCGAGCGCGAGTACGAGGAGGCGCTCGGCCCACGTGACCGAGCTCGAGGAGCAGCGGGCGGACCTCGAGGGGGCGCTGGCCGAGCTTCAGGGCCTGATCCGCGAGACCGACCGGCGGATCGAGGAGGCATTCGAGGAGACCTTCGAGGCGGCGCAGCAGAACTTCTCCGACCTCGTCGAGCACCTCTTCCCGGGCGGCCGCGGCCGCCTGCGTCTGGTGTCCGAGCGCGGCCCCAAGCCTGTCCTGGGCGGCGCCGAGCCCCGGCGCAGCCGAGCTGGCGGCCGAGGAAGCGCCCGACGACGAGGGCTCGGAGCGAGGAGTTCAGCGGCCAGGGAGTGGAGATCGAGGTGACGCCGGCCGGTAAGGCTACGCGGCGGCTGTCGCTGCTCTCCGGCGGCGAGAAGTCGCTGGTTGCCCTCGCCTTCGTCTTCTCGGTGTTCCTCGCCCGCCCCTCGCCCTTCTACATCCTCGACGAGGTCGAGGCGGCGCTCGACGACGCCAACATCGACCGCTTCCTCCAGCTCGTCAAGCGGTTCGCCGACCGCGCCCAGTTCATCATCGTCACCCACCAGAAGCGGACGATGGACGCGGCCGAGGTGCTCTACGGCGTATCGATGGGCGGCGGCGGCGTGACCAAGGTGATCTCCCGGCGGATGCCGCGCCGGGCGAGGGCGAGCAGGTCGAGCTCGCTCCCGCGGAGAGCGGCGAGGCCGAGGCGGCCTAGGGCCTAGCCCGGTCGAGATGCGCCAGCCGTAGCGGCCCGTGGCGCAGATGGCGACCAAGAGCGCCAGAGCACGAACACGCCGCCCGCCGATCGAGAGGTCCGCGTCGCCGGAGAAGCGCACGCAGCGCGATCGCGGCCAGCGCGGTGAACGCGACGGGACATAGTGCCCAGCCTGATCCGGCTGCGCTCGTCCTCCCAGCGCATGGCGAGCAGCAGGCCGCCGACCGCGATGGTCCAGGCGGCGATCGCCCGCGCCGTCAGCTCGGTGAGCGGCCAGGGCCACTCCTCGGCCACCTCCAGCGGCGCCACGAAGAGGGCTGTGCCAAGGGCGATCAACAGCCCCCCGAGCAGCGCCAGCACCGCCCTGTAGGCCGGGAAGCGGAGCCGATCCGAACGCGGTGGATCGCCCCGGGCGCGCGCAGCTGGCGCCAGTAGGCCCAGGTCAGCACCGGCGGCTCCAGGGCGTAGACGATCAGCCAGACCCAGGCCGGCCAGCCTGCGCCTTGAAGCCGCCGTCGTCAAGGTGGAAGAGGTCCAGGTGGAGGAGCGTTGCCAGGAGCGTCAGCCAGACGAACGCAGTACGCCGGGGACGCCCAGGCGGGCCCGCGCCCAGGTCTGCTCGCGGGCGCTGAGCAAAGCCAGGATCGACGCCGCCCAGTAGAAGGACCCGATGTACGCGGCGCTGAGCGGGAGTGGATCGTCCACGCGAAGATCTCGTCGGTGCGACCGGAGAAGAGGAACAGCTGGAGCCCGGCGACCAGCACGAAGGCCCGCCGACGTAAAGGATCGCCCGCATGGGCCAGATGAGCTGGCGTTCTGGCGTGGTGGCCATCGCCTGCATCCTGCTACGCCTGCGCGCCGTGGGTCGCCCGGTAGCCTGCGGCCGCGATGGCGACCAGCTGGCAGCAGGCGGTTGACACGGGCGGGCATGCCGCCGGCTCACGAGCCCGAGTCCGCCGGAGGAACGAGCGCGCGGCGCCTTCCGGCGCCTGCGCGAGTCGCTTTCGCGCAGCCGCCAGGCGCTCCAGGCCGAGCTCTCGGCTTCAGCATCGCCGACCGGATCGACGGCGAGGCCTTCGAGCAGATCGAGGAGGCCCTGATCCTCGCCGACCTCGGCGCGCGGGCCACCGCGGACGTCGTCGGCAGGCTCGAGGCCGAGGTCGAGTCGGGCGAGCTCGCCGGCGGCGACGCCGTCCGCGAGCGCCTGGTCGAGTTGCTCGCCGGCCTGGCTCAGACCGAGGCCCCGCGGATCGACCTCACTGCCCGCCCGGCGCTGGTGATGGTCGTGGGCGTGAACGGCACCGGCAAGACGACGACGATCGGCAAGCTCGCCTGGCATCTCGAGCGCGAGCTGGGCCTGTCGGTTCTGGTCGCGGCGGCCGACACCTACCGGGCGGCCGCGATCGAGCAGCTCGAGACCTGGGCCGAGCGGTCCGGCGTGGAGATCGTGAAGGGCACCCCCGGCGGCGACGCCGGGGCGGTCATCTTCGACGCCATCGCGGCGGCCGAGGCGCGAGGCGTCGACGTCGTGATCGCGGACACCGCCGGGCGGTTGCACACGCACGGGAACCTGATGGACGAGCTGGCCAAGGTCAGGCGCGTCGCCGAGAAGCGCCTGGAGGGCGCCCCGCACGAGACCCTGATCGTCATCGACGCGACCACGGGCCAGAACGGGCTGCGCCAGGCGAAGTCGTTCGCCGAGGCCGTCGACGTGTCGCCGGCGTCGTCTTGACCAAGCTCGACGGCACGGCCAAGGGCGGCATCGCCCTCGCGATCTCGCGGGAGCTTCAGATCCCCGTGAAGCTGATCGGCGTGGGGGAGGGCATCGAGGACCTGCGCCCGTTCGACGCCACCGAGTTCGCGACCGCGCTCGTGGGCGAGTAGGGCCCCCGAGCGGGCTCTAAGCTTCTCGCCCGTGTTCGACCAGCTCTCCGACCGCCTCCAGTCGACGCTCTCCGACGTCCGCTCACGCGGGAAGCTGAGCGAGGATGACGTCGACAAGGCGATGCGCGAGATCCGCCTGGCGCTGCTCGAGGCTGACGTGAACTTCAAGGTCGTCAAGTCGTTCACCAAGCAAGTGAAGGAGCGCTGCCTGGGCGCCGGCGTCCTGGATTCGCTCGACCCGGGCCAGCAGGTCGTGAAGATCGTGAGCGAAGAGCTCGCCGCCCTGATGGGCGGCTCCTCGCGTGACCTGGCGCTGGCGCCCACCGGGCACGACAGTGATCCTGATGGCGGGCCTCCAGGGCTCGGGCAAGACCACCGCGTGCGCGAAGCTCGCGAAGCTCCTCGCCAAGGAGGGCAAGAAGGTTGGGCTGGCCGCCTGCGATACGCAACGCCCCGCGGCGGTCGAGCAGCTGGTCACGATGGGCGAACGTGCGGGGGCGACGGTCTACCAGCAAGGGACCGACCGCGACCCGTCGACATCGCCGAGTGGGCGGTTGGCCAGGCGAAGGCGGACTCGAAGGACGTCCTGATCATCGACACCGCGGGCCGGCTGCACGTCGACCAGGAGCTGATGGGACAGCTCGCGAAGATCAAGAAGCGCAGCAAGCCCCACGACGTGCTGCTCGCCGTCGACGCGATGACCGGACAGGACGCCGTGAACGTGGCCGAGCGCTTCGCCGAGGAGGCCGACTTCGACGGCGTCCTGATGACCAAGCTCGACGGCGACGCCCGTGGCGGCGCCGCCCTCTCGGTCAAGGCGGTCACCGGCAAGCCGATCCTCTTCGCATCGACCGGCGAACGCATCGAGCAGCTCGAGCGCTTCCATCCCGAGCGGATGGCCTCGCGCATCCTCGGGATGGGCGACGTCCTGTCGCTGATCGAGAAGGCCGAGGAGGTCTCGGATGCGGATCAGGCCAAGGAGCTCGAGCGCAAGATCCGCCGGCAGGAGTTCACGCTCGAGGACTTCCTGGACCAGATGCGCCAGGTGCGGAAGATGGGGCCGCTCTCGAACATCCTCGGGATGATGCCCGGGCATGGGCAAGGCGATGAAGGAGATCCGCTCGCAGAACATGGACGAGGCCGAGCTCGACCGCCTGGAGGCGATCATCCTCTCGATGACCCCCGGCCGAGCGGGCCCGCCCCGACCTGATCGACGGGTCGCGGCGCAAGCGCATCGCCCACGGCTCGGGGACGACGGTCACGGCCGTGAACCAGCTGGTCAAGCAGTTCGGCCAGATGAAGAAGATGATGGCCCAGCTCGCGAAGGGCAAGATGCCCGATCCGCAGCAGCTGATGCGAGGCATGCGCTAGCCGCTACCCTTCCGCGCCGCACATGGTCCGCATCAGGCTGAGAAGGGTGGGTTCGAAGAAGAACCCGATCTGGCGCATCGTCGTCGCCGACCGGCGTTCCCCGCGTGACGGGCGGACGATCGAGACGATCGGCCAGTACAACCCGCAGACCGAGCCCTCGCTGATCGAGATCGACGAGGAGCGCGCTCGGCACTGGCTCGAGCACGGCGCCCGGCCGACCGACACCGTCGCCACGCTGCTCCGCACCAAGGGCATCGAGGCCTCCGGCTCCTAGCGCCGGCCGCCGATGCGCGACCTGGTCGAGTACCTCGCCCGCGCCTTGGTGGAGGACCCCGATGCCGTGCGCGTCGAGGAGGTGGATGACGGCGGCGACGGTCGTCCTCGAGGTGCGCGTCGCGCCCGACGACCTGGGCCGCGTGATCGGCCGCTCGGGCCGGGTGGCCAACGCGATCCGCACGATCGCCAAGGCCGCGGCCACCCACGAGGACCGGCGCGTAATGGTCGAAATCGTGGAGGATTAGGACCACGTTCCAGGAGCCGCGACGCCCCCGCACCCCCGGACGCGAGAGCAGCATAAAAGGCCCACGGCGTAGCCGTGACCAATTTATTCAGGGCGGGAGCGGAGGAGGTGGCGGGCAGTGATTCTCGATGTATTCACCCTGTTTCCGGAGTGGTTCGAGTGGTTCCGGCTCGCAGCGGCATGTGCAGAATGTGGTTGCGGGCGGGAGTGAGCTTCGGTTCTTCAACCCGCGCGAGACGACGCCGCTGAGCGCGGGGCAGGTCGACGACACTCCCTACGGCGGCGGGGCCGGAATGGTGATGCGGGTCGACGTGATCGACGCCGCCCTCGAGGCGGCGTACGGCCCTGACCGTCCAGGGCGGCTCGTGCTATTGGCCCCCTCGCGGCCGGCAGTTCGACGAGGCCCTCGCGGCCGAGCTCGCGGCCGAGCCTCACGTGGCCCTGCTCTGCGGGCGCTACGAGGGCGTGGACGAGCGGGTTCGCGACCACCTGGCCACGGACGCCGTCTCGATCGGTCCCTACGTCCTCTCGGGCGGCGAGCCCGCAGCGATGGTCGTGGCCGACGCGGTCCTGCGCAAGCTTCCCGGCGCGCTGGGCCACGCCGACAGCGTGGTCGAGGAGTCGTTCTCGGACGCCCTGGAGGGCGCACCCGAGTACCCCCACTACACGCGGCCCGCCACCTACCGCGGATGGGGGGTGCCGGAGATCCTGCTCTCGGGCGATCACGCCCGGGTGCGCGAGTGGCGCCTCGCCCGTAGCCGCGAGCGAGCCTCACGGGGCGATCGCTAGTATTCGCCCCTCGCGCGGGCCCGCAAAGGCACGCGCGTTTCCTATGAGCACGATCATCGAGGGCATCGAGCGGCGGCAGCTCCGCCGGGTCCCGCGCTTCGACGCGGGCGACCGTGTGCGCGTCCACTTCCAGGTGATCGAGGGCCAGCGCCGGCGTACCCAGGTCTTCGAGGGCATCGTCATCGCCCGCCAGGGTTCCGGCTCGCGTGAGACCTTCGTCGTCCGCAAGCAGTCCTTCGGCGTCGGCGTCGAGCGGATCTTCCCGGTCCACTCGCCCAAGATCGAGAAGCTCGAGGTCGTCGCCCGTGGCGACGTCCGCCGCGCGAAGCTCTACTACCTCCGGGGCCGGGTCGGCAAGCGGGCCCGGGTCGCCGAGCGCCGCTGGGGGATCGAGGACGACCTGGTCATTGCCACCGAGGAGGAGGCGATGCCCCTCGACTCCGAGGGCGTCGCCCAGGAGGAGGCCGAGGACGTGCCGCCCGCCGAGGCGGAGGGCGAGCAGGAGCCCGCCGGTGAGGACGCCGGCGAGGCGGAGCAGGCGCAGGCGGCGGACGAGGCAGAGCCTCCCGCAGCCGAGGCCGACGAGGCCGCAGCGGAGCCCGAGGGCGCCGCGGAGTCCGAGGCCGAGGAGGCCGAAGACTCCGAGGAACAGAGCTGATCCCGCGCCCGACAACCCCGAAGGGGGCGTTCTTCGAGCTGATCGTGATCGTCGCGATGGCGATCGGACTGGCGCTCGTGATCCAGGCGTTCGTCGTCAAGCCGTACCAGATCCCCTCGGCCTCGATGGAGCCCACGCTCGACATCGGACAGCGGGTCCTGGTGAACCGCGTCAACTACCACTTCAGCGACCCGGATCGGGGCGACATCGTCGTCTTCCATCCGCCCACCGGGGCCGAGAACGGCGAGCGCTGCGGCGCCAAGCGGACGAACGGCGGCGACTCGGACTCCGACGAGAACACCTTCAACCCGGCGACCCAGGCCTGCCCGAAGCCGACGGAGGGGACGTCGGACACCAACTTCATCAAGCGGGTCGTCGCCGTCCCCGGCGACACCCTGCGAATCGAGGACGGTCAGCCCGTGGTCAACGGCGAGGTGGCCGAGGAGGACTTCATTCGCCCCTGCAGGGGCGGAAATGGCTGCAACTTGCCGGAAGAGATCGTGATCCCGCCCGATCACTACTTCATGATGGGCGACAACCGTGGATCCAGCGACGACAGCCGGTTCTGGGGCCCCGTCCCCCGCGAGGACATCATCGGCCAGGCCTTCTTCACCTACTGGCCCCCGGACCGCATCGGCATCCTCTAGCGGGCCCTCCCCGCAGGCCAAGGCCGCGGCAAGGCGCCGCCGCCGCCGCGCCGCCAAGCTCTTCCGGTTCGATCGCGAGCTGGGAGCCCGGTTCGTCGCCGGCTGCGACGAAGCGGGTCGCGGGTCGCTGGCCGGACCGCTGGTGGCCGCCGCCGTGCTGATGGACCTCGAGCGCCTGAGCTTGCGCGACCGGCGCGCGCTGGGCGACCTGAACGACTCCAAGCAGCGCACCTCCGAGCAGCGCGAGGCGCTCTACCCGGTTGTGCTCCGGGCGGCGAAGCAGGTGGCGGTGACGATCCGGTGCGCCCGCGGGATCGACGCCCGCGGCCTCCACGTCACGAACCTCCAGGCACTCGGGCGCAGCCTCGAGCGGGTCCACGTCCCCGGAGCGATCTGCCTGGTCGATGGCTTCAGGCTGGGCGCGAACTGCTCGGTGGCGCACCGGGCGGTCGTCGAAGGCGACGCTCGCAGCGCGGTCATCGCAGCGGCGTCGGTCGTGGCCAAGGTCACGCGCGACCGCTACATGAGGGCGGCGGATGCCGACTACCCCGGGTTCGGGTTCGCCGAGAACGTCGGCTACTCGACCCCGGAGCACCGCGAGGCGATCATGCGCGACGGTCCCTCCGGCCTCCATCGGCGCTCGTTCGCCTCGATCGCCTACAGCCAACTGGCGCTGGACGGCCAGCCGTTAGAAGGCGTCCCTCACGTAGTCGCAGCCGGCGACCGAGCCGTCGCCGGCGATCCAGACCCCCGCGACGTCGAAGCGCAGGCGCTCGAAGCCGGCTGAGCCCGGCCGCCGGGCACGCAGCCAGGCCGCGGCCAGCCGCCGGATCCGCAGCTGCTTTCGCGCGCCGACGGCCAGCACCGGCGAGATCGGGCCGCGGACGGCGCCGACGCTGCGCGCCTTGACCTCCACGAACACCAGGTCACGGCCGTCGCGGGCGACGATGTCCAGCTCGCCGCGCGCCTCGGCGGGCCTGGCGTTGCGCTCGAGCAGCTGCCAGCCGGCGGCGGCCAGGCGGTTCGCCACGAAGTCCTCGGCCTGCCTGCCCCGGAGCTGGCGCTCGATTGTCATGCGCCGAAGCTAGGCCCGTTCGTAGCCCGCGTGCCGCGCCGATCGCGGCGAAACCGTCATGCATGCGGCACGTCTTGCGCGCCACCCGCGACCGCCAGGAGCGTAGGTTCGCGGCGTGCTCGCCACGGTCCGCACCTTCGCTCTGGTAGGCGTCGAAGCACACGACGTGCGTGTGGAGGTCGACCTGCGCCGTGGCCTCCCGTCGTTCGCGATCGTCGGCCTGCCCGACGCGGCCGTGCGCGAGTCGCGCGAGCGGGTGCGCGCGGCGATCTGCAACTCGGGTTTCGAGTTCCCGCAGCAGCGGATCACCGTGAACCTGGCGCCCGCGAACCTCCCGAAGGCCGGGCCCGGATACGACCTGGCGATCGCAGCGGGTCTGCTCGTGGCGTCGGGTCAGCTGGACCGGCAGGCGATCGCCGGCGCCGGCTTGGCCGGTGAGCTCGCGCTCGACGGCTGCGTGCGGCCGGTCGTCGGCGTGCTTCCGATGGCGCTTCGGGCGCGTGGCGAGGAAATGCGGCTGCTAGCCGTGCCCGCCGCGGTTGCGCCGGAGGCAGCCGTTTCGGGAGCCAACGGCGCGAAGGGCGACGTGCAGGTCATCGGCCTCGACGCTCTCCGTGACCTCACGCGGCTGGGGACTGAGAACGGCCCGGCACCCGCGGAGCCCCCGCCGCTGGGCGCGGCGCCCGCGCGGTCGTCCGACCTGGCGGAGCTGCGCGGCCAGGCCGCGCTGCGCCGTGCGATCGAGGTCGCGGCGGCCGGCGGGCACAGCCTGTTGATGCTGGGCCCGCCGGGCGTCGGCAAGTCGATGGCGGCCCGCCGGATGCCCTCGGTCATGCCGCCGCTCGAGACGGCCGAGGCGATCGAGGCGCTGGCGGTGGCCAGCGCGTGCGGTGCCACGCCGCCCCTGTCGCGGGCGCTCATCCGCCCGTTTCGCGCCCCTCATCACACGATCTCGTGCGCGGGGCTCGTGGGCGGTGGCGTCCCGCCCAGTCCGGGCGAGCTGACGCGGGCGCATCGCGGTGTCCTGTTCCTGGACGAGCTTCCCGAGTTCTCGCGCGACGCTCTCGAGGCACTCCGCCAGCCGCTCGAGGAGGGGCGGATCGCGATCGTCCGGGCCGGGGCCATGATCGAGTTGCCATGTCGGACGCTGCTGGTCGCCGCGGCCAACCCATGCCCGTGCGGGCGGCCCGGGGGAGAGGAGGAGTGCGAATGCGCCCCCGGGGCGATCCGCCGCTACCGCGCCCGCATCAGCGGCCCCCTGGCAGACCGCATGGACATCACGATCACGGTGGGGCGCCCCGGCGCGGCCGAGCTTGCAGCAGGACCGGGCGAGCGCTCGGGGCCGGTCCGCGAGCGCGTCGTGGCCGCACGCCGCCTCCAGGGCGCCCGCCTGGGACCGGGACGATGCAACGCCGAGGCGAGCGTCGAGGAGATCCGCCGCGACGTCCAGCTCGATCGGGCCGGGCGCGATGCCCTCGCCGCGGGGCGGTCACGCTTCGGGCTCAGCGGCAGGGGATACGAGCGAGTTCTGCGGCTCTCGCGCACGCTCGCGGACCTCGCCGAGCGCGACGGCGTCACCGCCGACGACGTCCACGAGGCACTGTCCCTGCGAAGTCGCCGCCATGACTGACGCCTGGACCGCCGAGCCGGGGGACGAGCGGTACCCGGCCTCGCTCGCCGACCTCGATTCGCTGGAGGACTGCTTCGCGCCCGAACGGGTCCACGGCCGCGGCCAGCCGGCGCTGATGGCGGGCCTCGATCCGGGGCGGGCCGTGACGATCGTGGGGGCGCGACGGTGCTCTGACTACGGCCGCGCGATCGCGGGCGAGTTGGCCGGCTCGCTGGCGGCGGCCGGGCTGGTCGTGGTCAGCGGCATGGCCTTCGGGATCGACACCGCGGCGCACCGTGGCGCCCTTGCGGCCGGCGGGCGCACGATCGCGGTGCTCGCGGGCGGGCCGGACCACGCCTATCCGCCCAGCGCGCGTTCGCTCTACCGGCGGATCGTGCGCCACGGGGCGGTCGTGGCCGAGGCCGCGCCGGGCTACCGCCCTGGGCGCTGGGACTTCCCGAAGCGCAACCGGATCATGGCCGCGCTGGCGGCGATGACCGTGGTTGTCGAGGCGCGAGAGCCCTCGGGCTCGCGCATCACGGCCGACCGTGCGCTCCAGCTGGGCCGCGAGGTGGGCGCCGTGCCCGGCGCGGTCTCCTCGCCGCTTTCCGCGGGCCCACACTCCCTGATTCGCGACGGGGCCATGCTCATCCGCCGCCCCCAAGACGTGCTGGACGTCTTGCTGGGCGTGGGGGCCGCCACGGTGACGCCGATCGGGCCCTCGCTGGACGAGGAGTGCGCGCTGGCACTGGGCGCGGTCGGGCTGGGCGGGGCGACCCTGGCCCAGCTCGCCGCTGGATCGGCGCTCGACCCCGCTCGGATCGCCGTCGCGGTCGCCCGGCTGGAGCTGATGGGCTACCTCGCGGTGGACGCGGGGAGCTACCGCAGAACCGCACTCACACCCCCGTAGAGTGAGCGCATGCCCGATCCCCGCGCGGTCCCCGTGGCCCTCTCGATCGCCGGCTCGGACTCGGGCGGCGGCGCCGGCATCCAGGCGGACCTGAAGGCGTTCGCGCGCTGCGGCGTCCACGGCACGACGGCCATCACCGCCCTCACCGCGCAGAACACGGTGGGCGTCGAGCTGGTCGAGCCGGTTTCCCCCCAGATGATCGTGGCGCAGGTGCATGCGGTCGCCTCCGACCTGGGCGTCGACGCGGTCAAGATCGGGATGCTGGGAGACGAGCCCACGATCCGGGCGGTGGTGGAGGCGCTCGAGCTGGTGGGCGACGCACCCGTCGTCGTGGACCCGGTGATGGTGTCCGAGAGCGGCGCGCCGCTTCTCGACCCCAACGCCAAGGCGGCGCTGATCGAGCTCGTCCTGCCTCGGGCCACGGTGGTCACGCCCAACCTCGCCGAGGCCCGCTCGCTGGCCGGGGCGGGGGAGACCGTGCCACCCGGCACGCTCGCCGAGATGGTCCAGGCGCTGGGCCCCGACGCGGTCATCGTTACCGGTGGCCACACCGAGGACGGCGCCGACACCCTGTATGACGGCAGCGGCACGCTGCGAATCGAGGGCCCGCGCTTCCCGGACGGAGCGTCGCACGGCTCGGGCTGCACGCACTCCTCGTCGCTGGCCGCGTTTCTCGCGCGCGGGTCGGAGCTGGCCGATGCCGCCCGTTGGGCCAAGGAAGTGGCGGCGCAGGCCGTCGGGCACGGGCTGCGGACCGTAGGCCTGGGCCCCGGGCCCGTCGACGTCATCGGGTTGGCCGCCTCGCGAGCCGCCACCGGGCCGCTGACATAATCCGTCCGTGAGGCTGGTTCGCATGAAGCCGGGTCACGGCGACGTCCTGATCGCCGAGGGCGACCCCGCGTCCTCCGAGGACGAGGAGCGCCTGGTCGAGGCCTTCCGGCGCCAGCTCGACGAGGGCATGCTGGCCGCGGTCCCAACCGAGCGCGACGAGCGGCGCGAAGCGGTGCTGGTTCGCAGCTTCGCCGAGGTGCCGCGCGACGCCGATCGCGTGGTCTTCTACCCGCGCGCGGCCGGCGGCTGATGCGCCTGCTCGCCCGCCGCAGCGCGGAGGTCATCCCCCGCTACGACCCGGGGCGCGAGCGTCGCGCCGAGCGCCGGGCCCGCGAGCTGATGCGCTCGGTGGTAGGTCCCCACGACTACGCGATGTACGAGGACCTGGGCTTCATCAGCGTCGAGGGCGGCACCGGCTACGACGGCTACGCCTACCTGCTCTATCCGCACCGGCCGCTGGTCGCGTATGCCACCGAGACCGGCGAGCTATTGAACGAGTACTGCGTCGCCTTCCGCGACGAGACGGACCCCGCCCGGGGCACCCGCCTCCCGGACGCCGACGACGTCCTGGCGAAGTGGATGTCGCTGCGCGCGGGCGAGCGTGATCTGATCTCCACGGCCAACATGCACATCCCCGGGCGCCAGCTCGACCCGCACCAAGTCCGTCGCGACCTGCGCGCACTTGATGCCTGGCGCGCGGCCCGGCGCTGAAGCCAGGCACGCTCAGATGGGCATCTAGACTCCGCAGCCCATGGCGACGCAGGCCCCACGACCACGTTCGGCCACCGTCTTCGACGGCCCCGAGCGGGCGCACGCCCGCGCCTACATGAAGGGGATCGGCTTCGACGACGACGCGCTCAGCCGTCCCACCATCGGCATCGCGAACACCTGGATCGAGGCGATGCCGTGCAACTTCCACCTGCGCGATCTGGCCCAGCCGATCAAGGAGGGCGTCCGGGCCGCCGGCGGCACGCCGATGGAGTTCAACACCATCGCCATCTCCGACGGGGTGACGATGGGGACCAAGGGCATGAAGGCCTCGCTCGTAAGCCGCGAGGTGATCGCGGACTCGATCGAGCTGGCCGCGCGCGGCTACCAGTTCGATGCCCTCGTCGCCGTCTCGGCCTGCGACAAGACGATCCCGGGGTGCGCGATGGCCCTGGCCCGTCTCGACTACCCCGGGGTCCTGCTCTACGGCGGGTCGATCGCTCCCGGCAAGCTGAATGGCAAGGACGTCACGATCCTCGACGTCTTCGAGGCGATCGGCGCCCACGCCGCGGGCAAGATCACCGATGAGGAGTTGCGCGAGCTGGAGGAGGTCGCCAGCCCGGGCCCCGGCGCCTGCGGCGGCCAGTTCACCGCCAACACGATGGCCTGCGCGTTCGAGGCGCTGGGCCTATCGCCGGCCGGTTCGGCGATGGTGCCGGCGGTCGACGACGACAAGCGGACCGTGGCCGAGCGGATCGGCGAGCTGGCCCTGCGGGTCCTGGCCGACGACCTGCGCCCCAGCCGGATCATCACCCGCAACTCGCTCGAGAACGCGATTGCGACCGTCTGCGCCTCCGGCGGCTCGACCAACGCCGTCCTGCACCTGCTCGCCGTCGCCAGCGAGGCTGGGATCGACCTCGAGCTGGACGACTTCGAGCGCATCTCGCGCAACACACCGCTCCTGGCCGACCTGAAGCCCGGCGGGCGCTTCGTGGCCACCGACCTCTACCGCGCCGGGGGCGTGCCGCTGATCCTTGCGCGGCTTGCCGAGGCCGGGATCCTTCACGCCGACGAGATGACCGTGAGTGGCCGCACGATCGGCGAGGAGGCGGCGGCCGCGGTTGAGGCCCCGGGCCAGGAGGTCGTGCGCCCGCTCTCGGACCCGCTCAAGGCCGAGGGAGGCCTGGCCATCCTGCGCGGCAACCTGGCTCCCGAGGGGGCGGTCGTGAAGCTTGCGGGCACGGAGCGCACGGGGCAGACCGGCCCCGCGCGGGTGTTCGAATCCGAGGAGGAGTGCTTCCGTGCGGTCAAGGACCAGGCGATCAAGGCCGGGGACATCATCGTCATCCGCAACGAGGGGCCTGCGGGCGGCCCCGGGATGCGCGAGATGCTGCAGGTCACCGCGGCGATCGTCGGCGAGGGCCTGGGCGAGGAGGTGGCGCTCTTGACGGACGGCCGGTTCTCGGGCGCGACCCGCGGGCTCATGGTCGGACACGTTGCCCCCGAGGCGGCCAAGGGCGGGCCGATCGGCGCGCTGCGCGAGGGCGACGAGGTCACCGTCGACGTGGCGGGCCGCAAGCTCGAGGTCGCGCTGAGCGACGACGAGATCGCCGCCCGCGTGGCCGCCTATCAGCCGCCCGAGTCGCCGTTCGGGCGCGGCGTGATGGCCAAGTACGCGGCCACTGTCTCGTCGGCGTCGCTGGGCGCCATCACCGGCTGAGGAACTCCTCGAGCTCGCGGTTGAAGCGGACCGGCCGCTCGAGCTGCGGCACGTGGCCCGTGTCCGCGTAGATCGCCGTGCGCGAGTTGCGCAGGCGCCTGGCGAAGCCGGCCGAGTCGGCGGCGGGAACGATCCGGTCGTCGCGCCCCCACACGATCAGGGTCTCGATGCCGACGTCCTCCAGCCGGTCGAGCAGGTCGTATCCGACCAGGCTCGTCAGCGCCGGCAGGAACCCGGGCCTGGCGGCCCCGTGGACGAACTGCTCCCACAGGAGCTCGCGCCGGATACGCAGGGGCCAGTGGACGACCTGCTGGAAGGCCAGGCGGCGCAGGCGCGGCCGCAGCAACGCGCGCTCCTGCCACTTCAGCCCCATGGGCGCCGTCGCGGCGGCAACCCGGCCCAGCGCCTCGGCCGGCTCGGTTCGCATCTCCGCGTGCGAGACGCCGGCGGCCGAGACGAGGACCATCCGATCGAACCGCCCCTGGTCGCGGGCCACCGCCTCGGCGGCGATGAATCCGCCCATCGAGTTGCCGACGACCGCGCAGCTCTCGACGCCGGTCACGTCGCAGAAGTCGTGAAGCAAGTCGCCATATGCCTCCATCGTGATCTCCCACGACGGCATCGGCGAGTCGCCGAAGCCAGGCAGGTCCAGGGCCAGGACCCGGCGACTGTCGGCGAAGTGGGGGACCTGTTCCAGCCAGTTCTGCCAGGAGCCCGAGAGGCCGTGCACGAAGAGCAGCGGATCGGGCCCATCTCCCAGCTCGGCGTAGTTGATTTGGGTGCCGCCGACGTCGGTGGTTCGAAGATGCTCGCGCCAATCGATTCCGAGCCACCGCGGCTCGGGGTCCGGGTTGCCGTAGGGATCCGGGCCCAGCGACGGGGTCGGATCCGGGGTCACGCGTAGCCGATCCGCTCCAGGATCGGGATCTCGTGGATGCGTGGTCCGTGGGTCACAGAGCGAAGCCTCGCATAGTCAAGCGGTTTCTCTACCGCTGGAGACCGCTGGAAACCGCCTGAGAAGGGTGCTGACTGGCGCACCACTGGCGCACCACCTCCGCCGCTTAGCGTGCGAACATAGGACCTCGTAAAGCCGTCTGCGCGGACGCCCCCGCGCCGACACACCACCACGGGGCAAGGGGCAGTGGGAGCACCCGTGGTGGAATCGAAGACCGACCGGACCGGGATCATCGTCCAGGCCTGGGTCCCGCCCTCGCTCGCTGACGAGATCAAGACGCGAGCCGAGGTCGAGCGACGCTCGGTCAGCGCTGTGATCCGCCTCGCGCTGGAGGACCAGCTTCAGTCCCGCGAGCGCACTGGAGAACCCCGTGGGTGAGTGGCAGATCCGCATCCCCCACAACGGCCGCGACCAGACTCCGATCGAGGCGCTCACCAGCAACGTCGAGGACGCCATCCCCGACCCCGAGGAGAGGCGAATCGCAACGCACCTGCTCTTCGACGCGGCGTGTGATCCAGACATCGACACGACCGGAGACCTGCTCGACAAGGTTGAGGGGGCGACACCGGAGGAGCGCCGCGCCATCCTCGACCAGGCCCGCGAGTCGGCTGGGCTGCCGTCGACGGCAAAGGTCGAGGGACAGCGGGCCGTCGAGTTCTACAGCCGACCCAGGGACAGCGGGCCACTCCGCGACAGCCAAGGTCGGATCTCGGCGGTCTGCTCCGAGCCCGGCTGTCGCATGTTCGCACCTGAGCCGGGAATGGCGGCGGTGATCAGGCGCGTGGCTTGCAAGCGCTGGTACTGCGCGGAGCACCGCGAGGGCCACGAGGCCGACTTGGAGCCGTGGGATGGCGAGATGCGGGCCTCCCTCTCGATGTCCGGCAAGGGGTTTCGGATAGTCGCTGAGGACGAGCGCGAGGCCGAACGCCAGCGGGTCCAGGTCGAGAGCCTGCGCCACCAACGTGAGGCGGAGGAAGCTCAGCGCCGAGCGGACGCCGAACGCCTCAAGCCGTTTGAAGAAGCCAACCGTGAGGCGTTCCGGCGCCAGATGCCGAAGGGCATCGCGGGATGACCTACCGCCGCGATCGCGTCGCGCGGCATGAAGCCGGGCATGCGGCTGCGCTGATCATGGGCGGGCGCCTACCGACGAAGCTCACAGCAGCGTCATGGCCTTGGAACGGCCTCCTGCACGGCCAGATGGAGGCCGACTGGAGCGACGTGGAGGTCGTGCCGCATGTGGCAGTCGAGGTCGCGGTCGCGGTCCTGATGGGTCCGCTCGCCGCAGAGGAGCCGGGCTGGCCGCCCGAGTGGTCGGAGCTTGACCGCGAGGCGCCTGGTGACCTAGGGCAGCTGAGTTCGGCCCTGATCCTCCTGAAGACAACCGAGGACGACTACAAGGCCCTGGTGGAGGACGCGAAGACGCTTGCCGGGACCGCCGCCTTTCAGCGTCTCGTGCGCCTGATCAGCCGTGGCTTGGAACTCAAGGAGGAGCTAGACGCTGCCGACCTGCGCCAGCTGATCGACGAGCGGACCCTGCGTGCTTTCAACGTCGACCCCGAACCCACCGAGGAGCACTGAACCAACTGATGGACCACAAGACACGAGGCGCGACGGTGACCGCCACCGAGGTCGAGCAGGACCTCGGCCAGTTCACCGCGATCGCTGCGGCCTGGACCGTTGATCGTGACCACGAACAGATCCGCCGTGGCGCGTTCTCCAAGACGATCCAGCGCTGGAAGGCAAGCGGCAGGCAGGTGCCAGTCCATTGGGCGCACAAGGGCGAGGCGGAGAACGTGATCGGCTCGATCGACCCGGCAGCGATGGTCGAGCGACAGGACGGCCTCTACGTCGAGGGTACGCTCGACCTGGAGGACTCAGACGTTGCCCGCGAGGCGTGGCGGTCGATGAAGGCCCACCGGGTTGCGCTCAGCTTCGGCTTCGTGGTGAACGATGAGTTCAAGCGCTCCGACGGCATCCGCGAGCTACGTGAGATCGACCTGTTTGAGATCTCGGTCGTCCCGGCACCCGCGAACGAGAACACAAGGTTCTTGTCGCTGAAGTCTCCGGTGGCTATCGACCCCGACTGGGACCCGGTGCCGAGCGACGAGGAGATCCGACAGCGGGCGATGGAGTTGGAGATCGAGGCGATCGCGTCGAAGGCGGCGAAGGCGCGGTCAGTCCGGGTCGAGACCTTTGGGTGCTGATCCCTCCTGGGAGACCGGATGTGCCGGAGGGCAGACGAGGACCGACATGATCGGCAAGTCGGCCCTCCGGCTCTCCGACGTAAGCGGCGTGACCGCTCTACTCCCGCAGCCCGGCGGCTTCCAGGGCTGCTCTGTGATCGAGGAAGGTCCGGATCCGAATCGCCTTCCCATCCCGGTACTCGGCCAACGCGCCCCACTGACGACTCGGTCCCCAGCCCTCACGGCCCGCAAAGCGCACGCGGCCGATCGCCACGACCCGGTCGCCAAGGTCTCGGACCTCCGCGTACTGGATCTGCATCTCAGCGAACGCGGCGGAGAAGTCCCGGAATATCGCCCGCACGCCCTCGTGCCCCCGATACACGGACGCCCCGCCGTCGGACGCCTGCATCGCCGGATGCCACTCGACCTCGGCGTCGAGTTCGTCCAGCACTGCCTTGACGTCTCTGTTGTTGTACGCGTCAACAAAGCGCCTGAAAGCCTCGACGTTCTCCTGCGACATCGCCCCCGCAGTATCCCGCCCCGCGAGGCAGCCGAGGAGGACCGTCGAATCTAGAGTCCCGGCGGGCGGTAGCTGACTGCGCGATCCGCCGCCTCGTCTACCTGCTCCGGTGTGAGCAGCACGGTCGTCCTTATCGCCGCTCCTCCTGCGGCGTTCTCGATCAGGGAAACTGTCGCGGCGGCCTCGTTGTCGGGAAGCTCGACGATCGCGAAGGCGTCGTGCTCGCCGAACGCGAAGTAAAGGCACTCGAGCTCACCGCCCACGCTGCGCATGGTCTCGGCCACCGCATCCCGCCGATCGGTGCCGCCCTTGCTGCGCACGCCCTCCTCTCCCGGAACCGTGTACGAAGCCTGGATGAGGTACTTCGGCATCTCCTCCTCCTCGTGATCGCGGGTCGGGCTAAGGCTCCCACGAAGAAGGTGTCAAGGCAAGGCGGGATGAGCAGGCGCTCCAGGTTCCCCCGCGACATCGCCCCCGCTGTATCCCGCGAGCCGGGGGAGGGTCGAGATCCGGTGAGGCCGCGCCTGGAAAAGCGCCAGTTGGGTCGTCGTGAAGAAGGGCGAAGTCGAGGGATGTAATGCCCGCTAAGAACCACCCCACGATCCATGTCCGACTGAGCCCCGACGGTCTTCGCAAGTTGGAGGCGCTGGCGGAGTCCCGTGGCGTCAACCGCTCACGCTGTATCCGCCAGCTTCTCGACGAAGCCACCGTGAAGGGTCACCCCCTGCGTCGTCGACTCTCCGAGGAGAAGCTGCTCGACCTGATGAACGAACGCGCTCGGGACGGCAACGTGAGCGCGATCCGGGCACCAGTTCCAGTCGCAGGCTAGAAACCGCATAGATAAGCGGTTACGCGTAGCCGATCCGCTCCAGGATCGGGATCTCGTGGATCTGGGGCGGCTGCAGGTGGTCCCAGAGGATCCCGCGGGGCCGGTCGTACTGGCGTTCCAGCTCGATCACGGCGCGGGGTGTGGCGACCATGTCGACGGGCAGGTCGTGGTCGGTCAGCGGCAGGTGCTCCCGAAGGATCTGGATCGGGTGCACGGTGGTGGCGACGATGGTGTGTTCGTCGATCAGCCCCTCCTCTATCAGCAGGGCGTACTCCAGGTCCGAGAAACCCCCGCCCTTGCCCACCCGGGCGCCGCTGAGATTGACCCCGACCGAGCCGCACAGCACGAAGTCGATCGGGGGCAGCTCCTCCAGCGCCACGACCTTGCCGTGGCGGAGCGCTCCCTTGATCGTGGCCGCTTCGCGTACCTGCTTCTGGCTCAGGCGGCGAGGGTCCAGCAGGCGGAAGGGGTGCTGGTCGCGCAGGCGGGGGACCGCCATGACGACCATCTTGCCCTCCTCGAGCGCCAGCCTGCGCACGTGGGTCTGCGGCGAGTCGGGGTTGGCCTTGATCACCCGCGCCCGCTTCCACAGCCTGTGGCCGGCCAGCTTCTGCGCGGCCAGCTTCGCCCCGGCGAAGTTCGGGATGCGGCCCTCGGCGCCGGGAAACCGCGAGACCCCCTCGCGGTCCATGGCCTTCCAGACGGCCTTGCGAACCTGATCCTTGGAGCGCATCGGGGGCCGGATACTATGGCCCGCCGATGGCATCCGAACGAACGTCCCTCTCGCACACGCCCGACGGCCGCGACCTCGACCCCGACGAGGCCACCGAGCGCCTGCCCGAGCCGCGGCCCGCGCAGCGGATGCGCGACCTGCTCCCGGCGATCGAGCCGGAGCGGCAGCTGACCGACTGGGGACGCTCCGAGCGCGTCGAGGGCTTCATGGACCAGACCCTGGTGGAGTTCTTCTACCGCTACTGGTTCCGGGCCGAGGTTGAGGACGTCGAGAACGTCCCCGCTGAGGGGGGCGCGCTGATCGTCTCGAACCACTCCGGGGCGCTGCCGCCGGACGCGGCGATGATCGGCAAGGCGATCCGCGAAGAGCACCCCCGGCCGCGCCCGCTCCACATCACCGTCGAGCACTTCTTCAAGAGCTATCCCGGCTTCTCGATGCTGATCCCGAAGATGGGCTGCGTCGCCGCGCATCCCGCCAACGTGCAGCGGCTGCTTTACGACGAAGAGCAGCTGGTCCTCGTGTTCCCCGAGGGCCGCAAGGGCACGGAGAAGCTCTACAAGGACCGCTACCGGCTTCGGCGGTTCGGCCGGGGCGGCTTCGTCGAGGCGGCGATGCGCGCCGAGGCGAAGATCGTTCCGACCTGTGTCGTCGGCGCCGAGGAGGCGGCGCCGATCTTCGCGCAGCTCGACTTCATGAAGCGCCTCACGGGGCTCCTCTACTTCCCGGTGACCCCGACGTTCCCGTGGCTTGGCCCGCTGGGCATGCTGGGCTACTTGCCGGCGAAGTTCAAGATCCGCTTCCTCGAGCCCATCGACACCGTCGAGCTCGGCGGCCGCGAGGCGACGCAGGACAAGGCGCTGGTCCAGACCGTCGCCCAGGAGGTACGCGCCCGCATCCAGGAGGAGCTCCACGACATGGTGGGCAAACGCAAGTCGGTGTGGTTCGGATGAGCGAGCTGACGGTTGGCGTCGAGCGCGACACGCGGGCCCGCCGGGTCCTGATCACGGGCCTATCGACCTACTGGGGCGGGCGCCTGGCCCAGGCGCTCGAGGGGTTCGAGCAGGTCGACGCGATCATCGGGGTCGACAGCCGCGAGCCGCGAGTCGAGCTCGAGCGCACCGAGTTCGTGAAGGTCTCCAACCGGCACTCGCTGATCCAGCGGATCGTCCGCGCCGCCGAGATCGACACCGTGATCGACACCCGGATGGTGGTCAACTCGCTGGCCAGAGCGCCCCGCGCCGCCCACGAGAACAACGTCATCGGCACGATGAACATCCTCGCCGCGTGCACCGGCCCGGACTCGCCGGTCCGGAAGTTCGTCTTCAAGTCGAGCTCGCTCTACTACGGGGCGCACAGCGACGACCCCGCGTTCTTCACCGAGGACATGCGCCGTCCGCACCCGCCGACCTCGGCCCTGGAGCGCGACATCGGCGAGGCCGAAGCGGCCGTGAACGACTTCGCCGAGAAGCGGCCGGACGTCACCGTCACGGTGCTGCGGTGCGCCAACGTGCTGGGTCCCGACGTCGAGACCGGCTTCACCCGCATGTTCGCCCTGCCCGTGGTGCCGATGGTGCTGGGCTTCGACCCCCGTGTTCAGTTCGTGCACGAGGACGACATCGTCCACGCGCTCGAGCACGCGGCGTTTCACGTGGTGCCGGGCACGTTCAACGTCGCCGCTGACGGCGTCCTCTCGCTGACCGAGGCCGTCGGCCTGATCGGGAAGACGGCGGTGCCGGCGCTGCCGCCGTGGGGCGCCGGGCTGCTCGCGGGGCCGCTGCGGCGCCTGGGGTTCCGGATCCCGGACGAGATGATCGACTTGCTGCGATTCGGCCGTGGGCTCGACAACCGCGCCTTCAAGGCCAAGCGATTCCGCTACAGCTACACCTCGCGCGAGGCGGTGCTGAAGCTCGGCGAGCACATGCGGATCCAGCCGGTGATGAGGGGCGTGGAGAAGTCCTACACCTACGAGCGTGAGGTCGAGGAATTCCTGCGCTGGAGCCGCCACGTCCGCGGCGAACGCTCCGAGGATGGGACCTCCAGCGAGGGCGTGGGGGCCGACCACGAGCCCCTCGGCATCTAGCAAGCGGTCTTTCAGGTCCGCCGCCGGCGGCTTTCTACAATTCCAGGGGGCTCAGCGCAGGTGAACTGCGTTGCGGTCGCGAACGTAGGTCGGGTAGCCGGATTCTTATGGGACGCAAAGCACTGATAACCGTCGTCGCCGCGCTCTTCCTGCTCATCGCGGGGGCGGTGGGCGTGTACGCCTACGACGACGCGAACAAGGACCAGATCGCCGAGGGCGTCCAGATCGCGGACGTCGACGTCTCCGGTCTCAGCGAGTCCGACGCGCGCAAGCAGGTCCACGACAGCGTCGTCGAGCCGCTCGAGAAGCCGGTCACCGTCACCTTCAACGGCAAGAAGTACGTGCTGTCGCCCGAGAAGCTCGCGATCCGCGCCGACGTGAACTCGATGATCGACCAGGCCTTCGAGGCCAGCCGCGAGGGCGGCCTTCCCACGCGCGTGTGGCGCTACGCCACCGGCGAGGAGCTGAACGAGAGCATCGAGCCCACCGTTAGCTACGACGAGGGCGAGATCGACAAGTTCATCGAGATCATCGCCGGCGACGTCGAACAGGAGCCGGTCGACGCCTCGATCGAGCCCGGCCCGGCGACGCTCAACGTGGTCGCGGGCCAGACGGGGCGCACCCTCGAGGCCGAGGAGCTGCGGGCCGAGGTCGAGAAGGCCGTGGAGAGCCGGGGCAGCCGCACCATCGCCGCTCAGGTCCAGGAGGTCCAGCCCGGGGTCACCAAGGAGGAGGTCGCCGGCGAGTACCCGACCTACCTGACGGTCGACCGCTCCAGCTTCCAGCTCCGCCTGTGGGAGAACCTCGAGCTGTCCAAGACGTACACGGTCGCGATCGGCGCCGCCGGCTTCGACACCCCGGTGGGCGTCTACAACATCCAGAACATGGCCGTCGACCCCGCCTGGAACGTGCCCGACTCCGACTGGGCGGGCGACCTCGCCGGCACCGTCGTGCCCGGCGGCTCGCCCGAGAACCCGTTGAAGGCCCGCTGGATGGGCATCTTCGACGGCGCCGGGATCCACGGCACCGACGACGTCGGCTCGCTGGGCACCGCCGCCTCGCACGGCTGCGTGCGGATGGCCGTGCCCGACGTGATCGAGCTGTACGACCAGGTCGACGTCGGCACCCCGATCTACATCGGCTGAACGCGTCTGTGCGCGGGCAGGCTTGCGCCGTCCCGCGGCGAAGGGGCCTCCCATGGCAGACGAGGGGGAGACGACGCCTGCGTGGAACGCGGCCGTGATCGGCTTCAGGCGCGAGCTCGAGACCCGGGGGATGTCCGCGCACACGCTGCGCGCGTACGGGGGCGACCTCGAGGAGCTGGGCCAGTGGGCGAGCGAGCGTGGCAGCGAGCCCGCCACGCTCTCCTATCGCGACCTGCGCTCGTATGCAGCGGCCCTGTCGGGGCGCGGTCTGGCGAAGTCCAGCGTGGCCCGCAAGCTCACCGCCGTGCGGAGCTTCCATGACCACCTGGTCCGCGCCGGGGCTGCCGAGCAGAACCCCGCCGAGCTGCTGCCCACGCCGAAGGCCGATTCGAAGCTGCCGAGGGTGCTGGGCCCCGATGAGATCGCCGGCCTCCTGAATCGGATCCCGGCGCGTACCCCGCTTGAGATCCGCGACCGCGCGATGTTCGAGTTGACCTACTCCTGCGGGCTGCGCGCCGAGGAGATCGTGGACCTCGATGTCGACAGCCCCGACTTCGACGCCGAGACGCTTCGCGTCGAGGGAAAGGGCTCGAAGACCCGGATCACGCCGATCGGCGAGCCCGCGCAGCGGGCCCTTCAGCGCTACCTCGAGCGCGCCCGGTCCGCGCTCGATCCGGCCCCTGGCGAGACCGCGCTGTTCCTCTCGCGACGCGGTCGCAGGCTCTCCACATCCGACGTCCGGCGGCGCCTCACGAAGTGGGTGCGCGAGGCCGCCGTGGCGGGGCGAATCTCGCCGCACACCCTTCGTCACTCGTTCGCGACGCACCTGCTGGAGGGCGGGGCCGACCTGCGATCGATCCAGGAGCTCCTGGGGCACGCGAGCGTCTCGACCACCCAGATCTACACTCGTGTCGAGCCCGGCCGGCTTCGCAGCGAGTACGCACGAAGCCATCCACGAGCGTGATGCGGGGTTGTCATAGCCGCACACGGGCTAACGTTCCGGATTGCTGAGGAGCGGAGGCATGGAGACCAACGTCAAGGCCGTGGAGCTGCGGGAACTGTGGCTCCGGTACAAGGAAGACGACGACGAGTCCGCGCGCGAGCGGCTGGTCGTCGCCTATTCGCCGCTCGTCAAGTTCATCGCCGGCCGGATGGCCTCAGGGCTGCCCGCGCACGTCGAGGAGTCGGATCTCATCTCCTACGGCCTCCTTGGGCTGATCGGGGCGATCGAGCGCTACGACCCCGCGCGCGAGATCAAGTTCGAGACCTTCGCCGTGGCCCGCGTGAAGGGCGCGATCATCGACGAGCTGCGCTCGCTGGACTGGGTGCCTCGCTCGGTCCGCGCCCGCGCCCGGGAGGTCGAGCGCGCCCACGCGGAGCTCGAGGGCAAGCTTCAGCGGACGCCCAGCGACGAGGAGATGGCGGTCCGCCTGGAGATGAGCGTCGAGGAGTTCCACGATGCGCTGCTCGAGATCGCCAACTCGTCGGTTCTCGCGCTCGACGACCTCTGGACGTTCGCCGACCCCGAGGGCGGCGGCGGCCAGATCTCGATCCTCGACACGATCCAGGACCCGAACGCGATCGACCCCGAGGCCGAGGCGCATACCTCCGAGCTGAAGGACCGCCTGGCCGACGCGATCGAGTCCCTGCCGGACCGCGAGCGCCTGGTGATCGCCCTCTACTACTACGAGAACCTCACCCTGCGCGAGATCGGCGAGGTGCTCGGGGTCACCGAGTCACGCGTATCGCAGCTCCACACCAAGGCCGTGCTCGGGCTCCGCTCCCGCTTCGGGTCGCAGCCCGCATCTGAATAGACTGCGGCCATGCCGCACAAGGCGCCCGACAAGATCCGCAACGTCGCGCTGATCGGGCACAGGGGGAGTGGCAAGACGAGCGTCTGCGAGTCGGTCTTGTTCGAGGCAGGCATCGTCAACCGCCTCGGGCGCACCACCGACGGCTCCACCGTCGCCGACTTCGAGCCCGACGAGCACGAGCGGGAGATGTCGATCGGCGCCACGGTGGCGTCCTTTGACTACCACGACCGCAAGATCAACCTGATCGACACCCCGGGGGATCCCTCGTTCGTCGCGGACACGCTGGGAGCGATGCGCGTGGTCGACGCCGCGGTCGTGGTCGTCAACGCGGTGATGGGGGTCGAGGTCCACACCGACCGCCTCTGGCAGCGCGCCGACCGCGAGGGCCTGGCCCGGCTGGTCTACGTCAACATGCTCGACCGCGAGCGCGCCGACTTCTTCCGCACGCTCGACTCGCTGAAGGAGGCGTTCGGCCCGCACGTCGTCGCGACCGAGATCCCGATCGGGGTCGAGCACGAGGTTCGGGGCGTGATCGACCTGATCGACATGAAGGCCTTCGTCTACGAGGGCGAGGGCCGCGGGAACGCGACCGAGCAGGAGATCCCCGAGGATCTCGAGGCGCAGGCGCAGGAGTACCGCGAGAAGCTGATGGACGAGGTCGCCGAGAACTCCGACGAGCTGATGGAGCGCTACCTGGAGGGCGAGGAGATCTCCCACGACGAGCTGGTTCAGACGCTGAAGAAGGGCGTCACCGAGGGCCACCTGTTTCCGGTCACCTGCGGCATCGCGACGAAGAACCTCGGCACGAGCCGGCTGCTGGAGGCGATCATCGAGGACCTGCCCTCGCCGGCGATGCGCGGCGCGGTCACCGCGATCGCCGAGGACGGCGAGGAGGTCGAGGTCGAGCCCGATCCGGACGGCGAGCTGATCGCGTACGTCTTCAAGACCACCGCCGACCCCTACACGGGGCGGATCAACCTTCTGCGCGTCTACTCGGGCGTCCTGCGCTCGGACTCCCAGGTCATGAACTCCACGCGAGGGGAGAAGGAGCGGATCGGCCAGCTCGCCGTGCCCCATGGCAAGGAGCACGACACCGTCGACTCACTGGGAGCGGGCGATATCGGCGCCGTGGCGAAGCTGCGCGAGACCCGAGCGGGCGACGTCCTGGGCGACCCGAAGGGGGCCAAGCTCAAGTTCCCGGCGCTCGACCTGCCGGCGCCGGTGATGGCGTTTGCCTACGAGCCCAAGACCAAGGGGGACGAGGAGAAGGCCGCGGCGGCGATCCGGCGCCTGGAGGAGGAGGATCCGACGCTCGACGTCCACCGCGACCCCGAGACGGGCGAGCAAATCATCGCCGGGCTCACCCAGGTCCACGTCGAGGTGATCGTCGATCGCATGAAGCGCCGGTTTGGCGCCGAGATCGAGCTGCACCCGCCTCAGGTGCCCTACCTCGAGGCGATCCGCAAGGCCGCCAAGGCGCATGGCCGCTACAAGAAACAGACCGGCGGGCGCGGCCAGTTCGGCGACTGCCACATCGAGATCGAGCCGGGGGAGCCGGGCGGCGGCCTCGAGTTCGTCAACGCGATCAAGGGCGGCGTGATCCCGGGCGGGTTCATCCCCGCAGTCGAGAAGGGGATCGTCGAGGCGATGGCCAAGGGTGTCGTCGCCGGCTATCCGATGAAGGACCTGAAGGTGCGCCTCTTCGACGGGCAGTACCACACGGTGGACTCCTCGGAGAACGCGTTCAAGATCGCCGGCTCGATGGCGTTCAAGCAGGCCGCGGCCGAGGCCGGCGCCTACCTGCTCGAGCCGATCGTGAAGCTGACGATCTCCGTCCCGGAGGACGCCGTGGGCGACGTGATCGGCGACCTCAACTCTCGCCGCGGGCATCCGTCGGGGATGGAGCCCAAGGGCGCCCTGACCGAGATCGTCGCCGAGGTGCCGATGGCGGAGGTGCTGGATTACGCGCCGGACCTGCGGGCTATCACCGGGGGCCGCGGCGACTTCACGATGGAGTTCGAGCGCTACCAGGAGCTCCCGGGCCACCTCGCCGACAAGGTGATCTCCGCCGCCGAGGCGGGCGACGCCGCGCACGCCAGCGCCTGAGCCTCCGCTAGTTTGCGGCCGTGCCCGAGCACGAGCCCCAGCCCTTCGAGGAGTGCGCCATCTGCGGCCGCACGATCCTGCGCGGTGAGCGCGTCGTCGAGTTCCTGACCCCCGACGGCGAGTCGCGGGCTGCCTGCGCCCTTTGCAAGGAACGCGCCGAGGACGCGGGCTGGGTTCGCGCCGACGGCGCCGATGCCCACCGCCCGGCGCCCCCCCGCCGGCGCCGCCGGCTGCGCGGTCTCAACCTTCGCGAGCGGGCGGGTCGCCTGGCCGAGCGTGCCCGCCCGCCGCGGCCCGAGGACACCGAGCCCGAGCGCGGGGAGCCGTTCGCCCCGAAGCCGCCCCCGCCGGCCGCCGAAGAGCCCGCCCCGGCCCCCGTACCGGAGCCGCCTCCGCCTCCCGAGACGCCGGAGCGACGCGTGCGCAGGGGCCTGGAGCGCTTCAACGACAGCGAGCGGGCGAAGATGGTCTCGGGGCTGATCAAGCCCCTGGGAGCGCCGCAGGCGGCCGTCCGCGAGCTCACCGACCCCGCTCGCATCGAGGTCACCGTGGCCTGGGACCTCTCCTGGTATCGCTGGGAGGTGGCCCTGGAGGGCG
This sequence comes from uncultured Solirubrobacterales bacterium, assembly GCA_963758845.1. Classification (GTDB taxonomy): domain Bacteria; phylum Actinomycetota; class Thermoleophilia; order Solirubrobacterales; family 70-9; genus JBDTSW01. The sequence continues at coordinate 1,699,707 of CAVWWX010000002.1, forward strand.
ACGGCGAGCCGAAGGAGGTCGGGAAGGGGTCCGAGGTATCCGAGCTCGAGGGCGAGGAGGTCGACTGGAACGCCACGGTCGGCGACGAGGGGAAGGTGCGGTGGCAAGAGGGCTCGTAGTCAACGTCGACGGCGGCTCCCGTGGCAACCCCGGCCCCGCCGCGATCGGCGTCGTCATCGCGACCACCGGCGGCGAGGTGCTCGAGGAGCTGGGCGAGACCATCGGCGCCGCCACCAACAACGTCGCCGAGTACCGGGCGCTGCTGCGCGGAATCGAGCGGGCCACCGAGCTGGGCGCCAGCGAGCTGGAGCTCGTCGGCGACTCCGAGCTGGTCGTCAAGCAGGTCCGCGGCGAGTACAAGGTGAAGGACCCGAACCTGAAGGCCCTGCACGCGCAGGTACGCTCGGCGCTCACCGGGGTGGGCTCCTGGCGCATCCGCAACGTCCCGCGCGAGCAGAACGCCGAGGCCGACCGGCTCGTGAACGAGGCCCTGGACGGCGCCTGAGGCGCCTCGGCCCCGGGCGGCGCCCGGTATCCTCCCGGCTCGCGCGGCTGTAGCTCAGTTGGCTAGAGCGTCTGCTTGCCATGCAGAAGGTCGTGGGTTCGAATCCCATCAGCCGCTCTCGCCAGTGCCCGGAGGAGGCAATGAAAGCGATCCCGCTCGAGCCGGTCGACTCGCTGACGGTCACGACCCTCGTCGACAACGTGACCGACTCGCTGCTGGTCGACTCGGGGCCCGCCAGGCGGCCCTCGATGATGAGCTCGCCGCGGGTGCCGGCTCCGCTCCTCGAGGGCGGGGACACCGACGACGCGCTTCAGGCCGAGCATGGGTTCTCGGCGCTGGTGAGGATCGGGAAGGCCGGCCGCGAGACCCGGGTTCTGTTCGACGCCGGGCGTACACCGGACGGGCTCGTCGACAACATGCGGCGGCTGGAGATCGCGCCCAGCGAGATCGATGTGATCGTGCTCAGCCACGGGCACTGGGACCACACGACGGGCATGGACGGGCTCGTGCGGGAGCTGGGCCGCGTCAATGTGCCGGTCCTGATCCACCCGGAGTTCTGGAGCCGGCGGCGAATCGCGCTGCCGGGCCGCGACCCGGTCGAGCTTCCGACGACGAGCAAGAACGCCCTTGAGGGCGCCGGCTTCGCCATCGTCGAGGAACGCCAGCCCTCCTTCCTGCTCGACGGCTCGCTGCTGGTGACGGGTGAGGTCGACCGCACGACCGAGTTCGAGCAGGGCTTTCCCGGACACGAGGCCCATCGGGACGGGGGGTGGGAACCGGACCCGCTGATCCTCGACGACCAGGCGCTGGTGGCCTCGGTGCGCGGCCGCGGGCTTGTCGTGCTGACCGGTTGCGGGCACTCGGGGATCATCAACATCCTTCGCTACGTCGAGAAGCTCACCGGTCAGGCCCGGTTTCACGCCGTGCTCGGAGGCTTCCACCTCAGCGGAAGGGCGTTCGAGCCGATCATCGGGCCGACCTGTGACGCGTTCGCCGAGTTCTCGCCGGACTTCCTCGTGCCCGCGCACTGCACCGGCTGGAAGGCCACCCAGGCCATCGCCGCCGGCTATCCCGAGGCGTTCATCCAGAACAGCGTCGGGACGAGCTACGAGTTCACCGCGGCAGAGGGTTGACGGCCCGACTCTGCCGAGCTGCCCTGGCCGGGGCTCGCCGTGCCCGGATGACGTCACACGCCCCGTCACACGGGGGCGCGGGACCTTCTCGGCGCAACCTCAGACAAGGAGCGCAGAGATGACCGAGACAGCAAGACCCACCAACCAGCGCCTCACGATCCGTATGGCAGCCCACACCGACAGCGACGCCCTTACCCGGCTCGCGCAGCTGGACTCGGCGGCGCCCGTCGACGTGACGGCAGGGGTCCTGGTGGCGGAGATCGACGGCGAGCTCGTCGCCGCGCTCCCGCGCGAGGGTCGCGGCGCGATCGCCAACCCGTTCCTCCGCACAGCAGGCGTCGTCGCGCTGCTAGAGGCGCGCGCGGCCGAGCTCAACACCGCGGTGCGACGGCCGCGGAGCCGGAGCCGCCTGTTTCACTGGCTCAGGGCGCCGGTCGCCGAGGCCGAGCAGACCGCTCCGTCACCAGTGGCTGGGGCTAGCATCGCTGGGACATGTCGCTGAGCGTTCACCTACTGGCAAAGCCGTGGCTCGAGCGCGACGGAGAGCTGGCGCCGCCGCCACGCGGCTGGAAGGCGTGGGGGCTTCTCGCGTACCTCACCCTGAGCCGGGTTCGCGAGCCCTCGCGCGAGCATCTGGCGGAGCTGTTGTTCGCCGAGGCCGACGATCCCCTCGGTGCGGTTCGCTGGAACCTGGCCGAGCTTCGCCGCCGCCTCGGCGGCGAGACGCTTGCTCAGGGATCGACCCGGCTGGTGTTGCCGCCCGACGCATTCCTCGACGTCGATGCGTTGCTTCGGGGAAGTCCTCAGGAAGCGGTCGAGCTCCCCGGTCTCGGCCGCGAGTTACTCGACGGCATGGACTTCGGCTCCCTGCCCGGCTTCGACTCCTGGCTGCTCAACGAGCGACGCCGGCTCCTCGGCGCGGCCGAAGGAGCGCTTCACGATGCCGCCCTCGATCTGCTGGCAGCCGGTGAGCCCCAACGGGCGGTGCCCCTCGCCACCCGGCTGGTCGAGCTCAACGCGCTCGACGAGAACTTCCAGGAGCTGCTGATCCGAAGCTATGCCGAGTCGGGTGACCGCAAGGCCGCCCACCGCCAGCTCGAGCGCTGCGTCGAGCTGTTTCGATCCGAGCTTGGCCGCGAGCCCGGCCCGTCCGTGCTGGGCGCAGCGAACGCCGAGCCTCCGCGGCCCGGCCCTGCGATCGGCGCCGGCGGTGACCAGGTCGCACGGGCGCAGCTCGAGACAGGCCGCTCGGCGATGGACAGCGGCGCGATCGGCGCCGGACTCGCCTCGCTCACCCGCGCCGCCACGGCCGCGAGTGCGAGCGGCGACCGAGCGCTTGAGTCCGAGGCGCTGCTCGCACTCGGCACCGCGCTGGTCCACTCTGGGCGCAGCCGGGACGAGGAGGCGGGCGCCAAGTTGCTGCAGGCTGCGGCACTCGCCGAGGAGCTCGGGCTCGGCGACCGCGCGGCCGCGGCTCACCGCGAGCTTGCCTACGTCGAGGTGCGCCAGGCCCGCTACGCGCGCTGCGAGCGGCGCCTCGACGCCGCGGCGGTCCTGGTCGAGTCCGACGGCGAGCGGGCCGGGATCGAGGCGATCCGCGGTATGGCGGTCGCGGACACGGGCGCTCACGGCCGCGCGCTCGGGCACCTGCGCCGATCGGTGGACCTGGCGGAGCGAGGTGACAACGCCAGGCAGGCCTCCTTCTCGCTGTCCTTCCTGGGGCGCTCACACCTCCTTCGCGGCGAGCTCGACGACGCGCGAGTGGCGCTTGAACGCTCGCTCGCGGTCGCTCGCGAGGCCGACTGGCTCAGCTTCGTTCCCTGGCCCGAGGCCTGGCTCGCCGAGGTGGACCTCGCCGTCGGCGACGCCGAATCGGCGAGGCGTGCCCTCGAGCACTCCTTCGCGCTTGGCTGCGAGCTCGGCGACCCATGCTGGGAGGGGATCTCGGGCCAGGGGCTCGGCCGGCTGGCCTACCGCGACGGTCAGACCTCGCACGGCCTGCGCCTGCTCGAGGACGCCCGTCGTCGCGCGGGCCGGGTTCCCTGTGCTTACGTCTGGGTCAAGGCCTACGCGATGGCGGCGCTGGCCTCGGCCGCGGTCGAGCTCGACAGCCGGCGCGCCGGTGAGTGGGTCAGCGACCTCGCTTCCCTCGCCGCCCGCACCGGGATGCGCGAGTTTGCAGTCCGCGCCTCGCTGCTTCGCCACGCGCGAGGCGAACCCGGTTCGTATGAGTCGGCGCTCGTTCTGGCCCGCGAGGTCGAGAACCCAACGCTTCAGGCCGAGCTCGAGGCGACGCGGGCCGTGGCCGCATGACCGGTCGCTGAGCGACCGGAGCAACGTCACCTACGGCGAGGGCGGCGGCGGCGAGGTGCTGGCGGGCCGGGTCGCGAGCGGCGTTCACATCCGTGGCGCCGACTGCGCCTTCGCCGGGTACTTCGCCGGCTGAGACCCTAAACCCAGGAAGCCGGTCAGCTCCCGCAGGCAGCGCTCCGGCGCCGTCTCGAACACGAAGTGCCCGGCGCCCTCGATCGCGACCAGCTTCGCGCCGGGGATCTCGCGCTCGAATCGCTTGGCGCCACCCAACGGCGCGAACTTATCCTCGGCCCCCCACAGGAGCAGCGTCGGCACGCTGAGGGCGGCCAGCTTGCCGTCGAAGGGGGCGAGTTTCTCGAAGTCCATCGAGCGGTAGAACTCGAGCGCCGCCTCGCGTCCGCGCCCCTCCTCGAAGGGCTTCCAGTAGGCGTCGATGTCGTCCTGCGAGAAGCGGGCGCCGTCGGAGCGAAGCAGCGCCGCGAACCCGCTCTTGTCAAGCGCCGCGATCAGCTCCTCGCCGGCGTCGCTTCGCATCGCTTCCGCCATCCCGTGCCAGCGACCGTCGGCGAAGAAGCCCGTGTCGGTGATCACCAGCGACTCGACCGATCCGGGGTGCTCGCAGGCCCACGCCAGGCCGACGAAGCCGCCCCAGTCGTGGACGACCAGCGCGACCGCGCCCAGGCCGAGCTCCTCGTGCAGGCGCGCGATCGCCTCGCGGTTGCGCTCGAAGGTCGCCGGGCCCGGGTCGGTGGAGTCGCCCAGGCAGTAGAGGTCCGGCGCTACCGAGCGCCGGCCGGCGGCGGCCAGCGCCTCCATCGCCGGCTCCCACATCCGCGAGCTCTCGGGGAAGCCGTGGCACAGCAGCACCGGGGCGCCGGTCGCGTCTGAGGCGGGCTCGGCCTCGCGGTAGGGAAGGCCCGCCGCGTGCTTCAACTCGACCACGAGCGAACCCTATCCGCCGCTACCCTTGCCGCCCCGCGGCGCCTTGGCGGAGTGGTTACGCAGCGGCCTGCAAAGCCGTTTACACCGGTTCGATTCCGGTAGGCGCCTCTCGATTTCCAAGCGGTTTGTGGCGATCGCACCACGAAACGTCTCCCGAATGTCTCCCAGTCGACCGGCAGTCAGCCGGCGGCCCAGGCCTCGAGAACGTCGGTGAAGTTCGTGCCCATCTCCTTCGTCCACCAGTTCGCCGGGGGCCGGCCGTGCTCGTCGAACCCGCGCCACGGCCACGCATAGAGGCGGCGCCACAGCTTGCGGCCGCGGGCGATCGCACGCCGCGCCGCGCGCTCGTCGGCATAGGCCGGGACTGCCTCAACGATCGCTTCCTCGCTCATGCCTTTGATGTCGCGCATATGCGCGACGAACATCGCGCGGAGCTGGGCGTGGTCGTTCTGCGGGAGGTCCTCGAAAGCGAGGAGGTGCTGCGGAGTCTCAAGCACCAGCAACGCCCGCCGGGGCCCGCGTCTATGGCCTGGTGAGAGGCGGCTCGCTGGCGTGGAGTATCGGCTTCACCGTCCCCGAGGGTGGACGACGCAAGGCCGGGAAGATCACCGAGCTGCACGAGATCGACCTGGTCGAGCTCAGCGTCGTCGCAACTCCTGCGAACGAGGGCACGAGGACGCTGAGCATCAAGGCCGAGAGGCCGGTCCAGATCGCGAGCTTCGAGTGCTGATGCCTCGCCTACTCCCGCAGCCCGGCGGCTTCCAGGGCTGCTCTGTGATCGAGGAAGGTCCGGATCCGAATCGCCTTCCCATCCCGGTACTCGGCCAACGCGCCCCACTGACGACTCGGTCCCCAGCCCTCACGGCCCGCAAAGCGCACGCGGCCGATCGCCACGACCCGGTCGCCAAGGTCTCGGACCTCCGCGTACGCGATCTGCATCTCAGCGAACTCGGCGGAGAAGTCCCGGAATATCGCCCGCACGCCCTCGTGCCCCCGATACACGGACGCCCCGCCGTCGGACGCCTGCATCGCCGGATGCCACTCGACCTCCGCGTCGAGTTCGTCCAGCGCTGCCTTGAGGTCATGGTTGTTGTACGCGTCAACAAAGCGCCTGAAAGCCTCGACGTTCTCCTGCGACATCTCCCCCGCAGTATCCCGCGCACGACTTTTTGGCGTGGCGCGTCGCGAAGACCGCCGTGTAGCGGAGCTCACAAAAACGCCGTGAGCGCCCTACTCCCGCAGCCCGGCGGCTTCGAGGGCATCGCTAGGTCTTTGCGAGCGGCCCCACGCCTCCCGCATCGGCTCCCGATAGAACGCCAGAAAGATCGGGGCGATCAAGATCAGGACGAACTCGTCCACGGGGCCGGGGATCGGCAGAAGGCCGATACCTGCGACCCACCGCAGCGGCTTCGGGATGCGCTCGTCTCGGGCGAGCAGACGAATCGCGTTGACGGTGCGCATGAGGAACGCCCATGCTCGTCGAGTTGCGCGGTTGGACGACTCGACGTTCTCCTGCGACACCGCCTACTCCTCAAGCCCGGCGGCTTCGAGGGCTTCGGCTTCCTGGTGGGGGAGGAAGCCCTGAAGCTCCTTCACAAGGCCGTGATCGTCCAGGGTGTAGACGGTGTAAGTGACGGAATCAATCTCGATCCCGCTACCAGCGCCTCGGGCCGTCGCGTGTACGCGTACGAGGACTTTGTCGCCTTTGACCTTGAAATCGAGCCGCTCAAAGCGTTGTTCCTCGAGGGCGTCCGGTTCCATCCATTCGAGCATCGCGGCGACGCCTTTAATCGACGATTGGCCCCCTGGGCGGACAAACTCAATGTCGGGATGGACCATCTGTACCAGCGCCTCGACATCGCCGCGATTGAACGCTTCGTGGAGTCGCCGCAGGGCGGCGATCATCTCCTCCTCCGACGACATCGCCCGCGCAGTATCCCGCGACCCGGAGGGTCCCGAGGTCAGTCCGAGTCTGCCAGCTCCTCTGCGACGTCTCCGGCGACGCCGAACTTCTCAACGATCCAGAAGTGGGGAAAGGCCATCACCACGGCCTCGGAGCTCCGTGCGACATGTTTTGGCGCGACCGCGAACCGGGTGGGCTCGGCGCGGACCATCCTCCAGTCCACGCCCGAGAGGGGAATCCGCTCCGCGCAGTCCTCCTGCCAGCATTCACACCGGAAGCCGGCCATCGCATCGATGCCGCCCGCCCGATCGGCGTGGCGCTCGTTGAGACTTCGCGACCAGGACTCGTTGTGCGCGATCCGTTCCTCTCGCGAGGCGAACGGTCTCTCCTCGGCTGTGGCGTCTTCGGACGCCACAGGTACATCGGCGCTTTGCCCACCTCTCCGTGCCCTCAAGCGTGACCCCACCCGCTCCAACCACCGTGTCTCTTCCGATGTTGCGCCTACCCAGGCGGGCGGCACAGAAACGACGGGGGGAGGGTGCGAAGTCGTGACGGCGCCATGTGAAAGACCGCCGAGTGGCTGACCGCGCGCGCAAGCCGAAAACAGATGACTGAGAAGAAACGACGCCTCACGCACGACGAAGTCTTGGACCTGCTCTCCGAGCGGGCCGCGGAGGGTTCGATCACGGCCGCGATCGCGCTCGAGCGAGCATTGCGGGCGCAGGAGCGCGAGAAGGAGTCGACCGAAAATGAGCTCGACCGACTCCTCCGCGGCGAGTAATCCGGTAGTGGAGGGTCCGGAACCGATGTCGGCGTTGCGGACGACCGCCGAGTGGCTCGGTGTAAGGAAAACCTCCAGAAAACAGCGTGAAACCCCGACGGGCGGGCGTTCGTCGCCCGACTCCCCGCCCGAGGCGACGGCTTCCCGGCTTGGAGAAAGGCGCATGAGCGCCGAACACCTCACTCAGAGGGGCCTAAGCCGTTACCTCGTCAGGACCGGGCCGTCGAAGCTTGCTGAACAGGATGAGGAGACGGTCCTCGTCCTGTGGCGTCAGGTTCGACCGGCTCCCTTTGGACTTAAGCGCGAGGTTACGAACCTCGCGGCGCTCATCGGGCGAGAGTCGCTTCCAATACTTCCGACCCTCCGTGTTCAACCAAGCGATCGCGGCGAGGACTCTGCGCCACGGGACCTTCCGCACAGCAGTGATGGCTTGCAAGACCCACGGGGGCATCGGTGCCTCTGTTACCCGGAGCCTGCGACGAGTAACGGCGACGGGTCTCACGCCTGGAGGGAGGATGAGCGAAATCGACCGCTTCCAGCGATTCCGCCCGGGCTCCTCCCTCTCTCGGTGGAACCGTTCCAGAAGGAGATCGTCCGCGCATGCGCCGCTCCTTGCATCCGTCGCGCGCTGGGTGTACGTTGCCGCTGCAAATCAATGGGGCCGGCGTGCGTGAACACCCGGCCCCTGGCACCGGGCAAAACGCAACGTCAGCCCGATGCGAGGGGAAGGCTATCCGCCCCCGGCGCCTCGGACGAGGAGGAGAACCGATGCTGCGAGTGCTGACTGAGAAGGCGGCGGACTGATGGCAGCCCCTTCGGGCCACGTCAAGCTCGTCGAGCGCAAGCGCGGTGACCAGTGGTACCTCAAGTACCGCCTGCCCGACGGGCGTCAGATCGAGCGGAAGCTGGGACCGGCCTGGTCTGAGAGGTCCAGGCCCTCGGCGGGCTACTTCACGCGCAGGACCGCCGAGGAGGCGCTGCAGGCGATCCTCACGGACGCCCGCCGCGGTGTGCTGCCAGGCCAGGCCACGACCGGCGCGACGTTCGCCGATGCCGCGGCCGAGTTCCTGCGTTACGTCGAGGACGTACGCCAGGTCGGCGCCGGGACCGTGGCCGATTACCGCGGCGTGGTCGACGGCTACCTCCTCGACGAGTTCAGCGAGGAGCGCATTGAGTCGATCACCCCCGACGCGATCGACGCATACAAGGAACGGCTGCTCTCAGAGGGAAATGTCGAACCGCACCATCGTCCGCCACCTGACCGTCCTGCACGGGATCTTCAAGCGTGCGCGTCGTGTCTGGCAGCTTCCGTCGAACCCGGCCTCGGCCGAGCTTGTCGAGCGCCCGCGCGTGTCGTACACCGGCGAGTTCGACACGTACGACCGCGAAGAGCTGGAGCTGCTCGCCGGCGGCGCTGCGAGCCGCCAGGACGCTGCGCTTTACCTCACGGCGGCTTTCACCGGCCTTCGCACCGGCGAGCTGTTTGCCGTGCGCTGGGAGCACGTCGATTTCGTCGGCGGCCTCCTGCACGTCCGGCGCAGCTTCGACTACAAGCGGAGCGTCGAGAAGGTCCCGAAGGGCCGAAGGGTTCGCAGCGTGCCAATGATGCCTGAGGTCGTCGACCTCCTGGGTCGCCTCAAGGAGCGCGAGCACTTCACGGCCGATGGCGACCTCGTGTTCTGCTCCGAGGTCGGCGAGCACCTGGACTATTACGGCCACCTGCGCCGCTACAAGGACGCGCTGGAACGGGCCGGGCTGCAAGAGGTTCGGTTCCATGACCTACGGCACGCCTTCGGCTCGGCGGCGATCACGACCCTCGATCCGTACGCCGTCCAGAGCTACATGGGCCATCAGCACTACTCAACTACGCAGCGATATCTCCACCACAAGCCGAGGAGGGAGGATGCTGCGAGATTGGCGGAGGCGTTCAAGGCGGGGCATGGCGCGTCTGAGCCTGAGCCAGCCAAAGCGCCGTCGGCGGAATAGACGCTTTTCGTCCAAAGCGCCTACTCCCGCAGCCCGGCGCCTTCGAGGGCTCTCCCGTCCCTCGGCTGCTAGCAGGCGACGTTCACGCACTGCGCCGGGCCGCCGTTGCCATGCGCTCTGTTCCCACCGCCATCGATCACCCCGCTCACGGCCTGGATGCCGAGTCGGCGTTGCGGAAGGCCCGATTGCGGGTCAGCTCGGTCGACGGGTTGCTGACGCGAAAACCGTCAGCGCCCGCGCCGACTGCGACGTTGCCCCTAAGCACGCTGTGATCGTCCTCCTCCGCGACAAGGAACCCGGCGCGGGCACTTCCTCTGACCCGATTCCAGAGGACGCGGTTGTTCCCGCCGCCCAATTGCTCGGGCTGATCGAGCCCGAGGCGGATGCCCCTCCCGCGAGAGTCGACGACGACGTTGCGGGCGACCGGTTGGCGTGGCCCCGCTCGAGCCCGATGTCCCCGCCCTCGGAAACGCGGTTTCGGACGATCACGTTGCGGTTGCCGAGGGCGAGGATTCCGCCGTCTCCGACGATGCGGTTGCCTCGCACCTGGTTGCGGTCGGCTTCCAGGAAGATTCCAGGACTGCTGTCCAAGAACCGGTTGCCCTTGATCAGGTTCTCGGTCGAATCGAACACGTGGATGCCCGGCCCCGGGTTGCGCCGGATCTCGTTGTCCACGATCCGGAGGTGGCGGCAGCCGAACACGCCGATCCCGTCCCCCTCGGGCGCGATGTTGTGGCTTAACGAGCCGCCGCGGATCAAGCTTCGGAACGAGCCGCCGACTGCCGCGCCAAGGCGTCGTGGCGCGAAGAGGAAATGTTCAAGACCCGGTTCTTCCGTGCGCCCCCGACCAGCACCCCGATCCCGAACTCGCGCACCGACCCGTCGCCGCACGGTGACCCCGTCGTGGCCCTCGTTGGCGATCCCGAGGTCGCAGGGCTCGGTCATCGGATCGCATCCGGGAAACTCGGTGCCGTCGCCGTCGATCCGATGCCCGTCCAGATCGAGGGTGATGTCATCCGCGCCGATCACGATGCCGTTGTTGGGGCAGTTGACGAGGTCGCCAGTCGAGCGTGGTATCTGCCGTGATCGTGTCGCCGCAACTCACCTGGCTCTGCGGAGGCCTCGCTGGCACCGAGGGCCAAACCACCGAGTCCGAGCGCGGCAGAGACGGCGATGGTCGCGATCACGTTCGCGTAGGTCAAGCGACGGCGAATCCCTGCGAGCACGGTGGATCCCCTTCAGTGGCGATTCCAGGCCCGCCCACCCTGTCACGCGGCAGAGGGCAAGTCAAGGAGCGCCCACGCAATGCGGGCGGGGCTGCGAGGTATCCGCTTTCCATGCAAAGCGGCTTGGCCGCTTCTCGTCCAAAGCGGCGGTTTCGGGCGGGGTCTGCCTACGTCTCCCAAGCCGGCCCAGCTCACCCGGCGGTATCGGAGAGGCCGAGAGCGGGACGTGTCCGAAATCTTCAAGCCGCCGGCGCCCAGTCACATACGGTGGACGGCCATGAACATCCTCTTCATCGCGAGCTTTGCCGTGGTCGCGCCCGACCCGCCGAAGAGCCGCGAGCTCTACGTCGAGGCCCTCGGCCTCCCGCTCGCGCCGGTGATGACGGGGAGTACTGGCACAGCGAGAAGATCGCCGGCAGCAAGCACTTCGGTGTCTGGCCGCTATCCCAGGCCGCGGAGGCCTGCTTCGGGACACCATCGTGGCCGGCGGAGCTGACCGTTCCGCAGGCCAGCGTCGAGTTCGAGGTCGAGGACGCCGACGCGGTGGCAGCGGGTGGCGAGGAGCTCAAACGCGCAGGCTTCGAGCTGCTGCACCCCGCGCGCCAGGAGCCCTGGGGCCAGACCGTCGTTCGGCTTCTGTCCAGCGAGGGACTGATCGTGGGCGTTTCGTACGCGCCGTGGCTCCACGATTGATCGTCGAACAGCAGGAGCGCCCACGGAAACCGGCGCTGTCCATGCAAAGCGGCCTAGACGCTCCTCGTCCGAACCGGGCCTGACTAACCGCCCGCTCCGGCCGATCGAGGCGATGAGCTCGCGGCGTCGGGCGGCTCAGCAAGCGCGATCGCGTTCCCATCTGGGTCGGGGACCTTCACGCGGCGCACGCCGTTCGAGTAGGTCTCGACGGGCTCGTGCTCGATTCCCCGAGCGGCGAGTCCCTCCAGGAGTTCGTCGAGGCCGGTCACGGCGAGGGTGATGCGGCCCGCGCCCGCATGGGCCGGGGTTCGGCTCGATGAAGAGCGTGGCGCCTTCGACGACGTCCCAGAGCACCTCCTCTCCTACGCGCATGTCCGGGGGCCGGCCGAAGAACCGTGTGTACCAATTGATGCCGGCGTCGAGATCGGAGACCGGTACACCAGCAATGAGGTCGGAATCGCGCCTCATCTCAGTGATGGAGGTGTATAGCGAGATGCGCCGGGTGCTTCATTGCGCTTTCCATGCAAAGCGGCATGTTCCGAACCGTCTCCCGAACCGTCTCCCGAACTCCGGTCGTTCGACGGGAACTCAGCGGAACTCAGCGGCCCCAATCAGGCACAAGACACCCGGCAGGCCCTCAGCCCGAGTGCCTGCAAAGCCGTTTACTCCGTCTCGATTCCGGTAGGCGCCTCTCGGCGAGACGAACTCCTGCTATACGCATGATGTCGCGCCGCTTGGAACGCGGCCAGGACCGTCTGATGGATAGCAATCGGGGGGGGCGCCCCTCAGCCGCCGATCGCCGTTCCCTTGATGTCGCAGGCGTCAGGTCCCCCAGGGCCGGAGTGGTGCTCCTGGAGCGTCAGGTGGGCGACGACCACGGTCCCGTCGGGCGCGTCGTGAGTGAACGGTGCCCATCCCGTTGCCGCCGGTCGGGAAGTCGTTATCGACGTCCATCGGGGCGGCGAGGTCGAAGTTCCCCTCGCCGCTCAGGCCGCCGCCGGTGGTGTTGTCAATCGCATGCGAGACCGCAGTGACATACACCGTCGCGTGGTCACTCGTCGTCGTCGTTGCCTTCACGTCCAACCCGTCACCGAAACTCCGGCACGCGGCGGTGATCTCCAGCCCGCCAAGGCTGAGCACCGGCGCGTAGGGCGACGACGTCGTCGATGGGCACGTCGTAGTTGATCTTCTCGCACCTGAAGTCCGCCGAGCGAGGCGGCGTCGACGCCCTTGAGCTTCGACTCGTTGACGGCGGCTTTCCGGTGATGCTGTCCGGCTTGATGTCCTTGCCCCTGATCACGCTCGCGGCGTACACGCTTCCTCCGAGCAAGATGAACAGGCACAGCGTCGAGACGACGTTGGCATAGGTCAAGCGACTGCGAATCCCTGCGAGCACGGTGGGTCCCCCTCAGTAGGCGCGCGATACCCATGCTCTCACACGGCCTCGCGCCCGACCGCAACCACCGGTCCCCCTGCGACAGTCGCCTACTCCCGCAGCCCGGCGGCTTCGAGGGCTTCAGCTGGCTCCTGAAACCAGGCGTACCGCGCAACCTTCCCGTCACGGAGGGTCCAGAGGGCGGACTCACGTCCGTTTATCTCGACCCCGCTACCTCGACCACGCGCCCGATAGCGCAGCACCACAACTACCTGATCCCCCGCTGCCCGGAACTCCTCTGGCTCCATCTGCCAGCTCTCCCATCCATCGAACACATTCTCCACCGCTGCGCTGAACGCAGCCTGGCCACGCCGGGTTCCCGGCTCGACAGCCTCAGGTGGATTGACGTACTCGATCTCCGCGTCCATGAATTCGGCTGGCCCGGGGAACTCGTCGCGAGCCCAGGCCTCGTAGAAGCGCCGGACGATCTCCACGTTCTCCTGCGACATCGCCTACACCGACAGTCCGGCGGCTTCGAGGGCCTCTTCGGGAGTCGGAAACGCCACCAACGACAGGAGCGTTCCGTCCCGGACCGTCCAGATGTGCCCATTCCGATACTCGAACTCACCACTCGTGCCCCCCTTGGGGCGCAGGCGGTTGTTGACGATGGCCACGACCTGATCGCCGCTCTCGAAGAACTCCAACGGCTCCGTGATCCAGAAATCAAATCCCGAGAGCAGGTCGTCAAAAACCGCCTGCACTTCTTCGCGTCCCCGATGCGTCCCCGCGCTGGGCCCAGCCTTCATCGTGACTTCGAGGTCTGGAGGAGCGTCACGAAACACGGCGTTCCAGTCGCCCCGGTTGCCCGCCTCATATACGCGGCGGATGACCTCCACGTTCTCCTGCGACATCGCCCGCGCAGTATCTCGCCAAGGGGCGGGTCGAAGCGACCGTCAGGTCTTACGCGAACGGTCTTGGCCCACCCCGGCCCCCTCAGCCAGGGCAATCAAGAGAACGGCCGCGATGATGCCCGCGATTGTGCCGATGGCGTTCAGCTCAAAGATGTCGCCCTCGCCAATGGCGCTGGCGATGATTCCGCCGACGAGGGCCCCGCCGATTCCCAGCAGGATTGTCATGAGAAAGCCGATGTTCTGCCGCCCGGGGAGGAGCAGGCGAGCGATGACCCCGATGATGATTCCAATCAGGATGAGTCCGAGAATCTGCATGGCGCAACGCCTGTTCCCCGTGTTGGACGGGCCGAAACCCTGGCGACCCGTCCGCAGATCTCCACGTTCTCCTCCGACATCGCCCCCGCAAGTATCCCGCGCAGGGGGAGCCGGGAGGGAGGGTGCGCAACGGAAATTCGCGGAATCTCAAGACCGCCGAGTGGCTCGTGGCGCGCGACGGCGAAAGTCGAGTCTGACGTCAATCGCGTCGGGCTATCAAGAACCAGGCACCAGGCTGCTCACCGAGCTCGGTTCCCCAACTGTCCGCTAGGCCCGGCACCACGGCCTGGCCTAGGGTCTCCCAAAACCCCTGTGACAGGGCGGTGGGCTTGGCACTAGCGGCGACGCGAAGCCCGCCCGCCGAGCGCACGATCGGAGGCTCGACCGCTCTCAGACTCCGGCCCCTGGCGCGACCACTGCTCGGCCAGTGCGGCTACCAAGAGCAACGTCTTGCGGCGAGTTCGACCATCGAGCCCTACGAGGCCTTCGGCAACCTCGTCAAGGTCATCCCTAAGCCGACGCGCGTCCGGGTCCAGCTCGTACTTGATGAGGACGGGCTCGCGACGGTCCTTGTCTTGCGACGCCACACGCTCTCCTTTGGTTGGTCACCGGTTTACTCCAGGATGGGCCGCAAACGCTCGCGGCGGGTCTCGCACGCAAGTCAGATTGCGCGGCCAAGCGGTGCGGGCCGGTACAGCTGCGACGGGGGAGAGGGTCGCGGATTGAAATCACGCCCATCGAACGACCGCCGGGTGGCAATCGGCGCGCGCAAGCCGAAAACAGATGGGGGCTGAGAAGAAGCGACGCCTCACGCACGACGAAGTCTTGGACCTGCTCTCCGGGCGAGCCGCGGAGGGTTCGATCACGGCCGCGATCGCGCTCGAGCGTGCATTGCGGGCGCAGGAGCGCGAGAAGGAGTCGACCGAAAGAGCTCGACCGACTCCTCCGCGGCGAGTAGTCCGGTAGTGGAGGGTCCGGAACCGATGTCGGCGATTGCGGACGACCGCGAGTGGCTCGGTGTAAAGAAAACCCAGGATTCTCGGCGAACCGTCGGGGTGGGCCTCTTATTCTGGGGCGACGGTCGCTCGGAGCGCCGAAAGGTCGCTAGCGATCAGCCGCTCCGATTGTCTCCTCCGGTAACCGCTCTGTCGGAGCCACCAGAGGGTCCGCGGCCACATCGTGACGCGGTTGAGCGGCTGCCCACCCTCCGAGAAGGTGCCCGTCAAGAGACGTCGCTTGAGCCGCCGCAACCCCAACACGCTCAGGTAGTTAGGCACTTCTCTGTACCTGTTCGCTCCTCGGCGGTGAGTTCAATGCGCAAGCACTCAAGGTCACAACGGCGAGGAAAGTAAGCCCGCAAAGCCAGTGGAGTGGAGGACGGTTCGGGGGCTGGAGGACTCTCCAGAGCGTGTAGGGCACCAGGAGAACCAGCGCCACGGCAGCAAGCACGACCACCCAGGCCTGCGGGCTCCCAGGGGCAAGTCGGGGGTGATCGGTTGCTCCCGGAAGTCCCAGTCCGCCTGTCGAGACCTTCGTCGCGGGGACTAACCGCAGTAAACGACTCCCGCGTGGACACGACCCGGCTCGCACGCGAGGGACTCGAGGGCCCCGCCCTCCATCGGTTTTGGGAGGACACGTTCTTGGTTCCGAGCCCCAGCGCCGATTCTACGACGCTGCATTCGGGCGGCTACACGACGTGTTCGATGGGGAAGAGGTTGTCGACGCGGGCTGCGGGCTGGGCCATCACGCGATCCGTCTCGCACTTGAGGGTTGGCGAGTTCGAGCCTTCGACTTTTCGCCGGCCGCGGTCCAAGGTGCGCGGCAGAACGTGGCCGCGGCCGGGCTCGAAGACCGCATATCGGTCACCCAGGACGATCTGATGGGCTTGTCGCTCGAGTCTGATTCTGTCAAGCAGATAATCTGCTGGGTGTGCTCATGCATGTGCCTGATCTCGCGAGGGCGCTGGCTGAGCTGGGCCGGGTGCTGGCGCCCGGAGGCACTTTGGTTGTCAGCGAACTGAACGCGCGCTCTCCGGAGGCCTGGGCGTCTCGGCTACGCAGCAGGGCCAAGAGCAGTCCGTTCGAGAACAAGCCGTCCGGTCCCGAGCGCTGGCTGAACTCCGCGGGCGAAGGGATGCTGATTCGCCACGCCGACCCCGACTGGCTGGTAGCCGAGTTCGCCAAACACGGGCTGAGGCTGCGCGAGCGTGTCATCGGGCAGGTCAGCGAGTCTTACGCGGCCCTGCCTCGCCTGCAGCGCCCGATCGGGTGGGTCAACCGGCGGCTCGCTTGGTCGAAGCTGCCGGGTGTTGCGGTCAGCAACATCTTCGTGTTCCGATCCTAGGCCCAGGGCTAGCCGCCGGGCGGCCTGAAACGGCGGCTGAGGGATTCCCGGGGCTGACCGAGCCCCTGGAAAGAAGCGAGCGGGACCGCCTCCAGAAACCTGACCACGCTCATGCTCCCGGCCGTTCGTAATTGCGACCGAGGCGTCGCGGTCCCGCTACGTTGCTCCGCTCCTGGGGGGCGCTTTCATGCAGCCTTCAGACGCAATCTCAGGGGAGCGAGGGCGGCAGTTCAAGTACCCCCCACAGCGCGATCCCGCCGGGATTGTGGATCGGCTCGCCGTGATCGACAACCACACAACGCGGTCGCCGATTACCCGGCTCCCTCTGGCAGCGGCGGGATCTTCCTGGTCGATCTCGAGACCGGGATCAGACCCTGCTGAACGGGACCGACCTCTCCAACCCGCAGGGCATCCGCTCGCGCCCTGAGTCAGGCTTTACGCGCTGGGCATACGCCTTGTGCTTGAGGAGGTGGGCCGTCCGCGTGAGAGCATCAGGGTGATGGCGAGCTACTCGCAGGTGCTCCTCCTCCCGATGGGCACCGACGCTGCGGCGGCGGTGTGCGGGCAGGTCCTAACGGGGATCGGGTGGACGGCCGCCGAAGCGGGCGAGAGCCTCGTGGCAACCGAGGACGCCTCGCGCCTGCACTGCCACTGCCACCCGGCAACCGTACGCGTGACCTTCCGCTCACGCGGCGATCGGACCGAGACCAGCTTCAGGGCTCGGTCGCGGGCTGGGGACCGATCTCGAGCAAGCACGTACGAGAGCAGACCCGGGGGCTGGCCCGCCGCGTCGGGCTAGCCTGATCGAACGTGTGAAGGCGCCCCTCCTCGAAATGACCGAGGCGCACGATCGGGCGCTCGCTGCCTACGCGGCGATGAACCGCCGCGAGTACGACCGCGTCCTGGGAGGGATGCACCCCGATGTCGAGTGGGTCAGCCCGCCCGAGTTCCCGGACACAGGCGACGCGCACGGCACGGCGGCCATCCGGCAGGTCTGGGTCGAGCAGGTCGACCCCGTTCGAGACGTTCCACTACGAGGTACTGGCGTTCGAAGAGCGCGAGCGCCGAAGCCTGCTGACGCTTCGCCTGACGGCCCACGGGAAAGGAGAGCGGGGCCCCGGTCGAGATGGGCTGGCACCAGGTCGCGGTCTATGACGAGGACGGACTCGTCCTCAGGCTCGAGAACTACCTCGACGAACGGGCGGCCCGGGCGGCGTTCGAGCGCCGGTAGGCTCCCGCCCGGTGAGCGACCTCTACTCGATCCCACAGGAGATGCAGGACTTCCGGGCGACGATCCGCCAGATCGCCCAGGAGCGGATCCGCCCGCGGGCGCCGGAGATCGACCGGACGGGCGAGTACCCGCAGGACATCCGCGAGCTGCTGGGGGAGCAGGACATCCTCGGCCTGCCGTTTGCCGAGGAGTACGGCGGCACCGGCACCGGGACCCTGATGCTGCAGATGGGGGTCGAGGAGATCGCCCGGGAATGCGCCTCCTCGGCGCTGATCCTGATGATCCAGGAGCTGGGGTCGCTGCCGATCGCGCTCTTCGGAACCGACGAGCAGAAGGAGAAGTGGCTGCCGCGCCTGGCCACCGGCGAGATCTCGCCGGCGTTCGCCCTGTCCGAGCCCGAGGCCGGGTCGGACCCGGCCGCGATGCGCACCAGCGCGGTGCAGGACGGCGACGAGTGGGTCATCAACGGCCAGAAGAACTGGATCACCAACGCCGGTATCGCCGACTACTACGTGGTCTTCGCGAAGACCGACCGCGAGAGCAACCGGATCACCGCGTTCATCGTCGAGGCCGACCGGGAGGGCTTCGACGCCGGCAAGATCGAGCACAAGCTCGGGATCAAGGGCTCGCCTACGGGCCAGCCCTCGTTCACCGACGTGCGGGTTCCAGCCGAGAACGTGATCGGCGAGCCCGGCCGGGGCCTCTCGGTCGCGCTCGGAACGCTGGAGCGCACCCGCCTCGGCGCCGCGGCGCAGGCGGTTGGGATCGCCCAGGGCGCGATCGATTACGCGGTGGACTACGCCAAGGAGCGCGTGGCTTTCGGCAAGCCGATCATCGAACTGCAGGGGCTGCAGTTCAAGCTGGCCGACATGGAGACGCGCACGGCCGCGGCGCGCGAGCTCCTCTACAAGGCGTGCGCGATGGTCGACCGCGGCGAGCCCGGGGTCGGCAAGTGGACCTCGATGGCGAAGCTCTTCGCCTCCGACACGGCGATGGATGTGACCGTGGACGCCGTGCAGGTGCTGGGCGGCTACGGCTACGTGAACGAGTATCCCGTCGAGCGCATGATGCGCGACGCCAAGATCACCCAGATCTACGAGGGGACGAACGAGATCCAGCGGGTAGTCATTGCCCGAGCCCTGGCGAAGGGCTGACCGCCGAGAGGAGCACCCGATGAGCAGCACACGATCTTCAATCTCCGCAAGTCCGAGGATCTGGCCGCCAAGCACGGCTTCGGCGAGGCGCAGGAGGCGCGCTTTCCGTTCACCGACCTCGACGCCGAGTCGACCGGGATCGGCCTCATCAAGGTGAAGCCGGGCCAGCGCCAGCCGTTCGCTCACCGCCACGACAAGGCCGAGGAGATCTACGTCGTTCTCTCGGGATCCGGGCGGATCAAGCTCGACGACGAGATCCACGAGATCGCGGAGATGGACGCGATCCGCATCGCGCCGTGGGTCGTCCGCTCGATGGCCGCGGGCCCCGACGGGATCGAGGTGCTCGCCGTTCGGCCCTCGCCACGAGGGCGACGCCGAGACGGTCGAGGACGACTGGGACGACTGAGGCGACTGAGCTAGCGTCCGGGGGGTGATGCTGCTCGCCGGCTTGGCCGGCCTCTTCCTGCTCCCCGAGCCCTGGAACGTGGTCGCGGTCTGCGCTGCCGCGGTGATCGAGGTCGCCGAGGTCGCCTTCTGGATCCGCTTCCTGCGCCGCTACCGCGTGCGGACCGGGGCGGAGGGGATGATCGGCGAGCGCGGGGAGGTGATCGAGGCGGTGGGCGCCGGCGGGGGGCGCGTGAGGGTCTACGGGGAGATCTGGGCCGCGCGCTCCGGAGCCGCCGCTTGGCCCCGGCGAGCGGGTCCGGGTGGCGGCGGTCGACGGCCTGACGCTCGAGGTCGAGGCCGAGCCGGGAACGGAAAAGGGCCCCTGAAAAGGGGCCCCGTATCCGAAAGGACGTGCCGCCGGCGAATCCCTATCGCCAGCCCGTCGGTCCTTCAAGTCTCATAAGCCGTATCGGCGGCTCGTCTAAAGACCTTAACACCCGAATCGGCCAAATCGTTTCACTACTCCTGCTTCCCCCTGAATCGCGCTTAACACACGAAAACCGCCGCATCCAACGCGAATCTCCGGTGCACACAGCCTGGCCGCAGTGGCGTTGTACGGAGTGGCCAAGCAGACGCCTGATCGCGCGAGGGGCTACACTCGCCGCGACCCGGGCGCTTAGCTCAGTTGGGAGAGCGCCAGCTCGACAAGCTGGAGGTCACTGGTTCGAGCCCAGTAGCGCCCATCGATAGCGACACGGCCGCCGTCGCGCCGCGTTTCCAGCGGGTTCTCCCCGGGTATCCGACTCGACTGCACACGGAAGTGGGGAAGGGAGGTACGCGATGTACATCGGAATCGGAGCCTCTGCTCGCTGATCGTGATCCTGGTCGTGCTGCTCGCCTAGAGCGGCACGATCGCGGCGGCGCGCGCTCTATGCTCGCCGCCGATGCTCGGGACCTACGCGTCGGCCCTGCTGGTGCTGGCCGCCGCCGCGGCGGTCGGGCAGGCGCTGTTCGCCCTGTGCGGGCGGCGTCGCTGGTCGTGGCTGGCGCCCGCGGCCGGGCTTGCGCTCTTGATGCCGATCGCCTGGTGGGCGGTCCGCCTGCCGGGCGAGGGGGCGACGGCGCTGATCGTGCTCGCCGCCGTCGCCGTCCTCGCCGCCGGCTGGCTTCGCGGGCGGGTCGAGGGCGCGGGCGATGCCTTGCGCAGCGGCCTGCCGGTGGTCGTCCTGGCGCTGGTGGCCGCGTCGCTCCCGTTCATCGTCGAGGGCCGGTTCGGGATCCTGGGCACCGGCCTCAACCCCGACATGTCCCAGCACCTGTTCGCGGCCGACCGCCTGGCCGAGTCGGGCAGCGAGCGCCTGATCGCCTCGGGCTATCCGCTTGGGCCGCATGCGCTGGCCGTGGCCCTAGCGGCCATGGGCCCCAGCCTCTCCAGGCCTTCGGCGGAATCACGGTCGCGACGGCCGTGATCGGCGCGCTGGCGTCGCTGGCGCTGCTGGCACGGCTCAGCGAGTCTCGGCGCGTCGTGGTGGCGCTGCTGGTCGGGTTCGCCTACATGACCGCGTCGTACCTGACCCAGGGCGCGTTCAAGGAGACGATGCAGGCGCTGTTCCTGCTGGCGTTCGCGATCGGCCTGGCGCAGCTCGGGCGGGAGCGCCTGGCAGGCGCCGGGCCGGGCCAAGCCGTGCCGCTTGCGGCGCTGGCCATCGGCGCGGCCTACGTCTACAGCTTCCCTGGGCTGGTCTGGCTTGCGGGGGCCGCGGGCGCGTGGGCGGTCGTCGAGGTCCTGGTCGCCTGGCGGTCCCGCGGCGGGCCCGCGACCCGGCGGATGATGTCCGCGGCCGCGCGGCCGGCCCTCGTGGCGCTGGGCGTCTTCGTCGTCGCGGTCGCCCCGGAGCTGGGGCGCATGGTCGAATTCGCGAAGTTCGAGACCTTCGACCCTGACGGGGCGGGCCTGGGCAACCTGTTCGATCGGATCTCTCCGCTCGAGGCCCTCGGCGTCTGGCCGTCCGGGGACTTCCGGGTCGAGCCCGGCGACGGCTTCGCCCCTGCCATCGTCTTCTGGCTCGGGGCGGCGATCGCGCTGGCGGCGCTTGCCTTCGGCCTGTGGTGGTGGCTGCGCCGCGGCGAGCGCGCGGTCCCCGTCGCGCTCGGCGTCGCCGCCCTGCTGGTCGCGTCGGCCGCGGTCGCGGGGACGCCCTACCAGGAGGCGAAGGCGATCGCGCTCGCCGCGCCGCTGGCGATGCTCGTCAGCGCCCGCGCGCTCCTGGCCGCTGCTCCGACCTATCCGCAGGTGGCCCGGATCCTCCGCCGGCGAGGGATCGCAAGCCTGTTCCCGCGCAGCGCTCGCAGCGCCCGCGCCGCTCTGGGCGTGGCGGCGCTGACGCTCGCGTTCACGGTGGCCGCCGGCGGCTCGACAGTGCTCGCGCTGGTCAACGGCCCGGTCGGGCCGGCGCGCTGGTCGCCGGAGCTGCTCGAGCTAAAGCCATTGCCGGGGCCGACCCTCGTCCTGGCGCCCGACTCCTACCTGGATGGGCAGCACGGCCGCGACTTCGTCGTCTGGGAGCTCCGCGGGGGGGAGGTCTGCGTCGAGGCCGACCCCGGTCCCTCGCCCGAGCAGCCGCCCCCCGGCATCCACCAGGTGCTGGTCTACGGCGACGCGCCCGAGCCGCCGTTCGAGGGCACCGACGCCGGGCGCCGCGTCGGCGACTTCACCCTCTGGGGCATCCCGGACCCGAGGGCGGGCGACTCGGGATGCCCGTTCATCGCCGACGGCGCTCGCGCCGACCCCGGGGGCGGCGGCTAACGCTCGTCGAACTCCGGCGTCGAGGAGAACTCCTCGCCGCCGAGCGCCCGGCTGTACGCGTTGCGAACGCGTTGCGATGAGTCGATGTGGAGGTCCGAGACGGACCCGTTCGAGTTCTTCCAGGCCTCGTGCCAGTAGGCGAGCGCCCGGATCTGCGGCCACCGGCCCGAGCCCACCAACGCCGCGGCGCGCTCGATCCAACGGGCCTTGCGGCGCTGCTGCGCGGCCGACGGCTCGGCGGCGGCCCCGTACTCCAGCACGGCCAGCGGCTTGTCGTCGCCGAGCTCGGCGATCAGGTCGCCGATCACCGCGTCCATTCGCGAGCGGAAGCTCTGCCATGGCTCGCCGGGCTTGAGCGGGCCGTAGTCGGACAGGCCGACCCAGTCGACGACGTCGTCGCCAGGGTAGTACCGCCAGGCATCGTTCCAGTTGGCCTGCGGCCAGCCGCCCACGTCCACGTGGAAGAACCAGGTGATGTCGTCGGCGCCAAGGGCGTCGCAGGTCTCGACGACGTGCCGGTAGGCCATGCGGAACCGCTCCGGGCCGTCGGCCTGGGTCGGATCCCCCCAGCCCTGTCGCCCCGCCCCGTTCCAGCGCCCGTTCCACGGGAACCAGTCGCCGTTCACCTCGGTGCCGAACTCGGCCAGGAGCGAGGTCTCGGTGGCGGCGGCGTCCGCACACCACTCCTCGAGCTCGACATCCCAATCACCCTCCGCGATCGAGCGCATCGAGAAGTTCTCGTCGGGGCCGGCGCCGTATCCCGAGCGCGCCATCAGGCGCACGAAGGGGACTCGCCCTGCGGCGGAGATCGTCTCGACGTCGGCAGCCGGGAAGCGGATGTGCCCTCGGAACCAGTTGTTGGAGAAGTAGGCCCAGGTGACCGGACGGCCCGCCGCGTCCTCGAACGCCGCCAGGCGCTCCGCCTCGACCCTGTCCTCCGAGCCGCCGAAGTCCGGGAAGGCGGCGTGGTAGGCCTGCTCCTCGGACGGCGGCACCAGCACGCACTCCGCCGAGGACGGATCGCATGAATCCTGCGGCGCGGCACCCCCCAATGTCGCGGTCGAGAGGCCGCCGGCCGTCAGGACCAGCGTCGCCGCGACCGCGATTGGCTTCGGTCGCATACCCCCTGGATAGCATGGCTTCGAGATGGCCGGCGTCAACGTGAAGCTTCCGGACGGGAGCCTGCTCGAGCTCGAGCGGGGCGCGACCGGCGCCGATGCGGCGGCGGCGATCGGGCCTGGACTGGCGAAGGCGGCGCTCGCCGTGAAGGTCGACGGCGAGCTGCGCGACCTCACCGGCGCGCTTCCGGACGACGCGGCGCTGGAGGTAGTGACGGATCGCAGCGACGAGGCGCTCGGGCTCCTGCGCCACGATGCGGCGCACGTCCTGGCGACCGCCGTCGTCGAGCTCTATCCCGGCACTCGCGTCTCGATCGGCCCGCCGATCGCCGACGGCTTCTACTACGACTTCGAGTTCCCCGCCGGAGTGTCCATCTCCGAGGACGACCTCCCTGCGATCGAGGCGAGGATGGCCGATCACATCGCTGCCGACGAGCGCTTCGAGCGCACGGAGGAGAGCGTCCAGGACGCGATCGAGCGCTTCGGCGCCGCCGACGAGCCCTACAAGGTCGAGCTGATCGAGGACCTGATGGCCAACGAGGGCGCCGAGACCGTGTCGCTCTACCGCAACGGCCCGTTCCTCGACCTCTGCCGCGGCCCGCACGGCCCGTCGACCGGGCGGATCAAGGCGCTCAAGCTGAACTCCGTGGCGGGGGCCTACTGGCGGGGCGACGAGACCCGCCAGATGCTGACCCGCATCTACGGCACCGCCTTCTTCAGCAAAGCCGACCTCGAGGCGCACGTGGAGCGGCTCGAGCAGGCCCGCGCGAACGACCACCGCAAGCTGGGGCCGCAGCTCGGGCTGTTCCGACTGCGTCCCGAGGCGCCCGGGATGCCCTTCTGGCTGCCCAACGGCACGGTGCTGCTGCGGCTGATCGAGAACGAGGTGCGAAAGCACCTGCGCGCCGGGGGCTACGACGAGATCAAGACCCCGCAGATCATGGACACCGAGCTATGGCACCGCTCGGGCCACTGGGACAACTACCGCGAGAACATGTTCTTCGCGGAGCCCTCCGAGCGCGACCGCGACGCGTCGGACCGCACCTACGCGGTCAGGCCGATGAACTGCCCCGGCGCCTGCCTCGCGTTCGGCTCCGAGCGCCACTCCTACCGCGACCTGCCGCTGCGCCTGGCCGAGTTCGGCCTGGTTTCGCGCTACGAGCGCGAGGGGGTGCTGCACGGGCTGCTGCGGGTGCGCGCCTTCACCCAGGACGACGCCCACGTCTACTGCACGCTCGAGCAGGCGCCCGCCGAGGTCAACGCGATCTGCGACG
Organism: uncultured Solirubrobacterales bacterium; assembly: GCA_963758845.1. Lineage (GTDB taxonomy): Bacteria > Actinomycetota > Thermoleophilia > Solirubrobacterales > 70-9 > JBDTSW01. The sequence continues at coordinate 1,724,103 of CAVWWX010000002.1, forward strand.
CGATCGACCAGCTCTACGCGCGCTTCGGCTTCGACGAGGTGAGGGTCGAGCTCTCGACCAAGCCCGAGAAGGCGATCGGCACCGACGAGCAGTGGGAGGAGGCGACCGACGCGCTGCGCCGGGCGCTCGAGATGCAGGGGCGCGAGTACGAGCTGAACCCGGGCGACGGCGCCTTCTACGGCCCCAAGATCGACTTCCACGTGACCGACGCGATCGGCCGCTCGTGGCAGCTCGGAACCTGCCAGCTCGACTTCTTCATGCCCGAGCGGTTCGAGCTCGCCTACCAGGGCGAGGACAACGCCGAGCACCGCCCGGTGATGATCCACCGGGCGCTGCTGGGCTCGATGGAGCGGTTCGCTGGGATCCTGATCGAGCACCACGGCGGGCGCTTTCCGACCTGGCTCGCGCCCGTACAGGCCAAGGTGCTGCCGGTTGCCGACCGCCACAACGAGTACGCGGGCCGAGGTGCTCGCCCAGCTCCACGAGGCGGGCGTCCGGGTTCAGCTCGACGACCGCTCCGAGTCGGTGGGACGCAAGATCCGCGACGCCGAGCTGGCCAAGGTGCCGTTCATGCTCGTGGTGGGCGACAGGGAGCTGGAGGCGGGCGGCGTCGCGGTGCGCTCGCACGAGGAGGGCGATCTTGGGACCGAGCCGTCAGCTACCAGCAAGCCCATCAACGGCTGGGTGCTGCCCGATCCGTGGACGCGCAGTCGTCAAACCCTATCCTGAGGACGAGCTGAACGCCTACTACCGGTTCGTCTCGGCGAATGTCCAGGAATACACGCGTGAGGACGTGCCGCTCTCCCGCTCGGAGCAGGTCGCGCTTCCTCGCGTTCATGGCCCGCACACGGGCTCTCCCCGACGCACGGTGCGCGGCGATCGTCGCGCCAGCTTGCGCGCGGAGCGCCGGTCGATGACTTCCACTGGAAGCGGGCGGTGATCCTCGACAAGCTTCAGTTCGACCTTTTTCGCTCCTACTGGAAGCGCGAGCAGCCGGCGATTTCGCCACCTTCTTCCTCAACAGCACGGCACACTTCCAGCACCTCTACTGGCGGAACATGGAGCCGGAGCACTTCAAGGTGAAGCCGGAGCCGGGTGAGCAGGCCGTCTATCAGGACGCGATCCTCTACGGCTACGAGCAGATGGACGAGACTCGCGGCCGGCTGCTCAACCTGGCGGGCGACGACACGGCCCTCGTCTTCACCACAGCTCTCAGCCAGCAGCCGTGTCTCACCTACGAGGAGGAGGGCGGCAAGACAATCTACCGCCCGAACGACTTCCGGGGCCTTCTGAAGGCCGTGGGTATCGCGGACCGAGGCCCAAGCGGCCCCGGTGATGGCCGAGGAGTTCCATCTCGATTTCACGACCGAGGCAGCGGCCGAGGAAGCGATGGCGAAGCTCAGGGAGCTGCACTACGGCGACCGGCGGGTGATGGCCGTCAGGCGCGACGGCCCTGATCTCATGCGCGGATGCCAGATCTGGGACCGGCGTGAGCCCGATGCGGCCTACACGTCGAGGGCAACGGGCGTGAGATCCCGTTCGGCGACCTCTTCTATCGGATAGACCTGATCAAGAGTGGCATGCACCATCCCGAGGGAATGCTTTGGATCCGTACCCCGGAGCGCCGCGATGACGACCATCCAGGGACGGTGCCGTTGGTGCGCATCGCCCCGGTTCCTCGCGGGCGTGCGTCTATACTTCGCCGGGATGCAAGGCAGCCACATCCCGTCGCGCCCTTGAGCGCCCCTGCCTTCCCGATTACCCCCTCGCACCCGATCCTCGGCTAGCCACTCCTTGACGCCCGCCGCAAAGCGTTCCTAGTGCCCGTCCCGCGACGGTTCGACCGCCGGATGCCCGAGAGGGACCCGACGCGGATCAACGAGCGCATCCGGATCAAGGAGGTGCGCCTGATCGACGAGGAGGGGGAGCAGGTCGGCGTGATCGCCACCGAGGCGGCCCTGGAGATGGCGCGCGAGCGCGATCTCGACCTCGTGGAGGTCGCGCCCGACGCCCGGCCGCCCGTGGCCCGGCTGCTCGACTACTCGAAGTACAAGTACGAGCAGGAGCAGAAGGCGAAGGCCGCCCGCAAGCATCAGCAGCAGGTGAACGTGCGCGAGATCAAGCTGCGCCCGAAGATCGCCGACCACGACTACGAGACGAAGAAGGGGCACGTCGAGCGCTTCCTTCGCCACAAGGACAAGGTCAAGGTGACGATCATGTTCCGGGGCCGCGAGCAGGCCCACCCGGAGCGCGGCCGGGCGCTCCTCCAGCGCCTCTACGACGACATCTCCGAGATCGCGACGATCGAGGCGGAGCCCCAGCAGGAGGGGCGCAACATGCACATGATGCTCGCGCCGAGCAAGGAGCTTCTCGCCCAGCAGCAGCGCGACGAGGCGCCGAGCGGATGGCGCGGCCGCGGAGGCCGCCGCCGGCGAGGCCGGCGGCGACGGCGCGCCCGACGAGGCCGCCGCCTAGGCCCAGCCCCGTCGCCGTGGATCACCCCGAGATCCCGGTCTTCGACGTCCGCGTGTCCAGAGGCGGACCGCGACGCCGTCGCCGCCGTGCTGCGCTCGGGCTGGCTCAGCGATGGGCCCCGAGACGGAGGCGTTCGAGCGCGAGTTCGCCGAGCACCTCGGCGCCCGAGCACGTCGTCGCCCTCTCGAGCTGCACCGCCGCGCTCCACGTCGCGTGCATCGCCGCCGGGGTCGGGTCCGGGCGACGAGGTGATCGTGCCGTCGCATGACGTTCGTCGCCACGGCGAACGCGGTGCGCTACTGCGGCGCGACGCCGGTCTTCTGCCGACATGGTCGGCGACGGCAACGACCTGAACATGGACGTCGACGCCGTCGAGCCGCTGATCACCGAGCGGACCAAGGCGGTGATCCCGGTCCACTGGGCCGGCTACCGGTGGAGATCGAGCGCCTGGTGGCGCTCTGCGACCGCCGCGGCCTGACCCTGATCGAGGATGCCGCCCACGCCCCGTGGGCCGACTTCGACGGGCGGCGGCTCGGGCACCTTCGGCCTGGCCGGCTGCTTCTCGCTTCTTTCCGAACAAGGTGCTGGGGGTGGGCGAGGGCGGCGCTTTGTGCACCGACTCCGACGAGGTAGCCGATCGGGTTCGCAGGCTGCGCTCGCAGGGGATGACGGCGACGACGCGCGACCGCCATCTGGGCCGCGCGATGGCCTACGACGTCGTCGAGCTGGGCTTCAACTACCGCTTCGACGACCTGCGCGCTGCCCTGCTGCGCTCGCGCTTCGCGCGCCTGGGCGACGAGATCGCGAGGCGGCGCGAGCTGATCGCTGCGCTACCGCGAGCTGCTGCGGCATCGACGACCGGATCGGGATCGCCTACGGCTCCCAGCCGGTCGAGCGGTCGTCCGTGCTACCTGATGCGGCGTGTCTGGTGGAGCCCGCGATCCGCGCGGCGGTGCGCGCGCGCCTGCGCGACGAGCACGGCGTGCAGACCACGGTCTATCCGGCCACGCACTCGCTCGGCGGCTACATCCGGGAGTTCGGCGCGGTCTCGCTGCCGCGGACCGAGGATGCAGCCGCCGCGCTCTTCTCGATCCCGCTCTTCCCGCACATGGAGGACGCCGAGCAGCAGCGTTGGTGGCCGAGGCCGTGCTCGAGTCCGTCGACGCACGAGAGCGGGGGCTCGCGATGAGCGACTGGCGAGTCACCCTGACCGAGATCGCGCTGCCAGAGTCCGACGTCGAAGCGGTGATGGCGACGCTCGAATCCGGCTGGTTGACGATGGGTCCCCGCACGCAGGATCTCGAGGCGGCCTTCGCCGAGTCCGTCGGCGCGAAGCACGCGCTGGCGGTCTCGAGCGGCACGGCAGCGCTCCACCTGGCTTGCCTGGCCGCCGGGGTCGGCGACGGCGACGAGGTCATCGCGCCGGCGCTGTCGTTCGTGGCCGACGCCCACGCGGGACGGTGCGCCGGGGGCGAGACCGTGCTCGCCGACTGCGTCTCTCCGGCCGAGCCGCTGCTCGATCCGGCGGAGGTCGAGCGGCGGATAACCGACCGCACGAAGGCGGTGATCGCCGTCCACATGTTCGGCTACCCGGCCGACACCGACGCGCTGCGCGCGATCTGCGACGAGCGCGAGCATCGCCCTGATCGAGGACTGCGCCGAGGACGACTGGGGGCAGCCTGCAGCGACGGCACCCCGGCCGGAACGGTCGGCGCCTGCGGGTGCTTCTCCTTCTTCGCGAAGACGCAGCTGGGCGTGGGCGAGGGCGGGATCCTCGTGACCGACGACGACGAGCTTCGCCGAGCAGCGTGCGGCTCGCTGCGCTCGCACGCGATGACCTCGGTCACCTGGGATCGCCACCGCGGCCACGCCGAGACCTACGACGTGACCGACCTGGGCTTCAACTACCGGATCGACGAGCCACGGGCCACCCTGGCGCTGGCGCGGCTGGGACGGCTCGACGATGCCGCTCGCGGAGCCTCCGGCGCGTCGTCGGCTCCTACCGCGAGCGGCTCGCAACGGATCGACGGGGTCGAGGTCCCGTTCCCGGCCGAGTGGGTCGAGCGCTCGGGGCACTTCGCCTTCCCGGTGCTCGTCGCCGACCTCGCGACCCGCGACCGCGGTCCGCGACGGAGATGCACGCCGCGCGGCGTCCAGACCACGTTCTACCCGGCCCTGACCGAGCTCAGCGAGTACGAGGGCGCCGGGGGCGAGGGAGGCTGCCCGGTCGCCGAGGACTTCGCGGGACCGCCACCTGGCGCTGCCGCTGTCGACCATAGCTCGACGAGGAGCAGATCGATCTCGTGGTGGAGGAGCTGTCCACAGCACTCCGGGACTGAGCGGCCGCCCAGCGACCCCCCTCTGCTTCAATAGTCGGCCGTCATGCCGAAGATGAAGACCCATTCGGGCGCCAAGAAGCGCTTTCGCAAGACCGCCAAGGGCAAGGTCATGGGCCGGCGTGCCTACTCGAGCCACATCCTCGAGAAGAAGTCGCCCAAGCGCAAGCGTCGCATGGCCCGGCCCGTGCACGTGAAGGCCCAGGACAAGGGGCGCGTCAAGGAGCTGCTCGGGACGCACAAGAAGAGCTGATGGCCCGTTCCACGAATGCAGTCGCGCGCCATCGCCGGCGCAAGAAGGTCCTCAAGCAGGCCAAGGGCTACTACGGCCGCAAGCACTCGAGCTACCGCTTCGCGAAGGAGCAGGTCCAGCGCTCGGGCAACTACGCCTACCGCGACCGGCGCCGGCGCAAGCGCGACTTCCGCCGCCTGTGGATCGTCCGGATCAACGCCGCCGCTCGCGACGAGGGTATGAGCTACTCGGAGTTCATGCACGGCCTCAAGCTGGCCGACGTCGAGGTGAACCGCAAGATGCTCGCCGACCTCGCGGTGCGCGACCGCGATGCCTTCCGCCGATTTGCCGAGCTCTCCCGGGAGGCCGCCGCTGCCTGAACGCGTAGCGACGACTGATTCTCCCGGGCGCCACATGAGGCGCCTTTTCTTTGCCATGAGCGCCGTGTCAGAACTCACCGGAATACCGTCATGATCACGAGCCCCCACAACGAGAAGCTGAAGCTGATCCGCAAGCTCTCCGAGCGAAAGCACCGCGAGCGCGAGTCCCTGTTCGCCACCGAGGGCGAGGACCTGGTGGCCGCGGGCCTAGCCGCCGGCCGCGACCCGCTTTTCGCGCTGGTGGCGCCCGAGTCCGGGATCGACGGGGAGGAGGTCGAGGCGGACCTGCTGGACGGGGTCTCGACCCTGGGGTCGGGAACCCGGGCGATCGCCGTGTGGCGTCAGGCCTGGGTGGAGCCGGGACCGGGGCCCGTGCGCCTACCTGCACGGGGTCGGCCGACCCGGGGAACGTCGGCGCCATCGTCCGCACGGTCGACGCCCTGGCCGGCGGAACGGTCGCGCTGGGGCCGGGCTGCGCGGACCCGCACTCGCCGAAGGCCGTGCGCGCCAGCATGGGCTCGATCTTCGGGGTTGGCCGTTGCGCGGGCCTCCCTCGGCGAGACGCCGGCGCCCCGCGCTGCCCTGATCGCCCATGGCGGCGGTGGCTCCCTCCGGAGCGCCTGCGACGCTCTGCCTGGGCTCCGAGCGCGACGGGCTGCCCGCGGACGTGGTCGCCGGGTGCGACGAGCACTGGACGATCCCGCTGCGGGCAGGTGGCGCCGAGTCGCTGAACGTGGCCGCCGCGGCGGCGATCGCGCTACAGCGGATATCGTCGGCCGCCGCACGCAGCTGAAGGTGGCGCGAACTGATGCTGGACAAGGTCGCAAAGCTCGAGGCCGACGCCGAGGCCGCGATCGCGTCGGCGGCCGACGCCGCCGCGCTCGAGGACCTGCGGGTGCGCGCTGCTTGGCCGCAAGTCGCGAGCTGACCGGGATCCTGCGCGGGATCGGCGAGCTGGATCCCGCCGAGCGGGGCCCCGTGGGAGCGGCCGCCAACGAGGCCCGGCAGGCGATCGAGGCAGGCGCTCGAGAGACGGCGCGGCGAACTCGAGGGCGCCGAGCCTGGAGGCGCGCTTCGAGGACGGCGCTATCGACGTCACCCTGCCCGGGCATCCCCCCGGTCGCCGCCGGTCACCTGCACCTGATCACCCGCACCCGGCGCGAGATCGAGGACGTCTTCGTCGGGATGGGCTACCGGGTGCTGGAGGGCCCCGAGATCGAGCACGACTACTACAACTTCACCGCGCTGAACCACCCGCCGGGCCACCCGGCGCGGATGGTGCAGGACACGTTCTACGTGGACCCGGCGACCCTGCCCGAGGGCGTCGTCAACGAGCGCGGCCTGCCGCCCGGTCCGCAGGACGTCGTGCTGCGCACGCACACCTCGCCGATGCAGATCCGCGCGATGGAGGCCCAGGCGCCACCGATCTTCGTGATCGTGCCCGGGACGGTGTACCGGCGCGACTCCGACGCCACGCACACGCCGATGTTCTCGCAGGTGGAGGGCCTGGCGGTCGGGCCGGGCATCTCGCTCTCCGACCTGGCGGGGACCCTGGAGGAGGCCGCGCGGGCGCTGTTCGGCCCCGAACGGCGCACGCGGCTGAAGCCGGACTACTTCCCGTTCACCGAGCCCAGCGTGCAGGTCGACGTCTCGTGCTTCGCCTGCGAGGGCACCGGCGAGCTCGCGGACGGGTCACGCGACCCGCTCTGCAAGGGCAGCGGCTGGATCGAGATCCTGGGGGCCGGGATGGTCGACCCGAACGTCTTCGGGTTCGTCCGCGACCACGGCTACGACCCCGAGACGACCCAGGGCTTCGCCTTCGGAATGGGAATCGAGCGGATCGCGATGCTGAAGCACGGCGTCCCCGACCTGCGCAAGTTCTTCGAGAACGACGTGCGGATGCTGGAGCAGTTTCATTGAGCGCGGAGCTTCTCCAAGAGAGCTGTGCTGGTGAGCGAAGCGCGAGGACAGTCAGATGAGAGTGCCGGTCAGCTGGCTCACCGAGTACGTGGATCCCGGCCTCTCGGCCGAGGAGCTCGCCGACCTGCTCTCGATGCGGGCGGTCGACGTCGAGCGCGTCACGCGCATCGGCGTGCCCGCGACGGACGGCTTCGTTGTCGGGCGGGTCGTCTCGGCCGAGAAGCATCCGAACGCCGACCGGCTGTCGGTGACCGAGGTCGATACCGGCGACGGGACGCGCACGATCGTCTGCGGCGCCCCGAACGTCGCCGCCGGGCAGACGGTGCCAGTGGCGCTGCCCGGCGCGGTCCTGCCCGGGGGCCAGGAGCTCGGCAGGGCGAAGCTCCGGGGGGTCGAGTCCAACGGGATGATCCTCTCGGAGACCGAGCTCCAGCTGGGCGATGACGCCGACGGGATCATGGTCCTCGGCGAGGCCGGCCGAGCCAGGCACGCCCGCTCGCCGAGGTCCTCCCGATCGCCGAGGCGGTCCTCGAGCTCGACCTGAACCCGAACCGGGTCGACCTGTTCGGCATCTACGGCGTCGCGCGCGAGGTGCACGCGATCACCGGCGCCGAGCTGGCCCCGCCGCCATGGAGCGACGACGCCGAGCCTGCGGGCGACCCCTCGGCGGAGGAGGTCGCGTCGGTCACCGTCGAGGTCCCGGACCTCTGCCCGCGCTTCACCGCCCGCGTCTTCACCGGCGTCCGGATGGGGCCGTCGCCGTTGTGGCTGCGCCAGCGCCTCATCGCCGCCGGACAGCGGCCGATCTCCAACGTCGTCGACATCACCAACTACGTGATGCTCCTGACGGCGCAGCCGCTCCACGCCTACGACCTCGACCTGGTGCCCGGCGGCGAGCTGATCGTCCGGACCGCCCGCGACGGCGAGACGATGACGACGCTGGACGGCGTCGAGCGCGGGCTGGACGGCGAGACGGTCCTCGTCTGCGACCGCGAGCAGCCCACCGGGATCGCGGGGGTCATGGGCGGGCAGGTCTCGGAGGTCTCCGGCGCCACCACCAGCGTCCTGCTCGAGGCGGCCAACTGGAACGGCATGAACATCCTCCGAACCTCGGCGGCGATGGGGCTCCGCTCCGAGGCCTCGACCCGCTTCGAGAAGCAGCTGCACCCCCAGACGGCGATCTGGGCCCAGCGGGTCGCCTCGCGCCTGCTGGTCGAGACGACCGCGGCGAGCATGGCGGCGGGGACGATCGACGCCGCCGGCGTGATCCCGGCGGCCCGGACCGTCCCGCTACGCGGCGCCCGCCTTGACTCGCTCCTGGGGGTGGAGGTCCCGCGTGATCGCGCGACCGGCCACCTGGAGCGGCTGGAGTTCGCCGTCGAGCCGGTGGGGGAGGGCGACCTGGAGGCCACGGTCCCCCTGCACCGCCACTACGACGTCACTCGCGAGGCCGACCTGATCGAGGAGGTCGGGCGCCTGGAGGGATTCGACCGGCTGCCCCGCCGGCTGCCCGCCGCGCGCGAGCGTGTCGGGCGCCTAAGCCGCGAGCAGCGGCTGCGCCGCCGTGCCGAGGACGTCATGTCCGACCTGGGCTTCGACGAGATCGTGGCTTGGCACTTCGGGTCGGCCGACGTCGCGGATCGGCTGCTGCTCGAGTCGGGCGATCCGCGCCGGCCTCACATCACGACCCACAACCCGCTCTCCGAGGACCAGTCGGCGATGAGAACGACGCTGCTGGGCGGCCTGCTCGACGCGGCCAGGCACAACCTTGCGCGCGGCGCGGAACGCGTCGCCCTGTTCGAGTCCGGCCGGGCATATCTGCGCGAGGCCGCTCCGGTGGAGGGCGGGCCCCTGGCCGGGCGGTTCCAGGGCGTGCTTCCCGCGCCCGCCCACGAGCCGCATCGCCTGGCGGGGATCGCCATCGGGCCGCTCTCGGTGGCCTCTTGGGGCGGACCCGGGGCCGAGGGCTTCTACGCGGTCAAGGGCGTGATCGAGGCACTGGCCCGGCGCCTGGGGGCGGCGGTGGACGTCGAGACCGGCTCGCAGCCGTTTCTGCACCCAGGCCGCGCGGCGACCGTGCTGCTGAGTGGGGAGGAGGCCGGGTGGCTGGGCGAGCTCCACCCGAAGGTCGCGAAGGCATGGGACCTCCCGGGGGGAACCGCGTTCGAGCTCTCCGTTGCGGCGCTGGTCGAGGCTTCACGCGCCGCTCTCGAGCACTACGAGGACGTGACCAGCTTCCCGGCCCTGCTCCAGGACCTGGCCGTCGTCGTCGCCGAGGCGACCCCGGCCGAGGCCGTTCGCGGCGGCCGTGCTCACCGGCGGCGGCGAGCTCCTGCGCTCCGCCAGGGTCTTCGACCTCTACCGCGGCGACCAGGTGGGCGAGGGGCGCAAGAGCCTGGCGCTCCGCCTGGAGTTCAGGGCTCCCGACAGGACCCTCACCGACGAGGATGTCGCGACGCGCAGGGAGGCCATCGAGGCCGAGCTCGAGCGGATCGGCGGGACGCTCCGTGAGTGAGCGCACCAGCCTGGACCCGGCCACGCAGCCCCTCGACGGCGAGCCCCGGGCCCGTGTGCTCGTCGCCGGCGCCAGCGGGCTGACCGGCTCGCTCGCGGCCCGGCTGGTCTGGCGCCATCCTCGGCTGGAGCTGGTGGCGGCCACCTCGCGCAGCCAGCCTGGCCGCCGGTTGGACGAGCTCTACCCGGCGCACCAGGTGCCGCTTGAGCTGGGCGAGCTGGACCTGGATGGAGCCGACGAGGTGGACGCCGCCATCGTGGCCCTGCCTCACGGCGCGGCCGCGCCCGTCGTCGCCGAGCTGCGGGGGCTGGGCGCCGTTGTCGTCGACCTCTCGGCCGATTTCCGGATCCGGGACCTGCCGACCTACGAGCGCTGGTACGCGCCCCACGGGGTGCCCGAGCTGCTGGCGGGCGCGGTGTACGGGCTGACCGAGCTGGCGCGCGAGCGGGTGGCCGGCGCCGGCCTGGTCGCCAACCCCGGCTGCTATCCGACCGCCGCGATCCTGGCGCTGGCGCCCCTTGCCGAGGCCGGCCTCTGCGGCGACGTCGTGATCGATGCGAAGTCCGGAACGTCGGGCGCGGGGCGCGGGGCCTTCGACTTCGACGAGGTCAGCGAGAACTTCCGGCCCTACGGCGTCGACGGGCACCGTCACGCGCCCGAGATCTCACAGGAGCTGCGCGAGCTGGGGGCGAGCGGGCCGGTGACGTTCATCCCGCACTTGCTGCCGATCGAGCGGGGCCTCCTGGCGAGCTGCTACGTGACGCCAACCCGCTCGATCGATCGCGCCGAGCTCGAGGGCGTCTACGCCGAGCGCTACGCCGGCGAGCCCTTCGTCGATGTCGCGGATTCGCCGCCGGGCGTGCGCGACGTCCGCGACACCAACTCGGCGCGGGTCCACGTGGCCCTCGACGAGGCCTCGGGCCGGATCCTGGCGTTCTGTGCGATCGACAACCTCTGGAAGGGCGCGTCCGGGCAGGCGCTCCAGAACCTGAACCTGATGCTGGGTCTGGACGAGACAGAGGGGCTCCGATGAGCGCCCCGGCCGCTACGCGGTTCATGCGGTCGCGGTGGGTCGGCGCGCCGGCAGGCGCGGCGGAGCACGACCCCGCTCGCCTCGCGCCCGGCTTCCGAGCCGGCGGAGTCGCGTGTGGGCTGAAGGGCGACGGAGGAACCGACGTCGGGATCGTTGCCTGTGACTCGGAGGGCACCACCTCGGCGCTGCTCCTGACCCGCAACGCGGCTGCGGCGGCGCCGATCCGAGTCTGCCGCGACGAGTGCGACGAAAGCGCGATCCGTGCCGCGGTCGTCAACTCGGGGAACGCCAACGCCGGCACCGGAGAACAGGGGTATGTCCACGCACTGGACATGCGCGACGCGACCGCGCGGCACCTCGGCCTCGAACCGCGCGCGGTGGCGGTGGCCGAGACCGGCAAGATCGGGGTCCCGCTTCCCATCGACCGTGTACTCGACGGCGTCGCCCACGCGGCGGCTGACCTCGGCGCGTCCGGCGGCGGGGCCTTCGCCGACGCGATCATGACCACGGATCGCTCGCGTAAGGCGTGCACCCTGACCTGCGACGGCGTGACGCTCTCGGCGCAGGCGAAGGGCGCCGGGATGATCGAGCCCGGGTTCGCGACGATGCTGTGCTTCGTCCAGACGGACGCCGTCGTCGAGGACCCCGCGGCGGCCTTGCGGCGAGCCAGCGCGGCGTCGTTCGAGCGGATCACCGTCGACGGCCAGATGAGCACCAACGACACGGTGCTGCTTCAGGCAGGCGGCGCGGCGTCCCGGCCCCTGCCCGACGGCCTGCTGGACGCCGCCATGCTCCAGCTCGCCCTCGAGGTCGTGGCCGACGGCGAGGGCGCCACCCGCACCGCACGGATCGATGTCAGCGAGGCGGCCACCGAGGCGGAGGCCGAGCGGGTCGCCCGAGCCGTCGCCAACTCGCCGCTCGTGAAGACGGCGCTCCTGGGGCACGACCCCAACTGGGGCCGGATCGCGCAGGCCGCCGGGCAGGCTCTGGCGGGCGAGGAGTTGCCGGAGCTGGGACCGGACCGGATCGACGCGGACGAGCTCGGCGGGGACTCGCCCGAGGCCGAGATCGGGGTTCGCCTTGGCCGCGGCGATGACGGCGGCCCACGTCTACTTCTGCGACCTGACCAAGGACTACGTCGAGTTGAACGCGGAGTACTCGACATGAGCGACCCGCGCGCCGAGGGCAGCGAGCCGCGGGTCGAGACCCTGCGCGAGGCGCTGCCCTACATACGGGAGTTTCACGGCAAGACCGTCGTCATCAAGTACGGCGGCGCGGCGATGCGCGAAGAGGAGCTGCGCGAGGAGTTCGCCCAGGACGTCGTCCTCCTCAAGTACGTCGGTCTCAACCCGGTGATCGTGCACGGGGGCGGGCCGGACATCACCTCCTATATGGAGCGCCTCGGGATGGAGGTCCGCTTCCACGAGGGCGTGCGGGTGTCCGACTCGGCGACCGTGGAGGTGGCGAAGATGGTCCTGCTGGGCAAGGTGAACGCCGACATCGTCTCGCGGCTCAACCGCCACGGGCAGCCCGCAGTCGGCCTCTCGGGCGAGGACGGGGGGCTGTTCGCGGTCGGCCCGCACGCGAAGGCGGCGGACGTCGGCTTCGTCGGCGAAATCGACCGCGTCGACGTCGATGTGCTCAACCACATCGCCGAGGACTACATCCCGGTGATCGCCTCGGCTGGCGCGGACCGCGACGGCAACTCCTACAACGTGAACGCCGACACGGCTGCCGGCAAGGTCGCCGCGGCGCTGGTCGCCCACAAGGTGATCTTCCTGACGGACGTCACGGGCTGGCTGGCCGACCCCGACCAGCCCGACTCGCTGGTCACGAGCGCCACCGTCGACGAGCTGGCCTCGCGGATCAGGCGCGGTCTCCGGTGGAATGCGCCCGAAGCTCGAGGCCTGCGTGGAAGCGATCCGGGGCGGCGCCGGCTCGGCTCACATCGTCGACGGCCGGCGCCCCCATTCGCTGCTGCTGGAGCTGTTCACGGACGCCGGCATCGGGACCATGGTTACGAGGTGAGCGTCGCCCGCCTGCAGCGCCTCGAGGGGCGCTACGCGATGCCCACCTACGCGCGGGCACCGGTGGAGTTCGTCCGCGGCGAGGGCGCCCGGCTTTGGGACTCGGACGACAGGGAGTACCTCGACTTCTTCGCCGGGCTCTCGGTTCACAACGCGGGGCACTGCCACCCGCGGATCGTTGCGGCGATCCGCGAGCAGGCCGGCACCCTGGCGGGCACCTCGAACCTCTACTACTCCGAACCCGCGATGCGCCTCTGCGAGCGCCTCGTCGAGTCGAGCCTGGGCGGCAGGGCGTTCCTTTGCAATTCGGGGACCGAGGCCACCGAGTGCGCGCTGAAGCTGGTCCGAAAGCACGCCCATGGCCGGGGCATTGAGCGGCCTGAGGTCGTGGTGCTCGAGCAGGGCTTTCACGGCCGCACGCTGGGCTCGCTGGCCGCCACCGCCGGCCTCGCGCGAGAGGACCTCTTCGGGCCGTTGCCTCAGGGCTTCGTCGCCGTCTCCAGGGACGACCCGGGCGCGTTGCGGGCGGCGGTGGGCTCCTCCACCGCGGCCGTCCTGGTCGAGCCGATCCAGGGCGAGGCGGGCGTCTTCCCGATCGCCGGCGAGGTGCTCTTGGCCGCGCGCGAGGCCTGCGACGAGGTGGAGGCGTTGCTTGTCTTCGACGAGGTCCAGACGGGCATGGGGCGCACCGGTTCGCTGTGGGCCCACGAGCAGCTCGCGGTCAGGCCCGACGTGATGACGGCCGCGAAGGCGCTGGGGGGCGGCTTGCCCGTGGGCGCCTGCGTGACCACGCCGGCGCTCGGTGAGGTCCTCGCGCTCGGTGATCACGGCTCGACGTTTGCGGGTGGCCCGGTGACGGCCTCGGCTGCGCTGGCCGCACTGGACGTGATCGACCGCCCCGATGTCCTGCGTTCGGCACGCGAGCTGGGGGCGGTCCTGATGCGGAGTCTCGAGGATCTCGACACGGTCGCCGACGTCCGGGGCAGAGGGCTGATGGTGGGTGTGACACTGCGCGACGGGATCGACGCCGCTTCGGTCGCCGCCCGCTGCCTGGCGGCCGGCCTGGTGGTGAACGTCCCCGGTCCGGGGATGCTGCGGTTCCTGCCGCCGCTTGTGATCGATGCGGCCGATGTGGGTAAGGCAATCGGGATCGTCGATGAATCCACCCGCTGAACAGCCCCCGCCCAGCCCCGACCCGCGCCGGGTCCTGCGCGAGCACGAGGAGTTCCCGCCCCCGGCGGGCCAGGCCGCCCCTGCGGCGGGGGGCGAGCCACCGGCAGGCGACGAGGGTGGCCGGCAGCGGCTGATCATCATCGCCCTTGCCGCTCTGGCCCTGGGGCTGGGCGTCTCGACGGCGGTCCTCGCCGCAAGCGGGTCGCGCGACGTGACCGCCACCAGCATCTCGACCGAGAAGCTGCGCCCTACAACTACGACCGAGGTCACCGAGGTCCTGACCACGGTCACCAACATCCGCACCACGACCGAGACCACCGAGACCGTCACGGAGACCGAGACCGAGACGGTCACGGAGGGCCTCCCGCCTGGCCAGGAGAAGCCGAAGCCCGAGAAGGACGACTAGGGCGCCGGGGGCCACCGTAGACTCGCGGCCATGCACGAGGATCCCACCCGCCGTATGCCCGCCGGGGGCCAGGGCCAGCCGCCGCAGGACCCCGCCGGCTACCAGCAGGGCTATCACGTCTACCGGCCCGGGGGCGGCATGAGCGGCGGCACAAGGCCGCGCTCGCGCTGCTCGTGGCGCGCCGTCGTGGGCCTGGGGGTGGCACTGCTCGTGGTCGCCGCCGGCGGCGGCTCGGACGATACGCCCACGACGAGCAGCGCGAGCACTGCGCACCGAGACCGCAACCACAGAGCCCACCACGGCGACCGCGACCAGCACCTCCACGTCGACCAGCACATCGACCTCCACCGAGGAGGACGAGGGAAGGCGGCGGTGACGGCGGCGGGGCGAGGGCAGCGGCGGAGCCGGTAGCCCGTGACCCGCGACCCTCGGAACGACGAGTCCTGGTCGTCGGCGGGGCGGGGTACGTCGGCAACGTGCTCGTGCGCCGGCTGCTCGCCGCCGGCTATCGGGTGCGCGTGCTCGACTCGCCTGCTGTTCGGTCAGGGTCGGCGATCGGCGGGCATCTTCGAGGAGCCGCGGTTCGAGTTCATCCGCGGAGACCTGCGGGAGCGGAGTGACCGTTCGCGGGTGCTCGCCGAGGTGAGCGATGTCGTCCTGCTCGCAGCCATGGTCGGAGACCCGATCTCGCGCAAGTATCCGGAGCTCACCCGTGATATCAACGAGGGCGTGCAAGCGCCTCTTCGACAAGCTCGCCGGGCGCGAGATCGATCGCTTCGTGTTCACCTCCACCTGCAGCAACTACGGGCTTCGGGGCAGCGATGAGCCGGCGACCGAGGAATCGGATCTCGCGCCGCTGTCGCTGTATGCGGAGATGAAGGTCGACTTCGAGCGCCACGTGTTGGCCGGCGGCCCAGACTGGGAGTTATCGCCGACGTTGCTGAGGATCGCGACCGCCTACGGGTTCTCGCCGAGGATGCGCTTCGACCTCACGATCTCGGAGTTCACTCGAACGCTGGCAGTCGGAGAGGAACTGGTCGTCTACGACGCCGACACGTGGCGGCCGTATTGCCATGTGGCCGATATCTCGCGCGCGATCATGACGGTGCTGACCGGGCCGGAGAGCGAGGTTCGTGGCGAGATCTTCAACGTGGGCCACTCCGACGAGAACTACACGAAGCGGATGGTGGTCGACGCGGTCCAGGAACACCTCGGGGGGGCCGGCAGGGTCAGGTTCACGGAGGGCGGCAACGATCCTCGCAACTACCGGGTGTCGTTCGAGAAGATCGGTGAGCAGCTTGGCTTCGAGCCGAGGGAGCGGGTGCCCCGGACCGTGGGGCGCCTGATCGCAGCGGTCCAAGCAGGAGCGTTCAGCGACTTTCGGGAGAGGCCAAACTTCTACACGAACCACGTCGGTCACGGCATTGCCGGAAGCGCCCGTGTCCACGAGGCCGGAGGGCCGGACTAGGCCGACGCCCGGCCATGACCGTGTCCGGTCGCCCAGGTCCATGACTGCCTATAGCGGACAGCAGGTGCCTACGCTGACGCAGCTCCGCGACGGCAGTTTGTTCGCCCAATTGACGCTGCCCTGAAGATCGAACAGATGGACTCGGTTGCCCCCCGGCGATACCCAGCTAGGTAGCTGCAGTTCGTTGGCGAGCTTGACCCACGGATCCGGATCGCCGAAGCTGGTGTACGAGGAGCCGGACTCGACGATCACGGCCCATCCGTTGTAGTCGGCGCCCGGTGTCCTCGACGAACATGCCGTACTCGGCCATCGCACGGAGGATCGACCTTGCGCCACTCCGGGAGGGCAGGAGCATTGATCTCCTGCGCCGACATGTCGAGGAAGAAGTGGGAGCCCATGGGGGGAGCGTTGTGGTTGGAAAGCCCAATCGAGGAGCACGGGCGCCCGGTGCCGGTGCCGGCGGGCTCGACCGAGGTGCCGTTGGTGCACTTGACGGAGATCGCGAGCGCGTGGTCGATCTCGCCTTGCTCGAGCTCGGCGGGCCGGATTACCCCGGCCGCCAGGCCGAAGTGGGCGGCGGTCGCGTTCGAGTCGAGGCCGAGGGCGTTCGTCGCCGATCTCAGTCCGGCCGCCCCAGCCGACACGATCGTGCCCCCGCCCGGGGGCTTCGAGTCCACGTTGTAGAGGTCGTACTCCCATCCAGCCGCCTGGTCGATCACGGCCAGGTGGCCGTCGGGGCCGCCTGCGGGGCGGGCGTCGGCCGGGAATCCGACCTGCATCCCCTCGATCTCGCAGCTTCCGGAGTACTCGATGCAATGGACCGTATAGACGGGATCGCCGGGCTGCGAGAAGTAGATCGGGTGATCGTAGTCCGACCCAGTGTCGGCCACGCCCGCCACGATCTGGGGACCCGGGCCGAAGTTCCCGACGCGGTTCGCAATTGCGTCCGAGTTCGCCACAGTCGGAGGCGCTGTGGGTAGCCCGCGGTTGAACGGGACTGGTCGGCGTAGGGGCGCCAGCATGCTCCGGGAGGTTGTGGGAGCTGAAGGTGCCCCACGCAGGGACGGGTCGGGATTCGCTGGTTCCCTGGGGGTGTCGCCGGTGAAGACCTCGAGGCTCTGGCTCGTTGCGTGCGGTGTTTGGTGATTCGGACCGGGGCGCTCCCGCTAGGGCCGTCTGGATCTGCCGGCACGGACCGTCCGATAGCGCGTGCGGCCGTGACCGCGAATGCGCACCCTCCCCCTCGTGACGAGCTCGGCGTCGACCCCGGCGGGAAGGAAGTCCGCCGTCTTGTTGCCGCGCCCGCAGGGGGTCGTAGCGATGCGTTGCCGCGTCCGCGCTCGTCGCCCCGGTCACGGCTGCCGCGGAAAGCAGGCAGAGAATAGGAATCAACCTTCCCAGGGTCGAGCGGATGATGAGGCGAGCCGTCACATAGCCCGTATCGCGCGGCGCGTGTGTCGCGCGCCAGCGGATACCCGGTAGCTGGACGCCTGTTGGAACCGTCTGAAGCGCGTCCTGCAGCGTCCGGCTGGCGGGCGTCTAAGTTCTGCAGGGATGCGCGCCGTGATCCTTGCCGGCGGCCGTGGGACCCGCCTACGGCCGTACACGACCGTCTTGCCGAAGCCGCTCGTCCCGATCGGGGAGCGCCCGATCCTGGAGCTGATCCTGCACCAGCTGCGTCGCTCCGGGTTCACCCGTGCCGACCTCTGCGTCGGCCACCTGGGCGGTCTGATCCGCTCCTACTTCGACGAAAGCGACGCCACCCCAGCGGGGATGCACCTCGCGTACGAGTGGGAGGATGAGCCGCTTGGGACGGCCGGGGCAGTGCGTCTCGTGGATCGGCCGACGAGGATTTCCTGGTCATGAACGGCGACATTTTGACGACGCTCGATTATGCCGAGCTAATGCTGCGCCACACTGAAAGCGGCGCCGTGCTGACAATCGCCACGCACGAGAAGAACGTCGAGCTCGCACTGGGAGTCATTGAGAGCGAGGCCGACCGCGTGACCGGGTACGTGGAGAAGCCGACCCTGCACTACGAGGTAAGCATGGGGATCTACGCCTACTCTCCTAGCGCGATCGACAGCATCCCCGACGGCCACTTCGACTTTCCCGACTTGGTCCTGGCGTTGGTCGCATCCGGCCAGGACGTCCGCACCTACCACTTCGACGGCGCCTGGTACGACATCGGGACGCAGCTCGAGCACGAACGAGCGGTCGCGGCCTTCGAGCGGGACAGCTCCCTGTTCGAGCCGGCCGCCTCGTGAGCGCCGCGGGGCCGGACCTGCGGATCCTGATGCTCGGGCCCCTCGGCATGGGGCACGTCGAGGCGCAGGCGATGGCGCTGAGGGAGCGCGGGGTCGAGGTTCATGTCGGTGGGGACTCGCCGCCCGAGCTAGACCGCCTCGTCGAGTTGGAGCTGGTCGGGATCCCGGTAAACCGTGCACCCGGACCCTCCCGCAGCTCGCCCCGGGGAATCGCGCTGGCGGTGCTCTGGGCCCGCCGGTTGGTTCGGGAGATCGGACCCGACCTCGTCCACGCACACTGGGTTCCTGGCTTCGGCCTCGCGGCGGCTGCGGCCGGCGCCACGGCCGCTAGTGGTCACCGCCTGGGGCTCAGACGTCTATCGCGCCTCACGGACGATGAACCTCGCCAGCCGCGTCGCGCTCCGGCGGGCCCGAACTGGTCACCGCCGACTCGGCGGATCTGCTTGAGCGCTGCCGCGAGCTCGGGGCGATTGGCCGGGCCGAGGTGGTGCAGTGGGGCGTGGACGTAAGCCGGTTCGACGTTCCCTCCCCTGAGGAGCGGGCGTCGTTGCGTTCTGTGCTCGGATGGGGGGAAGGTCCCGTCGTGCTGAGCCCGCGATCTTTCATGCCTGTCTACAACATCCCGGTCATCGTCGAGGCTTTCGGCCAGGTTCGCCGCGCCAGGGCCGATGCGGAGCTCGTTCTCAAGCACATGGGTCCGATTCGGATTGCGTTACCGCCCCTTCCGGGCGGAGCGTCGATTGTCGGAAACGTGCGCTATGAGCGCATGGCCGACATGTACCGGGCGGCAGACGTCTGCGTCTCGGTCACCTCTTCGGACAGCTCACCCCGCTCGGTCTGGGAGGCGATGGCCTGTGGCTGCCCCTGCGTTCTCTCCGACCTGCCGTGGGTCCATGAGCTGCTCGCCCACGAACGGGAGGCACTCCTGGTGCCAGTGGGCGATGCGGAGGCGACAGCCGTGGCCATCGAGACTCTAATCCGCGATCCCGTGCTCGCGGCGCACTGGCCGGAACGGCCGGGCCTGGTGGAGAGTGAGTTGAGCCAGGGGGCGCAGATGGACCGCCTCGTCTCGCTTTACCGGGAGATCGTCGAGGGGAGGTGACCCTCCCCGCATACGCCTGGTGGCGGCAGTTGGCGCTCTTTGCGCCGGTGCGAATGAGGACCCACCGTCGGTTCCTGGTGCGACGAACCTCGGGCCAGCGACTCCGGCGCCGTACGTCGCCTGCCTCGCAGAGGAGGAGTGGGCGCTGCCGGGCGGGCTGGAGCGGCTGGCTGATCCGTTGGATGAACGGGCGGAGGCGGCATTCGCGAGGGGCCAGGGGGTAGAGTGGCGGGTGGCGCGCTGGTGCGCAAGGTCCCGGACGGATCGACCCGTTCCGGGTCGCGGTGACGAACGAGTACCCGGCGGCGCGATGTATCGGCGCAGCGCGCTGCACAGCTCGGGGGGTGGCGCCGGCTTACAGAGGAGGTTGACGCGCAATCGGACTGGAGCCTGTGGATGTCGCTGGCCGAGCGCGGGCACGAAGGAATCCGTCTGGACCCGGGGAGCTGGCGTACGTTCACTTCGTGCGCCGGAACACGCTGACCGATGCAGGGCGACGCAAGCGAAGGGCGCTGCGTCAGGCACTCCGGGACCGGCATCGGGGGCTGTTCGCCGAACTCGCGGGGCATCGACGGGCCTCCGACCTCAACTCGTTGCGCCGGCTGTTATACCCGGTCGTGTACGGCGACGGTCCCGGCTGGGCATTGAGAACAGGATCAAGCAGGGACTGGATCGGGTCGGGTTTTGGACCCTCGCTCGACCTTCGACACGGCAGAGCGACGGCCCTCGACGGGCGCTGGCAGTGGGCCCGGCGCACGCCAGCGCCGGCCCGTCCCGTGTCGCCGTCATCATTCCGAGCTATGAGAACGGCGCTGAAGCGGTTCGCGCGGTGCACTCGATCGACGAGGACGAGGCGATCGAGATCATCGTCGTGGACGACGGGTCTACCGAGCCTGCCGCGCGCCGTGCGCTTCAGGGCTGGTCCGGAGGGGGCGCCGTCATCCGCCACGGGTTGAACCAGGGGGTTTCGGCAGCCCGGATGACCGGGTTGCGGCAGTCGGCGCCGTACGTGTTCGCGCTCGACGCCGATGATCTCGCGGTGGGCGGCGCCCTCGGTCGGATGGCAGACCGGCTGGACGCCTCACGGGCGCGTCGGTGTGCTTCGGCGACTACGCGGAGCTCAAGGTCGCCGAGCGCGGTCTGGCGGCGTCGGCGCCCATTGCAACACACGGATCGACCCGGCGGACCCTCGCCTCGCTGCCGCGATGGTGCGCGCGGCCGCCATCGGAAGCGAGGGGCGAGGCGCGGCCGTGGGCGGGCCGGCGGTTCGGGCGCGGTGGGTCAACGGGCGGAGGGCCGGTGCAGGAGTACGCAGCTCTCGCTCCACCTGAGGGTCGGGACACGATGACGAACACGCTCGAAGACACACGGCAGTGGCACCCAGCGACCGCCCACGCGGGTCTACGAGGGGCGCGAGCGAAGGCCCTTGTAATGACGCGAGCACTCGATCGGGATCGCCTCAGCATCTTCGGCCTGCTTGGCGTCGACGTAGTCAGCTCGACGCCACGGTCTCGCAGCGGCGCCATGATCTGCCGCTCGATGTGCGGCTGCGCCTTGGTGCGGTAGGCGAGCGTCGAGGACCCGATGTCGATCGCCCTTGCATCGGGGCCGAGATCGAGCCCGGCAACCGTGGCTTCGATCCAGCCTGCTACCTCCACGAACAAGAGGCCGCGCAGCTTACCCCGCCGTCGGGACCAGCCCGGTGAAGCCCGTCGAGCGCACCCGGCTCGGCGTCTACGTGGACGCTCCTTCCGGGCCGGTGCGGACGGGCGCCTCCGCACCAATTCAGAGGCCTTCCCGTTCATGTCGTTCGTCGCCGACGTGGGTCAGTCGTTCGACGAGCTGTTCGTGCTCGGCCGGGCGGCGTCGCCGGGTTCGGGGCGGACTATGAGCTGCCCGGCGGCACGCTCCTGGCGTTGCCCTACTACGAGAGCCTTCGCCGGCTACGATCGCTCATCGGCGTTGGCGTGGGGACGATGAGGGCCATGTGGCGCGAGCTGTCACAGGTCGATGTGATCTGGGCGTTTGGGCCACACCCGCTCGCCCTGTTGCTCGCCCTGATGGCGATGGCGAGGGGGCGCCGGGTGGTGCTGGGCGTCCGCCAGGACACGATGAGCTATTTCCGGGCGCGTCTTCCGGCGAGCATGTGGACCCCGGTCCTGGTTCCGCTGTGGTTCCTGGACCGTGCGTTCCTGCCTTCTGGGGCGCGTGGTCGACACCGTCGTCGTCGGCCACCAGCTCGAACGCGCCTATGGAGGCCCGAGACCGGGCGTGCTGGCGACCACGATCTCCCTTACGACGACTGCGGACGTCGTGGCCGCGAAGCCCGCGGGAAGGGAGCGGCGGCTGAGGGACCTGCTGACCGTCGGCCGCATCGAGCCGGAGAAGAACCCCCTGCTTGCGGTCGACCTCCTGGTCAGCTCGACGAGCGTCGTCCCGGCTTTCGGCTTCGCTGGGTTGGAGTGGGTCGCCTCGAGGGCGAGCTGAGAGCTCGGGCCGACCAGGCGGGCGTGGAGATGCGCTGGAGCTTCCGGCTTCATGCCGTTCGGGACCGGGTTGATCGAGGCCTATCGCGCCGCCGACGTTTTCGTGCACATCTCGCTCACCGAGGGCTCGCCACAGGTTCTGACTGAGGCGATGGCGGCCGGAACCCCGGTCGTGGGGACCGACGTGGGCTCGGTTGCCGCGGCGCTCGACGGGGGGCGAGCCGGGCTGGTGGTGCCGCCGGACGATGTCGATGCCCTCGCGGATGCCGTCTGAGCCTGGACGCCGACCCCCGTCTTCGCCGACGCCTGGTGGGGCGCGGGCTCGAGCTGGCCCGTGAGAACGCTCGGGACGTGCAGGTGCGGCGGGTCGTGCGGTTCCTCGGCGGGCTCGACCGGTCCCGAGCCCCTGGCTAGCGGTCCTTAGAATCGCGTGGGATGTGCGGAATCTGTGGGCTAGTCGAGCGCCAGGTATCGGGTCGCGAGGACTTGAGCCGTCACCTATGGGGCCTGCTGATGTTCTCCCTGCGGCACGATGAGTACGCCTCTCGGCCCGTGGGAGCATCAAGATGACTCCCGCGAAGATCGACGTCTCCGTGCTCGTGCCGGTCCTCAACGAGGCAGCGATGGTCGAGGAGTCGGCCGGGGGCATGCGGGCTCAGCAGTTCGAGGGCGAGGTCGAGGTGATCTTCCTCGACGGCGGTAGCGAGGACGGCACCCGTCCGATCCTGGAGAAGCTGGCCCGTCGCGACGACGGCATCCGGGTGTTCGACAACCCCGCCCGGCACATCCCGCAGGCCCTCAACATCGGGCTGCGCGAAGCGCGGGGCGAGTACGTGGCCCGGATGGACGCGCACACGCTCTATCCGCCCGACTACCTGGCCGCGGGCGTCGCGCGCTCTTCAGCGGGGCGGCGTCGATTGGGTGAGCGGGCCGCAGATCGCGTACGGGGCGGGCGGGGTGTCACGCGCAGTCGCGCTCGCGCTGAGCACCCGGCTCGGCATCGGAGGGGCCACGTTCAGGTACCCGGTGGACCGGGAGACCGAGGTCGACACGGGGTTCACCGGGATCTGGAACCGATCGACGCTCGAGCGGTTCCGCGGCTGGGACGAGGGCTGGCCGATCAACGAGGATGCCGAGCTCGCCGCCCGAGTGCGAGAGGCGGGCGGGCGAATCGTTACTACCCGAAATGGCGGCGCGATACGTTCCTCGGAGCAGCCTGAGGGGGCTCGCGCGACAGTACTGGCGCTACGGCCAGTACCGGGCGAAAACAAGCAAGCGCCACCCGACCAGCATGCGGCGCTCGCACCTGGTTGCGCCCACGCTCGCCGCGACCACGGCCGCGGCGGTCGCCTCGCCGCGTCCGGTGCGGCGGCTGGCCCGGGTCGCGCTCGCCGTCTACGCGGCCACCCTGGGCGCCGAAACCATGCACCAAGCGTCCCGCGGTTACACGAGGGAGGCGATGATGCTTCCGGCCATCTACGCAGCCATGCACCTCTCGTGGGGCGCGGCCTTCTGGGTCGGCGCTGCCCGTTTCGGCGCGCCAGTCGTGGCGGTCCAACGCGCGCTCAGCCGTGACCGTCGGCGCGCCGGAACCGCTGGGGGTCGCGATCAGTCTCTTGAGGCCTCTCGGTAAAGCGCCGCAAGCCTCGTGGCCTCTCGACCGAGCGGGGATCCCTCGGCCACGACAGCCTGCCCGGCTTCTCCCATGCGGCGTCGGGTCGAACCGTCAGCCGCCAGCTCCAGGATCGCGCCCGCGAGCGCGGACGGGTCCCCCAGGTGACACCAGGACGCCGGTCTCGCCGTCGCGAACGCTCTCCGGCACTCCCCCGATCCGAGAAGCGACCACAGGTAGTCCCATCGCCATCGCCTCGAGCACGCCGATTCCTGCAGCCTCGAACTGGAACGACGGAAGGGCGAAGCAGTCCAGGGCGGCGAGGTGCGGCTCGACCGAGCCGCCATGAGAGAACACACGGGCAACCTGGCCGAGGTCGAGCCTGGCGATCTGCCGCTCCAGGGCCTCGCGCTCGTCACCCTCGCCCACCAAAGCGACGCGGACGCCTGGAGCCCGCTCGCGCAAGATGGCGGCGGCCTCGACCAATGCGGTTCAGGCCGCCCTTCTTCTTGGGGCGGAATACGGATCCCGCTCCGATGAGCACACCGTCCGCCTTCCACTCGATCAGCTGCGGGTCGGGCTCGGCCCGCCGGTCGACCTCGACTCCGTGATGGACGACGCGCCGGCGTTCCGCCGGGTGAGGCAGGCGCTGCGCCGCGGCGGCATCTCCTCGAACCGGGGGCTGAGGGAATTCCTAGCTCCCCCCCCAAGGCAACGCTCGGCTCCCGCCCCCGGGGGGGGGGGGGGGGGGGGGGGGGGGGGGGGGGGGGGGGACGGGGTCGGAGCGCCCACACACACACTCCTCGACGCCTGCACTCGCAAGCAAAGGCAAGGTGGTGTGTGACGATGAAAACCATGACACAGCGGTTACCACTAAAAGCCACTCTTAGGTTCAGCTTGAAGGCCCAGCCGTGCGGCGTGTAGACCACCGGCGTCCGCGTGAGCACGCCGGCCGGCCCGACCGAGCACCCCGGCCTTCGCCCCATGCGCGTGGATCGCGGTATCAGGTGGAAGAAAGCGGGCGCGGATCAGGGCAACCAACTCGCGTAGCGCGCGCAGGTCGGCCCCAGCGCTGGTCAGCGACGGTCGGTAGTGGATCTCGTGCGTGGGAATGCCCGCTTCGCGCAGAGGCTCGATCACCCGGCTGTCGGGGGCGAGGGCCGCTTCCACCTGGGCCTATCGCCCTGGGCGGCGAGCTGCAGCTGACGGCCCTGATGTGCTCGGCAACCCCGCCATGCGGCGGCTGAGCCGTCTGCGGGTGCCGCATCCGCCGACTCAGCACCGCGCTCGGCGCAGTGTCTGCAGGGGCCGGTCAAGCCACCTCACCGCGCAGGGCAGGAGCGAGGTCGCGCGTCCCGTAGTACAGCCCGCGCGACTTCAGCGCGAACGTCGCGGATCCGTCCGGGGTGTGGAGCGTCTTCTCGCTTGAGCTCGGACAGGTCACCCACCCCCCCGCGGGACCGCACGTGACCGCGCTGGTGTAACCCGCTTGTCTCGCCGCAGGCGGACAGGCACGGAGTAGTAGCAGCGCGGGTAACAGAAGCTGGGGCCAGTCCCGGCCCAGAAGGCATCGAGGCGATCCTTGGACTCGGCCATGTGCCTGTGCGCTTCCTGGGCTGGTGGCTTCCCCCAGCACCGTGTGATCGTTGGTGCCGGGCCCCGATCTCGAACGTGCCCTCCCCGGCGAGAAACACGACCTCGGTCGGCCGTCATCAGACGCACCCCTGCGGCCTCGCCGGACCACGGATACGGTTTGCCGAACAGCCCAGGGCAGACGTAGACGGTCCCGGGCCGGTTCAGTTCGGCCAGGAGCGGCGCCGCCGTCTCGGCAATGTCGCGGGTGCCGTCGTCGAAGGTGAGCGCCGCCACGCCTCGGAGGGGCTGCCGGGCATGAAGTTCGCCGCGCGAACTCGGCCATGTGGACCAGCTCGTATCCGCGTTTCTTCAAACGTGTCACCTGTGCGCGGAGGCGGCGGGCGGGGGAGACGAAGAGGCGCACAGGGTCGTGCGCGGGATCGATATCCGCGATTCCGTGATAGCCCAGCACGATCGGTGGCTTTTCACAGCGCCGGGGCAGTGCTAGTCGGGCATGCGAATAACATGCTGCTTTTCCGTGGCGCGCGTCTTGATGGTTCTCAGGCCGAGTGAGGGCGGCGCGTTCTTCCATGTCGCGTCGCTTGCTTCAGAGCTCGCGAAGCGCGGACATCACGTGGCGATCTGCGGGCCACACCTCGACCGCGCCGGCGAGATCGACGTCGAGGTGATCCCAATCGAGATCGTCCGACCGCTGTCGCCGGCCGAGGACGCTCGCTCCGTCGCCGAGCTGGTCAGGGTGGTCCGTGAGTTCAAGCCCGACCTCGTGCACTCGCACGGGTCAAAAGGCGGGGTGATGGCCCGGCTCGCCCGCTTGGGCGACTTCGGTTGTCCGCTGGTGTCCACGCCCCACGGCTATGCCTTCGCGGGCGCCCTCCCGCGAAGCCTTCGAGCGGCCGCTCTTCTGGCTGGCCGAGCGGGCCACGAGCCCGTTGGCCGACCGCGTAATCTGCGTCTGTGAGAACGAGGCGCGCCTGGCCCAGCGGTTCTGCCCGCCGTCGCGGGTGCGAGTGATCCACAACGGCATCGAGCCCCGCCCCGCGGCCCGCGGTGGATCCGCGCGTGGCCGAGTTCCGGAGCGGGTCCGCTGCTTTGCTCCGTGTCCGGGCTCAGGCGTGGGAAGGAGTTCAACGGGGCTCGCCGCCTTCAGCGTCGTCTTGCGGACCACTCCCGATGCGAAGCTGATGATCATCGGAGGCGGCCCCGAGCACGCGAGGATCGCGGCCCAGATCGAGCGTGGCGACACTCGGGTCGAACGCCTGGATCACGGGGGAGGTTGCCGACGTCGACCCGCTGGTCGTGGGCGCGGACCTTTTCATCAGCTCGTCGTGGTCCGAATCGTTCCCCTACGCCAACCTGGAGGCGATGGCCCTCGGCATGCCGATCGTCGCCACCGATGCAGGGCGGCGTCGGGGAGGCGAGTCAAGCACGGCGTTTCCGGACGGGGCGTGCCTCCACGTCAAACGGCGCCGCTTGTCCGAGGCGATCAACTTACTGCTGGTGGAGCCTGCACGGGCGGCTGCATTGGGCGCGGCTGCGTTGCGGCGGCTCCAGTCCAGATTTACTCTCTCGACGATGGTTGAACATACGCTCGGCGTCTATGCCGGACTCGCTCGGTGCCGTGACAGCTCCCCGGCTGCGCGGCTCATGACCAACGGGAACGGGGATCCCGGTGGGTCGCGCGCGGGGGGGGCAGCCGCGCCTCCGAGGCACCGCTCGAGGCCCGTCGCTACCTAGCGGCCCTTGGCCGGGACCCGGTTCCTGATCCTGGCCATCATCGGAACCGTCACGGCCATCGTCGCCTTTCTCTCCTTGATCCTGCCGAAGTCCTATCAGGCCTCGGCGACGATCGTGCTCGACGCCAGTCAGAGCGTGCTCGGCCCTCCCGGACCCAGTCACGGTGCAGCGCGAGCCTGGAGACCGCGGACGCGCTGATCACCAGCATCAACGTGCTCGATGCCGCTGTTGGAGGGAGCTCCCGGGGGAGAGCCGTGGCTCGATCGAATCGGCGATCAGCTCGACGGTCGACCCGGACGCAAACCTGATCACCATCACCGCAGGACGAGCCAAAGAAGACCCCGGAGGATGCCTCGGCGGTGGCAAACGCCGTTGCGACGGCGTTTCTCGACGAGCAGGAGACGCTTGAGCGGGAACGCTTCGCTTCGCCCAAGCAGAACCTCACCGTCCAGCTCGATCAACTCCGGACCGATCCAGCGGCGACACCAGAGGAAGTCGAAGCGCGTGCAGGGACAGGATCTCGGCACTAGTCCGTCGAGGAGGCAAGCGCGGGCTCGCAGCTACAGCTCGCCGAGCCGGCGACGCCCCCCACGGCACCGGCCTCCCCGAGGCCGTTTCGCAACGTGGTTCTGGCACCGTTCGGCTCTGCCTTCCTCGCCATCCTTGTGGCCCTCGGCCGGGAGCAATTGCGGCCAGGCGGTGAGCGAGCCCCGTGAGCTCAGCAGGCTCTTCGGTCAGCCGGTCCTCGCATCCATCCCGCATGTCCGGGAGGAACGTTCGGACGCCGCCGACACCTCGTTTCTTCAGTTGAGCGAGAGCTCTACCAGAGCTTGGCAGCCACAGTGCAGCTGATGATGCCCCCGCGGGGCGACATAGTCGTGATCACGAGCGCCGTTCAGGGTGAGGGCAAGTCCACGGTCACGGCACGCCTCGGGAGCGCGCTGGCACAAGCAGGACACCGGACTCTGTTGATCTCCGCCGACCTGCGTTGGCCGACGCTTCATGAGCGCTTCAGGGTCCCCGTGGAGCCTCGGCCTCACGGACGCCTCGCGCTGATCGAGCGCGGCGGGGTGAGCGATCAGCTGATTCCAGCGACGGCGCGGCGGATCTCCGTGGTCGAGCCGACGTCGGGTCGGACGTCCACGCTCGACATCGTCTCGAGCGGGACCAGGACGTCCGAGCCCGCGCGCGTAATGTCGGAGGACGCCCTGCGAACCCTCTACGCGCACCTTCGCGGACTTGGCTACGACTACATACTCGTCGATGCGCCGCCGATGGTGGGGGTAGCCGAGGCCCAGGGCCTTGCCCGGCTCGCGGATCGAGTGTTCCTGGTCGCAAGGCCGGCCAAGCTGACGCTCGACAAGGTAGTCGACGTCGAAGAGCTGCTCGCTCGGATCCAAGCGAACACGCTCGGGCTGATCGTGATCGGTGGCCGTACGGACGTGTCGCTGTACTACGGCGCCGCCCGGCCGGCAATCGTAGAGTCGGCCGGACCCCGGACCCCACGACGAACCCGGAGCTGAGCGGGCCGGTTGTCCGGCCTTGGCGACGGCTGGCCCCGACGCGGCTCGGTGGAGACGTTGTGCATGTATCCGGCCCAGACCAGGGCCGCGACCACCCAGAGATGGCGCCAGTGCAATGGAGTCGATGACGACGCTGTTGGCGAGCAGGCCGACCCAGGCTCCGAGGAGCGCCGCGGAGCCGATGCCCTCATCGTGTCGCGACCCGGCGAACAGCGTTGCGGCAGCGCGAGCGCCGAGCGTCGCGATCGAGGAACGCGAGGAGCGCTGCGAGGCCGAGGACTCCCCTGCTCGGTGAGCGCGCGCAGGTAGAGGCTGTGGATGGCGAGCGGGCGAGTAGACGTCGAAGTCGGCCTGGGCCCGATCCCGACGGGGTGCTCCGCGAGCCAGGTTGATCCCCTCGGCCTGGGTCGTCGAAGCGTGCCGGAGTCGTAGGCCTGGACGGTCGCTCGCTCGCCGAGCAGGGTGGTGGTGTCGGTGGCGAGGACGATCGCGGAAGTCGCGGCGATGCACGCCCGCGACTACGATGAGGCCGGCGGCGAGCGTGCATGCCCGTCCCCCGCCCTCACGCAGCGACATGATAACGAGAGCGTGATGATGATGCCGAGCCCGAGGCTGAGCCAGGCGGCGCGCGAGCCCGCCAGGATCACACCAAAAACCAGCAGGCCTGCAACATCGCGGCTTGAAGCCAGCGGCGAACAGTGGAGGATGCGAGGGGGCGATCAGCTCCTCGAGGAGGATGAGCGCGATCGGGATCAGGAACGGCGCGTAGACGTTTGGGTCCTTAAAGAAGCCCTGGACGCGCTCGCCCGCATAGAGGAGGCCATCGCCTCCCGGGATCGGCGCCACCAGGGCGAGGATCCCGATGACTGTCGTGCCGACGGCGGCGGCGAGATAGCAGCGAACCACGACCCCGGCGCGACGCTCAGAGTTGACGTAGCCGGCGAGCCAGATCGTCAGTACCGCCCCGTACACGGTGAGCGCGAAGAAGAACGCCGCCTGCGGCGGGTCGATGGCGTCGACCATCGAGACGATGTTGAAGAGGACGAAGAGCGCGAGTCCGCCGGCGGCCGCGAGCGGGATCCTGCGCAGATCCAGTCGTCCGGTGACCAGTGCGACCAGGATCAGCACCGCGAACAACAGGTCGACTGGCGCTGGTTCGAACTTGACGATCCCGAGGCTCACGAACGCGAGACCGACGGCGAAGTCGTAGCGCGTCAGGACCAGGAGCAATATCGCGAGCATCCCGACCCCGGCGGCAAGTACGAAGGCGGATGACAGAGGTCGGGTACCGGATCAGCGCGAACGCAGCCACCATCGCCACCGTGCAGGTGATGACCAGGGTCACCAACGCGACGGCCGCGCCCTCGGGCGGCGCGCCAAGCGCCATACGATCTTTGGTGTCGAGTCGACCGGACGCCAGCATTCGCGGCCTGCAGAGTAGATGGCTGCGAAGCTGCCTGACGCAAGTCGTGGACCGGGCCCGGTGAGAGAATCGCCCCGGCCGACCGACGCCGCGGGGGCGTCGCGCCGAATCGCCGGCGGAACCCTGGTGCGCGCGGTGGGGGAGCTCACGGCAAAGCTTGCGTCCGTCGTCTTTTTCGTCGTGCTGGCTCGCGAGCTGGGCGAGGCACGCTTCGGCGACTTCATCTTCGGGGTGTCGCTGAGCACCGTTGTTGCTCAGCGGTTGCCGGATTCGGCACCGACGAGCTGCTCACCCGCGAGGTCTCGCGAGAGCGCGGGCAGGCTCGACGGAGCTGTACAGCGAACATACTCGCGCTCAAGGCGATCCTGCTCGTGGCCCTGCTGGGAGTGATCGCGGCGGTCGTGTACCTTAGGCGACTATTCGGGGACGACGCGGCTCGGCTGTGCAGGATCATCGCGATCGGGGTCGCCCTCGAGGTCGTGGGTAAAGACCACCGTTCGCGGTCCTGCAGGCCTACGAGCGGATGAAGTACATCGCCTGGTTCGCTGGTGCTTCCAGCGGGCCCTGCTGGCCGCGGTGGGTGGTCGGCGATCCTGTGCGGCGGGGGGCGGTCTGCTGGAGGTCTCCATCGGCGGCTCCCTGGTGGCTGCGGGCGCCGGCATCGGGACCGCGGTTTTCTGGATGCGGCGGCAACGTCGTCCGGCCGGCGGGCGGAGCATCGAGCGGTGGCGCTGGGCGGAGCAGATGCGCCAAGGCCGGGATCCCGCTGGGCTTCGCGATACCTCCTGTTCACGCTGCTCCTCAAGGCCGACGTCGCGCTGCTCAGCTTCCTCGAAGGCGGGGACAACACCGAGGTCGGGGATCTATGGTGCAGCCTACCGGTTGATCGAGGCGACCATGTTCGTCTCCTGGGCGTTCGGGGGGCGCGATGCTTGCCTTGGCTGTCGCGTCACGAGGGAGGAGCGGTGCGATCGCCCTCAACCGTGGCTACGAGCTGTCACTGAAGGCCCTGATTGCGATGTTGCTGCCGATCGCGGTGGGTCTTGTGGTCTGGGCTGAGCCGCTGATCGACCTGATCTACGGGGCCCGCGTATGCCGACGCGGTGCTCCCGTTGCGGCTGCTGGGGGCGTGATGACAGTGCTCTTCGGGGTCAACAGCGATGAGCGCGATCCTGATGATCTCGCGGGACCGACCCGGTGACTTCGCCCGTCCGGCGATGATCGTGATCGCCCAGAACATCATCTTCAACTTCATCCTGATCCCACCCCTTGGCGCCGTCGGCGCGGCGATCAACGCGGTGCTTGTCGGGTGTCCTGCTCGCGGCGTTCACGCTTCGGATCGCTGCCCGTCGCTTCGGTGGAGTCTCGCCGGTGCGGATGCTCATCGCTCCCGTGCTTGCGTCGACGGCGATGGCCCTGATCGCGGTTGCGGGAGGGCTGGAGCTCACCCCGGTGTGGGTTCTGGCCGCGTCGGCGGCGTACGGCGTGGTGTTCCTGGGCATCGAGTTCTTGCGGTTCCCCGCGGATTTCGCCTTCTACGTCGCCGCGTGCGGCGGGTCGGCAGCGCCGATGTCGCATCCCCGCCGGACACGCCCGCCGGCGCCGATTCGCACCGAGCTCGAGAGCTGAGGCCGCGGGTGTAACGACACGTGCGATCCAAGGAACCGAGAGACCCGCGACCCTGGGCGAGCTACGATCTCCCTGATGGCCGATTCCCACAAGGCCGCCAGAGGGCCGAGGGGGTGCTGGGAGTAGTGCAGGGCGGATCAAGGCCCCGCGTAGCGTCGTCGGCGGCCCACTCTGGTGGCCGCAGACTCAGCGGGCCCAGCTCGACGTCTGTCAGTTTCGCGAACTGCGCGTAGCGCTGGGCAGCGCTGTATAACGGGTGACATGCGGTAAGGACCAATCGCTCGTAGCCGACGTTCTCGACGATCTCCACCGTTTCGGGATCGACGATCTCGTGCTTCTCGACCTCATAGACAAACGTTCCGTACGGCATGCGTAGCGTGATCTCGTCGCCGGGCTGGATCTCGTCATTCTCCGGAACGGCGCCAGGTAGGTCGTGCGATCCCCGCGATGCCCACGGTCTCGCTCTGGCCGGGGAACGCGGAGCCATCGCCTTGTTCGCGCAGCTCGGGCGTCGTGCCCTTCAGGGTGTAGTGGCCCGGACCCTTCTGCAGGCTGGCCGTGTCCGTCCCCTGTACGGCGACGATGCCCAGGTCGATGGCCGGGATCTCGAGGCGCCCGATGGCATCGCCTCGCTCCACCTCCTTCTCGAACGCGTCAGCGAGGACGGCGGCGCGATCCGCGACCTCCTGCTCGCTCGAGCGCTCGCTCCACCAGCTCCTGCGAGGGAAACCGGGTCTCGAGCTCGGCGAGATCGTCCTCGGCGGCCGCCTGCTTGATCGAGCCGTAGATCGACGAGAGGGGCTCCTTCCAGGCGAGCGTGAGGCCCACGTCCACGAGGATCACGAGCCCCGCGGTGATCAGCGCGATCGACAGAACGCGGAGCGCGCGGCTCACTGCGAGGCTCGGTCCGGGGGAGGGTAGGCGACGCGGAGCCTCGCCGCCCAGTTGACCGAATCCTGGAGGTCGAAGATATGGATCGGCCCAACCGTCCCGGTCTCGGCCGGGATCCCTGCTGCCCTGGCGTAGTCAACCCAGGGGTCCGACCCCGTGTCCCCGGTAACCGGCCGCAGACTCGACGATGATTCCCCATCCGTTCGCGGCGGCTCCGGTGTCGGTCACGAACATCCCGTAGCGGGCCATCGCAGTCAGTATCGTGCGCTCCCACTCCGGCGCCGCCGAGTAGGGATATCTCGCGCTCGCTCATGTCCAGGTAGAGATGCACGCCTCGCGGTGGGGCGCCCCGAGGTGACAGGCCGATCTCCTCACAGGTCAGGCCGGTCCCCGGCCCCATGGCCGGCGGCACGAACGTCCCGTCCGTACAGCGGACGGAGATCGCCAGCGCGTGGTCGATCCTGCCTCGCGTGAGTTCTCCGGGTCGGATGATCCCCGCGGCGAGCGCAAAGTGCGCCGCCGTGGCATTGGAGCCGAGTCCCCCGTCCGCGCCCGGACCCTCGTAGGCGGTCACGCCCCCGTTCCGGACACGAAGCGGCTCGCCCGGAGCGGTCGGCAGACCTCGTACCCGGTACAGGTCGTACTCGATTCCCGCCACCAGGTCGATGATGGCCATGTGGGCGTCGGCCCCGGCGGCGGGCTGCGCTCCTCCCCGGGAGCGGTACATCGATGCCGGACAGCTCGCAGGCCGCCGCTGTGCACTCAATCGGGTGCCGAGGGTCGCCGGCACGCGCGAAGTAGAGCCGGATGGTCGTAGTCCCCCGCCGTACCTGCGAGTCCGGCGACGATCTGGGGGCCCGGCCCGAACCCGGCGACCCGTCGCCCTACCGCGCTCGGGCGCTGTCCCCACCTGGCGCCACCGACACGGGTCGGTTGAATGGGCTCGCTTGTGAATACGGCTGGCACCGCCCCTCTCGGTAGCCGTGTTGGCCGCACAGGCTCGGCATGTCCGCGGGGGTCACCGCAATGACGCCGAGCGCGATGAGGATTGTGATGAGGGCGATCATGGCGCGACCTCCTATCTTGAACATGCCGCGCGGCGGCGCGTCGTGCGAGACCTCTCGCGCACTTGAGCCTGGTGGCCCGCGGACCGCTTCCTACCAAGCTGACCCCGAGCAGGTCAGCCGCGTGCTCCTGCTCTGCGATGAGTTCGTCGGCAACTACGTGTTCCCGGCGATCAAGGCCAACGCACTGTCCGGCGGCGGCTACCCGCTGTTCACGGCGCTGGCCCGGCCACTGATCGCGAAGCTCGCCGTCGAGCACGTGCACGTCAGCGGCTGCGACACGATCGCGCATGGTTGCACCGGCAAGGGCAACGACCAGCTCAGGACGGTGGCGACCAGCGCTGCCATCAATCGCCGCGGTCCGGCCGCGCGGTGCCAGGGCGGCGAAGAAGCACGCAGCTCTCCCGCCAGCGCAGGCGCGGGACCCGGTAGCGGATCCGTTCCGTAACACCAGGGAGCGGAAACCAGCTGGAGGCCCCGAATTGCACCCAGGAGGCGTGCGAGAGCAGGCCCCTGTAGTAGCGATCGTCCCTGATTTCGACAGCCACGGCATCCCTGATCTCGAGACGCTCCCCTCGGTCATCGAAGAGCTCGATCAGCTCCGCCGGGGTTACCCGGAGCCTGTTGTCCATCGGATCCAGCGTCCGGCGGTAGGACTGAGGGGTGGTGGCGAGCAGCCAGCCGCCGTCGGCAACCATCGTGAGAGCCAGCCGAGCTGCGCCCGGTGGGTCCTCGACGCATGGCAGCAGGCCAGTGCAGATGACGAGGTCGAAGGCGCCGGCCCAGCACGCAGCTCACCGTCGTCGCGGTCGACGTCGCAGACGAAGTCGACGCCCTCGTCGTGCTTCGCGTCGACGTGCGTGATGTTGGCCCCGCGCTCGCGAAGGGGGGCCATTATCAGCTCGTCCACATGTGGCTGTTCGATGGTCCAACCGCTTCGTCGACGAACCGAGATCGAGGACGCGCGCGGCCTCCGGCAAGTCGATCCCCGCCAAGGAGCTTCGAATCCATCGGGCAACATCGACGAACACCTGGGGCACGTTAGGGCTGGGGCGGCTGCCGCGCAAGTGCGCCGGCGAGCATCTGAAAGAATTCCGCCGCCGTGGCGTCCAACAGCCATCAGTTGCGGGCGCGTGCAGCCGCTCTCCTCGGAACCTTCCGGTTGATGTCCGACTGGCCTAGTCGGGGCCGCCTGCTGCGCATGAAACTCCAGCCTCGACACCCTGGGCACGCCGCCGAAGTCGCCGTGCCGCTGCGAATCAAGGCTCTCGGCGGTCGCGAGCTCCGGGTGCGTCCGAAGTCGACCGACGTGGGGACGATCTCCGCGACTACGTCCTCGGGGAGCACCTTCCACCGTCGTGCCCTGGGGCCGATACCCGCGGCAGATCTGCGAGCTGGGAAGCAACATCGGCACGGGCCTGGCCGGGCTGGCGGTGAGGTACCCGCACGCGACCGTGGTCGGCGTCGAGCCCGACCCCGACAACGCCACCATCGCACGCGCCAACGTCGCTGCGTTCGGAGGCCGCGTGACGCTTGTCGAGGCCGCGATCTGGGACCGCCCGCAACCGCTCGCGGTCGAGGGTGCGCTTCCGTCCGGATACACGGTACGGGCCGCTCGCGAGGACGAGCGATCCGTCGCCGGCGTGACCTTGGACAGTCTGCTCGGATGAGCGCCTGCCGAAGGGCCCAATCGACTACCTCTGTTCAACCTTGAGGGTGCCGAGGGGCGCGTTCTGAAAGCGGGCGGGCGCTGGGCGCAACGGACGAGGGCCGTCCGGCTGGAGCTTCACCCGGAGGACGGGTTCGATGCGGAGCAGTCCCGTGGAGCTGCTGCGGGCACTTGGGTTCCGCGCCTGGGCCGAGCCGGAGCCTTGGGGGGGCTGGGGATTCGGCTGCCGCCCGCCGCAGGGTCCCAACGGGTAGCTCGCACCCTGGCGGCATGGAAGACTCCGGCCCCTGACCGACGAGGCCCCGCGCATCGCCTCCTACCAGGCCGACCCCGGCGCAGGTCGAACGGCGTGCTCCTGCTCTACTCCGGGGGCCTTGACACCTCGGTGATGCTGCACTGGATCCAGGCGAATTACGAGGCCGAGGTCGTGACGCTCACCGTCGACCTCGGCCAGCCGGGCGAGGACTGGGACGCCGTCGTCGCGAAGGCGAAGAGCTCGGCGCGGTGGACACGATCGTCGCCGACGCCGCGCGAGGAGTTCGCCCGCGAGTACGTGCTGCCGGCGATCAAGGCCAACGCGCTCTACGGTGGCGGCTACCCGCTGTTCACGGCGCTCGCCCGGCCGCTGATCGCGAAGCTCGCCGTCGAGCACGCGCAGGTCACCGGCTGCGACACGATCGCCCACGGCTGCACCGGCAAGGGCAACGACCAGGTGCGGATCGAGGCGACCGTCGCGACGCTCGACCCGGACCTGCGGATCATCGCCCCGGTGCGCGACTGGACGATGGGGCGCGAGGAGGAGCTGGCCTACGCCCGCGAGCACGGCATCCCGCTGAAGGGCGGGACCGAGGTCAGCCCGTACTCGATCGACGACAACCTCTGGGGCCGCAGCTCCGAGGGCCGCGAGATCGAGGACCTCGAGGCGCCGCCGCCGGACGACGTCTTCCAGCTCGTCACCCCGCCCGAGCGGGCGCCCGACGAGGCGCAGGACGTCGAGGTCGGCTTCGAGGCGGGGATCCCGGTGTCGCTCGACGGCGAGCGCGTCGAGCCGGTCGAGCTGATCGAGCGGGCGGCCGAGATCGGGGCCCGCCACGGCGCCGGGATCATCGACCACGTCGAGGATCGGATCGTCGGCCTCAAGGTCCGCGACCTCTACGAGGTGCCGGCGGCCGCGATCCTGATGACGGCGCACGCCGAGCTCGAGAAGCTGGTCTCGACGATCCACCAGAACGAGTTCAAGCACACGCTCGACCGCAAGTGGGCCTACCTCGCTACGCCGGGCTCTGGATCGAGCCGCTCCGAGCCGACCTCGACGCCTACATGGACTCGGCCAACGAACGGGTCACGGGCGAGCGTGACCATCCAGCCTGTTCAAGGGCAACGTGACGCCGGTGGCCCGGACCTCGCCATACGCCCTGTACGACCGCACGCTGGCCGGCTTCTCCGAGAGCGGCGGCCGGTTCTCGCAGGCGGCAAGCCCCGGCTTCATCGAGCTGTTCACGCTCCAGAGCCGGCTGGCCCACCGCGTGCGTCAGCGCGATCCGGACGGGTAGGGTGAACGGAATGAGCTCTCTGTATGAGCTGATCGGCCGCACGGTCGTCCGCCTCGCTTGGTGGCGCTTCTCGAAGCAGATCAAGATCGCGGGCGCCATCGGCCTGGTTGGGGTGGGGGTCGTCGGCTGGCTGGCCGCCACGCGCGAGCCACCCGAGGGCTAGGCGGTCCGGAGGCGCGCAAGATCCCTTGCAGCGGCCCGCGTTATGGAAACCTCCTGAGCGTGTGACGAGCGTGTCGTGAGCGTTCGCTAGGATTCCGCGCACATGACCCGCTTAGTTCCCCGGGGTTGCCGGGGAAGCGGGGGAACCGCTGGGAGCCGGGCACGCTCTTTCCTCGACTCCCATGGGGCGAATCGCCGCGAGCGCGGTGTAGGGCCATTCCTTCGGCCCGAGCCCGTCAGCTAACCCCGTAGGCGATCGAAGGAAATGGAGACCGGAACCGACACGCCCCGCGCCACCGGCAGCCGTCCGGCAGGCGAAGCGACCCGCAGCCTGCGCTGGGCGGCGGCAGCCGGCGCGCTCGCGGTCGCCGGGCTGATCGCGCTCGGCACCACGCAGGAGGCGAAGGCGCAGTCGGTCGGAGAGCTCCAGGGCCGGATCGACGCGGCGGAGAGCGAGGCCTCGGACCTCGCCGCCAGCATCGACTCCGGCAACGCCCAGATCGCCGCGGCCCAGGGGCGCGCGCAGGCCGCCGCCTCCGAGGAGGCCGAGCTGGCCACCGTCCTCGCCGCGGGCGAGGAGCGCGAGGCCGAGCTGACCGCGGAGGTCGACGACCGCCCGCGAGCGACTTGAGGCTGCCCGGGCCAAGCTCGAGCGCGCGCTCGCGGCCCTGTCGGACCGCCTCGTCGCGATCTACAAGGGCCAGACCATCGACGAGGCCCAGCTTCTCCTGGACTCCCAGGGCTACGAGGACCTCGCCACACGGGCGCTGATGCTGCGCCGAATCCAGGAGGCCGACCAGGAGCTCGCCGCCCGGGTGCGCGAGCTGCGGGCCGCGGTCGCGGCCAGGCTCGACGAGGTCGCCGAGGCCCGCGCCGCCCAGGCGGCCCACAACGACGAGGTCGACGCAGCCCGGGCACAGATCGGCGACCGTGCGCGCTCAGGCCGAGGCGCAGGCCGGCCAGCTCGCCGGCGCTCCGCGACGAGCAGGCCGCCGCCCTCGGCGGACTGCAGTCGCAGATCTCGGGCTGGAGCGACCAGGTTCAGGACGCCCGCGCCGCCGCGGCCGCCGAACAGGCCGCGGCCGCCGCGCAGCCGATCGGCACCGGCGAATGGGCGATCCCGGCGGGCATCGTCATGTGCGAGTCCGGTGGCGACTACGGGGCGGTCAACCCCTCCTCGGGCGCGGGCGGCGCCTACCAGATCCTTCCCTCGACCTGGGCGCTCTACGGCGGCCAGGGCCTCCCCCAGAACGCCTCTCCGGCCGAGCAGGACCGGATCGCGGCGCTGATCTGGGCCGACTCGGGCGGCGGCGCCTGGGTCTGCGCCGGCTGACGCGCCAGACCCCCGACAACGCTCTGGATTAGTGCGAGGCGACCACCTGGTCGCCCGACGGCGGCGGCGGCGGATCGTCCGGCTCCGGGCTGCCGTTCGCAGCGGCGACGGCGCCCTTCCAGTCTGCGTTCCGTAGCGACAGCACCGCCGCGGCGAGCACGATCAGGACGCCGGCCCCGGCGACGATGAAGGACGCCCTGGGGTCCAGGATCTCGGCGACGACGCCACCGATCACGAAGCCGACGCCCGGCATGGCCGACGCGATCGCCTCGAGCATCGCCACAACGCGCGCCTGGTAGGTGGACGACGGTGACCGCCTGGACCGAGGTCATCAGGGCGACCCACTGGACCCCGTTGCCGATGCCGCCGATCGTCGCTGCGGTGCAGGCCACCAGACAGCCCGGGCGCGACGCCCATGCCCAGGTACGCGACCCCGATGGCCATCGTCGAGGACGCGAGGAGGGCAGGCACTGTGGCCCGCGCCAGGCCGGCGAAGGCGAGGCTGCCCAAGCACCATTCCCACGCCCCAGCTGGCCAGCAGCGCGCCGTAGCCGGCGTCACCGGCGTCCAGCGTCTCCTTCGCGAACACCACCTCGATCGGCAGGACCACGGCGAAGAAGACGAAGGCGAGCGCCTGAGCGCCAAACAGGCGTCGCAGCAGCGCGCTCTCCCTGACGTAGGCCAGCCCGCTTCGCAGGCGCGCCAGGACCCCGTCGACCTCCGGGTCGGCCCGGGGGAGCCCACGAGCGGTCAACAGCAGCGCCGAGACGGCGAGGAACGAGGCCGCGTCGGCGAAGCAGCGCCACCTGGACGCTCGCCCCGGCCACCACCAGGCCCGGCGAGTGCGGGGCCCAGCGCGGCGCCGGCCGTGAAGCAGATGTTGAGCACGGCGTTCCCCTCCCGCAGGAGCCCGGCCGGCTTCAGCGCCCCGGCGGCCGCGGCCCGGGTGAGGGCCCTGGCCGCCGAGGCGAGCGAGCCGTCGATCGCGGCGAGGGCGAGCACCGCTGCCAGCAGGAACTCGTTCGCCAGCAGGGCCAGGGCGCCGAAGACCGCCGCCTCGGCCGCGTAGAGGATCGCCAGGGAGGTGCGGGCCGGCAGGTGCTCGATGCGAGCCACCAGCGGCGGGCCTGCGAGCGCAGGCAGGAAGTGGATCGCCACGAACAGCGAGGCGGTGGCGATCGGGCTGCCGGTCTGGTCGAAGACGAGGATCGCCAGGGCGATCTCGCCCGAGCCAGTTGCCCAGCTCGTTGACCAGGTTCGCCGTCGCGAGCTGGGGAAACGCCGGGATCCGGAGGGGGCGGAGGAGGGAGGAGCGCATCGGGCTTGGCGAACTTACTCACGCACGCGGAGGGCACTTGCAACTTGGTGGTCTTGGGGCCAAATTACCTAGTTTCAACTACGTTCTTGCAAGTTTGCCCAAGTTGTGCTTAGATCCGGATGTCTTCGTGCCCACGAACAACAGGAGGACCTGATGGGCTTTCGCCGCGGTTAGCAACTAGGCACAACGGATAACAGCAAGAGCGCGGG
Source organism: uncultured Solirubrobacterales bacterium (assembly GCA_963758845.1). GTDB lineage: Bacteria > Actinomycetota > Thermoleophilia > Solirubrobacterales > 70-9 > JBDTSW01. The sequence goes on from CAVWWX010000002.1 coordinate 1,763,639, forward strand.
GACCACCTCGCTGTGGCCTGCGTTCAGTGCTGTCTGGATTTCGGGTCTTGGCCTAGCCGCGTATCTGCGCCGATGCGCTCCGGCTGGCGCTGTCGCCGTTGCTCACGTAATCGTGGATGCGGCGGTCGAGTGCGAGCTCGCGCTCGAAGTCGGCGTCCTCGCCGTGGCGATAGGCCACGTCCTTGTCGGCGAGCACCTTGATGAAGATGTCCACGTACGCGGCCGTCGAGCTGGGTGCCGGAGATCCGGCGGAGCTCGGCGATCGCGTCGTAGGAGCTGATCGGCGTGCGGTAGGAGTCGCGCGCCGTCATCACGTCGTAGGTGTCGGCGACCGAGATGATCCGCGCCAGGTGCGGGATCTCCTCGCCCTCGAGCCCGCGCGGGTACCCGAGGCCGTCCAGGCGCTCGTGGTGGGCGAGGATGATCTCGCCGACCGGGCGATAGCCGTCGATCTGCGACACGATCCGGGCGCCCTCCTCGGGGTGCTTGCGGATCTGCTCCCAGTCGGCGTCAGTCAGCTCGGCGTTCCCCTTGAGGATCCGGTCCGGGAGGACGAACTTGCCGATGTCGTGGAGCAGCGCGGCCGTGTGGACCAGGTCCTGCTCCTCCTCGGTGAGGTCGGCGGCCAGCGGCGATCTCGCGCGAGTAGCGCGCGACCGCGGCGCTGTGGCGCGCGGTCATGCGATCCCGCAGGTCGAGCGTACGCAGCAGCGCGCTCAGCAGGGCGACCTGGAAGCCGGCGAGTTGCTTGGCGCGGAGCTCAAGCTCGTCGGCGCGTTCCTGCGAGACCAGGAGCGCCCCGATCAGGTACTGGAAGATCAGCATCACCGCGGCGAAAAGCACCAGGGTCACGAGCCCGAGCTCGAGGTAGGCGGCCGCGAAGCCGACTCCGAGAGCGGCCGACGCGAGCTCGGAGGGAAGGACCGGGCCCAGCATGCGGACGGAGCTTGGTGCTGAGTCGGCTGCCCTCGACGTAGGCGGAGTAGCTGGCGATCAGGAGCGAGTTGAAGGCCAGGGCGAGCACGAAGAGCCGCGAGGACGAGGAGATAGAAGGTGGGCTCGCCCGTGGCGACGTCGCCTGCCTGGACGCTCTCGTGGAAGACGATGCCAGCGATCAGCGGGAACCAGGCGTAGGTGACGAGGTTGATCAGAAGGTCGGTTCTGCGATAGCGCTGGGTCAGCCACCCGACCGCGATGGTCGTCACGCCGATAAACGCGGCCGGGGTTCCGCCCAGGAACACGGCCGCGACCACGATCGCCAGGAAGCTCCCGGAGATCTTCACGCGGCTCGAGGCGCTCTGAACCGCGCGCACGTCGCTGACGAGCGACAGGGCCAGCAGCGCGCCCATCAGCGCGAGGTCCCAGTCGCCGTTTTCGATCTGCAGCACGGCGACACCCGCCGCGAGTGCGAGCGCGCACAGCTCCAGCACGACGACCCTGCGACTTGGCCGGCCTGGCATCGAGATCCTCCTGCTAAGTACGGGCGGGTTGCCTGCCCTAGCCGCCGATCATGCTTGCGCCACGGCCCAGCCGGGGCACGCCGACACGGCCGGGCTCACGCATCGACTGCATGAACTCGTCGAGGTCCTGGATGGCGAAGCGGCGCTGGCCGCCCGGAGTCCGGTAAACGGGGACCAGCCCGTCGTTGGACCACTTCCGGAGGGACGCTGCGCTGACGCCGAGATAGGCGGCCGCGCGGCCCACGTTGAGCAGTCTGGCTTCTTCTTGCATGTACTCACTTCCCAGTAAGAGATCCCGCCGAAAGCGGCGACAAAGTTGACAAGGGCTGTGAGCGGGTTATCGGCAGAACCCGGTATGTGGCAAGGACATGGGCCCGGATTGGACGGAAGTGCGTAGCTTCTTGGTTCCGAACCTGCGCAAGGCCTGCGGCGCGGAAGGCGGTCGTGCAGGCCGCCAGGCGCGAGCGAGTCGGCGAGCGTCGCGTCTTGGAGGCTAGGCGGCGCGCGTGAGCGCGCCGAGGAGCGCGTCGGTCGCCCGGCCGGGGCTCGTGCCCAGGCTGGGCAGCCCGCCGCGCCCGGACACGAGCCGGGCCGAGCGGTAGCTGAAGAGGCGGGTATCGTCGCCGTTGCTGAGCACGCTGCGGAGGTGGGTGCCCAGCACGTCCAGCCGAGCCTCGGTGCCACAGATCACGGCCGCCCGCGGGTCCAGGGCGCGCAGGGCTCGCGTGAAGCGCTGTTCGGCCAGGTCGGCTGACAGAAGCAGCACGCGGAGCCCGGCCCGGCGCAGGAACAGCTCGAGCGCCTGGGTCTGGACGACCTCGGGGCCGACGCTCGCGCCCGAGTCGAGGAGGAGGATGCCCTCGGCGCGACTGGCCGGCGGGGCAAGGCGCCGAGCCGAGTGCAGCCAGCCGACGGCCCAGCGGCTCGCGTGCTCCAGCTCGGCCTCGGCACCGGGGCGCTCGGCCGCCTGGTCGAGGGCGGGAAGGAGGACCTGCTCGACCGTGCGCTCGACCGAACGGACTGCCAGGCTCTCCTCGAGCTCACGATCGGCGGCGGCCTCGTCGAGGCGATCGAGCGCGGCGAGCAGGCGCACCGGCGAGGACGGCCCGCGACCGCGGCGCTTCGCCACGTCGACGGCCGAGGAGATGTTTCCCGTCTCGCGCAGGGCGTCGCGGAGCGCCTCGATCTCGTCGAGGCTGTACTGGCGGTGGTTCCCGGGGGTCCGCTCCGGGCTCGGGTAGCCCAGGCGGCGCTCCCACGTGCGCAGGGTGGAGGGGCTGACGCCGAGAAGCTCGGCGGCGGCGGCGGTTCTGATCCCGGACAAGCTGGTTCTCGCTTCGTGGCTACGACCGCGCAGGTTCTGCGCAGCCTTCCGGGAGGTTGTCGCATTTCCGAGCGCCTTTGGCAAGTGTTGCGAATGAAATTGCAGCTAGCGGGCTCGGCCGGCACCGCGCTCTGCCTCCAGGCTGAACGTCCACAGTTTGTTGCCGACGAAGTTTGCCGGCATTGCGATCGCGACGGCCACCGCCTGGCCGGATAGCTCGGGCAGGCCGGCGACGTCCACCAGCAGGTAGAGCGCCGCAAGGTTGATGCCGAGGCCAAGCAGACTGACGGCGAAGAAGCGCCAAGCCTGCTCGCTGGCCTGACTCCCGGCGGCGTCGAAGGTCCAGTGACGGTTCCAGACGAAATTGTTGCTGACTGCAACACAGAAGGCCCCGATTGCCGCGGCGATGTGATGGGCGCCAAGCTCGACAAGGAAGGCAAACACAACCAGGTTCACGGCATACCCGGAGATCCCGACCAAGCCGAACTTGAACAGCTCGAGCCAGCGCGCAGGCTCTCTGGCTCCGAGGCCGAGCCGCCGCAGGGGCGCCCAGCCGCCATGCCCGGTAGCCGCGGAGCCCGGATGCTGGCCGGCGTCCAAGGTTTCCCTGTCGCTCATCCGGTCCAGGATGTCAGGAGATGCCGCTTCCGATCAGGGCCGGTGCATCCCTAGGGGGGGGCGACGCCGACGGGCTGTCCGGCCGCCTTGGCCGCCCACGAGGCCTCCTCCGCCGCGCTCTTCAGCGCCTCAGCGTCACCACCGTGGTCCGGGCAGCACGCGACACCGATCGTGACGTCCGCCCGCGGCCCCTTGGCGCCCTGTGAGCGAATCGCGAGCCCGCAGACGCGCTCGGCTAGGGGAAGGGCTTCGTCAGCCTCCTGATCGGGCGCGAGCACGCAGAACGCGTCCTCGGTAACCCGGAACGCGCGATCGACAGGCCGGATCTGACGCCGGACCACCCCAGCTACGGCCTTGAGCATCCTGTCTCCGCCTTCGCTGCCGAGAGCTTGGTTGATCTCCGCAAGCCCATCGATGTCTATCCGCAGCACCGTGAAGGGGCGTCCATTTTGCGTCTGCTCTGCGAGCAGGATCCGGATCCACTCGTGAAGGTCTGCCTGACCCGGCAACCCGGTCAGCGGGTCGACGGTGGCACCCCCGCTTCGCTCGCTGACCAGTCGCTCGGAGACCTGCGCCTGGATGTCGCCGAAGATCTCCGCCAGGCGGCCGACCGAGCCCGCAAAGGCTCCGAGCTGGCGTTCGGGTACCTCCCGTCGCAGTGCCTCGATCAGCAGCGCCTGCAGCGCCGCTAGATCACGAGGGATCTCGAGTGCCGACTGCCCGTGGCGAAGGTCGCTCAGCTCGGTAATTCGCTCGATACCTTCGGCGGGGAGCTCTAGCGACCCTGACGGCGCCGGTTCGGCGAGGCTGCGGATGATGTCGGCGATGAGGTCTGGTCCCTGCTCGACTATCCAGGCGAGTGGGACCTCCTCCATCTCGGTCAGTGGAGTTCGCTCCAGGACATCTAGCAGCCACGCTTTCGCCAGCGCCTCTCGGGCCCTCCGGGACCGTGTGATGCCAGCGTCGCTCGACCCGTTCACGTCGATGGGCAAGCTAGCCGATATGGCAGTCGAGTCCCGGCCCAGCCGTTGAGCACGGCCGGTGGCGCGCCGGGCTCTAGACTCGCCCCGTGTTCGCGGGACCAAGCTTGTAGCGGTGGCTGACGATCGGACAGAGACGAGCGAGGGCGCGAGCGCGGGGTCGCTGACGCCCGCCGACGAGTCGGGCGAGGCCGGCGGCGGCGACGCGATCATCGGCGCCGCCCTCGAGGGCCTGCGCCGCGCGGCGCACGAGGTCGAGCTCGAGCGCTCGGTCACGGCGACGCTTCAGCACAGCCTCCTGCGCGAGCGGCTGCCCGAGATCCCCGGGATGAGCTTCTCCGCGCGCTATCTGCCCGGGAGCGCCGAGGCCGAGATCGGCGGGCGACTGGTACGACGTGATCCCCCTCCGCGACGGCAAGGCGGGAGCCGCCATCGGCGACGTCGTCGGGCGCGGCATCGCCGCAGCCGCCCGGATGGCGCACCTTCAGAGCGCCGTCCGCGCGTACGCACTCGAGGGCCTTCGACCCTCGGTCGTCCTCGAGCGGACCGACGCGTTCGCCCAGGAGCTCGAGCGCCGCGGCATGGCGACGATGCTCTACGCGGTCCTCGACCCCGAGGCGGGCACGCTGCGCTTCGCCAGCGCCGGGCACCCGCCGCCGCTGATCCTGACGCCCGCCGGCGAGGCGATCTTCGCCGAGGGCCGGCCGGGCAGCCCGCTGGGAACGGTGACGTTCCCCTCCTACGAGGAGAGCGTCGTCGCCCTCGAGCCCGGCTCGGTCGTGCTGCTCTACACGGACGGCTTGGTGGAGCGTCCGACGGTGCCGCTCTCCGAGGGCCTCGAGGCGCTCGCCGAGGGAGCCGCCGGGATACACGACCCGGGCGAGCTCTGCCGGGCGCTGCCGGCGCGCGTCTTGGAAGGCCGCTCCGGCGACGACATCGCCCTGCTTGCGATTCGCCTCGAGCCGATGCCGAGCGACCGGATCTCGCTGTCGCTGCCGGCCGAATCGCGCTCGCTCGCCACCTTGCGGCGGGTGCTCGGCCGCTGGCTCAAGGCGGCCGGAGCGGGGGAGACCGAGATCTACGAGGCCCTGGTGGCAGTCGGCGAGGCCTGCGCCAACGCGATCGCGCACGCGTACCCGGCCGGCGACGCCTCGTTCGAGGTCGAGGCCAGGAGGCTAGGTCCCGAGCTCGAGGTGACGGTGCGCGACTTCGGCACCTGGCGCCCAGCGCGCGGCGAGGAACGCCGCCGTGGGCTGACCCTGATGGAGCAGCTGATGGAGCAGGTCACGATCGACAAGGGCGAGGACGGCACGACCGTCGTCTTGCGCCGGTCGCTGGAGGGGCCCGGAGCGTGAGGGACCGGCTCAGCGAGATCGAGTTCGAAGAGCACGACGGCGTCCTCGTGGCCCGGATCGCGGGCGAGGTCGACGGCTCGAACGCCGTCGAGCTGGGGCGCGCCCTGGGCGAGCGGCTGCCCAGCTCGGCCCACGGTCTGGTGCTGGACCTCAGCTCGGTCGCCTACCTCGACAGCGCGGGCATCGAGCTCCTGTTCAGCCTCGCCCGGCGCCTTGGCGACCGTCGCCAGCGCCTGCGCCTTGGGGTACCGCCCCGCTCCCCCGTGCGGCGCGTGCTCGAGATCTGCGACATCTCGAGCGTCGCCCCGATCGCCGACTCGGCCGAGGCGGCGGCCGAGGCGCTCACGTCCGAGGGCTGAGGCTCAGAGCGAGCGCGTCGCGGCTGCCCAGGAGGCGCGGAAGCCATCCAGGGCCTGCTCTGCGGACGCGCCCAGATCCGGCGAGCCAGAGCCGATCAGCTCGGCCAGCCGGCCGGCCAGCGCCTGGAGCAGAAGCTGTTCCTGGCGCCCGGTGGGCCGGCTGGACCGGATCGCCAGCCCGAGCACGCCGATCAGGCGGTTGCCGTCCAACAGCGGGGCGACGATCATCGCCCCGGTCTCGGCGCCCTGGGCCTGGAGGATCTGAGCCCGGCGCTCGAGGGCGGCGCGGCCCAGGGTCCCCTCGCCCAGTGCGATCGTCTCCGGCAGCTGGCTCGCCTCCGCTCGTGCGCTGGACCGCCTGTCGCAGGGTCAGCCCGTCGTCGTCGGCCAGGTAGATCCAGCCGGCGTCGACGTCCCAGAGCGAAAGCAGCCCGTCCATGACCACCCCGAGGGGAGCGGTCAGCTCGGCCCCCGCCGGGGCCCTGTGCGCCGCCAGGTGCGGGGCAGGCGGGGGAGGGGCCGGGGCCGTGCGCTCAGGCTCGTCGCCGTGGGCGGTGATCTCGTGCCGGCGCAGGGCAAGCACGACCGCCTGCGAGCGGGTCGAGGCCCCGAGCTTGGCCATCGCGTTGCGGATGTGGGTGCGGACGGTCTCCGGTGAGAGCACCAGCTGGTCGGCGATCTGGGCGCCGCTCAGGCCCTCGGCCAGGAGCTCGAAGACCTGGCGCTCGCGGTTCGAGAGCGGCCCGCTGCGCACACGCTTCGCGGGCGCGTTGACCGCGTCCTTGCCCCGGTGGTCTTGCTGCCCCATCAGTGAACCCCCTATTACCATTACCTTCTGCCCTGAGGCTATCACTAACCGCTTTGAGGTAACGAGGGCCCTGGTTTTCGGTATTTCTTCGTGCAGGTGCTTGATCTGGCCTGTGACAACCCGCAGAGTGTCACACGCAAGGGCTGGGCCATGACGGCCGTCAGCTGGATGGGGCCTTGAAATGGAGCGTTATCGATGAAGAAAGCAATCACAACTCTTAGCCTGAGCCTGATCGCCGTGCTCGCCCTGGCGGCGCCCGCGGCCGGGGCATCCTCGGTTACCGACGAGCAGTACGGGGATTCGGCAAGCCAGGTGGCCGCCAACGTCGGTGGCGATCCGGGCGATCCCAGCGCTACCGCCGATCCGGGCTCGACCGGCTCGCTGCCCTTCACGGGGCTCGACCTGGCGCTCATGGGCGCTGCGGCGGCCGGGCTCGTTGGGGCAGGCGTCGTCGTCCACAGGCGCGCCGTACGCGGAGAGTCGAGCTGATTTGAGCGTTCGGGAGCTCCTGGCGCGGCGCCAGCGCGTTCGCACTGCGGCGCGCTCGCAGCCGCTGGGCGCCCTTCGCGCCCAGGGTCTGATGGACCTGGTGGGCCTGCGCCTCGCGCCCGCGGCGACCGCGGGCGTGATCGCGTTCCTTCACTCCCGAGAGGTCGGGTGGGGCGCTGATCGTCTTCGCGGCGATGCTCGCGGCGACGCAGATCATCGAGCGAGCTCCGCTGCCCGCTGGCGCTTATGCCGGCCTCCCGTCTTGCGCTGGGATTCGCCGCGCCCGTGGTCGCCGGCGCGGCCCTCCTGGGAGTCACGGCGCTCGTCGGCCACCCGGCGAACGCCGGCGAGTACACGGCGGCCATGATCGGCGCCTGGTTGATGCTGGCGTTGGGCGCCTGGTCGAAGACCCGGATCGAGCGGTCGGCCCGCGCCCGCGTGGCCGTGATCGGCTCGCACCGCTTCGCCGATGACCTCAGCGCGGAGCTGCGCATGACCGGCGTTCGCGCCTACGAGGTGATCGGCTGGCTCGGACCTGAGGGTCCCTACCGCGAGCACGGCGACGGCGCGCCCTGGCTCGGCTCCCTGGACCAGATCCGTGGCGCGGTGCTCGTCAACGACATCGACCTGATCGTCTGCGCCGCCGACCGCGAGGCGGGCCCCGGCGCCGGCCCCGGCGCCGGCCCCTGGGAGCGGGTCGCCGACGCCTGCCTGGACCTTCCCGTGCGGATGATCGGGGCCAACCAGTTCTACGAGGACCTCCTCGGCCACATCCCGATCGGCACCATCGAGCAGGCCTGGTACCGCTACGTGTTGCACCCGCGCTTCCAGTCCGTCGAGCCCGCCTCGAAGCGGGTCACCGACCTCGTCCTGGCCGGGCTCGTCGGCCTGTTGACGGCGCCGCTCATGGTGATCGCGGCCATCGCCGTCAAGCTTGGGGACCGCGGTCCCGTCCTCTACCGGCAGGTGCGCCTGGGCGAGCGCGGCGAGCCCTTCGAGATGCTCAAGCTCCGCACGATGTCCGTCCGGGCAGAGGACGGCGGGGCCCAGTGGTCGGGCGCCGGCGACGAGCGGGTGACCCGCGTGGGCCGGTTCCTGCGCCGGACCCACATCGACGAGCTGCCTCAGCTGTGGAACATCGCCCGTGGCGACATGACCCTGGTCGGCCCGCGGCCCGAGCGCCCCGAGATGGTCGCCGAGCTGGAGCACCAGTACTCGCACTACACACGGCGGCACATGTTCAAGCCTGGGATCGCCGGCTGGGCCCAGGTCCGCTGCGGCTATGGGGGCTCCGAGCTTGGGACCGCCTGGAAGCTCTGCCACGACCTCTACTACATCAAGCACCGCTCGGTGCTCAGCGACCTGCTGATCGTGTTCGAGACCGCCTTCGTCGCCTTCCGCGACGCCCACCGCGCCCTGCGGACGCCGGGCGAGCGCTTCATCCTCGAGGAGCGGGCGCATGGCTGACCCGGTGGCCGCCAGCCTTGCGGACCGCGTTACCGCCACACCGGGCGTCGCAGGCGCCCCGGTTGCTCTGCTCGTCGTCGACGACGAGTGCCGGGTGGCCGAGGCCAGCCTGGCGGCCTGCAGGCTTCTGGGGCTGAGCCGGGAGGACGTTGTCGACCGCGCCCTCGGCGAATTCCTGGCCCCGACCGCCGCCGACCGGCTTCGGGCAGTCTGGGTCCCGTTTCACGAGACGGGCGGGCATGCCGGGCCGTTCGAGATCGCCTGGCCGCACGGGGCCGCGCCCGTCGACATCAACGTGACCGCGGCCGTTCTCCCGGGCCGCCACCTGGTGGTGCTCTCGCCGAGCGACGTCGCGCCGGCCTCCGCCAACGGCGACCTGCTGGCCGGGGCAGTCGCCGAGCGGCCCGCGAAGCGGGCCGGTCGTGGCCCGACCGCGCGCGAGCGCGAGATCCTGACGATGCTGGCCACCGGCGACACTGATGCTCAGGTCGCCGAGAAGCTGGAGCTCTCGCCGGCAACGGTCCAGACCCACGTCCGGAACGCCAAGGCGAAGCTGGGCGCGCGGACGCGTGCCCAGGCGGTGGCGATGGCCCTCCGCGACGGCCTGATCGAAGACTGACCTAGGCCGGGGCGGAGTCCTCCGGCCGCTGATCCGCCGCGCCGGGCTAGGCGGGCGGAGAGCGTCGCCCTCGGGTGCGACCGACCCGTATAGGACGATTCCGCGACGTGGGCGAGGAAGCAGGAGAGCCCCCCAGCCCCGACGAACCCTCGGGGACGCCGGGCGAACAGATGCATGACCGGATCGCGGGCGTCGACGAATCGATCGTCGGCAGCCTTCAGGACGCCGTTCAACGGCTCGAACGCGAGGAGATCGCCAGCCGTGAGCGAGCCGATGCGCAGGCGCGCGCGCTGCGTGAGGAGATGGAGCGCCGCGAGGCCGCGCGCGAGGTGGCCGACCGGGCGAGCCTGGAGGAGTCGGAGCGGGTGCTGGAGGAGCGGGTGGACGCCCTCGGGGTCGCGCTCGAGAGCATGCTCCACGAGCGCGTGGCGAAGGCCGCCGAGGCGGCGATCGCCGAGCGCTTCCCACAGGCGGTCGCCGAGCTCGGCGAGGCGGCCGACGTTCGCCTGGACGCCCACCTCAGCAAGGTTCGCGGGGCGATCGACGCCGCCGCGGACGAGCGGCTGCGGACCCTCGAGTCGCGAATCCGCACCGCGATCGGCACCGCGGTCGCCGACCTCAAGGCCACCGCCGCGCAGGACCTCTCCGAGCGCCAGGCGAAGTCCGTGGAGGATGTTGCCCGCCAGGTGGACGACGCCGTGCGCGGCGCGCTCGCCGGGGCGTCCGCCGACCTTCGTGCCGAGGCCGAGAGGGGCCGCGCCTCGAGCGACGCTGAGCTGCGCGCCGCCGGAGAGGCCCGTGCGGCCGGCGCCGAGGCACTCCTCGAGGGCAAGATCTCGGAACGCTTCGGCGACCTCGAGTCCGGCCTGCGGGCGGCCAACGAGGAGGCGCTGGCCGAGCAGGTCCAGGCCGCGATCGAGGCCGCACAGGCCAGGCTTCGAGCCCAGGCGGCGGAGGAGTTGCAGGCCCATCGGCAGGGCTTGGCCGAGGAGGCCGGACGAGTCTCCGAGGAGGGGGTTGGCCGGGCCCGCGAGGCGGCGCTCGAGGCGGCTCGTCGCGCGGCCGACGATCGGCTGGCCGACGCCGAGACTCGCGTCGAGGCTCGCCTGGCCGAGGCCGTAGTGCGCCTGGACTCCCGGGCGGCGGAGGCCCGGGATGGTCTGGGCGCCGAGTTCACGGAGTATGCGGGGAAGCGGCTGGAGGAGGCCGAGGGCCGACTGGCCGCCGCGACGGCCGACCGCCTCGACGAGGAGAGCGCGCGGCTCGAGGCCGAGGCGCAGCGGTCGATGGCCGAGGTCAGCGCCGCCGAGGCGCGACTCAAGGGCGGGCTCGAGGCGGCCGCCGAGAAGCTCTCGATCCGCGCACGCCGGCAGGAGCTGAAGCTGGCGCGCCTAGAGACCAAGAAGCGGATGACGGCGGCGATGGAGCGCCTCGAGGCGCGCGCCGAGGACCTCCGTGAAGACCTCGCCCGTGCCGCGGACGCCCAGCGATCCGGCGTCGAGGACGAGGCAGCCGCGGGCCGCGAGGAGCTGGGCGCGGCTGCCACGGCCCACTGGGAGGAGCTGCAGGCCACGGCCGCGGCTCGTCGCGACGACCTGGATGCCGCCGTCATGGCCCACCGGGGCGAGCTCGAGGCCACGTTCACCCGTGAGGGCACGCGGCTCGCTGTGGCCCGCGACGAGGTCGACGCGCGAATCGCCTCCGGCGACGAGCGGGTGGCGCGGGCCCTCTCCCGCGTCGAGGAGGGCGCGACGCGGGTCGAGAGCGCGCTGCACGAGATCGCCGCATCCGAGCGCCGGATGCTCGACAACCACGGGCACGTGATCGAGATCGAGCGGCGCATCGTCTCCGCGGCGGCGGCGGCCGAGACCGCCGAGGCCGGCTCGGAGCTCGAGGCCCGCTTGGCCCGGGCGGCCGCGGCCGAGGAGGAGGCGGCGCGGCGCGTCCGCGACGCCGAGCAGCGCCTGCGCGAATCGCTCTCCGACTAGCTCAGCCGGCGATCGTCCGCAGCTCGGCGGGGCGGGCCAGCACCACCAGGAGCGGTCCGTCGATGGCTGCAAGCCCGCCCTTCTTCAACTTCACCCGAGCGCCGGTGGCCGCGCTGATCGCACGCGAGAAGTCGGGCTCGTGTCCGACCAGCAGGACCTCGCCCCGGCCGGCCGCCAGCCCTTCGGGGTCGAAGTCACCACCCCGGAGGCCCTGCTCCTCCTCGGGCTTGATCTTGAGCTCGGCGCAGGCGATGTCGGCCGTTTCGCGGGCCCGCACCTTCGGGCTGGTGAGACAGGCGTCGATCTTCACCCCCAGGCGACTCAAGGCTCCTCCGGCGGCCGCTGCCTGGCGCCGCCCCTTCTCCGTCAGCTCGCGCGAGAAGTCGTCCGGCGCGTCGTCGGAGGCGTCGCCGTGGCGGAGGAGCCAGATCATGGCCCGAGCGTATCCGCACCTTCCGAAGATCGCCGCCGCGGCCGGGCCGGTGGCATCTGCCCCGGTTGCGAAGATGGCTCGGTGAGTCGAGAGCGGTCGTCCACCTGCACGTCCACAGCGAGTATTCGCTGCTGGACGGCGCCAACAAGATCAAGGCGATGGCCACTCGCGCAGCCGAGCTCGGCATGCCCGCGCTGGGGCTGACCGACCACGGGGTCATGAACGGCGCCGTCGAGCACTACAAGGCCTGCAACGAGGCCGGGATCAAGCCGATCCTCGGCCTCGAGGCCTACCTCGTCGACGACCGCCGGGCGGCTCAGGCCCCCGGCCAGCGCGTCGAGCGCAACCACCTGACCCTGCTCGCGGCAAGCGACGCAGGGCTTCAAGAATTTGGTGAAGCTGACGTCGGCCGGCTACCTGGAGGGCTTCGCGCGCGGCAAGGCGAACGTGGACATGGAGCTGCTGGACCGCCACTCCAAGGGGGTCATCGCGCTCACCGGCTGTCTCCAGTCGCGGTTCTGCCAGCGCCTGATCGAGGGGCGGCCCGCCGACGCCCGCGCTCACATCGACGACCTCGCCGGGGTCTTCGGCGCGGACAACCTGTACTTCGAGATCCAGGTCAACGGCATCGCAGAGCAGGACCGCGCCAACGAGGGGATCGTCCGCACCGCCCGCGAGCTGGGTCGCCCCCTGGTCGCCACCGGCGACGTCCATTACCTGGGGCGCGAGGACTACGACAACCACGCGGCCCTGCTCTGCGTGCAGACGAAGTCGACGCTCGAGCAGCCGAAGCTGTCCTTCGACACCAACGAGTTCTTCCTCAAGAGCGGCGACGAGATGCGCGAGGCGTTCAGCCCGTGGCCCGAGTCGCTGCCGACGACGCTCGAGGTGGCCGAGCGCTGCGAGGTGGAGATCGAGCTCGGGAAGCTGCTGCTCCCGCGGTTCCCGGCGCCCGAGGGCGAAGAGCCGGGCGAGATGCTGCTGCGGCTCGCGAACGAGGGGCTGCGCCGCCGCTACGGCGACCCGCCCCCGGCCGACGCGGTCGAGCGGCTCTCCTTCGAGCTCGAGGTGATCCGTGACATGGGCTTCGAGTCCTATTTCCTGATCGTCTGGGACTTCGTGCGCTACGCGAAGGAGAACGGGATCGCGGTGGGGCCGGGACGCGGCTCGGCGGCGGGGTCGATCGTCGCCTACTCGCTCAACATCACCGACCTCGACCCGCTGGCCAACGACCTTCTGTTCGAGCGGTTCCTGAACCCGGCGCGAAAGTCCATGCCGGACATCGACATCGACTTCTCGGTGCGTGGCCGCGAGCGGGTGATCCGCTACGTCCAGGAGAAGTACGGCCGTGAGTCGGTCGCCCAGATCATCACCTTCGGCAAGATGGCACCGCGGGCGGCGACCAGGGACGCGGCTCGGGTGCTCGGCTTCGACTACGCGACGGGCGATCGCGTCGCGAAGCAGATCCCCGAGCCGATCATGGGCCGCAGCCCGTCCTTCGACGAGTGCCTGAAGGACGGCCAGGAGCTCCGCCGCACCTACGACACCGATGCCGACGCCCGGCGCATCGTGGACGTCGCCCGCGGGCTGGAGGGCATCGTCCGCAACAACTCGATCCATGCAGCCGCGGTGGTGATCGCCGACCGCCCGCTCGACGAGATCGTGCCCCTCCAGCTCGCCGAGGACCGCGGCGCGGGGGCTGCGAACGGCAACGGGAACGGCGGCCCCCGGGAGCGCTCCTACAAGGTCGTGACCCAGTACTCGATGGGACCGATCGAGGAGATCGGCCTGTTGAAGATGGACTTCCTCGGGCTTCGCAACCTCGACGTGATCGAGGACGCGGTCGAGATCATCGAGCGCTCGCGCGAAGTGGAGATCGACATCGAGCGAATCCCGCTGGACGACGCCAAGACCTACGAGATGCTGGCCGGCGGCGACTCGGTCGGCGTCTTCCAGCTCGAGTCCGACGGCATGCGCGACGCGCTTCGCAAGGTCCGCCCGACCGTGTTCGACGACATCGTCGCGCTGGTGTCGCTGTACCGGCCCGGAGCGATGCGCTACATCGACGACTACGCGAGCGGCAAGCGCGATCCCCGCTCGGTCGCGTTCGCGGACGAACGCCTGCGCTCGATCACCGAGGCGACGTACGGATGCTGCATCTACCAGGAGCAGCTGATGGAGATCGCCAAGCAGATCGCGGGCTTCTCGGGCGCCGAGGCCGACGACCTGCGCAAGGCCGTCGGCAAGAAGAAGCGCGACCTGATGGCGACGATGGAGGACAAGTTCCTCGACGGCTCGCAGGCGTCGGGCACCGATCGTCGCGTCGCCAAGGACCTGTGGTCGCTGATGACCGCCGCGGCCGACTACTCGTTCAACAAGAGCCACGCCGCCTGCTACGCGCTGATCGCGTACCGCACCGCCTATCTCAAGGCCAACTACACCGCCGAGTACATGGCCGCGCTGATCTCATCGGTGATGTCGACCAAGGACAAGGTCCCGTTCTTCGTCAACCGCTGCGACGCGATGGGGCTCGAGGTCCTGCCGCCGGACGTCAACTCCTCCGACCACGGGTTCGTCGTCTCGGGCAAGTGCATCCGCTTCGGCCTCGACGCCGTCAAGAACGTCGGCCACCAGGCGGTCGAGGCGATCATCCGCTCGCGCGAGGGCGCCGGCCAGTTCGAATCGATCTGGGATTTCTGCGAGCGGGTCGACTCGCGAGCGGTGAACAAGCGCGCGATCGAGTGCCTGGTGAAATGCGGCGCCCTCGACTCCACCGGCGCCAGCCGCCGCGGGATGCTCGAGGTGCTGGCGCAGGCGCAGGCCTCCGGGCAGAAGGCCCAAGAGGACTCGCGCCGCGGGCAGGGGTCCATCTTCGACCTCGGCGGCGAGGGTGGACCGGGTCAGTCCGGCGCATCCGGGCCCGGCACCCAGCGCCTGCCCGTCCCCAGCGAGGAGTTCGACCAGCGCGAGCTGCTGCGGCTCGAGAAGGAGACGCTCGGCACCTTCCTCTCCGCACACCCCCTCGCCGACGTGCGCGACGCGCTCCGCGAGCGGGTGGACTGTCTCCTCCCGGACGTCGCCGACAAGGCCGACGGCACCTGGATCACGGTGGGCGGGATCGTTGGCGAGGCGAAGAAGGTGCGCACGCGAAACGGCGGCTACGTGATGTTCGCCACCCTCGACGACCTCGAGGGTCAGGTCGAGCTGTTCGTCCGTGACGCGGCCGGCGAAGCGGCCGAGGCGATCGAGCCGGATCGCGTCGTTCTCATCCGGGGACGGGTGGACCACAAGGGCCGCGGCCAGACCAGCGTGGTCGTCCAGGATGCCGAGGCGTTCGAGCCCGACTCCGCCGAGCTCGCGGCGGCCGAGGCCAAGGCGGCGGCCAAGCGGGACCCCAAGCAGTTCACCCTCAGCATCGATGCGGCCGAGTTCGGCCCCGCCTTGATCGACGAGCTCAAGTCCCTGTTCGAGGGCTTCCCTGGGGAGAGCGAGGTGCTTCTGGTAATGCGAACCACCGACGGCACAAGGCGCCTTCGGTTCGGTGACGATTACCGGATCAGCCCCTCACCACCGCTGCGCGCGCAGCTCGCCGAGGTCCTCGGGCCGCAGGCGATCGCGGCGTAGAATTTCGAACATGGCGCTGAAGCAGCGTGGAGGCGAGGAGACCCGCGAGGGCGAGTGCCGTCGCTGCCGCACCTTCTGCGACAAGCTCGTCGAGCCCAGGGGCTGCGTCGAGCTGCGGTGCCAGTACCTGTACAGCTACGGCGACCCGCTCAGCGGCAACCGCTACATGGGCTGCATGCGCAAGGTCTTCGGAGCCGAGATCGACCTCGAGATGTTCGAGGCCGCCGAGCGCCAGGGCGGCTTCGGCGGGATCAAGATGACCGGCGACCCGCTGCCCCACTGCCAGTTCAAGGTCGAGCCCTGTTACGAGGGCGACGGGCCCGCATATACGTGCGTCAACCCGCGCTTCTTCGACTGCACGGACTCGGGCGACGAGGGCATCCGCGCCTTCGACCTCCGCAACGCCCTGACCTGACCTCCGTGCCGCTCAGGTCCGGAAGCGGTAGCCGACGCCGCGAATCGTCTCGAAGCGGCGCGGGCCCAGCTTGCGGCGCAGGTAGCCGACGTAGACGTCGACGACGTTGGATCCGGGGTCGTAGTCGTACCCCCAGACATGCGACAGGAGCTGCTCGCGGGTCAGCACCTGGTCGGGGTGCTGGAGGAACGTCCGCAACAGCTCGAACTCGCGAGCGCTCAGCTCGATCGTCTCGCCCGCCGCGCTGACCCAGCGAGTGCGCAGGTCGAGCGAGATCGTGCCCACCCGCAGCACCCGGTCCTCCTCGGGCCGGTCGCCGCGCAGCCTGGCGCGCACCCGGGCCAGGAGCTCCTCGAAGTGGAACGGCTTCGCCAGGTAGTCGTCGGCCCCCGCCTCGAGGCCCGCGACCTTGTCGGCCGGGTCGTCGCGCGCGGTGAGGATGATCACCGGCAGGCGCTGGCCTGCGGTACGAAGGTCGCGAAGGACGTCGAGCCCGTCCTTGCCCGGCAGCCCAAGGTCCAGGATGAGCAGGTCGAACTCGTCGTCGCGCGCCACGAGCGACGCCCTAGGTCCGTCCGGTACGACCGTGGTCGTATAGCCGCTCGAGCGCAGCCCTTTCTCGAGGAACGAGGCGAGGCGCACCTCGTCCTCTGCGATCAGGATCCGAGTCACGGCGAAAGCATCGCGCTTCGCCGGGAGCCACCGCGTCGCTGTTGCGGGCGCTGCCTCATGGCTCTGGGATCACGATGGTGAACCGGGCGCCCTGGCCTAGGCTGGATTCCAGCTCGACATGGCCGCCATGTGCCTCGGCGACCGCCTTCACGATGGCCAGTCCCAGACCGGCGCCGCCCGTGCCCCGCACGCTCTGGGACCGGGCGAAGCGCTCGAAGATCAGCCGCTGCTCCTCGGCGGGGATGCCGGGCCCCTCGTCGCGCACCCAGAGGCGTGCCTCGGAGGCCGCCCAGCGAGCTGCCGATCCAGATCGGCTCGCCGGGGCCGGTGTGGTTGGCGGCGTTCGCGGCCAGGTTGGTCACCGCCTGGGTCAGGCGCTGGGCGTCACCCACGATCAGGCCCAGCCCCGTTCCCTCGAGGACCCAGGCCCGATCGCCCAGCAGGCGCGCCTTGGCGAAGACCTCGTGGGTCAGCAGGTCGAGGTCCAGCGGCTCGGGCCGCAGGAAGTCGGGCCGCGAGGCGCGGACCAGCAGCAGCAGGTCGTCGACGAAGCGGTTCATGCGGTCCAGCTCGTCCTGGATCACCATCACCGCCTCGCTGCCGCTCGCTGGGGTCGTCGCCCAGCGTCTCGATGTGGCCGCGGATCACCGTGATCGGCGTCCGCAGCTCGTGGCTCACGTCGGCCAGGAACTCGCGCTGGTCGGCGAACGCCGCCTCGAGCCGGTCGAGCATCGCGTTCAGCGTGCGCCCCAGCTGAGCGATCTCGTCGTTGCCGCGCACCGGGATGCGCTGCGACAGGTCGGTCTCGGAGATCTGGCGAGCCGTCCGCGCAAGGGCCTGAAGCGGCGCCATCGCCCGGCCCGCGGCCAGCCAGATGAAGAGCGAGGCGAGCAGCATGACCACGATCGAGACGCCGACGGCGATCCGTACCGCGCTCTCAACCTGCTCGCGGCGGTCGACCAGGAGCTGCGCGGTTGTCAGCGACCCTCGCTCGTTCCCGGTCCCGACGGGTACGGCGACGTACCGGGCCGGGCCAAGGTCGGTGTCGACGTTGCCACTGGTCGGCTCCTCGACCGGGCCGAGGGCTTGCAGCGAGGCGGTCAGCGGCTTCAGGTCGGCGTCCGCGCTCTGCTCCGCGTACGGCTCCGAGCCCACGAAGGCGACCGTGGCCGAGTCGGCCGTCGGCGAGTGGCTTCGCCAGGTAAGCGTCGAACAGCCGCCGTGATGTCGCCCTCGAAAGGGTCGCCGGTCGCCGGGTCGACGCCCTTGAGCCGAGAACTCCTCCAGCTCGCCGATGTCCTCGGTGAGCGCCTCGCCGACCTCGTCGTCGATCCGCGAGATGCAGGACCTCGCGCAGCACCAAAAGCGATGCGGCGGTCGAGACGGTTAGGAGGACCAGGAACGAGATCAGGACGCGGGTGCGCATGCCTGCCAGCGGCCGCATTCGCGCGACCGAGGGATCCTCCTCCCGCGGCGCGCTGGAGCGCTTGTCCGAGCCCGCGGGACCGTCGCCGAGCAGCGCGATCACCGTCGCAATCTATCGCCGCCGCGGAGGCACGGCGCGCCCCTACTCGCTGATCGAGCCGCCCGCGGCGACCTTGTTGAGCAGAGGTCTTGACGGAATCGGTGTACTGATCGTCGCCGGGGAGGGATCGGAGTCGGCTCGCGCCGAGGGGTCCAGCGAGCCGGCGCCGAGGGCCCCGACACCGCCGGCGCCCACGCCGCTGATGCCCGCGCCGCTGATGCCCGCGCCGCTGACTGCCCGCGCCGCTGATGCCCGCGCCGCCGGGGCCAGGACCGCGCCCCGCTGGTGTCCTTGGGCCTGCGGTCCCCGGACTCACTTCCGGGCCGGGCGCTGTCGACTCTCGCGGTCGACTCGCCGCCCGGGAGCCTCGATCCCCCGCAGGGTCCCCGGCCCATCCGGGCGCAGAAGTGTCAGGTAGACGACGACGACGAGGAGGGCGACCGCCGCCGCCTGGCCGGCCACGATCCATCTCGCGGCTCATGTGATTCCTTGTTGGGACCGTCGGTTCATCGGGCCGGCGCTAGCTTCGCTGATCGAACGTGAGATGCGGCATGAGAGCGCTATGAGATGGCGGCTGTGGCAGACCCGGGTCATTTCGTGCCTGAGAACCTACAAGAACCCCCTAGAACCCCGTAGAGGTCGTGCCGCCGAATGAGAGCAAGTCTCATGCCCGCCTCACGCTGCTCTCACCGGGCTTCCCGAGAATGCTCGCAATGACCAGGAACTACATCAAGCGCAACGACGGGCTCCGGCTCCGCGTGGTCGCCCTCACGGTGGTCGCGGCGCTCGCGTTCCCGGCTCTCGCCGGGGCGCAGTCGCCCACCAAGGACCAGTACGACCCGGTTCCGTGCGTCAACTGCTCGCAGTCGGGCGAGGGCGCAGGCGGCACGGGTGATCCGGGTGATCCGGGCGATCCCAGCGGCCTCAGCGGCAACGTCGGTCCTCTTCCGTTCACCGGCTTCGACGTGATCGCGATGATCGCGGTCGCGCTGACGGTGACCGGGATCGGGCTCACGCTGCAGCGAGCCGTCGCGCGCGAATCAACCGAAGACCTCTAGCCAGGAATCCCTAACCGGGATTGCGGGCGCGCCGCCTACGGGCGGCGTTGCCGCGCTCGCGCAGCGTCTTCGCCAGCGCCACATCCGGCGCCAGCGTGTTGCCGCCGTCCTGCGCGGGTCCCTCGAGCACCGCCGGCAGGCCGTCGAAGCGCGGCTCCGACAGGAAGACCGCCAAGCCCAGCTCGCCCAGCTCGCCGGCGCCGAGCGGTGCGTGGCGGTCGACGTTCGCGCCCAGCGGCACCTTCGAGTCGTTGACGTGGACGCAGCGCAGGCGCCCGAGGCCGACCTTGGCGTCGAACTCGTCGACGACCTCGGCCAGGGCGTCGGGCTTGCGGATCTCGTACCCCGCCGCCAGCAGATGGCAGCAGTCCAGGCAGGCGCCCAGGCGGTCGCCGCCCCCGGCGGTCTCGATCAGCTCCGCCAGCTCGTCCATGTTGCGGCCCAGGGGCCCGTTGGTGCCGGCCGTGTTCTCCAGCAGGATCGACGAGTGGCTGCCCTCCATCGCCTTCGCGATCGCCTTCCCGGCGCGCCTCACCGAGGGGCCGTGGGGCTCTCCCTTGCGCGCGCCGGCGTGAAGGACGACGCCGTCGGCGCCGATCCCGTCGCTCACCCGCAGGGCGTGCTCGAGCGCCGCTCGCGAGTTCTTGCGGACCTCGGGCTCCTTGCTGGCGCAGTTGATCAGGTAGATGGCGTGGATCACCACGGACTCGAGCCGCGAGGCCTCCATCACCTCACGGAACTCGCCGAAGTCGTCCTCCGAATAGGCGGTCGGCCTCCACATCCGTGGGCTCTGGGGGAAGATCTGGATCGAGTCGCACTCGATCTCGACTCCGCGCTCCACGGCGTTGGCCAGTCCACCGGCTGTGGAAACATGCGCGCCGATCAGCATGTCCTCTGAACCCCTTCGCGTTCGCTTCGCCCCCTCGCCGACGGGCGCCCTCCACATCGGTGGCGCCCGGACCGCACTCTACAACTGGCTCGTCGCCCGCCACGGGGGCGGAAGCCTGATCCTGCGGATCGAGGACACGGACCGCGAGCGCTCGACCCCGCAGAACGTCGAGCAGATCCTCGACGCGCTCCGGTGGCTCGAGCTCGACTGGGACGAGGGGCCGTTGAGCCAGCACGAGCGGCGCGCCGGCCACGAGGAGCGGATCGCCGAGCTGCTCGAGTCCGGCCACGCCTATCCCGACCCGTCGACCTCCGAGCAGGTCCGCGAATGGAAGCGCGAGCACGGCAACGCCGGGTATCGGGGTGAGTCTCGCGACGAGCCTGGGGCCGCCATCCGGCTGCGGGCGCCCGACGAGGGGGCCACGGTGGTGCACGACCTGATCCGGGGCGAGGTGTCGTTCGAGAACCGGCTTGCCGACGACCTCGTGGTCGCTCGCGGGCGACGGAACCCCGCTGTACAACTTCGCGGTCGCGGTGGACGACGCCGACATGGGCATCACGCACGTGGTCCGCGGTGACGACCACCTCTCGAACACGCCGAAGCAGCTGATGGTCCTGGCGGCCCTCGGGGCCGAGCCGCCGCGATACGCCCACCTGCCGCTGCTCCATGGCCCGGACGGGAAGAAGCTCTCGAAGCGCCATGGCGCCGCGTCCGTCCAGGAGCTGCGCGATGGCGGGTATCTGCCGGCGGCGGTCCGCAACTACCTCGCGTTGCTGGGCTGGGGGACCGAGGACGACACCACGCTGATGGGCACCGAGGAGCTGGTCGAGCGGTTCGAGATCGAGCGTGTCGGCCGTTCGTCGGCGATCTTCGACGAGCAGAAGCTGCGCTGGATGAACGGGCGCTTCATGCGCGAGCTCGACCTCGGCGAGTACGAGCGGCGCCTCGCCGAGCACCTCCAGGCGACCAACCCCGAGGCTGCCGCGCGGTTCGCCTCCGCGGAGGCGGGGCGGCGCAGGGCCGCGTGCGAGATCGTCCGCGAGAAGGCGCAGACGCTGGCCGAGGTCTGGGGGCTGGTGGGCTACCTGTTCGCCGGGCCCGCCGACGACGAGCGTGCGTGGTCGAAGGTGATGAAGCCCGAGGCAACGGGCCCGCTGGCGGCGGCCCGCGACGCGCTTAGCGGGCTCGAGCCGTTCACGCCCGAGTCCGTCGAGGCTGCCCTGGCGGCCGTCCTCGAGGCCCAGGGGGTGAAGGCGAAGGCGCTGTACCAGCCGATTCGTGTGGCGCTCACCGGGTCCACCATCTCGCCGGGGATCTTCGAGACTGTTTCGGCGCTGGGACGCGACGAGGCGGTGGCGCGCATGGACGCGGCGCTCGCCAGACTGGCCGGCTGACGCCGTCCCAGGCTTAATCCAGGCACGCGATCTGCCGATGTAGGTGCTGGACGTCTCGGCCCGCGTGCGCCCGCCTGTGGGCCAGGGGCGCCTGGATTCCGCGAAAACGACCATGAGCCCCGCCTCGGTAACGAAGAACCAGCCCGCCACCAAGCGTGGGGGCGCGGCGGTGGGCGCGGGCGGGGCCAAGCTCGCCGACGCCTTCGAGAGCGTCACCCGCCTGCCGGCCCTGGCGGACGCCCGCCGGCGCCTGCTCGAGCTCACCGAGTTGGAGACGGCTCCCGCGAGCGATCTCGCCGACGCAGTCGAGTCCGATGTCGGCGCATCGCCATCGCGGTCATGCGCGCCGCCAACAACGGGGACGGCCCGCCCGCCCGCGTCGGGGGGGTGCAGGAGGCGGTGGAGGCGCTCAGCCCGAAGGGGGTCCGCGCCATCGCGTCCGGGCTCGATACGTACGAGCCGTTCGATGGAGACGGCCCTCCGATCCAGGAACGCTTCCGCCGCCACGGCCTTGCCACCCGCCACGCCATCGAACGCCTGGCCGACGCCGCGCATCTCGGCCAGCGCGACGAGCTCGCCGTGGCCGCGCTGCTCCATGACGTCGGCCAGCTGGTCGTCTGGCAGCTCTACGGCGAGGGCTTCGGGGCAGACCCCGCGGCTGAGACGCCCGAGGAGCGAGCCAGGCGTGAGCGCCGCGAGCTTGGGATCGACCACGCGCTGGTGGGCTCGGTGCTGGTGCGCCGCTGGGGGCTCAGGCCCCAGATCGCCGCGGCGATCGAGCGCCATCACTCGCCCGAGGCCGAGGGGCCGGCCGCCGCCCTGTCGCCTCGCCGACTCCATGGCCCACCACGCGCAGGGGGACCGCGTCTCGCCGGACGCGATGGTGGCCACCGCGGCGAAACTGGGCCTGGACGAGGACTCGCTGCGAATCCTGCTCTACGAGTACCCCCATACCGCAAGCGCGCGGCGGCGCGCCTCGGAGCCGTGCCCGCTCTCGACGCGCGAGATCGACGCCCTGCGCGGGCTCGCCGAGGGCAAGGTCTACAAGCAGATCGCCCAGGAGCTCTCGCTATCGGTGAGCACCATCCGCACCCACCTTCACAACGTCTACCGCAAGATCGGCGCTGTCGACCGCGCCCAGGCGGTCCTGATCGCCCGCGACCGCGGCTGGCTGTAGCCGTTCAGTCGATCAGGGAGCCGCGCAGGCCGATCGCGACGGCGTGGGCGCGATCGCGGGCCTTCAGCCGGGCAAGGGCGGCCTTGGTGTGGGTCCGGACGGTCTCCGAGGACAGGCCCAGGCCCTTCGCCACCTGCAACGTCGATTGGCCGTCGGCGATCATCTGCAGGATCTGGCGCTGACGGCGCGTCAGGGCAGCGCGCCCCTTGCCGTTGGCGGCGGGGTCCACGAAGGTCTCGTCGTCCGCCGCGGCGTCCACGGCCCGGGTCAACTCCTCCGCGGGCGAGCTCTTGGCCACGTAGGCGGTCGCCCCGGCGCGGATCGCGTCGGTGGCGACCTGGCGCTCGGCGCGGGGGCCGTGGGCCACGATCCCCAGGCCCGGGCTCGCCTTCCGCAGCGCCTTGATCGCCGCGGTGCCCGAGACCTGCTCGCCGCCGGCGGTGCGGCCCAGGTCGATGATCGCCACGTCGAACTCGCCGTAGTCGTGCAGCATCTCCAGCGCGACCCCGCCGTCGCAGGCTTCCTCGACCTCGAATCTCTGATCCAGCAGGCGGCGCACTCCCAGTCGAACCATGGGATGGCCGTCGACCACTAAGCAGCGTCGTTCGTCAGTCATTTCTCTGCCCCGGGCCCCGGGGGCAGGGCCCCGGAACGCCTCGACCGGCGAACAGCCGGCCGGAGATTCATCCTAGCCTGGGCCGATTCGGCCCGCGTCCCCGGCGCCGCAAGGAGCGTCCTTTTTCTCTTACGCCCCGTCCTGCGATACAAAGCCTCCGATGATCTCGGTCACCTCGAAGTCTCGCTACGCCGTCGTCGCCATGGCCGAGCTTGCCCGTTCGGGCGATACGCCGACCCCGATCGCGCAGGTCGCCGAGCGCCGCGACATGCCGGTGCAGTTCCTGGAGCAGCTCTTCTCGACCCTCCGCCGCGACGGCCTGCTGCACAGCCAGCGGGGCGTGAAGGGCGGTTACACCCTTGCCAGGCCCCCCGACCAGATCACCGTGATCGAGGTCGTCCAGGCCTTGGACGGCCGGCTGGGGGAGGAGGCCGCCGAGGCTGGCGGGATCTGGGCCGAGGGCGTCGAGGCCCTCCGCGAGGTCTTCCGCTCGACGACGATCGCCGACATCGCGCGCCGCGAAGCCGAGGACGCCGGCTCGCAGATGTACTACATCTAGAGAGCGTCCCGGGTGCGCCGGGTCCGACGGGGTGCTTCAACACGCCGCCGAAGCTGTCCGCCGACGGCGGAGGCGGTTGGGACAGTCGAACCGGCGCGGCCCCTTCCGCGCGAGCGGATCGTTCCTCCTCGTTGGCCCCGCCCGGCCCGCCGATCGGGCGAGTCTCCGGGGGCTCGTCTCGTTATCAGGCATCGCATAGGATTGGCACCCGCCGACCAGGAGGTCAGGATGGATTCCCAGGCCGTAGACGCCGTTGAGTTCCGAGACGGACAACGGCGGCAGTGGAAGAAGGGCGCCGAGGGCTGGCGCAAGTGGTCGGATTTCATCGACGCCGCGACCTCTCCCGTCAGCAAGCGCATGGTGGAGCTGGCGCGCGTCGAGCCCGGGAGCCGCGTGCTCGACGTGGCCGCGGGCTACGGCGAGCCGTCGCTCACCGCGGCGGCTGTGGCGGGACTCGAGGGCAAGGTCGTGGCCACCGACATCTCTGCCGAGATGCTGCTCTACGGCCGTGAGCGGGCAGCGTCGGCCGGCCTCGAGAACGTCGAGTTCGTGGAGTCCGAGGCGGCAAGCCTCGACTTCCCGGCCGAGAGCTTCGATGCGGCGCTGTCCCGCTTCGGGATCATCTTCGAGCCAGAGGCTGAAGCCACGGCTGGCCGGGTGCGGGGCTTCCTCGTCCCGGGTTCGAAGATGGTGATCAGTTCGTGGGGGCCGCCGGAGCGCGTGCCGTTCATCGGGGTTCCGATGGGCACGGCGATGCGCACTCTCGGCGTCGATCCGCCCCCGCCCGGAACGCCCGGGCCGCTGTCGCGCCCGACGCCGGAGGCCCTTGGCGGACTGCTCGAGGGCGGTGGCTTCTCCGACGTCGAGGTCGAGGAGACCGAGGTCAGCTTCGAGTGGGAGTCCGCCGCCGAGTTCGTCGCCATGATTAAGGACACGGTTCCGCCCCTCGTCGCCATGATCGAGGAGAACGCGCCGGATAACCCGAATGCGGCGTGGAACGCGATCCTGGAGGCCCTCGAGGAGAGGGCCGCGGACAACGGCATGGTCAAGTTCTCGAACCTGGTGCTGCTGGCAGTAGGGCGGGCATAGATCATCGCGGGGAGCGAGTTGGCCGACGCCGGGACGGTCCGCGCACGCCGAGCTCCGGGCTCCTGGCCTGCGGCCGGCTGCTTCCCCTGAGAACGCGAGCGCTGGTTCGCTGAGCGGGCAGATGTGGCCAGTCCGCCGCCGCTCGCGCTCACGGGTCCGCCCCGATCGGGACCATCAGCGGTGGGATCGGGACGCCGCTGAAAGATGGGAAGCTGAGGAACGCCGCCGACCAACTGAGGCATGCATCGAGCGGGGCGATTACTCTCAGATAGCGAGGCCGCAGTCCCCGGCGGCCTCGCTTTTCGTTCGTCGGCGTAAGATCGAAATGCGGGGACCGCCCAAGGACGGGGATGTTGGGATTTCGCAGGGACCTCCTTCAACTGGGAGGCTCTGCGCACGACGTTTTTGCGCAGCGCGCTAGTCGGCGGTCTTCGCGACGCGCCATGCCAAAAAGCCGTGCGCGGGATACTGCGGGGGCGATGTCGGAGGAAAACGTGGAGATGGTGCGCGCCGCTTTGGACGCGGCCAACCGGGGAGACCTGGACGCCATGCTCAAAGAGGCGGCTCCAGACTTTGAGTTCGACTTCTCGCGGGCGGTCGGTCCGCAGCATGGCGTGTTTGGGCGCGATGAGGTGCCCGGTGTCTTTAGGGAGTTCGACGAGCCATGGGAGTCCGTGCGCAGAGAGATAGACGATTTCATCGAAGCGGGCGAGCAAGTAGTAACGCCCCTCACGAGCTACCACCGGGGGCGCGACGGACTTGAGCTCCAGGCTCGCGTGGCCATGGTGTGGACGTTCCACGACGGGGCCATCACCCGTGTCTGCTTCTACCAAACGCGTGACGAAGCCCTCGAAGCCGCCGGGCTGCGGGATTAGGCGATGTCGCAGGAGAACGTGGAGAAGGTGAAGGCGGGGTTCGCGGCGCACAACCGTGGCGACGTCGATGCCCTGGTAGACGTCTACGACCCGGATGCGGTGTTCGAGACGCTGCTCCTGGGAACCCACCATGGCAACGAGGCGATCCGGCTGATCTACGAGGAGAACCAGAAGACCATGTCCGGCTACGACGTCGTCCCCGTCGAGCTGATCGACGCCGGGGACAAGGTGGTGGCGGTCGTTCAGGCCGTGGGGGCCGGTGCCGCCAGCCAGATCGCCGTGGACGAGGGGTTCGCCTTCGTGTTCACATTCAAGGGGGAGCGGGTGATCCGAGAACAGGCCTTCCGTAACAGGCAGGAAGCCCTCGAAGCCGCCGGGCTGTCGGAGTAGGCGAGGCGTCAGCACTCGGAGCTCGCGATCTGGATTGGCGCGAGCGACTTCGTGGACAGCACGCGGGTGTCCGGGTTCGCGGGCGCCGGCGTCAGCGTGATCTCGAACAGGTCGAGGGCGAGGAGCTCGCGCACGCCATCACTGCGAATGTGGTCTTCCTCGACCATGTAGCCGAGCTCAAGCCCACGGTGTTGTTCTTCACCGATCGCCACACCTCGCGGGCGACTACGGAGTCTTCGAGCTCGAGCTCGCCTTCGACGTAGAGGCCCTCGTCGGTTTCGCGCATCGAGCTCGGGTTGACCGAGCCGATGATGTTGGCCGCCTCGCCGCGGTGATCCCAGTGAAGGGGAACGCGCCGGCCGGTGTCGGCCCAGGCCGTGATCGTTGCCTTGAAGGCACCGCGCAGGATCTGCTCGTTCTGGCGGTCGAGCGAGTAGGCGGCTGCCAAGGCGCTGAATTCGCCGAGGTCGGTGGTCTCGGTCGTCGCGGCGACGGCCTTATGGGTGAGTGTGCTCAGGGGGCGATCAAGCGGTACTCCTTGAAGGGTGCACGGCCTTGGAAGGCCCGCAAGAAGCACCTGGCCCTCGCCGAACCCGACGTCTAGTTGCCCCGCCCACTGCCCCGCGGGAATCACAAAGCGCTTGATCATGGGGGGAAACGCCCCCAGGCGCAGAAGTACTACATATGACCTCGAGCCTGAGAACCGCGCTTAGACAAAGCGCTCAGGGCCGCAGACGACCCGGACGCGCGCCACGATGCGCGCCAGTGAGGGGTTGCGTTGACAGATGAGATGAGGCTGTACCGCGAACGAGAGGGCGGTCCGCAGCGGCCTCCCAACCGGGCTCAGCCGCCGACTCAGGGGCTGGCTCAGAGGGAGTCCTCACCGCCGCCAGGCTGGTACCCCTTCCCGACGGAGCCGACCACTCAGCGCTACTGGGACGGCAGCGCCTGGACAAAGACCAACGCCGAGAAGCTCGACGCGAAGATCACCGCGCTGACCATCCAGGGATATCGCGTTGAGTTTCGCTCGGACACCCAGGCGGTCATGGTCAAGGGAAAGCGCCCGAACCACGTCCTGCACCTTCTCCTCACGATCTTCACGCTCGGGCTGTGGGGCATCGTCTGGATCATCCTGGCGATCACGATGCATGAGCGCCGCCGCATCATCACCCCGGCCTGACCTCGCCCGACGCTCGCGGCGATGTGGGCCCCCCGTGGGCGAAACGCGCATGACGGCCTCCTGACGGTCCGGACCAAGCAGCATCCAGAGGGATGGCTGATCGAGGTCAGCGGCGAGGCGGACCTCGGGGCTTGCCCTGTTGGCGCGAGCTGCCGACGGGACTAGCTCGCTCGCGATTCGCAACGCCTCCGGTCAAGTTGAGCGTCTCCTGCGCCTCTGTGGGGTCGACACTCGGCTCGCCGTGCTTACCTAACCCCTGAGAGACGGGCTACATCTAGTCGCTCGCTCCGCCCGCGCGCGGCAAACGCGACGAACCGTCCAGATACCGGACGCTTCGTTACTTGCCCTCGCCGGCGTCCCAGCGGACCGCGTCGAGCGGGATCACCCAGTTCTCGACCGAGTCGGTGTGGCGGGCCAAAACGCCGCCGCGCTGGGAACCCTCGGTGACCTCGCCGCCGACCTTCTCGACGGCCTGGAGGGCGAGGGTGCGCGCCTCGGCCTTGCCCGCGCCGGCCTCGCGCAGGCGGGCGATCACCTGCTTCTGCTTGACGGCGAAGCGCCGCTGGTCGCGGGCGTCGCCGAGCTCGGACAGGTTGCGGGGGTCG
Source organism: uncultured Solirubrobacterales bacterium (assembly GCA_963758845.1). Classification (GTDB taxonomy): domain Bacteria; phylum Actinomycetota; class Thermoleophilia; order Solirubrobacterales; family 70-9; genus JBDTSW01. The sequence goes on from CAVWWX010000002.1 coordinate 1,791,607, forward strand.
GTGAGCGCCTCGACGGCGTCGTCGATGGAGGCCATGCCCGCAGCCTAGGCGACCGCTAGTTTGCGGGCTGTGAGCAAGGTTCCCGAGACAGCCGGCCTGCGGATCGCCCCCGAGGCGTCCGCGACCGTGGGCAACACGCCGCTGGTCGCGCTGCGGCGAATGGGGGAGGGGCTGGGCGGCGAGGTCGTGGCCAAGCTCGAGTACCTGAACCCGGGTGGCTCGGTGAAGGACCGCATCGGCGTGGCGATGATCGACGCCGCCGAGGCCGACGGCCTGGTCGGGACCGGGCTCCGTGATCGTCGAGCCCACCAGCGGCAACACCGGGATCGCGCTGGCGATGGTCTGCGCGGCCCGCGGCTACGAGCTGGTTCTGACGCTGCCCGAGGGGATGAGCCGCGAGCGCACCAAGCTCCTGCGCGCCTACGGTGCCCACGTCCACGAGACGCCGTCGCTAGGTGGCATGACCGAGTCGATCGACCTCGCGCGCGAGATCGTGCGCCAGCGCAAGGGCTTCATGCCGCAGCAGTTCTCGAACCCCGCGAACCCGGACGTCCATCGGCGAACGACGGCCGAGGAGATCTGGGCCGACCTCGACGGCGAGGTCGACGCCCTCGTCTGCGGCGTCGGGACCGGCGGCACGATCACCGGCGTCGGGCAGGTGCTGAAGGAGCGCCGGCCGGAAGCCCTGGTGATCGCGGTCGAGCCGCGCACCTCGCCGGTGCTCTCCGGCGGCGCGGCGGGCCCGCACAAGATCCAGGGCATCGGCCCCGGGTTCGTCCCCGACGTGCTCGACCCCTCCGTCATCGACGAGGTGGTGACGGTCGACGACGAGGACGCGCTCGAGACGGCGCGCCAGGCGGCGGTCCGCGAGGGCCTCTTCATCGGGATCTCGGCCGGCGCCGCCTTCCGCGCCGCGCTCGACGTGGCGGCCCGGCCGGAGATGGCGGGAAAGCGGATCGTCACGATCGCATGCGACGGCGGCGAGCGATACATCTCACTGGCCTTCTTCACGCCGTGAACCACACCCGCCACCTCCTCCGTTCTCGCCCGTAACACCCGCCGCGGCTCCGCCACCGGCATCTCATGTTGCTTCCGCGTCCGGGGTGCGGGGGCTCCCGGCCTCTACCCTTGTCGCGATGCTTGGCCTGGGAACCCTTCGCGAGTCGCCCACGAGATCGGATGCGACGTCGCCGCGGCCCGCGACCGCGACCCCGCGGCACGGGCGGTGGGCACCGGCGAGATCCTGACCAGCTGGGCCGGGGTGCAGGCGCTCCTGGCCCATCGCGTCGCACACGCCCTCTACGAGTCCAACGTGCCGTTGGCGCCGCGCACGATCGCCTACGCCAGCCGGGCTGTCACCGGGATCGAGATCCATCCCGGCGGCCACGATCGGGGACGACTTCTTCATCGACCACGGGGCGGGCGTGGTGATCGGCGAGACGGCCGAGATCGGAGACCGAGTGACGCTCTTCCAGGGCGTGACCCTCGGCGGCACCGGGTTCGCGCGCGGCAAGCGCCATCCGACTGTCGAGGACGACGTCACGGTCGGTTCGGGCGCCAAGCTCTTGGGCCCGGTGACCGTGGGCCACGGCGCCAAGGTGGGGGCCAACACGGTGGTCATCGAGGACGTCCCGCCACGCTCGACCGTCGTCGGCAACCCCGGCCACCCGGTGCGGGTCGAGGGCCGCAAGGTCGAGGGACCGGACACCGATTGGATCCACCTGCCCGACCCGGTCGCCGACGCGATCAAGGGGCTGTCGGAGCGGATCGTGGAGCTCGAGAGTCGCCTGGCCGAGCTGGACGGCAAGCCGGCGGAGGGCGACGTCCACGAGCTTCGCCGCAAGCAGGGCCCCTCGTCGGCCGGCGGCTGATCCAGCCGCGCTGAGATCGCCGCCACCGGGGCTATCCTCGCCGATGTGCCCACCGAGGAGGCCTACGGAGCACCCCTGACGCCCGGCGCAAGCCAGGTCGAGCAGCTGCTTGGCCGACCTGAACCCGCCCCAGCGCCAGGCGGTGGAGCACGGGGAGGGGCCGTTGCTGATGCTCGCGGGCGCCGGCTCCGGGAAGACCCGGGCGCTGACGCACCGCATCGCCTACCTGGTCGCCACGGGCCAGGCGCGCCCCAGCGAGATCCTCGCGATCACCTTCACCAACAAGGCCGCCGCCGAGATGCGGGAGCGCGTCGAGCAGCTGGTCGGCGGCGTATCGCGCCTGATGTGGGTGATGACGTTCCACTCGGCGTGCGCGCGGATCCTGCGCTCGGACGCCGAGCGCCTGGGCTACAAGCGCGCCTTCACGATCTACGACCAGGCCGACTCGCTGCGGATGGTCAAGCGCTGCATGGAGGAGTTCGAGGTCGACCCCAAGCGGTTCCCGCCGCGCGCGGTCCAATCCCAGATCTCCGGCGCGAAGAACCGCCTGCTGGACGCCGAGGGGTTCCGCGAGCGCCAGGGCTCGTTCTTCGAGGAGACCGTCGCCGACGTCTTCGGCCTCTACGAAAAGCGCATGCACGAGGCCAACGCGATGGACTTCGACGACCTCCTGGTTCGCACCGTCGACCTGCTCGAGCTCTTCGAGGACGTCCGCGACCGCTACCAGCGCGCCTTCCGCTGGGTCCTGGTCGACGAGTACCAGGACACCAACAAGGCCCAGTACCGGTTGCTGCAGCTGATCGCGGGGGAAAGCCGGAATCTCACCGTCGTGGGCGACGACAGCCAGTCGATCTATTCGCTTCCGCAACGCCGACATCCGCAACATCCTCGACTTCGAGAAGGACTATCCCGACGCCGAGGTGATCAAGCTCGAGCAGAACTACCGCTCGACCGGGACGATCCTCGATGCGGCCAACGCGGTCATCGCCAACAACCGCGAGCAGAAGCCGAAGCACCTGTGGACCGACGTGGGCCGCGGCGACCCGATCACCGTCGCCGAGCTCGACGACGAGCACGCCGAGGCGCGGTACGTCGCGGCCGAGGTCGAGCGGCTGTGCACGGACGAGGGGATCGCCCGCGACGAGATCGCGGTCTTCTACCGCGTCAACGCGCAGAGCCGGGTGCTCGAGGACACGCTGGTCCGCTTCGAGCTGCCCTACCAGGTCATCGGGGGCACGAAGTTCTACGACCGAGCCGAGATCAAGGACGCCGTCGCCTACCTGCAGTTCCTGGCGAACCCGGCCGACGCCGTCTCGTTCCAGCGCATCGTCAACTCGCCCCGGCGCGGGATCGGCAACCAGACCCAGGCCCGGCTGCTCTCGCACGCCAACACCACCGGGACCGACGTCTGGGACGTGATCCGCGAGGTGGAGCGCGTCCCGGGCCTGGGCACCGGCCCCCAGCGGGCAGTGCGTCGCTTCGCCGACACGATGGTCGCCCTGGCGCGACCGCGTCGAGGGCAGGCCTGTGGCCGAGATCCTCGATGCGACGCTCCGCGAGACCGGCTACCTGGAGGCGCTCGAGGCCGAGCGCACGATCGAGGCCGAGGGCCGCGTCGAGAACCTTCAGGAGCTGATCGGCGTGGCGGGCGAGTTCGACGCGAACCGGGCGATGGAGGGCGACAGCGATACCAGCCCGCTCGAGGAGTTCCTCGCGCAGATCTCGCTGCTGTCCGACCAGGACTCGATGCGCGAGGGCGAGAGCCTGATCACGTTGATGACGCTGCACAACGCCAAGGGGCTCGAGTACGAGGCCGTCTTCCTGATCGGCTGCGAGGAGGGCGTGTTCCCGCACTCGCGCTCGATCGAGGAGGGCAACCTGGAGGAGGAGCGACGCCTCTGCTACGTCGGGCTCACCAGGGCGCGCCAGCGCCTCTACCTCAGCTGCGCGCGGCGGCGATCCCTGTTCGGGGGCAGCGGCTACAACCTGCCGTCGCGGTTCCTGGGCGAGCTGCCCGACAAGCTGGTCGAGCGCCAGGTATCGGCGCCCAGAACCGGCTGGCAGAGCGGCGGGGGAGGGAGCGGTGGCCGGGCAGCCGTCCTGGGTGGCAGCTTCGGCTCGCGCGGCGGCGGGCTGCCGACCACCGACGACCTCCGCAAGCCGCCCAACCCGGAGCATGGTCTCGTTCCGCACCGGCGACGACGTCGTCCACGCCTCGTTCGGCGAGGGGGTCGTGACCTCGGTCGAGCCCGGCTCGGTCGTGGTCGTCCGCTTCGCCTCCGACGGCAGCGAGCGCAAGCTGATGGCCGACTACGCGCCGATCCGCAAGGCGGGCTGATGGCGGCCACCGTGATCGACGGCAAGGCCGTTGCCGCCGCGGTCCGGGCCGAGGTGGCCCGCGGCGCCGTCGAGTTCGAGGCCGCCGCCGGCCGCCGGGCCGGCCTTGCGACAGTCCTGGTCGGCGACGACCCGGCCTCTCATGTGTACGTCGGCTCCAAGCGCAAGCAGACCGAGGAGGCCGGCATGCGCTCGATCCACCACGGCCTTCATGCGGACGCCTCCCCCGGCGAGCTGTTGAACCTGGTCGCCGAGCTCGCCGTCGACGACGACGTCGACGGCATCCTCGTCCAGCTTCCGCTGCCGGACGGCCACGACCAGGACCAGGTGATCGAGCGGATCCCGGCGGCGAAGGACGTCGACGGCCTGACGGTGGCAAGCGCCGGGCTGCTGGCCCAGGGACGTCCAGGGCTCGTGCCGTGCACCCCGCAGGGCGTGGTCGAGCTCCTACGCGCCGGCGGCACCCAGATCGAAGGCGCCGAGGTCGCGATCGTGGGCCGCTCGATCCTCGTCGGCCGCCCGCTTGCCTCGTTGCTGGTGAACGCGAACGCCACGGTGACCATGTGCCACTCGCGCACGCGCGATCTGGCCGCTGTGTGCTCGCCGGGCGGACGTGATCGTCGCTGCCGCCGGAGCGCCGGGCCTCGTCACCGCCGAGATGGTCCGGCCGGGCGCCACCGTGATCGACGTGGGCACAAACCGCACCGACGACGGCCTGGTGGGCGACGTGGACTTCGCCGCCGTCAGCGAGGTCGCGGGAGCGATAACGCCGGTTCCAGGCGGGGTCGGCCCGATGACGATCGCGATGCTCCTGCGCAACACGCTCGATGCAGCGCGCGCCCGAGCGGGGGTCGAATAGCCGTCCGTCCCTCCCTCGAGCCGGGTAGATCCGACCACCGGCGGCTATAGGCTGCGAATGCACAAGGTCCCTACCCGATCGCCGGGGGAGAGTGAATGGACGTAAACAGACTGAACACAGGGGAGAAGCTGGCGGGAGCCGCGGGGATCGCCCTTCTCCTGATCATGTTCATCTTCGACTGGTTCACGGTCGATGTGGGCGGCGGCTTCGCCGACATCAGCGTCGGCGGCAACGCCTGGGAGACCATGGAGTTGATCCGCTTCATCCTCCTGCTTGCGGCGTTCGCGGGCATCGCCCTGGCGATCGCGGCCGCCTCGCAGACGCCAGGTCGACCTGCCAATCGCGCTCAGCGCCATCACCGCCGGCCTCGGCATCCTCGCCGTGGTCCTGGTGATCTTCCGGATCATCAGCCCGCCCGACGGCGGTGCCGATGAGTTCGGCGTCGACATCGGACGCGGCATCGGGGTGTTCCTGGGCCTGATCGCGGCCGGCGGGGTAGCCGCGGGAGGATGGATGGCCATGCAGGAGGAAGGGGCGTCGTTCAGCGGCTCGCCCAGCGGCGGCGCCGCCCCGCCACCGCCGCCCCCGCCGCCCACCGCCGCCCGCGCCCCCGGCCCAGTAGGCAGCCTCCCCGGGGCAAGCCGCCCGGGACCGAGTGCGCGACGGCCGCCTTCGGGCGGCCGTTTCGCGTGCTCACGCCAGAGAGTCGGCCAGCTGGCGCGACACCCGTGAGGCCATCGCGATGATGGTCATCATCGGGTTGACGCCGATCGAGCTGGGGAACAGCGAGCCGTCGGCCACGTAGAGGCCCGCGGCGCCGTGGACGGCGCCGTCGGTGCCCACGACGCCGCGCCGGGGCGACGCGTCCATCCCCGCTGTGCCCATCGGATGGAACGCCTCCAGGCGCAGGCGCCGCGCGGCCGGAGGGCGGGAGTCCAGCTCGGCCGCCCCCGCACGAGTGATGGTGGGGATGCCGGCGATCTGGGGATAGACCTCCTCGGCCCCCGCGGCGTAGAACAGCTCGACCGCGCGAGCGATTCCGAAAGTGAGCTTGGCGGCATCGTCGCGGGTGAGCCCGTAGGTGATCCTCAGCGACCCATCCGAGGCCAGGCCCACCCGCCCGGTCGAGTTGTCGGAGAGGTGGACGCCGGTCGACGCGATGCGGTCGTAGGCAAGGATCCGCTCCTGGTGGGCCGGGCCGGTCCCGGGCAGCCACTGCGCGCCGAACGCCAGCGGGGTGAATGTCGCCTCGAGCAGGATCCCGCGGTCCTGCCACTCGTCAACCGCGTAGCTCTGCATGACGCCGTCCCAGCCGCGCACCTCCTCGGCGAACCGCGCGCCCACCCAGCACGCAGGGTGAATCCGGAGGTTGTGCCCAAGGCGGCCGCTGGGCGAGGAGAAGCCCGACCGCAACAGCAGCTCGGGCGTTCCAAAGGCGCCGCCGGCGAGCACCACCGCCCGGCGGGCCCGAAGCTCGTACGGACGCCCGGAGCCGTGGCCGGACGCTCGTTCGTGGGTGGGCGCGCCGTTTTGGTGCCACGCCATCCCCGAACGCCCGCGCAGCGCGACGGCCCGCTCGCCCTCGAACACGATCCTGTCGGCCTGTACGCCCGCCCTGATCCGAGCGCCTGCGGCGACGGCCCGAGGCAGATAGGAGACGTGAGCGGCCCGCTTGGCGTCCAGCCGGCAGCCCTGCGGGCAGGCGCTGCACTGGGTGCAGCGCCCAGCGTTTCGCGACAGCGGGTGGTGGCTGAGGCCAAGGGCGTCGGCGCCCTCCATGACGAGCTGGCCGTTTCGGCCCATCCGCTCGGGGTCCACCGGCGCCACGGACAGCATCTCCTCGCCCTCGGCGTAGTCCGGGTCCAGCTCGGTGATCCAACCGATGCCGTGCTCATCGCGCCAGCGCGCCAGCACCTCGTCCGGGGCCCGGAAACAGGTGCCCGAGTTGATCACCGTGGTGCCGCCCACCGCGCGGCCGACCGGGGTCGGGATCGCGGGGCGTCCCTCGGCGATGGTCAGGCCGCCGTCGCGGTAGAGCGCAGCCAGCGCAGCCAGCGGCTCCTCCGGGTAGGAGTTGCGGTCCATGTAGGGCCCGGCCTCGAGGACGACCACGTCCAGGCCGGTCTCGGCCAGCACCGTGGCCGCAGCCGCGCCGCCGGCGCCGGACCCCAGGATCGCCACATCGCATTCCTCGACCTGTGCCTCGGGCTCGAGGCTGCCCAGGGAGCCGCCGGGCGCCGGAAGGGGGGAGCCCTCCGTGTCGATCCCGCAGGCGATCTCGTAGCCGATCGAGGCGCGCACGGACGCATCGTTGCCGTAGCCGAGCCCGGTCAGCACCTTCAGGAACAGCATCAGCTCGCCGGCGAGGGGGCGCTCGGCAGCCTCCAGTCGAGCCAGGAAGTCCTGGCGAGCGTCCAGGCTCGACCGGCTGAAGCGCCAGGGGAACGGCAGCCTGTCGAACACGCGGAGCCCGACCTTCACCAGCAGCATGCGTCGGCGGGGCAGCGTCGCCAGGAACCGGTTGAGCGGCCCGGCGACGTCCACGGCCCCCGGATCGCCGGTCTCGTTACCGGCTGCGGCGGGCAGCGGGCCGATCCCGGGCGCCTGGGCCTCGGCGAAGGCGCGCAGGATGCGCAGCTCGGCGGCAGCCAGCCCCGGGGCGCGCCTTCAGGTCGGGGCGGCGTGCTCGGAGACCCGGCCGGCGAGCGACCAGAGCAGAAGGGCGACCCCTACGAGGAAGCCGTCGACCAGGAAGTTCAGGAGGTAGGCGAAGACGTCGTCGTCGAAGAGATAGGCGCCCAGCGCCGCCAGCGACGACGCTGCTTTCCCGGCGGCCAGGACGAGGAGAAGCGGGCGGTAGCGAACGACGTCCGCCTGCACAACCAGGCAGATGCCGGTGATGACGACCATGTAGGAGAACCCCAGGGCCAGCCAGAGCTGCTGGAGCGTCTCCGGCGCCGCCGCGAACTGGCCCAGCGGCAGCCATTCGCCGAAGTCGTCGAGCGCGGCGAGCGTGCCATCCGGCAGGGCGATGAACAGCAGCCCGACCAGGGCGAACGTGGCCGCCAGCAGGCGCAGGTTGAAGACAACGAATCGCTCGGCGGCCGCCCCCGTCATGAGGGCGGCGATCCTATCCGAGTACCTACACTCGCACCCGTGATCGAGCGCGATCAGGTCCTGCACGTCGCGAGGTTGTCGCGGCTTCGGCTCTCCGAGGCCGACGTCGACCGCATGGCCGGCGAGCTCTCGACGATCCTCGACCACGTCGAGCGGATCTCGAGCCTTGACCTGGAGGGCGTCGAGCCCACCGCGCACGTGGTCGAGCTCGAGAACGTCATGCGGCCGGACGAGCCGCGCGCGAGCCTGCCCCGCGAGCGCGCCCTCGAGCCCGCCCCCGATCCCGCCGACGGCGCCTTCCGCGTCCCATGCCCTCAGGCCTAGTCGGTGAGCGACCTACTCGAGCTCACCGCGGCCCAGGCCCTGGGTCGGATCGAGGCGGCGGACCTGGACGCGTCGGAGTACTTCGACGCCTACGCGAAGGCCGCCGCCGGCGACGAGCTCGGCGCCTACCTGTGGCGGGCGGAGGCCGGCAGCTCCGGCACGGGTGGCGAGACCCTGCGCGGGCATGCCGGTCGCCGTCAAGGACATCTTCTGCACCGAGGGCATCGACACCACCGCGGGCTCCCGCATCCTCGAGGGCTACCGCCCGCCGTACACGGCGACCGCGGTCGCCCGCCTGTCCGACGCCGGTGCGCGCATCCTGGGCAAGACCAACATGGACGAGTTCGCGATGGGCTCGTCGAACGAGAACTCCGCCTACGGCCCCGTTCGAAACCCCTGGTACCAAGGACCGCGTCCCAGGCGGGTCCTCCGGCGGCTCGGCAGCCGCCGTGGCCGGGCGCCTCGCCCCGTGGGCGCTCGGGACCGACACCGGCGGCTCGATCCGCCAGCCCGCTGCACTGTGCGGAATCGTCGGGCTGAAGCCCACCTACGGGGCCGTCTCCCGCTACGGGATGATCGCCTTCGCGTCGTCGCTCGACCAGTGCGGGCCGCTGACCCGGGACGTGACCGACGCCGCGCTCTTGCTGCAGGTGCTGGCCGGCGCCGATGAGATGGATTCCACCTGCGTCGGGATCGAGGCCGGCGTCGAGTTGCCCAGCCGAACCGACCTCTCGGGGCTCCGCGTCGGCGTGGCCAGGGACTTCTCGCACGAGGCCGAGGGGGTCGAGCCCGGAGTGGCGGAGGCATTCGCCCGCAGCCTCGGCGTGATCCGCGAGCTGGGCGCGGAGGTCGGAGAGTGCGAGCTGCCGCACGCCGAACACGGCATCTCGGCGTACTACGTGCTGGCCCCGGCTGAGGCCTCGTCGAACCTCGCCCGCTACGACGGGGTGCGCTACGGCATGCGCGACGACGACCCCGGCGACCTCACCGAGATGTACGAGTCGACGCGGGCCGCGGGCTTCGGCGCCGAGGTGAAGCGCCGGATCATGCTTGGGACGTACGCGCTCTCCTCCGGGTACTACGACGCCTACTACGGGCGCGCCCAGCGCGTCCGCACGAAGATCGCCGACGACTTCCGTCAGGCCTTCGACTCGTTCGACCTGATCGCCACACCGACCTCGCCCACGGTGGCGTTCGAGCTCGGCGCCCGGACGCAGGACCCGCTGGCGATGTACCTGTCGGACTACTTCACGGTGCCGATGTCGCTCGCGGGGATCCCGGCGATCTCGATCCCCTGCGGCCTGGCCGAGCCGGACGGCGGCGGCCCCCGGCTTCCGGTGGGTCTTCAGCTCACCAGTCCCGCGTTCAGCGAGACGCTGCTCTTGGACGCCGCGCACGCGCTCGAGGGAGCGCTGGAGTTCGACGGGAGCCCCCCGGAGTGACCGAGGAGGAGGTCCACGCCGCGGCGATCGAAGCGCTGGACGAGCTGCCCGACTGGGCGCGCCGGCGGCTGGGCGAGGTGGCGGTGATCGTCGAGGATTCGCACCCCGACGGGCTGATGGGCATCTACGACCCGATCGGAGGCGTCCAGCGAATCGTCATCTTCCGCGAGGCGAACCCCGACGCCGAGGAGGTCAAGCGCACGGTCTTTCACGAGGTCGGCCACTTCTTCGGGATGGGCGAGGAGCAAATCGAGGGGCTGGGGTATGGCTGAGCTGGAGGCCGTCATCGGGCTCGAGATCCACGTCCAGCTGCGCACCCGCACGAAGATGTTCTGCGGGTGCGAGCTCTCCTTCGGGGATGAGCCGAACGTGCACACGTGCCCGGTCTGCCTGGCACACCCCGGCGTTCTGCCCACGCTCAACGAGCGGGCCGTGCATTACGGGCTGGCGATCGCCATGGCGCTTGACTGCGACGTCGCGGCGCGGTCGATCTTTCACCGCAAGCAGTACTTCTATCCCGACAACCCGAAGGCCTACCAGATCAGCCAGTACGACATCCCGCTTGCCACCAACGGGCGGTTGGGGGACGTCCGCATCCACCGCGTGCACCTCGAGGAGGACGCCGCGAAGCTGATCCACCTCGGCGAGTCGGGCCGGATCCATGGCTCGGGCGCATCGCTCGTCGACTTCAACCGCGGCGGCACGCCGCTGGTCGAGATCGTGACCGAGCCCGACCTGCGCGACGGCGCCTCGGCCCGCGAATGGCTGCAGCTGCTCCGCGCCACCGTCAAGCAGACGGGCGCCTCGGACGTGAACATGGAGGAGGGGAGCCTGCGCTGCGACGCGAACATCTCCGTCCGGCCCGCCGGCGCACAGGAGCTGGGCACCAAGACCGAGCTGAAGAACATGAACTCCTTCCGGTTCATCGAGCGCGGCATCGCGGCCGAGCTCGACCGCCAGCGGGGCGTGGTTGCCAGTGGCGAGCGAGTCGAGCAGGAGACCCTTCACTTCGACCCGCGGACGGGTGCGCTGACCTCGCTGCGCTCGAAGGAGGAGGCCCACGACTACCGGTACTTCCCCGAGCCCGACCTGGTTCCGTTGGCGCCAACCGAGCAGATGTTGACCGAGGCCAGGGAGTCGCTGCCGGAGCTTCCCGAGGCCCGCCACGCGCGGTACCTCGACCAGTTCGGCCTGTCCGAGAAGCAGGCGGACCAGCTGGCCTACGACGCCGAGCTCGCCTCGTACTTCGAGGCGGCGGCCGGCGCCGCATCGGCCGCCGACCCCCGCACGGTGGCGAACTGGGTGGTCGGCGACCTCGTGGCCGCCCTGCGCGAAGCCGACGCCGGCGGGGGGCCCTCGGAATCGCGGGTCTCACCGCAGGCCCTGGGCTCCCTCGCAGACCTCGCCGCCGGCAAGTCGATCTCGAGCACCGCCGCCCGCCAGGTCCTGGCGACGCTCGTCGCGGAGGGTGGCGACCCGGCCGAGGTCGTCGAGCGCGAAGGGCTCGGCCAGATGGATGACTCGGGCGAGCTCGAGGCGATCGTCAAGGCCGCGATCGAGTCCGATCCCGATGCCGCGGCACGAGTCCGCGACGGCAACATGAAGGCCGTCGGGCCGCTGGTCGGTTACGTGATGCGCGAGACGAAGGGCCGCGCCGATGGGGGAGAGGTCACGCGGCTGATCCGGGCTCAGCTGGGCTTGTAACAGCGTGTTACAAGCCGCCTTCGCATCGGGCATACTGAGGGCATGGCCTGGAACGTCGTCATCGCCGGTGGTGGCTTCGGCGGGATGTCCGCGGCACGCGAGCTCGAGCGCCTGCTCCCGCCGCAGTCCGCTCGGCTGATCCTGGTCAACGACGTCAACTTCATGCTGTACACGCCGTTCCTCCCAGAGGCCGCGGCGGGGACTCTGGAACCGCGCCACGTCGTGACGCCCCTGCGCGACATCCTGCGGCGCACCTACCTGCGGCTCGGCGCGATCTCCGGCCACGATCCCGAGACGCGCACCCTGGAGCTCAAGACCCACGAGGGCGACGACGAGACCCTCCGGTACGACCAGTTCCTGGTCGCCGTCGGCTCGGTCTCGCGATCGCTCCCGGTCCCGGGGCTCGACCGCAACGCGATCGGGTTCAAGAGCCTGGCCGACGCGATCTGGCTGCGAAACCATGTCGTCGACACGCTCGAGCGGGCCAACTCGACCGACGACCCGGCTCGCCGCGAGGAGCTCCTGACGTACGTCTTCGTCGGCGGCGGCTACTCGGGCCTCGAGGCGCTCGCCGAGCTTCAGGACTTCGCCGTCGACGCGATCGAGCGCTACCCGCGGGCCCGGCTGCAGGGGATGCGCTGGATCCTGGTCGAGGCGCTCGACCGCGTGCTGCCCGAGGTCGACGCCGGGCTGGCCGACTACGCGGTGCGCGAGCTTCGTGGCCGGGGCATCGACATCAGGCTCGGGACCATGCTCGACGAGGCCGGCGAGGACTTCGCGCGCCTCTCGACCGGCGAGACGATCCCGACGAAGACGATCGTGTGGACCGCCGGCGTCGCCCCGCACCCCAGCCTGAACAGCCTGTCGCTGCCCCTCGACGACCACGGCAAGGTCGAGGTCGACGAGTACATGAGCGTGAAGGGCCTCGACGGCGTCTGGGCGATCGGCGACTGCGCCGCCGTCCCCGACCCCAACGCCGACGGCGCCAGGCCGTGCCCGCCCACCGCTCAGCACGCCGTCCGGCAGGGTCCCGCGGTCGCCCACAACATCGCCGCCGCGCTGGGGGTGGCCACCAAGCCACGGCGCTTCGGCTACCACGCCAACGCCGCCTTCGTGAACCTCGGGCGCTACAAGGCCGTCGGCCAGCTCGGGAATAAGCGCTTCCGCGGCTTCCTCGCCTGGTGGATGGCCCGCAGCTACCACATGAGCCAGGTCCCCGGGATCGCCCGCAAGATCCGAGCCATCGCCGACTGGACGGTGGGCCTCCCGTTCTCGCGCGACGTCGCCGAGGTGGGATCGATCGGGCACCCGCGGCCGCTCGGCGACGCCGTCTACGAGCGCGGCGGGACCCACCGCCCGGTCAAGGAGTAGCCCCAGTGGAGGCGCTGGTCGTACTTGGCGCGTTCGGCCTCGCCACCGGCATCATCGGCCGCGGCAAGGGGAGCTCGTTCTTCATCTGGTTCCTGATCGGGTTCGTGCTGCCGGTGATCGGCCTGATCGCCGTGATCCTGCACCGGTCCGAGCGCCTCGAGCCCGAGCGGCGCTGCCCGCGCTGCGGCAAGGTCCAGAAGCTCTACGTGCAGGTCTGCAGCGTCTGCGGCGAGGACCTGTACCTGCCGGAGCCGGACGAGGTCCGCACCCCCGGGGCGATCGCGGCCGCGCGCGAGGCGCGGCGGGGCTAGCGCAGCCAGGTCCTGACGATCGCGTTGGCGAAGCCCATCCCGTAGCGCACCACGGCCGGCTTCTTCGAGTGGCCGGAGAGGCGGGAGACGACCGTCACCGGCACCTCCTTCGCCGGGATGCCGCGCTTGATCGCCTCGATCATGAACTCCGAGGTGTGGAACTGCTCCTGGCGCAGCACGAGCGTGGGGAGGACGTCGGCGCGCACCGCCCGGTAGCCGTTCGAGCAGTCGGTCACCTTCGTCCGGGTGATGAACGAGACCACCTTGTTGAAGAACACGATCCCCAGCTCGCGGGCCCGGTGGTTCTCCTCGGCATCGCCCAGCACTCGGGAGCCGTGGGCCATCGCCACCTCGCCGGAGAGGACGGGCTCGACCAGGCGCGGCATCTCCGAGGGCAGGTGCTGGCCGTCGGCGTCCAGCGTCACCACGATGTTCGCCTCCGAGTCTGCGAGCAGGCGGTAGCCCGTTCGCAGCGCCGCGCCGCCGCCGCGGTTCACGACGTGCCGGGCGACCACGACCCCCGCGGCCTCCGCGACCTCGGCCGTCCCGTCGCGCGAGCCGTCGTCCACGACCAGCACCGCCGTCGGCTCGCCGCACACCTCGGGCGGGATCCGCTCGAGGACGGTGGCGATGTTGTCGGCCTCGTTGTAGGCCGGGACGAGCACCGCGACCTTGCCGCGGAAGCGCCCGGGATGGCCGTCGCGTCGGAAGCGGTCCCAGGCCAGGCCCTCGAGCACGGCGGACAACTCGCTCGTGATCCGCGAGCTCTGCGAGAGCGCGCGGAGTACGAGAAGGAAGAGGATGAAGATCGCGAACACCGCGACGCCCACGATCCGGGTGCCGTTCTCGCGCTCGAACGAGAAGGCCGAGAGGATCGAGTCGAGCAGGTCGGTGCCCGAGACGAGCGCGAGCGCGAGCGCAATCACCAGGAGGATCAGGACGTCCGCGTTACGCAGCGTCCGCCGCCGCCAGACCGCGTAGGCCCCGATCGCAACGGCCAGCACCAGGCCGCCGACGCGAAGGGCGGTCAGCTCCTGGGGAAGGAGGTCGGCGACGGGGACCATGAGCGGCAGCGGAGGATAGACCGGCCTCACCCGCCGCCTGACGCCCCGCCTTGCATCCGCCGCCCCGTCGTTCGCCCCTTTTGGCGGGCGCCGCCAGCACCTCCGCTACCCTCCCGCGACTCATGAGGATCCTGATCCTGGGTGGCGACGGGTACCTCGGCTGGCCGACGGCGATGCGCTTCTCGAAGCAGGGGCACGACGTCTCGGTCGTCGACAACTTCTCCCGGCGCCGCTGGCATACCGAGAACTCCACCGACTCGCTCACCCCGATCCGCTCGCTGGACGACCGGATCGAGGCCTGGAGCGACGCGTCCGGCAACGAGATCCGCTCGTTCGTCGGCTCGATCGAGGACCACGAGTTCCTGGAGAAGGTGATCGACGAGACCCTCCCGGAGGCCATCGTCCACTACGGCGAGCAGCCCTCGGCGCCCTACTCGATGAAGTCGCGCGAGGCGGCGGTCGAGACGCAGTACACGAACGTGATCGGCACGCTCAACCTCCTGTTCGCGATGCGGGATCGCGTCCCCGATTGCCACCTGGTGAAGCTCGGGACGATGGGCGAGTACGGGACCCCGAACATCGACATCGAGGAGGGGTTCATCGAGATCGAGCACAAGGGACGCAAGGACACGCTGCCGTTCCCGAAGATGCCCGGCTCGCTCTACCACCTCTCGAAGGTCCACGACTCGCACAACATCCACTTCGCGTGCCGGATCTGGGGGCTGCGCGCCACGGACCTGAACCAGGGGGTCGTGTACGGGATCGAGACCGACGAGTCCGCCGGCGACGAGCGCCTGATCACCCGCTTCGACTACGACCAGTACTTCGGCACGGTGCTGAACCGGTTCTGTGTCCAGGCCGTGATCGGCCACCCGCTCACGGTCTATGGCGAGGGCGGGCAGACCCGTGGCTTCCTGAACATCCGCGACACTCTTCAGTGCGTCGAACTTGCGGTGAACAACCCGGCCGACCTGGGCGACTACCGCGTCTTCAACCAGTTCACCGAGCAGTTCTCGGTCTCCGAGCTGGCGGAGCTCGTCAAGCGCAGCGCCGCCGAGGTGGGGATCGACGTCGAGATCAAGACCTTCCCGAACCCCCGCGTCGAGGCCGAGCAGCACTACTACAACGCCACGAACACGAAGCTGCGCGACCTGGGCCTCGAGCCAAGCCTGCTGGGCGAGGAGCTGGTGCGCTCGATGCTGGGCATCATCTCGGCGCACAAGGACCGTGTCATCGACCGCGCGATCCTGCCGACGACGGCTTGGAAGCCCGGCGAGCTGGAGGGCCAGCTCGCCACCGAGGCCTCCGACGGCACCACCGTCGCAGGCGACTCCTAGCGGCACGATCGGCGCGCGCTGACCCCGCCGAGAGGCGCTTCCCGAATCACTTGCGGCGGCTTCGCCGCCTGACATGCTGCTGCCGAGACACTTTGTGTCTCGGCCCTACAATTCCACTGATGCGCGCTGCCGACGCACTCGTCCAGGCCCTCGAGGCCGAGGGGGTAGACCACGTCTTCGGGATTCCCGGAGGCGCCAACCTGCCCACCTACGACGCGATCTACGACGCCAAGTTCACGCACATCCAGGCCCGTCACGAGCAGGGCGCGGGCCACGCCGCCGAGGGCTATGCCAAGGCCTCGGGCCGAGTGGGCGTCGCGCTCGCGACCTCGGGGCCGGGCGCTACCAACCTGGTCACCCCGATCGCCGACGCGATGATGGACTCGGTGCCGACCGTGTTCGTCACCGGCCAGGTCCGAACCGACCTGATCGGTACCGACGGCTTCCAGGAGGCTGACGTCACCGGGATCACGATGCCGGTGGTGAAGCACTCGCTGCTGGTCACCGACCCTCGCCACATCCCCGAGTACATCCACGCCGCCTTCCACATCGCCTCGACAGGCCGGCCCGGCCCCGTGCTGGTCGACATCCCGCAGGACCTCTCGCGCGCCGACGTGGACTACTCCCCGGCGGAGGGCGCCCCAGACCTGCCCGGCTACAGCCCCACGACCGAGGGCAACATCAAGCAGATCCGGCTCGCGGCAAAGGCCTTGGCGAACGCCCAGCGGCCGGTGATCTACGCCGGCGGCGGGGTCATCAACGCCAACGCGTCCGAGGAGCTTCGGTCGTTCTGCGCCTCGGACCGCTTCCCGGTGACCCTGACCCTGATGGGCCTTGGCGCCTTCCCTGCCCCGCACGAGCAGTGGCTGGGCATGCTTGGGATGCACGGTACGCGCGCCGCCAATTACGCGATGGACACGGCCGACCTGATCATCGCCGTCGGCGCCCGCTTCGACGACCGCATCACCGGCAAGCTCTCCGAGTTCGCCCCCCGCGCCAAGTTCGTCCACATCGACGTCGATCCGGCCGAGATCTCGAAGAACATTGCCGCCCACATCCCGATCGTCGGCGACGCCAAGGACGTGCTACCCAAGCTGACCCGCGAGTACAACGCGCTCAAGGCGGACACCGCCCGCCTGGACGACTGGTGGAAGCAGATCCATGAGTGGCAGACCGCGTATCCGCTGCGCTATGACGACTCACGCGACGGCGAGATCAAGCCGCAGCTGATGGTCGAGGCGATGTACGAGGCCACAGAGGGCAACGCGATCATCACCTCTGACGTCGGCCAGCACCAGATGTGGGCGGCGCAGTACTACCACTTCAACCGCCCCCGTCAGTGGCTCAACTCGGGCGGCCTGGGGACGATGGGGTTCGGGCTCCCCGCGGCGATCGGCGCCAAGGTCGCCTGCCCGGACGACACGGTCATCTCGCTCTCCGGCGACGGCAGCCTGGTGATGACCTGCCAGGAGATGGCGACGGCCGCCCACCACGAGATCCCGGTCAAGGTCTTCCTGATGAACAACGGCCACTTCGGCATGGTCCGCCAATGGCAGGAGCTGTTCTGGGAGAAGCGCTACTCGGCGGTCGAGATGGGGCCCAGCCCCGACTGGCCGAAGCTGGCCGAGGCCTTCGGGTGGACCGGGCTCCAGGTTTCCGAGAAGTCCGAGGTCCGCGACGCGATGCGCACCGCCCTCGAGACCGAGGGGCCCGTCCTGCTGGACGTACACGTGTCGCAGGACGAGAACTGCTTCCCGATGATCCCGGCCGGCGCCGCGGCGCGCGACATGGTGGGCTGATGGAAGCCGGCACACCAGACCTGATCAAGCTCGAGGACCTCGAGGCGTCGCGTGCACTCACCGGGCGCAAGCACATCCTTTCGCTGACGGTCGAGAACCGGCCGGGCGTGCTCGCCCGCATCGCTGGCCTGTTCAGCCGCCGGGGGTTCAACATCGACACCCTCGCCGTCGGGCCCACCGAGGACCCGGACATCTCGCGGATCACCCTCACCCTGGACGGGGCGGTGCACCCGATCGACCAGGTCACGAAGCAGCTCCACAAGCTCGTCAACGTGATCAAGATCCGCGACATGGAGCCCGACGCGACCATCGCGCGGGAGATGGCGCTGTTCCGGGTCTCGGCGGCGGTCGAGAGCCGCGCCGAGATCATGCAGTTCGCCGAGATCTTCGGGGGGTCGATCGTGGACGTCTCGCGTCGCACCCTCACGATCGAGGTCACGGGCCCGCAGGAGCAGATCGACTCGTTCGAGCGGATGGTCCGCCCGCACGGGCTGATCGAGATGGCCCGCACCGGCGAAGTCGCCATCACCAAGTCCAAGCCCGACCAGTAGCCGGTTCGCCGATACTTCGGGTAGCCCATGGCCTACCTGAGCGCTCGACCAAGCCTTGACGCGCTCCAATCGCTCCTCGAGCGGGCGGACGGGCGCCGCCTTGTGAGCGTCACGGTGCCGGTCGAGATCGCGGACCCGGCCGCCGCAGTCTTCGGCTCTCGGATGGCGGGAGACCGCTGGTTCTGTTGGGAGGAGCCCGACGAGGGGTTCGCCCTCGCCGGACTGGGGACGGCGGCCGATGTGGTCTCGCGCGGCGACGGCCGCTTCGCCGACGTCGGCCGGGATTGCGCCGCGCTGGTCCGCGGCCGCCTGGCCGACGAGCCCGCGGAGCTGCCCGCCGGAGCGGGCCCGGTCTGGACCGGGGGCTTCGCTTTCGCCCCGGACGGCGGCCGCGAGGCACACTGGTCCTCTTTCCCCCCGGCGCTGATGTCCCTTCCGGAGCTGGCGTTGTGGCGCCGCGACGGCAGGACGCTCATGACCCTTTCGCTGCTCTCGGGACCGGGCTCAGATCGGGCGCTCTCGCGGCTGGGCGCGCGAACCCAGGCCCTGGCCGATGTCTCCCTGCCGCTTCGGGATCCGCACCCAAGCGACGAGGCTCACATCACCAGCCCGTCGGCGCCGGGCGAATACGAGGCCGCGGTGGCGGCGGCGGTTGCCGAGGTCAAGGGCGGCTCCCGCGAGAAGCTCGTACTCGCGAGGGAGGTTCGCGTCGACGCGCCCCGAGCTCACGATTCCGGGCCGGTCTTCGCGGCGCTCCGCTCGGCCTTCCCGACTTGCTTCTGCTTCTGCTGCGGCTCGCCCGAGGGCGCCTTCCTGGGTGCCAGCCCCGAGCTCTTGATTCGACGCAGCGGGGCCGGGGCCGCCACGGTCGCGCTGGCGGGGTCCACCAGGCGCAGCGCCGACCCGGCCGTCGACGACCATCTGGGCGAGGGCCTCCTTCACTCGGCGAAGGACCAGGCCGAGCACGAGTTCGTGGTGCGGCGGATCACCAGCGCGCTGCGCCCGCACGCCGTGTGGGTGGAGGGCGCGCCCGAGCCGGCGCTGGTGAAGATCGCGAACATCCAACACCTGGCGTCCCCGATCCACGCGCAGCTCGCGCAGCCCCGCTCGGCCGTCGAGCTCGCCGGCCTGCTGCACCCGACGCCGGCGGTCGGCGGCGAGCCGCCCGAGGGGGCGCTCGAGGCGATCGCGCGGCTCGAGGGTCTCGACCGGGGTTGGTACGCGGGGCCGATCGGGTGGATGGACGCGGCCGAGGATGGCGAGTTCTGCGTCGGGCTGAGGTCGGCGCTCCTGCGCGACCGCACCGCGCACCTGTTCGCCGGCGCGGGCATCGTCGCCGACTCCGACCCTGCCGCCGAGCTGGCCGAGACCGAGCTCAAGCTGGCGGCGCTGCTGCCGCTCCTGGCCGGGTAGGCCCCTAGAACTGCGGGAAGCCGAAGTTGTCGAAGAACCAGAGCGAGCTGGTCAGCCAGATCACAACCAGAGCCGTGAAGACCGAGCCGCCCAGGACCGGGATCGCCCAGCCCGGCACGGGGTCGATCCTGAGCGTGAGCATCTTCGCGGTGAAGGCGCCGTAGAAGAAGCAGCCGGCGAGTGAGTGGGCCAGGACCCGAGTGTCCGCGTCCTGGAACCCAAGCGCCCAGAGGCAGTGGTAGACCACGGGCAGCGAGAGCAGGAAGGCTGTGATCCCGGAAGCGCGGTGGAGGGTGGTGACCCATGCGGCCGACCGACCGAGTCCCAAAGCGGCCGTAGATCCGAAGCGCCGACACCACCTGAACCAGCGCTAGGCCTACGACCGCGGTCGCGAGCCACGCCTTCATGTTCAGCGTGGCGCTGAAGAAGAGGCCATCGCCGAGGATCGAGCTTCCGGTCGGATCGTGGGCTTTGCCGTAAGCGCCCAGGGCGACCGCCACGGCGGCCCCGATCAGCGCGGGGCCGATCAGCCTGGCCGAGCCGGAGGATCTCGATTCCGCCTCCATGCCGCCCAAAACGTACACCCGCACGCCGCGACCGCGCCAGCGAGTAGGCTCCGCCGCGCCCTGAGATGTAGCGAACCGGAACGAGGAGCAGGATGAGACGAGCTTGGATCGGCTCGGTGGCGGCAGCCGGCGTGCTGGCGCTCGCCGGCTGCGGAGGCGACGATGAGGACGAGATCACCGCGTTCTGCGACAAGGTCGACGAGATCCGCGCGGCGCCGGATCCGTTCGCTGGGCTCGCGGGCGACGACATCGGCGGCGCCCAGGATGCCCTCGAGGAGGCCCAGAGCCTGTTCGGCGAGGTCGCCGACGTCGCGCCGGAGGAGATCCAGGGCGACGTCGAGGAAGCCCAGCAGTTCTTCGACGACTTCGTCGCGGCGGCCCAGGACGCCGAGAGCCCCGAGGACCTGCTGGCCGTCGCCACGGAGTTCCAGGACCAGGCCGCTGACTTCCAGGAGACCAGCGCGACGCTCGAGGAGTACACGGCCGAGAACTGCGGCGACTCCGAGACCTCCACCACCGAGACGACGACCCCCGAGGGGGGCTAGCCGCTAACGACAGCCCGCGCGGCGGCGTCCGCCGCCGCGCGCATGAGCTCGCCGCGCAGCTCGACGCCGCGCCGCCGGTCGACCGGCACCTCGACCAGCTCCGGCCCCGCGGGGGAAGCTCCGACGTCGTCAGCCCGCTGGAGGCGACGGAAGTCAAGTCCCCAGAGGGCGGCTGCGCGCTCGCATTCCAGGCCCGTCGGGGTGCCGAACAGAGCCTCGAACTCGTCGCGGCCGACCTGGGAGGCCTGCGGCAGGAACTCGAAGATGCCGCCGCCGCCGTTGTCGAAGGCGACCACTCGCACCGGCACCGCGGCTGAGGCCAGGAGGCCCAGCGCATTGAGGTCGTGGAACAGCCCCAGGTCGCCGGTGAGGATCCAGGTCGGACGGCCGCTGGCGATGGCCGCCCCGATCCCGGACGAGACCAGCCCGTCGATCCCGTTCGCGCCGCGGTTCGCCAGGAAGCGGACCTCGGCCTGGGTTCCCTGAGCGTAGGCCTCCTGGTCGCGAATCGGCATCGAGGAGGCCGTGTAGACCACGTCCCCGTCGGCGTAGGCGCCGGCGAGTGCCCGCTGGACACCCGGCTCGGACAGTTCGTCGCCGCCCAGCCCGCTCGTCGATGGCGCGGTCGGCCGCGGCGGCCGCGGCCAGCCAGCCGCCGCGGTACGCCTCGTCGCCGCCGGCATCCAGGCGCTCGGCCAGCGCGCGGGCAGTCGTCGCGCCGCCGGCGCGGAGGATCGTCTCCGCGGTCCGGGTCGGCTCGTTCCAGCCATAGCCGGCGTCGACGACGATCTGGCGCAGCCCGTCAACGGACCCGAGCCACTGGCGCAGGGGCTTGCATGTGGGCATCTCGCCGAAGCGCAGGACCAGCCGGGGCTCGAGCTCTTCCGGACGAGCCCGCGCGACAGCCTCGTAGGCGCCGATCACCCGTGAGCGGTCGTGGGGCCCGAAGCGCGCCTGAGAGGTCGGCTCGGCGAGCACCGGGTAGCCGCTCGCGGCGGCCAGTGTCCCGACCGCTTCGCCGAGGTGAGGATCGACCTGGCGGCCGGCCAGGATCACGCCGCGCGGCTCACCGGCGATCCGACCGGCAAGCTCGGCCACGAGCTCGTCGGCGGCGGCCGGGGCCGATCGGGCGACCGCGGTAAGGGGGCGGTCCCCGCGACCCTGTCGCGCCAGGCCGCTTGCCGCCGTGACCTCGCCCGCCACCGGCTCGTCCCCCAGGGGCTCGCGCCAGGGGACGTTCAGGTGAACCGGTCCGGGCCTGGGCTCGCCTGCCGCCGCCGCGTACGCGCGGCAGGCGACCGACCGGAAGTGCAGCAGGCCCGCGTCGTCAGCGTCGTGCGTGCCCACCTCGCAGAACCAGCGCACCGCGCCCCCGTAGAGCTTCAGCTGGTCGATCGTCTGTCCGGCCCCGATGCCGCGCAGCTCCGGCGGCCGGTCGGCGGTCAGGACGACCAGCGGGACCGCGGACTCGTCGGCCTCGCTGACCGCCGGGTGCAGGTTGGAGGCGGCGGTCCCGGAGGTGCAGAGGACCACGACGGGCGCCCTGCTCGCGTGAGCCGCTCCGAGGGCGGCGAAGCCGGCGCTCCGCTCGTCCACCACCACGGCCACCTCGATCGCCGGGGCGCGCCACAGGGCCAGGGCGAGCGGCGTCGAGCGCGAGCCGGGGGACACCACCGCGTGGCGGACGCCCGAGCGGGCGAGCTCCTCGACCATGGCCGACGCCAGGGCGGTGTTGCGGTTGGCCGGGTCCACACCCTGAACGCTAGATCACCCGGGCGCGGGGCCGGCTTACCGGGCGCTTCCTCGCGGCCCGGCGCCCTACAGTCGCCGGAGCTCGAGCGCTGTCTCGTCCAGCTCGACGCCCAGGCCGTTGCCCTCGGGAACGTGCAACCGGCCGTCGCGAACCTTGCACTCCCGGGTTGCGACGGTCTCGGAGAACAGCTCCTGGGTCGCCAGGCCGTGCGCCAGCCCGGGATCCTCGGCGGTCCGGTAGATCGCCTGGGCGGCGTGCGCCGCCGCCGCGATCCCAACCGGGCCGTCGAGGGCGCTGGAGAGGAACGTGGGCAGGCGGGCGGCGACCGCGCCCGCCGCGCCGATCCCGCCGGTCTTGGAGAGCTTGGCGGTCGCGTACGTGCACGCGTCCATGTCGCGGGCCCGGTCGGCGTCCTTGGCGCTGGCGACGCTCTCGTCGGCGGCGATCGGGATCGCGCTCTGGGCGGCCACTGCCGCCAGGTCGCGCAGGCCGGGAGAGGGCTGCTCGGCCAGCTCGATGCCCAGCGGCTCGAGCTCGCGCAGCAGCTCGACCGCCTCGGTCACCCCGAAGGCGGCGTTCGCGTCCACCCGGATCCGGGCGGCCGGGCCCACGGCGTCGCGGACGGCGCGCACCTGCTCGACGTCCCGGCCGGCCCCCAGCTTGAGCTTGAAGGTGTCGAAGCCGCGCTCGCGCCAGCGCAGTGCCGCCTCGGCGACGGCGCCCGGGTCGCCTGCCGCCAGCGTGGCGTTACAGGGCACCGGCTCGGCCCGCTCGGCCCGCAGCAGCCGCCAGACCGGCTGGCCCGAGAGCTTCCCGGCCAGGTCGAAGACCGCCATCTCCAGCGCGGCCGCCGCGGGGCCCGCAAGCCGCCGCCCGGCGGCCACGTGGATGAAGGCGTCGATCGCGGCCTCCAGCGGATCCTCGCCCGCCAGCCCCGACGGGTCGAGCCGCCGGATCCGCCGGTACGAGCGGCGCAGCGCGCGATCGACCCGCTCGAGCGAGTCGCCCCCGCGCAGGGTCATGGGCACCGCCTCGCCGAGCCCCTCGACGCCCTCGTCGGTGCGCAACCGAAGCAGCACCATCTCGCGGGCGCCCAGGGCCCCGCGCGCGGTGACGTACTCGTCGCGGAAGGGCAGCGAGTAGGGGACCGTCTCGACCGCGGTGATGCGCATCAGGCCTGCGCGATCAGAAGGCCCACGGTCAGGAGCACGCTGAAAGCCGCGAGCAGCATCCCGGTCCCCGCGAGGGCGCGGTTGAGCGAGTCGCCGTCGCTTCGGGTGAGCACCGCGCGCAGGGGCGGGTCCGCCGCAACGGCCGCGAGCAGGGCCAGCAGGCCCCACGCGGGCACGTCGGCGATGAGAACCGCGATCGGCACCGCCGCGAACGAGATCGCGAGCAGCCAGGCGTACAGGCGGCGCGTGCGGTCGCGGCCCAGGCGCACGGCCAGCGTGATCTTGCCGGCCCGCCGGTCGGTTTCGATGTCGCGCAGGTTGTTGACCACGAGGATCGCCGTCGCCAGGAGCCCGATCGGGATCGAGAGAGCGAACGGCATCCAGTCGAGCTCCTCCAACTGGACGTAGTACGAGCCGTTCACGGCCACCAGGCCGAAGAAGACGAACACGAACACCTCGCCCAGGCCCGCGTAGCCGTACGGCCTGGGCCCGCCGGTATAGAGGACCCCGGCGAGGATCGAGACGAGGCCGACGGCGAGGATCTCCGGGCCGACCTCGGCCGCGAGGTACGCGCCCGCGGCGGTGGCAACCCCGAACGCGACCCAGGTGGCCACGAGGACCCGGCGCGGCGCGACGAGGCCCGAGGAGGTGACCCGCACCGGGCCTAGGCGCTCGGCGGTGTCGGCGCCCCGCTTGGCGTCGGAGTAGTCGTTGGCCAGATTGGTCCCGATCTGGATGAAGATCGAGCCGACCAGGGCGGCGAGGAAGACGTCCCAGCCGAATCCGCCAGTGAGCTCGTACGCGGCCGCCGCGCTGCCCACCAGCACCGGCGCGACCGCCGCCGGCAGCGTGCGCGGCCGGGCGGCCATGAGCCAGATCCGCAGCGGGCTCAAGGGCGCTTCGGATACTTCGAGAAGTCGGGCTTGCGGCCCTCCTGGAAGGCGTTGCGGCCCTCCTGGCCCTCCTCGGACATGTAGAAGAGCAGCGTCGCGTCGTGGGAGAGCTGCTGGATGCCGGCGAGCCCGTCCTCGGTCGCGTTGAAGCTCGCCTTCAGGAGTCGCAGCGAGAGGGGGGAGAGGGCGGTCATCTCGCGGCACCACGCGACGGTCTCGCGCTCGAGGTCCGCCAGCGGCACCACGGCGTTGACCAGCCCCATCTCGAGCGCCTCGCCGGCCTCGTACAGCCGGCAGAGGAACCAGATCTCCTTCGCCTTTCGAATGCCGACCGCCCGCGCCAGCAGGCCGGCACCGAATCCGCCGTCGAAGCTTCCGACCCGCGGCCCCGTCTGCCCGAAGCGGGCGTTGTCGGCGGCGATCGACAGATCGCAGACGAGGTGCAGGATCTGCCCGCCGCCAACCGCGTACCCGGCCACCATCGCGATCACGGGCTTGGGCAGCCGCCGGATCTGCACGTGGAGGTCTCCGACGTCCAGCCGGCCGACGCCCTGGCTGGCGACCTCGTCGTCGCCGATGTACCCATCGTCGCCGCGGATCCGCTGGTCGCCCCCGGAGCAGAACGCCTCGGTCCCGGCGCCGGTGAAGATGATCGCCCCGACCTCCAGGTCGTCGCGAGCCCGCGAGAACGCGTCGCGCAGCTCGGCCAGCGTCTGGGGCCGGAAGGCGTTGCGAACGTCCGGCCGGTTGATCGTGATCCGGGCGATGCCCTCGGCCTTGTCGTAGAGCAAATCCTCGTAGCTGTGCGCCCGCTCCCACTCGATGGGCGCGTAGAGCTCGTCTGGCGAGGGGGAGTCTCGGTGCGGAATCGGCATAGGTTCGTGATTATCCCGGGGGATGCACCTCGATAACTGGCTGGCCCAGCGAGCGGCGACCTGTCCTGACCGCACGGCGCTCCTCGCCGGAGGCTACGAGGTGTCGTACGCCGAGCTCGAGCACGAGGCCATCCGGGCGGCCCGGCGGCTGGCCGCGCGCGGCGTGCGCCGCGGGGCGACGGTAGCGATCGAGCTACCCGCGGGGCTCGAGTACGTGGTCCTGCTGCACGCCCTGATGAAGCTCGGCGCGGTGGCCTATCCGATCAACACCCGCCTGACCGCGGCCGAGCGCATCGCCGAGCTCGAGCGCGCGGGTCCCGGGCTGGTGATCTCGGACACCGCCGACACCGGCCTGACCGAGGCGGACCTGCCGCTCCTGGGCGAGCACGACCTGGACGCGCTGTGCTGCCGCATCCTCACCAGCGGCAGCTCCGGCGGCCCCCGGCCCGTCGGCCTCACCTACGGCAACCACCTCTGGAGCGCGGTCGGCTCGGCCTTCAACCTGGGAGTGGAGCCCACCGATCGCTGGCTGTGCTGCGTGCCGCTGTTCCACATCAGCGGGTTCTCGATCCTGGTGCGCTCGGTCGTCTACGGGACCGCCGCGGTCGTGCACGACGGCTTCGACGTCGAGTCGGTGGGCGAGGCCCTGGAGGGTGACGGCGTCACCGTCGTCTCGCTGGTCGCCACACAGCTGCGGCGGCTGCTCGAGGCCGGTGTCGACCTGCTGCCGCTACGAGCCGTGCTCGTCGGTGGCGGCCCCGTGCCCGACGACGTCCTGGAGGAGGCCCTTGGGCGCGGCGCCACGGTCGTCCAGACCTACGGCCTGACCGAGGCGGCGTCGCAGGTCACGACGCTCTCCCCGGTCGACGCTCGCCGCAAGCAGGGCTCGGCCGGCCGGCCGCTACTGACCACGCACCTGCGGATCCAGGACGGCGAGATCCTGGTCCAAGGGCCGACGGTCGCCCCCGGGGTCTCGGACGAGGATGGCTGGCTCCACACGGGCGACCTGGGCCGGATCGACGACGATGGCTTCCTGTACGTGACCGATCGCCTCGGCGACATGATCGTGACCGGGGGCGAGAACGTGATTCCGGCCGAGATCGAGGAGGTCCTGATGCGACACGACGACGTGCTCGACGCGGCGGCGGTCGGGCGGCCCGACTCCGAGTGGCAGGAGGCCGTCGCCGCGGTCATCGTCCTGCGCGACGGGGCACAGGCCGACGCCGACGCGCTACGGCGCCACTGCGCGCTCATCCTCGCCGACTACAAGGTCCCGAAGGTCTTCGACTTCGTTGGCGAGCTGCCCCGCACTGAGTCGGGGAAGCTCCTGCGACGGGAGCTGCGGTGACCGGCCGCGAGGAGGCCGCCGCCTGGCTGGCGCGATACGTCGACGCGTGGCGCAGCTACGACCGCGAGGCGATCGGCGCCCTGTTCGCAGCCGAGGCGCGGTATCGCTACCACCCGTTCGACGAGTGGATCCGCGGCCGGGACGCGATCGTCGAGAGCTGGTTCGACGAGCCCGACGAACCGGGCACCTACGAGGCCTCCTATGAGCCCGTGGCAATTGACGGCGACGTCGTGGTCGCCGCAGGGACGAGCACGTACCGCAAGGCCGACGGCTCGATCCGGGCCATCTACGACAACTGCTTCCTCATGCGGTTCGACTCGAGCGGACTATGCACGGAGTTCACGGAGTGGTTCATCGAGCGCCCCGAGGAGTAGCGCTTCGATCACTAACCTGCCGCGGATGCCTGACGACGGAATCTTCTACGACGCCGATGCCAACCCCGACGCCCTGAAGGGCAAGACGATCGCGATCCTGGGCTACGGCTCGCAGGGTCACGCCCACGCCCTCAACCTCAAGGACTCCGGCCACGACGTGGTCGTCGGCCTGCGTCCCGACTCCCGAAGCCGCGCCGAGGCGGAGGCCGAGGGGCTCGAGGTGCTCGACGTCGCCGACGCCGCGAGCCGCGGGGACGTGGTGATGATCCTGCTCCCGGACGAGAAGCAGTCCGAGGTCTGGGACGCCGAGATCCGCGACGGGATCGCCGAGGGGAACCTGTTGATGTTCGCGCACGGCTTCGCGATCCACTTCGGTGAGGTCGAGCCGCCTCCCGGCGTCGACGTAGGCATGGTCGCCCCGAAAGGCCCCGGACACCTCGTCCGCCGCCAGTACGAGGAAGGCCGAGGCGTCCCCTGCCTGATGGCGGTGCACCAGGACGAGAGCGGCAGCGCGAGCGAGATGGTCCTCGCCTACGCGAGCGGGATCGGGGGCGGGCGCGCCGGCGTCATCGAAACCACCTTCAAGGACGAGTGCGAGACGGACCTCTTCGGCGAGCAGTCCGTGCTCTGCGGAGGCGCAACCGAGCTCGTGCGCGCAGGGTTCGAGACCCTCGTCGAGGCCGGGTACGACCCGCGCCTCGCCTACTTCGAGTGCCTGCACGAGCTGAAGCTCATCGTCGACCTGATGTACGAGAAGGGCGTACAGGGAATGCGCGACTCGATCTCGAACACGGCCGAGTACGGCGACATGACACGCGGGCCGAAGGTGATCGGCCCCGAGGTCCGCGAAGCGATGAAGACGATCCTCGCCGACATCCAGTCAGGCGAGTTCGCCAAGGAGTGGATCGCCGAGAATCGCGCCGGGGCCGAGAACTTCGACCGCCTGCGCACGGAGGCGGCGGATCATCAGATCGAGCAGGTGGGCGGCGAGCTGCGGGGGATGATGGCCTGGATCGATAGGGACTAGCCCAACCGGCTCGGGCTTCCGCGCCGCCCGAGCGTCGAGTAGGGTGGCCGCCGCCTCGCAACTCTGCGGAAAGGGAGAACATGGCTGAAGAGGTCGCAATCGTCGGGACCAACGAGTTCGCCAAGAAGCGCAACCCGCTGGGAGTCTTCGGGCTGACGCTGATCACGCTCGGCATCTACCACTTCTTCTGGTGGTACTACGTCAACAAGGAGATGGTCGAGCTCGGGCGGGCCAAGGGCACCGGCGAGCTCGGCGACAGCCCCGGGACCTCGCTCCTGGCCCTCTTCCCCGGGTTCCTGATCATCGTGCCGCCGCTCGTCTCCTACTACAAGGGCGTGCAGCGGATGCAGGCGGCGGCCCGCCTGACGGGCGCCGAGCCCGTGAACGGCTGGCTCGCGCTGATCATCTTCCTCGTCATCGGCTTCGTCTTCGGCCCGTACCTCCAGAGCTGCCTGAACAAGGTCTGGGACGCTCAGGCGGGCGGAGGGGCCGCCGCGATCCCGGCCGGCGAGCAGGCCGCAGCGCCCGCGCAGCCGGCAGCACCGGCCGAGCAGCAGCCTCCGCCGCCGCCCCCGGCTCAGTAGCCGCTAGAGCTCGGCGAGGATCTTCGCCTTCTGCGCTTCGTACTCCGCGGGCGTGATCGCCCCGGAGTCACGAAGCGCGGCGAGGCGCTCCAGCCGGTCGAGCTGAGGATCCTGTGCCGCCTCTGGAGCGGCGTCAGGAGCAGGTGCCTCACCGGCCACGGGGGGTAGGGGCGCCGCCGCCACGGGCGGCGCCACCGCCGGGGCGGGCGCTGCGGGGCTCAGCGCCCCAGCGGCGTCGTCGAGGATGTGAGGCGCGCGCCACACCTTGTTCAGCTCGCTCTGGACGAAGGCCACGATCAACGGGATGAAGACGAACAGGAAGCCGACGATCACCACGGTCAGCGCGATCCACCCGTTGAGGCGCTCGCGCTCGGGGATGCCGGCCAGCTCCTGGGCCGCCTGGACCCGCTTGCATCCGTTGTAGAGGGACACGAACGGCGGCACGATGACCAGCGCGCCCAGCGTGACCGCCAGCAGCGAGGTCCCGGGGCTGTCGCCCAGATTCGCCTTCGCATCGGCGCGCCCGAGGTCTCGCATCTCGCGGTTCACCTGGTACCACCAGTAGGCGCCGTAGATCCCCAGCGTGAGCACGGTCCAGACGACCGCCCAGACCGGGCTCCGTACCTTGACGGTGCCGGTCCCGCCCCTGAGTGGTACTTCCGTGGCCGCCACGGCGCGATCATCCCACAGCCGCCCGTGCGCGAGAATGCGCGCGCGATGGGCATCGACTGGCGCAAGCAGGGCTCCGGGGGCGCCGACACCGAGTGGATCCGCCAGGCCGGGTTCACGCGGCGCAACACCAGGCGCGCGATCCTCGCCTTCCTCGCCAAGGGCCTCCTGCCCGGCGAGCGGATCCTGCACCTCACCAGCGGCACCTACCGGCTCCAGATGGGCTTCCTCGCGATCACCGACCGGCGTGTGGTGGTCGGGATGTCCTGGGCGTTCTTCCCGTTCATCAACCGCCGGCTGGGCGTCCCACTCGAGGCGATCACCTGGCTGCGCGTCGACAGCAACCCGTGGGGCGGGCGGCTGGTCGTCGATTCGCGGCTCGGGACCGCTCGCCTGGGGGACATCGACGAGCCGGACGCCGAGCGCCTCGCGAGCCTGATCTCCAGGCTCTCCAACCGCGCCAAGCTGCGGGCGGCTCTGCGCCCGGCCCCCGCCTCGATGCCCCCGCCCGCGCCGGCCTAGGCCTGAGGGCCCTCGATCGGCCTGGGGGCGTTGCTCTCCTCGCCCTCCGGGAGCGCACCGTCGCGCCCGACGTAGCCGTCTGCCGCGCCGACGATCACGTAGGTGACCTCGTCCGGCCCGTAGTTGCGCATCGCGCGGACCGTGGCCGCGTCGACCCAGGCCATGCCGCCCGGGCCGAGCGTGTGCTTGCTCCCGTCGCCGAACTCCATCTCCAGCCGGCCGGCGTGCACGAAGTACAGCTCCTCCTGCCGCTCGTGATAGTGCTTGCCCGTCTCGATGCCGGGGGGCATGACGATCGCGTTCACGCCAAACGCGCCCACGCCGAGCTCGCGCCTGATCTTGCGAAACCCCGGACCATCGCCCATGCCGTCCAGCGAGCCGACGGCATAGCCCTCGCCCGCCACAACCTCTCTCACGTCATCGCTCATCGGCGGCACGATAGTCCCCTCTAACCTTCCGCGCCCGACCGTATCCTCACGAGCCCCATGACCCTGTCTCACGCCACGACCGCTACGGACGCCCGCATCCCTGAGGACCTGAAGCCGGCCGACGGTCGCTTCGGCTGCGGCCCGTCGCGCGTGCGCCCGGAGGCCCTCGCCAAGCTCGCCGAGCGCTCCGACGTGATGGGGACCTCGCACCGCCAGCGGCCGGTCAAGGACCTCGTCGCACGTATCCGCAGCGGCCTCACGGAGCTCTTCGCCCTCCCCGAGGGCTACGAGGTGGCGATCGGCAACGGGGGCACGACCGCGTTCTGGGACGGCGCCGCCGCGTGGCTCGTCCGCGATCGCGCCCTGCACCTCACCTACGGGGAGTTCACTTCCAAGTTCGCTGCGGTGACCAGGGGGGCGCCGTTCCTGGGTGATCCGATCGTGGTCGAGGCCGCGCCAGGGGACGCGCCCGAGCCGACGGCCGACCCGGACGCCGATGTGCTGGCGTGGGCCCACAACGAGACGTCGACCGGGGTCGTGGTCGGCGTGGAGCGGCCGGCCGGCGCCGGCGACGCTCTGGTGCTGGTGGACGCCACGTCGGGTGCGGGCGGCCTGACGCTCGACCCGAGCCAGGCCGACGCCTACTACTTCGCTCCGCAGAAGACGTTCGGATCCGACGGCGGGGTGTGGCTCGCGCTGCTCAGCCCGGCGGCGCTCGAGCGGATCTCCGAGCTCGACGGCCACGCGGGCCGCTGGCAGCCCAGCTTCCTCTCGCTTCAGCTCGCGGCCGAGAACTCGCGCAAGGACCAGACCTACAACACCCCGGCGGTGGCGACCCTGCTGCTGCTCGCCGACCAGATCGACTGGATGCTTGCCTCCGGCGGGCTCGACTGGTGCGTCGGACGCTCGCGCGCAGCCTCGAATCACCTGTACGGGTGGGCCGAGCATTCCGAGCACGCGACCCCGTTCGTCCGCGACGAGGCCAAGCGCTCGCCGGTCGTTGGCACCATCGACTTCGACGAGAGCGTCGACGCCAAGCTCCTGGCCGCCACCCTGCGGGCCAACGGGATCGTGGACACCGAGCCGTACCGCAAGCTCGGCCGCAACCAGCTTCGGATCGGCATGTTCCCCACGATCGACCCAGCTGACCTGGAAGCGCTGACCGACTGCATCGACTGGTCGCTCGAGAACGTCCCGGGAATCGCGAGCTGAGCGCGTGGCCGAGCGCACGCTGACCGACCGGGTGCCCCGGGTTCTCGTCAAGGAGAAGATCGCCGACACGGGCGTCGAGCTCCTGCGCCGCGACTTCGAGGTCGAGCTGGGGTTGGACTGGGACGACGCGACCCTCGCGAACCGCATCGGCGAGTTCGACGCGATCCTGATCCGCTCGGGCACCAAGCTCACCGCCGACCTGATCGAGCGGGCCGACCGCATGCGGGTCATCGGCCGCGCCGGCACCGGGGTCGACAACGTCGACCTCGACGCCGCCACGAAGCGCGGGATCATCGTCGCCAACGCCCCCGAGTCGAACTCGGTCGCGGCCGCCGAGCACACCCTGGCGATGGCGCTCGCGCTCTACCGCAACGTGCCGCAGGCGCACGGCTCCCTGACCGGCGGCCGGTGGGAGCGCTCGCGCTTCGGCGGCAACGAGCTGTACGGGAAGACCCTCGGCGTGATCGGGTTCGGCCGCATCGGTCAGCTCGTCGCCCGGCGCGCCCTGGCCTTCGACATGGACGTGATCGGGTTCGACAAGTTCGTCTCGCCCGAGCGGTTCCGCGACCTGGGCGTGGAGGGGGTCGAGACCACCGACGAGCTCTACGCGCGCGCCGACCTCATCACGATCCACCTCCCGAAGACCCCCGACACGGTCAACTGGATCGACTCGAAAGCGATCGCGCGCATGAAGGACGGGGTTCGGATCGTCAACTGCGCCCGCGGCGAGCTCGTAGACCTCGACGCGCTGGATGCCGGCCTCGAGTCCGGAAAGGTGGGCGGGGCGGCCCTGGACGTGTTCCCGGCCGAGCCCTTCACGGAGCACCCGCTGTTCGGCCGCGACGACGTCGTCGTCACCCCGCACCTGGGCGCCTCGACGAGCGAGGCCCAGGATCGGGCGGGCACCGACACCGCCGAGCAGGTCGTGGCGGCGCTGACCGGGGGCGTCGTCACCAACGCGGTCAACATCCACGCGCCGCTACCCGACGCCCTGGTGCCCTTCATGCCGCTGTGCGAGCGCCTGGGAGCGTTGGCGCAGGGCCTGGGCGAGGGCTCGATCCGCCGGGTCGAAGCCGAGTTCCGGGGGCGCATCGCCGAACACGACACCCGCCTGCTCGGGACCTCGGTGCTCGTCGGCGTGCTCCGGGGCCACACCGAGGAGCCGGTCAACCTGGTGAACGCGCCGGCGATGGCCGAGGAGCGGGGGATCGAGCTGTCCGAGACCAACCGGGTCGCCTCGGACGACTTCACCGAGCTGGTCACGGTTCGGCTCGGGGCCGGGGACGCCGCGGTTGAGGTGGCGGGCACGGGGGTCGGCCCCCGCAACGACCCGTGCCTGGTGTCGGTCTGGGGCGCGCGGTTCTACATGCCCTTCGAGGGTCATCTCGCCGTCTTCCGCT
Source organism: uncultured Solirubrobacterales bacterium (assembly GCA_963758845.1). Taxonomy (GTDB): domain Bacteria; phylum Actinomycetota; class Thermoleophilia; order Solirubrobacterales; family 70-9; genus JBDTSW01. Next base: position 1,824,475 of record CAVWWX010000002.1, read on the forward strand.
ACACCGACCAGCCCGGCATGATCGGGCGCGTGGGAACGGTCTTCGGCGAGCAGGGGGTCAACATCGTCTCGGCCGCGGTCGGGGCGGAGTCCGGCGACGAGACCGCCGTGATGGTGCTCACCACCGATGCCCCCGTTCGGCCCGAGACCGTCGAGCGCCTCCTCGAGCTGGGCGGCTTCTTCGAGGGCCGCGCCGTCTCCCTCTAGCCTCCGCGCGAGTACGCTCGCACCATGCGCGCGGTGGTGATCAGCCGCCACGGGGACCCCGGGGTGCTCGAGGTACGTGAGCGTCCCGACCCCCAGCTCGGGCCCGGGGACGTGCGGATCGCCGTGCGCGCCGCGGGCATCAACTTCGCCGACCTGATGGCCCGCTCCGGGGTCTACCCCGACGCGCCGAAGCCACCCTGCGTCATCGGCTACGAGGTCGGCGGCGAGGTCGAGTCGGTCGGGGCCGAGGTCCAGTCGGTCCGCCCGGGGGACCGGGTGCTGGCCGGGACGCGGTTCAGCGGCTACGCCGAGCTCGTCTCGGTTCCGTCCCAGCAGGTGCTGCCGCTGCCCGACGCGCTCTCCTTCGAGCAGGGGGCGGCGTTCCCGGTGAACTACGGGACCGCCTACGCAGGGGCCGTGATCATGGGCGGCCTGCGCCAGGGCGACCGCCTGCTGATCCACGCGGCGGCCGGCGGGGTCGGGATCGCCGCGACGCAGATCGCCCGCAACATCGGTGCCGAGGTCCTGGGCACCGCGTCGGCGGCCAAGCACGACGCCTGTCGCTCCAACGGCGTCGATCACCCGATCGACTACCGCACGCAGGACTTCGAGGCCGAGGTCAAGCGGATCACCGGACGGCCAGGGCGTGGATGTCGTCATGGACGCCGTCGGGCCCTCGAGCTTCCGCAAGAGCTACCGGTGCCTGCGCCAGGGCGGCCGGCTGGTGATGTTCGGGCTCTCCGAGGTCCAGACGGGCGAGCGGCGCGACATCCCGGCGGTGCTGAAGGGCCTGGCGCGGATGCCCCTGGCGACGATGCCGTGGTGGAAGAGCCTGTCGATGATGAACGAGAACAAGGGCGTCTTCGGCCTCAACATGCTCTCCTGGTGGGACCGGGAGGGGGACATCCAGCGACTGGTCGAGCCCCTGATGCAGGATCTCGAGGCAGGCCGCCTCGAGCCCGTCGTCGACGAGGCGTTCCCCTTCGACCGCGCGGCCGACGCTCACCGGTACATCGGCGAGGGCCGGAACGTGGGCAAGGTCGTGCTCGTCCCCTAGTCCGCGCTCCGTTGACCCGCCCGGGACCCGGTGGTACGGTCGCCTGCAAGGGTGAACGGGGAGCTGGGATTCGGCCGGGTCCACCTGACCGCGCTGGTCGGGGCGCTGGCGCTGGGCCTGCTCACGGCCGGTCTGATCTCCCGTGCCGACGCGGGCGGTGGGCCGAGAATGATCACCCTGAAGGAGGGCCCGGAGCGCCTGCTGACCGTCAAGGGCTCCGACATCGCGGACTCGGTCACCTTCGACGGCACGGCGCCCGGCGAGATCACCATCTACGCGGATCATGCGTTCACGAACCAGCGCACGGACTGCACGGTCGCGATGACGACCGACACCGCCTACTGCCTCGACGACAGCGTCCGGACCATCGACGTCGGGCTGGTCGAGGGCGGCGACGAGCTTCGGTTCGGCCAGACCTTCCAGGCCACGGGGGTGACGATCACCGGGCGCGGCGGCACCGGTGACGACAGCCTCCGTGGCTCGTCAGTGCGCGACGACCTCCAGGGCAACGCCGACAAGGACGAGCTGAAGGGCCGCGGCGGCCGCGACCGCCTTGACGGCGGCCCGGACAGGGATCGCTGCGACGGCGGTCCCGACGACGACAACGTCAGAAACTGCGAGCGATGAGGCCCTCCGCGCGTCGTCGCTTGCTGCCCGCCGCGATGGCCGCGGCGCTCGTGGCGGGTGCGGGCACGGCCGTGCTCGCGAGCGGCGCCGGGCCCGCCGGCGGGACGATCACACTCAAGGGCTCGGACCCGAGGGTGGTCAAGATCCTGGGCTCCGACGGCGAGGAGACGGTGACGCTCGCGGGAAGTCTTCCCGGCTCTCTCACGATCGGAAACCCCGGCACGATCACGAACCTGAACGCGGACTGCGAGCCGGACGGAGTCTTCACGGCTCCGCAGGCCGGCTTCTGCGGCAGGAAAGGACTCCAGACCATCGACGTCCGGCTCGCGGGGGGCGCCGACGAGCTCAGGTTCTACAAGTTCGCCGAGAACAACGGCGTGAAGCTCGCGGGCGCCGGCGGCCCTGGTCGCGACGCGATCGACGGGACTGAGAGGGCTGATCGACTAAAGGGGGGCGACGGGCCGGATCAGCTCCGGGGCTTCGCCGCTCGGGACTCGCTCGACGGCGGTCGCGCGACCGACGAGTGCGATGGCGGCGGGGGCCGCGACCGGCTCGAGAACTGCGAATAGCTCCACGCCGGGGTGCGCTACGCTGCGCGAACCGAATGAACCCCCGGCACGACAGCCTGGCGCTTCTTCTTCTCCTCCCCCTCCGGGGGGAATAGCGCTGGGCGGCGCGACAGCCGCGAGACAAGGTCAATCGGTCAAGGAGAAGAAAGAGAGGGAGTCCCATGGACGGCTCCGACGCAAGCGCCCCCGTACCACCCGTTTCCGCCCAGGACCGGGTCCACATCTTCGACACCACGCTTCGCGACGGCGAGCAGTCGCCCGGGATCTCGTTGAACGTGAATGAGAAGGTCGAGATCGCCCAGCAGCTCGCGCGCCTGGGCGTCGACGTGATCGAGGCCGGTTTCCCGATCACCTCCCCCGGTGACTTCGAGGCGGTCGAGGCGATCTCGCGCGCCGTCGAGGGGCCGGTGATCTGCGGGCTGGCACGCACCCACAAGGCGGACATCGACGCGGCGTGGGGCGCGATCAAGGAAGCCGAGCGCCCTCGGATCCACACGTTCATCTCGACCTCGGACATCCACATCACGCACCAACTCCAGACCACCCGCGACGACGTGAAGGGGCAGGCGAAGGCCGCCGTGGCCCTGTCGAAGTCGCTGTGCGAGGACGTGGAGTTCTCGCCCATGGACGCCACCCGCGCCGACGTCGAGTTCACCGCCGAGGTGTGCGCGATCGCCGTGGCCGAGGGCGCCAACGTGATCAACATCCCCGACACCGTCGGCTACACGACGCCCGAGGAGTACCGCCGCTACTTCGAGCGCTTGCTCGAGCTGGCGCCGTCGCTGCGCGACGTGCAGCTGTCGGTCCACTGCCACGACGACCTGGGCCTCGCGGTCGCCAACTCCTACGCCGGGCTCCTGGCCGGCGCCAGGCAGGTCGAGTGCGCCGTGAACGGGATCGGCGAGCGCGCCGGGAACTGCTCGCTCGAGGAGATCGTGATGCTGCTGCGCACACGCCGCGATGAGCACGGACTCGACACCGCCTGCGACACGACCGAGCTCGCCCGCACCAGCCGCATGGTCTCGCGGTTCACGGGCTATTCGGTCCAGCCCAACAAGGCGATCGTCGGCCGCAACGCGTTCGCGCACGAGGCTGGCATCCACCAGGACGGCGTCCTGAAGGAGCGCATCACCTACGAGATCATGGACGCGCGCGACGTCGGGCTGGAGTCCAACTCGATTGTCTTGGGCAAGCACTCCGGGCGCCACGCTCTGCGCGACGCGCTGGAGCAGCTGGGCTTCCAGGTGGAGGGCAACGCCCTAAACCAGGCGTTCAAGCGCTTCAAGGAGATCGCTGACAAGAAGAAGCAGGTGACCGCCCTGGACCTCGAGGCGATCGTCTCCGACCAGGTCCGGTCCTCGTCGCAGAGCTACGAGCTGGACTGGTTCGACGTCGAGGCCTCATCGCGCCGGCCGCCGACGGCGCGGGTGTCGCTGCGGATGCCGTCGGGTGAGGAGCGCCGCGGCGAGTCCGGGGGCGATGGGCCGGTCGACGCGATCTTCGGCGCCATCGCCGACGCGACGGGCGTCGAAGCGGATCTGCGCCAGTACACGGTCTCGGCCGTCACCGAGGGCGACGACGCGCTCGGCGAGGTGACCGTGATGCTGCGGGCTCACGGACGGCTGGCCTCGGGCCAGGGGGTTGCAACCGACATCCTCGAGGCCTCGGCCCGCGCGTACGTCCGGGCGCTGGCGAACACGCTCGAGGGGGCCGCGGTGCGCGAGGCGGAGGGGGTCGCTGCCGACGCCGTGACCCAACCCGTGACGCCGGGGCCCTAGCGCCCCGGGTTGGCTTCGCCCCGGACTAGACTCCCGCTCGTGGCCGGCTCGCTCGACGGACGGAGGATCCTGATCACCGGCGCCTCGTCCGGGATCGGCGAGGCCGCGGCGCGGGCCATCGCCGCCGAGGGCGGGGCCGTGGCCCTGGGAGCGCGACGGAAGGACCGCCTGGACGAGCTCGCCGCTCGGATCGAGGGCGACGGCGGGAGAGCCCTCGCGATCGAGGCCGACATCGCCGACGAGGCGCAGGCGACGACCCTGGTCGAAACCGCGTCCAGCGAGCTGGGCGGCCTCGACGGCCTGGTGAACAACGCCGGGGTGATGTTGCTCGGGCTGATGCAGGGCGCCGACACCGACGAGTGGCGGACCATGATCGACGTGAACCTGCTCGGCCTCCTCTACTGCACCAACGCGGCGCTGCCGATCATCCGCGACGGGGGCGGGGGAGACATCGTCAACGTCTCCTCGGTGGCGGGACGGACGGCCGCGATGGGATCGGCGGTCTACAACATGACCAAGTGGGGCGTGACCGGCTTCTCCGAGGGGCTCCGCCAGGAGGGGCTTCACATCGGCGTCCGCGTCACCTGCGTCGAGCCGGGCTTCGTCGACACCGAGCTTCAGGGACACAACAAGAACCCGATGGTCGTCGAGCGGATCGAGGAGATGCGCGACTCCCTGGGCAAGGTGCTCGAGTCCGAGGACATCGCGAACGCGGTGGTCTACGCGCTCGCCCAGCCCAAGCACGTCTCGATCAACGAGATCCTGGTCAGGCCCACGGGCCAAGCGCGCTGACGGCGTCCTCGGGCTCGCTAGTGCCCGGCCGCGGCGACCGGAAGGCCGCGCGCCACACGCCACAGGCTCCAGGCGGAGACCGCCGCCCACACCGTCTCGAGCAGCAGGAATCCCCACTGCTCTTCGTGCAGCGCGAGCCCGGCGAGCACGGCTGACCCGACCAGGTTGAGCACGAGGTAGGTGCGCGAGTCGGCGCGCATCCGGCCCGTCTGCTGGGCCGCGAACGCCGCGAGGATCAGGAGCGCCCCGGCCACCTGTATGACCTGGTCCATCGGCATACGTTGACACGGCGCCGAATCCGTGGTCTAGACGTTCGTATGCGATAACGTACAGAGCGAGTGACCGCGACGGAGCAAAACGGCACGTTGGGGGGCAGGGTCCGCGCGCTCCGCGAGGGCATGGGCCTGTCGCTGCGCGACCTCTCCGCCGAGAGCGGCGTCAGCGCGCCGATGCTGTCGCAGGTCGAGCGCGGAGAGACCAGCCCGACGCTGGCCGTCGCCGGGCGCATCGCCGACGGCCTCGAGCTGAGCCTGTCCCAGCTCCTGCGCCTTGACGAGGCCCATCACGTCGTGGTCGTCCGCAGCGGCGAGGGCCGCTCGCGCAGCCGCGCGGGGCACTCGGTCGAGGAGCTGACGCCTCCCTTGCCAGGACAGCGGGCCGACGTGTCGCGCCACTCGCTGGCGCCCACCGCCGGCACCGGCGGCCCGGCTGACCCGCCGCTGCACGAGCCCGGAGCCCGCGAGACCGCTTTGGTGCTGGCGGGCGAGCTGACCTTGGCGATCGACGGGTCCGAGCACGTCCTCGGCGCGGGCGACGCGGTCACCTTCGACGCCGACCTCGCGCACCACTTCGAGAACCGCGGCTCCGAGCCGGCCGAGTTCGTCGCGGTCGTCGCTGCCGGCCTGAGGAGGAGTTGAGGTGAGCGACTTTGTCGCGAACCTGGGTTTGCCCGAGTGGCAACGGAAGGTTTCCTGATGGCGAAGACGATGTTCGACCGCATCTGGGACGACCACGAGCTGGGGGAGGGCTTGATCTACATCGACCTCCACCTCGTGCACGAGGTCACGTCGCCGCAGGCCTTCGAGGGGCTGCGCCTGGCCGGCCGCACGGTTCGCCGCCCCGACAAGACGATCGCCACCGCGGACCACAACGTCCCAACCGACGGCACCGCCGTGGCGCGCCTGATCGCCGACGAGCTGTCGCGCAAGCAGGTCGAGACGCTCGAGGCGAACTGCGAGGAGTTCGGCGTGCCGATCCACTCGCTCGGCTCCGACCACCAGGGGATCGTCCACGTGATCGGCCCCGAGCTGGGGCTGAGCCAGCCAGGCCTGACGATCGTCTGCGGCGACAGCCACACCTCCACGCACGGCGCCTTCGGGGCTCTTGCGTTCGGCATCGGGACCTCGGAGGTCGAGCATGTGCTGGCCACCCAGACCCTCGTGCAGCGTCGTCCCAAGACGATGCGGATCTCGTATCAGGGCGACCTCGGCGCCGGAGTGAGCGCGAAGGACCTGATCCTGGCCACGATCGGGCGGCTGGGTACGGGCGGCATGGTTGGCCACGCCGTCGAGTACGCGGGCGAGACCATCCGCGGCCTGACCATGGAGAACCGGATGACGATCTGCAACATGACCATCGAGGGCGGCGGCCGCGCCGGCATGATCGCCCCCGACGAGGCCACCTTCGAGTGGGTCCGGGGGCGAGCGGGGGCGCCGGAGGACTTCGACGCCGCGGTCGCGCGCTGGCGCCGGCTGCCCAGCGACGAAGATGCGAGCTTCGACACCGAGGTCAGCGTCGATGCGACCGAGCTCTCGCCGATGGTCACCTGGGGCACCACGCCCGGGCAGGTGGTGGAGGTCACCGACGCGGTACCCGAGCCAAGCGACGAGATGGAGGAGCGGGCGCTCCGCTACATGGACCTTCGCCCCGGGACACCGATGAGCGACATCCCGCTGGAGCGGGTCTTCATCGGCTCGTGTACGAACTCCCGGGTGGCGGACCTGCGCGAGGCAGCCTCGATGCTCGACGGCCGCAAGGTGGCCGTCGGAGTCAACGCCATGGTGGTCCCGGGGTCGGCCCGGGTGAAGCAGGAGGCCGAGGCAGAGGGCCTCGACGAGGTCTTCCGCGCCGCCGGCTTCGACTGGCGCTCGGCCGGCTGCTCGATGTGCCTGGGCATGAACCCGGACACGCTCTCCGAGGGCGAGCGCTGCGCCTCGACGTCGAACCGCAACTTCGAGGGCCGTCAGGGCAAGGGCGGCCGCACCCACCTGGTCTCACCGCGGATGGCTGCCGCGGCGGCGATCGAGGGTCACTTCGTGGACATCAGGGATTGGTGATGGACCCCGTAGAGGTGATCGAGGGAAGGGTGACGGCGCTCGACCGCGCTGACGTCGACACCGATCAGATCATCCCCAAGCAGTTCCTGAAGCGGATCGAGCGGACCGGGTACGGCGAGTTCCTGTTCTACGACTGGCTGCGTGATGGCGAGATCGAGCTGGAGCCGAACCCGATCCTCGTGGCCGGCCGGAACTTCGGGTGCGGGTCCTCGCGCGAGCACGCTGTGTGGGCCCTCCACCAGTTCGGCTTCGAGGCCGTGATCGCCCCCTCGTTCTCGGACATCTTCTTCGGGAACGCCACCAAGAACGGGCTGCTGCCGGTGGTCCTCGAAGCGGACGAGGCGACGGCGGTCGCCCGAGCCGGCGAGGCCCGGATCGACGTCGACGACCAGACGGTTACCTGCGCCGCGGGCGTGTTCGGCTTCGAGATCGACCCCGAGATCAAGCGCCGGGTGATGGGTGGCCTCGACGACATCGCCGTCACCCTCCAAGACCGCGAGGCGATCGACGCCTTCGAGGCGGCAGGCAAGGCCGACCTCGGGCCCTCGACCGTTTCGCTGGCGCCATGAGCGACCCGGTCGACTGGGACGCGGCGACCTACCACCGCGTGGCGAACAACCAGCAGGAGTGGGGCACCGAGGTGCTCGAACGCCTGGAGCTCGAGGGCAACGAGACCGTGCTGGACGCCGGCTGCGGCTCGGGCCGAGTGACGCGCCTGCTCCTGGAACGCGTGCCCCACGGGAAGGTGATCGGCGTCGACGCATCGCCCTCGATGGTCGACGAGGCGCGATCGAACCTGGAGGAGTTCTCCGACCGCCTCGAGCTGAGCGTGCAGAGCCTGCTGGACCTCGAGCTGGACCGGCAGGTCGACGCGGTGTTCTCCAACGCCACGTTCCACTGGATCAACGACCACCGGCGCCTCTTCGAGCGGCTCGCCGCCGTCATGCGACCGGGATCCCAGCTCGAGGCGCAATGTGGTGGCGAGGGCAACGTCGCCGAGTGGAAGCGCGCCGTCGAATCGGCGATGGGCGACGAGCGATTCGCGACCTACTTCAGCGGCATGGCGCAGCCCTGGAACTTCGCCTCGGTTGGCGACACCCAGGTACACCTCGAGCGCGCCGGGCTCCTCGCCGGCAAGGTCTGGCTCGAGCGCCGGACCGTCGAGCCGCCCGAGCCCCGCGACTACGTGCGCTCGGTCGGCCTCAACCCGCACCTCGCCCAGCTTCCCGACGAGCTGCACGATCAGTTCATCGACGTCGTGCTGGGCTCGATGCTGCGCCCGCTGCGCCTGGAGTACGTGCGCCTCAACATCTCGGCGAGGAGAGCGTGACCGCCAAGATCGTGCTCCTGCCCGGCGACGGGATCGGGGCGGAGATCGTGGTCGCGGCGCGGCGCGTCCTCGAGGAGATCGACGCTTTCGAGTTCACCACGCACGCCATCGGTGGCGCCTCGATCGACGAACACGGCACGGCGCTCACCGACGAGGTCCTGGCTGCCTGCGGCGAGGCCGACGCGGTCCTGCTGGGCGCGGTCGGCGGGCCGAAGTGGGATAGCACCGATCCCGCGGCGCCGCGCCCCGAGCAGGGGCTCCTGGGCCTGCGCAAGGGGCTGGGGCTGTTCGCCAACCTGCGACCGGTGAAGCCCAGCCCGGCGCTCGTGGACGCGAGCCCGCTGCGCTCGGACCGCATCGAGGGAACCGACCTGCTGGTCGTGCGCGAGCTGACTGGCGGCATCTACTTCGGCGACCGCGGCCGCGCCGGCGACGCGGCCCACGACACCTGCGTCTACACGGTCGCCGAGATCGAGCGGATCGCCGAGGTCGGCTTTCAGAGCGCCGAGCGCCGGAGCGGGCAGGTGACCTCGGTCGACAAGGCGAACGTGCTCGAGACGTCGCGGCTGTGGCGCGAGACCGTGACTCGCCTGGCCGAGAGTCGCGATGGTGTGACCCTCGACCACATGCTGGTCGACAACGCGGCCATGCAACTGGTGTCGAACCCCGCCGCCTTCGACGTGATCCTGACCGAGAACATGTTCGGCGACATCCTCAGCGACGAGTCGGCCATGCTCACCGGCTCGCTGGGCATGCTGCCTTCAGCGAGCCTCGGCGGCGAGGGTCCCGGCGTCTTCGAGCCGGTGCACGGCTCGGCGCCCGACATCGCGGGCAAGGGGATCGCCAACCCCCTGGCCACGTTCCTCTCCGCGGCCATGCTTCTGCGCGACGGGCTCGCCCGCCCCGAGGAGGCCGCCGCGGTCGAGGCGGCCGTCGACCGCGTGCTCGAGCGAGGGCTCCGAACCCCCGATCTGGCGTGGGACGAGTCCCGTCGCCCGTCGCTCTCGGAGCTGCCCGAGCAGGTCGAGGTGGGGACAGAGGAAATGACCGGCGCCGTGCTCGCCGAGCTGGACACCTAGGGCATACTTTCTCAGCACGGAAAGCGAGATGAGAGGAAGCGGTGGAGAAGTCTGAGTGGATCTGGATCAACGGCGAGTTCGTCCCATGGGACGACGCCAAGGTCCACGTGCTCAGCCACGGACTGCACTACGGCAGCGGCGTTTTCGAGGGGATCCGCTGCTACGAGACGGACCGCGGCCCGGCGATCTTTCGCCACGCCGAGCACCTCGACCGGCTGGCGATGTCCGCCGAGCTCTACTACCTGCCGCTCGAGCACGGCCGCGACGAGATCCGCGAGGCGACGCACGAACTGATCCGCCGGAACGAGCTGCGCTCCTGCTACATCCGCCCGCTGGCCTTCCGCGGGTACGGCGAGATGGGCCTCTACGCGCCAAGCGCGCCGGTGGACGTGATGGTCGCCGTCTGGCCGTGGGGCGCCTACCTGGGCGAGGAATCCAAGCGCCAGGGGATCCGCGCGAAGGTGTCCTCGTGGCGGCGGCTCTCGCCGGCGGGGCTGATCCCGCACGCGAAGGCCTCCGGCCACTACCTGAACTCGATCCTGGCGAAGACCGAGAGCGCCAAGGCCGGCTACGACGAGGCCATCCTCCTCGATGAGGGCGGGAACGTGTGCGAGGGCTCGGGCGAGAACGTGTTCGTCGTTCGCGACGGCACGATCACGACGCCCGGCCACACGGCGTCGATCCTCGACGGCATCTCGCGGAAGTCCGTGATCCAGATCGCCACCGACCTCGGCTACGAGGTGGAGGAGCGGGACATGACCCGCTCGGAGCTTTATCTGGCGGACGAAGCCTTCCTGGTGGGGACCGCGGCCGAGCTGGTGCCGGTGCGCGAGGTCGACGACCACGAGATCGGCCCGCCCGGCGAGGTCACGACCGTGATCCAGGCGAAGTACGAGGACGCCCTGCACGGACGGGCTCAGGAGTACCTCGAATGGCTGGACTTCGTCGAGGTTCCGAGTAAGGTCACGTCCTGATGCCGAACCTGTTCCAGGCGATCGAGCGAATTAGGCGCGCCGCGGCGGCGTAGCCGCCCGTGGCCGCGCGGCCGGCGCCGCGCACATCTCGCTCCACCCTCGAACCGAAAGGCATCGCACAGTGACCTCGGTCCATCTCTACGACACAACCCTCCGCGACGGCATGCAGGGGCAGGGCATGTCCCTCTCCGCGGCCGAGAAGGTGCGCGTGGTGCGGGCCCTCGACCGCCTGGGGATTCAATTCATCGAGGCTGGCTTTCCCAGCTCGAATCCCAAGGAGGCCGAGCTCTTCGGGCTGCTTGCCGACGTCGAGCTCGAGAACGCGTCCGTCTGCGCGTTCGGCATGACGCGCCGCCGCGGCATCGCTGCCGAGGATGACGAGGCGCTGCAGACCCTCGTCGACGCCTTTGCCCCCGTCTTGACCCTGGTCGGCAAGACCTGGAGCCTTCACCTGGAGAAGGTGACCAGGGTCACGCGCGAGGAGAACGTGGCCATGATCATCGACTCGGTCGCGTTCTGCACCGCCAACGACAAGCGGGTGGTCTACGACGCCGAGCACTTTTTCGACGCCTGGCGCGACGACTCTTCCTACGCGCTCGAGTGCCTGCGAGCAGCGGTGGCCGGGGGGGCCGAGAACGTGACGCTCTGCGACACCAACGGCGCCAGCCTGCCGGGCGAGGTCGCCGCCGCGACGGCGTCCGTCGTCGCCGAGCTGGGCGACCGCGCCCAGGTTGGGATCCACACCCATAACGATGCGGAGTGTGGGGTTGCGAACTCGCTCGCCGCCGTCGAGGCCGGGGCGCGGATGGTCCAGGGCACGATCAACGGCGTCGGGGAGCGCTGCGGGAACGCCAACCTCGTCTCGATCCTGCCGGCCGTCCAGCTCAAGCTCGGCTTCGAGTGCGTGCCGCCGGAGCGGATGCGCCTGCTCACCGAGACTGCCCACTTCCTGGACGAGATCTGCAACCTGTCGCCGGACCCGGACCAGGCCTACGTGGGCCGCAACGCGTTCGCCCACAAGGGCGGCATGCATGTCGCCGGCGTCCAGGCCGACGCGCGGACCTTCGAGCACCTGGACCCCGAGCTCGTGGGTAACAGCCGCGACGTGTTGATCTCGGAGCTCTCCGGCAAGGGGTCCGTGCTCTCGCGAGCCGAGCGGGCCGGCATCGACCTCGATGCCGACGCGGCCAAGCGCGCCGTCGAGCACGTCAAGGAGCGAGAGCATCGCGGCTACCACTACGAGGCGGCCGACGCCTCGTTCGAGCTGGTCCTGCGCCGTGAGGCGGGCGACTACGCGCCGCTGTTCCGCCTGGAGAGCTTCCGGGTCATCACCGACAAGCGCGCGGACGGCCACGTCGAGACCGAGGCCACGATCAAGGTCTGGGTGGGCGGACGGCGCCTGGTCCGGACCGCCGAGGGGAACGGGCCGGTGAACGCCCTCGACAAGGCCCTGCGGCTGGCGATCACCGAACTGCACCCGCACCTGGCGGACATCGAGCTCGTGAACTACAAGGTGCGCATCCTCGACGAGGACCTCGGCACCGGCGCGGTGACCCGCGTGCTCCTCGACTCGTCCGACGGCCACAGCGAGTGGGGGACGATCGGGGTCTCGGAGAACATCATCGAGGCCTCCTGGGAGGCGCTGGTCGAGTCGCTCGAGTACGCGTTCCAGCCCAAGCACTCGCCGACGACGGTTTGAGCGAGCCCGAGCGTATCCCCCTCGCCCGCCCGTCCCTGGGCGATCGCGAGGAGGAGCTGGTCGTCGAGGTGCTGCGGTCGGGGCGGCTGTCGCTGGGCCCGATGCTCGAGCGCTTCGAGAACGACTTCGCCGCCTACCTCGGCGTCGACGACGCGGTCGCGGTCTCCTCGGGCACCGCCGGCCTCCACCTCGGTGTCCGCGGCATGGGCTGGGGCCCGGGGGACGAGGTCCTGACCTCGCCGTTCTCGTTCGTGGCCTCGGCGAACTGCCTCGTCTACGAGGGCGTCAAGCCGGTCTTCTGCGACGTCGATCCGGTCACGCTCAACCTCGATCCCGACGCGGCGGAGACCGCTGTCGGCGAGGCCACCGCCGGGATCCTGCCGGTCGAAATCCTGGGCTATCCGGCCGCGATGGCGGCCCTCGAGGAGATCGCGGGGGAGAGCGGCCTCGGGATCCTCGACGACGCCTGCGAGGCCCTGGGCGCGGTGGACGCCGACGGGGGCAAGGTCGGTGCCCGCGGCATCACCGCGGTCTTCGCCTTCTACGCGAACAAGCAGCTGACCACGGGCGAGGGCGGCATCGTCGTGCCCGCCGGCGCCCAGGACGCGGCCCGCCTGCGCTCCGAGCGCAATCAGGGCCGTGCCCCGGACATGGGTTGGGTCGACCACGACCGGCTTGGCTACAACTACCGCCTCACCGACCTGCAGGCCGCCATCGGCGTCGCGCAGCTCGAGCGCGCCGACGCCCTGCTCGCCGCCCGGGCCGAGGCCGCGGCGCTCTACGCGGACCGGCTTGGCCAGTCCGGCGGCGCCCCCGCCGGCGAGGGCGACGCGGACGGGCTCGTGCTTCCGTGCCGCGACCAGGACGCCGAGCGGCGCAGCTGGTTCGTCTACGCCCTGCGCCTCCCGGCTGCGGCCGACCGCGACGCGGTCGTCGCCGACCTGGCCCAGCGCGGGGTGGAGGCAAAGGCGTACATGCCCTGCATCCACTTGCTCGAGCCCTATCGCGAGCGCTTCGGGCACCGGGCCGGCGAGTTTCCGGTAGCCGAGGACGCCTCGCAGCGCCTGCTGGCGATGCCGTTCTTCCCGGGCATGACGGAGGGGCAGATCGAGCGCTGCTGCGAGGCGCTGGAAGAGGCGCTTCAGGGCGATTGGACCTGAGCGATCCGACCCGCTCCTACTATCTCCCGATGGCCCGCCTCCCCGACCCTCCCGACGATCTCTTCCGGCGGCTGAACGCGTCGATCGGCTTCGACCGGCGGCTCTGGCCTCAGGACGTCGCCGGCTCGCGCGCCCACGTCGAGGCGCTCCGCGACGCCGAGGTGCTGACCGCCGAGGAGGCCGAGGCCCTGCTCGGCGGCCTCGACCAGCTTGCCGGCGAGCTCGAACGAGGGGAGTTCCGGTTCGAGGCCGGCGACGAGGACATCCACATGGCGGTCGAGCGCCGCCTGACCGAGCTGGTCGGCGACGCCGGCGGCAAGCTCCACACCGGCCGCTCGCGTAACGACCAGGTGGCGACCGACCTGGCCCTCTATGTGCGCGAGCGCTCGGCGGCGGCCGTCGACCTGGTCGCGGCCCTGATGGAACGCATCCTCGACCTTGCCCAGGCCCATGCCGACTGGCCGATGCCCGGGTACACACATCTCCAGCGGGCTCAGCCGGTGTACCTCGGCCATCACCTGCTCGCCTACTTCTGGATGCTCCACCGCGACGCCAGGCGCTTTGCCGCGGCGCGTGACGGGGCGGGGGAGATGCCGCTCGGGGCGGGCGCGCTCGCCGGCACCGGCTGGGAGCTCGACCGTGAGAAAACGGCCGAGCGCCTGGGGTTCGACCGGCCGGCGCCGAATTCGATCGACGCGGTCGCCAGCCGCGACTTCGCGCTCGGATACCTGTCCGCGGCCGCCATCTGCGCGACCCACCTCTCACGCCTGGGGGCCGAGCTGGTCCTCTGGTCCAGCCAGGAGTTCGGCTTCTGCGAGCCGGCCGACGACTTCGCCTCGGGCTCAAGCCTGATGCCGCAGAAGAAGAACCCCGACGCGGCGGAGCTCCTGCGGGCGAAGGCGCCCCGGGTCGTGGCCTCGTTCACGACCGTCGCAGGTGTTCTCCACGCGCTGCCCCTGGCGTACTCCAAGGACCTCCAGGAGGACAAGGAGGCCCTGTTCGACGCCGTCGACACGCTCGAGCTCTCGCTCCAGGCCGCAGGGGGGATGCTTGCCGGCCTGCGCTTCGACCGCGACCGCCTCGCCGAGGCCGCATCGGACGAGTTCCTCGCGGCCACCGAGGTCGCCGACCTCCTCGTCCGGCGGGGGATGCCGTTCCGCGAGGCCCACGGCGTCGTCGGCGGGCTCGTGCGCGACGCGCTCGAGCGGGGCGTGGCGCTGTCCGAGCTGGACGCGGCCGATCTTGCCCGCCACTCCGAGCTGCTCGACGACGAGTTCTATGCGGTCCTCGCGACCGCCTCGGCCCTCGAGTCGAAGCTGGCCGAAGGGGGCACGTCGAGCGCGCGCGTGGCGGACCAACTGGACCGGGCGCGCGAGGCGCTGGGCGCCCTGCGCCCGGCGTGAGCCCAGCCGCGCTCGGCCGGGGCGAGCTCCTCGGGAGCGATTTCTTCGAGCGCTCGGTCCACGACGTCGCCCGCGAGCTGATCGGCTGCTCGCTTCGCTTCGATGGGGTGGGCGGCACGATCGTCGAGACCGAGAGCTACGAGCGCGACGACCCGGCGTGCCACGCTTACGTCGGCCTGACCGCCCGGACCGCCGTGCTCTTCGGGCCTCCGGCGCGGGCCTACGTGTAC
This sequence comes from uncultured Solirubrobacterales bacterium, assembly GCA_963758845.1. GTDB lineage: Bacteria > Actinomycetota > Thermoleophilia > Solirubrobacterales > 70-9 > JBDTSW01. Next base: position 1,839,715 of record CAVWWX010000002.1, read on the forward strand.
CTCTCCTACGGCGTGCACAGCCTGTTGAACTTCGTCTGCGAGCCCGACGGCTCGGCCGCTGCGGTGCTGGTCCGCGCGCTCGAGCCCAGATGGGGCCTCGACGCCATGCGAGAGCGCCGCGGTCTCGAGCCCGCGGGCGACCTCTGCTCCGGGCCGGGCAAGCTGACGCAGGCTCTCGGGATCGGGCTGGATCGCAACGCGGATCGCGTCGACCGGCCCCCGTTCGAGGTGCGAAGGGCGGATGGCGAGGAGCCGCGGGTCAGCGCCGGCCCCAGGATCGGGATCACGAAGGCCGTCGAGCGACCATGGCGCTTCTGCGCCGTGGGTAGCCCCTACCTGTCGGCGCCAGCGGGCTGAGCGCCGCGCCTGCCGCGGCCGCGCTTGCCCTCCAAGCCGCCCTCGGTGCCGGGAGCGGGGGGGTCATCCGTGGGCGGCTCGACCGGTTCCACGGGCTCCACTGGCTCGACCGGGACCTCCTCGACCGGCGCGACGGGCTCCACTGGCTCGACCGGGACCTCCTCGACCGGCGCGACATACTCCTCCTCGGTCACCGGGTCGTCGGCCTCCTCCTCAGCCTTGCGCGCCGCCTGAAGCTCCTCCCAGGCCTCGACTACGTCGCTGAAGATCAATGCCGGGAAGGTCCCACCGTCAACCGGGGCCCCGGCGAACTCGGTCAGCATGGGCTTGACGGCGTCGGCGTGGCCCACCCACACGGCGACCGTGATCTCGTCGGTGGCGCCGACGAACCAGGCGTCGCCGTTGTCGTCGGTGGTGCCGGTCTTACCCCACGTCGGCTCGGTCGTCGCCGCGTTCTCACCGGTGCCGGACTCGACGACCGTCTCGAGGATCCCGGTCGCGGTGGTCGCCACCTCGGGCGGGACTGCCTCGTCGTAGAGGACCTTGTTCTGGCCGCTGGTGCCGTCGGCGGTCTTGGCGTACTCATCGTCGCCGTCCTCGGGCCCCTTCACCGACTCGATGCCAAGCGGTCCGCCGCCCGACGCCGCGAGAGTCCCCGAGACCCGGCGACCGTCGTTGGCCAGGCTGTTGTAGGCGTGAGCCATCTCCAGCGGAGTCACTCCGACCTCGAGCCCGCCGAGGATGAGCGCTGGGTTGTAGGGCTGAAACTCGCCGCCGTCGATCGAGTACTTGTTCGCCGTCGAGAGGTCCGTCTCGATCCCAAGCTCTTCCGCGGTAGCGGCGACGTTCGCGGGGCCGACCTGAGTCCCGACCTGGGCATAGACGGAGTTGTCCGAGTAGGTCGTGGCCGTGGACAACGAGGCCGACCCCAGGTAGCTGTCGTCGTAGTTGCTGACCTCGAACAGGTCGGGGAGCCTCTCCGTCTTGCCGTTCTTCTTCTCGACCTCGACCTCGTACGGGATCTCCTGCGGGGCCGAGGCGAACACCTCCTCAGGCGAGCGCCCCTGGTCGAGCGCGGTCACCAGGGTGAACGGCTTGAACGAGGAGCCCGGCTGGCGGCGGCCGTTTGTCGCCAGGTTGAACGGTTCCTTCTCGAAGTCGTTGCCGCCGACCATGGCGCGGACCCCGGCGTTCACGTTGTCGAGGACGACGATGGAGGCTGTGGGCTCGATGCCGGCGAGCCGGCTGGCCGCGATCCCCTCGACCTCGCGCTGGAAGTCCAGGTCCAGGGTCGACGTCACCTCGAGCCCGCCGGCGAACGCCTCGCCGGCCCCGTACTGGTCGACCAGCTGCTGGCGCAGCCAGGACGTGAAGTACGGGGCGGCTGAGTCCTCGGCGGGAGGTGCGACCTCGGACGGAACTGGGATCTGCTCCTGCTCGTACTGGGGCAGGCTCTCGCTCGCGATGAACCCCTGCTCGGCCATCTTCGCCAGGACCAGGTTGCGCCGCTCGAGCGCGGACTCGGGGTTCGCCCGCGGCGAGTAAGCGCTGGGAGAGGAGATGATCCCCGCCAGCATCGCGGCCTCCCAGGGCAGAAGCTGCGATGCGCAGGACTCGCCGGCATCCTCCCCTTCCTCGTCGAGGTTCTCGCCGCAGTTGGGGTGCTCGCTGCCGAAGTAGGTCTTGGCCGCAGCCTCGATCCCGTAGGCGCCCTCGCCGAAGTAGATCGAGTTGAGGTACTCGGTAAGGATCTTGTCCTTGTTCCAGTTGCGCTCGAGCTGGTAGGCGAGCGCCGCCTCGCGGAGCTTCTGGAGGATGGTCCGGCTGTCCTGGGCGGCGAGCGCGTTCTTCACGAACTGCTGGGTGATCGTCGAACCACCCTGCTGGGCCGAGCCCGAGAGGACGTCCTGGTAGAGCGCTCGGGCGATCCCCTGGAAGTCGACGCCCCGGTGCTCGTAGAAACGCTCGTCCTCGATCGCGACGACCGCCTCCTTCATCGTCGGCGCGATCTGGTCGGACTCGACGATGATGCGCCCCTCGTTGTTGGTGAGGGTCGCCAGCTTCTCCCCGTTGCGGTCGAGGACGACAGAGTTCTGGGCGGCGTCGTACTGGGCGCGGCTCTCGAGGGCCGGCAGGTCCTGGGCGACGGCCATCATGATCCCGAAGACCCACGAGACCACCGCGAGGAAGGAGAGGCCGAGCAGGACGATGGCCATCCGCAGCTTCTTCATGCGCGGCTTGCCGTTGCCGTTTCCGTTTCGGCTGTCCAAGCGCTCGACACCGGCGTCATCGCCGCTGTCGTTGCCGCGCAAGCGCGCGCTGAACTTACGAATCGAAGCCATCTGTCAGGAATCCGCGAGCATTGACGGTGCCGGCCCGGCTGGGCTCTGAGGCCCGCCGGCCGCCGCCGTTGCGACGTGCGCCTGCACGACGTGCGTCCAGGAAGAGCAGCCAGTCGCCCGCTAGCCGGGGCGGCATTCTAGCAATGGCCCTCCCTGGCCAGGCGGGGCACCGGGACCCCTGGAATAGCATGCCGCCGATGAGCGAACCCCGCGACGACGAGGCGGCGAACGCCCTGCTGAGGGGGTCCGTCGAGGCGCTTCCCGAGGGCCGGCTGGCCGAGCAGCTCGCGCTCGGAAGGGCCCTGCGGGTGAAGCTGGGAATCGATCCGACTGCCCCGGACATCCATCTCGGGCACTGCGTCCAGCTCCAGAAGCTGCGGGAGTTCCAGGATGCGGGCCACACGGTGGTGCTGATCATCGGGGACGTGACCGCCCGGGTCGGTGATCCCAGTGGGCGCTCGTCCGAGCGCCCCGTCCTCAGCCTCGAGCAGATCCGGGCCAACGCCGAGACCTTCCAGGAGCAGGCGTTCAAGGTGCTCGATCGCGACCGGACCGAGGTCCGGTTCAACGGCGAGTGGCTCAACATGGGAAGCGAGGAGCTGTTCGGGCTGGTGCGGCGCTTCACGGTGGCCCGCCTCCTCGAGCGCGACGACTTCACGAAGCGGATGGAGCGCTCTGAGGCGATCTCGGCCCTCGAGCTGCTCTACCCGGTGCTGCAGGGCTACGACTCCGTCGCGATCGATGCGGACGTCGAGCTCGGCGGCACCGACCAGAAGTTCAATCTGCTGTTCGGCCGTGACGTCCAGGACTCCTTCGGCGTGCCGGCGCAGTCGGTCCTCACCATGCCGATCCTGCCCGGGACCGACGGGGTCCGGCGGATGTCCAAGTCCCTCGGGAACTACGTCGGCGTCACGGACCCGCCGGACGAGATGTTCGGGAAGCTCATGAGCGTCCCCGACGACGTGATGGGCCAGTACTTCCTGCTGCTCTTGGGCGACGAGCCTTCGGCCGGCGCCCCCGCCGTGGATGCGAAGCGCGAGCTGGCGCGCCGCCTGGTGGACCGCTTCCACGGCGACGGCGTGGGGGGGACCGCCGAGGATCACTTCGACCAGGTGCACGTCCGCCGCGAGGTGCCGGACGACGTGCCGACGACCGAGCTCGAGCCCGACGCCGAGGGCATGGTGCATCTCCCGGCGCTGATCGCCGGCGCCTTCGGGGTCTCCCGCGGCGAGGCCAGGCGGCTGCTGGCCCAGGGCGGCGTGCGAGTCGACGGCGAGCCGCTCGAGGCCGCTACCCTCGACGTACCGGCGGCCGAGCTCGCGGGGCGGATCCTGCAGGTCGGCAAGCGCCGCTTTGCACGCCTAATCGACGCCTAGCTATACTGGCTGGTCGCCTTCGAGGCGGATCGAGCGTGGAGAGGAAGCCCCTCGACGCGCCCGGCACGGTCTTTGAAAACTGAGCAGCGCGTTGATCACGGTCGCCAGCGATCGTGATCATCGACAGGTCTGACCCACCTCCGGTGCCTTTTCGCGGCCGGCGGTGGGCTAAGAACCTCGTCATGTCGCCCGCCATTCTGTGTACTTGGCGGGCAAACAAGTCAGGCATGACAGCTCTCCGGTCACCCGCAGTGGGTGGCCGATCGTGACTTTCAGTCACTTTTCATGGAGAGTTTGATCCTGGCTCAGGACGAACGCTGGCGGCGTGCCTAACACATGCAAGTGGAGCGACGAACCAGGGCTTGCCCTGGAGCAAAGCCGCGAACGGGTGAGTAACACGTGAGTAACCTGCCCCGAAGATTGGGACAACCCGAGGAAACTCGGGCTAATACCGAATGAATCCTCTGGACTCAAGCCCAGAGGGAAAAGGAAGCTTCGGCCTCCGCTTCGGGAGGGGCTCGCGGCCCATTAGCTAGTTGGTGAGGTAACGGCTCACAAAGGCAACGATGGGTAGCTGGTCTGAGAGGACGATCAGCCACACTGGGACTGAGACACGGCCCAGACTCCTACGGGAGGCAGCAGTGGGGAATCTTGCGCAATGCGCGAAAGCGTGACGCAGCAACGCCGCGTGGGGGAAGAAGGCCTTCGGGTTGTAAACCCCTTTCAGGAGGGACGAAGGTGCGACGGTGAATAGCCGCTCGCACTGACGGTACCTCCAGAAGAAGCCCCGGCTAACTACGTGCCAGCAGCCGCGGTAATACGTAGGGGGCAAGCGTTGTCCGGAATCATTGGGCGTAAAGCGCGCGTAGGCGGCCCGGTAAGTCCGCTCTTAAAGTCCAAGGCTCAACCTTGGGATGGGGTGGATACTGCCGGGCTCGAGTCCGGAAGAGGCGAGTGGAATTCCTGGTGTAGCGGTGGAATGCGCAGATATCAGGAGGAACACCAATAGCGAAGGCAGCTCGCTGGGACGGTACTGACGCTAAGGCGCGAAAGCGTGGGGAGCGAACAGGATTAGATACCCTGGTAGTCCACGCCGTAAACGATGGGCATTAGGTGTGGGAGGTGTCGACTCCTCCCGTGCCGTCGCTAACGCATTAAATGCCCCGCCTGGGGAGTACGGCCGCAAGGCTAAAACTCAAAGGAATTGACGG
>CAVWWX010000002.1:1850000-2655721 GCA_963758845.1 uncultured Solirubrobacterales bacterium
CCGTCCGGCCGCTACAAGCCGGGACGCTGCCAGGGCGTCAACGACAGGGCGTTGCCGGACGCGCGAACGGCGGCGGACACCGAGGTTCCCAGCGGCGAGGACGCCTACCCCTACCGGGCCGAGCGGGCCGCCCGCAGAGCTCAGGGCCGACGAGTAGCGCGCGATCGCGCCCCGGAGGTCGGCCGGGGCGGAGCGGGCCCCACAGGCGCCGCGGCGGGCCGTCGGGAGCGCCTCCCAGGCCGAGAGCCGGTGGGTCTTCCGGCGCTGGCCTTGCTCGCGACAGGGCCCGTCCGCGGGGATCGGATCGAGCCCATAGGAGCCCAGCGTGGCGAGGTCGATCGTCAGGTCGACCGCGCCCAGGAGCTTCTGCCCGATGCCTCTTTCATGCCCGTGGAACATTGCGAGCGGCAGGCTAGGAGCGCTTCCGGACGGAAGCCCCCGGCTGCAACCCTTCTTGCATTTCGTGCCTGGAAGCGGGCGGAGGGACGCCGGTCACCCGCGTCGGCCGAAGCTGTGGGGCTTGGGGGCGACCGCCTCCAGCTCCACGGCGCCGCCCGCTGCGGCGACCCGCCGCGGGGCCGCGTCCTCGTGATCGGGGGAGCGGCCGGTTTCGCGCTCCGCGGGTGGCTCGATGTGGCGCACCGGCGCCGCGGGCATGTCGGGTGTGGCGAGCGCCTCGAGCCTGCTGACGACCACGTTGGTCACGCCCTCGCGGCGCTCGAGCTTGCCGGCGACCCGCACGAACGAGGCGGTCCGCACCGCCAGGCGGTGGCGCTCGTAGGCAGGGGGGAGGACGACCAGGTTCACGACCCCCACCTCGTCCTCCAGCAGCATGAACACGACCCCCTTGGCGGTCGCCGGGCGCTGGCGCGCGACCACCATCCCGGCGATCTCCACGGCGGCGCCGTCGGAGGTCCGCTCGAGCTCCGCGCTCAGCACCAGGCCTTCGCCCAGGCCGGGGCGCATCAGCTCCATGGGGTGCGGCCCGAGGGTGATGCCGGTCGAGGCGTAGTCGGCCACGACCTCGTCCCACTCGCTCGGCTCGCGAAGCGGCGGCGACTCGGGCACCTGGAGCGGGAGGGAGAGCTGCCCGCCTCCGGCGCGCGTGGACTTGGCCACCCCGACCCGCCAGAGGTCGGCCCTGCGTCCCCTGCGCGATCGGCCACGTCGCTCGCCGCCTCGCCTCTGGGCGTCCGCGGCGCTGACGCCGATCCCCTCAAGCGCGCCGGCCCACGCCAGCTTCTCGAGCGCCTCGCGTCCCGCGCCCGAGCGCGAGGCGAGGTCGGCCAGCTTCCGGTACCCGCCGCCCCGCTTGCGCTCGGCGACGAGCGCCTCCATCTCCTCCGCCCGCACCCCGTTGACATACCCCAGCCCGACCCGCACCCCCAGGTCGGCTTCGACCGAGCACTCGACGGCGCTTCGGTTGACGTCGGGAGGCCGCACCTCGAAGCCGCGCCGCTGCGCCTCGTGGACCAGTGAGTCGGGCGGATAGAAGCCCATCGGCTGCTCGTTCAACAGCGCGCACAGAAGCTCCTGGCCGTAGTGAACGCGCAGCCAGGTCGACTGGTAGGCGAGCAGCCCGAACGCCGCCGCGTGAGCCTTGGGAAAGCCGAAGCCCGAGAAGCCGACGACCTGCTGGAAGACGTGAGCGGCCACCTCGGGCGACGCCCCGCGCTCGACCGCGCCTGAGATGAAGCGCTCGCGGTGGGCGAGCAGCGCCTCCTCCGAGCGCTTGCGGCTCATCGCCCGGCGCAGGCCCTCGGCCTCGCCGGCGCTGAACCCGGCCATCGCCATCGCCACCTGGATCACCTGCTCCTGGAAGACGATCGTGCCGAGCGTGTCGGCAAGGATCGGCTCCAGCGACGGGTGCGCGTAGGGGACCTCGTAGGAGGGGTTCTCGCGCAGCGCCTTCTTCCGGGCCAGGTAGGGATGGACCGCGCCGCCCTGGATCGGGCCGGGGCGGACCAGCGCCACCTGCACCGTCAGGTCGTCGAGGTCGCGGGGAAGGGTGCGCGGGAGCATCTGCATCTGGGCCCGGCTCTCGATCTGGAACACGCCCGTCGTCTCGGCCCGCTGGATCGCCTCGTAGGTGGCCTCGTCGTCCATTGGGATCCGCGACAGGTCGATCGACTCGCCGCGGACCCGCGCGATCTCGTCCACGCAGCGCTCGACCGCCGAGAGCATCCCCAGGCCCAGCAGGTCGATCTTCAGGAAGCCCGCGTCGGCGCAGGAGTCCTTGTCCCATTGCGCGATCCGCCGTCCCTCCATCGCCGCCGGCTGCACCGGGCAGATGTCCACCAGGGGCCGCGTGGACAGCACCATCCCGCCCGGATGCTGAGAGGCGTGGCGCGGCAGGCCCCACGCCTCGCGGGCCAGCTGGGCGAGCGCGCGCCAGCGCCCCGAGCGAGCGCGAGCCGAGCCGATCGCAAGCTCGAGGTCGGCGGCCACCGACTCGGGGCGGTCATACATGTCGACGGTGCGAGCGACGCGCTCGATCTCGCCCGGGGGCAGCCCGAGGGACTTGCCGAAGTCGCGCACCCCCGAGCGCGAGCGATAGCAGGCGAACGCGGCCACCAGCGCCGAGCGCTCGTCGCCGTAGCGCTCGTGGATCCGCGGGATCAGGCGCTCGCGGATGTCGCGCGGGAAGTCGAGGTCGATGTCGGGGGCCTCGGTGATCTCCTCGTTCAGGAAGCGGCCGAGGAAGAGCTCGTTTCGCACCGGGTCGATGTGCGAGAGGCCGGTGAGGTAGCAGACGACCGAGCTCACGCTCGAGCCCCGGCCCCGGCCGGGTGGGAGCAACATCCGGGCCGAGTCGCGGCCGCGGACCTCCACCGCAACCTCGCGCGCCAGCTCGAGGATGTCGAAGTGGAGCAGGAAGAAGCCCGAGAGGCCCAGCTTCCGGGTCAGGGCAAGCTCGTCCTCCAGCCGGCGGGTCGCCTGGGCGTACTCGGCCATGCCCGCGTAGCGATGCTCCAGCCGCGCCCGGCAGAGCTCGGCAAGCGCCCGGTCGGCGCCGGGATCCTCGGACCCGGGGTAGCGGTAGCCGAGGTCGCGGGTGAGGTCGAAGCCCGTGCGCTCGGCCATGCGGGCCGTCTCGGCGACGGCGCCGGGGTGGTCGCGGAAGCGCTCGGCCATTTCGGCGGCGGTCGCCAGGTGCGCCGAGGAGTTGGCCCGGCGAAGCGGCTCGGTCTCCTCCAGCGAGCCGCGGAGCCTCACCGCGACCAGCGTGTCCTGGAGGGCAGCTCGCGACCGCTCGTGCGAGTGCACGTTCCCGGTGGCGACGCAGGGGACGCCCAGGCGGGCCGCCAGGCCCTCCAGCCAGCGGTTCCGGGCCCTGTCGTGCCGCCAGAAGGGCCGTTGCAGCTCGACCCGGAAGCGCTCGCCGAACGCCCGGACAAGGCGCCGGCCCAGCTCCTCGGCGCCGCGGGAGTCCACCGGCGAGGGCGCGCCGCCGGCCCGCGTGAAGGTGCCGGCGAGCGCCCCGTGGCGTGCGCAGCCTGACAGGCAGGCCAGGCCGCCTGAGTGGCGCTCGATCTGCTCCAGCGAGACGGCGGGGGGGAGGGGATCCCGGTCCGGGCGTGGGCGCGTGTGGGCGTGAGCAGCGGTGAGGAGACGGCAGAGGTTGCGCCAGCCGGACGAGTCCTCGACGAGCAGGGTCAGGTGAAAGCAGCCCGGTGGGCAGTCCTCACGCAGGCCGTGGCGCGAAAGCGCCTCTGGGCGCTCGCCGGCGTAGGCCGTCACCTCGGCGCCCACGATGGGGCGGACGCCCTGCGCCTTGCACGCCTGGGCGAACTCCATCGCCCCGAAGACGCCGTCGTGATCGGTCAGCGCAAGCGCCTCGTGGCCCTGCCGGGCGGCGGCCAGCGCCAGCTCGCCGGGAAGGGACGCCCCGTCACCGAACGAGAACGCCGAGTGGGAGTGGAGCTCGACATAGGCGTCACCCACGTTGCTCGAACCACCTTCCGTCGCCCGCCGGCTCGCGGAAGACGACGACGCAGCGGCCGCCGGTGAGGGCCAGCTCGAAGTAGCGGCGCTCGAGCGGCTTCGGGGTCCACCAGCGGTCCTCGACCAGCCAGTCCTCGCGCACGGCCTCCACGGCGACCCCGGCCACCGCCAGCGGCACCCCGTCATCGCCGGCGTCCACCTCCACGGGCGTCGGCCAGTAGACGACCCGGCGGGAGCTCATGAGCGGCCCAATGAGGTTCGGCCCGGCGACACCGGACGCGTGAGCGGAGGATGTCGCCGGCAGTCATTCATAGGGGGTGAAGATCGCCCGGCGCTCCGGCACGCGGGAATCGGGCTCGACCTCGAGCACCCGCAGCACAGCGTCGCGCCCGGCGGCAGCCCGGGCCTGGCTGACCGCCTCGGCGATGCGCTTTCGCCGTCGCTCGCGCGGCGAGGGCTCGAGCGCCGGCTGGTCGCGGGCGGGCGGGCCCAGCTCGACAGCCCGTAGGGTGAGCGCCGAGGCGGGGCCGGGCAGCTCGTGGAGCTTCGGGCCAAGCGCCAGCCGCAGCCGCCTGCCGTCGGCGCTCGCCTGGCGCAGGACCACCTCGGCCCCCCAGCTGCCACCTCCCGCCAGGCGAGCGCCGAGGCCCAGCCTCCTCACCGTCCTGCCGCGCCGAGCCGGCGCGGCGAGGATCCGGTCGATCAGCAGCGCCAGGGCGCGTTCGAGCTGCTGGCCCGAGCAGCCCTCGGGCAGCTCGAGCCGCTCGGCCAGCGGCTCCGGCCGCTCCCTGGGGCGCAGCGGCCCCTCGGAACCGTTCGCCATCCGCAGCGCCAGCAGGCCGGGCTCGCCGAAGCGGTCGGCCACGGCTGCCGCCGGCAGCTGCGCCAGCTCGCCAAGCGTGCGCACCCCTAGGCGCTCGAGCGTGTCGGGCAGGCTCGCCCGGTCCCACTCACCGTCCAGGCGCTCGCGCAGAACGCCCACCGGACGGGACGCCAGGAACGGGCGCGCCGCCCCGGCGGGCACGATCACCGGCCCGCGCCGCGGCCTCGCCTCGACGGCGGCCGCGTGGGCGCACAGCCGCGTGGGCCCCGCGCCCAGGCGGGCGGCGCGCCCGAGCTGCCGGCGGGCACGACCCAGCACCTGCTCGGGCGCGCCCCACAGCGCCCGCAGGCCCCCAACCTCGAAGAAGGCCTCGCCGGCGCGATTGGACTCGACCGCGGCGCCGATCGCCTCCAGCCTGCCCAGCGCCCGCTCCCACGACTCCGCGGCCCGCTCACTGTCCGGGGGGACCAGCCCCAGGCCGGGACAGCGCGCCAGCGCCTCTCCCAGGCGCATCCCCTCGTGGATCCCGAACGCCTCGGCGGCGCCCGAGACCTGCCCCACCACCTGCGGCCCGCCCGGCTCCGGGGCCAGCGCAACCGGCTTCCCCAGCATCCCCGAACGGTCCGACAGGGCCGCCACGAGGGCGAAGCGGGGGATGAGCGCACAACCGATCACAAGTACGAACGTATGTTCGCACAGCCGTCAAGCCGGTGCCAGGACGAACTAATGGGCCAAGCTGCCCGCCATACTCACCGAGTGCCCGCGCGCTCGATCCCGGCAGCCACCCTGCTCACCCTCATCGCCCTTCTCATGAGCGCCTGCGGGGGAGACTCTGACGACCCGGAGACCACGTCGGCGCCCGCGGAAGAGACCACGGAGACCGACACGCCCGAACCCGACACCGCCGACGCCGACGCTGAGGACGTCGAGGTCATCGACGCCTGGGCCAAGGCCCTCGCCGAGGGGGACGTCGAGGCGGCGGCGGAGTACTTCGCGATCCCCTCGACCGCCGAGAACGGCCCGACCCTTCGCATCTCAAGCCGCGGCGACGCCAGGCTCTTCAACGCCTCACTGCCCTGCGGCGGGGTGCTGGTGGGGGCCGAGACCCAGGGCGCCTTCACCACCGCAACCTTCGAGCTGACCGAGCGGCCGGGGCCCGGCACGTGCGGGGACGGCGTCGGAAACGAGGCGCAGACGACCTTCGTGATCGAGGACGGCGAGATCGCCGAATGGCGGCGGGTGGGCCTTGCCGGGCCCGAACTCGCGCCCGGAGAGGCCGTCTGAGGGGTAGGCGTCTTGCCTTGCGGGGCGAGACCTTGATAGAAACGGCCTGCACTGGAGGGCCAGACCGGCCCTGCAAATCTGAGAGAGGAGTGTGTGTATGGGAAGGCTGACCCGCTCGGTCAGGATTTCCTCGCTCGCCGTGGCCGTGGCCGGCCTTTCACTTGGCCTCGCAGCCTGCGGGAGCGACGACGACAGCGACAGCAGCAGCGGTGGAGGTGGCGAGGAGACGCTCGATCTGGTGATCGGCGATTCCGTCCCCCTCAGCGGCGACCTCGCCGACTTCGGTCCGCCCGGGGACAAGGCAGCGCAGATCGCGCTCGAAGAGGTGATCAACCCGGCGATCGAGGAATCCGGGGCCGACCATACGGTCGAACTCGTGACCGAGGACAACGGGGGCGGCGCCGACCAGCAGGCAGCGGTTCAGGCCGCGCGCAAGATGGTCGATTCCGACGGTGCAAGCTGCATCGCCGGCGCCTGGGCGTCCGCTGACACGATCCCCACCGCCGAGTCGGTGACGATCCCCGAGGAGGTCGTACTGATCTCCCCGGCGTCGACAAGCGACGAGATCACCGGTCTCGACGACGACGGCCTGGTCAACAGGACCGCGCCGCCCGACTCGTTCCAGGGCCCGACGCTGTCCAAGTACCTCGTCGAGAAGGCACTCGGCAGCCCGGATGGCACAATCAACGTCGGAGCCCGCAACGACGCGTATGGAACCGGCCTGGCTGAAACGTTCAGCGCGGCGTGGGAGGACGCAGGAGGCACGATCGGCGAAGAGGTCATCTATGACGTCAAGCTGCCGAACTACGACTCCGAGGCGACCGACCTCGTGTCAGGCAACCCCGATGGCCTGGTCATCGTCGATTTCCCGGAGACCTACAACAAGGTCGGTCCCGCGCTGGTGCGGGCCGGATTCGATCCGACGACGACGTTCGTCACTGACGGCCTGATCTCCGGCGACCTCGCAGAGGGCGCTGGCGAAGACGCCGTCGAGGGCCTGCGCGGCACAGCGCCGGGCGTGCCCGACGACGACGAGTCCGCCCAGGCATTCGACGACCTCTGGAATGACAGCGACATCGAGCCTGACGTCGAGCGACAGACGTTCGACGCTCAGAACTTCGATGCGGTCATCCTGTGCTACCTGGCAGCCGTTGCCGCCGGGTCCACGGAGGGCGCCGACATGGCTGAGTTCGTTCAGGACATCAGCGCCCCTGAGGGCGATCAGTACACCTGGGATCAGCTCCCCGACGCGATCGAGGCGCTGCAGAACGGTGACGACATCGACTATCAGGGCGCGTCCGGACCGATCGACATGGATGAGAACGGCGACGCCACCTCAGGCGTCTACGACATCTATGAGTTCAAGAACGGTGTTCCGGAGGCCACCGACGAGGTCGAGGTGGCTGCCCCAACGGGCTAGCTCTCGACCTCACATCAAGTCGCAGAGGCGGCCGGGGCCTTCGGGCTCCGGCCGTTTCTAGTTCTCGGAGGCCTCGTCGAGCCGGGCGGTCCCGCCAAGGTAGAGCTCGGCGACCTTGGGGTCGTCGAGCAGCTCCTGGCCCTTGCCCTCGAAGCGGTCGGTGCCGAGGTCGAGCACGTAGCCGCGGTCTGACATCGCCAGCGCCCGCCGTGCGTTCTGCTCGACCATCGCCACCGTCACACCCGCCTTGTTGATGTCCTCGACCTTCTCGAAGATCACCTCGACGAACGCCGGGGCGAGACCGGCCGAAGGCTCGTCCAACAGGATCATCGCCGGGTCGGGCATCAGCGCCCGCGCCATCGCAACCATCTGGCGCTCGCCGCCGCTCATCGTGCCGGCGTCCTGGGCGCGCCGCTCACCCAGGCGCGGGAACAGCTCGTACATGCGGTCGCGCTGCTCGCGCCAGCGGCTGCGATCGAGCGCCCCCATCTCGAGGTTCTCCTCGACGGTCAGGGTCTGGAAGATGTTGTCGAGCTGCGGCACGTAGCTCATCCCCAGGCGAGTGCAGTCGTGAGGCTTGCGGCCGCTGATCTCCTCCCCTTGGAATGTGATCCGGCCCTCGCGCGGGTGCAGCAGGCCGTAGATCGTCTTGATCAGCGTCGACTTGCCGGCGCCGTTGGGTCCCACGATCGTCACGATCTCGCCCTCGCTCACCTTGATCGAGACCCCGTTGAGGATGTCCACCTCGGGCACGTAGCCGGCGACGACGCCGTCCGTCTCGAGCATCACCTTCCCGTTCGCCGCCGCGTCAGCCATCAGGCGCCTCCAAGATACGCGTCGATCACGGCCTGGTCCTTGCGCACCTCGTCGGGAAGCCCGTCGGCGATGACGCGGCCCTGCGCCATCACGATGACGCGGTCCGAGTGTCCCATCACGACCTCCATGTCGTGCTCGACGAAGAGGAAGGTGACCCCATCGTCCGCGCGCAGGCGCTGCATGTGGTCGAGCAGGCGGCGCCCAAGGGTGGGGTTGATGCCCGCCATCGGCTCGTCGAGCAGCATGAAGCGAGGCTTGGCCATCAGCGCGCGCGCCAGTTCGAGCAGCTTGCGCTGCCCGCCGGAGAGTGTCCCCGCGTACTCGTCGGCCAACTTGGTCAGGTTGAAGACGTCGAGCAGCTCCAGCGCCTGCTGGTGCACCTCGCGCTCCCGTGCCCGAACGGCTCTGGGGCGGAACACGATGTTTCGCAGGTGCTCGCCGGGCTGCTCGGGGGCGGCGAGCATCATGTTGTCGATCACCGGCATCCCGGCGAGCGCCTTGGTGATCTGGAACGTCCGGACCATCCCCAGCCGCGCGAGCGCGTACGGGGGCCGACCCAGCACCGGGTGCCCCGCGAACGTGGCGACGCCGCCGTCTGGACGGTAGAAGCCGGTGATCACGTTGAAGAACGTGGTCTTTCCCGCTCCGTTGGGCCCGATCAGCGCCGTGATCGAGCCCTGGCCCACCTTCATGGTGGCGCCGTCGACCGCGCGGATGCCGCCGAAGCGCTTGACCACGTCCTGGGCCTCGAAGATCGAGTTCCCCTCGGCTCCGTTCGTAGACGTGGAGGTGGCGGTGGTGGCCTCAGTCACCGATCACCATCTCCTCCCGCTTGCCGAACATCCCCTGCGGGCGGAACGCCATCAACAGGATCAGGATGAGCCCGAGGATGATGAAGCGAAGCGCCGCCACCTTGACCTCGGTGATCGGCAGCTCGAGGAAGCGCAGGCCCTCGAGCACGGTCTGCAGGATTATCGCTCCGACCGCCACCCCCCAGTAGCTGGCCAATCCGCCGAGGACAAGGGCCGAGTAGCCGAGGAAGGTGAAGGTGGGGGCGAACTCGTCCGGGACCACGAAGCTGAGGTTGATCGCCAGGAAGAAGCCCGCGACCGCCCCGAGCGCGGCGGCGATCACAAGCGACTGAAGCTTGTAGGAGAAGGCGTTCTTGCCCAGCGCTCGCGCGGCGTCCTCGTCCTCGCGGACGGCCCGCAGCACGCGCCCCCACGGGGTTCGCTGGACTCGGGTGAGGGTGAACATCAGCAGGACGGCCACTGTCCAGACGACCAGGAAGAGGGGGAACAGCGTCTCGGGGTCGCTCCAGCCAAGCCACACGAGTGCTTCCTCGATTCCATCGGACACCGAGTCCCACGAGTCGTCGAAGCCGAAGATGCCCTGGGCGCCGTTGGTGAGATCGCGGGCGTTCAAGGCGACGAGGCGGACGGCCTCCGAAGCGGCGATCGTCGTGATCGCCAAGTAGTCGGCGCGGAGCCGCACCGCGGGCAGGCCCACGACCAATCCAAAGGCCATCGCCATCAGGATCGCCAGCGGCATCGCAAGCCAGAAGCTGAGCCCGACATCGGTGACCAGGATCGCCATCCCGTACGCGCCAATCGCCATGAACGCGGCCTGGCCGAAGTTGAAGATGCCGGTGAAGCCGACGTTCAGCTGGAGCCCGAGGGTGAAGATCGTGAAGGTGCCGGCGAAGATGCCGACGCTGGTCCAGAAGCCGAGGCTGGTGAACGCGTCGAAGCTGACCGCGATGGGGAGGACCTCGGTCATACGGCTCTCGCCTTCCCGAAGATGCCCTGCGGGCGGATCACGAGAACGAGGATGAGGACGATGAAGCCGACGGCGAGCTTCAGGCCGGGATCGATGAACAGGGTCGACCACTCGATGACCACGCCCAGCAGGATCCCGCCGGCGAGTGCACCGAAGGCGTCGCCGATGCCGCCGACGACGACCGCCGCGAACAGGGGCAGCAGGAGCTCGAAGCCCATCTCAGGCTGGAGCTGCGTCGTCGCGCCATAGAGGACCCCAGCCAGCCCGGCGAATGCACCGGCGAAGATCCACGTGTAGAGGATCACCCTCGACGTGTTGATCCCGGTCGTCTCGGCGAGGTCGAGGTTGTCCGAGAGCGCCCGCATCTGCTTGCCGAGCAGCGCGTATCGCAGCATCAGGCCGGTGGCCGTCAGCGTCACGAAGCCGATCAGGATCACCAGCCCCTGGGTGACGCCGATCGAGAGCCCGAGGAACTCGATCGTGTCCGTGTTGTTGACGTCCAGGTTGCGGAGCTCCGTACCCCAGATGTACTGGATCGTGTATCGGAGGACGAGCGCCAGCCCGATCGACATCAGGATCAGCTGCAGGATCCCCGCGCCCTTCTTGCGCATGGGCCCCCACATGATCTTCTCCAGGAATACGCTCAAGAGCGCCGTCGTCACCATCCCGAACACGATCGCGACGACCAGCGGCAACCCCCAGGTGATGTTGACCAGGAAGGCCATGTAGGCGCCGAAGGCGAGGAAGTCGCCGTGGGCGAAGTTGGTGAGCTTGAGGATCCCGTACACGAGGGTCAGCCCGACCGCGCCCAGCGCGTAAATCGACCCCGTCGAGAGGCCGAAGAGCCCGCGCTGGGCAACCGCGTGGAGCCCCTCGAGCGCGATCATGATCAGAACGGCGATGGCGAGGACACCGATCGCCACGAGGCCGGGGCGATTCCTCCCGAACTCACGCGCCCGCTCGAGCGGCGACGCCTCCTCTGTCACGGCCGCTACGGTGCCAGCCTCCATACCCGCGGCAAACCTACCCGTTTTCCAGCCGCGTCACCCCCTCGGCTTAGAGCGAAGCCCAGACCTCCAGCTTGCGGGCGACCAGGGCAATTACGGCATCGGTGAACTCGGTCATCCCCGCGTGACCCCCGAGATCCGGCGTCCGGGTCCCGGAGGCGACCGTCTCAAGCACGGACTCGTACACCGCCCGCGACTGTGTCTCGGCGCCGCCGTGGTGAAGCAGCGCCCCCTCGGCCAGGATCATCGCCATCGGGTTCGCGATGTCCTTGCCCTCCAGGGCCGGGGCGGTGCCATGGGGCGCCTCGGCCATGGCGACGGTGGTCGCAAGCGAGGAGTCGAGCGCCAGCAGCACCGACTCGGCGCCGGCGATCGAACCGAACAGCGGCAGCACCAGATCCGAGAGCAGGTCGCCGTCGCGATTCAGACACGGGATCACCAGCGACTCGGTGGCCGCGCCCGTGACGAGGCCGGCGAGGGTCGCGTCGATCAGGACCGGTTCGTAGCCCACGTCGGGGTGGCGCTCTGCCGCGGCGTCCATCTCCTCCTTCAGCATCCCCTCGTATACCGGGCTGACGGTCCACTTCGGCCCGCCATAGACCCGGCCGCCCATCCGCTCTGCCTCGCGAAACGCGAACTCGGCCACGGCCCGGCAGTCCGAGCGGCGGATGGTCTCTGTGCGGTGGGCGAGCTCGTCCCCGTCGGCCTCCTCGCGCCACTGCTCGGCGCCGTAGGCGTCACCGACCGCCATGCGGCAGACCGAGATCGGGTGGTGGACGCCGGCCACGGGCGTCACGCCCGGGATGCGACGGCCGGTGCGAACGATCACCTTCCCGTCGATCTCCTCGCGCAGGATCCGGTTGGGGCTGCCCACGTCGTCGGCGCCCTCCGGGGTGACGGTCGCGGCCTTCAGCCCCAGCCCGGTCTCGCGCATCGCCTGGGCCGCCTGGCTGACCACCTCGTTCTTCGTCGCCCGCCGGTTCTCCAGCGAGAGGTCGAACCGGCGCACCTCGAGGTCAAGGCCCAAGAGCTCCGGGTCCAGCACCCGAAGCGACTGCTCCAGGAGCTCCTGGCCCGTCTGGTCGCCCTCAAGCGCGACTATGCTCACCGCGGCCATGGATGGACGATATGGCGAGGCGTGCACGTGGTGCGGCGCGGAGGTCGGGCCGGGGGACGGCTTCCGGGCGTTCGAGCCGGCGGGCGCCCGCCGGGCCGTGTTCTGCCGGCTCGAGCACGTGGTCCCCTGGGCCATCCAGGACGCCCATTGGGAGGCCGGCGAGTTGGACGAGCCCTCCGGCACGGACGAGGAGGTCGAGCGCTGCTCGCACTGCGGCGAGCCCCTCGGCGACGTTCACGTGCTGCTGGTGAGCCATCGCGGCGAGCACCGGGTGCCCGACGGCTTCTGCTCGGTCGACCACATGCTGGCGTGGGCCAAGGCGGGAGGGCGCTGGGGCTAGCCTCAGTCCCGACGGCGCCCGCCGTAGCGGCAACCTGAAGGAGAGAGCGTGAGCGATCGAGACAGATACATCCCCGGGGTCCCGTGCTGGGTGGACACCACCCAGCCGGACCCGAAGGCGGCGGTCGACTTCTACGGCGGCCTGTTCGGATGGGAGTTCGAGGACGCGATGCCGGCCGAGTCGCCCGGCGAATACCACATGGCGCGGCTCGCGGGCGGCGTAGTCGCGGCCGTCAGCTCACCGATGCGGGATGCGCCCCCGTCGCGATGTGGAACACCTACGTGTGGGTCGAGAGCGCCGACGAGACCGCGTCGAAGGTCCGTGAGACGGGAGGCACGGTGATGACCGAGCCCTTCGACGTCATGGAATCCGGCCGGATGGCGGTGTGCGCCGATCCCGCGGGTGCCGTCTTCTGCCTGTGGCAGCCAGCCGAGCACAGGGGCGCCGCCGTCGTGAACGAGGCCGGCAGCGTGAACTTCAACGACCTTCACACCCGCGACCTGGACGGCTCGAAAGCCTTCTACGGCGCGGTCTTCGGCTGGGAGGCCCTCCCGATGGGCGGCGATTTCGCGATGTGGGCGTTGCCGGGCTACGGCGACTTCCTCGAGGAGCTGACGCCCGGGACCCTCGAGAACCAGGCCGAGATGGGGGCGCCACCGGGCTTCGTGAACGTGGTCGCGAGCCTAAACCCGATCGGTGAGGATCAACCGGACACCCCGCCGCACTGGGGCGTGACCTTCGCGGTCGACGATGCCGACGCCACGGCCGCCAGGGCGGCTGAGCTCGGCGGCAACGTGGTCGTCGAGCCGTTCGATGCCCCCTGGGTGAGGATGACGGTCATCACCGACCCGCAGGGGGCGACGTTCACCGCGAGCAAGTTCGTGCCCGAGAACAAGGACCTCTAGCGGCGGTTCCGAGCCTTCTTCACCGTTGGCGCCGCATCAGCGGCGAATCCCTCGATCAACCGCGCTGAGCGGTCCGGGGCCTCGACCTGCGGCGTGTGCCCGACGCCGGGCAGGATCTCGGTCTCGACCCCGGGCACGTCGCTCCACTCCTCCTCGGCGACCGGCGTGTCGACGACCTGGTCCTCCTCGCCCAGGACCACCATCAGCGGCACGGCGGCCGAGGTGATCCGCGTGTCCAGGGGCTCCTCGTCGCGATAGTCGGTGAGCGCCTGCTGGGTCTCCTTGAACGACGTGTAGGTCATCGCGCGGTAGCCGTCGATGATCACGTCCTCGAACTCCGGCGAGACGTCGTAGCCCGGCGCGAACGCCTCCTCGAACTCCGACCGGATCGCGAAGTCGGGCGTCAGGCGGTACATGGCCTGGCCCACGACCGGCGTGTAGGCAAGGCGCGCGAGGAATGGCAGCTCGCTCGCGTCATTTGTGGCGGCAAGGTTCATCGCCACGACCCGGTCGACCAGCTGGCTGGACTGCTGTGCGAGCGCGACCGCCACGCCCGCCCCCATCGACTGGCCGACGACGACGGCGCCCTGGACGCCCACCCGGTTCAGGGCTCCGGCCACCAGCGCGGCCTGGTCTTCGATCGAGTAGCCGCTGGCCGGCTTCTCCGACCCACCGTGGCCCAGGAGGTCGACCCGGACCACCTGGTGATCCTGGGCGAGGACGGGTGCCAGCTCGTCCCACCACTCGAGCGAGCACAGGTAACAGTGGATCAGCACGATGGGCGCGCCCGTGGCGCCGGCGGGCGCCGGTTGGTCGAGCACCTGGACGTCGCCGCCTGGCAGGCTCACGATCCGGCCACCGTCCACCGTCACCTCGGCGGCCTTCGTCTGCTGGTTGAGGACGATCGTGTTGAGGCCCAGCAACGCGAGCAGCACGACCCCCACGCCGATCAGGGCCTTCCAGCGGGTCTTCATCCCTGCTCGCGCGGACCCAGCCCGAGCTCGTCCGAGCGCTCTGCCATCGCCTCGATCACGAACTCGACGTGCTCGTCGAAGTCGACCCCGAGCTCCTCGGCCCCCCGGGCGACCTCTTCGCGGTTGACCCCGGCGGCGAACGACGGCTGCTTCAGCTTCTTCTTCACCGACTTCGGCTTCATCCCCTCGATCCCGGTGGGCCGCACCAGCGCGCAGGCCGCGATGAAGCCCGACAGCTCGTCGACCGCAAACAGCGCCTTGGCCATCTGCGTCTCGCGCGGGACCCCCAGGAACGTGGCGTGCCCGGCGACCGCGTCGATCACGTCCTGCGGGTAGCCACGAGCCTCGAGCTCCTTGAGCGCGTAGCGGGGATGGCCGGTGTCCAGGTCGGGGTAGCGCTCGTAGTCGAGGTCGTGCACCAGGGCGGTGACGGCCCAGCGCTCCTCGTCCTCGCCGTAGCGACGCGCGTAGGCGACCATGCCCGCCTCGACACCCAAGAGGTGCTTGCGAAGCGAGTCGGATTCGACCCATTCGCAGACCAGATCCCATGCCTGTTCGCGTGTCGGCTGAGCCATGCGGAACGGTTTACCCTAGCCACCCGATGGAGAAGTTCGTCATCCAGGGCGGCGCGCCCCTGTCCGGGGAGATCACGGTGGCCGGCAACAAGAACGCCGCGCTCCCGATCCTCGCCGCCTGCCTGCTCACCTCCGAGGAGCTGAAGCTCTCCAACGTGCCGCGGATCCGCGACGTCGAGACGCAGGTCGCCCTGCTCGAGAGCATGGGCGTCAAGGCCGAATGGACGGGCGAGAACGAGCTGCAGCTCCAGGCCGACGCGATCGCAGGCAACTCGGTCGACGAGGCGCTGGCGGCCCGGATCCGCGCGTCGTTCCTGCTCGCCGGCCCGCTGCTGGCCCGCTTCGGCGAGGCGACGATGCCGCCTCCAGGTGGCGACACGATCGGGCGCCGCCGCCTGGATCCCCACCTCGACGCGTTCATGGACATGGGCGCCACCGTCAGCGGCGAGCGCATGATCGAGATCACCGCAGGCGACGGCCTGAAACCGTGCCGGATCTTCATGGACGAGCCCTCGGTGATGGCCACCGAGAACGCCCTGCTCGCGGCCGCCCTGACGCCAGGCCCGACGACCATCGGCAACGCGGCCTGCGAGCCCCACGTCCAGGACCTCGCTCGCGTGCTGGTGAAGATGGGCGCTTCGATCGACGGCATCGGCTCCAACGTGATGACGGTGCACGGGCGCGAGACGCTGGGCGGCGCCGAGCACCACATCGGCCCCGATCACATCGAGGCCGCGAGCTTCATGGCCCTGGCGGCGGCCACCGGCGGCGAGCTGCGCATCCGCGAGATCGACCCCGACGACCTGATGGCGGTCCGCCGCCACTTCGGACGGCTGGGCCTGGTGACGACCATCGAGGATCGCGACCTGATCGTCCCGCCCGAGCAGGACCTGGCCGTCAAGGCCGACGTAGGCGACGCGATCCCCAAGATCGACGACGGCCCCTGGCCCGCCTTCCCCGCCGACCTGACCTCGATTGCGGTCGCCCTCGCCACCCAGGCCGACGGTGAGGTGATGATCTTCGAGAAGATGTTCGAGAACCGCCTGTTCTTCGTCGACAAGCTCGTCGCCATGGGCGCTCGGATCCTGTTGTGCGACCCGCACCGGGTCGTCGTCAGCGGTCCGAGCCGGCTTCACGGCGAGCGGCTGGAGAGCCCGGACATCCGGGCGGGCATGGCCATGCTCATCGCCGCGCTCTGCGCCGACGGCACCTCCGAGATCGGCAACGTGGCCCAGATCGACCGCGGCTACGAGCGGATCGACCTGCGCCTGCGCGACCTCGGCGCGCAGATCGAGCGCGTCTCGAGCGAGCGCGTTCCTGCGTAGAAGCCGCCCTTCAGCCCCTACGCTCCGCGGTCGGCCGCCAGGCCGGGTGAGCCAATGACCCATCCCACGCCCCCTGGAACCAGGGACATCCTGCCCGACGAGATGCGCGAGCTGCGCACGCTGCAGTCGGCGCTGCTCGACGTGTTCGCGCGCTATGGCTACGGCGAGGTCCGCACGCCCACGATCGAGTACGACGCGGTGCTCGCCCGCGCCGGCGAGGCCGCCGCGCCACCGGCGCACCGGTTCGTCGACGAGAGCGGCGAGCTGCTGGCGCTGCGCTCGGACATGACGATCCCGATCGCGCGAATGGTCGCCACTCGCTTCGCCGCAGTCGACGGCCCGTTTCGCCTGTCCTACTCGGGCACCGCGTACCGGGCGGTCCGCCCGCAACGGGGCCAGATGCGCGAGTTCATGCAGGCGGGGCTGGAGCTGATCGGCGCGCCGGCGCCGGAGGGCACCGCCGAGGTGATCGAGATCCTGAGCGCTGCGCTCGACGCCGCGGGCCTGACCAGGGCCGTGATCGGGCTGGGCGACGCCGACCTCTTCAAGCAGCTGCTCGACGAGCTGGGGGTGGACGGCCAGGCGCGAGCCCGCGTGGTCGACCGCCTGGCGGCGCACGACCTGGTTGGCCTGGAGGCCGAGGTCGACGAGCTGGAGCTTGGTCCGCGCGAGCGCAAGACGCTGCTGCGCCTGCCCAATATCCGGGGTGGGGCGGAGGTCCTGGACGCCGCACACGAACTGGGCGGCCAGGCCGTCGAGCGCGCCACGGGCCGGCTGGCGGCCACGTTCGAGGCGTTGCGCGCCAGGGGTGTCGCCGACCGCATCCGCCTGGACCTGGGCCTGCTTCGCGACCTCGGCTACTACACGGGTGCCATCGTCGAGGTGTACGACCCCGCCCTGGGCCACGTGCTGGGCGGCGGTGGCCGCTACGACGAGGTGATGGGCCGGTTCGGCCGGCCGCTGCCGGCGGCCGGGTTCGCGCTCTTCCTGGAGCGGCTGCACATCGCGCAGGCCGAAGAGGAGCGGCTGGCACCATGAGCCGCCCGTTGAAGCTGGCGGTGCCGCGCGGCGCTCTGCTGGCGGCCACGCTCGACCTCCTCGACCGCGTGGGCGTCGACACCGCCGAGGCCCGCAGCGACTCGCGCGCGCTGACCTTCGACGCGGGCGAAGTGAAGTTGGTGACGATGCGCCCCTCCGACGTCCCCACCTACGTCGAGGCCGGCGCCGCCGACATCGGCATCACGGGCAAGGACGTGCTGCTCGAGCAACACGACCGAGTCGTCTACGAGCTCCTCGACCTTCGCTACGGCGAGTGCCGGATGGTCCTGGCCAGCCGCAGCGGCGACGATCGCATGGCCGAGGCGCAGCGGCGCCTGGGCGCGATGCGGATCGCGACCAAGTACCCGCGCGTCGCCGAGCGCTACTTCGAGGACACCGGCCGCCGGGCGGAGGTGATCGAGGTCAAGGGCTCGGTCGAGCTGGCGCCCTTGGTCGACCTGGCCGACGGCATCGTCGACCTCGTCGACAGCGGCCGCACTCTCGCCGAGAACGACCTCGAGGTGCGCGAGGAGATCGTGGTGTGCACCGCGCGGCTGGTCGCGAACCGGGTCGCGCACAAGCTTCGGGCCACCGAGATCGACGGGCTGTCCGAACGCTTGCGGGGGGCGATCGCGGGATGAGGGTCAAGCGCCTGGAGTGGGCCGGGGCCAACCCGCAGGCATTTGCCGCGGAGCTGCGCCAGCTCGGCGCCGACGACCCGATCACGGGCGGCGTACGCGAGATCCTGGAGCGGGTGCGAAGCGGAGGGGACGAGGGCCTTCGCGAGCAAGCCGAGCGGTTCGGCGAGACGCCCGGCGAGACGATTCGCGTGGACGACGAGGCCGTGGCGGCCGCACCCGGGCTGCTCGAGCCGCAGGTCCGCGAGGGGCTGCGGCTGGCGGCCGTGAACATCGAGGCGGTAGCCCGCACCGAGCTCGAGACCCTGTCACGTCCGGACCTGGCCCAGCTGCCCCAGGGACAGCGGATCGAGATCCGCAACGAACCCGTCCACGCCGCCGGGGTCTACGCGCCGGGCGGACGGGCGCCATACCCCTCCTCGGTGCTGATGTGCAGCATCCCGGCCAAGGTCGCCGGCGTCCAGCGGATCGCCATCGCGAGCCCGCCTGGAGCTTCTGGCCGCCCACAGGCGCCGGTGTTGGCCGCGGCGGCGATCGCGGGGGTAAGCGAGGTCTACGCGGTGGGTGGCGCCCAGGCGATCGGCGCGCTCGCCTTCGGCACCGAGTCGATCGAGCGGGTCGACGTGATCGTGGGCCCCGGCAACCGGTACGTGACCGAGGCCAAGCGCCTTGTCTTCGGCCACGTCGGCATCGACGGCCTCGCTGGGCCCAGCGAGCTGCTCGTGGTCGCCGACTCGACCGCCGACGCCGAGACCGTGGCGCTCGACGTTCTCGCCCAGGCCGAGCACGGCGACGACGCCCCGCTGGTCGTGGTCTCAGCCGACGCCGGCCTCCTTGATCGCGTCGAGGCGATGGTGGAGGAGCTCGCTCCCGAGCGCCCCAGCGCCCAGGACGCTCCGCTCGCCCTAGTCGTCGCCCCCGGCCTCGAGGTGGCCCTCGACCTTGCGGACGCGTTCGCTCCGGAGCACCTCCAACTGGTGTTCTCCGGCGCCGACGAAAACGCCGCGCGATCGCGCGTCGCGGGCTGCGTCTTCGTCGGCGCGGGCAGCGCCACGGCGTTCGGCGACTATGTAGCGGGCTCCAACCATGTGCTCCCCACCGGCGGCGCCGCCCGTTTCTCGGGCCCGCTGGGACCGGCCGCCTTCATGCGCCGCACCTCGGTCGTGAGCGTGCCGGCGGCCGCCGCCGCCGAGCTGGCGCCGGCGGTCGAGGCGATCGCGGGCGCCGAGGGATTCCCCGTGCACGGCGAGTCGGCCCGCGCCCGCGGCGCAGAGTGATCCGCGAAACTTCCTGTTTGCAGGTGAATTCATGCACATGAGTCGCAAAGCAGACATCCACCGCAAGACCGGCGAGACCGACGTCCGCCTGTCGCTTGACCTCGACGGGGGCGCCGTCTCCGTCGCGACCGGCGTTGGCTTCCTCGACCACATGCTCGAGCTCTTGGGCCGCCACGGACGCGTCGGCCTCAGCGTCGAGGCCAGCGGCGACCTCGAGACCGGCGCGCACCACACCGTCGAGGACGTCGGCATCGCCCTCGGCCAGGCCCTCGACGAGGCGCTGGGCGACCGCTCGGGCATCCGGCGTTACGCGCACGCGGTGATCCCGATGGACGAGTCCCTCGGCGAATGCACGATCGACATCTCCGGCCGCCCGTTCTGCCGGTACTCCTCGGAGGTGCCCGAGGTGGCGATCGCCGGGTTCGATTCCGAGCTGGCGGAGGAGTTCTTCCGCGCGGTGGCCTCGAACGCCAAGCTCACGCTTCACGTCGGGACCCGCTACGGGTCCAACGCCCATCACTTGATCGAGGCCTCCTTCAAGGCGTTCGCGAGGGCCCTGCGCGAGGCGGTGTCGATCGATCCGGACGAGCCCGGCGTGCCCTCCACCAAGGGTACGCTCACCTCGTGACCCGGATCGCGATCGTTGATTATGGGATGGGCAACCTGCGCTCGGCGCAGAAGGCGCTCGAACGCGTGGGCGCGCAGGCCGAGCGGATCACCGACGTCGCCGCCGCGGACGGCGCCGACGGGCTGGTGCTGCCAGGCGTCGGAGCGTTCCCCGAGGCGATGCGCCGGCTTCGTTCGGCTGGCTTCGACGGCCTGGCCCGCGACTGGGCGGCGGCCGGGCGGCCGCTGCTCGGGATCTGCCTCGGGATGCAGCTCCTGTTCAGCTCGTCGACCGAGAACGGCGGGGCCGAGGGCCTGGGCCTGCTCGACGGCGACGTGACGGCGATCGACGCGCCGGGCCTGAAGGTCCCGCACATGGGCTGGGAGCCGGTGCGCTGGGAGCGCGAGTCCCGGTTTGCGCCCGCCGGCGCCGACCAGACCCCGTTCTACTTCGTGCACTCCTTCGTCGCCCGCCCATCCAATCCCGACGTGGTCGGGACCGCGGAGTGGGGGGAGCGGTTCGCCGCGGTCGTCGAGCACGGCTCTGTTTGCGGCGCACAGTTTCACCCCGAGAAGTCGAGCTCGGCCGGGCTGAGGATCCTGGCGGCGTTCGCCGCCGCCTGCGAGCCCGTCCCCGCCTGACTTGATCCTCATCCCGGCCATCGACATCCGGGGCGGGCGGGCCGTGCGCCTGGTCCGGGGCGACTACTCGCGCGAGACCGAGTTCGACGCCGATCCGCTGGAGGCTGCCGAGCGCTGGCTGGACCAGGGCGCGGAGGCACTCCACGTCGTCGACCTCGACGGCGCTCGTTCGGGCACGCCCGAGAACCTCGATCACGTCAGGCGGATCGCCGCGGCGTCCAGCGCCCCGGTGCAGGTGGGCGGCGGCCTGCGCAATGCCGATGTCGTTGCCGATGTGCTCGCTGCGGGCGCGACGCGGGTCGTTCTCGGTACGGCCGCGCTCGAGGACCCGGCGCTGGTCGAGGCGCTCGCCGTGGATCACCCCGGCCGGATCGTGGTCGGGGCCGACGCCCGCTCCGGGAGGATCGCCGTCGAGGGCTGGGAGCGCGAGACGCAGACCGGTGTGGAGGCGTTGATCGCCGACCTGGCGGGGCGGGGCGTCAAGCGCTTCGTCTACACGCCGGTGGAGGTCGACGGCACCCTCGAGGGGCCGGCGCTCGAGGGGCTCGCCGCGGCCGCGGCCGCGGCCCTGGAGGCCGGCGCCGAGCTGATCTACTCCGGCGGCATCGGCACCGTCGACCACCTGCGGGCCCTGGCCGGGCTCGAGGCCCCGGCGCTGACCGGCGTGATCGTCGGCCGGGCCCTCTATGAGGGCCGGTTCACCGTCGGCGAGGGCGTCGCGGCTCTGAGCTAAGGTCGGAACGTGTTCTGGCTCCGGGTACTCGCCGTCGCCCAGGTCGCGCTGCTGGCGCGCCGCCACCTGCAGCTGCTCGAGTCCGACGAGCGCTCGCGCCTGGCGAGCCTGGTGGCGAAGTCGAAGGGGCGACCCCGCAAGAACCTCTCGGCCAACGAACGCGAGGAGATGCTTCGCATGGTCAAGAAGATGCAGCTCGGCCAGTTCGGCCGTGGCGCCTTCCAGCACTTCCGCGGGGGCGGCTTCCCCGGCGGCAAGAAGTAGCCGCCGCCTAACCTGAGGGCGTGGCACTCAAGCGCGTCATCCCCTGCCTGGACGTCGATGGCGGCCGCGTCGTCAAGGGAACCAACTTCGTCGGTCTGCGCGACGCGGGCGACCCGGTCGAGCTGGCGGCGCGCTACGACGCCGAGGGAGCCGACGAGTGGTGTTCCTGGACATCACCGCCTCGCACGAGCGCCGGGAGACGATCGTCGACCTGGCGCGGCGCACCGCGAACGAGGTCTTCATCCCGTTCACGATCGGGGGCGGCATCCGCGCCGCCGCCGACGCCCAGGCCGTCCTTGACGCGGGTGCCGACAAGGTGTCGGTGAACTCGGCCGCGCTGGAGCGTCCCGAGCTGATCGGCGAGCTGGCCGACGTCTTCGGGGCCCAGTGCGTCGTGGTCGCGGTCGACGCGAAGCGAAGCGAGGGGGGCTGGGACGTGTACACGCACGGCGGGCGCACGGTCTCCGAGGGTCGCGAGGCGGTCGGGTGGGCCCGCGAGGCAGTCGAGCGAGGCGCCGGCGAGATCCTGCTCACCAGCATGGACCGCGACGGCACCACCGCTGGCTATGACCTCGAGCTGACCCGCGCCGTCGCCGACGCGGTGGGCGTCCCGGTCATCGCCTCGGGCGGAGTCGGCGAGCTCGATCACCTGGTTGAGGGCGTCGTCGAGGGCGGGGCCGACGCTGTGCTGTGCGCCTCGATCTTCCACTACGGCACATTCACGGTGGGCGAGGCCAAGGAGCACCTGCGCGCCGCCGGCGTCGCGGTGCGGGTCTAGGCGCCGAGGCTCCGCGAACAACAACAACAACAACCGTTGGATGGCGCGTGGGGTCCCGTATATCGGGACTTATGCGCCATCCCGGGATCAGGCGGCTAGGAGGCCTCGCCGTCGCCCTTCTTGTCGCCGCCCTTCTGCTTGTCGCCCTTCTTCTTCTGGGCGGCCTTCACCTCGTGCTTGGGCTCGGGCGGGAAGGCGCGGAGGATCGTCGAGCCGGTGAGGTAGAGCTGGTCGCCGTCTGAGATGGCGGGGTTGTACTCGCCCAGCTCGTGCTCGATGACCCGGGCGCCGCTGCTCGCGTTGAAGCCGATCGTCCCGTTCTTGGGCCCGATCACGCCGACGTAGACGATGTGCCCGATGACGCTCGCGGCGCCGAGGATGATGCCGCCGGTGTACTCCTTCCAGCGAACCTCGCCGGTGGCGGCGTCGAGGGCGTAGAGGTACTTGTCCTTGGACCCGATGTACACGGTCGGCGGCCCGCCGCCGACCTCGGCGACCGCCGGGGCGGGGTAGACCCAGTCGCCCGTGGACTGGCTCCATGCCAGCGAGCCGTCCTCGGCGTCGAAGCTGTAGACGCGGCTGTCGATGCTGCCCACGAAGACCCGTCCGTAGGCGACGGCGGGGGTGGAGTAGATCCGGCCGGTGCGCCCGAAGCTCGAGCCCTGGGTGCCGGTCTGCCACTTGACGCTGCCGTCGCTGGCCCGCACCGCGAAGAGCTCGCCGGCGTAGTTGCCGAAATAAAGCGATGCCGTCGTCGAGCGCGGCGCCGCCCTTGATCGGGCCGGCGCTGTCGACGGTCCAGCGGGTATCGCCGGTCTTGACGTTCAGCGAGAAGAGCGTCCCGGACTCGTTGCCGACGATGACGCTGTCGCCGTAGACGACGGGGGAGGTCTCGCTGCGGGCGCCCAGGTCCCTCTCCCACAGCACCTTGCCGGTCTTCGGGTCCATCGCCTGGATGTCACCGGGCTCGAGCGTGACCACGAACAGGCGGCCGTCGGCGTAGGCGGGCGAGGCCGCGCTGAGACCGCCGACGTCGTGCTTCCACTGGACCTTGCCGGTCTTGCTGTCGAGCGCGATCGCCTGCGCGTTCTTGTCGACGACGAAGAGCTGGTCGCCGCTGAGCACGGGCGAGAACTCGAGGAGCGTGCCGGCGTTGAAGCTCCACGCCGAGGCGTCGAAAGGCGGGTTGACCCGCTTGGTCGGGAGGTAGCGCGTGCGGGCGTCGTCGTAGCCGTAGACGGGCCAGTTGACCTTCTCGACGACCTCCTTCTTCTTCTTCTCGGGCCGCTCCCTTTCGACGAGCTCGCACGGCGGCGGGCACGTCTGGTCGGAGTCCCGCTTCAGGATCACGTACGCGGCCACACCGGCGCCGGCCACGACGGCCACGAAGCCGCCAACGAGCGCCAGGCGCTGTTGCGTGCTCCAGCCACGCCAGATGTTCAGGATGCGACCCATCCGCGAAGCCCGTCATGGTAGGGAACGCCCTGCCGAGGACCCGATCGAACGTGGCCGAACCCGACACCGACGCCGAGAGCCTGGGGGCGCGGATCGGCGCGCTTCCTGGGATCGAGCGCGTCCGCGCCGCGGCGGAGGGCGCGAACCCGCACTTGGTTGGCGGGGCTGTTCGCGACTTGCTCCGCGGCGACGAGCGCGTGGACGTCGACATCGTGGTCGAGGGCGACGCCCTCGCAGTGGCCCGCCGACTCTCCCCGGAGCCCGTGTTGCACGAGCGGTTCGGGACCGCCACCGTAGCCCTCGACGGCCTGACCATCGACCTCGCCGGTGCACGGGGCGAGTCCTATCCGGAGCCGGGGGCGCTCCCCGAGGTCCGGCCGGGCACGCTGGCCGAGGACCTCGCCCGCCGCGATTTCACCGTGAACGCGATGGCGGTGCCGTTGGAGGGGGAGGCCGTTGTGGTCGACCCGCACGGTGGCGCCGCCGATCTCAGCGCCGGGCTGCTGCGCGTGCTCCACCCCCGGTCCTTCGCCGACGACCCCACCCGGGCCCTGCGGGCCGCGCGTTACGCCGCGCGGTTGAGCCTGAGCCTTGACGAAGAAACCGAGCGTCTGCTGCGCGAGGCCGATCTGGCCACCGTGTCGGACTCGCGGGTCGAGGCCGAGCTTCGCCGGGCGGCCACCGAGCCCGACCCGGGCGCGGTCCTGGCGCTGATCCACCGATGGGGGCTGCTCTCACTCGGCGCGAGCGACGTCGAGCTCGCCGGGTCCGCGCTGCGGTTGGTGAGCTCGGAACCCTGGGCGTCGCTGGCAACCGCCGGCGACGTGGCGGTCGCCGCCGCGACGGGCGCCACCGCCGCCGCACGGGCACTGGCGGACGCCGCGCCGTCCGGCCCGGCCGACGGCGTCGAGGCGGCCCACGGCAGCGACGGGGTTTCCCTGGCCCTCGCCCGCGCCATGGGCGCCGAGTGGCTCGACGAATACGTGAACACGTGGCGGCACGTCCGCCTGGAGATCGGCGGCCATGACCTGATGGCCGCCGGCGTCCCGGAGGGGCCCGCCATCGGCCGCGGCCTCCGAGGCGCCCTTCACGAGAAGCTCGAGGGCCGGGTCAAGGGGCGCGAGGCCGAGTTGCGGGCGGCCCTCACCGCGGCCGGGAGCGAGTAGATGGAGTGGCGCTCCAAAGCAGAGCTGCGCTGGCTGGAGGCCGAGCTCCCCGCCGCTCGCGCGGCATTCTCGACGCGGGTGGGCGGGATCAGTGATGAGCCCTTCGACACCCTCAACCTCGGCCTGCTCACGGGCGACGAGCCCGCGAGCGTCAAGGAGAACCGCCATCGCCTCGCCGGTGCGGTCGGGCTCGACCCCCGGAACGTGCTGATCGGGCGCCAGGTCCACGGCACCGAGATCGCGTTCCACGACGGCCCGCAGGAGGCAGACGCGTTCGCCAACCCGGGGCCCCGGCTGGGCGAGGTGGACGGCCACGTGACCACGGTCCCCGGTCTCGCGCCGCTGGTGTTGGTCGCCGACTGCCTGCCGATCGCGCTCTCCGGCCCCGACGGCGTGGCGATGGTCCACGGCGGCTGGCGCGGGCTCGCGGGCGGCATCGCCGGCCGCGGCGCCGAAGCCGTCCAGGCGTCATCCGCCGCGATCGGGCCCGGGATCGGGCCCTGCTGCTACGAGGTGGGCGACGAGGTACTTGCCGCGTTCGCGGACCTCGGCGACGGCATCGCCTCGGGCCGGATGTTGGACCTGCCCGAGGTCGCCCGGCGCCTGCTGGCCCGAGCCGGCGTGGAGGAGGTCGAGTCGAGCGGCCTCTGCGTCAGCTGCGAGCGCGAGCTGTTCTTCTCGCATCGCCGCGACGAGGGGCGCACCGGGCGCCAGGCTGGAATGGTGTGGCGATGGCCGAGCTGATCCGGGACCTGGACGCCGCGCGCGTCGCCGCCAACCTCGAGCTTGTGCGCGAGACCGCCGGCGACGGCGTCGAGGTGCTGGCGGCGACCAAGTACGTCCCCCTCGAGGAAATGGGCGCGCTAGCCGAGGCCGGCGTGACGCTGGTCGGCGAGAATCGCCTTCAGGACCTCGAGGCGAAGCACGAGCGCTGGGGGGACGCCTTCACGTGGGACTTCATCGGCGCCGTTCAGAGTCGCAAGGTCAAGAGCCTGCTGCCCCTGGTCCGTCTGATCCACTCGGTCGCCAGCGACTCGGCCCTGCGAAAGCTCGAGGCCCACGGGGGCCCAGACACGGAGGTCCTGGTCGAGGTGAACCTCTCCGGCGAAGAGTCCAAGGGGGGGATCGCCCCGGCCGAGCTGGGCGAGTTCATCGAGCGCAGCCCGGTCCGGATCGGCGGCCTGATGACGATGCCGCCGTTCGCCTCCGACCCCGAGGCCTCGCGTCCCTACTTCGCCCAACTTGCCCAGCTCGCGGGCCTGCACGGGCTCTCGCGGCTGTCGATGGGGACCACACAGGACTGGCAGGTGGCGCTCGAGGAAGGAGCGACGATCATCCGTCTCGGCTCCTCGCTCTACCGCTAACCGCCGCAAGGGGTTTTTCACCCGCCCATTTGCGGGCATAATGTGGAAAGGAGAAGCGGCCCAGGAAGCGAAACACCGCTCCGACTATGGCTATCCGCGACACATGGCACCGCGCCCTCGTGTACTTCGGCCTCGCCGAGGACCCCGACTACATCGAGCCCGACCCGTACGAGCCCGCCACCGGCACCGGGCACGACGTCTATGAGGGGTCGGCTCCCAGGACGGCCACCGTCAGCCGCATCGGCGAGCGCCGCCGGATGCGCGACGAGATCGACGACATCTTCTCCGACGACGAGCCCTCGCGCTCGCGCCCGCTGCGCCCGGTTGGCGGCAACGGCACGGACGTGCGCGTGCACCTCGTCCAGCCGCACAGCTTCAACGACGCCCAGGAAGTGGCCGACCGCTTCAAGCAGGGCGTGCCGGTGATCCTCAACCTCCAGACGACCGAGGGCGAGCTGGCCAAGCGGCTGATCGACTTCGCCTCGGGCCTCACCTACGCCCTCGAGGGCGGCATGCAGAAGGTCGCCGAGAAGACCTTCCTGCTCACGCCCCGCAACGTCGAGGTGTCGGCCGAGGAACAGGCCCGCCTGGTCGAGAAGGGCTTCTTCAACCAGTCGTAGGCCGGGGTGGCGCGTCGGTCCCGGTATGCGGGACTCACGCGCCAGTGAACGACCTGCGATCCGCGGCGCCGCTCGCATACCCTGTCGCCGATGATCGTCGGGTTCGCAGGAGCGGGGAACATGGCCGCCGCGATGGCGCGTGGCTGGGCCGGGGCCCGAGGACGGGCCGGAGGGAATGCTGTTCGTGGACCTCGACCGCGAGCGCGCGAGCGCGCTGGCCGATGAGACCGGGGGCGAGACCCGCCAGAAGCTGGCGGAGCTCGTGGCCGAGAGCGACGTGATCCTGCTGGCGGTGAAGCCCGATGCCCTCGACGTCGTGGCGCCCGAGATGGGCAACACGGCGCCGGCGATCCTGTCGGTGATGGCCGCGACGTCCACCGAGCGCCTCGCGCAGGCGTTCCCCGACACGCCGATCATGCGAGTGATACCCAATCAACCCGTGGAGGTCCGCCGCGGCGTGATCTGCCACCCGCCGCCGGTTGACATGCCCGAGGAGCTCACGGCGCGCATGCTGGCCCTGCTGGGAGAGCTGGGCACCGTGGTCGCCCTGGACGAGGAGCTGATCGAGGCCGCGATGGCGGTGATGTCGTGCGCGCCCGCCTATGTGGCGCTGTTCGCGGGCGAGCTCGCCAGGGCCGGTGAAGGCGAAGGGCTTGACCCTGCGCACTCGCTCGAGTTGGTCGCGGAGACGATGGCGGGCACCGCCGAGCTGCTCGCCCACCGCACCCCGGACGAGATCCAGAGCGCGGTGGCACCGCCCGGTGGGGCGACCGAGGCGGGCCTGGAGGCGATGCGCGCCGAGGGCTTCGAGCGGGCCGTCGCCGCCGCCGTGCACGCCTCGCTGGAGCGGTTCCATTGAGCCTCCTGGCCGCCATCGGCCGCGCCGACATCGCCGACTACGTCGAGGCCGTCTTCCTCGTCTACCTGGTCCTGATCTTCATCCGCGTGCTGCTCTCGTGGGTGCCGCGGATTCCCTACATCCTCTGGCTGCGCGCGATCATCCGGTTCGTCGAGGAGAGCACCGATCCCTATCTCAACCTGTTCCGCCGGGTGATCCCGCCGATCGGGGGACGGCTGGATATCAGCCCGATCATCGCGATCTTCGTGCTGCTGATCCTGCAGGCCATCGTCGTCGGCGCGATCCGCGGGTGAGGGGCTCGCCCGGCTCGCCCGCCCGCGGCTGGGGCGCAGCCCTCGTGCTCGCCCTGATCGTCGTCGCGGCCGACCAGCTCTCGAAGGGCATCGTCCGGGGCTCCCTCGAGCCCGGCGAGCGGATCGACCTCGCCCTGGGCGTGGACCTGGCCCTGATCTCGAACGAGGGGATCGCCTTCGGCTTCCTGGGCGACGGCGGCGCCCTGGTGCTTGTCGTGACGCTGGTCGCGCTGGGGGCGATGCTCGCCTGGTTCGCCGTTGCGCCCGCGCGGCAGGGACTTTGGATCGCCGTGGGACTCCTGGTGGGAGGCGCCGTGGGCAACCTGATCGACCGGATCCGGATCGACGGCGTCACCGACTTCATCGACCCGCCCCTCTGGCCCGCCTTCAACCTGGCCGACGTGGCGATCACGTTCGGCGCGATCGCGCTGGTGGTCTCGGCGCTCTGGGGCGACGGGACCGAGCCCGCACCCGGATGAGCCCGCGGCCCCAGGTTGTCTTCGCCGACGACTGGCTGGCGGTCATCGACAAGCCGGCCGGCCTGGTCGTGCACCCGGCTCCCGGACACCGCGGCGAGACTCTGGTCGACCTGCTTGGAGACGTGCTGGGCGGCGGCGCCGATCCGGTCCGGCCGGGCATCGTCCATCGCCTCGACAAGGACACCTCGGGCCTGATGATTGTGGCCCGCGGCGACGAGTCCCACCGGGCGCTCTCGGAGGCGATCCGCAGGCGCGAGGTCGAGCGCCGCTACCTCGCGCTGGTCGAGGGCAGGCCCAGATCGCGGTCGGGCACGATCGACGCGCCGCTGGGGCGAGACCACCGCGCTCCCGAGCGCCGGGCGGTGGGCGGGCGTGGCGCGCGCGCCGCCCGGACGCATTTCGAGGTGCTCGAGACCTTCCCGGCCGACACCCTCGTCACGGCCCGGCTGGAGACGGGCCGCACGCACCAGATCCGCGCCCACTTCGCCGCGATCGGCAACCCGGTGTGCGGCGACCCGCGCTACGGCCACGCCGGGCGCCACGGCCTGGAGCGCCAGTTCCTGCACAGCGAGCGCCTGGCATTCGCCCACCCGCATTCAGGCGAGAGGCTGGAGTTCACCTCCCCGCTGCCGGAGGACCTCGCCGGTCTCCTACAATCACTGGCCGACCGGTAACCGACCCCCGTCGGTGAGCAACCGGGGCCCTGCCCGGCCCAGCGGCGCGAGACGCGCCGAAGCCGGGTCCCCGCGAGCACGACGGGCGCCAACAGACAACCCAAAGGGAGCATCCATTGCCTGAGACGGACGTCCGGGACCTGCTCAAAGCAGGCCTCCACTTCGGACATCAAACGCGTCGCTGGAACCCGCGGATGGGCCGCTATATCTGGGGCGAGCGCGACGGCATCCACATCATCGACCTGATGCAGACGCAGGAGCTGCTGGACGAGGCACGCTCGTTCGCCTCCGAGGTGGCCGCGGGCGGCGGCACCGTGCTGTTCGTCGGCACGAAGAAGCAGGCCCGCGACGGCGTCAAGGAGTGGGCGCACAAGACCGGCATGCCCTACGTGAACCAGCGCTGGCTGGGCGGCCTTCTGACCAACTTCCACACGATCTCGAAACGGATCGAGCGCCTTCACGAGCTGGACGGCCTCAAGCAGGACGGCCAGCTTGACCTGCTCCCGACCAAGGAGCGCATGGGCATGGAGGCCGAGCTCGACAAGCTCACCTACAACCTGGGCGGCGTGCGCGACATGAAGCGCCTGCCCGAGGCGATCGTGATCATCGACGTGAAGACCGAGGCGATCGGCCTGCGCGAGGCCGAGATCCTGCGGATCCCGATCATCGCCCTGGTGGACTCCAACGTCGACCCGACCTCGGTGTCGCACCCGATCCCCGGCAACGACGACGCGATCCGCTCGTGCGACCTGGTGATCAGGACTCTGGGCGAGGCGATCGAGACCTCGGCCACCGCCTACCGCGAGGCCGAGGCCAAGCGCCGCGCCGAGGAGGAAGAGCGTCGCCGCCGCGAGGAGGAGGAGAAGCGCAAGCGCGAGGAGGCCGAGCGCGCCCGCAAGGAGGCCGAGGAGGCCGCCGCGAAGGAGGCCGAGGCGAAGGCCAAGGCGGCCGCCGAGCAGCAGGCCCAAGCGGCTCCGGGCGCGCCGCCTGCGCCGGCTCCGGCCGCGGCGCCCGCCCCCGAGAAGCCGAAGGAGGAAGGCTAGGTGGCGGACATCTCAGCCACCGACGTCAAGGACCTCCGCGAGCGCACGGGCGCGGGCATCATGGATTGCAAGGCCGCCCTGGCCGAGTCCGAGGGCGACGTGGACCGCGCGATCGAGATCCTGCGCGTCAAGGGCCAGGCCTCGGCGGCCAAGCGCAGCGGCAAGGCCACCAGCGAGGGCCTCGTCTCCTCCTACATCCACGCCAACGGCAAGGTCGGCGTGCTCGTCGAGATCCAGTGCGAGACGGACTTCGTCGCGCGCTCGGACGACTTCAAGGAGTTCGCCAACGAGGTCGCCATCCACATCGCCGGCGCCCCCTCGCCGCCTGCCTACGTGTCCGCCGACGAGATCACCGAGGACGTCCGCGAGGCCGAGCGCAAGGTCTTCTCCGAGAAGGCCCGCGAGGAGGGCAAGCCCGACGACATCGTCGAGCGGATCGTCGACGGCCAGCTCGGCAAGTGGGCCCAGGAGGTGGCGCTGCTCGAGCAGGAGCACATCCGCAGCGACCGCTACGAGGGCAAGACCATCGAGGACCTGCGGGCCGAGATCTCGTCGAAGACCGGCGAGAACGTCCGCGTCGCGCGCTTCGCTCACTTCAGGGTCGGAGAGGAATAGGGTCCGGGCCCGAGTGGCCGACCCAGCCTTCAAGCGCATCCTGCTGAAGCTGTCCGGCGAGGCCCTGATGGGCTCGCTGGACTACGGCACCGATCCCGCGCAGGTCCAACGCATCTCCAAGCAGGTCCACGACCTGTCCGAGAGCGGGGTGGAGGTCGCGCTGGTGGTCGGCGCCGGCAACATCTACCGCGGCCTCGACGCGGCGGCCGAGGGGATGGACCGGGCCACGGCCGACTACATGGGGATGCTGGCCACGGTCCTGAACGCTCTGACGCTCCAGGACGCCCTCGAGAAGGTCGGCTGCTACACGCGAGTGCTATCGGCCATGGACGTCACCGAGGTCGCCGAGCCCTACGTCCGCCGCCGCGCGATCCGCCATCTGGAGAAGGGGCGGGTCGTGATCTTCGCGGCCGGGACGGGCAACCCGTTCTTCACGACCGACACGGCCGCGGCGCTCCGTGCGCTGGAGATCCACGCCGAGGCGATCCTGATGGCCAAGAACGGCGTCGAGGGCGTCTACTCGGCCGATCCGTCGGTGGTACCCGACGCCGAGTTCCTGCCCGAGATCACCCACCGCGAGGCGATCGAGCGAGGCCTGCGGGTGATGGACGTCACCGCGCTTTCTCTGTGCATGGACAACGCGCTTCCCATCTACGTCTTCAACATGGCGGAGGAGGGCAACATAGATAGGATCGTGCGAGGAGAGCGGGTGGGCACGATCGTCACGACAAACGGCGTCCTCGCGCGCGGCGAGCCAGATGTCTGATTTCACCGACGAGCTCGTCGCCGACGGCAAGGACCGGATGCACAAGTCCGTGGAGAACTGCAAGCACGAGCTGGCCACCGTGCGCACCGGGCGGGCCTCCCCTCACCTGCTCGACCGCCTGATGGTCGACTACTACGGGGCCGAGACGCCGATCAAGCAGCTCGCCAACGTGGCCGCACCCGACGCCCGCCTACTGACGCTGACGCCGTTCGACAAGAACGCCATGGGCCTGATCGAGAAGGCGATCATGGAGTCCGACCTTGGCCTTACGCCCAACAACGACGGCAACGTCATCCGCCTCCAGATCCCCGAGCTAAACGAGGAGCGCCGGCGCGAGATGGTGAAGGTCGTCCACGGAGTCGCCGAGGAGGGCAAGGTCGCCATCCGCAACATCCGCCGCGATGTGATGCATGACCTGCGAGAGCTGAAGAAGGAGGGCGAGGTCGGCGAGGACGAGGAGCGCCGCGCCGAGGCCGAGCTTCAGAAGGTGACCGACAGCGCGACCGAGGACATCGAGGCGGCGCTGAAGGCCAAAGAGGAAGAGATCCTCGAGGTTTGAGCGGGGATCGCCCGGAGGCCAAAGCCGTCGCGATCATCATGGACGGCAATGCCCGCTGGGCGGCCGAGCACGACGTCGACGTGCTGGAGGGCCACCGCGAGGGCGCCCGCACGCTGAAGCAGACCGTGAAGGACGCCGTCCGCCTGGGCCTGGATGAGCTGTGCGTGTACGCGTTCTCGACCGAGAACTGGTCGCGGCCCACCGCCGAGGTCGAGGGCCTGATGGCGATGTTCGCGGAGCTGATCATCTCCGAGACCCCGGAGCTGGACGAGGAGGGCGTGCGGATGCGCTTCATCGGGCGGCGCGACGGCGTCTCGCCCGAGCTCCAGGAGAGGATGGGCTGGGCCGAGGAGACCACGGGCGGCAACGACCGCCTGGATCTTTTCGTTGCCTTCAACTACGGCGGCCGCGCCGAGATCCTGGACGCCGCCGAGCGCTACGAGGGGGGCGGGGAGGAGGCGTTCGCCGCGGGCCTCTACGCGCCCGAGATGGGCGAGCCCGACCTGGTGATCCGCACCAGCGGCGAGAGCCGGCTCTCGAACTTCCTGCTGTGGCAGACCGCCTATTCAGAGCTGGTGTTCGCCGACGTCCTGTGGCCCGACTTCACCATCGAGCACCTGCAGGAAGCGCTGCGCGAGTTCGAGGTGCGACAGCGCCGTTTCGGCGCCCGATAGATTCGCCCCATGGAGTCCTCGGGAGGTCGTGGCGACGAGCGTTCGAGCGCGTTTGACTTCGACCTCAACGTCGAGCTCGAGTTCGACCGCATCGGCCGCGAGGGGGGTGACCCCGAGCTCGAGACCCCAGCCTTCGTCAGCGAGACTCCCGCCGAGGGGACGCCGCCCGTCGAGCCTCGGGTGCGCAGGCAACGGCCTGCGCCCAAGCGCCGCGGCCGCATGCCCGAGACGCTCGCCCGCATCCTCTGGGCGATCCCGTGGATCGTCGTCGCGGTGGCGATCGTCGCCCTGGGAGGGCTCACGTTCGCCGCGGCCATGGTGGTGTTCTCGTTCATCGGACTCTCGGAGCTGTTTCGCATGACCAGCTCCGACCGCCCGCTGCAGATCGTCGCGTTCGCCGCGAGTGCCGGCATGATCGCCGCCGCCTACTACGGCTCGAGCTTCCAGATCGTGCTGGCCGGCGTCGTCGCGTTCCCGGTGATGTTCCTGGTGGCGGCGACGCGCAGCTCGATCGACGGGGTCACGCGCTCGATGGCGATGACGGCCTTTGGCGTGCTCTGGATCGGGCTGCCGTTCGCCCACGCCGTCCTGTTGCGCGAGCTCCCGCTCCACGGCGGCGCGCTCCTGATCGACGTCCTCGTCGCAACCTTCGTCGCCGACACCTCGGCCTACGCCGTCGGCCGGTTGATCGGCCGCCACAAGCTCGCCCCCGACATCTCGCCGAACAAGACCGTCGAGGGCATGATCGGCGGCTTCATCGGCGGTACCGCGGGCTTCTGGTTCGCCGGCCTGTACCAGGACTGGCTTCCGGGCCTCGACGCGCTGTTGATGGGGATGGTCATCGCGCTCGTCGCGCCGATGGGCGACCTCTTCGAGTCGATGATCAAGCGCGACCTGGGCGTCAAGGACTCGGGCAACGTCTTCGGTCCCCACGGCGGCCTCCTCGACCGCCTCGACGCCGTGATGTTCACGGTCGTCGCCGGCTACTACCTCTCGATCGCGTTCGTCTACTAGCCGGCCAGTGCCTCGCGCACGAACTCGAGGTCGGCCGGGTGGCCGGCGCCCGGGGTCTCGACCAGCACCGGGGCGTCGCCAGCGCGGAGCATGTCGCGGATGTCGTCGGGGTTCATCTGCCCGGCGCCGAGGTTGGCGTGGCGATCGGCGCCGGTGCCCGGAGGGTCGCGCGAGTCGTTGGCGTGGACCAGATCGATGCGGCCGGTGATGGCGCGCATCCGGTCGACGACGTCCGAGAGGTCCTCGCCGGCGGCGTGTGCGTGGCAGGTGTCGAAGCAGAAGCCGATCTCGACGTCCGTGTCGGCGGCCTCGACCTGCTCCCACAGCTTGGCCAGCGCGTCAGCGCGCCGGGCGACCGCGTTGTCGCCGCCGGCCGTGTTCTCGAGGTAGACCGGGACCTCGCTCTCCAGCATCTCGAGCGTGCGGCTCCAGCGCTTGACGCCCTCGTCGATGCCGTCCTCGGCATGGCCCGGGTGGACGATCAGCGCGGTCGCGCCCAGCGTCGCGGCGGCCTCGCACTGCTGGCTCAGGATCTTGCGCGAGCCGTAGCGGATGTTCGGCTTGGGCGAGCAGACATTGATCAGGTAGGGCGCGTGGATGTAGAGGTCGATGGGCGAGTCGCGGAGCTCGGCGGCGTCGTCGCGGGGCGGAGGCTTCTCCCAGCCCTGCGGCTTGCCGTTGAAGATCTGGATGATCTCGACATCCAGCTCGGCTGCTGCGGCGAGCGGCGCAGCGTGGTCGACGTGGGCGCCGATCTTGGGGAGCTTGGCCACGCGCCCAGCATAGGAGCAGGCCACGCGGCGCACCCTTAGGTGGCCTGAAAGGCCGTCCCTACACTCCCCGCCATGCCCAAGAAGGTCCTTGTCCTGGGGTCCACCGGGTCGATCGGCGAGCAAGCACTCGAGGTCCTCGCGAGCTCGGATGAGCTGGAGCTGTGCGGGATCTCGGCCGGCCATCGCTGGGAGCGCCTGTGCGAGCAGGCACGTGAGCACGGTGTGGCGCAGATCGCGCTGTCAGACCCCCGGGCGGCCGAGCAGGCCACGCAGGCGCTGGGCGCCGAGACACGGGTGCTGTCGGGCGACGCGGGTGTCCGCGACCTGATCGCCGCCTCCGAGCCCGACCTCGTGCTGAACGCGATCGTCGGCTTCGCCGGGCTTGGCCCCACGATCGCGACACTCAGCGCAGGCATCGACCTCGCGCTGGCTAACAAGGAGAGCTTGATCGCCGGCGGCGAGCTGGTGACGGCCCTGGCCGAGGCGAGCGGCGCGCGCCTAGTCCCGGTCGACTCCGAGCACTCGGCCCTGCACCAGCTCCTGCGCGGCGAGGCGCCAGGCACGGTGGACCGGCTGGTCGTGACCGCCTCGGGCGGCCCGTTCCGCGGCCGCTCGGACCTGGCCGGCGTCACGGTCTCCGAGGCGCTTGCCCATCCCACCTGGGAGATGGGCGGGCGGATCACCGTCGACTCCGCGACCCTCATGAACAAGGGTTTCGAGGTGATCGAAGCCCATCACCTCTTCGGCTTTGCCTACGAGCGAATCGACGTCGTCGTCCATCCGCAGTCGATCGTCCATGGGCTCGTGCGCCTGAACGACGGCGCCTCACTCGCCCACCTGGGCCACCCCGACATGCGCGTGCCCATCTCCTATGCGCTTCACCTGCCCGAACGCGCCGACGTGGACACGCCGGGGCTGGACCTGGCCGCCGTCGGCGAGCTGACCTTCGAGGCGCCCGACACCGACCTGTTCGCCTGCCTGCGCCTTGCACGTGAAGCGGGGCTCGCGGGAGGCACGGCTCCGTGCGTGCTGAACGCCGCGGACGAGGTGGCCGTCGAGGCGTTCCTCGGTGGTGAGCTCCCGTTCACGGGCATCGCCGAGGTCGTCGCCCAGACACTGGACGAGCTCCCCGCGCGCCAGCCCGGGCACTTCGACGAGCTGTTCGCCGTGGACGCCGAGGCTCGCGAACGCGCGGCCGTGATCGCGAACCGCATCGGCGGCACCGTGGGCACTGGGGCCGGCTGATGGGCACCGCGTTCGCCATCGCCCTGGCGATCTTCGGGATCATGGTCCTCGTCGTCCTGCACGAGCTGGGGCACTTCTTCGCCGCGCGGGCGGTGGGGATGCGCGTCGAGAAGCTCTACCTCTTCTTCGGCAAGCCGATCTGGAAGCGCCAGAGCGGCGAGACCGAGTACGGGATCGGCTCGATCCCGCTCGGTGGCTACGCGAAGATCAGCGGCATGAACCCGGAGGAGGAGCTGCCTCCGGAGGTGGCGCCGCGGGCCTACTACGCCCAGCCGGTGTGGAAGCGGTGCTTCGTGATCCTCGCGGGCCCGGCCGTGAACCTGCTGATCGCGTTCGTAATCCTGTTCGGACTGGCCTTCGTGACCGAGGAACCCGAGACGCTCGCCATCGGGCCGATCGAGAAGGGGAGCCCAGCCCAGGGTGCCCTCGAGCGGGGCGACGTGCTGGTCTCGGTCGATGGCGTCGACCCCTCGGGCGACGAGCTCGAGAGCCAGGCTCAGACCTTCGTGACGACCGTCAACTCGCACGAATGCAAGGGCGAGGCCCGCGACGGCTGCGTTGCCGAGACGCCCGCCACCGTCGTCGTGAGCCGTGACGGGGAGCTGACGACGGTGAGGCTTCGCCCCGTCTACGACGAGGAGGTGGGCCGCACGCGCCTCGGGTTCGCCTTCCAGTCGGGGCCGCTCGAGCCGCTCAACCCCTCGATTCCCGGGGCCGCGGAGTACTCGGCCGACCTGATGTGGCTCGTCACCTCGGAGACCGGCAAGACCTTCGCCCAGCTCTTCAAGGCCGAGGAGCGCGAGAAGCTCGGCAGCATCGTCGGCGCGGTCGAGACGACCCGCCAGGCGATCCAGATCGATGCCGAGATCGCACTCCGCATCATCGCGCTC
This sequence comes from uncultured Solirubrobacterales bacterium, assembly GCA_963758845.1. GTDB lineage: Bacteria > Actinomycetota > Thermoleophilia > Solirubrobacterales > 70-9 > JBDTSW01. Next base: position 1,886,776 of record CAVWWX010000002.1, read on the forward strand.
GTCTCGCTCTCGCTCGCGCTCATCAACCTGCTGCCGATCCTTCCGCTCGACGGCGGCCACGTGTTCTGGAGCCTGGTCGAGAAGATCCGCGGACGCCGTGTCTCGCTGCGCACGATGGAGCAGGCCAGCGCGGTCGGCTTCGTCCTGATCCTGATCATCTTCGCGATCGGGTTCACCAACGACCTCGAGCGCTTCTCGAACGACGGCTTCGACTTACGCTGAGGCCGGGCGACTCGTCGGCCGAGACACGCAGTGTCTCGGCAGGGGCATATAAGGCGGGCGAAGCCCGCCGCACCTGATTCCGCGCTCGTTGCGATAGTTTCGTCCGGCACGAGTCCGGAGGAGGGCATTCGCAGACATGGAAGTGACGACGGCTGGGCGGTACGCGAGCGGCGGACCGGGGCGGGAGCTCTACGCCCAAAACCTCGCGAAGGCGTTCCACCACACGGTGGACCGGATCCCGGACGACCCGGCCATCGTCGACGCTGAGGGCAATCAGACGACCTGGGCCGAGTTGCGCGACCGAGTGGCGCGGATCGCGGGCGGGCTTGCCGAGCTGGGCGTCGGCAAGGGCGACACCGTCGCGCTGATGATGAACAACCGCGCCGAGTTCTTCGCCTGCGACCTGGCGATCGTCTCGCTTGGCGGCGTGCCGTTCTCGATCTACCAGACCTCCTCGCCCGAGCAGATCACCTACGTCGTCTCCGATGCCGGCGCCAAGGTGGCGATCGTCGAGACGATGTTCCTCGACGTCTTCGGCAAGGCCCGCGAGGAGCTGCCCGCCGTCGAGACGATCGTCGTCATCGACGGCGACGGGGGCGACTCGACGCTTGCGGAACTGGAGTCGAGCGGCGAGGGCTACGACGTCTCCGGCGCGGTCGACCAGATCGAGCCCGACGACCTGCTGACGCTGATCTACACGTCCGGCACGACGGGCCCGCCGAAGGGAGTGCAGCTCACCCACCGCAACCTGATGAGCCTGGTGGGCGGCGTCGAGGACCTCGTCGAGTTCCCTGAGCGGGGCGCCAAGGTGATCTCGTGGCTCCCCGCGGCCCACATCGCCGAGCGCGGCGCGAACTACTACCTGCCCGTGATCAAGGGCCCGGCCATCCACATCTGCCCCGACCCTCGCAAGGTCGTGGAGTTCCTGCCGCAGGTGCGTCCCACCTGGTTCTTCGCCGTGCCCCGCATCTGGGAGAAGCTGAAGGCTGGCCTCGAGGCGAAGCTCGCGAACCTGCCCGACGACCAGAGCGAGCCGGCCCAGCAGGGGCTGCAGGCCGCGATCCAGAAGGTCCGCCTGGAGCAGGCCGGCGAGGACGTCCCCGACGAACTCGCCGCTGGCGTCGCGAAGGCCGACGAGGCGCTGTTCGCCAACCTCCGAAAGGCGCTCGGCCTGGACGACGTGATGGCCGTCAACGTGGGCGCCGCGCCTACCCCGGTCGAGGTGCTCGAGTTCTTCCACGCCATCGGGATCCCCATCGGCGAGCTGTGGGGGATGTCGGAGACGTGCGGGGTCGCGACCTGCAACCCGCCCGGCAAGGAGAAGCTGGGGACGGTGGGCCCGCCGATGCCCGGGATCGAGATCAAGCTCGCCGACGACGGCGAGGTGCTGGTGAAGGGCGATTCGAACATGCTCGGCTACCGCAACATGCCCGACAAGACGGCCGAGACGATCGACGAGGACGGCTGGCTCCTGACCGGCGACATCGGCGAGCTCGACGCGGACGGCTACCTGAAGATCGTCGACCGCAAGAAGGAGCTGATCATCAACGCGGCCGGCAAGAACATGTCGCCGGCCAACATCGAGGCGACGCTGAAGGCGGCGAGCCCGCTGATCGGCCAGGCGGTCGCGATCGGCGACGCGCGGCCCTACAACGTCGCGCTGATCACCCTCGACCCCGACTTCGCGCCCGGGTGGGCCAAGAAGCAGGGGCTGGGCGGGGATTCGCTGGAGGATCTGGCCGGAAACGAGGACGCCGTCGCAGCGGTCCAGGCGGCCGTCGACGAGGCGAACGCCAAGCTCTCGCGCGTCGAGCAGATCAAGAAGTTCAAGCTCCTGCCGACCGACTGGCAGCCGGGCGGCGACGAGCTGACCCCGACGATGAAGCTCAAGCGCCGCCCGATCGACGACAAGTACGAGGCCGAGATCGAGGCGCTCTACGCGAAGTAGTCGCCTAGCGGCGGACGATCTTGAACCTGGCCAGGTCGGGCGTCAGGTCAGGCCCGCCGGGGCCGGTGGCGAAGACCTCGAAGGTGTGCTTGCCGAACTTGAGGTTGCGCTCGGGCTGAATCGGTGAGGTGCAGGCCGCGAACGGCTTGTCGTCGAACCGGCACTCGAACGTGATGCCGGCGCCGGACGGATCGGACGCGAACTCGACCTTGGGCCGACGCTTCTTCTCCCTTCGCTTCGGCGCCTTGGTGATCGTGGTCTCGGGCGGGGGATCGGGGTTGGAGAGGTCGACCTCCCAGGTGTGCGAGGCGGGCGAGGGGTCGGGGTTCCCGGCCTGGTCGGTGGATCTGACCTCAAACGTGTAGGTGCCGCTCGCCGGGGTCTGCTGCGTCGAGGGGGAGGTGCAACTCGAGAACGTGGGGCTGGGAGTGCTTGGCGTGATCAACCGGCACGCGAACGTGGGCTGCGTCTCGCCGACGGCCAGCGACCCCAGCGCCTGGAACGTGAGCGTCGCCTGGACGCCACCGTTGGGGCTCGCCGGCTTGGGGTCGGTGATCTCGGTGTCGGGCGGCGTCGTGTCCACTCGCCAGGTGTAGAACGCCGGCGTTGCGTCCGGGCCACCCGGCCCTACGGCGCGCACCTGGAACGTGCGCGAGCCCTCGGCGATCTGCCCGGCCGTATAGGTCTTGGGGTTCGTGCAGGCGGCGAAGCCGGCGTCCGTGTCGAGCTTGCACTCGAAGCCGGTGAAGTTGCCGGTGGCCGTGAAGTTGAAGGTCGCGCTGGTCTGGTTCGTCGGGTTGGTGGGCCGGCCGGTCGTCGACAGCGTGGTGGCGGGTGGCACCGGGCAGTTCGTCTCGGTCGGCGTGACCGTGTTGTTGCGCGGGCTCGGGGTCTGCTCGGAGAAGTCGGTCGCACTGTCGTCGCTGTCGTCAGGACCGTCGAGCTTCGTCGCGCAGCCCTGGGCGATCGACCTCTCGAGCGACTTGCCGGCGGTCACCCCCAGGGGCGACGCGGGATCGCCGGTGCCGCTCGGCAGGGTGCCCGTGAAGTTGCCCCAGGAGACGCAGTCGATCGGTCCGAAGTCGTCGGAGATGAAGCAGGCGCCGCCCCCGGCCGCGTCCATGTTCAGTGCGTTGTCGGTGAAGTCCGGGGTGCCCGCGGCGCTGTTCTCGCCGACGAGGATCGTCCGCTGGTCGGTTCCTTGGTCGACGTCCTCCGGGAACTCGAAGGTGTTGAGCAGGGTGCCCGTGGCGCCGTAGGTGGTGATGTCGTGCGGCGAGACGAACTGCTGGCCCGGTTGCGGCATCTGCAGCTCGACGAACCCCGTGTTGCTCGGCCCAGGGAACACCTCGCGGATGTTCATGATGTGGTGGTCGGCCGAGGCGGGCGCGGCACAGGACCCAAGTCCCACGATGACCCCTGCTACTGCCAGTGACGCTCGCCGGCGGCGGCGTGCGATGCGCACGACCCTCATCCAACCACTCCGCTGAAGCAAGTTCAAGCCCGCCGGCGCTGTCAAACTATGCGCGTGGCTTCGAAGCGCCAGATATTCGTCGGCGGCGTCCCGATCGGGGGCGGCGCTCCCGTCGCCGTGCAGACGATGACGAAGACCGAGACCGCCAACCTCGAGGCGACGATGGACCAGATCCGCAAGGTCGCCGACGCCGGGGCGGACATCGTGCGGGTGGCGGTGCCACGTGACAAGGACGTCGAGGCGCTGCGCACCATCGTCAAGGACTCGCCGATCCCGGTCATCGCCGACATCCACTTCAACCACACGCTGGCGCTGAAGGCGATTGACGCAGGCGCGCACTGCATCCGGCTGAACCCAGGCAACATCGGCGGGCGCGAGAAGGTCGCCGAGGTCGCCGAGAAGGCGACCGCCGCCGGCGTCCCGATGCGGATCGGCGTCAACTCGGGCTCGCTCCCCAAGCATCTCCACGAGCTGGAGCGCGAGAACCCCGTCGAGGCCCTGGTCACTGCCGCGGGCGAGTTCGTGGCGATGATGGAGTCGTTGGACTTCGAGGACTTCAAGGTCTCGATCAAGTCGACGAACGTGCCGAACACGATCGCCGCCAACCGGCTCCTGTCCGAGCGCGTCCCCTATCCGCTTCACCTCGGCATCACCGAGGCGGGCACCAAGTGGTCGGGGTCGCTGAAGTCGTCGGTCGGCCTGGGCACCCTGCTCGCCGACGGGATCGGCGACACGATCCGCATCTCGCTCTCCACGTTCCACGCCGAGGAGGAGGTGAAGGTCGCCTGGGAGATCCTCAAGGCGCTTCACCTCCGCGAGCGGGGCCCGGTGCTGATCGCGTGCCCCACCTGCGGGCGCCTTCAGTTCGACATGGACACGGTCGTCGCCGAGATCGAGCAGCGCCTGGAGGCCTACTCGGACCCGATCGAGGTCGCCGTGCTGGGCTGCGCCGTGAACGGCATCGGCGAGGCCTCCCACGCGGACTTCGGGATCACCGGCGCTCGCAACGAGGGCCTGATCTTCGCCCACGGCGAGCCGATCCGGAAGGTCAAGCAGGAGAGTCTGGTGGACGCACTGTTCGAGGAGATCGACAAGTCGGTCGAGCGCGGGGGTGGGGTCGAGGTCGACGAGCACGAGGCCGCCGTGGGCGCCGAGTGGCTGGCGAAGATCGAGGAGGAGAACGCCGGCGAGCTGACGCCCGAGCGGATCGCGCAGATGGAGAAGGAAGCTGCCGAGGCCGAGGGCAAGGACGTCACGGCCGAGCCCTTCCTAAAGCCCGTCAAGCGGCCGGCCCTCGACGAGGAGGCCTCGCCGACGGCCTCCCGGCGCTTCACTCGAGCCTAGGCCGGTCGACCAGCGAGTGGTTCAGGCGACCGGCCCGAACCGCTGGGCCGTGTAGCTGAACTTGCGCTGGCCCGCGGGGCAGTTGTCGTCCTGGTCCCACACCACACGGCCACTTACAAGGGTGTCGCGGGTGAATCGGCCCCTGATCTTCACGGTGTCGCCGCCGGACGTGCGCTCGATCTTGAACCTGCCCTTCCCGTCGGGTTGGTCGCTCGTGTTCACGACCGGGAACGACTCATCGCAGGTCGGGAACAGGCCACGGACGCGGCCGGATTGCACCTGCCCGCCGACGACGTCGAACCACACCGCCGCGTTGACGCTCCCGCCGGCGTACTCACCGTTGCGCGGGGAGACCTGACCCTGCCCGGCCGATCGCGCGCTCTTCGCCGGCCCAGGGGGCCCGAATCGTCGCGCCTCGTAGGCAAGCGCGTAATCGCCGGGACACAGGGCAGGGTTGGTCTGCGTGTAGTCGATCCCACCCTTGACCAGCTTCGGGGCCGCAAAGCGTCCCTTGTCAGACTCGTCGCTGGTGCCCTGCGCTTCGTCGATCCGGAAGCGACCCTTGTTGTCGACTGGGTCGGGGGCCGGGGTGATGCCGGCCGTCGAGCAGGGGGTGGGATCGTCGAGCGGGAAGACGAAGACCCGGAAGAAGCTCTGGGCAACCCGCTGGCGCACGAGGAAGCTGACCCGAAGCTGACCGTCGCCGACGCCCACGTAGTGACCGTTTCTCGCCTCGACCGGGGCCCCGGACGAGCGGGGCACCGAGACAACCAATGCGACCACAAGCGCGAGCAGGGCGACAAAGACCCCGCTCCCCACAATCTGCTTGTTGGTGCGAGTAACGCCGATCGCCTCCCCTCGCGCGCCGATCGTACTGCGGCGGGAGGGGCCGCCGCTTGTACGCTGGCCGCGCGATGAGCCGCCTGTCAACGCTGTTCCTGCCGACCCTCCGCGACGACCCCGCGGACGCCGAGGCGATCTCGCACCGCCTGATGGTGCGGGCGGGACTGATCCGCCAGCTCGGCGCCGGGCTCTGGACCTGGATGCCCGCCGGGATGCGCTCGATCCGGAAGGTCGAGGCGATCATCCGCGATGAGATGGACGCGATCGGCGCCCAGGAGATGCTGATGCCGGTGCTTCAGCCCGCCGAGAACTGGCAGAAGACCGGCCGCTACGAGATCGACGAGCTGTTCAAGCTCGACGACCGCAAGGGCTCGCCGCACGTGCTTGCGATGACTCACGAGGAGGCTCTGACCTTCCACGTGGCCGCCGACATCCGCTCCTACCGCGAGCTGCCGAAGATCCTGTACCAGCTCCAGACGAAGGAGCGCGACGAGCCGCGCCCCCGGGCCGGGGTGCTGCGCACTCGCGAGTTCACGATGAAGGACGCCTACTCGTTCGACCGCGACGAGGAGGGCCTCGATCGCTCGTACGAGCTCAACATCGGGGCCTACGACCGCATTCTCGACCGGTCCGGGGTGCGCTGGTACCGGGTCGAGTCCGACGTCGGGATGATGGGGGGCTCAGGGGCCCACGAGTACATGGCGCCGTGCGCGGCCGGCGAGAACGAGGTCGCGCTGGCGCCCGGCTACGCCGCCAACGTCGAGGTCGCCGCGGCGGAGGCCCAGAAAATCGAGCTGCCTCCCGGGCTGGACGAGCCGCGCGCGGTCCCGACGCCGGGCCTGACCACGGTCTCCGAGGTCGCCGCCGCGCTGGGCGTGCCCGAGGGCGCCGCCCTGAAGGCGATCCCCGTGGTCGCCGCCGAGCGTGGCTTCCTGCTGACCCTCGTACGCGGCGACCACCGGCTGAACGAGATCAAGCTGGCCAACGCGCTCGGCGAAGGCGTTCGACAGGCGACGGCCGAGGAGATCACCGACCGGCTCGGGCCGCCCGGCTTCATCGGGCCGGTCGGCGCGAACGTGCCCGTGATCAAGGACGCCGCGATCCAGGGACAGGGCCTTTTCTGCGGCGCCAACCGCCCCGACGAGCACCTGATCGGGGTCGAGCCCGGGCGCGACTTCAGCTTCGACGAGCACGACATCCGCACGGTCGAGGCCGGCGACCTCGGGCCCGGCGGGCAGCCGATCGAGATCGAGCCCGCGATCGAGGTGGGGAACATCTTCAAGCTCGGCACCCGCTACTCGGAGCCGCTCGGCGCGACGTACCTGGACGAGGAGGGGAGCGAGCGCCCGATCGTGATGGGCAGCTACGGCATCGGCCCGGCGCGGATCCTCGCCGCCGCGATCGAACAGGGCGCCGATGATCGCGGCATCGTCTGGCCGTCGTCGCTGGCCCCGTGGCAGGTGCACGTGGTGGGGCTGGGCAAGGCGGGGGAGGACACGGCCGTCGAAGCCGAGCGCATCTACGAGGAGCTCCAAGCCGCGGGCGTCGAGGCACTCCTGGACGACCGCGAGGCGGGCACGGGGGAGAAGCTCACGGACGCCGAGCTACTGGGATGCCCCTTGCGGGTCACGGTTGGCAAGCGCACCCTCGCCGAGGGCGAGGTGGAGACGCAGGCCCGCCGCAGCGGCAAGGAGGCCCGCGTGGTCGCCAAGGAGGCCTCCGAGCGCGTGCGCGAGATCCTCACCGAGCTCGATTAGCCCTGATGACGCCCTCCAAGCCCGAGGCTCCCGTGGAGACCGTCCGGAGCGGCTTTCGGCGCCTCGTCGGCATCGACCGGTCGGGGCCCGTACCCGCCTCGACCCGCGCCGGCCAGCCGCTGCGCCCGTGGACGATCCCGAACGTCATCGGCTACCTGCGGCTGGCGTCGATCCCCGTCTTCCTGGTGCTGGCGTTCTCCTCCGACGACGGCCGCGACACCACCGCCGCCCTGCTCTACCTATGGATCACGTTCGGCGACTTCATCGACGGCTTCCTGGCCCGGGCGACGGGTCAGTACAGCCGGCTGGGAGCGCTCATGGACCCCGTGATCGACCGCCTGTCGGCGCTGTCGGGGGCCGTCGTCTGCTGGCACTTCGAGCTGCTGCCGCGCTGGGCCCTGATCGTCCTCGTGGTCCGGGAGGTCGCGACGGTGGTGCTCGCCCGCGCCGCCCTGCGCCGGGGCCTCGACCTGGAGATCAGCTGGGTCGGGCGGATGGCCACCTTCGCCGTCTTCGGCGGCCTCTTCTGGAGCATGGTCATCGACAGCTGGCTGACGACGGCGCTATTCCTGGTCGGGCTGGCCCTCGGGATCTACGCGACCACGCTGTACGCGATGGCCGGCCGTCGCGGCCTTCGCGAGCAGCGCGCGCAGGCCACCGCGTAGCGCACGCGCGGTTTCACTCCCTCAACCTCAACTTGACGTTTTGCGAGCCGATCTATACTCGGCAGGCCGGAGTCATCCGACGCCGCGCTTGAGAGCATCCAGCGAGATCTGAGGAGCAGCATGGAGGAGACCTTCCCCGACGTCAGCGCGATGAGCGATGACGAGCTCAAGGAGCTGATCGACAGCCTCACGGAGGAGGAGCGCGAGGTCTCCTACCGACGGCGGCTCCTGCACGGGAAGATCGACCTGATGCGGGCCGAGCTGGTCAACCGCCTGAAGACCAAGCACGACAGCGCCCAGGACGCGACGATCAGCGGCACCGACGTCCAGACCCTGACCGACATCCTCCTGGGCAAGGTCCCAGACTCGCCGGAGGACGACCAGAGCCCATGACCGTCCACTGCCCCGAGTGTGGGTTCGCGAACGCCGAGGGCGCGAACTACTGCCAGAAGTGCGGCGCCTACCTCGCCCAGAAGGACGAGGAGACCGGGGACGCCTCGACGGTCACCTACAAGGTGAACGAGGAGACCGGCGAGTACGAGCCGGTCGACATCGAGGACGAGGTCGAGCAGTCGGGCGCCGCGATCGTCATCCGCTCCGGCGGAGGGCGCGCGGGCGAGAGCTTCACGATCGACCAGGAGCGGATGAGCATCGGCCGGACTCCTGACGCGGGCGTCTTCCTCGACGACGTCACGGTCTCGCGCAACCACGCCCTGTTGGTCCACCGCCAGGACGGCCACTACATCGACGACCTTGGCTCGCTGAACGGCACTTACGTGAACCGCCGCCGAATCGAGTCCCACCGCCTCGAGGACGGCGACGAGATCCAGATCGGCAAGTACAAGTTGAGCTACCTGGAGCGCTGAGATGGCCGGGGTAGCGACAACGGGCGCCAAGCCGGGAGCGGGGGAGAGCCCGCCCCCCTCGCCGTCGCGGCCGCGCAAGGCGCTGACGATCGGGGCCGTCGCCAAGATCCTGAGCCAGGAGTTCGACGACATCTCGATCTCGAAGATCCGCTACCTGGAGGACCAGAAGCTCCTGTCGCCGCGGCGCACCGCCGGCGGCTACCGCCTCTACAGCCAGGCGGACGTCGAGCGCCTGACGACGATCCTGCGGATGCAGCGCGACGAGTTCCTCCCGCTTCGGGTGATTCGCCAGGAGCTCGCCACCGGTGACTTCACGAAGCCGCGAGGCGGCGAATCCAGCGGGATCGCGCGACGGGCGATGACGGTGGACGGCACCGTCGCCGCGATCAGCCCCGAGCAGCTGATGGAGCAGGCGGGCGTGAGCGAATCCTTCCTGCGCGAGCTACAGGAGTTCGGGATCGTGCAGCCCAGTCGCCACAGCGGGAGCACCACCTACGACGAGACCGACCTGGAGATCGTTCGCGCCGCGGCGGAGCTGTCGCGCTTTGGCGTCGGCGGGCGCAACCTAAGGGTGTTCCGCAGCTCGGCCGATCGCGAGGCGGCGCTCCTCGAGCAGATCGTCGGCGCCTCGCTTCGATCCCGCAGCCAGGCACGCCGGCGCGAGGCCGTCGAGAACCTGGAGAGCCTGGCCGGCATCTGCGGTCATCTCAAGCATTTGCTCCTCGTCCGCGACCTGCGCCGCCTGACAGGCGAGTAGCGCCGGCTAGCGATGCCGAAGGTCGGGCGCTCGCGCGTGATCGAGGCCGGCGTCGAGCGCACCTGGGACCTGGTCTCCGACCCCCATCACCTGCCGCGGTGGTGGCCGCTGGCCCAGCGCGTCGAGGACGTGCGGGACGAGGGGGGCACCCTTCATTGGACGCTCGCCCTTCGATCTGACCGTGGCACCCAGGTTCGGGCCGACTTCAGCGGTGGCGTCGAGGCCGACGGCAGTCGCTTCGCCTGGAACCAGGAGCTCGCGGGCACGCCGTTCGAGCGGATCCTTCGCTCGGCCCGGGTCGAGATCGATGTCGGCGCCGCCGAGGGCGGCGACGCCAGCCTGGTCGTCCTCAACAGCCAGGAGCGCCTGCGCGGGCTCTCGAGGCTGGGGGCGCCGATGATGCGCTCGGCTGCGCGCCGCCGGCTGGACGAGGCGCTCGAGAACCTGGATCGCGCGCTGAGCGGCGGCCGCAGGTGAGCGAGCCGACCGCGCCGGTCACTCGGTGGTGGGGCTGGGGAGACCCGGAACGGGCGCCAGAGCTCGACGAGGGCGCGCTGGGGATGCTGCGCGAGGTCGTCGGCCCGGCCGAGCCGGCCGGCCGGGTGGCGCTGGACGAGGTCGCGCTTCCCGAGCCACTCGAGCTTCCCGCGGCCCTGGCCGGCGCCGTCGGCGACCACGCCATCCTCGACGGGCGCGAGCACCGGATCCGCCGAGCGGCCGGCCAGAGCTATCCGGACCTGATGCGCCTGCGCACCGGCGTCCTGGGCGACGCCCCCGACGCGGTGGTGCTCCCCGGCACCGCGAGCGAGGTGGGCCGGATCCTCGAGGTCTGCGCGGCCGAGGGTGTCGCCGTGGTCCCGTTCGGCGGTGGCACGAGCGTGGTCGGCGGTGTGGACCCTCACCGGGGCGGACTCGAGCGGCTGATCGCCCTCGACCTCCGTCGCCTCCGATCCGTTGACGTCGATGAGCGCTCGCTGACGGCGTGCCTGGGGCCCGGGCTGCGCGGGCCCGAGGCCGAGGCCGCGCTGAGCGAGCGCGGGCTGACGCTGGGCCACTTCCCCCAGTCCTTCGAGTACGCGACGATCGGCGGCTTCGCGGCCACGCGCTCGGCGGGCCAGGCCTCGAGCGGCTACGGGCGTTTCGACGACCTGGTCACTTCGATCGGCATGCTGGCGCCCGCCGGCGAGCTGCGCACTCTCGAGACCCCGCACACGGCTGCGGGACCGGCCCTGCGCGAGCTGATCGTGGGCTCCGAGGGCGTCCTGGGGGTCATCACCGACGTCACGGTTCGCGTCCGCCCGGCTCCCACCGAGCGCCGCTACGAGGCTTGGGCGGTGGCCGGCTTCGCCGACGGCCAGGAGGCGGTTCGCGCGCTGGCCCAGGCCGATGCCCTGCCCGACGTGATCCGCGTCTCCGACGAGCACGAGACGCGTGTCTCTTTGGGGCTCGCGGGCGTGACCGGGGCGCGCAGGAGCGCTCTGGACGCCTACCTGCGACTCCGCCGGCGCCGCGGCGGCTGCATCGTGATCTGCGGCTGGGACGGCGACCGCGAGAGCGTCGAGCGTCGCCGCGCGATCTCGGCCAGGGGGTTGCGGCGCGCGGGCGCGGTGCCGCTTGGGCAGTCTCCGGGACGCTCGTGGCTTCACGGGCGCTTCGACGGGCCGTACCTGCGCGAGGCGCTGCTCGACCTCGGCTACCTGGTCGAGACGCTCGAGACGGCCCACACCTGGTCGCGGCTCGAGGCACACTACGACGCCGTGGGATCGGCGATCTCCGGCGCGCTCGGTCGCGATGGCGGCGGCTCGCTGGTGATGTGCCACCTGTCCCACGCCTACCGGGACGGCGCCTCTCTCTACTTCACCTTCATCGCCCCGCGCCGCCACGGCTCCGAGCTGGAGCAGTGGCGTGAGGTCAAGACCGCCGCGTGCGAGGCGATCGTCGCCGCGGGCGGCACGATCACGCACCATCACGCAGTCGGTCGCGACCACGCTCCCTACATGCCGGCCGAGGTGGGGCCGCTGGGCGTTCAGAGCCTGCTGGCGCTGAAAGAGCGCCTGGACCCGGCCGGGATCATGAACCCCGGCAAGCTGATCCCCGGTTAGGGGGCCGGAGTCGTTGTCGCGCCCGCGTCGCCGCCGGGCGCGGCCTGATCGGACGCCCCGCCGCCGGAGCCGCCCGTGGGCGTCACCTCGCCGCGCATGATGCTCTCGCCGGTGTAGGGGATGATCGGCGTCCCGTCGTTCACGGCGGCTTCGACTGCGTCGAGGAGGGGCTTGCGCGGCGACAGCGAGACGTCGACGAACTGCGTCCTGGCGGCGATCTGCGTCAGGAAGCTGGCGATCGGGACCTGCTGGGAGTAGCTCCCGTCCTGATTCACCTGGAACGGGGTCAGCGGATGGCCCTGGTCCTCGGAGACCAACAGCCAGAAGACGTAGGCCTGGCCGGCGGGGGCCGGCTCGAGGTTGCTGATGTCGACGTCGACGAAAGCCTGCGAGCCGCTCGCGATCCCGAAGCTGGCCGAACCCTCGGCGTCGCCGCCCCCGCTGGGCTCGAGCGGGACCGTCTGGATGTTCTCGCTGGATGCGTCGGTGGTGGTGGTCGTCGAGTCCGAGCCCGACGACGCCGCCGAGTCGTCATCGCCCCCGAAGACGCCGCTGACACCCAGGATCACCGCGACCAGCAGTACGGCCCCGGCGCCACCCGCGACGAGCAGCTTCGTGCGCCGGTCACCCAGGGACGCGAGGCGGCCGGGCCCGGCGGACCTCTTCGCCTTCGGCTCGGCCGGGGTGGCGGGTGGGCGCGAGGGGGAGGCGGAGGCGGAGCGGCGTGCGAACCGCCCGCCGCTTGGCTCGCCCGGCAGCTTCGGCAGGTCGGCGCCAGGCGCGAGCCCGCGCAGCTGCTCGATCAGCTTCGCGGCCAGGCGATGGTCCTCGGGATCCTCGCGGACGTGTCTTGCGGCGTCGGCACGGCCGATCGGATCGGCCTGGCCCAGGACCCAGTCGGTCAGCCCGACGTTCCGGTCGGGGTCGGCGCCACCCAGCTCGGTCAACGCGGCACGGGCGCGTCCGCGCACCTCGTCCTCGGGCACGTCGAGCAGCGATGAGATGTCCTCGTAGGACTGCCCTTTGGCGAGCAGCAGCTCGAGCAGTGCCTGGTTGTCGGGCGACAGTGCCATCTACGGGAAGCGTAGGGAGTGCAGGCCGCAGGCGAGCCGGAGGTCAGGCATCGGCAGCGAACGCCCGCGACCGCGTGTGGATAGATTGGCTCGATGGCTGACGAGCGGGCCAGGGCGGCTGGTGAGGGCTTTTCGGAGCTGATCGGGGTCGAGCACCTCGAGGCGCCCGAGGGCCAGGCTCGTGCGCGCGTGGAGGTCGGCGAGCACCTGCGCCAGCCGTACGGGATCGTCCACGGGGGCGTCTACGCGTCGCTGGCCGAGACGATCACCTCCCGGGCGACCTGGATGGCCGTCCGCGATCAGGGGATGGTCGCGATGGGCCAGGCGAACCAGACGACTTTCCTGCGGCCGGTTCGCGACGGGTATGTCACGGCGCACGCCGTCGCGCGCCAGCAGGGCAGGACGACGTGGGTCTGGGACGTGGACCTGACCGACGACGACGGCCGTAGCTGCGCACTGGTGCGGATGACCGTGGCGGTTCGGCCGGCGCAATAGGCTCAGGCGAGTGGAAGACCTGGGAGCGAAGATCGCCTATCTCGCGCTCGAGCGCGGCGCGCCGGTGTTCGACTCCGGCGGCGAGCGGGTCGGGCCCGTCGAGCGGGTGCTGGGCGACGAGTCGGCCGACATCTTCGACGGGATCCTGGTCTCGGCCGGCCCGCTTCGCTCCCACCATCTCGTGGCCGACGGGACGCAGATCGAGGGGATCTACGAGCGCGGTGTTCGCCTCTCGGTCCCCCGGGGCGAGCTGCGCGAGGCTCCGGGCAGCTAGCCTCGGGGCATGTGTAGAAACATCCGCACCCTTCACAACTTCGACCCGCCGGCCAGCGAGGAAGAGGTTGATTCCGCCGCGCTTCAATACGTGCGCAAGATCTCGGGATCGACCAAGCCGTCGCAGGCCAACGCCGAGGCGTTCGACCGGGCGGTCGAGGCGGTCTCGCAGGCAACCGCGAGGCTCCTCGACGAGCTGGTCACGAACGCGCCGCCCAAGGACCGCGAGGCCGAGGCGGCCAAGCGGCGGGCCCGCGCCGAGAAGCGCTTCGCGACGGCCTAGCCGCGGTAGCGGTTGGTGATCGGCAGCCGCCGGTCGCGCCCGAACGCCTTCGGCGTGATCTTGATCCCTGGCGGCGCCTGGCGCCGCTTGTACTCGGCGCGGTCGACCATCGCGATCACCTCGTCGATCACGTCGTCGGGCATGCCGTCGGCGACCATCGCGTCGCGTCCGCGGTCGCCCTCCACATAGGCCTCGAGGATCCTGTCGAGCAGCTCGTACGGCGGCAGCGAGTCGTCGTCGCGCTGGTCGGGGCGGAGCTCCGCCGAGGGGGGCCTGTCGAGCACACTGGGCGGCACCGGCGGCTCCTCGGCCAGGGCGTTGCGGTGTCTGACGAGCCGATAGACGAGCGTCTTGGGAACGTCCTTCAGGACGGCGAAGCCGCCGGCCATGTCGCCGTAAAGCGTCGCGTAGCCAACCGACATCTCGCTCTTGTTGCCGGTGGTCAGCACCAGCCAGCCAGTCCGGTTGGAGATCGCCATGATCAGGTTGCCCCGGATCCGGGCCTGGATGTTCTCGGCCGCCAGGTCGACGCCCGCGGGCGAGTCGAGCATCTCCGCGTACGCGGCCATCGCCGGCTCGATCGGGATGTCGACAAGCTCCGCACCCAGATTCGCCGCGATCGCGCGGGCGTCGGCCTGGGTCTCGGCGCTGGAGTGAGGTGAGGGCATGACGACGCAGGTGAGGCGCTCGCCGCCGATCGCGTCGGCGGCCACCAAGGCGACGAGGGCCGAGTCGATGCCGCCCGACACCGCGACCAGGACCCGCTGAAAGCCGTTCTTGGAGACGTAGTCGCGCAGCCCGCGCACCAGGGCCGCGTACACCTCGGCGTCCTCGGCGAGCGGCTCGGGCGGAGCGTCCGTGGCGCCACCCGGCGTGCCCGTCGCCTCGAAGCTCGCAACGACTGGCGCCCCGGGTCCCCCGCGCATGTCCTCGGCGGGGCCTCCGGGGCGGCCCACGGGCAACTCGAGGTCGCACAGCACCAGGTCCTCCTCGAACTGGGCGCCGCGCGCCAGCACCTCACCGTCGGGCGCGACGACCAGGCTGTGGCCGTCGAAGACCAGCTCGTCCTGGCCGCCGACGAGGTTGCACAGCGCCAGCACCGAGCCGGTCTCGGCCGCGCGGTCGGCCAGGAGCCCCTCGCGAAACGCCCCCTTGCCCCGGTGGTAGGGCGAGGCGGACGCGTTCACGATCAGGCGAGCGCCGGCGAGCGCCTCGACCGACGCCGGGGGGCCCGGGAACCAGACGTCCTCGCAGACCGTAAGGCCCACTAGCGCGCCGCCGACCTCGACGAGGGCGGGGGAGTCCCCGGGTTCGAAGTACCGGCGCTCGTCGAAGACGCCGTAGTTGGGGAGGAGGATCTTGCGGTAGACGGCGGCGAGCCGCCCATCGCCTAGGACGGCGAGGGAATTGTGGACCGCGGCGTCCGGCTCGGCGAACCCGACCAGCGCGACGATGTCGCGGGCCTCGCCCGCAACCTCCTCTAGCGCGCGAGCGCCGGCCGCCAGGAAGTGGCGTTTCATCCACAGGTCCTCGGCCGGGTAGCCGCCCATCGCCTGCTCGGGGAAGACCACGACGCCGGCGCCGGCATCGCGGGCGCGCGCGATCCACTCACGGACCAGCGCGGCGTTGCCGTCGACGTCCCCGACGGTCGTGTTCACCTGGGCCAGCGCCAAGCGCAGCGTGATCGTCTCTTGGGCCACCTCTCAAGTATCGCTGGCGGGCTGGCGGTCATACTGCTACGGCCCGGCGATACCTCGGGGCGTGTCGTGGGTTTACTCCTGGTGGCGATGAACAACCGGATCACGAAGCTTCTTGCGGGGGCGCTGGCGACAGCCGCGCTGCTGGTGGCCGCTCCCGCGCCGGCGATGGCCGGCTCCACCGGCGAGAGCCGTGCCGAGGCGGTCCTCGAGCGGGCCGAGCGGCTGCTGGAGCCCACCGACGCCGCGAAGGCAGCGCCCACGCCGAGCGCGGCCAAGGGCCGGGCCCTGAGCGCACTGCTGGCCAAGCTCGCCGCGCTGGAGCCGAAGCTCGACGGCGAGCGCGCCCGCGCCGCGAGGGCGATCCTCGCGCGCCCGGACGACGGCAACGACGACCGCTACGGCGACGGCTTCAGCGGGCCCGAGGCGGCCGAGTCGCCGGCCTGCACGACGAACTTCTGCGTCCACTGGGTGGACTCGACCTCTGGCCCGGATCCCGGCAACGATCAGCTCGAGGACGAGGCCGACAGCGACATGGACGACATCCCCGACTTCATCGAGGAGGTCCAGGACAGCGCCGAGGAGTCCTTCGACGTCGAGAACGGAGATCTGGGCTGGGCCGAGCCGCTCTCCGACGGCGCCCGCGGGGGCGGCCCCGCCGGGCGGACCGACGTCTACCTGATCGAGACCAACGGGCAGTACTTCGGATACGCCTCGCCCGACGAGGGGCAGGGCCAGGTCGCCTCGAAGTGGGCCTACCTGGTCCTGGACAACGGCTACTCCGAGTTCCAAAGCGGCGCTCTCAGCGAGGTAGACGCCATGCGGGTGACGATGGCCCACGAGTACAACCACGTGCTCCAGTTCACCCTCGATTCGCTCCAGGACGTCTGGATGTTCGAATCGACGGCGACCTGGGCCGAGAACCACGTCTACCCGGGCATCGACGACTACATCAACTACGTCCCGGACTTCGCAGGCGCCTCAACGGTGCCGTTGGACTCCAACGGGCTCGCGTCCGTGCGGGTCTACGGGGCCGCCATGTGGAACCACTTCCTGGAAGGAACCCAGGGCGCCGCCGTGATCCGCGAGGCCTGGGAGGACTCCGACGCGGTCACGCCGGCCCACCGGTCGATCCCCGCCTACGACTCGGCGCTGGGCGGGGGCGGCTTCCCCTTCGTGGCGATGTCGGACGCCTTCGCCGAGTTCACCAGCACGACGCCGGAGTGGCGGGCGACGCCGTCGGTCTATCCGGACACGGCGGAGCTGCCCGACGTATCGCGCTCAGCCAGGCTCAAGCCAAACGGAAGGCCGATCAGGGGCAAGCTCGACCACCTCTCCTACGCCCTGATGAGTATCCGCCCCGGGGTAGCCTCCGATGACGGACTGAAGCTGCGCGTCAGGGCGCCGGAGGGCGTCAGCTTCTCGATCGACCTGGTCGCGCGTACGGGCTCCGCCACCGCGGGGACGGTCGAGCACAGCGGGCCGGTCGGCGACTCGGACGGACAGGCCTCGACGGTGCTCGATCTTGGCTCCTATGACCGCGTGACGGCCGTCATCGCGAACTCTGACGCGCGCGTCAGCGACTCGGGGCGCTACCCGGCCGACAACTCGCAGTTCGCGATCAAGCTCAGCCGCCCGGTCGACTAGGCCTCCAGCGACTCGCGCAGCTCGACCACGCGCACGCACGACTCGCGCGCGGCCTCGGTGTCGAGCTTGCCCAGGGCCAGCGCCCTGGTGAGCTTCTGGTGTACCTCGGGCGCAGAGGTCCCCGCGAAGAGCAGCAGATCGACGCCGGCGCGCGCCGCGGTCTGGGCGGCGTCAGGCGCCTCCAGGGTGGTTGAGATCGCGCCGGCCTGGAGGTCGTCGGTTATCGAGACCCCCGCGTAGCCCAGGTCGTCGCGCAGCAGGCCGGTGGCGATCGCCCGGTCGAGCGTCGCGGGGTCCTTGCCGCCAAGCCCGGGATACGACGCGTTGGCGAGCATGATCAACGGGATCTCGCCGGCGATCGCCTCGCGGAAGGGCATGAGATCGTCGCGCAGCTCGCGGCGCCCGCCGTCGATCTGGCTCGGCGAGAAGTCGGTGTTCAGGGTCGTACGACCCAGGCCGGGAAAGTGCTTGGCCGTGGCCAGGACCCGCTCCTGCTCCAGCCCGCCCGCGAACGCCATCCCAAGCCGGGCGACCTCCTCGGGGCTGTCGCCGAACGACCTGAACGCGATCACGGCGTCCGGGGTGGCCGGCACGTCGAGTACGGGCGCGAGGTCGGTGTTGATCCCGATCCCACGCAGAAACGTCCCCGTCGCCTGACCCTCCAGCCGCGAGTCGTCGGCGTCGCCCTGGCGCCCGAGGTCATAGGGCGAGCGCAGTGGTGGATCCTCGGGGAAGCGCTTGACCAGGCCGCCCTCCTGGTCGGTCGCCACCAGCAGCGGCGGCTGCCCGCCCTTCGCAGCGGCCGCCTGGAGCTTGCGGTTGCCCGCCTCGGCCGCTGCCGAGTCGACGCCCTCGCCGGGGAACACGATCACGCCCGCGATCTCGCCCGCCCGGACCCGCGCGAGCAGCTTCTTGTCGGGCGTGCCGTCGGTGCGAACCATCAGCCGCTGGCCCGCCAGGCTGCGCCAGGCGGCCCCGTCCGAGCCCTCGCACTGCTCGGGGATCGACGCTTCGGCGGTGGTCGCCGGCTCGTCGCCGCCGGCGCCCAGGACGGCGCCCACGATCGCTGCCAGGCCGGCCAGGACGGCCAGCGCGCCCAGGCGCCGCCGGCGCACCTCGCGCAGGCGGCGCTGGCGCTCTCGCCTCAGGCGAGAGCCTCGCCCAGCAGCAACTCCACCACCACCACGTCCTTCCACTCACCGTCCAGCCTGCCATGTCGGCGGTGCAGGCCGACCTCTCGCCAGCCGAGCGACTCGACCAGGTCCAGGCTGACGCGGTTCGAGGCGAAGATCTTCCCGACGAGCTTGTAGAGGCCACGGCGCTCGGCCTCGGTCGCCAGGGCGGACAGGAGGACGGGCCCCAGGCCCGCGCCTCGGGCCTCGCGCCCGACGTAAACGGTCGCCTCCCCGATGCCGTCGTAATAGGCGGCGGGGTCGCAGTACGGGGCGGCCTTCGCGAAGCCCGAGACCTCACCGTCACGCTCAGCCACCAGCACGAGCGCCTCGCTCGCGATCATGGCCGCCGCGCCCGCCGCAGTCGGCGGCGTGGTCTCGAAGGTGGCGACCCGGTCGGCGATGCCCTCGGTGTGGATCCGGGCGATGGCGGCCGCGTCGGAGCCGGCGGCCTCGCGCACGGTCGTGCTCATCGCGGCTGCGGGCGCCCCCTCCCGCCGGCCAGGTTGCCGACGATCACGGCGACGACGGTGACCAGGTAGATCTGGCCCAGCAGCTGCTCGGTGATCGCGAACGAGCGCCCCAGGTCGGTCGCGGCCGTGAGGTCGCCGTACCCCGTCGTGGTCATCGTCGTGAAGCTGAAGTAGAGGTAGTCGGAGGTGGTGCTCTGGACGTCCTCGCCGAAGAGTGGCGTCGAGCCGGCGTCGTCGACCACCCCGTAGATGAACGCGAAGAGGGCCCCCAGCAGGAGGTAGATGCACAGCACGCCGAACATCGTCTGAACCGTCACCCGTCCCTCCTCGCGGAAGTGGCGGACAAGCCCGTGGACGATCGCCACGGGGGCGAAACCCACCATCAGCAGGCTGATGATCCGAGCCCCCATCGCGTCGAACTCACCGGAGGCGGCGAAGGCGAGGGCCGATCCCACGGTCACGGCCAGGACGAGGAACGTGCCGATCCACAGCAGCCTGGTGCGGGCCTGCGAGGTCCACAGCGCGGCGATGAACGTGCCACCGAGGAGCAGGATCGTCACCAGGTGGGTGAGGCCGCTCTCCGTGGCAGCGAGCTGGAAGACGATCGAGGCGACGATGAGGCCGAGCAGGACGCCGTACCCGTGCTCATGGGGCATGAGCCCGCGCTTGGCGAGCGACGAGATGAAGCCGTCGGGCCGGGACACGCCGCGAGCATTGCAGCGGCGCCCGACGGGATCGCCGGCGTCGCTAGGGACCCGGCGCTACGACCTCGAACTGGCTCATCAGCCCGTGGTCCTCGTGGTCGAGCATGTGGCAGTGCACGACGAACTTGCCGAGGTGATCGCTGAAGTGCCCGGCGACGACGACCTCCTCGTGGGGGTCGAGGAAGAAGGTCTCCTTCAGGCACCGCTCCCAACGTGGCGGGGTCTCGCCGTTTCGCGAGAGCATGTACCAGTCGGTGTGGTGGAGGTGCATCAGGTGGGCGACGGACGTGTCGTTCACGATTCGCCAGGTCTCGGTGGTGTCGATCTCCGGCGAATGCTCGACGTAGCCGGGGTCGTAGGTCTCGCCGTTGATGACCCAGCGAAAGCCCTGGATCCCGACGATCCACGTCTTCTGCGGCGTCGCCGGGGCAGCCGCCACCCACTCGGGCAGCGGGCGAAGGACCTCGGGCACGCTCGCCGGATCGGGAAGGCGCCGGCCGACGCGAAACTGCATCAACGGCCCGTCGTATGCACGCGAGCCCTCGCCGTTGGGGTCGCCGCGGCGCCGGGGGACGCTGAGCAGCTCGACCTCGCGGTGGGGGAAGGCTCCGAAGTCGACCACCAGTTCGACGCGCTCGCCGGGGCCGACCAGGACCTCGCGGCGCTCGAGCGGAGCGGGCAGAAGGCCGCTCTCCGACGCGATCTGCGTCATCGGTGCGCCGTTCGAGAGCCGCAGGTTGTAGGAGCGGAAGTTCGAGGCGTTCAGGACGCGCAGGCGGTGTCGCCGGCCGCCGACGTGGTGGTAGGGGAGGTAGGCGCCGTTGACCAGCACGCAGCGGCCGGTGATGCCGTCGTTGGGCGGATGGGCGAAGCCGCCGAACGGGTTGGTGAGCTGGTTGTTGGCCTTGAACTCGCGGTCGGTGATCATCAGCGGCAGGTCGCGCCGGCCCGACGGCAGCGGGAGGGCGGCGTCGACCTCGTCGTCGAGGATCCACATGCCGGCCAGGCCGCGCCAGATGTTGCGGGCGGTG
Source organism: uncultured Solirubrobacterales bacterium (assembly GCA_963758845.1). GTDB lineage: Bacteria > Actinomycetota > Thermoleophilia > Solirubrobacterales > 70-9 > JBDTSW01. Next base: position 1,907,602 of record CAVWWX010000002.1, read on the forward strand.
TTGTCGAGGCGGTGGTCGTGGTACCACTGGAACGACGCACGCTCGGGGCCACCGTCCTCGACGCCGTCGAAGGTGTATGTGCGCTGGCCGCCGGGCGCGATCAGCAGGTCGTTGCCCGCCTGGCGATCGCTCAGACCGGGAGTGATGCGGCAGTAGGCCGAGCGCGGCTGGATCGCGGTCAGGCCGCCCGGCTGGCCGTCGTCGTCGGAGCGGTTGTGACCGCCGTGGAGGTGGACGCTCAGCTCGCCGGCGGACCCGGGAAGCCGGTGGCGGAAGGTGACCTCCGTGGTCTCGCCCGCGGGGCGGCGGATGGTGGGTCCGGGGAAGGAGCCCCCGTAGGTCCACATCTCCGTCGGGGCCCCCGGCAGGATCGAGACCTCGGCCTCGTCCATGTCCAGCTCGATCTCGGCCGAGGTCAGCGCCTCGGGCACCGGCAGCCGGGAGCGGAAGGGCCGGAGCTGGGAGGCGAGGGTGGGGGAGGGGCCGAGCCCCGGAAGCTTGGGATGGACCGGCAGCGCCAGCGACGCCGCCCCGGCCCCGGCCGCGGCCAGGAAGGACCGGCGCCCGAAGCGCCGGTCCTTCGCTGCCACGGTCATGGGTACGGGTCCTGCCCGCGCCTAGCGGACCGGGAGGACCTTGATCTTGCCCTGCATGTCCGGGTGGACGATGCAGAGGTACCGGAGGTTCCCAGGCGCGGCGGTTACCGCCCGGCTGTGGGTCTCGTCCTCGACCTGGGTGAGCCAGGAATCGCCCGAGACGCCCCTGTCATAGGAGGTGTCCCAGCCCGCGGACCCGTTGTCGACGACGGGGTTGTCGACCTCGAAGTCGTTGGGGGGGAAGACGCCATGGTCGTTCGCCACGCGCTTGCACAGGCCCTTGATCTGACCGCAGCGCTTCATCTCATCCCTGCCCCTGGGGAGCTCGCTGCGCTCGAACAGGCTGAACGAGTGCGGGCCGATCCTGTCCGGGTCGGTCTTGTTGACGATCTCCAACTGCTGGCCGACCTCGACGGTCTCCGGTCCATCGAAACGAGGATGGTTGTTCCCCTTGATGGCGATCTCGGCATCGAGGCCGCGGGCACTTTCCTCCGCGGAGGCGGTGCCGCCGAGGAGGATCGAACCCAAGGCGGCCAACGCAGCGACTGCGCCGGCGAGCCGAAGAGTCTTGCTGTCCTTCATGTGGTTCCTTTCTGCACCCGGACGCGTGCGCCGGTGCGAGACGAGGCCTCCCGACAACCCCCTGCTGAGCATCCCGCATCCCCCTCGGGGTCCCACATGCTCTCCGGCTCGGTCGGCGAGGCAGCTTTCTGCGGGCGCAGAATAGAGCTTCCGCGGGCGGCTTTCCTCCTCCCAGAGGATGATTCGGGTCCGATTCCGGCCCTTTCCGCATCATCGTTGCGGGTAACTACTGATTCGATGCGCCACCTGATCATCAGCGCCGACGACTACGGGTATTCACCGGCCTACGACGAGGGGATCCTCGAGGCCGCCGAGGCCAAGGCGATCGACGCCGCGAGCGTCCTGGTGCGCCGCGGGCCGGTGCGCGCGCGGGAGCTGCTGCTGGCGGGCGTGGAGGTCGGCCTGCACCTCGAGTTCGACTCGCCCGTGTCGGGCGCGGTGGCAGGCGGCGTCGACCGGAGCTCGGCGCAGGCCTCGCTCGTCCTGCAGCTCGACCGCTTCGGCGAGGCGTTCGGGCGCCCCCCGGCGTTTCTCGACGGCCATCACCATTGCCACGCACAGGCGGGCCTGGCCGGGGTCGTGGGCCGGATGGCCGCCGAGCGCGGGCTTCCGGTCCGCTCGGTCGACGCCGCCCACCGCCGTCTGCTGCGCCGGCTTGGCATCGCTACCGCCGACCTGCTGGTCGGCCGCGTGAGCGAGGCCGAGCCCGTGACGCCGCCGGCCCTGGAGGAGATGCTGGCGGGAGGAGAGGCTCCCGCCGGGGTCGTCGAGTGGATGGTGCATCCCGGCCACCCGGACCCGGCGTCCGGCTCGGCGTACGACGCCGGGCGCGAGCAGGACCTGCGGCTGCTGGTGGACCTACTCGATGCCGGCTCGCTGCTAGGCCTTCGCGCCACTCACGCCGGCGCGCTTGGCGCGTGACCCGCGCTTCGGGCGGTCGGCGCCGGCGGCGTTGGCCAGCTCGTCGACGGACGCCACGAGATCCTGGGCGAGCGAGTCCAGCTCCTTCATGGCCACGAAGTCGCCGGTGAGGCCGAAGTTGATCTGGCCGTCGTAGCTCATGATCCCGAAGCACACGGCCTGCCGGCGCGCCAGCGGGACCATCGGGACGATCGACTCCAGGCGGCGGCCCATCAGGTACAGCGGGTACTGCGGCCCGGGCACGTTGGTCACCACCAGGTTGAAGAACCGCTGGGCCGGTTGCAGCCGGGCAGCCTGGCCGGCGATCGTCGGCGGCGCGAAGTCGGTGAGCTCGGTCATCATCGTCGCGCCGACGGCCTGCTTGGACTGCTTCAGGTCGCCCATCTTCGCGCTCACCAGGCGCAGGCGCTCGACCGGGTCCTGCTCGAACACGGGCAGCGGCGCCATGAACGACGAGACGCGGTTGCCCAGGGCCCCGTGCTCGCCCTCGGTGCGAACGCTGATCGGGACCAGCGCGCGCAGCTCGAGGTCCTGGGTGGAGTGCCCCCGGGCGCGGAGATAGCGGCCCAGGGCGCCCGAGACGGCCGTCAGGACCACGTCGTTGACCGTGCCGCCGAGCTCGTTCTTGATCCGCTTGTAGCGGTCGAGGTCGCCCCGGACGACGGCCAGGCGCCGGTAGGGCCCGATCTCGACGTTGAACGGCGAGTCGGGCGCGGCCATGCCGGTGCGGGCGAAGGCCCCGGCCGCCTCGAGCGTGTCGATGGCGGCACGGGCGGCCTGTCGTGGGGCCCGGAACAGCGCGCGGGCGCCACGGGCCATCTCGGCCGGGGTCGTCGCGCGCTCGAGGAGCGCCTCGGTCAGGACCTCGGCGCCGCTGGGCTCGGGGCGCGGCGTCCACGGCTCGGGGCCGGGCAGCGCCTGCGGCTCGGGGTCGGTGTCGAAGAGCACGGTGGTGATGTCCACCCCGGAGACCCCGTCGACCAGGCAGTGATGGGTCTTGCCGATGATCGCGAAGCGGCCGCCCTCGACGCCGTCGACCAGCCACATCTCCCAGACGGGCTTCGTGCGGTCCAGGCGCTGGGAGAAGATCCGAGCGGCCAGGATCTCCAGCTGCTCCTCCGAACCGGGCTCGGGAAGGGCCGTGTGGCGCACGTGGTAGCTGAGGTTGAACCGCGGGTCGTCGATCCACTTCGGCCGGCCCTGGCCGAAGGGCACGAACCGCAGCTTCTGGCGGAATCGAGGCACCAGGTGGAGGCGGGAGGTGAGCTGCTCGCAGAACTCCTCATAGCCCGGCGCCGGGCCCTCGAACAGCGCCAGCGACGCGACGTGCATGTGCGCGGGGCCGCGTTCGAGGTGCAGGAACGAGGAATCCAGGCCTGTCAGACGATCGCGGTTCACGCGTCGCGAATCATCTCAGACCCTGCAACCATCCCCGTCATGAGCGCCGAGGGCAAGAACCTCGAGGCGATCGCCAAGGCGATCGAGCAGCACAACCGCAACTGCCCGTTCCCGGCGACCGAGGTGAGGATGAATCCGTTCGAGGTCGAGCGCCTCGGGTGGGAGGAGATCATGGGCCTTCCCATCACAGGCGACCCGGCGCTTGGCACCGGAAGCTTTCGCATCATCTGTCCCCGCCACGGCGACGGCGAGGAGCTCGAGGAGGCCGAGGCGATCGGCGAGACGATCGAGGTCGGCGGGCCCGAGCGCGAGGGGCCGCCGATCTAGAGGTCCAGTCCCAGCTCGTTCGTGAGCTTCTGAGCCTCGATGTTGAGCTGAAAGAACTCGCCGGTGAGGATCAGGATCCCCATCGCGATCAGGATCGCACCGCCCACCGCGACGATCGCCGCGTAGTGGCGCTTGATCACGTCGAAGACCTGCGTCATCCGGCTGAAGGCGATGGCGGTCAACAGGAACGGGATTGCGAGGCCAAGCGAGTACACCGCCAGGAGGCCCGCCCCCCGGGCCGCCGAGTCGGTCAGCGCCGCGGCGCTCAGGATCGAGGCCAGCGTCGGGCCAACGCACGGGGTCCAGGCGATCGCGAACGCGGCGCCCGCCACCATCGGCCCGCCCTTGCCGGCGCGCTCCATCAGGGCGTCGACGCGCCACTCGCGGTTCAGCTTCACGACGAAGAAGCTGGCGACGAACAGGACGCCCATCAGGATGATCAGGACGCCCGAGATGTCGGTCAGCAGGTCGCGGTGCTCGCGCAGGGCATCCCCGACGCCCGTGGCCGTCAGGCCCAGCAGGATGAAGATCGCCGAGAACGACGCGATGAACAGCAGGCTCGGCAGCACCACTCGGCGCCAGTCGGCGCGCTCGAGCTCGGTGACGTTGACTCCGCTGACGGCCGAGAGGTAGCCCGGCACGAGCGGAAGTACGCAGGGCGACAGGAACGACACGAGGCCAGCCGCGAACGCGGCAAGGACCCCGACCCCGCCAGCCGCATCGGGCATGGGCTCAGCTCAACGCTGTCGCCAGCCGGCGGCGGTGGGCGCTCGCCAGTGGGTGAGCCGGGCCGAGCTCGGTGAAGATCGCGACCATCACCTGGCGCAGCAGGTCCCGCGTGTCGGCGTCGTCGGTCGAGGCGATGGCCTCCTGGAGCCCCTCGAGCGCGGTGTCGTGGTCGCCCTCGTCCCAGGCGGTAAAGGTCCCCTCGAGGAGCGACGCGTCGACGCCGTCGGTCGCCTCGCCGGAGGCCAGGCGAAGCCGGGCGATGAGGCCGTCGGCCACGAAGTCGCCCGCGAACGGCTCGAGGAGGTTGCGGACTTCATCGGTTTCGCCACGCGCCACCAGCAGGCGGGCGAGCCTCCCGGCCGCGTCCGAGTGAGAGGGGTCGAGCTCGAGCGCCTTGCGCAGCGACTCCTCGTCACCGGCCTCGGCAAGCTCCTCGGCGGGGGAGGGGACCAGGGCGTCCAGGAACGCCTCGATGCGCGGCGGTGGGATCGCGCCGGTGAACTCGTCGACCACCTGCCCGCCGCGGAAGGCCTTCACCGCCGGGATGCCCTGCACGCCGAACGCGCGCGCCAGGTTCTGGTTCGAATCGACGTCGACCTTGGCCAGGTCGACCCTGCCGTCGCGCTTGGCCACGGCGGCCTCCAGCGCGGGACCCAGCTGGCGGCAAGGGCCGCACCACTCGGCCCAGAAGTCGACGAGCACGGGGACCTCCCGCGAGCGCTCGACCACGGCCTGCTCGAACTGCGCCTCGGTGACGTCGGAAACCATGCCTACGAGGTTAGAGAAGGCACACTGCGCGGTGTGACAGACGCGGCGCCGCAACTGGTCATCCTCGATTGCGATGGGGTGCTGGTCGACAGCGAGGTGATCTCCGTGCGCGTGGACGCGGAGGTCGTCGCCGAGCTGGGCTGGTCGCTCACCGAACAGGAGGTCGCCGAGCGCTACCTCGGCGGCTCCTACGAGGCGATGGTCGCCGACATCGAGGCCAACGTCGAGGGCCCGCTGGAACCCGGTTGGGACAAGGCCTTCGACCGCCGCTACCGCGAGGCCTTCGCGGCCGAGCTTCAGCCGGTGGCGGGAGTCCTCGAGGCCCTGGACCGGATCACGCTCCCCACGTGCGTCGCCTCCAGCGGCAGCATCGAGAAGATGCGGCTCACCCTTGGCCTCACCGGCCTCTGGGAGCGCTTCGAGGGGCGGATCTTCTCGGCCGACGACGTCGAGCACGCCAAGCCCGCGCCGGACCTCTTCCTGCACGCGGCCGCGGCCATGGGCGTCGATCCCGAGCGGTGCGTGGTGGTCGAGGACAGCCGCTACGGCGTCCAGGCGGCTGTCGCGGCCGGGATGGGGGTCCTGGGGTACTCCGGTGGGCTGACGTCGGCCGAGACGCTCCGCCAGGCGGGCGCGACGCCATTCGCGGACATGCGAGAGCTCGCCGGGCTCGTCGGGGCGGACGGGGTTATGTGAACCCGGCGGCGGAGCGGGAGAATGCGGAGGGCATGGAATCGTTTCGCGGCAAGCTCCTGGTCGCCTCGCCGGCACTCGTCGACCCGAACTTCGCCCGCACCGTGGTGCTGATCACCGAGCACAACGACGAGGGCGCGATGGGAATCGTGCTCGACCGGCCATCGGACGCCAAGGTCGGCGAGGTCGTCCCGCAGCTGGCCGATGCCGCCGGGCCCGACGAGCCGATCTTCGTCGGCGGCCCGGTGCAGCCGACGGCGCTCGTCGTCCTGGCCGAGTTCACCGATCCCAGCGCCGCGGCCTGGATCGTCACCGCGGACGTCGGATTCGCCTCAGCGGGGCTCGAGACGGACGATCTGGGCTCCGTGACGCGCCGCGCTCGCGTCTACGCCGGTTATTCGGGCTGGGGCGCCGGCCAGCTGGAGGCCGAGATGGACGTCGACTCCTGGATCGTCGAGCCGCCGCTGCCGCGCGAGCTGTTCCCGGAGGAGCCCCAGAGCCTCTGGAGCGCCGTTCTGGGCCGCAAGGGCGGCCAGTACGCGCTGGTCGCGCGCATGCCCGACGACCCCTCGATGAACTAGGGCGGCGCTCAGGGCCTTCAGGCTCGCCCGCCCGCCCTGCGCCTGTTAATCACCGTTATGGAAACCCGTCGCGTGAATGCCCAGTCGAGGAGGGCGCAGCAACGCATGTTTCGCCCCCAAGGGCGGCGGGTATTGCCGGGCAATCGCACGCGGATCGACGGCGGCAAGCTCGATCACGTGTCTCATACATACGTCGCATAGCGGCGAGGCAGCACAGAGGCCCGGGTTTCGCCCGGGCTTCTGTCATCAGCGTGACATCCTTGGTCGGCGGGGACCAACGCGGGACCAGCGATCGATCACGTTGAGCGAAGCGAACGAAAGTGACAACGATCCGGAGGCGCCGGCCCCGGGGCCCTCGGAGGGACTCGCCTCCGAGCAACAGCTCCTTGCCCGCTTCGCCGAGACCGGCGACCCGCGGCTGCGCGAGGAGCTTGTCGCCCGGTTCCTCCCCCTCGCTCGCAGCCTCGCGATGCGCTACGCGGGCGGCGCCGAGCCCAGCGACGACCTCGTGCAGGTCGCCAGCGTCGGCCTGATGGGCGCCCTGGACCGCTTCGACCCGTCCCGCGGCGTCCCGTTCGCCGCCTTCGCCGGCCCCACCATCCTCGGCGAGCTGCGCCGCCATTTCCGTGACCGGGTCTGGACGATGCGGGTGCCTCGCGGCCTGCAGGAGCGCATCCGCGACGTCGAGGAGGCGATCACCAAGCTCTCCAGCAAGCTCGAGCGCTCCCCCACAGTCGCCGAGATCGCCGAGCTCCTGGAGGCCTCCGACGACGAGGTGCTGGAGGCGATGGAGGCAAGCGACGCGCGCCGCACGATGTCGCTCGACCAGCCCGCCGCGGCCAGCGAGGACATGGGTGACGCCTCGATCGGCGAGCGCGTCGGCGGCGAGGACCCGGGCTTCGAGCTGGTCGAGGAGCGCTCGGCGATTCGGGCCGGCGCTCGCGTGCTCAGCGACCTCGAGCGGGAGGTCCTGCGCCTGCGCTTCGTCGAGGACCTGACGCAGTCGAAGATCGCCGACTCGGTCGGCTACTCCCAGATGCACGTCTCGCGCATCCTCAGGCGGGCGCTCGACCGCGTGCGCGCGGCCGCCGAGCGCGACCAGGTCTAGGCGGGCTTCAGGAGCTGCGGCTGGCGATCTCGAGCACCAGGTGCTCGTCGTCGCCCGTGTGCTCCACGTGGACCGAGTCGGCCAGCCGCTCGAGCGAGGCGTCGAGCTGCGGGATGCGCATACGCTCCAGCAGGCGGTCCCCGGCGCCGTCGACCAGCGGCCCAACCCGCACGGAGACCGTGCCGTCGACCTCGTCCACGACCACCTTCGCGGTGCCGTCGGGGAAGAACTCGGCGGCCTGCGAGGACACGGCGTCGCCCAGCAGCACCGCGTCGGAGAGGCGATCGACCGAGAAGTTGGCGCGCACGGCGAAGATCGAGATCACCCGCGAGAGCACCGGCCCAACCAGGTTGCCCGCCGGCATCAGCATCGCGGTGCCCGGGTCGACCTCCCCAGCGGGCGGCGGGGCCTCGGGCTCGGACCCGTTCGCCGAGAGGCTCACCCGCATCGTCACGATTGTGCCCTGGCCGGGGGCGCCGCTCAGCTCGAAGCTGCTGGAGAGCGCCGCGATCAGCGGCAGGCCCATGCGCAGGCTCTCGCGCTGGACGTCCGCCCGGGGCCGGATCCCTGCCCCCCGGTCGCGGACCACGACCACGAGCGAGTCATCCTCGCGTCGAGCGTCGACCTCGATCGAGCCCGGGCTCTCCTCGTAGGCGTGCACGACCGCGTTCATGCAGGCCTCGGTTACGACCGTCTTCAGGTCGCCGATGCGGCCCGGGTCCATCCCGACGGCCTCGGCGAGGCCCGCGAGCGCGTGGCGGACGACGCCGACGTTCTTGGCCTCGGCCGGTAATACCAGCTTCAGATCTGGGTCGGTCAAGGCCCCGTCCTCCCCCCGACCTCCATGTCTGTCCCCTTCTCCTTTTCGACGGGACCCAGCCCAACCTGGCTCGCGGGTGGATCCACAGCCTCACTGTACCCGCGCCAGGGACTTCTAGTCACTCAGTCGCGCTTCCAGCCCCCACCGAACAGCCGACCCATCCGCCCCGTCCGAACGTTCGCCCTGAACGAGCCGGCGCCCTTCTCGGGCGGCGGCAGCTGGGCGACGGCGGCCTCGTCGATGCGCAGCGTCACCATGCGCTCGGCGGTGCGGTCCACCTCGGGTGCGTCAACAAAGCGCAGATCGCCGGAGCCGGTCTCGATCACGATGCCGTCGAGGATGTGCTCGCGGTAGTTGTCGACCACCTGGTGGACCTTGCCCACGACCGCGCCATCGGCCGACTGGATGGGCGTCCCGCGCTCGACCGCCGTGTAGTGGATCGCATGTCCTTCGTCGCTCATGCCCGGAAGCATAGGCTGCCGCCATGGCCGGCTACTCGGGCACTCCGCTCCCCAGGAAGCTCGGAATCAGGGAGGGCCACCGCCTGGCGCTGATCGACGCTCCCGACGCCTTCGCCCGGACCCTGGGCGAGCTCCCCGATGGCGTCGAGACCCGCGACTCGGCGCGTGGGCGCAGCGACGTGATCGTCTGCTTCCTGACCCGCCGGGCCGTCCTCGAGCGGCGGTTCGCCGCGCTGAAGCGCGCGATTGAGTACGACGGCGGCCTCTGGATCGCCTGGCCCAAGCGCGCCTCCGGCGTCGAGACCGACGTGACCGAGGACGTCGTGCGCGAGATCGCCCTGGACCGAGGGCTCGTCGACAACAAGGTCTGCGCGATCGACGAGACCTGGTCCGGCCTGCGCCTGGTTTACCGGCTGGCCGATCGCCCCGGCAAGGCCGGCTAGAGCCGCTCGCGAACCGCTTCCGAGGCGCAGAAATCCTCGATCTCGCGCGAGAGCTTGCCGCCCTGCCAGGCGAGCGGCGACTCCCCCTCCCCCTCGCTGATCAAGGTGGCCCGCGGCAGCGATTCGGCCCATGCCTCGGCCACGGCGTACGGGTGCCCGGGGTCGGCGACGTCGTGGCTGGCGACGACCAGCGCCGGGACGTCCAGCGCCGCCAGCGCCTCAAGGCCGTCGAACGGGAGCGAGCGTGGCACCTCGCGGAGCGCCACCGCCACCGCCTGCGGATGCTCGTGCTGTCCCAGGCGCTGGCGCGCGATCCGCAGCAGCGTCTCGCGCCACTCCGGGGCCAGATCGTGGTCGTAGGCCTCGACGAAACCCTCCACCCCGCCCCGCTCGAGCCCGTCGGCAAGCCGGTCCCAGCCGGCGAGCGATTCGCCGGACGGCTCCTCCCCCATCACCGCCGGGCCGACCAGGACGACGCCGGCCAGGCGCTGCGGATCGCGAGCGGCGAGCGTCGCGATCGTGTGCGCCCCCATCGAGTGGCCGGCCAGCACGGGCCTGCCCTCCCCTACGGCGTCGCCGATCACCGCGTCGGCGTCGTCGGCCAGGTTGACATAACCATAGGAGCCCGCAGGGGCGGGATCCGAGCTGCCGTGGCCTCGCGCGTCGTAGGCGACGACGCGGTGACCCTTTCGCGGCAGGTGCTTGGAGCCGTGGACCACCACTCGGCGGGTGGCGGTCAGGCCGTGCAGGAGCACGACCGCCGGGCCGTCCTCCCCCGCTCGCTCGCCGGCGAGCACGATGTCGCCGGAGCGGATCGCGAGCTCGGCCGACATCGCGCTCAGCGCTCGAGGGTGATGCGTTCGATCACCACGGGGACGGCCGGCTCGCCGCCCGTGGGCCCCAGCTCGGGATCGGCCTGGGCCTCGATCCGGTCGACCGCCTCCTCGTCGCCCGTGAGCTGTCCGAGGATCGCGTAGTCGGGAGGCAGCCCGGCGTCGGCCGCCGCGGTGACCACGAAGAACTGGCTTCCCGATGTGCCGGCCGGCTCGACCGGGGTCTTCGCCATCGCCACCGTGCCGCGGGTGTACTCGGCGTCGGGGGCGGGCTCCTCGGTCACGGTGTACCCGGGCCCGCCTTCCCCGGTGGTCTCCGGATCGCCGCCCTGGATCACGAAGCCGTCCACGACGCGGTGAAACGGCGTCCCGTCGTAGACGCCCTCATCGACCAGGTAGACGAAGGAGCTCGCGGTCTTCGGGGACCCTTTCGTGTCCAGCTCGAAGGAGAAGTCGCCGCAGTTCGTCTCGACCGTGGCGGTGATCTTCTCCCCGGGCGCCACCTTCTCCTTCGGAGGCTTCAGCTTCACCGGCTTGGGCTCGGCGGGCGCTACCTCCTCGCAGGTCTCATCGGCCGACGCGGTGGTGGTCTCCGGCTCGTCGTCCTCTCCCCCGCAGGCCGCGAGCCACAGGCCTCCCGCGGCGAGCAGCACAGCCGCCGCGAGCCTCGGGGTGCGGGGGCTCGGCGTCACGATCGCAGCAGGCTAGCTGACCCGCCTGGGCGTTCAGGCAAGGCCGCCGCCACTAGGCTCAGCAGGTGAATCCGGGGACGAACCACCTGCTCCTCGTCAACCCCGCGGCCGGCGGGGGGCGCGTGCGAGAGCTGCTCCCGGAGGCCCGTGAGGTCCTGGGCGACCACGGAATCGAGCACCGCCTGGTTGAGACCACGGGCCTCGAGCATGGTTGCGTCGAGGCACGAATGGCGGCCGGCGCGGGCGAGGTGGTCGTGGTGATGTCCGGCGACGGGTTGATCGGCCAGGTCGGCGGCGTCCTCGCGAACACCGGGGCCAGCCTCGGGGTGCTGCCCGGCGGGCGCGGCAACGACTTCGCCCGCGTCCTGGGCATCCCGACCGACCTCTCCGAGGCCGTGGGCGTGCTCGCGGCCGGCCACACGCGCGAGATCGACGTCGGCGAGGTCAACGGCAAGCGCTTCCTGGGCATCGCCAGCTGCGGGTTCGACTCCGACGCGAACCGGATCGCCAACGAGGCCAAGTGGGTCCGCGGCCAGGCCGTGTACCTCTACGCGGCGCTCAGGGCGCTAGCCGGGTGGAAGCCCGCCCGCTTCGACCTCGCCCTCGACGGCGAGGCGCACGGCTTCACGGGCTATGGCGTGGCGGCAGCCAACAACCGGGCCTACGGCGGCGGCATGTACGCGGCTCCGGACGCGGAGCTCGACGACGGTCTACTCGATGTCGTCTGGATCAGCGAGATGCGCAAGGCGCGATTCCTGACCAGGGTGCTGCCTAAGGTGTTCAATGGAACGCACGTGGAGAACCCAGAGGTGACAGTCCGGCGAGCCGGGGAGGTTCGAATTGAGGCCGACCGCCCCTTCGCGGTCTACGCCGACGGCGACCACCTCACCGACCTCCCGGCGACGGTGCGCCTGCTGCGGCGGGCCCTGCGGGTGATCGCCCCGGAGGGCGTTCCGCTCGCCAAGCCGCGGTGAGCGCCTTCTTCCGCGCCAAGGTCGCCGCGGCGCGCGCCACCGGCAACATCAGCCGCCGCAGTGGCCGCGGCGGTGGGACGACGCTCCCCGGCCGGGTGCTGTTGCAGATGGCGCCCGACGCCATTGCCCGCCTGGGGCAGGAGCTCACCGGAGGATCAACCGTGGTCAGCGCGACCAATGGCAAGACGACGACCTCGGGGATGATCGCCGCCGCGCTGAAGGCCGCCGGGCGCGTGCCGGTGCACAACCGCGCGGGGTCGAACATGACCTGGGGGGTCGCCACGGCGCTGCTCGAGCAGCGGGGCACCGAGGGGCTCTTCGAGGTCGACGAGGCCTGGCTGCCAAAGGTCGCCCACGACCTCCGGCCGCGCCTGATCGTGCTCTCGAACCTCTTCCGCGACCAGCTCGACCGCTACGGCGAGCTTGAGACGCTCGCCGACGAGTGGGCCGAGCTGGTGGCCCGCCAGGCCGGCAGCACCGAGTTCGTCCTGAACGCCGACGACCCGCTGATCGCCGACCTGGGTCGCGACCGCGGGCTCAACCGCCGTCCGGGCGTGACCTACTTCGGGATCGAGGACCCCAGCCAGGCGCTGCCCGAGCTCCAGCACGCCCACGACGCCAAGCACTGCCGCCGCTGCGGCGCCCCGTACGCATATGAGCGCGCATTCGTCGGGCACCTCGGCCACTACTCGTGCCCCAACTGCGACGCCGACCGCCCCGAGCCCGACGTCGTTGCCGAGCGGATCACGCTCCATGGCATGAAGGGGTCCGACGTCGCGGTGCGGACGCCCGAGGGCTCGGCGGAGCTCTCGCTTCCCCTGCCGGGCCTCTACAACGTCTACAACGCGCTCTCGGCGCTCGCGGGCGCGCTTCGCCTCGGCGTCCCCCTGGACACCGCGGTCCAGGGCCTCGCCTCGGCCGAGGCCGCCTTCGGGCGGGTCGAGACCGTGACCGTGGCGGGCAAGCCGGTGTCGATCCTGCTGATCAAGAACCCCGCCGGAGCGAACGAGGTCCTCCGCACCCTGCGCCTCGAGGGCGCCGACGGTTCAGCGGGCGTCGACCTCTGGCTGGCCCTCAACGACCGCATCGCGGACGGGCGCGATGTCTCGTGGGTGTGGGACGCGGACTTCGAGCTCCTCGCGGGGACCGCGAGGCGGGTCGTTTGCGCCGGGACACGCGCCCCCGAGATGGCGGTCCGGCTCAAGTACGCCGGGATCGAGGAGGGCTCGATCGTGGTGGAGGAGGACATCGAGCGCTCGCTCGACGACGCCGTGGCCGATGCGCCGCAACGGCTGTTCGCCCTGCCCACGTACACGGCGCTGATCGAGCTGCGAAAGCTGCTCGCCTCGCGTGGCCTCGCCAAGGACTTCTGGGCGTGAAGGCGGATGACGAGGTCATCTGGCACGACGTCGAGAACGGCGGTTATGACGCGGACCTCGAGACGTGGCGTCGCCTTGCCGCTGAACACCCGGGCGCGATCCTGGACCTCGGCTGCGGCACCGGCCGGGTCGCCCTCCACCTCGCGAGGCGTGGCCACCGCGTCTGCGGCGTCGACAACCGGCCGCCCCTTCTGGAGGTGCTCCGCCGCCGCGCCTCGGAGAGCAACCTTGCAGTCGACGTGATCGAGGGCGACATTCGCAAGCTGGCTCTAAGCGAGCGGCGCTTCAGCCTGGCGCTGGCGCCGATGCAGGTTCTGCAGCTGCTCGCCGGAGGCGACGAGCGGATCGAGGCGATGCGCGGGGCTCGGGCGAGCCTCGAGCCGGGTGGGCTACTCGCGGCCGCCGTCGTCGAGGAGGCACAGGACGAGTCGTGGGAGCGGAGCGACCACCCCCCGCTCCCCGACGTCCGCGAGGAGGACGCCTGGATCTACTCGAGCCTCCCGCTCGCAGTCCACAGCGAGAACGGCCGAATCGTGATCGAGCGGCTGCGGCAGATCGTCGGCCCCGCGGGCGAGCTCTCCGAGGAGCCGAATCGAATCGAGCTGGCCATGGTCGACGCGGCCGGGCTCGAGGCCGAGGGCCGGGAGGCAGGCTTCGAGCCTGCCGGGCGCGTCGGGGTCGGCGAGGACGAGCGCTACGCCGCCTCGGAGATCGTTCTGCTGCGGGCGGGTGACGCCAAATGATGACGCTCCGGGTCCTTGCGCTGTATCCGGATCAGATGAACATCTACGCCGACCGGGGGAACATCCTGTTCCTGCAGCGGCGTTGCGAGTGGCGCGGGATCGGCTTCTCCTACGCCGCGGCCGGGCCCGGCGACGACATCGACCCGGCGGCCCACGACTTCGTCTACATCGGCGGTGGCCAGGACCGCGACCAGCAGCTCGTCGCCGGCGACCTGGTGGCGACGAAGCGAGAGCCGCTCGAGGCCGCGGTCGCCGACGGCGCCGTGCTGCTGGCCGTCTGCGGCGGCTATCAGCTCCTCGGCCACTCCTACCAGCTCGGCGACGAGCGGATCGAGGGGCTGGGGCTGGCCGACCTCGAGACCGTTCGCGAGGAGGGCCCGAGGCTGATCGGCAACGTCGCGATCGAGGTCGACCTGGGCCAGGGCCCGTTCACGGTCGCCGGCTTCGAGAACCACGGCGGCCGCACGCACCTCGGCCTCCAGGCGACACCTCTCGGCAAGGTGGTCAAGGGCTTCGGCAACAACGGGCGCGACGGGTTCGAGGGGGTCCGCCGCGACAACATGTTCGGCACCTATCTCCACGGGCCGCTGCTGCCGAAGAACGCCAGGCTCGCCGACCGCCTGATCGCGCTGGCCCTGGCCCGGCGCGAGGGCTCCGAGCCCCAGCTCGAGCCACTCGACGACCGCCTCGAGGATGCCGCGCACGAATCGGCGCGCGCGGCGGCGCTCGCCTAGCGCCCGCTCGACCCGAAGCCCCCCTCGCCCCGGGCGCTGGCTGACAGCTCCGCCGCCTCGACCGGCTTCGCCCCCGCATATGGCGTCAGCAGGAGCTGGGCGATGCGGTCACCGACGCCGATCTCGAACGGCTCACTCGCGTCCGTGTTGAGCAGCAGGACGCGGACCTCGCCCCGATAGCCGGAGTCGATCAGGCCCGGCGAGTTGACGATGGCGATGCCGTGGCGGGCCGCGAGGCCCGAGCGTGGCAGGACCAGGCCGGCGTGGCCCTCGGGGATCTCGACCGCGATGCCGGTGCCGACCGAGGCCCGGTCGCCTGGGCCCAGGATCGCGGGCTCGGCCGCGTAGAGGTCAAGCCCGGCGTCCCCCTCGTGCGCGCGCGCCGGCGGCGTCGCGGCGTCGCTCAGCAGGTGGATCGGGAGGTCCACACGGCTCAGGCTAGCCGTCGCCGGAGCGTCAGCCCGGCGGGCCGCCGTTGGCGGTCGCGCCGCTGACCGCAAACTCCGCGAACCGATGGGTCAGCGAGGCCGGGACCCGCGCCTTGACCAGCACGCCCTCGGCGGTGTCCTCGCGCTCGAGGTCGCCCGCCAGCGCGTGGAGCTCGGAGAGGAGGGCGCCCTGGTCGTAGGGGACCAACAGCTCGACGGGGCGCAGCGTCGCCTCGAAGGCCTGGGCGATCCGGTCGCGGAGCTCACCCAGGCCCTCCCCGGTGACGGCCGAGACGCCCACAACGTCGCGGCGGCCCACCAGCAGGTCGCTGCGCTCGCCGGGGGCCAGGAGGTCGATCTTGTTGAAGGCGAGCAGGCGCGGGCGGTCGCCTGCCCCCAGCTCCTCGAGCACGAGGTCCACCGCCTCGATCGCGCCGTCACGCTCGGCCGCGGGCTCGGAGCCGTCCACGACGTGCACGATCAGGTCGGCGCGGCGCGTCTCCTCGAGGGTGGCCATGAACGCCTCGACCAGCTGGTGGGGCAGCTTGCGGATGAAGCCGACCGTGTCGGTCATCAGGTAGTCCCGGCCCTCGTGGCGGTACGAGCGGGTGGTCGGGTCGAGCGTGTGGAAGAGCCTGTCCCCCACTCCGACCTCGGCCCCCGTGATCGCGTTCAGAAGGGTCGACTTGCCGGCGTTGGTGTAGCCGGCCAGCGCCACCCTCGGGACGCTCGCGGCGTCGCGACGGGCCCGCATCACCGAGCGGTTTCTCTCCAGGCCCTTCAGGCGGCGACGCAGGGCCGAGATCCGGTCGCGCGCCAGCCGACGGTCGGTCTCGATCTGGGACTCGCCCGGGCCCCTGGTGCCGATGCCGCCGTCCATGCGCCCGGCGCCGAGGCGCTCGAGGTGCGTCCACAGCCCGCGCATGCGCGCGAGGTTGTATTCCAGCTGCGCCAGCTCCACCTGAAGCTTTCCCTCCGCCGTGTGGGCATGGGAGGCGAAGATGTCGAGGATCACGGCGGTGCGGTCGATCACGGGTACGCCCAGCGCCGCCTCGAGGTTCCGCTCCTGGCGGGGGGCCAGCTCGTCGTCGGTGGCCACCAGGTTCGCGTTCGATCGCTTGATCTCGGACTTCAGCTCGTCGACCTTGCCGCGGCCCAGGTAGCGGTCGGGGTCCGGCTCGGGTCGGATCTGCGTCATCTCGCCCGCCGTCGCGACCCCGGCGGTGCGCAAGAGCTCCTTCAGCTCGGCGAGTGCGTCGCCCTCGCCGGGGTCCCCGTGCACGACGCCGACGGCGAGGGCGCGCTGGCGGGCGCGGGCGTTGGCGACGCCGGCAGCGCCGGCGCCGTTCGAGGTCTGCTTCAACCGGCCCTGGCGCGTTCGATCCACGGCTTTCAGTGTAGGCGCCGCCTCAGCGGGCGTCCGGGCGCGTTCAGCAGTCCGGCGGGTTCGCCTCGACGGCGTCCCGCGTGAGGCCGATGTTCGCCAGGTATGAAAGCGCGCCGACGCTCTCGGCGTTGGTGACCGCCTCGCACTCGGCGGCGCTGAAGCCGTCCTCGATGTCGACGTAGTCGGTGGCGGCCGTGACGAGCCCGGCGCCCGCGATCTCATCGAGCTCGGCGAGCGCGTCCTCGCGGTCGGCGTTCCGGTTCTTCACGTACCGCCGGCGGTCGAAGTCATAGGTCCAGGTGACGTCCTCTCGGTTCCAGCCGTCCAGATGGTCGATCAGGGGGTCGACACCCTGGCCCGGATAGCCCTCGAGCACCCCGGGCGCGCCGTTCTGGGCGAACAGGTCCCCGGCGCCGCCCACGAGCTCGTCGAGGTCGGCCACGAGCTCGCCCATGCCGGCGCGCTGCTTGCGATGCTTCTTCACCTCGACCATGTCGACGTTGTCGAGGAAGAGCCCGTCGAATCCCTTCGCGAGGATCTCGTCCTCGGCGATCGAGGTCAGCTTGCGCCGCAGGCCCGCCTTCGACGTGTCCGCGTACCACTCGTCCTTCCAGTCCTGCCAGGCGGCGAGGCGGTAGCGCTTGACCTGGCCGTACCAGGAGCGCCATTTCTCGATCGTCCCGACGCTCAGGTAGCCGAGGACCCGTGTGCCCCGGTTCTGCATCGCCGTGATCTCGGCCTGGGTGGCCTCCTCGCCGTCGACCACGACCAGGTCGAAGCCGGCGTATCGAGTCCCCACCTGCTCGGCGTTTCCGTCGAGCGTGTGGTTGCCGATCGCGAACGCGAAGCTCTGCGGGGGCGTGCCGCCACGACGCTCCTCCGCGGGGGCGGGGCCGCCCACCACGACGCCGACCAGGGCCACGGCCCCGGCAGCGCCCGCGGCGATCGTTCCACGCTTCATCGCCTTACTCATCGTCAGCCTCGCCTCCCGCCTTGACAGGATAGGCTCGGATCACGTGAAGGTCTTCATCACCGGGGGCACAGGCTTCATCGGCGGCCACGTGGTCCGCCTGCTGCGCGACCGTGGCGACGACGTCCGGGCGCTGGTCCGCGACCCGGCGAAGGCGAGCGCCCTCAGCGGCCAGGGCTGCGAGCTGATCCAGGGCACGCTGACCGACGCGCCCGCGATCAGCGACGGGCTGGAGGGGTGCGACGCCGTGATCCACAACGCCGCCATCTACGAGGTCGGGATCCCGGACTCGCGCCGGCGTGAGATGTACGAGTCGAACGTCCTGGGCACCGAGAACGTGCTGCGTGCCGCGCTGGACGCCAAGGTGGCCAAGGTCGTCTACGTCTCGACGGTCGGCGCCTTCGGCAACACCCACGGGCGCGTCGTCGACGAGGGCTACGAGCACCCTGGACGGGAGTTCACCTCCTACTACGAGCAGACGAAGTACGAGGCCCACCAGGTCGCGAAGCGCCTGATCGCCGAGGAGGGCCTGCCGTGCGTGATCGTGCAGCCGGGCGGCGTCTACGGGCCCGACGACCATTCCGCGATCGGCAAGCAGATGAACGACTTCCTGGCAGGACGGATGCCGCTGATCGCGTTCCCGGACCTGGGCATGAACATGGTCCACGTCGACGACGTCGCCGCCGGCGTTCTGCTTGCGCTGGACGCCGGCAAGCCCGGCGAGGCCTACGTGCTGGGCGGGCAGATCACGACGATGCGGGAACTGATCGAGACGCTCGCGAAGGTCTCCGGGCGCAAGGCGCCCAAGCGGGCCATGCCCACCGGGCTCCTGAAGGCGCTGACGCCGATCGGCCCCGCCGTCGGCAAGCTCATGGGACAGCCCCCGAACCTCCGCGAACTGATCTCCTCGGCTGACGGCGTCACCTTCTGGGCCAAGCACGACAAGGCCATGAGCGAGCTCGACTACTCGCCGCGGAACCTCGAGCAGGGCCTGCGCGACACGCTCACCGCTGAAGGCAAGCTCTAGCCCCCGTCGTCGCGCAGCCCTGCTCGAAGAACCCGATGACCCGCTGCTCGAACTCCTCGGGCTCGGCGGAAACGCGAGGCAGACCCCTATACCGGGATTGGCGAAATGAGGGACACTCGCGAAGGGTCGGATGTCTGAAGGGGAGGAGCCAGGATGAGCTCAACCGTGCACGTCCAGGAGTCCGTGACGATCGCGAGGCCGCCGGCCGAGGTCTGGGACGCGATCGCCGACTACTCGTTCGACCGCGAGTGGCGGAAGGGGCTCTCGGACATGACACCGGATCCGCCGGGGGGCCCCGCGGTCGGCACCAAGGTCCACGAGGTCGTCCGGAACTCCGGCCGTGACTACGTCGCCGACACGGTCGTCACCGAGCTGGATCCGGGCGTGTCCTATCGCTTCAGCGGCAGCGGCACGATCGGCGCGCTCAGCGGCGCCCGGGCCGTGCGCCCGAGCCCGGACGGGAACGGGTCGGCGTTCACCTACGAGATCGAGCTCCAGCCAACCGGGGGCATGCGCCTGCTCCGCCCCGTGCTCGGCGCGATGGTTCGCTCGAACCTGAAGAAGGACCTCCAGCGGCTTCGGGACCTGCTGGAGCGCGACCGCTGAGCCGTCCGCGCGGCATGCGGGCGCGGCTCAGTGCGTGACGCTGGTCTTCACCAGCCTGCGCTCGGACTCGCTCACCGGCCCCTTCTTCTCGAGCGTCTCGATCGCCTGGGCGATGTCGCTGTCGAGCGTGTTGACCAGCGAGCGGCTGAGGTTGAGCTTGACCAGGGCGCGCATCATCTTCACGTCCTGGGCGTTCGGGGGCATCGTGTACGCGGGCAACATCCAGCCTCGCTCGGCGGCGAGCTGGAAGGAGATGTCGAACTCGTCGTAGGGATGCTCGTCGGCCAGGTTGAAGGCGACCAGGGGCAGCGTCTCCGCGTCGGCCCCGATGATCTGGAATTTGCCGATCGCCTCGATGTCCTTGGCCAGGGACTGCGCGTTCTCCTGCATGATCTCCATGATCCTGCGGTACCCAGCCTTCCCGAAGCGGACGAAGTTGTAGTACTGGGCGAGGACCATCGACGAGCCGGTCGAGAAGTTGAGCGTGAACGTGGCGTCGGTCTTGCCGAGGTAGTTCTCGTAGAAGACGAGGTCCTCGGCCAGATCGGACTTCTCCCGGAAGATCAGCCAGCCGATCCCGGGGTAGACGAGCCCGAACTTGTGACCCGAGGCGTTGATCGAGCGCACCTGCTCGAGTCGGAAGTCCCACTCGGAGTGCGGGTAGAGGAAGGGCCAGACGAAGGCGCCGCTGGCGCCGTCGATGTGGAGTGGGACGTCGAGGCCCTTCTTGTCCTTCAGCTCGACGAGGAGGTCGTTGATCCCCACCACGTCGTCGGCGTGGCCGGTGAAGGTCGTGCCGACGACCGCCGCAACGCCGATCGTGTTCTCGTCGATGTGCGGCTCGACGTCCTCGGGTCCGATCGTGTACTTCCCGGCCTGTAGCGGCACGATCCGCGGCTCGACGTCGAAGTACCGGCAGAACTTCTCCCAGACGACGTGGACGTCGCCGCCGAAGACGAGGTTCGGGGAGTCGGTCGCCTTGCCGTCGGCCTCGCGGCGCTCGCGCCACTTCCACTTCAGCGACAGCGCGCCGAGCATGATCGCCTCGGACGAGCCCTGCGTGCTCGTCCCCGTGGTCTCGCCGGGCGCGTGGAAGAGCTCGGCGAGCATCCGCACGCAGCGCTGCTGGATCTCGAACGTCTGCGGATACTCGGCGTGGTCGATGAAGTTGCGATGGAGGTTGTCGTCGATCACGCGCCGCGCCTCGGGCTCCATCCAGGTGGTCACGAAGGTCGCCAGGTTGCGCTCAGGGATGCCCTCCACGGCGAGCTCCTCGCTGACCAGGCGCATTGCCGCGATCGCCGTCATCGGGGTCTCTGGGATCGCCTGATCGGGAGCGGCCTCGGTGAGGAAGGCGCCCGGCGCCTCCATCTGGAGAAAGTCTGGTAACTCGCTGATCAAATTCCCCTTCGGCGCGAAACCTATCTGCTGGTCGGCCCGGGTGCCCGCCGAGGCTGCGCCTCGGCCTCGATCTCGACCTTCCAACGCGGGTCGAGCAGCGCCGCGACGACGACCATCGTCGCGGCTGGCCGGACGTCCCCCAGCACCTCGCGGTGCGCCTCGCCGACGGCCTCGGCGTGATCGGGGGAGGTCACGAACATCCGGGTGCGCACGACGTCCTCCAACCCGGCGCCCAAGCTCGGTCAGCGCGAGCGCGATGATCTCCAGGCAGCGTCGCGCCTGCACGCCCGGATCCGGGTCGCACTCCCCGTCGGGCCACACCGGGCCGGTGCCCGACACCAAGACCCGGTCGCCCGCGCGCACGGCGCGGGAGAAGCCATAGCGAGGCTCGAAAGGCGATGCCGAGGAGACGCGGTCGCGGTCCCCCATCGCAGCTCAGGCGAGGTGCTCGCGGATCCGCTTGACGGCCTCGGTGATGCGCGCGTCCGGCGTCGTCAGCGAGATCCGGAAGAAGCCCTCGCCGGAGGGCCCGTACATCGAGCCCGGCGAGATCACGACCGCCGCCTCCTCCAGCGCCAGCTCGGCGAACGAGGTGGACGTGTGCCCCTCGGGCACCGGGGCCCAGACGTAGATCGTCCCCTTCGGCGCCTTGACCTCGACACCGACCTCGCGCAGCGCTTCGACCAGCAGGTCGCGCCGGCGCGCGTAGATCGCGTTCATCTCCTCCAGCGGCTTGCGCGACCCGTCGAGGGCCGCCGCGCCGGCCAGCTGGACGGCCTCGAAGAGCCCCGAGTCGACGTTGGTCTTCAGGCGCCAGTACGAGGCGATCGCGTCTGCGTTGCCGAGGATCGCCGCGCAGCGCCAGCCGGTCATGTTGAAGCCCTTCGACAGTGAGAAGACCTCGACCCCGACCTCCTTGGCGCCCGGGGTGGCGAGGAAGCTGGGCGCGACGTAGCCGTCGTAGGTCGTCTCGGAGTAGGCGTTGTCGTGGACGACCAGGATCTCGTGCTCGCGCGCGAGCTCGACGACCTGCTCGAAGAACCCGTCGGGGACGACCGCCCCCGTGGGGTTGTTGGGGTAGTTGATGAACATCAGGCGCGCGCGCCGCAGCGTCTCGGCGTCGAGCTTGGACAGGTCGGGCGCGAAGCCCAGCTCGGGCTCGAGCGGCAGCAGGACGCTCCCGGCGCCGGCCAAGAGCGGACCGCCGGTGTAGACCGGGTAGCCCGGATCCGAGACGAGGGCGATGTCCCCCGGATCGAGGAAGGCGAAGCAGAGGTTGTAGATGCACTCCTTGGCGCCGATCGCCGGCATCACCTCGGTATCGGGGTCGATCTCGACGCCGAACCGCCGCTTGTAGAAGTTGGCGAGCGCGGTCCGGAACTCCTCCCGGCCTCGGTTCGAGGGGTACTTGTGAGTGCCCGGGTCGGCCACCGCGGCCTCCATCGCATCGACGATGTGAGGAAAGGTCGGATGGTCGGGATCGCCGATCCCCAGGCTGATCACGTCGATGCCGGCAGCCCGCTTGTCCGCGACCTGCTTCTCGAGCTCGGCGAACCTGTAGGGCGGGATCGCCTCGAGACGCTTGGATGGGTCGGTGAGTGCCATCGGCCCGGCAGGCTAGCGGCGCGCGCCGACGCGCACCCTACGAATCCCCAAGGGCCCGGACGAACTCCGGCGACAGCTCGCCTGCGTACACCGGGGAGGCCGAGCCGGTCAGGGTGACGTCGAGCTCGGGCCCGACCGCGACCTCCAGCTCGCCGCCGTCCAGCGCGACCGTGATCGGGCTGGCGGCCCCACGGAGGTGCGCGGCGACCGCGGCGCCGCTGGCCCCCGTGCCCGACGAGAGCGTCTCCCCCACGCCTCGCTCGAAGATCCGCGCCCGGACGGTCGAGCCGTCCGCGCGCCAGAACGAGACGTTCGTGCGGTTCGGGAAGAGCCGGGTGTTGGCCTCGATCGCGGGCCCGAACGCGCCCAGGTCAAGCTCCTCGAGGCCATCGGCCACCTCGATCGCGCACTGCGGGTTCCCCACGTTGACGTGCTGGAACGACCACTGCCGCCCGCCGGACTCCACGGTCCCGGTGCCGTCGCCGGGGCCGGCCGGGTAGTCCGCCGAGGTCAGCGACGCGCGCCCGATGTCGATCGCGGCCGTGCCGGAGCCCGTGATCGTGGGCGTCACGACGCCCGCCTTCGTCGTCACCGAGAAGGTGTCCCGGTCGGTCCACCCGTGCGAGCGGAGGTAAAGAACCGCCTCCCGCGCCCCGTTACCGGAGAGCTCGGCCTCGGATCCGTCGGGGTTGAAGATGCGCAGCTCGGCGACGTGCGCCGGATCGCCCGCCGGCGCCAGCAGCAGGATCCCGTCCGAGCCGACGCCAAGGTGCGGCTGGCAGATGCGGCGGATCCGCTCGGCCGTGAGCTCCCACGGGAGCTCATCGCGCTCGACGATCACGTAGTCGTTGCCGAGCGCCTGCCACTTCTCGAATCGCATGACGCCGAAACCTAGAGGGCGCCGACGATCGCGGCCGCTACCTCGTCGTCGCCGCGGTCCGCCGCGGTCGATCGCCTCGACGCCCGGCATCCGTCGCATCCAGGTCAGCTGGCGTCGCGCCAGGCGCCGCTGGGCGGCCTTGACAGCCTCGACGTCGCCCGCCAGGAACTGGTCGAACCCGATCGCGGCGCGGGCCGTGCGCGAGGCGCCCGCCGCGTCGGCGCGGGCGACCTCGGCGGCGGCGCCGGCCGCCGCCATCGCGTCCACCCGGGCCTCGATCCGGGCGTCCAGCAGGTCGCGGTCACAGGTGAGGCCGAACAGGCGAGCGGGGCGCCGCAACCGCTCGGTCCAAAGGCCCTCGGTCGAGAGATGGGGCTCGACGCCCGCGCGGGCCAGCTCGGTCAGGCGCGACACCCGCTTGCGATCGTTTGGGTGGACCGACGCCGCCGCCGCCGGTGCGAGCTCGGCGTGAAGGGCCTCGGGCCCGCGCTCGGCGAGATCGCGCTCGACGTCCAGACGCACCGCACGCGTCCACGGGCGCACGAAGCTCCAGCTCGGCCAGGGCGGCCCGCAGGTAGAGGCCCGTGCCGCCGACGACGAGCGGCCGCCTGCCGGCAGCCATCAGGCTGTCGATCTCCGCGTGGGCGAGCTCCGCGTAGCGGCCGGCGCTGAACTCGTCGCTCACCGCCACGAACGCCAGCAGCCGGTGCTCGAGGCGCCGGCGCTCCTCAGTTGAGGCCGCCCCGCTCAGCACCTCGAGGCCCGCGTAGACCTGGATCGAGTCGCAGTTGACCGCCACCGGGTCCTCACCCCGCGCGCGCAGGAGGTCCGCGGCGGCCAGCGCGACGGCGGTCTTGCCCACCGCCGTCGGGCCGAAGATCGCGACCGGCTCCACGAGGCTCGCTACGCGACGCGGCTCAGCAGCTTCTCGTGCCCGCTCAGCGACGTCGAGGTGGCCGACTCGATCTCCACCAGGACGAGCTCGCCCGGCTCGGCGACACCGTCGAAGTTGACGGTCTTGTTGTGGCGGCCGCGGCCTCGCAGGCGGCTGGCGTCGGTGCGGCTGGGGCCCTCCACCAGCACCTCCATCGTCCGCCCCACGAAGCGCTGCGCGCGCTCGCGGGCACGGCGCTGCACCAGCTCGACCAGCCGGCCCATGCGCTCGCGCTTGACCGCATGGGGGATCTGCTCTGGGAGGTTCGCGGCCTCGGTGCCCCGCCGCGGCGAGAAGATGAAGGTGAAGGCGCCGTCGTAGCCGACCTCGTCGACGACCTCCAGCGTCGCCTCGAAGTCGTCGTCGGACTCGCCCGGGAAGCCGACGATGATGTCGGTGGTGAGGGCGCAGTCGGGGACGTGCTCGCGAATCAGCGCAACGCGGTCCAGGTAGCGCTCGCGGTTGTACGTGCGCCGCATCCGCTTGAGGACGGTGCTCGAGCCGGATTGGAGCGGGAGGTGGATGTGCTCGCAGAGCGCGCGCAGCTCGGCGTGGGCCAGGATCACGTCCTCGCGCATGTCCTTCGGGTGCGGGCTCGTGTAGCGGATGCGCTCGATCCCCTCGACCGCGTCCACCTGGCGCAGCAGGTCGGAGAACCTGATCCGCGCCTCGGGCGGCAGGTCGCGCCCGTACGAGTTCACGTTCTGGCCGAGGAGCGTCACCTCGGTGACGCCGTCGGCGGCGAGGCGCTCGACCTCGGCGACCAGCTCGGCCGGATCGCGGCTCTGCTCGCGCCCGCGGGTGGAGGGCACGATGCAGTACGAGCACATGCAGTTGCAGCCCTGCGAGATCTGCAGCCAGCCCTGGAAGTCACGCGCCCGCTTGGCGGGCAGGTGCCCGGAGAAGCTCTCGAACTCGAAGTAGCCCTGCGCGGTCAGCGAGTCCGAGGTCAGGAACTCGGCCAGGCGGTTGATCTGGCCCGGCCCGAACGCGACGTCGACGAACGGGAACCGCTCGAAGACCTCGTCCTTCACCGACTGCGCCCAGCAGCCACCCACCCCCACCACGCGCTCGGGGTCCTCTGACTTCAGGCGCTTCGCCTCGCCCAGATGCGCGATGAAGCGGCTGTCGGCGCTCTCGCGGATCGAACAGGTGTTGAAGAGGATCAGGTCGGCCTGGGACCGCTCGGCGGCCTCCGCGTAGCCCAGCGAGGTGAGCATGCCCTTCATGCGCTCTGAGTCGTGCTCGTTCATCTGACACCCGAAGGTGGTCACATGGAACCGCTTGCCGCCGACGGCGCTCATGGGGCGATTGTAGGTACGGGGCTCTCCGAGCAGCTCCGCAACGAGGCCGAGATGTGCCTGACGATGTTCCTGCGCCGCGACTCGCACGCGATCGGGGCCAGCGCCTTCAAGGAGGGGCGCACGCCGGAGTGGCCGAACCAGGGCCTGTGAGCGGCTAGCCCTTGGCGCCGACGCTCTCGGCGATGTAGGAGACCAGAGCCTCGAGCTCCTCGGGCGAGAGCACGCTCGCCGTAGTCGTCGGGCATGACGCCGCCCGGGTAGCCCTTCTCGATCTCGGCCTCGGGGTCGACGATCGACTCCTCGATGTAGGCCGCGTCCTCGTTCACCAGCGCGGCGTCGAGGTCCGGGCCCGTGGTGCCGGTGGAGCCGGAGGCCTCGAGCGTGTGACAGCCCGCGCAGCCCTGCTCGTCGAAGATGGCCGCGCCGTCGGCCGAGGCGGTCTCGGTTCCGCCCGCGGGCTCCTCGGCCGGGCCCTCGTCCTCGGCCGTCTGCTCGGCGCTGGCGGTCTCCATCTCGTCCATCACCTCGGCGGGCGAGGGCAGCTCGCCGGCAGCGATCTCCTCGTTTCGGTGCTCTTGCTCGTCCTCGGCGCCGGTCCAGGCGAACACGGCGGCGAAGCCGATCACGACCACGAACACGCCCACGCCGGCCAGCAGCGCGCCGCGGCTGGGCGGAAAGTTCTCCGTTCGAAGCCCCAGGAACGAGACGATCAGCGCCAGGGCGGTCAGGCTCAGGCCGAGGATTATGAAAACGGTTTCGGCTTCCATCCGAGGCGCGATCCTATCGAGGCGCGGCGGCGGCCCGGCGCGCTAGCTGGGATCAGCGATCTAGCTGGCGTACGAGGTCGCCCGCGACTCGCGGACGACCGTGATCTTGATCCGCCCCGGGTAGTCCATCTCCTTCTCGATCGTCGCGGCGACCTCGTGCGCGATCAGCGCGGCGTTCTCGTCGTCGACCTCGCCCGGGTCGACGATCACTCGCACCTCGCGCCCGGCGCGCATCGCGAACACGCGCTCGACGCCGCGATGACGCGGCGGCGATCTCCTCCAGGTCTCGCAGGCGGGCCACGTACTCCTCCAGCGAGTCGCCCCGGGCGCCCGGGCGAGCGCCTGACACGCGCGTCGGCGGCCTGCACGATCACCGCCTCGACGGTGCGTGGGTCGACCTCGTTGTGATGAGCCTCCATCGCGTGGGCGACGGCCTCGTCCTCGCCGTGACGGCGCGCGATCTTGCCGCCGACGATGGCGTGCGGACCCTCGACCTCGTGGCTCACCGCCTTGCCGATGTCGTGCAGCAGCGCGGCGCGGCGCGCGGTCTCGACCGAGACGCCCAGCTCGGAGGCCATGATGCCGGCCAGGTTGGCCGTCTCGATCAGGTGGTCCAGCACGTTCTGCCCATAGCTGGTGCGGAAGCGCAGCCGGCCCAGTAGCTCGATCAGCGCCGGGTCGACGGCCATCACCCTGGTCTCGAGCGCCGCCCGCTCGCCCTCCTCGACGATCCGCACCCCGATCTCCTCGGTGGCCGTCTCGTGGGTCTCCTCGATCTGGGCGGGGTGGATCCGTCCGTCGGCGATCAGCCGCTCGAGCGTGATTCGGGCGATCTCGCGCCGGACGCCGTCGAAGCTCGAGAGCATCACGGCCGAAGGGGTCTCGTCGATGATCAGGTCGACTCCGGTCACCGCCTCGAACGCGCGGATGTTCCGGCCCTCCCGGCCGATGATCCGCCCCTTCATCTCGTCGCTGGGCAGCTCCACCAGCCGAGTGGTCGACTCGGTGGCGTGGACGGCGGCCAGGCGCTGCATGGCGGTCGAGAGGATGCTGCGCGCGCGCCGCTCGGCCTCACGCCGGGATTCCTCCTCGATCTGCTGCACCCGCAGGCCGGCCTGGTGCCGCGCCTCCTGCTCGACCTCGGCGATCAGGAGCTGCTTGGCCTGAGCGGCGCTCAGGCTGGAGATCCGCTCCAGCTCACGCCGCTGCACCCGCTTGGCCTGCTTCAGCTCCTCGATCTCGTGGGCGAGGTTCCGCTCGCGGTCTTCGAGGGCCTGGGTGCGGCGCTCGACGTCGGCCCGCTGGACCTCCAGCGACGCGGTGTTCCGAAGCGCCCGCTCCTCCATCCGGGCGATCTCCTCACGCCGGGCTCGCAGCTCGTCGGCGGGCGACGCGGGGCTCGAGGCCGGGCGGCCCGATGCCGGGGGCGCCTCCCCTTCCTCGTCGTCGCGCCGCCAAGGCTTCCATGGAGCGCGTGTTGTCATCCGTTCCTCTCCTCCGGCCGTCCGGGCCGGGTCCGGTCGATCTCAGCTGCCGGGCTTCGCGTGGCGAAGCCAGCGGCCCGTGGGGTCGCCGGAGAACGCGATGTCGGATGTCGCCACCCGCACAGGCTGCTGCCGCCCGGGCGGGGAGAGGTCTCGCCGAGGCGGGTTCCTAGGCCCGCCACCTCCTCGAGTCGGCGAGTAGGTCGTGGGCTTGGTGGTCGAAGTCGATTCTCATCTGGCTGGCGTACAGCCGTTTCGTCACATTTCCGGCGGCTTTCACATGCCGCTCACCCATCGTAGTCCCGTCTCAGTGTTCTGACAAGGGCAGCCGGCTGCGTGGGACGCAGCATTCGGCTGTGGTGTGCGCGTCGCCCGCGCCCGCCGCGGGCGCGTCAGGCGGCCTCGCGCCCCGAGCGGCGGATGGCCTCGTAGGAGAGCTCCAGGTCGTAGCCCCGCCGGGTCAGGAACGCCAGCGCCCGCGCCCGCTCGGCGTCGTCGCTGGGTGGGCGGCCCCGCCGGGCCAGCAGGCCCTCGGCCCGGGCGAGCTGGTCCTCGCGGCCGTCCGTCAGCAGGGCGTCGTCGATCAGCTCGGTCGCGATCCCTCGCGAGGACAGCACCTCCCGGATCCGCTCGGGGCCCCACCCGCTCAGCTCCTGCTTGTCCTCGGCGAACCGCGTGGCGAACCGCCGGTCGTCGAGCTCGCCGACCTCGGTCAGCCGCGCGATCGCCGTGCCGACCTCAGCCGCGGTGAACCCGCGCGCGGCGAGCCACTCGGCGAGCTCGGCCGCGCCCCGCTCGCGCCGGCGGAGGGCGCCGAGGCCCCGCGCGAACGCCTCGCTCTCTCGATTCCCCCCGGCCTCTCCCGCGACCGCCATCGCGTCCTGAGAAGCCGCTACGCGGCCTTGCGCTCCGGCTCGGCGGCCTCGGCCGCCGCGTCGCTGGCTTCCTCGGCGTCGGCGGCCGCCTTCGTTTCGGCGACCGCTGCGGCCTCGCCGGCGCCGATGAACGGCACTGGCGACGGGCCCTCGGGACGCTCGATCTCGAGCTGGTCGAACACCTTGGCCTCGATCTCGCCGAACAGCTCCGGGTTCTCGGTCAGGTACTGCTTCGTGTTGTTTCGGCCTTGGCCCAGCCGCAGCTCGCCGTAGGAGAAGAACGAGCCCGACTTCTGGACCAGGTCGTGCTCGAGCGCGAGATCCAACAGGGCGCCTGCCTTCGAGACGCCCACGCCGTACTCGATGTCGAACTCGGCCTGGCGAAACGGCGCCGCGACCTTGTTCTTGACGACCTTCACCCGGACCCGGTTCCCGACGGCCTCGGTTCCCTCCTTGAGGGTCTCGATCCGGCGGATGTCGAGGCGCTGGGACGAGTAGAACTTCAGCGCCCGCCCGCCCGGCTGCGTCTCGGGCGACCCGAACATCACGCCGATCTTCTCGCGGATCTGGTTCGTGAACAGGCACACCGTCTTCGCCCGGTTGAGGTTGCCGGCCAGCTTCCGCAGCGCCTGCGACATCAGCCGCGCCTGGAGGCCCACGGTCTGCTCCCCCATCTGCCCCTCGAGCTCGACCCGCGGCGTCAGCGCCGCGACCGAGTCGATCGCGACCACGTCCACCGCTCCCGAGCGCACCAGGACGTCGACGATCTCGAGCGCCTGCTCGCCGTAGTCGGGCTGCGAGACGAGGAGCTCGTCGGTGTCGACGCCGATCCGCTTCGCGTAGATCGGATCGATCGCGTGCTCGGCGTCGACGAAGGCGCAGACGCCCCCGCGGGCCTGGGCCTCGGCGATGATGTGGTAGACGAGCGTGGTCTTGCCCGACGACTCGGGGCCGAAGATCTCGACGATCCGCCCGCGCGGAACCCCGCCCACGCCGAGCGCGATGTCCAGCGGCAGGGCGCCGGTGGGGATCGCGTCGATCGGGATCGCGGCCTTGTCGCCGAGCCTCATCACCGAGCCCGCGCCGAAGTCCTTGTCGATCTGGCCGAGCGCGGCGGTGAGCGCCGCGTCCTTGGCCTTCGCGTCCTTCGCGGCCTGAGCTTCGGCCGACTTCAAGTTCGTCTTCTTGGCTTCTGCCATTTCTTCATCACCTCTCTCGCCCGCTCTTGGCAGGCGGCAGTTGGAGGGCCGAGAGGCGCTCGTAGCGAGCGCCGGACGACCGCAGATGCGAACGGTAAAGAGCGACTCGGACGGCCCCGAACGGCTCGAGGAACGCCTCTGGGAGCTCCCCCGGAGCCCGCTCGACCACCCGCGGGCGACGCCTGCGCCGGCGCCCTCCGCTGCCCGCCCCGGCGGGCTCCGATCGCACGCGAGCGACCGTCACGTGGGGCCAGAACGGGCGCTTCTCAGGCTCGTAGAGGCCCGCCCCGACGAGCAGCTCCGAGAGCTCCGCCTGGACCGCCTCGGCATCCGGGCTGGGCGCGTCAAGCGCGAACAGGCCTGGGCGCCGGCCCTTGATGCCCACCGGCTCCGCCTCCAGGCGAAGCTCGACGGGACGGGGCCGAAGCGCCTCTACGGCGCCCACCGCATCCCCGATCCTCGCCTCCTCGACCCAGCCGAGGAAGCAGAGCGTCATGTGCAGCGACTCGGGATGGACGCGCCGAAGCGCCGCGTCCGCGCACTCGACCTGGCTCCACATCCACAGTCCGTCCGCGATGTGATCCGGCAGGTCAAGCGCCGTGAACAGACGCGCCGTCGGGGTCTTTGGCCGCTCCTCCGCCACTAACCGCACGCTAGGCGGCTCAACGGCGCGAAACAAGCCGCGTTTGCACCAAGAGCGTCACGCGCGGGTGCCCCGAGAGGGCGAGAGAACATTGCGCCTTGCATGGAAAGCGATACGAATCGCCGCCCCTCCCTAGTGGGTTGGCCCAACGCCGGGAGCGCCTGCACACCCCTCCCGCCGTTTGAGGCGACCCTGCGACACTCCGCCCCTATGGCTATCCGACGCATCATGCCCTACCACGAGTCGCCGGACTTCGAGGCCACGCGTACCTTCTATACGCGGGTGCTCGGGCTCGAGGAGGGGACCTTCGGCGGCGGTTACATCGGCTTCGGATCTGGCCAGGCGCAGGTCGTCTTCGCGCCGCCAGGCGCGGAGCCCGTGCTGCCCGACATGGGCGTG
Source organism: uncultured Solirubrobacterales bacterium (assembly GCA_963758845.1). Taxonomy (GTDB): domain Bacteria; phylum Actinomycetota; class Thermoleophilia; order Solirubrobacterales; family 70-9; genus JBDTSW01. Next base: position 1,938,293 of record CAVWWX010000002.1, read on the forward strand.
GACGTTGGTTCTCGGGGCGCCGTCGATGCGGCGCACGCTGAAGCAGTCCACGCCGGGCACGAGGTCATCTACGGTCCGGTTGACGAGCCGTGGGGCGTCCGCCGCTTCTTCGTTCGCGATCCGCACGGTGTCGTGGTCAGCGTGCTGGCCCACGAATGATCCAACCCCACCCTGCTGGTCCTAGCGCTTAGGACGAGAAGCGTCTAAGTCGCTTTGCACGGAAACGTATGCCTTCCGCCCAAGGGATACTGCGTAGGCGATGTCGCAGAAGAATGTCGAGCTGGTGCGTCAAGGGTTCGAGGCCTTCAATCGCGGCGACCGTGTGACCGTCACGCGCCTTCTCGCCCCGGATGTCAAGTGGCATTCGCTCGCGGGACCCATCCTCGGGGTAGGCACGCTGCGGGGCCGCGACGCGGTGCTCGAGTTCTTCTGGCGGGACCTCCCAGAGAGCATCGAGGGCTTTCGCGCCAGTCTGGAGGAGGTCACCGACCTCGGCAACGATCGGGTCCTGGTCGTGGCGCGGTACGAGGGGCACGGCCGAGGCAGCGACATCGAGGTCAACCAGCTAGTCGCCAGCGTCTACGAGATTCGGGATGGGATGGCGGCTTCCGTCCGCGACTACGAAAGCAGGGACGAAGCCCTCGAAGCGGCCGGGTTGCGCGAGTAGGAGGCAGATGTATCCGCTTTGGGCAAAAGCGCTACTTCGCACGGGCACCGCCATCCGGCTCCGACCGTCACCGCAACGGCGGCTTTCGCAGCGGCTCTGATCAGACCTCGACGGTGCGCATTCGCTGCGACCCGTCCCAACTCTCGGCTGCGCTCCTCACCATGCCGAAGAAGCCGCGCAGGCCCTCATTGTCGGCATGGATCTCGAGGTCGAGCCCGAGGGAGCAGGAGGCGTCATGCAAGGTCGTGACAGCCCCACCGAACTCAGAGCGCAGGTACTCGGGCACTCCGCGCTCATCAAGCGAGCTCCTCAGGTCGGCTACCTCCTCTGGCGACACCACATAGCCGAGATGGTGAACGCGGGGCCGCGGGGCCGCGAAGCGGTTCTCGACGCGCTCGGGCGCGAGGTCGATGGTTTGAACCAGTTCGATGGCCCCATCTCCGCAGTAGCCGAAGGCGGACTGGTGTATGAACTCCGCTGGCTCACCCCGGGAGCGGACGTTCTCCAGCGGCATGCGCTCGATGTGGAAGAACGGGCCGGCGCCGAGCTGGTCGACCAGGCGACCGACGGTCTCCTCGATGTCCTCGACGAGGTAGGCGAGATGGTGCGGTTCGCCGAGCCGTGTCTTGAACAGGTCCGCGGGCACTAGTCCTCCCATCGGTCGTCGGAAGAGCCTTATCCGAATCCTCCTACAGACCTAACAGAATCGCCCCCGAGTCAGGGCGAGACGGCGGCGCCGAGCGAGTCGGCAGCGAGGAACTTGGGCGCGCCGTCCTCGTAGAACACATCGAGCTCGGTGATCTCGAACCCGGCGACGCGGAGCAGGTCAGGGATCTCGCGTGTCAGGTGACAGCCTCCGAAGACCCGCTTCTGGATCGGTTCGAGGCGATGCTGCCAGCGGCGCACCCCCTCGTCGGGCGCCAAGCCATGCTCGACGAACCGCAGCGTGCCGCCGGGCTTGAGCACACGCCGAATCTCGGCCAGCGCCTGCTCGATGTCCGGGATGGTGCACATCGTCCAGGTCGAGAGCGCGGTGTCGAAGCTGTCGTCCTCGAACGGCAGCGACTGCCCGTCGAGGCCCGATCGTTCGACCGGAACGCTCGATGCCCGCAGACGTTTGGCGGCTAGCTTCCAGCCGAGGTCGGCCGGCTCCACCGCCGCGACCCGCGTCACCGAGTTTGGGTAGAACGGAACGTTAAGGCCCGAGCCGAATCCGATCTCGACGACCTCGCCCTCGAGCTCGTCGCAGACGCGCTCTCGCAGCGGGGCGGCCGCCTTCATCCCGCAGGCGGCGTTGACGATCCGAGGCAGAATCTGATCGCCGTAGAAGCCCATAGCGCCACAGTCTCGCCGATCCGCGAGTGGGACCCGGTGCTGGCGGTGACTGCAGAGGGTGTTCCGCCTCCGATCAGGTGACCTGACGGCACTCCGCCAGGTAGCGACTGCGCGGGCGATGTCGCAGAAGGACCGGTGTTTGCCTTCGGCACCCGCCGAGAGTCACCGGTTTCGACCGCTCAGCAGTCGGCGAGCGCGTCCGCGTAGAACCGTCGCCTGAGCAGATTACGCCGAGCCTCGCTCCACCTCGGCCAGGAACGCGACCACGTCCTCCGCCAGGAGCTCCGGCTCCTCATGGGCGGCGAAGTGGCCGCCGCGGGGCATCTCGGTCCAGCGGCGGAGGTCTGGCATCAGGCGCTCGGCCCACTCACGCGGGGGACGGACGATCTCGGCCGGGAAGTCCGCCGCGGCGGCGGGCACGCGGATGGCCTCCCCCGGCCCCAGGCGCCAGCGGTTCCGTGCCTCGGCGGCGTAGAGGCGCATCGACGAGCCGATCGTCCCCGTGACCCAGTAGATCGTCAGGAAGTCGCAGAGCGAGTCCCTGGAGAAACGAGTCTCGACGTCGCCGCGCGAGTCGCTCCAGTCCCGATACTTCTCCACCAGCCACGCCGCCAGTCCCGCGGGCGAGTCCGTGAGGCCGACCGCCAGCGCGTCGGGCGCCCGGCCCTGCACGAACAGGTGATACCCCTCGCGGGTCCGCCAGCGCCTCCCGGTGTCGGCCCAGGCGATCTCGGCCTCGGACATCGGCGGCTCGTCCAGGCTGCCCGGGACGGGCAGGACGCCGACCGAGTTGACGTGAAGCGCCCCCACCGACTCGGGCGCAGCGAACGCCATCCGCGCCGCGATGATCGAGCCCCAGTCGCCACCCTGCACCGCGTAGCGCTCGTGGCCCAGGGCGGTCATCAGCTCGCGCATGCGATCAGCCACCCCGCTGACGTTGAGCGGCTCCGCCGGCGCCTCGGAGAAGGCGAAGCCGGGCAGCGAGGGCACCACCAGGTCGTGCCCGGCCTCTGACAGCAACGGGATCAGCGCCTCGAACTCGATCGGGGCCCCCGGCCAGCCGTGCAGTAGCAACACCGGCATGCCATCGCCCGCACCTTCGAATGCCCAGTGGTGGAGCCCATCCCAGGTCCTGTTGCCGAGCCGGTTGAGCCGCGCCTCGGTGGCGCGCCAGTCATATTCGGACTCCCAGTAGGCGCATAGGTCGCGCAGGTAGTCCACGTCGGCGCCCAGCTCCCAGCCAAGCGAGCCCGCCAGCTCGGGCCAGCGGGTCCGCCCGAGCCGGTCGCGGAGGTCGTCGAGCGCCTCGTCTGCGACCGCGATCTCGAAGGGCTGCGGCGTGGCCACGGCGCTCAGATCGGGAAGTCCTCGCCCTTCAGGAGCCGCCGCAGCAGGTGCATCGCGACGGTCGCCGTGCGGTCACGGATCTCGCCGCGGTCTCCCGGCAGCACGAGGTCGCGAGCGATCGTTGCCCCGGCGGTCGACTTGACGCACACGCACACGTAGCCCACCGGCTTCTCCTCGGTGCCGCCGTCGGGGCCTGCGATGCCGGTGATCCCAACCCCCAGGTCGGCGCCGAACCGGCCGAGCGCGCCATCGGCCATCGCCTCGGCGACCTCGGGCGACACCGCACCGTGGCGCTCGATCAGCTCGGAAGGGACATCGAGGAGCTCCGTCTTCGCCTCGTTCGAATAGGCGACCACGCCGCCCGCGACGTAGGCCGAGGCGCCCGGCGGGTCGGTCAGGCGGGCCGCCAGCAGCCCGGCAGTACACGACTCCCCCAGCCCGATCCGGTGCCCGTTCAGCAGAGATGCGACCTGCTCGTCCAGCGAGGAGCCGTCATCGGAGAACAGGAAGCGGCCGTGGCGATCGACGATCCCGGCCCTGAGCGCCGCGAGCGCCGCCTCGCTGCCGGGGCGATGGCGGATGTCGATGTGGAGCTCCGCGCGGCGCAGGCAGGTGGTGATCTCGAGCCCGGAGAGGTCTGTGTCGTCCTCGATCTCGCGCAGCGTCTTCGCGATCTCGGACTCGGGGATGCCGAACAGGCGCAGGGTCGTCAGCTCGAGCGGCTCGGCCCTGTCGAGCACCTCGCGGGCGGCGCCCGTGGCCACGGCCTTCGGCCACATGGACTTCAGCTCCCGAGGCGGCCCAGGCAGCACGATGACCGTGGGCCCGTCGTCCACGGGCACGACCAGGCCGGGCGCGGTACCGGCCGGGTCGATCGGGGTCGCCCCGCGGGGCACCATCGCCTGCTTTTGGTTCGCCACCCGCAGTGCCTCCGGGTCGAAGTTCATGCGCTTGGCGAAGCCGGCGAGGATCTCGGCGATCCGCTCCTCCATCTCCTCGTCCAGCTCGAGCTCGCGCCCGGCGAAGGCGCCGACCACCTCGGCCGTCAGGTCGTCGGCGGTCGGCCCCAGGCCTCCGCTCGTGATCACGAGGTCCACGCCCTGGTCGGCCATGAACCGAAGCGCCGCCTCCATGTCCTCGCGCCGGTCGCCGACCTGAAGGATGTGCGAGACCTCGACCCCCAGCCCGGCGAGCTGCTCGGACAGCCACGGGCTGTTGCGGTCGGTGATCGTCGCGTTGACGACCTCGGTCCCGGTCACGACGATCCCGGCGCGGACGTTCACGGGCATCCCTGCCCCGGCGGTTCGAGCGCTCGCGGCCGCGCGCCGGGTTCGATCGCGAACGCCGCCGCGCCCGACGTCTCGGGCAGCCGCGCGGCCTTGCCGTCCAGCGTCAGGTCGAACTGGCTGCGGTCGAACCCACTCGGAAAACGCAGCAGGAAGCGGGGCTGCTGGAAGTTCTCCTCGGTTCCGGCGGTCAGGACCTGACCGGCGATCAGCACGTTGTCCTCGGCGCCCACCAGGCACACCTGGACGTCGCTTCTGACGCTGAGGTGAAGCGCGACCGGGCCCTGCGCCTGGGCGGGCTTGTCGTCGTCCTTCCGTTGACCCTTCCCCTCGCCCTTGCCCTCCTTGGCCTTCCCCTGCGCGGCGGGGCGAACGTCCTCCCCGCCGTCGTCGTCATCGCCCCCGATCACGCCGATGACAAGGAAGATGGCCGCTGCGATCGCCACCCCCGCCGCCACGAGCGCCAGCGGACTGAATCGGCTGGGCGGTCGGTCGGTCGGTCGCCGCCGGCCCTCCAGCACAGCATCGCCGACGCGCAGCGGGTGCCCCGGCTCGAGCAGGCTCTCGACCTGGCGCACGTACTCGTCCACAATCGCATCGGCGTCCAGGCCCAGGAGCTGGCTGTACGTGCGCAGGAAGCCCTTGGCGTAGGCGGGGCTGGGCAGCACATCCCAGTCCTCGGACTCGAGCGCCCGCAGGTACTTGGTGCGGATCTTGGTCCGGTCCTCGACGTCGCGCATCTCGATCCCCTGGCCGGTGCGGGCGCTCTTCAGCACCTCGCCGATCCGCATGCCGTCGTTCTCGCCGGGCCGGTCCATGGCGCCGTATTCTCGCCGCCGCGGACGACGAGTGCGGTTAGCCCGCCAGGGGGCTAACCGCTGACGGGCTCGAGGTCGGTCTCGGTGTCGCCGGGCCCGGGCTCGTCGTTGCCGGTGGGCGCGGCGGGGCCGCCGTCGAGGATGCGCGGGAGGTCGGCCATCGAGACCAGGACCTGGCGCGGCTTCGAGCCCTCGTAGCCGGAGATGATCCCCCGGCGCTCGAGCATGTCGATCAGGCGCCCGGCGCGGGTGTAGCCGACCCGCAGGCGTCGTTGGATCATCGACACCGACGCGGTCTCGGACTCGACGACCACCCGTGCGGCGTCGGCCAGCAGGTCGTCCTCGTCCGGCGAGAACTCGCCGTCGTCGCCGGGCGTGTTGCCATCGGCCTCGGGTCGCGCCTCGAGCAGTTCCACGTCGAACTCGGGCTCACCCTGGCGCGACCAGTGCCTGGCGATTCGCGCGATCTCGTCCTCCTTGACGAAGGCCCCCTGGATCCGCCCCATCTTCGAGGTCCCGACCGGGCGGAACAGCATGTCGCCCTGGCCCAGGAGGCTCTCGGCGCCGCCGGTGTCGAGGATCACCCGCGAGTCGACCTGGGAGGCGACGGCGAAGGCGATCCGTGAGGGGATGTTGACCTTGATCGTGCCGGTGATGACGTCGGTGGACGGGCGCTGGGTGGCGAGGACGAGGTGGATGCCGACCGCGCGCGACTTCTGCGCCAGGCGGATGACCGAGTCCTCGACCTCGGCGGGCGCGACCATCATCAGGTCGGCCAGCTCGTCGATCACGCAGAGGATGTGCGGCAGCGGCGCCTCGCCCTTGCGGCGGCGAACCTTGTTGAGCTCGGGAAGGTTGCGGGCGCGCGCCTCGCTCATAACCTGGTAGCGGCTCTCCATCTCGCCGATCAGGTTGCCGAGCACGTTCGCCGCAAGGCGCGGGTTCGTGACCACCGGCGTCAGCAGGTGCGGCAGCTTCTCGTAGTGGTTGAGCTCGACCCGCTTGGGATCGACCAGCACCATCCGGACCTCGTTCGGCGAGGCGTGGAGCAGGATCGAGCACAGCATCGCGTTGATGCAGCCCGACTTGCCGGCGCCGGTGGTGCCGGCGACGAGGACGTGGGGCATCGTCGCGAGGTCCGCCCACGACGCGTGGCCCGAGACATCCTTGCCCAGCCAGACCGCCAGAGCGGACGCGCCCTTCGGGCGGCCCTCGTAGATGTCGCCGAGGCGGACGATCCGGCGGCGGGCGTTCGGGACCTCGACCCCGACCGCCTTCTTGCCGGGGATCGGGGCGAGGATGCGGATGTCGGTCGAGGCGAGCGCGTAGGCCAGATCGTCCTTGAGCTGGGCGATCTTGCCGACCTTGGTGCCGGGCGCGAGCTGGAGCTCGTAGCGGCTCACGTGCGGGCCCGAGACAACGCCCACCAGGCGCGCCTCGACCCCGAAGTGCCGCAGCGAGTCGAGCAGCGCCTTCGAGACCGCGTCGCGGTCGCGCGTGTCGGGCCCCTGGTCGCCCTTGCCCCGCTCCAGCACCTTCGGCTCCGGCAGCGCGTAGTCGATCTCGTCCGAGGTGGTGATGCCTTCGTTCTCGCGCCGATTGCCCATCGGCGTCTTCCCGTGGTCGGGCAGGTCCTCGACCAGCTCGGCGGACTCGTCGTCGCCGCCGTAGGCGAACTGCGAGGTGCCGGGCGCTTCGGCGACAGTGACCGCCTCGTCGTCCCAGGCGTCGTCGGGGTCGGCGGCCTCGTCGGCCTCGGCCTCGTCCGGCTCGTCGTCGGGGCGCGTGATCAGCGGCCCGGGCGCCTCGGGGCGGGTGATCTCGATCTCATCGCCCTCGGCGTCCCAGCCGCCGGCCGCCTCGGGCTGGCGCGACTCGCGCGCGGCCCGCACGCCGCCAGCCATGCCGCGGGTCGTTTCGTGTGCGCGCCGCGCGGCCGAGCCGGCGGTCGACAGCAGGCCGGCGATCGTCGCGCCGCTCAAGAGGAGTGCACCGCTGACGAACATCACGATCGCGGCGATGTGGGCGCCCAGGCGCTGGAAGAGCGTGGTCGTTGCCCAGTAGAGGCCCTCCCCCACGGCGCCGCCGTGCTCGGTGTAGAAGCGGGGCTCGAAGTAGTCGTGTCGCAGCGGCCGGTCGGGGCCCAGCCCGGCCGTCTCGGCGGCGAATGCCAGCAGCAGCGAAAGCAGGATCAGGATGCCGCCGGCGTTGACCGCGGCCGGCGCCTCGATGAACGGGCGCAGCATCAGCGACGCGCCCCACCCGACCAGGGCGAACGGCACCACGTAGGCGACCTGCCCCACGGCGTAGGTCAAGCCCGTCTGGGCCCAGCCGCCGACTCGGCCCCCGTCCCAGCCCCCGTAGAGGACGAAGCCCAGGTACATGCCCAGCGCGCACAGCGCCAGCCCGATCACGTCCAAGTGGCGCTGCTCCAGGCGCCCGAACGCCTCGCGGGCACCCGCGCGGAGGTCGCGGGGCGCGCGGCGCTCAGGCGCCGCGCGCGAGCGCGACGCCGCGGAGGCGCCGCGGCGAGGTGACGCCTTGCGAACGGGTCGGCGCTTGGATGTCTTCCGTCTGCGGCTCAGGGCTTATGTCCCTTCGACGCCCGCCCGCTCTCCCCTTTCCGCGCGCCTACGCGCCGCCGGTCGACCGATGGTCGAGTTGCGTGCCACGGAGTGACGTTTTTTCGACCATCGCTTCGCCGCCGCGCCGCCACGCACGCATAAAGCCCGGCTAATTGTTCCCGGGTGCAGCGGTTTCTGGGACTACCCTCTAGGCATGCTGACGGCCGATGAGAACACCGGGCGCGTCCTCGTGGTCGAGGACGACGCCTCGATCGCCGACGTGCTGCGGCGGACGCTGCGCCAGGAGGGCCACGAGGTCCGCTCGGCCGGCGACGGCGTCGAGGCGCTGAAGGTCGCCGAGGACTTCGTGCCCGATCTCGTCGTGCTCGACCTGGGACTGCCCAAGCTCGACGGCGTCGAGGTCCTGAAGCGGCTTCGCGCCGAGAGCGACGTGCCGATCCTGATCCTCACCGCCCGCACCGAGACCGACGACCGCGTGGAGGGCCTCGACACCGGCGCCGACGACTACCTGGTGAAGCCGTTCGAGCGCAAGGAGCTGCTGGCCCGGATGCGCGCGCTGCTGCGCCGCCGGCCCCCGCGCGGAAGCGCGGCGCTCACCGTCGGCGACCTGCGACTGAATCCCGACAGCCGCGAGGTGGCCCGCGGCGATCGCCAGATCGAGCTGACCAACCGCGAGTTCGAGCTGCTCGAGTTCCTGATGCGGAACGAGCGGCTGGTCGTCTCGCGCGAGCGCCTGCTCGAGGAAGTCTGGGGATACGACCCGCTCGCGATGACGAACACCATCGACGTGTTCATCTCCAACCTCCGCCGCAAGCTGGAGGCCGGCGACGAGCCGCGCATCCTCCACACCAAGCGCGGCGCCGGCTACGTCGTCAAGGCCCCGCGCCCGGGCGATGAGCCCGGCTGACCCCACGTCCGCGCGGCCCACAGGGCTCCGCCTCCTCGCCCGCCCCGCATACTGGCCGATCCGCTGGCGCCTGGCCGGGGTCTCGGCGGGCCTGACCCTGGTCATCCTGATCGTGTTCGGCGCGGTGGTCGGGCAGCTCGCCACCGACCGCCTGCGTAGCGACTTCGAGGACGAGCTCCGCGGCGCCGCAAGCCAGCTGGCGCTCCAGATCGAGCTGGCGCCGACGAACGAGTTCGGGGGGTTCAGCTACCGCGGGCCCGATCTGGACGAGGTCGCGATGGCCAACGACGCCGCCGCCCAGTTGGTGTTCGCAACGGGGGTCGCGATCAAGTCCACCCCGCGCGCGCCGGACATGGGGCCTCCCTCGCCAGGCATCGAGACCTACGAGAACTTCGATGTCGCGACTCTGCCCATCGTCAGCAACTCCGGCACGCCCCCCGCCTTCATCCAGTATGCGCGGGATCACGACGAGCTCGACGCGACGGTCAGCCGCCTGTGGCTGCTGCTGGTCTGCGGGGTCATCGCGGGGACGGCGATGGCCGCGCTGGCCGGCTTCGCGGTTGCAGGCCGCGCGATGCGCCCGATCTCCTCGCTCACCGCAACCGCGCGCGAGATCGCGTCCACCCGCGATCCCTCCCAGCGCATCCCCGAGCCCGAGCGCGACGACGAGGTCGCCGAGCTCGCGCGCACGCTCGACCAGATGCTCCGCGAGCTCGACGCCGCGCGCGGCGAGGCCCACCAGATGATGCAGGCGCAGCGCGACTTCATCGCCGATGCATCGCACGAGCTCCGCACCCCCCTCACCAGCATCCTGGCCAACCTCGAGCTGCTTCAGGAAGAGCTGAGCGATGCCGAGCGAGCCGGCGAAGAGGGGGCGATGGTCGAGGGCGCCCTCGCCTCGTCGCATCGCATGCGCCGCCTGATCGGCGATCTGTTGCTGCTGGCTAGGGCCGACGCGGGCCGCGCCGGCGTCCGGCGCGAGGTCGACCTGTCCGAGATCGCCGAGGCCGCCGTCGCCGAGGTCCGCCCCGTCGCTGACGGGCACAACCTCGAGCTCCGCGCGACCGAGGGCGTCTCGGTGAACGCCGACGCCGACGAGCTTCACCGCCTTGCCGTCAACCTGCTCGACAACGGCCTGCGCCATACCCCACCCGGATCGACGATCGAGATCGCGGTCGAGCGCCGCAACGGCCACGCGGTGCTGGAGGTCACCGACGACGGGCCCGGGATCCCCGAGGACGAGCGCGACCAGGTGTTCTCGCGCTTCGCCAGGCTGGCCGGTCCCGCCGACGTCATCGCGGACTCCGGCACCGGCCTGGGGCTCGCCATCGTCCGCGCCGTAGCGACCTCGCACGGCGGCACGGTTGAGGCCGGCACCACGCCGAACGGGGGCGCTCGGTTCACCGTGATCCTGCCGGTCGCGAAGTCCTAGCGAAGTCTTAGGGAACGTTTAGAGGCGCGACCTAGCTTTAGGGGTGGGACGAGACAAGCCGCCCGCCGGAGTTCCCCCCATCCACCGGCGGGCGCAATGGCCAAGAGCCATCTCAGGGCCCGCCGGATCCACTCCCTTGATCCGGCGGGCCCAAATCTTTCCGGGACGGCCTCCTAGCAGGCGGCCACGAACTGGCCGAAGCCGCGGTCCTCGAACTCGGTCCCGAGCGCAACGCAGTGAGTGCCGCCGTAGATCGCGCCGTCCGCGTCGAGGATCGCGCCCGCGGCATCCTCGAAGCTCGGGTTCTCAGGAAGCAGGAAATGAGACGCGAGCACGAGGGTGTCGGCGACGCTGTCGCTTTCGGCGTCGAGGCCCAGCTCGATGCGCAGGTCGAGCAGGGCGCTCGACCAGATCTGGCCCATGCAGTGGATGTCCTGCGCCGTCCCGCACTGGTTCTGCTGCTGCTGGCGGCTGCTCGGGTCGTCAGCACGCCGCAGGCAGATGCCCGGCGGCGGGGTGAAGCGGTCGTCGTAGCTGGTCGCGTCCCACTCCATGATGCAGGGCGTCCACTCGGGGTCTGGCCCGGCCTTCTCGGTCGAGTAGGCCGCCGCCAGATAGTCGCCGAAGCCTTCGCCCATCGCCCCGACCTGGTTGCCGCCGGTGCGGAAGGCGTCCGGCGCCTGGGCATCCTGGACGGCGTGGCCGTACTCGTGAACGATCACGTCGGCGTCCTCCCCGTCGTCGACCCCACCCGTGCCAAGCTGGATCTCGTCGGCGCTGGGCAAGTAGAACGAGTTGTCGTCGGGGATCGGGTTGGCGATCACGTTCTGGCGCTCGGCGTTCACCGGGTCAAGCCCCAGGCCCTGGATGTACTGCTGGGCCTCGGTGATGTGGTGGTAGGCCATCAGCGCCTCGAAGCGGTTGCTCGCGCGCTTGGTGTTGCCCCAGTCGAGGGAGTCCTTGCAGACCTGCTTGGGCTTGGGGCTGTACTTCACCCCCGCCCAGTCGCCCTTGAGGCAGGTCTGGCCGTCGGCCAGGTCCTGCAGGGGGACGGTCTGCCGCAGCGACGACAGCGCACCCGAGTCCCGGTCGCCTCGATCGCGAAGCCCGCCGTAGCCGTCGTTCGCCACGACCGGGTTTGGCACGAACAGGGCCGCGGTGCCGGTGGCGTTGCGAAGCAGGTCGACCTTGGAGATCACCGTGCCGCTACGAGCGGCGACGTTCACGACCCAATCGCGCGGCGGGGCCGTGTCCCAGTGCGAGACCTCCCAGGCAAGCTGGTTTCCATGCGTTGCGTCGACGACCAGCCGGGCGTCGGTGGAGCCGCCGGACGGGCCGCCGATGGCGGCGAGCGCCGCTGCGACGGCGGCGTCGCGCGATACCGACGGAGCGCCTGGGGTGCCCAGCCCCTGCACGGAGTTGTCGGCCACGATCTCGGCCGGCGCGGCGGGCGCGTCGAGGACGACCGCCCCGGCGCCGACGACGGGGACCCCACCGACCTCCTGGTCGTAGCGGCTGGCCACCGCGCCGCCCGGCAGCTCGTTGGAGTCGGCTCGCTCGAGCTGTGTGGCCGGGGCAGCCGCCTGCTTCAGCACCTGCGCCGAGGCGCCGGGTGTGACCGCCAGCGCCGCCAGGCCTGCTCCGACACACCAAAGACCTGCACGCTTAGCTCTCATCGTCTCCTCCGCCCCCGGAAAACCTCGACCCCTACCTAGAACCAGGGACCCTACCAACGGTGTCGCTCAGACTTCAACGACGACGGGCAGCACCATCGGCCGCCGGCGCAGCCGCTCATAGACGAACTCGGCGACGTCGTCGTGGAGGTCCTCCTCCAGCAGGTTCGGGTCGCTGACGCCCTTCTTCGCCGCCCCGTTCAGGGAGCGCTCGACGACGTCGCAGATCTCGTCGACGAGAGAGTCCGCCTCGTCGCGCTCGAGGAACGGCACCCCGCGGAAGATGATCTCTGGGTCGGCCACCTGGGACCCGTCGCTCGATGAGATCGTGGCGACGACGATGAAGATCCCGTCGGCCGAGAGCATCCGGCGGTCGCGCAGGGCGACGTCGTCGGGGTCTCCGATCTCGACGCCGTCGACGAAGATCATCCCCACCTTGAGGTCCTTGCCGAACTTCGCGCCCTTCTCGGTGATCTCGAGCGGCAGCCCGTTGCGGCCGCGGAAGATGTGCTTGGGCTGGACCCCGACGTCCTCGGCGAGACCGGCGTGGAGGGTGATCCGCTTGTGGTCGCCGTGGAACGGGAACACGTACTTCGGCCGCGTCAGATTGAGCATCAGCTTCAACTCCTCGCGCGAGCCGTGCCCCGAGACGTGAATCGGCGCATCCGCGGCGGTCACGACGCGCGCCCCGATCTCGTAGATCCGATCCACCGTCTCGTTGACCGACTGCTCGTTGCCGGGGATCGGAGAGGCGGAGAAGATCACCGTGTCGCCGGAGTGGAGCTCGACGTCGCGGTGGTCGTTGAACGCCATCCGCCGCAGCGCCGAGAGCGGCTCGCCCTGGCTGCCGGTCGAGATCGCGATCACCTTGTGGTCGGGGAAGTCGCCGATCGCCTTGTCGCGGATGATCAGCCCGTCGGGCGCATGGGCGATCCCCAGGTTCGAGGCGATGTTGAAGTTCTTTCGCATCGAGCGGCCGACCAGTGCGACCTTGCGGTCCAGCGCGGCGGCCGCGTCCACCACCTGCTGCACGCGGTGGACGTTGGAGGCGAAGCAGGTGACGATGATCCGTCCCTCACACCCCGAGAACAGCTCGAGCAGCGCCGGCCCGACCGTCCGCTCCGACGCGACCACGCCGGGGCGGTCGGCGTTGGTCGAGTCGCCGCACAGGCACAGCACTCCCTCCGAGCCCAGCTCGGCAAGGCGGGCGATGTCGGCCGGGCGGCCGTCGACCGGGGTCTGGTCGAAGCGATAGTCGCCGGTCACGAGCACGACCCCGAGGGGGGTGTGGAGCGCGACCGCGCGGGCGTCGGGGATCGAGTGCGACATGTGGATCGTCTCGATCTCGAACGGGCCGGCCTTGGCGCGCTCGCGCGGTTCGAGCACCTTCAGCGGCGCCTCGCGGATCTTGTGCTCCTCGAGCTTCGACCGCACGAGGCCGAGTGTCAGCGCGCCGCCGTAGATCGCGTCGGGGATGCCCAGCTCGCGCAGGACGAACGGCAGCGCGCCCACGTGGTCCTCGTGCCCGTGGGTGAGCACGATCGCGTCGATGTCGCCCTTGCGCTCGCGAAGCGAGGAGAAGTCCGGCAGGACGAGGTCGATCCCCAGCATCTCGGCCGTCGGGAACATCACGCCGGCGTCGACGATCACGATCCGGCCGTCGAACTCGACGGCGGTCATGTTCTTGCCGATCTCCCCCAGCCCCCCCAGGGGCGTGATCCGAAGCGTGGAGCTCACGCGGGAGAGCCTATGCTGCGCCGCCGGCGACCAGCAGCCCGCGCCGCTCAAGCGCGGCGCGGACGACCGAGCGCTCCTGGGCCGACGCCGGGACCATCGGCAGCCGCAGGCCGCCCCCGATCACGCCCAGCATCTCCAGCCCGGCCTTGACCGGGATCGGGTTGGCGGTGACCGTGAGGGCCTCGAAGACCGGGGTGATCTCGGCGTTCAGCTCGTGGGCCCGAGCGGCGTCGCCGGCGCCGAACGCCTCGTAGATCGCGCGCATCTCCGTCCCCACGAGGTGCGAGGCGACCAGGATCCCCCCGGTCCCCCCCAGCTCCAGCGTGCGCAGGAAGATCTCGTCGTTGCCGGCCAGCAAGTCGAGGCCCTCGATCGGCCCCAGTTCGTCGTTGTTCGCCTGCTTGACCGCGACGATGTTCTCGTTGTCGGCGGCCAGCTCGGCCATGAACTCGACCGGCATGTTGATCACCGACCGCGACGGGATGTTGTAGAGGATCAGCGGCATGTCGCCGGCCGCTGCGGCCACCGCCTGGAAGTGGGCGCGAAGGCCGGCCCGGTTCGGCTTGTTGTAGTAGGGGGTGACGACCAGCGCCGCGTCGGCGCCAAGGCGGGCGGCGCCCCGGGTCAGCTCGGCCGAGTGCTCGGTGTGGTTCGAGCCGGTGCCGGCGATCACGGTCGCCCGCGAGCCGACCTCCTCCTTGACCGCCTTCACCAGCGCCAGCTTCTCGTCGTCAGACAGCGTCGGCGACTCGCCGGTCGTACCGGCGACGACGAGCCCGTGCGAGCCCTGCTCGACGAGGCGCCGGGCGAGGGCCCGTGCAGCGTCGTGGTCGACCGCCCCATCGTCGTCGAAGGGGGTGACCATCGCCGTGAGCACGCCTGAGAACTCGCTCATCGCGACCGATTATCCCGAATGACCGGCGGCCCAGACGGCGGGCAGCGAATCCGCCCATGGCCGGGCGCGCTCGAGCTGAGCCGCGACCGCGAGCAACGTGTCCTCGCGTCCGAGCGGCGCCACGAGCTGGATCCCGACGGGAAGGCCGTCGTCGGTCCTCACCAGCGGCAGCGAGATCGCCGGCTGGCCGGTGACGTTGAAGGCACCGGAGAACGATGCCGTCAGCTTCGCGCGCTCGATCGCCCGCAGCGGGTCCGGGCCCGAGTCGTCGAAGCTTCCGAGCGGCGGCGGCAGCTCGCCCAGGGACGGCGTGAGCAGCAGGTCATAGCCGCCGTCCTCATACCACCCGGCCACGATCCGGCTCATCACCTGGTGGCTGTTGACGGCCCCCAGATACTCGGCCGCCGAGATCTCGCGCCCTTGCACGGCGAGCGCCCACGTCAGGGGCTCGACGTCGCCGGGTCCCAGCTCGCGCCCGAGGAGCGTGCCGAACAGCGCCAGCGACGAAGCCGCCCCCGCCGCCCAGCGAGTCATGAACGTGTCGACCAGGTTCATGCCCTCGAACCCCGATGGGGCGTCGTCGAAGACCGCGTGACCGAGCGAGGAGAGGAGCTCGGCAGCCTCCCGCGCAGCATCGACCACGACCGCCTCGACCTCTTGGCCCGCCAGGGAATGGGTCATCAGCCCGACGCGAAGCGGCGCCGGGTCGGCCTCGATCTCGGCGGCGTACGGGCGAGTCGGCGGCGGAGCCACGTAGGGGTCCCCCGGGGCCGGGCCATGGACCGCGTCGAGCATGTAGGCGGTGTCGCGGACGCTCCTGGAGACGATCAGCTCGCAGGTCATGCCCGAGAGGTTGTCGCCCACCAGCGGTCCCTCGCTGGTGCGCTGGCGAGTGGGCTTGAGGCCGACCAGGCCGCAGCACGCTGCCGGGATCCGGATCGAGCCACCGCCGTCGTTCGCGTGCGCGATCGGAACCATGCCCGCGGCAACCGCCGCGGCGGAGCCGCCGCTGGACCCTCCCGCCGAGCGCGACGTGTCCCACGGGTTGCGCGTCGGCCCGTAGGCAGCGGGCTCAGTCGTCGGAAGGATCCCAAGCTCGGGAAGGTTGGTCTTGCCCAGCGTCACAAGGCCCGCATCGCGGAACCGCTCGGCCAGGTAGGTGTCGACCGGGGCGCGAAAGCCGACGTCCTTCAGCGCCTGCATGCCCATGTGGAGCGGCTGCCCGGCGAAGCACGCGCCGATGTCCTTGAGCAGGAACGGCACCCCGCGGAAGGGGCCGTCGGGCAATCCGTCGGCGGCCGCGGCGAGCCCCTCCTCGAAGAGCGGGTGAATGACCGCGTTGAGATCGGGGTTGAGCGCCTCGATCCGCTCGATCGCGGCCTCGGCCAGCTCGGGCGGCGAGACCTCGCCCGAGCGCACCAGCTCCGCCTGGGCGGTCGCGTCCATCGCGACCAGGCGAGGGTCGGATGCCACCTAGAGCGCCGCCTCGAGGCCCACGGTGAACGGGTCGGTCAGGTCCCGCACGCGGCGCACGGCGAGCAGAACGCCCGGCATGAAGGAGCTGCGGTCGATCGAGTCGTGGCGGATCGAGAGCGTTTGGCCCTCGCCGCCGAACATGACCTCCTGGTGGGCGACCAGCCCCGGCAGGCGCACGGAGTGGATCGGCTCGTGGACGTTTCCCCCGCCCTCGCGGATCAGCTCCGCGGTGCGCTTGGCCGTGCCCGACGGGGCGTCGAGCTTGCGGTCGTGGTGGAGCTCGACGATCTCGCACTCGGGCATGTGAGCGGCGGCGCGGCGGGCGAAATCCATCATCAGGACCGCGCCGATCGCGAAGTTGGGGGCGAAGAGCACGTTGGCGTCGCCGGTTCGCTCGGCCCCGCACTCGGCTCGCAGCGCCTCGACGTCGAAGCCGGACGTGCCGACCACGGCGTGGACGCCGGCCCGCACGCAGGCGAGCACGTTGGCCGAGACCGCTTCGGGGGTGGTGAAGTCGACGACCACGTCGGCGTCGCCCAAGAGCGGCCCCAGCTCGGCGTCGAGCGCCGGGTCGGCGCGGCCGGCCAGCTCCATGTCCTCGGCGCTCTCGACCGCGTCGCAGACGGTGGCGCCCATGCGGCCGGACGCTCCGCTGACGACGACGCGGATCACGCGGCGAGCTGTTCGCTCACGCTCGCGACGGCGCTGCGAAACCGGTCCTCGGAAGGCCCGATGCACGCGGCCGAGAGGCGGTCGGGCTCGTACAGCTCGCGCGAGAGGGCCGCGAGGTCCTCGGAGGTCACGTCGTCGACGCGCTGGAGCATCTCGTCCAGGGACAGCACCGGCAGGTCGAACAGGAGCGAGCGGGCAAGGCGGGTCATCCGCGCCCCGGTGGATTCCATCGCCAGCACCATCCGGCCCTTTACGTGCTCCTTCGCGCGGACCAGCTCCTCGTCGGTCACGCCACCGTCGCGCAGCTCGCCGAGCTCGCGGCCGATGATCTCGCACGCCTCGCTCACGTTCTCCTCGCGGGTGCCGACGTACATGGCGACCATGCCGCCGTCGACGTACTGCTCGGTGTAGGAGCCGACCGAGTACGCCAGGCCACGCTTCTCGCGGATCTCGCGGAACAGGCGCGAGGACGTCGAGCCTCCGAAAATCGCATCCAGCACGCCCAGCGCGTAGCGCCGGTCGTCGTCACGCGGGATCCCCTG
Source organism: uncultured Solirubrobacterales bacterium (assembly GCA_963758845.1). Lineage (GTDB taxonomy): Bacteria > Actinomycetota > Thermoleophilia > Solirubrobacterales > 70-9 > JBDTSW01. The sequence continues at coordinate 1,955,665 of CAVWWX010000002.1, forward strand.
GCCCCCGAAGCAGATGTGGTACTGCTCGGTCTCCTTGGCCTGGAAGCGGAGCCGGGGGTCGGCCTCCGCCTCCTCCGGGACGAGCCCATTGGAGGATCCGGCGGAGGGCTGCAGATGCATGCGGGCGAGCTCGACGATCTCGGCGTGCTCGAGGTGGCCGGCGGCGCTCACGACGAGGTTCTCGGTCGTGTAGCGGCCCGAGTGGTATGCCGCGATCTCGTCGCGTGGCACGCCCGCGATCACCTCGGCCTCACCCAGGACCCGGCGTCCCAGCGGGTGGGCGCCGTACACGGCCTCGGACAGGACGTCGTGGACGCGATCCTGGGGCTCGTCCTCGTACATCGCGATCTCCTCCAGCACCACCTCGCGCTCGGGGTCGATCTCGTCGGCCGGGAGCGCCGGGGCCAGGAGCATCTCGGACATCAGGTCGAAGACCCCGGCGGTGTGCTCGTCGAGGAAGCGCGCGTGCAGGTGGGTCGACTCCTTCGAGGTGGCCGCGTTGGCGGCGGCCCCCATGCCGTCGAAGAGCTCGGAGATCTGAATCGCCGTGTGGCGCTCCGTGCCCTTGAACAGCAGGTGCTCGAGGAAGTGGGAGAGGCCGAACTGCCCAGGGCCCTCGTCGCGTGATCCGGTTCGCACCCAAAGGCCGAGGGCCACGGAGCGCACCGAGGGAACTTCCTCGGTGATCACCCGGAGGCCATCGACCTCGGAGAGCTCGACGTTCTTGGGGAGCTCAGCCAAACCGGATCGGGGTGCTCTGGTGTCGACGCTAGCGGCGGTCCCGCCCGCCGCCTCGGCCGCCGCGGCCACGGTCGCGGCCTCGGCCGCCACCGCCACCACTGCCGCCGTCGAGGCGCTCACGACCACGACCGCCACCGCCGCCGTCGCGGCCACCGCCGCTGCCGACGGCCGCCAGCTCGTCGGCCGACTTGCCCTCGATCGAGGGGTCGTCCGAGCGGCGTAGGCCGATGCGCCCGCGTTCGCGGTCCACCTCGACCACGGTCACGTCCAGCTCATCGCCGGCGGACAGCACGTCCTCGACCGTGTCCACCCGCTCGCCGGGCTTCACGTTCGAGATGTGCAGCAGGCCGTCGGTGCCTTTGACCAACTCGACGAACGCGCCGAAGGTGGTCGTCTTCACGACCTTGCCCTTGAACGTGTCGCCTACCTCTGCCTCGCGGGTCATCGCCTCGATCTGCGCGATGCAGGCCTTGACGAGCTTGCCCGACGGGGCGTAGACGCGAACGGTGCCGTCATCGTCGATGTCGATCTCGGCCTCGAACTCCTCCTGCATGCCGCGGATCGTCTCGCCGCCCTTGCCGATGACCGCCCCGATCTTGTCGGGGTCGATCTGGATCGTCTCGATCGCCGGCGCGTACTCCGAGAGCTCCTCGCGCGGCTCGCTGATCGCCTCGGCCATCTTGCCGAGGATGAACAGCCGGCCCTGGCGGGCCTGCTCGAGCGCGTCACGCAGGATCTCGAAGGTGACTCCGGAGATCTTGATGTCCATCTGCAGCGCGGTGATCCCGTCCTCGAAGCCGGCGACCTTGAAGTCCATGTCGCCGAGGTGATCCTCGACGCCGGCGATGTCGGTGAGGACCACGTGGTCGTCGCCCTCCTTGATCAGCCCCATGGCCACACCGGCCACGGGAGCCGAGACCGGGACGCCGGCCGCCTGGAGCGCCATCGAGGACGCGCAGACGGAGCCCATCGACGACGAGCCGTTGGACTCGAGCGTGTCGGAGACCGCCCTGATCACGTAGGGGAAGTCCTCGTTGTCGGGGATCGATGCGGTGAGCGCCCGCTCGGCGAGCGCGCCGTGGCCGATGTCGCGGCGCTTCGGGCCGCGCATGAACCCAGCCTCCCCGACCGAGAACGGCGGGAAGTTGTAGTGGTGCCAGAAGGTCTTCGTCTCCCGGAGGCCGAGGTTGTCGACCTTCATGTCCATCCGCGTCGTTCCCAACGCGACCGTGCTCATGATCTGAGTCTCGCCGCGGGTGAACAGCGCCGAGCCGTGCGCGCGCGGCGAGATGTCGACCTCGGTCTCGATCGGCCGGATCTCGTCGGTGGCGCGGCCGTCGGGCCGCTTCTTGTCGACGGCGATTCGCTTGCGGATGACGTCCTTCTCGAGCTTTGCGAACGCGCGATGCACGTCGGGCGCCTTCTCGGGATCAGGATCCTCGCCGTTCTCGCCGGCGGCGAGCTTCGCGAGCGCCTCCTCCTCGACGGCGTTGATCGCGTCCTGGCGCGCCAGCTTCTCGGGCACCTGGGTGGCCTCGTCCAGCTTCGCGCCGAACTCGGACTGGATCTGGCCCAGGATGCCCTCGTCCAGCTGCGGGACCTCGACCTCGATCTTCTCCTTACCGGCGATGCCGCGGAGCTCGTTGATCGCGCCGACGATCTTCTTGATCTCGCTGTGGGCGATGTCGAGCGCGTCGAGGACCTCAGCCTCGCTGACGCCCTCGGCGCCGCACTCCACCATCAGGATCGCGTCCTCGGAGCCGGAGACGATGAGGTCCATATCGAGCTCCTCGAGGGCCTCCTCCTCCGGGTTGACGACGAAGTCGCCATCGAGCTTGCCGATGCGGACGGCGCCGACGGGGACCTCGACCGGGGCCGGCGAGATCGCCAGCGCGGCGGAGGCGCCGTTCATCGCCAGGATGTCGTAGGGGTGGACGTGGTCCACCGAGATCGGCTGAGCGACGATCTGCGTCTCGCGGTGATAGCCCTTCGGGAAGAGCGGGCGGATCGGCCGGTCGATCATGCGCGCGGTCAGCGTCGCCTTCTCGCCGGCACGTGCCTCGCGCCTGAAGAACGAGCCGGGGATCTTGCCGGCGGCGTAATGCTTCTCCTCAACGTCGACGGTAAGGGGAAGGAAGTCAACGTCGCGGTCGTTGCCGACGGTGGCGGTGCAGAGCACCATCGTCTCGCCTGCGGTAACGACCACGGAGCCGCCGGCCTGTCGCGCCAGCTTGCCCGTCTCGAAGGTGATCTCCTTGCCGCCGACGTCCACCGAGACGCGCTTCGGGTCAAACATACTCATGTATTCGAATTTTCCTTTCGGCCGCCCGGTTGGCGGCCTCTCTCTCAGAACTCTCGTTCTCTAACGGCGACGATGGTAGCGAAGGCACCATCGCTAGCGTCCGGGGCGTGAATCGCGCCGGCGAGCCCGACTACGACCGTTTCGGGGCCGGCTACGCGGCCACCCGCAGGCCTGATCCGCGCATCGCCGAGCGCGTCCGAGGGGCGCTGGGGGACGCCCGCTCGGTGGTGAACGTGGGCGCGGGCGCCGGCTCCTATGAGCCCGCCGACATCGAGGTGGTAGCGGTCGAGCCCTCACGGGTGATGATCGACCAGCGCCCCGCCGGCGCCGCCCCGGCGGTGCTGGGCTCGGCCGAGTCGATCCCGCTTGCGGACGCCGCCGTCGACGCGGCGATGTCGTTCTCCAGCATCCACCACTGGGACCACCCCGAGCGCGGCGTGGCGGAGATGCGCCGCGTCTCGCGGCGCCGGATCGTGATCGTCACGTTCGACCCCGACCGCGCCGCCGGTCCCTGGGTTTACGACTACTTCCCCGAGATGCGCGACGTGGACGACTGGTTCGCTCCGCTGGACGTCCTCGCCGGCTGGATGGGCGGGGCCGCCGTGAGCACGGTCCCGGTGCCCGCGGACTGCCACGACCTCTTCCTGGAGGCGATGTACGCCCGGCCGGAGCTGATGCTGGACGCGGTCGTCCGAGCGAACTGCTCGGGCTTCGCCCGCCTGGGCAACGACGACGAGCGTCGCGGCGTGGAGCGGCTTCGGGCCGACCTAGCGTCCGGCGCATGGGACCGCGAGTACGGCCACCTGCGCGAGGTCCAGGAGCTGGAGTACGGGCTGAAGCTGCTGGTCGCCGAGCCCTAGGAGCTGAGCGCCTCGAGGAGGCGCCCAGGCGGCGCGAACGTGACGCGCGGCGCTAGTGGCGCAGGCCGAGCTCGGCGACGAGCTCGCGGTAGCGGTCGACGTCCGAGCGCTCGAGGTAGCGCAGAAGGCGACGGCGCTTGCCGACCAGCATCAGAAGGCCGCGACGGGAGTGATGGTCCTTGCTGTGCGAGCGCAGGTGCTCGGTGAGCTCGTTGATGCGCTCGGTCAGCAGGGCCACCTGCACCTCGGCGGAGCCGGTGTCGTTCTCGGAGCGGCCGAACTTGCCGACCAGCTCGCGCTTCTTTTCGCTGGTGATGCTCATCGGGCCGGACAGGTTAGCGATCGGGCACCGGAGCCCGGTAGCTCTCGCAGAGGCGCCGGGCTTCCTCGACGTCGGCGTGCATTTGGGCGACCAGGTCCTCGACGGAGTCGAAGCGCTTCTCGCCTCGCAGGCGCTCGATGAACGCGACCCGCAGGGTCTTTCCGTAGAGGTCGCCGTCGAAATCGATCAGAAAGGCCTCGACCAGCAGACCGCGCCCGGTCTCGAACGTGGGCCGGATCCCCACGTTCACCGCCGCGGGCCGCCCGTCGGCGAAGGCGGCGTAGACGCCGTGGCCGGGAACCGCGTACTCGTCGTCGGGGACGATGTTCGCTGTGGGGAAGCCCAGGGTGCGGCCGCGCTGGTCGCCCTTGGTTACCTCGCCCTCCAGCAGGAACGGGGCACCCAGGCACGCGTTGGCAGTCGCCATGTCGCCGGCGGCAATGGCCGCACGGATGCGGGTGGACGAGACGGTCTCGCCCTCGACCTCCACCAGCGGCTCGATCCTGGTCTCGAACTCCTCGCGCGAGCGCAGCATTTCCGAGTCGCCACGAGCCTTGCGCCCGAACCGGAAGTTCTCGCCCACCGCGACCTCGCTCGCGTTGAGCTGCTCGATCAGGATCCGCCCGCAGAACTCCTCCGCCTCGATCGACGAGAAGCTCTCGTCGAACGGGATCACGACCAGTTCCTCCACCCCCAGCCCCTCGATCACGTCGCGCTTGATGTCGAACGGCATGATCAGCTTCGGCGCGGCCTCGGGGTGGATCACGCTCAAAGGGTGGGGCTCGAACGTCAGCACCGTGTCGGCGTCGGCGATCACGGCACGGTGTCCCGCGTGGACGCCGTCGAAGGTCCCGATCGCGACCCGCCGCGACCTGGGCTCGGCGTCGGGGAGCTGTGTGACCCGGATGCTCACGAGCCCTTCACTCTGGCAGGGTCCGCCGCCAGCGCGCGCTCCAGCGCGGCATCGAGGGGAAGGGGCTTGCGCTCGTCCGCCTCGTCGACGGAGAAGGGGCCGATCGCCGTGCGCCGCAGCTCCTCGCAGTAAGCATCGCCCAGGTCGGCGATGAGGCTGCGCACGTAGGTGCCCGACGAGCACTCGATCTCGAACTCGGCGCGGCTGCCCTCCCGCGAGAGCTGCTGGAAGCGGTGAACGGTGACCAGCCTGGGAGGCATCTCGAAGTCCTCGCCGCGGCGCGCACGCTTGTAGGCGCGCTCGCCACCCACACGCACGGCCGAGTAGGTGGGCGGGCGCTGGAGCAGCTCGCCCGTCGGCAGCTTCAGCTCGCCCTCCGGCAGGACGCCGGTCTCGGTGATCTCGCCGTCGCGGTCGCCGGTCGTGGAGACCGCGCCCAGGCGGGCGACCACCCGATAGGCCTTGCGAAGCTCCATGAAGGTGGCTTGCTCGCGTGTCGCCCCGCGGGTGAGCAGCACGATCAGAAGGCCCGTGGCGAACGGGTCGAGGGTCCCGGCGTGGCCCGTCTTCACCCGGCGCTCGCCCCGGACGCGGGCGACGACGTCGTGAGAGGTGACGCCCGCCGGCTTGTCGATCAGCAGGACGCCGGGTGTCTCAGGCGTCTGGCTTGAGCCCGGTGCAGAGGGCATCGACGATCTCGTCGTAGGAGAGGTCGGTCGAGAAACCCGCGGCCCTCGGATGCCCGCCGCCGCCGTGGACGCGCGCGATGGCCGAGACGTCGGTCTCGCCGTCGGTTGACCGCAGGCTGACCTTGCGCTCGGAGTCCGCGGTGTCGCCGCGGTCGCGGACGACCGCGGCGATCCGGGTTCCCTCGAGAGCGCGAATGTGGTCGATGATCCCCTCCGTCAGCACCTCCGCGGCCCCCGTGTCGGCGTAGTCGGCGGCCGAGACGTAGGTCACCGCGAGGCCGCAGTCGTCGTAGCGCTCGATCTTGTCGAGCGCGCGCGAGACCAGCCGGAGCTTCTCGATCGGGACCCGTTCGTACAGACGGCGATAGGTGTCCACCACGTCCACCCCGGCCTCCACCAGCTCGGCGGCCATTCGGTGGGTGTCGGCGTTCACGTTCTCGTAGGAGAAGCGCCCGGTGTCGGTCACCAGGCCCACGTACAGGGCCGAGGCGATGTCCGGGGTGATCTCGGCCCCAAGCTCCTTGGCCAGCCCGTGGACGATCTCCGCGGTGGACGAGGCACTGACGTCGACGAGGTTGACGCCGGCGAACCGGGTGTTGTCGTGGTGGTGGTCGATGTTCACCGAGCGGGCGTCGCGCGAGCGCAGGAAGCCGTCGGGGGTGCGGTCGATGTTGCCGCAGTCCAGGAAGACGAGCGTGCGGTCGACGACGTCGGCTGGCTGCTCGTGGAAGACCTCGGCCAGCGGCAGAAAGCGGTACTCGACCGGCAGCGGGAACTCCTTCGCCGCCAGGTACATGACCGAGTCCTTGCCCAGCTGGGCCAGGATGGAATGCAGGGCGAGCAGCGACCCGAGCGCGTCGCCGTCGGGGTTCTCGTGAGTCGTCAGCAGGAAGCGCTCGGCCGAGCGAAGCTCGTCGAGCACGGCGCGAGCGTCCGCCTCGGTCGAGGCCGGCGCCGCGACGGCCGTGGGGGCCGGCTTGTTCACTCGTCGAGAAGCTGGGTCACGCGCACGCCGCGCTCGGGGCCGTCGTCGTAGTGGAACGAGAGGGTGGGCGTGTACTTGATGCGCATCTCGGTGGCGATCCGCGACTGCAGGAGCCCGTGCGACGAGCGCAGGGCGGCGAGCGTCGCGTCGCGCTCATCGGAATCCCCGAGCACGCTCACGAAGACGCGCGCGGAGCGGAGGTCGGGGCTGGTGTCAACTGCGGTCACGGTCACGAAACCGATCCGGGGGTCGTCCAACTCGGTCGAGATGGCATCCCCGATTACCTCGCGGATGACCTGGTTGACGCGCCTCATGCGCTCAGTGGTCATCGCCGGGTCAATCTAACAGCCACGGTTACGCCCGCCCTAAAGGCCGCGGATGTCCTCGAGCGTCAGCAGGTCGCGCTCGAACGAGGCCCCGTCGGGGCACCGCGACTGGACGTAGCGCTCGAGCTGGTCGGCGCGGGAGCCGACGGACGCGTCACCGACGAGCGCGCAGACGACGGTCGAGCGCTGCCACGCGTCGTGGTGCTCGGTCTCGGCAACCGTGGCGCCGAAGCGCTGTCGCAGGTGGGCCTTCAGCGAATGAAGCTCCTTGCGCTTGCCCTTCAGGTCATGGAGCTCGCCGAAGTGAAGGCGCGCCTCGATCACGCAGACATACGTGGTCATGCCGAGAGGCTACGCGGGGCGCCGGGGGCCGGCGCGGACGGACGCCCTAGGACTCGAGCGTCTGCTCGACCTGGCGGCTCTCGAAGGCCTCGATCACGTCGTCGACCTTCACGTCCTGGAAGCCCTCCAGCACGATGCCGCACTCGAGGCCCTCCTCCACTTCCTGGACGTTGTCCTTGAAGCGGCGCAGCGAGCCGATCTTGCCGGTCCAGACGACGGTGCCGTCGCGGACCAGGCGGGCGTCGGCGATCCGGGTGATCTTGCCGTCGGTGACGATGCAGCCGGCGATCGTGCCGACGCGCGAGGCCTTGAAGAGCTCCTTGACCTCGGCCTGGCCAAGCGACTCCTCGACCTCCTCGGGCTCGAGCAGGCCCTCCATCGCACCGCGCAGCTCCTCGGTGACCTTGTAGATCACCGAATAGGTCCGGATCTCGACGCCCTCGGACTCGGCGGTGCGGCGGGCCTCGGCCAGCGGACGGACGTTGAAGCCGATGATGATCGCGTCGGAGGCGGCGGCAAGCATCACGTCGGACTCGTTGATGCCTCCGGCCGCGGCGCGGATGATGTTGATCGCGACCTGCTGCTGCGGCACCTTGGCGATCTCGTCCTGGAGCGCCTCGAGCGAGCCCGAGACGTCGGCCTTGAGGAGCAGGTTGAGCTCCTTGATCTGGCCCTCCTGGGCCTTGGCGAAGACGTCCTCCAGGCTGACGTGGCGGGCCTGGCGGCGGGCCAGCTTCTCGGTCTTCAGACGCTGCTCGCGCTCGCCCGCCATCTGCCGGGCGCGGCGCTCGTTCTCGACGACCTCGAAGCGCTCGCCGGCCTCGACGACGCCATCGAAGCCCAGCACGACGACCGGGTCGCCGGGCTCGGCCGTCTCGAGCGTCTCGCCGGTGTGGTCCTGCATCGCGCGTACCTTGCCCCAGACGGGGCCGGCCACGACGGCGTCGCCGACGCCAGGGTGCCGCGCTGGACGAGCGCCGTGGCCACCGGCCCGCGGCCGGGATCGAGGTGGGCCTCGACGACGACTCCGCTCGCATCCGCCCCCGGGTTGGCCTTGAGCTCCTCGAGCTCGGCGACCAGCAGGATGCTCTCGAGCAGGTCGTCCAGGCCCTCCTTGGTCTTGGCCGAGACGTTGGCAAAGACCGTGTCGCCGCCCCAGTCCTCTGGGTTGAGGCCCTGGTTGGCCAGCTCGCCCTTGACCTTGTCGACGTTTGCGGCGGGGAGGTCGACCTTGTTGACGGCGACGATCATCGGCACGTCCGCGGCCTTGGCGTGGTCGATCGCCTCGACCGTCTGCGGCATGACGCCGTCGTCGGCGGCGACGACGATCACGGCGATATCGGTGACGTTGGCGCCGCGGGCACGCATCGCGGTGAACGCGGCGTGGCCGGGGGTGTCGATGAAGGAGATGGTCTTCCCGTCCTGGTGGACCTGGTAGGCGCCGATGTGCTGGGTGATCCCGCCGGCCTCGCCGGCCGCCACCTCGGTCTCGCGGATCGCGTCCAGCAGCGAGGTCTTGCCGTGGTCGACGTGGCCCATGATCGTGACCACCGGCGGACGGTCCTTCAGGTCGCCCTCGTCGTCCTCGAAGACCGGCTCCTCGACCTCCTCCTCGGCCGCCGAGACGACCTCGACCTTCTGGCCGAGCTCCTTGGCGAGCAACTCGATGGTCTCGTCGGCGAAGCGTCTGCGTGAGCGTCGCCATCTCGCCCATCTTCATCAGCGTCTTGATCAGGTCGGCGCTGTTGACGCCGAGGCTCTCGGCGACCTCGCGAACCGTGGCCCCGGAGGGGACGCGGGTCGCGTCCGGCTCGACCGGGGCCGCCGCCTGCTTGGGCGGCTCCTCCAGGAGCGGGCGGCGGCGGCGGCCGCCGCGGCGGCGCGGTGGGCGCTGCGGGGGTGGTGCGGGCATGCGCTCGCGCCGGGAAGCCTGCGAGTCGATCACGACGCGCCGCATCCGCTTGCCGCCCGCCCCCTGCGAGGCGGCCGCGGGCTTGGCCTGCGCCTGGGGGGCGGCGGCCTTGGCCTCGGCCTTCGGGGCGGCGGGAGCCTCTGCCTTGGCCTTCGGGGTCTTCTCGGCCTTCGGCTTGGCCTGGGCGGGCTTGGCGGCGGGGGCCTCGGCCGTGCCGGCTCCCTTCAGCGCGTCGAGGGCGACCTGCTCCTCGACGCTGGAGGCAGCGGCCTTCGCCTCGACGCCGGCGGCGTTGAGTGCGGCCAGGACCTCCTTCGAGGTGAGCCCCTGGGCCTTGGCGATCTCGTGGACGCGCTTTTTGGCCAAACCGATCTCCCCCTACGCCGCCGGGGTCTCTTCGGCGGGCTCGGCGTCGGCTCGGGCTCGAGGGGTCAGACCCCTGCCTCGGCGGCAGGCTCCGGCGTCTCCTCGGCCGGCGTCTCCTCGGCTTCAGCGTCCGACCCCGCGTCTGCGGGCTCGTCTGCCGGTTCGGCCTCCATGGCCGCGGTGGCTCGGGCCACGAGCTCCTCGGCGGCCGACTCGTCGGCGCTTGGGTCGGCCAGGGTGGCGACCTCATCCTCGCTGAGCGACGAGACGACGGTCACCTCGTTGGTGGGGAAGCGAACCAGCGCCTGATGCTGGGGCAGGCCGCAGTAGCGCGAGCCCGGCAGCGAGGCGTTCGGGCAGCGCCGTCCGGCCGAGAGAACCGCAGCGCAGCGGCCATCGGCCTCGTCGGCGCCCTCGATCTCGATCTCGTCCTCCTGAGTCGAGAAGTCGGTCTCGGACTTGATGTCGACGCGCCAGCCTGTGAGCTTGGCGGCCAGGCGGGCGTTCTGGCCCTCGCGCCCGATCGCCAGGGACAGCTGGTCATCGGGCACCACGACGGTCGCCTGTTTGTCCTCGTCGTCCACCAGCACCTCGCGGACTCGTGCCGGCGAGAGGGCCTTGGCGACGAACCGCGCGGGCTCCTCGTTGAAGGGGATGATGTCGATCTTCTCGCCGCGCAGCTCGGACACGACCATGCGCACGCGGGAGCCTCGGGGGCCGACGCAGGCACCGACCGGGTCGACGCCGTCCGCGTGTGAGATCACGGCGATCTTCGAGCGATAGCCGGGCTCGCGGGCGACTCCCACGATCTCGACGAGGTCGTCGGCGATCTCGGGGACCTCCAGCTCGAACAGCGACTTGATCAGCTCGGGGCTGCGGCGCGAGACGACGATGCTCGGGCCCCTTGCCCTCGGCGGAGACGTCGGTGATCACGGCCTTGATGCGCATGCCGTGGTCGTAGCGCTCGTTCCACACCTGCTCCGAGCGCGGCAACAGCGCCTCGACGCGCTCGCGCAGCTGAACCAGCGTGTAGCGGTTGTCGGACTGCTGGATGATCCCGGTGATCAGCTCGCCGACGCGGTCCTGGTACTCGTCGTACATCATCTGGCGCTCGGCCTCGCGGATGCGCTGCAGTACGACCTGCTTGGCCGTCTGGGCGGCGATCCGGCCGAAGTCGTCGGGGGTGACGTCGCGCGACTGGATCTGGTCCTCGTAGGGGGCCAGCATCTCGGGGTCGAGCTCGGGGTCCTCGGGCTCGCGAAGCTCGCCCGTCTCGGGGTCGATCTCCTGCTCCTGCTCCTCGGCGACCTGCTCAAGGAGCTTCTCCTCGAGCTCAGCGGGCAGGATCAGCTCGAACACCCGGAAGTCAGCGGTGTCGCGGTCCAGGTCGACGCGGGCGTACTTGGCCGCGCCGGGCGTCTTCTTGTAGGCGGAGAGGAGCGCGTCCTCGAGCGCCGCCATCAGGGTCTCGGCGTCGATCCCCTTCTCCTGCTCGAGGCCCCTGATGGCCTCAACGATCTCGCGGCTCAAGACTGAACCTCCTGACTCGCGCTTCGCAACATCTCTTCTCCCTTTCGGGGCTCCGCGCTCGGGCCTCCGGAAAGCTCGGGCACGAGGTTCGAGCGACGGATGCCGGCGAACGGGATCTCGACCGGGCCGGACTCGGCGTCGAGCGAGACGCCGGCCTCGTCAGCCGCGGCGATCGTTCCCGTGAAGTTCCGCTGGCCCTCGATGGCCTCCTGCGTGCGAACGCGCACGCGACGGCCGAGGTACTGGTGGTAGTGCTCGGGCTTCGTCAGCGGCCGGTCGGAACCGGGCGACGAGACCTCCAGCGTCCACTGGTCGAGCAGGTCCCGGAGCTGGCCCGTGACGCGCTCGCACAGAGCGATATCCACCCCGTCAGGGTGGTCGACGTAGATCCGCAGCGACTCGGCGGCGGGCTGCTCGACCGCGATCAACTCGATCGCCGGGTCGAGGTCGCCCAGCCGGCGCTCGATCGTCATCTCTAGCTCAGCGGCTTCGCTCACTCTTCCTCGATGCTGGTTGTTTGTGTCTCCCTCCCCCCGCATCAGAGCCCAAAAAAAGGTGGGCCCGGGCCCACCTCAGTGATAAGGGTTCGGGTGCGAAAAGAGGTCCGGCGAGTATAGCTCGCACCTGCCTGGCTGCCCGAGCGCCTCAGGCGTCCAGGATGAGCGTCACCGGGCCGTCGTTGACGAGGGCGACGCCCATGCACGCGCCGAACACGCCACGCCTGGCGCCGAGGCGATCGCACACTCGCTCATAGAGCGGCTCGGCCACCTCGCCGGCGGCCGCCTGCACGTAGCTTGGGCGGTTGCCCTTGCGCGTGTCGCCGTGCAGGGTGAACTGGCTGACACACAGGACCTCGCGATCGCCCAGCGGCTCGTTCATCCGCCCGTCCGCGTCATCGAAGATCCGCAGCTTCAGGAGCTTGTCGGCGAGGCGGTCGGCGATCGCGGCCGTGTCGTCGCGCGCGACGCCCAAGAGCACCAACATGCCAGGGCCGATCTGCGCCACCCGGTCGCCCTCGACGTCGACCGCCGCCTGGCTCACCCGCTGGACGACGGCCCGCAACTGACACTCAGGGGGACGTGGCGCGAAGCCGGTCGCGGTAGAGCCGGTAGTCGCGGCGGTCGGGCCGCAGGTTCGATGCCAGCGCCAGGTGGTGGCGCGCCCGGTCGCGCTCGCCGCACTTGGTCAGGGCGCGCCCCAGGCAGAAGTGCGCGTAGTCGTCCACCGGGTGGGACTCGAGCACGGCCTCGAACTCGGCAGCGGCCTCGTCGAAGCGGCTGGAGCGAAAGTAGGCGCGGCCGAGGGCCTCACGGACCGACGCCTTCTCTGGCGCCAGCCTGGCGGCCTTCGCGAGCGGGACAGCGGCCTGGGCGAAGTCGCCCGAGTCGAGCAGCGACATGCCTCGGGTGTAGAGCGAATAGAGGTCGTTCGAGTCGGCTTCAGCCACTCTTCGAGTGTAGGCCGGAGCGCAACCCGGCCACCCGATCGAGGATGGCGTCGGCGATGTCCTGCTTGGAGGCGAGCGGCACCGTGTGCTCGCCGTCCGCCTCGACGATCGTCACCTCGTTCTCGGCCGAGTCGAAGCCGATCTCCGATCGGCTCACGTCGTTGAAGACGATCGCGTCGAGGCCCTTACGGACCAGCTTCTCCCGGGCACGGGAGATCGCCTCGGCCCCGTGCTCGGCGGCAAAGCCGACGAGCGTCTGGTCCGGCGTCCGATCGGCGGCGACGCCGGCGAGGATGTCCTCGGTCTCGCTCAGGCGCAGCTCCAGGCCGCCGCTCCCGGCGCGGGCCAGCTTGCCGAGGCTCGAGCGCTCCGGGGTGAAGTCGGCGACCGCGGCCGCCATCACCAGCACGTGGCAGCGGGAGAACTCGGCTCGCACGGCCGCCGCCAACTCGGCGGTCGTCTCGACGTCGATCCGCTCGACGCCCGCCGGCGCCGGCAGCGAGACGTTCGCGGCGACCAGCGTGACCTGCGCTCCGCGCGCGCGGGCGCGCTCGGCGACGGCAAGACCCATCCGGCCGCTCGAGCGGTTGCCGATGAAGCGCACCGGGTCGATCGGCTCGCGGGTACCTCCGGCTGTGACCAGCACCCGCAGGCCGTCCCATTCGCCGGTCGGCCCCGGGAGCGCCGCCTCGACCGCCTCGAGCAGCTGCTCGGGAGCGGGCAGCCGCCCGGCCCCCCACTCTCCACGCGAGGCCAGCGCCCCGGTGTCCGGGTCGATCACGATCACTCCGCGCTCGCGCAGCGTGTCCAGGTTCGCCTGGGTCGCGGCATCCGCATACATGCGGTCGTTCATGGCCGGGGCGACCAGCCGCGGCGCGGTGCATGCCAGGAATGAGGTCGTGAGCATCGAATCGGCGGCGCCCGAGGCGAGCTTCGCGACGGTGTTCGCGGTGGCCGGGGCGACGATGAAAGCGTCGGCGTTCGCAGCAACCTCCAGGTGGCCGATCGGGTCGTGCTCGGGCGCGGCGTCGCCTGGGTAGGCGCCGCGCATCGGGTCGCGCTCGAACTCGTCGGTCAGGACGGGTGCCCCGACGATCCCCTCGAACGATGCGGCGCCCACGAACTTGTGAGCCGTGGGCGTCATCAGGACGCGCACGCCGTGGCCGGCCTTAGTCGCCAGCCGGGCCAGCTCGAGGGCCTTGTAGGCGGCGATCCCGCCGCTAACGCCGAGCAGTATCCGAGCCATGGCTCAGAGGGTACGCCCGCGACATCGAGAAAACGGGCGCGGTCTCCCGAAGGGGCTTACGCCCGGTACTCGTACTTGATCTTGCTCTGAGCCAGCTCCTCGAGCGCGATCGTGAGGTAGTTGCCGGTGGTGGTCTCGACCATCGGCGGCGTGTACTCCTCGTAGGAGCCCTCACCGAGCGCCCGGTAGTAGCTGTTCAGCTGGCGCGCACGCTTGGCGGCGACCAGGACTGCGGCGTAGTGCGAATCGGTCTGATCCAGGAGCTTGTCGACGCGTGGCTTGATCATCGGCGGAGGATTGTAGTGGGGTGGGCGCGCGAGGGGCTCAGGCGAGTTCGCCCTCGACGATTCGCTCCAGCTCGTCGGCCGCCGCGGAGATGTCGTCGTTAACGACCACGTGCTTGAACTCCTGCTGAGCCTCGAGCTCCTGCTTGGCGGTCTCCAGCCGGCGCTCGATCGCTTCCTCGGAGTCGGTGCCGCGACTCGCGAGCCGCTCGCGCAGGGCGGACGGGTCGGGGGGCGCGATGAAGATCAGGACCGAGTGCTCGGGCAGCGCGGCGCGGACCTGGCGGGCGCCCTGGACCTCGATCTCCAGCACCAGCGACGTCCCCGCGTCGAGGCAGCGCTCGACCTCCGAGCGCAGGGTCCCGTAGCGGTTGCCCGAGAAGGTCGCGTGCTCGAGGAAGTCGCCGTCCTCCGCCCGCGCCGCGAACTCATCCGGCGAGAGGAAGTGGTACTCGCGCCCGTCGACCTCGCCCTCTCGCGGCGAGCGCGTCGTCGCCGACGTCGAGAGCTCGAGGTCGCCAAGCCGCCCCAGGAGCTCGGCGATGAGCGTGCCCTTGCCGACACCCGACGGCCCGGTGATCACGAAGACCTTTGCCACGGCGAGCATCCTGCCGTATGGAGGGGCCGGAACCGCCCGGCTTCGTCCCCTCTCGCGTGGCGTGGGCGAGCAGCCGCTAGCGCTGGAGCATGTGCACCAGCTCGGTGCGCTGGCGCTCGGAGAGGCCGCCGATCGTCTTCGACGGAGAGATCCTGCACTGGGAAAGGATCTTGTTGGCCTTGACCCGGCCGTACTTCGGGACCGCGAGGATCATGTCGAAGGCCTTCGCCGAGAGGACGTACTCGGGCGGATCGAGGAGCAGCTTCTGGATCTGCATCTTGCCGGCCTTGAGGTCGCGCTTCAACTGGGCGCGGGCGGTGCGGATCTCGTTCGCCTTGTTGAGGGCCTTCATCCTCTGCTCGCTGGTCCTGGCGGGAACGGCGGCGGAGGTGTCGACGGGAGGGGCCATCGGGCGGCGGCGATTATACGTGCGGTTGCCCTGCGTGCAAGGGGGTTCGGAGCAATTTTCGTGAAATTCGCTTCGACCTCAGGTTGAGGTCGATGGCGCGATCGTCCGCTCGGGACCCGGCGGCGGCCCGGAGGTGCCCGCCCTGGAGGCGGCGGAGAGCCCCGCCGCAAGCTCGGCCGCCACCCGCAGGCCCGCGGACGGGTCGCGGAACGAGGCGGTTCCGACGGCCACCGCGGCGGCGCCGGCCGCGAGAAACTCGAACGCGTGTCGCCCGGTCTCGATCCCGCCCATGCCGATCACGGGGATCCCCACCGCCGGCGCGACGCGGCTCACCTGCTGCAGCGCGATCGGCCGAACCGCAGGGCCCGACAGGCCGCCGCTCCCCGCTCCAAGCCAGGGCTCGGACGAACCGGGAGCGATCGCCACCGCCTTGACGGTGTTGATCAGCGAGACGGCCTCCGCCCCACCCTCCTCGGCGGCGACCGCCACCGCGGCGGGGTCGGCGACGTTCGGAGTCAGCTTCACGATCAGCGGCTTGTCGGTCAGCGGGCGCAGGTGGCGCAGGAGCGCCTCGGTCTCGGCGGGCTGCTCGCCCACGATCAGGCCGGACTTGACGTTCGGGCACGAGACGTTCAGCTCGACCGCGGCGACGGCCTGGTGACCGGCCACGCCCTGGACGAGCTCGGCGAACTCCTCGCGGCTCGTCCCCATCACCGAGACGATCAGCGGCACCGGCAGCTCGGCGAGCTGGGGCAGGTCGGCGGCCAGGAACCCCTCGAGCCCCTTGTTCGGGAGCCCGATCGAGTTGATCATCCCGCTCGGGGTCTCGTACAGCCGGGGCGGCGGGTTGCCGGGGCGGGGCTGGGGCGTGATCGTCTTCGAGACGAAGGCCGAGAACGGGAAGCGCTCCCAGAGCGCCTCGCCGAACGCCCGCCGGGCGGCGATCGCGTCGAACGTCCCACTGCCGTTGAGCACGGGATGGGAGAGCTTGATCCCGCAGAGGTCGATGGGCCCCGGAGCGATCATCGGTGCCCCGCCCCCGCGACGAGCGCGGTCTCGATCTCCTCTGCCTTGACCACCGGCCCGTCGACGCAGAGGCGCATGTAGCCCCCCGCGGCCAGCGGGACCGCGCATCCGAAGCAGGCGCCGTAGCCGCAGGCCATCGGCGACTCCATCGCCAGTTCGGCGGCCACGCCGTGCTCGGCGCAGAGGGCGCGCACGGCCTCGAGCATCGCCGGCGGACCGCAGGCGTAGACCACCGCCGACCCCGCCTCGTCGCCGGCGAGCATCACCGCCAGCAGGTCGGTCACGTATCCGCGGTGCCCGGCGTGCCCGTCCTCGCTGGCCAGCCTTGTCTCCTCGCACCCGAAGAGCTCCTCGACGCCCCCCGAGTGCTCGCGGTCGCGAAAGCCCAGCAGGACCCGCTGGGGGACGCCTGAGCGTGCCAGGCGCCGCCGCAGGATCGCGAGCGGCGCGATGCCGATCCCGCCGCCGACGAGGATCGCGCCCGCCGCCGAGCCGGAGAGCTCGCGCGGGCTGGAGAACGGCCGTCCCAGCGGCCCGGTGAGGAACAGGCCGTCGCCCCGCGCGAGCGCCGCAAGCCGGTCGGTGCCCGGGCCCACGCCCTCGACCAGGAAGTCCAGCCGGACGGCGCCGCGGGCGGGCTCGGCGGCCGCGACCGAGAAGGCCCGCGGCAGGAACGGCCGTCCCTCCTCCCCGCTCCAGCCCTCGGCCGCGGCGAGCATGTAGAACTGCCCTGCCTCGGGCGTCGGGCCACCGGGGTCGAGCGCCGAGAAGATCCGGTAGCCGCCGCTGGCGCGGTTTGACGCGATCTCGGTCAGGCGCCTCGCGGGCGGGGCCTGGACGCGCTCGGTCACGGCGTGGTGCCTGCGGCGGCCTCGCGCTCGGCGGCGAACCCGTGCAGCTCCTGGAGCGAGATCGGGGCGGCGCCGCGCTCACGGGCGGCGACGATGGCGCGGGTGGCCGCCGAGGCGCCCGTCATCGTCGTGATGCACGGGATGTCCTTGCGCGTGGCTGCCGAGCGGATCTCGTAGCCGTCGGTCCGCGCCCCGCGCCCCGTGGGCGTGTTGATGACGAGGCCGACGGTCCCGTCGTTGATGAAGTCGACGACGTGGGGCGAGCCCTCGGCGATCTTGTTGATCGACCGGACCGGGATGCCCATCCGCGAGATCGCCTGGGCGGTTCCCGAGGTGGCGATGATGTCGAAGCCCACGTCGTGGAAGCGCGCCGCGAGCTGGGTGGCGGCCGGCTTGTCGGTATCGGTGACCGTGATGAACACGGTCCCCTCGCTGGGGAGCGCCAACCCGGCCGCCGCCTGAGCCTTGCCGAACGCGGTCGGGAAGTCGGTCGCGATCCCCATGACCTCGCCGGTCGACTTCATCTCGGGCCCCAGCACCGCGTCGGCCCCGGCGAACCGCGCGAACGGCAGCACCGCCTCCTTCACCGACACGTGGCCGTTGTGCATCGTGGGCAGCTCCTGGTCGGCGAGCGACTCGCCCAGCATCAGCCGGCAGGCGATCTTGGCCAGCGGCGCCCCGATCGCCTTCGAGACGAACGGCACGGTCCGCGAGGCACGCGGATTCGCCTCGATCACGTACAGCTTGCCGCCCGCGACCGCGTACTGGATGTTGATCAGGCCCACGACGCTCAGTTCGAGCGCCATCCGCCGGGTCGTCTGGGTGATCTCCTCGAGCATCTCGGAGCCCAGGCTCATCGGGGGGATCACGCAGGCCGAGTCGCCGGAGTGAACCCCGGCCTCCTCGACGTGCTGCATGATCCCCGCGACCGCGACGTCGGTTCCGTCGCTGAGCGCGTCGACGTCGACCTCGATCGCGTCCTCGAGAAAGCGGTCGAGCAGCAGCGGGTGCTCCTGGTCGGCCTTGACGTTGGCCTCGAGGTAGGCCGACAGGTCGTCGCTGGAGTAACAGATCTCCATCGCGCGACCTCCCAGCACGTAGGACGGACGCACCAGGAGCGGGAAGCCCACGTCCTCGGCGATCATCAGCGACTCCTCGGCGGACAGCGCCGTGCCGTACGGCGGATGCGCGATCTCGAGCCGCCGCAGCAGGGCCCCGAACCGGCCGCGGTCCTCGGCCAGGTCGATCGCGTCGACCGGGGTGCCCAGCAGCGGGACCCCAGCCTCCTCGAGCGCCTTCGCCAGCCGCAGGGGCGTCTGACCCCCGAACTGAACGATTACGCCCTCGGGCTGCTCGACCTCGATCACCGCCAGCACATCCTCGGCCGTGAGCGGCTCGAAGTAGAGGCGGTCGGAGGTGTCGTAGTCGGTCGAGACCGTCTCCGGGTTGCAGTTGATCATCACCGCATCGCGGCCCGACTCGCGCACCGTCATCGCGGCGTGAACACAGCAGTAGTCGAACTCGATGCCCTGCCCGATCCGGTTGGGGCCGGCGCCCAGGATCACCACCGACTCGCGCTCACCCCGGTCGACCTCGCCCTGAAGGAATGTGCGCCCCCGCACCCCCGGAGGAATCCCGGCCTCGCCGGGATCACCGCTCGCTGACGCTCGCTGCGAGGAGGTGGCGGGCCTTCTTTCGTGGCCCGAGTAGAAGTACGGCGTCCGCGCCTCGAACTCGGCCGCGCAGGTGTCGACCGACTTGAAGGTCCGATCGAGGTCCTCAGTGCCGTCGCCTTCGGTGGCCAGCGCCCGGAGCTCCCGCAGGAACCACGGGTCGACTGAGGTCCGGCGGTGGACCTCCTCCACCTCGACCCCGCGCGCGAAGGCCTCCTCGATCAGGTCGAAGCGGTCCGAGCTGGGGGTCTCGAGACGCTCCAGGATGGCCTCGGTCTCGGCGGGCAGGTCCGCGGGCGAGTCGAGCTCACGCGAGCGCATGGCCTTCGCGAAGGACTCGCGGAAGGTTCGGCCGATGGCCATCGCCTCGCCGACGGACTTCATGTGGGTCGTCAGCTCCCCCTCGGCCCCGGGGAATTTCTCGAAGGCGAACCTCGGCACCTTGGTGACGACATAGTCGATCGTCGGCTCGAACGAGGCCGGCGTGGCCTCGGTGATGTCGTTGGGGATCTCCTCCAGCGTGTAGCCGACCGCCAGCCGGGCGGCGATCTTCGCGATCGGGAAGCCGGTGGCCTTCGACGCCAGCGCCGACGAGCGCGAGACCCGCGGGTTCATCTCGATGACGACGATCTCGCCCGTCTCGGGGTTCACCGCGAACTGCACGTTCGAGCCGCCGGTCTCGACGCCCACCGCCCGGATCACGCGAAGCGCCTGGTTGCGGAGCTCCTGGTACAGGTGGTCGGTGAGGG
Source organism: uncultured Solirubrobacterales bacterium (assembly GCA_963758845.1). Classification (GTDB taxonomy): domain Bacteria; phylum Actinomycetota; class Thermoleophilia; order Solirubrobacterales; family 70-9; genus JBDTSW01. Next base: position 1,975,236 of record CAVWWX010000002.1, read on the forward strand.
TCTGGGCCGGGGCGACGGTGACCGAGTCGCCGGTGTGAACGCCCATCGGGTCGATGTTCTCGATCGAGCAGATCACGACGACGTTGTCGTTGCGGTCGCGCATCACCTCCAGCTCGAACTCGCCCCAGCCGAGCACCGACTCCTCAACCAGCACCTGGTTGATCGGGCTCGCCGCCAGGCCCTCCGAGACCACCTGCAGCAATTCGGTGTCGGTGTGCCCCGCGCCCCCTCCCTGCCCGCCCAGCGTGAACGCGGGCCGGACGATCGCGGGCAGCTTGATCTCGCCGGCCGCGAGGCCGCGCTCGACCTCGCCGACCGAGCTGACGATCGTCGACCACGGGACGCGCAGACCGGCCTGCTGCATCGTCGCGCGGAAGGCCTCGCGGTCCTCGGCGCGATGGATCGCGTCGTAGTCGGCGCCGATCAGCTCGACGCCCATGCGCTGGAGGACGCGATCGTCGTGGAGGGCCTTCGCCAGGTTCAGGGCCGTCTGCCCGCCCAGCGTCGGCAGCAGGGCGTCCGGGCGCTCCCGGTCGATGATCGCGGCTACCGACTCGGGAGTGAGCGGCTCGACGTAGGTGCGGTCGGCGAACTCGGGGTCGGTCATGATCGTCGCCGGGTTCGAGTTGACGAGCACGACCTCGTAGCCCTCCTCGCGCAGCACCTTGCAGGCCTGGACGCCCGAGTAGTCGAACTCGGCGGCCTGGCCGATCACGATCGGACCGGAGCCGATCAGCAGGATCTTGTGGATGTCGTCGCGCCTAGGCATCCGCGGTCTCCCGCCCGGCCTGAAGCTCGGCGAGCACCCGCACGCGCGAGCGCGCGACATCCTGGCCTACCCGCCAGCACTCCCGGCCGAGCTCCTGGAAGCTCGAGAACTCCGTCTGGGGCCCGGCCATCACGTGGCCAGCTCCAGGAACTCGTCGAAGAGGTGCCGCGCGTCGTGCGGGCCGGGGCCGGCCTCCGGGTGGTACTGCACCGTGCGGCCGGCGACGTCCTTGAGCTCGAGGCCCTCAACCGTGCGGTCGTAGAGGTTGAGGTGGGAGAGCTCGGCGGCGCCGAAGTCGGTGTCCCAGCGCACCGGCTCGTCGGTCTCGATCCGCTCGCCCCCGTCCGGGGGGCGGACGGCGAACCCGTGGTTCTGCGAGGTGATCTCGATGCGCCCCGTCGCGAGCTCCTTGACCGGGTGGTTGGCGCCGCGGTGGCCGAAGGGCAGCTTGAAGGTGTCCAGGCCCACCGCCCGGGAGAGCAGCTGATGTCCCAGGCAGATGCCGATCACGGGCTTCCTGCCGACCAGCTCGCGAACCGTGCCGACGACGTGGTCGAGGGCCGCCGGGTCGCCGGGGCCGTTGGCGAGGAAGACGAGGTCTGGATCGCGATCCAGCACCTCGGCCGAGCTCGCCGTGCAGGGCAGCAGCGTCAGCCGGGCGTCGCGCTCGCGGAACTGCCGCAGGATCGAGAGCTTGATGCCGGTGTCGAGGGCGACCACGTGCGGCCCGTCGCCATCGAACTCGACCGGGGCGTCGGGGGTGACGGTGCGAGCCAGGTCGGCGCCCGCCATTGCGGGCTCGCCGCCCACCCGCTCGCGGGCCTCGGCCTCGGGCACGGCCGCAGCGAAAAGGCCGCCCCGCATCGCGCCCCCCTCGCGGATCCGCCTCACGAGCGCGCGCGTGTCGACGCCGCTGATGGCGGGGATCCCGCAGTCGTTCAGCCAATCCAGCCAGCCGCCCTCGGCGCCCGCGGCGTCCTCGCCGTTCTTGCCCTCGCGCATGATCACCGCGCGGGCGTGGACGCGGTCGGACTCCATCGCCTCGGCGCCGACCCCGTAGTTCCCGACCAGCGGGTAGGTGAAGGTGATGATCTGGCCTGCGTAGGAGGGGTCGGTCACGGCCTCCTGGTAGCCGGTCATCGACGTGTTGAACACCACCTCGCCGGTCGCCTGGGCATCGACGGCGCCGCAGAGCTCGCCGTCGAGGCGGGTGCCGTCCTCGAGCAGGAGGTAACCGGGCGCGCTCACCTGACTTGCCTCGCGCTTCGCAACTCCACCATTCATCGATGCCGCTCCGCGCTCACTTGACCAGCGCCTGCACTTCCTTGAACTCCGGGGCGTCCGAGCCCCCCAGGAGCTCGAACAGCGCCGTCTCGACGCTGGTGAGCGCCGCGCCCGCGCGCTCCATCCGCTCCAGCCCCAGGGTGCGGTTGGCGTCGGTTCGCGAGCCCACCGCGTCGGCGGCGACCTGGACGCCGACCCCGTCGCCCAGGAGGTCCAGGACGGTCTGGTTCACGCAGACGTGGGTCTCGATGCCGCAGACCAGTGCCTGGTCGCGCCCGCCCAGGTCGAAGCCGTCGGCCTCCGTCGCCGAGAAGCGCACCTTCTCGACCGGCTCGGTGCCCTCGGGCAGCGCGGCCGCCACGGGGTCGACCGTCCTGCCGAGGCCCTTCGGGTACTGCTCTGTCACGACGACGGGGATGCGAAGGGCGCCCGCGCCCCTGACCAGGGTCGCGGTCGCCGCGGCGACCTCCTCGAAGCCGGGGATCGCCTTGCGAAACGCCTCCTGGACGTCCACCACCACGAGCGCGGCGCGCTCGCGGTCGAGCTTCTCGACGCTCACTCCGCAACTCCCGAACATCTGCAGTCGTCGCCCGCTGAGAGCCGCCCCGAGTACGGGGCGCTGCCTGCGGCCCTCATCCGGCAACTCCCATGGCGAACGAGCGCTGGCGGTAGGCGACGCCCCCTGCCGCGACCGTCATCAGCACCCGCCCGGTCAGCTGGCGGCCGGCGAAGCACGAGTTGTCCGAGCGGCTCTCCCAGCCCTCTGCTCCGGCCTCCCAGCCCGCGGCCGGGTCAAACAGGACCAGATTGGCCTCGCTTCCGGGTGCCAGCGACGGGGGCTCGATGTCGAAGGCTGCGGCGCCGGAGCTCATCTTCCCGACGACCAGGCCGAGATCGAGCACTCCGGGCAGCACCAGGTCGGTGTGGATCACGCTGAACGCCGTCTCCAGCCCGGTCACGCCCATGGCAGCCTCCTCGAGCGGGACCTCCTTGCGCTCCGGGGGGTGCGGCGCGTGGTCGGTCGCGATGCAATCGATGACCCCAGCCCGCAGGCCGTCGATCAGCGCTTGGCGATCGCTCTCCGAGCGAAGCGGGGGATTCATCTTGAAGCGCGCGTCCAAGCTGCGGACCGCCTCGTCGGTGAGGGTCAGGTGGTGCGGGGTCACCTCGCAGGTGATCGCGACGCCGGAGGCCTTCGCGGCCCCGACCGCCTCCACGGACTCGCGGGCCGAGAGGTGCTGGACGTGGATCCGTGCGTCCTCGTAGCGGGCCACGGCGGCGTCGCGGGCGATCATCGTCGACTCCGAGACCGACGGGACCCCTTCCAGGCCGAGCATCGCTGACACCGCGCCCTCGTGCATCACCCCGGCGCCCGACAGCTCCGGGTCCTCCTCGTGAAGCGCGATCTGGAGCCCGGCCAGGCGCTGATACTGCAGCGCGCGCCGCAGCACCCGAGCGCTGCGGATGGGAAGCCCGTCGTCGGAGAAGCCGGCCGCGCCCGCATCGCGAAGCTCGGCCATCTCGGTCAGCTCCTTGCCCGCCATCGCCATCGTGACCGTGGCCAGGAAGCCCACCGGGACCGAGGCCTCGGCCGCCGCGCGCTCGCGCAGGGCGCTGATGTCGGCGGCGGTGTCGACGGGCGGACGCGTGTTGGCCATCGCGAGGATCCCGCAGTACCCGCCCGCGGCCGCCGCGCGCGAGCCGGTCTCGACGTCCTCGGCGTCCTCTCCCCCGGGCTCGCGCAGGTGGACGTGCGGGTCGAAGAACGCCGGGAAGACGTGCTTGCCCTCGGCGTCGATCGCCTCTGCCCCGGGCGCCTCGCCCTCGCCGGGCGCCGCCAGCTCGGCGATCTCGCCGTCGCGGACCACCACGTCGTGGACGGCCTCGAGCCCCTGCCGAGGGTCGAGGACGGAGGCGCGGCTCAAGACAAGCGCCCCGGAGTTCTCGCCGGCCCCCCGCCAGTCGAGCTCGGAGACGCGCCTCACGCTGGCTCCCCGATCGGGGTCGGCGCCGGCAGCTCGTGGGACTCCGTCTCGCCGTTCTTGGCGGCGGAAGGCCGGTCGTCACCGGTGAGCAGCTCGTAGAGGATCGCCATCCGGACCACCAGGCCGCTCTCCACCTGGGCGGTCATCAGCGACGCGGGCCCGTCGATCACCTCGGCCGAGAGCTCGACGCCCCGGTTGACGGGGCCGGGATGCATCAGGAGCTGGCGCGGGCCCAGTCGCCTGGCATCGATCTGGTAGTGGGCCGCGTATTCGCGCAGGGACGGCACGAACGAGTCCTTCATACGCTCGCGCTGCATCCGCAGGGCGTACACGACGTCGGCGTCGCCCAAGCCGTCCAGGTCGTAGGAGACCTCGCAGCTGATCGCCTGCTCGATGTCCCGCGGGATCAGGGTCGGCGGGCCGGCCAGCGTCACCTTGGCGCCCATCTCGGCGAAGGCGAGGGCGCAGGACCGCGCGACGCGGCTGTGGAGGACGTCGCCGACGATCCAGATGCTCTTGCCGTCCAGGTCGCCCAGGCGGCGGCGCAGGGTGAAGACGTCGAGCAGGGCCTGGCTTGGGTGCTCGTGCTTGCCGTCGCCCGCGTTCACGACGGCCGCGTCGGTCCAGCGGGTGACCATCTGCGCGGCGCCGGCGTGCGGCGAGCGGATGATGATCGCCTCGGGGCCGTAGGCGCTGAGCGTCGCGATGGTGTCCTTGAGCGACTCGCCCTTGTCGACCGACGAACCGGCGGACTTGACCGACACGACGTCGGCGGAAAGCCGCTTCGCCGCCAGCTCGAACGACGAGCTGGTGCGAGTGCTGGCCTCGTAGAAGAGGCTGACGATCGTGCGGCCGCGGAGGGTCGGCACCTTCTTGATGTCGCGCCGGCCCACCTCGGCGAAGCTCTCGGCCCGCTCGAGGATGCGCTCGATCTCGGCGCGTTCCATTCCCTCGACTGCCAGCAGATGACGCATCAGTCCTCCTCCACTCCCGCCGTGACCTTGATCTCGGACGGCGGCCCGATCGCCACCTCGTCGAACCCGTCCTCCTCCTCCATCCGCACGTAGACCCGCTCGTCGCGGGAGGTCGGCAGGTTCTTGCCGACGTAGTCGGGGCGGATCGGAAGCTCGCGGTGGCCGCGGTCGATGAGCGCGGCAAGCTGCACCCGGCCGGGCCGGCCGTAGTCGAATAGCGCCTCGATGGCCGCGCGGGCGGTGCGGCCGGTGAAGAGGACGTCGTCGACCAGGACGATCGTTCGGCCGTCGAGGTCGAAGTCCAGGTGCGACGCGTGAACGACGGGCGCGGCGCCGGGCTCGCGGCCGTCGATGTCGTCGCGGTAGAACGAGATATCGATGTCGCCCAGCGGGACCTCGGAGCCGCTCAACTCGCCGACGAGCGTGTGCAGCCTGGCCCCCAGCAGCGCGCCGCGGGTGTGGATGCCGACCAGGGCGAGCTCCTCGCCACCGGTGTTCTTCTCGATGATCTCGTGCGCGATCCGCACGAGCGTGCGCCTGAAGTCCTCTCGATCGAGGACGACCTTCTCCGGGCCTTCCACTAAGCGTGCCCCTTCCTGGTCTCTCCGGACCGGGTTAAAGGAACCGACGCAGGCAGCCTACCAGCGGGCCCCGCGGAAGCCCGGGGCTTCCGCGGGGCCGCTGGCACAAGCCGGCTCAGGCGGGTCGGTGCGCCGCCCGGTCATCCTCCGTGGCGCGCGCCGGCCGCTCGCCGGCCGCTCGATAGCCGGCCCTGTCGACACGGCGGTGATAGCTCTCACCCGCCTTCCCACCCGCCGCAGCGGCGAGCAGCGTGCCCGCCAGCACCAACACCAGCAGGATGATGCCGCCGGTGGTGGTGTCCTCGTCGATCGGGATGCGCGGCAGGTCGAGGCCCGCGAAGACGTTCCACTCCTCGCCCGCGATGACGCCGACCAGGGCGAGCAGCACGGTGATGATGATCGCCCAGAGCCACACGGCCGCTCCCTGACGGGCCCCATCGAAGCGAGACATTCGTCCCGCAACGTAGCCGCCAGCGAAGTAGGAGATGAGGGCGATTACGAGCAGCGCGATGCCGCTGGCCAGCCCGACCGTATCGGCGTTGGCAATCGCCTCACCGGGCGACTCGAACTCGGAGATGGCTACTGCGGCGCCCGCGGCGCTCAGGAGTGCCGTCAGCAGGACGGCCATGCCAACCGCCACCAGCCAGCCGAAGAACCCGGCGCCCCAGTTGAGACCGCCGTAGTGCTCGTGCTGGCGTTCGATCGCCACGTCATGCCGGCCGTCGGGACCGACCGCGCCGGCACGGTCATACCTGTTTTCGGCGGTCTGGTCATAACGATCGTCCGTCCGTCCCCGAATGCGATCCATCACATTCATATCTCTCCCTTCGAGAACCTCCCCGCTTCCGTCCGGCTACCCCGTTCCGCTCGCCATAAATGCGAGGATCACCCCGTGAAGCTCAGTGACGCCACCCGCGAGGCGATCGCGATCCACCAGGCGGCCGGCCGGCGGTTCTCGGCCGGCGGCGTCTCCTCGTTCGTGCGCGAGGCGGGCACGGGCGGGACCGTGGTGCTCCTTCACGGCGTGCCCACGTCCTCGTTTCTCTACCGCAAGGTCGTTCCCGCGGTCGCGGGCCAGGGCCTTCACGCGGTGGCCTTCGACTACCCCGGGCTTGGCCTCGCCGAGCGGCCCGAGGACTTCGACTACTCCTGGACTGGGCTCGCCGGCTGGACGGGCGAGGCGATCGACGCGCTGGGGATCGACCGCTGTCACCTCGTCGTCCACGACATCTCCGGCCCGATCGGCCTCGAGTGGGCGATCAACAACCCCGACCGGGTGCTCTCGGTGACGGCGCTCAACACCTTCCTCGACGTCGCCACGTTCCGCCGGCCCTGGCCGATGCACCCGTTCTCGATCCGCGGCATCGGCGAGGTCTGGCTGGCGATGCTTCAGCCGTGGATCGGCTCCCAGCTCTTCTACCTGGAGGGGATCGACGATCGCTCGGCGACGCCTCGCCACGAGGTCGAGGCCCACATCCACCTGTTGAAGCACCGCGACCGTGGCCGCGCGTTCCTGCGGATCATGCGCGGCTTCGAGCTGACCGCCGACAAGCAGCGCTTCCTGTGGGACGGCCTCGCCGAGCGCAAGTGGCCGGCCCGCATCGTGTGGGGCGAGCGCGACCCGGCGCTGGGCCTGGACCGCCTGCGCGTCGTCGAGGAGGTCCTGAAGGTGGACGACACGATCCTGCTGCCGGCGAAGCACTTCCTGCAGGAGGAGCAGGCCCCCGCGATCGCCAACGCCATCGGCGACCTCGCCGCGCCGCTGGGCTAGCGAACGGCTTTCTGAAGGCTCGGATAGCCCCTGGGCTACCCCATGCTTCAACCAGCGACGGGTGGGTGCGGAGGCCTCGCGCCCCGCTCGACCAGGCGCGGCCGGCCGCGTTCGGGAAATGGGATCTCGACCACGTCGAAGTCGCGCGGGGCGATCGCGCCGGGCATCACCTCCCGGGCCTCGGCCAGCAGGTCGCGGACGTCGTAGCGGGTCGAGGCGTGGACCAGCGCCAGCATCTCGACCCCGGCATCGCTGGCAAGCCGCGCGGCCTGGCGGGCCGTCGAGTGGCCGGTCTCGGCGGCCCGCTCGGCCTCCTGGTCGGCGAACGAGGCGTCGTGGACCAGCAGCTGCGCCTCGTGGGCGGCCAAGCGGGTCATCTCGGTCGGCACCGTGTCGCCGGTGATCACCACCTTGCGCCCGGCCCGCGTCACGCCCATCACGTCGGCGGGGCGCACCGGCCCCTCGGCTCCGTCGACCTCCTCACCGCGCTGAAGCCGGCCCAGGTCCGGGCCGTGGGTGACGCCGAGCTCGGCCGCACGCTTGGGGTCGAGGTGGCCCGGGCGCTCGTCCTCGACGATCGCGTAGCCGTAGGCGCGCATGCGGTGGTCGACCGGGAACGAACGCACCTCGTAGCCGTCGCGGCGAACCGCCTCCCCCTCTCCTAGCTCGACCAGCTCGAGCTCATAGGAGATCCGCCCGAAGATGCGCCGGAGCGAGGCGAAGAGGTCGGTCAGCCCGGGCGGCCCGACCACCCGCAGGGGCACCTGGCGATCGGTCAGGTCGTAGGTCTTCAGCAGGCCGGGGATGCCCAGGTAGTGGTCGGCGTGGAAGTGCGTCAGGTACAGCTCGTCGACCTGGACTAGGCCCGTCGAGCGCTGCATCTGGCGCTGGGAACCCTCCCCGCAGTCGAACAACAGCCGGTCCCCTCCCAGGCGAGCCAGCAGGCAGGCGGTCGCCCTCCGTGCCGTTGGCACGGAGCCGCCGGTGCCGAGAAAGACGACGTCGAGGTCCACGCGCGAACCGTAGCCGCGCACCCGGCCACTCGCTCTAGACTCGGTCCCGAGCGCCCGTAGCTCAGCTGGATAGAGCGCTTCCCTCCGGAGGAAGAGGCCGCAGGTTCGAATCCTGCCGGGCGTGCTGTAATTGGCTTGACCGAGATGAGGGAGACCGAATGCGTGAGATAGGCGTGCGAGGACATCGCTTTTCGATGCCCCTGGGGCTAGCTGTCGTGCTCGCATGCGCGTCGATCGGGGCAGGTTGCGGCGATGACGACGAGACGACAACGAGCTCGACTTCCACCTCGGCCGGCAGCTCTGCGGAACAGACGGTCGATCAGGCCGTGAAGTCCTGCAGCGACGAGGCCAGTCAGCTTGGCGGTTCCGCAGGGACCGCGCTCGCCAGCGCGTGCACCTCTGTCGGCAAGACAGCCACGCAGGCGCTGAGCTCGGGCAGCGAGGATGCGAAGCAGGCGCTGTCCCAGGCCGCGAGCTCCTGCAAGAGCGCGGTCAACCAGCTGCCATCGGGCCAGGCCCAGGACGCGCTTACCAAGCTCTGCGACGCGATCGCCAGCGCCGAGTAGGCGCGGAACAGCTCCTGCCTGTCGAGTCGCATACCGACTGTAAGTCGACAGACCGGATGGGATCGCGTGAGCTCTAGCCGGCCGTCGGCCGGGCCTCGGGGTGCTCGCGATACCACTCGATCGCGCGTCGGAGCCCCGCCTCGAGGTCGACAGCGGGCGTCCAGCCACAGCGCTCTCGGATCTTGGTGGAATCGACCCATTGGCGGTCGATCTCCCCCTCGGGGTTGCCGCCGCCGCGGATGTCGGGCTCGACGCCGGTGCCGGCCAGCCGGGCGACCGTGGCGACGACCTCGCCGACCGAGTGGGGCTCGCCGCCACCGGCGTTGAACGCCTCGCCGCGGACGTCGTCGCGGTCCAGCCCGGCGGCGATCGCGAGGTAGGCCGACGCCGCGTCGGAGACGTAGAGGAAGTCGCGCTGGGGCGTGCCGTCCGAGCGGATGACCGGCGGGCGGCCGTCCAACGCGGCGCAGACGGCCTCCGGGACCAGTCGCGAGAAGTTGAGGTCGCCCCCTCCGTAGATGTTCGCGAAGCGGGTGACGGCGACGGGCAGGCTGTAGGAATGCCAGTAGCTGCGGGCGATGATGTCCGCGGCGGCCTTGGACGCCTCGTACGGGGCGCTGGCCCGGAGCGGATAGTCCTCGCGATAAGGGAGCCGCTCGTGGGCGCCATAGGCCTTGTCAGAGGACGCGACGACGACCCGCCCGACGCCGGCGCGCCGGCAGGCCTCGAGAACCGTCCAGGTGCCGCGGACGTTGGTCTCGAACGCGCGGACCGGCGAGGCCGGGACGTCGCCGACGATCGCGTCAGCCGCCAAGTGAAAGACGGCTGACACGCGGCGGCTGGACAGGAGGCGCTCGATCTGCTCGCCGTTGGTCAGGTCCCCCGACACATCCTCGACGTCGCCTTCGACGCCTAGGAGCTGAAGTGTCGAGACGGGCCGCTCGGGGCGGTGCTTGTCGAGCGAGACGACGGCATGTCCTTCCTCCAAGAGCGCCTTGGCAACCCACGCCCCCGCGAAGCCGCGCGCCCCCGTGACGAGCGCGACCTCAGCCGTCATCCACGTCACCCACGGGGCGCGGCGGTCCCAGACCGCCCAGGGCGCCTGGCCCTGCTCCCAGAGATCGTTCAACACGACCGCGTCCTTGTAGGTGTCCATGCAGTCCCAGAAGCCGGTGTGGCGGTAGGCGTTCAGCTGGCCCTCCGCGGCAACACGGCGCAGCGGCGCCTCCTCGAGGACGCTGGTCGCCTCGACGTAGGAGAGGAACTCCGGCTCGACGCACATGAACCCGCCGTTGATCCAGGACTCAAGCCGCGGCTTCTCGTCGAAGCCGGTGATTCGCTCGGCGTCGTCGATCACCGCGATGCCCCACTGGCTGTAGGGGCGAACGACGGTCATCGTCGCGATCCGCTCGGCGCGCCGGTGCGCCGCCGCAAGGGCCGCGAGGTCGATGTCGGCCACGCCGTCCGCGTAGGTCAGGCAGAAGGGCCCCTCGGCCAGATGGTCCGCGGCCAGCGCCAGCCTGCCGCCGGTCGGGGTCTCGAGGCCCGTGTCGACACAGGCGATATCGATCTCCTCGGGCCAGTCGGCCTCGGCGACGAACTCCTCGATCATCTCGCCCAGGTAACCCGTCAGCAGCACGAATCGCCGCAGGCCCTGCGCCGCGTAGATCCGCATGACGTGCCACAGGATCGGCCGACCGCCGATCTCGACGAGCGCCTTCGGGATCGCGTGCGTGCGCTCCTGCAGGCGGGTACCGCGTCCTCCGCAGAGGATCGCGACCGGCCCAAGAGCCGGCTGGCTCAACCGCCCGCGACGGCGGGCAGGATGGTGACCTCGTCACCGTCCGAGAGCGTGGTGTCGAGGCCGTCCTGGAAGCGAATGTCCTCACCGGAGACGTAGACGTTCACGAACCGGCGAAGCGTCCCGTCCTCGGTGATGCGGGCCCGGAGATCCTCGTGCTCGTCGAACACCGCGTCGAGCGCCTCGCCGACGGTTGCGCCGTCGACCTGGACCTCCCCCTCGCCCGCGGTGACGCCGCGAAGCTGTGCCGGGATCTTGACCGTGATCGCCATCGCCCGGAAATGTAACGAGGCGGGCCTCAGGCCGCGGCTGTCGCCGTGGCCTCGGCGCGGGCCTCGAACGACGCCACGGTGGGTTCGATCTCGGCCATCTCGAACGAGTCCCGCGCCGCGTCTAGGGTCTTGAGGCCCTCGCCTGTGATCACCACGACCACACGCTCCGAGCGATCGATCCGCCCGGCCTCCGCGAGCTTGCGGAGCGTCGCCACCGTCACGCCGCCGGCGGTCTCGGTGAAGATGCCCGTGGTCTCGGCGAGCAGGCGGATCCCGGCGCGGATCTGGTCGTCGCTCACGGCCTCGACCTCTCCCCCGGTCCTGCGGGCCAGCTCGAGCGCGTAGGGCCCATCGGCCGGGTCGCCGATCGCCAGGCTCTTCGCGATCGTGTCGGGCTTGGCGGGCTTACACACGTCCCAGCCCTCGCCGTAGGCCTCGGCCACGGGTCCGCAGCCCTCGGCCTGAGCGCCCGAGAACGTGGGCAGCTCGCCGTCGACCAGACCCAGCTCGAGCCATTCGGAGAACCCGCGCCCGATGCGCGTGAACAGCGAGCCCGAGGCGATCGGGCAGACGACCCGGTCGGGCAGGCTCCAGCCGAGCTGCTCGGCGATCTCGTAGGCGACCGTCTTCGAGCCCTCGGAGTAGTAAGGGCGCAGGTTCACGTTCGCGAACGCCCAGGGGCGCTCCTCGCACAGTTCCGTGCACAGCCGGTTGACGTCGTCGTAGGTGCCCTTCACGCCGACCAGCCGGGTGCCGTAGATCCCGGTCGCCAAGAGCTTCTGCTCCTCGAGGTCGCTCGGGACGAACACGTAGGAGTCGAGCCCCGCGGCCGCCGCGTGCGCCGCGACGGCGTTGGCCAGGTTCCCGGTGGAAGCACAGGCGAGCGTCTCGAAGCCCAGCTCACGAGCCTTCGCCACCGCCACGCCGACGACGCGGTCCTTGAATGAGTGCGTGGGGTTCGCCGCGTCGTTCTTGACCCAGACCTCGCCCAGGCCCAGGCGCTCGGCCAGCCGGTCGGCGCGGATCAGCGGGGTCAGGCCTGGCTCTAGCGGCGTGCGCGTAGGCGGCGGGCCACCGGCGAACGGCAGGAAGTCGGCGTAACGCCAGATCCCAGCGCTGCCCGCCTGGATCTTGCGGCGGGCCTCGTCCGGGTCCAGTTGCGAATGGTCGTACGCAACCTCGAGGGGGCCGAAGCACTCCTGGCAGAAGTACAGCGCCTCCAGCGGATAGGCGGTCCCGCATTCCTTGCACCGAAGCCCTTCGACGGCCATCTGATCCTCAGCTCCTTATGTCCCGTTGCTCGCTCACCTACGAAAAAACCTCCACCCGGTGCGAGTAGAGGTCCGTTGCGGGACTTACTCACATCTGTCAGGCAATCCACCTGCTGGAATTGGCACCTTCCCCGAAGCTCTCGCTTTGGGGGGGTTGCCGGGGTTTCAACGGGCCAGTCCCTCCACCCCTCTAGATGTGGCGGTTATGTACGCGGACAGTAGCACGGGATATCCCGCCCACGTGCAGGGTCGATGGGTAGATTTGTGGGTGATGGGAACCCGAGCGACCGAGGACAGCCAAGCCGATGCCGAGCCTTCCGAAGCCGAGGCTGCGCCGCGGCGCGCGGTCCCCGCAGCTCCCCCCGCAGCCTGACCAGCAGCGCGAGCGCACGCCGAACGTCGAGACGATCGACGGCGAGGGCCTGCGCTGGGTCAATATCGAGCGCCCCTCGCAGCTCGAGATGTCCTGGCTCGAGGAGCAGTTCGAGTTCCACCCGCTGGACCTCGAGGACGTCCTCTCCCGCAATCAGCGGCCGAAGATCGACGAGTACGACTCGTACCTCTTCATCGTCCTCCACTTCCCCGTGTTCGACCGTTCCGTCGGCCGCCTGAACGCGGGCGAGCTGGACATCTTCGTGGGGCGCGACTTCCTCGTGACCATCCCGAATCAGCCGCTGCAGCCCGTGGAGTACCTGTTCGAGCGCTGCCGCTCGAAGGAGGAGCTGCGCGAGCAGCACTTCTCGAAGGGCTCCGGCTACCTGCTCTACCGGATCGTGGACGACTCGTTCGACTACTGCTTCCCGATGCTGCGCAAGATCGGCAACAAGCTCGACGCCGTCGAGGACGAGATCTTCGAGGGCCGCTCGGAGGAGGTCGTCCGCGACATCTCGAACGTGAAACAGGAGATCATCAACTTCCGCAAGGTGGTCCGGCCACAGCGCACCGTGCTGCAGGACCTCGAGAACTCCAAGCAGGCCTTCCTGGCCCCCACCGAGGGCGAGCTGGAGGCCTACTTCGACGACATCGTCGATGCGCACGAGCGCATCTGGGACATGCTCGAGAACTACAAGGAGGTCGTCGAGGGCCTGGAGGACACAAACGAGTCCGTGCTCTCGCACCGGGTCAACGACATCCTGCGGTTCCTGACCGCGATCAGCGTGATCATCCTGCCGCTGACCTTGATCGCCAGCCTCTGGGGGATGAACGTCGGGGTCCCTGGCGAGGGCGACTCGGAGGACTTCTTCGTGATCGTAGGTGCGATGGCGGTGCTCCTGGTCGCGATGCTCACCTACTTCCGCCGGCGCGGCTGGCTGTAGCCGTCACCGTCGGGTGCTGGGCCGTGGCCGTTGGCCTCGCGGCCTGGGCGGTCGTGCGGCTCTTGGGGCTGGAGGGCGGCTATCCGCTGGTGCCCCTGATGGCCTTTACGCCCTACGTGGCGGGGCTCGCGCTGGTCACGGGCGCCACCCTGGCGCTGTTTCGCCGCTTCGGCCCGGCCGCGCTGGCGGCGGCCGCCGGAGTGGCGCTGGCGCTGGTCGTGGTGCCGCGGGCGGTGGGCGGCCCCGACGACGGCGGCGGCGTTCCGCTTCGCGTCATGACCGCGAACATGAAGCTCGGCGACGGCGACCCGCGGGCCGTGGTGGACCTGGTTCGCGAGGAGCGGGTGGACGTCCTCACTGTGCAAGAGCTCACAGCGCCGTTGGCCAATCGCCTGCGTGCGGCCGGCCTCGAGGAGGAGCTGCCTCACGTGGTCCTCGCCCCCGGGCCGCTATCGGCCGGCGGCGGGGTCTACTCCCGCCTCCCAGCGAGGGAGCTGACCCGGGTGCCGGAGTCCCTGGCCGGCCCGCAGCCCGCCGTCGCGGTGCGCCCGCCGGGGGCGAGCCAGGTGCGCATCTACTCCTTTCACCCGCCGCCGCCCACCGGCCCTGAGGCCACGCGCGAGTGGGCCGCCGACATCGCGACCCTCCCGGACCCCCAGGCTGGCCGGCCGCCGGTGGTCGTGGCCGGGGACTTCAACGCGACCCTCGACCACGTCCAGCTTCGCGACGCCATCGCCATGGGATACGTGGATGCGGCCGCGCGCGCCGGGGTCGGGCTGGTGCCCACCTGGCCCAACGGCCGGCTGTTCCCGCCACAGGTCACCATCGACCACGTCCTCGCCGACGAGCGGCTGAGCGTCGCCGACGCCGACGTGCACGAGCAGCCGGACAGCGACCACCGGGCAGTGTTCGCCGAGCTGCGGGTGCCAAGCGACCCCTAGCGCCTGTCTAGGATGCGGCCGTGTGGCCTCCGAACGCATCTGGGCGCCGTGGCGCCTTGCCTACGTGAAGGACGCGTCCAAGGACTCGGCCGATGAGTGCATCTTCTGCGCGAAGCCGGCCGCGGAGGACGACGAGGCGAACCTGATCGTCCACCGCGGCGATCGGTGCTTCGTGATCCTGAACCTCTACCCCTACACCAACGGCCATCTGATGGTGGCGCCGTACGACCACCTCGCCACCCTGCCCGAGCTGCCCGCGGAGACCACCGCCGAGATGATGGCCTCGCTACGCAGGCGATGGGTCTGCTGGAGGATGACGTATGACCCCCACGGCTACAACGTGGGCTTCAACCAGGGACGGGTGGCGGGCGCCGGCGTCGAGCATCACATCCACATGCACGTCGTCCCGCGCTGGGACGGCGACACCAACTTCATGCCGGTCCTTGCGGACGTGCGGGTCATGCCGCAGACCCTGGAGCAGACCTACGAGGCCCTGCACGGGGGGTTCAAGTGAGCCCGGCCTCCGCGGCGCCGCCACCCGGGATCTTCAAGGCCTACGACATCCGTGGCCTCTACGGCGAGGAGATCGACGGCGAGACCGCCTTCCTCGTCGGCCGCGCGTTCGCGCGGGTGCTGGGCGAGCATGCGGGAGAAGGAGACCGCGGAGCTGCGCGTGGGGCTGGGCCGGGACATGCGGATCGAGGCGCCCGAGATGGCCGCGCCGCATGCGCGAGGGGCTCGTCGCCGAGGGCTGCGAGGTGCTGGACGCCGGGATGGTCGCGACCGAGATGCTCTATTTCCTGGTCGGCTCGCGCCAGCTCGACGGCGGCGCGATGGTCACCGCCTCGCACAATCCCAAGGCCTACACCGGCGTCAAGCTGGTCCGCGAGGGCGCGCTGGCGTTCTCGGGCGACGCCGGCATCGACGAGATCCGCGCAGCTGATCGAAGCCGGGCTGCCCGATCCGCCCGGCGGCGGCTCGGTCGAGGCGCTCGACGTCTACGACGAGTTCCAGCAGCACGCCCTGTCGTTCATCGACGCCGACTCGATCCGCCCGCTCAAGGTCGTCGTCGACGGTGGCAACGGCATGGGGGCCCGATGGCCGGGCCGATCCTCGAGCGGCTGGGGCTCGACCTCGTGACCACCTACTGGACGCCGGACGGGGAGTTCCCCGACCACGAGCCGAACCCGCTGCTGCGAGGGGAACCGCAGGTTCATCATCGACCGGGTTCTGGCCGAGGAGGCCGACCTGGGGATCGCCTGGGACGGGGACGCCGACCGCTGCTTCTTCATCGACGACAGCGGTGACGTTCGTCGACGGCGACTTCCTCACAGCGCTGCTCGCCCGTCAGATCCTGGAGAAGGAGCCCGGCGCGACGATCCTCTACGACGTCCGGGCCAGCCGCGCCGTCGCCGACACCGTCAGGGAGCTTGGCGGCACCTCGTACGTCAACCGCGTCGGGCACGCCTTCTTCAAGGCCGCCCTGCGCGAGCGGGACGCGGCCTTCGGCGGCGAGGTCTCGGGCCACTATTACTTCCGCGACTTCTGGTGCGCCGACTCGGGGACGATCCCTGCGTTGCTGGTCCTCGAGCTGCTCTCGATCGCAGAAGCGCTCGCTGTCGGAGCTCGTCGGGTAGATGCGCGACCGCTACTTCATCTCGGGCGAGATCAACTCCGAGGTGGCGGACGGCGAGGCGAGGATGAAGGAGATCGCCGAGCTCCACGCCGACGCCGAGGTGAGCTGGCTGGACGGGGTCTCCGTCGACTACCCCGACTGGCACTTCAACGTGCGCCCGTCGAACACCGAGCCGCTGCTTCGCCTGAACCTCGAGTCGCTCGTCTCGCGCGAGGACATGGAGCGAAAGCGGGACGAGGTCCTCGCCTTGATCGGCGCTGATGTGGAGGCTGCGCGGCGGAGGCGACGGCGATCGCGCCGGCGAGGCGGGGATCCACGGCCTGTCGATCCCGACCCCGTTCGCGGTCGGGCAGGGTGAACTGCTGCCTGATCGAGGACGACCCGCTGACGCTGGTCGACACTGGGCCCAACTCCGGCAAGGCCCTCGACGAGCTGGAGCGCCAGCTCGCCGATCGCGGCCGCCGGATCGAGGACCTGGAGCTGGTGATCATCACCCACCAGCACATCGACCACCTGGGCCTGATCGAGATCGTCGCCAAGCGCTCCGGCGCCGAGGTCGCGGCGATCGACATCTCCGTCGATCGCCTGCGCAACTTCAGCGAGGACGCCGAGCGCGACGACGAGTGGGCGGGCGCACTGATGCTCCGCTACGGGATCCCGGACGACGTCGTGACCGCGCTGCGGACCGTCTCGGGCAGCTTCCGGGCCTGGGGCGCCCAAGCCGAGGTCACGCGGCCGCTTCGCGACGGCGAGTCCCTGGCGCTGCGCGATCGCTCGCTCGAGGTCCAGCACCGCCCCGGTCACAGCCCCTCGGACACGGTGTTCTGGGACTCGGACCGCGAGATCCTGCTCGCGGCCGACCACCTGATCGCCCACATCTCGTCGAACCCGCTGCTGGCGCGTCCGCTCGACGGCTCGGACGAGCGATCGCGGGCGCTGATGGACTACATCGCGTCGATGCGCCTCACGCGCGAGCTGCCGGCGAGCATCGTCCTGCCCGGTCACGGCGAGCCGATCACGGACCACCGCAAGCTGATCGACGACCGCCTGGCGATGCACCGCCGGCGCGCGCAAGCTGCTCGGCCTGATCGCCGACGGCCCTCGCTCGGCGTACGAGCTGGCGCAGGACATGTGGGGGAACGTCGCCGTGACGCAGGCGTTCCTCACCCTGTCCGAGGTCGTCGGCCACGCCGACCTCCTGGTCGCCTCGGGCCTGGTCGCCGAGGTCGAGGGCGAGGACGGGATCGTCCGCTTGGAGGCGACCGGAGCCGAGGCCGAGGTCGTGCTGCCCGGCGACAGCCGCCGCGGGGGTAACCCCGGGGTCGACCGGGGTATGAGTGGAGATGAGCGCCGCGACGGTCACATCACCGCCGCGGATCGAGGCACGTCCCGGTCCGGCGGAGCCCCCCACCGGCGGCGCCAAGAAGCGGATGCTGGTGATCGTCAACCCGTACGCGACCACCGTCTCGGACCGCCTGAAGAACCTCGTCGTCTACGCGCTCCAGGGCCGCTACGACGTCGAGGCGGTCTCGACCCAGGCCCAGAATCACGCCACCCAGATCTGCCGCGAGGCCCGCGAGGAGGGCTACGACATCGTCGTCGCCTTCGGCGGCGACGGCACGCTGAACGAGGTCGCCAACGGCCTCGCCGGCACCGACGTCCCCGTCTCGGTCCTGCCGGGCGGCTCCACCAACGTGGTCGCCCGCACGCTCGGGATCCCCAACGACGTGGTCGACGCCACCGAGCACCTGCTGGGGCTGGCCGACGACTTCAGCCTCGCAGGATCGACCTCGGCATCGCCAACGGCCGCCACTTCGTCTTCTCGTGCGGGGCCGGCCTCGACGCCACCGCCGCCGCCCGCGTCGACGCGAAGCCCGGCTCAAGCACAGGGCCGGCCGCTGGTTCTACACGTACTCGGCGGTCGCGGGCTTCTACGCGCAGTACCTGCGCAACCCCGTCCGGATGAGCGTCGAGGTCGAGGGCCAGGGCCGGCCGAGGGCGTCACCGCGCTCGCCCAGAACTCGGACCCCTTCACCTACTTCGGGAGGCAGCCCATGCGCGTGTGCGAGGGCGCCGCACTCGACAACGGAACGCTGTCGCTGGGGGTGCTGCGCCGCGCCGCCCAGCGCGACGTGCCCGTCGATCGCGACGCGGGTCCTCGCGAGCGCCTGAGCGTGCCCAAGCACCGCCAGATCGATCACTTCGAGGGCTGCACCGAGCGCGCGTCGAGTCGATCTCGCGCGACTCCGAGAACAGGATCCGGCCCTTCCCCGTGCAGGTCGACGGCGACCCGATCGGCAACCACGGCGAGCTCGACCTCGGGGTCGATCCAGGCGCCCTGACGGTCGTTGCCTGACAGCGACTGCCTGTTCTGTTCGATCGCCGCAGGCGAAGCGGACGCGCACATCGTCTTCGCAGCGACGAGACTCGTCGCATTCCTCGACATCCGCCCGCTGTTCTCCGGTCACACGCTGCTGATCCCGCGCGAGCATCACGAGGCGCTCTGGGACCTCCCCGACGAGCTGGTCGAGCCCTACTTCGCGAACGTCCGCACCCTCAGCTGGGGGATCCGCGAGGCGATGGACGCCAAGGGCGCATTCGTCGCGATGAACAACATCGTCAGCCAATCGGTGCCCCACCTCCACACCCACGTCGTGCCGCGCAACCGCAAGGACGGGCTCAAGGGTTCTTCTGGCCACGCGACAAGTACCCCGAGCGGAGGCGGCCGAGGTCGGCTCGCGGCGACGTCGCGCTGCGGCCGGGCGGCTTGCTCGGCGAGCGAGCGCGGTTAGCCGCCCGTGTTCGGCGCTGCGCCAGCCGACGTTGTGGGCGACGAGGCCGGCGCCGTCGATCAGGCGGAACGTGGCCTGCTCGCGGTCGCCGGAGACGGCCAGCCGCACCGCATCGGTGCCGCCCCGGCCGAGCTCGACCGGTGAGAGCGGCCAGCGGCCTGACATCCCCGGGTAGCGCTCGCTCAGCCAGCGCGACCCCGCGCCATACCGGGCGAAGGTGCGCAGCAGGCCCGCGACGCTCTCGCGGTGGTGGTGGCGGACGTATGCGTCGGGCGGAAATCCAGCTCCCAGCCGGCCTCCTGGAGGCGCAGGCAGAAGTCGACGTCGCCGGCGGAGCGGATTCCCTCGACGAACCCGCCGAGCGCCTCGAACGCGGAGCGCCGCACCATGAGGTTCCCGGTCGCGGCGATCGTGCGCCCACGGCCGTACAGCCCGTCGGTCTGGCTGAGCACCTTGCGGTCCCGCGCGTAGCGAGCGGCGAGCGCGCGCTGGCCCTCCTCCCCGAGGATCTCCCCGGCGATGGCGCCGGCGCCTTCGCCGGCGGGTCCGCGAAGTAGGCGTCGAGGATGTCCGGGCGCGGGCGTGCAGTCGTCGTCCATGAAGAGGATCCACTCGCCATCGGCGGCGGCCGCTCCGGCGTTTCGCGCGTGGTAGGAGGAGCGCTCGCCGTCGCCGGCACCACCTGGGCGACCCGCCGAGCGGCGCAGCTTCGCCGCCCGAGTTGTCGGCGACGATCAGCTCGTCGCCCTCGCGCCGCTCGATCGCCTTTAGCGCCGCGGCAAGGGAGCCTGGTCGTCGCCGCCGCCGAATGGAACGACGACGCTCACCGGCGGGCGGGCGCCGGCGTCATTCGGTGGGAGTCACCCGATAGGCGTCGAAGACCGACTCGACGTTGCGCAGCCTCCCGATCGCACTCGCGCAGCTGCTCGGTGTCGCCGACCTCGACCACGAAGCGGTTCTTGACCATCGGGTGCTTCGTCGTGCACGTGGCCTCGAGGATGTTCACCCCGGCCTCGGCGAAGGCGCGCGAGAGGTCCTCGAGCAGGCGGGTGCGGTCCCAGGCGTCGACCTGGAGCTCGACCCGGTAGGAGGTGGAGTTGTCGCCGGCCCACGAGACGTCGGTGAAGCGCTCGGGGGCCTTGCGCAGCGCGATCACGTTCTTGCAGTCCTCGCGGTGGATCGTGATCCCGCGGCCCAGCGAGACGTAGCCCGACGATCTCGTCGCCCGGGACCGGGCGGCAGCACTTCGCGAGGCGCACCATCACGTCGTCGACACCCTTGACGTCGATCCCGTACTCGCTCGCGTCCTGCGTACGGCGCTGGCGCTCGTCGCGGCCCTCGAGGACGCCGGCGAGCGGCGCCTCGGTCTCGTCGCCGGCGACGGCCTCGCCCTGCTTCAGCCGCTGGAAGACCTTCGTCGGTGACGGTCTTCGAGGAGATCTTGCCCTGCCCGAGGGCGATGTAGAAGTCGTCGCCCTTGCGGAAGCCCATCTCGCGGATCACGTCCGCGAGCAGGGGCGAGCCGGCGATGCGCTGCATCGGCAGGCCGCGCTTTCGCAGCGCGGTCTGGAGCTCCTCGCGGCCGCGGCGCTCGGCGTCCTCGCGCCGCTCGCGGGTGAGGAAGGCGCGGATCTTGTTCCGGGCCCGGTTCGTGCGCACCAGGGCGAGCCAGTCACGGGAGGGCCCGCGCTCCTGCTTGGCGGTGAGGATCTCGACGATGTCGCCGCTTTGCAGCTGGTAATGGAGCGGGACGATCTTGCCGTTCACCTTGGCTCCGACGCAGCGGTGCCCCACGTCGGTGTGCACGGCGTAGGCGAAGTCGAGCGGCGTCGAGCCCGCGGAGAGGTTCTTGACCTCGCCCTTGGGCGTGAAGACGAAGACCTCGTCCTCGAAGAGGTCCACCTTCAGCGCCTCGAGGAACTCGGCCGGCTCCTGCCGCCCTCCGCCTCCAGGAGCTGGCGCAGCCAGACCATCTTGCTGTCGGCGTCGGCCTTGGGCCTGCCCCCTCCTTGTAGATCACGTGAGCCGCGATCCCGTACTCGGCGAGATCGTGCATGTCCGGCGTCCGCAGCTGGATCTCGAGCGGCCGGCCCTCGGGCCCGATCACGGTCGTGTGGAGGGCCGAGTAGAGGTTCAGCTTCGGCGTCGCGACCAAATCCTTGAAGCGGCCGGGAAGCGGCTTCCAGATCGAGTGGATGATCCCGATCGCCCCGTAGCAGTCCTTGACCGAGCCGACGATGACCCGCATCGCCGTGAGGTCGTAGATCTCGTTGAACTCGCGGCCCTTCTTGGTCATCTTCGAATAGATCGAGTAGAAGTGCTTGGCGCGGCCCGAGATCTCGGCCTCGATCCCGACCTTGGCCAGCTCGACGGCGAGGAACTCGCCCGCCTCGGTGACGTAGGCCTCGCGCTCCTCACGCTGCTGGGCGACGAGCTTCTTGATCTCGTCGTATTTGCGCGGGTGGAGGCGAGCGAACGCCAGGTCCTCGAGCTCCCACTTGATCGCGTGGATGCCCAGCCGGTGGGCCAGCGGCGCGTAGATCTCCAGCGTCTCGCGAGCCTTGTCCAGCTGCTTCTGCTTCGGCAGGGCCTCCAGCGTGCGCATGTTGTGGAGGCGATCGGCGAGCTTGATCAGGATGACCCGGACGTCCGTGGCCATCGCGACCATCATCTTCCGGTAGTTCTCGGCCTGGTGCTCATCGCGGCTCTGGAAGGTGATCTCGGTGAGCTTGGTGACGCCGTCGACGAGCTGGGCGATCGATTCGCCGAAGATGCTCCTCGACCTCCTCGAGGCTGGCGCTGGTGTCCTCGACCGTGTCGTGCAGCAGAGCCGCGCAGAGCGTCTCGGTGTCGAGCCGCAGGCCGGCGCAGATCTTCGCCACCTCGACGGGATGGGTGATGAAGTCCTCGCCCGAGCGGCGGCGCTGGTCGGCGTGGTGGTCGCAGGCGAAGGCGAAGGCGCGCTCGACGGCCTCGCGGTCGACCTTGTCGCCGTCTTCCTCGGCGTGCTCGGCGACGACCGCGAGCAGGTCGCCCGAGGAGGTCGCGCTCCTCCGGCGTGAGCTCCTTGGTGATCTCGTCGACCGGGGCGGCCTGGGCGTGGCTCGCTCTCCCCCACGCGCGTATGACCGCGGTGGGGCTCGACCCCGTTCGCCTCTAGCTCGGTTGTCTTCGCCTGCTCAGGTATCGGCGGCCTTCCTCACATCGCGCGCGGTAGGCGTTGAACGCCTGCGATCGCGCCAGGTCGGTGCCCTCCGAGGATACGACGCTGGGCGCACCCCGGAGGGCCGGAGTCCCCCGTGCGCACGAGGTCCGAGCTCGGCCAGCACCCGCAGGCGCCTGCCCGCCACCTCGGGCGAGCGCGGATGGGCGCCATCGCCGGCGAGCGCCAGTGCGCGCGCCGGCCGGCGCGACCGCGCCGCCGTCCGGCGAGCTCGCCCAGCCGGCGGTAGAGGCTGCCAGGGCCGGGCGGGACGGCCACTGCGCGTCCCAGGCCCGCAGCGCGAACTCAACCTCGGCGGCCGCCCCAGGCCAGGTGCAGGAAGCCGGGGCCCGAGCGGTCGGCGAGTGCCTCGAGCCCGGCCGGCGGCGGCGGGTCGATCAGGACGACGTGCTCGAAGCCGCGAGCCAAGCCGGGGTCGCGCTCGAGACGCGCCCAATCGGCGAGCACCACGCCCCGCCCGCGGCGATCCGCCGCGCGACGTCGGCCGCGCCGTCGCGTCGGCGTGGGCAGCCGCCGCAAGCGCCACTGCGCCGCCGCCGAACCGGGCCGGGGACGGCAGCGCGCTCGACCAGCGCCCGTCGGCGGGGCGCGTCGGCGCAGACCGCCAGAACGGGCTCGCCGCTGGAGGCCAGCGCGGCGACGGTCGCGACGCCCGAGCGCCCCCGGCGGTCGACCACGGCCCGCGCGGGCGCCCGCCACGGGGGCGCGCCACGGCGTCCAGGGCGCCGCGGTCAGCTCGGCTCGCGGAGCCGCTGCGCCCACTCGTCCTCGCCGGGGGCGGCGGCGGGCTGCTCGGCGCCGGCGTGCTCCTCGGGCTCGCGTAGAGCTCGCCGAGCACCACGCGGGGCTCGACCGACCCGTTCCAGTGGTTCAGCTCGAGGCTGACCGAGACGTCCATCGCACCCGCCTCGGCCGCCTTGGCAAGCGATCCGTTGACGCCGAAGGCAACGCCCCGGGCGCGGGCGCTGGCTCCCTCCAGGCTGAAGCGGGCATGGCGCTCCCCCTCCCCCATCGGCCGCACGTCGCGCAGCCGGGCGCCCGGGACGATCAGCCGGACCGGTGGGTTGCCCTTCCCGAACGGGGCGAGCCTGTCCAGCTCCCGCGCCACGTCCAGCCCCAGCTCGTCGGCGCCCACCACGGCGTCGATCGCGCTCGAGCGCACGGGCGGCGGGCCGTCTCCGAGGGCCTCGGCCACGTGGGCCGCGAACGCCGCGCGCAGCGCCGGGATCCGCCCCGGCGTCGAGCTCCAGCCCCGCGGCGGCGCGATGCCCGCCGAAGCGATCCAGCTGATCCGAGCACGCCCGAGTCCGGCGAGCAGGTCGTACCCGGGGACGCTGCGCCCCGAGCCGCGCGCCGCGGCCGCTCCTCGTCGATCGCCAACAGGAGCACCGGGCGGCCGGTGCGCTCGACGATCCGCGAGGCGCAGATCCCGACGACGCCGGGGTGCCAGCCCTCGCCCGCGATCACCAGCCCGGCGCCGTCGGCCTCCGCGTCGGGGAGCTCGCGCAGGGCCGTCTCGGCCGCGTTCAGCGACCTCGCGCTCGGTCTCGCGGCGCTCGTGGTTCGTGCGGTCCAGCTCGGCTGCGATCTCGCTCGCGCGGTCCTCGTCGTCGGTGAGCATCAACTCGACCCCGGCATCGGCGCGGTAGAGGCGTCCCGCGGCGTTGATCCGAGGCGCAAGGCGGAAGGAGAGGTCGCCCTCGTCGAGGCGCTCGGGCTCGATCTTCGCCGCCGGCCATCAGCGCCCGCAGCCCGGGCCGCCGTGCCCGGCGGGCCTGCTCGAGGCCCCGGCGGACGAGCGTGCGGTTCTCGCCGTGGAGCGGCACCAGGTCGGCGACCGTCGCGAGCGCCACGAGGTCGAGGTCCGCGTCGGCCGTCGGAGCCCCGCAGCGCCTGGGAGATCTTGTAGGCGACCCCGGTGCGCACAGAGGTCGGGGCACGGGTAGCCGCTCAGCTCTGGATGGATGATCGGGCAGTCCGGGCAGCTCGCCCGCGGCTGGTGGTGGTCGGTGACGATCACCTCGATGCCGGCGGCGCGCGCCGGCGCGACCTCGTCGGCGGCAGGTGATCCCGCAGTCGGTGGTGATCAGCAGCCGCGTGCCGCGCTCGCGAAGCCGCTCGACCCCGCCGGCCGTGAGCCCGTAGCCGTCGCCCATGCGGTCGGGGATGTACCAGTCGCAGTCCGCCCCCAGCGCGCGCAGCGCGCCGACCAGGATCGTGGTCGAGCAGACGCCGTCGGCGTCGTAGTCGCCGTGGACGGTGATCCGCTCGGCCGGCCGAGATCGCGGCCTGCATCCGCTCGACGACCTCGGCCATCCCCTCGAAGAGGAACGGGTCGTGCGTCTCGTTGGCGTCCAGGAACGCGCGCGCGCCTGCTCGACCGTGCGGTACCCGCGCCGGACGAGGGTGATCGCGACCGGCTCGGAGAGGCTCGAGCTCCCGCGCCAACTCCCGCGCCTCGGCGTACGCGTAGGGCTCGAGGCTGAAGCCCTTGCGGGCAGGCCGGTCGGGTGCGGCAGCGGCCTCCACGCCCCGAACGTAGGGGCGGGGGAGGACGGAACCGCGGGGCGAGGCCCGCAAATTGGTTCGAAGCCCGCGATAGACACCTCCATGGCGCGCGAGTCCCGCAATCCGGGACCGCCGCGCCATGCGGCGCCAGGATAGGCCTCGGCGGCCTCGGCCTCCGCCTCGGCGGGCGCCGACGGCGTAGACGATGCGCCATCCCGAGCAGCGGCTCCCGGGACCGCGGCGAGCAGCGTGACGATGTCGGTCTCGCCGATGCTCCGCCCAGGCGCGATCTGCACGATGGCGCCGGTGACCATCGCGCCCGCCGTCGCAGCCAGGAAGGCGCCGACGATCCCGCCCCAGAAGCGGTCGGGGACGAACACGGTGAAGTGCCAGAGCGCGACGCCGACGGTGAACCAGACCAGTGCAGCCATCAGCGATTCCTCCCGTGCTTTCGCTTGCGCTGCTGGCGCTGCTTGCGCCGCCGCTCGCGCGCCTCGCGCTTCTCGGAGCCCTCCGAGCTGCGGCCCTCCTCGGCCGCGCTCGAGAGCGGTCGCTCGGCCCCCTGCGAGTCGCGGGCCGCGCCGCTCGACGCCTGCGCTCCCGGCGTGGGCTCGGCGGAGCGCTCGACCGGCGGTCGGCCAGCGCCACCGGGGCCTCGGTGGCTGCGGCGCGGCGGCGCCGGGCGCGGGTCTCGGCCGGCGCAGCGGCGCCGTCGCCGCCCTCGCCCTGCGGCAGCGCGTGGCGCTCGGCCTCGTCGATCTTGGCGACGACGTTGTCCTCGGGGAAGGTCGGGCACGTAGCCCATCGCCTCGATGATCCGCGCGCGGCGGCTGCGGTAGGCGGGCTCGCGCTCCTTCCAGTGCGCGAGCACCGGCGAGGCGATCAGGATCGACGAGTAGGTACCGGAGGCGACTCCGACCATCATCGCGAAGGCGAAGTCGCGCAGCGTCTCGCCGCCGAAGACCAGCAGCACGCCGATCAGGAACACGGTCGAGAGGCCGGTGATGAGCGACCGGGTGAGCACCTCGTTCATCGAGCGGTTGACGATCTGCGAGAAGGCCGCGCGCGGCATCCGCGGCACGTTCTCGCGGATGCGGTCGAGCACGATGATCGTGTCGTACATCGAGTAACCGAGGATCGTCAGGAAGGCCGCGACCGTCGCGCTCGTCACCTCCTGCCCGACCAGGGCGTAGACGCCGGCGGTGATCAGGATGTCGTGGACCAGGGCGATCAGCACCGGCACCGCGTACTTCGCCTCGAAGCGGATCGCGACGTAGGCGCAGATCACCAGCAGCGAGAAGACGATCGCGATCATGGCGCTGCGCGCGACCTGCTCGCCGAAGGTCGGGCCGATCGACTGCGAGTCGAAGCCCTGCGTCGCCGCCCTCGAGGCCGAACTGCCTCGTCGAGCGCGTCCTGCGCGTCGCCTGTCTGGTCCGGCGGGATCTTCGCCTGGATCTGGAGGACGTTCTCGCCGAAGTCCGCACCCTCGGTCGACTCGGTCTCCTGGATCTCGGCCGCTGTCGGCGCCGTCGATCCCGGCGTCGACCAGCAGCCGTGCGCACCTCCTCGGCCGTCGGCCGGCTCGGTCCAGGCTGACGGTGATCCGCGTGCCCGACTCGAAGTCGATGCCCAGGTTGAGCTGCTTGGTCGCGAACGCGATCGCGCCGATCAGCAGGATCACCCCCGAGATCGAGAAGAACCAGCGGCTCGCGCCGATGAAGTCGAAGCTTCCAGCCGCCGCCCTCGCCCGAGGCGCCCAGGGCCGCCGGCGAGCGCATGAACCTGGCACGGCCGAAGACGCCGAGGATCGCCTGCGTGAACAGGACCGCGGTGAACAGCGAGACGATCGTCCCGATGCCGAGCGTGAACGCGAAGCCCTTGACTCCGGCCGACGCGAGCACGAAGAGGATGAACGCCGTGATCAGCGTGATCACGTTCGCGTCGATGATCGTCGCGATCCCCTTGCGGTAGCCGGTGGCGATCGCCGAGGCGAGCGACTTGCCCGCCCTCGCCTCCTCCTTTATTCGCTCGAAGATGACGACGTTCGCGTCGGCCGCGACGCCGATCGTCAGCACCAGTCCCGCGATCCCCGGCAGGGTCAGCGTGATCGGGATCAGCTTGATCATCGCCAGGAAGAAGACGCGCGTAGACCAGCAGGCCCAGGCCGGCGACGAGGCCGAGCACGCGGTAGTAGGCGAGGAGGAAGAGCAGGACGAGCGCCAGGCCCGCGAGGCCGGCCTTCAGGCCCTGGTCGAGCGCCTCCTCGCCGAGGGTCGCCGAGACGGTGCTCTGGCTGATCAGGCTTAGCTCGACCGGCAGGGCGCCGATCTGGAGGAACTTGGCCAGGTCCTGGGCCTCGGTGAGCGAGTCGAGCCCGGAGATCTGGGCGCCGGTGCGGCCGTCGATCCCGTCGGGGTTCTCGCAGAAGTTGATGATCGGCCGCGAGACGATCTCGCTGTCCAGCACGACCGCGAAGGAATCCGAGAACTGATCGCCGCCCTCCGGGGTGGCGCAGGCCCCTCCGGCGCCCGGCTTCGCCGCGCCCCGCTGGGCGATCCGCCGCGTGACCTCCTGGAAGGCGGCCCGCCCCTCGTCGGTGAACTCGAAGGTGACGTTGGGGGCCCCGCCCTGGTCGGTCTGCTGCTTCGGGTCCTCGATCTCGTCGCCGCTCAGCTCGGGCCGGTCCTTGAGCACGACGTACTCGGCGGGTGCGTTCTCGGCCTCGTTGACCTCGGTCGCCGGGTCGTCGGTTGGCCCGGGAGCCAGCAGCACGACGGTTCCCTGCGGGACCGTCAGCACCTCGGTGCCCTCCGGCTGCTCGCCGTCGGGCGAGTCGAGGTAGAGGTCCTCCTTCCTCTCCGCTGGGCCCGCCAGTAGCTCGAGCGAGCCGGAGTCGAACAGGTAGTAGGTGGGGCCGTTCGTCGTGCACAGGTCCTGGAAGCACTCGGGCTTCTGCTCGGAGGCGAACTGGACGGCGTCGTAGATGCGCCCGAACGTCTGCTGCTCGGGCGACAGCTCGGGGTCGCGCTCGAGCAGATTGCGCTCGTAGTCGTAGAGGAAGAGCTGCGCCGTCGTCCCGACCTGCTCGATCGCCCGCTCGGCGTTCGAGACGTCGGGCAGGCCGACCTCGATCTGGTCGGTGCCGATCCGGGCGATCTCGGGCTCGGAAACGCCGAGCTCGTCGGTGCGCTCGCGCAGGATGTCGATCGCGCGATCGATGTCCTGCGCGTCGATCGTCGGGTTCTTAGCGGTCGGGCTGGCCTTGTAGACGAGCTCGGTGCCGCCGCGGAGGTCGAGCCCCAGCACCGTGCGCTGGGTCGCGATGACCCACGCCGACGCGGCCGTCAGCGCAAGCACGATGGCGAGGATTACGAGATTTCGGCGCCGGCTACCCATTTCAGCGTCGTGGGCCGCGGCCCGCGTCCTGACCCGGGCCCAGCGCCATCAGGTTATCCGTCGTCACTCAGGGGTGAGGACGAGCAGGAGCCCGCCATCGTCGTCGTAGGCGGGGAAGACGTCGGCGACAGCCTCGGCGGTCAGGTCGCCCTCGGCGGTGACGGACACGCGCTTGTTCAGCGAGCGCACCCCCCACTCCAGCGTCGTCTCGATCGGGTCGGTGCTGCCGTTCCCATCGGTATCGGCGGCCTCGCCGCCGTCGCCCTCCTCGAGCCACTCGAGTCCGAGCACCTCGCGCACGGGCCGTCCGATCACCTGCTCGTCGCTCAGCCCGGTCAGCTCGTAGCCGCCCTTGCCGATGTCGACCAGCCGTCCCTTGGCGTCGCAGGTGAAGAACGCGGCGCCCGGGGCCGGGTAGTAGTCGTCGAGCAGC
The DNA here is from genome assembly GCA_963758845.1 of uncultured Solirubrobacterales bacterium. Lineage (GTDB taxonomy): Bacteria > Actinomycetota > Thermoleophilia > Solirubrobacterales > 70-9 > JBDTSW01. The sequence continues at coordinate 2,003,771 of CAVWWX010000002.1, forward strand.
TCGAAGACGAATCCGAAGCCGCACTTCGAGCAGTCCTTGGGACGGTTCGAAAGGCCGGCGGTTCGCTCTCCGCTCAGCTCCCGGTTTCCGCAGTTCGGACAGATGAAGAAGGGCACGAACGACAGGCTAGCGACCCCGCCCTAAGGGAAACCTCAGCGTCAGAACAGGCTGGCGGCCTGCTCGGGCAGCTCGACGCCGAGGTGCTCGGCCCCGCGGGCCGTGATCACGCGCCCACGCTGGGTCTTCTTGATCAGGCCCTGCTGCAGCAGATACGGCTCGTAGACGTCCTCGATCGTGTCGGGCTCCTCGTCGACGACGGCCGCCAGCGTCGTCAAACCGACGGGCCCGCCGGCGAACTTCACAGCGATCGCGTCGAGGATCGCGCGGTCGTGGCGGTCGAGCCCAAGCGGGTCGACCTCCAGCAAGCTGAGCGCCTCGGCCGCGACCTCGGCGGTGATCACGCCGCTCCCACGGACCTCGGCGAAGTCGCGCACGCGCTTCAGCAGGCGGTTGGCGACCCGCGGGGTGCCCCGCGAGCGTTCGGCGATCGCGCCGGCGCCCTCGGGCTCGATCTCGACGTCCAGGATTCCCGCCGAGCGGGTGACGATCCGCGCCAGGTCGACCGCGTCGTAGTGCTCCAGGCGGTGCGAGACGCCGAAGCGGTCGAACAGCGGCTTCGTGAGCAGGCCGGCACGCGTGGTGGCGCCGATCAGGGTGAACGGCGGCAGGTCGAGCGTCACGGTGCGCGCGCCCGCGCCCGCGCCGAGGACGATCGGCAGGCGCCGGTCCTCCATCGCCGGGTACAGGGTCTCCTCGACGGCGGCGTTCAGCCGGTGCACCTCGTCGATGAAGAAGACCGAGCCGGGCTCGAGGGCGGTGAGGAAAGCGGCGATGTCGGCCTTGCGCTCGAGCGCGGGCCCCGCGGTGTGCACGAGGGGCGCCTCCAGCTCGGCGGCCACGATGTGCGCGAGCGACGTCTTTCCCAGCCCGGGCGGGCCGGCAAGCAGCACGTGGTCAAGGGCCTCGCCGCGCTTACGCGCGGCCTCGATGAACACCTCGAGCTGTGCCGTGACCTGCTCTTGGTTCACGAAGTCGGCCAGGCGCTGCGGGCGCAGCGAGCGATCGAGCTCGTCGTCGGGCCCCGCGACGCGGATCTCGGCCATCGGGGGGTCCGACGGCTCGGCGGGGCCGTCCGCGAAGTTCGGATCGCGCGCGATGCTCACGAGGCGCCCTGCCCCGCCTTCTTCAGCGCCGAGGAGATCAGGATCTCGGCGGACTCGCCGTCGACCCCGTCCAGCAGCTTGTCGGCCTCGGTCAGCGTGTAACCGAGGTGCATCAGCCCGTCGCGGGCCATCGAGCGCGGGTCGTCCGAGCCGGTGTCGGCCAGGGCGCTCTCCTCGAGCTCGCCGGCGACCTTCTCGCGGAGCTCCACGATCACCCGCTCGGAGGTCCGCTTGCCGATCCCCTGCACCGCCTGGAAGCGCTTGGCGTCGCCGGCGGCGATCGCGCCCAGGAGCTCGCGCGGCGTACCGCCGGAGAGGATCGCGATCGCGACCTTGGGTCCGACGCCGGAGACGGAGATCAGGTTCAGGAAGAGGTCGCGCTCCTCCTCGCTTGCGAAGCCGTACAGGTGGATGCCGTCGTCGCGCATGACCAGGTGGGAATGCAGGGTGGCGTGCTTGCCGCGGGCCGGCACGGCCTTCAGCGTCTCGGCCGAGACGGCCAGGCGGTAGCCGACGCCCGCGGCGTCGATCACGACATGGTCGGTCCGCCTGACCAGGACCTCGCCCGACACCGATGCGATCAAAGCGCCTCCCCCGCGAGCCCGTCGACGGCGATCGCGGGACCGCCGTCGCGAGCCACCGGGGCGAACGCGTGCGCGGGCCTGGTGTGGCTGGCGTGGCAGATCGCGACGGCCAGGGCGTCCGCGGCGTGGTCGGACTCGGGCGGGCTGGGCAGCCCCAGTAGCGCGCCGACCATGTGCTGGACCTGCGCCTTGGCAGCGGCGCCGCTCCCGCACACCGACATCTTCACGGCCTGCGGCGTGTAGTCGAAGGTGGGGACGTCAGCCTGGGCGGCCGCCAGCATCGCGACGCCGCGCGCCTGGCCGACGGCGATCGCCGAGCGCACGTTGCGCCCGAAGTAGAGGTCCTCGAGGGCGACGGCTACCGGCTCGTGCCAGCCGACCAGCTCGGTCAGCGACCGGTGGATGCGAGCCAGGCGCTCAGCCGTCGGCGCGCCCGGCGGGGCCTCGATCACGCCGCCGTCGATCGCGCTCATGTGGCCGCCCGCCACTCGCACCACGCCAAAGCCGGTGCTCGCGACGCCCGGGTCGATGCCCATGACCACGATCATGGGTACTGATTCTGGAACCGCGCTCGGATGCCTCTTTCCCGCGGCAGTTACGCCAGGTCAAGCCGCGGCCTCGGCCTCCTCGAGCAGCGCCTCGGGGATGTCGAAGTTGGCGTGGACGGCATCCACGTCGTCGTGTTCGTCGAGTGCGTCCATCAGGCGCATCATCGCCCGGGCGGTGGCCTCGTCGCTGACCTCGACGACCGCGTTCGGCTCCATCACCAGCTCGGCGGACTCGACCTCCACCCCAGCCGCGTCGAGCGCCGCCCGCACCGTGGAGAGGTCCTCCGTGGCCGTCAGCACGCGCAGGGACCCGCCCTCGGCCTGGACGTCCTCGGCGCCGGCGTCGATCGCCACCAGCAGGTCGTCCTCCGAGTAGCGCCCCCCGTCGACGGCGATCGCGCCCTTCTTCTCGAACTGCCAGGCGACCGAGCCCGGCTCGCCCAGGCTGCCGCCCGTCTTGTCGAAGGCGTGGCGCACCTCGGCCGAGGTGCGGTTTCTGTTGTCGGTCAGCGCCTCGACGAGGACGGCGACGCCCGCCGGCCCGTAGCCCTCATAGAGCGTCCGCTCGATCTCGCCGCCGTCCGCGTCGCCTGTGCCGCGATCGATCGCCCGCTGGATGTTGTCCTTGGGCATCGAGTACGAGCGAGCCTTCTCGACCGCCGCGGCCAGCGTGTGGTTGGACTCGGGGTCTCCCCCACCCTCCCGCGCGGCCACCTGGATCGCGCGAGCGAGCTTGGTGAACAGCTTCCCGCGCTTGGCGTCGGTCGCCGCCTTCCTGTGCTTGATCGAGGACCACTTCGAGTGCCCGGACATGGCCCCGATCTTAGGGTCGCCGCGGCGGTTGCGCCCGGACCGGACCTTGGAGGCTGGCCCGGGAGCTCGCGTGCGCCGCTGACGTCTAAAGGAGCCCCGGGGCCGCCCACCCGTTCGGCTGACCGGCCCCGAGAGGCGCTATCGCTAGTTGCTCCTGACCGTCTTGCTCTTGTCGGCCTCGCACTGGCTGGTCTCGCCGACCTTGGCGAAGAACTTGCCGGGTCCGCCGTTGCCACCCTGCCACTGGTACTCGTTGTTGTTTGCCTGGGCGGTGTCGCTTCCCACCTGGTCCTTCTCGCCGTTCTTGACCTCGAAGATCTTGACCTTCCGGCCGTTGGCGCAGTTGTCCTCATCCGGGCTCTTGACGACGCCCGAGACGGTGTTGCCGCCCCCTTGGATCGTCACCTTCGAGTGGCCTCGGCCGACGTGCTAGACGACGAACCTGCCGTCCTGTTGGAACAGCTCGCCGTCGACCTCGATCTTCCCGCCTTGGCGCAGGTCGCAGACCAGGTCGGTGTGGACGGCCGACTCGTTCTTGCCGCCCGATTCCGGGTAGGAGGCGCCGACCGCCATGTGCACGGTACCGCCGATCTTCTCGTCGAGGAGCACGTCGCGGGTGCCGCGGTCGATGCCGTAGTTGGTGCCGATCCCAAGCTCGCCCAGGCGCCGGGCGCCCTCATCGGTGTCGATCAGCTTGATCAGGTAGTCCTCGTTGCGCTCGGCCGAGGCGTCGACGATCTTGCCGCCCTCGAACTTGAACCGGACCCCGGTGACCTCGCGCCCGCCGATCACGGCCGGCAGGTGAAAGCTGACCTCGCCCTCCACCGAGTCCTCGATCGGCCCGGTGAAGAACTCCCCGTCGGGCATGTTGTGCTCGCCGGCGCAGGGGATGAAGGTGCGGTCCTCGACCCCCAGCGTGATGTCGGTGCCGGGCGCCGCGATCCGGACCTCCTTGTGGCCCTGGATCCACTCGGCCAGGCGCTCGCACTCCTCCGAGGCGCGCTTCCAGGCCCCGACGGGGTCCCCGTCGGTCGCGAGGCAGGCGCCGAAGTAGAAGTCCTCGAACTCGTTCAGGGACATCTCGGCGTCGGAGGCGTACCCGTTGGTGGGGAAGATCGTGTAGACCCAGCGGTGGCTGCCCTCGGCCGCGCGCTCGAGGGTCCGCTCCATCAGGTGCCTGGTGGCCGCCTGGCGCTTGGTCTGGCGCTCGGGGTCGACCCGCGAGAGCTGGCGCGTGTTGGTGTCGGCGCCGATGGCGATCCGGCAGTCAGCCTCCTCGGATGCCCATTCCGATAGCGGGGAGAGCCACTCGAGCTGGGCGTCGGAGGCGTTGCGGTAATAGGCGGCGGGCTGGCCCTCGAACGCCATCGCGACGACGGGGTGCCCGCCCGCGCCGAGGACCTCGTCGTAGACCGCCGCGATCAGGGGCTCGGCGGCCGAGGCGCCCTCGATCACGCAGGTGTCACCGTCCTGGACGTTCGTGGAATATCGAACCAGGATCTGAGCCAGGTTCGTTACGCGCGGATCTCTCAAGACTCCTCCTTCACCCCGGCCCCGTGTGCTGAATCTATCCGGGCGGCGGTGGCCACCGCCATTAAGAGCGCGTGAAATCTCGAATCGTCGGTCAGCTCGGGATGGAACGAGCAGGCGAGGATGTTGCCCTCGCGAACGGCGACCGGGTGTCCCTCGAGCTCAGCCAGCACCTCCACGCCGGGGCCGTGGGACTCGACCCACGGCGCCCTGATGAAGACCGCGCGTAGCGGCTCGGGGCCGATCCCGTCGATCTCCAGGTCCGCCTCGAAGCTGGCGAGCTGGCGCCCGTAGGCGTTGCGCCGGGCGGAGGCGTCGAGCAAGCCCAGGTGGTTGCGGTCCAGCAGGATCAGGCCGGCGCAGGTGCCCAGGATCGGGCGGCCCGACTGGGCGTGAGCGCGGATCGCCGGCTCCAGGCCGTCCCGCTCGATCGCCTTGGTGATCGTCGTCGACTCGCCACCCGGGATGACCAGGGCGTCAAGGCCGGCAACCTGCTCCGGCGTTCGGACCTGCACCGCCTCGGCTCCAAGCGAGCCCAGCATCCGCGCGTGCGCGGCAAAGTCGCCCTGGCTTGCGAGGACGCCGACGCGCAGACGGTGGCCGCCCCCGGGGGCGGGTGGCGTCGCGTCGGCGGGCAAGCTAGGTACCGCGCTGCTGGAGCAGCTCGCCGCGGGCGGCCAGCTCGGCGATGTCGTCGCCGCGCATCGGCTCGCCCAGCTCCATCGAGGCGGCCGCGACCCGGTCGGGGTCGTCCGCGTGTGTGGTGGCCTCGACGATGGCGCGGGCCCGGCGCTCGGGGTCCTCGGACTTGAAGATCCCGGAGCCGACGAAGTTGCCCTCGGCCCCAAGCTGCATCGTCAGCGCGGCGTCGGCCGGCGTCGCGATCCCGCCCGCGCAGAACATCGGCACGGGGAGCCAACCGATCTCGGCGACCTCACGCACGACCTCCAGCGGGGCGGCGAGATTCTTGGCCTCGCTCGCCAGCTCCTCGGCCGGCAGCGACTGCAGGCGCTTGATCCCGCCGACGATGTCGCGCAGGTGGCGAACCGCCTCGACGACGTTGCCGGTGCCCGCCTCGCCCTTGGACCGGATCATCGCGGCGCCCTCGGCGATCCGGCGCAGGGCCTCGCCCAGGTTGGTGGCGCCGCAGACGAAGGGGATGTCGAAGGCGAGCTTGTCGATGTGGTTGGCCTCGTCGGCGGGCGTGAGGACCTCGGACTCGTCGATGTAGTCCACCTCCAGCGATTGGAGGACCTGCGCCTCGGCGAAGTGGCCGATCCGGGCCTTGGCCATCACAGGGATGGTCACCGCTTCCTGGATGCCCTTGATCATCGAGGGGTTGCTCATGCGGGCGACCCCGCCGTCGCGGCGGATGTCAGCGGGAACGCGCTCGAGCGCCATCACAGCGACGGCACCGGCGTCCTCGGCGATGCGCGCCTGCTCGGGCGTGACCACGTCCATGATCACCCCGCCCTTCAGCATCTCGGCGAGCCCACGCTTGACGCGGAATGTGGCCCTCTCGGTCACCCCAGGGAGGATACGAGAACCAAATTCCCCGCACCGGCGAAACAATGGTCCGGCGTACTACGTTCCGTCAGTAGCCGGAGGCAGCGGAGCAGCCCCCGGATTTCACTATTGAAGCTTGAGGATGCGGATCCGGTCCTTGTAGGCGCCCTTGTCGCGAGCGTAGACGCCGTGAGCCAGCGCCTGGACGATCGCCAGCAGGCTGGTGTTGGACCGGGTGAAGGAGGGGCCGTTCGACGAGTAGTAGAGCGTCAGGTCGGAGTGCTCGCCGATGTCGGAGAGGGTGGCGTCGGTGATCGACATCGTGGTCGCGCGGCGGTGCTTGGCCAGCTTCATCGCACGAACGACGATCGGGTGGCAGCGACCGGCGGAGAACGCGATCACCAGGCTGTCCTCGTCGACGCGGGAGAGGCGGGTGATCGAGTCCTGGCGCGGGCTCGAGATGACCTCGGCGCGGATGTCGAGCAGGGCGAGCAGATGGCGCAGGTAGCTGGCGAAGAACGCCAGCTGGTCGAGCCCGACGATCATCACCCGGTGGGCGCCGGCGAGGGCGGTGACACAGGCCTCGACCTGCTCGCGGGTGAGGTTGCGGACGGTCTCCTCCACGTTCGCGTGGTCGGCGGCCAGTGACGCCTCGAACTCGGAGTGGTCGAAGTCGAACAGCGGAGCCGACGCGCCGCCGGCGCCCTCGCCCTCGCGATGGCGGTACTCCTCGATCGCGGCCTGCTGAAGCTCGGGGTAGCCCTCGAAGCCGAGGGCCTGGGAGAAGCGGACGACCGTGGACGAGGAGGTGTCGGCGCGGCGGGCAAGCTCCTCCGCGGTCTGGAAGGCGGCCTCGTCTAGGTGATCGACGATGTAGCGGGCGACGTCCTTCTGGGAGCGGGAGAACTCGTCGAAGCGCTCGGTGATGTAGGCGGACAGAGTCTTGCCGTTGGGCCGCGAGGAGCGGCCGGCTCGCGGCGGGCTCGCGGCGCTGGAGGCGGTCTTGGCAGCAGCGGGGCGGGACTTTGTCGCGGTCTTGCTCACGGGCGGATGATTCGCCTCCGCCCCGGGTTTCCCTTCCGGCGCTTGCAGGCGATTTCGAGATTTCACGGCGGGCGGGCGGCGCCGGCCGAGCGGCGATGTGGTTGGATCGGGCCGGAATGGACGCCGAGGAGGCCCTTCGCCTCACCAACCGCAACATGATCGCCTTCGACCTCGTCCTGGGGTCGGCGGCGCTCCTGGCCCCCTCGACCACCCTGCGCGTCCTGGGCCACGACGAGCCCTCGCCCGACGCCCGGCACCTGTTCCGCCGCTGCGGGCCGATCTGGCTGACGTTCGCCGCCGCGCACCTGGTCGCCGAGCGCCGCGACGAGCCGCGCGACTGGTGGGCGCTGGCCTGGCTGCGCGGCACGGAGCTCGCCACCGACATCCTCTGGTCGGCCTCCCCCGCCTTCCGCCGTCCTGGCGCCAGGGCCGGACTGTGGTTCGCGGGCGCCTCGAACCTGGCCATGACCGCCGGCTTCGCCAAGCTCGCGACCGACCGAGGCCGGACACGATCCCGCGCCCGGCGCCTCCTACGCCGCCGCTAGCGCGGTCCCGCTACTGGTACATGATGTAGTCGGGCTTGGGCTTCAGGCCCATCACCTGACCCGGGCTCATCAGGTTCTCGTCGAGCTCGTAGAAGAGCGAGAAGCCTCTGAACAGCCCGTTGAAGCTAAGGCTCTTGTAGCCCTGGCGCTTCGCCGCGGGCCTGCCGATCCCGTCGAAGTTCAGGGTGACGTCGATCGCGTCCGGTCGCCTGATCTGGGGCTCTCCCCTGACGCTGTCCTCGCGGAACTGGTGGACGATCAGGAGCTTCGGCGGCAGGTCGTGGTTGTTCACGATCTTGCGCAGCTTCGTCGTGGCCTTGTTGATCTTCTTGGCGCTGAGCGAGCCGAGGTCCTGTCCGGGCTCGCCCCGAGGGCCCACGTTCCACTCCGCGTCGAGCGCGACGTCCACGTCGGGCTCGTTCAGAAAGCCCTTGAGGTGGTTCATCTCGTCGAGGACGTTCGCGCGGCCGGGCTGGATGTCCAGGATCAGGCGACCGTCCATCGACCGGATCTTCTGCAGGTAGCGCTGGATCGTGTCGTTCGAGACGCGGGTCCGGCACTTGTCGCGTCGGCTCGAACACTGGGTGGCGATTACGGCGACCAGGTCGAAGGCCTTGATCACCTTCTCGTTCGAGCGCTGGCGATAGGGCTTGATCTGCTCGTTGAGCTTGCGCCCCGCGCCGTTCACCGACTTGCGGCCAAGGATCCCGAAGCCTCCTGCGGCGCCATAGAGGGAGAGGACGCGGTGGTTCGGGAAGAGCCCGCCGCCGGCGGCCTTGGCGGGCGCGGGCGGAACGGCCTTGGACGCCGCGCCTTCATTGGCCTGGAACGATGCCTCCCAGGCCCGCGCCTCGGCGGCGGTGGGCGGATCGGTCGCGGGCGAGGCCGTCCCACCCGAGCCGGAGGGGCTGGCGCCGGCGATGCCTGCCCAGACGCAGGCGGCGAGCACGGCCACAGGGGCCAACTGCCACACCCGGGGCGTGCTTCTGCGGCGCGCGGGCGCCACCGTTTGTTCCTGCCTACCGCTCATGTCGCTCCCCCAACCTGAGCTCTTCTAGACCGTAGCGGGACACCCTTCAAACACGCGCCGGCGGCGATAGTCTCGGTCCATGCGCTGCAGACGACCTGACGCGATGCGACGCTCTAGCGCACCGTGAGGGCCGGATGAGCGGCGATCAGGTTGCGAAGGGCGAGGCGTTCAGGGCGCTACACGAGGGCGAGCCGTTCGTCATCCCCAACCCGTGGGACGCCGGCTCGGCGAGGGTGATGGAGTCGCTGGGCTTCGAGGCGCTCGCCACCACAAGCCAGGGCTTCGCCTTCACGCTGGGGCGCCGCGACGGGGACGTCACCCTCGACGACGTGCTCGCGCACGTGGCGGCGGTCGACGGCGCGACGTCGCTACCGGTTTCGGTCGACCTCGAGCACGGCTACGGCGCGACGCCCGAGCAGGCGGCGCTCGCCATCTCGGGCGCTGCCGAGGTGGGCGCCGTGGGTGGCTCGATCGAGGACTGGGACCCCGAGCAAAGGCTGATCTACGACATCGATGCTGCCGCCGAGCGGGTCGCCGCGGCAGTCGAGGCGGCGGGCTCGGCCGGGTTCCCGTTCACCCTCACCGCGCGTGCCGAGAACTACCTCCGGGGCCACCACGACCTCGACGACACGATCGCTCGCCTTCAGGCCTACGAGCGTGCGGGCGCGGACGTCCTCTACGCGCCGGCGATCATGAAGCCCGAGGAGATCCGCGCCGTCTGCGAGGCGATCACGAAGCCGGTCAACGTGCTCGGCCTGCCGGGCATGAGCTTCGACGAGGTGGTCGCGGCCGGCGCCCGGCGGATCAGCGTCGGCAGCCAGCTCACCTGGGTGGCGATCACGTCCATGGCGGACGCTGCCGAGCGCCTTCGCGACGGCGACCTCGACGCGCTGCGCTCGACGCCGCGGGTCCGCGAGTGGCTCGGGCCGGGGGCAGACGACTAGCGGCGCGGAGGGGCCTGAGGAGGCGGCGGGGTGCGCCGGTCAAACGCCTGGAAGAGGCCGACGACGAACGCCACGGCGCCCACGATCATCAGGATCAGGCCGACCGTCGGGATGTCGACCGCGTCCCAGCTGTCCTTGACCGCGTAGCGCATGATCGCCCCCGCGGCGATCAGCACCAGTCCTGTTCCCATCGTCATGGGCGGAATCCTGACACAAGGATCGGGCGGCGTCGCCGGGTCACCGCGCCTGCACGACGCCTGGCGCTGCGGCTAGCTGAAGTCGCCGGGCAGGATCGTCGGCTTGGTCTCGCCGTAGAGCCACTGCTGGAAGTAGTCGTCCAGCAGGTCGAGCTCGGCGCCGGTGAGGCCGCTCGCCGCCTTCGCCTCGTCGATGAACTCGTCGGTGCTGATGTTGCCGTGGGCGTACTCGTCGAGCAGCGCTCCGGCGAACTCATAGAACGTGTCGTCGCCGACGATCTGGCGATAGCCCTCGATAGTCATCGCGCCACGGTCATACGTGGGGAAGGAGACGAAGAGGTTGGCCGGGTCGTTGTCCAGGATCGCCGGCGCGATCTCCCAGTCTCCATCGGGCGTGGTCGCGTACAGGTCGTCGAAGATGGCCGCTGGGTCGTCACCGCCGTTCTCTCGGAAGCCCCAGTACCAGTCGCTCCAGTTCGCCCAGCCCTCGTTGAACCAGATGTCGTTCCAGGCCGCGAGAGTTGCGCTGTTGCCCCACCACTGGTGCGCGAGCTCGTGGGCTTGGGTGCTGATGCTGATCGAGGGGTTGCCGCTCGAGAAGCCGCCGGCGTAGTGGGGCTTCGTCTGGACCTCGAGGGCGTAGCCCACGCCGGAGGCGCGGTCGGCCACGGCGCCGGTCGAGTCGAAGGGGTAGGGCCCATAGGTATCGCTGAAGAAGTTGATCTGAGAGGGGGCGCGGCTGAGCGAGGCGTTGATTGCGGCCTGCTGGGCCGGCGAGGCGCTGGCGTCGATCGCGTTGTAGACGGGCAGGATGCGACCGGTGGAGGTCTCGGTCATTGCGCCCTCCAAGTAGATGAAGTCGCCCACCGTGGCCGTCGTCAGGTACGTCGCGGTCGGGTCATCCTCGGTCCAGCGCCAGGTGGCGGTGCCGTTGGGGTTGACCGTTCGCGAGGCCAGCTCACCGACGCCCAGCGCGGTCTTCGACTCGGGCACCGTGATGCGGGTGTCGAAGGTGGCCTTGTCGGTCGGGTAGTTGTTCGACGGGAACCAGCCGTTGGTGCCCATCGGCTCGTTCACCACGAAGGCGCCGTCGCAAGTCTGGGGCCCGGTGAGCGGGTAGCAGGCGGGGATCCAACCCTCGATAGAGTTGTCGGGGTCGGTGATCACTTGAGGCTCGCCCGAGTACTGGACCACAACGGTGAAGTCTCGGCCGGCCTTCGGCCAGCTCGACGGATGCGGGTTGACGACCAGCTTCATCGGCTGGGTCACGTCGTCATCGGAGCTCAGGTCCGGCGTCGCCTCCACTTGGCTGAAATCCGCCGCGCGACCGTCGACGGTGACCCCCGACACGTCGAGGTCCTGGAAGTCGAGACTGAACTCGCGGAGTTTCGCGCCGGCCGTCGCCTCGATCGTGGTCTTGGCGCTGTTGAACTCGTTCGCGACCGGGTCGTAGTCGAGCTCGATCCGGTAGGAGTCGACGTCGTAGCCACCGTTGCCGAGCTGCGGCAGGAGCGGATCACCGAGGGTGCGGGCGCCATCGGTCGGCTTGCCCTGGCCGTTGCCGCCCGGCTTGGCGGCTGCCGTCGCCGGCAGTGCAAGCAGCAGGGTCGTCGCCACCATTCCCGTGATCCATCGCCCTGCTTGCCTCATGGGTTCCTCCTGAACGGGTTTCAGCCCCCTTAGTGGCACTATACGACGACCGGCCCCGAAGCGACGGACGCCGTCTCGTGTGATCCGGGCGCAGAAGGGGGCTGTCCCTCGCCCTTCGGGAGTCTCGCTCAGACCTAGGCGGAGAATCGCCAGCCTTCCCCGTTCCCAAGCAAAGTGGGCCGGGGAGGGATCGAACCTCCGTCCAACGGATTATGAGTCCGCTGCTCTACCAACTGAGCTACCGGCCCGGCAACCCGATTATCCGGGCTCGGTCGGACCGCGCCGCGAGCAGGCTAGTGGCCCCCGTGCTCGCCGCGGACGGGCGCTACCGCGTGCGGGTCGCGTGCGTTCGGGGAGACGCAAACGAGGGGGCGGCCGTGGCCGCCCCCTCGCGCGTCGTGGGGTGCCTACGTCAGCGGGTCTGCTCGGGCCCGCGGTAGTCGAGGCGGTACGGCTTCATCCGCTTCGTCGTCGCATCCTCGGTGTCGCCCAGCGGATCCTTCTTCCGGGCGAAATGCCAGGTCGCGTGCGCGGCGCCGTCGGACATCTGATCGAGCGACACTGTGCCGTTCCCGGCCAGGGTCGGCAGGCCGGGCGGGAACCCGGTCACCGTCTCGTAGGTGTCGCACTCCTCGTGGTAGCACGGGTCATACGGCTCGCCGGCGATGCCGCCGTAGATGGCGGCCTCCTCGGCCGTCTTCGACACCTCGGCGCCTGAGAACAGGCCGCCGGCGGGAATGCCCTGGGCGATGAACGGGCCGTAGTCGGAGCGACCGTCGAACGCGGTCGGCTCGGTCTCGAGCTCCTGCGAGTCGAAGTACTTCAGGAACTCGGCCTCGATCACGTCCGACCCGGGGGGCGATCCGCCCGGGGGCGGCGTCGTCTCGTCGGTGTTGCCGTCGTAGACGAACCGAACGAAGTTCGGCGACGCCAACATGTCGAAGTTGAGGTTCAGGAGGATGTCCTCCCGCTCCTCGTCGGTGAGCTGATCCACGTACTGGTCCGACCCGATCAGGCCGGACTCCTCGGCGCCCCAGAAAGCGAAGCGGAGCTTGTTCTTCGGCTTCAGCCCCAGCTCGTTGATCTCCTCGGCGATCTCGAGGATCGCGGAGACGCCCGAGCCGTTGTCGTTGATCCCGGGCCCCGCTTCGACGGAGTCCAGGTGGCCGCCGACGACAACCAGGTTCTCGGGGTCGCCCTCCTTGCTGGTCGCGATCACGTTGTGCTGCGCCCGGGGCACGGTCCCCGCGTCGACCTCGACGCGGGCTGTCGCACCCTCGGTGGTCTGCGCCGCGTTGTATAGCTCCTCCCCGACCTCGAAGCTCGCGAACACGGCTGGGATCGGGTAGTACGGCTCGGCGCCGCGGAAGAGGGCGTTCTCGCGCCCCGCGATGTGGCTTGCCCTCGTTGAACATGATCACGGCCGCCGCGCCGGCGTCGACCGCGTTGTTGAACTTCTGCGTGAAGGCACAGGTGCCTCGCTGGATCAGCGAGATGTTGCCCTCGGTCTCGGCCGGGAAGTCCTCAGGCTCGCAGCCGCTGGTGTTGGAGTTCGCCGCCGCTCCCGGCGGGATCATGACGTCGCTCGTGGGGATGACCTCGGCCTCGACCTCGCCGCTGGTCGAGAACTCGACCGTGATGAAGTCGACCTCGGCGCTGTCGTCGTCCTCGGGGCCGCCCGCCATGTAGGTCGTCGGGGTCGGCGAGATCTGCCTGAGCACAGGCGCCGAGTTCTCGCGCCAGGTCGGGAAGTCGAATGGCTTGGTCCGCACGCGATAGCCGGCGTCGTCGAGCCGGTCCGCCACGTACTCGACCGATGCCTCGTAGCCGACGGTGCCCGCGGCGCGGGTGCCCTGATGGGCGTCCGCGATCCGCTGCAGCTTGCGCTCGTGCTCGAGCATGCCGTTGAGCTTGACCGCCTTGCGGAGCTTCTCGGTCTGGTCGACCGATCCCGCGTTGGCGGCTGGACTGATGAGCGCCAAGGCAGCCCCAACGGCCACCAAGACGAGGAGACTGATCCTCTTCACCTCTACCTCCAGGAAACTGTTGCGCGGCGCTCGGCTTCTGGCGTCGAGCCGCATTTTCGCGGCCGTTGTACGGCCCTCTCCGTCGGCGCCCCGGCGGCTGTGACCACCGGCGCCGACAAGGCGTGACTTACCCAATCGCCCTACCTACAAACAGGGATGCTGGCGCGGCTCAGGTCGACGCCTGCTCGACGGCGTCGCGGAGCTCGTCGAGTGAGAACGCACCCTCGATGCGGGTGCTGACCTTTCCCTCGGCGTCGATCACGAACAGCCAGGGCTCGGTCTGGAGGCCGTACTCCTGGAGCTGGGGGCGGACGCCCTCGTTGGGGTCGTTGTTGTCGAAGACCTCCATGTGGACGAACGCGGCCTCGTCGCCCATCTCGGACTTCACCTGTTCGGCGACGTCCACGACCGGGCCGCAGACGCGGCTGACGCACAGCGCGGGCGTGGCGAAGAGGAGGACGGTGGGCTTCTTGCCGACGGTGTCGGCGGCGTCGACCTCGTGCATCGTGTCGTGGGGGTTGCGGGTGTCGATCTCGGCCACGTCGCCCACCTGGTCCACGGTCGGGGTCTCGACGGCCGGGGCCTTGTCGCCGACGTCGGGGATCTTCGAGTAGTCGTCGACGACCGCGGAGGGCATGCGCGCCGCCTGGAACTGGTCGCCGTCGCGGATGAGCGCCAGGAGGCGCCATTCGCCGGGCTTGCCGAGTTCGATGTCGCTGACGTAGACGGCCTTGGCCGAGTCGGGGTCATCGGCGGTGGTGCGAGCCTCGAATGCGGCGTCGGTCTCGAGGCTCTCGATCTTCGCCGGATAGGGGCCGACGGCCTGACCGCCGTCGCCCGGCGCGGCGTAGATCGCGATCTCGGCGTCGGTGATCTGCTCCCCGGCGACCGTGAAGACGCCGAAGCCGAAGCGGTTGGCGCCGGGCTCGTAGACCTGCCCGGCGGGGGCGACGACGGTCTCGTTGGTGGGGGTCGCCTCGGCGAGCAGGTCCTCGAGGGTCTTGCCGTCGGCGGCGGGGAACTCCCCGGCGGCAGGCGCCGCGGCCGCGACGTCCTCGACCTGCGGGTCCTCCTCCCCGCCGCCGCACGCGGAGAGGGCCAGCGACGCGCAGGCGAGAGTGATGGCGGTGGGTCTGAGCATCAGGACATCCTAGGAAGTGGCCTTAAGGCACCGGTAAGGGGTGGGCCGGATAGGGTGCCCCGCGCCGGAGAGTCAAGCGGAAGGAGACCAGGTGGCAGAGCGCGCTGCGCTGATTACGGGAGGTTCGAGCGGGATCGGGCTGGCGATCGCTAGGGCGCTGGGCGAGGACGGCTACGGCGTGACGGTCTCGGCGCGGCGGCCCGACAAGCTCGAGGGGGCGCGCGGCGAGCTCGAGGCGGCGGGCGTCGACGTGCAGGCGGTGCCGGCGCAGATGACGGAGGAGGACGAGATCACCGGGCTGTTCGAGGCTCACAGGGAGCGGTTCGGGCGACTTGACGTGCTGGTCAACAACGCGGGCGTGGGGATCGGGGCTCCGATGGCCGAGATCCAGACCAAGCACCTGGACCTGCAGCTTGGCGTCAACCTGCGCGCCGTGATCATGGGCACCCGCCAGGGACTGCCGATGCTGCGCGAGGCGGGCAAGGAGCACGGCAAGGCGCTGATCGTGAACACGGCCTCGGTCGCCGGGAAGTCGGGGCAGCCGTGGTTGTCGGTCTACTCGGCGACGAAGGCGGCCGTCGTGGGCTTCAGCCAGGCGACGCAGAAGGAGGTGCAGAACGACGGCATCCAGGTCACAGCTCTGTGCCCCGGCTTCGTCGACACCCCGATGACGGAGTTCGTGAAGGAGTCGGTTGAGGCCGACGCGATGATCCGCCCCGATGACCTGGCCGAGTCGGTGCGCTTTCTGCTGGGAACCTCGCGGGCCTGCCTGGTGCCGGAGATCGTCTTCCTGCGCCCGGGCGAGGAGCTTTCGGCCGCTGTCTAGGGCTCGAGGTCAGCCGCGCGCCGGCACGAAGGGCTCGCGGCCGGGCTCGGCCACGGGGGTGCCCAGAAGCTCGGCGGCACGCTGCTCGCTGAGCTCCTCCTCCGCCGCGGCGACCAGGTCCTTGAACTCGTCGAGCCGGCGGGTGGGTCGCAGCCAGGCCCAGCGCAGCCGGTGGCGCAGCTCGGGGCCGCGGTGGCGCTCGTGAGTGGGCTTCGGCGCGGACCTGGTGGCGGGCTCGGGCGCCGCCGTGGGCTCGGCCGCTGGGGCAGCCGGCGTGGGCTCGGGCTCGATGTCCTGCCGGGGCACGTTCGCCGCCACCCGGGCCGTCGCGAGGCGCTCGGCCATCAGGGCGCGCTCGGAGCGGATGCGGGCGGCTGCGTCGGCGATCGAGCCGCGCGTGGCCGGGGCGGCCTCCAGCAGGCTGAACTCGAGGAACGAGCGAAGGGTGCGGATCTCGCGACGGGTCGCGAGGCGGGGGCGGCGCGCGTTGGTGAAGGCGTCCCAGGCGATCGCGAAGGAGGCGAGGTCGGTGCGGCCGCCGTTTCGGTGTGCGGCGAGCATCGGGCAGATCCCTCCCGAGCGGGGGTCGGTGTACGCGCCGACGATGATGCGGTTGCGGTCGAGGCCGGCGAGCATGGCGCGCCGGGTGCGCTCGGGCAGGCGCTCGACGGTGGTGCGCAGGCGTTGCGCGGGGTTGCGGTAGCGATGTCGCATGGCGATCAGGATTGCGCGTGTGCGGGTGCGTTCGGGGGAGATTCGTTGCGGGCGTGCCCGATCCTTGGTGCCGCATGAGCGATGCGCGGCGATTCCTGGTCGCGGCGTTCGGCGACGCCGGGCATGCGTTTCCGGCGATCGCGCTGGCGCGAGCGCTCCGCGACCGGGGGCATGAGGTGGTCGTGGAGACCTGGGAGCACTGGCGTGCGGCCGTCGAGGGCGAGGGGCTGGCGTTCACGGCGGCCGAGGAGTACAAGACCTTTCCGCCCCCTCCCGCCGACTCGGCCGAGGGGGCGTCGGCCGCCGATGCGGCGCGCGCGCTGCTCCCGTTCGTCGAGGAGTTCGCGCCCGACGCGGTGGTCAGCGACATCCTCACGCTGGCGCCGGCGCTGGCCGCCGAGATGGCCGGGTGCCGGCGGGTGACGCTGGTGCCGCACGTCTATCCCGTGCACGAGCCGGGGCTGCCGTTCTTCGCCTTCGGCGCGCAGCCGCCGCGGACGCCGGTGGGCCGGGCGCTGTGGAAGGGGGCCGAGCCGGTGCTGGTGAAGGGGCTCGAGCGCGGGCGGCGGGAGATGAACGAGACGAGGGCGGCGGTCGGGCTTGGGCCGCTGGACGAGTTCCACGGCGGGCTCAGCTCGGACCTGGCGCTGGTGGCGACCTTCCCGCAGCTCGAGTATCCGCGCCGCTGGCCGGCGCACACGCACGTGACGGGCCCGATGACGTTCGAGCTGGAGCATCCCGACGTGGAGCTGCCGGACGGGGATGGCCCGCTGGTGGTGGTGGCGCCGTCGACGGCGCAGGATCCCGAGCGGAAGCTGCTGCGGTGGTCGCTCGAGGCGCTGGCCGACGAGCCGGTGCGGGTGTTGGCGACGACCAACCAGCTCGACGTGCCGGTGCCGATGCCCGCCGCGCCGGCGAACGCCAGGGTCGTCGACTGGATCTCCTACTCGCAGGCGATGCCCGCTCGCTGACCTGGTGATCACCCACGGCGGGCACGGGACGGTGTGCCGGGCGCTGGGCGCCGGCGCGCCCCTGCTGTGCTGCCCGGCGGTCGGCGACATGGCCGAGAACGCGGCGCGCGTGCAGTGGGCGGGCGCGGGCCTGATGGTGCCGTGGCGGCTCACCGGGCCGAGGGCGATCCGGACGGTGGTTCGGCGGATGCTGGGTGACGAGCGGTTCCGGGGGTCAGCAGAGGGCTTCGCTCGCTGGAGCGAGAGTCACGACGGGGCGGTCGCAGGCGCCGAGCTGATCGAGCGCTTGTGACCGCCCGCGAGCCTCCTAGAATGCGCCCGGTGTGCCGAGAGGCGCACGCAAGATCCCCCGTGATGTAGCGGCAACATGCTTGACTGTTAATCAAGTCTCGGTGGTTCGAATCCACCCGGGGGAGTCGCTGTGACCTTGTCGGATGCTGCCGCTGCTTCGCGGCAGGTCCGCAAATTGTCGGCGCGCGGCGCCTCAGCGGCCCGATTCGAAGTTGGCGATGCGCTCGGAGAGCTCGGCGCGGCGGCGCTGGAGCTCGACCGGCGGGTCTCCCCCGCCGGCAGCGGCGCGGTCGATCTCGCCGTCGACCATCGCCCGCTCGAGCGAGAGGAAGTTGAGCTCCATCGCATCGCGGCTGGCCGGCTCGCGCTCGCTGCCCATCACCAGCTGCGTCACCACCGCGACCAGCTCGTCATCGTCCGCGGGCAGCCCCTCGAGCGGGCGCGTCGAGGTGGTTGACGAGCCACTCGCGAGCCCGGCCCATCCGGCGGCGAGCTGAGGTGCTCGGGCGTCAGCCGCTCGAACGAAGTCGAACCCGTCGGAGGGCAGCGCGATCGCCATCTCGAGCAGCGAGCGCTCCCGCCGCTCGCGCGCGCTGAGCGGCCGCGCTGGCTGCGTCGCCACCGGCGCCCCGCCGTCCTCCGGGCCCGGGTCAGCCGCCGCAGGCGGCGGAGCCCGCTGGGGCTCGCGGGCCGCCCGATGCCCGGCCACCCGGCGGCGCACCAGCCCCGGGTCGGCCTCCAGCTTCGAGGCCACCTCACGCTCCAGCTCCTCGCGCGTGATCGAGTCCGGCATCGCGTTCAGCACCGGCACGAGCTCGTCGAGCGCCCGGTCGCGACCCGTCGGCGTCCCCAGGTCCGCGTCCGTCAGCAGCATGCGCACGTGGAAGACCGGCAGATCGTCGGCCGTCGTCGATCAGCGCCCGGAACGCGTCCGCGGCGTCGCTCCCGGGCCCCTTGCCCGCCAGCGTGTCGGCCGGGTCCTCCCCCGCCTTCATCGCCGCGACCCGCAGCCGAACGCGCTTGCCGGACGCCACCCGCTGCGCCCGCAGCATCGCCTCGCGCCCCGCCGAGTCCGCATCGAGCGCCAGCACCACCTCCTCGGCGTGCGCCGCCAGCAGCTGCACCTGCTCGGGGGTGATCGCCGTGCCCATCACGGCCACCGTCTCGCCGAACCCCGCCTGGTGCAGCGGCGAGCACGTCCGTGTACCCCTCGACCACGACCGCCCTGCCCGCCTTCGCGATCGCCGGGCCGCGCCCGCTCGATCGCGTAGAGCGTTCGGCTCTTGCGGTAGAGCTCCCCCTCCGGCGAGTTCAGGTACTTCGGCTTCTGGTCCGTCGTCATCGCCCGCGCCCCGAACCCCTGCACCCGCCCGCGCGCGTCGCGGATCGGGAACATGATGCGCGAGCGGAAGCGGTCGTAGGGATTGCCCCGCTTGTTCTTCACCAGCAGCCCGGCCGCGTCCAGCTCCTCGAGCGTGTACCCCGCGCTCTGGCCCCGCTTCAGCACCGTGTCCCACGCGCTGGGCGCGTAGCCCACCCCGAACTCGCGCAGCACCTCCTCCCCCAGTCCGCGCGAGGCCAGGTACTCGCGCGCCTTCCCGGCCTCGTCGGCCTCCCAGAGGAAGCTGCGCGAAGAAGGCCGCGGTGCGCTCCAGCACCTCGCCCAGCCGCGCCCGGCGCTTGCGCTTCTCCTCGGCGCGCGGATCCTCCTCCTCGCGCTCGACCTCGACCCCGTAGCGCTCCGCCGAGCGCCTCGACCGCCTCGGCGAACGCCAGCCCCTCCTTCTCCTCGACGAACTTGATGACGTCGCCCCCCACCCCGCAGCCGAAGCAGTGGTAGAGCTTCTCCGTCGCGTTGACCGAGAACGACGGCGAGCGCTCGTCGTGGAAGGGGCACAGCCCGGTGAAGCGCTGGCCCGACCGGCGCAGGTCGGTGTAGGCCGAGACGACCTCGACGATGTCGGTCGCCTCCTTGACCCGCTCGATGCTGGCCTGCGTGAAGAGCGCCATGGAACCGAGCCTAGCCGCGCCTCGCGCCGCCTACAGGCGCGACTCCTCCGGCAGCGCCAGCCGCCGGAAGGTCGCGATGCAGTACCGGTCGGTCATCCCCGCGATCCAGTCGGTGATCGCGCTGCACGTCGTCGGCGCCCGGCGCCCCCTCGGGCACGTCCTCGGGGTGCGCCAGGTAGTGCTCGAACAGGCCCGTCAGCGTGCGCCGGACCCGATCGTGCTCGGAGCGCGCCTCCGCCCCCAGGTACACGCGCTCGAACATGAACTTCCGCAGCCGCAGCATCGCCCCGCCCACCTCCTCGCTCTGCTCGACGTCGCCCGCCTCGCGCGAGGTGCTCGACCAAGTCGCGCACCAGCGTGTCGATCCGCTTCGCGCCGGTCGGCCCCAGCAGCCTGATCTCGTCCTCCGGCAGGTCGGCCGGCAGCAGGATCCCCGCCCTGATCGCGTCGTCGATGTCGTGGTTGATGTAGGCCACCCGGTCGACCAGCCGCACGACCCGCCCCTCCAGCGACATCGGCTGCTCGGAGCCCGTGTGCCGGAGGATCCCGTCGCGCACCGGCTCGGTCAGGTTGAGCCCACGCCCGTCGCGCTCCAGGACGTCCACCACCCGCAGCGAGTGGCGGTTGTGCTTGAAACCGCCGTCGGCGTGCTCGCGCAGCGCCTCGTCGAGCACCTCCTCGCCGATGTGCCCGAACGGCGGGTGGCCCGAGGTCGTGGCCGTAGCCGATCGCCTCGGTCAGGTCCTCGTTCAGCGCCAGCGCGCGGGCCACCGTCCGGGCGATGCCGCACGTCTCGAGCGTGTGGGTGAGCCGGGTCCGGTAGTGATCGCCCTCGGGCGCGATGAACACCTGCGTCTTGTGCTTCAGCCGCCGGAACGCCTTCGCGTGCACGATCCGGTCGCGGTCGCGCTGGAACGGGGTGCGCAGATCGCTGTCGGGCTCGGGCTCGCGCCGGAACGCCGGATACGACGGCGTCGCCAGCTCCCACTGGTACTCGGCCTCCCAGCGCGCTTTACGCGCGCGGGCAGGGGCAGGCGGCTTCTGCGGCGCGAGCTTCCGGCATCTCAGACGCAGAATAGGCTGCGCCGGTGGCTCAATCTCCCCCCGGCGGCGGCGTCGCCCTGGTCACCGGCGCATCGTCCGGCATCGGCGAACAGTTCGCGCGCCAGCTCTCCGCCCGCGGCCACGAGCTGATCCTCGTCGCGCGCCGCGCCGACCGCCTCGAGGCGCTTGCGGCGGACCTGCCGACCGACGCCCACGTGATCTCGCTCGACCTCGCGGCCGAGCGCCGCCGAGCTGAAGGACCGGGTGGCGGCACTGGGACTGCGGGTCGACCTGCTGGTCAACAACGCCGGGTTCGGGAACTACGGCCGCTTCTGGGAGGTCGAGGAAGGCCGCGACGCCGAGTCCGTTCGGGTGAACTGCGAGGCGATCGTCACGCTCACCCGGGCCTTCATCCCCGACATGGTCGCCCGCGGCAGCGGCGGCACCATCATCGTCGCCTCGAGCGCGGGCTACACCCGATCCCCTACGAGGCCGTCTACGCCGCCACGAAGGCGTTCGCCCTCTCCTTCGCCGAGGCGCTCCACACCGAGCTCCGCGGCACGGGAGTCCGCTGCATGGCGGTCAACCCGGGCCCCGTCCCGACCGAGTGGCAGGGGGTCGCCGGGTTCAAGGGAACCGGGGTCGTGCCGGGCGAGATCCCAGCCGACCGAGTCGTCGCGGAGGCCCTCGAAGCATGGGACGGCGGCAGGCGCACCATCATCCCCGGCACCCTGATCCGCTGGGTGATCCGCCTCACCTCCCAGGGGCCGCGTGCCCTCCAGCTGCGCATAACCGAGCGCCTCTACCGAAACCGGCGAAGCTGACCTAGGCGGACTGCTCCTCCGCGGGCGGGTCGTGGTGGCCGATCTCGCCGCCCTGTCGCAGGACCAGATACGTCAGCCAGATCGCGACGATGAAGATGGGCACCCCCATCGCCGCCTTGGCGATCCCCAGCGCGACCACCGCGCCGGCCAGATAGAGCGGGAGCTGGACCGCCAGGCGCAGCGCGAACACCCCGACCCAGATCCAGCTTGCCTTCGTGTAGACCGCGACCCGGTCGGAGTCCTTGCGCCACTCCATCCCCTCCCCCACCAGCGGGCCGGCGAGCACGCCGATCAGCGGCCACCTGATCCAGATCGAGATCGCGTAGGCCAGCGCGTAGCCCGCGTTCAGCAGCAGGCCCGGGAGGAAGAAGTCCTCGGCTCGGCCCGTTCGCTCGGC
This sequence comes from uncultured Solirubrobacterales bacterium, assembly GCA_963758845.1. Classification (GTDB taxonomy): domain Bacteria; phylum Actinomycetota; class Thermoleophilia; order Solirubrobacterales; family 70-9; genus JBDTSW01. The sequence goes on from CAVWWX010000002.1 coordinate 2,025,630, forward strand.
GATGAACGCGGCGATCGCAACGCCCACCAGGCCCGCGAAGGCGAACTGAAGCGTCTCCCTGCGCGCGATCCGCACCGCCGTCATCACCACGGCCACCCCGACTGCGGCGACGATCGCCGTCTGCAGGTCGCTGCCGCTGATCGTGTAGCCCAATACGAAGGCGAGCCCGGGCAGGCTGGAGTCGGCGAGCCCGTGGGCTCCGCCCAGGGCCTCGGCAAGGTCAGCGGGCCGCTCGGGCTGCCGCTGGGGCTCAGCGCTCACCGGCACATGATGCTGGGCGGCGCTATACGGCGGCGCGCAGGTGCACGTGGGCGTGGTGCTCGAGCGTCTCGGTCACGGCCCGCTCGGCCTGGCGCAGCGCCCGAGCCGAGCCGGCGGGAGCCGAGGCCAGCGGGCTGCCGATCGCCTCGACCATGAACGAGTGAGCCTCGCGGGAGAGCTCGAAGCCGCCGCGCTCGCACGCCGCGCAGACCACGCCGCCGGCGTCGGCCGAGAAGCCGGCCAGCCCGTCCGACTCGCCGCAGCGCGCGCACGAGCCGAGCTCGGGCGAGAAGCCGGCCGCCAGGGCCAGCTTGAGCCTGAACGCGAGCGCCGTGGCATGACCGGCGGCGCCGTCGATCTCGGGCACGGCCGGCGAGCGGCCGCTGGGGGGCTCGTCGCCGTCGAGGAGCGCCAGGTAGCGGCACAGCAGGTTGTACGCGGCGGGGTTCGCCTCGCCCGAGTCGAGCAGCCGCAGCACCGAGTCGCAGGCGCGCGCGGCGGCGCCCAGGGCGGGCCCGCTCTCGCGCAGGTTCGCGTGCGCCGCCACCGTGTGGGCGGCGGTCACGGTCGCCAGCTCGCCCCTGCCCCGGTAGAGCACCATGTCAAGGCGGAAGAACGGCTCGAGCCTGCCGCCGAACCGCGAGCGCGGGCGCCGAGCCCCCTTCGCGATCGCGTTCAGCCGCCCGAGGTCGCGCGAGTAGAGGTGCAGCACGCGATCGGCCTCCGCGTAGCGGATCGATCGCAGCACGATCGCCTCGGTCTTGAACGAGCCCGGCATCCGGCGCAAGAATGCCGACCGGGCCGGACGGCGAGGGGGCGCTCAGCCCCCCTTGTCGGCGTAGTCGTCGGCGCCCAGGAAGTGCAGCGAGACGTAGGGCTCGTCGCCGACCACCCAGGAGTCGTGGCCGGGCGGCACGGCGAAGATGTCGCCGGGCTTCATCACCTCGTCGTAGTCGTCGGCGACCGCGGCGGCGCGGCCCGAGATCACGATTCCCAGGTGCTCCACCTGGCAGCGATCGCCCTCGCCCTCGCCCACGTGCTCGCTCCACTTCCAGCCGGGCTCATACGTGGCCCGCCCGAGCGTCATCCCGCCGATCCGCACCAGCTCGAACCGTCCCAGCGGGAACTCCCGCACCTCGTCCGGCCGCTCGAAGCGCCTCAACAGGAACTCGTCGATCGCCATTCGTCCTCCTCCTGGTGGTCAGTCGCCCACAGCGTCGCGGATCGCGGCCGCGGTCACGGTCGCTGCGATCGTGCCCACCGCCAGCGGGGTGAACCGGTCGCCGGTGCCCTCGCCGGAGGCCACGCAGAACGCCACATCGCCGTCGACGTCGGAGAACACCGGGTCGACCGCACGCGCCACTCCCCCGCTGGCCATCCGCGCCACCCGTGTGCACGCGGGTTTGTCGAGCGGCGCGTCGGTCATGACGCAGACGAGCGTCGTGTTGCGGTCCTCGAGCTTGGTCCAGTCCGGCGGCGAGGAGATCGCGGCGATCAGCTCCGCCGTGCGCCCCGTCGACCCGTCCTCCAGGCGGGGCCCGGCGAGCACGCTGCCGTCCTCGCCGACCACGTCCCCGAACGCGTTCACGACCGCCAGCGCCGCCACCGTCTCGCCCCTGCCGCTGCGCATCGCGGCGTAGCCCACTCCGGTGCGGACCGCCTGGCCGCGCCCGGTGATCTTGCCCACCGCAGCGCCGGTCCCGGCGCCCAGCTGACCGCGCTCGGGGGCGCCGGGCGTCGCGGCCTCACAGGCGGCGTAGCCGTCGTCGGCGCCCGGACGCGCGGTCGAGTCGCCGACGGCGAGGTCGAAGATCACGGCTGCCGGGACGATCGGCACCAACCCCGCCGGCGTCCAGTGGCCCCGCCCCCGCTCGTCGAGCCAGCGCATCACGCCGTCGGCGGCCGCCAGGCCGAACGCGCTGCCGCCGGTCAGCAGGACCGCCGTCACGTCCCCGGTCCCCGCGAGCGGCGCGATCACGTCGGTCTCACGCGTGCCGGGCCCGCCGCCCCGCACGTCCACGCCCCCGCGCGCTCCCTCGGGCGCCAGGATCACCGTGCAGCCGGTCACCCCTTCGGCGTCGGTCCGGTGCCCGATCTCGAAGCCCGCCGGGGGCGGGAGCGCCTCGCTCACCGTCTGGCCGCGGCCCGGCTCCGCCGGCGCCTGCGAAGCCGCGTCTGGCAACCCGGGCAGAAGTAGGTCGAGCGCCCGCCGACGACTATCCGCCGGATCTCCGTGCCGCACCGCGGGCATTCCTGGCCCTCCCGCGTATGCACCTGGAACTCGTCCTGCATCGAGCCCCGCTCGCCCCGGGCGTCGCGATAGTCGTCGATCGAAGAGCCGCCGTTGTCGAGCGCCACCTCCAGCGTCTCGACGATCGCCTCGGCGAGCGCCCGCGCATGCTCGGCGCGCATGGACCCGGCCGGCGAGAGCGGGTGGAGCTCGGCGCGGTGAAGCGCCTCGTCGGCGTAGATGTTGCCGATGCCCGCGATCCGGTCCTGGGTGAGGAGGAAGGACTTGAGCGGCGCCGTTCGCCCCGCGGCGAGGTGAAGCAGGGCCTCGGGCGTCAGCTCGCCCGATAGCGGCTCGATCCCCAACCGCGACGCGAAGTAGGCGTCGACGTCGGGACCGTGGAGCGCGACCGCGTGGCCGAAGCGCCGCGCGTCGGTGAACAGCAGCTCCGAGCCGTCGTCCAGCTCCAGGCGCGCCCGCAGGAAGCGCAGCTGCGGCTCGGCCTCGTAGAGGCGCTCGGGGCCCAGCCTGTCGGCGTGCATCAGGTCGGCGGCCGCCCCTGCCGGAGCCTCGGCGTTTCGCAGCAGCAGGTTCCCCGTCATCCGCAGGTGCATGATCAACGCCCAATCGCCGCTGAGGCGCAGGATCAGGTACTTGCCCCGCCGCTCCGCCGCCTCGATCTCGCGGCCGCGCACGGCCTCCTCGAGCTGCGACGGCGGATCCGGCCGGGTCCAGCGCTCGTCGAGGACCTCGACGTCCACGATCCGCCGCCCGGCCACCTCGGGCTCGAGCTGGCGGCGGATCGTCTCGACCTCGGGCAGCTCGGGCATGCCCACAGCCTACGAGCCGAAGCGGGACCGACCACCCGACCGGCCGACCGGGCAGCCCCCGCAACGCACGGTGGATACTGCGGGAGCAGTGTCCCAACAGAACATCGAGAGCCTGAAGCGCGGCTTCGCGGCTGTCGGGCGCCTGGATGGCGAGTCGATGCTGGAGGAATGCGACCCCGAGATCGAGTTCCGGCCGAAGTTCCAGGTGATGCTCGGGGGGAAAGCCGCGGTGTACTGGGGACACGACGGCGTCCGGGAGGCGTTCCGCGACCTCTACGGGGCCCTTGCCTGGATCCGGCCCGAGATCACGGAGGTTCGGGATCTGGGAGACCGGATAGTCGCACTCGGGCGCTGAGCGTCCGAGGCAAGGGGAGCGGCGCCGAGGCCGAGTCGTCGGCCGGCTGGGTGGTGGACATCAGGGAGGGCAAGGCCCTTCGGGTAACTGAGTACCTCGACCGCAACGAGGCCCTGGAAGCGGCCGGACTGACGGAGTAGTCGGACTAGTCCGCGACCGCGCGCGGATGGGCCTTGAAGTAGACCTCCTTGATCCGCTCGCCGGAAAGGTGGGTGTAGAGCTGGGTGGTCGAGACGTCGGCGTGGCCCAGCATCTCCTGGACCGAGCGCAGGTCGCAGCCACCGGAGAGCAGATGCGTGGCGAAGCTGTGGCGCAGCGTGTGCGGGCTCATCTTGCCCTCCAGGCCGGCCTCCTTCGCGTGGCGCTGGATGATCTTGTAGAGGCCCTGCCGGGTCAGCGCGCCGCCGCGGAAGTTCACGAAGAGCTTGCCCTCCGCCTTGGTGCCGACCAGCTCGGGCCGGCCCGCGCGCAGGTACCTGGAGGCCGCGGCGGAAGCCTCCCTCCCAACAGGCACCATGCGCTCCTTCGACCCCTTGCCGCGGGGCCGTACGAATCCACGCCTGAGGTCGAGGTCGGTGACCTCCAGGCCGACGGCCTCGGAGGCGCGCAGCCCGCAGCCGTACATCAGCTCCAGCAGGGCGCGGTCGCGCAACTCGATGGGGTCGGCGCCCTGGGCGCTCTCGAGCAGGCGCTTGACCTCGGCGTAGGAGAGCACGTGCGGAAGCTTTCGGCTGCGAGCCGGGGGGCTGAGCGATGCGGTGGGGTCGTCGGCGATCAGCTCCTCGCGGCGAAGGTGCCGGTAGAAGGAGCGAAGGGCCGCGGTCTTGCGGTTGATCGTTGCCGGCGAGCACGGCGGGTGCTTCTCGCCGTTGCCACTCGGCCTCCCCGTCGCAAGATCCGCGAGGAAGTCCGAGACGTCGGCCCGAGCGGCGTCGATGGCGCCCACTCCCCGAGCCGCCAGGAACACCCCGTACTGGAGCAGGTCGGTGCGGTAGGCGTCGAGCGTGTTGCGGGCCAGCCCGCGCTCGAACTCGAGGTATGCCAGGAAGTCGAGCACGAGCGCCTCGAAGCGCGCCTCGATCTTGGGCTTGGTCTCGGGGGGCCTGACTGCGATCGCCATGCCGAGGTGGTTCTTGCCCCGGCTGCCGCCTCCCTGCCGCTGCACGCGGCCGTGCGTGCGCGTCAGCTGCGGACGATAAGCCAGGCCACGATCTCGGCGATGATCGAGTCGCGCTCGGGCTCGTTCAGGATCTCGTGACGCAGGCCGGGATATAGATGGAGCGTCTTGTCGCGCGAGGATGCCAGCTCGTCGACCAGGCGGCTGCCGCTGGGCGGGGTCAGCCGGTCGTCGGCCCCGTGCAGGATCAGCAGCGGGAGGGTGAGCGACGGGAGTCGCTTGGGGAAGCTCATCCCCGCCCGCTCGAGCGCGACGATCGAGCTCGGCCGGAAACGAGCCGTGGAAGTTCAGCGGGTCCTCGGCGTACGCGCGGACCACCTCGGGGTCGCGGCTGACGGTCTCGGGGTCGACCTTGAAGATGCCCCGGCCCGGGGCTACCCGGGCGACGGCCCGTGCCGCCAGCCGCACCGGCGTCTTCTGGTCGAGCGCCGCCAGCGTCCCGGACAGGACCAGGCCCGACAGCTCGTCCTGGTGGTCGCAGGCGTAGTCCAGGCCGACCGCCGCCCCCATGCTGTGGGCCAAGAGGAACGGCTTGCGGACGGGCACGCGCCCGGCGGCGAGGCCCACCATCGTCCGAAGGTCGGCGGCCAGCGGGGCGACGGAGTCGAAGCGCATCCGCTCGCCGCCGGAAAGCCCATGGCCGCGGTGATCCAGGGCATACACCGAGTAGCCGGCGTCGGTGAGGCGAAGCGCCACGTACTCGTATCGCCCCGAGTGCTCGCCGCCTCCGTGGGAGATGACGACCGCGGCCCGGGGCGTGCCCGTCGCGGGCCATGCCCGGAAGCGGATCTCGACGCCGCCCTCGCCCTCGAAACTGCCCCCGGCCTCGCTCACAGGTCCTAACCCTCGCGCATCTGACGGAGGAGCAGCAACCCGATCAACGACTTCGAATCGCCGCAGTCGGCGATCGCGCGATCCAGATCGCCGAGCGGCCAGCGGACCACCTCGATCCGCTCGCTGGGGTCGGGGTCGACGCCGGCATCGGAGAGGTCGGTGGCGAGGAACAGCGTCACCTCCTCCTCGGCGAAGCCCGGGCTCGTGTAGAAGCGCTTGAGCTCGGTCCACTCGGAGGCCTCCATCGAGATCTCCTCGGCCAGTTCACGCCGGGCGCACTCCAGCGGGGTCTCGCCCTCGACGTCCAGCTTGCCCGCGGGCAGCTCGAGGAGGGCCGGCTCGCCGACGGCCTCGCGCGGCTGGCGGACCAGGTAGATGTGCTCGTCGTCGTGCGCGACGACGGCCACGGCCCCCGGATGCCCCACCACCTGGCGCTCTTCCTCGGCGCCGTCCTCGTAGCGGAAGGTGTCGACCCTGACCGTCGCGACCGGGCCCTCGTAGACGACCTTCGAGCTGACCCGTTTCACTCGGGCTCCGTGGCCCCTGCCAGCGCGCGCCCGGAGGCCAGCGGGGCGGCGAAGAAGAGCGGGTCCTCCTCGATCGTCCGGCCCATCGTGCGGGCGGGCAGGCCGCTCGCTCGGTAGCCCGCGAGGTCGATGGGCTGGACGGCGATGTCGTGGCGGCCGCCGCACACTTGGATCAAGTCGTCGAGCGCCGCCTGCGGCGAACCGCCCTCGAGCTCGTTCTCGAGGACGGGCCAGCCCTCGATGGACGCCTCCGGGACGGGGACCCGAACCGGCGAGCGCAGCATCTCCAGGACCGCTTGGGAGTGGTGGCTCAACCCGCGATGGCGCGGGCGTGGGTCCGAGCTCGACAGCCGCGGCGACAGGAGCGTCGGCCACCCCAGCCCAAGCGAGGCGTTCGCGGCGTCGAACGCCGCCATCCCGCCGTGCCCGTACCGGCTCTCCGAGCCCTGAATCCCCGGCCCCGGGCCCACGATCGCGACGCTCCAGTCCAGCTCGGACGCGGCCGCGTCGATGGCACCGGCCACCGTGACCGCCTCGTGATCCCCGCCGTGGCAGGGCCCGGCGGTGATGTGCTCGCCCAGCAGCCCGCGATCGCGCAGCAGCGAGACATCGCGCGACAGCGAACCGGGCAGAGCCCCGCCCGGGCCCTGGATGAAGCCGACCTGGAGCCCCGGCCAGGCCTGCTCGGCCGCCCAGGCGGCGGGGGCCAGGTGGCCATGGAGCGGGATCACGAGGACGGCCAGCGGCGGCTTGCGCGTGTAAAGCCAATCCCGGGGCCGATCCACCGGCTGGACCGCGTGCTGAAGCGAGGTGTAGTTCAGCTTCATCACGTGTTCGCCTGCCGGGCTCTCGCCGTCGAGCCCACGGGTGAGGTTCACGTGCACGACGTCGAAGCCGCCCGACCCGAGACCCAGGTCCACCGCGGCGACGTTGACCACCACGTCGTCGCCCACCTCGACCGGGCCGACCAGGGCCGGGTCGGCCAACGCGCGCCGCCGCTCGCCCCCGACCTCCACGGTCAGCGGCTCGGCCTCGACGACCGTGCCCCTACGCAGCTTCAGCATCGCCCGACAGCTCAGCGACCGCCTCGCACACAGCGAGCATCTCGACAATGCGCTCGGCGGCGACGCTCTCGTCCGGGGTGTGGTTGGCCTCGGTGCCGTTTGCCAGCAGCACGCAGTCGAACCCGCGCGGGACCAACGCGTTGGCGTCGCTGCCGCCGCCCGTGGCCGTCTCGACCGGCTCGTGGCCACAGCGCTCGAGCGCCGCCTTCGCCACCTTGACCGCCGGCGCGCTGGAGGCGAGCCGGTAGCCGCGGAACATCTCGCGCACGTCCACGTCCACGTCGACCCCATGCTCGGACGCGGCCCAGGTGCACGCGTCGACCATCGCCGCCACGGTGTCGCTGGCCCGGTTGTCGTCGATCGAGCGGGCCTCGCCGTCGACGGTGCAGCGCCCCGCGACCACGTTCGACGCGGTCCCGCCACTCACGATCCCGACGTTCGCGGTCGTCTCGTCGTCCAGGCGGCCGAGGGTCATCGCGTGGATCGCGGCAGCGGCCGCCTGGATCGCGCTGCGCCCGTCCTCGGGGCGGATGCCCGAGTGGGCCTCGACCCCCTCGAACTCGGCCAGGAGACGCTTGTAGGTGGGCGCGGCGGTGATCACCTCGCCGATCGGCGAGGCGTGGTCGAGGACGAAGCCGAAGGGGGAGCGCAGCGCCTCGAGGTCGAGCTCCTTCGCCCCGCGAAGACCGTCCTCCTCGGCGGTCGTGAACACCAGCTCCAGCCCCGCCGCGGCCGGGTCCTGCGCGTGGCGGGCCGCCAGCTCCATCAGCACTGTCACGGCCGCCTTGTTGTCGGCGCCCAGGATCGTCTCGCCCGCGGAGCGGAAGACGCCGTTCTCGAAGATCACCTTCACCTCGCCCTGATGCGGAACGGTGTCGAGGTGGGCGCAGAACATCACCCAGCCGTCCCCACGCCCTGGGACCCGGGCGATCAGGTTCCCCGAGCCGGCGCGCGCCGCGGGCGCGGTGTCGTCCTCGGTCACGTCGAGGCCCAGGTCGCGAAGCTCCGCCCGCAACGTCGTCGGCGATCGCCCGCTCGTCCCCGGTCGGGCTGGCGATCTCGCACAGCCGCACGAAGCGATCGAGCAGACGCTCGTCGCTCACGAGCCGACGTCCCAGCCCAGCTTCTCCGCCGCTTCGCGCGCCGAGCCCGACCCGATGAAGTTCCGCAGGCGCCAGACCCGGCCGTCCCGCAGCTCCACGGTCCAGGCGGCCGGTTGGTCGAGGTCCATCCCGCTGCCGCGGCCCCGCGCCTTGATCATGCCGTCGACCAGGATCCGGTCGTCGGACACGCGCTCGATCTGGCCGCGCTGACCTCCCATTGCTCGAACTGCTGGTCGATCTCGTCCTGCCAGCGCAGGATCTGCGCCTCGCCCTTGAACAGCCCGCCGGTAAGAGCGGAGTGAACCTGCGCCTCCGGGTCGAAGAGCTCGGGATCCCACTCGCGAACGCCCTCGTTCCAGCGCCGCCACACCTCGCGGACCAGCTCTTCCTCCGCGGTCATCGCCGAGAGGCTACGCGAGCCGGATCGCTACGACGCCGTGACCACCAAGGAGCTGCCGTTGAGCGCTCCTTGGTCCTCGGCAACCTTCTCGGCCACCCGTGAGGCCACCAGCTCGCGAATGCGCTCCCGCTCTGGCTCGGGCAGGTTCTGCATGGTCTCGATCATGGGCGCGGAGAGCTTCATCGTCTTCTCCCAGTGAAGGGCCGGGTCCGTGTAGCCCCACTCGACCGAGACCGCCTCGATCTCGGGCTCGCCGAACCCGGCGCCGACGACCAGCTCTTTGATCCGATCCGGATCGGCCATCGCGAAGATCCCGGGGGCGCCGGGCTCGGGCGGCTCGACGTGCCCGGCCTCGACCAGCGCGTGGCCCGGGATCGAATGCCCAGAGGTTGCGATCCGGCGGTCCCCAGACGGCGAACGAAAGGCGACCATCGTCACGAAGCACTCGCCGCGTCTCGGCCAGCGCCGCGGCGGGATCGGCCATCAGCATGTAGCCCCACCGGCACAGCACCCCGTCGACCGAGTCGTCGTCGAGATCCATGCGCTCGGCGTCGAGCAGGCGATGCTCGACGTTCTGAGCCCCCGCCTCGGCGGCGAACGCCCGCGCCGCGTCGACCATCCCCGGTGCGAAGTCGGTCTGGATCAGCCGGCCCTCTGCGCCAACGAGCCCGGCCACCAGAAGGCCGGTGTCGCCCGTGCCCGCCGCCACCTCGAGCACCGCGTCGCCGGGCTGGGGGCTGAGGCGCTCGACCAGCCGTTCGGAGACCCGGTGCGTTGCCCGCCACAGGAACTCGCGCTCGTCGTTCCAGTTGACGGAGGAGCGGTCCCAGCGCTCGCGGGAATCGCGGCGGTACTTGTCGAGGTCCACGCTAGGCGCGGCGTTCGACGCTGACATCGGACGGCTCGACCGACTCGGCGTCGGCGATCTCGTCCAGGTCCTCGGCCCTCCGCCCCCGCGCCAGCTCGGCCGCCGCGCCGACGAAGTCCCGGAACAGTGGCTCCGGGCGGGTGGGCCGTGAGTTGAACTCGGGGTGGAACTGGGAGGCGACGTAGAAGGGGTGGTCGGGAAGCTCGATCATCTCGACGAGGCGCTCGTCGGGCGATGTCCCGCCCGCGACCAGCCCCTCGTCCTCCAGCCGGCGACGCAGCTGGTTGTTGACCTCGAAGCGGTGACGGTGGCGCTTGTAGATGACGGCCTCGCCGAAGATCTCGCGGGCGCGCGTGCCCTCGTGCACCTTGACCGGGTCGGCGCCCAGGCGCATGGTGCCGCCCATGTCCGAGACCTCCTTCTGCTCGGGCAGGAGGTCGACCACTGGGAACGGCGTCTCGGGATCGAACTCGGTCGAGTTGGCGCCCTCCATGCCGGCGACGTGCCGCGCGAACTCGGCGACGGCGATCTGCATCCCCAGGCAGATGCCCAGATAGGGGATACCGCCCTCGCGGGCGATCCGCGCGGCCTCGATCTTCCCCTCGATACCCCGCTCGCCGAACCCGCCCGGGATCAGGATTCCGTCAGCGCTCTCGAGCCGCTCGACGTCGAGGTCCTCGGAGTTCACGAGCTCGACTTCGACGTTGATGCCGTGCTGGTAGCCGCCGTGGTGAAGCGCCTCGATCACCGACTTGTACGCATCCTGGAGCTGCACGTACTTGCCGACGAGCGCGATTCGCGCCGTGCCCTGGCACTCGTCGGCGCGCCGGACGAGCTCCTCCCACTCGGCCAGCTCAGGCGGTGGGGCGTCGACACCGAAGTGGTCGAGCACCAGGTCGTCGGCGCCCTCGGCGCGCATTACCAGCGGGACCTTGTAGATGTTGTCCACGTCGCGGGCCGAGAGGACCGCCTCCTCGGGGACGCTGGCGAACAGCGCGATCTTCTTGCGGATCTCGCGGTCGAGCCCCCTCTCGGAGCGGCAGACGAGCGCATGCGGCTGGATCCCGATTCGCCGCAACTCGTTGACCGAGTGCTGGGTGGGCTTGGTCTTCATCTCACCGGCGTGGCCGATGTACGGAACGAGCGTCAGGTGCAGGAACATGCAGCGCTTCGGCCCGAGCTCGGCGTAGAGCTGGCGGATCGCCTCGAGGAAGGGCAGCGACTCGATGTCGCCCACCGTGCCGCCGATCTCGGTGATCACGAAGTCGACCGCTTGGGACTCGGCGACGATCAGGATCCGCTGCTTGATCTCGTCGGTGATGTGCGGGATCACTTGGACCGTCGCCCCGAGGTAGTCCCCGCGGCGCTCGCGCCGGATGACCGAGTTGTAGACGGCGCCGGCGGTGACGTTGGAGGCGCGCGACGTGTTCTCGTCGGTGAAGCGCTCGTAGTGGCCCAGGTCCAGGTCGGTCTCGGCCCCGTCCTCGGTCACGAAGACCTCGCCGTGCTGGAACGGGCTCATCGTCCCCGGGTCGACGTTGATGTAGGGATCGAACTTCTGGAGCTGGACCCGGAAGCCGCGGGAGACGAGGAGGCGGCCGATCGAGGCGGCGGCGATGCCCTTCCCCAGCGAGGAAACCACTCCGCCGGTGACGAAGATGAAGCGCGTCTCGCCCGGCTTCATCGCTTCGTCTGACCCTCACTCACTCTGCCGAGCGAGTCTAGTTGGCGCAGTGGCGGAACGCGATCGATCGTGGCCGAGATCGACCGAAACTCCCCATAGATCGTGAGCGCCGCGACCAGCCCGAGGGCGATTAGCCGCGCCTCGTCCCCCAGCGTGACCAGCATCGAGATCCCGGCGAGCGCGCCGACCAGGTTCGCGCCGGTGTCGCCCAGCATCGCCTGCTCGCGCAGCGTGAAGGCGGCGCCGACGAGCACCGGCCCGATGAAGAGCCCCAGCAGCTCGAGCGGCAGCACCGTCCACGCCCCCAGGCAGACGCCCGGCCAGGAGCAGGAGGAACGCCTTCTCGACCCGCCCCGGCCGCAGGTCGAGCAGGTTGAAGAGGTTGGTCGTCAACAGAAGCAGCGCGAGGTCGGCCAGGTAGTCGACGTTCTCCCGGCCCCGGCCCGAGACGGCGTAGGCGGCGAGCGCCAGCGCGCCGACCGCCTTGATCGCCCCGGTCGAGAACCGCCCGCCGGCCACGGCGCGAGCGTGCCCCCTCCATCCGCGCGGCGTGTCCTTCGCCTCGCCCCGCCCGAGCGCGTCGTCGAGCAGGCCCAGGAACGCGACCCCCAGGACGTAGACGGCCCAGCGGCGAAGATCGGGGCTCGAGCAGATCGAGGTCGGCCCGGTCGTCGAGCACGGCGAGCGGCGCCAGCGCGACCAGCGAGCAGGAGACCAGGACGGCGCCCGCCGGGAACGCGGGATGAGCCCCGCGGTAGTTCTCGCGGACGAGCCCGGTGCGGCGCATGTCGTCGAGCCAGCGGCCGCAGACGAGCGCGGCGATCGCGGCCGAGACGACGAGGCCGCTGATCACGGCGCGGTCGTCGCACCCGGGCGGCGGAGGACGCTGGGCACAAGCTCGTCGGCCTCCTCGCCGGTGCCGAAGTTGCCCTGTGCACCCCGCAGCGCGTAGACGAGGGCCACCCGGCCGGCCACCTCGTCGAGGTTGTCCACCGTGGTCAGCCCAAGCGAGTCGAAGAAGCCGATCGACGACGGGTCTGCCCCGCTGCGCTCGACGCCCACGACCGGCACCCCTCCTGCCAGCAGCCCGTCGATGAACTCGGTCTCGAGCAGCTCGCTGGCGGCCTCCTCGGGGCCCTCCAGGTCGGGCCGCTCGCGAGCCACGATCACCCCATCGACCGGATCCGACCGAGCCGCTGAAGGTCGCAAGCAGGGCCTCGCGTGAGCGGTCGTAGATGGCGTTGCCCTCCACCAGCCCGGCGCCCGCCCGGTTGACGGCCGCGGCCGCCTGATCGCGCTCGCGCTCAGCCCGCGACGCGCTGGGGCCGCCGCCCAGCTCGGCGAGCGCCGGCCACGTCCGGCGGCTCGCGAACGACCGCGAGCTGGGTCACCTCGGCGCCGGTCGGCGCGAGCGCGGCCAGCACGTTCTCGCGGATCGCGTCCGGGCGGTCGCCGAACGAGACCAGCGCCAGGCTGCGACCCGGCAGCGTGTCCGCCGCGAGCGCCGGATACACCGTCTCGGCGAAGCGCTGCTGCTCGGAGAGCTCGTCCTCCAGGGCCGCGATCTGCGCGTTCGCATCGTCCAGGTCGCCCTTCAGGCTCTCCTCGAGGTCCTGCCCGACGTCCTCGAGCACGTCGGCGCCGAACGCCGCGCCGATCAGGATCCCGACGGCGAGGGCGATGAAGACGGCCGCGAGCGAGGCGACGTGGTAGCGAGCGGAGTAGCCCATCGCGAGCCCTAGAGGCCGAGCAGCACCTTGATCTTCAGCCAGAGCAGCTCGACCACGTTGGAGAGCGCCGGCAGCGTGAGGACGACGATCACGATCAGGACCAGCGCCGTCGCGGCGAACAGCGGCGACCTGCCGTCCCGCGATGCCCGGGGTTGTAGAGGCCGCTCACGCCCTTCGCGTCCACGAGGGTCTCCCCCACCCGCAGCCGGGTCAGGAACGTCGAGGACATCCCGGCGCGGTTCTTGTCGAGGAACTCGACGAGGTTGAAGTGGGCGCCGACCATGACGATCAGCGAGGCGCCCCTCTCGTGGGCGAGCAGCATCGCCACGTCCTGGCTGGTGGCGGGAGCCGGGCATCACCAGGTGCTCCAGGCTGCAGGTCCAGCAGCCGGTCGCGCCCGGGGGCGCGCCCGTCGGGGTACGCGTGGACGATCAGCTCGGCGCCGCAGCGAAGCGCCGCGTCGGACGCCGAGTCCATGTCGCCCAGCACACGTCCGGCTTGAAGCCCTCCTCGCGGATGGCGTCGGCGCCGCCATCGACGCCGACCAGCACCGGGCGCACGTCGTCGATGTAGGCGCGCAGCGCGCGCAGGTCCTTCCGATAGGTGGTCCCGCGCACGACGATCAGCACGTGGCGGTCGCGGAACTCGGTGCGGGTTGCCGGAAGGTCGAGGTCGCCGACCAAGAGCTCGCCCTCCTCGCGCACGTGCTCGATCGTGTTCTCGGCGAACTCCGAGAGCGCCTCGTCGATGCGAGCGCGCTGCTCGACCAGCCGCTCCTCGAGCACCCTCGGCGTCAGCTCGCGGCCCGAGGCGACCACCGCCCCGTCATGTCGGACCTCGCCGTTTCGAAGCTCGACCCGGTCGCCGTCGCGTCAGCTCCTCGAAGAGCGGCGCTGCCGGCGCCTCGACCAGGCGCACCCCGGCGCGCGCCAAGAGCAGCGGGCCCGCGTTCGGGTAGCGGTCGGTGGAGAACGGAGCGACGTTCACGACCGCCCGGACGCCGGCGGCCACGAGGTCCTCGGCCGCGATCCGGTCGAGGTCGGCGTGGTCGATGACCGCGATGTCCCCCGGCCGCAGGCGCTTGACCAGCGCCTTGGTCCGGCGGCCCAGCCGGACGGGGCCCTCCATGGCGGGCGGGATCCGCGGCTCGGCGGGACGAGCGCGCCCGAACAGCGAGCGACGGCGTGATTTCGCGGGCGTCGACATGACCGCTGCGATTATCCGGGAATGCCGCGCCCGGCCGGGCGGGGCGGGGCGCCGAGCGCTTGCCTCAGGCGGCTGCCAGGAGCTCGCGCGCGTGGCCCTCGGCCGCGGCGTCGCCGCGCTCGGCCCCCAGCATGCGCACGATCTCGGAAAGGAGCTCCTCGCCCTCGACCGCCTCGACGCGGGCCAGCGTGGCCGCTCCGGCCGCGTCCTTCGCGATCCGGAAGTGGGTGGAGGCGAGCGACGCGACCTGCGGCAGGTGGGTGATGCAGAGCACCTGGCGGCCCTGCGGCCAGGTCGCGCAGCCGGTCGCCGACGGCGCGGGCCGTGTTGCCGCCGATGCCGGCGTCGATCTCGTCGAAGACCAGGGTCGGGGCGCCGGCGACCGGCCCCAGGCCGCTCAGCGCCAGCATCACCCGCGAGAGCTCGCCACCCGAGGCGGCGTCGCGAAGCGGCGAGACCGGCATCCCGGGGTTGGTCGCCACGCGCAGCTCGACGATCTCGGCGCCCGCCGGGCCGAACCCGTCCGGGTGCTCGGTCAGCGAGACCTCCAGCGAGCCCCGTCCATCGCCAGGCCGGCGAGCTCCTCGGCCACCCGGTCGGAGAGCTCGTCCGCTGCCGCCCGGCGCTCTGTGCCCAGCCGCTCGGCCAGCGCCGCCCGCCGGGCCTCGGCCTCGCCCAGCCGCGCCTCCAGCGAGTCAGCCAGCTCGCCCGCGTTCTGCAGCCGCTCGATTTCGCTGCGGCAGCCTCGGCGTGCTCGAGGACTGCCTCGATCGAGCCGCCGTGCTTTCGCTGCAGGCGGTCGAGCGCCGCCAGGCGCTCCTCGACCGCCTCCAGGCGCCCCGGCTCGGCCTCGATGCCGTCGAGGTAGGAGCGCAGCTCGCCCCCGAGGTCGGCCAGCTCGACCGCCAGCGCTCCGGCGCGCTGCGGCCAGCTCGTCCAGCCGGGCGTCGACGCCTGCCGGGCCCGCGAGGGCCGTCTCGGCGGCGGCGATCCGAAGGCTCGCGCCACCGTCCTCGTCGGCGCCCTGCATCGCCTGGAGCGCCCCTCCGGCGGCCAGCCGCAGGCCCTCCGCATGGCGAAGGCGCTCGCGCTCTGCCGCCAGCTCGGCTGCCTCCGCGACGTCCGGCGCGGCGGCCTCGATCTCGGAGAGCTCGAAGCGCAGCAGGTCGAGGTCGCGTTCGCGGGCGCCCTCGCGATCGCGAAGGTCGGCGAGCTCGGCCGCGATCGCCTGCGCCTCGGCGTGGGCCGCCCGGTACTCGCGCCGGCGCTGCCAGGTGCTCGGCCCCGGCGAAGCCGTCGAGGATCTCGAGCTGGGCCGAGGCAAGGGTGAGCTTGCGGTGCTCGTGCTGGCCGTAGAACGCGAACAGCCGCGACCCCAGGAGCTGCAGGTCGGCGGCCGAGGCCGAGCGCCCGGCGACGAAGGCGCTGGTGCGCCCGGAGGTCCCGACGCGCCGCCCCAGGGTGATCTCGGATGCGCCGTCCGGCAGCCGCTCCGCGATCTCCGCCAGGTCGGGATCGTCCAGCAGCCCGTCCGGGATCTCGAAGGCGCCCTCGACCCACGCCTCCTCCGCGCCCGGCCGGACGATCTGCGGCCGCGCCCGCCCGCCCATCAGCAGGTCCAGCGAGTGGGCCAGCACGGTCTTGCCGGCTCCGGTCTCGCCCGTAATCGCGTTCAGGCCGGCCCCCAGGCGAAGCTCGGCCCGCTCGATCAGGAGCAGGTTCTCGATACGCAACTCGTGCAGCACTCCACCGTTTTAGCGGCGGGCGCCGACGGATTCGCCCCGCGGGCGCCGGGGGAATAGTCAGCCGGCGCGGGCTACTTGGCCAGCCGCCCGAAGCGCTCGCGCATCCGGCGGTAGAAGCTCGAGCCCGGGGCCTGCGCCAGGCGGGCCACGGCGTGGCGGAAGCGGATCTCGACCTCGTCGCCCGATCCCAGCTCGCCCACGCGCTGGCCATCGAGCGCGATCTCGACCGGCTCCCGACCCCGTGCGTTCGAGACGTGGAGCGTGTCGGCCGGGGCCGCCACAAGCGCCCGCGCCGTGAGCGT
Organism: uncultured Solirubrobacterales bacterium; assembly: GCA_963758845.1. GTDB lineage: Bacteria > Actinomycetota > Thermoleophilia > Solirubrobacterales > 70-9 > JBDTSW01. The sequence goes on from CAVWWX010000002.1 coordinate 2,041,946, forward strand.
GTGCGGCGAGATGAAGCTGACGACGTAGCCCTCGACGCCCCAGGCCAGGATCGGGCCCGAGTTGGCCAGGTTGTAGCCGGTCGAGCCAGCGGGGGTGGCCGCGACCAGGCCGTCGCAGCGCACGTGCCCCAGCTCCTCGTCCCCCAGGCGGTAGGAGAGTTCGGCCACGCGCCCGTGGGCGCGCCGGGTGAACGACACGTCGTTCAGGGCAAGCGGGCGCTCGACGTCGAGGCCGATCTCGAGCCCGGGCATCTCCATCACGTCGAACTGGCGCTCGAAGACGCGCTCGAGCCCGCCTTCCAGGTCGTCGCGCTCGATCGCGGCCAGGAACCCGATCGTCCCGTAGTTGATGCCGAGCACCGCGACGTCCGTGCCGGACCAGCGGCGAAGGGCCTGCAGGATCGAGCCATCGCCGCCCAGGACCAGGCAAAGATCCGGGTCGGCGTCCAGGCCCTCGAGTGGCTGGGCGTCGGCGAGCGCCGCGTGCTTGCCGCGCTCCTCCGGGCTCGCGGCGATCTCACACCCGGCGGCAGCGGCCGCCTCCAGGACGACCCGTACCGCATCGGACGTCTGCTCGGGGTGGGTGTGGGTCACCAGGGCGATCGTGCTCAGGCCGCTCACGGCTCCACCTCGCGGATCGCGGCCTCCACGTCGTCGAGGCCCGCACCGGCGCGGGAGCAGTGGATGAAGGTCTCCAGGTTCCCCTTCGGGCCGGGCAGGCCCGAGGACGCGAAGCCCCGCACGCGGAGGCCGGCCTCCGCGGCCGCATCGGCCACGGAGGCGAGAGCCTCCCGGCGGTCGGCGGGCGAGCGGACGACGCCGCCCTTCCCCACCCGTCCCCGTCCCAGCTCGAACTGGGGCTTCACCATCGCCAGCAGCTCGCCGTCGTCGTCGAGCGTGGCGGCGACCGCGGGCAGGACCTTCCGCAGCGAGATGAACGAGACGTCCACGGTCGCGAGCCGCGGGGTGAACGGCAACGCTTCGGCGTCAAGGTCGCGGGCGTTCGAGCGCTCGATCACGATCACCCGGGGATCGTCGCGCAGGCGAGAATCGAGCTGGCCGAAGGCGACGTCGAGCGCGATCACCCGCGCTGCACCGCGCTGGAGCAGGCAATCGGTGAACCCGCCGGTCGACGCGCCGACGTCCAGGCAGTCCAGGCCGGCGACGTCGATGCCCAGGGCGTCGAGCGCGTTCTCGAGCTTGACGCCGCCGCGCGAGACGAAACGCCGTGGCTGGGCCAACAGCAGGTCGGCGTCCTCGGGGACGAGTTGGCTCGGGCGCAGCGCCACCGGACCGTCTCGGCCCACGCGCACGTGTCCGGCGCGCACGGCCTGGGCGGCGCTCGTGCGCGAGCCGGCCAGACCGCGCTCGGCCAGCAGGGTGTCGATCCGTCGCTGGGTCATCGAGCGAACGGTACCTGCACGCGAGCGCTCCCACGCACCACTTCGTGCTCACCGTCACGACGTGAGCTGTGTGACTCCGCTCACACACAAAGCGCACATACGTTCGTATCTTGGTCGGTGCGATGAAGCTCACCAGAGGCATCACCCTCACCGCTCACGGGGCGATCGAGATGTTCGCCGCGCCGGCCGTCATGGTCGCCCCGTTCGTGCTCGGCTTCAGCACCGCCGCCACGGTCGTCGTCCGTGGCCCTGGGCGCGTTGCTCCTGACGATCGCGCTTCAGGTCGAGGGCGCCCGCCGCGCCGTCCCCCTCCACGCGCACGCCGGGTTCGACTACGCCCTGGCGACCATCGCCATCTCCGCCGGGCTCACCCTGGCCGCCGCCACGGGCGCCTGGGCGGAATCAGTCTTTCTGGTCGGCATCGGCGTCGCACAGGTGACGTTGACCGCTTCAACCCGGTTCACGGCACCCCGCAACGCCTACTAGCCCGACCTACCTCCCACAGACAAAAAACACATATCTCTCCTCCCTGTACCCGAGACGCCCCGCAAAGTGCGGGGCGTTTCGCTTCCCGCTTGGACAAGCGGTTCTCGGGCGGACAGGAGGCAGGGCGCGGTGCTGCGAGTGGCCGCGTTCGCCAGCGAGTTCGCCAGTGGCGCGTCAGTCACGGCCCGTCGCTGTGCAAAAAGCACCCGCTTTGCATGGAAAGCGATGTTCTGCCGCGCGCCGGCGCGAGCGGGTGCGCCCCTGGAAGGGAATCCTCATCCCACTTGACAGGGGCATGACTGGTGCTACCTTCAAATGCGTGCCAAGGATCGGCGTCGGCAGGGCAGCGATCGTGGCCGCGACGATTGCGGCGGCTCCCGGGGTGGCGCTCGGCTTCGGCAACTTCGGCAGCGCCGAGACGGTGACCACCGGCGGCATCGTCTACGGACTCGCCGTCGGCGACGTGAACCGCGATGGCAAAGCCGACGTCGTCGCCGCTAACGACGGCACCATTACCAACAGCATCTCGATCCTCCCTGGGAAGGGCAATGGCAAGTTCAAGCCCGAGGAGACGATCGATGCCACCGGGGCCCCGGATGACGTCGCGATCGCGAAGCTTGCCGGCGACAACCGGCCCGACCTCGCGGTCGCCAACTACGACGCGAGCGCCGTCTGGCTGCTGCGCGGCATGTCCGGCGGCGGCTTCGAGGACGACGGCACCCTTCCGGCGGGTCCAGGCGCATGGCGCATAGCCGTCGCCGACCTCGACCGTGACGGCGACCAGGACATCGTCACCGGCAACTACGACAACACGGCACCCGACGAAGCGATCTCAGTGCTTCTCGGCGACGGTGACGGATTCCAGACGGCGGTGGACTACGACGGCGGCCAGCGTGTCATGGGCCTCGCGACCGGCCGGATGAACGGCGACAAGCGTCCGGACGTCGTCGCGGCTACCGACGACGGTCTCGTCAGCGTCTACCGCGCGAACGCCAATGGCACCCTCGACGATCCCGAGCAGATCGATCTCGAGACGACCCTCGGCGAGGGCTACGACGCAGTCGCCCTCGCCGACTTCGACCGCGACGGTAATCTCGATGTGGCGGTCTCCATCTACCAGAGCAACCAGGTCGCGATCGTGCGCGGGCGCGGCGACGGCGGGCTCAAGCAGCCGATCTTCAAGAACCTGACCGTCGGCCCCAACGGGATCGCAGCCGGCGATCTCAACCGCGACGGCAAGGCCGACGTGGCGGTGAACGGCTATGCCGAGAACAAGATGGTTACGTTGCTCGGCAAGGGCAACGGCAAGCTGAAAGCGCCGCGCGAGAAGAACGCCTCGGACGCTCCGGAGTCGATTGCGATCGGGAAGCTGAACGGCGATGCCGGCCTCGACGTCGTCCTCGGCACTGACACTGGGGTCGACGCCTTCCTCAACAAGTAGCTACGGCGAGACCAGCCGGGCGCGGGTTGCCGGGGTGGGACCGCCGCTGCAGGATACTGCGGGGGCGATGTCGCAGGAGAACGTCGAGATCACAACTCGGTTCTATGAGCCTGCAACGAGCAAGGCGGACCTGTTGCGACTTCTGCCGAGGACGATGGCGCTCTGCCACCCGGACGTTGAGTGGACCGCCCGAGAGGACGGGCAGACATACCGGGGCCGCGAGGGGGTCAGGGAGGAACTGGAACGGTTCCTCGAGAGCTTCGACGACTACAGGTATGAGATCCAGCGGATCGTCGATTGCGGTGGGGATGAAGTGCTGGTGGTCGGGCTGGAAGTCGCCACGGGAGCGGCGAGCGGGGCCGAGGTGCGTTCGCTGAACTACGAGCTGATCACGATCGAGGACGGCCTGATACTGCGCTTCCGCGAGTTCTACGACGAAGGGGATGCCCTCGAAGCCGCCGGGCTGCGGGAGTAGGCGATGTCGGAAGAGAACGTCGAGCTTGTGCGGCGGGAGCCCCTTTTGCTAGGGCCAATGAGATTTCCCTTTCACGCCGAGGGGATTTCGGTCGAGGCAGGGGAACGGCGGGGGGGCATCGAACATGAGACCCGAGATGGAGATCGAGATCAGGGAGCTTGGCCTCGGCCGAGTAGAGATCCGCCCCGCGGGCAGACTCGTCGAGGAGACCGTCGGACATCTGCGCGCCGACCTGCTGGACAACTACCAGGGTCCAGCGGCCGTGCTGCTGAACCTCTCCCGCCTGTCGGAGATCGACGCGGCCGGCATGGCGCTCGTCCTGCTCGCGCGGGTCGAGCGCGAGGCGATGGGCGGAAGGCTCGTCGTCGAAAGCGCGAACCCCGAGATCACCAAGTCCCTCGTCGCGGCCGGCATGGACGGCTTCGTCAGGCTCGAGGAGCGCCGGCTCGACGCCCTTCACGTGATCGGCGTCGACCAGCTGGCCAAGCCCGCCAACGACCGGCTTCCCGAGGTCGTGCGGCGGCGCTTCTGGTCCCCGTCGCGACCCGCGCCCTCCAGCGGCGGCGGCGTGGCTGCGGTCTACGCCCGCTGACCACCCCCGGATGGGGGTGTCGCGAAGATCGGCGGCTAAGTACGGGCTTCGTGGGTACCACCCTTGGAGCCATGGGCCCGAGCACGGATGCCGTCGGCCTGAATCTGGCCTTTGGCCGGATCGATGCCGCCACACTTGAGATCAGCGCCAAGGGGTCGCTGGTCGAACGCACGGTCGCCAGCCTGCGCCGGGCGGTGCTGGGCAGCAGCGACGCCTCGCCGGACCGCATCCTGATCGACCTCTCCCGCCTCAGCCAGATCGACGACGCCGGGCTGGCTGTCCTGCTGCTGGCGCGGATCGAACTGGAGGCGCGCGGGGGGGCGATGGCCGTCCTCTCCGCCCGCTCCAGCGTTGGACGCGCTGTCGACCGGGCCCGGCTGGGGCGCTTCATCGACGTCGCCAGGACGCGCGCCGACGCGCTGCGGATGCTGCGCCTCGCCTGAGCCGGCCTCACTCGCCGGCGAACGGCCGGAGCTCAGTCCCGCGCGGTCTCGCGCGAGCGGAGCGTGGCCGTGATGCGCTCCGCGACGGCCGGGCCGGTAAGGCCCGCCTCCTCGCGCAGGAGAGCCGGCTTGCCGTGGGTCACGTAGCGGTCCGGGATCCCCACCCGCATCACCCGCGCCCGGCTCGCCTGTGGGCTCGTGAAGGTGTCCTCGAGGTGCTCGAGGACCGCTGCGCCGAAGCCGCCGGGGAGCGCGCCCTCCTCGACGGTCACGACCAGCTCGTGCTCGGCGGCGAGACGGGTCGCCAGCTCGGTGTCGAGGGGCTTGGCGAACCGCCCGTCGGCGACCGTGGCCGCCACGCCCTGGCCGGCCAGGATCTCGGCCGCCTCGAGCGCGATCGCGACGCCGTATCCGTAGCCCAGCAGCGCCACGCGCTCGCCCTCGCGCAAGACCTCGCCGGTGCCGATCGCGATCTCCTCTGGCCGCTCGGGCATCGGCGCGCCCTCGGCTGCGCCTCGGGGGTAGCGAAGCGCCGCCGGGCCCTCGTGCTCGATCGCGGTGCGCAGCATGTGCACCAGCATCGCCTCGTTTCGGGGCGCCATGACGACGACGTTCGGCAGGCAGCGGAAGTACGGGATGTCGTAGGCGCCGTGGTGAGTCGGGCCGTCGTCGCCCACCAACCCGGCGCGGTCCATCGCGAACACCACGTTCAGCTCCTGGAGGCAGACGTCGTGGACGATCTGGTCGTAGGCGCGCTGGAGGAAAGTCGAGTAGATCGCGCAAATCGGCTTTGCCCCCTGGAGCGCAAGCCCCGAGGCCAGGAGCACCGCGTCCTGCTCGGCGATGCCGACGTCGTAGTACTGCTCGGGCAGCTCCTTCGCGAGCTTCGAGAGCCCCGTCCCCCCCGCCATCGCCGCGGTGATGCCGATCACCCGCCGGTCGCGCGTGGCCTCCTCGACGAGCGCGTCGGCGAAGACCTGCGTGTACTGCGGCGGGTCCGGCGCCGGTGCCGGCTTCTCGACCTTGTCGAAGGAGGCGCCGTCGGCCGGGGCCACATCGTCGGTGGCGGGGGCCTTCGGCTTGGCCGGCGGGGCAGGCTTTCTGTTGACGATCGAGTGCGGCTTCGCCGCGTGCCACTTCTCCATTCCCTCCAGGCCGCCCTCCTCGGCCGGGGCGAAGCCCTTCCCCTTTACCGTCTGGATGTGGACGACGACCGGGCGCTCGGCGGCGAGGGCATCCTCGAGCGCCTCGCGAAGGGCGGTGACATCGTGGCCGTCGATCACGCCCACGTAGGCGAGGTCGAGCTCCTCGAACATCAGGCCGGGTGCCCAGTAGGCCTTGATCGCCGACTTGATCTCGGGCCCGAGGCGCTCGATCCGCTTGCCCAGACCCAGGGGGAGCTTCGTCAGTCGCGACTCGACGTCCTCGCGGGCGTGGTAAAGGCGCTTGTTGAGGCGGACGCGGTTGAAGTAGGAGTTGAGCGCGCCGACGTTGGGCGAGATCGACATCCCGTTGTCGTTCAGCACGATCACCATCGGCGTCTGCAGGCCGCCGGCGTTGTGGAGCGCCTCGAACGCCACCCCGCCCGTGAGCGCTCCGTCGCCGATCACCGCGACGACCTTGCCGTCCTCGCCGATCCCCTTGCGCATCGCCTCCTTGAGGCCGACCCCGTAGCCGATCGATGTCGAGGCGTGGCCCGCGCCCATGATGTCGTGCTCGGACTCGGCGATCGAGCAGAACGGGGCGAGCCCGCCGTACTGGCGGATCGTGTCGAGCCGATCGCGGCGGCCGGTCAGGATCTTGTGCGGGTAGGCCTGATGGCCGACGTCCCACAGGATCTTGTCGCGGGGCGAGTCCAGGAGCGCATGAAGGACGGTGGCCAGCTCGCAGGTGCCGAGGTTGGCGCCGAAGTGCCCGCCGATCTCACCGATCGTGTCGATGATCAGCTCGCGCGATCTCCTGTGCGACCTGGGCGAGCTGGTCGTCGTCGAGGCCCGTCAGGTCATCCGGCCCGTCGATGGCGGGCAGCAGCGGCTCTGAGGGCTTCTGGTCGCTCACGACTGCCTTGTCTCGATGAAGTCTGTGATCAACTCGAGGTCCTTGGTGTCCCCGTCGGCCTCGTTCAGTGCTGCCAGCGCCGCGGCGTGGGACTCGGCTGCGAGCTCGCTCGCTCGCTCGAGGCCAAAGTGGCTGACGTAGGTGAGCTTTCCGTGTCGCTCGTCGGATCCATGTGGCTTTCCGAGCTCCTCGTCCGAGCCGGTGACGTCGAGGATGTCGTCGACGATCTGAAACAGGACTCCGAGCTCATCGGCGAATCGCCTGTACGGGATTGTGGCAGCCTCGGGGGTGCCCGCGAGGATCAGCGGCACGCGCACGCTGGCCTCGATCAGCCGCCCCGTCTTCAGCGAATGGAGCTCCCGAAGCCGCTCGGCGTCCAGCTCCTCGCCGGCGGTGACGTCCACGTACTGGCCGCCGACCATCCCCCCTACCCCGGTCGCGGCGGTCAGCTCGCCGAGCGCCGCCAGCACCTGGTCGGGCTCGCCTCCTTGGCCCTCGGCGAACAGGCGGATCGCCTCGGCGAAGAGCCCGTCGCCCGCGAGGATCGCCACGTCCTCGCCGAACTTGACGTGCGACGTCGCGCGGCCGCGCCTGAGCTCGTCGTCGTCCATCGCCGGCAGGTCGTCGTGGATCAGCGAGTAGGTGTGGATCAGCTCGATCGCGGCGGCCGCGGGCAGGACCAGCTGGGGCTCGACGCCGACCGAGCGCGCGGTGGCGAGTGCCAGCACCGGGCGGATGCGCTTGCCCCCGGCCAGTAGCGAGTAGCGCATCGCCTCGTCCAGACCGGCCGTCGGTCCCTCGCCGGAGAAGGCCAGCTCGTCCAGGTAGCCCTCGACCAGCTCGCGCAGGTCGTCGGGGTAGTCGCTCACGGCCCCGAGTCTGGCTCCGAGGCGGCCCGGTCGAGCTCGTTGCCCGCCTTGGCCACGAGGTCGGCGGCCTCGCGGGCCAGGCCCTCGGCCTCGGAGTCCGGGACCTCGGCGTCGCGAAGGCTCTCGGCGATCTCGCGAAGCCGGGTTGCGATCGCCTCGATCTCCCCGGCGGGGCTCACGCCGTCTCGCCCGGGTCCAGCTCGGATGCGGCGGCGCCCAGGATCCCGTTGACGAAGCCGGGGGCGTCGGCTCCGCAGAACTCGCCCGCGAGCTTGACTGCCTCGTCGATCGCCACCTCGGGTGGGATGTCCTCGCGGTGGCGCATCTCATACAGGGCGACGCGCATGATGTTGCGCTCGAGCGCCGCGATCCGGTCCAGGTCCCAGCCCTTCGATAGCCGGGCGATCTGGGCGTCGAGGTCCTCGCTGCGCTCGGCCGTGCCGTGGGCGAGCTGGCGGGTGAACGGCTTCGACCGGTTCAGCACGTCGTCGAGCTCGCCCCCACGCACCTGGCATTGGTAGAGCGCGAACACGGCCTCGCGGCGCTGTTCCGAACGGCGCATCGGGATGACCGTAGCGCGCTAGGCGCGCGACACGTACTCGCCGGTTCGGGTGTCGACGCGGATCAGGTCTCCCTCGTTGACGAACAGGGGAACCTCGACCTGGACGCCCGACTCGAGCGTCGCGGGCTTCGACCCGCCGCCCGAGGCGGTGTCGCCCTTCAGGCCCGGATCGGTCTTGGCGACTGCCATCTCGATCGCGCTGGCGACCTGCACGCCGGTCGGGCGCTCGTCCACGAACAGGACCTCGACCTCGTCGTTGGGCTGGACCCACTTCATCGCCTCGCCCGCGGTGTCCGCCTGGATCTCGAGCTGCTCGTAGTCGCGGGTGTCCATGAACACGACCGCGTCGCCCGAGTCGTAGAGGAACTGCATCTTGCGCGTCTCGGTGCGCACCGGGCGGAACTTCTCGCCGGCGCGGAAGGTCTTGTCGATCACGTTCCCGTCGGACGCGCGCCGCAGCTTCGATCGCACGAAGGCGCCGCCCTTGCCGGGCTTCACGTGCTGGAAATCCATGATCCGGTAAATGTCGCCATCCACCTCGATATGGGTTCCGGTCTTGAACTGGTTGGTGGAGATCACGGGCGCAAGAGAGTAGCGGGGCCCTCCCCGAGGGGCCGCCGGGTTAGAGTGGCGCGATGGGTTGCTTCGCTGCGCTCCTGGCTCTGATCTCGCCGCGCCTCGCGCTGTTCTTCATCTGGGTCTTCAGCGACCTGCTGGGCCGAGCCTACGACGACTGGTTCGTCCCGGTTCTGGGCTTCTTCCTGCTCCCTTGGACGACCCTCGCCTACGCCGTGATGTGGTCGTCCGGGGCCAACCAGGTGAGCGGCTTCGAGTGGTTCATCGTGGTCCTGGCGTTCTTCCTCGACCTCGGCGCCTACAGCATGGGGCGCGGCGCCCGCAGCTGAGCTCCGCATGCGGGTCGCGGTCGCCGGGGGACACGGGAAGATCGGCCGGCTTCTGATCCGCGATCTGGTCGCCCGAGGCGACGAGGTCGTCTCGCTCGACCGCAACCCCGCCTACGCGGACGAGATCCGGGGCTGGGGCGCCCAGCCCGTCGCCTGCGACCTCGAGACCGCCTCTGAGGAGGAGGTCGCCGGCGCGCTGGGCGAGGTCGACGCCGTGGTCTTCGCCGCCGGCGCCGGGCCTGGCAGCGGGCCCGATCGCAAGTGGGCGATGGACCGCGACGGGGCCGTCAAGCTGATGGCCGCCGCCCGGGCGAACGACGTCCGCCGCTACGTCCTGGTCAGCTCGATCGGCGCCGACCCCGGTGCCGAGGGAGACGATACGTTCGCGGTCTACCTCCGCGCCAAGGGAGAGGCCGACGCCGCGCTCGCCGCCAGCGACCTGGACTTCACGATCATCCGGCCAACGAGCCTCACCGACGAGCCCGCCGCCGGGACGGTCACCGCGGCCGAACATGTCGAGCGCAAGGAGGTCAGCCGCGAGGACGTGGCAAGCGCGATCGACGAGGTCCTGCGAGCGCCGAGCGCGATCGGGCTTACGTTCGAGCTGACCTCCGGCGCGACGCCGGTCGCGGATGCGATCGCGGCGCTCTGACGCCTACCGAGTGTGCGCGGCGATCCAGCCGGGCGCGACGTAGCCGGTGCGGACCCGCTGGGGATGGTCGCCCACCTGGGTCTTGGCCACCTGGCGGCGTTTCCCGTATGAGATGACCGAGACCGCGTCGGTGCCGCTCCACGAGACGTAGCAGCTCTTGCCGTCGGCGCTGGTCGTCGACCAGTACGGCTTCTCGCCCTCCTCGACCAGCTTGAAGTTGGGTCCATTCGGGCGGCGGATCGACCGGCGACTGACGATGGCCGCGTAGTCGGACATCGTGCCGGCGGCGCAGAGGCGCGTGCCCTTCCCGTTGAGCGCGATCCCGTGGTGCGCGGAGTTCAGCAGGTACTGCTCCTTGGGCATCTCGGGCACCAGGTTCGGGAGGTCGACCTTCCTCGTGACCTTGTCCTTCTTGAAGTTGTAGACGAGGAAGCCGTGGAAGAAGGAGACCTGGAAGTAGGCCTTCTTCTCGTTCCGGGAGATCGCCATCGGCCGCACGGCCTTGCTGAGGTCCCCATAGCCCGCGTCAGCGAGCTCCTTGCCGAGGTCGATGTCCTGGACGACCTCGTAGTCGTCGGTGTCGACCACGCGGAAGACCCGCTCGCCCTTGGTCGTGTTGATGGGCAGGTCGCCGCCGTCCTGGAGGGGCACGTAGACCCGCCCGATGCTCGCGTGGTACAGGCGCTCGCCGTCCTCCGAATAGGTGTTCTCGTGCGGGGAGTCGCCGGACTCGAAGCTGTCGATCTCGGAACCGGTCTCGGTCTCGAGGATGTGAACGACGTTCCCGGTGGAAGCCGACACCGCCACCTCGGATCCGTCGGGCGAGATCGCCATGTGGTCGGAGCGGTTGCCGTCGACCTGGAAGCGCCAGGCGATCTCGCAGTTCGCGAGATCCACGCAGTTCTCGATGTCAAGGGCGACGACGTCGCGGTAACTCGGCCGCGAGATGATCAGGAGCTCGCCGCCGGGGGTCGTGTACATGTCGTCGACGAGCTGGTCGTTGCCCTCCCCGATCTGCTGGCGGATCAGCAGGAAGAAGGTCAGGTCCATCGGGTTCATCATGATCTCGAGCTCGCGCTCGGCCTGGTCGGGCACCGTGTTGATCCGCCCGATCTCGTCATAGCCCTGCGCCGGGTCGAGGACGGACGCGGTCCCGTCCCAGTTGTTGCCGACGAAGACGACTTCGTCGACGGCGCCTTGGCCGAGCGCCGGCTGGGCGCCGCCCGGCCGCATGGCGGCGAGGGCGAGGGCCAGGAAGGTCAGCAATGCCAGTGCAACCGCTACGCGTGTGGGGCGCACCGCGAGGGGACGTGAGCGCATGATCCGAAACGGTAAGCGCGCCGGGGTGGCGAGCGCAACCGACAACCGTCGCGTGCCCGCCCTCGAGGCGGCGCTAGGCGGCGTCGGCGAAGGAAAGGGACGAACGGTCCGGGTCAGGTTCGTCGTCCTGCACTGCCTCGAGCAGCTTGCGCAGGCCCCTGCGCATGATCCGCGAGATCTGCATCTGCGAGACGCCCAGCTCGCGGCCGATCTCGGCCTGCGTCATGTCGCGGCCGAACCGAAGCCGCAGGACCCGCAGCTCGCGCTCGTCCAGGTCGGCGCCGCCGGCGGAAAGCTGAGATTCGACCGAGTCGAAGCCGGTCTCGTGCGAGGGCACCGTCTCGATCATCGGCGCCGACTGCGCCTCGTCCACGCTGCGCGGCGCGTCGAGCGAGATCGCGCTTCGCGCCTCGCCGGCCTCGAGCGCCTCCAGGATCTCCTCCTCGGGGGCGTCCAGGTACTCGGCGAGCTGCTTCACGGTCGGGCTGGCGCCGAGCCGGTCGCCCAGCGTCTCGACCGCGTCGCGGACCTCCATCGTCCGCTCCTGGAGCGCCCGCGGCAGGTGAACGCTCCACACGTGGTCGCGGAAGTGCCGGCGAAGCTCGCCCAGCATCGTCGGCACGGCGTAGGCCGCGAAGGGCCGCCCGCGGTCGGGGTCGAACCCCTCGATCGCCTTGACCAGGCCCAGCGAGGCCACCTGGACCAGGTCGTCCATCGGCTCGCTACCGCTGCGGTAGCGCATGGCCATCGAGCGGGCCAGGGGCATCAGGCGCCGGACCAGCTCGTCCTTGATCGCGGGATCCTGTGTCTCCTGATACTTCCGGAGCAACTCGGCCTCGACGGCCTTCATGCGCCGACGATCCAGGTCTTCCGGGTCAGGCTGTTGCCTAGGCTCTGAGCGCGACACTGATCCTTCCCCCTTGGGAGTCGACGTCGCAACGGAGCCGAATGCTCAGGAGGCGCAATGCGTCCCGAAGCGGCTTGGTCGCTTGAGATTCAAGACCCCGCCCCGTGTAAAGCCGGGACCAGGCCTGATTTGTATGTACCCGAACCGGCGAGCGGCCTAACCCGGTTCTTCAGACTCGAGGACGAAGACCTCGACCGCCACGTCGGGGTCGATCGCGTGGTCGGACAGGAACGCCCGGACGGTGCGCCCGGTGAGGTTCTCGACGATCTCGACCGCGTCCTCACGGAACTTGCCCTGGAAGACGCGCCTTACCCCCCTGACCAGATCCTCCTCGTCCTCGTCGGCGAGCGTCTTCTCGGCCTTGGTCATCGTGTCCTGGAGCACGACGGTGATCACGTCGTCGTCCACGTACGCACGAGCCTGGGTCGGCCCGCGTCCGACGTACTCCTTGTAGAGCGCGACCATCGCCCGGGCCGCCTCTCGCGAAACGCTGCCCTCGGCCCTGGCATCAGCCTGTTCGGACTTCGGCTCGATCGCCGCCATGCCCCCAATATTGGCGCATTCGGCGCCGGTAGGGCGCAGGGACTCGGCGTGGGCGCGATCCGCACAACGGAGAGGGCGGCCCGCAAGGAGCCGCCCTCCCGATCCGAAGCACCTGACCAAGGATCAGAAGCCCACCGAGGCGAACCTACCGACGCTCAATTGGGCCCTCGGCTTTGCGGGCCCGAAACGCCTACGAGGCGACCGTGGCCTCACGCTGGCCCGAGTGCACGCCCTCGGCGAACTCCTCGATGATCTTCGCGTTGAAGGCATCGAGATCCTCGGGCTTGCGGCTGGTCACGAGGCCCTGGTCCACGTGGACCTCCTCGTCGACCCACTCGGCCCCGGCGTTCCGCAGGTCCGTCTGCAGGCTGGGCCACGAGGTGACCGTGCGTCCCTCGACGACGCCGGCCTCGATCAGCGTCCAGGGCGCGTGGCAGATGGCGCCGACCGGCTTGCCGGCCTCGAAGAAGGCGCGGACGAAGCCCACTGCATCGTCGTCGGCCCGCAGGTTGTCGGGGTTCGCGACCCCGCCCGGCAGGACAAGCCCGTCGTAGTCGGCCGCATTGGCGTCGCCCACGGTGCGGTCGACGTCGAAGCTGTCCCCCTTGTCCAGGTGGTTCAGCGCCTGGACCTGACCAGCCTCCGGGGCGATCAGCTCGGGCTCAGCGCCCGCGTCCTTGATCGCCTGCCAAGGGCGCTCCAGCTCGACCTGCTCGATTCCCTCGTTGGCGGCCAGGAAGGCGATGCGCTTGCCCTGTAACTCGTTGCTCATGTCGCTTTCTCTCCTCTCGATTCGCTTTCGAGAGTCGCCTACCCCTGCCTCAGGGCGGTATTCGCGACTACGCGACGACGCGAAGGTCCTTGCCGACCGAGCTCAGGTTTCGCACTCCTCCGGGCGTGACGGCCACGAGATCCTCGATCCGAACTCCCAGCGCACCGGGCACGTACACGCCGGGCTCCACCGTGACCACGTCGCCGGCTGCCAGCGTGTCCTCGGAGCGCTGGCTGAGTCGCGGGGCCTCGTGGACCTCGATCCCGACGCCGTGGCCCAGCCCGTGGCCGTAATGGTCAGCGTGTCCGGCGGCGGCGATCGGCTCGCGCGAAACGGAGTCGGCGTCCTTGCCGGTGACGCCCTCCGCCACGGCTGCCAGGGCCATCGCTTGGGTCGAGCGAACCAGCTCGTACACCTCGGCCGCCCGGCCGTCGATGTCGCCGGTAGCAAGGGTCCGCGTGCAGTCCGAGCAGTACCCGTCGACGATCGCGCCCATGTCGATGATCACCAGCTCGCCGGCGCCGATCTCGCGTGCCGATGCCTCGTGGTGCGGCAGGGCCGCGTTCTCGCCCGCGGCGACGATCGTCGGGAACGCGGGGGCGGCGGCCCCCAGCTCGCGCATCCGCTGCTCGGCGGCCAGTTGGACCTCGCGCTCCGTGCGGCCCGCCAGGCCCCACTCGCAGATCCACTCGTAGACCTCGTCGGCCAGCTTGGCCGCGGTCGCGATCCGCTCGATCTCGGCGTCCTCCTTCTCGCGTCGAAGGCGTCCGACGAGGCCCTCGGCCGCCACGAGCTCGACGTCCTCGCCGACCGCCTCGGTGAGCTTGCGCAGGGCACGGACGCTGGTGCGGGCCTCGTCGTAGCCGACGCGGCCGTGCAGCCGCTCGGCCAACCCGGCCAGAGCCTGGCCCTCGACGGTGATCCGGTCGAAGGCGGAATCGACCTCGCGCTCGGCGCGCTCGGTGTAGCGAAAGTCGGTTAGGAACAGTCGTTCCTGAGCCGAGACCACGCAGAGCGCGCTGGTGCCGGTGAAGCCGGTCAGCCAGAAGACGTCGGCCTGTGCCTCGCGTCCCGAGTCGCCGGGGTTCACGAGGTCGGCGACGATCAGCTGGTCGAGGCCCTCCTCGGCGACGAGCCCCGCAAGGCGGTCGCTGCGGCTCACCCGGCCAGCTCCCCCTTCAGGAGCTCGAGCGCCTCGCGGTAGCCCTCCTGGCCCTTCCCCGACACGACCCCGGCCACCAGGCCGTCGAACACCGACACCCGCCGCCACTCCTCGCGCGCGCCGACGTCGGAGATGTGCACCTCGACGGCGGGGACATCGGCCAGCTCGAGCGCGTCGCGGATCGCGTAGGAGTAGTGCGTCCAGGCGCCGGCGTTGATCAGCGCCCCGTCGGCGAGCTCGGGCAGGCGGTGGAGGTGCTCGATGAACTCCCCCTCGCTGTTCGTCTGGAAGAAGGTCGCCTCCAGGCTCAACTCGGTCGCGTAGCGCTTGACCTGGACCTCCAGCTCGCGCAGCGTGAACGAGCCGTAGTGCTCGGGATCGCGGCTGCCCAGCAGGTCCAGGTTGGCGCCGTGAAGCACCTCGACTCTGTCCTTCACCTCAGCTCCTCCACGGCGTCGCGGACCCTATCCGGATCGATTCGCATCCCGAACTCGGGGGCGCCCGGCCGGCTCAACAGGACGAAGCCAAGCCCGTCCTGAGAGGTCAGCTTCTTGTCGCGGCCGATCGCCGCCATCACCGCGTCGACCTCGATCCCCTCCAGGGAGGTCGGCAGCCCATGCCCGGCGAGCAACTCGGTGACCTCGTCGCGCAGTTCGGCGGCCTCGCTCAGGCGAAGCGCGGCCAGGAGGCCCAGGCCGACCGCCTCGCCGTGGCGGTAGCGCGAGTAGGCGCCGGCGCTCTCGATCGCGTGGCCGACCGTGTGGCCCAGGTTCAGGACCGCCCGCCGCGAGCCGTCCCGCTCGTCGTCGCGGACGATCTCGACCTTGGTCAGCGCGCACTCGAGAACCAGCGGCATCAGCGAGCGGGGATCCAGGGTGGTGATCGCCCGGGCGCGCTCCCAGGTCCCACCGCCTGCCAAGAGCGCGGTCTTGACGACCTCGACGAAGCCCGAGGCCAGCTCTTCGGGGGGAAGCGTCCCGAGCGTCCCGATGTCGGCGACGACCGCCGTTGGCTGGTGATAGGCGCCGATGTAGTTCTTGGCGTCGGCCAGGTCGACTCCGGTCTTGCCGCCGTAGGCCGAATCGACCTGGGCGAGCAGGCTGGTCGGGACCTGGACCACGGGAACGCCGCGCTGGTAGGTGGCCGCGCAGAAGCCTCCGAGGTCGCCGACGACCCCGCCCCCCAGCGCGACGACGTGGTCGGAGCGGGTCGCCCCGGCGTCCGCGAGCTCCGCCAGCACGCGCTCGGCCTCGGACAGGGTCTTGGATGCCTCGCCCGCCTCGACCGTGATCGCCGGCATCTCCCCCAGCTCGGAGAGGTAAAGGTCGCCGACGTGCGTATCGGTTACGCAGAACGCATTTCCGGGACCGGCGTCACGGGCGATCGGGAGGATCCCCTCCCCGATCCAGATCGGGTACGAGCCCGAGGGGCTCTCGGCCCAGAGCAGGTGGGTGGCTCCCGATCCGGCGACCTCGCGGAGGCTCCCGAGCGCGGCCGGGACGGCATCGGCCGACAGCATCACCGCGTCCGCCAGGCCGGCGTAGAGCCGCCTCGCGCTCGGCGTGGAGCCGGCGGAACTCGGCCTCGTCGCGCGCCAGCGGGCGCTCCGAGCCGCCGGCCCGGGCCCATAGCTCGTCGACCCCCACACGCATCCAGACAACGGTGTGCGGCTCGAGCGCCTCCCGGACCCGTGCGGACAGCACGGCACCTCCCCCCAAGGCGACGGCCTCGTGGCCTTCGCCGAGCACTCGCACGACGAGCTCGGCCTCGCGGCGGCGGAACTCCTCCTCGCCGTGGGCCGCGAAGAAGCCGGCGATCGGCTCACCGAGCTCCTCGGCGAGGAGCATGTCGGCGTCGACCGTGTCGAGCCCGGCCGCCTTGGCGTGTCGAAGGGCACGGGACTTGCCCGCCCCCATGAAGCCGGTGAAGACGAGGGCGGGCTTAGCGCTCAGGGCCGCCACCCGATGCGCTCCCTGTAGGCCTGGGCGGCGGCGAGAGCGTCGTCGATGTGGTCGCCGCCGAACTTCTCGCGGTAGCCCCGGGCCAGGACCAGCGCGACCATCGCCTCGGCGACGACGCCGGCCGCCGGGACGACGGTGGAATCGGTCCGCTCGCGGAGCGCCTGAGCGGGCTCCTTGGTCTCGGTGTCGACGCTACGCAGCGGCTTGGTGAGCGTGGAGATCGGCTTCAGCGCGCCGCGAACGATCAGGTCTTCGCCGTTGGTCATGCCCCCCTCGACCCCGCCGGCCCGGTTGGTCTGGCGGTGATACCCGCGCTCCGGTGAGTGAAAGATCTCGTCGTGGGACTCGGACCCGGGCAGACCCGCCACCTCCCACGCCTCGCCGATCGAGACGCCCTTCACGGCCTGGATCGACACCACGGCCTGGGCCAGGCGCGAGTCCAACCGCTGCTCCCAGCTGACGTGCGAGCCGATCCCGGGCACCAGGCCGAACACGCGCACCTCGAAGATCCCGCCGAGGCTTTCGTTCGCCTTCCGCAGGCGGTTGATCTCCTCGACCATCGCGGCGCCGGCGGCCTCGTCGAGGCATCGCACCGGTGAAGAGTCGACCCCCTCGAAGTCCTCGGGGGTCAGCGTGGCCGGCTCGGGCGCCGAGACCGATCCGATCCGCATCACGTGGCTTCGGACCTCAACGCCGAAGGCGTGCAGGAGCTCCTTGGCCAGCCCCCCGGCGGCGACCCGGGCCGCGGTCTCGCGCGCCGATGCGCGCTCGAGCACGTTGCGGACGTCGGAGAAGCCGTACTTCTGGAGGCCCGCCAGATCCGCGTGGCCCGGCCGCGGCGTGTGGACCTCGTCGACGTCCGCGTCGACGGGCCAGGGGTTCATCCGCTCCTCCCAGTTGGCGTAGTCGCGGTTGGCGACCAGCACCGCGACGGGGCTGCCCAGCGTGCGCCCGTGGCGAACGCCCGAGCGGATCTCGACCGAGTCGGTCTCGATCTTCATCCGGCCGCCGCGCCCGTGGCCCAGCTGGCGCCTGGCCATGTCGCGGTCGACCCGCTCGCGGTCGATCTCGAGGCCCGCGGGCAGGCCCTCGACGATCGCCACGAGCCCGGGCCCGTGCGACTCGCCCGCGGTCGTGAATCTGAAGGCGGCCATGAGGGCCGGAGCGTAGATCAGAGGGTTTCCGCCGCGCGGGCGGCGGCGCTCAGTTGGGGTCCAGGCCGACGTTGGTGAACGAGGACGGATAGCTCGCCCCGCCCAACTCGGCGCTGGTGTACTGCTCGCCGTTGCCGGCATCGTCGACCAGCAGCAGGCTCACGTTCCAGGTGCCCGGCGCCGCGCCCTGGGGGACGGTGATCGTCGCTCGGAAGGCGCCGTCCGTAGCCGTGCCGGAGACCTGCTGGATCCCGCTCGACTCGAGCGGCAGCCCGGCCGGCGAGGTCGCGACGACCTTCGACTCGGCCAGGTCGATGCCCGCCACGTCGTCCGTCGCCGTGAAGTCGAACGTCACGGCCTGCGGTGAGCCGGTCGTGTTGATCGCCGACGGCGACAGGCTGAAGCCGGTGAGCACGGGCGCGTCCGCATCGCCCGGGCCGGTCTGGTCGAAGCTGCCGGGGAAGGCCGCCGCCGTCAGCTCGGCCGACGACCACGTGGTCTGGTTCCCCGCCTGGTCTGTGAGGACCAGGCTGACCGGCCAGGTGCCCTGAGGCGCGTAGCGCGGGATCGTCACGGTCCCCTCGAAGGTGCCGTTCGTGTGGCTGCCCGAGGTCATCGACAGCTGGGCCTCGTCGCGCGGCTGGCCATCGGGCGAGGCCACCAAGACGCGCGTGCTCGAGAGGTCGACCCCGGCGAGGTCGTCCGTGACCTCGAGCGTGAACGTCACGACCCGGAGGCTCGTCGAGGTGTCGATCGAGACGGGCGCGATCGCGAAGCTCGTCAGGACCGGCGCGTCGTCGTCGCCCGGGCCGGTCTGGTCGAAGGTCCCTGGCAGCGTCGCCGCGATCAGCTCGGCCGAGCTCCACGCCTCGGTGTTGCCGGCGCGGTCGGCGAGCGTGAGGCCCACCGTCCAGGTGCCCTGCGGCGCGTAGCGCGGGACGGTGAAGGTCGCCTCGAAGGTCCCGTTGGAGCTCGAGCCCGAGATGCGCTGGAGCGCCACGGAGCCCCTCGGAGTGCCGTCTGGGGCGAACAGCGAGACGGTCGTCGCGCTCTCGTCGATCCCGGTCAGGTCGTCGCTCAGGTCAAGCGTGAAGGTGAGGCCGCCGGAGCCGCCGGAGGTGTCGAGCGAGGCAGGCGAGATCGCGAACCCGTCGAGCTGCGGCGCCAGGGCGTCGCAGCCGCCGGCGAACTGGTTCGTGCCCGCGCCACCGTCGCAGTCGTCCATCCCCAACGCCGCCGTCGAGCATGTCGTCCCCGTCGCCGCCGCTCAGGATGTCGTTGTTCGACTCGCCGTAGATCTGGTCGTCGCCGTCCTCGCCGAGAAGCTGGTCTTCGCCCGAGCCGGCCGCGAGGGTGTCGGCTCCGTCGCCGCCGTGAAGCACGTTGACGCCGTCGCCGCCGATCAGTGCGTCGTCAAAGGCGGAGCCAACGACCCCTTCGACCGCCGACAGGACGTCGGTGGCCCCGCCGGCCACGGTGCCGTTCACGAGGTCGACGGTGACCGCCGTCGCCGCCGCCGCGTAGCTCACGCTGTCGGCGCCGTCGCCGCCGTCGAACGAGTTGGAGCCGGAGTCGCCGACGAAGGTGTCCGCCTGGGGCGATCCGGTCACGCCCTCGACCGCCGGCAGCGTGTCCGCGCCGTCGCCGGATGCCGTGTCGGCCTGCAGGTCGACGGTTACCGGCGCGGTGGCGGTCGCGAACGAGACGGTGTCCGTCCCGGCGCCGCCGTGGAGCGCGTTGTCGCCCGCATCGCCGGCCAGCGAGTCGTCCTGCGGCGAGCCGGTCACGTTCTCGACGCCCGGCAGCGAATCAGAGCCCTGTCCCGTCGCGGTGCCTGCCGCGAGGTCGGCGTCGATCGAGCCCGACGCCGTGAAGTAGTTGGCCTTGTCCTCCCCGCCGCCGCCGTCGAGCACGTCGTCGCCGCCGGCGCCAGCCAGCGTGTCGTCGCCCTCGCCGCCCTGCAGGTCGTTGGCGGCCGAGTCGCCGGTGAGGATGTCGGCCTGGGGCGATCCGATCGCGTTCTCGACGCCGCTGGGCTTGTCGGTGCCCTGGCCCGTGGCGACCCCGCTGGTGAGGTTCACGACAACGGTGCCGGTCGCGGCGGCGAACGTTGCGACGTCGGTGCCGCCCTGGCCCTTCAGCTGGTCGTTCCCGCCGCCGCCGTTCAGCGTGTCGTCCCCGCCGCCGCCGAGCAGGCTGTCCTTGCCGCCCTTGGCGATCAGGACGTCGTTGCCGCCGCGGCCGCAGAGGACGTCCGCCTTCTTGGTGCCCTTGAGGATGTCGTCGCCGTTGCTGCCCCGCTTGGTGCACTTCGCGGCATCGGCCGGCGCCGCGGTGACGAGCAGCGTCGCGACCAGGGTCAGGGCAAGACCGCTGCGACGTGGCGTGTCAGCGTGATCGCCATCGCCTGGCCCTAATCGGTCTTTACCTTGACGTTCCTGATCGCGCGGAGCGTTAGCTCGTACGTCTGCCCGTCCGGCTCGTAGTCGAACGTCGCCGTCTCGCCCTTCTCGAGGGTGAGGAAGAGGCAGCCGGGCGAGGGCACGCAGGCCCCGTCGCCGCCGACGGAGCTCACGTCGGAGGAGACCGCGAACGCAGCGCGCTTGCCTGCCTCATCCGTCCCGAGGTAGGCGGCCACGGGGGTGTCGTTGTTGGGAAGCACGGTCATCGGCTTCACGTTCTTTCGGCTCCTGGTGTCGCCCTGGATGCCGACCATCACGTCGACGCGGCGGACGAAGAGCTGGTTCACGACCCGGGTATCGCCGTCGTCGGAGTCGCCGCTGGTGTTGTCGGTCGTGACCCCGGCCGGCGGGTCGGGTAGGGACGTGGTCCCGACGGCGCCGCCGGCGTTGGTGGAGCTCGGAGGCAGGCCGCTCGTGTCGGTGGGACCCGTACCGGTGGCGCTGGAATCGGTGAGCGGCTGAGCGGGGATCACGAACTTCTGCTCGAAGGGGTTCTTGCTCTTCAGGGCCTCGAGGCGCTTGCGGTAGTCGCGCACGCTCACCTCGGTGTCCGCCAGCACGGCGGGCGAGGTCGCCGCGGCCTCGGTCGCGGTCGGGGGCGGGGGCGGGGGCGGAAGCGGCTTCTTCTCCTTGCCGAGGACCATGGGCACGGCGACGAGGGCGACGATCAGGCCGAGCGCCGGAATCAGCAGATGGCGGTCGCGCAGGTCGCGGTAGAGGTCGTTCAGGAAGCTGGGACCTTGACGTCGATCTTCTTCATGGCGTGGGCGCGGTCGCGGTTGCGGCGGGCGCGGGTGCGGCCGCCGTGCCGGTGGAAGCGGGAGTGGTCGTTACCGGAGCGGGGCCCGTCGGCGTGGCGCCAGCGGTGATGCCCTGGTCGGCCGGTGTCAGATAGCTCGACACCTCCAGGTTCGCCTCGAGGCTGGGGAAGCCCGCGGCGCCGGCGGTGAAGCTGAAGCCGTCGATCGTGAGCAGGCGGCCGTTCACAGCGGTGCTCTTGGCGTCGCTGTCGACGAGCTTGTCCAGCTCTCCGAAGAAGTCGGCGATCTGGAAGAACCCGCCTTGGAACTCCATCGCGTAGGGCATGACCGGAAGCCCGGCGGTGCCCACTGTGGCCCCGATCGGGAGCAGCGCGGCGGTGGCCTCGGTGGGGACGGCCCCCGCGGTGGTGGTCCCCTCGGCGGCCGGCGTCGCCGACTCGCCGGCGGGAGCGGGTGCCGGAGCGGTGGCAGCGGCAGGGGCCGCGACGGCGCCGGCGGCGGTCTCGTCGAGCTCGATGCCGCGGAAGTCGATCTTCGCGCCGGTTGGCAAGGACCTGGAGCTCCACGAGCAGGCTCGAGGTGTCAGCGTCCTTCGGCACCGCCTTGCCGAGCGAGACCAGCTCGCGGTAGTTCTTGGAGAAGCCCTTCTTCGCTGCCTCGCCGGTGACGGCGGCCTCCTCGGCCTCGGCGACCTCGGCCTGCATGGCAGCGACGTCGTCCTCGAGCTGTGACGCCTCCTGGCGCTTGGGCGCGAGAAGCAGGAACCAGAAGGCGGCGATCAGGCCGACGAGGCCGATGATGATCAGGATGGTGCGGTCGGTGGACTTCATCCGCCGACCCCCACGGTCTCGGCGCTCTCCTGCGCCGTCTCGGTCTGATCGGCGGCCGAATCCTCGGCCTCCTGGGACTCGGCGCCCGCCTCGGCGGTGCCGCCGTCATCCTCGCCGGCTGGCGCCGGCGTGGTGGCGGCCGGGGTCGCGGTCGAGCCGGGCGCGTAAGGCGACGCCGGCACCTCGTCGAAGGCGACGGTGATGTCGAAGGCGGCGATGAACTCCTCGGTCTGGCAGTCGCCCTCACCGGTCGTGCCCCCGGTGGGCGCCGGGGCGGCGCCGTCGGTGCTCGCCTCGGCGTTCTCGAGGTCGCCCAGGGCCGACTGCTGGAGGCCGACGCGGGTGACGCCGTCGATGTCCTTGAGGGACGCGACGAACGCAGCCACCTCCACCTGCGAGGTGGCGCAGCCGCTGATCTGCAGTGAGGGGCCGAGAACCGAGGGGTCGGTCGTGGTTTCGCCGGCGCCCTCGGCGTCGACGGTCACGCCGGGCGAAACCGTCCCCGTGAGGCTTTCGAGCCAGACGCTCTTGGGGATGACGAGCGCCAGCTCGCGCATCACGCGCTCCCAGTCGAAGCGGCTCTGGGCGAGCGAGTTGACGGTCTCGGTGCGGGTCGCGGCAAGTGCCGCGACCTCGCCGTAAGGGGTGAGCTCGGCGGCACGCTGCTCGGCCGCCACCTTGGCGGCCTCGAGACTCGCCAGCTCGTTCTCCTGCTCGTTGATCGAGTTGCCGGCCATGACCAGGCCGACGACGCCCAGCAGCACCAGCGCCAGCGCGCCGACGATCGCGTAGGAGAGCATTCCGGTCCGCAGCGGAGCGAGCTCGCCGCGTCGCTCCTCCGGTGGAATCAGGTTCAGCGGGCGCACGTCCTACTCCTCCAGCCCCAGCCCGTAGGAGAGCGTCAGGCGGGCGGCCTCGGCCCCGGCGGCACCGGTCAGGGCGCCGGGGGTGACGGCGCCGATCGGCAGCGGCAATTCGCGGCGCAGGCCGTCGACCAGACCCGGGATCGTGGTGCCGGTGCCCGCCAGGACCATGCTCTCGACGCGAACCGCGTTCTCCAGGGCGCCGTAGTACTCGAGGGAACGGCGGAGCTCGTCGCCGAGCTTCTTGGTGCCGGCGGCGAGCGCCTCGCGGGTGGCCGCGATGATCTCGGGGTCGCCCTCGATCGATGCCACGGGGGTCTCGAGGCCGACGTGGATCAGCCAGCGTCGAGCGTGGTCGAGCATCAGGCCGGCGCGCTCGGCGAGCACCTGGGCCATGCCCTCGATCCCGAAGTTGATGGCGCGCGTGAAGACGCAGTACTCGCCGCGGGTGACGGCGATGTTGGTGACGTCCCCGAGGTTGCAGTACACGCGGCCGGCGGTGGGTACGGCCATCTGCCCCGCGTACTCGGGTGCCGCCGGCACGGCGGCCTGTTCGGTCGCGGGGGTGGCGCCCTCGGCGGGGACGGCGCCCGCGCCCATCGGGTCGAATGTCGCGCCCGGGTCGACCACCCCGCCGGTGACCGGGCCGGGGGTCTCCCGCTGGAGGGCGCGGATCAGGCCGAAGGCGGAGTGGTCGATGCCGACCAGGCGAAGGCCGGCGCCCTCCACTGCTTCCATCGCCCGCATGAGCATGTCGCGGCGGGCGGCGACGACGACGACCTCGAGGTCGCGCGACTCGATGCCCGGCTGCGGCGGGATGATCTGCCAATCCAGAACCGCCTGGTCGAGGGGCATCGGGATGTGGTCCTGGGCCTGGAAGCGGATGGCGGTGGCGAGCTCGTCGGGGTTCTCGATCGGCGGGACGCGCAGGGCGCGGACGATGACGCGCTGGTTGGCGACGCCAAGGCGGACGTTGCGCGCCAGCTTGTTGCCGTTGAAGAGGTCCTTCAGGGCCGCGGCCAGCTCGTCGGGCTCCTGCACCTCGCCCTCGCGGAAGACGCCGGCGTCGAGCGGGCCGACCCCATAGCCGCCCACGCGCACGCCGCCATTCAGCTCGAGCTCGGTGGCGGCGATGCTGGATGCCTCGATGTCGAGGCCGACGATGCGCTTTGACTTGTGGTTTCGCGTAAGCATTCGGGCAAATTCCATGCCTGGGCGGAGCGGGACTTCCCCCGCACCTTCAATCGGCCTGAACCGCGTGCGACTTGAGCCCTGAATGGGCCTCTCAGCCCGAGAACGTGTCCAGGTACCAGTCGACGATGTCGTCTCCCCACCACAGGCCGACGACGCCGCCCAGCGCCAGGAAGGGCCCGAACGGCACCGCCTGCTTGCGCGCGGCGCTTCCCTGGCGGGCGATCATCGCGACCCCCACCAGCGCGCCGGCGGCGAAGCCCACCAGCAGCGCGGGCGCGATCGCCCGCCCCAGGTAGATCGCCATCATCGCCACCAACTTCGCGTCCCCCATTCCCATTCCCCGCGGGTACGCGAGCGCGATGACGAACAGGGCCCCGCCGGCGATCGCCACCGCCAGGGCGCGCTCGTCCAGGTCACCCAGGTCGCCGGCCAGGACGATCGCGATACCGGCGATCCCACCGGCCAGCACCACCGCGTTGGGGATGATGCGCTGTTCCAGGTCCGTCAGCACGATCGTCATCAGCACCGTGCACAGCGTCAGCCCCAGCGCGAGCTGCCACCCGTCGTCGGTCCCGAAGACCAGCACCGTTCCCGCCCACAGCGCTCCCAGGCCGGCCTCGGCGAGCGGGTAGCGCGGCGAGATCGGCTCGCCGCAATGGCGACAGCGTCCCCGCAGCGCCAGCCAGGAGACGATGGGGACGTTGTCGTAGGCGGTGATCTGTTCCCCGCACTCGGGGCAGCGCGAGCGGCCCGTCACGAAGCCCTCTCCCCGCGGGATCCGGTGGGCGAGCACGGTCACGAAGCTGCCGGCGACGGCGCCGGCGACGAAGGCGAGTGCGGCCCAACCGAGCATCGTCGCTGACCCTATCCGCGGCCCCGGCCGCCACCTGCGAGCTTCACGAGCGCCTCCGCGGCGGTCAGCAGGCGATGCCGGACACCGTGCCGCCCGGGACGCACAGCGTCTCGCGAACCACGCGCCAGCTCGCCGAGCCCAGGTCGAACAGGAACGGCGGCTGCTGGAAGCGCAGCCGGTCGTCGTACGTGTAGTCCTTCAGGTAGCCGGTCACCGCGGACCCGCCCGACGAGGTTCCCACCGTCCCGCGGAAGAGCTGCGCGATGGCGCCGTTCACCTCGAGCTGCCCCAGGCTGGCGCCGCAGTCGTAGTTATCGACGATGAACGAATGGCGAATGCCCAGCACGGCGGCATCGATGCGCAGGTTCGCGTGCGACTGGGCCGCGACGTTGGAGGCCGAGCCGCAGGAATAGGCGGTCGCTGCGGAGCGCGTGGTCACGCCGTGCTGGACGCGGATGAAGTTGTTCGCGACCAGCCCGAGCACCGCGGTCCCGGACAGGTTGGTGGTCACGTTGCCGTCGATGATGATGTCGTTGGCCGCAGCGATCGTCAGCGACGACGAGTAGGTGCCCCTGACGTAGACGTTGCCGCACGGGGACGTGTTCGAGTAGGTCACGTTGTAGGGCGAGTAGGTCGCCGAGCAGCCACTGCTGTTGGTGACGTAGATGATCGGGTCGTTGGCGAGGTTCACCGACGGCTGCGCGACGCCGTTCACGGTCACCGAGGCCGTGTTTCCGCTCAGCACGATCTGCGTGGTCCCCGAGTACACCTTGCCGTCGCTCTGCGCGTACGCGAGCAGGCTGGAGTTGTCGGGTGGCGCGCTGATGAAGGGCGCGTTCTCCTGCAGCGTCCCGTGGACGTCGGGGTTCAGCGAGCAGCTGCCGTTGCCGCGGATCATCGCGGGCTCCGAGCCGCCGGGGGCGGCCGAGGCGATCGTGTCGGCGGGCGTCCGGCCGAAGTCGGGCGAGCCGCAGATCACGTACTGGTCCTGCGTGTACGTGGGCCCGTTCATGGCGTCCCCGGAGATCCAGTTGATGTCGACACAGTCGCTGGGGCGGCCGTCGCGCTCGAACTCGGCGCAATCCTGGTAGTTGGCCGGGTTCGAGTACGTGTTCGGGTCCAGGGTCTCGTAGACCGTGTACCAGAGGTAGTCCAGCGGGGACGCTCGCTTGAAGCTCGCGACGATGCCGCGCGTCGCGCCACCGGACTTACCCGTGAACTGCATCCGGAAGCTGCCGTCGCTGAGCTCGATCATCGTGTGCACCGGGTCCGCGGTGGAGCATGCGGAGCTCCCGTTCGCGGGAAGCGGCCGGTAGGAGTACGTCTCGTTGTCCGTGCCGCGGACGGCTGTCTCGGCCTGGGTGCGGGCACTGCTCCCAGAACTCGGTGTTCTTGTTCACCTGGTAGAGGAAGGCGTTGAGGCCCGCCCGCGCGGCGTAGAACGCGCGCTTCGAGTCGAGGTCGTGCTGCGAGTTGTTGATGTCGCCCTTGGCGGCGACGAACGCGGCCCCGATCAGCAGCGTGACCACGGTAAGCACGCCGAGCGCGACGCCGATCGCGAAGCCGTCCTCGGACGCCGCGCGGGCACGCAGGGTCTTGCGGTTTGGAAGTCGATTCAGGAACATGCGGTCACCGTCTGTGGGTTGCGGTCAGCGGGCGGGGGCGTGAGGCGAAGAACGAAGGTGTCGGTGAATGTGGTCCTCTCGTCGAAGCGCTGGTCCGGCGTCCCGTGTGGCTCGACGACCATGGTCACCCTCACGGCCGTGGTCAGCCGGGCGTTCGCGGCGCTGAGGCCGGCCGGGCTTCCCGTGGTCATGGGCAGGGGGCTCGGCGAGTTGGCCGGGATCGTCCCCGCCGGCACCGAGCCGCCCGCGCTGGTCGTCACGCCGCTGGGCAGCGTTCCGGCGCCGTCCAGGAGCATCACGTAGGGGTTGCCGGCGGTGTCCAGGTAGGCGTTGCCGGAGCCGTCGCGGGCGGTGGCGTGCGGGAAGTACTGGAAGATCGGCGTGCTGCCGTCCTGGGCCGCGCCGTCGACGAGGACCCTCGACGCGCTGGGGGTCGACGAGAAGGTCCAGTTGGGCGCCGTGCCACCGGTCCTGGGGTACGTCGTGTCGACGACGTTGCCCCCGGTGAGCGAGACGACGTGAAGCTCGGGGATGATCGCTGCCTGTGCGCCCCACTTGCTGATGAATCGCAGGCTCGACCCGTAGCTGCCCGCCTGGATCGGGATGACGCCGTCAGCGACGCAGCTCGACTGAAGCCGGCTGGCCAGCGCCGACATCGCGGTACGCGCCTGCTGGGTCGCGTCGACGCGATCGAAGACGCGGCTGCTCTCCTTCAGCGCCACCTGCTGAATCGCGAAGAGCGCACCGGTGACCACGATCGCCGACGCCATGGTCACGAGCAGCTCGATCATGGTGAAGCCGGCCTCCTCCCGGCGAATGCGATGCAACGCCCGGCGGCTTCGCATCAGCAGTTCCCCTGGTTCGCGCTGACGCCCGTGATCGAGACCAGCACCGGGTTCCCGGTCGAGGCGTAGCTGGTGTTGTTGACGGTCGCGGTCCCGCGGTAGGTGGTCCCGCTGGGCCGGTAGGAGGCGCAGACCGTGTAGTTGGGCCCGTAGGGCTGGCCAGGGAAACGCAACCAGCCATGTGCCGGAGCCGTCGGGCCCGCGGCGGGGTCGATCTGCGGGGTCCACGACTGGCCGCAGGTCGTCCCCGAGTCGCTCGGATAGTCCAGCCTCAAGGCGAGGGGCTTCACGTTCGAGAAGGCGCTGGTGGCCGAGGTCCGGAAGCGGACCGTGACGATCATCGCGGGCAAGCCGACGGTGGCCGAATTCGACCCGGCGCTTGCGCCCGGGGCGACCGTGGCGATGCCGCGGTCGCTCAGGGGGCGCGCGTCCGGGCTGGGCGCCGCGGGCGGCTGGTTCGAGGTGCAGCGGCCGGCCGACAGCGCGTAGTTGCCCGTGTAGTTGCCCGGGCCGCCGGTGATGAACGGGAACAGGGTGGTCGTCGTCGCGATCGCCGTGGCCGGCGAGCCCACCGTGCGCGTGCCGAAGGTGGCCATCCCCGGGTTCTTCCATGAGATCGACGGGGCGAACTGACCGGGGGTGGTGGTCCCACCGAAGGTGGTCGAGAACTGGGCGG
Organism: uncultured Solirubrobacterales bacterium; assembly: GCA_963758845.1. GTDB lineage: Bacteria > Actinomycetota > Thermoleophilia > Solirubrobacterales > 70-9 > JBDTSW01. The sequence goes on from CAVWWX010000002.1 coordinate 2,069,760, forward strand.
TCACGGCGCCCGGGACGCCGAGCGTGAAGTTGCTGGTGCCGGTGTTGCCCGAGGTCGCCGTCGCCGGCACCGTCGGGGTCGCGCTGCCGTTGGCGTCCACGTAGCCGCTGCGCGAGGCGGTCACGTCGTAGTCGCCGACCGTCAGGCCGGCGAAGATCGCGCAGCCGTCGGCGTCGGTCACGGCGGTGCGGTGCGTGGCGCCGGTGTTCTGATCGGTCCCGACCACGGTTGCCGTCGCGCCCGGCAGGGCCGCGCCGTTCTGGTCGACGACCTTGGCCAGGAAGCTGCCACCGGCCGGGGGAGTGATCACGCTCTGCTGGACCACCGCGGTGCGCTTGTTGTTCGGCCAGTTCACCGACGATTGGACCTTCGAGTAGTCGGCGACGGCGCCCGAGCAGCCCGCGGCGCCGGATCCGTGGCTGATGAAGCTCGCGGTCGAGGTGATCGTGAACGGGGTGCCCTCGACGGTCACGGTGCGGGTCTGGTTGAGCTTGGCCAGCTGGTCCGCGGTCATGCCCCGCATCCGCTCCAGGTCCTGTTGTGCGAGCGCCGACGCCTGCGAGCGGACCCGCTGGTCCTCGGTAGTGCGGCCCGCGGCCTGGAGCCCGATGAGCGACATCGCGACCAGGCCGACCATGAAGGCGGCGACGACCACCTCGACGAGGGTCATGCCGGCCTCGTCGGCCGTCAGCGCCCGTAGGCGCCGCGGCCGGGAAGTCTGGATGTGTCGGTGATCGGGCATAGCTCTGGACCCTGAGTCGGCAGTGGGTCGGGTCCGCTTGAGGCAAAGACCCGCCCCACTCAACGAAACGAGGAGCGGGCCCGAAGACCCGCCCCTCGCTTTTCCTAGGTTCTTGGAACCTGTGAGTGCTTACGGGTTCCAGGTCGTCCCGTTGCAACCGCCACCACTGGGCGAGCAGGGGTACGACAGTGCGCCACTGGCCGCCCGCGCGATACCGAAGTCGCGGTTGGTCGTCTGGGCACGGACGGTCACCGTGTAGGTGTTGTTGGTCGCTGCGACCGTCAGGTTGGCGTTGGTGAGCGCGGGCTCGATGGTGACCAGGCCGCCCGACGTGGCGCCTGTGTACGAGCCGTCGTTGTCGGTCGCGTAGGTCTCCATCGCGGTCTGCGCGGTGTGAGCGTCTTCCTTGGCACCGGCGTCGTTTGCCTTCTCACGCTGGTTGAAGAAGGACGGGATGGCGATCGCGGCAAGCAGGCCGATGATCAGCATCACGACGAGGAGCTCGACCAGGGTGAACCCGGACTCGCTCTGACTCCGTTCGCGGAGCTTCTGGATCATTTTGGAATCCTCCTTGGACCCTTGACTCGCCAGAGCCCCGAACCCGGTCGGGAGTCAGATGACCCCGGCGGTAGCTCGGCTTGCTCCCTTCAACTGGGAGCCCCGTGGCTTTGCGTCCCCCGCCACTGTGGCGGCGTTGCCTTTATCACCGGGGCACTGGCCTTTCGGGGTTATCTATCGGCGGTTGCCGGAAGCCCTTTAGTGATGAATGGGGGGTACATCCGTCCAGGCTGGGGGCTGGACCCCAGTCCGGCCGCGGGGCTACATAGGCATGCGCCAGGCGTGCTCGTAAGCTCCTGGCGTGGCTGCACGCAGGCTCCTGATCGTGATGGTGATCCTCCTCGTAACGTCCACGGTCGCCGCCGCGCTCGTGCCCCCGCCGCCTGAGCCTGACGACACGACCGAGACCACGACGTCGCCCAGGACCTCCCCCGTGCCCACGGATGGCCAACTCGTCCAGGCCACGATCGACGCGGACGCCCGGCGCGCGCAGCGGATCGAGGTACCACTCGGCGACCAGCTGGCGCTGAAGGTGCGCTCGCGCCGGGCGGGACAGATCCAGGTGCGCGGCTTGGGCCTGGTCGAGGACGTACTACCCCTCTCCCCCGCCCGCTTCGACATCCTCGCCAACCGCACCGGGCGCTTCGAGGTGCGGCTGATCGAGCCTGACAGGCGCCTGGGCATCATCGACGTGCCCAGGGAGCGTGGACGGAAGGGCTAGCCGATCTTGTCGTAGAGGCTGAAGATCGGGAGGTACATCGAGATCACGATGAACCCGACCATGATGCCCACGACGGTGATCATCAGCGGCTCGATCAGCGAGGTCAGCGCCTTCACCTTGGCGTCCACCTCGGCATCGTAGAAGTCGGCGATCTTGTCGAGCATCAGCTCGAGCTGCCCCGACTCCTCGCCCACCGAGACCATGTGCGAGACCATCGGCGGGAAGACGGAGCTGGCGGCGAGAGGGGCCGCCACCGAGCCGCCGCGCTTGACCGACGCGTAGACGTCGTCCATCGCCTCCTTGATCACGGCGTTGCCGGCCGTCTGGCCGGAGATCTCGATCGCCTGGAGGATGGGGACGCCGGAGGAGATCGTGCCCGAGAAGGTCCGCGACCAGCGGGCGAGCGCCACCTTCTGGACCACGTCGCCGATCTTCGCCGGGATCTTCAGCGTGAAGCGGTCCCACTGGACGCGCCCCTTGTCCGTCTTCTTCCAGCGGAAGAAGAGGTAGGCGATCACCGCCAGCATCGGGAAGAAGATGTAGAACTTTCCGGTGATGAAGTCCGAGACGCCGACGGTGATCTTGGTCATCAGCGGCAGCTCGGCGCTTTCGGTCGACTCGGCGGCGATCTCCTCGAAGATGCCCACGAAGACGGGCACGACGAAGCTCACGATCACGAGCATGACGACGATGGCGATCGCGAACACGACCGCCGGATACATCATCGCCGAGCGCACCTGACGCTTCAGGGCGTCGAGCTTCTCCAGCTGGGCGGCGACCCGGTCGAGCGCGCTCTCCAGGCGGCCGGCGCCCTCGCCGGCTCGCACCATCGAGCGGTAGAGCGGGTCGAAGACGCCGGGCTGGCGCTCCATCGCGGCGTGCAGCGAGCTGCCCGACTCGACGTCGGAGCGAAGCGACGCGATCGCCGGCTTCAGCATCTCGTCCTCGGTCTGCTCCTCGAGCGTCGAGAGCGAGCGCAGCATCGGCATGCCCGAGGCGATCAGCGTCGCGAACTGGCGCGAGAACACCGAGAGGTTCCGCATGTTGACGCTCTTGAAGCGCTGGAAGATGCTCTCGAGCTTCATCGCCTCGTGCGACTCGGAGATGTCGAGGACGATCAGACCCCGCTGGCGGAGCTGCTCGGCGACCTGAGCCTTCGAGCTCGCCTCGAGCTGGCCCTGCGCCGGGGCGCCGGCTACGTCGACTGCCCTGAAGGCGAACGTGCTCATCAGGCTCTCCTACGCCATCGCAGGGCTGACGCCCTCGGGCGGGGGGTGCTGCTGTTGCTGGGGCTGGGCGTAGCCGTTGCCGACGTCGCCGAGCAGACGCTTGAGCTCCTCGGGCACCGTTGCGCGCTGCTGGGCGATCGAGCGGCTGATCTTGCCCATTCGCACGAGTTGCGCGAGGTGCGCGTCCATCGTCTGCATCCCGACCGAGCCCGAGGTCTGAAGCGCCGAGTAGATCTGGTGGGTCTTGCCCTCGCGGATCAGGTTGCGGATCGCGGGCACCGGCACCAGCACCTCCGTTGCGCAGGCGCGCGAGGAGCCGTCGGCGGTGGGGATGAGCTGCTGCGTGACGATGCCCTGGAGGGCGATCGAGAGCTGCATCCGCACCTGCTGCTGCTGGTGCGGCGGGAAGACGTCGATGATGCGGTCGACCGTCTGCGCGGTCGACTGGGTGTGCAGCGTGGCGAAGACCAGGTGCCCCGTCTCGGCCGCGGTCAGCGCGGTCGAGATCGTCTCGAGGTCGCGCATCTCGCCGACGAGGATCACGTCGGGGTCCTCCCGCAGGGCCGACTTCAGCGCCAGCGCGAAGTCGGTGGCGTCCGAGCCCACCTCACGCTGGTTGACGATGCACTTCTTGTGGGTGTGAAGGAACTCGATGGGGTCCTCGATCGTGAGGATGTGCTCCTCGCGCTCACGGTTGATCAGATCGACCATGGACGCGAGGGTCGTCGACTTGCCGGAGCCGGTGGGCCCGGTGACGAGGACGAAGCCGCGTGGCTTGCGGCAGAACTCCTCGAGGATGTTCGGCAGGCCAAGCTGGTCGAGCGAGAGGATCTCGCTGGGGATCAGGCGGAAGGCGGCCGAGATGGCCCCGCGCTGGAAGAAGCAGTTGACGCGAAACCGCGCCACGCTGGGGATCGCGTAGGCGAAGTCCAGTTGGAGGTCGTTCTCGAACCGCTTGCGCTGGGCGTCGTTCAGCAGCGAGTAGACGATCTCGCGCGTGTCCTGCGGCGTGAGGCGCTCGGCACCGTCGACCGGGACGATCCGGCCACGCACGCGATAGGCAGGCGGGTAGCCCGCGGTCAGGTGCAGGTCGGACGCCCGAACCTCGGACATCCGGGACAGAATCGGGGCGAAGTCGAAGCTCATCGACTACCTCATCGTCGGTTAGCCGCGACGCCTTTAGCGCGCACGACGCCTCTCAGGTGGTGACCCGCGCGACCTCTTCGATCGAGGTCATCCCGGCTCGTACCTTCAGCAAGCCCTCCTCGCGCACGGTGAGCATGCCCTCCTGATGGGCGGCCTCGCCGATGTCGGCCTCCGAGGCACCCTCGAGCGTGAGCTCCTTGATCCGCTCGGTCATCCGCATCACGGAGTAGAGCCCCTCGCGGCCGCGATAGCCCGAGTGGTTACAGCGCGCGCACCCCACCGGCTCGTACGCCTCGACGTCGGCGCCGGCGCGGAACCCAGACGTTTTGAGCGAGTCAACGTTGAGCACGACTCGACGCTTGCAACCCGAGCAGAGCTTGCGAGCCAGTCGCTGGGCGACGACGCAATCGACGGCCGACGTCGTGAGGAAGTTCTCGATGCCCATCTTCTGCAGGCGGACGATCGCGCCCGGGGCGTCGTTGGTGTGGAGGGTCGATAGCACCATGTGCCCGGTGAGGGCTGCCTCGATCGCGATTCGCGCGGTCTCGCCGTCGCGGATCTCGCCGACCATGATCACGTCGGGGTCGGCGCGCAGCATCGAGCGGAGCCCCGTCGCGAAGTCGAGGCCGGCCTTGCGGTTCACCTGCATCTGGTTGATCCCGTCGAGCCGGTACTCGACCGGGTCCTCGATCGTGATGATCTTGCGCTCGACGGCGTTGATCTCGTTGAGCGCCGCGTAGAGGGTCGTCGACTTGCCCGACCCGGTCGGACCGGTCACAAGGACCGCCCCGTAGGGCTTCATGACCGACTCCTGGAAGTGATCGCGCCCGTCGCCGTCCATGCCGAGGTCGTCCAGCGAGCGCAGCGCCTGGGACTTGTCGAGGATGCGGATCGTGCAGCCCTCGCCGCGCTGGGTCGGCAGGGTCGTCACACGGAGATCGATCCGGCGCTCCTCGACCGTCACGCCGACGCGGCCGTCCTGCGGTACGCGCTTCTCGGCGATGTCCAGCTCGCTCATGATCTTCACTCGTGAGATGACGCCCGAGACCATCCGCTTGGGCACCCGCGCGATCTCGTCGAGCACGCCGTCGACGCGGATCCGCACCCTCATGTCGGACTCCTCGGCCTCGAAGTGGATGTCGGATGCTCCCTCGGTCACCGCTTGGCCGAGGATCGAGTAGACGAGCTTGATGACGGGGGCGTCGTCGGCGGACTCGCGCAGGTCGGTGACCTCGCCGAGCTCGGCGTTCTCCTCCTCGTCCTCAGCCACCGCCTCGGAGACGGCCGACTCGAGCCGGTTGAGCCGGCTGATCAGCGCCTCGATGTCCTCGTCCGCGGCGACCGAGACCCGGCAGTTCAGCCCGGTCATCATCTGGATGTCGTCCAGGGCGACGACGTTCGCCGGGTCGGACATCGCCAGCAGCAGGGTCTCGTCGTCGGTGTAGCCGATCGGCACCGCCCGGTAGCGCTTGGCGGCGCTCACGGAAAGCAGGTTCGCCGCGCCCATGTCGACGTGGTAGACGTTGAGGTCCACGTGGTCCAGGCCGTAGCGCTCGGCCACGGCGCGCGCGAGCTGGTCGGAGGAGATCACCCGGTGCTCGACCAGGATCGCCTCGGGCGAGCGCCCGGCCACGCGCGCCTCGTTGATCGCCTCGTCGACGCGTTCGCGACTCGCGTAGTTCAGTTCGACGATCACGTCCGAGATGAACATCCCGGAGTGCCCACGGCGGATCGGGTGCGTGATCCCCGGCGTCCCCTCGGCGGGCGCGTGGGCCGCGGCCTCCGCGGTCGCCTCGGCCCCGCCGGCGGGGACCGCGCGCAGATAGTCCGGTCGGTTCTCCATGGTCATCCCGCTCGGGCCGCTCGTCTCATCGTCTCGATCGGAGGCTCTTGACCGGTCCAGATCCGGAGGGAGGCGGCTCCCTGACGGACGAGGACCTCGAGCCCGTCGACCACCTCCGCGCCGCGGGCTCTGGCCACGGCCGCCAGAGGGGTCTCCGCGGTCCCATAGACCAGGTCCACGAGTACATGACTCGTGTTCAGCCCATCGGCATCCAGAGGCAGGCTCTTGAGGCTCGCGACGCCTCGATCAGGGTCAGCCCCCAGCTGGCTCCCGGGAGCCGGATTGGCCGCCTCGAGGCCGACCGTCGTCGTGTTTACCACCAGGTCGAACTCCGCCAGCGGCAACGCCTCCCCCTCCCCGGCGCTGATCGCCTCGGCGTCGAGCTCGGCAGCCAGCCGCCTCGCCCGCTCGGGCGTGCGGTTCCAGACGGCGACGCTCGCGCCCGCGTCCCGCAGCGCCCAGACCGCCGCGCGGGCCGAGCCGCCGGCTCCCAGGACGAGCGCCCGCCGGCCCTTTGGGGAAGCGGGGAGCGCGGCGATGATGCCCGGGGCGTCCGTGTTCTCCGCCGCGATCCCCCCCGCCTCGAAGGTGAGCGTGTTCGCGGCGCCGATCCAGACCGCTGCCTCGGACGCGTTGGTCGCCACGGCCAGCGCCGCGACCTTGTGCGGGACGGTCACGTTGACCCCCGCGAAGCCGTCGGCCGGCAGCCCGCGGACGGCCCGGAGGAAGTCGTCGGCGCCAACGTCGATCGCCTCGTAGCTCCAATCGGCGCCCAGGCCCATCTCCTCGAGCGCGGCGGAATGCATCGCGGGCGAGCGCGAGTGCGAGACGGGGTGCCCGAGGACGGCCAGGCGGGGCATCGCCCGATCCTAGGGGGCGTTCAGCAGTCGGTGGGAGAGCCGCCCTCGGCCTGCAACGCGGCTTGGTATTCGTCCTCGGCCGCGAAGAACTCCTCCTCGGTCTCGGTGAAGACGTGCTCGCCGCAGGTGCCCGGCTTGACGACGAAGAAGAGGTAGTCGGTGTCGGCGGGGTTGGCGGCGGCGTCGAGCGAGGCCAGCGCCGGGGCTGCCGATCGGGCCGGGCGGCAGGCCCGTGTTGGTGCGCGTGTTGTAGGGCGTGTCCTCGGCCAGGCGCGATTCGAGGAGCTGCTCGTCGTAGTTCGAGTCCTCGAAGCGGATCGTCGCGTCGATCCCCAGCGGCATGCCCGGCGGCGAGGCGGTTGTAGATCACCGACGAGACGTTGCCGCGCTCCTCGGGCACCTGCACCTCGCGCTCGATCATCGAGGCGATCTTGACCACGTCGTAGGTGTTGAGCTGCTTCGACTTCGCGTAGGAGAGGTCGACCTGCGCGATGTTCTGCTCGAACGCCTCGAGCTGCTTTTGCACCAGGTCGTCGACCGTGCCGTTCTTGTAGATCTCGTACGTCGCGGGGAACAGGAAGCCCTCCAGGTTCTGGGGGTCCTCGGCGCCGTACTTCGAGGGATCGAAGCCCTTGAAGCTCTCGGTGGCCTTCATGTAGTCGCCCTCCAGGCCCGCCTCCTTGGCGACGGCGGCCATCTGATCGCGGCTGTAGCCCTCGGGGATCGTGACCGAGATCGTCTTGCGCTCCTTCGGCGGCGGGCGCCGGCTGGGCCTCCTCGCCGCCCAGGCGCTGGGCGGCCACGACGACCACGAACGCCACGAACACCAGGGCCGCCAGCCCGAACAGCGCCAGCAGGCGCCGGCGCGCGACCGCGGAGCGAGGCGGGCGTGGCGGGGGCGGCGGCGGGGGCGGACTGGCATGCACTTCCGTAGCGGCGTCGACCGGCGGCTGGGCCGGTGGCGCCGCGACCGCCGTGCGCTCGGCGGTCGGCTCGGACGCCTGCGGCGGCGGGCTCAGCCCGTCCTTGACGCGGTTGCCCAGGCGCTCGCGCCGCCGTGCTTCGCGCTCGGCGCGTCGACGCTCGCGGTCGCGGGCGGCCTCCTCGTCCCCGGTGTAGGGATCGCTCCAGTCCGGGTCCTGGCTCACGCCCCTCCTCGGCGGGTGGCCAGGTAGCCCTCGAGCAGGTGGGCAGCGGCGAGCGCGTCCGGCGGCGCCGTGGCCCCCTCGCGCACTGAGGCGTCGGCCATGCGGGTCGTCAGGCGTTCGTCGTAGGTCTCCACGGGCACGTTCAGTACCGCTTCCAGCGCTGCTCGAAACTCCCGCACCACCTGCGCCTGGGCCCCCTCGCCGCCGCCCAGCGAGACCGGCAGCCCCACGACCACCAGATCAGCCTCGTGCTCGCGGGCAACCGCCGCGACCGCCTCGGGCTCGGGTGGCGAGACCACGCCAAGCGGGCGCACGATCGTCTCCGTGGGGTCGCAGATCGCGCAGCCGGCGCGTGCGGTCCCGTGATCGACGGCCAGCACTCTCATCCTCGCTCAGGAGCTCAGCCCGCGCTCGATTGCCCGCCGCGCAGTCGCCAGCGCGTCGTCGAGCTTCTCGGGATCGCGGCCTCCGGCCTGGGCCACGTCGTCGCGGCCCCCGCCGCCTCCGCCGACAACGGCGGCCACCTCGCGGATGGTCTCGCCCGCGCGCAGCCCGCGCTCGACCACACCCTTGGAGAAGCTCGCCACCAGCATGACCTTCTCGCCATCGGCCGCGCCCAGGACCACGGCGCCCTCGCCCAGCTTGGACTTGACGCGGTCGGCGAGGTCCAGCAGGGCCTTCGCGTCCACGCCCTCGGCGCGGATCGCCAGGACCTTCACGCCGTTCACATCATCGGCGGCGGCCACCATCGCCTCGGCCGCCTCGCCGGCGTCGCGGCGGCCGGCATCGGCCACCTGCCCCTCCAGCTCGTCCAGACGACGAAGAGGCGCGGCGGGCGCCGGCCACGGCGTCGCGGGGAGATCCCAGCAAGGCGGCGGCCTCGTCCAGCGCCGCGCTGCGTTCGCGGAACCAGTCGATCGCGGCGGGGCCGGTCAACGCCTCGATCCGGCGGACGTTCGCCGCGCTCGAGCCCTCGCCGACGATCTTGAAGATGCCCGACCTCGCCGGTGTTCTGGACGTGGGTTCCGCCGCAAAGCTCGCGCGAAACGCCATCGACCTCGATCACCCGCACCCAGTCGCCGTACTTCTCGCCGAAGAGCGCCATCGCTCCAAGCGCCTCGGCCTCCGCGCGCTCCATCTGCATCGCGCGAACGGGGCGGCTGGCCTTGATCCAGCCGTTCACGCGCTCCTCGACGTCGCGCAGCTCGCCGGCGTCGAGGGCGGCGCCGTGGGTGAAGTCGAAGCGCAGCTTGTCGGGGCGCACCGCCGACCCGGCCTGGCGCACGTGATCACCCAGGCGCTCGCGCAGGGCGGCGTGCAGCAGGTGCGTGGCGGTGTGGTTTCGCATCGTCGCGTGGCGGGTCTCGTGGTCCACGACCGCCTCGACCGCCGTCCCGGGCTGGGGCTCGGCGTCGACGCGCAGCGCCTGGTCGTCGCCGATCCGGTAGACGTCGGCGACCGCGGCCTCTCCCCCGTCCCAGCGAAGGGTGCCCGAGTCGGCCACCTGGCCGCCGCCCTCCGCATAGAACGGGCTCTCCTCGAGCTTCACCAGCCCGCCGCCGTCCTCGCCGCGCGCCGCGACGACGCTGGTCTGGGCCATCAAGGTCTCGTAGCCGACGAAGCTCGTCGGCGCCGCCTCGCGGGCGAAGGCCAGCACCGCCTCGTGCCCGTCCGCGGCCTCGACGCCGGCGCCGGAGCGGGCGCGCTCGCGCTGCTCCTCCATCAGCTCCTCGAAGCCGGCGTCGTCCACAGAGAGGCCCTCCTCGGCCAGCAGTTCGCGGGTGAGGTCGTAGGGAAAGCCGTAGGTGTCGTGGAGCTTGAACGCCTCCTCGGCGTCGATCCAGGAGGTCTCCTGCTCCTTCGCGTCGCGCGATCAGCCGCGCGAGCAGCTCGGAACCCCGGTCGAGCGTGCGGGCGAAGCCCTTCTCCTCCTCGGCGATCCAGCGCTCGATCGTCTCGCGCCGCTGGGCGAGCTCGGGGTAGGCCCCGGACATCATCTCGATCGTGCGCTCGGCGAAGGCGCCGAGCCAGGGCGCTTCGAGTCCGAGCGTCCGACCCTGCTGGATCGCGCGCCGCAGGACCCGCCGCAGGGCGTAGCCGCGGTCCTCGTTGGAGGGCACAACGCCGTCCGCGATAAGAAACGTCGCCCCCTTGGCGTGGTCGGCCACGATCCTCATCGCCCGAGTGGTGGCGGCGTCCTCGTCGTAGCTCTTGCCGGAGAGCTCCTCGGCCAGGTCGATCAGCGGCTGGTGGGAGTCGGTCTCGAAGACGGACTCCACCCCCTGCAGGATGGCCGCCATCCGCTCCAGTCCCATGCCCGTGTCGATGTTGTTCTCGGGCAGCGGCTCCAGCGATCCGTCCTCGCCCAGCTCATAGGTCATGAAGACGTGGTTCCAGTACTCGAGGTAGCGGTCGGTGTCGTCGCCAGGACGCTGGTCGGCGCCTCCGAACTCCTCGCCGCGGTCCAGGTACATCTCCGCGCAGGGCCCACAGGGGCCGGTGAGCCCCGCCTGCCAGAAGTTCTCCGACCGCGGCAGCTCGACGATCCGCTCGGCGGGGATCCCGCTGGCCTTCCAGATCTCGATCGCCTCGGTGTCGGGTCCGAGCCCGAGCTCCTCGTCGCCGCCGAACACGCTCACCCAGATTCGCTCGGGGTCGAGGCCGAAGACGTCGACCGAGAGCTCGAGGCCCCAGGCGATCGACTGCTCCTTGAAGTAGTCACCGAAGCTCCAGTTGCCGAGCATCTCGAAGAAGGTGAGGTGGCGGCGGGTGTTGCCGACCTGCTCGATGTCGGGCGTGCGGAAGCACTTCTGCGAGTCCACGACGCGCGGGGAGGGCGGCTCGGCGTCGCCGCGGAAGTACGGCTTGAACGGCTGCATGCCGGCCACGGTCAGGAGCGTCGAGGTGTCCTCCGGTGGCGGGATCAGCGAAGCCGACGGCACGCGCAGGTGGCCCCGCTCCTCGAAGAACGCCAGGTAGCTCTCGCGGATCTCGTCGGTCTTCACGCCGCAGCAGTCTAGGCGGCGATCGTCGCCCGGCCGACCACCAGCCCGCCGTCCATCAGGCACGCCGTCTGGCCCGGCGCGACGCCGTAAGCCGGCTCCGCGAGCTCGAATCTCGAGCTCGTCGTGCTCGCCCGCGGCGACCGGGGCCACCTGGCAGCCGATCGGCCGCGAGCGATAGCGCAGCCGCACTCGGTCGACCCGGCCCCCCGGGCGGTGGAGCGTGGCATCGCGAACTCGCACCGTCGCCGTGGCAAGCTCCTCGCGCTCGCCCACGACCACGCGGTTCGAGGCGGCGTCGGTCGCCAGGACGTAGAGCGGCCGCGGGCCGGCGACGCCGATGCCCCGGCGCTGGCCGACGGTGAACTCGTGATGGCCGGGATGGGCGCCCAGCACGGTCCCGGCGGAGTTCACGATCTCCCCCGGCCGCTCGCCCACGCCGCCGTGGCGAGCCAGGAAGCCGCGCTTGCCCTCGCCCGCGAGGAAGCAGAGGTCCTGGCTCTCGGCCTTCGAGGCGACGGTCAGCCCGGCCTGGGCCGCGAGCTCGCGAACTCGGGGCTTGCGCAGGCCCGCGAGGGGGAAGCGCAGCCGCTCCAGGGTCCCGCGGCGCAGCCCCGAGAGCATGTAGGTCTGGTCCTTGGCGCTGTCGGCGGCGGCTGCCAGCAGTCTGGCCCTCGCCGTCGTCCGCCAGCCGCGCGTAGTGGCCGGTGGCGAGCGCCGATGCGCCCAGCCGCCGGGCCAGGGCCAGCATCGCGTCGATCCGCACCTCGCCGTTGCAGAGGACGCACGGATTCGGAGTACGGCCCTCGCGGTGGCCCTCCAGGAAATCGCCGACCACCGTCGCGCGGAACCGGTCCTCGAGGTCCAGCGTGATGTGCGGCATCCCCAGCGAGTGCGCCAGCGCTCGGGCGCCGATCACCGCCTGCGGCGAGCAGCAGCTGCGCGCGCCGTCGTTACGCTCGTCGGCCCAGAGCTTCACCGTGACCGCGACGACATCGGCGCCCCGCTCGCGCTCCAGGAGCGCCGCGACGGCCGAGTCGACGCCGCCCGAGATCGCGACCGCCACGCGCTCGCCGCGGCCGGGTGGGACGGCGAGCGGGACGTCCGCGCCCGCGGCCGCCGTGAGGGCGCGGCCCAGTGCATCGGCGGCCAGATCGGCGCCGTGCGCCCCCTGCGCCGTCAGGCCGCCCAGCTCGCCGGCGATGTCGGCGGGAGCGAGTGAGGCGGCGGCGAGGAGGCTCGAGCCCTCCACCAGCTCGCAGGCGGCGGCGGCCGCGGCCGTCGTTGCGGCGCACCCCTCGGCGTCGAAGGTCGCTGCCGTGATCGCCCCGTCGGCGAGCTTCAGCGAGATCCGGGCGAGATCGCCGCACAGCGAGCCGCCCGCCGCGCCGGTGAACGAGTCGGTGGGCGCCGGGGCGCGACGCGAGTCGTCGCGCAGGTATTCCTCGAAGGCCCAGGCGCTCATCGCGCCGAGGCTAGCGGTCCCGCGTGGTCCTCAGGCGGCTGCTAGCCGGGGTCGTAGCTCAGCGTCTTGCCGTCGTAGCGGGCGTCATGGACCGCTTGGCGGGCGCTCTTGACGTCGCGGGCGCCGTAGTCGATCGTCGCGATCGGCAACCCCTTGCCGCTGACGCTCTTGGGGCTGAGCACGACCAGCGCCGGAACGCGGTCGATGTCGACGCCCTCGGCGATCCGGGAGTAGTTGGCTACGTTGCGCGCCTTGGTCTCGAAGAAGGCCACGTTGTCGATCGCCTTGACCTTCGGCGCGACGATGCGCATGAGGTGATCGTCGATGCCCCCGCCCCGATTCACCAGCACGACGACGGTATCGCCGCTCTCATAGGCCTTGACGACGGGCTCGGGCAGCCCCGGCCCGGCCTTGAACTGCCCGTCGGGCGCCGCCGGGTCCGTGGGAACGGCGGGCGCTGCGGCCGCCGGGTCCTCGGTCGCTGTCGCGTCGGTGGGCGCAGTGGGCGCCGCGGCCGAGTCGGTGGCCGCCGGCGCGGGAGCAGCCCCGTCCTCGGCCGGAACGCCCGTGCTGACAGGTCGGTCGGGGTCGGGCGCAGGCTCACCGCCGCCGAGGTTCCTCAGCAGCAGGAAGGCGACCAGAAGGCCGAGCACCGCGATCGCGCCGACCTGGGCGATCGGGTTGGAGTTGAGCGCCTTCCTCACGAGCGGGCCTCGCGCGGCGCGGGAAAGAAAAGAGGCTCCAGCCTGCCGGTACCGCTCGGCCTGAGAACCTGATTAGACAGGTGGGTGTCCCCCCGGCGTACCCCACGGGGCAGCCAGAGATAGAACTCCCAAGCCGATTGTGTTGGCTCACAATTGGAGCGGCGAACGAACAGACTCGAGCCACGCGAGGACCATACCAACCCATCTTTCGGCCGCTGGGCGTCGAGGCTTGAGCCTTGGGCGCCGGCTAGGGGCTCGGCGGCGGCGCCTGGGCGCGGACCGAGACGCCCAGTTCCTTCAGCTGCCGCTCGTCCACGGGCGCGGGTGCGCCGGTCAGCGGGTCGGCGCCGGAGGCGGCCTTCGGGAACGCGATCACGTCGCGGATCGACTCGGTCCCGTGCAGCAATGCCACCCAGCGGTCAAGCCCGTAGGCGATGCCGCCGTGCGGCGGCGCCCCGTAGCGAAGCGCCTCGAGCAGGAAGCCGAAGCGGGCCTCGGCCTCCGAGTCGGAGATGCCCAGCGCCTGGAAGACGGCGCCCTGGACCTTCGGGTCGGAGATACGGATCGAACCGCCACCCAGCTCGACGCCGTTCCAGGTGACGTCGTAGGCGAGGGCGCGTGCGTCGCCGGGGTTGTCCGGGTCGAGCTCGCCTGCCGGCGAGGTGAAGGGGTGATGGAGCGCGTCCCAGCGCCCCTCGTCGTCGTTGTACTCGAAGAGCGGCCAGTCGACCACCCACGCCAGCTCGTTCACCCCTTCTCCGATCAGGCCGAAGCGCTCGCCCAGGCGCACTCGCAGTCCGCCCAGCACCCCGGCCGCGACCGCGGCGGCGTCGGCGGCCAGCAGCAGGACGTCGCCCTCGCCGGCCTCGAGCGCCGAGTTGATCGCGGCGATCTCATCGTTGGCGAGGAACTTCGCCACCGGCGAGCGCCACCCCTCGCCCTCGACGACAGCCCACACGAGGCCCTTCGCCCCCAGCTCCTTCGCCTCGTCGACCAGGCCGTCGAGCTGGCCGCGTGAAAGCTCGCGGGCCCCGATGTTCATGCCCTTGACGGCCCCGCCCGAGTCGACGACCCCGCGGAAGGCGTTGAACTCGGTCTGGGTCAGCTTGTCGGTCACGTCCACCAGCTCCATCCCGAAGCGCAGGTCGGGCTTGTCCGAGCCGAAGCGAGCGATCGCCTCGTCGTAGGGGATCCTGCGAAGTGGGAGCTGGACCTCGATGCCGTGCGCGCCGAGGACCGCGGCCAGCAGGCGCTCGTTCACATCGATCACGTCGTCGACGTCCACGAACGACATCTCCAGGTCGAGCTGGGTGAAGTCGAGCTGGCGGTCGGCGCGCAGGTCCTCGTCGCGGAAGCAACGGGCGATCTGGTAGTAGCGCTCGAATCCGCCCATCATCAGCATCTGCTTGAAGAGCTGCGGCGACTGCGGGAGCGCATACCAGGAGCCCTGCTGAAGGCGGCTGGGGACCAGGAAGTCGCGCGCGCCCTCCGGCGTCGAGCGGGTCAGCACCGGGGTCTCGATGTCCAGGAAGCCCTCACCGTCGAGGAAGTCGCGGATCTGGCGCGTCACGCGATGGCGAAGGACCAGCGCGTCGCGCATGCGCTCGCGGCGCAGGTCGAGGTAGCGGTAGCGAAGGCGCAGCTCCTCCCCGACCTCGCCCGAGAACCCCTCGACCTCGAACGGCGGCGTCTCGGCGTCGGCCAGGAGATCGGCCTCGGCCACGCGCAGCTCGAACTCGCCGGTCGGCAGCTCGGGGTTGACCGTCTCTGGGTCGCGCTTGACGACCTCGCCGGCCACGCTGACCACGTCCTCCGCGCGGAGGCGGTGGCCGAGCTCCTGCGCCTCGCCCGAGACGTCGGGGTTGAAGACGAGCTGGACCAGCCCCGTGCGGTCGCGCAGGTCGATGAAGATCAGCCCGCCGTGGTCACGGCGGCGGTGGACCCAGCCCGCGACGCGGGCACTGGATCCCACCCGATCGCCCAGGATCTGGCCGCACCAGGTGTCGCGGTAGGCGTTGGCGCGCAGCGCCGGGAACTCGCTCGACTCGCTCATTGGGTTCCCGCCAGCTCCTCGGTGATCTTCGTCATGTCGACGGGGCGCTGCTCGCCCGTCTCCATGTCGCGTGCGGTGGCGTGCCCCGCCTCGTCCAGGATCACGGTGACGTCGGCGCCCGAGCGGTCGGCCTGCTTCATCTGGCCCTTGAAGCTGCGCCCGCCGAGGTCGAGGTCGGCCGCGATCCCGGCGCGGCGCAGCTCGAGCACGAGGCCCAGGGCGTTGCTCGCGCTGCCCGTCGGGCGCCGCGACGAAGACCTCGACGGGCGGCGCTGCCGCCGTGCTGGTCGAGCGCCAGCAGCACCCGCTCGATCCCGCAGGCCCACCCGGCCGCCGGCGTCGCGGGCCCGCCGAGCAGCTCGATCAGCGCCGTCGTAGCGGCCGCCGCCGGCCACCTCCGACTGCGCGCCCAAGCGCTCGCACTCGAACGAGAAGACCGTGCGGGTGTAGTAGTCGAGCCCACGCACCAGCGGTCGGGTCGAGCTCGTAGTGGACCCCGGCGCGGTCGAGCAGGCCACGCACCTCCGCGAAGTGCTCGGCGTCCTCGCCCTCGAGGCGGTCGAGCATCGTCGGGCGCGCCCGCCATCACCGCGCGGGTGCCCTCGTCCTTGGAGTCGAAGGCGCGCAGCGGGTTCTCGTCGATCCGCTCGCGGACGTCCTCGGACAGCTCGGCCTCGGTGCTCGCGCAGGTAAGTCCTGCAGGCGCGACCGGTAGCCGCGCGCGCCCATCGAGCGAGCCGAGGCTGCCGAGCTTCAGGCTCAGGCCGGGCACGGCGAGGGCGTGCAGCAGGTCGTTGAGCAGCACGATCAGCTCGGCGTCGACGAGCGGCGAGGCCGATCCGATCGCCTCGGCACCGATCTGGTGGAACTGGCGGAAGCGCCCCGCCTGCGGGCGCTCGTGGCGGAAGTAGGGACCCCAGTACCACAGCTTCACCGGCTGCGCCAGCGTCTGCATCCCGTGCTCGAGGTAGGCGCGGCACACCGGCGCCGTCCCCTCCGGGCGCAGCGTCAGGCTCGCGCTCGCCCTGGTCGTGGAAGGTGAACATCTCCTTGCGCACGATGTCGGTGCTCCCCCCGACACCGCGGGCGAAGAGGTCGGTGTCCTCGAAGGTGGGCGTCTCGATCCGCCCGTAGCCGGCGCGCTCGAACGCCTGCGTCGCCGCAGCGAACACGCCGGCGCGCACCGCCGAGTCGTCGGGCAGCACGTCGAAAGTGCCGCGCGGGGCCTTGAAGCGCTCGCTCATCATTGGAGCGAATCTATCCGGCGCAGCCCGCTAGGGGGCGAGGGCGGAGAGGAACGGGTTCGATGCGCGCTCGGCGCCGAGCGTCGTGATCCCCATGTGGCCGGGGTAAACGACCGTCTCCTCGCCGGAACGGACTCGACCAGCGTGCGCAGGCTCTCCATCAGCGTCGGGCCGTCGCCGCCGGGCAGGTCGGTGCGCCCGACCGAGCCCTGGAAGAGGACGTCGCCCGAGAACAGCGCCTCTCGGCGGGGATCGAGTAGGTCACGTGCCCCGGGCTGTGGCCAGGGGTGTGGAGGACGTCGATCTCCATGCCCGCGAGATCCAGCATCTCGCCGCCGGCGACCGTCTCGTCGGCGTCGTAGCTCTCGTACGGGCCGAAGCCCGGCCAGGGGACGAAGGCCATGATGTCGGCCAGCACCGGCACCTCCAGCTCCGGGCAGTACACGGGCGCGCCCGGTCGGCGCGCGCGACCGGCGCGACCGCGCCGACGTGGTCGAAGTGGGTGTGGGTGAGCAGGATCGCGTCGACGCCGATGCCCAGCTCCTCGACGGCGGCGAGGATCCGCTCGGCCTCCTCGCCGGGGTCCACGATCAGGCCGCGGTCGGAGCCGTCGGCGCGAAAGACGAAGCAGTTCTCCGCCACCGGGCCGACGGTGAGCATGCGCACGTCCATGACCGGCGTCCCCAGCGCCTGGCGGCCGCTGGCTCCTTGGCCTTGCTTCGAGGCCTGGCGGCGGTTGTAGAAGAACTTGTCGATCCCGTAGCCCATCGGGATGTAGAGCAGCAGCATGAAGCCGGCCAGCGCCGATCGAGCTGGCGACCGGCTGGCGGAACAGCAGGACCAGCAGCGCGAAGAAGACGCCGGCTGCGATCAGCGCCCGGTTCGCCGAGCTACGCCAGGTCGGCGGTACGTCGCGCCGGTCGGCCACCTGGCGGCGACTGCGAGCCCGGGCCTCCTGGCGGTTGGCCGGCCGCGAGGTGCGGCCCCGGCGGTCGATCGCCCCGCCCTGCGTGCCCTTGTGCTTTCGCTTGCGCTTCTTCTTCGTCTGCGCCACGGGTCAGGAATCTAGCTGGCGACTCGCTCGATCACATGGCGATCCGGGTCGAAGCCGGGCAGCGCCACGTCCTCGGGGAAGCCCGCCATCGCGGCCTCGGGCACCAGGCCGACCACCTCGCCCGCGGCCGGGCGGCCCCCGGCGTCCGCGGCCAGCTCGCCGATACGCGCGACGACGGCTCCCAGCGGCACCGCGATCGGGTCGTGCACGTTGGTCGAGACCTGCGGGCCCGCGTCGCCCAGGTCCACGGCGATCGCGCGTACGCCCGGCATGCCGCCGCCGGACTCGCGAAGGCGGGCGGCAACGTCGCGCGCGACCCCGATGTCCACGCCCTCGAGGAGGACGTTGAAGGCAGCCAGGGGCGGGCGGGCCGTGACCAGGGTGGCCCCCGCGGCAGGGTGGGGGGCGTCGGGACCCATGTCCGCGTGGAGCTCGCCGGCGGCCATGCGTTCGGCCAGGCGCTCCAGGCCTCCCTCGCGGAAGTACGCGCGCTCGCGCCGCTCGGGCGCGCTCGCGAGATCGCCGTAGAGGAACACCGGCACCCCGGTCTCGGCGATCGCGCGCGCCACGCGTTCGGCCTCGGCTCGCGCCGTCCCCTGGTCACCTGCGGCCGTGTAGACGAGCGGGCAGACGTCCAGGGCCCCGATGCACGGATGGGCGCCCTCGTGCTGACGCATGTCGATCGCAACCGAACAGGCGCCGGACCCGCGCACCAGCGCTTCTCCGAGCGGCTGCGGGGGCGCCGCGAGCGTCAGCACCGTAGCGGTTGTGGATCGCGTCGGAGTGCGTGTCGAGCAGACTGGCGCCGCGGGCGAACTGGCCGCTCAGCCGGTCGACGACGGCTGCGTCACGGCCCTCGGAGATGTTCGGCACGGCCAGGAGCATGGCCGCAGGCTATCCCCGGATAGGGTGCGCGACGAGGTGGCCCGGTGAAGCAGATGGCGGACGGCGTCTGGCGGCAGACCGCGGGGTTCCCGCTTCGCGTCAACGCCTACCTGGTGGCGGATGGCGACCGCGTCGGCGAGTTCGAGGTCGTGCACCTCCCCGGCCACGGTCCCGGCTGCATCGGCCTGTGGCGCGAGCGCGACCGCCTCGCTATCACCAACGACTGCTTCGCGCTGTTCAACCCCGACCTGTCCTACCCGGGCAAGGCGAGGGTCCCCCACCCCGCGTTCAACTGGTCCACCGACGCCGCCCGCGCCTCGATCCGAAAGCTCGCGGCCCTGCGTCCCGCCAGGTGCCTGCCCGGCCACTACGGGCCGCTGGAGGGCGACGTCGTCGCCGAGCTGGAAGCCGCCGCCACGAGCTAGCGGTCCGGTAGCTTGGCCGTCGTGCCCCGAGTCGTCTACTACCTCGCAGCCACGCTCGACGGCTTCATCGCCGACGAGGACGACGGCATCGAGTGGCTGACCGCGTACGAGGGCGGCACCGACCTCGAGGGCGCGGTCGAGATCAAGCCGGTGATGGGCGCCTTCATCGACAGCGTCGGAGCACTCGCGATGGGCTCGGCCACCTACGAGTGGATGCGCGAGCACGCGTCGGCCTGGCCCTACGGCGACCGGCCGACCTGGGTGTTCACCTCGCGCGGCGAGCTGCCCGCGATGGATGGCGCCAACCTCAAGTTCGTCTCCGGCGAGGTGGCGCCGCGCGCGAACGAGATGCTCACCGCGGCCGGCGAGTCCCCGTTCTGGATCGTCGGCGGCGGCGACCTGGCGGTCCAGTTCGCCGACGCGGGCCTTCTCGACGAGGTGATCGTCACCATCGTCCCAGTAGGGCTGGGCGCGGGCAAGCCCCTCTTCGGCCGGCCCCTCGGCCGAAGCCTGAAGCTCACCGGCGCGCGCCCGTTCACCACCGGCATGGTCGAGTTGACCTACGCCGTCGGCGACGCCTGACGCCCGACGCCGGGCCGAAAGGGCCCCCGCGGTGGCGCTGGAGTCCCGCCGGGACCCAACGCCACCTCGCAGCCAATCGCGCGATCGCGCCGGCAACCCGCCCGCGACGACCGGTCATTTGCTGGCTACGATCCGGTCCCCCGCCGGAGTAGCTCAGCTGGTTAGAGCAGCGGAATCATAATCCGCGTGTCGCAGGTTCGAGTCCTGCCTCCGGCATCCGCTCAACTCAGTGCTCATGCGGTTTCGCGGTGCGGTTCGCTGCGACAGCTGCATCTCAATCGCCCGGGTGAGAACAAAGTGAGAACTCGTGGGCTATGCCGCTTTGCATCAAAGCGCATACCTCGGCCCACGCGATGACGTGGGCGTTAGGAAGGGGTGGCGGTCTTGGCACGGGCGCCGTTAGCCATAGGATTCGGGGCGCCGTTACTGCGAAACAGCAACTCACCTACTCATACGTCGCGTGCGCCGCCTTGGCCATCGGGTCGCTTGGTCCGTGGGCGACCGCTGGGCCGTTCAACGCGGGAGGAACCGAGGGCGACGGTGTGCTGACCCTGATCGCGGCCGCACTCGTGGCGCTCGCACTGTGGCGGTGGTCGACGACAGCCAACCGGAAGCTGCTGACTGCCGGGCTCGTGGTCGCAGTTCTGGCGGCGCTCGTCTGCATCTACGACACGATCGACGTTCCGGGTGACGGCGTGTCGCTTGGCTGGGGGCTCATCCTGGCCCTAGTTGCGTCGATCGCCCTGACGGTGTTGTGCTTCATGCAGCGCCGGCAGCCTGCTGACCAGACGGCCTGACCCGGATCGCCGGCAGCGCCGGCCCCTCCCGGTTGTCCGGGGAAGGTGGCAGCCCGGGCGCTCCGATGTATCCGCTTTGCATGGAAAGCAGCAGTGCGGGCGCGTAGGTCAGCGGGAGAGCGCTCGGTTCACACGCGAGAGGTCGCTGGTTCGAAACCAGCCGCGCCCATGCTTGACACCACCCCGCCAGCCGATCGGGCGGTCGAGCTCCCCGGGGCCAGCGCACCGGCCTCAGGCGCCTCGATCTCGGCCATTGCTTGGCATTATTCCGCCCCGATCGCTGCCCTTCGTGGGTGCGGTCCACTCTGCGCCCGTCTGGCGGCGGAAGGCATCGAGGGCGGCGTCGAGTGTTCGGAAGAAGTGATCCGGGTCGAGCGTGCCGATGAGCTCGTAGCGCTCGAGCTTTGCCCGTACTGGGTCCTTGAGCTCGGCGAAGACGAGGGAGGTGCCGCGGGCGTTGACCTCCTTATCGAGCTCCAGGAGCATGTCAGCCGCCGTGGTATCGACGTCTGTGATCGGCTCCGCTGCGATAACGATCCAGCGTGGCTTCGGCTCGCCGGCCGCGAGGCGGCGGATCTGGTCGCGGAACGTCCGCGCGTTCGCGAAGAACAATGGCGCGTCGAAGCGGAAGATCACGAGGCCGGGGAGCTCCTCGGCATCGGGGTACAGACTGCGGTCGTGCTGGCCCTCCAGTCCAGGAACCCGCCCGAGGGTGGTCTGGTAGGGCCACCACGCGCGGCGGAACACGTTGAGGATCGACAGCGCCACAGCGACGGCGATGCCGGCGAGAACGCCAAGCAGTGCCACGCCGAGGAAGGCGGCCATCGAGAGCAGGAACTCGACGCGCCGCTGGTGCCACAGCCGCTTAACCCCCGCGAGGTCGGCCAGCGATAGGGACGCTGCGATCACGACGGCCGCGAGAGTGGCCTGAGGGAGGTTTCGCAGCAGCCCCGGCACAAGCACAAGCATCAGGACGATCGCGGCTGCTCCGACCAGCCCGGTGAGCTGTGTCTTCGCGCCTGCCTGCTCGGCCACTGCCGTGCGCGACCCGCTGGTGCTGACCGGGAAGCCCTGAAACAAGCCCGCGCCGACGTTCGCCGCGCCGATGCCGATCATCTCCTTGTTGCCGTCGATTTCCTGGCCCGTTCGGGCCGCGAACGCCGAAGCGGTGGAGATCGTGTCGGTCAGGGACACCAGTGCGATGCCGAGGGCTCCCGCAAGCAGGAGCGGGAGGTCGGACACCGGGTTCGGCCAGGTGAGGGACGGCAGTCCCTCGGGCAGGGTCCCGACGAGCGAGACCCCGTGGCCGGAGAGATGGAACGCCGTCGTCGCGACGATCGCGGCGACGACCGCGACCAGCACGCCGGGGATGCGGGACCGCCCGCGCTGGAGGATCAGGATCAGGGCGAGGCTGACTACCCCCACCCCAGCGGCGGCGGCCACAGCGTCTCCCGACGCCAGCCCGCTGAAGAACTCCCGCGCCTCGTCGATAAGTCCGTCCGCGTCGGTCGAGAAGCCGCACAGCTTCGGCAGCTGACCGACCAGGATCGTCAGCGCGAGCCCATTCATGTAGCCGATCTGGGTGGGCTTGGACAGCAGGTCCGCGATGAACCCGAGCTTCGCCAGGCCCGCGCCGATCTCGATGGCGGCCACGAGGATGGCGAGCATCGACGCCAGCGCGATCGCTCGGTCGGGATCCCCGCCGGATCCGACGATCGGCAGGAGCGTCGCCGCGATCATGGGCCCGAGTGAGGAGTCCGGGCCCAGAACGAGAACGCGAGAGGGGCCGAACGCCGCGTAGCCGATCAAGCAAATGACCGTCGTGTACAGGCCGGTGATCGCGGGCAGGCCCGCCAGCTCCGCGTACGCCATTCCCTGAGGTACCAAGAGCGTGCTCAGGACGAGACCGGCGACGAGATCGTGGCGCAGCCACGACCTGCGATAGGAGGCGAGCGAGCGAGCGCCCGGCATCCATATGGGCGGCTTCATGGGCGCTTGACCGCGGTCAACTCGATGCGACCACTGCCGCAGCCTGTGCGGTAGTCGATGGGGCTGGATCCGGTAACCGCATCATCCGGAACGAGAAGAGGAGGCCCAGCATCGCTGCGAGCAGGGGGACCAGCAGCGCGACCTGAAGCGCCTCGGGTCTTGCTTCTTCGTTGATGCGCAGCACCTCCGCCTGAACCTCCGCCGGCTGCCCGGCGAGCTGTTCCTCCAGCGCCGCGTCGCCCATCACCTCGGCATCGTCCTCCAGGACCTGCGCGACCTGTTCCTTCTCGTCCGCCGGCAGGATGTCGCTCGCGTCGGACTTATTGGTGAAGGTGATCGAGAGGGCGGCCAGCAGGACCGCGCCGCCGACGGCGAGGCCCACCGACAGGCCGAACGAGGAGATCGCCGAGTTGACGCCCGCGGCCTCCCCGACCCGCTCCTCCGAGATCGGGGCCAGGGTGTAGTTGTTGAGCTGCGACGCCAACAGCCCAAGCCCGGCGCCGCAGAGCATGAGGGGGATCACCAGGTACACGCTCGTATCCACTCGCGGGACGATCGGGATGATCACGACGACGCCCAGGCCGAGGAGCGCGAAGCCGGCTCGGATCAGGCTGCTCGGGCGGCGCCGTCCCGCTCGCCTGCCCGCGAGCAGAGCGATGAAGAACATCGTCAGCGACAGGGGCGCAAGCGAGATCCCGGCCTGCAGCGCGTTGTATCCGAGGTCGAGCTGCAGGTAGATGGGCAGCGCGATCAGCAGGCCGCCGAGCGCGATGTTCTGCAAAACGCTTTGGCGAATCCCGAAGCTGAAGAGCTTGGCCGCGAAGAGGTCGGGATCGAAGAGCGGGGCCTTGCCTTCGCGCTTGCGCCGGCGAAGCCAGCGAAAGAGGGCAATGGAGCAGACCGCTCCCACAGCGAGAATCGCGACCACCGACTCGCCCCCCTCCTGCCACACCAGGACCCCGAGCACCAGGAGCGTCATGCTCAGGGCGGAGAGCGCGGACCCGACGACGTCGACCGCCCGGTCGCCGGTGTAGGGAACCTCGCGGATCAGCCCACTGCCCAGCAGTACGGCCGCGATGATCACCCCCTCGAGCATGAAGCCGACCCGCCACGAGAGCAGCGTTGTCAAGGCGCCACCGATGAGAGGCCCGATCGCCGCAGCGACCGCGCCCGCGGCCCCGATCAACGCGTACACCTTGGCCTGCATCTTGCCCTCGAAGTTGCCGTGGATGAGCGACTGCATCGCCGGCAGATAGAGGGAGGCGCCAAGGCCCCCGATGACGGCCCAGAAGACGATGATGGCCGCCAGCCCCTGGGCGAACACCATCGCCACGGCGCCCAGGGAATAGAGGACGAGGCCGGTCACATAGGCCCGCTTGCGGCCGAAGAGGTCGCCGAGCTTGCTGCCGATCAGGATGAACGCGGCCGAGACGAGCGCCTCCAGGGCGATCGCCGACTGCACCCCGCTGACGGTCGTGTCGAGGTCCTCGACCACCGACGAGATCGACACGTTCATCAGCGACGTATCGATGACGAAGACGAACATCGCCATCGCCAGGAGGATCCCGAGCCGCGGAGTGCCCGTCTCGGACGACATCGCACGCGAGTATCCCGCATGGCTCAGGCGCCCTCCCGTCGAGTCGCGGCGAGATATCACCCGCCGTGACTGAGGGGCTCCGCTTCACACGCGAGAGGTCGCTGGTTCGAAACCAGCCGCGCCCATCTCCGAAGTGCCTGCATAGGGCGAGATCTGCACCTCGTAGGACGCCGTTCCGCTGTTACCAGGCGGCAAGGCGAGCGGAATTATCGACCTTCCTCCTCCTCGATCGTGATGCGTCCGTCGGCCACAGCCTGCTCCATGGCCCGGTAGTCGTCCTCGTTCTGGTCGGCGTACGCGTCAGCGAAGTCCGCCATCGCATCGTCGAAACGGTTCCCGCCGCCGAGGTACGCGGCGATCGCGATCCGGTCGCCGGTGCGCGCATGGGCGCGCGCGAGGATCGCCCCGCAGATCTGCGCGTAGGCGTTCAGCCCCTCCGGCGACATCAGCTCGACCAGGGCCGAGGCTTTCTGGTCCCAGAGCTGGCGGACGTAGAAATCTCGCTTCTTGTCGTCCGGTCCCGGCGCGCTCAGCCAGCCGAGGAAGATGTCGCTCGCGGCCTGGGTCAGCCGCTGGCCCTCGACTACGCGCTGGCCCTGCTCGGCGTACTTGGTGGGCGCCGTGTAGGGCTCGAGCACGGACGGTTGTGCCTCCTTGATCTGGAGGAACAGCGGGTCGTTCTCGTCGCGACCGAGCAGGAGCGCGATCCACGCCCGGGTCCCCACGCTGCCGACGCCGACGACCTTTCGCGCCAGGTGGACCAGCCGGTAGCCGTCCAGCAGATGCCGGCGGTCAGGGATAAGAGACTCGCGATACCGCTCAACAATGTCGCCGAGTCTGCTTACGGCCGCCTCCAGCTCCTTACCCGAGGCCATCTCGTCCATCGGGACGAGCACGGGCGGATCGCTTCGGATCCGCAGCTCGCCGTCGACCCGCTCGGTGAGCTTCGCAAACGCACGCATCCGGTCCTTGCGACGGGCCTTGGCGATGTTGCGGTCGAACCGCTTGAGCTCCTTGCCGCCGATTCCTGCCTGGAAGTGCTCGCGGATCTGCGACACGTCCACTCGCCGGTACCAGACGTCGAGGTTGCTGAACTCGGCGAGGCGACGCATGCTCTCGCGGTAGGCCTCGACGACGGCGAGCACGATCTTGCGCCGTCGGGCGCCGGAGAAGCCTCGGTTCCGGCCCGCGATCTCAAAGCTGGCGGCGAGTCGCTTGACGTCCCACTCCCACGGACCGGGGAGCGTCTCGTCGAAGTCATTGACGTCGACGACCAGTCCCCGATCGGGCGACGCATAGCCGCCGATGTTCGAGAGGTGGGCGTCGCCGCAGGCCTGAACCCAGAGGCCCGAGCTCGGCGTGGCCGCCAGGTCCGCTGCCATGATCGCCGCCGCGCCGCGGTAAAAGGTGAACGGGGAGGCGAGCATGCGGCCGTAGCGAAGCGGGACCAGCTCGGGGAGGCGATCGGCCGCCTGGGCTTCGAGCACATCCAGCGGGTCGGGGCGATCGCTCGCCGGCGTCCATTCACCGTGACTGGAGCGCGGCGCCTGCTCGCGTGCAGCCTTGCCAGCCGCTGCACGCTCGTTTGGAGACAGATCCTTCGCCAGGTCCGCGGCCGGTGGCGCGGTCGCGACCGCCATCACCACTTCAACTCGATCTCGAGCTCGCGCTCGTCGGATTCCACCTCGAGCTCCACCTTGAGCTCGACCTCGTCCGGGACGTGGACCGTCATCGATATCCCGCCCTGCTCGGATTTGACGTCGTTGCCCTTGGCGAGCATGGTCGCCAGCTTGCGCAGCCGGCTCACGACCTCCGCGCGGCTGACCTTCTCCTTCTGCTCGATCTCGACGATGTCCATCAGGTCTCCCTCGTTCGTGTGTCGTTTGAGGAGGGACCGCGCCCGGCAACTATCCGCATCAGGGTGCGCACGCTGTCAACGGTGCCTTCGGGCAAAAGCGCGGACGGCGAGGCCCCCGGATGCTGAGGCGCGATGCGCGCTCGAAGGACCCGTGTGCGCATGCTGAATAGCAGGGGAGGCTCGAGGCGCACCGCCTCGCCGTCGATGCCGGCGGGAACGAGGTCGTCGGCGCCGACCTCGAACGTCGGCGTAGTCCAATTCCGTACCGGTAGCTGCGCCGAGCGCCCGCGCTCTCCACGGTCCCTGGGCGCACCGGCGACGGTGACCCCGAGCAGGCCGTCGTCGATCGCTGGGCGGGTTCCGGAGCCGACGGTCCGCCCAAGCCGGTATTGGTTGTTCGAGACCATGATCACGGCACCCCCGCCATGCTCGCCTCCGCCGGGTCCCGTCCAGCGCAGGTCGAGGCCCGATCCGTCCGGCCCGATGGCATCGGGCACCGTATCGAGGAGCGTGCGCAGCTTCGCGTTCCGGTAGCCGGAACGCTGAACCGCCTCGGCGTAGACGCCGAGTGACACGTTGTTGACGAACACGCGTCCGTTGACGACGCCGAGGTCCACGCGGTGCTCGCGGCCGCCGTCGCCGAAGGCGTCGAGCGCTCCCACGACGTCGTCCCGGTCGACCCCGAGATCGAGCGCGAAGTGGTTTCGCGTGCCCGCCGGTATGCATGCGTAAGGCAGGTCGAGCTCCGCCGCAATCGTCGCGACGATCGCCTGCGAGCCGTCACCGCCGGCCATCGCAAGCGCGTCGGCGCCGCGGGCGACGGCGTCGCGGACGAGCTTTTCGAGGTCCTGCCCCGGACCGAGCTCGATCGCCTCGATGCCGCGCGCCGGGGCCTCGGTCGCGAGCGAAAACTTCTCGGCCTTGCCGCCACCGGACTTCGGGTTGAAGAAGAGGACCGGGTGCTTGGGTGCCGCTGCGGGCGAGAGATGCGCCCGCTCGGTCACCGCCACCCGCATCAGGGCGCAAGCGATCGCGAAACCGCCAACGATCAGCGAGACCTCCAGCAGGCGCTCGTGCAGGAGCAGCAGGATCGCGGCGGCAAACGCAACCGCAGCCGCAGCAATGCCGGCGGCCCGGACCGCGCCGCGTCGCAGGGCCCCGTAGAAACCGACCAGGACCGCCAGGTAAACCAGGCCGATGGCAATCAGACCTCGAGGGAAATCGCGAGTCGCGACGATCACGGCGAGAACGGAGGCGGCTAAGCCGATGATCAGAGCCCCGAGCGCAGCGGCTCGCCGTCCGCTCATAGGATCACCTGCTGTGGATCGCGCCGGCACCGAACCCGAGCCTACGCTAGGACGGTCCACATGGTTTCGCGACGCCGAGAGAATCGACCTCGCCATCTACGCAGCGATCGCCCGAACGCCGACGCCCGCGCTCGACACCGCAAATGGCCCGCCTCCCCGTGCCGCGGACTACTCGCGCCTGTCCAGCGACATCCGTTGTAGCGCTTTCCATGCAAAGCGCAACTCCCCGCGAGTGCCATCAGCACCGGGGCTAAACGCCTCCTAGGCAGGACGCGCCGCTAAGGCATACACGAGCGGAATAGCCGCTTTTCGTCCTAAGCGACCACCCCCGTCACCTCGTCGTCTCTAGGCGGGCGACGAGGATGGCGGCGGGGTTCCCGGGCGGCCAGTCGGGGAACTCGTCGATGCGGTCGATTTGGACGAATCCGTTTCGCTCATAGAAGGCTTGCGTGGCGTCGTAGGGCGCATAGCCTGCGGAGGGATCGAGCGTCTTCACTTCGACCAAAGCAATGCCCTGGTCGCGTAGTACGCCGATCACATGGGTCAGCAATCGTGTTCCGAAGCCTGTGTTGCGTCGAGCGCGCTCCACGGCGATCCACAAGATCTCCGCCGATTGCGACGAGCGCCGATCGACAATGACAAACCCCACCGTCTCCCCGGCCTCGACGATGACCCAACCATCGTGCCGCTCCAGATCGTCTCGCACCTTGCTGGGAACGTCCTCGGTGAAGAAGTCGGGCAGCGCACGGACGATCTGGAGGCATGCCTCAAGATCCTCGGAGCGAGCCGCGCGCACTTCATGACTCATGTCTTCGGACTGTGCCATAGCTCATGTCGAGGTGTGCAGCGAAAGTTCTGCTTTCCATGCAAAGCAGCACTCTGGCCTCGCAGTACGGGGCTGGGGCGCTGAACGCAAAACGGCGCGCGCCGATCAGTGGAACTTAGTATCGATGCCCCAACGAAAGGAAAGACCGATGACCGATGCGCTGGCAGTGAGAAGCGACGAAGGAGAGGCGCGCTGGTGGCTCGGCGCGCTGGCAATAATCAAGGCAACTGCGTCGGACACCGGCGGGAATCTGACCCTTCTGGACGTCACTGACCCTCCGGGCGTCAAGGCTCCGCTGCATGTCCATCACCGTGAGGACGAGGCCTTCTGGGTCCTGGAGGGCGAGGTGACGTTCGAGGTCGGCGGCAAGACAATCGAGGCGAGCGCCGGCGACTTCGTGTTCGGCCCGCGCGACATTCCGCACCGCTACGAGGTGGGCGAGGCCGGCTCCCGGATGCTCTTTGCCCTCACTCCGGGCGGCTTCGAGGATCTGGTGAGAGCAACGAGCGACCCGGCCCGCACGCGCACCCTCCCGCCGGCCGACTATCCGATGCCCGACGAGGAGCAGATGATGGCGGCACAAGCTGCCGCTGGCTGCGATCTGGTCGGCTGATGCGAGTCCCGCGCCGCCAACCGCTCTGACCGCTTAGCGGTGACGTCACTGCTGCTCCGCGCGACAAGCAGTCGCCAGCCCCAGCGCTACCGCTTCCCATGCAAAGCGCACATGTCCGTCGCCTAGGTCGTGCGTCGCAGCGGCAGACGTATACCCGGCCCGATTCGTCTCTCGCTACCACCCACGGATAGTCGAGCGAGTACGCCTGGGGGCGTGACGCGGACTACTACCCGCTTCTCGTCCCGGGCGCTAGGGTCGTAGTCCGGCCACGCACGATCAGCTAGTAGGTGTGACTCCTGGGGGCGTCGTCGGGCCGTCCCGG
Source organism: uncultured Solirubrobacterales bacterium (assembly GCA_963758845.1). Taxonomy (GTDB): domain Bacteria; phylum Actinomycetota; class Thermoleophilia; order Solirubrobacterales; family 70-9; genus JBDTSW01. Next base: position 2,098,730 of record CAVWWX010000002.1, read on the forward strand.
TTCTTCATCACGGCAGCCACGATGGCGAGGACGATCACAACGCCGATGATCGCGCCGATGATCCCTCCGAAGTCGAAGACGTCGGTGTCGCCGATGCCGAGCCCGACGGTGAAGATCAGGTAGCCGAGCGCGGCTCCGGCTAGGCCAATGAGCACCGAGACGCCCCAGGACTTCGGGCCGCTCATCGCATGGAACGGATCGCCCGGCATTAGCACGCGGCCGATCACACCGGCCAGGAATCCCACGATTGCGGCACCGATCATCGACTTCTCCCTTACTCGCTTCGTGCCAAGTCACCCGGACTCTACGCCGGTCGGCGAGTACGAGCAGGCGGCGTCGAGTCGCCCCGATTCCAGGCGTTGACCATCTACTGGACAAGCTCCACGTTCTTCGCGTGACAACGCCCACGCAGTATCTCGCAGAATGTTGCGCTTCCCATGCTAAGCGGAACTAGCTGCTTTTCGTCCAAAGCGGATGCCTTCAGGCGTGCGACGACCTGGACCGTCGTGGGCCCGAGAGCCCACCCCGTCCGTCCGGACGCGAGCGTCTCACTGGAAACCGTCATCGGGCACTCCTCTGTTCGCGAACCTCTGCATTGGTCAGGTCCGCTAGCGGGCTGCAGCTCCGGCCAATGCCTGGGGCGCCGATTCACCTCGCACCTCGGGTGGGCAACGGATGGGCAACGCGCCATCGACAACCAGCCCAACTCGCCGCGTGAGCCTTTTCTTCGCCTCCGGGTCAAGGTGTAAGCGATGAGTTTGGCTGCGGATCGCAGTCTCATCACCGGAACCAACCGATCGGGTGGAGATGGGCAAGCTGAATCAGGTGGCCGACGGCGTCTGGGTCCGGCAGAGCGAGTGGGTCTGGACCAATTCCATCGTGGTACGCGCGGAGGATGGGCTGATCCTGGTCGATCCCGGCATCGAAGGCGCCGAGTTGAACCAACTCGCCGACGACGTGGACCGCCTCGGCATCCCGGTCGTCGCCGGGTTCTGCACCCATCCCGACTGGGACCACCTGCTCTGGCATCCCCGGTTCGGCGACGTGCCGCGCTACGCGACCCCGGACGCCGCCCGCGTTGCCGGTGAAACCCGAGAGCGGGAGCAGGCGGCGGCGGCGGAGAGCGCGTCGGGCATCCCCCTTGAGCTAGTGGGGCTGGTCACACCACTGCCGGCGGACGGCGGACCCGTGCCGGGCGAGATCATCGAGCATCAGGCGCACGCCGTCGGCCATGCCGCGATCCTCCTTGCGGAGCGTGGCGTCCTGCTCGCCGGAGACATGCTCTCCGACATCCTGATCCCGCTCTTCGACTCCAGCCAAGCCGATCAGGTGGGCGCCTACGAGACCGCACTCGACCAGCTGGGAGAGGCCGCCAGCCACGTCGATGTAGTGGTCCCGGGCCATGGCGCCGTTGCCGAGGGACCCGGGGTGGCGGCCCGCCTCGCCGCCGATCGTGCCTACATCGACGCGCTGCGGCGGGGGGAGGAACCGGTCGACACGCGTCTGGAGGCGGCGGACTGGCTCTCGGGCATCCACCAGTCGAACCTGGAGCAGGCCCGAGGGCGGTACTAGCGAGCCATGCCTCGACCCGGACCGCGACCGGGGCCGCGACCGGGACCGGGACCGGGACCGCGACGTGGAATCGGCATGAGCGAGCGCGGCGAAGCGGCGGGCCTCGGCGCTCGAGCCAGATTGTGTGTGGTGATCATTTGGGCTTCCTCGTCGTCGGATCCACCTGTCTACGGCGCCGTCTCTACGGCGCTGTCTCTCGTGGCCCCGCGAACGCTCCGAAGATCCACAGGATCGGGAAGAAGATCCCGAAGAAGAAGAGCCAGCCGTGCCCGTTGCGGAGGGTGGCCAGACCGAGCCAGAAGAACAGGGTGATGTAGGTAATCCCGATGAGTACCCAAACCCAAGCATCCATGACGTTTCCTTTCCGTGGGTGAGGGCCTGATCGGGCCCCGCGGGGACCATCGCACCCGGGGCCCACAGGGACAATGGGGCGGCCTTGCCGGGAGCTGTGGTGCGGCCACCAAGCGTTACGCGGGTACGCGCTCCCCTTGCCAGTCGATACCGCTCCCCAAAGTGCAGCCGCAACTCGCCGCGTTCGCCTCAGGCACGAATCCGCACGGCCCGTGCGGTCAGGCCCTACCAGCCGTAAGCAGCCGCAACCGCAGGGGCAAAATCATAATCCGCGTGTCGCAGGTTCGAGTCCTGCCTCCGGCATCCCGACCGTGTCGTCGGACCTCCGCTTGGAAATCGCCAGCGAGAGCTCCGGGACGAACGTCACCCCGGTGAACGCGCGCAGCCCCTTGAGTAGGGCCCGGGTGAGCCGCTTGACCGGTACCCATCTCGAGCTCGACAGCCTGAACCAAAGGTCGATGCGATCTGAGAGTCCCATCCTCGTCGGCTCGAGGAGGATCGGCTGGTCGCGAGGACCGAGATCCCGCAGGATCTCGGTTGCGGTTCCCCCCCTGAACCCGGCGCGCAGGAGCTCCTCCCAGTCCGCGTCGCGGCTGACTCGACTCGACAGGCGACGCGCTGCCGCCCCTGCGACTTGGTCGGGCAGGTAATTGACTAAGGGCAGCCCCGTTGTGTGGGTTTCGAGCGGTGAATAGCGGTGCGGCAGCTGATTGACGAACAGCAGTCCCCCCGGCCGCAGAACCGACCAGAGGGCGGGCATCAGCGACTCGCGCTCGAGCGGCAGCAGGTGCTCGAAGACGGCGCTAAGGACCACCGCATCGAAGTCGCCGATCTCGTCGGGCAGTCCTGTGGGCTCCTGGGAAAGGTTGAAATCGACGCGGTCGACGCCTAAATGGTCCGCGCGAGCGCGCGCAAGCTGAACGTGCTCCTCCACGAGCTCGACGCCAACAACGTCCGCCCCCGGGAACATCCGCGCGAGATTGAGCGAAGAGGCACCGCAACCGGACCCGAAATCCAGAACACGCTTGCTCGCCAACGCCTCCTCGGGCACATAGCTGAGGATCGTCTGCTCGAGAAAGTGGCGGACGTAGGCCGGGTCCTCGTCTCGTTGGATCTCATCGCAGAGCCACGTCGCGCCTTTCACGTCCATGACTCGCTCGATCAGCGAAACGGAATAGGAGGTCCGCCACTGCTGACGCGGTGGCGCGCTCCCGGGATCAGCCGGCTTGACCGAAATCAGGCGCTCCCCTCCGCCCAATTCCTCGATCGTCACCACCCCGTCCGAATGCTGGAGCATCGGCGACATCCGGAGCGATGGTATCCGCCCTCGCACCCCGAGCGGAAACGATGCCGCATCTGGTCGCGCGAGGCAGCCTCGGTGCTCGACGCGCAGGGTGGCCGCCATAGTCTGATGCCGGTCGGCGCCAGCCCAGGAGCTGGGGGCGCCGGGCACGGGGACGTCGCGGTCGAGCTTGAGTCCGATCGGTTCGCCGAGCGGGCAGGGCGATTCGGCTCTTTGCCCCCTCCGGCCGCCGACGAGTAGCGTTCCCAGTATTCGTAGGTTTGAATGGTCTTGGAGGCGGCTAGGCCGCCTGCCGTCGTGGCGAGATGTCGCGGCAGAGTTCTCATGGGCGCGAGTCGCGACCGCGCTGCTGATTGCGCTCTTGCTGGCCGGCGTAGGCTACGGTGGGTACCTCCTCGGTAGGCCTGACGTCGATGAAGAGGCGCTTCGCGCTGCCGCGATCGCCCATGGGCGCGAAGCGGGCGCCCAGAGGGGTGCGACGCAGGGATACGAGCAAGGCTATGAGTCGTCGCGCCACCGCAGCTACGCCCCTGCGTACGCGGCTGCTTACAGAGAGGCATACGCGAGCGAGTTCGAGCGCGCCGACCTCGCTCCGCCGCAGCGCATTCAGGTGCCGGACCCGCCATGAGTTTCCACTTCCGAGCGACGCAGGAGTGGCCCTCACCGGAGCACCCCAAGCACATTCGGCCCGGATGGCGCGCCAGGGTCAGGGTGGCACGACCGACCGTCTCCGTTGTTGTCGTGGTCTGCGTGGTGGCGATCGAGCTCGCATTCTTCGGCTACCTAATCGGGAGTGGGAGCAGCGGCAGTACGGAACGAGCGACCGAGATCGAGCGGTCCTCGTTTCAGGACGCATTCAAGGCCGCGCGGCAGGCCGCCTTTGTGCGGGGCGAGGAGCGCGGCAGAGCGGCCGGAGAGCAGCGCGGGCATAGCGGCCTCGGAGAAGGCCGGTGCGGGGCGGGGGCACGGCAAGGCGCCGCGGCGGTCGAGCGGAGGCAGGCAGCGATCGCGGCGGCGAGGCGGAGGCGGCCGCCGCGGCGGCGGCGGCGGAGGCGCGGGCGGAGAGGCGGGCAGCGCGGGCTGCGGCGTCCGCGACACCCGAGCCCACTCCGGCTCCGGCGCCAGCTCCGGCTCCGGCTCCGGCCCCCGTTACGCCGCCACCGCCCTCTGAACCCTGCGTCGATCCCAGCGGCTTCCCGTGCTGAGCTACGGCTAGCCCGGGAACCTTCCTTCGTTCTCGTCGGTGAGGACGACCCTCTCTCCCTGCGCCCGCACCACGAACCGATAGGAGATGCGCCCCCTCCGGAGCTCGACAGGTCCGTGTCCCTTCAGCCGGTATCCGGGGAAGGCCGAGGAGAACCGGCATGCGAACTTGTACCGGCCGCGCCGGGTGCAGCTCCGCTCGAGGTTCTCGATCACCCGCTCCGCGAACTTGTGGCGGCGGAGCGCGGTGGCCACGGTTCGTTCCGCGCGGCCTGCCTCCAGCGGCGGTCTCAGGACCTTGAAACGGAACGTCCGCGGCGGTCCGGGGTTCCCGAGGGCGTCGCGCGCGGTTACGAGCAACTTGTGCGTGCCGAACTTGAGCTTCCGGTCCGGCGCGAAGCTCGGCCCGCACGCGACGGCCGGCTTGCCGTCGAGCTTGCAGGTGAGGCTGGCTCCCGCCTCCGGCGAGGACACCTGGAAGCTGGGCTTGCGGTCGCCGGTGCGCCTGGGGCCCGTCACCTCGGCCACAGGGCCGACCGTGTCGACGCTGAAGTCGCGGGTTGCCGAGGCCGTGTTGCCGGCTTGGTCCTCGACCCGGATCCGGAAGGTGTAGGCGCCGTCAGCCAGGTTGGTCGGCTGGTCATGCCGGTTTGGGGACGTGCACGGGCCGAAGTTGATCGTGCCCTGGTCGAGCGAGCAACGGCGGGCATTCTCTGCCGCGGTGGTCCAGCCGAAGCTTGGGCGCGGATCGTTCGTGGGCCCCGTGGGGCCTAGGGCCGTGAGGGTGACCGTAGGCGGGGTGAGGTCGACGCTGAACGTGCGGGTGTCGGTTGCGGTGTTGCCGGCTTGGTCCTCGACCCGGATCCGGAAGGTGTAGCTGCCCTCCTCGAGCGGGGTGGCCTGGTCGTATTGCGTGGGGCTCGTGCAGGCCCCGAACGAGGGCGTGCCCGAGTCGAGCGAGCACTCGCGCAGGCTCTGGTCGTCCCCGGCCGCCGTCCAGCTGAAGCTGGGCTGGGGGTCGTTGGTCGGGCCGGTTGGGCCGCCCGCCGCCAGGGAGACCGTGGGCGTCTCCGTGTCGATGGTGAAGTCGCGGGTCTCCGTCGTGGTTTCGGGCACATCGTCGGTCGCGCGGACGCGGAACGTCCAATCGCCGTCCGCCAGCGAGCCGTCCGTATGGCTGCTTGCCGTGGTGCAGGGACCAAAGTCCTGGGTGCCTTGGTCGACCGAGCACTCGACGGCGGTAGCGTTCTGCACCGTGAACCCGAACGTCGGGGACGAATCGTTGGTGGGTCCGTCCGGGCCGCTGTCGATCGTGACCGTGGGCGCGGCCAACGCAGGCGCGGAAAGCAGGCAGCCAAGCAGCGCTGCAACAACGGCAACCCACAGCAGCATTCCTGATGTTCCCACCCCGCGCTTCACAGTCCGCACCGTAATACGGTAGCGCTCTCAACCGGGGCCGGCCAATCCCGCGGCCTCCCAGACACCGCGGCGAAAACCGCTCAGGCCGGGCGGGAACCCGAACCGGCTGACCCCGCCGGAGGCCCGGCGCCCGATCATGATCCGCGTTTCGCGGTTTCGAGTGCCTCCGGCACTGGATTCACGACGGGAACCGGTCTGAGGCCCCGCGCTCATCCGAATCCGCCTGCTGCCGATAAATAGGCAGTGTCCGATGCTCCGCTGAATCTCGATCCGGGCGATCCCTTCGCGCCGCCGGCGTCCGAGCCGGCGCCCGAGGATCCCTTCGCCGCGCCCGCTTCTCAGCCGCCCCCTGCGGATCCCTACGTCCAGGGCGCCCCCGAGGTGCCGGCCGCCGACCCCTTCGCAGCGCAGGCCCCCGACCCCGCAGCGCCGATGGCCGAGCCCTTCGCGGCTGAGGTTCCCGATCCCGCCGTGCCGGCGACCGACCCCTTCTTCGCCTCGGTTCCCGACCCGGCCGCACGCCCGCCCGACCCCTACGCGGCGCCGACCCCGGAACCGACGGTGTCCAGCGCCTACGCTCCGCCGCCAGCCGACCCCGCCCCGGCTGAGACTTACGCCGCTCCGGCGCCTCCCGCCGAGCCCGCTCCGGCGGAGCCCTACGCGCCGCCCGCCGAGCCCACCCCGCCTGCTGCCGACGAGCCTCCGCCGTCCGCCGAGCCCCCGGCCGGCGACCAGTTCGCCGCCGACGTGCCCGCGCCGGCCCGATCTCCCCATGACGGCCGGCGGCGCCTGGGCGACGTGGTCGTCGAGCTTGGCTTCGCCAGCCGCGAGACGGTCGAGGAGGTCGCGCTCCACGCGCTCGCCGACGGCCGCCCGGTCGGCCAGGCGCTGCTGGAGGCGAACGCGATCGATCCCAGTCAGCTCGCCCAGGCCCTCGCCGAGCGCAACGGGCTCGAGTACGTGGACCTGAACACCTTCGAGGTCGACAAGGGCGCCGCGAACCTCGTCAGCGCCGGCGAGGCCCGCCGCTATCGCGCGATCCCGATCTCGTTCATCGACGAGGGAACCCTGCTGGTCGCCTGCGCCGAGCCCGAGAACGTGATCGGGCTCGACGACATCAAGCTCGCCACCGGCTACGACGTTCGCCCGGCCGTCAGCCCGCCGGAGGACATCGAGGCGATGATCAGCCAGCTCTCGCGCCTGAGCGAATCGGTCCACGAGGTCGAGCACGAAACCGAGGAGGTAGAGGACGGCGCGGCCGTGCTCGAGATGCGCGAGTCCGCCGAGGAGGCACCGGTCGTGAAGCTGGTGCACTCGATCATCGCCGACGCGGTCGAGCGCGGCGCCTCGGACGTCCACTTCGAGCCCCGCGGCGACGACATGCGAGTTCGGTTCCGCGTCGATGGCGTCGCCTTCGACTCCACCACCGTCCCGAAGCGCCTCGCAGCCGGGTTCGTGTCGAGGGTCAAGATCATGGCCGAGCTCGACATCGCCGAGCGCCGCGTGCCCCAGGACGGGCGGATCGGCCTGACGGTCGACAAGCACTACATCGACCTTCGCGTCGCGACGCTCCCGGTCGTCCGCGGCGAGGCCGTCGTGATGCGGATCCTTGACAAGGACCGCGTGATCATCGACCTCGACCGCCTGGGCATGGAGGAGCGTGACCGCGACACCCTCCGTCGCTCGATCGCGAGCATCCAGGGCGCCGTGCTGGTCACCGGGCCGACCGGAGCCGGCAAGACGACCAGCCTCTACGCCGCGCTGAACGAGGTCAACACGCCCGACCGGACCCTGATCGCGATCGAGGACCCGGTCGAGTACGAGCTCGATGGAATCAAGCAGGTCCAGGTGAACCCCAAGGCCGGCCTGACTTTCGCGGCGGGGTTGCGCTCGATGGTCCGCTCGGACCCCGACGTCCTGATGGTCGGCGAGATCCGCGACCCCGAGACGGCCCAGATCGCGATCGAGTCGGCGCTGACCGGCCACCTCGTGCTCTCGACCCTTCACACCAACGACGCCACCATGGCCCCCGCCCGCCTGGTCGACATGGGCATCGAGCCCTTCCTCATCGCCTCGGGCCTTCAGTGTGTCGTGGCCCAGCGCCTGGCCAGGCGCCTGTGCGAGGAGTGCCGCAAGCCCGTGCAGGTGACCCCCGAGGAGCTGGTCCAGAGCGGTTTCGACTACACCGGCGACGCCTTCGAGGCCTACGAGCCCGGTGGCTGCGTCCGCTGCGGAGGCTCGGGCTACCGCGGCCGGGTCGGCCTGTATGAGGTGCTGGAGGTAACCGAAGACGTGCGCCACCTGATCCTGCAGAAGGGCTCGGCCCGCGACATCGGCGAGGCTGCGACGGGCATGAGCCGGCTGAAGGACGACGGGCTCGTGAAGGCCCGGGCCGGCGTGACCTCGGTCGCCGAGGTCCTGCGCGTCGTCGGCTCCTAGCGCCGGCGCTCAGCCCGGCGTCGCCGCTGAGGTCAGGCGGCAACCGGTGCGTGGAGGCGCGCCCGGTCTTCGAGCACGTCGATCCGCACGTGCGGGAACAGGCCCGCGGACGGCGGCGGGTCGGCGGGGTCGAGGTAGCGCTGGAGCCAGAAGCCGCGCTCGCCGTGGAGGATCCGCGCGCAGTCGGCGGCGTTCATCGGCTCGAACGCCGAGCCCAACAGTTCCTGGGCGGCGCGGTCGACGTGACCCGCAACCGGCTCGAGGCGATCCGCGTCCCACTCCCGCCAATCCGCGCCCTCGAGACCGTGGGACGTCCCGTCGCAGTGCGCCACGAACCCGGCGCCGGCGAGCTCGCGCGCCCGCTCTGCCTCGGCGTCGCGCGCCGCACCCGACCGGCGGAAGTCAGGTAGGTCCTCGTAGAGGTCGGGGCGAAGGCGAAAGGCGAAGCGCTTGACGATTCCGGACGATCGGTACCCGCGAAGGTGCTGGTGAAAGCGGACGTCGGGGTCGCGAGCGCTGGAGCCCACGTACACCCAGGGGATGCGCGGGTCACGGCGCCGCCCGGCCTCGGCGGTCAGCTCGATCACGTAAACGCGGGCCATGCCCCTAGGTTCGACGCGCGGGCCTCGGTGCCTGGCCCCGATCCGGCTGTAGGGCTAGCCCAGGGGCGACGGCGGGATCGTGGGCTCGCCGTGGACCTGCGGGATCACCATCGCGACCTCGTCCTCGAAGCACCAGGACCAGTCCTCGCCGGGCTGGGCGGAGCGAATGATCGGATGCCCCGTGGCCTGATGGTGGGCGCTCGCGTGGCGCATGGGCGAGTCGTCGCAGCACCCGACATGCCCGCACTCGAGGCAGATCCGCAGGTGAAGCCACTTGGTGCCCGCGGCAAGGCATTCCTCGCAGCCCTCGATCTCGTCGGGGAGCTCGGTGACCGCGACGTGGTCCAGGTGGGTGCAGGAGGCCATCGCCGGTCATCTTGGCAGGCGCCCGACGCCGGCCAGCGGACGCTCGCCGCGGCGGCCCTACCCCGCCGAGATCCTTAGCCGACGCTCGCCGGCCTCGGCGGCGATCAGCTCGAACAGCAGCTCGGCCTCGGCCTCGATCCCGGCCCGGTCACGCCGGCTGATGCGCTTGAACGGGCGCACCCAAAGCTCTGCGGCGTCGTCGTCGCGGGTCAGCTTCCAGGTGGCGCTGAGAACGCCAGCGGCGAGGAGGGTGCCGCTGTCGAGCCCGCTGCCGGTGAAGAACTTGGCGTTCCTTGCGTCGGCGTCGACGAAGCGCGTACGGTCGGCGTGCCCCAGCAGGACGTTGTCGTACTCGGGCAGGAAGCGCGGCGGCGCCTCCACGTCGGCGCCCGGCCGCGGCGCGTCCGGCAAGTCGAAGAGCTCGCGGCCGTCCTCGGAGCGAAACGACCTGAGCTTCGGCCGCAGGCGCTCGGCTACCTCGGCGATGCGCGTCAGCCCCGACCAGCTCTGGAAATCCTTGACGGTGGCCGGCCCGAACGTGCCCAGGTAACGCAGGACCAGGCGGTCGATGGATGGCTCAGCCTCGAGCTCGCTGCCCAGCCACTTCTCCGCGGTCGTCAATCTCGCCTGGCCGCCCTGCCCCCACAGTCCGCGTGGCGGCATCTGGACCAGCGGCAGCCCGTAGCCAAGCGCGTGCCCGAGCGAGGCGGTCTGGGCGTCCGGCCACCGCTCGCCCAGGCGCCGTCCGGCCGCCGAGCGGATCATTGGCTCGGCCTCCAGGACCCTGCGGCCGGCGTCCAGCACCTCGGCGAGGTCGGCCCCTCCCAGCTTCTTCGAGAAGGTCGAGCCCCGGAAGGTGCGCGCCAGCACCGGCTGCGTCAACGGCCACCACTCCAGGCAGTCCCGGGCGCTGACCATGTGGACCGTCCCGCGCATCACGACGATCCGCACCACCCGCCGCTTCGCGAGGAGCTCCGAGAGCTCGGTGGGCTGAAAGCCCTCCAGCCGGGCGAGCAGGCTTGGGTAGGTGCCATGCGGGTTCTGCGCCTGCAAGCCGACCAGATGCTCGACGGCGTCGAGCGCCGGCATCGCGGTTCGCTCCAGCAGGAGCTGGCGGGCGAGGGTCGCCCGGTTCAGCTCGTGCGTGGTCAGGACCGGTGCGCTGAGTGACTTCGCGGTGGCCACGGCGCCGAGCCTAGCCGCGTCCCTACGCTCACCGGATGCGCGAGCGCGGCCAGGCATATCCGATCGCCCTGGTCGCGGGCGCGATCGTGTCGGTGCAGTGCGGCGCCGCCCTGGCGTTCGACCTGTTCGACGAGATCGGCCCCGCCGGCACGGTCTTCCTGAGGGTGGCGCTGGCGGCCGTGGTCCTTGCGCTGCTGTGGCGGCCGGCCTTTCGCGGCCGCTCGCGTGAGGGGGTGCGCAATGTGCTGCTGTTCGGCGTCGCCCTGGCCGGGATGAACCTGTCGTTCTACGAGGGGCTGGAGCGGGTGCCGCTGGGGATCGCGGTGACGCTCGAGTTCGTCGGGCCGCTGGGCGTGGCCCTGGTGGGCTCGCGCCACGCGCGCGACCTGCTGTGGGTGGCGCTCGCCGCGGGCGGCATCCTGCTGCTCAGCCCCGGGTTGGGCGACGACCTGGACCCGCTGGGCGCCGGGCTGTGCCTCTTGGCGGGCGCCTTCTGGGCCGCATACATCGTCCTCGCCGAGAGGGTCGGCCGCCAGTTCGAGGGTGGGGACGGCCTGGCCCTGGCGATGGTCGCTGGAGCGGTGCTCCTCGTCCCGGTCGGGATCGCGGAGGGCGGCGCGAACCTCATCGAACCCGAGATCCTGGCTGTCGGGCTGCTGCTCGCGCTGCTCAGCTCGGCGATCCCGTACTCGTTCGAGCTCGAGGCGCTTCGCCACCTGCCGCGCGGGACGTTCGGCGTCCTGATGAGCATGGAGCCCGCCGTCGCGGCCGTGGTCGGGTTCATCGCCCTCAACCAGGACCTCGCCGCGACCGAGCTGGCCGCGGTGGCGATGGTGGTCGCCGCCAGCGCCGGGGCGCTGCGAACCGCCGCACACCCGCCGCGCGACGCCTGATCAGGCCTTGCGGGGCTCGTGGCCGGCGCAGGCCATGACCGGGAGGCGGGGATACCGCGGGTAGGAATCGTCGGTCCGCGACCGCTCGCACAGCGAGAAGCTGGACCCGCGTGTGTTGTGGACCACGCGCTGGTGCACGCAGGAATCGCACAGGCCGGCGCCGGGTCGCTTCATGGCCGAAGTATCCACCGGCGCCCGGCACGGAGGTCCGTGGTTGCGTTACTTCACTTTGTATAGTCATGCGGCGGATGAAGCGAACGTGAGCACCCTCCGGCGCCTCCTGGGATTCCTGCGGCCGTACCGCCGGCAGGCTGGCGCCTCGCTGGTCTTCGCGTGGCTGGCGATGGGGATGACGATCGTGATCCCCCTGCTGATCGGCAAGACGGTGGATGCGATCGATCCTCGCGACGGCGTCGTCGACCGTGACGTCATCTTGCCGCTGGCGCTCGCGATCGTGGGCGCCGGGGTGGTCCGCCTGGGACTCACCTTCGTGCGGCGGATCATCGCCGGGAAGGTCTCGCTCGCGGTCGAGTTCGACCTTCGCGAGCGCGTCTACCGCCACCTCCAGACCCTCGAGCTGGGCTTCTTCGACACCCAGCAGACCGGCCAGCTGATGTCGCGGGCCACGGTCGACCTCCAGGGGATCAGGTTCTTCCTGGGCTACGGCCTCATCTTCCTCACCCAGAACGCGCTGACGCTGCTCCTGGCGTCCGCCGTCATGTTCGCGATCCAGCCGGGGCTGGCGGCGCTGGCGCTGCTCCCGGTCCCGTTCGTCGTGGTCACCGCGATGCGCTTCAACCGCCGCTCGCGGCCGGCGCTCCAGGAGGTCCAGCAGCGGATCGCCGAGCTGACGGCCGAGGCCGAGGAGTCCGTGTCCGGGATCCGGATCGTGAAGGCGTTCGCCCGCGAGGACCACATGCTCGTCCGCTTCCGCCACGCGGTCACCCGGGTCTTCGACCAGAACCTGTTCTCGACGCGGCTGCGCGCCTTCTACTCCCCCCTGCTCGGGTTCCTGCCCAGCCTGGGCCTGGCCGTCGTCCTGCTGGTCGGCGGCAACCAGGTGATCGACGACAAGCTGACCCTGGGCGAGTTCACCGCCTTCTACACGTACCTGCTGATGCTGATCGGGCCAATGCGGACTGCTGGGGACGGCGCTGGGGATGTTCCAGCGCGCGGTGGCCTCAGGCAACCGGCTGTTCGAGATCCTCGACCGCGAGCCGCAGGTGGCGAGCGCGCCCGACGCGCCCGCGCTTCCGGCCGGCGACGGACGCGTCGTGTTTCGCGACGTCTCGCTCTCCTACGGAGGCCCGACGCCGGCGCTGGCCGACATCGGGCTCGAGGTGCCGGCCGGGCACACGGTCGCGCTGGTCGGCCCGACCGGCTCGGGGAAGACCAGCCTGGTCGCGCTCATCGCACGGCTCTATGACCCGGAGACGGGGTCGGTGAGCGTCGATGGCGCGGATGTCCGGTCGGTCGACGTGGGCTCGCTTCGTCGCGAGATCGCGTTCGTGGCCGACGAGAGCTTCTTGTTCTCGGCCACGATCGCCGAGAACATCGCCTACGCCAAGCCGGATGCAACCGCCGAGGAGATCGAGCTGGCGGCCCGGCGTGCCCAGGCGCACGGCTTCATCGAGGCGCTCCCCGACGGGTACGACACCCTCGTCGGCGAGCGCGGGCTGACCCTGTCGGGCGGGCAGCGCCAGCGGGTCGCCATCGCACGGGCGCTGGTGGCCGACCCGCGGATCCTGATCCTCGACGATGCCACGTCGTCGGTCGATGCGACGACCGAGGCGGAGATCAAGCGCGGGCTCCGCGAGGCCATGGAGGGCCGCACGACGTTCGTGGTCGCGCATCGCCGCTCGACGATCTCGCTGGCCGACGAGATCGTGGTGATGGACCAGGGGCGGATCGTCGATCGCGGCGGCCACGAGGAGCTGCTCGAGCGCTGCCCCCTGTACGCGGAGATCGCCGAGCACGGGCTCGTCGACCAGGTCTTCCTGCAGCACGACCTCGAGGACCGCGAGGAGGTGGCGCGCCTGTGAGCTCGCACAGCAACGGGCACCGCCGCGGCGACCCGCGGGAGCGCGAGCTGCGCGACGCCGACCCGGTCACCGAGCGCGATCCCGAGACGCAGCGCTCGGACGTGGCCGAGGAGACAGAGGATCAGGCCAACCAGCCGGGGCGCCTGGCCGGTACCGCCCTGATGCTGCGGGACATCTGGCGGCTGATTCGCGGCGAGGACCAGCGGGCGCGGAAGGTGCGCTGGATGCTGGGGTTGCTGCGACCGTACCGGCGGCAGGTGACCTTCATGCTCATCGCGCTCGTCGCCGCCACCGCAGCCGGCCTCGCGCCCCCGTACCTGGCCGGCAGGGCGATCGACAGCGGGATCAACGCCGGGGATGCCGGCGCGCTGACCGTGATCGTCGTCGTCTTCCTTGCCTCGGCGCTCATCTACTGGGGCGCCACCTACGCTCAGACCTACCTGGTGGGCTGGGTCGGGCAGCGCGCGCTCCAGGACCTGCGCGAGCGGATCTACACGCACCTGCAGGCGATGTCGATCGGGTTCTTCACCCGGCGCAAGCCGGGGGTCCTGATCTCGCGCCTGACAAACGACGTTCAGGCGCTCGACACGCTGGTCACCGACGGCATCGTGACCCTGATCTCCAGCACGCTGACGCTGGTCGGGGTGGTGGTGATCCTGCTCCTGCTGGACGTCCCGCTGGCGCTGGTGACCTTCCTGACCTTCCCGCTGCTGGCCGTGGCCAGCGTCGTCTTCCGGGTCGCCTCGGCGGGCGCCTATCGGGCGACGCGCGAGAAGATCGCGAACATCACGGCCTACCTCCAGGAGACGCTTTCGGGCGTCCGGGTGGTCCGCAGCTTCGGCCAGGAGCCCCGCCACATCAGCCGGATGTCGGAGCTGAACGAGGAGAACCGGGTCGCCAACCTGCGAACGGTCTACCTGAACGCGTCGTACTTCCCGGCGGTCGAGCTGCTGTCCGCTGTGGGGACGGCGGTGATCCTGCTCTACGGCGGCTACCAGGTGATCGACGGCAACGTTGAGATCGGCGTCCTCGTCGCTTTCGTCGGCTATCTGAACCAGTTCTTCGACCCGATCCAGCAGATCTCACAGCTCTACACGACCTACCAGCAGGGGATGGCGGCACTGGACAAGATCTTCGACCTGCTGGACACCGCGCCCGACATGACCGACAAGCCCGACGCGTTCGATCCCGGCGAGATCCAGGGCGAGCTGCGGATGGAGGACGTCTCGTTCTCGTACTCGGGCGAGCCGCCGTGGGCGCTGGGCGACATCGACCTCGTGGTCCCCGCGGGCGAGACGGTGGCGCTGGTGGGCGAGACCGGCGCGGGGAAGTCGACGCTGGCGAAGCTGGTTGCGCGCTTCTACGACCCGCAGCAGGGCAGGGTGCTTGTGGACGGGCACGACCTTCGCGACCTGCAGGCGAAGTGCCTGCGCCGGCAGCTCGGGATCGTGCCCCAGGAGAGCTTCCTGTTCTCGGGCACGGTGCGCGAGAACATCGCTTTCGGGCGCCCCGACGCCGGCGACGAGGACGTGCGCGAGGCGGCGCGGACGGTCGGCGCCGACGGCTTCATCGAGCGGCTGCCGAGCGGTTTCGATACCCAGGTCGGCGAGCGCGGCGTTCAGCTCTCGGCCGGGCAGCGCCAGCTCGTGGCGTTCGCCCGGGCGCTCCTTGCCCAGCCGCGGATCCTGATCCTCGACGAGGCGACCTCGAACGTGGACGTTCGCACCGAGCGGATCATCGAGCAGGGGCTGGAGCGGCTGTTGTCCGGCCGCACCGCGATCGTGATCGCGCACCGGCTGTCGACTATCCGCCGGGCGGACCGGATCGTGGTGCTCGATCACGGGCGCATCGTCGAGTCGGGCACCCACGACGAGCTCATCGCTGCCCGTGGCCGCTACGCCGGCCTCTACGGCAACTGGGCCGAGCAGCAGGCTGCCTGAGCTGCGGGCTGCCTAGGGGCTGACGCCGCCCGAGCCGCCGGTGCCGGTGCCACCGCTGCCGTCGTCGGGAGCGGGCGGCCGGGGCGGGAGCGGGCGCCGGGGCGGGAGCGGGCGCCGGGGCGGGAGCGGGCGCCACGGGGACGGCGCCGCCGGTGTCGGTGGCGGGCGCGTCGCCGGTGGCGGTGGCGCTTCCGGTCCCCGGCTCGCCGGTGGAACCGCACTCCTTGAAGCCGTAGCTGTCGGCGGCGTCGGCGAGCTCGCTCTCGGCGGTCGAGATCTCGGTATCGGCCTCGGCGGCGGCCGAGTCGTCGGCGCGCTCGAGGGCGAGCGCTCGGGTGTCCAGCGCGCCGACCAGGTCCTCAAGCGCGGCGAAGAAGTCGTCGAGCGTGGCCTGGTCCTCCTCGGGCGGGGCCAGGGAGCGCAGCTGGTCGAGCTCGCTCTCGGTCAGAGAGTGCTCTTCGGAGGCGACCTGCTCGGGATCGTCGGAGGAGATGTTGTCGATGCCCACCGCCGTCTCCTCGCAGATGTCGTCGCCCTGCTCGATGAAGTCGGCCTTGCTGAGCGCGGTCGCGACGCCAGGGGTTGACGCGCCCGTCACGGTCGTGACCGGGGCCTCGGAATCGTCGTCGCCTCCGCCGGCCACTGCCACGCCGATCAAGACCAGGACCAGCACGATCGCCAGGACGGCGACGAGACGTCTGCGCGCATAGACGTCCATACTCGATTCAAGGTAACAAAGGCGGCGCGAAACGCCGCCACCGACTGCCGATTTGCAGCGATTTCGTCAGGCGGAGCGATGCGGAAGCTGGGGATCATGGACTCGAACCATGACTACGAACACCAGAAGCTCGCGTGCTGCCAATTACACCAATCCCCACTGGCGCGCCCGAGGATAGCGGCGGAACAGCCCGCCGAAAGGCCTACGCCCCGACCTCGCCCAAGTCCGCGCCGGCGTCTGCCAGCGCCTCCTTTTGGTCCGACACGTCGGCGCCCGATTCGATCAGCCGGCGGGCGTGCACGAGGTCCTCGGAGCGCTCCACCGACAGCGCCGCGGCCACCTTCCGGTCCTTGAGGTACCAGGCCGAGAACTCGCCGTCGTCGCGGTCGCCGCGCCAGACGACCTCGTCCCATTCCGAGGCCGGCCCGACGTACTCGAGGCTCGCCCAGTCGGCGAGGTCGCTGAAGAAGTAGGGCACCTCACGGTAGGGCTCGGTCTCCCCCATCATCCCGCGCGCCGCGTGGCGGCCCTGCTGGAGCGCCACGTCCCAGTGCTCCACCCGCAGGCGCCGGTCGTGGATCACGCTGTGCCACGAGCAGACGTCGCCGGCGGCGAAGATCCCCGGAACCGACGTCTCTAGCTTCTCGTCGCAGACGATCCCGTCGTCGACCTCCAGCCCGGCCCGCTCGGCAAGCATCACATCGGGCTTCACGCCCGCGCCGACGACGACCATGTCGCCCTCGACCGTCGTCCCGCCCTTCGTCACGACCGCGCGAACCCTGCCGTCGCCCTCGAACAGCTCCAGCTCCTCGCCGCCCAGGATGTCTCGACCCCGCGGTCGACTCAGCGGTCGTGGAACCAGCGCCCGACCTCCTCGCCAAACGTCCGCGACAGCGCCACCTCCTCCATCATCACGATCGTGCAGTCGTGCCCGTGGCCGTCAGCGACGCGGCCACCTCGCAGCCGATGTAGCTGCCGCCGATGAGCACCACGTGATCCGCCTTCTCGGCCTCCTCGCGGATCGCGTCCGAGTTGCCGAAGGCGCGCAGGTAGTGGATCCCCTCCAGCTCGGCGCCCTCGACCCGGAGGATGTTCACGTTGGCGCCCGTTGCGATCAGCGCCTTGTCGAACTCCACCTCCTCCTTGGTCTGAAGCTTGGCCGTCCGCGCCTTCGAGTCGAGCGCCATCACGTTCGTGCCGCTCAAGAGCTCGACGTCGTTCTCCTCGTACCAGCCCGGCGCGTGGACGTAGGCGTCCTCGCGCTCGGCCTCGCCGCGCAGGTACTCCTTCGAGAGCGGCGGGCGCTCATACGGCGGCTCGGGCTCGCGGCCCGACCAGCAGCACCGAGCCCTCGGCGCCCTTCCCCCGCAGCTCGGAAGCGCAGTTCGCGGCGGCCAGCCCGCCGCCGACCAGCAGGAAGTCAACCTTGCGATCGGTCATGCCTAAACACTTACCCGCGAGCGGCGGGCCCGACTCAGGCGCCGTTCGGGGAGGCGCCGTCGGGCCCGAAGTAGGAGGTCAGGTCCTCCTCGACCGTCGGGTCGAGCACGGCCAGGATCTCGTCGCCCGACTCGAGCACCGTGTCCGGGCCCGGCACGAACCCGCGACCCTCGCGCAGCACCGAGATCAGCAGGCTCCCCTCGGGCATCTCCAGGTCGCTGACGCGCACGCCGTTCGCCTTCGAGTTCTCCGGCAGCAGCATCTCGATGATCTCCAGCCGCTGCTCGGGCAGGTCGAGCAGGTGCACAAGCCCGTACTCGGGGACCTCGTGCTCGATCAGGCGCAGGATCAGGTCGGTGGCCGAGACCACCGGCTTCACCCCCAGCAGCTCGAACCACTGCTTGTTGCGCGGGTTGTTGACGCGGGCGATGGTGCGCTCGCACAGGTACTTCTCCTTCGCGACCTGGCAGATCAGGACGTTGTCCTCGTCGTCGCCGGTCACGGCGATCACCATGTCCGCGCGCGAGATGCCGGCGCGCTCCAGCACCCACAGCTCGGAGGCGTCGCCGTACTGGATGTTGTGCTCCAGCTCCTGCTCGACGGTCGCGTAGCGGTCGCGGTTGTTCTCGATCAGGGTCACCTCGTGGCCCTTGTCGAGCAGCTCCCGGGCCAGGTTCCAGCCGACCTTGCCGGCCCCGACGACGATCACGTACATGCCCATCAGCTGGTGGCGGCCTGCTCGGCCGCCTCCTGCCCGCCGTTGCCGGCGGCGGGCCCGTCGGCGGCGGCCTCGCGGACCTCGCCGATCAGCATGTCGATCGCGACGCGGGTCGGACAGATCGTGTGCACGCCCTGGGACTCGTACCACTGCGCCCGGTAGGGATCGAGGATCCGGGCGATGACGGTGGGCACCTCGAAGCGCCGCTTGGCGATCTGGGCGATCACCAGGTTGGTGTTGTCGCCGTCGGTGGCGGCAACGAAGGCGTCAGCCTCGGCGATGCCGGCCTCCTCCAGCGCCTCGATCTCGAGCGCGGTGCCGACCGTGTAGCGGCCGCCCAGGTCCTCCCAGGACTTCTCGAGGCCGATCTCAAGCCGCGCGTGCGACTCGGGATCCTCGTCCAGGCAGGACACCGTGTGGCCTTCCTGGAGCATGGTGCGGGCGACGCTTGAGCCGACCCGCCCGATGCCGACGATGAGGATGAACATGCGGGCGGGATATTAGTCGCGGCCGTCGGCCTCGAAGTCCAGGCCCGGGTGCGGGCGCTTCCGCGGGTCGAACGCGGGCCGCTCGCCGGGTGCGCGGGCGGGCGCGGTCAGCAGCACCCGGCACGGCGCCTTTCGCAGCACGTAGGCCGTCACCGGGCCGACCTCGGCCGGGCGCGAGCCGCCCACCCCGCCCAGCACGGCGCCGCCCCTGATCCGCGTCGGCGGCTCGGCGCCCATCACGATCACCTCGATGTCGCGCTCGCGTGCCGCCTGCACGATCCCCGCGCCCAGCTTGCGGGCCCGGACCACCGAGGTCGCCACCTCGACGGTCTCGTACTCCTCGCCCACCTGCTGCGCCCGCGCGAGGGCGTGATTCGCAACCTGCATCCGCTCGGTGGACGGCGGCGCCTCCAGCGGCA
Source organism: uncultured Solirubrobacterales bacterium (assembly GCA_963758845.1). GTDB lineage: Bacteria > Actinomycetota > Thermoleophilia > Solirubrobacterales > 70-9 > JBDTSW01. Next base: position 2,117,828 of record CAVWWX010000002.1, read on the forward strand.
CCGTCAGCGGCACGTCGAGGATGTAGACGACCTCGAGGTGCGGCGGCGTCCCGCCCGGCGTGTCGTCGGCGGCGGCGAGGCGACCGGCGGTGCCCACGATGTCGTCGTCCAGCGGCGTGCCGAATACGGGGACCAGGATCCCGCCGTACTGGACACCCCGTGCACGTCCTTGACCAGCGCCTCGGCGGGCACGCTCACCCGCTCCGTCAGCGACGTCCGCTCGACCCCCACGCGGTAGACCACGTAGGCCACCAGCCCGAACAGCATCCAGGCGCCCCGATGTACCGCGCCTCGTCGTGGAAGAGCCAGCACGCTGAGCCACGCCAGCACGGTCAGCCCGGCGGCGGCGAGCACCGGCAGCGGGATCTCGGCCCCGCGGAAGCGGACGTTCAGCGGCACGCTGAACGGGCGCTCGCGATCGGGGTCGGTCATCCGCAGCCGCACCAGCGAGACGTGCGCGATCGTGAACGCGATCGTCGCGCCGAACGCGTAGAGGCCGCCCAGGAACAGCACGTCGCCGGGGATCACCAGCCCGAAGGAGATCACCGCCGCGACCAGGATCGCCACGTGCGGCGTCGTCCAGCGGCGCCTCAGCTTGCCCAGCCAGCTCGGGATCTGGCGGTTGGTGGCCAGCGAGTACATGTGCCGGGAGAGGCCCAGCATCGACGTGCTCGCCGCCCAGGCCAGCACGAGCGGCGCCACCGACGACGACCGCGACCCGCATCGCGTCGGCCACCCAACCTGGCTCGTAACTCTTGACCACCCCCAGGATCGGCTGCTCCAGGTAAGCTGGTCCCGAGCGGCGGTCTGCGGCCCGTCCGGCGTCGCGACCACGGGCACGGCCATCAGCGAGATCGCCGCGACGCCCGTGTAGAGGATCGGAACGACGCCACGCCCGCGACCACAAGCCGCCTCAGGTCGATCGCCTCGAACTCCAGGTCCGGGGCAAGGTCGGACGCCGCCTCGATCCCCGCGTACGCGACGGTCGCGATCACCCCCGCGTACAGCACGTCCTCCAGCGACGGGGAGGTGAACAGGTCGAGCTCGGCGGTGAGCGCGGAGGCGTCGAACGAGGTGAGCGCCCCGACGACCACCACGGCGACCAGCAGCAGCACGCCGCCGATCGCGATCAGCCGTCAGCAGAAGCTGGCGCCCCGCGCCCGAGAAGCCGACGATGTTGATCGCCGCCGACCGCGGCGATCACGACCCCGGCCGTGATCAGCTCCGGGGCGCCCGCGCCGAACGACGAGGAGATCGGCGTCAGGTAGTGCGGGACCGAGATCGCGGCCAGCGCGATGACGATCAGGTAGTCGATCAGGATCGCCCAGCCCGCCACGAAGGCGACGAGCTCGTTGAAGGCGTGGCGCGCGAGCGTCGAGGAGCCGCCGCGCTCGGGGAACATCGCCGCCCCCTCCACGTAGGTCATCGCGTTCAACATGAACACGATCCCCACGCCCAGGAAGATCAGCGGCGTCAGCGCCAGGCCCCGTTCGGCGACCAGCCCGACCGAGAAGTAGATCGAGAAGCCGACCGCCGAGTACGAGATCGGCGAACAGCCAAGGGACCCCGAGCCAGCGCTGCGTCAGCGTCCGCATCGGGAGCCGTCCGGCCGGCGCCTGTCCTCCCCCCTTCCGACTCATCATCGAGCCCCCGGCGCGTCGCGAGATACAGGCGGCCGGCGCCGAGGCCGGTGAACACGAGGCCCAGCAGGAATCCGAGCGAGAGGACGCCACCGCCGTTGGCGAGCGTGACGATCAGGATCGTCACTCCGAAGCCGAGGATGATGACGGCGAAGAGGCGCGAGACAGCGCGATACACCTGATCAGGAGCCGCCACGCCCGCTGATTCTAGGTTCGCCGTCCCCCATCTAGGCGGGGTCGCCCTGCGCCTGGGCGGGCTCGCGCGCCTCCTCGGGGGTGCGCCGCGATCACGACGCGGGCGGGCCGGTTGGCGAGCACGGTCCTGATCGTCGCGCCATAGAGCGGGGTCCCGTCGCGATATCGAAGCTGCATCACGATCGCCGCCGCGTTGAGCTGCTCCGCCCGCTCGACGATCGCGCTCCCCGACTGGCCTGGGCGCACCCGCTCGACCTCGCCCGTGATCCGCAGGCCGCAGATCAGCTTGGCCCGCTCGATCTTGTTGCGAGCCTCCCCCTCCTGCTCGCGCAGCTCGGCGTCGATCGGCAGGTTGGTCGGGACCTCAAGCAGCGAGATCACATGGATGCCGCCGCGCCGCTTCGCGGCAAGCGACGCCACCGTCGCCACGGTCTCGTCCGGAGAACGGGCCCTCGTCGAAGGCCAGCAGGATGCTGCGCGTACTCGATCTCCTCGACGCCCAGGGGCTCAAGCGACTCGACCTTGACCGTCTCCTTCAGCGGCAGGCCCTGCCGGCGGCGGTAGAGGTAGTAGAGAGCCATCCCGGCGAGCATCCAGCCCCCGCCCGTGGCCAGGATTACCGGGTCCAGCGCCATTGCGACGACGAAGGCCGCCCCAGTGCCGATCCCGCCCAGGATCGCCATCACCGGGATCTCCACGCCACTCATGCGAACGTTTCCGGGTGAGTGCCAGAGCTGCGGCGCCGTCGAGCGCCCGTGGCCGCTCTGCAAGTGGATAGCGCTTGCGCATGCGGATCACCGAGACGTGCGCGATCGTGAACGACAGGGTCGCCCCGAAGGCGTAGATCGAGCCCAGGAAAGTGGTCTCCCCCGGGAGCATCACGACCACCGCGACACCCGAGAAGATCATGATCGCCATGTACGGCGTCTTGAACCGAGGGTGGACCTGGCGCAGCACCTCCGGCACCTGCCGGTGCTGCCCCATCGAGAAGGTCAGACGAGAGAGGCCGATGAGGGCAGCGTTCGTCGCGATCAGCAGGATGACCGCGGCGAGGACTCCCACATAGACCTCGAGGGCCTCGGTCACGCCGGCTCCGAGGCCGATGTTCTCGACGATGCCGAGGACCGGATCGTCGGCATAGGTCGTCGCGAGCTCGGTGGTGAACTCGCCGCCCGCCTCCGTGACGGGCATGGCCGACAGCGCGATCGCCGGGAGCAACGCGTAGAGCCCGACCACGGCGAGCACTGTGAGGCCTGTGCCGCGGGCGACTGTCCGCGACGCGTCCTTGGCCTCCTCGGCCATGTTCGAGATCGTCTCGATGCCCGTGTAGGCGACCATCCCGACGGCGATGCTGAGGGCGAAGTCACTCCAGCTCGGGGCGACCCCGAGGTCGATCTGAGTCACGAGCAAGTCGGGATTGAAGACCAGCGCCAGCCCGATGACAACGAGCACGATCTGCGTCAGCAGGTCGGCGATGGCGAGGACGAGGTTGAGGCGGGCCGACTCCTCCGTGCCCTTCACGTTGAGCGCCGCCAACAGGGCCACCAGACCGACCCCGAAGATGACGTCGCCCGGCCCGTACCCGAGCGGCTCCCAGAAGACGGCCAGGTAGTGGGGCACGAAGAACGCCGAGATCGCGACCGTGACGATGTACGTGAGCATCTGTGCCCACGCCGCGAAGAAGCTCGCCAGCTCGTTGAAGGCATGGCGGGCGAAGCTCGACGACCCGCCCGCCTCGGGGTACAGCACAGTCCCCTCGACGTAGGTGGCCGCCGTGAACGCGAAGATCATCCCGGCGATCACGAACGTGACAGGTGTCAGGCCCAGCGCGTAGAGCGCGACCAGGCCCAGCGCGTAGTAGATCGACGAGCCGACGTTGCCGTAGGCGGCGGCGAAGAGCGCCCCCGTGCCGTGCACGCGGCGTAGCGCCTGCTCGCGTGGATGCCGCTCAGCCAAAGTCGGCGTGACTATAGGGCGGGCCGCAGGCGCCGCCGGTAGCCTCGTCTCATGAGCGAGTTGATCCACACCTGCTACCGCGTCCTCGACCCCGAGGGGTCGGTCGCCTTCTACGAGAAGCTCGGCTTCGAGGAGCTGCGGCGCTCGCCGATCCGCGACGAGGCGACCAACATCTTCATGGGCCTCCCCGGCGACGGCGAGCGGCTGGAGCTGACGCACAACCACGACACCACCGAGCCGTATGAGATCGGCACGGGCTACGGGCACATCGCGATCACGGTCGACGATCTGGACGGCACGCTCGAGCGCCTGGCCGAGCTGGGCATCGAGCCCGAGAAGCCGCCATACACCGTGCACGACGGCGGCTCGCGGCTGTGCTTCGTCCGCGACCCCGATGGATACAGAATTGAACTTCTTGAGAAATAGGAGGACCAGATGGCAGTTCGGAACATTCGCGCCGGCGGAGGTCGACCGATGAGGCGCGGGATTGTGGCTACGGCGGGGGCCTTCGGCGTCGCCGCCCTGGTGTGGGCGGCAGTAGCGATCGCGGCGGATATCGACTGCAGAGGCGGCGGGAAGCAATGCAACGGAACCCCGTTCGACGACTCCATCACGGGGTCGCAGAAGACCGACGGCATCAACGCCAAGGCCGGTAACGACGAAACGTACGCCGAAAAGGGGAACGACGCCGTCGAGGCCGGTGCTGGCAACGACTACGTCGAAGGCGGGAAGGGAGACGACAAGATCTCCGGAGGCGACGACGGTGACGAGTTCCTCATCGGAGGTCTCTGGGGCGGGCCCGGCGACGACACCATCGGAGGGGGCGAGGGACCGGATGAGCTCACCGGCGAGGCGGGCAGAGACGTCCTTCTCGGCGGCCCTGGCGACGACCAACTCGACGGCTCCGCCGACAACAACACCAAGGACAGGTTGAGCTGCGGGCCGGGCAGCGACACAGCGATCGTCGACATCAAGGACAGGGTCCCCTCGGACTGCGAGGACGTGATCGTCGAGTAGCAGGATGCGAAACCCTGACGGGTACAGAATCGAGCTACTGGAGAGGTAGTCGACGGGGGCTGACGGAGGTCGCGATCAGCGCGACGGCTGGATTACGATCGCCGGCGTGACTGACGTTTTCGCCGTCGTGCTCGTATCCGACTACGCGGAGGCGCGACCCTGGTACGAGCGGCTCTTCGGCGCGCCGCCCAGCTTCGTCGCGCACGAGACCGAGTGCGTCTGGGAGCTCAGCGAGCACGGCTTCGTCGCCATCAATGAGGATCGGGCTCGGGCCGGCCGCTCGGCGGTGACGATCTTCGTCGATGACCTCGACGCCCGAATCGACGACATCGACAGACGCGGGATCAAGCCCGCCCAGCGCGAGACCTACTCGAACGGGGTTCGCAAGGCGACCTACCGTGACGCCGACGGGAACGAGATCGGCTTCGGCGGCGCACCGGCGGACGCCTAGGACCGCCTGAGGCGGGGGCCACAGGTCTGTCCAGGCTTGCGGAAGCTCTCGCAAGTCTTGGTCGCGGATACAACCTGCGTACCTGGTTATGGGTACACACTTTCGGGGAGGCGTGTCCCACTCCACCGTTTGGTGTGGGGGGAAACGACCGGCTTCGAAGGAGGCACGGGACAGATGAGGGACTACGCAACCACGGCGCCGCGACGCGCGGCGCCGATCGGATTCGGCCTGTTGGCACTGGTGCTCTGCGCGACGCTTGCGCTCGCCCCGGCGGCTGACGCGAAGAAGATCAAGGGGACCGGCGGCAACGACCAGATCGCCGGCACCAAGAAGAAGGACACGATCAAGGCCAAGGGCGGCGACGACAGGGTCAACGGCCGCAAGGGCAACGACAAGATCAAGGGCGCCAAGGGCGCCGACACCCTCAAGGGTGGGAAGGGCAAGGACTCCATCGCCGGCGGCGCCGACAACGACCAGCTCCTGGCAGTGGACGGCAGCAAGGACCGCAAGATCAACGGCGGCTCGGGAGATGACACCTGCGTCATCGACCAGGTCGACCTCGGCGTCGTCAGCGCCTGCGAGACGCTGCAGGCCAAGGGCGACGCTCCCGCGGGGAGCCTGGAACTGACGAGCGCCTCGGGCGTCGTCTGTGCCAGCGAGCTCCCGACGTGCACCTTCGAGTTCGAAGGTACCGGCGCCGAGGCGCTGGTGGGCACTGCGATCGGCGGCGGCGGCGTCACCCTGGGTGGCGGACCGACGGTCAGCATCCAGGACGACGACTGGACCGCTGTCGGTGTCTACGGCTGCACGGACGACGGGTTCATCACGGTCGAGATCGGCGCGGAGTCGATCGACGTCCCGATCACCTGTCAGACCGAGCCGGCTGAGGCTCCGGTCCCGACCCCGTAACCGGGACATCGGCTGACCGGGCGCCCCACGTGGCGCCCGGTCACCCCGACGGCCCGAGCGATCACCGGCTAAAGCCAGGTGATCGCGTATTTCTCGGACACGCGGGCGTAGGCGTCGGGGCCAATGGTCCCGGCCGCCTCCGCCTCGCCCAGCTCGCGAAAGAAGCCTTCGAACCCGGCGGGCGAGCACATCGTGAGCGTCCGCCCCGCCCGGGGAACGACCCGTCGCTGCGCGTGCGGGACGCCGCGCGGGGCGAAGACCAGGTCGCCCGGCCCAGCCTCGTGCTCGGTCGCGCCGACCGTGAACACGTGCTCCCCCTCGAGCACGAGGAAGAGCTCGTCCTCGCGCTCGTGGACGTGGAGCGGGGTGTCGAGTGGATCGAGCTCTTCGACGATCGAGAACGAGCCACCGGTCGTCTCGGCCGATGCCTTGATCAGGAACTCGGCCCCGCTGAACGAGACGCGCTCGCCCTCGTCGCCGCCGAGTCGAAACGGAGGTGCCGAGTCCATCCCGTCAAGCTACCGCTGAGGGGCCCGCTGCACATGCGCGGACGTCACCTCGGCCGGCGTCCGGCAGCCGAGCAGGGCGAGGGCGAGGGCGATCTCGTCACGCAGCAGCTCCAGCACGTGGCGGGCGCCGTCCTCGCCTCGGGCCGCCAGCCCCCACAGGGCCGGGCGACCCACGAGCACCGCGCTGGCGCCCAGGGCCAGCGCGGTGAGCACGTCTCCCCCGCGCCGCACGCCGCCGTCCATCAGCACGGGCACACGGCCCGCGACCACCTCTGCGATGCCGCCGAGTGCGTCGATCGTCGCCGGCACCCCGTCGAGCTGGCGGCCACCATGGTTGGAGACGATCACGCCCGCCGCGCCCGCCTCGATCGCAAGCTCCGCGTCGGCGGGCGACATCAGGCCCTTCAGCAGAATCGGCAGCTCGCAGCCGTCCACGAGGGCGGCGAGGCTGTCCCAGTCCAGCGAGGGGTCGACCAAGTCGAACACCTCCTTGGGGGTCAGCGGGCGGTCCGAGCCCACGGCGGCCTGCACGGCCGGCGCCGAGTGCTCGGTCTTGACGCCCGTTCGTAGGTCGCGCTCGCGACGGCCGGCGCGCGGGGCGTCGACGGTGAGGGCGATCGCCTTGAATCCCGACTGGACGGCCTCGGCGATGATCGCCTCGGTCACCGCCCGGTCGCTGAAGCAGTAGAGCTGGAGCCACCGTTCGGTGTCGGGAGCGGCCGCCGCGACCGCCGCCGGCGTCGCGGTCGCGATCGTCGACAGGCACATCCCGGTGCCGGCCGCCCCGGCGGCACGGGCCATCCCCTCCTCGCCGTCGGGGTGGGCCGCCCGCTGGAACGCGACGGGCGCGACCAGCAGCGGCATCGACAACTTGCTGCCGAGGAGCTCGACGGAGGCGTCCACGTTCGACACGTCCACCAGCACCCTGGGGATGAGCTCCCACTCGGCGAACGCCTCGACGTTGCGCCGCAAGGTTCGCTCGTCGCCGGCGCCACCGGCGAAATAGCCGAGAGGCCCCGGCGGCAGCTTCTCCGCGGCCAGGGCCTCGTAGTCGGCGACGTTGATCGGCTGAGCGGCCACGCCGTCAGCCTATGTCGGCAGCCTCAGCCGGGGAAGTGGACGATCGGGATGATCAGGATCGCGACGATGTTCGCCACCTTGATCATCGGGTTGATCGCCGGGCCGGCGGTGTCCTTGTAGGGATCGCCGACCGTGTCGCCGGTGACCGACGCGGCATGGGCCTCGGAGCCCTTGCCGCCATGGGCACCGTCCTCGATCAGCTTCTTGGCGTTGTCCCAGGCGCCGCCGCCGGCGGTCATCGAGATCGCCATGAACAGGCCGACCACGATCACGCCGATCAACAGGCCGCCGAGGGCGTCGACGCTCCAGATGCCAACCAGCACCGGGACGATGATCGGGATCAGCGACGGCAGGATCATCTCTCGCTGAGCCGAGGCCGTCACGATCGCCACGGTGTCGCCGTAGTCCGGCTTCTCGGTGCCGTCCATGATCCCGGGCTTCTCGCGGAACTGCTTTCGCACCTGCTCCACGACCTGCCCGCCGGCGCGTCCGACCGCCTCGATCGCCAGGGCCGCGAACAGGTAGACCATGATCCCGCCGATCAGGAGGCCGATCAGGACCTCGGGGGTCGAGAGGTTGAACAGGGTGTCGAGGTCGAACCCGGCGGGGGCCTCCTCGAGCAACTCGATCTTGAACGCCGCGAACAACACCAGCGCGGCCAGGGCCGCGGATCCGATCGCGTAGCCCTTCGTGACCGCCTTCGTCGTGTTGCCGACCGCGTCGAGGGGGTCGGTGACGTTGCGGACCTCCTCGGGCAGCTCGGCCATTTCGGCGATGCCGCCCGCGTTGTCGGTGATCGGCCCGAACGCGTCGAGCGCGACGATCAGGCCGGTCAGCGAGAGCTGGGCGACGACCGCGATCGCGATGCCGTAGATGCCGGCGAGCTCGTTGGCGACGAAGATCGCTGCCGCGAGCAGGATCGCCGGGAGAGCCGTGGACTGGAAGCCCTGCGCGAGCCCCTGGATGATGTTGGTCGCGTGCCCGGTCTCGGACGCGCTCGAGATCGTGCGCACCGGCCGGAAGCGGGTCGACGTGTAGTAGTCGGTGATCACGAACAGCCCGCCCGTGACGATGATCCCGATCAAGGCGCAGAACCACAGGTCCGTGACGCTGACGCTGTCGGCGCCGGCGTCGCCGAAGCCGAAGGCCAGCGCGTCGCTCATCAGCCAGTCGGTGATCGGGTAGAAGGCCGCGGCCGAGATCAGGCCGGAGATGATCACGCCGCGATACAGCGCGCCCTCGACCCTGTCGGTCGAGGTGCGAACGGAGAGCGCGCCGACGATCGAAGCGAGGATCGCGATACCGCCCATGACGAGCGGGAACAGCGAGACCTCGCGGGCGTACTCCGGGAACGTGAGGACGCCCAGCAGCATCACCGCGACCGTCGTCACGGCGTAGGTCTCGAACAGGTCGGCCGCCATCCCGGCGCAGTCGCCGACGTTGTCGCCGACGTTGTCGGCGATCACGGCGGGGTTGCGGGGGTCGTCCTCGGGGATGCCCGCCTCGACCTTGCCGACGAGGTCGGCGCCCACGTCGGCCGCCTTCGTGAAGATGCCGCCGCCCAGTCGGGCGAAGACCGAGATCAGCGAGCCGCCGAAGCCGAGGCCGATCAGCGCGTCGACGGCCTCCTTGTCGGTCATGTCGGTCGCGACCAGGACGCCGAAGTAGCCGGCGACGCCGATCAGGGCCAGGCCGACGACCAGGAGGCCGGTGACCGAGCCGCCCTTGAACGCGACGTCGAGCGCCGGGGGAACCCCGCCGCGAGCGGCCTCGGCCACCCTCGCGTTCGAGCGCACCGAGACGTTCATGCCGATGAAGCCGGCCGCGCCGGACAGCGCGCCACCGATGACGAAGCCGATGCCCGTGGCGACGTCCTGGAGCAGGGCGATCAGGATCGCGAGCGGGACGGCGACGATGGCGATGATCAGGTACTGGCGGTTGAGGTACGCCTTCGCTCCCTCCTGGACCGCGCCGGAGATCTCCTGCATGCGTTCGTTGCCGGGTGACTTCTTCAGCAGGGCCTGGGTCACCAGGGCGCCGTAGAGCACAGCCGCTCCCGCGCACACGAGCGCGACCAGGATGCCGTAATCGGTCAGGAAGTCGGTCAAGTGTTCAGTCCTCCGTGGGGCTAAGCAAAAGGAACGGCCGAGGGGCCCCGGCCGAAAGCGGCGGGCAGTCTAGCGGGCGGACGAACGGAAGCGCCCCGATGTCAGCTTCCGGGAGGCACCCAGAGCCCCGGTGGGGGCTCGCCACCGCCCCGCGGCGTGCCCGGCCCGGCAGGCTCGCCACCGCCGCCGGCCGGCGGCTCGCCGCCTCCCGAGGGCTCCTCGCCACCGCCTTCCGGGGCGCCACCGGCCCCGGATTGCTGCGCGAACAGCATCTGCAGCTCGGACACGGCGTTTCGCACCTGGGCCTGAGGCTCGGGCTCCAGCAGGTCGAGCACCGCGCGGACCGCGTCGATCCCCACGCGAGCCTGATCGAGGTCCTGCTCATCGGGCTTGGCGATCCGCCTCGCCGTCAGGTTGACGATCGTCACGACGCTCTCGAGCAGAACGTCCTGGACCCGCACATCGCGCAGGCCCTCCTCGATCCGGCGGCGAAGCTCCTCCTCGCTCGGCTGCTCCTCGCTCGGCGCTTCCTCGGATTCGGGGTCCTCCGGGGTCTCGGGCTCGTCGCTCATCGCGCCCTCAATCTATTCGGCGGGCGCCGGGACCGCGTCCGGGGCATAGGTCCTGCGGGTCTCGTCGACGGCGGCGGCGTAGATCTCCTCGATCGAGGCACCGCCCTCGAGCGCCTCGCGCGCCCGCTGGGTCCCGTTGCGGCTGGGCAGGTCGGCGTCGATGCCGAGCTGATCACGCACTGGGGCCGTCCAGTCGAGCAGCGCCTCGACTGCCGCGGGCGTCGCGATCTCCTCCTGCGTGGCCCAGTCGATCATCTTCCCGTCCATCCCCCAGCGGATCGCCCGCCAGAGGTTCTCCTCGATCTCGCGCTGGCGAAGCGGGGCCGCCAGGACGCCCTCGGAGTGGTCGACCGCCGCCTGCGCGATACACGCCGCGATCATGCCGGCGAGGGCGAACGAGTCGGCGCCGCTCGTCTGCGCGTCACAGATCCGAAACTCGACCGTGCCGAACGTGTGGTGCGGGCGGACGCTCCACCAGAGCTGGGTCGACTCGACGACCGAGTTGGTGGCGGTCAGTGTGTCGATGAAGTCCGCGTAGGTCTCGTAGTCGCCGAACGGCTCGTGCACGCCGCAGCGCGGGAAGGTGCGAGTGAAGATCTCGGAGCGAACCGACGCCAGCCCGCTGTCCCGCCGGTCGAGGAAGGGCGAGTTGGCCGAGGCGGCGAGGAGCTGGGGCAGCACGCCGCGGAGGTGATCGCAGACCGCGATCGCCCGGTCGGCCCCCTGGACCCCCATGTGGACGTGAAGGCTCCAGGTGTTGTTGCGCTGCGCGACCCACCGCAGCTCGGCCCGCAGCCGGTTGTAGTGCTCGGTGTCGATTATCCGCTGGTCCAGGTAGTTCGCCCACGGATGGGTCCCCATGGCCCCCAGCGCGATCCCCATCTCCCCCGCCAGCCCGAACAGGCGGTTGCGGTGTGAGCCTTGCGCTTCGACGGCGTCCGCGAACCGCTCGCCGCGCCCCGAGCGGATCTCGATCTCGGAGTCGATCAGCTCGCCCGCGGCCGAGACCGCCAGCTCCTCGTCGGCCTGGCAGGCGTCGTAGAGCTCCTCGAAGCGGTGGACCAGCTCGAGCGTGTGAGGGTCCAGACAGCGCGAACTCCTCCTCGAGGCCGACTGTGAAGTCGGTCGATCCCTCGAACGCCTCCCGGGTGCGCTCGCGGTCGAGGGTCGGCGACGTTACGTCCGTGCCCTTCTGCGCCATGGGCTACGCGAGGTAGAAGTAGAGCGCGTAGAGCAGGTCCACGGCGGGGCTGGAGGTGTGGACCGTCACCTCGGGCGGCACGGTCAGGAGCTGCTCGGAGTAGTTGAAGATGATCTTCACGCCCGCCTCGACGAGCCGGTCGGCGACCTCCTGGGCCGCCGACGCGGGAACGGCCAGGACCCCGACCACGATCTCCTCGTCGGTGACCGCCTGCTCGAGGTCGTCGAACGGACGCACCGGGATCCCCCCGATGTCGTCGCCCACCTGCTCGGGGTCGACGTCGAAGATCGCCACGACCTGGAAGCCATGGTCGGCGAAGATGTCTGAGCTGGCGATCGCCCGGCCCAGATGGCCGGCGCCGAACAGCGCGATGTTGTGCTGGCCGGAGGTGCGCAGGATCTTCCGGATCTCCTCCACCAGCGACTCGACCCGGTAGCCGACGCCGCGCTTGCCGAACTTGCCGAAGCCGGAGAGGTCGCGGCGGATCTGGGTCGAGTTGATGTGCGTGTACTCGGCGAGCTCCTGCGAGGAAATCGTGTCCTTGCCCATCTTGCGGGCCTGGATCAGCACCTGGAGGTAACGCGAGAGCCGGGCGGCCACGCCCAGCGACAGCCGCTCCCCGTCAATCGGCGCCCCGTTGGCCACCGCCCCGGCGGCCTCGGACGCGCTTCCCTCGGCACTCATGGGCGCAGAGTACCCGTCATGCGCCATCGAGTCCGAGGGCAACCCGAAGGCGTGCCGGCTCGCAGACCAGCTCGGCGACGATCTCGCCGTCGACCTGGACCACCGGGATCCGCTCGAGGAATGCGGCGTGAAGCGCGTCGTCGGTGTCGATGTCGATCTCGTCGAGCGAGAAGCGGGCGCCGTCCTCGCGGAGAGAGACGAGCGCGGCGCGGGCCTCGTCGCAGAGGTGGCAGCCCTCTCGCCCGTAGAGCGTCACCGATTTCACGCGGCGGCGTCCCAGCTCAGGTAGCCGGGGTACGGGGTGGCGTCGACGTAGCGGGCGGCCGAGCCGATCATCGCGGCGTTGTCCGTGCACAGCTCCCCCGGCACGAGCTTCAGGCGCAGCCCGCGCCGCTCGCACACCTCGCCCACCCGCTCGCGCAGCAGCCCGTTGGCCGCGACGCCGCCGCCCAGCGCCACCGCCGTCCAGTCGCCGTCGTCGAGCGCGCGCTCGAGGCGTGAGGCGAGCTGCGCCACGATCGCCGCCTGATAGCTGGCGGCCAGGTCGGCCGCCCGGCGGCCGGTGTCGTCGGGACCAAGGTCTCGTGTGGCATAGAGCAGCGCCGTCTTGACGCCGCTGAACGAGAAGTCCAGGCCGCCGGTGCGGTTCATGCCCCGCGGCAGGTCGAACGCCGCCGCGTCGCCCTCGCGAGCCAGGCGCTCGATCTCCGGGCCGCCCGGGTAGCCCAGGCCCAGCAGGCGGGCGCCCTTGTCGAGCGCCTCACCCGCAGCGTCGTCGAGGGTCTGGCCAACGACCTCGAACCCATCGCGCGAGCGCACCCCCGCCAGCAGGGTGTGCCCGCCGCTGGCGATCAGGCACAGGAACGGCGGGTCCAGCGGCTGCGGCTCGAGGTAGTTCGCGGCCACGTGGCCGTGCAGGTGATCCACGCCCACCAGGGGCTTGCGGGTGGCCGCGGCCAGGGCCTTGGCGGTACTGACGCCCACCAGCAGGGCGCCGATCAAGCCCGGCGTGCGGGTGACCGCCAGGGTCTCGACCTCGGCGAGGTCGAGGTCCGCCCGCTCCAGCGCACCCTCGACCACGGCGTTCACGAGCTGGAGGTGATGGCGCGAAGCGACCTCGGGAACGACGCCGCCGAACCGCTCGTGCGCGTCCGACTGCGAGGAGATCACGTTCGAGGCGATGCGCCCGCCATCGAGGACGGCGGCGCAGGTGTCGTCGCAGGACGTTTCGATCGCCAGGAGCAACTGTCGCCCGGTCCGATCAGGCGCCGACGGGCGCCGGCTCCAGCCACATGATCACGGCGTCCTCGCCGTTGTCGTGGTAGTAGCGGCGGCGATGGCCCGCGGCCTTGAAGCCGAAGCGCTCGTACATGGCGATGGCGCCGCGGTTGGAGGTCCGGACCTCCAGCGTGTAGCGCGCCCCCGGCCCGGCCTCATCGAAGAGGCGCTCCAGCAGGCCGGTCGCGACCCCGGAGCGACGCCGGTCGGGATCAACCGCCACGTTCATCACGTGCCAGACGTCCGCGTAGCGGGAGCAGATCATGTAGCCCACCAGCCCGCGGCCGTCCGCGGCCGCCAGGCAGATGCCCGACGGCTTCGAGAGCTCGAGCACGAACATGGCCAGCGACCACGGCGTCCCGAACGCGCGCCGCTCGATCGAGAGCACCGACGGGAGGTCGCTGTAGACCAGCGAACGCACCTCGAGCCCGGCCGGCTCCGGCGCCTGCCAGCTATCGCTTGCGATCGGACTCTCTGCGCTGCTGTTCACGCCATAGCTCCGCGTCGGGTGGCCTCAGGTAGATCGGCTCGATCTCGCCGGGCTCCTCGGGCTCCAGGTCGGCGGCGAGCAAGCACGTATTCCGCGCCGCGACCAGGTGGCCCTCGTCGCCATCGGCGAGAACCCTCGCCCCGGCGGCCTCGAGCTGACCCCGGAATCGTAGCGAGCCGTCACCTCCCGTCAGAGGTTCGGCCCCCAGGTCTGCAACCCGCTCCGCGAGCTCCTCGGGCGCAGCGACGAAAGGCTCCCAGATGGCCTCGCCCGTCCCGCCGTAAAGGCCCGCGAACACCTGGCTTCGCCTGGCGTCGATCACGGCCAGCCGCGCCTCGTCGCGGGCGTCGAAGCCAGGTGCGACCCCGCGGGCGAGCGCGGCCAGCGAGACCACCGGGACGACCGGCTTGCGCAGGGCCTGGGCGAGCCCGCGCGCCGTCGCGATCCCGATGCGAAGCCCGGTGTAGGAGCCCGGCCCGATGCCGACGGCGATCAGGCCAACGGCGTCCCATCCGCCGGCGGCGGACGCGGCCTCCTCAACGCGGGCCAGCAGCTCGCGCGCATGCGCGGGGCGCTCGCCCGGCGGAGGCTGGGAGGAGTGCTCGTGGACGATTCGGGCGTCCCGGCGCGCCGCCACGGTAAGCCTCGGCGTCGAGCTGTCGAACCCAACGATGGCGCGGTCGCTCACGCACCCTCCACGCTGACGTCGCGCGCGTCGCCGCCCGCGTGGCGCAGCTCGACCCGCGCGGCGACGCGAACCCCGGAGCCGAGGGCCTCAGCGGCGAAGCCGTCACCCATCACCGCCGGCCACTCGACGAACGAGACGGAGTCGGGCCGCAGATAGTCCTCCAGCAGGCCGGGCTCCTCCGGGCCGAGGCCCTCCAGCCGGTAGAGGTCTAGGTGTGAGACCGGGTGGGCGCCGCCCTCGTAGCGCCGGCCGATCGTGAACGTGGGCGAGGTCACGGGGTCGGCGATCCCAAGCGCGCGGCAGGCGCCGCGCACCAGCGTGGTCTTGCCACTCCCGAGCTCGCCGGAGACCAGCACCACGTCGCCGGGCCGCAGCCCGGCGGCGATGCGGGCGCCGATGTCCTCGGTTGCCTCCGCCGAGGTGGTCCGCTCGGTCAACCGAAGAGGCCGAGCTGGTCGGCCGCGCGCGCTGCGGCCATGTCCTCGCTGGCGCCAGCGGGACCGGGCTCCTCGGCGCGCCCAAGCGCGGC
Organism: uncultured Solirubrobacterales bacterium; assembly: GCA_963758845.1. Lineage (GTDB taxonomy): Bacteria > Actinomycetota > Thermoleophilia > Solirubrobacterales > 70-9 > JBDTSW01. The sequence goes on from CAVWWX010000002.1 coordinate 2,133,135, forward strand.
CGGATCCTGCTCGAGCAGCTGCGGCAGGGCCGCGAAGTCCTGGCGCAGGGTCTCAGCCAGGCTGGGGGTGCGGAGCGCTGCCGCCGGATGGAAGAGGGGCAGCACGAACACGGTGCGGCCGCCCAGTTCGTGGACCTGCGGCGCCCCGCGCACCTTGGTGATGCCGGTCGGGTTGGCGGTGAGCAGCTTGGTGGCGAAGTTGCCCAGCGTCGCGATCACGCGCGGCTCGATCAGCTCGACCTGCCGCTCCAGGTAGGGCCGGCACGTGTCGATCTCGTCGGGCTGCGGATCGCGGTTGCCCGGAGGTCGGCACTTGAGCACGTTGGCGATCATCACGTCCTCGCGGCGTCATCCCGATCCCCTCGAGGAGCTGGTTCAAAAGGCCGCCCGCTCGCCCCACGAACGGGAGCCCCTGGCGATCCTCCTCGGCCCCTGGGGCCTCGCCGACGAACATCAGGTCCGCGTCGGCGTTCCCCGCGCCGAACACCACCTTGGTGCGCGTCTCGGACAGCCGGCACTTCGTGCACACCGAGGCCTCGCGAAAGACCTCGATCAACCGCTCCCGGCGCTCCTCGGCGTCAGCCATCGGCACCGCCACGCTTCCCGGCGCGCGAGTCGCGCTGCGCCTGGCGGCGCTGCTTGAACTTCGACTTCGTGTCCGCGTGAAGCTTGGCGTTGCGCACCTCCTGCTGGCGGGCAGCGCCGGGGCTCTTGACGAGCTTGAACGTCGACGCCGGGGCGGACCAGCGCCGGACCGTCCGCCCCGAGCCGCACTGTGGGCATTTCGCGCGCTCGGTGCCGGCCGGAACGAGGTCGTCGAAGTCGGCCCCGCAGTCCTCGCATTCGAACTCGTAGATCGGCATCAGGCGCTCTTGGCCCGATGGTATCCGCGCGGGGCGCCCGTGTATCTACAATTTCGGGTGGCCGCGACCCCACCGGGCGCGGACCACAGACCAAGCACTGCCACTGCCCAACCACCGAAAGCCGTCTGGTATCTCGTGAGGGAACTGGAACGGGACCGACCCGAAGCCGCCGGCGCGACCGCCGACATCACCGCACTGCCCCGACTGGCGATCGTCGGGCGCGGGCGCATGGGCAGCGCCATCGCCAGGGCGGCCGGACTGGCTGGGCTGGACGCCGCGGCCGCCGGCCGCGAAGACGCACCGGCCGTGGCGGCCCAGTCGGGCGCAGCCCTGCTGTGCGTTCCTGATGGCGCGATCGCCGAGGCCTGCGAGGGCGTGGCGGGCGCGATCCCACCCTTGCGCCTGGTCGGCCACACAAGCGGGGCCACGGGCCTCGACGCCCTTGCCGCCGCCATCGAGCGTGGGGCCGAGGCGTTCAGCCTCCACCCACTGCAGACGATCCCCGACGCGCGGGCCGAGCTGGCAGGGGCGCCGTGCGCCGTGGCCGGGTCCACGCCGGCCGCGCTGGCCTTCGCCTTCCAGCTCAGCGAGCGCTTGGGGATGCGGCCGTTCGAGGTTCCCGAGGACCGGCGGGCCGCCTATCACGCCGCCGCCAGCGTTGCGTCGAACTTCCTCGTCGCGCTCCAGGAGTCGGCGGCGGACCTGCTGCGCGAGGCGGGCGTCGAGGACGCCCGTGAGCTGCTGGCGCCGCTGGTGCTGCGAAGCGCGGCCAACTGGGCCGAGCACGGCGCCGCCGCCCTGACCGGTCCGATCGCGCGGGGCGACGAGGCCACCGTCGCCCGCCACCTCGAGGCGCTCGAGGAGACGGCGCCCCACCTGATCCCCCTCTACGAGGCGCTGGCCGAGCGCACGCGCGACGTGGCGGACGGCCGATGAACGTCGTCCGCACCAAGGCCGCGCTGAACGCTGCCCTCGCGGGCCCACGGGCCGATGGGCGGTCGGTCGGGCTGGTGCCCACCATGGGCGCGCTCCACGAGGGGCATCTCTCCCTGTTGCGTGAGGCCCGGCGCCGCTGCGACCTCGTCGTCATGAGCCTCTTCGTGAACCCCACGCAGTTCGCCCCCGGTGAGGACCTGGCGAGCTATCCCCGAGACGAGGATCGCGACATCGCGCTGGCCGGGGACGCAGGCGTGGACCTCGTCTTCGCGCCCGACACCCAGGAGATGTACCCGGAGGGCTTCGCGACCACGGTCGAGGTCTCGGGCGCCCTTACAGAGGTCCTCTGCGGCGATCCGGGCCAGCGGGGGCCGGGGCACTTCCGCGGCGTGACCACGGTGGTGGCGAAGCTCTTCACCATCGTGGCGCCCGCCCTGGCGTTCTTCGGGCAGAAGGACGCGCAGCAGGTTGCCGTGATCCGCAGGATGGTGCTCGACCTCGACCTCGGCGTCGAGGTCGTCTCGCTCCCGATCGTGCGCGAGCCGGACGGGCTGGCGATGAGCTCGCGCAACGCCTACCTCTCGCCCCGGGAGCGCGAGCGAGCGACGGCGCTCAGCCGCGCCCTCCACGCGGCCGAGTCGGCGGCGAATGGAGCCGGGTCACTGGGCCAGGCGCTCGAGGCGGCACGGGCCGAGCTGGCCGGCGCCGGGCTCGAGCCGGAGTACCTGGAGGCGCGCGACGCCGAGGACCTGTCGCCCGCCGAGAGCTTGAACGGGCGGCCGGTGCTCCTGGCCGTCGCCGCACGGGTCGGCAAGGCCCGCCTTATCGACAACGTCGTCATCGGCGCCGACCCCGGCGCCCGGACCACCTGATCGGAGGACAATGATGAGCACCGGCATGAGTACCGCCCCCGAAGGCCCCGAGCGCCGCCCCGTGAGTCTCCCGAGCCTGGCTGAGATGAAGGCCGCCGGCGAGCCGATCGTGATGGTCACCGCCTACGACTATCCCTCGGCGCTCGCGGTCGAGGAGGCCGGCGTCGACGTGGTGCTGGTCGGCGACTCCGCGGCGATGACCGTGCTGGGCTACGACAGCACCGTGCCGGTGGGCATCGAGGAGATGCTGATGCTCGCCAAGGCCGTTCGCCGCGGGCTCCGCACCCCGCTCTTGGTCGGCGACATGCCGTTCGGCTCCTACGAGCGCTCCAACGAGCAGGCGGTCGAGAACGCGCAGCGCTTCGTCAAGGAGGCCGGCTGCGACGGCGTCAAGCTCGAACGCGGCGGCTCGTCGGTCGATCGCGCCCGCGCGATCGTCCGCGCCGGGATCCCGGTCATGGGGCATGTGGGCTTGACGCCCCAGACCGCGACGGCCCTGGGAGGATTCAAGGCGCAGGGGCGCACCGCCAACCGGGCGATCGAGATCGCGGAGGAGGCCCTGGCGCTCCAGTCCGTTGGCTGCTTCTCGATCGTCTTCGAGGCCGTCCCCGCCGCCGTCTCCGAGGCGCTCGTGAACAAGCTGGAGATCCCGGTGATCGGCATCGGCGCCGGGGCCGCAACGGACGGGCAGGTCCTCGTCTTCCACGACCTCCTGGGCATCCATCGGGGACACCACGCGAAGTTCGTCAAGCGTTACGCCGAGGTGCACGACGCGATGGTGGCCGGGGTGCGCGCCTACGCCGCCGACGTCCGGAGCCGGGGCTTCCCCGGGCCAGAGCACATCTACAGCGTCGAGCCCCCCGAGCTCGCCGAGTTCCGCGCGTACCTCGAGCAGGAGAGCCTGGCCGGCCAGAAGTGGGACTGGTCGGCAACCGAGATCTAGGCCCGCATACCTCATCCCGCAGTAACCCCCTGCATTTGCCGGGGTATCTGTTCGTGACAATACTCACGAAGTGAGGTGAAGGTAATGGAGATGTTCAAGAAGTTCGAGCCGCTGGCGCTGCTGTTCCTGATCGTCGGCGCTCTCAACTGGGGCATCCTCGCCATCACGGACACCAACGTCGTTGCCGAGATCTTCGGCACCGGCACCGTCAGCGACGTGCTCTACGTGCTCGTCGGACTGAGCGGCCTGATGTTCGTGCCGCGACTGCTCGAGTCGCTCCACATCGGCGGCCCGCACCCGCGGGGCGTCTAGGGCCACCACCTCCTCATCCGATTCGCGCACACGCGCGTAGGAACGAAGAGGCGGGACGGACGGGTCGGGCTTTCGAGCCCGGCCCGTTCCTATTTCATCGCCGTGGCAAGCTCCCGTCCATGAGCGTGTTCACGACCGAGGCCCGGCTGTCCACCCGCGGCGATGGCGACGTGGTCGACCTCACGACCGCGGCGCGCCGCGCAGCGGCCGACGCCGGCGCCGAGGACGGGCAGCTCGCGGCGTTCGTTGTCGGCTCCACCGCGGCGATCACGACGATGGAGCTCGAGCCTGGGGGCGTCCACGACCTGAAGGCGCTCCTGGACCGCCTCATCCCCGTCCGCGGCGACTACGAGCACAACCGGCTGAACCATGACAGCAACTCCCACGCCCACCAGCGAGCATCGGTGATCGGGCCCTCCGAGGTGGTGCCGATCGTCAATGGCCGGCTGGCGCTCGGGACCTGGCAGCAGCTGGTGCTGATCGACTTCGACGACCGCCCGCGCGAGCGCACGGTGATCCTTCAGGTGACGCTCTAGGGCCCCGCCGGGGCGTTGGAGACGGCGGAGTCGACCTTCCACCTTCCGCCCTCGTTGACGAGTTCCACCTTGATCGTCTCGCCCTTGTTGGGGCCCCCATCGGGCGTGGCCTTGGCCGTGGCCGTGTCGCCCTGGATCTCGATGTCGCTGACCGCAACGTCGAAGACAGGAAGGTTCTGAATGGCTGCCTCGCAGCCCTTCACGTCGCCATATGCCTCGCTGATGTACCTGCGGGTCACCGACGGGCCCGAGCAGACCGATGCCGCGCTGCCGTTGAGCACGACCTCGACGGTCAGCTTGATCGGTGGCTGCTTCTTGTCGGTCTCGTTCTCGGTGCCGGCACCACCGCCTCCTCCACCATCGTCCGCGGTCGTCGTTTCGCTCACGGGCGCGCTCGGCTCGGGCTCGTCCTTCTCACCGCAGGCGGCCACCCCGATCGCGAGCGCGAGCGCGGCCAGGCCGGTGAGGGCTCGATTCATGCGCCCCAACCTACCCATCCTCGCCGGAACGGAACTCGATCTCGCGGAGCACCTTCGCCGGGGCGCCAGCCGCGATGACGCCGGCCGGGATGTCCTGCGTGACCACGGAATTCGCGCCGATCACGGCCCGGTCGCCGATCTCGATCCCACCGGTCACCACGCAGTTGACGCCGAACCAGCAACTCGTGCCGATCTTGACCGGCCCGCGCGGGACGAAGCCCTGCTGGGTGATGGGACGCTCGGGGTCGTCGTAGGCGTGGTCGGAGTCGCCGACGAAGCAGCCGTTGGCGAACATCGTGTGGGCGCCGATCTCGATCCGCTCGAGCGCGGCCAGCATCGTGCCCCGGTTGAGGAAGCACCCCTCGCCGATCTCGATCCGGCCCTTGGGCCCCAGGGTCAGCCAGCAGCCCGGCTCGAGCAGCGTGCTCTCGCCGATCGTCAGCCGACCCGAATCGAGTGCCTCGAGCACCTCGCCCTCGACCGGATGGCGAATGAAGAACCCGCCTTTCGCCGCGTGGGCGTCGATGCGCCAGCGTCGGCGCGGTCGGGCGTTGCGCTCGTACCAGCGGCGCTTGACCCACCAGGTGCGCCAGGCCTGGGCCCGGCTCACCGCGACGGAGTCGCGACGGGCTCGGCCGCGGCGCCCGCGGGCTTCGAGGCCTGGGCCTTCTCCCGGAGCATCGCGAGCAGGACCTGAAGATCGGTCACGCACATCGTGTGCCCAAGCCTAGAGCAGCCTGACCGGGAGGTAGGGTGCCCGCCGTAACGACCACGAGGGGTTTGCCATGGGCATGTTCGAGATGAGCGACGAGCAGGTCGCCGACTACCGCAAGCAACTGGAGGGATACGCGCGCGAGAAGGTCACCGACGAGCCCGTCGTCGCGGCGGCGCTCTTCCGCCGGGGTGGCGCCGCCACCCGCATGGGGATCTCCTACGGAGGGCTGGGCGGCGTCGCCTACGCCGCGTCGGCCCTGTTCTCCAAGAAGCAGGCCGGTGGCCTGCCCGACAAGGCCCTGCTCGTCGCAACGCCCACCAAGGTCCGGGCCTTCAAGGCCGGCGTCAAGGGACGAGGGTTCAAGATCGGCGACGAGGTGGCGGTCTGGGAACGCGCCGGGCTGCGCGCCAGCACCGAGCCCAAGTCGGGGCTCACGATGCTGACCCTGGAATCCGCTGCCGAGGGCGAGAAGGTGACCGTGGCGCCGATCGGCGTTCGCGACGATCCCGTGTCGCTGGAGTTCGGCCAGGCACTTGTGGCGGGGGCGACCGAGCCCCCTCCCCAGCCGTGACGATCCACAAGCAGCGAGGGGGGCGCTACTGGTACTACTGGCTGGTGATCATCGGGGGCACGATCTTCGTGATCGCCGCCCTGGCTACGGACATGTTCGGCCTGGGGAGCTCCTGAGCTAGACGGCGACTGGCTGCCGCTTTCGCCCGCCCGTTCGCTTCGGCTTGGGCGCCGGCTCGGCCGGCTCGACAAGGTCGGCCAGGAAGCGGCCGGTGTACGAATCGGGATTGCCGGCGACCTCCTCGGGCGTGCCGACCGCGATCACCTCTCCCCCGGCCTCGCCGCCCTCGGGCCCCAGGTCGATCAGGTGGTCGGCCGACTTGATCACGTCCAGGTTGTGCTCGATCACCAGCACCGTGTTGCCCTGGTCGACCAGGCGGCCCAGGACGCCAAGCAGGCGGTCGACGTCCGCGAAGTGAAGCCCGGTCGTGGGCTCGTCGAGGATGTAGAGGGTGTCGCCGGTGGCGATCTTCGACAGCTCGGTGGCCAGCTTGACACGCTGGGCCTCCCCGCCCGACAGCGTCGTGGCCGGCTGGCCCAGGCGGAGGTAGTCCAGCCCGACGTCGTGCAGGGTCGCGAGTCGACGGTGGATCTTCGGGATCGGCTCGAAGAACTCGACGGCCTCGGCGACGGGCATCTCGAGCACGTCGGCGATCGACTTGCCCTTGTAGCGGATCTCCAGCGTCTCGCGGTTGTAGCGCCGCCCGTGGCACTGCTCGCACGGCACGTAGACGTCGGGGAGGAAGTGCATCTCGATCTTGATCTGGCCGTCGCCGCGGCAGACCTCGCAGCGGCCGCCCTTGACGTTGAACGAGAACCGCCCCGGCTTGTAGCCGCGAGCCCGGGCCTCGCGCGTCTGCGAGTAGAGCTGGCGGATGTGGTCGAACAGACCGGTGTACGTGGCCGGGTTCGACCGTGGCGTGCGCCCGATCGGCGACTGGTCGATGTTGATGATCTTGTCGACCTCGCCCATCCCGTCGATGCGCCGGTGTGCGCCCGGGCGCATCCGCGCGCGGTGCAGCCGGTTGGCGACGGCGCGGTAGAGGATCTCGTTGACGAGGGTTGACTTCCCCGAGCCCGAGACGCCCGTGACGCAGGTGAACGTGCCCAGCGGGAAGGTGACGTCGATGTCCTTGAGGTTGTGCTGGCTGGCGCCTTTCACCTTCAGCTTGCCCTGTGGGCGCCGGCGCTCAGCCGGGACCGGGATCGAGCGCTCGCCCGACAGGAACTCGCCCGTGGCCGAGCCGGCCGTCGCCGCAACCTCGGCCGGCGTGCCCTCGGCGACTACCTCTCCCCCGTGCTCGCCGGCGCCGGGACCCAGGTCCAGCACGTGGTCGGCCGCGAGGATCGTGCCCTCGTCGTGCTCGACCACGATCACGGTGTTGCCGATGTCGCGCAGCCGCTCGAGGGTGCCGATCAGCTTCTCGTTGTCGCGCTGGTGCAGGCCGATCGACGGCTCGTCGAGGATGTAGAGCACTCCGACGAGGCTGGACCCGATCTGGGTCGCGAGCCTGATCCGCTGCGCCTCGCCGCCCGAGAGCGTGGACGCCGCCCGCTCGAGTGACAGGTAGCCGATCCCGACCGAGTCCAGGAAACGCAGGCGCTCGCCGATCTCGCGGACCACGAGCCGGGCGATCGCACGCTCGGTCTCGGTCAATTCGAGCGACTCGATCCATACCAGGGCGGCTTGCGCCGACTTGGTCGTGTACTCGTAGATGTTCAGGCCACCGACCGTGACCGCGAGGCTCTCAGGCCGAAGCCGAGCCCCACCGCACGCCGGGCAGGGCTGGAGCGCCATCAGCTCTTCGACGCGTTCGCGCGTGTTATCCGAGTCGGTGTTCTCGTAGCGGCGCTCCAGGCTGTGGAGCATCCCGTCGAAGCGGACGGTGTAGGTGCGCTGCCGCCCGAAACGGTTGCGATAGCTGACGGTGTGCTTGTCCTTGCCGGTGCCGTCCAGAAGCAGCTTTCGGTGCGCCTTGGGGAGGTCGCGCCAGGGCGTTTGGGGGTCGATCCCGTTGGCTTCGGCGACGGCTTCGAGCAGCCGCCGGTGATACATCGAGGCCGCCTTCACCCAGGGCTCCAGCGCGCCCTGCGAGATCGAGAGCGTGGGGTCGGGAACGATCAGCTCGGGGTCGATCACGCGCTGGAAGCCAAGGCCGTGGCACTGCGGGCAGCAGCCGTGCGGCGAGTTGAACGAGAAGATCCGCGGCTCGAGTTCGGGCATCGAGGTCCCGCAGTTGAGGCAGGCGAAGCGCTCGCTGAACAGCAGCACCTCGCCCCGCTTGCCGGCGCTCGGACCCCTTAAGACCTTCGCCCCGGGCTCGCCCTCGGTGGTTCGGCCCCCGTCGTCGGCCCCGTCGAGCAGCTCCACCTCCACCAGCCCCTCGGCCAGCTGCGACGCCGCCTCGATCGACTCGGCCAGGCGCTTGCGGAGGCCCTCCTTCATCACCAAGCGGTCGACCACGATCGAGATGTCGTGCTTGAACTTCTTGTCGAGGACGATCTCCTCGTCAAGCCGGCGCAGCTCGCCGTCGACGACCGCCCGGGCGTAGCCCTGCTGGCGCATCCCCTCGAGCATCCGCCCGTACTCGCCCTTGCGCTCGCGCACCACCGGCGCCAGGACCATGAAGCGGGTCCCCTCGTCGAGGGTCATCACCCGGTCGACGATCTGCTCGACCGACTGCCCCTGGATCGGCTCGCCGCAGTTGAAGCAGTGCGGCTTCCCGATCCGGGCCCACAGCAGCCGCAGGTAGTCGTAGATCTCGGTGACCGTGCCGACCGTCGAGCGCGGGTTGCGCGAGGTGGTCTTCTGGTCGATCGAGATCGCCGGCGAGAGGCCCTCGATCGAGTCGACGTCGGGCTTCTCCATCTGGCCCAGGAACTGGCGGGCGTAGGCCGACAGCGACTCGACGTAGCGGCGCTGGCCCTCGGCGTAGATCGTGTCGAAGGCGAGGCTGGACTTACCCGAGCCGGACAGCCCGGTGACGACCACGAGGGCATCCCTGGGAAGGGACACGTCGACGCCCTTGAGGTTGTGGGCGCGCGCACCCGAGACGACGATCTGACCGGAGCGAGCCACTCCGAACTAGTCTAGGGATACGAACGGGCGTTCCCGTCGGCGGCCTAGGCCTTGGCTCGGGCAAGCACGTCGTCGAGCAGCTTGTCGCGGTGCTCGACGTCGTAGTTGGCCTCGAGGTGCGCCTCGATCTCCTCGCGCGAGGAGCCGTCGAGCGCCATCTTCATCGCCACCAGGCGCGCGGCGGACTTGTCGGAGTCGGCGCCGCCGTTGGACGCGGTGTCCGCGGGCGCGTCCGGTGCCGGCGGGTCGGCCTCGTCGGGCGGCGGGGCGGGCTCGGGGACCGGCTCGGGCGTGGGCTCCGGCACGGGCTCGGGCGTCGGGACCGGCTCGGGCACGGGATCCGGGGTGGGCTCGGGCGTGGAAGGCGGCGTGGGCTCGGGCACCGTCACTGGGCCCGGCGTGACCTCGGACCCCAGCTTGCCCTGAAGGTCATCGAGGGCGGAGCGAACGTCGGCGAGGCGGTCTCGTGCCTCGGCCTCGGCGCGCTCGCGGATCCCGGCCGCCTCGGCCTCGGCGTCGCGGACGATCGTGGCCGCGCGCTCCTCCGCATCGGCGATCAGCTCGCGGACACGCTCGGCGAGGTCAGTGACGATCTTCTCGGCGTCCATTGGGTCGAGGTTACCCGCTCGGGAGCCGGGCGAAGGCCGGTCTGGCGCGGGCCGCAGGCTCAGGCCCGCAGGGCCTCGAGGTCGCGGCGCAGCTCCTTCAGCTCGTCGCGGATGCGGGCCGCCTCCTCGAAGCGCAGGTCCTCGGCGGCCACCATCATCTCCTCCTCGAGCTGCACGATCACCTTCTGCAGCTCCTCCGGGCCGGAGATGGCATCGCCGGTGCGGGCGCGCCGGCGGCGCGACGGCGCCGAGCGCGACTCCATCGCCAGGAAGTCCGAGATCTCCGAGATGCCCTTGCGCACGGTCTCCGGTGTGATCCCGTGCTCGCGGTTGTAGGCGAGCTGGATCTCGCGCCGGCGGTCCGTCTCGGCGATGGCCTTGCGCATCGCATCGGTTTCCCGGTCCGCGTACATCAGGACCCTGCCGTCGACGTTGCGGGCGGCACGGCCGATGGTCTGGATCAGGCTGGTCTCGCCGCGGAGGAAGCCCTCCTTGTCTGCGTCGAGGATCGCGACGAGCGACACCTCGGGAAGGTCCAGGCCCTCGCGCAGGAGGTTGACGCCAACGAGCACGTCGTACTCGCCCAGCCGGAGGTCGCGGATGATCTGGATCCGCTCGAGCGTGTCGACCTCGCTGTGGAGGTAGCGCACCCGGAACCCGTTCTCGAGCAGGTAGCCGGTCAGGTCCTCGGCCATCTTCTTCGTGAGCGTCGTGACCAACGTCCGCTCGTTCGCCTCGGTGCGCCGGCGGACCTCGTTCATCAGGTCGTCGATCTGGTTGCGCGTCTCGCGGACGACGACCTCGGGGTCGACGATCCCGGTGGGCCTCACGATCTGCTCGACGATGCGCGCCGCCGAGCTGCGCTCGAACTCGCCGGGCGTGGCCGAGACCAGCACGACCTGGCCCACGCGGTCGAGGTACTCGTCGAACTTGAGCGGCCGGTTGTCCATCGCCGAAGGAAGCCGGAACCCGTGGTCGACGAGGGTCTGCTTGCGCGAGCGGTCCCCCTCGTACATGCCGCCGATCTGCGGGATCGTCTGGTGGGACTCATCGACGAAGACGACGAGATCGTCGGGGAAGTAGTCGATCAGCGTGTGCGGCGGGCTGCCCGGCTCGCGCCCGTCGAAGATCCGCGAGTAGTTCTCGATCCCCGAGGTGAACCCCAGCTCGCCCAGCATCTCGATGTCGTACTCGGTGCGCTGGCGCAGGCGGTGCGCCTCGAGCAGCTTGCCGCTCTCCTCGAACGATTTGATCCGCTCGTCCATCTCCTGCTTGATCTCGACCACGGCGCGGGCAAGCGTGTCCTCCTCGGTCACGTAGTGGCTGGCGGGCCAGACCGCGACGTGGTCGACGACGTCGAGGACCTCGCCGGTCAGCGGGTCGAAGTGGTGGATGGACTCGACCTCCTCGCCGAAGAGGTTGATCCGGTAGGCGGTCTCCATATAGGCGTTCCAGACCTCCAGCACCTCGCCCTTCGAGCGGAACGTCCCGCGCGAGAGGACGGTGTCGTTGCGCTGGTACTGCATGCCCACGAGCTTCCTCAGGAGCAGCTCGCGGTCGATCCACTCCCCCACCTTGAACAGCTGCATCTGACGCCGGTAGAGCTCGGGCGAGCCGATTCCGTAGATGCACGAGACCGAGGCCACGATGACGACGTCGCGGCGGGCGAGCAGAGCGGCAGTCGCGGCGTGGCGCAGGCGATCGATCTCGTCGTTGATCGACGAGTCCTTCTCGATGTAGAGATCCTGCGCCGGCACGTACGCCTCGGGCTGGTAGTAGTCGTAGTAGGAGACGAAGTACTCGACGCGGTTATCGGGGAAGAACTCGCGGAACTCGTTGCAGAGCTGCGCCGCGAGCGTCTTGTTGTGCGCGATCACGAGCGAGGGCCGCTGGACCCGCTCGATCACGCCCGCCATCGTGAAGGTCTTGCCGGTGCCGGTCGCGCCCAACAGCGTCAGGAACCGCTCCTCTTTGGAGAGGCCTTCCGCCAGCGAGTCGATCGCCGCCGGCTGGTCCGCCGTCGGCGTGTACGCGGGGTTGAGCTTGAACTCGGGCACCGGTTCGAGGGTAGCGTCAGGGCAGGATCTCGCCGAGAAGGTCCTCGGCCTCCTCGAGCAAGGACTGTCCCTGGTCGAGGAGGCTCCCTGCGTCCTCGAAAACGACGGTCGCGTCCTCGATCAGGGCGATGCCCTCGTCCACGGGCACTCGGCTTGCGAACACCCGCAGCGGCGCGGCCACGATCGGGCTGAGGGCACCGGCGTCGGCTGCGTCGTCGACGGCGCGCACGAGGCCGGCGCGGACCGCCTCCTCCAGGCGAGCGTCGTCGATCCCGTACTCCTCGGCGAAGGCATCGCGGGCTTCGTCGCTCGAGAGGCCCGCGGCGAGGGTCTCGCGCGTCACCTGGAGCTCGCACGCCGCGCCGTCCAGCGCCGACAGCGCGAACTGCTCGGCCGACTCCTCGATCCCGCCCGGATCGCGCCAGGCGCGGTCCTCGCAAGGGTCCGCCACCGGCGTCGGCTGGTACTCCGACCCGCCCAGGGCGAGATAGACCACCACGAGGCCGGTGGCGGCGATCGCGGCGAGCACGACCAGCGTGATTGGGGCCACCCTCACAGCTCTGGCCTCCTGCGCGCGAGCGCGATCGGCGCCAGGGCCGCGAGGGCGAACGCCGCCGCGACCCAGAACGAGCGGCTGAACGCGTGCGTGGCCGCGCGGTCGAGCTCGTCCTGGAGCTGGTCGCGCAGAGAGATCGCATCGGCGCGCTCCTCCGAGTCTGAGGGGAGCGGCTCGAACGCGGGCGCCAGCACCGGGACCTTGTCGCCCTCCTCGCGGAGCCGGTCCCCCAGCCGCTCGGCGAGGTCGATCTTGTCGGTGGGGTCGAGGGGGGCGTCCAGGAGCGCCGCGGTCCCGGCCTGCTCGGCGTCCTCGCGCTCGGATTCGAGGTCGGCGGTGAAGATCGGCGTCAGGACGAGCAGGCCTGCGACGACGCCAACGTGACGGGCGGTGATCGTCCACCCGCCGTGGATCGCCTGTGGGGCCCGGCCGGCGAGCGCCGCCTCGGTCAGGGCCTCGAGGGTGAGCGCCAGGCCTACCCCCACGAGCAGCTGCGGCGCGAGCGTCGCCACGATCGTCGCGCTGGGCAGCAGGGCGAAGCCGCCCAGCCCGCCGGCGAGCAGGATCACCCCGGCGGCCGCCCGGGCGCGCCCATCGATGGACGCCGACGCGACGGCCCGGCCGGCGAACGCTGCCAGGGGCATCACGGTGACCGCGGCCGCCGCCTCGATCGGGCTCAGGCGCCACCCCTCGATCAAGAGCAACACGACCAGGAAGAGGGCCGCTGCGAGGGCCGCCGAGACCAGGGCGAGCGCCGCGTTCGCGGCCAGGTGGGGCTTGCCGGGCGACCGCAGCTCGGCCTCGATCGTTTCGGGTCCGCCCTCCTTGATCGCCGCCGCGAACAGCAGGGTCGCGAGGACGCCGGCCGCGGGCACCTGGAGCAGGAAGATCGACTGCCACGAGATCAACTCGGTCAGCAGGCCGCCAACGCCGGGCCCGAGCGCGGCGCCGATGGTTCCCGCCCGCGCCCAGTCGAGGGCGGCCGCGCGCTCCGACCCCGTCACGGACGGCAGCAGCTCGAGCGCCCCGCATACCGCGGCGGCGCCGCCGATCGCCTGCGCGCAGCGAGCCGCCAGCAGCAGCTCGATCCCGCTCGCCAGGCCACAGCCCAGGCTGGCCAGCGCGAACACGATCAGCCCGGCGCAGGTGACGCGGGCCGGCCCAAGCCGCCGGGCAGCCATGGCGGCGGGAAGCGCGGCGGCGGCCAGCACCAGGTTGAACGCGACCAGGACCCAGGTGACGTCGGCGACCGAGACGTCCAGCTGGCGATAGATCTCGGGCAGGGCCAGGACCACCACGGACGAGTCGGCGAGCACCAGGCCGACCGCCACCGCGAGTGCCGTGCGCGTTCCCCTCATGCCGATAGGTTGACGAGGTGACCGGCTCCCAGCGCGCCCTCGCCGCCTTCTTCACCTTCGCGGGGGTGATGCATTTCGTGATCCCGCGCAACTACGAGGCGATCATGCCGCCGTACCTGCCGTACCACCGCGAGGCCGTGGCGGTCAGCGGCGTGGCCGAGGTCATCGGCGGGCTCGCCGTGATCGTGCCGTCGACGCGAAGACCGTTCGCGCGCTGGTGGCTGATCGCCCTGCTGGTCGCGGTTTTCCCGGCCAACGTGCACATGGCCGTGAGCCCCGAGCAGGTCAGGGGGCTCGACCTGGACCGGATCCCCCGCTGGTCGCTGTGGGCCCGCCTGCCCCTGCAGGCCCTCTGCGTGTGGTGGGTCTGGCGGGCTACCGGGTAACCGCTTCGACCCAGTCCAGCCGCTGACCGCACAGCTCGCCGGCCCGCGAGACCGGCAGCGCGAACGGCTCGGGCTCAGCGCGGGCCGGACCGAACACGAGCGGCCCGACCTCGGGCTGCGGCCCGCCGCTTCCGGGATGCAGGTCGGGCCCCGCGAGCTCGACCGCCAGCTCGGCCGGCCCACCCTCAAGCTGCAGACTCCCGAAGCTGAGGTACCCGCCCTCGTTGTTGAGGACGTGGCGCGCGCTCGACACCTCGCGGCCGTCGACGCGCAGCGTCGCCTTCCCGCGGATCGAGCCCTCGAGCCACGCCTCGTAACGGCCGGAAGGCACATCCGTGCGGACGCTGAGCCCTTCCCCCAGCGCGATCACGACCGGCCGGGGCCCGGGGACCGCGAGCAGGCTCCCGTCCTCGCCCGCGGCCGCCGCCAGCCGGCGGACCTCGGTGCACGGCGCCGGCGCCGTGGGGTCGTGCTCGAACCCCAGCGGCAGCCGCTCGATCTGGGGCGGAGGGCCGGCGGGCCGCTGCCACAGCTCGTAGTGCTCACCCTCCCAAGCCAGGCCGTACGGCGAGGGAGGCCGGCTGCGCGCCGGCGAGCGGCGCACCACCAGGGAGCGGTAGACCAGCAGGCCGTCGGGCGTGAGCTCGTCGGTGTCGGCCGACAGCCCCTTGGGCACCGCACCGCCGGACTCCAGCGGCACCCTGCGGCGGCGCAGCTCGGACACGCCCTCGGGGTCGCCCGCGCGAAGGAAGTGCCGGGCCCCGTAGGGGTTGTACTCGGTCATCAGCGTCGGGCCCTCGCCCTTGATCAGGCGACCGATCTCCTCGAGCTCGGCGAGCTGGTCCCGTGGCGCCAGGTTCACGCTGCGGTACGCGAGCGCGTTTGACCACAGGACGCCGCCGGCGACGAGGAGCGCAAGCGAGCCCCCCACCGCCCGCCACCCGCCGGTCCACAGGGCGGCAGCAGCGAGCATGGCGCCAAACGGCACCACGATCGAGGCGGTCGCCAGGGCCTTGGCCTCGACCCAGGGCGAGCCGAGGATCCCGATCACGGCGGCCGAGGCCAGTGTGCCCCCGACGAACGCGGCGCTCTGCCACGAACGGCGCCGCCACGCGGTCACGGTCCACAAGACCGCTCCCGCGACGGCCACGACGACCAGGGCGTAGGTCAGCACCGGCGCGTCTGGCTCGAACCGGAAGTCGCCCGCGGGCCAGATCCCGGCGACCTGGGCGACATCCAGCGGCCCCGCGAGGTTGCCGACGGCGCCCGAGTCCGTGAGCGGCGACGAGGTCGGTGGGAGCAGCGCCCCCGCCAAGAGGACCGGGAGCGACCCGGCGAGCGCGATCGCGGCGAAGACCGCGGCGCGGCCCGCGAGCCCGCCGACCCCGATGGAGCGGACCGCGACGAACGCCGCGACACCGAGCAGCGGCAGCAGCCACAGCACGCCTCCCCCGCTAACAGCCCCCACCAGGGCGGCCGCCCCAATCGCCGCGGGAGCGACGCGGACTGCGTGACCCCGCGAGACCGCTTCGGGCAGGAGCCCGGCGATCGTGGCGATGAGAGCTGCCGCGGCCACCTCCTTGATCCCACCCCACAGGTAGTAGCCGACCAACAGCGCCGGCTGGGCGGCCACGAACGCAACGGCGGCACGTACCCGGTGGTCCGCCACCGGGCGGCGCGCGAGCTGCCAGAGGGCCAGCGCCAGCAACGCCCCCCAGAGCGCGATGTAGGGCTGCACCACCCAAGCCAGGTCTTGGCCGACCAGCGCCGCCCCCACTCCCAGCGGCACGAACACCCCCACCGGATAGCCGTCGGCGAGGTTGAACTCGAGGGTCGCCTCGTACGTCGATGGCTCCAGCCCGTCAAGGTCGCGGCCATGCTCCATCACCCGATCGGTCAGCGCCATCCAGGTCGCGGTGTCGTCGAGCTTGACGAAGCCGGCGAAGGTGGCCTCGCCGGAGAGGACGACCGGCGCCGCCAGCACCGCGAACACGCCGCCCGCCGCCATGAGCGCCCACCCGGACGGCCGCCCCAGCCGGCGCCCCACCCCGAATGCGAGGCCGGCGGCGCCCACCGCGGCGATCACCGGCGTTGCGAGCTCCGCGGTGGCGTCGGCGATGGTCAGGAACTGCCCGGCGACGACGATCGCGGCCATCCCGGCCCCGGGCACCAGTGCCGGCGGGATTCGGGTCCGGGTGGCCGCCTGCAGCAGCCAGCCCCAGCCCGCAGACAGGGCCGCCAGCACCAGCGGGAAGACGAGCCAGGAGATCAGCACGCCCGGCATCCTGACCGAGCGCCCGGGCTACTTCACCTGGGTGACCGCCTCGACCGTGTCGGAGCGATCCTCGTACTCCAGCGACGCGATGCTCACCGGGACGCGGCGCTTGCCCTTCGTGGTGGTCTTCTTCGGCTTCACGACGAGGGTCAGCGTCTGCTCACTGCCAGGTCCCAAGGACGACGTCTCGAAGCCCGCGCCGGTCACCTCCGCGGTGATGTCGTCAGCGCCGTCGAGGTACTTGACGGAGTACTTCGAATTGGACCCGGGACCGGTGACGGTGAAGGCGTCCACGAGCAGCTGGGCGTCGTTCTGAACGCCGATGTCGAAGCTGGCCCGCTTGCCGGGCTTCACCTTCAACGTCTTCGCCTGGCCGTCGGCGTCTTCGTTGTAGATGTCGTCGCCGATCGCCGGCTGACCCGGCATCGAGACCTTGCCGTCGGCGAGAAACTCGACCTCGACCGAGCCCGCGTCGCAGCGGCCGCCAACCGGAACCGGGCGGGAGGCGCCACGTTGGTCGGCGCTTTCGGGGCAGTCCACATTCGGGATCAGGTCGACCGCGGCGCTCGGGGAATTCAGGAAGACGGTGCTGGTCGACCCGCCGAAGGGCCCCAGCGGTCCGATGTTCGGGTTGCCCGTGACGTTGGTCCCGCCGGCCGGGCAGCTCGAGCCCGTCTCGTCGCCGAAGCTGACGTTGTAGCCGCCGTCCACGATCGAGCCGGAGCAGTTGGTGCCGGACGTCGATGAGGTGTCGGCCACGATCGAGCTGGCCAGCGTCACCTCGTCGCCCGGGTCCGCGTGGACGATGTCCCCGGTGGGCGAGCCGTTGTCGACGAAGGTGTCGTGGAGCAGCGAGACGACATCTTGGGAGTTGACGCTGCCGCCGTTGGCGCCCGCGGAGTTCAGGCGGAAGGTCGAGTTCTTCACCTCGTCCAGGCCGGTGTCGGTCCCGATCTTGATCGCGCCGCCGCCGCCGTCCGCCGAGTTCAGGAAAAAGGTGGAATCCGTGAGCGTGATGTTGCCCCCGAAGTGGGCGACCGCGCCACCGTCGATGTCCGCCTGGTTGGAGCTGAACGTGGAGTCGTCGACGACCACGTCGCCGGGAGACTCATGATGGATCGCGCCGCCTGTGCCGCTGGTCGACCGGTTGTTGGTGAAGAGTGAGTTGTCGATGTTGTAGCCGACGGTGTCGAGGCTGCCGGCCGAAGTGATCGCGCCCCCAGCGTTGGTGGCCACGTTCCCCTCGGCGCCGCTCGGGCCGCCGAACGTCGAACCGGTCACGGTCAGTGCGACCCGCGGCGCGAGCGCCCCGCCGGCGAAGGCATCGTTCGACGTGAATGTGGAGTCGGTGACCGTCATCGTGTCCGCCGCAAGACAGCCGCCGGTGCTGGCCTGGTTGTTGTCGAACGTCGAGTCGGTCGCCACGATCGTCGTCGCGTAGATGCAGCCGCCGCTGAAGGTGTTGCCCGTGTTGTCCTCGAACAGCGTGTCGGTCACGTTCACGGTCGCGGTGGAGTTGATCGCGCCTCCGTTTCCGACCAGCCCGCCGTTCTTGAGCGCGACGTTCGTCACGGTCAGGTTCGCCGCGGTGTCGAGGATGCGGTGGTTGTCGGCGGTCTGGTTGATGACCACGTCACTCGGATCAGCGGTCGGTCCGCCGACCACCAGCACCTCTCCCGCCGGCACGGCCGGCAGGGCACTGCCCTGGAGGTTGATCGTCGCCGGGGTCGTCAGGGAGAACTCGATCGTGTCGGTTCCGGCGGTGCCTCCCGCGCAGCCGCCGGCCATCGCGTTCGTGTTGGCGGCGGTGACCGCCTCGCGCAGCTCGCAGCCGGCACCGCTTGCGTCATCGTCGCCCTCGTTGACGGTGATCGTTGCCGCCCCCGCGGGCGCGGCAAGCGCGAGGGCCGTCCCCGCCACGCAGATGTAGATCGCCCCCCGCATTCAAACCGTCATATCGGCGCTGAGAGCGCTGTGCTAAAGACCGAGCTCGTCCGCGTAGTTCTTCTCGTACTCGTCGCGGCGCTCGAGCACGTTCTCGACGTAGGCGCGCGTCTCGGCGAACTCGATGTCGTCTATCTCCAGCTCGGACCCGCCCCAGGCGTCGACATTGCCCGGGCCGCCGTTGTAGGCAGCGAGCGCGGCGATCACATTGCCGTCGTAGAGGTGGAGGAGGTACCGGAGATAGAACGAGCCGTAGCGGATGTTGAGGTCCGGGTCGGCGAGATCGTCGTAGACGAAGCTCTCACCGCCCGAGAGCTTCTCGATCGTGTCGGCGGTGTCGGGGGTTATCTGCATGAGTCCCCGGGCGCCGGCCGACGAGGTCTGGTCTTGGAATCGCGACTCGGCGTAGATGACGGCGGCGAGCAGGGCGGGGTCCGTCTCCGGCAGCGCGATCTGCTCGTCGGCCACGGTCGCGATGTCCTCGTCGCTCGCCTCTTGGCGGACGATGTCGTCGTGGCGTAGGGGCAGCGTCACCTCGCGAATCGCCTCGCCTACGTTGATGCGGCTGACCGCGAACGCGATCGCGGCCGCGAGGCCGACGGCGATGGCCAGCGGCCACGGAAACCGGCCCCTCACGCTCCTGCCCCCTCCGCCAGGCGCGGCATCAGCTCGGCCAGGGCGGCCTCGAGCTCCTCCGGCGTTCCATCGTTGGAGATTACGTGCGTCGCCCGCTTTGCCTTCTGATCCTGGCTCAGCTGCTCCGCCTCGCGCCCGGCGAGCATCTCGGTGCCCCGCGCTCCGGCCCGCTCGGCGCGAAGCCGGTCAGCGGCGACGATGCAGACGGTCGCGTCGAAGGCCGCGTCCATCCCGGTCTCGAACAACAGCGGAACCTCGACGACGGCGATCGGCGTCCCAGCGGGCAGCGCGTCGCGCCACTCGGCCACCCGGGCCCCCACCAACGGATGCAGGCGGCTCTCGAGCCAGCGGAGCTCATCCGGCCGCTCGAAGACGATCGCGCCAACGCGCGCTCGATCGACCGAGCCCCCCGGGGCCGCGTCGGCGCCCCAGCGCTCGGCTATCGCCGCCGCGAGCTCGTCGCTTCCAAGCAGCTCGTGGACGACCAGGTCGGTCGAGAGCGTCGCCGCCCCCAGCCGCTCGAAGGCCTCGAGCGCAGCAGACTTGCCCGCCGCGACGGCGCCGGTGAGCCCAACGAAGGGCACGGGCGGCGCAGCCGCCCGTTCGCTCACGCCGGTTGCTCTGGGTCCGGTGCGGCGGCCTCGGCCGCAGGCTCCTCGGCGGGAGCATCCTCGGCCGCAGGCTCCTCGGCGGGAGCATCCTCGGCCACAGGCTCCTCGGCGGGAGCATCCTCAGCAACCGGAGTCGCGTCAGCGACCGGTGCCTGCTCGGCCGGGGCCTCGGCCACGCCGGGCTCGGCCTCCTCGGGCGGCGGGGCGTCCCCGAAGACCTCTTCGGACGTGCCCAGGTCGGGCACCTCCTCCTCGGCGACGCCGGGGGCGTTCACCTGGTCGGTGAGCTCGGCGGGCATCAGGTCGCGCAGCGGCATGTTGCCGGTCTCGGCACGCTTGACGCTGAGCGAGATCCGGCGGCGCTCCTCGTCGATCTCGAGGATCCGCACCCAGACCTCCTGGCCCGGGCTGACGACGTCGCCTGGGTTCTCCACGTGGTGCTCGGCCAGCTCGGAGATGTGAACCAGGCCCTCGACGCCGGGGACGATCTCGACGAACGCGCCGAAAGCGACCACCTTTGTGACCTTGCCCTCGAGCACGGCGCCCACGCGGTACTCGTTCAAAACCTTCTGCCACGGGTCCTCCTGGGTCTGCTTCAGGCCCAGGGAGATGCGCTGGCGGCTGCGGTCGATGTCGAGAACCTTGACGCGGACGGTCTCGCCGATCGACAGCACCTCTGACGGGTGGTTGACGTGGCTCCAGGAGAGCTCGGAGATGTGAATCAGGCCGTCGATGCCCTCGAGGTCGACGAAGGCGCCGAAGTCGACGATGTTGGAGATCTTGCCCTCGACGATCATGCCCGGCTGCAGGCGGCCCAGGATCTGCTCGCGGACCTCCTTGCGCTCTTCCTCGAGGACCGCGCGGCGCGAGAGCACCACGTTGTTGCGCGAGCGGTTGAGCTCGATGACCTTGCACTCGAGCGTCTGGCCCTTGAACTCGTCGAGATTGTGGACGCGGCGGATGTCAACCAGCGACGCCGGCAGGAAGCCGCGGACCCCAAGGTCCAGGATCAGGCCGCCCTTGACGACCTCGATGACCGATCCCTCGACCGGCTCGCCGGATTCGGCCGCCGCCTCGATCTTGCGCCAGGCCTTCTCGAAGCGGGCGCGCTTCTTGGAGAGGACCAGCCGGCCCTCCTGGTCCTCCTTGGTGAGGACCAGCGCGTCGACCCGCTCGCCGAGAGAGACCTCGTCGGCCGGGTCCACCGACCGGCGGATCGAGAGCTCGTTCGCCGGGATGACGCCCTCCGACTTGTAGCCGATATCGACGAGGACCTCGTCCTTGTCGATCCGGACCACGTCGCCCGAGACGACGTCGCCCTCGCCGAAGGGCTTGATCGTGGCGTCGTAGTTGGGGACGAGCTTGCCGTCGACCTCGATGAGGAGGTCGCTGGAGCCGCCGTTCGTAGCGGCGGGCGGGGGCGCAGGAGGCGCTTCCGGGGCAGGCTGGGTCGTTGTGTCAGGCGTGGACACGGCCGACTAGTTTGGCAGATAGGCATTCAGCTGCGGTCGCGAGGCGGGTACGCCTCGCACCACCGCACCCATCGGGCGGTACCCTCGCTCGCCGATGCCGGTGCGCGCGACCAAGCGAGGCGACGAGCGGACCCCGCTGCAAGGCGAGTTCGACATCTTGGTCTGCGGCGCCAGTTTCGCCGGGCTGGCCGTGGCCCGCGAGCTGGCCGGGTCGGGCGCCAGGGTGTTGGTGATCGATCGCTACGAGATCGGCGAGCGCCAGACGTCGGCCTGCGCGGCGCCCACCGAGTGGCTCGCGAACCTGGGCCTGTCCGACTCGGTGCGCCAGACCTTCAGCGACCTCGTCGTCCACACCCCGCACGCCGACGTGCGCATGCGGCTGCCCTGGACCTTCTCGACGTTCGACTACCGCGAGCTGTGCGGGCTGCTGTGGGACCAGAGCGGCGAGGCGACCTTCGAGACCGCAAAGGTCGAGGGCCGCACCGGCACCGTCGTTCACACCGATCGCGGCGACCTCAGCGCCCCGCTCGTCGTCGACGGGCTGGGCTGGAGGCGGGTCCTGGCGGGCGGCGGCTTCCAGCCACCCGACGCGCCGCTTTCACGCGGGCTCGAGGTCCATCCCTGGGGCGCGAGCGACGAGCTCGAGATCTGGATCGACCGGGGATACGTCCCCGCCGGCTACGGCTGGAGCTTCCCCGCGGCCGACGAGGTTCGGGTGGGCGTCGGGTCGTTCGACCCTCGCCACCACGTCAAGGAGCCCACCGTACGCCTGGCCACAGACCTCGACCACGACGCGGTCCGCTACCAGGGCAACTGGATTCCTCACCAGCTGCGCCCCGCCGCCGTGGACGGGATCTTCCTGGCTGGCGACTCCGCGGGCCACTGCCTGCCGCTGACGGCCGAGGGGATCCGCACCGCGCTCTACTTCGGGATCGCCTGCGGGCGCGAGCTGCGCGCCGTCGTCGAGGGCCGCAAGGACCGCGAGCAGGCGCTGCGCGACTACGCGTCCTTCTCTGCCTCGCACCGGTGGAAGTACGAGGCGATGCTGCGCGTCCAGCGACTGGTACCGCGGGTCGAGCCCCGCCTGCTGGGCCTGATGCTCCGCGGCATGGAGCGCAGGCGGTTCGTGGACTGGTCGTTCGGCCACTACCTCGAGATCGCGCCGCCCAGCTTCGCGGGCCCGCCCCGCACCCCCTCCTCGCGCCCGCTCGCCGTCGCGGCTTAGGCCGGCCGCCTCAGCGGACGATCAGGAACGTCCCGGCGAGCAGCAGGCCGACGCCCAGCATGCGCTCCCAGGTGATCGGTGTCTCCTCGAGCCCGAGGACCCCCATGCGGTCGATCACGACCGAGGCCGTGAGCTGGCCGGTGATCGTGGCCGCCGCGACGCCGCCGGCGCCGATCGAGCTGACGACGACGAGGGCCGTGAACACGTACGCGGCACCCAGCACCCCGCCCAGCAGGTAGTACCAGGGGACGTCGAAGGTCGAGCCCAGGCCGCCGCCCTGGCCGCTGATGCCGACGATCGCTGCCAGGAGCAACGTGCCCACGGCGAACGACACGAGCGCCGCGGCGATGTTGCCGGTCTCCTTGCCCAGGCCGGCGTTGATCGCCGGCTGCAGGGCGATCAGCCCACCGACCATCGCCATCAGGCTTACGGCAACGCCTCGATCCATCGTCCGCGATCGTAACGGCGTCCGCGCGTGCCGCCGATGTGTGAGAGACCGCCCCCTACCGTGTTACGGGTACAGGAGACCTGCACGATTGAGGCCTGGATCCCTTAGCCGGCCCGTCGCCAAGGCGGTACTGCGAACGCAGTCGGACGACCGCCTCGGACGGATGGCCTACTTCGCGGCCAGCCAGTCCGCGCCGATGCCGATGTCGACGGTCAGCGGCGGATCGAGATCGAAAGCGGCGCACATCTCGTCGCGCATCAGTTCGCTTGCCGGCTCCATCTCGGCCTCGGGGCCCTCGAACAGGAGCTCGTCGTGGATCTGGAGGATCAGCCGGGTCTCGAGCCCAGACCCGGCCAGCGCCGCCTGGCAGCGAACCATGGCGACCTTGATGATGTCGGCCGCCGTTCCCTGGATCACGGTGTTGACCGCGAGGCGCTCGCCAAGCAGGCGGCGCTGGCGCTGTGACGAGCGCAACTCGGGCACCAGGCGGCGTCGGCCCATCAGCGTCTTCACCAGGCCCTCCTGCTCGGCGCGCTCGATCGTTGCGTCGATGAACCGCTTCACGGCCGGGAACCGATCGAAGTAACGGGCGATGTAGGCGCCCGCCTCCTCGCGCGAGATCTGAAGGCGATCGGCCAGCCCGAAGTCCGAGAGCCCGTAGGCGATCCCGTAGTTGACCATCTTCGCCTTCGAGCGCTCGGCCGGCCCCACCTCCGACGGGTCGATTCGCAGCACCTCGGCCGCGGTCTCAGCGTGCACGTCCTCGCCCGAGGCAAAGATCTCGCGCAGCACGTCCTCGCCGGCGACATGGGCCAGGACCCGCAGCTCGACCTGGTTGTAGTCGCACGACAGCAGGTGCCAGCCGGGCTCGGTGACGAAGCACGAGCGCACCGGCCGCCCCACCTCGGAGCGGATCGGGATGTTCTGGAGGTTCGGGTTGGTGCTCGAGAGGCGTCCCGTGGCGGCGGTCACCTGGTTGAACGTCGTGTGGATCCTGCCGTCGTCACCGATCAACTCGGGCAGCGAGTCGAGATAGGTGTTCTTGAGCTTGGTCAGCTCGCGCCAGGCCTCGACCTTGGCGACGATCTCGTGCTCGTCGCGGATCTGTGCGAGGACCCGTGCGTCGGTCGAGAAGCCGGTCTTGCCGCGCCGTTTCTTGGTCAGCCCGAGCTCGTTGAAGAAGACCTCGGCGAGCTGCTGCGGCGAGCCGATCGTGAACTCGTGGCCCGCCAGGTCGAAGATCTCGGCCTGCAGCTCGGCGATCCGCTCGGTCATCCCCTGGCCGATCTCCGCCAGCCGCTCGGCGTCGACGCGAATGCCGACCCGCTCCATGGCCGAGAGCACCTCGACCAGCGGCAGCTCGACCTCGTGCAGGAGGGGCTCGAGGCCGAACTCCTCGAGCCGCTCGCGCTGGCGGGCCGCCAGCTCGTGGGTCAGGCGAGCGTCGACCGCCGGGTCGCCCGCCGCCTCGCCCTCCTCGGCCTCCAGCGACATCTGGCCCTTCTCGGCGCCTGCGGGCGCGGCGGCGAGGCCCGCGTCGGCGGCCAGCTCGTGAAGCGCGTAGACCCGCCGCGCGGGGTCGATCAGGTAGGCGGCGACCATCGTGTCGTGGGCGAGCTCGAAGCTCTCCTCGGCGGCCGAGAGGATCCCGGTCCCGCCCTCGCCGCCCAGGCCCTTGGCGTCGTGGGCGACGAGCGGGCGCTTGCCGAGGTCCGCGGCCAGCGCGACGAGGTCGGTCGCGCCGCCGGTGATCACGCGCTCGCCGTCGGTGGCGCCGAAGCGCCCGGCGATGATCGCCATCGCCGCCGGCCCCTCGGCGAGGTCGGAGAGCGAGCCCTCCTGGGCCTCGACCTGGATCGTCTCGTCGACCTCGCGGTCGGGGACGATCTCGTCGAACTCCTCCTCCAGCCGCGCGATGACCTGGCGCAGCTCGAACTCGGCCGCCACGTCGCGCAGCCGCGAGCGATCCGGCGCCTTGCGGAGCGAGTCGGCAGGGTCGATCGGCACGTCGACGTCGTACTGGAGGGTGGCGAGCTGCTTCGAGACTCGCGCGTCGTCGGCGTGGTTGGTGAGGTTCTCCTTGCGCTTGGCGCCCGAGATCTCGTCGACCGAGTCCAGCACCGCCTCCAGCGAGCCGAACCTCTGCAGCAGCTGGGCGGCCGTCTTGTCCCCGATCCCCGGGACGCCCGGAATGTTGTCCGACGTGTCACCCTTCAGCCCGATCAGGTCGGGCACCAGCTCGGGCGGCGACGCCATAGCGATCGACCACGCCTTCGTGGTCGTAGATCCGGGTGTCGGTGACGCCGCGCGAGGTGGTCATCACGCGGATCCCGTCGCCGACCACCTGGTAGACGTCGCGATCGCCGGAGACGACCATCACGGGGATTCCCTGGCCGCTTGCCTGCCTTGCCAGGGTGCCGATGACGTCGTCGGCCTCGTAGCCGTCGACCTTGACGTTGGTGAAGCCGAAGGCCTCGGCGAGCGGAGCCAGGTGAGGCCACTGCTCCTTCAGCAGGTCCGGGCGGGACTTGCGCTGGGCCTTGTACTCGGAGTACTGCTTCTCACGGCCCGACCAGCCCGCGTCCCAGGCCACGATGACGCCCTTCGGCTTGAAGTCGGTCAGCAGCTTCACCATCATCGACGCGAAGCCGTAGATCGCGTTCGTGGGGCGCCCGTCTGCGGTGGCGATCGACTCGGGCAGCGCGAAGAACGCCCGGTAGGCCAGCGAGTTGCCGTCGATCAGGAAGAGCTCGTCGTCGCGAGCCTCCTCGGGGCCGGCCTTCTTCCCCGGCTTCGGCTTCGCGCTGGCGGCACCCGCTCATCCTAGGGCCGCCGCGTCGCCCTGTTCGAGCAGGGGGTGAGCCTCGCTATGACCATCTGCGGATCATGCGAGAGCTGCCGCCATGTGAAGCAGACCACTCGGCCTGTCGTGAGCACCGCCCCCGCGCTCGAGCCAAGGCGGCTCCTATGATGCCTCGGCCTTGGCCTCGGGATCCGTCAGCGCCCAGTTCTCGGTAACCGTGCGCGTCGAGCTCGACGCGCGCCAGGAGCCCCTGGGCAAGCTCACCGCGCAGATCGCCGAGGCCGGCGGGGCGCTTCAGGGCGTCGACCTGGTGCCCGGGGCGGGCGACCGAGGGCAAGCGCGTGCGCGAGTTCACGATCGACGCGCGCGACCAGGCAGCACTGGGAGCAGATCCTGCGGGCGATCGGCTCGACCCGCGGCGCCCGCGTCCTCGACTACGTCGACCGCACGATCGCGATGCACCGCGGCGGCAAGATCGAGCAGACCAACAAGTACCCGCTGAAGACCCGCGACGACCTCTCGATGGCGTATACGCCGGGCGTCGCCCGCGTCTGCACCGAGATCGCCAACGACCGCTCGAAGGCCTTCGACCTGACGATCAAGAAGAACACCGTCGCGGTCGTGTCCGACGGCTCGGCGGTCCTCGGCCTGGGCGACATCGGCCCCGAGGCGGCGATGCCGGTGATGGAGGGCAAGGCGATGCTGTTCAAGGAGTTCGCCGGCGTCGACGCCTGGCCGATCTGCCTGGACACCAACGACCCCGAGAAGATCATCGAGGCCGTGCGCCTGATCGCGCCGACCTTCGGCGGCATCAACCTCGAGGACATCTCGGCCCCGCGCTGCTTCCAGATCGAGGAGACGCTGAAGGCCGAGCTGGACATCCCCGTCTTCCACGACGACCAGCACGGCACCGCCGTGGTGACGATGGCCGCCCTCTTCAACGCCCTGAAGATCGTCGGCAAGCCGATCGACTCGCTGCGGGTGCTGGTCCTCGGGCTCGGCGCCGCCGGCGTGGCCGTCACCAAGATGATGCTGGCCTCGGGCGTGACCAACGTGATCGGCTGCGACCGCCAGGGGGCGCTCTCGACCGAGCGCGACGACTACGTCGCGGGCGAGATGAACGAGATCAAGCGCTGGTACGCCGAGAACTCGAACCCGGAGAAGCCGCAAGCGGCTCGCCGGCCGAGGTGCATCGACGGCTGCGACGTCTTCATCGGCCTCTCCGGGCCGGGCCTGATCGAGGCGCCAGGCGCTGGAGCGCATGGCCGACGACGCGATCGTGTTCGCCATGGCCAACCCCACGCCCGAGGTGATGCCCGAGGAGGCCGAGCCGTACGTGCGGATCATGGCCACGGGCCGCTCCGACTACCCGAACCAGATCAACAACGTGCTCTGCTTCCCCGGGATCTTCCGCGGCGCCCTCGACGCGGGCGCGCCGCAGATCACCGAGGAGATGAAGCTCGCCGCGGCCCAGGGCATCGCGCGAGGTGGTCGCCGAGGACGACCTCTCCGAGGACTACATCATCCCCTCGGTCTTCGACCGCGACGTCGCGCCCGCCGTGGCGCGGCCGTCGTCGAGGAGTCGCGCCGCGCCGGGCTCGCCCGCGTCTCGGAGGAGACGGGCACGTTCGCCGCCATCGAGTGATCGTTAGCCTTGCCATGCCCGTGGGTAGGCGAGCATCGATCTTGGCGGGCAACCGACATGAGGGTCCTCATCACCGGAGCGAGCGGGATGATCGGCTCGGCCGTCGCGGACGCGCTGCTCGCCCGCGGCAACGAGGTCGTCGGCCTCAGCCGGGATCCCGAAGCGCGCGCGAAGCAGGCAACCCGCACCGTCACCTGGCATCCCTGGGAGCCGGCCACCGAGCGCCCGCCCGACGGCGGCGCTGGCCGGCGTGGACGCCGTCGTCAACCTGATCGGCGAGGAGATCAACCAGCGGCTCACCGCCGAGGCCAAGCAGCGGATCCGCGATAGCCGCATCCGCGCCACCAAGAACCTCGTCGACGGCATGACCGCGGCCGCCGACGGGCCCCGGGTTCTGGTCAGCCAGTCTGCCGTGGGCTACTACGGCGACCGCGGCGAGGCGATGATCGACGAGTCGACGCCGCCCGGCGAGGGCTTCCTGGCAGAGATCCCGGTGCGAGTGGGAGAACGCCGCGCCGCGAGGCCGAGCAGTCCGGGATCCGCGTCGCGATCTTTCGCACGGGGCTGGTGCTCGACCCCGAGGGCGGCCTCCTGAAGCAGCTCCTGCTGCCGTTCAAGCTGGGCGTCGGCGGCCCGCTGGCGGGCGGCGACTGGTACATGCCGTGGATCCACCGCGACGACGAGGTCGGCCTGTTGATCTGGGGCGCTCGAGAACGCCGCAGGCCACCGGCGACCTCAACGCGTCGCGCGCCGAACCCGGTGACCAACCGGGAGTTCTCGAAGGCGCTCGGCAAGGTGCTGCGCCGGCCGTCGTTCGCCCCCGCGCCGAAGTTCGCGCATCAGCGCTCTGCGCGGCGCCGGAGCTGGCGGACGCGATCACTCGACAGCCACTGCGCGTCGTGCCCCGGCGGGCGCTCGACCTGGGCTACGAGTTCCGCTGGCCGGATCTCGAGCCGGCGCTGCGCGACCTGCTCGGGTCGCTGAGGCTCACCGGGCCGGCTGGGCCCGGCCCACGTCGTCGATCGAGTAGGAGCCGAGCGGCGAGTCGCGCTCGCCGGTCGCCAGAAACGCCTCGACGACGGAGGCGCGGTCGAGCGGGTCATCCGCCCGGTCGATCGCGTCCAGCACGAGCGCCATGGCCTCCGCCCCCAGCTCCTCCGGGTCGCCATCGAGGCCGGCGAGCGTCCCGAAGGTGCGCGACCCCGGTGGGCTGCGTCTCGGGCGGCACCTCGTCGGAGCCTTCGAACGGAGCGACCAGCTCGACGTCGCCGGCGCCCGGTCGAGACCTGCAGCAGGCGGGCGTCGTTGGTGATCGGCAGCGAGGTGAGCGTGGTCGCCGAGTCGAGCTCGCCGATGTAGGCGATCGCGGTCGAGTCCTGGGTCGCCTGCCGGGCGTTGCCGCGGCGGCTCGGACCGAGGTCCTCCCCGGCAGGGGCCGGATCGTCGCCACCCGTATCCGGGCCGGTGTCCAAGACGACGACCTCGACCGCAACGCCGGCCGCCTCGCCCCCCGCGCCGGCGAGCTGGCCTTCGCGCCCCGTCGGTCACGGCCTGCCCCTCGCGCGCGTCCGGGCCGCTGAGCGGGGCGCTGACGTAGACGGTCAGCGTCGGGTCGCCGGATACCTCCTCGCCACCACCGCAGCCCGCTCGCGGCGACGAGCGCCAGCAGCGCTGCCGCGCCGGCCGCAACGCGCATCAACCGAAGAAGACCTCGGCCTCGCGGTAGAGCTCGGGCGGGACCAGCTTCAGCTCGGCGGTCGCGTCGGCCAGGGGCACGAGCTCGATGTCGGTGCCCCGAAGGGCCGTCATCTTGCCCCAGCTCCCCGCATGCGCCGCGTCGATCGCGTGGAGGCCGAACCGCGTCGCCAGCACCCGGTCGAACGCGCGTCGGGGTGCCGCCGCGCTGAACGTGGCCGAGCACGGTGGCCCGCGCCTCGTGGCCGGTGCGCCCCTCGATCTCGGCCTCCAGCCACTGGCCGATCCCGCCCAGGCGGGCGTGGCCGAAGGCGTCCGGTGACCGTCGGGTCGGCGATCGGCATCCCGCCCTTCGGCTCGGCGCCCTCGGAGACGACGACGATCGGCGCGTACTGGCTCTCGAATCGCTGCACGATGTAGTTCGCAGACCCGGTCGAGGTCGAACGGCATGCTCGGGGATCAGGATCACGTTGGCGCCGCCGGAGAGGCCGGCGTGCAGCGCGATCCAGCCGGCGTGGCGGCCCATGACCTCCACGATCAGGGTGCGCTTGTGGCTCTCGGCCGTCGTGTGCAGGCGGTCGATCGAGCCCATCGCGATGTTGACCGCCGTGTCGAAGCCGAAGGTGTAGTCGGTGGCGCCGAGGTCGTTGTCGATCGTCTTCGGCACGCCGACCACGGCCACGCCCTCGGCGTGCAGCCGAGTCGCGACTCCCAGGGTGTCCTCGCCGCCGATCGCGATCAGGCCCTCGACGCCATCGCGCTGGAGGGTGGCCCGCACGCGCTCGATGCCGTCCTCCTCCGTGACGGGGTTCGTGCGCGACGAGCCCAGGATCGTGCCGCCGCGCGGGAGGATCCCCCGCACGTCGGCGATCTCGAGCGGGCGCGTGATGCCCTCCAGCGGGCCTCGCCAGCCGTCGCGATAGCCGACGAAGTCATGACCGTAGTCGGCCCGACGCCCTTGCGCACCACCGCCCGAATCACGGCGTTCAGCCCAGGACAATCCCCTCCTCCGGTGAGTACTCCCAGTCGCACCCCGCCCAAGATACGCAGGTGTGGATAGGCTCGCCGCCCAGCCGCGCAAGAGGAGGACAGTTGACTCACACGAGCCCTGCCCCAAGCGTCGAGATCGCCGACGACGAACATCGCCTCGCACGTACTCGCGGGCGTCGACGACAACAAGGTGGTGCTGGTCGACGGGCCCTCACGGCGCGAGATCACGGGCGCCGAGTTCCGCGGGGCCGTCAACGGGCTGGCGGCTGGCCTTCACGCCCGTGGCATCGGCCGCGGCGACGTGGTCGCCCTGTTCATGCCCAACATTCCCGAGTACGCGATCGCCTTCCACGGCGTCTGCGCCGCCGGCGCCGCGAACACCACGGCCAACCCCCTCTACACGCCCCGCGAGCTGGCCCATCAGCTCCGCGACTCGGGTGCCCAGCTCCTGATCACGGTGCCGCCGTGCCTTGACGTTGCTCGCGAGGCGGCAAGCGAGGTCGAGCCTCGAGCACATCTTCGTCGTCGGCGAGGCCGAGGGCGCGAGCCCCCTTCACGGACCTGATCGGCGACCCGGCGGACGCGCCGTCGGCCGCGATCGATCCGGGCGAGGACCTGGCGGTGCTCCCGTACTCGAGCGGCACGACCGGGCTGCCCAAGGGCGTGATGCTGACGCACCGCAACCTCGTCGCGAACCTGACCCAGACGCAGGCCACCCTGGCGACCGGGGCCGACGACGTGCTGATCGCGGTGCTGCCGTTCTTCCACATCTACGGCCAGACGGTGATCATGAACCTGGGCCTGCGCGCCGGTGCCACGATCGTGACCATGCCGAGGTTCGACCTCGAGCAGTTCCTGTCGCTGATCGAGCACCGGGCCGTCACCCGTGCCTACGTCGTGCCGCCGATCGCACTCGCCCTGGCCAAGCACCCGGCGATCGACGAGGCCGACCTCTCCTCGCTCGAGCTGATCATGTCCGGCGCGGCCCCGCTGGGCTCCGAGCTGGCGGACCAGGTGGCCAAGCGGGTCGGCTGCCCCGTCATGCAGGGCTACGGGATGACCGAGACCAGCCCCGTCACGCACCTCGTGCCGCCCGACCAGAGCGAGGGGCGCGGTGGCAAGATCGGGATGCCTCTCCCCGACACCGAGGCCCGCATCGTCGATCCGGAGAGCGGCGATGACGCCGAGCGCGGCGAGCTGTGGATCCGCGGCCCGCAGGTGATGAAGGGCTACCTCAACAACGCCGAGGCGACGGCCGACACGATCGACGGCGACGGCTGGCTCCACACGGGCGACGTGGCCGAGGTGGACGACGAGGGGCACTTCGAGATCGTCGACCGCCTGAAGGAGCTGATCAAGTACAAGGGCTTCCAGGTGCCTCCGGCCGAGCTCGAGGCCCTGCTGCTTACGCATCCCAAGGTCACCGACGCCGCCGTGATCGGCATCCCCGACGACGAGGCCGGCGAGCTGCCGAAGGCGTTCGTCGTGGCCGGCGACGACGTCACGGACGAGGAGATCATGGAGTTCATCGCCGGCCAGGTGTCGCCGCAGAAGCGGGTGCGCCTGGTCGAGCGGATCGGCGAGATCCCGAAGTCCGCCTCCGGCAAGATCCTGCGGCGGGTGCTCGCCGAGCGGGAGCGCTGAGGCTCAGGCGCGCAGCGCGGCAAGGCGCGAGCGCAGGAACTCGTCGGCTGCGACAGCGGGATCGGGCGCCGCGGCGAGGTCGGCGTAGCTCAGCTCGGCGCCGTTGAAGGAGGGCGCGTCCCAGAGCTCCCCCTCGACCTCGGCCCAGGGCCCCACGTAGAGGTAGGGCTGGTCGTGGGTCTCGTCGCCCGGCGAGGCGCCGAAATTGGCGCGGGCGCCGGCCTGCTCCGACCCGGCCTCGAACGCGAGATCGAAGTGCTCGGGCCAGAGGTTGATCTGTGAGGCATCGGCCGCCACCGGAAGCCCGTCGAGGACGCGGCGCAGAGCGACGTCGGAGAACTCGTAGAAATCGGCCAGGCCGCTGGCCGCGACCGGGTCGATCGCGAGCGGCGAGGCGTCCGCCGGCGGCCCGTCGGGAAGCAGCTCGCCACCGAGCTTTGCGCCCGCGTCGGCCAAGCTCGTCAGCGCTATCCGCTCGTCGTCGCCGGCGCGTGAGACGACCAGCTCGGTCCCGTCCACCCGCACCTGCACCTCCACGCCGCCGAGGTCGAAGGCGGGCGTGCCGAAGCCGCCGGGCATCTGGCGGAGCGCGATCTCGTTGTGCGGCTTGCGGGCCGGAGCTACGAGCTGCTCGGCGACGCGGTGAAGCGCCTCGCGCGTCTCCGAGAAGGTCGCGGGCAGGTCGGTTTGGAGCGAGACGATGGCCGCGGCCGACCTGGTCTAGGAACTGGGGCGCAGGCGCTCGAAGATCGGCTGCGCCCAGCGGTCGAGCACGCCGTTGAAGAGGAAGAAGAGGAAGATCAGCGAGCTCACTGTGCCGCCGAGCCCGAAGGCGTAGGCGATCATGAACGCGACGGCCCCGACGAGGGCGAAGATCAGCATCCGCATGGCCGGCAGCCTACCTCAGCCCCCGGGGGCCCAGCTCCGCGCGGGCCTCGCGCAGGAACTGGCCGACCGCCGCGGCGGCGGCGCTCGCGCCATCGGCCTCGGCGACGGCGCGAACGAGCCGGCTGCCGATGATGACGCCGTCGGCCACGGCACCGACCGCGCCGGCCTGCTCGGGCGTCCCGATGCCGAAGCCCACGGCGACGGGCACGCCGGCATCCTGCTTGGTCGCGCCGACCAGCTCGGCGAGGTGCTCGGGGAGCGCTTCGCGCTCGCCGGTCGTGCGGGTGTCGGACACCAGGTAGACGAACCCCTGCGCCTCGTGGCAGATCCGGCGGCGGCGCTCGGGGGGCGTCGTCGGCGCGACGAGCGGGACGAATGCCAGCCCGTGGGCCGCCAGCTCGCCCTGGACCTCGCCGGCCTCCTCCGGGGGCAGGTCGGGGACGATCGTCCCGGCCGCGCCGGCGTCCGCCAGCTCGCTCGCGAAGGCCCCGGCCCCGCGGGCCAGGATCATGTTCGCGTAACACATGGGGACGACGGGCAGCCTGCCCGCGATCGCCTCGCAGGTTCGCAGGACGCCCGGGAGACCGGCTCCCGCCGCGAGCGCGCGGGTCGCCGCGTCGTGGATCACGGGCCCGTCGGCGAGAGGGTCGGAGAACGGGACGCCCAGCTCGACCAGGTCCGCGCCGGCCTCGGCGTAGGCGCTCGCCACGGCGGTCGCGGTCTCCTCGTCGGGGAAGCCTCCCATCAGGTAGGGCATCAGCGCCGCCCGGCCCTCGGACCGCGCGGCGGCGAACGCCGCCTCGATCCTGGCGACGCCGTTCGCGGTCGAGGTCTCAGCCGTCGAGCTCATCGAGCTTGGCCGTGACCTCGGCCATGTCCTTGTCGCCGCGGCCGGACAAACAGAGGACATCGAAGCCCTCGCCCGCGTGATCGTCTGCCAACAGCCAGGCGATGGCATGGCTTGGCTCGAGCGCCGGCACGATCCCCTCCAGACGGGCCAGCTCGCGGAACGCCCGCAGGGCTTCGGCGTCGGTGACCGCCTCGTAGCGGGCCCGGCCGGTGTCGCGGAGATAAGCGTGCTCGGGGCCCACGCCCGGGTAGTCGAGGCCGGCCGAGACCGAGTGCGCCTCGAGGATCTGCCCGTCCTCGTCGGCCAGGATCGAGGACAGCGCCCCGTGGAGCACCCCGGTCCTCCCAGCAGCAAGCGAGGCGCCGTGGCGGGTGCCGTCGAGCCCCTCTCCCCCGGCCTCGACCCCGATCAGCTCGACCGGGTCGTCGAGGAAGGCCGTGAACGCGCCGATCGCGTTCGAGCCGCCGCCGACGCATGCGATGACCCGCTCGGGCAACGCGCCCTCGGCGGCCAGCGCCTGCTCGCGTGCCTCGTCGCCGATCACCCGCTGGAGGTCGCGCACGAGCGCCGGGTAGGGCGCCGGGCCGACGGCCGAGCCGATGATGTAGTGGGTGTCCGCCACGTTGGTAACCCAGTCGCGGATCGCGGCGCTGACGGCCTCCTTGAGGGTCCGCGCGCCGGCCTCGACCGGCGGCGACCTCGGCGCCCATCAGCAGCATCCGCTCGACGTTCGGCGCCTGGCGGCGCATGTCCTCGGTGCCCATGTAGACGACGCAGTCCAGCCCCATCAGCGCGCAGGCTGTGGCCGTGGCCACGCCGTGCTGGCCGGCCCCGGTCTCGGCGATGACGCGGGCCTTGCCCATCCGCCGGGCCAGCAGCGCCTGGCCAACCGCGTTGTTGATCTTGTGGGCGCCGGTGTGGGCCAGATCCTCGCGCTTCAGGTAGACCCGCCGGCCGGTGCGCTCGGAAAGACGCTCGGCCAGGTAGAGCGGCGTCGGCCGGCCGACGAAGTCGCGCAGGAGCGCCGCCAGCTCCGCCTTGAAGCCGTCGTCGGCGCGGGCCTCGACCCAGGCGGCGCTGAGCTCGTCGAGCGCGGCCATCAGGACCTCGGGCACGAAGCGCCCGCCGTAGGGGCCGAAGCGCTCCTCGACCCCGGCCACGGCGCCGCCCGCGGCTCCCGCCGGCCCCGGGCTCACGGTCCGCTCCCGCCCGCCGCCTCGGCGGCCGCGGGCTGCGCGCGCTCGAAGAACGACTCCATGAGGGCGTGGTCCTTGATCCCGGGCTCGGACTCGACCCCGGTCGCGACGTCCACCGCGTAGGGGCGGGCGACGGCGACGGCGTTGGCGACATTCTCAGGGCCGAGGCCGCCTGACAGCACGAAGGGAACGGCCGAGCTGCGGGCGGTCAGCAGCTCCCAGTCGAAGCTCTCCCCGGTGCCGCCGCGGGTGCCCGGGCGGTATGCGTCGAAGAGGTGGAGGTCGGTGCGAAAGGCTTCAGCGGCGGGCACCTCGGCGCCGCTGCGCACCCGAAACGCCTTCATCACGCGGCAGCCGGTGCGGCGGGCGGCCTCCTGGCAGAAGGCCGGGCCCTCCTCGCCGTGGAGCTGGAGCATGGTCAGGGACTCGTTCTCGGCCGCGGCCACCAGCTCCTGGAGGGTCGGGTTCACGAAGACCCCCACGACCTCGAGGCGCCGGCGCAACTCGGCCCCGATCTCGGCTGCCGCCTCCGCGTCGACTCGCCTGGGGCTCGGATCGTGGTGGATCAGGCCGATCGCCCAGGCGCCGAGGCGCGCGGCCTCCCGCGCGTCCTCGATCCTCGTGATGCCGCAGAACTTGACCCGCATACAGGGATAAGTATGCAAGGCAAGCGGCGCGTTCCGGGATCGGGGCTCCCGGAACGCGCCGTTCTCGCGCCCTGGCTACCTACGGGCTGGCGTTGGCCGGGCGGTCGCCCAACTCGACGCTGAGGGTCTCCTCCTCGCCCTTGCGCTGGAGGGTCAACTCGACCTCATCGCCCGGCTGCTTCTCGTTGACCGTCGCGATGACGTCATCCATACCGTCGACCTCCTCGCCGTCGACCTCGGTGATCACGTCGCCGCCTGCCGTCAGGGGCTGGCCGCCGATGGAGACCTCGGCGCTGCCCCCCTCGATCCCCGCGTCGGCGGCGGGGCCGTCGGGAACCACGTCTTGGACCAGCGCGCCGTCGTCGGCCGACAGGTTCAGCACGTCGGCGATCTCGGCCGTCACGTCGGCGCCGGTGATCCCCAGAAAGGCGTGCTCGACCTCGCCGCTCTCAAGCAGCTGGTCGGCGACGTCCCGCGCCGTGTTGATCGGAACCGCGAAGCCGATTCCCACGTTGCCCTGGCCGCCCGCGGCCTCGATCTGCGAGTTGATGCCGATCACGCGTCCCGAGGCATCGATCAGGGGGCCGCCCGAGTTGCCGGGGTTGATCGGGGCGTCGGTCTGGATCGCATCCGAGATCGTGAAGCCGTTCGGGGCGCTGATCTCGCGCTGGATCGCCGAGACGATTCCCGCCGTGGCCGTGTTGTCGAGCCCGAACGGGTTGCCGATCGCGACCGCGGCATCGCCGACGGAGACGTTCTCCGAGTCGGCGAGCTCGAGCGCCTGCAGCCCTCCGTCGGGCGGGTCTACCTCGAGCAGCGCGACGTCGGTGGAGGGATCGCTGCCGACCACCTCCGCGTCGAGCGTCTCGCCGTCCTCGCCACCCAGGGTCACCTGCACCTCGGATGCGCCCTCGACCACGTGGGCGTTCGTCAGGAGGTGCCCCTCCTCATCGATCACGAAGGCGGATCCGGTGGCGGTCCCGCCCCGCTCCTGGGGCCCGAACGGGCTGAAGGTCTCCTCGGCGGAGCCCTCGCGCTCGGCGCTGACGTAAGCCACGCTGGGCACGCTGCGCCGGTAGATCTCGTTGACGGTCATGCCATCGCCGCCGGAGTCGGTCGCGGGCTCGGTCAGCGGCGCCGCGGCCAGGGTCGGTGCGGAGTCGTCGTCGGCGTCGACCCAGCCCGCGTTGATCGCGAGCAGACCGGCGACGGCGACGACGACGCCGCCGAGAAGTGCAGAGGCAAACGGGGTGCGCGGTACGCGCTTCAGGCGATTCATGGCCCGCATGCTTCCGAGCGGCCGTGAAGGCTCCCGAAACCCGCCCTAAAGGCGCCGTAAGAGTTGAGTCGCCCCACTCAGGGGGTCTGACCCCATGAGGCGGTGGGGCTTAGGGGGCCTTGTCGCGCGTGGCGCGCTCGAGGTAGTGCTCGCGCGTCGCCTCGTCGTCGCCGGTCAGCTCGCGGACGGCCGCCTCGGGATCGCCGGCGCGCATCAGCGCCTCGCCCACCAGCACCGCGTCGACCCCGATCCGCTCCAGCTCGTCGAACTGCTCGGGGCTGGAGTAGCCCGACTCGGAGACGACGGTCTTTCCGGCCGGGACGTCGGTGATCAGCTCGTGGGTGCGGCGCGTGTCGACGCTCAAGTCGCGCAGGTTGCGGTTGTTGATGCCCAGCACGTTCGCGCCGACCGCGAGGGCCCGGTCGAGCTCCTCCTCGTCGTGGACCTCGACCAGGCAGTCCAGGTCCATCGTGGTGGCCTCGTGATGGAGCTCGGCCAACATGTCGTCGTCCAGGGCCGCCACGATCAGCAGGACCGCGTCGGCCCCGTTCACGTAGGCCTCCGCGAGCTGGTAGGGGTCGACGATGAAGTCCTTGCGGAGGATGGGTAATCCGGACGCGGCTCGGGCCTCGCGCAGGTCGGCCAGCGTCCCGTCGAAGTGGCGCTCGTCGGTGAGGATCGAGAGCGCGGCCGCCCCGCCGCGCTCGTAGCCGCGAACCACGTCCGCGACCGCGGCGTCGCCGCCGATCTCGCCGGCGCTCGGCGAGCGCCGCTTGAACTCGGCGATCAGCGAGAGGCCGGGGCGAACCAGGGCCTCGCTGAACGGGCGGGCGCCGCCGGCAGTCCCGATCTGGGCGTGCAGCTCGGCGATGGGCACCGCCTTGCGGCGGCGCCTCACGTCCTCTCTCGCTCCGGCGACCAGCTCTTCGAGCGTGCTCATCCGGCGGAGAGGGTAGCCGTGGACTCGGCCAGGCGCAGGAGCACCTCGCGTGCCGCCCCCGAGTCGATGGCCTGCTGCGCGGCCTCGACCCCCTCGCCCAGCTCTCCGGCAGCGCCGGCGGCCAGGATCGCGGCGCCGGCGTTGAGCACGACGACCTCGCGAGCCGGGCCCGGCTCGCCGTCGAGGATGCGGCGGACGACGGCGGCGTTGTCCTCCGGGGAGCCGCCGGCGATCGACTCGAGGGCGCCGCCCTCGACGCCCAGCTCTTCCGGCCGGGCGAACCACTCGCGGGTGCCGCCGTCGACCACCTCGACGACGCGCGTCTCGCCCGCGATCGAGATCTCGTCGAGCCCGTCGGCGGCGCAGACCACCAGCGCGCGCTCACAACCCAGGCCGACGAGCGCCTCGGCGATGGTCTCCTGGTAGCGGCGATCCGAGACGCCCAGCAGCTGCCGCCTGGCGCCCGCCGGGTTTGTCAGCGGCCCCAGGAAGTTGAAGATCGTCCGTACCGCGAGCTCCTTGCGGACTGGCACGACGTGCTTCATCGCCGCGTGATGGCGGGGGGCGAACATAAAGCCGAACCCGATCTCGTCGATGCAGCGCGCGACCGCCTGCGGCTCGAGGTCGATCCGCACGTCCAGCGCCTCGAGCAGATCGGCCGAGCCCGAGCGGCTGGTGTTGGAGCGGTTGCCGTGCTTTGCGACCGCACATCCCGCGCCCGCCGCGACCAGGGCGGCCGCGGTCGAGATGTTGAACGTCGACGGCCCGCCGCCGGTCCCGGCCGTATCCACCAGGTCGTCGCGACCCGCCTCGACCTCGGCGGCCAGGCGCCGCATCGTCCGCGCCAGGCCGACTAGCTCGGCCACGGTCTCGCCCTTCGAGCGCAGCGCGATCAGGAACGCGGCGGTCTGCACCTCGCTCGAACGGCCCTCCATGATCTCGTCCAGCACGGCCGTCGCGTGGTCGGCGGTCAGGTGGTCGCCGCTCGCGACCGCGTCGATGGCCCTGGTGACGATCTCGTTCGGCATCAGGCCACCTCTCCGCCGCCGAGGAAGTTCTTGAGCAGGTCCTTCCCGTGCGGCGTCAGCACCGACTCGGGGTGGAATTGGACCCCCACCGCGGGAAGCTCGCGGTGGCGTACCGCCATCACGACGTCGCCCAGCGACGCGGTGAGCTCGAGCTCGTCGGGAAGGTTGGGGTCGGCGACCAGGGAGTGGTAGCGGCCCGCCTTCAGCGGGCTCGGCAGGCCGGCGAAGATGCCCGAGCCGTCGTGTGAGACGTCGGCGTCCTTGCCGTGAATGGGCTCGCCCCGGATGGTCCGACCCCCGAACGCCTCCACCATCGACTGGTGGCCCAGGCAGACGCCCAGAGTCGGGACCCCAGCCTCCGGGAACGCCCGCGAGGCCTCGATCGAGGCCCCCGCGTCCGCGGGGGTGCAGGGGCCGGGCGAGATGACCAAGCGCTCCGCGCCCCGCTCGAGCAGCTCCTCCACGCCCGCGACGTCGTTGCGCACCACCTCGACCTCCGCGCCCAGCTCCCCCAGGTACTGGACCAGGTTGTAGGTGAACGAGTCGTAGTTGTCGATGACGAGAACCCTCACGATCACACCCCAATCGCGCTTCGCCTGGAGGCACCGTTCCCTTGTACTGGCTCTGCGCTCAAGGCCACTCCGGCTGACCGGCTGCCAGCTCGACGGCGCGGAAGACCGCGGTCGCCTTGTTGACGCTCTCCCGGTACTCGTAGTCGGGCTGGGCGTCGGCGACGGTGCCCCCTCCGGCCTGCACGTGGATCCGCCCGTCCTTGACGACGACCGTGCGGATGTGGATCGCCGTGTCGAGGTCGCCGTCGAACCCCAGGTATCCGATCGCGCCGCCGTATGAGCAGCGCTTGTGGGGCTCGAGCTCGTCGATGATCTCCATCGCTCGCACCTTCGGGGCGCCCGAGAGCGTCCCGGCGGGCAGCGTGGCCCGAAGCGCCTCGATCGCGCTGACGTCGGGCCGAAGCGTCCCGGACACCTGGCTCACGATGTGGAGGACGTGCGAGTAGGTCTCGACGCCCATCATCTCGTCGACGCTGACCGAGCCGTACTCGCAGACCCGCCCCAGGTCGTTGCGGCCCAGGTCGACCAGCATCACGTGCTCGGCGCGCTCCTTGGGATCGGCCAAGAGGGCCTCGGCGTTGCGGCGGTCCTCCTCCTCGCTGGCGCCGCGGGGATAGGTGCCCGCGATCGGCCTGGTCTCGACGCGCCGGCCGGACACCTTGATCAGCGGCTCGGGCGAAGCGCCGGCCAGCTGGAAGTCCTCGAAGTCCAGGAAGTACATGTAGGGAGACGGGTTGACGGTCCGCAGGCCGCGGTAGATCGAGAACGCCTCGGCCGGGGCGGGTGCGCTGAACCGCTGCGAGGGCACGACCTGGAAGGCGTCGCCGGCGTGGACGTACTCGACGATCCGGGAGACGTTGGCCTCGAAGTCCTCGCGGCTCATGTTCGACTCGAACTCCGGGGCGTCGGTGGCGGCGGCCGTGGCCCGGGGCACGGGCGCTCGCAACGCCGCCCTGGCCTCGGCGACCAGCTCCTGGGCATCGGCGTCCGACGCGAAGGGGAACGCGATCACGCTGAGCTCGTGCTTGAGGTGGTCGAAGACGAGCATCAGCTCGCACACCATCAGGGCCATGTCGGGAAGGCCGAGCGGGTCGGGGTTCGGATCCGCGAGGCGCTCGACGGTGCGCACCAAGTCGTATCCGAAGAAGCCGACCGCCCCGGGCAGCGGCGGAAGCCCCTCCGGCGCGGTCACCTCGTAGGCGTCCACCAGCCCGGCGGCCACCCGGTAGGGGTCGCCGTCGTCGCCGAGCGACCAGCGCACCGAGCGCTCGGGCCTGAGGCCAAGGAAGGAATAGCGACCCAGGCGTCCCTGCTCGGCCGACTCCAGGAGGTAGGCAGGCCCCTCGAAGGCCTCGCGGAGCTTCAGAAACGCCGAGACCGGGGTCTCGCAGTCGTCGACGAAGCGATCGACCAGCGGCACCACGCCGCTGCGCTCAGCCGCGACGGCCATTGAGGGTCTCCAGAACCGCGCTCAGCGGCACCTCGCGGGATCGAAGCAGCACCTGGAGGTGGTAGAGGATGTCGGCGGCCTCCTCGGCGACCCGCTCGGCGGACTCGGACGCGGCGGCGCGGGCGACCTCCTCGGCCTCCTCTCGCACCTTCTCGCCAATCCGGTCGGGATCGTCGAGGAGCCCGACGGTGTAGGAGCCCTCGGGCCGCTCGGTCGCGCGAGCGGCCAGGGTGCGCTCGAGCGCGGCGAGCGCCTCGTGGGCGGCGGGCTCCGGCGTCGAGGAGTCCTCGATGTCGCGGTGAAAGCACGAGCGCTCGCCGGTGTGACAGGCAGGTCCGGCCGGCTCGACCAAAGCGACCAGCGCGTCGGCGTCGCAGTCGAAGCGCAGCTCGCGCAGCGCCATCGTGTTGCCCGAGGTCTGGCCCTTGCGCCAGAGCTCCTGGCGCGAGCGGCTGAAGAAGTGGACCTCGCCGAGCTCGCGGGTGAGGCGCAGGGCCTCCTCGTTCATGTAGGCCAGCGTCAGCACCTCGCCGGTCACCCAATCCTGGGCTACGCACGGCACCAGGCCTGCCTCGTCGAAGCGGATCTCGCTTTCGCCCGTCATTGCAGCCAGTCTAGGGGCGGCTGCCGGCCCCTCCCGGGCCGCGGCGCTCACTACTCTCTGCGATGGATGATCGGCGACATCCTTCCCGTGGCTCAGGCGGTCGGGGCCGTCGATCAGCCGTACCTGCTCGAGGCGCGGCAGATGCAGGCACTGTCGCTGGGCGTCCACATCCCGCTGGTGTGCTTCGGGATCGCGTTCCCGGGGATGGTCCTGTTCACGGAGTGGCTTTACAACCGCACCGGCGACCCCGTCTATCGCACGCTCGCCAAGCGGTGGTCGAAGGTGATGCTGATCCTGTTCGCGATCGGCGTCGTGACCGGGACCATCCTGTCCTTCGAGCTGGGGCTCCTGTGGCCGCGCTTCATGGAGCAGTGGGGCGAGGTATTCGGCTTCGCCTTCGCGATCGAGGGACTGTTCTTCTTCCTGGAGGCGATCTTTATCGCGATCTACGTGTACGGCTGGGACCGCCTGTCGCCCCGGGCGCACTTCCTCAGCGGGCTACCGATCGTGATCTCCGGCGTGGGCGGCTCGTGCCGCCGTGATCGCCGTGAATGGCTGGATGAACAACCCGCAGGGATTCGACGTCGGGGCAAACGGCGAGGTGACCGAGGTGCGGCCGCTGGAGGCGCTCTTCAACGCGAACCTCTGGCACGAGGAGATCCACATGTACCTCGCCGGCCTGATCGTGGCCAGCGCCCTCGTCGCCTCGGTCTACGCGGTCGCCCACCTTCGAGGGCGCCGGGACCGCTACCACCGGGCCGGGCTGGTGATCCCGCTGGCTGTGCTGGCGCTGGCGGCGCCGGCGCAGCTCGTGATCGGTGACTGGGCCGCGCGCACGGTCGCCGAGGAGCAGCCCGTGAAGCTGGCGGCGATGGAGGGCCTCGACGAGACCACCGAAGGGGCGGGCCTCACCATTGGTGGCGTGTACGTCGACGGGCGGGTCTACGCGGGGGTGACGATCCCGAAGCTGCTTTCCCTGCTCGCCTTCCACGGCCCGAACGCCACCGTCGAGGGACTCGACGCGGTGCCGGCCGACGACCGGCCCCCGGTGGCCTGGGTCCGAAACAGCTTCCAGGCGATGGTCGGGATCGGGACCGGGCTTGCGGCCCTCGCCGTCTGGTTCCTCTGGATGCGCTTGCGCCGGGGTTCGCTGCCGGTGACGAAATGGTTCTATCGCGCGGTCACCGTCGCCGGGCCGCTCTCGCTCGTCGCCCTGATCTCAGGCTGGATCGTGACCGAGGTCGGACGCCAGCCATGGATCGTGTACGAGCTGATGCGAACCGAGGAGGCCGTCACCGGCGCCGAGGGCATCCCCGTCGGCTACGCCACGCTGGTGGCCGTGTACATCGGGCTGGCCTCGGTGGCGCTGTTCATGCTCCGGCGCCTGGCGCGGACGCCGCCGGAGGTCGAGGGGGCCGCCGGGACGCAGGGCGTGGAGGTGCTGCCCTAGATGCTCGCCGACCTCGCTGTCGCAGTCCTGGTCGTGGCACTCGCCGCCTACGCGGTGCTGGGAGGCGCCGACTTCGGCGCCGGCTTCTGGGACCTGACGGCCGGTGGAGCCGAGCGCGGCGCGCGCCTTCGGGGCCTCGTGAAGCAGTCGATGGGGCCGGTGTGGGAGGCGAACCACGTGTGGCTGATCGTGGCGCTCGTCGTGATGTGGACCTGCTTCCCGCGCGCGTTCGGGCCCCTGATGGAGACGCTCTACGTGCCGATCTTCCTGGCGGCGGTGGGGATCATCTTCCGCGGCGCCGCGTTCGCGCTGAGGGGCGAGGCGGCGACGATCGCCGAGGCACGCGTGCTGGGAGCGACGTTCGCGTTGTCATCGCTTCTGGTGCCCTTCTTCCTGGGCTGCACGATCGGCGCGGTGGCGTCGGGGGCCGTGCCAGCCGGGGGCGATCCCGGCGATCCCATCGCCAGCTGGACCGGGGCGACGGCGCTCCTCACCGGCGTCCTCGCCGTGGCGACCAGCGCCTACATCGCCGCGATCTTCCTGGCGGCCGACTCGGTGCGGTTGGGCCTGGACGACCTCACCGAGGCGTTCCGCCGCCGCGCCCTTGGCGCCGCCATCGTCGCCGGCGGGCTCGCGATCGGGGGCCTCGCCGTGATCGAGGCCGACGCGCGCGACCTCTTCGACGGCCTGACGGCCGGCGCCGGCCTGGCGATGGTGATCGCGTCGGCCCTGACGGGCGCCGTGACGCTGTGGCTCGTGTGGGCCCGGCGCTTCGAGACCGCTCGGTACACCGCCGCCGCGGCCGTCACGACGGTGCTCGCCGGACTGGCCCTGGCTCAGCGCCCGGACTTCCTGCCGGGCCAGCTCACCTTCGAGGAGGCGGCGGCCGGCGACGCGACGATGATCGCCACCTTGATCGCGGTCGCCCTGGCGCTCGCGGTGATCATCCCGTCGCTGGCATACCTGTTCCGGCTGAAGCTGCAGGGGAAGCTGGGCGACGAGTTCCACCCGATCGGGTCGAGCGACACGGAGGCCGGGCAATGAGCGGGGAGCGACTTCCCCGGGCGGCGGCCGCCTGCTTCGTCCTAGGCTGCCTGTTGGTGCTGGTGATCGATGCGGGCATCGCCCGGATCGTCGGCGTGCCGCTGATCTTCGTCGGGATCGCGCTGGGCGTGGCCGCGATCGCCTCGCCCGAGTTCCTCGAGGGCGACCGGGAGCGCTGAGGCGCCGGGGTCATGGGTGAGCGGGTAGGCGAAGGCGGCGACGCCGGCCGCGACCGCCGGGACGAGCGTGGACTCCAGGGCGATCCCCTCCGCGCCCGGGCCGAACACTGCCTCGCTGCCGAGGAACCCGACGAAGAAGACGCCGACCCCACCCCACACCGACGCGAGGAAACCGGAGCCGTTGAGCTTCCTGTCCATCGACCCCGACCGTAGGGCCACGGGGCCGCTCAGTGGTTAATCGGGTGTTTCCGCGACGCCACTAGCCCACTTTGTCGGACTCCTACTCGATCCCCAGCCGGTCCAATAGCCCGTCGTCGCGGCGCCAGCGCTCGCGGACCCGGACCTCCAGGTCCAGGAAGACCTGGCCGCCCAGCTCCGCCTCGAGCTCACGGCGGGCCGCGGTCCCGATCTCGCGGACCATCCGCCCGCCCTTGCCGATCAGGATCCCCTTCTGCGACTCGTTCTCGACCCAGATCTGGGCGGTCACCTCCTGGAGGCCGTCGTCGCGCTCGGCGACCTCGTCGATCACGACCTCGACCGCGTGCGGCACCTCCTCGCGGGTGCGGCGCAGGACCTGCTCGCGGATGAGCTCGGCCAGGTGGAGCTCGCTGGGCCGGTCGGTGAGCTCGTCGGCCGGGTAGAGCGGCGGGCCCTCGGGGAGGAGCTCGCCCAACCGCCCGACGAGCGCCTCCAGGCCC
This sequence comes from uncultured Solirubrobacterales bacterium, assembly GCA_963758845.1. GTDB lineage: Bacteria > Actinomycetota > Thermoleophilia > Solirubrobacterales > 70-9 > JBDTSW01. Next base: position 2,177,618 of record CAVWWX010000002.1, read on the forward strand.
TCGCCGGTCCGGGCGCTCACCGGGAAGACCTCGTCGACGGCCGCGAGCTCGCCGACCGCGGCGAGGACGACGGTGGTGTCCGCCGGCCCGAGCCGGTCGATCTTGTTCACGGCGCAGATCACGGGGGCACCGGCGTCCTCGCGAGCCCGTGCGCCCAGGATCGCGTTGGCGATGAAGCGGTCTCCGGGTCCCACGCCCTGCTCGGCGTTGACCACGAAGAGGACGGCGTCGGCCTCGGCCAGCTCGTGCTCGACCCGTCGCTGCATGCGCTGGGTCAGGCGGTCGCGTGGCCGCTGCACCCCCGGCAGGTCGATCAGCACCATCTGCCAGCCCGCCTCGGGGTCGGTTGCGATCCCGCGGGCGGCGCGGCGCGTGGTCTGGGGGCGGTCGGAGACGATCGCGACCTTGGCGCCGACGATCGCGTTGACCAGGGTCGACTTGCCCACGTTGGGGCGGCCGGCGAGCCCGACGAACCCCGACCGCAGCGTCACGCGAGCTCCCTCATCGCGCGGGCCTGGAGCTCGAGCATCTCGCCCGAGTCCTGCTCGTGGTCGTACCCGCAGAGGTGAAGCACGCCGTGAACGGTCGCCGCGGCGACATCCTCGGTGTGCTCGGGGCAGATCACGACATCGCCGAGCTCGCGCGGGCCCGAGACCTCGCCGGCGCCGTCGATCGGGAACGACAGGACGTCGGTCGGCTCATCCTTGCCCCTGTGTTCTCGGTTCAGCTCTGTGATCCGGGCCTCGCCAACGAGCTCGACCGAGAGATGGCCGTCGCCCACCTCGGCCGCGCGCAAAGCCGAGGAGACCGCGTCACGCAGGTCGCCCGGCACGTCGGCGAGGTCGATCAAGGCTTGGGGCCGTCGCGCTCCGCGTACTCGCCGTATGCGGCGACGATCCGCTGCACGAGCTCGTGGCGCACGACATCGTCGGCGCCGAAGCGAACGAAGCTGATGTCGGCGACCTTGGCGAGGATCTCGCCGACGACGATCAGGCCCGAGCGCTGGTCGCGCGGCAGGTCGATCTGAGTGATGTCCCCGGTGACCACCATGCGCGAGCCGAAGCCCAGGCGGGTCAGGAACATCTTCATCTGCTCCGGGGTGGTGTTCTGGGCCTCGTCGAGGATCACGAAGGCGTCATTGATCGAGCGGCCCCGCATGAAGGCCAGGGGCGCAACCTCGATCACGTCGCGCTCAAGGTAGGTGGCGACCCGCTCGGGGTCGAGCATGTCGTAGAGGGCGTCGAAGAGCGGGCGGAGGTAGGGGTCGACCTTGGCCTGGATGTCGCCGGGGAGGAAGCCGAGGCGCTCGCCGGCCTCGACGGCGGGGCGGGTGAGGATGATCCGGCTGACGTTGCGCGACTCGAGCGCGGCGACCGCCGACGCGACGGCGAGGAACGTCTTGCCGGTGCCGGCCGGACCGATCCCGAAGGTGATCGTGTGGTTTCGGATCGAGTCGACGTAGGCCTTCTGGTTGACGGTCTTCGGCGCCACCTTCGTCGCGCGGTGGCTCCAGATGGTGTCCTCGAGGATCTCGGCGGGCTTCGCCTCGTTGTCGACAGCGCCGCTCACCACGTCCACGGTCGTAGGGGCGATCTCGTGGCCACGCTCGACCAACCCGACCAGCTCGTCGACGATGGTCGCAGCGTCGCGCACGTCGGCCGCCTCCCCGTCGAGCGTCAGCACGTTGCCGCGCAGGAAGACGTCGCAGCCCAGGCGGTCCTCGAGCTCGCGCAGCACCGCGTCCTCGGAGCCGGCCAGCTCAGCCGCGGTCTCGTTGTCCAGCGTCAGCTGCCTGCGGGCCAAGAGCTTTACGCCGCCAGGCGCTCCTTGACCATGGCGCTGACGCGCTTGCCGTCGGCGCGGCCCGCGACCCTGCCCATGACGATGCCCATCGCCTTACCCATGTCCTGGGGACCGGACGCGCCCGATTCGGCGATCGCCGTGTCGACCAGCCCGCCCAGCTCGTCGTCGGAGAGCTCGGCCGGCAGGTAGCCCTGGATCAGCTCGGCCTCGCTCTGCTCGGCGTCGGCCCGGTCGGCGGAGCCGCCCTCGCGGTAGGCGTCGGCGGCCTCGAGGCGGCGCTTGCGCTCGCGCCGGAGAACGGCGATCTCGTCTTCGCCCCCATCCTTCATGTCCTTCTGAAGTGCGTCGGCGATCAGGCGCAGGGCGCTGACCCGGTCGCGCTCGCCGGCCTTCATCGCATCTCGGGTGTCTGCCTGGACCTGCTCGAGGATCGCCATGGCGCTAAGGGTAGCCAGGGACCGTGCGTGCCACCCGTTTAGACATCGACGTGCTCGACGGTCCCGAGGGGCATCTGCAGGAAGCGCGTACCGAGCTCGCGGAAGGACTCGACGTCGCCCGTGCAGAGGAACTCGTACGTGCCCTCCTCGTAGTCATGGGCGTCGGTCCCCGCCTCCTCCAGCACCCGCTGGGCGCTCGCCGCCAGCGCGTGGCCGGCGGTGACGAGCCGGACGTCGCGCCCCAGGATCCGCTGGAGCATCGGGGCCACAAGCGGGTAGTGGGTGCAGCCGAGGATCACCGTGTCCACGTCGCGCTCCTGAAAGGGGGCGCATGCTCGGCGCGCCGTGGCCATCACCCCCTCGTCGAAGGGAAAGCCGTTCTGGATGATCTTCGCGAGATCGCCCGAGGCCACCTGGGTGATGTCGAGGTCGCGGCGCTGGCGCTCCAGTGCGCGCTGGTATGCGCCGCGCTCGACGGTCGCGGGGGTCGCGAGCACCCCGACCCGCCCCGACGCCGTGATCGCCGCGGCGATCTCGGCTTCGGGCTCGATGACCGCGATCACCTCGACCCCATGCTCGGCGGCGAGCTCCCGGGCGGTCTCGTAACCGGCCGCGGCGGCCGAGTTGCAGGCGATCACCAGCAGCTTCGCGCCGCGGTCGAGGAGGTAGGCGGTGTTGCGCGCTACGCACTCGCGCAGGTCGCTCTCGCTGCGATCGCCGTAGGGGAAGCGCTGGGAGTCGCCGAGGTAGAGGTAGTCCTCCTCGGGCAGGGAGACGAGGAACTCGTGAAGGACGGTGAGACCGCCGACGCCGGAGTCGAAGACCGCGATGGGCAGGTCGTTGGTGCTCATCTGGGGGCCATCCTGACCGCGGCCCAGTCGCCCGACTCGAGCGCCGAGACGAGCTCGAGGCCGGCCTCCTCGAAGCCCCCAACTACCGCGTCGCGCTCGCGGGTAAGCAGCCCCGAGCAGACGAGCGCGCGCGGGGTCCAGTCCTCGCGGCCCCGCATTCTCTCCGCCACCTCCTTCAGGAGAGGCGTGGTGAGGTTGGCGACGACGGTCTCGCCGAGCGGCGGCATGCTCTCGCGAACGTTGACCCGTGCGACCTCGAGCTCGACCCGGTTGGCCATCGCGTTGTCGCGAGCCGCCTCGAGGGCGGCCTGCTCGTTGTCGACGCCGAGGACCGGGCCCCAGCCGAGCTTGGCGGCCGCCATCGCCAGCACGCCCGAGCCGGTGCCGAGGTCGACGAGCGTCCCATGCGCTCCACCCTCATCTACTAGCTCCAGCAGCAGCTCCACCGACATCCGCGTCGTCGGATGCGCCCCGGTGCCGAACGCCTGCCCGGGGTCGACGACAACCACGATTCCCGCCCGGTCGAGTGCACCGTCATCGCCCGCGGTCCACGAGGGCTGGATCACCACCCGGCCGCCGGCGATGGCGGTCGGCTCGTGGAAGTCGCGCCAGCGGTCGGCCCAGTCGTCGGGTATCTCCTCGGAGGTGACCTCGACGCGCTCATCGCCCGAGAGCGCGGCAACCGATCCCAGGTCGGGGAGCTCGCCCGGCGCCCCGTAGATCGCGTACTCCACCCAATCGTCCCCGTCCTCCTGCTCGACCCCGCCGGGAGCCAGAATCAGGAGCTCGGCGAGCACCGCCTCGGCGGCCTCGGGCCGGCAGCGGACCGCCATGCGGATCAACGGCGGGCGCGGCGGCGGCGCCGGCCCCAGCGCCTACCTCCGTCGCGCTCCTCGGCGCTCAAGAGCTGCTCATCGGCGACGGTGCCGTCGAGGCGCTCGGCGAGCTCGCGCTGCTCGTCGTCCAGCCGGGACGGGACGACCACGTCGAGGACCACGTGCTGGTCGCCGCGGCCCGACCCCCGCAGCGACGGGAGTCCCTGTCCGTCCAGGATCACCCGCTCGCCGGGCTGCGCCCCCGCCGGCACCTCGACCGAGCGCTCACCGTCGAGCGTGGGGACCTCGATCTCGCCGCCCAGCATCGCCCGTGTGGCCGGGATTCGCGCGACGCTGATCAGATGCTCGCCGTGGCGCTCGAACCGCTCGTCGGGCGTGACCGCGACCTCGACGTAGAGATTGCCGGATGGCGCGCCGGGATCGCCGGCGTGGCCGGCTCCCGAGACTCGGATTCGCTGGCCGGCCTCGATCCCGGGCGGTACCTCGACCTCGAAGGTCCGCTGGTTGACGACCCGCCCCCGGCCGGCGCACTCCTCGCACGGCGTCTCCGGCACCTTGCCCTCGCCGCCGCAGGCGTCGCAGGCGGCCGTCCGCATCACCTGGCCGAAGGCGGTCCGGGCGACTTCGCGCAGCTGGCCAGTGCCGCCGCACGTCTCGCAGGTGCGGATGGGCGTACCCGGCTCGGCCCCGTTGCCGCGACAGTGCTCGCAGGTCCCGATCGCGTCGAACGCCACCTCGCGGGTCGCGCCCGAGACAACCTCGGCGAGGCTGATCTCGACCGAAGCCCCGACGTCACCGCCGGTCGCGGGCCCACGCCGGCCGCCGCCGAAGAGGTCGCCGAACAGCGGATCGCCCTGGCCGAACAGGCTCGACAGGACGTCTTCGAAGCTGGTGAAGCCGTCGGCTCGCGGCGCCCAGCCGCCTGACCTCAGGCCCTCCTGGCCGTAGCGGTCATAGGTGGCTCGCCGCTCGGCGTTGGAGAGCACCTCGTAGGCCTCGGCCGCCTGCTTGAACTTCTCCTCGGCCTCGGGATCGTGGTCGTTGACGTCGGGATGCAGCTCGCGGGCCAGGCGGCGGAACGCCTTCTTGATCTCGCCGGCCTCGGCGTCCCGGGGCACGTCCAGGACCTCGTAGAAGTCTCGCGGCACGGCTATCCCTCGTAGACGAGCTCGAAGAAGCGCGACAGCTCGGTCGCCGCCTCGCGGACCGAGCTGATCGCCGTCTCGTAATCCATCCGCAGCGGGCCAACGACGCCGACGGTGCCAAGGTTGCGGTAGCCGAGGCCGTAGTTGGCGCCCACGACGCTCACCGAGCGGAGCTCGGGCGCCGGGTTCTCGCTTCCGATCCATACGAACGCCGAGCGCTCGTCGAGCGCCGAGCGCAGCACGCGCAGCAGGCCGGCGCGGCCCTCGAGCGCGCGCATCAGGCTGTCGGCGTGCGGCATGTCCGGAGCGTGTTCCTCGGAGAGCAGCCGGGCTGCGCCCTCGACGTAGAGATCCTCGCCCGCCCGCTGCTCGAGATCCGTGAACGCCGAGGACACCTGGCCAAGGAAATCCCGCTCCACGTCCGAGAGCTCCGGGTCGGCCAGGATCGAGCCGGTCATCCGGGCGCCCAGGGCGAGGCCGGTCAGGCGCTCACTGAGGTAGCTCGACGCCCATTCCAGGAGCCCGGGGTCGACTGGCTCCTCGAACGTGTAGATGCGCTTCGTGACGGCGCCGTTGGACGCGATCACGACGACCATAACCACCTTGGGCTGGAGCAGCAGAGCCTCGACGCGATGCACGTGCGAGCTGGACGCCGGGGGCGCCGTGGCCAGCGCAAGCAGGTCGGTGATCCGGGAGAGCGCCGTCGTCGTGGCGCGCATCGCCTCGTCGACCTCCCGGCGCATCTGGGAGAGGTCGAGGCCCGCCTCGCGGCGAGCCGGCAGCGGCGGGGCAGCGAGCAGCGCGTCAGCGTAGAGGCGGTAGCCGGCGTGGGTGGGAACGCGGCCCGCCGAGGTGTGCGGATGGGTCAGGTACCCCGCTGCCTCGAGCGCCGACAGCTCGTTGCGAACCGTCGAGGGGCTCCAGCCGAAGCCCTGCGTGCCCGCGACCGACTTCGAGGACACGGGCCGTCCGGACTCGAGGTAGGAGTCCACGACCGTGCGCAGGATGTCCTGCTGACGCTCGGAAAGCACGAGGGGGATTCTAGGAGTGGTTGGGTGACAAACTTGCAACATGGTCGACCCGATGGTCCTGCCCGCGGGCCTGCCGGAGCCCGTCGACGACGGCGCCGCCGACCACCTGACGGGCGCCGGTGTGCCCTCGATCCCGCTCGCCGCCACCGACGGGTGCGCCGTGGACGTGGCCTCCCTGGCCGGCAGGACCGTTGTCTACGCCTATCCGTGGACCGGGCGGCCGGGCGAGCCGCTCTTGAGCGACGATTGGGATGCGATCCCAGGGGCGCGCGGCTGCACCCCCGAGACCTGCGGCTTCCGCGACCACCACGCTGAGCTTGCCGACGCGGGCGCCGCGGTGCTGGGCCTCTCGACCCAGGGGATCGAGCATCAGCGGGAGCTCGCCGGGCGGCTGGCGCTCCCGTTCCCGATCCTCTCCGACGCCGACCTGGCCTTGACGAATGCGCTGCGGCTCCCGACCTTCGAGGTGGCGGGGCTCACGCTCCTGAAACGGCTGACCCTGGTGGCGTCGAACGGCCGGATCGAGCACGTCTTCTATCCGGTGTTCCCACCGGATAGCCACGCCGCCGAGGTGCTGGCGTGGCTGCGAGCGGGTTAGAGCTCGAGCTCGGCCGTCGCGTTGCGGATGATGCGGCTGTCGCCCTGGCGGGCGACGGTCTCGGTGACGACGCGGCCGCCGTCGGCCTCGGTCACGGTCGAGGAGACCACGATCTCCTGCTCGGGGAAGCCCATGCCCCGGAACTGGACCTCGAGGCGCTTCAGCGCCCGCGGGTCGCCGCCCGCGACGTCGGTATGGGCCTTCGCGACCTGAGCCATCGAGTAGAGGCCGTGGAGGATGCAACCGGGCAGGCCGACCTTCTTCGCGAAGTCCTCGTCGATGTGGATGGGGTTCGGATCGCCGGAGGCCTCCGCGTAGCGCTTGGTGAGCCCCGCGTCGGGGGTCACGTGGAGCTCGGGGAGCGAGTCGCCGGGCTTCAGGTCGCTCACGGGTTGCCTCCTTCAGCTCAGACGCCGCGGACGATGTTCGTCCAGGTGGCCCGCACGGTCTCGGCGCCGTCCTGGTTCTGGGACACCGACTCGAAGACGTAGAAGCCCTTCCCGGCGCGCTCGTCGATCGACTTGCAGGTCACGGTGGTCGTGATCTCATCGCCGGCGCAGACGGGCTCGCCCCACACGAACTCCTGGCCGCCGTGGACCATCGTCGCGAAGTTCATCTCGATCTCGGGGTCGAGGATCGCCGGGCCCATCGCGGGCGAGCTGTAGACGACGCAGAACATCGGCGGCGCGACGAGGTCGCGAAAGCCCTCCGCTTTCGCCGCTTCGGCGTCGTGGTGGACGGGGTTGTCCTCGCCGATCGCGGACGCGTACTGCGAGATCCGCTCGGCCTCGACCTCGAAGCTCACGGGATCCCAGGCCTTGCCGGCCGCGTCGGTCTTGATCGCCATCGCGGCGGCAGTCTAGTCGGCGGCTTCGCGCTCGCGCGCAAGCGCGACCGCCTTCTCGTGATCGAAGAAGAGGGCCATGAAAACGAGCTTGCCGTCGCGGACGTCGTAGATGTAGGTCGCCGCTCGCTCCACCCGGATCCCGCTGCCCTTGCCCTCGCCCGTCTGGTTCACCCTTGCCAGGGCATGGGTATCGCCGAACGCCTCGACGGCCACCAGCTCCTGCTGAAACGTCTCCCACGCCTCGAGCCAGGCACGCGTCCACTCGAGGAAGCCGTCGGTGCCGTGGTAAGTCCCGGCGTTGCCGATCTCGGGCGGCGCGTACACCTCGATCTCCGGGTCATACAGCGCCAGCGTCGCCTCGACGTCGCCCGACTCCCAGGACTCAAAGCCGCCTCGGATCAACTCGACCCGGTCGTCCGGATTCACGCCGCGCCCTCCGCCGCGCGCATCTGCTCGAGGCCGGCGAGGGCCGTCTCGCGGTCCGGGTAGAGGTGGAAGCGGGCGATCTGCCCGTCGCGGACCTCGATCAGCTGGAATAGATCCATCTCGACCGGGACCCCGCTGGCCGCGCCGACGCCGTGCTGGAAGACGTCGACAAGCAGGTGGGTGTCATCGATCGTCTCGACGTCGCGGATGTCGATGGTCATCTCGCTCCAGGCCTCCTGCCAGTTCGCCATCCAGCGCGCGAACGCGTCGCGACCGCGATTCGTCCCCTCGTTGATCAGCTCGTGGTGGACGGACACCTCGACGTCATCGGCGGCGTGCTGGACCGCGAACCCGAGATCGCCGCGGTTGTAGGCCTCGGTGCCGTCCTTCAGCAGGGCGAGGTTGCGTTCGCGTTCCTCGTCGGCCGCGCTCATCGCTCCAGCTCCAGGACCGAGAGGAACGCCTCCTGCGGCACCTCGACCTGACCCACCTGCTTCATTCGCTTCTTGCCCTTCTTCTGCTTCTCGAGCAGCTTCCGCTTGCGCGTCACGTCGCCCCCGTAGAGCTTCGCGGTCACATCCTTTCGCAACGCCTTGACGGTCTCACGCGAGAGCACCCGCGACCCCACGGCCGCCTGGACGGGCACATCGAAGAGCTGGCGCGGGATCGTCTTGCGGAGCCGCTCGACAAGCTGGCGGCCGGCGACGACGGCATCGTCGCGGTGGACGATGACCGACAGCGCGTCGACCCGGTCGCCCGCCAGCAGCACGTCCAGCTTCACCAGGTCGGACACGCGGTTGCCGATCGGCTCGTAGTCCAGGGAGGCGTAGCCCGAGGTGCGCGACTTCAGCTGGTCGTAGAAGTCGAGGACGATCTCGGCGAGCGGAAGGTCGTAGCGAATCTGCACGCGCTCCGGCGAGAGGTAGTGCATGTCGACGTGGTCCCCGCGGCGCTTCTGGCACAGCTCCATGACCGCCCCGACGTAGTCGGTGGGCGTGATGACCGAGGCGCGTATGAACGGCTCGGCAACGGCCTCGATCTCGCCGGCGTCCGGCATCCCCGTGGGACTGTGGACCTCGACCGGCTCGTCGCCGTGAACCAGCGTCACCTGGTAGCTGACGTTCGGCGTGGTCGCCAGGAGCTCGAGGTCGTACTCGCGCTCCAGCCGCTCGCGCACGATGTCCATGTGCAACAGCCCCAGGAAGCCGCAGCGAAAGCCGAATCCGAGCGCGTCCGAGGTCTCGGGCTCATACGAGAGGGCGGCATCGTTCAGCGCGAGCCGCTCGAGCGCCTCGCGCAGGTCCTCATAGCGGTCGGTGTCGATCGGGAAGAGGCCGCAGAACACCACCGGCTTCACCTCGCGGTAGCCCGGGAGAGCCTTGCCGGCGCCGCCGGTGCGAGCCGTGAGGGTGTCTCCAACGCGGAGCTTCGCCACGTCCTTGAGCCCGGTGATCACGTAGCCGACCTCGCCCGCGTCCATTCCTGCCGCCGGCGCCATCTCCGGGGCGAAGAAGCCGATCTCATCGATCTCGGCCTCGGTCCCCGCCTGCATGGCCCGAATTGGCTCGCCCGTGCGGAAGGCGCCGTCGACCATCCGCACGTAGGCGACGACCCCGCGGTACTGGTCGAACTCCGAGTCGAAGATAAGGGCGCGCGGCTCGGCGTCCGGGGCGCCCACCGGGGCGGGGACGCGATCGACGATCGCCTCGAGCACCGCCGAGACGCCCTCGCCGGTCTTGGCGGAGATGCGCAGGATGTCTGACTCCTTGCAGCCGAGCAGGTCCACGACCTCGCCGGCGACCCGATCGGGGTAGGCGCTGGGCAGGTCGACCTTGTTGAGGACGGGAACGATCTCGAGGCCGGCCTCGATGGCGGCGTAGGTGTTGGCGACGGTCTGCGCCTCGACGCCCTGGGCCGCGTCGACGACCAGGATCGCCCCCTCGCACGCAGCCAGCGAGCGCGAGACCTCATAGGAGAAGTCGACGTGCCCCGGCGTGTCGATCAGATGCAGGTGGTAGGTGGTGCCGTCACCCGCGGTGAACGGCACCCGAACCGCCTGGGCCTTGATCGTGATCCCGCGCTCGCGCTCGAGGTCCATCGAGTCCAGCAGCTGGGGCATGTGCTTGCGCGCGTCGACCGCGCCCGTGACCTCGAGGATGCGGTCGGCCAGGGTCGACTTGCCGTGGTCGATGTGGGCGATTATCGAGAAGTTGCGGATCCGCTCCATGGGGCGCGATGAGTATGGCGATCCGCTGTGGAGCACGACAACCTCGAGTTCACGCTAACCCCGGTGCCGTAGAAGGCTCGCTCAGCCGGACTTGGCCTGCGGCCAGTCCTGAAGCAGCGGCATCGGGTCCACCGGCTCGCCGCCCCACCCGCGCCCGGCGCGCACCTCGAAGTGGAGGTGGTCGCCCCAGCACGAGCCGGTGCAGCCGACCCCGCCGATTCCCTGGCCGGCGGTGAGCTCGTCGCCGGCCTCGACGGAGGGCGGCGCGATCATGTGCATGTAGACGTAGGTGCGGTCGGCCTCGGGGTCGTAGAGGTGCGCGTAGTTGCCCTGGGCGCCGTCGGTCCCGGCCTCGATCACTTCGGTCTCGGTCACCGCCACCAGCGGCGTTCCCGCCGGGGCGAACACGTCCTGCCCGCCGTGCGAGTGGCCGGAGCGGGCGGCGCCGAAGGCGTTCTCGGCGGTCCCGTAGTCCGGCTCTCCGACGAGCGGATGTACGGGGCCCTCGCGCTGCTCGCGGCGTTCCTGGCGCTCGCGGCGGAGGTTGCGGCTTACCGACGCGGCCTTCGCGGCCGCTTCTCGCGGCACCGGGAACACCGCCTCGGCGGGCCCCGGGGCCTTCGCGGGCGCGCCGGCAGCCGCGGGGACGCCGATCACGGCGACCGCGCAGACGCCCAGCGTCCATATGAGTCGATTTGGTCGCATTTCGTTCGTTGACGCCGTCCCCAGCGCGACGAACGTCGCGAACCGGTTGATCGTTTACCCCCCGAGGGGCGGCGCGATTTGGTGCGCCGTGGCGAGCTGGCCGCCGGTGGGCCGCCGAAGCGGGCGCTCACGCGCCCTCAGGCGTCGGTCAGCGGCCCAGGCGCATACATACACGAAAGTGTGAGGAAATAACCTGTTGTGTGACCGACATCACACATCTTTCGTTGCAAAATGGGTGTCTCAGGCACGGCGGCGCACGAGGCCGGCGATCTGCCGGGCCTCGGGAACGCGCATCAGCGCGACCGCCGCGATGTACGCGGCGAGCCCCAGCGTCAACGCGATCCCGAGCGAGGCGATCTGCCCCCCCAGGCCGCGGCCGAGCTCGGCGTCGAGCGCATCCCAGGCGAAGTAGGAGACCGCCGCCAAGACGCCGGCGGCGATCGTCACCCGCACCGAGGTCGAGATCAGTTTCGCGAGCTCGAGCCGCCCCAGCTGCCCGCGCAGCACGAACGCCTGCGCCACGACGCTCGCCGCGGTGGCGATCCCCGTCGCGGCGACGATGCCGGCCACCTCGAACTCGCCGTAGAGGGCGAGGGCGCCGATCGCGGTCACCGCCAGGTTGCCCGCCGAGATCGCGGTCGGAAGCCAGGGCCGCTGGAGGCTGAAGAAGGTTCGCGTCAGGAGCAGGAACAGGCCATTGAACGGCAGCGAGAAGGCGAACCAGAAGAGCGCCGTCGCGACGAGTTCGGTCTGGGAGGGCCCGAACTCGCCCCGCTGGTACACCAGCCGGGTCATCGGCTCGGAGAGCACCAGGATCGCGGCGGTCGCGGGCGCCAGGAGCAGGACGATCTGGCGCATGCCGTTGGCCATCGTGCTGCGGAGGTCGTCGAACGCCCCCCGGGCCGCGTACCGCGCGAGCGTCGGGAACAGGACGGTCGCCACTGCGACCGAGAAGATGCCCTGGGGCAGCATGTAGATCCGGAACGCCTTGTCGATCGCGGCCGGCGCCCGCTCGGCGACGATGGGGTCGCTGATCAGCGTGCCGACAAGGCTGTTGATCACGAGGTTGAAGTTGATCAGCCCGAGGCTGATGGTCACCGGCAGCATCAGCAGGAGCACCCGGCGGACGTCGGCGTTGCGGAAAGCCGTCCCGAGCCTGGTCTTGAACGGGTCGATCAGCGCACGCCTGATGCCGAACGGCGTGTTGTGCAGGTCGGCCAGCGGCAGCAGCAGCTGGACCACGGTGCCGACCAGGACGCCGATCGCGTACGCGTAGATCTCGTCGCCGTCGGGGAACAGGGGCGCGCCGGCGACGAGCACGAAGATGATCGCGACGTTCCAGAAAAACGGGGAGATCGCGAAAACCCCGAAGCGGTCGTAGCTGTTCAGCACCCCGACGACCATCCCGGTCAGGCCCAGCAGCACCAGGATCGGGAACAGCAGCCGCGACAGGGTGACCGTGAGGTCGAGCAGCTCGCCCTCGAAGCCGGGAGCGACCAGGCTCATCACCGTCGGCGCGATCAGGATGAACAGCGCCGTCAGCGCGCCGAGGATGAGGCCGACTAGGAAGATCAACGTGGAGGCGAGGCGGAAGGCCTCGCGCCGCTCGCCCTTCTCGAGGAGCTCGGTAAACACGGGCACGAACGCGGCCTGGATCGCCGCGTCGGCGAACAGGCTGCGGACCAGGTTCGGGGCCTGGAAGGCGATCGTGAACGCCGACATCGGCCCCTTCACGCCGAAGTAGGAGGCGGCGACGATCTCGCGGACCAGGCCCGCGATGCGCGAGAGGCCGGTGGCCAGCGAGAACAGGGCGGTCGAGCGCGCCAGGCGGCCAGGCTTGCGCGGGGGCAGCTCGCTCTCGGCCGACCTGCGGGCCGCCTCGGTGCCGCCGACCATCGCCTCCTCGGCCGGGCTGGCCCCCACGCCCTCATACTTCCCCATCTCCATCAGCGCTGCGCCCCACGCATCGCGCCCACTACACTGCCCCGTCGATCGATGGCCAACATCGCCTCACAGAAGAAGCGCAACGCCCGGACCGAGCGCGAGCGCCAGGAGAACCGCCGCGTGACGAGCGCCGTGCGCACGCACTTCAAGCGCCTCGAGGCGGCCGTGGCCGCGGGCGACCAGGACACGGTGGCCGCCGAGTTCCAGGCGCTCGAGTCGCGCGTCGACAAGGCCGTCCAGGCCGGGGCGCTGCACGCCAACAACGGCGCTCGCAAGAAGTCCCGCGCCGCGCGCATCGCCGCCGGCGGCGAGTAGCTTCTCTCAGCCGGAGGCACCGGCCGCCCGGCGCAGGGTCAGCGTGAGCGCCACGTCGTCCGGATAGTCGGACCCGCCACGGGTCCACCACTCGAGGTCGGCGACCGCACAGGTCGCGGCCCGCAGGTCGTCGAGGCTTCCGCCCCGGACCTTTCGCATCAGCATCTTGGCGGCGTAGGGGTGCATCGCAAGCGAGGACTCGACCTCCTTCGGAGGCCGTCCACGCTCGAGCTGCGTCAGCGCCCGGTGGGCGTCGCGCAGGCGTTTCGCGGCGCCGTAGATAAGCGGGGTCGTCGCCTCGCCCTGGCCCGTGAGGCGCTCGGCAGCCGCGACGGCCGCGGCCGGATCGCGGTCCAGGAGAGCGTCGGCCAGAGCCCAGGCGACCTCCTCCGAGGTATCGGCGACCATCGCCTCGAGATCCTCGAGCTCGACGGTGCCTCCCTCGCCGGCCCAGGTGGCGAGCCGGTCGAGCTCGGTGCTCAGGCGCACCGTGCCGTCGCCCATCCGCTCGATCAGGAGGCGCGCGGCGTCGGGCTCGATCGTGAACGCGCGCCCCTTGGCCTCGGCGGCAAGCCAGACGGGGAGCTGCCTGCCCTTGGGCGCGGCGAACTCGAGCTTGTCGCCTCCGACCGCCTCGACGGCGTCGGCGAGCGCCTTCGGCGCGCGGACCTTCGGGGGCTCCTCGCGAGCGACCATCACCACGGTGAGGTCAGGCGGGAGCTCGCCCAGGGCCTCCGCCACCGACCCCGCCTGCTTGGCCGTCCAGCGCTGGACCCCGTCGGCTAGGAGGAATCGCCGCCCCGTCATCAACGTCATGGCCGGGAGCGACCCCACGAGACCGGCAGGGTCCGGCCCGCCAGCGGCGAGCTGCGGGATGACCTCCAGCGCGCCCGGGCCGCTCTCGCGCTCGGCGCGGGAGCGAAGCCGGGCGAGCACGGCGTCGATCTTCGCGGCGTCTGTGCCCGCGATCAGGTAGGCCGGCTTGAGCTCGTCCGCTGGCACGCGGCCGAGTGTATTCCGGGCTCCGGGCGCCTAGATGGAATCAACCATCTATCCGATGATCAGGGCGAGCGCGGCCAGCAGGACCGCGGCGATCGACAGCTGCGCGAACAGGCGCCCGCGACGGCCGGTGACGGCGAAGGCGATGCCGAGGAGGGCGGCGACGGCGCCGACCACGCCGCTCGCGATCGCCAGGCCGACCACCACGGGCTTGATGCCGTCGGACCCGTCGAAGCATTCGTTCTCGCCGCTGGCGATGACCTCCGCCGGCTTCTCGCACGAGGCCAGGTCGTTGATGTCGAGGCCCACGAGGATCATCACGGCGGCGCCGAACGCCAGGACCAGGGCGAGGATTACGCCCAGCGCCCGGAGGCCGCCCGAGGCCTTGTCGTCGGCCGGGGCGGCGGGGGGCGGCGGCGCCGGGGGCGGCGTAGCTGCGGCGGGCTGCTGCGGCGGTGGAGGCTGCTGCGGCGGTGGAGGCTGCTGCGGCGGGGGCTGCTGAGGCGGCTGATCGTTCATGGGCGCGATCCTATTCGGAGGGGAGGACGCTCCAGCCACGAGCGTCCGCGGCCAGCACGACCTCGCCGGCGAGGTCGGTGCGCAGCAGCGGAACCCGCTGCTCGCCGAGCGCCGCGACCGTCTCCGGCGCCGGGTGGCCGAACGGATTGCCGGCGCCCACCGACGCCACCGCAAGGCGGGGCGTAGCGCGCTCCAGCAGGGAGGCGAGCCCGGCGTCGGCCGAGCCGTGGTGGGCCAGCTTCAGGACGTCCACCGGCCCGGGGTCAAGCCGGATGGCCTCGGCCTCGGCGTCGCCCGTGAGCAGCACGCTGAAGTGCCTCCAACGCGCGAGCGCCACCACCGCGAGCGCGTTGGGATCGCTGGGTGGGCCGCCCGGGCGACCGTCGACCAGCTCGGGTGGGGGCCACAGCGCCCGCAGCCGCAGCGATCCGGACGAGATCGTCTCGCCCTCGGTGAGCTGCAGCCCGCGCGTCCCGGCGCCAGCGGCGATTGCCTCGAGGTCGCGGTCCTGGGCGCCCCAGGCGAGGGTGCCGACCTCCAGGCGCGCGAGCACCTCGGCCAGCCCCCCCGAGTGATCGGCCTCGTCGTGCGTGATCACGACGGCGGCGAGCCGGTCGACGCCGAGCGCGGCCAGCCGGTCCGCCGTCCCGCCCGCGGCCGGGCCCACGTCGACCAGGACGGGGTCGCCCCGCGCAGGCTGGAGCAGGATGGCGTCGCCCTGCCCCACGTCGAGCACTCGCACCGTCAGCCCCCGCCCGGGGTCACCGGGGGCCTGGCCCACGGTCGGACGGGCGTCCAGCGCGAACGTCGCCAGCAGTACGGCGCCCGCGCCGGCAGCCCGGGCCGCGAGTGCAACCCGCGGGGCGAGGGCGTGGCGCAGCCGCGCCCGGCGGGCGAGGATCCAGCCGGCCGCGATCGCGGCGGCGTACACGCCGGCGACCGCCAGCGGGCTCGGGAGGCGCAGCTGGATCTGCGCCCAGGCCGGTTCGGCCGCCCACGCCGCGATCTGCGAGATGTAAGCGGCGAACAAGCCGGCGAGACCGGTGATCGGCTCGACCGGAAGCCAGGCCAGCTGGCCAGCCGCCGCCGCCAGCATGCCCAGCCACATGACCGGCGCGACGGCCGGCACGGCGAGCAGGTTCGCGGCGATCGCGGCCAGCGAGAGGGACTCGAAGTGGTGCGCCATCAGCGGCGCCGTTGCCAGGGTGGCCGCGACCGTCACCGCGGCCCCCTCGGCGAGCGCGCCCCGCACGCCGCGACGTGGCGAGCCTCGGGCGAGGAACGAGCGAAGCGGAGCCGCCCAAAGCGCGATCCCGATCACCGCCGCGAAGCTGAGTTGCCAGCCCACGTCCCCGGATGCCCGGGGATTGAAGACGAGCGTGACCGCGGCCGCGAGGAGCAGCGCGTACCAGCGGGCCGTGGGCCGGCTGGCGAGGGCGGCAATCGTCCCCGCGGCTCCCATGACGCCTGCCCGCTGAATCGAGGCCCCGGCGCCGGCCACGGGGACGTAGATCGCGATCAGGGCGATCACGCCGGCCAGGCGCCCGCGCCTTCCCAGCCCGAACAGAGCCAGCACAGGCATCGCCAACAGCGCGAGCAGGACGATGTTCTGCCCGCTCACGGCCAACAGGTGGGCCAGGCCGGAGCGCTGGAACTCGGCGACGGTCCCCGGGTCGATGCGGTCGTCCTGGCCCAGCACGAAGCCGCGGAGAAGGGCGGCCTGCGCCTCGGGCGTCCCGTGGCCAAGCGCCGCCTCCGCCCGCTCGCGAACGCGGTCGGTGATCCCGGCGACGCCGCCGCGCCGAGCCCCCGTCAGGGAAAGCGACCTTGCCCGCACGACGGTGGCGATGCCCAGGCGGCGCAGGTACGAGCGCTCCCACTCGGCCGGGGCCCGGGCGATGCCCCGCGCCGCGACCTCCGCGCCCACCGGAAGGTCCGCGACGGGCTCGGGCGCCTCGACGAGGAGCCTCCCCTCGGCCGCGGCCACCCGCACGCGGACCTCCCCGTGCGAGCGCCGCGGCACTGCCTCGACGAAGCCCCGGACCTCGACGTCGGCGTTCGGGCGCACCTGTGCCGCGCGCGCGTCGATCGCCTCGACGCGTGCGGCGCCGACCCAGAGGCCGACAAAGGCCATCGTCAGGGCGAGGGCCGTCGCGGTGACGGCGCCGAAGCCCCGGCGGCACATGAGCGCGGTCGCTGCGGCGGCGCAAGCCAGAAGCGCGACCGGCGGCCGGATCGCGGCAGCCGGCGAGCCCACGAGACCCGCCACCAGCCCCCCGAGCCCCCACGTCCGCGTCCCTCCAGGCACGCTCAGGGCTGGAGCCCGTCGCGCAGCGCCTCCATCGTCGCCGGGCCGATCCCGCTGATCTCGTCGAGCTCGTCGACCGAGGAGAGGCCTCCCTGCTCGTCGCGGTGATCCAGGATGTCCTGGGCGGTGACCGGCCCGATGCCCTCGATCGTGTCGAGCTGCTCGAGCGTGGCCGTCCCCAGGCTGATCGGGCCGTCCTCGGCGGCCGTGGCGCCGCCCGGGGCCCTGGGCGGCATGACCACCTGCTGTCCGTCCGCGAGCCTGGCGGCCAGGTTGATCGCGTCGGTGCCCGCGGCCGGGCCGGGGCCGCCGGCACGCTCGACGGCGTCGGCAACGCGGGAGCCGGCCGGCAGCCGGTACACACCCGGGTCGCGCACCTCGCCGGCCACGTGCACCACGACGTCCTCTCCCCCACCGGCCGAGGCCGCGAAGCTCGACCCCTCTTCACCCGGCTCTCCGCCCTCGGCGGCGAAGGCGATCCCGCCGGGCTCCCCGGCGCCATTGTCGGCGTCGCGCACCCAGCGGGCGCCGATCAGCAGCACTGCGACCGCAATGGCCGCGTAGACGAGGAGCTGGAGGCGGCTGAGGTCGGCCATGGCGACAGCGTGCCCGCCCCCTCGCCACGGAGCGCGCGCTGGATGCGCCGGCTTGGAGCCGACTTCGAGCTGGAAGGCCCGCGTTCAGCCGGCGACTCGGAACCCGGCGAGCCCCTCGGGCTCCTCGTGGAGCACGTCCACGCGCTCGACAGCCGCCCCGCTGGGCCCCTCGCGGACGAAGCCGATTAGCGCCTCGACCGCATCGGGGGCTCCCTCGAACACGGCTTCCACGGCGCCGTCGGCGCGGTTTCGCACCCAGCCGGCGACGCCGCGCGACTGGGCGTGGCGGCGGGTCGAGTCGCGGAAGAAGACGCCCTGGACGCGCCCGTGGACGACGACCCGCCTACGCTCGGTGGTCATGGGGCCTCCGTACTCGGCGGCCCTGACCCGCTACTCGTAGTCCTCGTCGTCGTAGCCCGAGGCCTGAGCGGCGAGGCGGCGGCTGTACAGCTCGTCGGCCGAGACGGCCGGGGACTGGACCGAGACAATGGCCAGCACGGCGTCGCCGTCGTTCGCGACGGCGTGGTCAGTGGCCGGCGGGATCAGCACGAGGTCGCCCTCGTCGAGACGCTGGGTATCGCCTGTCGCCGACATCGTCCCGGTCCCCTTGACCACGACGTAGACCTGCTCGGCCTCCTCGTGCGAGCGCAACTCTTCGGACGCTCCCGCTGGGACCTCGAGCCAGGTCACCGAGCAGTTTCGGGACCCGAGGTCTCCTGCATCCATCAGGAGGTGGGACGAGAGGCGGTGGACGTCGACGACGGCCGCCTCGGAAAAGCGCCTGACCAGCACGGGCCGCTTTCTAGCAGAGTCGCGGCCTACCGCACCACGAGGTTGACGAGCTTGCCGGGGACGACGATCTCCTTCACGATCTCGCCGCCGTCGAGGTGGCGCTTGACGCCGTCGGTTTCGCGCGCCAGGCGCAGGAGCTCCTCCTCGGAGGTGCCCTCGGTTGCCTCGATCTGATCACGGCGCTTGCCGTTCACCTGGACGACCAGGGTGAACGAGTCGCTGCGGAGCAGCTCGCGATCCGGCTCCGGCCAGGGACGCTCCCAGACGCGCTCTCCCTCGAGCGCCTCGTAGACCTCGGCCCCGAGATGCGGCGCGAAGGGGAAGATGAGCGAGGCTGCGGTCGCGGTGGCGAAGCGCACGACGCTGTCGCCTTCCGGCGTTCCGTAGAGGCCGTCCTTCAGCCGGTAGGCCTCGTTGACCAGCTCCATCACCGCGGCGATCGCTGTGTGGAGCTGGAACCCGGCCTGGAAGTCGTGGGTGACCTTGTCGATCGCCCAGTGTGCCTTGGCGAAGAGGGTGCGCGCGTCGCCGTCGGGAAGCTCGGCGCCGGGCTGAGGCCCACCCTCCGTGCGGTCCGCGACCTCCAGCTGGAGCCGCCACAGCCGCGACAGGAAGCGCTGGACGCCCTCCAGCCCCTGGTCGGTCCAGTCGGCCTCGCGGTCGGGAGGGCCGATGAAGCAGATGTAGGTCCGGCAGACGTCGGCGCCGTAGCGCTCGACGTACTCGCGCGGGTTGACGGTGTTGCCGCGCGACTTGGACATCTTGGCGCCGTCGCGGGTGATCATCCCTTGCGCGAAGAGGTTCGTGAACGGCTCACGGACGTCCAGATGCCCCATGTCGGTCAGCGCCCTGCAGAAGAAGCGCGAGTACAGCAGGTGCAGGATGGCGTGCTCGACGCCGCCGATGTACTGGTCGATCGGCATCCAGTAGTCGACCGCCTCGCGGCCCCAGGGGGCTTCGGCGTTGTCGGGGTCGAGGTAGCGCAGGTAGTACCAGGAGGAGTCCACGAACGTGTCCATCGTGTCGGTGTCCCGGCGGGCTGTGCCGCCGCACTTCGGGCACGTCGTGTTGACCCAGTCCTCGACCGAGGCGAGCGGGCTCTTGCCCTTCGGCGCGTAGTCGTCGAGCTCGGGCAGCTCGACCGGCAGCTTGTCGTCGGGCACCGGGACGAGGCCGCACGAGTCGCAGTGGACGATCGGGATCGGACAGCCCCAGTAGCGCTGGCGGGAGAGCAGCCAGTCGCGCAGGCGGTAGTTGACCGCGCGCTCCCCCATGCGCTCCGAAGCGAGCCAGTCGACGATCTCCTCGTAGGCCTCGCGGTTGTTCTTGCCGTCGAAGCGGTCGCTGTTGACCATCGGGCCGTCGCCGACGAACGGCTCCGCCTGGACGTCCTCCCCGCCCTTGACGACCTCGCGGATCTCGAGGCCGAATGCCCGGGCGAAGTCGTGGTCGCGGCCGTCGTGGGCGGGGACCGCCATCAGCGCACCGGTCCCGTACTCCATCAGGACGTAGTCGGCGACGAACATCGGGATCTGCTCGCCGTTCACCGGATTGGTCACGGTGCGCCCCAATGGGATGCCCGTCTTCTCCCGCTCCTCGACCGCCCGGTCCTCGGTCGACTCGCGCAGGGAGCGCTCGACGTAAGAGCGGACCTCGTCCTCGTGCTCGGTCCCGGCGGCCAGGCGCTCGATCTCGGGGTGCTCGGGGGCGACGACGAAGAACGTCGCGCCGAAGAGGGTGTCGGGCCGAGTCGTGAAGACCGGGAAGTCGAGCTCGAGCTCCTCGCAGCGGAAGGTCACCTCGGCACCGTCCGAGCGGCCGATCCAGTTGCGCTGCATGGTCACCACGTGCTCGGGCCACTTCTCCAGCACGTCGAAGCCCTCGAGCAGCTCGTCGGCGTAGTCGGTGATCTTGAAGAACCACTGCTCGAGCTTGCGCGTGACCACCTCGGCGCCGCAGCGCTCGCAGCGCCCGTCGATCACCTGCTCGTTGGCGAGGACCGTCTGGTCGTTCGGGCACCACTGCACGGGCGCCTCGTCGCGGTAGGCGAGGCCGCGCTCGAAGAAGCGCAGGAAGAGCCACTGGGTCCAGCGGTAGTACGCGGGGTCGCAGGTGGCCACCTCGCGCGACCAGTCGAGCGAGACGCCCCAGGTATGGAACTGGCGGCGGAACTCGGCGATCGACTCCCCGACCGCCTTACGTGGGTGCTCCCCCGTCTTGATCGCGTTGTTCTCGGCCGGCAGACCGAACGCGTCGTAGCCCATGGGATGCACGACCTGAAAGCCGTGGCGGCGCCGGAAGTGGGCGATCGCGTCGCCCACGGAGTAGACCTTCAGGTGGCCGATGTGTGGTTCGCCGGACGGGTACGGCAGCATCTCGAGCACGTAGCTCTTGGGCTTCGAGTCGTCGAAGCCCGGATCGCCTGGGTTCGCCACGTGCCAGGTCTGCTCGCCCTCCCAGACTTCCTGCCAGCGCCGTTCGATCGCGTGTGGGTCGTACCTATCCACGGACACAAATTACCCGCCACCTCCTCCGCTCCCGCCCCGAACACCTGGCCCGCGGCTCCGCCGCGGTCATTTCATGCTGCTCCCGCGTCCGGGGTGCGGGAGCTGGGATGTGTGATTGGAGTCACGGAGCAGCCAGTGGCCAGGCGTAAGCTGGGCTCCCTAGCTCGACAGGAGGTTGCTGATGGCACGGTTGGTGAGGCTGGATCGGACGGGGCATACGACGCTTGCCGAGTGGACCGACGGGGCGGGCCATGAAGCCGCGGTGGAGGCGTTCCGTCGCGAGCTGGACCGGGGCATGGTCGCGTCGATGACGCACCCCGACGGCACGGCTGAGGTCATCCGCGAGCTTCCCCTCGAGGCCGAGCTGGTCGTACTGCGCCGGCCCATCGCCGGCGGCTGAGCGGCCGTCCGAGCGAGATGGCAGGCGGGCTCGAGTTCGGCGCCGAGCCAGGCGCCGCCCCGGCCGAGGTGGTCGCCGCGGCCGAGCCGGGCGGCTTGGCCGAAGCGCGGGCCCTCTCATGGCGGGAGGCGACGGACGAGCGGACGCTCCGCCGCGACGGGCGCCGCTGGACGGCGTGGACGGCGTGGGTGCTGTTCGTGTTCGTCGCGCCGGGTGCGGTGCTGCTGGCGATCGAGCCGCTGACGTTCCCGGCCGCGTTGATCTGCTTCGCCCATGCCTACGCCGTCCCCCGGATCCAGGCGAGACGAGGCGCGCGGGCCCCGGTGGCGATCGGGAGCGAGCGCAGCGCCGCCCGGCTCGCGGCGGCGGATCCCAGCGCGGAGCGCATCGCGCTGGGGCTCCTGGGCGACCTCGTCGGGCACGAGGCGCGCGAGCTCGTCGCCCGCACCGGGCTGGTGCTGGAGCGAGGCCGCATGGGCGCCTGGCTACTGGGTGAGCAGGGGGCCTTGTTGGTGCGCCCGGGAGGCCGGCGCGTGTTCTCGTGGTGCGTGCGGATCGCGCAGCCGGACGAGCTTCCGGCGGGCGACCGTGTCGCTCACCTGCTGCTGGCGCTGCGCGAGGACGAGGAGGGGTTCGCGACGGTGGCGAACCTCCAGTTCTCGGGCGCGGCGTGGCGGGTGCGCCGCCGGATGGACCAGCGCTCGCGCGAGGCGCTTGACGCCGCGCGCGCCGCCGCCCGCTAGGCCGGCAGGCCGTCCAGGAAGTCGACGAACCTCTTGGTGTCGCGCAGCGGCGCGCCGTGGCCGAAGAGGACGAGCTTGGGCTCGAGCGCCGCGAGCTTCTTCGCCGAGCGACGGTTCTCGTCGGGATCGGGCGTGAGGAAGTCCTTCGGCAGGCGCAGGCCGGGGATGCCCGTGACGACGTCCATGTTGTTCAGCACGTCGCCGAGGATCAGGATGCCATCGCTCTCGCGCCAGTAGACGACGTGGCCGGCGGAGTGACCGGGCGCGGCGATCACCCTGAACCCGGCGACCTCGTCGCCCTCGTTGAGGACGCGATCGACGTTGTGAGCGGGTCCGGTGAAGACGCGGGCGAAGAACTGGGCCATGAAGTGGTCCGGCTGGCGCTCGCCGATCAGGTCCGGGTTCTCGGCGGGCTCGACGTCGCCATCGGGGACCCAGTAGGGGAGGTCGAGCGCGGCGCAGACCTCGTGCGAGGCCCCTTGGTGGTCGGGGTGGGCGTGGGTCAGGGCATGGGCCGTGACCTCGTGGCCCTCGAGGTCGCGGAGGATGCCCTTCCCGGAGCGCTTCGTGCCCGCGTCGATCAGGACGTCGCCCGCCAGGTAGGCGTTGACCCCGTTCGGGAAAATGAACGTGTTGAGGTGCCAGACGTCGTCGGCGAGCTGCTTCATCGGCGCGAGGCTATTGGAGCTGTGATCAGCTCGATGTGAGGACGTCGATGACGTCCTTCGAGTGCGTGAGCGGGATGCGGTTTCCCTCCAGCTCGACGCGCTGACCGGTCTCGTCGTCGATCAGCTCGAGCACGCGGACGTTGACGCGCTGGTGGACCTTCGCCGTGAGTCCGGCGCGCGGCAGCTCGAAGAGGATCGCGTCGGGCTCCTTGGCGCGCGAGCGAGTGCTCATGCCGTAGACCTTCGTATCCGACACGGCGATCGACATCTCACGCGCGAGGCCGCTCGACTCCTCGTTTGCGCGGATCCCCGCCAGCGACCCGGCGCCGAGGCCCACCGCGCTCGCGGCGTCGCCCGCGACTCCACCGACGTCGCTGCCGATCATGCCTCCCGCGAACAGCGCGGCCGTCTGCCCGCGCGGCGCGAACTGGCCGGCGGCGACAATCGTGTCGTCGATCCCGTGATGGACGAGCGCCTCCTGGGCCAGCCGGACCATGTCCTCCTCAGACATGCCCGGAGCATACGCGGGGCGATCGCCCGCCCGCTCGCGGTCGCGGCGTCACTCCTCGAGGTCGAGCCCCGCCGCGGCAAGCGCCTGCGCCCGCTCGTGGGCGTGGAAGGCTTCCAGGTGAATCGCGTTGCCCTCCTCGTCGAAGGTCCAGACCGCCCACGCGTCGAGGCTGAGCTCGATCCCGCTCGCCGCGCCTCGGCCGGTCGCGTGCTGTTCCACCAGCACCCGCCGGCCGACACGCCGCATCTTGCGAGGCTCCATGACGAGCGATTCGATCGCATCCGGCTCCAGCCACTCCCTGAAGGCCTCGGCCCCACTGATCGCCCCCTGCCCGCCCAGCCGTGCGAACTCGAACTCGGGATCGAGCCGGACCTCGGAGACGGCCTGGTCGTAGTCGCCCCGGTTGGCCGCGGCGTAAGCGCGCCGCAGCCGTGCGACCAACTCGTTCTGCTCGCCGCTCACCGAACCTCCCCTCGCTCACGGGGTTTCACGGCCCGATGCTTACCTCAGGCTGAAGGGCGGATATCGATCTGTGACCAACGCGAACGCGTAGCCAACGACGCGGTTGTGCCAGCGCAGGACGCCCTCCACGAAGTCGAAGATCCCGCGCGGATAGCGACCCGTAAAGAGGATCGCGAACCAAGCAGCCACCGCCGCGAAGAAGACGCCGACGTGGAGGAAGAACAGCACGACATAGTGCGGGATCGCCAGGAACCACTTCACCAGAGGCATGCCGCGACCGAGGTCGTGGTCCACGTCCGGGTACGGGTAGGTAAGCCGGACCGCCTGCTCCTCGTCGGTTGAGGGATACCGGTCGTCCATCAGCAGAAAGTAGACGCCGATGCGATTGAAGAATCTCTGCAGGTTGAGGTTCCAATCGAACCACCACCGCGGATACTTCTTGCGAAATAG
This sequence comes from uncultured Solirubrobacterales bacterium, assembly GCA_963758845.1. Taxonomy (GTDB): domain Bacteria; phylum Actinomycetota; class Thermoleophilia; order Solirubrobacterales; family 70-9; genus JBDTSW01. Next base: position 2,201,738 of record CAVWWX010000002.1, read on the forward strand.
GAGCATCAGCACGACCGGGAGGACGAGGAGTCCGACGCCGCCGATAGTGATCGTCTGCGCCTGCTCACCGACGCGGTCGAAATCGGACGAGAACCCCGTGATCGTTCCCGCCAGGATCGCAATCGGAATCACGGTGAAGATGCGAAAGAACGTTGTCAGCCGGTCCAGGTCGCGGTCGGGGTATTCGACGTCAAAGGTGACCGGGTAGTCGCTCACGTTGCCTCCTTGGGGGTCGGGATTGGCGTTGAGGACCAAGTCGCCGCATCATGACGCTTCCAGCCCTCGGCGCGGCTCAGGGCGATACCCGGGGGACGCTTCAGCCGCCCCGTTGCGCGGGCTCGCCGGCAGGAACGAGCCGAGCGAAGGGCTTGCCGCGGCGGGTGATGAGGGAAGCGCTCGCCGGCGTGGGCTCGTTGCATGTACCAGCCCAAGCGCTCCCGAAAAGCGTGCGCAGGGATCTGCTCGCTCGAAGGCGTCGAGGAAGTGGAGCTGACGGGACTTGAACCCGTGACCTCTGCCGTGCCACGGCAGCGCTCTCCCAGCTGAGCTACAGCCCCAGAAAACTCGTAATCGGCCGCCCAGTTTAGCGCCGCTCCCTGACCGTTCTTGCTCGGCTCAAGCCTGAGGCTGACCGCTCTCATCTCTTCGAAACGCTTGATCGGAAGCAGGTAACAGCGGTCCATCTCCTCGCAGTAGACGGCAATCGCGTCGACCTCCTCCTTGGCGTAGACACTGCGGACGTAACCCGCCGGGCCCCAGCGAGATGTGCCGAATGTGTGTCGAGAGCGCGGGCTAGTCGCCGACGTCGAGCACGACGCGGTCCGTGCGCATGTCGCGGATGACGAACTCGAGGTCGCAGCGCTCCTCGAGCTCGCGCAACAGGGCGACCGGCTCGGCCAGCGAGAGCTCGAGCGTCGCCCGGCCGTCGGTGAACCGCTTGACCGCGATCTCCTCGGTGGCCCCGATCGACTTCGCCGCGTCCTCGAACCCGACGAGCTGGGCGAAGTCCGAGAGCGGGCCGATCTCGAGCTCGATGAGCCCGTCGAACAGGTCCGTCCCATCCGCCGGCACGCCTGCGGCCGCCGGCTCGCCGGGCCCGTTCGACTGCCCCGTCGGGGCGTGCCCGTTCGCAGGTGTGGCCTCGGGCGCCGACTGGGCGCCCTCAGCACCATCGTCGGTCTCGTCGCCGCCGATTCGCGCGATCGCGTCCGTGAGCGCCTCGAGCATCCGCCCCCGCATCCCCCTGGGCTGCTTCGCCAGCTCGCCCACCTGCTCGCTCAGCTCGGCCGCCTCGCGAAGCGCGCCGAGGCGAATCCGTGTGGCCTGGCCCCGCGCGGTGCGGCGCACCTCGTCGAGCTCGCCGAGCGCCGCGGTCAGCGTGGCGAGCCGCGCGTCGCCCTCCTTGGAGACGCGAGCCAGCTCCAGGCGCAGGCCCCGCACCTCGCGCTCGCCCTCGACCACCCGCTCGCTGAGGCGGGTGGCGACCCGCTCGAGCTCCTCGATCCGGCCATCGCGAGACTCAAGCGCGGCTCGGCGCGCCTGGATCTCGGCTTCCTGAAGCTCGACCAGCGCATCCGCGTCGGCGATCGCGGCATCGACCTGAGTCCGGCTGTAGCCGAGCAAGGACCTCTTGAACCGGGCCGGAACGATGGACGAACGCTAGGCGGGGGACCGGACGGACTCGAAAGCACCGCAAACGCTGCGACGATCGGGAGATGAGCTACCCCGAGGAGGTCACGACCGCCCGCCTCACGCTGCGCCGCTGGCAGCCCGAAGACCGGCCCGCCCACGAGGCGATCTGGTCGGATCCCGAGGTGTGGGCCTCGCTCCGCGGTGGCCAGCCGGGCAGCCCTGCCGAGGAGGCCGAGCGCGCCCTGAACAAGAAGCTCCGCCAATGGGCCGACCACGGCTTCGGCATCTGGGCGGTGATCCCCCGGGGGGAGCGCGAGCCGGTCGGCTGGACCGGCGCCTGGTACCCCGACTTCGTGCCCGCCGTCCAGGGCGAGATCGAGATCGGCTGGACGCTCCGCCGCCCCTACTGGGGCCGCGGCTACGTCACCGAGGCGGCGCGTCAGGCGATCGCCTCCACCTTCGAGCACATCGACCCCGACCGGGTGATCAGCCTGATCGCGGCCTCCAACGACCGCTCGGCAGCCGTCGCCGGCCGCCTGGGGATGCGCCACCACTTCACCGCCAGGACCGTCGAGGACCTGGAGCTCCGCGTCTTCGAGCTTCCGCGCGACGAGGCCGGATCAGGCTAGCCGACGCAGGCTATAGCGCCAGCTTCGGCGCCTCGCCCCAAAGCACCTCGAGCCGGTAGCGCTCGCGGAGCTCGGGCACGAACACGTGGAGCACGCAGTCGAGGTAGTCCATCAGCACCCACCGCGCCTCGCCGGCCCCCTCGACCGCCGCCGGCAGCCGGCCGTGATCCTTCTTCAGGCGCTCGTGGACCTCGTCGTGGATCGCCTTGGCCTGGCGCTCGTTGCGCGCCGTGCAAACCAGCAGGTAGTCCGTGTAGCCGACCAGCTCGCGCACGTCGAGCGCCACCGTCTCCTCGCCCAGCTTGTCGTCGACGATGGCGGCTAGCAGCCGCGCCAGCTCCTCCGAGTCCAGCCCAGGCGCCGTGCCCTCCTCGCGAGCGGGCATGTCGGCCGAGGCGCTCACGCGTACAGCCCCTCCGCCTGGATCAGTTCCAATACCCCGTCGGTCACCAGGTAGCGCACCGGCCGGCCCTGCCCGACCCGGCGCCTGATCCGTGTGGACGACACGCCAAGCTCGGGCATCCGCACGATCTCCATCCGATCGCCCGCTCCCAGGCGCTCCAGCGTCGCTTCGGCGTCGTCGATCGCCGTCCCGGGCCGCCCGGCGACCCCGACGCGGGCCAGCTCGAGCACTCGCTCGGGCCGATGCCAGTCGTCCAGGCGCGCGGCTACGTCAGCGCCCATCAACAGCACCAGATCGTCGTCCTCGCGGCTGAGCTCCTCCAGCGTGTTCGCGGTGTAGGAGGGCTCGGCGCCGGACTTCGCCGCCTCGATCTCGAAGGGCTCCACCTCGAGCAGCTCGTTGGCGGTCGCGGCCACCCGCGTCAGCTCAAGGCGGGTCGAGAACCCGGGGTCGTCGGCGATCTCCTTGTGGGGCGCCCGCCCGGTCGGCACCAGGCGCACGCGGTGGAGCCCCAGCTGGGCCGCCGCCTCCTGGGCGAGGACGAGGTGTCCGATGTGCGGTGGGTTGAAGGCGCCACCGAGTACGCCAAGCGGCATCTACCGGACCTGGCCGCTGCCGCGGAGCACGTACTTCGTCGTGGTCAGTTCGCGGAGCCCGATGGGCCCGCGCGCGTGAAGCTTCTGGGTCGAGTTCCCGATCTCGGCGCCCATCCCGAACTCGAACCCGTCCGTGAACCGCGTGGACGCGTTGATGTAGACCGCTGCCGCATCGACCCCGCCGCTAAACGCGTCGGCCGCGCTGGTGGAGCCGGTGATGATCGCCTCGGAATGCCCCGTCCCGTGACGGTTCACGTGATCGATGGCCTCCTCGAGCGAATCGACCACGCCGACGACCATCTTCAGATCCAGGTACTCGGTGTCCCAGTCGGCCTCGGTGGCCTCGCCCACTTCGATCGTGCCCGCGGCCGCCCGCGCGCGCTCGTCGCCGACCAGCTCGACCCCCGCCGCGCTCAGATCCGAGAGCAGCCCGGGCAGCAGCTCGGCCGCGACGTCCGAGTTGACGAGCAGCGTCTCGGCCGAGTTGCACACGCCCGGCCGGTCGACCTTCGCGTTATAGGCGACGGTGCGGGCCATCTCGAGGTCGGCGTCGGAGTGCACGTACACGTGGCAGTTGCCCGCCGCGGCGTACATGACGGGAACCGTGGCAACGGCCTTGAGCGCCTCCTTGAGGCCCTCTCCCCCGCGCGGGATCACGAGGTCGACCACGCCGTCCTGGGTCGCCAGCTCGGCCAGGTCCTCGCGACCGCCGGCGACGAGCTGGACGCCGTCGCCGGGAAGGCCTGCGGCGTCGAGCGCCTCGGCCACGACCGCGGCGAGCGCCGCGTTCGAGCGCTGGGCGTAACTCGAGCCGCGAAGCACGATCGCGTTCCCGGACTTCACGCAGAGCGCCGAGCAGTCGATCGTCACGTTGGGGCGAGCCTCGTAGACGACGGCCACGACTCCCAGCGGCACCCGCGTCTTGCTGAGCTCGAGCCCGCTGTCGAGTGTGCGCTCCTCGACGACCTCCCCGACGGGGTCGGGCAGGGCGACGATCGCCCGCACGCCCTCGGCCATCGCGGCGATCCGATCGGCCGTCAGCGTCAGGCGATCCCGGAGGGCCGGCGTCAGGCCGGACGCGCGCTCATCTTCGAGGTCGCCCGCGTTGGCCTCGAGGATCTCGTCCGCCCGCTCGCCGAGCAGCGCGGCGGTCCGCGCCAGCGCGTCGTCGCGCGCGGCCGCGTCCGAGCGGCCGAGGTCGACCGCCGCGTGCTTGGCGGCGGCGCAGGCGTCGGCGACGGTGGTAGCGGTGGTTGCCATGGGCGAAAGGGTAACGGCGTGCGATCGGTTCGCCGGCTGGATGGATTCGCGCCATGACACCGCCCGACGACGGCACCGCGGTGGCCACCACCCTCGTGACCTACCGGCTCTGAGCCGCGCTCTCCCTACCGGCCGAGCCCGCCAGGCCCAGCCGCTGTGCGGCTGTCGCCGCCTCCACCCGGCTTCGCACCCCGAGCTTGCCGAGGATGCGAGACACGTGGACGCTCGCCGTCTTCTCGGCGATGAAGAGCGACTCGCCGATCTCGCGATTGGTGCGACCGTCGGCGACAAGGGTGAGGACCTCGAGCTCGCGCGGGGTGAGTCCCAGGCGCTCGAGCTCGGGATCACCCCCATGAGCGGGCTCCGCCGCCACTGAGGGCTCGGGCGCCGGAGCCGCCGCGTCCGGCAGGGGCAGCCTGGCGCCGCGCGCGAACGCGGTCACCGGCTCGAGCACGCCCACGGCGCCGCTTCCCGCCGCGGTCGTGGCCGCCCTGCCGATCAGCATCGCCGCCTCCTCCCGGTCGCCGCCCGCGGCGACGATCGCCTCGGCCTGGCGCCACTCGGCGTAGACGCGCTCGAGCAGGAACCCCTGGCCGGTCCACGACCTCACCGCGGCCGACCACGCCCGGGGGTCGGACTCTCCGCGGGCGCGCGTCACCTCGGCGGCCGCGACCTGGCGATAGGCGAGCGCCATCGCCACCGGCTCACCCTCGGGGTAGCGCTCCGGATCGAGGACGCGCGAGAAGCGCTCAAGCGTCTCCTCTGCCCCGCGGGCCGCCGCCGCGGCGGCGTCGGCGTCGGACAGGGTCCGCGCCCGCTCGGCGAGGTCGGCGTAGCCGCGAGCGCCGCGCGCGTAGAGGCGCGCCACACTGAACTCGTAGGGGCGGCCCGCGATCTCGGCCAGCGCCAACTCGAGGAGCTCCACCGCCGTGTCGGGCTCGCCCCGGAGCGCCGCGAGCTCGACCTCGAGCCCCACCACGGGGGCGAAGAACATGGCGTCGCGGGTCGAACCGACCCCCGCACGGGCCTCGCGCAGGCTGGCGACGGCCGCGTCCAACTCGCCCCGTGCCATGGCGAGGTCGGCCTCGGCGCCGCCGAGCTGCGCCGCACTCATCCCCTTCGGGGAGGCGCCGCGTACGCCGCGGATCAGCTCGTCGGCCTCGGCGAGGCGCCCCAGCCACACCAGCCGCAGCGCGGCCTCCGTCTCGAGGTAGCGCCGGTAGGCGCCGGCGCCGAGCTCGCGCATCGCGTCGACCGCCTCGAGGGTGAGGCGGACGCCCTCGGCCACGCGGCCGTCCCACCCGATCTCCTCGGCCAGGTTCACATAGCAGCGCCCGATCTCGTCGACCCACTCGAGCTCCCGGGCGATCTCCCCGGCGTCGGTCAGGCACTCGATGCCGCTCTTGCGGTCGCCGAGGTGCGAGAGGTCGGTGCCGAGCGTGTTCAGCGCGTGCCCCTCCTCGGCGCGGGCTCCGATGGCCCGCGCGACCTCGATCGCGCGCAGGCAGAGCTCCCGCGATTCCTCGGGATAGCCACGCAGCATCAGGATCTGCCCACGGGCCGAGAGGACTCGCGCGAGCTCGGGCGAGGCCGGCTCCTCCGGCATCAGGTCCACCGCCTCGTGATAGGCCTGCAGTGCCTCGTCCGAGTAACCCGAGACCCAGAGGTAGCGGCCGAGGCGCTCGCGCTGGAGCGCGGACCGAACCGGGTCGGCCTCCTCGTCGATCAGGTTCACGGCCTCGCGCGCGAGGGCGAGCGCGCGACCGCTGTAGTCGGCCAGGTTCGCGTTCTCCGCGGCCCGACCCAGGAGCGCCGCCCGGTCGCCGTCCGCGCGGGCCTCGGCGTCCGGCACCTCGTCCCAGATCTCAAGCGCGTGCTCCTGGTGTCCACCCGCCTCGGCGAACGCGTAGACCCGCTCCGCCGCGTGGCCGGCTGCGACCGCCGTCGAGAGCGCCTCCGGCAGCCGCCGCGCCTCCCACCAGTGGTAGGCGAGCTCAGCCACCGCGGCCTCCCCCTTCGCGGCTCCCAGCGCGGGCTCGGCCGTGAGCGCCTCGGCGATGGCGACGTGGAGCTTGGTGCGCTCGCCGGGAAGCAGGTCGGAGTAGACGGCGTCTCTCACGAGCGCGTGGCGGAAGGTGAGGCTGTCAGCGTCCTGGAGCAGCACGCTGCGCGCGACGCACTCGCGAAGCGCCGTGTCGAGCTCGCTCTCGCTCAACCGGGTGACCGCGGCGAGAAGCCGGTAGTCGACCCGCTGGCCCGCCACGGCCGCCAGCCGCAACGTCTCGCGCGCCTGGTCGGAGAGGACCTCGATTCGCACCATCAAGGCGTCGCGGAGCGTCGCCGGGATCGCCCGCCCGGTGGTCGAGGCGTCCAGCAGCTCCTCGGCGAAGAAGGGGTTGCCGTCGGAGCGGCGGTGAAGGTCGTCGACGAGCCCGTCCGCCGGCCGCTCGCCGACGATCGCCTCGACCAGCGCCGCAACCTCGTCGCGGGTGAAGGGCTCGAGTTCGATGCGCTCGACCCGCTCGCGGCGCTCCTCCTCGGCCAGGAATGGGCGAAGAGGATGCGTCCGGTGAAGCTCGTCGCTGCGGTAGGTGCACACGACCATCAGCCGCACGCCCCGGCTGTTTCGGATCAGGAAGGAGATGAAGTCGCGCGTCGACCGGTCGGCCCAGTGGAGGTCCTCGATCAGCAGCACCACAGGCGCATCCGCGCTCAGGTGCGAGAGCAGCCGCAGCATTACCTCGAACAGGCGCGATTGCGCGAGCGGCTCCTGGAGCGCCGATCCGGCGCCGAAGCGGGCCTCCTCCGCCCCGCCCAGCTCGGGCAGGAGGCGGCCCAGCTCCTCGTGCCCGGGGATGGCCTCGAGCTCGCCGGGCGGAAGCTCGCGGAGCAGCGGACGCAGGGCGGCGACCAGCGGGGCGAACGGGAGCTCGCCCTCGGCCAGCGCCAGGCACTCGCCGGTCAGGACCCGCGCGCCCTCGCCCTCGGCCCGGCTCGCGGCCTCGGTGGCCAGCCGCGTCTTGCCGCCACCGGCCTCGCCCGCGATGAAGACGGTCGCGGCCTCACCCGCGGCGCTTCGACCAAGCGCGGCAGCGAGCGTCGTCAGCTCCTCGGAGCGTCCGATCAGCTCGCTGCTGGTCGACCGGGATGGCACCCCGCCAGTATCGCGGGGAGCAGGCGGGCCCGGCGGCCTGCGTGTGTGGTGCGCAAGCTTCAGCGCAGGGGCGCCGAGCTCGCGGGCCGAAGCGCCGGCTGCCGCTCGGAGCGACCGCCCCGGAGCGCCCGGAAGCTGGACCGCACCGAGCTGCCGCCGCGCTTGAAGCCGGCCGCGCGACGGTAGTCCGCTGCGCGCCTGTGCATCTCGATGTTCCTTGCCTGGTTCGCTGCGTGTGAGAGGTACATCCGCGTCTCCTTCGATTGCCTGAGACGCAGATTGGGCTAAGGCCCCCTCGCTTACATGGGGCGAATGCCTACATCTTGCCCTTACACGGCGCTTATCCGGCGCCTGGACCCCTTACGCCCAGGCGTCACGTCAAGACGAAGTGGTCGCGGTGGATCGCTTCCTCGGAGGCGGTCGGCATCTGCGCCAGGACCGCGTCGGAGCGCAGACCCTTGATCCGGGTCATCTCGGCCGCCGAGTAGTTCGAGATCCCCTTGCCGACCACGTTCCCGTCGGCGACGACCTCGACCGCATCCCCCGCCGCGAAGTCGCCCTCGACGGCGGTGACGCCGACCGGGAGCAGGCTCGAACCCTGCTCGCGCAGGACCCGCGCGGCGCCGGCGTCAACCAGGAGCCGGCCGTGGCTGGGCTTCGCGTAGCGCAGCCAGAGCTTGAAGGAGGGTGTGCGCTCGGGGTGCGCCGCGAAGCTCGTCCCGGTGCTCTGCCCCGACGCAGCGGCGGCCAGGGTGCCGGCGGCGGTCCCATCGCAGATCACGACCGGGATCCCGGCCGCGCTCGCCATCTCGGCGGCGGCCACCTTGCTGCGCATGCCGCCGGAGCCGAAGGCCGAGGTGCGCTGGCCGATCTCGAAGTCGCGAAGCGCCGAGAAGTCGTCGACCTCGCGCACCAGCTCGGCCGAGGGATCGGTGGCGGGGTCGGCCGTGTGGAGGCCGGCGGTGTCGGTGAGCAGAACCAGCAGGCGGGCGCCCAGGAGAATCGCGACCTGCGCCGAGAGGAAGTCGTTGTCGCCGAACGTGATCTCGTCCGTGGCCGTCGTGTCGTTCTCGTTCACGACGGGAACGACGCGCCAGTCCATCAGCCGGCGCAGGGTCTGGCGAGCGTTCAGGTAGTGCATGCGTGCTGACATGTCGAACGAGGTCAGGAGCACCTGGGCCGCGTGCACGTCGCGCGCCACGAGCCGCTCCTCGTAGGCCCGGAACAGGGTGCCTTGGCCGACGGCTGAGGCGGCCTGGAGCTCGTCGACGGATTCGGGGCGCGCGCCCATCTGCATCAGCCGCATCCCGCAGGCAACGGCGCCCGAGGTGACGAGGGCGACGTTCTCGCCGTCGGCGTGAAGGTCGGCGACCTGGCCGCAGACGGCGTCGAGGACGTCCGCGCGCAGCTCGCCGTTCTCGCCCGCGACGATGGATGAGCCGAGTTTCGCGACCACGGTCATGCGGCGGCAAGTGTAGGAACGGCCGACGGGGCCCGTGGGCGCCAGCCGCCAGCCGCGGTCAGACCGCGGGGTCCAACTCGAACGCCTCCTCGCCGATCCGGACCTCGTCGCCGGGCTCGAAGCCCGCCGAGCGAAGCGCCGCCACGACCCCCATGTCGATGAGCCGCTGCTCGAGGTAGGCGAGCGCCTCGTGGTTCGAGAGGTCGTGGCGCTCGACCAGCAACTCGACCCCGCGCCCAACGACGCGGAACCCGCCGTCCTCCTCGCGCTCGACCGCGTAGCCCTGGCGTGCGGCCGGGCGGTAGGTGATGTGCTCGGCTAGGAATTCTCCTGAGGGGTCAGGCCTCCCAAATGGGGTCTGACCCCGGTCGAGGTGGCTCGAGTCCGGCGGGACCAAGGCGAGGAGTTCCGCCCGCAGCTCATCGAGGCCCTCGCCGGTGGCCGAGGAGACCGCCAGCACGGTGCTCACGTCCTCGCCGAGCCGCTCGCGGAACGCGGCAAGCCGGGCCTCCACCTCGTCGGGCGGCAACAGGTCTCGCTTCGAGAGCGCAACGATCTCGGGCAGGCGGTCGAGTCCGGCGCCGTACGAGCTCAGCTCGCCACGGACGATCTCGTAGGCGCGCTCCGGAGGGGGCGCCCCGTCCGGGGGATCCATCTCCACGAGATGCACCAGGGCTCGGCAGCGCTCGACGTGCGCGAGGAACTCGTCGCCCAGGCCGGCGCCGTCGGCGGCGCCCTCTATGAGCCCCGGGACGTCGGCCAGCACGAGCTGCCGGTCGCCAGCGTCCAGCGTGCCGAGCACCGGATCGATCGTGGTGAACGGGTAGTCGGCGACCTTGGGCGCAGCGCGGGTCAGCCGGCCCAGGAGCGATGACTTGCCCGCGTTCGGCAGGCCCACGAGGCCCGCGTCGGCCAGCAACCGCAGCTGCAGCTCGATCCACCCGGAGCGGCCCTCCACCCCGCTCTCCGCGAACCGGGGCGCCTGGCGGGTCGAGTTGGCGAAGCGCTTGTTGCCGTGCCCCCCGCCGCCGCCCTCGGCGACGACCGCGCGCTGCCCGGGCTCAACGAGGTCGTAGCGCTCACCCTCCAGTCCGGCGACGGTGGTGCCCGGGGGCACGAGGATCACCTCATCGGAACCTCGTGCACCGTGGCGGCGCGCGCCCTCCCCATGACGCCCGCGCCCGGCCCGGATGTGCGGCGAGAACCGCAGGAAGGCGAGATCGCGCCGAGACGGATCGCAGACCACGACGACGTCTCCCCCGCGGCCCCCGTCACCGCCGTCCGGCCCCCCGCGCGGCACATGAGCCTCGCGGCGAAAGGACACGACGCCGTTGCCGCCACGCCCCCCTTCAACCCAGATCTTGGCCTTGTCGTGAAACACGGCCGAAACGGTAACCGGGCGCCCGGCCTGGCCCTCGCGAGGGGAGCTACTCGGCCTCGGAGACCGAGACGACGCGGCCCTTGCGGGCCGGCTTGAACTCGACGACCCCGGCTCGGGTCGCGAAGATCGTGTGGTCGCGGCCGATGCCGGCCCCCTCGCCCGGGTAGAAGCGGGTGCCGCGCTGGCGGACGATGATCTCGCCGCCGCCAACCTTCTGGCCGGCGAAGATCTTGACCCCGAGCATCTTGGGGTTCGAGTCGCGGCCGTTTCGGCTCGAGCCGAGTCCCTTCTTGTGAGCCATCTCCTAGCTCTCCTTCTTCTGCGTGGAGGTCTTGCTTGCCGCCGGCTTCTTCGCGGCGCGCTTCTTGGCAGCCGGCTTTTTGGTCGCCGGCTTCTTGGCGGCCGCGGTCTTGGCTGCGGGCTTCTTCGCCGTCGAGGTCTTCGCGGCAGGCTTCTTCGCGGCAGGCTTCTTGGCCGGCGCCTTCGGCTTCGCCTCGGCGGTCTCGGCGGCGGGCTTCGCCTCGGTCTTGGTGGCGGCCGGCTTGCGGGTGAGGAGCTTGACCTCGGTCACCTCGAGCTTGGTCAGCGCCTGGCGATGGCCCTTGCGCTTGCGCGACCCCTTCTTGGCCTTGTAGGTGAAGACGCGGATCTTCTCGCCGCGGACATGCTCCGAGACGACGGCCTCGACCTTCACCTTCTCGAGGTCGGACCCGGCCGCGATCACCTCGTCGCCGCCGTTGAACATCACCGGCCGCAGCGTGACCTTCGCGCCTTCCTCGTCGCTCATGCGCTCGACGAGCAGCGTCCCGCCCTTCTCGGCGCGGTACTGCTTGCCGCCGGTCTCGACGATTGCGTATGCGTCGTTGCTCTCAGCCATCGTTCTTCTCGCCACTGGTTGCCGGCGAGCGACGCCGGCCGCCTCTACGGCCGCGGCGGCGCCCGCCAGGGCCGGAGGATTCTAGCTGCGCGGCGTCGCCCTCCGAGGAAGCGCCGTTGCCGGGCGCGTCGAGCAGCGAGGCCGTCGCGACGGAGCGGCCCACCTCCTCGATCCGGACCATGCGGCGCTCGCCCACGTGGGCGCCGCCGCCGGTAACGCTGACCACGTAGGAGTCGACGCGCGCGACCGCGTCGTCGACGTTGTACATGTGCGGCTCCTCGATCGAGACCAGGACCTCGTCGCCGACGCCGAACGGGAGCGCCTGGCGCTCGATGTCCTCGCGCGCCCCCTCATCGGACACCTGGTAGGTGGACAGGGACAGGGCTTCTCCGCCCTCGAAGTGGAAGTGCTTCCCGGCCTCCTCCTCGAGCTCGCGCAGGCCGCTGTCGGCCTCGAGCAGCTTGCGCGCGACCTTGGGGTTGACCCGGATCAGGAACGCCTCGGGCTTCGGGTTGTCGGCCGCCAGCACGCGGAGGTGACGCAGCACGTCGATCGCGACCGTGTCCTCGGACTCGACCACGCCCTCGCCGTCGCAGGTCGGGCACGGCTTGGTGAGGATCTCGCGCACGCCGTCGGTGATGTTCTGGCGGGTCATCTCGACCAGTCCCAGCGGCGAGACCTCGACCACGTAGGTCTTGGTCTTGTCCTCGTTCAGCGCCTTGCGGAGCGTCGTCAGCACCTGGTCGCGGTTGGACGCGCGCGCCATATCGATGAAGTCGATGACGATGATGCCGCCGATGTCGCGCAACCGCAGCTGGCGGACGACCTCGTCGGCCGCCTCGACGTTCACCTTCGTGATCGTGTCCTCCAGGCGGCCCTTGCCACGGCCGGTGAAGCTGCCGGTGTTGATGTCGATCACCGTCAGCGCCTCGGCGTAGTCGATCATCAGGTAGCCGCCCGAGGGCAGGTCCACCCGGCGCGAGAGCACCGACCGGTAGGCCTCCTCGACCCCCTCGCGCTCGAACAAGGGCTCCTTGCCGTCGTAGAGCTCGACCAGGTCGACCAGTTCCGGCGCGGTGCGCAGGAAGAAGCTGGTGACCCGCTGGTGTTGCTTGGGGTCGTCGATCACGGCGCCGTCGAACTCCTTGGTGAGGACGTCACGAAGGACGCGGATGGAGAGGTCGGCCTCCTGGAACACCATCGAGGGCGCCTTTACCTCCTTGCCGCGCTTGTCGACGACCTCGTGGAGCTTGTGCAGGTAGGCGAGGTCGCGCTCGAAGTCGGTCTTCGTCGCGCCCTGGGCCGCGGTGCGCACGATCACGCCGCCGTCGCCCTTGTGGAGCTTCTGGAGCAGCTTGCGCTGCCGGTCGCGCTCCTTGTCGGACAGGCGCCTGCTGGCGCCGACCCCGCCGCCCTGCGGCATGTAGACCAGGTAGCGCCCGGCGATGGACAGCTGCATCGAAAGCCGCGCGCCCTTGGTCTTGAGCGGGTCCTTGACGACCTGCACCAGGACCTCCTGCTTGGGCTTGATCAGCTCGTCGATCCGCCGGCCCTTGCCGTGGCCGCGGCGCGGCACCTTCTCGCCGTCGGGCAGGACGATCTCGTCGACGTGCAGGAAGCCGTTTCGCTCAAGACCGATGTCGACGAACGCTGCCTCCATGCCGGGCAGCACGTTGTCGACCACGCCCTTGTAGATGTTGCCGACGATCGAGCGGGAGCCCTTGCGCTCCACGTACAGCTCGCCGACCTTCCAACCCGCCTTGGCGCGGGAGGACTGCTGGGAGCCGCGGCCGCCATCTTTGGCGCCGTCGCGGCCCTTCTTGGCGCCGCTGGCGGCGCCTCTGGATTCGAGTACGGCGACGCGGGTTTCACCGGCGTCGACCGAAACGATGATTCTTTTCTTCAAGTGGGTCTCACCTCACAGGAGAGGGTTGTCCCGCTCGTTTGGGCGCCTAGCGGCGCACGTTCATAGAGCGGGTGCCCTGTTCCTGGAGGCGAGCTGCGACTGGACGTAGATGCTCTGAAGGATGCCGATCGCCATGAAGGTGACGATCACGGACGATCCTCCAGCGCTCATCAAGGGCAAGGGAATGCCGGTGATCGGTGCGATCCCGACGTTCATGCCGACGTTGACGAACAGGTGGAACATCAGCATCGCGGCGATTCCGCCGGCGACCATTGCTCCGTACAAGTTCTTCGAAAGCGTCACTATGCGCAGCGCCCGCCAGATCAGCAGGGCGTAAAGGGACAGTAGGAACGCAGCCCCGGCGAACCCGAAGCGCTCTCCAACCACGGCGAATATGAAGTCCGTGTGGCGCTCCGGCAAAAAGCCGGCCTGCGATTGCGTTGATTCGCCGCCACGACCGGTCTTTCCTCCGGATCCGACGGCGATCAGCGCCTGGTTGATCTGATAACTCGAGTCTCGTGGGTCCTCGCTGGGATTGAGGAAGGAGGTGATTCTCTCCTCCTGGTAGGGCTCAAGGATAGGGGTACCGAGGGCGGGAGCGATCACAAGCACGATCGCGACCAAGGCCGCGACCGCCCCGCCCATGACCGCGAAGTGCTTCCAGGAGATGCCGCCGACGAACAGAACGGCGAGCGTGATCACCCCGTAGACGAGCCCCGATCCGAGGTCGGGGGCCAGGAACACGATCATGCCCGGGACCAGCCCGAGCACAAGCAGCTTCGCCGTTCGCCTGCCCTCGGAGGTGTGCCTGGCGCGTTCGAGCGCGAAGGCCGCCAGCGTCAGGATCAGGAGCAGCTTGCCCAGCTCGGAAGGCTGGAAGGTGAAGAACGGGAGCTCGATCCAGCGCCGCGACCCGCGCGTGGCCTCGCCGAGGGCGAGCACCAGCACGATCGAGGCGATCATCGCCGTGTAGAGGCCCACCCGCAGCTCGCGGAAGCGCGAGTAGTCGATCCGGGCCAGAGTCAGCATCAGCGCGATGCCGACGACGGCGTAGATCGCCTGGCGGATCACGTAGAAGTACGGGTCACCCGGGATGTCCTCCTGGGTCGTGACCCCAAGCGTGTACGCGCTGAACGCGATGATCGCGATCGCCGCTCCCGCCAGGGCGAGGTCCAGGCTGCCGAAGGCACGCTCGAGCGTGCTGGTCTCGCGCTCGCCGAAGGGCTGGGGCTGCGCCTGACCGCCCGCGAGCGAGCCGCGGCGCCGGGCGGGGGGCCGGCGGGGCGTGGTCGTGCGGGAGGGCGCGCCGATCACTCGTACACCGTCGCTGAGGGGTCGGACACCTGCTCGACCTCACCGGGCTTGATGTCGAAGTACTCGGTCAGGATGTCCCGGACGGCCGGAGCCGCCGAGTCGGCGCCGAAGCCGCCGCGCTCGAGCGTCGCGACGACGACCACCTCGGGATTCGGATACGGGGCAAGCGCGGCGTACCAGGATTGGTCCTCGATCGTGGTCGCGCCGTTGACCGTGACCCCGCGCTCGGCCGTGCCCGTCTTGCCGGCGATCTCGACCGGGAAGCCGCCGAATACGCCATAGGAGGTGCCGCTTGGCTCCATCGCGGCCGCGTTGAGCCCGTCGAGGACGGCCTTCGCGTCGGCCGGATCGAGGTCCACCTCGCGGCGCGGCGCAGGATCGACCTCCTGGATCACGCGGCCGGAGGGATCCTCGACCCGCAGGCCGACGTGCGGGCGGACGACCGAGCCGCCGTTGGCCACGGTGGCGTAGGCGACGGCGAGCTGCAGCGGGCTGGCCTGGAGGTCGCCCTGGCCGACTGACAGGTTGATGTTGTCGCCCACCGACCAGGGGCGGTCGGTGAGGCCGTCGCGGTACAGCTCGTTGCGCCACTCCGGGGTGGGCACCAGCCCCTCCGCTTCGGCTGGCAGGTCGATGCCGGTGAGGCTCCCCAGGCCGAGCTGGCGGGCCCAGGTCTGGATCACGTCTCCCTCCGCGCCGTCCCGCAGGCCCAGCGTGTAGAAGTAGACGTCGGATGAGACCTGGAGGGCGGTCCGCAGGCTGATCGCCCCGTTGACGGCGTCGCCTGCGTTCTTGAACTCGACGCCGCCGACCTTGAGCGAGCCGCCGTCGTTGATGATCTCGTCAGGCGTGATCAGGCCCTCGGCCAGGGCGCCGATCGCCGTGATGAGCTTGAAGGTCGAACCGGTGGGATAGCCGCCCTGGATCGCGCGGTTGAAGATGGGGGCCTCGGTGCCCGCGCCACCTCCGAAGATCGCGTCCGACTCGGCCGGGGTGATGACGGGCTTGGCGAACACCGACGGGTCGAAGCTGGGCGCCGAGCCCATCGCGAGGATCTCGCCTGAGTCGACGTCCATGGCGACGAACCCGCCCGGCAGGCCGAAGCCCCCGATCGCCTGCTCGCCCGTCGCCTGGAGGCTGGAATCCAGCGTCAGGCGGAGGTTGTTGCCCGCCCGGGGCTCCTGCACGCTCAGCCGGCCGCCGGTGGGCGCGCCGGTCGCATCCACCTGGACCCGGGTGGCGCCGTTGATCCCGCGGAGCTGCGAGTCGTACTGGTATTCGACCCCGGCCTGACCCACCTCGTCGCCCGGCACGAGCGACTCGTACTGGGGCTCCTTCAGCTGGTCTTCGTTCACCTCGCGCACGTAGCCGAACATGTGGGCCGCGAGGCCGCCCTGCGGGTAGCGGCGCACGTAGACGCGATCGACGCTGACGCCGGGGAAGTCGCCCTGGTTCTCGCGCAGGAAGTACACGAGGTCATAGGGCACGTCGCGCTGCAGCGTCACCGGGCTGGCCGGCGACTCCTTGGTCTGCTGGCGGATCTGCTTCTCGATCTCGTCGAAGCTCATGCCGGCCACTTCCCCAACGCGCTTCAGCACGCCGTCGGCCTTCGCCTTGGACTCGGGCAGCTCGGTCGTGCGGACCTGGAGCGCCAGCGCGGTGCGGTTGTCCACGAGCTTCTTGCCGTCACGGTCGAGGATCTCGCCGCGCGGAGCCTGCACCGTCACCTCGCGCACCTGGTTGTTGTTGGCCTCGGCCAGGTAGCGGTCGCCGGACAGGACCTCCAGGTACCAGAGCCGGAAGAAGATCGCCGAGAAGATGACCAGCGCGAAGCAGCCCAGGATCGCCACCCGCAGGTTGAACTGCGCGGGGCTCAGCGAGCCGCGCCAGTCGCTGCGGCCGAACATCAGCGCTCGCCCCCCCCGACCATGGGCGTGGCCACGCCGCTGCGGATTCGCCGCTGCGGGACGCCGCTGAGGCGCGACGCGCCGCCACGCCGGCGGCTGCCGCGGCGCAGGCGGGCCGCCGCGAGCACCCTGCGCCGGGCCGGGTCGGCGTCGACCAGGGCCGGGCGCAGCATCCAGCGAAGCAGCGGGTAGAGCGGCATCGCGAACAGGAACGCCAGGAGCCCCTTGACCAGGATCTCGCGCAAGACGAGCAAGCTCACAGGCGTCTCGACCCCGAGCATCAGCTGGATCGCGCTGAAGCCCAGCGCCCCGAGGGCCGTGAGGGCTCCGGCGAGCAGGGCAGGCAGGAGCGAGCTGGAGATCTCGAAGCCCTCGCGGTAACGGCCGGCCAGGTAGCCGATCGCCAGCAGCACCAGCGACGACACGCCAAGGGTCTGAAGCAGGACCGAGTCCAGCAGGAGGCCGGCGCAGAAGCCGCAGACGGCCCCGATCACGGCGCCGCCCAGGAGCCCCAGGCTGACTACCACGACGCTCAGCACGTCGGGCGTGGCCCCGAGGAGGCCCAGATACGAGAAGAAGGAGACCTGGAGGATCACCGCGACGAGCACGATCAGCGCGATCCGGACCGCGATCTGAGGGGTGACGATCACTTCGGCACCCCGGGGCGGTCGGGGCCACCGGTCAGCACCTGGACGTAGTCGAGGTTGCGCATGTCGGCGAAGGGCTCGACGTGGACCTGCTGGAAGGTCTGCTGCTCGCCCACGCTGGCCTGCGACACGCGGCCGATCTCGAGCCCGGCCGGGTACGCCGACGAGATCCGCCCGTTCGACCAGCCGGCCGTAACGAGGATCTGGCCCTCGTCCACGTCCTCGTCGTTTGCGATGAAGTCCAAGAGCAGGTCCTCGGGATCGCCCACCTCGGGCTCGACGACGCCGTCGGGCCCCTCGGGCATCAGGCGCGCCGAGACGGCGCTGCGATGGTCCGTGATCAGGGTCACGACCGACGAGCCGCGCAGCGTCTCGGTGACGCGCCCGACCAGGCCGTCGCCGTTCACCACCGGGTCGTTCACCTGGACGCCCTCGCCCGACCCGACGTCGATCGTGACCGTCGAGTACCAGAGGGTCGGGGAGCGGCCGATGACGCGGCCGGTCACGCGCTTGTACGCGGCCAGGGTCGCGTTCGACTTCTCCAGCTCGAGCAGCTTGCGAAACTGCTCGTTCTCGCCAACCGCCTCCTGCGAGTCGGCGAGCTCCTCGCGCAACTCGGCCACCTCGTCGCGCAGGTCCTCGTTCTCGCCGCGGGCGTCGAACGTCTCGTCGACCCAGTTGACCAGGTCACGGGCGGGCTTCAGCGCCCGCGATGCCCCCTCCTCGATCGGGGACAGGACGGTGGAGATCCCGCGCTGGATCGAGGACAGCGGCCCGCTGTCGGCCTCGCTGAAGCTGATCGAGAGGATCACCAACGAGGCGACGATCAACGCCACCAGCACCGCTCTGCGCCTGCGGACCTGCTTGCGGTACATCCCTAGGCGACGGCGTCGCCGAGGCGCCGCCGCTTCGAGTGCTTGTTCATCCGGTGGATCACCTCGAACTCCTCAAGCGAGCGACCCGACCCGACGGCGACGCAGGTCAGTGGCGACTCTGTCAGCTGAGCCGGCATCTGGCACTCGGTGCGCATGCGCTCGTCCATGCCCTGCAGCAGGGCGCCGCCCCCGGCGAGCGTGATGCCGCGATCCATGATGTCGCCCGCGAGCTCGGGCGGGGTGCGATCCAAGGTGTTCTTGACCGCGCTGACGATCTGGCTGACGGGCTCCTCCATCGCGACCCGGATCTCGGTCGAGGTCAGCAGGATCGTCCGCGGGAGGCCGGTGACCATGTCGCGGCCTCGGATCTCGGTCGTGATCTCGTCCGGGAGGTCGGCGGCCGAGCCGATCTCGAGCTTGACCTCCTCGGCCGTCTGCTGGCCGATCAGGATCTTGTGCTCGTGCTTGCAGTGGTTGACGACGGCCTCGTCCATCTCATCGCCGCCGACCCGGATGGACTCGGAGACCACGATCCCGCCCAGCGAGATCACCGCGACCTCGCTGGTGCCTCCCCCGATGTCCAGGACCATGCTCCCGGTGGGCTCGGCGACGGGGAGCCCCGCGCCGATCGCGGCGGCCATGGGCTCCTCGATGAGGTAGGCCTGACGCGCGCCGGCGGAGAGGCAGGCCTCCTCGACCGCGCGCTTCTCGACGCCCGTCACCCCGGACGGGACGCAGACGACCACGCGGGGATGGGCGAAGCGGTTCTGGTGGACCCGCTGGATGAAGTGGCGCAGCATCTCCTCGGTGACCTCGAAGTCGGCGATGACGCCGTCCTTCAGCGGGCGGATCGCCTGGATCGTCCCCGGGGTCCGGCCCAGCATCCGCTTGGCCTCGATGCCGACGGCGTGGACCTCGCCGGTGGTGGAGTCAACCGCGACGACGGACGGCTCCGAGAGCACGATGCCCCGGCCACGGACGTACACGAGCGTGTTGGCGGTCCCGAGGTCCACGGCCATGTCGCGGCCGCCGAATCCAGTGAGGTTTCTGAGAATGCCCATATGCGGGTTCGGTCAATGTCGCGACCGGCCGGGAGGATGTCCGCGCCTGAGAACCGGAGCTGAAATCCAGGCATGCGCGGTGGCCGAAGCGCCGGGCGAATGTAGCAAAGGCGACGGAAGCCGAAAGCCGAGCTTGAGGGCTGGATCCGAAGCTAAGGCTAAACCGAAGGTCTAAGGTTTCGAGCCGATTCCGCGGACCTGCTGGAAATCGCGCCCGAACAGGTCCGGAGCCAGGTCCAGAAGCAATTGCAAGGGCAGGCCCACGACGTTGGAGAAGTCGCCCTCCAGCCGCTCGAGCAGCGTCGAGCCGAGGCCCTGGATCGCGTAGGCGCCGGCCCGGTCGCGCCATTCGCCGGACGCCAGATAGGCGCTGAGGGTGGCCTCGTCGAGAGTGCGGAACGTGACCAGCGACCTCGCGACGCCGATCGTCAATGCTTCGTTACCCGGACCCCATGCCGCCAGGGCTATGCCGGAGAGCACCTCGTGGGTCCGGCCGGACAGGGCCAAGAGCCGCTCGCGGGCATCCTCCTCCGTCGCCGCCTTCCCCAGCGCCCGTCCATCCAGGAACACGTCGGTATCCACCCCAATCGCGACGTCCCCCTCCCCCGCTCCCGCCAGCTCGAGCCCCGCGGCCGCCTTTCGCCTTGCGTTCTCGACCACGAGCTTCTCGGGCTCCATCCCGTCTTGGATCTCCTCGACGTCCGGGGAGACCGCCTCGTAGGAGACCCCCAGCGCGCTCAGCATCTCGCGCCGCCGGGGGGAGGCGGAGGCGAGGATCAGCCGGCGAGGTCGGCCCCCCGGAGGGGAGGTCGGCATGTCAGACGCCGTCGGGGAACCAGATCTCGATCTCGCGCGCGGCCGACTCGTCGGAGTCGGAGCCGTGGACGAGATTGAACGTGACCTCGAGCCCGAAGTCTCCGCGGATCGAGCCCGTGGCGGCCTCGACCGGGTTGGTCGCGCCGATCAGCTGCCGAGCCGCGGCCACGGCCTCGACGCCCTCGAGCACGGCGGCCACGAGGGGGGCGCCGGTGATGAACTCGACCAGCTCGCCGAAGAAGGGCTTCTCGGTGTGCTCGGCGTAGTGGCGGTTGGCGATGTCCTCGTCGGCCTGGAGCAGGCGCAGAGCCACGATCCGGAAGCCCTTGCGCTCGAACCGCGCCAATACCTCGCCGGTCAGCCCACGCTCGAAGGCGTCGGGCTTGACGAGGATGAGCGTGCGGCTACTGTCGCTCACGAGTTGTCGATCCGGAGCGCTCGTCGCCGCCCTCGGCAGGAGCGTTCGGAGCCGGCGCGCCGCCGTCCTTGGCGGGCGGGCGCTTCGCGGGGGGCCGCTGCTTGGCGGCGCGGGACGCGCGCTCGGCGGAGCCCGCACGGGGGGCCGGCGCCTGCTTGCGCTCCCCGGTCTGCGACGAGACCCGCCGGGCGGCCTCGGAGGGCTGCTTGCGGCGCCGTTCGCCGCTGGGAGGCGGCGCCGACGAAGGCTTTGCCCGGCGCTTGCCGGGGGGCTTGGCGGCCGGCGCCGCGCGCCGCACGGGGGTCTCGCAATAGGGACAGAGCGACCAGCGGGGGTCGATCGGCTTGCCACAGGCCTCGCAGGGGTCCTTGACCCGGGCGCGGCAGCTGGGGCAGCGCAGGTAGGTGCGCTCGATCGGGAACGCGCAGTTCGGGCACGACGCCTCCTCGAGCTGGCGCACGCGCAGCTCCGCGGAGCGAATCTCGAGGTCGCGCTCGCGCTTGTCCTCCAGGAGCTCCGGCGGGCGCAGGATCGAGTAGACGAGTGACCCCACGAACGGGAACAGCGACGCAACCGTCGCGGCGGCCACCAGGACCGGGTCGGACAAGCGCCGGCGGGCGTCCAGGTACGTCCACACGACCAGCGCGATCCAGACGACCACGAGGAAGAGGACGATCAGATTGACGGCCAGGTTCAGGCCGTCGTTCGTGATTCCGAACAGGGCAGGGGTCATTGGCGAGCGGGCAAGTCTAGATGCAACCGCGGGGGTAAGCGCAGGGCACCGCCCATAGCGGGGAGCTCCCTGCTAGAGGAACATCCTCCCGAAGAGGTAGCCCAGGCCGAAGAAGACGAGGATCACGATCGCGACCACGGCCGCGACCAGCCCCATCATCTGGAGCAGCTCGGAGCGAGCCTCACGATCCATAGCCAAGAAGGTAATGCGATCCGGCGACGAGCGCCACCCCGCCGCGGTCGCGCGCAAGCGCGAGCGCCCGCTCGACGGCGGCGGTGGGGTCTCCGATCGCCTCCGTCTCCCCTACTCCGGCCTTCCGCGCCATGGAGGCGAGCGAGCCCGCCGCGATCGCGCCGGTGCCGGGCCGTCCCGAGCCGGCCAGGCGCTCGGGCGGGATCTCGGTAGAGATCACGGTGTCGACCACGGGGGCCAGGGCGTCCAGGATCCCGGCGGCGTCCTTCCCCTCCAGCACCGCTAGGCAGGCGACGACAGGGCGGCCCGCCGCCACCCGGGAAAGCGCCGCGGCGAGAGCGCGCGCGCCGTCGGGGTTGTGGGCCGCGTCGCGGATCACCGGTGGGTCGCCGCCGCCCACCTCCATCCGCCCGCGCAGTGGCACCTGCTCGGCCACCGCCTGGACGTCGCCGGCGGGGATGGCCTTGCCGGCCAGCTCGCCGGCGGCCGCGACGGCCACGGCAAGGTTCCGGGTGAGGTAGGGCGCCCTGGCCGCGAGCGCCGGGATCTCAACCGGACTCGAGGCGTCGATGAACCGGGCGCTTCGATCGGCCGCGGCCCGGCGGGCCAGCGCGGCCACCTCGCCCGATAGCTCGCCGGCGACCAACGCCGAGTGATCGCGCAGCACGGCCAGCTTCTCGGCGGCGATCTCGAGCTCGGTCTCGCCCAGGTACTCGGTGTGCTCGAGCCCGATCGAGGTCAGCGCCGTCACCCGCGACGGCAACACGTTGGTGGCGTCCAGGCGGCCACCCAGCCCCGCCTCGACGACCGCTACGTCCACCCCCGCCGCGGCGAACGCCATGAGGGCGGACGCTGTCGCCGCCTCGAACTGGGTCACCACGTCGCCCTCGGGCAGGCCGCGCTCGACGGCCGGAACCGCCTGAGCCACACGCTCGACGGCCGCGGCGAACACCCCGGCGTCGATCTCCTGGCCGCGGACCATGACGCGCTCGGACCAGCGATCGGCGTGCGGCGAGAGGTACGCCCCCGTGGCCATCCCCTGGCTTTCCAGGAGCGCCGCGGTCAGCACCGTTACCGACGACTTCCCGTTGGTTCCCACGACGTGGATCGACGCGTAACGGCGCTGGGGCAGCCCCAGCAGCGCCGTCAGCAGCTCGATGCGCTCGAGGCCGAACCGCCAGCCGATCGGATCGAGCGCCCGCAGCCAGTCCTCGGCGTCGAACTCGGGCGTCGTCAGTTGGGGTCCAGCTCCTCGAGCTCGGCGCGGTAGCCGTCGAGCTTCGCCCGCTCGGCCTCGACCACCTCGGGCGGCGCCTTGGCGACGAAGCCCTCGTTCGAGAGCTTGCGCTCACCGCGCTCTACCTCTGACCGCAGCTCGCCGCGGCGCTGCTCGATGCGGCGGCGAACCTCCTCGGCGTCGACCTCATCGGACCCCAGGATCTCGAGCGGGCCGATCGTGGCCAGCGGCTCGCCTTCTGCCCCCTCGAGCTCGAGCCGAGCCAGGCGGGCGACCAGCTCGTGCGGGACTTCGCCGTCCGCAACGCGCGCCGGCAGGACGCCGCCCGCCGGGACGCCGACCAGATCACGCCACCGGCGCACGCTCCGGGTCAGTGAGATCAGTTCGCCCACCTCCTCCTCGGCCGCGGCGTCGATAAGCCCGTCATCGGCTCGCGGGTAGGGCGACACCACCAGCGGCCGGCGCTCGCCCGGCAGGTAGCTCCAGATCTCCTCGGTCACGAACGGCATCAGCGGATGGGCCAGCGCAAGGGTGCGCTCCAGCACGTGGAGCAGGTTGGCCGCGGCTTCCTCCTCGCCGTCGTAAAGCCGCGGCTTCACGATCTCCAGGTACCAGTCGCAGAGCTCCGACCAGAAGAACCCGTAGAGCTCGAGCGAGGCGTGGGCGAAGTCGTAGGCGTCGAGCTGGGCCGTGACCGAACCGACGATTCTCTCCAGCCGCGAGAGGATCCAGCGGTCCTCGACGCGCATCGTTCGCGGCCCTGGCTCCGTGTCGCCGGCGTTCAACAGGACGAGGCGCGACGCGTTCCACATCTTGTTGGCGAGGTCGCGGCCCTGCTGGACCCGGTCGGCCGAGAAGCGGACGTCCTGGGTCGAGGACATCGCGAGCAGGCCGAAGCGAAGGGCATCGGCGCCGTGGACGTCGATCTCGTCCAGGGGATCGATCCCGGTGCCCAGCGACTTCGACATCCGGCGCCCGTCGGAGGCCTGGATCACGGGATGCACGTAGACGTCGCGGAAGGGGATGTCGCCCGCGAACTCAATCCCCATCATCACCATCCGGGCGACCCACAGGAAGATGATCTCCCTGGCTGTCGTCAGGAAGCTGGTGGGGTAGAAAGCCCCGAGCCTGGGATCGTCCCTGGGCCAGCCGAGAGTCGCGAACGGCCACAACGCGGAGCTGAACCAGGTGTCGAGGACGTCGGTCTCCTGGCGCAGCGTGTCCGGATCGAGGCCGCGGCCGGCGGCCGACTCGCGCGCCTCCTCCTCGGAGATCGCGACGATCTCCTCTCCCTGGGGGCCGTACCAGACCGGCAGCCGGTGGCCCCACCACAGCTGGCGCGACACGCACCACGGGCGGATGTTCTCCATCCAGTCCAGGTACACCCGCTTGTAGTTGTCCGGCACGATCCGCACCTCGTCCCGGCGGACGACGTCGATCGCCGGCGCGGCCAGCTCGTCCATGCGGCAGAACCACTGCAGCGAGATCAAGGGCTCGATCCGCTCGCCCGAGCGCTCCGAGAACGGCACCGAGTGCGTGTACGGCTCCTCGGAGCGCAGCCGCCCCTCTTCGCGAAGAGCGGCCACGACCGCGGTCTGAGCCTCCGGCACCGACATTCCCTGGAAGGCATCCCCGGCCTCGGCGCTCATCAGCCCGTCCTCGCCGATCGCGGTCAGCTCCTCGAGCCCGTGGGACCGGCCGATCTCGAAGTCGGCGACGTCGTGGCCTGGGGTGATCTTCAGGGCGCCGGTGCCGAACTCGGCGTCGACGTGGTCGTCGGCGATGATCGGGAGCCGCCTGCCGACGAGCGGCAGGATCGCGACCTTGCCCACCAACCGGCGGTAGCGCTCGTCGGACGGGTTCACGGCGACGGCGGTGTCGGCGAGCATCGTCTCCGGCCGCACCGTGCTGACCGTGATCACCTCGTCCGAGCCCTCGACCGGATAGTCGATCGAGTACATGGTGTCGGTCACCTCGCGGTTGACCACCTCGAGGTCCGAGATCGCGGAGCCCGAGCCGGGGTCCCAGTTGACCATGTAGTTGTCCCGGTAGATGTAGCCCCGCTCGTACAGGGCGACGAACACCTTGTAGACCGCCTCGACGTAGCCGGCGTCGAGCGTGAAGCGCTCGGCCTCGTAGTCGCAGGACGCCCCCAGGCGCTTGTACTGCTCGATGATCCGCGAGCCGTACTGCTCGCGCCATTCCCAGACCTTCCGGACGAAGGCCTCGCGGCCGATCTCGTGCCGCGACGTCCCCTGTGCCTTGAGCTCCTTCTCGACGACGGCCTGCGTGGCGATGCCGGCGTGGTCGGTTCCCAGGATCCAGAGCGCGTTTCGGCCCTGCATCCTGCGCATCCGCGTCAGCGCGTCCTGCACGGTTCCGTTGAGAGCGTGCCCCATGTGAAGCGCGCCAGTGACGTTAGGTGGGGGTATCGCGATCGAGAAGTTCTCGTCCGCCGTGCCGTCCGCGGGCGGGTGGAAGTACCCGCCCTCGATCCAGCCCTCGAACACGCGCCCCTCGACCTCGGCGGGGTCCCAGCGCGTGGTGTCCTCGAGCTTCTGGCGGCGGGGGTCGTCCACGGCGGCGAGTCTAGATATGTCGGGTGGCCCGCTAGCGTTCCCGGCGATGGGCCTCGACCCCACCCACACCGCCCTCGGCAGCTGGAGCGGCGGGCGCTTCATGCACTTCGGCGAACCGGTCGCGGACGACCGCCTGAAGTCGTTGCTGCGCCCGGGGGGCGGCATCGAGACGGTGATCACGGCCGACACCTACGGGCAGGGCGACGCCGACGAGCTGCTCGGCCGGGCCCTGGCCGGGCTGGACCGGGCCTCCTACTCCCTCGTCGGCGCGATCGGCCACGACTTCTACGAGGGAGAGCGCGACGGGCCGAAGGGCTTCCCTCGCTTCACCGACCCCGCGCTGCGGGGGCCCGACGGGTACGCGGGATACCTGCGGATGGCAACCGAGCGCTCGCTCGAGCGGCTGGGCGCCGCCTCCTTCGACCTCCTGTTGCTCCACAACCCTGACCGCACGGGCTATGAGAGCGAGGCGGTCTGGGACGCAATGGCCGGGCTGCGGGAGGCGGGCCTCACCCGCCTGATCGGCGTCGCGCCCGGCCCCGCCAACGGCTTCACCCTGGATCTGATCCGCTGCCTCGAGCGCTACGGCGACCGGATCGACTGGGCGATGGTGATCCTGAACCCGCTCGAGCCGTGGCCGGGAGAGCTGCCCCTGGCAGCGGCCGCGGACCACGACGTGAAGGTCATCACGCGGGTGGTGGACTACGGCGGCCTGTTCTGGGGCGACCTGACGCCGGGGACACCGATGGGCGAGCACGACCACCGCCGGTTCCGTCCCGACGGCTGGGTCGAAGCGGGCCTCGAGCGAATCGAGCGCATGCGCCCCACGGCGCATTCGGCCGGGCTGACGCCGATGCAACTGGCCTGCGCCTGGAACCTGTCCCACCCGGCGGTCGAGTGCGTCGTCCCGACCCTGATCCAGGAGGCGGGCGAGGGGGCGCGCCCGGTTGAGGAGAAGCGCGAGGAGCTCGCGGCCCTGTCACCTGAGGCTCGCCTGGCACAGGACGTCGTGTCCTCGCTGCGCGAGATCGGCGACAACACCGGGTCGATGCGCCTGAAGGGAGCGAATCCGGAGCACGAAGGGCCCGAGGCGCCGGATCGGTGGGGCATGAGCGAGGAGCTGGCCGAGGTCGCGGCGCGCTGGGATCTCGACCCGGAGCGCGAGCTGGCCTACGCGGATGCGTAGAAAGGCGGTCACCCACCCCCCGGACCTTGACCGCGCTCGCCCGGCGATGGTCGAGTTGCGTCAACCAGGCTGACGTTTTTCGACCATCGGTCCTGGGCGGGCGGGCCGGGGGCCGCCGCCAACCTGGCCGGCTAGGCCGACTCTTCGTGCAGCTCGCTGGAGGCGTCGGCCTCCTCGGCCACCGCCTGGGTCACGAGGGTCGGCGCCTGCGAGCGCTCGATCGTCTCCTTGGTGACGACGCACTTCGAGACATCGCGGCGCGAGGGCAGCTCGAACTGCACGTCCATCAGAGTCTCCTCGAGGATCGAGCGCAGCCCGCGGGCGCCGGTCTCGCGCTCGAGCGCCTTGTCGGCGATCGCGCCCAGCGAGTCGTCAGCGAACACGAGCTCGATGTCGTCGAACTCGAAGAATCGCTGGAACTGCTTGGTCAGCGCGTTCCGGGGCTCGGTAAGGATCGTGATCAGGTCGCCGCGCGAGAGCTGGTGGATCGCCCCGATCACCGGCAGGCGGCCGATGAACTCGGGGATCAACCCGTACTCGATGAGGTCCTCGGGCAGCACCCGCTCGAACATCTCGCCGGTGTCCTTCTGGGCCTTGGTCAGGATCGAAGAGCCGAAGCCCACGCCGTGATGGCCGATCCGGCGCTCGATCAACTGATCGAGGTGCGCGAACGAGCCGCCGCAGATGAACAGGATGTTCGTGGTGTCGATCGTCAGGAACTCCTGGTGCGGGTGCTTGCGCCCGCCCTGGGGCGGCACCGACGCCGTGGTTCCCTCGAGGATCTTGAGGAGCGCCTGCTGGACCCCCTCGCCCGAGACGTCACGCGTGATCGACGGGTTGTCGGCCTTGCGGGCGATCTTGTCGATCTCGTCGATGTAGATGATCCCCGTCTCGGCCTTCTTCACGTCGAAGTCGGCGGCCTGGATCAGCTTCAGGAGGATGTTCTCGACGTCCTCGCCCACGTAGCCCGCCTCGGTCAGCGCCGTGGCGTCGGCGATCGCGAACGGCACGTTCAGGATCCGCGCGAGCGTCTGCGCCAAGAGCGTCTTGCCGCAGCCGGTGGGGCCGAGCAGCATGATGTTCGACTTCTGGAGCTCGATCTCGCCCTCGGTGGCGTCCTGGGCCATCTGAACTCGCTTGTAGTGGTTGTAGACGGCGACGGACAGCGCCCGCTTGGCGCCCTCCTGGCCGACCACGTACTCGTTCAGGACCTCGTTGATCTCCTGCGGCTTGGGCAGGTTCTCGAGCTCGAAGGTGGCGGGAGCCGTGAGCTCCTCGTCGATGATCTCGTTACAGAGATCGATGCATTCGTCGCAGATGTAGACGCCGGGGCCGGCGATCAGCTTCTTGACCTGACGCTGCGACTTCCCGCAGAAGGAGCAGAGGAGCTGCTCGTTGGAGTCGGTTGGGCGTGCCAGCGGATTTCTCCCTTCGACGGCCTGGCTGCCATCGTCCCCATTCAGGTTACGACACGCCCGGCCTCGGCTTGGACCCCTGCCCTTTACTCGCCTGCGACGCGTGTCCCTGCTCGCGCCAGCGCGATTTCACTCGAGTTGATCGCCCGGTCGCTCGGTTGTAGAGTCGGATAACGCCTGTACAGTTCTCGCCGCAGGCCAACTCCAGGGAGGGCACATCCAATGAAGCGCATCATCCTCACGACCGCGGTCATCGCCGCGCTCGCGGCGCCCGCCGCCGCGATGGCGGGCACGAGCCTCGACGCATCCGGCAAGCTGGGCGCCGCAAAGGGCACCGACTTCAGCATCAGGTTCAAGGTCATCACCCAGAACAACAAGCCGATCGGCGTCGACAACTTCAAGGTCAGGAACGTCTCGGGCGAGTGCGATCAGGGGCCCGCCCTGCTCAGCTTCAACCTGAACGCCGACCCCGGGACCTTCCCCGTAAGCAACCGGGGCAGGTTCACGCCCAGGGCAGCAACGGGAGCACCTCGGTGCAGGTCAAGGGCAAGTTCAAGAACCGGCACAAGGTCAAGGGCCGGGTCAGGGCAGAGGGCGAGTTCGAGGAGCAGGGCGGCGGGACGCTGACCAACTGCCTCGCAACGCGCGATTACACCGCAGGCAACTGAGCCCGGCATGAGAGCCCGGCTCCTGCCGGCCGCCCTGGCGGCACTCCTGATCGTGCCCGCGGCGGCGGGCGCGAGCCTGGGCGTGGGCGGCCTGGCTAAGCGCGGCGAGCCCGTGTTCTCGTTCAAGGTGGTCAAGCAGGGCGGCGACGTCGTCAAGGTGAAGAAGTTCCGGTTCCGCGAGGTGACCATCGACTGCGCCACCGGGCCGACCCCGAACTTCGACACCTTCAGCGAGCCGCCCCACTTCGGTCCGTTCGCCGTAAACAACAAGGGGAAGTTCTCGCGAACGTTCACCTCGAGCGACTCCAACTTCGACGGCACCACGAGGATCGTGGGCGAGTTCGAGACGCCGAGGCGCGCCGCCGGCACCCTGCGGATCCAGGGCGACTACGGAAACAGCGGGATGCCTTACACCGGCTGCGACTCCGGCAGGGTCGACTGGGCCTACCGGCTCTAGGCCTGGACGGATCCGGGGGCCTGCCCGTCTAGCAGGGGTCGAAGACCTCGGGCGAGTTGCCCGAGCCGCAGTTGCCCGTGCCCGCGTCGGCGAGATTCGTGTCATTGCCGCTGAGCACGTTGTCGTTGAACACGTTGTCGTCGGATAGGTCGTCGATGTCGATGCCCAGCGAATTGTCCGCGATCGTGTTGTTCGCGAACACACGGCGTCGCTCGGAGCGTTGACGAAGAACCCCTTGCCGTTGTCGTGGGTGTTGTTGTTTCGAACCTCGACGTCGGCGCGAGCTCGACCTCCTCGAGGATGATCCCCATGTTGTTGCCGTGGGCGTTGTTGTTGCGGACCAGCAGCTCGCCGGCACCCGTTGACTCGATCAGGCCGATGTAGACGCCCGCGTCGCTGAACCCCCTTGGCGTCGACGTCCTCGACCAGGATCCGCTCGCCGCGGTAGACGTTGACGCCGTATCCGGCGCCGTTTCCGGGGCCGGCGCCACACGTGTCGCGGACGACCAGGTCGCGCGCGGTGCCCTTCTCGATGTTCTCGAAGTTCACCTCCGCCGCCGCGATGTTGTTCGCCGCGCCCATCACCTTGAGGCCCTCGACGACGACGCCGTTGCGGTCGACGTCCACCACGAACTGCGCGTCGCATTGGCCGTCGATCACCGGTCGGCCGTCGCCGGCGCGGTGAGGGTCAGGCGCTTGTCGACGGTGACGTCCTCGCTGGTAGCGGCCATCGTGGATCCGCAAGCGTGTCGCCGTTGGAGGCCCGGTGGTTGATCGCCTTCTGGATCGCGTTGTTGGCAGGCTGGACGTTGACGACGTCCGCTGGGCGATCGCGGGAACGACGAGCGCCCATCGCAACCAGCCCGATCGAGAGCCTGCGAATCGATCCCTGCGCTCATGGCGAAACCTTACCTGCTAGGACCACACCGGATGCATCGGAGCAAGAAGGCTGCGGCCCTGCATGAGACGGCGCGGGGCGCGGGTATCCTCGACCGCGCAGGGAGCATGTCAAGGCAGGGGAAACAGATGACCGGGCGCGCCGCCGTGCTCGCGGCGACGATCGCCCTCGTGGTCCCGGCCGCAGCGCAGAGCGCGGCGAGCACCGGGTATGCCGGCGCCTTCGCGGGCGAAGGGAAGCTGTCGTTCACGCTGAAGACGCGCAAGGGCGAAGGCAAGTTGAAGGAGTGGGCCTGGTCGGGCCTGAGGCTGACGTGCGGCGCGAAGTCGCAGACGACGTCCGGCCGCTACCTGTTCTCGATGGAGGTGCGCCACCGCAGCTTCTCGGGGCGTGCGGTGCGGCGCTCGAACTCCGGCGCGGTGGTCGGCGGCGCGAAGGTCTGGGGCAAGTTCACCCATGCCTATGCGGCCGCGGGAGGCCAGTTCCGCGTCTACGGCGAGACGCCGGAGGGGCATGAGGATTGCGAGAGCGGCCTGGTCAACTGGACGGCCGAGCCCGAGGTGGCGCCGCCGGGCGGCTGAGCTGTGCGGGCGAGCGCCTAGTGGTGCTCGATGACGCGGTCGACGATGGAGTAATCCTTCGCCTCCTCCGCGCTCATGAAGTAGTCGCGCTCGGTGTCCTTGGCGACGCTTCTCGAAGTCCTGGCCGGTGTGGTGGGCGATGATCTCGTCGAGGCGGCGCCGGACGTCGATGATCTCCTTGGCGTGGATCTCGATGTCCGTCGCCTGGCCCGAGAAGCCGCCCGACACCTGGTGGATCAGGATCTTCGAGTTGGGCAGGGCCATCCGCTTCTCGGCGGCGCCCCCGGCCAGCAGCAGCGCGCCCATGCTCATCGCGACCCCGACGCAGATGGTCTGCACGTCGGGCTTGATGTACTGCATCGTGTCGTAGATCGCGAGGCCCGCGTAGACCGACCCGCCGGGCGAGTTGATGTACATCGAGATGTCCTTGTCGGGGTCCTCCGACTCGAGGTGGATGAGCTGGGCGACGATCAGGTTCGCGATGTCCTCGGTCACCGGGGTGCCCAGGAACACGATCCGCTCGTTCAGCAGCCGCGAGTAGATGTCGAACGCGCGCTCGCCGCGGGAGGTCTGCTCGACCACCATCGGGACCAGGGGGCTGTTTCGGATTGGCTCTCGTTCGCTCATCGGCTTGGGATCGAGCAGTCTATTAGACGGCGGGTCGGACTCCCCGTGGCGGGCGGCGGGCTCAGTCGCCCGGAGTCCAGATCTTTCCGGGGTCCGCGGCCCCGTCGCCGCCCGTCTCCGGCGCGCCGGCGCCGCCCTCCTTGTCGGGCGTCCAGATCGCCTCGCGCGCGGCCGCCTGGGCGACCGGGATCGGCTTCGCCGAGGAGACCACGAGATCGGCCGCCTTGCGGAGCCGGATCTCCTCGCGCAGCAGCGTCGTCGCGGCCGCTGTCACGAAGGCGTTCCAAGAGCTTCCTGGGGTCGTTCTCGCCCTCCCCAGGCCCGAGCGCCTCGACCAGGTCGTCGTCGCTGACCTCGATGGCCTCTGCCTCCGCGACGGCGGCCAGGGTCGCCTCGCGCCGCAGCGACCGCTCGGCGTCGTCGCTGACCGACTCCAGCATCGCCGCCCGGCCGCCCTCCTGGGTCTGCATGAAAACCTCGGGGTCCACGCCGCGATGGCTCAGGTCGTGGAGGAAGCGGTCGAGCGACTCCTCGGCCCGGGCGGTCGACGATGTCGCCGGGAACCTCGATCGTCGCGTTGCCGACGGCCGCGTCGACGACCGCCTCGCGGAACTCCTCGTCGGCCCGCCGTTCGAAGGCCTCGGCGATGCGTGCGCGGATCTCGTCGCGAAGCTCGTCCAGCGTCTCGAACTCGGAGGCGTCGGCCGCGAAGTCGTCGTCGAGCGCGGGAAGCTCCTTCTCGCGCACCTCCTTGACCGTGACCTCGAAGGTCGGCATCCTTTCCGGCGAGTTCGGTCGCGCGGTAGTCGTCGGGAAAGCTCACCTCGATTCGCCGCTCCTCTCCCGCCGAGGCGCCGACCAAGCCCTCCTCGAAACCGTCGACCAGGGTGCCGGTGCCGAGCTCGACGAGCTGGTCACGACCCTCGCCCCCTTCGAACGGCTCGCCGTCGACGGTGCCGCGGTAGTCGAGCGAGCACCATGTCGCCCTCGCGCCGCCGCGCGCTCCACGGGCTGCAGCGAGGCGAACCCCTCGCGCAGCCGGTCGAGCTCGGTCTGGACCGCCTCGTCGGGCACTTCGGGCTCGGGCTTGCCGACCTCGAGGCCCATGTAGTCGCCCAGCTTCGCCTGGGGGCGGACCGCGATCTCGATCGTCAGCTCCAGGTCCTCGCCCGGGCCCCGGCAGCTTCTCGACGTCCAGCTTCGGCTCGCCGACGGGATTGATGCCCGACTCGCGCAGCACCGCGTCGTACCACTCGGGAGCGCGTCTCGCAGGGCCTGCTCGACCACGGCGTCGCGCCCCAGGCGCTGGATCACGAGCTGCGGCCGGGACCTTGCCCTTGCGGAACCCGGGGAGCTTCATCTCGCCGGCCAGCGTCGCGTGCCGCGCGATCGAGGCGCTTCTCGACCTCGGCCGCGGGGACGGCGGCGTCGACGCGGACGCGTGAGTCGCCGAGGTCTGTGACCGTGGTCTTCACGAGCGCGCTGAGCTTAGTGGCGGCCCAGCCCAGCCACGCTGCGCCGAGGTCACCGATGAACGCGGCCACGCGCCCCACTGGCCCGGTCAGCACCCAGGCGCCTACCCTGTCGGCCGGCCTACTCACCCGAGGCGTACCCCAGGATCGACCGGTCGATCAGCCACTCGACCGGGCGCGCGGTCGTCGGTGTAGACCTCGTCGCCGGGCAGGCGTGGCTCGATCTGCCCGCCCTGGATCGCGCCGACTTCCTGGAGGTCGCGGGGCAGGTCCTTCAGCAGCTCGAGCAGGTTCTGGCCGGAGACCGGCGCCTCGCTCGCGACCAGCAGGGTGTTGGTGTCCTCGATTGGGTCGCGCAGGACGGTCGGGAACGCCTCGGCCATCGTCGAGCCGAGGACCGTCTCGAGGTCGTCGTTGCCCTCCGGGTGGCCGGCGTTGACGATCACGATCCCGCCCGGCGCCAGCCGGTCGCGGACCAGCTCGAAGAACTCCTTCGTCGCCAGGTAGAACGGGATGTACGGCTGGCGGTACGCGTCGACCATGATCACGTCGTAGCCGCCGTCGGAGCGCCGCAGCCACGGGCGAGCGTCCTCGTTGTGGACGGTCAGGTTCTGGGCCGATCCCATGTCGAAGTACCGCCGGCCGACCTCCTCGAGCTCGGGGTCGATCTCGACCCCGTCGATCTCGGTCTCGCGGGAAGTAGTGGCCGTAGGCGCGGGCCGTCGTGCCGGCGGCGTTGCCGAGGATCGCGATCCGCTTCGGCGGCTCGCTCAGGCCGGTGAACGGGAGCACCAGGTACCCGTCCCAGACGTCGCCGGTGAGGTAGGTGCCGGGCCGGTAGAGCGAGTGCACCGCCTGGCCCTCGTTCAGCTCCAGCAGGCGGTCGCCGTCGTCCTCCTCGACGACCCGCACGTACTGGTTCTCGGTCTCGGTCTCGAAGATCACCTCGCCGTCGTCGGTGGCCTTCACGGTGCCGACCGGGAGCGCGATCGCGGCCGCCAGCGCCACCGGCACCGCCGCGAAGCGCCAGCCCAGCCCCGCTGCCGCGACCAGCGCGATCGCGAGCGGCGAAGACGAGGAAGGTCCGCTGGGTGCCCGATGAACGGGATCAGCAGCAGCGCGGAGACCAGCGTGCCCGAGCAGCGATCCGACGGTCGAGATCGCGTACAGGCGGCCGGCGACCCGGCCCGGCGTGCTCGACGTCGGGGACCGCCAGCCGGATCGCCCATGGCGAGCAGGTGCCCAGCATCAGCGATCGGGATCGCGATCAGGAAGAGGACGCCGACCAGCGAGCCGACGAACGCGCCGGCCTCGATCTCGTCGAGCGCGTCGACCGAGACGTCGAAGAACGGCTGCGCGACGAGCGGGACGATCGCCAGCAGCACCGAGGCGGCGAGCACCATCTTGCACAGGCTCCGCAGCTCTGGGCGGCTGTCGCCCAGGCGGCCGCCGAGCCAGTAGCCGATCGAGAGCGCGACCAGGACGACCCCGATCGTGTTCGCCCAGACGATCGTGGAGGCGCCGAAGAACGGCGCCATCAGGCGCACGGCGGCGATCTCGGCGCCGAGGCGTCCCGATGCCGACCACGAAGACCAGCGCGTACAGGAACCTGTTGTTCACGTGAGCGGCTTGGGCTCTCCGGCGCCCAGGATCCGCTCGCGCAGCGCGTCCCCCTGGCCGGCGGCGACCGCGCGGGCGGCGCGGGCCTCGTCGAGGGCGACCCCGTGACGGTCGGCGAGGTCGAGCAGCTCCTGCTTTCGGCGCCCCGCGGTTGGCGGCCCGGAAGAAGAGCCAGGCGAAGAGGCCGAGCGTGACGGCGCCGGTCTCGATCATCATCAGGTTGCCCGGCCGCGCCCTGGTCGGAGAGCGGCGGAGATGCCGTGCTCCCGCGCGCCCGGCAGCGTAGTCCGGGTAGAGCACGTCGCCGGACCAGATGAGCACGTTGGCGAGCACGGCGCCGGCGAAGCGGACCGCGATCACGTAGCCGAGCTTGGCGAGCGTCGCTGAACCAGGTGGGCTTCGGCAGCGGGCCGAGCCAGCGGCATCCACATCGCGAGGCCGAAGCCGAAGAAGGCGCCGTGCTGGGCCAGGTGGAGCAGCGGGCTGGTCAGGACGCCCTCGTAGAGCACCGCCGAGATGCCAGACGTAGAGGCTCAGCGCCCAGAACGGAAAGCGCGACCAGCGGGTTGCCGAACGCCCGCAGCCAGCCCAGCCAGCGAATGGCCAGGATCGGCTGCAGGAGCGGGCCGGTGAGGCCCAGGCAGAACAGCAGGGCGGCGATGTCGGCGATCACCAGGTGCTGGGCCATGTGGGCGACCACCAGCTCCTCTGCGAGGGTCGCCATGGGCGGCAGATCGGCAGCGATCAGGAGCAGCACGGACGCGCCGAAGCAAAGCTGGCGCCAACCGGGCACGGGCCGGCCCCGGTCGGCGAGCGTGGCCGCGCGGCGGTAGTAGGCCGCCGCGACCAGCGCGAGCGCCAGCGGCGCCAGGACGTCGATCACCATGAGGCGGATCGTAGAGAGCGCGAGCCGTCGCTCAGAGCCAGTCGATCCGGCGGAAGAAGCGGTACAGCGCGATCACGGCGACGGCCATCAGCGCGAGGGCCATCGGATAGCCCCAGACCTCGGGCAGCTCGGGCATGTGCTCGAAGTTCATCCCCCAGATGCTGGCCAGGAACGTCGGCACCGCGATGATCGCGGCCCAGGCCGAGATCCCCCGGATCACCTCGTTCTGCTTCACGCCCAGCAGGGCGAGGTTAGCCTCGAGGATCGAGGTCAGCAGCTCGCGTTGGCCGAGGACCAGCTCGTCGACGCGCCGGGCGTGGTCGGCGACGTCGCGGAAGTAGCGGCGAAGCTGCTCGTCGACCTCGATGTACGCCCCGCGCTCCAGCGCCTCGAGCGGCACCAGAAGCGGCGCGACAGCCCGGTGGAACTCGATCACCTCGCGCTTGAGGAAGTAGATCCGCTGGGTCGAGTCCAGCCGCTCCTCGAAGATCTGCGTCTCGACCTCCTCGATGTCGTCCTCGATCCCGGCGACGACCGGGGCGTAGTCGTCGACCACCTTGTCGAGGATCGCCCAGACCACCGCGGCGGGGCCGGCGTTCAGCAGGTCGGGGTGCTCCTCCAGACGGCGCCGAGCTTCGGCCAGGCCGCTCGCCTTGCCATGGCGGACAGCGATCACGTAGCTGGGGCCGGCGAAGATGTGGATCTCCCCGAACTCGACCTCCTCCGTCTCGTCGACGTAGCGCGCCGGCCGCAGCACGATGAAGAACGAGCGGTCGTAGTCCTCGAGCTTGGGCCGCTGGTGCGCGTTCTTCGCGTCCTCGACCGCAAGCTCGTGCAGGTCGAACGACGCCGCGATGAGGTCGAGCTCGGCGTCGTCGGGGTCGTGGAGGCCGAGCCAGACGAAGTCACCGTCGCCCCTCGCGACCTCCGCCGCCCGCTCGATGTCGAGGGGCCCTTCGTGTTGGCGGCGCCCCTCACGGTAGTGGGCGCAGTCGACGATCACTCGGTCAGGCTACGTCGGCGTGACGGCGAGCACCAGGGCGGCCCGCCTCGAAGCTGTCCAGCTCGTCGCGCAGCTCGCGGACGACCGCAAGATCGCCAGCCAGTCGCTCGAGCATGACCAGGTCCTCGCGCCAGAGCCAACGCGGTCGTCGATCGAGACCGGAAGCCGCCCGCCGGCTGCCTCGCCGAGCTCGGCGTAGAGGCCCCCCAGCTCGCGCAGGTTGGTCAGCTTGTCGGCGGCGTAGATCGCAGCCGCGCGAGGCCCGGCCTCGGCGACCCGCTCGCGGTGCTCGCGCTTGCGCTCCGCATAGGGCTCGATCGTCGCGTCATCGGTCAATGCGGACACCAGCTCGCCGACGTCCACCCCGAAGCGAGCG
The DNA here is from genome assembly GCA_963758845.1 of uncultured Solirubrobacterales bacterium. GTDB lineage: Bacteria > Actinomycetota > Thermoleophilia > Solirubrobacterales > 70-9 > JBDTSW01. Next base: position 2,238,006 of record CAVWWX010000002.1, read on the forward strand.
ACCACCTCATCGTTGCTCAGGTCCGAGCGCTCGACGACGTCATGCAGGATCGCGGCCGTTACCGTCCGCTCGTCCAGGCCGTCGGCGGCGAGCCGCTCGGCGACGGCCAGCGGGTGGCCGATGTACGGCGAGTGGCCGTCCTTGCCGGCCTGGCCGCTGTGTGCCTCGCTCGCCAGCGCGTGCGCCCGGACCAGCGCCGCGGAGCCCCGCAGCCAGTCCGGTGTCGTTCCGTCGGCGCTCACGGTCCGCGGATAGTACGTCCAGCGAGGTCAAGCGGGCCGGCGGGATACCGATAATGACCCCGTGGGTGCAGGCAAGACACGGACCCGGGCCGTGGTCGCGATCGCCACCCTCGCAGCCTCCGGGGCCGCCCTCCATCTCGCCGGACCGGCCCTCGCGGGTGAGGCGCCGGCGATCGGTGGCTGCCAGGCCTTTCCGCCTTACCCCGGCGCGGCCGGGGAACCGTCGGCGGACGACCAGACGGCCTGGAACCAGGACATCTCGGCGACGGCAAAGCACCGGCGCTCGGCCGACTACATGCGGCGCATCCGCCGCCTGGGCTCGAACCAGTCACTCCACCCGGACTTCGGGGGCGACGGCGAGTACGGCATTCCGTACACGGAGGTGCCCCAGACCGAACCGCTGGTGGACGTGGCGATCGGCCCGCAGGGGTACGCCGACGAGAGCGAGTTCGGGGCCGGGACCGCCGGGCCCCCGAGCGCGCCGATCCCGCTCGACGCGCCGATCGAGGGCTTCGGGTCCAACGGGGACCGCCACGTGCTGGTCGTGCGCGAAGGCACCTGCGACCTGTGGGAGATGTACCGGTCGTTCCCGCGCCCGGCCGACGACGAGTGGCGCGCCGACTCGACGGCGCTCTTCGACCTGGCCTCGGCCGACCGCCACCCGGAGAGCTGGACGTCGGCCGACGCGGCGGGCCTGCCGGTCCTGCCCGGCCTGGTCCGCTACGACGAGGTCGCGGCGGGCAGCGTCGACCACGCGATCCGGGCCACCTTCGCCGCGACCCGCCGCGGCTACATCCACCCGGCCGTCCACTACGCGTCGGACCGCTGCGGCCGCTCGCTGCCGCCCATGGGCCTGCGGCTACGGCTGAAGGCGAGCTACTACCAGAGCCACTTGGACGACTTCGACCCCGACGGCCAGGCCAGGCCGATCTTCGAGGCGCTCTACCGCTACGGCCTGATCGTGGCCGACAACGGCTCCAACTGGTACTTCACCGGCGCCGCGGACCCGCGCTGGGACGACGACGAGCTCGGGGACCTGAAGGACGTGCCCGGCAAGGCCTTCCTGGTGGTCGAACACCGAGGCGGGCGTCACCACCGCCCTGCTGACGGCTCGGCGCTAGCTGGCGCGGCGCCGGGGGCTGGGTGAACGAGACCTCGACCGGCTCGCGCTGGGCCGCGTCCTCGATCTCGAAGAACTCGCGCGCCGTGAAACCGCCCATCCCGGCGACGACCGAGTTCGGGAACACCTGGATCTTCGTGTTGTAGGCCTGCACGTTCGAGTTGTAGATCCGGCGCGAGGCCTGGATCTCGTCCTCGAGCTCGCTGAGGTTGCGCGAGAGCTGCTGGAAGTTCTCGGTCGCCCGCAGGTCGGGGTACTGCTCGGCCACCGCCCGCAGGTCGGCCAGCGCGCGGTCGAGCTGACCCTCGGCCTGGCTCGCCTGCTGCGCGCCCTGCGCCTGCATCGCCGCCGCCCGCGCCTTGGTGACGTTCTCGAACGTCTGCTGCTCGTGCTGCGCGTATCCCTTGACCGTCTCGACCAGGTTCGGCACCAGGTCGTGCCGGCGCTTGAGCTGGACGTCGATGCCCGACCACGCCTCGTCGACCCGATTGCGCGAGCCGATCATCGAGTTGCGGATGAGGACGAAGATCAGGCCCAGGAGCAGTACGACTCCGAGGATGATCAGAACAATGGTCATGACGGCATTCTCCTCCGGTGGATTGGCAGCGCCAGTGTTCTACTAGTTATCGGCGCCCTGCGTATCGGCGCCCTCGATCGCGCCCACTCGGCGCAGACCGGCCTCGACGAGGCGGGCGGTGATGTCCTCCCGGCCCTCGGCGTCGGCCCGCCCCAGCTCATATGCCAGGGCCGCCACGTCGCCGTCGGCGATCGCGGCCTCGATTGCGTCGGCATAGGCGGCCTCGTCGGCGCCCTCCCGTGCAAGGTCTCGAAGCGCGGGCAGGCGGCTGCGGCGCGGGGCGATCGCGGCGGGGCCGCGGGCCCCAGGGCCGGGATCGGGGGCGGTGCGGGCCCCAAGGCGGCGCGCCGGCGCTCCCGATGGCGTGAACGTGTCGGCCACGGCACCCTGCCGGCGCAGGCGCTCGATCGTCTGGTAGACGGCGGCGCGCGAGACGCCCGTGTCGGTGGCGATCTGCTTCACGCTCATGCCCAACTCGAGCCGCTCGAGCACCTCGCGCTGGCGCTTGGTGAGCCCCGCGGCCGCCGGGCCCAGCCCGGCGGTGGTCTGGCCTACTCCCTCGGTTCCGCTCGTGCTTGACATAGCTTGACCTTAACACAGTCAAGCTTGGCATGTCAAGCCTTATCCAGCCAGCCCTCGTGGTGGAGCAGGAAGCGCTTCATCTCGGGCCCTCCCCCGTAGCCGCCGATCGCGCCGCCGGTGCGGACGACGCGGTGGCACGGGATCACGACCGGGATCGGGTTCGAGCCGAGAGCGTTGCCCGCGGCCCGGTGAGCTCGCGGGTTGCCGGCCCGGGCGGCGGCCTCCCGGTAGGTGATCGCCTCGCCGAACGGCACCGCGCTCGTCGCCTCGAGCACGTTGCAGCGGAACGAGCCCGTGATCAGGCGCCAGTCGAGGTCCAGGTCGAACTCGCGACGGGCGCCGGCGAAGTACTCGTCGAGCTCGCGCCGGGCCGCGTCCACCCGGCGCGGCGCCTCCAAGAGCCGCGGCGAGACCCTTGCCGCCAGGTCCGCCAGCACCTCGTCGAAGTCCTCGCGCGGGAGCACGACTCGGACCAGGCCGCGCTCGGTCCCGGCGAGGAGCATCGTCCCGAGCGGCGTGTCCACGGTCCCGTAGGCGACGTCGGCCAGCCCCTCGCGCTCGGCTCGGTCCGCCAGCGCCGCGGCCAGCGCCGCGGCGTCAGCGTCGTCGACGCCGGCCCCCCGGCGGAGCGCTCGCTCGAGCGCGCGAGTGTCGGGCGGGGCGCTCACGCCGCCTCCAGCTGGATCGCCGGGTCCTCGCGCAGGCGCTTGAGCCCCTCGTGGACGCTCCTGCGAGCCGCCTCGGCCGAGCACTCCAGGGCGATGGCTATGTCGGCGTAGTCGAGGTCGGCGGCGAAGCGCAGCGCCACGGCGTAGCGCTGCTTGGGCGGCAGCCCGGACACGCGTGCCCACAGGTCCTCGGCGCCGTCAGCGGCACCGGGGATGCCGTCGGCCGAGTGCTGCTCGGGGAGCTCGTCTCGCGGCTCGGGCCGGCGGGCCCGGGCCCGGTAGTGGTCGATCGCCTTGCGGCGGGCGATCGTCATGACCCAGGCCCGCGGGTGGCGGCCGTCGAGGGTGTCGTACGCGCGCATCGCTGACATGAACGTCTCCTGGAAGCAGTCGTCGGCGTCGACCGGGCCCACCATCGAGCGCAAGAACGCGAGCACCGGGGCGCGGTGTTCGTCGAGGAACGCCTGGAACGGGGGCAGTGGCTCAGCCATATCGGAGTTCACCCATGTAACGCGTTGGGCGGCCGTTCCGTGAGGATAGGATCGCGAGCGTTCGAGGCACGAGGGAGGGAAGATGAGAAAAGCGATGCTCGTGGGCTGCGGGGTGGCCGCGGGGGCCGCGCTCGGGGGGCTCGCCGCGACGGGGCTCGGCGGCGAGGGGGCCGACAGCGAGGCCGTTGCCGCCGCGGCGGTGGCTACGCACGTGGTCAAGGGACCGCCGCCGGCCGCCGGGAAGGCGGGCAAGGCGTCTCTGTTCAAGGTGATCTACAAGGAGTCGAACACGATCAACATCCCGGACGGCGTCACTCCGTACGACCTCGGCGCCTGCCCCAGGGGCGGCGCCGTCCTGAGCGCGTGGCACATCCGGATCGGTGCTGAGAAGGCCGGGCTGATCGCAACCGGCAGCACCCCCACCCGCGGCTCGCGCCGGATGGACTACGCGGTCACCAACACCACCGGCGGTGCCGTCGACGGCCGCCTGGGGCTGATCTGCATCAAGTAGCGGCGCGGATCGCGGCCTCGGCTCCCTGGACCCGCACCCGCCCGCCGGAGGGCAGGCTGACGTAGACGCCGCCCTCGCGGTCGAGCTGCTCGCGGGCGCCGACGAGGGTGATGCCGAAGAACCTGCCGCGCTCGTCGTAGCGAAGCAGGTGGGCCTCGGGCGTCTCCTCGCGGGTGCCCCGGCGGGGCCCGTCGATCGCGGCGTAGAGGACGTCGCTGGGAGCGTCGTAGGTGACGTGACCGAAGGTGTAAGGGCCGGCGCGAAGGCTCACGCTGTTCAGGTTAAGCCGTGAGCATGGGCGTCCTCGCCTGTCTGTAGAGATGGGACACCGTGCACCTCCCCTCCCGCCGAAAGAGAACGGGCGCCACGGGCGCCCTGACCGCCGCTGCGCTCGGCGCGCTTGCCGTGGGCGTGATCGCGGGCCCGCCGGATCCAGGCCCGGGCATCGACCCGGTGGCCGCGGCCCCAACGGTGCGCGCGCACGCGGTGCCGAGCCACGGCCCATCGAAGTCCGGCAAGGAGCCCCCCAGGATCGTCTACCTGGAGACGACGGACCCGAGGGACGACATCCCGACGGGCCCGGGCGGCTACATCATCGAGCGCTGCCCCAAGGGCTCGGTCGCGATCAACGGCTACTACTTCCAGACGATCCCGGACAGCGGGAAGGGCACCGGCGTCTTCGACGGCTTCGGGCTCGACGACCAGGGCTCCTCCCCCGCCGGCTACCGCAAGTGGGCCTTCTACTGGGACAACGTGAGCGGCGCAGAGATCGACGGCGTGACGTTCGGGCTCATCTGCGACAAGGACGGCTGAGCCCGGCGCGAGGGCGATGAATCAAGCAACTAACTGCCGGAGATCGCCATCTCGCCGATCAGGAGCGGCGGCGTCTTGACCGAGCCGCCGAACGGGACCCAGCGCGCCTCCGAGCCCGCCGCCACGACGGCCGACAGCATCGCCACCAGGTCGGAGGCGATCGTGAACTCGGTCGCCGGCGCGCCCAGCCGGCCGCCCTCGATCAGGACGCCCGACGCCCCCACCGAGAACTGGCCCGAGACCGGGTTCACGCCCGAGTGGAGCCCGGCGACGTCGGTCACGTAGACGCCGTCGCCCGCCTCGGCGAGGAGCTCCTCCAGGGTCGCGGATCCCGGCTCGATGACGACGTTCGAGGTCGAGACCGCGGGCGCCGAGCGGTAGCCGGCTCGCGCCGCGCTGGCGGTGGATGCCTGGCCGTTTCCCTCCCGGCGGGCCGTGTAGGAGTCGTGGAGGTAGGCGGCGAGGTGGCCGCCCTCGATCAGAGTCGTGCGCGTCCGCGGAAGGCCCTCGGCGTCGATCGGAGCCGAGGCCATGCCCTCCGGGTCGGTGCCGTCGTCGGCGAGGGCGAAGGCGGACGAGGCCACCTCCTCGCCCAGGCGGCCCGCGAACGGCGAGCGGCCACGCTGCACGGCATCGGCGCAGAGGACGCCACCGATGAATCCGGCGAAGGAGGCCGCGACGGTGGGGTCGAGGACCACCGGGCAGCTGCGCGACCGCGGCTTGGTGGCGCCCAAGAGCTGCACCGAGCGCTCTGCCGCCTCGCGGCCGATCTCGACGGCCCGCAGGCCCTTCGGCGACCTGGCGAGGCCGAAGCCGAGGCCGGTCTGCTTGGAATCGCCCTCCTGCGCGATCGCCTGCAGGTACGCGTAGGCGAAGGTCGCGCGATAGGAGCCACCGACGCCCGTCGACGAGGCGAGCGCCGATCGCACCTCCTCGTCCACGTACACGGTGGTCTCGACGGCGACCACGCGGGGGTCGGCCTCGCGAGCCGCGGCCTCGATGGCCTTGGCGAGGCCCACCTTCTCGTCCGTTCCGGCCTTGGCGAGCCCCTCGTCGAAGAACTCCTCGCCGCCGCTCGCCCCGTCCTCGCCCGGGAGCGGGTCGGGCGCGGCCGCGTGCTCGTCCGAGTCGGCAACCCGTGCCGCCTCGACGGCGTCGCGGGCGATCGACTCGACGCCATCGGCCGAGAGGTCCGTCCCGTAGGCGAAGCCGACCCTGCCGTCGATCCAGGCACGAACCCCCAGGCCTCTCCCCCCCGCCTCGGAGAGGCTCTCGACCTCGCCGTCGAAGACCCGGATCTCGCGACCGACCGAGTCCTCCACGGTGGCCTCGGCGTCGCCCGCCCCGGCGGCGGTGGCGGCGGCAACCGCCTGCCCGGCGAGCGCCTCGAGGTCCTCGGCCGCGCCCGCCATCTCAGCCGACCGCCGTGCCGCCGACGGTGAGCTCCGAGATGCGCACGTGGCCCTGGCCGGTGCCGACCGGGACGCGCTGCCCGCCCTTGCCGCAGAAGCCTGTCTTCATCTTGAAGTCGTCGGCGACGGCGTCGATCCTGCCCAGGGCGTCGAGGCAGTTGCCGATCAGCGTTGCGCCGCGACAGGGCCGGGTGACCTTGCCGTCCTCGATCAAATAGCCCTCCGAGGTGCCGAAGACGAAGTCGCCGGTGGTCGGGTCGACCTGGCCACCCGCGAACGAGACGGCGTAGAAGCCGCGCTCGACGCCCGCGATCAGGTCGTCGGGCGTCGCGTCCTCCTGCGGGGCGATGTAGGTGTTGGTCATCCGCGGGATCGGGAGGTGGCGGAAGCTCTCGCGCCGGCCGTTCCCCGTCGAGTCGACCGAGTCCTTTCGCGCGCTGCGGAGGTCGTAGAGGTATGAGGTGACGCGGCCCTCTTCGATCACCGGGGTCTTCTGCATCGGGACGCCCTCGTCGTCGATGCCGTCGGTCCCCCACTCGTTGGGCAGCACGCCGTCGTCGTAGGCGACCAGGTGCGGCTGGGCGACCTGTTCGCCGAGCTTGCCCTCGTACACGGAGGCGTGCTTCTGGATGTGATCGGCCTCCAGTCCGTGACCGGTCATCTCGTGGAAGAGGACGCCGCCGAAGCCGCCGCCCACGACCACGGGCATCGCGCCCGCGGGGGCGTCGCCGGCGTCGAGAAGGGTCACGGCCACTCGCGCCGCCTGCTCGGCGATCTCCTCGGCGGCGCCGCCGTCCACCAGCTCCCAGCCTCGGTGCGCGCCGAGGGTCTCGAAGCCGGTCTCGACGTCGCCGTTTCGCCGCGCGACGACCTGGACGCCCAGTCTGGTGCGCAGCCGGTCGTCGCTCGCGAAGCGCCCCTCCGAGTTGGCGACGGTGACGCGCCGGCGGCCCTCGGCGTAGGAGGCGCTGACCTGGGCGATCGCGTCACCCGCGGCGCGCGCCCGTTCGTCGCAGGCACGCAGCAGGTCGGCCTTGCGCTCGGCGGGGATCCCAGCCGGGTCGGTCTCGATCTCCTGCAGGGCCGGGGGCTCGGATGCCTCGAGGGGCCTGGCCTGGGCCCGCTCGCCGTCGAGCGCCGCAGCGGCCGCGTCCGCCGCCCGCTCCAGATCGGCCTCGGCCAGCCCGTCCACGTGGGCGAAGTAGGTGGTCTCGCCCTCGACGACGCGCACGCCCGCGCCGCGCTCGCCGCCGCGCTGCGCGCGCTCCACGCGCGACTCGTCGATCGCGACCGAGAAGCCCGCGCGGTCCTCGCAGAAGACCTCGGCGAAGTCGCCGCCCCGAGCCAGCGCCCGCTCGACCACGCGAGCCGCCAGGTCGGCTTCGATCAGGGGCTGGGGCGCTTCGCGGGGCACGAGGCAAACATACTGAGGGGGCCGAGCGGGTCGGGCCGTCCGAGCCCTGGCGCTCCGCCTACCGCCCCGCGGCGTCGATCAGCTTCGAGGCGGCGAGGAAGAGGGCGCGGCCCGGCTCGGTGCCCGGCGCGTAGGAGGCGCTTCGGTCGCCCTGGTGGTAGACGCGGGCGAACGGCTTGCGGCTGGTCCGCCGGCGCCGGACGTAGGCCCCCGCCTCGTCGGCGTAGCTGGAGACCCGCTCGAGCAGGAAGCGGTGCGGCTTGGGGCTCACGGCGCGCCCTCGGCGGGACCCGGCCCCGGGGCGCGCCGATCGGGCACACCGTTGCCTGCCGCCAGGTCGCGCAGCACGGTCTTCATGTCGAACAACACCAGCGACGCCAGCGTGAAGCGCTCGGTGACCGCCACCATCGCAAGGGCGCCCTCGCGAACAGCGAACGCCTCGCCGTCCTCGGTCGCCACGTGCACCTGCGTGGCGGCCTCGTCGCCGGCCGCGTCGGCCGCGGCCAGGAACGCCCCCCCTGCCTTGGCCCAGCCCGAGCCGCCGCTCGAGCCCAGCTCCGAGCCGTCGCGCCCGAGCACCGCGCAGGCACGGAGGTCGGGTGACATCTCGGTCATCCGGGCCACCGCCATGGCAGCGTCAGCGGGGCTCGGCTCGCCCTTCGTTGAAGCCCTGTCCGCCTCTGTCCGGCCCATTCGACAAACATATAGGCGTGTCCGCGCAGCGAATCTCCTGGATGGTGGTCGTCGGCGTCTGTGCGCTCGCGGTCGGGTTGCTGGCCTGGAACGGCTATACGGGCTACGCGATAACCGTCGGCGCCGTGGGCCTGGCCGCTGGCGTCAATCTGCTCTGAGCCCCGTCACCCGGCTCGGCCGGGATCGCCGGCCAGGCTCTTCGGCTCGTGGTAGGAGCCCTCGGGCTCGAGGTGGATCAGCACCTCCGAGTGCGGGAACTCGCCCTCGATCGCGTCGCGGAGCTCGTGGGCCAGGGAGTGCGCTCGCTCCAGCGACGTGCCCGCGCGGAACTGAAGGTGGAGGTCGACGTGAAGGTGTGCGCCCGAGCGCCGGGCGCGAAGCTTGTGGTATCCCGCCAGCTCTTGGACCCCCTGGCGCTGGGCGGCGATCACCGACTCGATCCGGTCGAGGTCCTCAGCGGGCGGCGCCTCGTCGACCAGGACGCGGCCCGAGCGGGTGAGGATGCGGATGCCCGCGACCACGATCGCCACGGCCACGCAGAGCGCCGCGATCGCGTCGAAGGCCGGCTCGCCGGTGATCTCGACGAGCGCGAGCCCGGCCAGCACGCCCACCGAGGTCAGCGCGTCGGTGCCGAGGTGCGCGGCGTCGCCCTCCAGCGCCGGCGAGGACAGCTCGCGCGCGCGGCGGCGAAGGAACAGCGCGACGCATGCGTTCGCGACGGCCGAGAACGCGATCACCGCGATCCCGATGCCCAGGTCCTCCAGCATGCCGGCCTCGCCGTTCGCCAGCCTGCGGGTGGCCTCGTAGATGATCACCCCCGCGCCGACGATGATCAGCATCCCCTCGATCGCAGCCGCCAGGTTCTCCACCCGCTCGTGCCCGTAGGGATGCTCGGCGTCGGCGGGCTCGTCGGCCTTGCGCACGGACACCAGCGCCACCACCGACGCCATCAGGTCGATCGCAGAGTGAAAGGCCTCGGTGATGATCGCGATCGAGCCGGTGATCGCCCCGGCCGCGAGCTTGAGCGCGATCAGAACCGAGTTCGAGACCACCGACAGCGTGGCCGCGCCGGTCTTGGTGCGGATCACAGGGCGCCCCGGCGAGGGGTCGCGGCGGGCGGGATCCCGAGATGCGCGGCAAGCAGCCGCGCCGCCCGGCCGCGGTGGCTGATCTCGTGCTTCTCGTCGTCGCTGAGCTCGGCCATGGTCCGCTCGTCGGCGGGATCGATGTCGCGCGGGATGAAGGCGGGGTCATAGCCGAAGCCGTTCTCGCCCCGGGGATCGCGCGCAAGCTCGCCCTCGCAGCGACCCTCGAAGAGCTGCTCGTCATCCAGCTCGTCGACGAACGCCAGGGCGCAGACGTAGGCAACGCCCCTGTCGTCCTGTTCGCGCAGCTCACGGATCAGGAGCGCCAGGTTCTCGGTGTCGGTGGCGTTCGGGCCGGCGTAGCGCGCCGAGCGCACCCCGGGGCGCCCTCCAAGCGCCCGGGCCTCGATGCCGGAGTCGTCGGCGATCGCTGGCGCGCCGGTCGCCCGGTGGGCCGCGCGCGCCTTGCCAAGTGCGTTGGCGGCGAACGTGTCGCCGTCCTCCGGCGGCAGCTCGACATCCTCGGGCAACTGGACCAGCTCGACGCCGGTGAGGATCTGAGCGAGCTCGCGAAGCTTGTGCTCGTTGCGCGTCGCGACCACGAGCCGCACTGGAGCCATCAGCCCGGCGGGGAGTCGCGGACCGCCGCCTGGGCCTGCGTGAGGCTGGCGATGGCTGGCTCGGCGAGCGCCAGCAGATCGTCCAGCGACGCCCGCGAGACGGGCGTCCGCTCGGCTGTCGCCTGGACCTCGACCAGGCCGCCGTCGCCGGACATCACCACGTTGGCGTCGACCTCGGCCGTCGAGTCCTCGGCGTAGTCGAGGTCGCACAGGGCCTCGCCCGCCACGATCCCGCACGAGATCGCCGCCACCGTCCCGGTGAGCGGGTCGCGCTCGAGGCCGCCGGCCGCGATCAGCGAGTCGATCGCAAGCCGAAGCGCAACGAACCCACCTGTGATCGACGCACAGCGGGTGCCGCCGTCGGCCTGGAGCACGTCGCAGTCGACGTACACGGAGCGCTCGCCCAGGGCGTCCAGGTCGACCACCGCCCGCAGCGACCGGCCGATCAGGCGCTGGATCTCGGTGCCCCGGCCGTCGGGGCGGCCCTTCTTGATGTCGCGCTCCTTGCGCTCCCCCGTCGAGGCCGGGAGCATCGCGTACTCGGCGGTCACCCAGCCGCGGCCGCGGCCCTCCATCCACCGCGGGACCCGCTCGCTGACCGAGGCGGTGCAGATGACCCGCGTCTCGCCCTGGGAGTAGAGCGCCGAGCCCGTGGCGGTGCGCACGAACCCCGGCTCGATCGAGACCGGGCGGGTGTCGGCGGGGGTGCGGTCGTAGCTCCGGGGCACCGGCGGAGTCTTCCAGAGCGAGGTGTCGTCGGCTACGGCACCCCGGCCAGGTAGTCCAGGCTGCGCCCGAGCACGTCGGCGCGCTCCTCGCGCGTGGCGATGCCCTCCAGCCCGAAGCCGAAGTAGAGGGTGTCGTCGGTCGAGACCACGGCGCCCTCCTCGAACCCGACCGAGCCGCGGCGCTCCCAGTCGTTCGGGTTGGGAGCGGTGTCCTCGGGCTCACCGGGGACATCCCAGCCGTCGAACGGATCGGCGTCGTCCTCGAACGAGGTCGTGCCCTCGCCGGTCGAGACCTCGACCTGGTCGACGAACGCGCCGAGGCCCTGGACCTCGAAGTCGCTGACGTAGGTGATCGAGACCTCGACCTCCCCGCCGTTGTAGTCGGAGAGGTCGATCTCCCACTCCTCCCAGCCGGGCGAGCGACCGGTCGCGGCGTTCCACTCACCGGGGTCCTCCGTTGAACCCGTAGGCGAGCAGGTGCCGTTGTCCTCGAACGTCTGGTAGTGGGCGAGGAACGGGTGGACGTCGTCGATCCAGCCCGCCGGGCAACTCTCGCCCGTGTCGATGTCGGTGTTGCCGTTCTCGTCGGGCAGCGTGGTCCAGTCGTCCTGGCCCACCGTGTGAGCCTCGACCATCACGTAGTCCCAGTCGGGCTCGGCGTCGTAGGAGATCTGGAAGTTGAGCGTCGCCGGATCGCCGGGGGCCAGCGCGCTCAGGTCGATCGTCCGCGACAGCCGCTTGTAGGTCTCGTTGGCCCGGTTCGAGTACATGTAGCGCACGCCGTCGAACGGTTCGAACGGCGCCGCGCCCTCGCGAGCCCATTGCGCGGGGGTGTCGCTCGCGAACTGCGGGTACTCCGATTCCGGGAGCAGGCTGGACGTCGACAGGAACGACGCGGTGTGGTCCTGGTTGCCGGCGCTCTCGTCGCCGTTCAGGCCCCAGGTCCCGCCGTCGAAGGGGTCGCCGACGCCCACGAGGTCGTAGGGCTCGCCCGTGCCCGGGTCTGTGCCCGCGTCGTCGTTGTAGATGTAAGCCCCCAGGGAGTACTGGAGGAAGTCGTCCGACAGGGGCAGGCACCGCGCGTCGACCGCGCCGTCACCGGCGCCACAGGGCGCGTTGGCCACCGGGTCATAGGCGTAGGCCCCGGCGTACGCGAACCCCGCGTATTGCCCGTTGTAGAGGAGCTTCCCGCCCTCGTTCAGGTAGGCCCGCATCTCGAGCATCTCGTCGTTGGCCAGGCGGGACGCGGTGCCCGGGACCATGCCGGCGTCGCGCGGGATGACGTCGTTGCCCGTGTACCAGACGGTCGCCGGGAAGTGCGAGAGGACGCCAAGGTGGTCGGGAGCCCGGCGGTTGTGGGCGTCCACGTCGTAGACCTCGTATGGCACGTCGTTGTCCTCGAGCGCGCGCTCGAAGTAGCGCAGGTAGCTGGCGCGTACCGCGTTGGGGTAGGCGGGGGCGTTGGAGATCCCGGTGTAGTCCTCGGCCGCGACCACCAGAGCGTCGGCGCCGGACTCGGACACGGCGCGGTAGGTGAACGACTTCGATCGCTCGTCGCCGCCCTCGAACCAGACCTCGACCGAGTCGCCCACCTCGGTGCCTGTCACCTCGCCGCGCATCAGGCGGTAGTGGACGTTGTAGCGGTCGCCGAAGTTCTCGCCGCCCCCCCACTCGGTGGTGGGCGCCGTCTGCTCGTCGCCCTCGTTGATCGAGTAGTGGACGGTGACGTCGCCAAGCTCGCGCTTGGCCAGGACCTCGACGGCCTGGGGGTCGCCGTAGGACTGCCTGAAGCGAAGGTCCGAGAGCGGGTTGTTGGCGCGCTCGGGATCGGCGCTGACCGTCTCCAGATAGAACGGCTTGGTCTCGTTGCCCAGGTGGGACTTGGGCTCGTCCGGGTTCGCCGCGGACTTGGCGAGGTCGAGCGCGAACTGCACGTTCTTGCGGAACTGCTTCAGGACCTTCTCCTCGTCGTCGGGGAAGACGAAGCCACAGCCCACGCACCCCTCCTGGAGCTCGGGCGTCCAGGCCAGCGTGCCCTTCTCGCCGTGCGCCCAGTCGGTGAACTCGCCGTTCGTCGTGTAGAGCTCGGCCGAGACGTCGGGGTCGAAGCCCGCCACCGCGGGTTCGGCGTCGGTGCCGCTGAGCGCGATGTAGATCGGGTCGTCGCGAGCGGGCGTCTGGACCTGCCACCCCTCCGGGTAGAGCAGGAGCGGCCCGTACGAGTGGTAGGAGACCGCGAACGCGAACTCGACCTGGTCGAAGAGCCCCATGTCGGCCTGCGTCTCGGGCTCGGAGCCGGGCGCAGGCCCTCGGTAGGTGTCGGAGATCTCATCCGACGAGGAGCCCTCGGTGTCGTAGTTCCAGTGCTCGGGGTAGTTGCGGTTGAGGTCGACCCCGTCGCCCAGGGTGATCTGGCCGTTGTCGTCGTTGTCGCGCAGGTTCTTGCGCCACAGGCGCTCGTTGTCGAACGTGTACTGGTAGCCGTCGGGATTGACGACCGGGATGAACCAAAGCTCGCGGCGGTCGAGCAGCTTCTTGGCGGCGCCGCTGCCGTTGCCGGTCGGGTCCGCGTACCAGTGCATCAGGCGTCGCGTGACCTCGGTGGAGATCCACTCGCGGGCATGGGTCGTCCCCTGGTAGAGCACGGCCGGCCGCGTGCCGACGGGCTGGTCGGCGACGTCGTCAGTGATCCGGACGGCGAGGATGTCGCGCCCCTGATGCGTGTCGCCAAGGTCGACGAGCTCGGCGATGTCCGAGTTGCGCCGCGCGAACCGGCGCAGCTCGTCCTCGATCCCGCCCTGGGAGTCCCAGTCGCGGTACACCTCGAAGCCACCACGGGCCTGCTTGGCCGCGCGCTCGCCCGGGGTCAGGCCGCCGGCGCCCACGAGGGGGCTCGTTCGCACGCCTTCGCGCGCCGCGAGGGTGGCGCGCTCGGAGTCGCTGAGCACCAGGTCGATGGAGGCGCGATCGCCGGTCGGCTGGACGTTCGCCACGTCGTATCCGGCACTGACCAACTCGTCGACCTGCGCGGCGTCCACCTCGGCCGTGTACATCTCGAGCTCGTCGGCGGCGGCGGGTTGCGCTACAGCGCCCACCCCGAGCATGGCGGCAACGACGGCGACGGCCCGAAGCGACGCCCGCAACTCTCCAGTCAACTCCTGCTCCCTCTACCCCCGCTCGATTACCGGGAACAAGGTACCCCCTGAAAAGACTTTCAACCGATCCCGGCCCGCCGTCCCCCGCCACCCTCCGGCGGCGGGGTCGAGGCGGGAACCGGGTGCGCCCTACCGGAACGTGATCGCGTTCACGGCCGCCTTGATCTTGGCGACGATCACCTCGGCGATCTCGGTCCCGGACTCGCCGTTGAAGCCCTTCATGGCGGCGACCATGCCCACCATCAGGAGGCTCACCAGCAGGATCAGGCCCACGTACTCCACGGTCCCCTGGCCGCGGACGTCGCGGGCAGCTGCGCGGAGTCGGGCGGTTACGGATGACATCAAGGACTCCCTTCGTCGGTTGGCTTTCCCGATGCTGCCCGCGGCGGTCTGACCGAGCTAGACCGCGGTGCGCCTAATCCGGCGCGAGAATGCGCCGCGACAGTGAGGGTCCTGGTCGTCACCAACATCACCCCGGACGCGGCGGTGCCCGGGCGGGGCAACTTCGTGCGCGACCAGGTCGAGGCGCTGCGCCGCGAGCGGGTCGAGGTCGAGCTCCTGACGTTTCCCACAGGGAAGCGGGCGCTCGCCCGCTCGGTTGGCCAGGTCAGGCGCCACCTGCGCCGCGGCCGGTTCGACCTCGTCCACGCCCACTACGGCCTGGCGGGCTGGAGCGCGGCGCTCGCCGGGGCCAGCCCCCTGGTGGTGACCTTTCACGGAACCGACGTACGCCACGGGGCGGTGGGAGCGCTCTCGCGGCGCCTGGTGGGCAGGGTCGACCTCGTCGCGGGGGCCTCGCGCGCGCTCTTCGCGGACGAGGGCGGGCGGCCAGGCCTCCCGGCTGACCCGCCCGGGGCTGTCGCGGTGCTTCCCACCGGGGCCGACCTCGAACGTTTCACCCCCGCCCCCCGCGCGACCGCGCGCGACCGCCTCGGACTGCGGGGCGATGGCCGCTACCTCCTCTTCCCCGCCGCCCCCGACCGCACGGTGAAACGGCACGACCTGGCGGCCGAGGTCGCCCGCCGCGCGGACGCCGAGCTCTTGACGCTGGGCGCCGCCAGGCCCGAGAGCGTGCCGGACTGGGTCAACGCCGCGTCGGCTGTGCTCGTGACCTCCGACAACGAGGGTTTCGGGCTCGCTGTCCTGGAGGCGCTGGCATGCGACGTGCCCGTGCTCTCCACTCCGGTTGGCGCCGCGCCGCTGCTCCTGCGAGGCGTGCATGGCTGCCTCGTCGCTGCGTTCGATCCAGAGCGCTGGTCGGCGCTCGCGCGGGCCCACGTCGACGCCAAGGACCCAAGGGTCGCGGGGCGCGCCCGCGCCGCCTGGTTCTCGGTGGACCTGATGGCGCGGCGGGTCGTAGAGGCATACGAGGGCGTCCTCGCCGGAGCCGGACCTGACGGAGGGTCGTAGCCGCTCAGCCGCCGACCGACGCCCAGGTCGCGCCGACCCGACCGGCGTGTGAGAGGGCGATGCCGGGGTCGACCGGACGTTGCGGACGGTCGCCGCCGAGCGACGCGATCGTGGCCACGACCGACGACGCGAGCGCCAGGGGGTCATATCCCCCCTCCAGGCACACCAGCACCGGCGCGCCCAGCTCGGCGCCCAGCTCCCGGACCGTTGCCGACATGTCCGCGAAGGCGTCCTCGTCCAGCAGGCAGGACGCCAGCGGGTCGGCGCGGTGCGCGTCGTAGCCCGCCGAGACGATCAGGAGCCCGGGCCGGAACTCGCGCGCCACGGGGGCGACGATGTGCTCGACCAGGGCGAGGAATTCGTCGGGGCCCGAGCCGGGCGGCACCGGCAGGTTGATCGTGTGGCCCTCGCCGGCGCCCACACCGGTGAAGCTCGCGGCGCCCGTCCCGGGGTAGAGCGGCCACTGGTGGATGCTCGCGTAGACGACCTCGTTCGATCCGGCGAAGATGTCCTCGGTGCCGTTGCCGTGGTGGACGTCCCAGTCCAGGATCAGGACGCGCTCGGCGCCGCACGCACGGAGGGCGTGCTCGGCCGCGACGGCGGCGTTGTTGAACAGGCAGAACCCCATGGCGCGGGCGGACTCGGCGTGGTGTCCGGGCGGGCGCATGGCGCAGAACGCGAAGCGATCGTCGCCCGCGAGCAGGCGCTCGGCGGCGAACACGGCGCCGCCCGCGGCATGGACGGCGGCCTCGAAGGACGCCGCGCTGGCCACGGTGTCGTGATCGATCATCCCGCCGCCACCCTCGGCGAAGTCCCGGATGCCCGCGATGTGCTCGGGGGAGTGGACGCGCTCGAGGGCCTGGCTCTCCGCCGCCGGGGCCTCGACCCGCTGGACCCCAAGCCAATCGCGCTCGGTCATCGCAGTGTCGATCGCCGCCAGCCGTCCCGCGTTCTCGGGGTGGGGGCCGGTGTCGTGGTCTCGCGACGAGGGGTGGGAGACGAAGAGGGTCACTCCGCGAGTACCGTAACGCCGCGATTGGCCCAGCCGACGCAAGCATCCGAGTTCGACGTCGCCGTGGTGGGAGCCGGCGCCGCCGGCCTGTTCGTCGCGATCCGCGCCGCCGAGGGGGGTGCCCGGACGGTGCTCGTGTCGCGCAAGCCCCTGTCCGAGAGCTCGAGCTATTTGGCGCAGGGCGGCCTCGCCGCGGCGCTGGCCCCTGATGACTCGCCGGCGCGCCACGCCGACGACACCCTGAACGCCGGCCGCGGCCTCTGCCGCAGCTCGGCCGTGGAGGTGCTGACCGCCGAGGCGCCCGCCGCGGTGCATGAGCTGCAGGAGCGGGGCGTCCGGTTCGACCTCGACGGCTCGGGGCGGCTGGCCCTCGGCCTCGAGGGTGGACATTCGGCGCGCAGGATCGTTCACGCCGGGGGCAGCGAGACCGGCCGGGCCATCACGGCGCGCCTGGCCGAGGCCGCCGCTGCCACCGCGGGGTTGGAGGTCCTGGAGGGAACCTCGGTGACCGCGCTCTGGAGCGACGGAGAACGCTGCGCCGGCGTCATCACGGAGCGCGGCGCGATCGCGGCCCCCGCCACGGTGCTGGCGACGGGCGGCGGCGCCGCCCTGTGGAGCCGGACGACGAACCCGTGGGGCGCGATCGGGGCGGGCGCCGTCCTCGCGCACACCGCGGGCGCGGACCTGGCGGACCTGGAGCTGTGTCAGTTCCACCCGACCGCACTGGCCCTTCCGGGCCGGCCGGGCGACGGCAAGCTCGTCACCGAGGCGGTCAGGGGCGAGGGCGCGCGGCTCCTGGACAGCCGCGGCGAGCGGTTCACCGACGAGCTCGCTCCCCGCGACCAGGTGACCGCCGCGATCCTCGACCGGATGCGAGCTGACGAGACCGCCCACGTGTGGCTGGACCTCCGGGAGATCCCCGCCGAGCGCTTCCCCAACGTCTTCGCGACCTGTCGTGACGCCGGGCTCGCCCCCGAGGCCGAGCCCGTTCCGGTGGCGCCGGCGGCCCACTACCTGATCGGCGGCGTCGTCACTGACCTGGACGCCAGGACGAACCTCCCCGGCCTCCTGGCCGTGGGCGAGTGCGCCTGCACCGGCCTGCACGGAGCCAACCGCCTCGCGTCCAATTCCCTCAGCGAGTGCTTCGTGTTCGGCGCGCGGGCCGCTGCCGCGGCGGCGGGCAACCGGCCTGACCGCGAGAAGCCGCCGGTGCCGGACTGGCGGTTCGAGCCGCCGACGGCGGCCACTCGCGGCGCGGTGTGGAGCCACGCCGGGCCGATCCGCGACGCCGCCTCGCTCGGGCGGCTCCTGGACGACCCCTATCCCCTCGCCCGCTGGATCGCGCGTTCCGCGATCGAACGGCGGGAATCGCGCGGCGCCCATCGCCGCTCGGACCACCCGCGGCCGGACGGCGCCCTCGACGGCGTCCACCTGGTCGCCACCGGCACCGGGGCGCCGCGCCCTGAGCGCTGGGCCTGAACCTCTCCAGCTAACAGCGGATGAGATACCTACCCAGTGGTAGGAGGATAGCTTGTGGACCGATCGGAGGAGGGCAAAATTTCATGATTTCGCTTAATCAAGCGAAGTGGTACATCTATTCTTAATAATTTACCCTTTTATGTTCAAGAATCCCGGGCAATACTCGCCTTGCCCCCACCCGATCGGACCAGCATTCACGGAAGGCCGGGGGCGGGAATGGAAACCACCAGAGAGGTACGGAGGACGATGTACCGATTCAGCCGCTCGATCTACCGGGAGTTGGGGCCCAGAGTCATCGAGGATTCTCGCGACGCGACCGAATGCGCGAACAAGCAGAAGGTTCTCGACAGCTGCGAGGCAGCGATCCGCCGCCTCGCGTACGACCGCCGCTATTTCGCCCGGCCGGCGCGCTCCCTCTTCAACGAGGTCCGCATCTATTTCGCCATCGGCGACCAGCTGCGGGTCTGGCACGTGATCGAGCGCAACATCGCACTGGCCAAGAACTTCCTCGAGCAGATGCCCGAGGAACTGGGTGTCGACGCCCATCTGCGCCAGTGCCGCGCCCACACCCGCAAGGGAACGCCCTGCCGGCGCGATCCGCTGCCCGGGCGCGACTACTGCCCTTCACACAAGCACCTCGAGGAGACCTTCGAGAGCGCCGAGCTGCCCTTCACGGAGGGTGACCCCTCCGAGATCGGGCCGGTCGTCGGCGCACCAGCCTGAGCGTCAGGCAATCGAGCGCCCAGCGGGGGCTGGGTGAGCACCGGGTACGGACACGGAATGGGCCTCGGCGAATGCCGGGGCCCTTTTCGTGGCCCCGCCCGCCCGGGCCGATAGCTTCAGCCCATGCTCATGGGCGTCGACGTCGGGGGGACCTTCACCGACGCGGTGCTCTTCGACGGCGCCACGGTGTTCACCGCCAAGGCACCGACCACGCCCGGCGACCAGTCACGTGGCGTCCAGGCGGTGGTCCGCGAGGTCCTGGAGCGGGCCCGGGCGAGGCCCCGGGACGTCGAGGGCTTCGCGCACGGGATGACCGTCGGCACCAACGCGCTCTTGGAGGAGCGCGGCGCGCGCACCGCCCTGGTCGCGACCGAGGGCTTCACCGACGTGCTGGATATCGGCCGCCAGGACCGCCCGCGGCTGTACGACCTGTGCGCCGGTAGGCCAGCCCCGCTGGCCCACGCGAAGCTGCGCTTCGGCGCCCGCGAGCGCGTCTCCGCCGGCGGGGTGGTCGAGGCCCTCCCCAGCGGCGAGGCGGACCGCATCGCTCGAGCGGTCGCCGGCTCGGAGGCCGAGTCGGTGGCCGTCTGTCTCCTCCACTCGCACGTCGACGCGGCGCACGAACGCGCGGTGGCGGAGGCGATCCGCCAGGCGGCGCCCGACGTGCACGTGAGCGTCTCGCACGAGGTTCTGCCGCAGTTTCGCGAGTACGAGCGCTGCTCGACGACGGTGATCGACGCCTACCTCTCCCCCCTGCTGGCCTCCTACCTCGAGCGCCTGGCCGAGGCTTGCAAGACCGAGGGGCTTCCCTCCCCGTCGGTGATGAAGTCGTCGGGCGGAGTGGCGCCGTTGGTCGAGGTCGCGGCCTCGGGGGCCCAGGCCGTTCTCTCAGGCCCCGCCGGCGGCGCGGTCGGCGCCGGCCTGATCGCTCGGCTGTCGGGAGACGGAAACGCGGTCGGCCTGGACATGGGCGGCACCTCGTGCGACATCTGCGTGGTCGAGGACGGGTCGGTGCGGCGCACGGACTCGAGGACCGTGGGCGGGCGGGTTATCCAGCTGCCCATGGTCGACGTCCACACCGTCGGAGCCGGCGGCGGGTCGGTGGCCTGGCGAGACCGCGGCGGGGCGCTGCGCGTGGGGCCGCGATCCGCCGGGGCCGAGCCCGGGCCCGCCTGTTACGGCCGCGGCGGCGAGGAACCCACGGTGACCGACGCGAACCTGCTGCTGGGGTACCTGGACCCCGGCTCGGCGCTCGCCGGAGGGGTGGAGCTGGATGACGAGGCATCGCGTCGCGTCGTCGCCGGGCTCGCCGATTCGATCGGCCTCCCCGAACTCGAGACGGCCGAGGGGATCGTCCGGGTGGCGAACCAGGAGATGGCGCGGGCGCTTCGCGTCGCGACTGTCGAGCGGGGCGTCGACCCCCGCGAGTTCGCCCTCATGCCCTTCGGCGGGGCCGGGCCGATGCACGCGGCGGCGATCGCCGCCGAGATGGGGATGGACCGGCTGCTGTGCCCACGGGCGGGCGGTGTGCTGTCCGCGCTCGGCCTGATGGCCTCCGAGCGCCGGCGGGACACGGCGCGAACGGTCATGCTCAGCGGGGACGAGTTGACGGCCGAGCGGATCGCCGCGGAGGTCGGGCGCCTGCGCGACTCGATCGCCGCCGGGATGGACGGCGCGGAGGCGCGACCGGTCTATGAGATGCGCTACCGGGGGCAGGCCTTCGAGCTGCCCGTGCCCGGCGCCGAGCGGCCCGACCCGGACGAGCTGGCCGTGCGGTTCGCCGACGAGCACGAGCGGCGGTACTCCTACCGGGATCCGGACGCCCAGGTCGAGCTGGTCACGATCCGCCTCGCGCTCGCCGAGCCCGGCGCCGAGGTCGAGCCGCGCGCCGCGCAGACTGGAGCCCTGAAGGAGGGCGAGCGCCGCGTCCGCTTCGACGGCGCCTGGCACCGCGCCCGGGTCCTAAGCGGCGAGCCGGAGGCGGGCTTCGGCGCCGCAGGCCCCTGCATCTTCGAGCTGCCCGAAGCCACACTGGTGCTGCCGCCGGGGTGGAGCGCCGAGGTCGACATGCACGGGACGATCGGCGCCGAGGTCGGGCGATGAGCCGCGCGCTCGACGCGGTCGCGCTCCAGGTCTTCGTCGGCGCGCTCCGGGCTGCCTGCGACGAGATGGGCGCGGTGCTGGTCCGCTCCGCCCACTCGGCGAACATCAAGGAGCGCCGCGACTGCTCGACCGCGCTGTTCGACGCCGGCGGCGAGCTGGTGGTGCAGGCCGAGCACATCCCGGTCCACCTCGGCTCGATGCCCGACTCGGTGGGGGCGGTGCTCGAGGAGGACCAGGAACCCGGGGGCCTGTGGATCCTGAACGACCCCTACCGGGGGGGCACGCACCTGCCGGACATCACGCTCATCTCGCCCGTGTTCGAGGATGGAGGCGACCTCCTGGGCTTCGCCGCCAGCCGCGCTCACCACGCCGACGTCGGCGGCCCGACGCCGGCCGGGATGCCCGCCGGCTCGACGGAGCTGGGCGATGAGGGCGTCGTGATCCCGCCCACCCGCGTCGGTGACGGCGTCCTCGAAGAGCTCGCCGGGCGCATGCGCAACCCCCAGCAGCGCCTGGCCGACCTGCGGGCCCAGCGGGCCGCGAACCTGGTGGGAGCCAGGCGGCTGGGCGAGC
Organism: uncultured Solirubrobacterales bacterium; assembly: GCA_963758845.1. Classification (GTDB taxonomy): domain Bacteria; phylum Actinomycetota; class Thermoleophilia; order Solirubrobacterales; family 70-9; genus JBDTSW01. The sequence goes on from CAVWWX010000002.1 coordinate 2,259,417, forward strand.
TGGCCGAACGCCACGGCGGCGCCCTCGCGAGGACGGCCATGCGGGAGATCCTGGACTACGCCGAGCGGCGTACCCGCGACGCGCTGACGGAGCTTGGGGATGGCGAGTGGGAGGCCCACGACGTGCTGGAGGCGCCGGGCGAGCCCCAGCGCGACGTGAGCCTGCGCGTTCGCGCTCGTCTCGAGGGCGACTCGCTGGTCCTCGACTTCGAGGGCACCGACGACCAGATCAAGGGGAACCTGAACTGCCCGCTGGCCGTGACGAAGTCCGCCGCCTTCTTCGCGGTGCGGGTCCTGACCGATCCCGACGGCCCGCCGTCGGCGGGCGCCTTCCGCCCGATCGAGGTCCGGGCGCCCGAGGGGTCGCTGCTGAACGCCCGCCCGCCGGCCGCCGTCGCCGGTGGGAACGTCGAGACCTCCAGCCGTGTCGCCGACCTGGTCATGGACGCGCTGGCCGGCGCGGTCCCGGCGCCGGCCCAGGGACAGGGGACGATGAACAACCTGACCCTGGCCGGCGAGGGTTGGACGTACTACGAGACGACGGGCGGCGGCCAGGGCGCCTGCCCTGGCGGCGACGGGCCCAGCGCCGTCCACGTGGCGATGTCGAACACCCTCAACACCCCGGTCGAGGCGCTCGAGGCCGAGTACCCGCTTCGCGTGCGCGAGCTGGCGCTCAGGCGCGGAAGCGGCGGCGCCGGGCGCCATCGCGGCGGCGACGGGATCGTCCGCGAGCTCGAGGCGCTTCAGCCGATGTCGTGGAGCCTGATAACCGAGCGCCGGCGCCACCCACCGCGCGGCCGGGGCGGTGGGTCGGACGGCGCGACCGGGCGGAACCTGCTGAACGGCGAGGAGATCCCGGCGAAGGCCTCGGGCGAGCTGGCCGCCGGCGACCGGCTACGCGTCGAGACCCCCGGCGGCGGCGGCTGGGGCGAGCGCGGGGCGTGATCGGTCTCCTGGCCGCGCGCGGGCGTGGTCTGACCCCGGGGCGTGGCTAGCGCCGCGAGCGCCACTCCCGGAACCTCGCCAGCAGGCGGCGCTCGGCCTCGGGCGTCAGGGCCTCGGGAGGGAGATCGCCTAGAGCCGAGATCGTCGCCCGGAACTGCTCGACGTAGATCGTGCAGTCGCCGCATTCGGCGAGGTGACCCTCGAAGCGCGCGACGTCCTCGGCGCTCAGCGCGCCGTCGAGGTACGTCGTGACGAGCTCGACCAGCTCCTGGCAGTCGATCGCATTGCGGGCCGCCCCTCTCATCGGGCGGCCCCCTCGGATTCGTAGTGCGCTTCCAACGCTGCTCTCACCTTCGACCTCGCTCGGTGCAGAAGCACCCGCTGATTGGTCTCGGAAAGGTCGAGTGCGTTTCGCACCTCCTCCGAGGTCCAGCCGCTGATGTCGCGCAGCGCGATCACGTCGCGCTGGCGCTCGGGCAGGGCGGCAACCGCCTCCAGCAGCACCTGGCGGGCCGCGTCGGACGCGATCCGTTCGTCGGGCGGCCCCCAGTCGATCGGCGGCCGGGCCCAGTGGCCCGGGTACTCGCCGCGGCTGCCCTGGAACCGGTCGGGCGGCACCGAGGGCTCGTCCCCGCCGTCGACGTCGCGCCGACGCAGCAGCGAGAACGGGAGGGTGCGGCGCTCGCGTTCGCCGCGCGTTCGAGCGGTGTTCAGCAGGATCGACGTGATCCAGGTCTTGAGCGACGAGCGCCCTTCGAAGCGGCCGATCCCGTTGAGGACCGCGAGCCAGGTCTCCTGCAGAACCTCCTCGGCCACCGCGCGGCTGGGCACGTGCATCATCGCCAGGCGCAGAAGCATCGGACCGTAGGCGTCGACCAGAAGCTGGAACGCGGCTTCGTCGCCCTCGCGGAGCGCTTCGATCAGGCGCGCCTCGTCGTCGAGGGTCGCGGGCGAGGTCACCCGGCAATCCGTACCAGAACCGGGCCGCTGGCGCACGGTTGTGTGCCTGTGGACGTGCCTGTCGCAACAAAGCTCACAAGTTTGACCTTTCGCGCACTATCCCCTACTCTGCCGGGCCTCAGTCGGCGCCAGTCCGAGATGGACGTTTGGACGGCGGCCGGCCCGGAAAACCCCACAAGTAGCCCCCAAGATCCTCTAGCAACGATTCAGATGCCTATCGCCTTCAAAGAGTGGGCCGTCACGGTGCGCGCGCTGTCCGAGGGAGAGCAGCTCATCACCATGCGCAAGGGCGGGATCCGCGAGGACGACAAGCACTTCGAGCTCGAGCACGAGCAGTTCTTCCTCTATCCCACCTTCGACCATCAGCGCAACGACCTGGTTCGCCAGTCGCATCACCCCGAGCTTCGCCGAGCCCTCGAAGAGGGCGTCTGGCCGGACGAGGAGCCGCCCCCGAGGGCGCTGCTACAGGACGGCGGCATCGCTCAGCCCGACCGCGTGCGCATTCGCGCCTGGGCCGAGGTCGCCGACCACTGGACCACCGACGACCCTCGCATCGTCGAAGGGCTGGCGCCGTTTCACGTCTGGACCCAGGACTACGCGCGCAAGCGTCTCGCGTGGAAGCGGACCCATCCGCTGCACGTCCTGCTCTTGAGGGTCCATCGGATCCCGAGGCCGGTCACGGTGCGGGTGCGCGACGAGTACCACGGCTGCCGCTCCTGGGTCGAGATCGATCGTGACCTGCCCTTCGAGGGCACCCCGGTGATGGCGGACGAGGAGTTCGACCGCGCCGCCGCCGAGGTCCGCTCGGTCTGCGGCGAGGCCGAGCCGGTTCCCGCCTGAGCCGGCCACCCTCCTTCGACCAGACGATCCGCGCCGCCGGGCGTGTGCTGGTCCTGGGCGCGGGCGGCGGCGGCGACGTGGTGGGCTCGCTTGCGATCGCGCGGATGTGCGAGGCGCTCGGAACCGAGTTCGTGCTCGGCGGCGTGGCATGGGAGCGACTGCCGGTCGACCCGTTGCCGGGGCCGCGTCCGATCGAGGAGATCGCACGCGCTCGCCCGCTGGGCGAGCGCGCGGTCCTCGCCGGCCCCGAGACTTCGACCGCGGCAGGCGTGCTGTTCTCCGAGTCGCTGATGGCGCGAGCACCTCGAAGCCGAGACCGTGCTGATCGACGTCACGGCCGGCGCTCCGGGGGTCGCCGGCGCGGTCGACGCCGCCTGCTCGGAGCTCGGCTGCGACCTGGTGATCCTGGCCGACGTGGGCGGCGACATCCTGGCGACCGGGGACGAGCCCGGCCTCGCCAGCCCGCTGTGCGACGCGGTGATGGCCGCGGGAGTCGGCGCCGCCTCCGCGGCGTCGCTGATGGCCGTGATCGGCGCCGGCTGCGACGGCGAGCTGACGCCGGCCGAGGTCCTGGAGCGGGTCGCGGCCGCGGGCCGGGCCGGCGCCTGGGTGGGAACCTGGAGCCCCTCTCCGGAGGTGGCCGACGAGGTCGCCGTCGCCGCCCGGGCGGGGCACACCGAGGCGAGCCTCCAGGTGGCCCGCTGCGCCCGCGGCGAGACCGGGCCGACGCCGATCCGAAACGGCCGCCGAACCGTCGAGCTGACGCCGGTCGGCGCGCTGGCGTTCTTCTTCAGCACCGGCGAGGCGCTGGCCGAGATCGCGCCCCTCACCGAGCCGGTCGCCTCGGCCCGGACGATCGAGTCGGCGCGGGCCGAGCTGGCTGTGATCGGGGTCAGGACCGAGCTCGACTACGAGCTCGAGCGGGCCGGCGAGGCCAAAGGTAGGGCCAGCGGTCCATAGCCCGGCGAGGCCCGGTTCGCGCACCTATACTGCGCCGCCAGCCACCGGCGTGGAGACGGATGACCGCGCCGACGAGGAGGGGAATTGACACATCGCGTTTCGCGCAGGGCAGTGGTCGTCGCCGTTTCGATCGCCGCCGCAGCGTTGCTGGGACCCGCCGCCGCCGAGGCCGACCCGCCCGGAGCGGGCGCCTACCAGGAGAACGACGGCCTCGGCTTCCGCAACATCGTCCCTCCCGGCTCCGACGGGGTCGCCAGCCTGACCGAGCTGCAGCAGTTCCTGTTCGGCGGCGGCGTGCGCCCCGAGCACAACAACGACCAGCTCGACGAGTACGACGACATCGTCCAAGCGGCCCCCGGGCTGACCGAGCCGCAGGTCGACACCTTCTTCAAGGACGCCAGCTTCGGCGTCCCGCCCGGCGACGTCGCCGAGACCTACACGCCGGACTGCGACCTCCCCACGGCACCCGTCAACGAGCACTGCGACGACGTCACGATCGTCCGCGACGACACCTGGGGCGTCCCTCATATCTACGGGGCCGACCGGGCCGCGGCGATCTTCGCGGCCGGCTACACGAGCGCCGAGGACCGCCTGTTCTTCATGGACGTCGAGCGCCACCTCGGGCGCGCCGAGCTCTCGGACTTCCTCGGCGGCTCCAACGCCGCGACCGACCGCGGCATCTGGCGCCAGGTCCCCTACACGGAGGCCGAGCTTCAGGCACCAGTTCGAGGACATCGAGCGACTACCAGGGCGCTGCCGGCCTCGCAGGTCCAGGCGGACGTCGACAACTACGTGGACGGCGATCAACCAGTACATCGCCGAGGCTCGCGCCGGCGACCCCGACTCGCCGATGCCAGGCGAGTACACGGTGGCGCTCGGGGATCCCGACAACGGCCCCGACCCGTGGAAGGTCACCGACGTCATCGCGACCGCCTCGCTCGTCGCCGGCCAGTTCGGCAAGGGCGGCGGCCGCGAGGTCGACTCCGCCCTGGCCCTCGAGGAGGCCGTCGAGCGCTTCGGCGCCGCCGAGGGCGCCGCGGTCTGGGAGGACTTCCGCTCGCAGGAGGACGCCGAGCACGACAACACCGTCCGCGACACCGAGTTCCCCTACCAGGTCCAGCCCGACAACCCCACCGGCACCGCGCTTCCCGATCCGGGCACCACGGTCAGCGAGCCGAACGTCGCGGCGCCCACGGCGAAGGTGAAGGCGGCGAACCCGCCACCCTTCCGCGACCTCGTGAACCGCGATCAGACCTCGAACGCCGTCGTCGTCTCGGACGCCGAGACCGCCGGCGACGGCCCCCTGGGCGTGATGGGCCCCCAGGTCGGCTACTACTCGCCGCAGATCCTGAACGAGCTGGACATCCACGCGCCGTCGAGCGCCGAGGGTCCGGCGATCGACGCCCGCGGGGTGGCCTTCGCCGGCGTCGGCATGTACGTGCTGCTGGGCCGTGGCCAGGACTACTCGTGGAGCGCGACCTCCGCGAACAACGACATCGAGGACACATACGCGCTCGAGCTCTGCGACCCGGCGAGCCCCACGGACCCCGGCGAGATGGGCGACGACGGCTACCGGCCACCGGGTGGCGCCGCGGATGAGTGCACCGCGTTCGAAGTCCTCGAGAAGACGAACACCTGGACGCCGAAGCCGGCCGACTCGACGCCGGCGGGCTCGCAGACGCTTCGGGCGCTGCGCTCCGACTACGGCATCGTCAGCCACCGCGCGATGATCGACGGCGTTCCCCACGCCTATACGCGCCTGCGCGCGACGTACATGCACGAGGCCGACTCGGCTGTCGGCTTCCTCGCCTACAACACGCCGGGCGCGATGGACACGAGCGAGGAGTTCGAGGCCGCCGCCTCGACGATCGACTACACGTTCAACTGGTTCTACGTCAACGACGAGGACGTCGCCTACTTCAACTCCGGCGCCAACCCGGTCCGGCCCGACACCGTGGACCGGAACTTCCCGGTCTTCGGCGATCCGGCGAACTTCTGGTCGGACTTCGAGCCCGATGACGTGACCTTCGAGCGGGCGCCGGCAGCTGAGCACCCCCAGGTCGAGAACCAGGACTACATCTCGAGCTGGAACAACAAGCAGGCGCCCGAGTACCGGGCCTCGGACGACAGCTTCTCCTACCAGTCGACCCACCGGGTCGAGCTGCTGAACGACCGCGTCGAGGCGGCGATCGCTGGTGGCGAGACGCTGACGCGAGCCGAGCTCGTGGACGCCGTCGAGGACGCGGCGACCTCCGACCTGCGCGGGACGGATGTGCTTCCCGTCGTCCTGCGAGCGCTGAAGTTCGGGAACAAGAAGCTGGGCCCGATCGCGGACGAGGTCAAGCTGCTGAAGGCCTGGAGCGACGATGGTGCCCACCGCATCGACCGCGACGAGGATGGGTCCTACGAGGACGCGAAGGCGATCCGGATCCTCGACGCCTGGTGGCCGCTCCTGGTCAAGCGGCAGTTCAACGGCGCGCTGGGGCCCGACCTGTACGCCGCGCTCCAGCGGATGCAGGGCCTCCACAACCGTCCCGGGGCGAGCGGATCGGCGTTCGGGGGCGGCTGGTACGGCTACGTCGAGAAGGACCTGCGCTCGGTCCTGGGCGAGCCCGTCGAGCAGCCGTTCTCGCGCGAGTACTGCGGCGGCGGCAAGCGCAGCGACTGCCGCGACAGCCTGCGGGCGTCGCTGAAGAAGGCGCTCGAGGCGAAGTCCGACGCCGAGATCTACCCGGGCCAGCCAACCACGGCGTGCTCGAACCTGCCGGCCACGCCGACCGCCCAGTGGTGCTGGGACGCGATCAAGGCGACGTCGATCGGGGCGATCACGCAGCCGCCGATCGACTGGCAGAACCGGCCGACGTTCCAGCAAGTCGTGACGCCCCAGAACGCGGTCCCCTAGGGCCCCAGGTCGAAGAGCCGTGGTGACGCCCTCCGGCAGGTCGGGCGTCGCCACTAAGCTCGGTCCGTGGCCTGGATCGAGACCGAGAGCCTGTCGTTCACCGCGCGGCACGAGACCGACGACACCGAGGACGCCAAGCGCACGCTCGACGCGCTCGAGGACCTGCGCCTGCGCCTCGAGGACAGCTTCGACGAGGCCCCGGGCGACATCACGGTCATCCTCCATCCGACGCCGGTGTGGCTTGCCGCCGCGCACCCGTTCCTGCCGGCCGCCCGGCTGGCCGCGGCGCCCGCCGGCCGCCGCTACCTGGCGGGCTGGGCGATGGCCTCAGAGCTCCACGTCCTCAACGACGACTACCTCGAGCGCCGGTCGGCCGGCGAGGACTCTCGCGACGCCCTGCTGGGCACCGCCGAGCGCCTGTACGCCCAGATCATCGTCGCCACCGCCAACGAGAAGCTGCCGCCGCCCTGGGGGCCGGGCGGCTTCCTTCGCTACCTGCGCTGGGCCTGGCTGGTCGAGGGCGCTGCGCAGTACTACGCCGGCCACGTGCCCCTGTTCAGGGCGGCGGCGAACACCCGGATGCGCCAGGGCAAGCAGCCCTCGTTCCCGCCCTCCGCGCGGGACGCGATCATCCTGGGCGGCACCGTCTTCGAGCTGCTCGAGCGCGAGCGCGGCCGCGACGCCTGCCACGTTCTCGCCTCGCGCCTGAATCGCGACCGCGCCCGCGGCAGTCTCGAGCTGGCCTTCGACGCGAGCCTTCCCGAGATCGAGGCCGAGTGGCGCCGCTATCTGCGCGAGGAGGTCCCCCGGACGCGGACCAGCGAGGAGATGCTGACCCCGCCGGAGCTGCCGTCGCTCTAGCTCGCCAGGGCCAGCAGCACCCAGACCACGCCGGCCGCGACGATCAGGGCGATGACCATGCCGGCGGCAAGGCGCAGCGCGCGGCCCTCGTCGGCCCCCGGCTCGGGCAGCTGCGGGCCAAGCTCGGCATCGGTCAGGAGCGCCAGGGCGTCCTGGGCGGCCGCCTGGGGCACCAGGATGTCCCGCGGCCCGGCCGCCAGGAAGTCAGGCACGTCGAAGCCGCGCGTTCGGCGCTGCACGCTGGGGATCCCCTGGTCCAGCAGGATGCCCTGGACCAGCTCGGCCTCGGCGAGGTTGCGCCCGCCGGCGACCTTGACGAGCTCGCCCTCCGTGTACTGCGGCTTGATTCGCCGGGCGCGCTCGTGGGCCTCGGTGACCGGCTCCTCGCCGCCCTGGCCGACGTAGACGAGCGGCATCCCGTCGTCGGGGCAGAACCGCTCGTCCAGGCCGAAGCGGCGGGCGCAGCGCGGGCAGGCGAGCGGCTCGGCGTCAGTCGCCATCGAGTGAGACCTCCTCGACCTCGTTACCGCTGATCGAGAAGGCGCGGACGACGGGGCTGGCGGGGTCCTCGAGCGAGCAGATCAGGTGCAGGCTCTCCGGCAACCCGCTCGCCTCGTTGATGTCCGTCTGCGACGGGTACGCCTCGCTGCGCGGGTGCGAGTGGTAGAAGGCCACCATCTCCTCGCCCCGGCCGTCCGCGAGCTGGTAGATCCGGAACATCTCGTCGGCCGAGATCCGGTAGCGCATCCGGTGCGCGAACTCGTTCTCGGCTCGCTCGACCGTGAGCGCCTCGCCGTCGCGGCCGCACACGATCCCGCAGCATTCCTCGGGGCTCGTCTCGCGCGCGTGGGCCACGATCTCGCCGATCAGCTCGGGTGACATCCTCATGCTCCGAGGCTAGAGGACGGCCGTCGCAGGGCCGTTTCGGGCAAGGTGTGATAGCTAGCTAGCACTCTGGTACAGTGCCCGAATGGTGCGGTCCTTCGCCCTCTCCCCCGTCAACCACGACGACGAGCTGCCGGTCGGGCTCCAGCTCGCGTGGGGGCTGCGCGCGCGGATCGCCGGGGGCGAGCTGGCACCCGGGGATCGCCTGCCCGGCCTGCGCGAGGCCGCCTCGCAGGCGGGCGTCAACGTCAACACCGTCCGCGCCGTCTACGGCCGGCTCGAGGCCGACGGCCTGCTGACCTCTCATCATGGCCTCGGCACCTTCGTCAACCCCGACCTCGAGCGCCCCGACGCGCTCGCCGAGCTGGCCGAGGAGCTGATCGAGCGCTCGCGCGCCATGGGCGTCGACTCCCGCGAGCTGGCTCGCGTCGTCTACACGACCGGCCACGCGACCGACCAGGCCGCGGCGCGGCGCGAGCTGCGGCGCCAGATCGGCCGGCTCGAGGCGCAGCTCGCCGCCTACCCGGACGCGCGGTCCGGCACCGACCGCCATCCGCTCCTGCGCCCCAAGGGGCACGTGGCCGGGGTCGGCGAGCTCGAGGAGGCGCGCGACGCCCTGATCGAGCTGCTGAAGGAGGCCCGGGCCGGGGCCGAGCGCAGCCCTAGGCGCCGCAAGGCCAAGCCCTAGCCGGGCGATGGTTCGCGCAGCCGCCGACCGGGCGTTCCTTCCTGCCAAGTCCGCCTTCGACGAGGTCGGGAGCATGGTCATCCTCACGGGGAAGACGATCTCGGCCACGGTACGGCCACCGTTCCCCTACGGCGGCGAGTTCCTGAGCCAGTTCCTGTTCGCGCTGCAGCTCTGCTGGTTTCCCATGGCCATCTCGATGGTGGCCGTCAGCTTCGGCGCGCCTGGCCTGCAGGCGGCCAACTTCCTCTCGCTGTTCGGCGCCCTCGACCGCCTTGGCGGCTTCTTCATCCTCGCCTCGGTGCGCGAGTTCGCGCCGTTCGTCAGCGCGATCATCGTCGCGGGCGTCGCCGGGACCGCGATCACCGCCGACCTCGGCGCCCGCAAGATCCGCGAGGAGCTCGACGCGCTTCAGGTGCTGGGCGTCGACCCGATCAAGAACGTCGTGGTGCCCCGCTTCCTGGCGCTGATGCTGATCACCGGCCTCCTCGACGCCTACGCGATCATCTTCGGGATCACCGGCGGGATCCTGGCCGAGGTCGCTTACGGCCAGCCGCTCGGCGGGTTCTTCGCCACCCTGTTCAACAATGCGTCTGTCACGGACCTGTGGGCGTCGGTGCTGAAGTGCGCGCTGTTCGGGGCGATCGTGGCCGTGATCTGCTCCTACAAGGGGATGAATGCCTCAGGAGGCGCCGAGGGGGTAGGTAGAGCGGTGAACGAGGCCGTCGTTCTGTCGCTCTTGGCCGTGTTCGCGTTCAACTACGTCTTTACGCAAACGCTGCTCGCGACCAACCCCGAGATATCGGTAATTAAATGAGGAACCTCGTTCCGAAAGCAGCATGTAAGGACGCGGCAGGCGTCCGCAGGGGGATCAAGTGACCGCCTCGCTCAGAGCCCGTGACCGCCTGGCCGCCGGCTTCATCCTGGCCGCGCTCGGGATTGGCTGCCTGGCGCTCTTCATCGCGGTCCCGGTCGGAGTGCTGTGGGGGCTCTCGAACCTGACCGACTCGTTCGTCGTTCACTTCGTGCTCGGCCTCGTGGGAATCCCGCTGGCGATCGCCGCCCTCTCCCCCGCCCTGTTCTGGATCAACGGCCTCTACCTCCGCGTGACCGAGCGCCACGAGCCCGCCGACCACGAGTACTGGGAGGACGACCGGCGGCCCCGCGGGCGCGGGCCGCTGGAGAGCATGCTGGTCGTGGCGTTCGTCGTCGCCCTGGTGGCCCTCGTCGTGTGGTTCTTCTTCTTCGCGGAGAACCCGGTGCTCACTGCCTGATCGCCCCCGCCGGGCGCGGCTCCCCTAGACCTCGTACGTAGCCAGCTCGAGCTTGTGCCCGTCCGGGTCCTCGAAGTAGAGGGAATGGACGTTGCCGTGGTCGGTGAACCGCACCTCGACGCCTGCCTCGGGCAGCTCCGAGCGCGCACGGTCGAACTCGGCCCGGTCGACCCGGAAGGCGACGTGCATCACCCGCACGTCGGGGATGCCGCCGGCGTCGCCGGACCCCGGATGCGAGTCCGCAGGGAACAGCGCCACGCCGCTTCCCGCCGCAAGCATGAACATCGGGACGTGCCACTCCTCGTAGCGGCGCTCGAGGCCGAGCACCTCCGAGTAGAACGCGACCGAGCGTTCGAGGTCCGCGACCGTCAGCGCGACATGGTCGAGGCCCTCGGTGCGCACGGGCGCCACTGCCGCACCTACCACCAGACGGTCGAGTCGACGCCCTCGAGCTCGTCCACGGACTTGGTGTAGACGCCGGAGGACAGGTACTTCCAGCCGTCGTCGGGGACGACGAACACCACGTTGCCCTCGTCGAGCTCGCCGGCGATCCGCACGCAGATAGCCGCGATCGCTCCCGCCGAGACGCCCGCGAACAGCCCCTCTTCGTTCAACAGCCGCTGCGTCCACACGATCGCGTCGCGGTTGGACACCATGATCTTCCGGTCCAGCAGCGAGAGGTCGATGATCGGCGGGATGAACCCGTCGTCAAGCGAGCGCAGGCCCTGGACCAGCTCGCCCTGCATCGGCTCGGCCGCGACGATCTTGGTCTCGGGATCGTGCTCCTTCAGCCGGCGTCCGACGCCCATCAGCGTCCCGCCGGTGCCGAGGCCGGCCACGAACGCGGTGACCTCGTCCAGCTCCTCCAGGATCTCCGGGGCGGTGCCGTCGTAGTGGGCGCGGGGGTTCGCCTCGTTCCCGTACTGGTAGGGCATGTAGACGGAGGGGTCCGCCTCGGCCATCTCGAGGGCCAACTCGACGGCGCCATTCGATCCCTTCGCCCCCTCGGAATAGACGATCTCGGCGCCGTACATCCGCAGCAGCTGCGTCCGCTCCTCGGTGACGTTGTCGGGCATCACCACCTTGAGGGGATAGCCCTTGCGGCGGCAGATCATTCCCAGCGAGATCCCGGTGTTGCCGGAGGTAGGCTCGAGTACGGCCTGGCCCGGAGCGATCGCGCCCTCGGCCTCGGCCGCCTGGATCATCGATTTCGCGACCCGGTCCTTCACCGAACCGGTGGGGTTCTGCCCTTCGAGCTTCGCGAAGATCTTCACCCCCGGCTTCGGCGAGAGGGTGGGCAGCTCGACCAGCGGCGTGTTCCCGACCGCCTCGACCAGATCGCCGTACCGCCCCCCGCAGGGCCGGTTGAGTGTGCGCTCGTCCGGGCTCACGCTTTAGAAAGTGTAGTGCGGCTTGCTTGCGTTGCGACCGCGTGCTCTGCGAGGATCGCCCGCGTGCTCCAGTCTGACCCTTGCATTGGAGGGAGACGCCGGTGAAGGGCATCAGCGCGGTGCCGACCGAGCGAGGGGAGCCTCCGCGGGACAACCGCGAGGCGATCCTGGTCGCCGTCGCGAAGGTGATCGCCAGGCGCGGGGTCCGTGGGCTGCGCGTGGAGGACGTGGCCCGCGAGGCGGGAGTGTCGGCCCCGCTCCTCTACTACCACTTCGGCAGCCGGGCCGGGCTCGTGAAGGCGGCGCTCGAGCACGCCAGTGACCGGGCGCCCTCGACGGCGCTGGGTGAGCCGCTACCCGCGAATGGGCTGGAATCGGTCACGGCGGCGCTGCTGGATGAGCTGAGCGAACACCCCGACGTCCGCGACAACGCGGTGGTCTGGGGCGAGATCAGCGCCTCGGCCGTGTTCGAGGGCGACCTCAGGGTCGACGTCAAGCGCGTCAACGACGCGTGGCGCTCGAACGTCGCCGAGGCCATCCGCACCGGAGTCGCGGACGGCTCGATCCGCGCGGGCGTCGAGCCCGAGGCGGCCGCCGACCTCTTGATCTCACTGGTCGACGGCCTCTGCACGCGGTGGCTGGCGGGAACGATCGATCGCTCCCGTGCGGTCGAGCTGCTGCGCCAGGCCCTTCAGCAGACACTGGCGCCCGCGGCTTGACGCAGCGGTAAAGGACCCGGGTCCCGCGTACGGCCGACTAGGTGTAGGGTGCCGCCTCTGAAGGAGTTTCAGCCGTCCAAGGAGGAGAGGCGCTTGATGAATCGACCGACGTGGGTTGCCCTGACGGCTGCCATCGGACTCCTGGCCCTCGCGCCGCAAGCGAGCGCGGCAACCCTCTCGGTAGACGACGACGGCGACGAATGCCCGTCGGCTCCCCACTCCTCGGTTCAAGACGCGATCGACGCGGCTGACCCCGACGACGTCATCGCGATCTGTCCCGGCACCTACACAGAGGGAAGCGGCTCCCCCGGAACCAACGCGGTCACGATCAACAAGGACCTGACGATCCGGGGCGCCGGCGCGGACCTGGTCACGATCCAGCCCAAGCGCAGCACCTCGAGCGGCGGTCAGATCGCCGCCAGCTCGCCGGTCATCCGCGACAGCGTCGGCAACATCGTCGCCGCCGTCGGCGGCAGCTCGGTGCCGATCACGGTCGAGATCTCGGGCGTCTCGATCCGTGGCAACGGCGTCTACTCCGAGGTCGGCCTCCTGTTCCTGGACGCGCAGGGATCGGTCGAGCGCTCCCGCGTGACCGACGTAGTCACCTCCGAGGCCGCCTCCTCGTTCAGCGAGCCGGGCGGCTTCCGCTCCGGCAACTTCGGCTGGGGCGTCGCTCATGTAACCGCCGCCTCCTCTCCCCCGCCGTCGAACCCGACGCGGGTGCTCGCCATGGACAAGACCAGGGTCGACCGCTTCAACCGCGGTGGTGTCCTCGTCTCGTCGGCGACCGGCGACAGCCCGCCGCTGACCGACTCGGGCGTCGACAACCGGCTCGAGATGGAGTCCAGCCACGTCGTCGGCAGGATCAAGTGCCAGAACTTCCCGCAGGACGGCAACTGCACGAACCCCCAGTGGCTCTCCGCGGGCCCGCTGTTCGGGCAGGACGGCGTTCGCGTCGCGGGCGGCGCCTCGGCATCGATCGACGAGTCGCTGATCGCGTCCAACGCGGTGAACGGGGCCGGCGTCCCGACCCGCTCCACCTTCAACGCCGGCTGCACGACGCTGACCCCGCAGACGGCCAACAACGCGAACCTCCCGCTGGGCTCCGGCATCCGGCTGATCGGTGCCGACGCCTCGACCGTCAGCCGCACGAACCTGGTCGACAACTCGTACGCCGTCGTCAACCTCGCCGCCGACGGGACGTCGCCGAACGCGGCCGTACCGCTGGTGGCCGAGAACAACTGGTGGGGCGCCAACACCTGCCGCGGCTTCTCGGTCGGCGCGCCCCTGGTGGGCCCCGCGGTCTCGCCCGCGGCCAACCCGCCTTTCGGCGAGAACCCCGTCAACGGCACGCCGGTCGTCGATCCGACCTGCACCCACGCGCCGCAGGAGAACTCCGACACCGTCGACGTCTGCCCCTACCGGCCCGGCCCCCAGTCGGACTCCGACCTGGGTGAGTTCCTGCTCTCCGACGCCCCGATCCCGGTCAACGACGCCGCCCCGACCGTCGATGTCGCCGCCGACGACACCGAGTACGACCGCGGCGACGTGGTCTCGCTTACCGCGGATGCCGGCGACGACTTCGGCGTCAGCTCGGTTCGCTTCTTCGACGGAGCGGTCCCTATCGACAGCGACAGCTCGGCGCCGTACGAGCAGGAGTTCACGATCCCGAACAACGCGCCCTGCGGGACCCGGACGTTCACCGCGATCGCCACCGACTCCGCCGGCCAGACGACAAGCGACTCGGTCAGCGTCGAGGTGGTGGGGCCGAACAACTGCGAGGACCCGCCGGAGGCACCGGACATCAGCTTCGACGACCCACCCGAGACGATCCCCCAGGAGGGCGTCACGGTCACGGCCCTGCCGGACGCGCCGGAGGGTGTGCAGGAGGTCGAGTTCTTCCTCGGCACCCGCTCGGTCTGCACCGACACCGCCGGGCCTGACTACACCTGCCTGGTCCAGGCCAACGGCGACGAGGTCGGGATCCAGGCCCTGCGCGCGGTCGTGACCGACAACGCCGCTCAAACCGCTGAGGTCGCGGTTCCCGTCGAGGTCGAGAAGTTCGACGCCGACGCGATCTCAATCAAGATGCGCCGCGAGCGGATCTCCGACAACCGCGTGCGGCGGACGATCAGCGGCGAGATCGACCTGCCCGACCGCGTGACGGCCGATCAGGCCTGTGACGGCGGGGCGGTGGCGCTCACCGTGATCCGCAACGGCCTGACGATCTTCCCGAGCTCGCAGGTCGCGATCGAGTCGGACTGCTCCTACGCGCTCGAGTTCACGATCAAGGAGAAGAAGGGCGACAAGCCCAAGCCGAAGTACATCGTGGAAGCGGCGTTCGGAGGCAACAGCGTTCTCAATCCAATCGATGACTCCGGGAGGTTCAAGTGATCAGGTTCGGTAACCGCGACGCCTCCCAGACGATGCAGATGAGCCAGAGAACATTCCGCAGATTGACCGCCACCGCGATCGCAGGCGCCGTCGGCGCCCTTGCCCTCGCGGGCGGGGCCGCGCCCGCCGCGGCCGACGAGGATCCCGCGGGCTGCGAGCAGTACAGCCCACAGGACGTCGACCCGTCGATCCGCACCTTCAAGCAGGTCACGGGCCTCGACCTCGGCGGCGGCCAGGGGTCGAACAGCGTCGCCCGTCGGCCCACCTCCGACCTCTACGCCTATCTCGACGCGATCGTCAACGACACGATCGGGAACACCCGCGTCAAGGTCGTCAAGCGCAGCGCCGGCACATCCGAGCTCGGCCGCGACATCCCGTACGTGATCGTCGGGACGCCCTCCAACATCGACAACCTGGACTCCGGCCGCAACGACGCCGCCTTCTGGCGCGGCGTGCAGGCGGGAGGCGTGTCCGAGAACGATGCCTTGGCGGCTGTCAACGGCACCGATGGCGCCCCCAAGCGCCCGGCGCTGGTGTGGCTGACGGCAAACGTCCACGGCAACGAGCCGGCGGGTGGCGAGTCCACACTGCGGCTGCTCTACGAGCTGGTCGCGCGGCGCGACTGCGCCAACGTGCGCCGGCTGGACAACATGGACACGTTCATCATGCCCAGCCAGAACCCGGACGGGCGCGACGCAGATCAGTTGGCCCCAGTGGGACTGGGCCCGCAGCGCACGAACGCCTGGAACTTCGACCTCAACCGCGACTGGGGCACGCTGACCCAGCGCGAGAACTTCCTCAAGATCAACGACGGGATCCAGTACCCCTCGGTGGTCTACATCGACGCGCACCAGCAGGGCGGCAACAACTACTTCTTCCCGCCCAACGAGGACCCAGTGCACCACGAGGTCTCCGACGCGGCCATCGACTCGATCAACTTCGTCTACGGGCCCGCCTACCAGACGCGCTCGAACGACCAGGGGATCACGTACCAGAACTACAACGCGTACGACCTGTTCGTCCCCGAATACGGGGACACGGTCCCGTCACTGCTCTTCGGGGCGGCGGGCATGACCCTCGAGCAAGGCTCGGGAGGCTCCTACGCCAAGCAGGTGTACGGCCACTACATCATCCTCGACGAGACGCTCAACATCACCTCGCAGAAGCGCAACCAGCTCCTCACCGACTGGATCAAGCAGTGGGAGGAGGCACGCGAGCAGGGCGAGAACGGCGAGCTCGAGCCGAACCAGCTCGTCAGCCCGATCCACGACGAGGACGACATCCTGCCGGGCAGCGACCCGACCGGGTCGATCTACGGCTACTTCTACGTGCCCGACAACCACGCCGGCGACACCGCGCGCCTGGTGCGGCGCATGCAGGAGACCGGGGTCACCGCCTACCGCCTCACCGCGGACACCGTGGTCGACGGCTATGACACCTTCGGCACCTCGGCGCCGCAGGACGACGTGACGCTGCCGGCCGGCTCGCTGTGGATCCCGAGCGGCCAGAACCTCAAGCACTGGATCCAGTCGCTCCTGGGCGAGAACCCGTTCCAGCCCTTCTCGTTCTGTTACGACGTCTGCACGTACTCGTTCTCGCTCCTGCGCGGCATGAGCGGCAACGGGACGCTGACGCAGCCGATGCCCGAGGGCGCACCACTCGCCGAGCTGGACGACCCGGACTTCGGCACCAGCCCGGCCTCGAGCCCGTACTACGCGTTCGCGACCGACTCCTCGTCAGGCGTCAGCGCGCTGCTGAACGCCGTCGAGGACGGCGCGACGGCGTGGCGCGCCGAGGACACGTTCTCGGCCGCCGGGAAGACCTTCCCGACGGGCGCCGCGATCATCGACGGGGCCACGATGACCGCCGCCCAGGTCGCCGCGCTGTCGGACGAGTTCCAGACCCCGGCCGTGGGCATGGGCACCCTGCCCGCCGTGGATCGCTATGCGATCGGCGACCCGAAGATCGGCCTCTACATCGGCACATCGTTCGCGGGGAGCCCGCTGGCCTCCCCGCCGGCACGATGCACCGGCGGGCACTGCTTCTCGCTGTTCGTGATGGTCAACAAGATGGGCATCGCCTACGAGGACATCTCGCTGATCACTGCGGCGGATCTCAGCAGCTCGCCCACCTACCTGACCGATCAGGGCTTCACGGCCTTCGTGAACCCGGCGGCCACCATCGCCGCCGGCGCCGGCGCCACGGACATCCAGAACTTCGTCAACAACGGAGGGCGATACGTCTCGTGGGGCGCGGCCGGCACGACGACCGCGCGGAACGCCGGGATCACCAACCTGAACACGCAGGCGATCCCCGGCCTCTCCACCGGAGGCGCGACCTTCGACGGCGAGTTCGAGACGACGAACCCGCTTGCCTGGGGCTTCGACAACGGCGGGTTCATCTACCGCACCGCCACCGGCGACCCGGTCTACGACGAGGCCACGCTGACGGCGGATTCGCCGAACGCGGTGCCGGACGCGACCGCGGCGGTCCGCTACGCCGATCCGCTCACCTCGTTCGGCTACTCGGTCAACGCGACCGGCCCCGGCCAGCTGCCCGGGCGCGCCGCGGTCGTCGACCAGCCGTTCGGCTCCGGCCACGCGCTGATCCTCGGGTTCGACGCGATGTTCCGCGCCTGGCTCGACAGCGGCGAGCGGATCCTGCTGAACGGCCTGCTTTACCCGACCGGCGCGGCGATCCCGCCCGGCCCGCCGAAGCGCGCCGCTGGCGCTCCCGCGGACCAGCCGATCCCGGCCGACGAGCTGCCGGCCGTCAAGGACCGGCCGCTGGCCACCCGGGACGTCAGCGACGACCTGCAGATCCAGGTCGCATCGAGCGACAGCGCGGCGCTGAAGCGGATCGTCGCCAAGGTGGGCGGGCCGAAGGGCACCTTCACCGCCAGCGCCGGCGAGCTCAGCTACAGCGTGCGCAAGGCTCGCGTTCTGGACACGCAGGACAGCCCCAAGCCGTGGGCGCTCGAGATCATGCGGAAGCTGAACGCGAGGGGCGTCGTCCCGATCTCGGCGACGCTGTAGGCCTAAAGCAGGATATGTTCACGACGACGGGGCATTCGGGCCCCGCGGACAAACGGAGGAAGCGAACGCAATGAGAGGTTCTCGGCTCTGGCTGATCACGGGCCTGATCGCGGCAGTGGCCGCGGGGATGATCGTGGCCGGTTGCGGCGACGACGATGACGACGGTGGCGACACCACGAGCGCCAGCGATGGTGGCAGCGAGGATCTGGGTCTGATCGAGGAGGGCCTCCTCACGGTCGGCACCGACACCCCGTTCCCGCCATTCGAGATCGGGCAGCCGCCGGACATCAGCGGCTACGACATCGAGGTGATGAACGGCATCGCCGAGGAGCTCGGCGTCGAGGCCGAGTACACGGACACGGGCTTCGGCACCATCTTCCGTGACACCGCCAACGGCCAGTTCGACACGGCAGCTGCCGCGTCGACGATCCTGAAGCCCCGCGAGAAGACGGTCGACTTCACCGACCCCTACTACGAGGCGCAGCAGGCGCTGCTGGTCACGGAGGACTCCGACGTAGCGTCGGTCGACGACCTCGGCGGCCTGATCGTGGGCGCCCAGGACGGCACCACCGGCGAGGCCTACGCCAACGACCAGACGGACGCCTCCGAGGTGCGCGGGTTCCCCGAGGGCCCGAACGCGGTCTCGGCGCTGACCACCGGTCAGGTCGACGCCGTCATCATTGACCAGCCGGTCGCCGCGGACGCGGTCGAGCAGACCGGCGGTGTCGAGATCATCGAGGAGATCCAGACCGAGGAGCTGTACGGCTTCGCGGTCGCGCCCGACAACGACGCGCTGCGCGAGGCCATGAACGAGGCACTGGCGACGCTCAAGGAGGACGGCACGATCGAGACCCTCTACGAGGAGTACTTCTCGACGACGCCGCCCGAGACGGTGCTGAACGGCACCAACGAGCTGCTCTCCGAGTAGCGCGAACCGAAAGTTCAAGCGGAATGCGAAGGGGCGCCAGATGGCGCCCCTTCGCCGTTCGGCTTCAAGGAATAGGGTGAGGCGCAAGCCAGCGAAGGAGCGAGATGGAATTCATCGTTGACTATTACTTCGACTTCAGCCTCATGGGCGACGAGTTCGGCCGGGTGCTGGATGGGTTCTGGTTCACGATCAAGCTTTCGATCGTCTCCGGCGTGCTCTCGCTCACCTGGGGGCTGATCCTCTCCCTCCTTCGCCAGCTCCCCGGTAAGCCCCTGGCTCCGGTCCGCTGGATCACGATCGCGTACATCGACGCCTTCCGCGGCGTGCCTCTGCTGCTGGTTCTTCTGCTCACCTCGGGCTTCCTCTCAGCCGCACAAGCCGAGGACGTGATCCCCCGGGCGATCGGCCTCCCCGAGTGGTTCGGTCAGCCAACCTGGTTCTGGTACGGCGTGATCGGCCTCACCCTCACCTACGGCGCGTACATGGCGGAGGTGTACCGGGCGGGCATCGAGGCGGTGCCCGAGGGCCAGACGGAGGCGGCGCGTTCGCTCGGGATGAGCCACGGACAGGCGATGCGCCATGTGGTGGTCCCACAGGCGATCCGCAAGGTCATCCCGCCGCTCCTCAACGACTTCATCGCGCTGATGAAGGACACGTCCCTGGTCAGCGTCATCGGCGGCCTGGAGGTGGTGCAGGTCGGCTTCGACATCCAGACCGAGCAGTTCAACGGCTCGGGCCTGGTGCTCGGCGCCATCCTGTTCCTGCTCGTGACGATCCCGTTGGCGAGGATGGTCGACTACCTCATCTCCCGCCAGCAGCGGCGAGTTGCGCGAAGCGGCGGCGATGACGACGACGAGGCGGAGCCCGCTGGGCCGCCGGCGACCGGGATGGCGGGAGCTTAGGATGGCTGCGATGGATGCCGCCACCGAGGCGCAACCGGTTCCCGACGATCCCGGCGGGCCGATGGTCCGGCTCGACAACGTGTGCAAGAGCTTCGGCTCGCTGGACGTCCTCAACGGAGTGAACATCGACATCCAGCGGGGCGAGGTCGTCTGCGTGATCGGGCCCAGCGGCTCGGGCAAGTCGACGCTCCTGCGCTGTATCAATCTGCTCGAGCCGCCCGACCAGGGGCACGTGTTCTTGGAGGGCAAGGAGATCACCGGCAAGGACGCCGAGGAGGGGGTCGACTTCGTCCGCCGGCGGGTCGGGATGGTGTTCCAGCAGTTCAACCTGTTCCCGCACAAGAGCGCGATCGAGAACGTGTGCGTCGCCCAGGAGACCGTGCTCGGGCGCAAGTCGGGCGAGGCGCGCGAGAAGGGCGAGGCCCTGCTGACGCGCGTCGGCCTCGGTGACAAGATCGACGAGTACCCGGCCCGGCTCTCCGGCGGCCAGCAGCAGCGAGTCGCGATCGCGCGGGCGCTGGCGATGGACCCGCACGTGATGCTGTTCGACGAGGTCACGAGCGCGCTCGACCCGGAGCTCGTCAAGGAGGTCCTCGACGTCCTGCGCGGGCTGGCCGACGAGGGCATGACGATGATCGTCGTCACCCACGAGATGCGCTTCGCCCGCGACGTGGGCCACAGGGTCGCGTTCATGGACGGCGGCGTGGTCGTCGAGTACGGCCCCCCCTCCGAGGTGCTCGAGAACCCCCAGCAGGCGCGAACCCAGAAGTTCCTGGGCCTGGTGCTCGACACCTAGCCCGGGCCCCGCCCAGGCGCGGGCGACGACACGAGCATCAGTGAGGACGGCGGTTGCGGGCCGGGATCTAGCGGCCGCCGGCCATGGCCGGGAGGATCACGACGGTGTCGGCCTCGGCGGCGGGCGTCGCGAGCCCGTCGAGCACGCGCACGTCCTCGTCGTTCAGGTAGACGTTGACGTAGCGGTTCAGCTCGCCGTCGCTCGCCGAAGAGCTGCTCGCGCGTCTCGGGGTGGGCCTCGGCCAGGGCCGTGAGGACGTCGCCGACGGTCTCGCCGCCCGCGGGCACCTCGGCCTCGCCGCCCGTCTTCGAGCGCAGCACCGGGGGGATCTTCACCGTGGGCATGGGCTGAATCTAGTGGAGGGCTGCTCGCCGCGCGCTCAGCTGAGCGCCGGCGTTTCCTCGCGGGCCGGGGCGCCGCAGAAAAGCTCGTAGTCGGGGAACTTGCCCAGCTCCTCGGCCGGGATGTTCTCGCCCTCGGGGCCGCAGATCGGGCAGTCCGGGTCGCGGCGGACCTTGAGCTCGGTGAACCGGGTCCCCAGCGACTCGTAGAGGAGCAGGCGGCCCTTGAGCGGCTCGCCGATCTCGGCCGCCAGCTTGATGACCTCGTTCGCCTGGAGCAGCCCCATCACGCCGGCCATGACGCCGAGCACGCCGTTGGCGCCGCAGCTGGGAGCCAGCTCGGGCGGCGGCGGGGTCGGGAACAGGCAGCGGTAGCAGGGGCCGTCGAACGGGACGAAGGTCGAGACCTGCCCCTCGAAGCCGAGGATCGACGCCGAGACGACCGGCTTGCGAAGGCGCACCGAGGCGTCGTTCAGCAGGTATCGGGTGGGGAAGTTGTCGGCGCCGTCGACGACGATGTCGTAGGGCTCGATCAGCTCGAGGATGTTCGAGGCGTCGAGGCGCAGGTTGTGCTCGACCACGTCGACGTCGGGGTTGAGAGCGTTGATCGCGGCCTTGGCGGACGCCGTCTTGGGCTGGCCGACCGTCTGCGTGGAGTGGATGACCTGGCGCTGGAGGTTCGACTCGTCGACAACGTCGTCGTCGACGATCCCGAGGGTGCCGATGCCCGCCGCGGCGAGATAGAGCGCCGACGGGGCCCCCAGGCCGCCGGCCCCCAACAGCAGGACCTTCGCGTTCAGGAGCTTCACCTGGCCCTCGACACCGACCTCCTCCAGCAGCGTGTGCCGGGAGTAGCGCATGCGCTGGTCCTTGGTGAGGGCGAACTTGGCGACCACGGGGAGCTCGGCGTCGAGCCAACCGGCGATGCCCTCCTCGATCACGGCGACATTCTCATAGCCCAGGGACTGCAGGGCGTCGGCGGCGCGCGAGGAGCGGTTGTCGGTGCGGCAGTAGAGGATCACCCGCTGCGAGGTGTCGGGCGCCAGCTCGTCGATCCGCTCGAGCAGCTCGCCCTGCGGCACGTGCTCGGCCTGCTCGAGGTGCGCCTCGTTCCACTCGTGGGGCTCTCGCACGTCGATCAGGACGGCGTCGCCGGAGGCGATATCACCGCGGGCGGAATCGCGCGAGATCAGGTTGATGCGGTCCTTGATCTGCTCGATCGGCTCGGCGGTCGTGGCCACGGCTTTCCTTCCCGGCTGTGAGAAACCCCAAATCCCGACAGAGATTCAGGTAATTACTTCAGAAAGTGTAGCGCAGGGCCCGCCGGCCCCCACCTGCCTCAGAGCCCGGGCTTCACGACCATGTCGAGCACGATCAGGACCAGGAGGGCGAACTCGATCCTCGAGATCGTCACGATCCGCGCCGTCCGCCGCAGGACCTCCGGGTCGGCCGCGCCCCGCTCGTCGGCGAGCCTGCCGATCCGCCCGCTCTCGGGCCCGAGGAAGGCGGCGCCGGTGATCGCCGAGGCGAGGAACATCGCGAGCGCCGCCGAGATCCAGAACTGCGAGAACTCATAGCCCGGCACCTCGATGACCAGCAGCACGCCGAGGATCACGACCAGAAGCGCCGCCGGGTTCAGCACTCGCAGGCCGATCCACTCGGCGTTCCTGGCGAACATGGCCACCGCCTCGGGGCCTGCGGCGCGCGCCCGCAGGTAGAACATCTGGATCATCAAGTCGCCGCCCACCCACGCCATCGCGGCGAGGAGGTGGCCGAAGAGCAGCAATTCGTAGTAGCTCATGACGCGGGAATCTATTCACGCCGGCGGAACGAAAACGCGCGCCCCTGGCGCGCGCCTTCATACCGCTGATGGGCCTGCTCGCTAGCCGAGCGCCGGGCGCATCTGGCGCAGCCGGCGGACGCGCTCCTCGATCGGCGGGTGCGTAGAGAACAGCCCCGCGATGCCCTTGGCCGAGAACGGCTTGACGATGTAAAGCGGCTCCGTGGCCTGGTTCACCTGCATCGGCATCGCCTTCGCGCCCTCCTCCAGGCGCAGCAGCGCAGATGCGAGCGCCTCGGGGTTGCCCGAGATCTGAGCGCCCGTGGCATCCGCCGAGAACTCGCGCTGGCGCGAGATCGCGAGCTGGATCAGCGACGCGGCGATCGGCGCCAGCAGGAACATCGCGAGCTGGCCGATCAGCCCAAGTGGCGACTCGTCCTCGCCGCCGAACCACAGCAGCATGTACGCCAGGTACGTGATCGCGCCGGCCACCGTCGCCGCGACGGACTGGGTGAGGATGTCGCGGTTGCGGATGTGCGCCAGCTCGTGCGCGATGACCCCGCGCAGCTCGTCCTCGGACAGGAGCTTCGTGAGGCCCTCCGTGACCGCCACGGCCGAATGCTTCGGGCTGCGGCCGGTCGCGAAGGCGTTCGGCTGGTCACTGGGGATCATGTGGAGGGTGGGCATCGGCAGCCCGGCGCGCGTGGTCAGCTCGCGCACCATCTGGTAGAGCGCCGGCGCGTCCTGCTCGGAGATCGGCTTCGCCCCGCTCATCTTCAGGGCGATCTTGTCGCTGAAGAAGTACGAGATGAAGTTGATGCCGGCGGCGACGAAGAGGAAGATCAGCGCCGTGCTCGGTCCACCGATCAGGTAACCGATGCCGACCAGCAGGCCGGTCAGCGTCGCGAGCAGCAGCAGCGTCCTCATGCCCGCCTGGAAGTTCGAACGGCTTGTCGTCGTCATCGCGAAGTAAGTCCTTCTGAAGAGTTATCCAATGCCCCTACATTGTGACGGAGCCGGCTCGCGGACGCATAGGGGTTAACCCTCATCTGGCCTGGGGTCTAGAGGGTCACGACTTCCCGGTAGTCGGCGTCCGCCGGACGTGGGCCCGATACTTACGCGGATGCGCAGCCGCAACCTCCTGACCCAGGTCCTCGTCGCCAACCTGCTGGTCATCGTCGCCGCGGTGATCGCCTCCGCCGTCGCGGCGAACCCAGACCTCAACCTCGGCGACGATCCCCAGGCGGGGATCGTCCTGGGACTGGCCGTGGGCATCACGATCCTGGTCAACGTCCTGATGCTCCAGCGCCGCTTCCGCCCGCTCGAGCGCCTGGTCGACGAGATGGAGCGCGCCGACCTCAGCCGCCCGGGTGCGAACCTGAACAAGGAGGACACGGTGGGCGGCCCCGAGGAGGTCCAGCGCCTGCACGGCGCCTTCCGCCTGATGCTCGAGCGCCTCGAGGCCGAGCGCCGCCGGGCGGCCACCGTGGCGCTCTCCGCCCAGGAGGAGGAGCGCGCTCGCGTCGCCCGCGACCTCCACGACGAGGTGAATCAGTCGCTCACGGGCCTGCTGCTGCGCCTGGAGGCAGTGAGAAAGCGGGCCGATCCCTCGCTGGCGCGCGACCTCTCGGAGATCCAGACCCTCGCCAACCAGGCGATGCAGGAGCTCTTGACGCTGGCGCGCGCGCTGCGGCCGACGGCGCTGGACGACCTTGGCCTCTCCGCGGCCCTGTCGGCCCTGGTGGACGAGCTGGGGCGAAAAAGCGGCATAGACACCGGCTTCGAGGGAACGGGGGACCTGACGGACGTGCCCATGGACGTGCAGCTGGTTACCTATCGCGTGGCGCAGGAGGCGCTCTCGAACGCCGCACAGCACTCGGAGGCGGACCAGATCCGTGTCCGCGTGGAGCGCGACGCCGAGGCCGTCGCGCTCAGCGTGAGCGACAACGGCAGCGGATTCACCTTCGAGCAGGCCACCCGTGGGCTCGGGATCGGCGGCATGCGAGAGCGCGCGCTTCTGGTTGAAGGAGATCTCTCAGTTGAGTCCCGTCCGGAGATCGGCACAAGGGTTGTGCTTGTTGTGCCGATAAGAGAAGACGATGACAACGATGCTCGCCTACCGAAGCGTTGAACCCAAGCCCAAAATGATGCGCATCCTCATCGCCGACGACCACGGGATCGTTCGATCCGGCCTCAGGATGCTGCTGGAAGGCCAGGACGACATGGAGGTGATCGCGGAGGCGTCAAACGGCGCCGACGCGCGCGACCTCGCGATCCGAGAACGGCCCGACCTGGCCATCCTCGACGTGAAGATGCCCAAGCTCACGGGCCTCCAGGCCACGCGGGAGATCCGCGACCAGGCTCCCGACGTCTCGGTCCTGATCCTCTCGATGTACGACGACGAGCGCTACCTGTTCGAGGCGCTCAAGGCCGGCGCATCCGGCTACGTGCTGAAGGCACAGGCCGACAGCGACCTCCTCGATGCCGTCCGCGCGGTCGAGCGCGGCGAGCCGTTCCTGACCCCCGAGGCGCAGCGCGCCCTGATCAAGGACGTGCTGGGCCAGACCTCCCACCAGGAGGACCTGACCCCGCGCGAGCAGGAGGTCGTGAAGCTGGTCGCCGAGGCGCATACGAACAAGGAGATCGCCGAGATCCTCCACCTGTCCGAGAAGACCGTCGAGAACCACCGCTCGAACGCGATGCGCAAGCTGGGGATGCGCGACCGCGTCGAGCTGGTCCGCTACGCGATCCGCAAGGGCCTGATCGAGCCGTAGCCGGCTGCGTGGGCCCGACTCAGGGCGCCTTGTCGCCCAGTGTGATCAGGTAGGGCGCGTCCAACCGGACGGCCCCGCCGTCGTCCGAGTAGCTGTCGTAGTAGGACAGCAGCTCCTCGTGCACCTCGCTCCATGCCTCCGGGTCGAGCGCTTCCTTCAGCATCACCAGCGGGCCGAACTTGGCCTCGTACTCCTCGGCCGCGGCCTCGGGCGAGTCGAACTCGAGCATGACCGATGCGTCCTCGAAGCGGGGCGTCACGCCGGTGTCGCGGAACAGCTCGGTCACGTGGTCGCGCGCGCCCCAGAGCGGCGGTGGCTGGAAGCCCTCGGGCGGTGGCGGCGCGTAGGCGCTCATCCGCACGAAGAACTGGCCGATGGAGCCGTCGGGGGTCCAGGCGACGAGCCCGATCCGGCCGCCCGGCTTGAGCACCCGGGCGATCTCCCGGGCTGCGCGGCGATGGTCGGGCGCGAACATGCAGCCGAACGTCGACGTGACGGCGTCGAAGCTGCCGTCGGCGAACGGCAGGTCCTCGGCGTCGCCCTCGACCCATTCGATCTCCACGCCGGCGTCGGCGGCCCGGCGGCGGGCGTGGTCCAGCAGCTCCGGGGTGATGTCGAGGCCCGTGGCGGCGGCGCCCGCAGCGGCTGCCGGGATCGTCGCGTTGCCCGTCCCGCAGGCCACGTCGAGAACCGAGTCGCCATCGCTCACGCCCACCCGCGCGACGGTGTCGCTTCCCACCGACCAGATGTAGTCGGCGATCCCGTCGTAGTCGCCGGCGGCCCATGTCGCCTTCGCTTGCTGTTTGGCCTCGCTCAGCTCCATGTCGGCTCCTCCCGCGTCGGTGGCTCTGTAGCTTGGACTGAGTGTGGTCCCTTTCGCCCCACGCCGCAGCCCGCCCCGGCATAACCGACCATTCGGCTAGGATTTAGTCCGATGCTGTTCTCGACCAAAGCTGAGTACGGCGTGCGCCTGATGGTGGAGCTCGGCCGCCGGGCGGGCGAGCACCCGGTCGACAAGGCCCCGCCCGTCGCCCTCGCGACGGTGGCCGACTCGGAGAGCCTGCCGCTGTCCTATCTCGAGCACCTCGTGGCCAAGCTGCGCCAGGCCGGACTGGTCACGTCCGTTCGCGGCGCCCACGGCGGCTACCGGCTGGCCCAGCCTCCCGCCGAGATCGGCATGCTCGACGTGGTGCAGGCCCTGGAGGGCCCGATCACTCCGATGGAGTGCTTTCAACCCGACCGCGAGGGCCGCGTGCTCTGCTCACACGAGTCCGACGGCGATCACGCTTGCGCGACGAAGCTGCTGTGGACCCGCGTCCAGGGCGGCATCTCCAAGGCGCTCACGGGCACCACGCTCGCCGAATTGGTCGAGTTCGCCGACCAGCACGACGACAGCCAGCCGACGGTCGCGCGCACCGCGGCCTGACCCGCCGGCACCCGCTTCCCCGCAAACCCACCGACAACGGAGCTTCATGTCTGACCTCAAGATCACCGACCTCCACGTCCAGGCCGAGGACAAGCAGATCCTCAAGGGCCTCGACCTCGAGGTCTCCAAGGGCCAGATCCACGCCCTCATGGGCCCGAACGGATCCGGCAAGTCAACGCTCGCGAACGCGATCATGGGCCACCCCGCGCTGGAGATCACGGAGGGCACGATCGAGTTCCTGGGCGAGGACGTCACCGAGGCCGATCCCGAGGAGCGCTCGCGCATGGGCCTGTTCATGGCGTTCCAGTACCCGGTGGCCATCCCCGGCGTGACCGTCGCGAAGTACCTGCGGATGGCGGTCAACGCCCACCGCGAGGCCCGCGGCGAGAGCGAGATCAAGCTGAAGGACTTCCGCGTCACGACCGAGGAGGCCATGGAGCTGGCCAAGATCCCGAAGGAGTTCTCCTCGCGCTACCTGAACGACGGGTTCTCCGGGGGCGAGAAGAAGCGGATGGAGATCCTGCAGCTCGCGATGCTTCGCCCCCAGATGGCGGTTCTCGACGAGACCGACTCAGGGCTCGACATCGACGCCCTCAGCACCGTCGCCGACGGTGTCAACCGCTGCGCCGGGCCTGAGATGGGCGTCCTGATCATCACCCATTACCAGCGGATCCTCCACATGGTCAAGCCCGACGCCGTTCACGTGATGTACGACGGGCGGATCGTCAAGGAGGGCGGGCCCGAGCTGGTCGAGACCCTCGAGCAGAAGGGCTACGGCTGGATCCGCGAGGAGGTGGAAGCAGCCGCGTGACGGTGGAGGCCGCCAGCTTCCCGATGGGGAAGGTCCGCGAGGCCTTTCCGGCGCTGCAGCGCGAGGTCCACGGGAAGCCGGTCGCCTATCTCGACTCGGGCGCGTCCTCGCAGCGGGTCCTGGCCTCGATCCAGGCCGTGGACCGCTACGAGCGGGCGCACCACTCCAATGTGCACCGGGGCTCGCACACCCTCTCGGCCGAGGCGACCGCCGCGTATGAGGGGGCGCGCGCCACGGTCGCCGACCACATCGGCGCCGCCGACCGCCGCGAGGTCATCTTCGTCCGCAACGCGACCGAGGCGATCAACCTCCTCGCTCGCGCGTGGGGCGACGCCAACGTGGGTGCCGGAGACCGCATCGTCCTCACCGAGATGGAGCACCACTCGAACATCGTGCCCTGGCAGCAGCTTGCCGAGCGCGCGGGCGCCGAGGTCGATTGGGCCCCGGTGACCGACGAGGGCCTGCTGGACATGGACGCGTTCGGCGCGCTCCTCGAGCGCGGGCCGAAGCTCGTCGCCGTTACCCACGTCTCGAACGTGCTTGGCACCGAGAACCCCCTCGCCGAGATCTCGCGGCTGGCCCATGACGCCGGCGCCCTGGTGCTGGCCGACGGCGCCCAGGCGGCCCCGAAGCTGCCGCTGGACATGTCCGAGCTGGGTGTCGACTTCTACGCCCTGACCGGGCACAAGGCCTACGCGCCGACGGGGATCGGCGCGCTCTGGGGAAGGTTCGAGCTGCTCGACGCGACCGGACCGTTCCTGGGTGGCGGCTCGATGATCCGCAAGGTCACCACCACCGGCACGACCTACGCCGACGTGCCCGCCCGCTTCGAGGCCGGGACGCCCGCGATCTCACAGGCGATCGGCCTGGCTGCCTCCTTCCGTTGGCTCGACGCGCTGGGCATGGACGCCGCCCTCGCGCACGAACGCGAGATCGCCGACTACGCGCTCGAGCAGGTGGCGGCGGTGCCCGGGCTACGCGTCTTCGGCCCCCCCCGCTCCCCCGACCGGGTCGGCCCGGTCTCCTTTGAGCTCGAGGGCGTCCACGCGCACGACGTCTCCGAGATCCTCGACCGCCATGGCGTCGCGGTGCGCGCCGGGCACCATTGCGCCCAGCCCTTGATGGAGCGATTCGGGATCACCGCCACCGCCCGGGCGAGCTTCGGCGTCTACACGACGCCCGAGGAGATCGACCGCCTGGTCCAGGGGCTTCACGACGCCCGTCAGGTCTTCGACCTCTAGGACCGCCGATCGGGGGCGGCAGCCGTGGTCTGCACGATCATCCTCGTCAGCACCCTGGCCTGACGCGTAAGGCCAGCGGCTACCGTGTGAGGTCGTGGACGAGCTCTACCGCGAGAACATCCTCGATCATTACAAGCGCCCCCGGAACTTCGGGCGCCTGGACGAGTTCGACCTCGACTTCGAGGACACCAACCCGTTCTGCGGCGACGAGCAGCACGTCTTCATCAAGCTCGGCGACGACGGGCGGGTGGCCAACGTCTCCTTCGAGGGCAAGGGCTGCGCGATCTCGACCGCGGCGACCTCGATGCTGACCGAGGAGCTCGCGGGCAAGTCGCCCGAGGAGCTCCTTCGGCTCGAGAAGGACTTCGTGCTCGAGCTGCTCGGGATCGACATCTCGGCGACCCGGATGAAGTGCGCCCTGCTGGGCCTCAAGGTCGTTAAGTCCGCCTCACTCGGCGAGCTGGCCGACTGGGAGGACGAGGGCGAGCGCGGCGATCCGGCCCAGGCCGAGACCGTCTGATCAGCCCGGCAGCTCCTGAAGGACCCAGCGGTTGCCGTCGGGGTCGGCGAAGGAGGAGTGGGCGAAGCGGCTCTCCGGACGGTCCTTGTGGCCAAGCCACTCGATCTCCCCCAGCTCGACCCCGCGGCTCGCGAGCTCGGCGTGGACCTTCTCCATGTCCGTCACGACCAGCTGCAGCCCCTCCAGTGAGCCGGGCTGCATCTCGTTGAGGCCGGTGCCGATCACGATCGAGCAGGCCGAGCCCGGCGGGGTCAGCTGCACGACCCTCATTTCCTCGGACGGCTCGGTGTCGTGGTCGACGGTGAATCCGAGCTTCTCCGCGTAGAAGTCGCGCGCCCGGTCCACGTCGGCGACCGGCACCTGCACGACCTCGAGCTTCAGCTCCATCACTTCTCCTCTCGGGACCTCGAGAGCCCGCGGTGGCGGGCGTCGACCGCCGTCCAGCGTAGCTCTGGGCGCTCAATGGAAAGGCCCGCCGCGCCGATGAGTACGGGAGATGAAGCGTCTGCTCGCGATCTGCGCCGTCGCCACATGCGCTCTCGGCCCCTCCCAGGCCCTGGCAGGGCCCACGGGCCCCGATGTCCGCACCTTCTCGTCCGGCGACAAGTCGGAGCTCATCAAGACGATCCCGGTCACGCAGAAGCGCGGGGCGAAGCCCAAGATCGCGATGCGCATCGACGCCGGCAAGCTCGGGCCTGTGGAGGCCGGGGACCGGTTCCTCTCCAGCGCGGAGGTCGAGGTCACCACGTGTCTCGACGCCCCGAGCGGGCCCGACACCTGCGTCGGCAAGCCCTACCCGTACAACCCGCACGTCGCGGCGAAGGTCGTGCTGTCGCGCAACCCGGGGTCCACCCAGGGCGAGACGATCGGCGAGCCCCGCGAGCTCGAGTGCTCGCAGCAACATCCGCACCGAAACCATCACTGCGTGCTGTCGCTCCCCTGGCAGAGCTGGGTGGCTGACGAGGCCTGCAACGGATGCCACGTGAACCTGGTGATGACCGCCTGGAAGTCCGGCCAGGCGCGCCAGGGCCACCAGGTCGTGATCGGCGCCCATGGGTCGTCCGGCCCGATCGAGCAGGACCGCGGACGGCTCAGCCTGGTTCGCTTCCGCGGTGGCGCTCACCCCGACGACGTCACGGCAAAGACCGGCAACAAGCGTTCGGTCCGCGTCCCGATCGCGAACGAGGGCGGCGGCACGAAGTACACGTTCGTGCGCTCCGTTCGGCTCAACGACCTCGACGCCGGCGACGAGATCTACGTCGACGCGCAGAGCCGGACCGCGATCGGGAGCGTCCCCTATAACGTCCTGATCCAGAGCAAGCTCTTCCTGGCGCGCGGCCGGAACAAGCTCGACCACGCCGGCACCAGCTCCTACACCTCGCCCGACGGCCAGCTGGCCGAGCTGAACGGTTTCAACTGCACCCAGGGCAGCTCGGCTCACCGCACCCCGTGCAACGCCCCGAAGCGCGGCGTCGCTCGGATCACCGAGAACATCAACAGCCTCTACGTGACCCTGCTGGTCTCGGCGAAGGCGATGATGAACGAGAGCAACGACCACACCTGGCGTTCCTCTCACCGGGCGAAGATCAAGGGCAGCTCGCTCCGCGTCTACGTGCACCGATAGGTTGCCGCCAACCCGCCGTCGCGGCGGACGTCGGAAGGACCGAGGGTGAGCGAGGCACACGGGAACGTCACCGAGGACAACGAGCGGATCCGCGTGACCACGTGGACGTTCAGCCAGGCCGGAGCCGCCATCGGCCACCACCGCCACGACTTCGACTACGTCGTCGTCCCGGTGACGGGCGGGACCTTCACCGTGACCGACCCCGACGGCTCACGGCACGAGATGACCCAACTCGCCGGCACGGCCTACCTAGGCACCGCCGGCACCGAGCACGACGTCGCCAGCAGCTCGGAGGGCGAGGCCGTGTTCGTGGAGATCGAGCTGAAGGGCTGAGCCGGCGCTCAGCGCCTGTCGTTGCCCTGCTTGGCGCTGCGAAGCGCGACCACACCGACGGCCTCTCGGCGGGCCGCGCCGCCGAGCCCGCTAAAATCCCGACCAACTAGGTAGGATTATTGTGCGTGACGTCACGGTGTGCAACAGAGACGAGCTCTCGGCGGGCCAGATGCGCCTGATCGAGGTCGACGGCCGGAAGGTCGGCGTCTTTCGCTGCGAGGACGGCTCGCTGCTGGCGATCGAGGACCGTTGCTCGCACGACGACGGCCCGCTCGCCGAGGGGGAGTTCGATCCGGTCGCCTGTACAGTGGAGTGCCCCCGCCACGGCTCGCTCTTCGACATGAGGACGGGCCGGCCGAGGACGCTCCCGGCGTTCAAGCCGGTTGAAACCTTCGAGGTCCGAGAGGACGGCGACGAAGTGAAAGTGGAGGTCTGAACGGACTATGGCAACCCCGCAGACGCAGCCCGTATCCGCAAAGCAGCTGACCGACTCCGAGGCCGGGCTGAAGGACATCGGCTCCGACTACAAGGAGCGCTTCGGCTTCTCGGACCCCGAGACCGGCTACGCCTACAAGGCGCCCAAGGGCCTTTCCCGCGAGGTCGTCGAGTCCATCTCCGATTACAAGGACGAGCCGCAGTGGATGCGTGACTTCCGCCTCAAGGCCTACGACCACTTCGAGAGTCGCCCGACCCCCAAGTGGGGCGGCGACCTGGATCAGATCGACTTCAACGACATCCACTACTTCGTCCGAGCCTCCGACCGCAACAGCCGCGACTGGAGCGAGGTCCCCGAGGACATCAAGAACACCTTCGACCGCCTGGGCATCCCCGAGGCCGAGCGGCAGTTCCTGGCCGGCGTCGGCGCCCAGTACGAGTCCGAGGTCGTCTATCACCAGGTGAACGAGAAGCTCGAGGCCCAGGGCGTGATCTTCACCGACATGGACACCGCGCTCCGCGAGCACGAGGACCTCCTCCGCGAGCACTGGGCGACGGTCATCCCGCCAAACGACAACAAGCTCGCCGCCCTGAACTCGGCGGTGTGGTCGGGCGGCTCGTTCGTCTACGTCCCGGCCGGCGTCAAGGTCGAGATGCCGCTGCAGGCCTACTTCCGGATCAACACCGAGAACATGGGCCAGTTCGAGCGGACGCTGATCATCGCCGAGGAGGGCTCCGACGTCCACTACATCGAGGGCTGCACCGCCCCGGTGTACTCCTCTGACTCGCTGCACTCGGCGGTCGTCGAGATCATCGCCAAGCCCAGCTCGCGCGTCCGCTACACGACCGTCCAGAACTGGTCGCAGAACGTCTTCAACCTCGTCACCAAGCGGGCGATCGCCCAGGAGAAGGCGACGATGGAGTGGGTCGACTGCAACCTCGGCTCGAAGCTGACGATGAAGTACCCGTCGATCTACCTGCTCGGCGAGGAGGCGCACGGCGAGATCCTGTCGATCGCCTTCGCCGGCAACGGCCAGCACCAGGACGCCGGCGGCAAGATCATCCACGCCGCCCCCAAGACGACGTCGTCGATCTTCTCCAAGTCGATCTCCAAGGACGGCGGCCGCGCCACCTATCGCGGCCTCCTGGAGGTCGCAGAGGGGGCCAGCGAGTCGCGCTCGAAGGTCGTCTGCGACGCGCTGCTCCTGGACGAGGACTCGCGCTCGGACACCTACCCCACGATCCGCATCGACGAGAGCGACGCGAACGTGGGCCACGAGGCCTCGGTCTCGAAGGTCGGCGAGGACCAGCTCTTCTACCTCCAGTCCCACGGGCTGGATGAGGAGGAGGCCTCGAAGATGATCGTCAACGGCTTCATCGAGCCGATCGCCAAGGAGCTCCCGATGGAGTACTCCGTGGAGATGAACCGCCTGATCGAGCTCCAGATGGAGGGCTCGATTGGCTGACGCCCAGGCGGCGGCGGCTCCGACGGTTACCGAACCCGACTGGCTGGCCGAGACGCGCGATGCGGCGAAGCGCAGCTTCGCCCAGCTGAGCCTTCCGACCCAGAAGGACAAGGGCTGGGAGTTCACCGACCTCACCGGCCTCGACCTCGAATCGTTCAGCGACGGGCTGGCCGGGGTTCACGGCCTTGACCGCCGCGACGGTGCGGCCAACGGCGCCGGCGCCGAGCCGGTGGTGCTGCCGCTGGCCGAGGCCGCCACGACGCACCCCGAGGTCGTCCGCGAGCACCTGGGCAGCCTTGTCGGAGGCGACGACCCCTTCGTCGCCCGCAATGCCGCCCGCTGGCGCGACGGCGTTTTCGTCTACGTGCCGCGCGGCGCCCGCCTAGAAGAACCGCTTCGCCTGGAAGTCGAGGGCTCGAGCGGCGAGGCCACGAGCTGGCGCGTCCTGATCGTCCTCGAGGAGGGCGCCGAGGCCGAGATCTGGGAGCGGTGGGATTCGGACGGCGACGGTCTCTTCAACGGCGTCGTCGAGCTGGTCCTGGGCGACGCCTCCACGCTTCGCTATGTCTGCGAGCAGGAGCTCTCGGACGAATCCTGGGTCTTCGCCACCCAGCGCGCCGAGGTCGGCCGCGACGCCAACCTCGAGTGGACGGCCCTGGGCTTCGGCTCGACGCGCGGCAAGGTCCGGATGGAGACCAGGCTCGCAGGGCGCGGCTCGTCGGCCAAGGTCACTGGCGCCTACGCGGGCGCGGGGAACCAGCACCTCGACTACGACACGACGCAGGAGCACGTGGGCGATCACACGACCTCGGACCTCGCCTTCCGCGGGGTGCTGACCGACAAGGCCACGGCCGTGTGGCGCGGGATGATCAAGGTCGACAAGGGCGCCCAGCAGACCGACGCCTTCCAGGAGAGCCGCAACCTGCTGCTCTCAAAGGACGCCCACGCCGATGCGATCCCGGGCCTGGAGATCGAGGCCGACGACGTGCGCTGCACCCACGCCGCCGCCGTCGCCCAGATGGACCCGGAGCAGCTCTACTACCTGAAGGCCCGCGGCCTGTCCGACTCGGCCGCGAAGCAGCTCGTGGTCGAGGGCTTCGTCGGCGAGCTGGTCGAGCGCGCCCCGCAGGGGCCCGCGCGCGAGGCGCTCGCCGAGCGACTCGAGCAGCGCCTCGGCGAGCTCCTGCACCGGTAAGCCCGCTCAGCTCTCCTCGTCGGAGCCGCCGCGGCGCTGCTTGATCAGCGTCGACACGACGGACCCGAGGACGATTATCACCGGCACCGCGTAGAGGACGTAGGTCCACCAGTGGCCCACGTGGGCGAGCGGCAGGAGGATCTCGGCCACCCCGGTCACGCGTTCGACACCGACAGCAGGAACAGGCCGAGCGTCGTGAAGCCGACCATCATCGCCAGCATCCAATACTGCGACCTCGCGGCGGTGCGGGCGTCGTCGTAGATCTCCAGCGCCCGGTCATGCCCCAGGACCAGCGCCAAGACGTGGCCGACGACCAGCGCTCCGACCTGCACGTACCAGGTGAGGTTGGCCCCGATCAGCCCGTAGTCGATGCCCGAGTCGGCGGTGCCGAACAGGTTCGAGCCGTCGCCCAACGGGTCGGAGAGCAGGAAGGTGAACTGCGCTTGCTCGAGGTAGACGAAGAAGCTGAAGTAGTGCGCGACCAGGTAGGCCAGCGCGATCGGGATGAAGCTGTGCGCGAACTTCCGCGCCAGCTCGCGCGTCGAGTGCTGCGCGGAGCCATCGCGGACCGTGTGCATGCCTGCGATGCCCGCCCAGAAGATCCCCGACACGGCGAGCACGGTCGCGAGCATGATCACGGTGTTCGACAGCCGCAGCGCTGCCACCGGCCCCAATCCCTCGAGCGCGTCCTGGAGCGATTTGATCGGGTCCTTCAGGAGCCCCTCGGCGGCACCGTCGAATGCCGTGACGCCGATCACCAGGAGCACCAGCGCGATCGAGCCGGGGACGGTCGCCCACCCGGTCGTTCCGCGCAGCCAGCCGCGGCGGCCAAGCCGACCGTCGCACACCTCGAGCGGGGACAGGCGCGAGAACATGTTGAAGTACACCGAGAAGGCCTCGCCGCGCTCGAGCCACTTGTCGATCCCGAACAGCGCCATCCCCACGAAGGTCCATCCGGTGTAGACGAGCGTGGCGATGGCGACGCTGTGCGGGGTCAATCCCACCGCCTGGAAGCCGCTGAGCGCGTAGACCAGCTCGAACCAGGCGAACGCGGCGATACCGGCCACCGCGGGCCAGCGGCCCAGCCGCTCGGGGTAGCGAAGCGGCGGCGGCGCGGGCTGGCCCGCCACCGCCGTGAACAGGCCTGACACGCCACGGGCGATCGCCCGCCAGGGGTTGAGCGCCCTGAACACGTCGCCGAACAGAGCCGAGACCAACACCAGGCCCAGCCAAAAGGTCGAGAAGACGAACGCGACCGCGAAGTTGCGGTCGGGTGACTCGGTCCCCTGGAGGCCCGCGTACACCACGGCCCCCAGGAGGAAGACGCCAAGGACGCCGGCGAGCCCTGCCGTCCCCCGGTTGACGAGCGCTCGCGACAGTCCGTCCGAGACCGCCCGCCACCTGTCCTCGGCGAAGCGCGGAGTCCTCCACGCCAGCGTGAGCGCGACGAACGAGACGATCAGAACCAGGGACGCACCCCACGCGAACAGCCACTCCGGGATTGGGATGTCCTGCTTGCCGACCAACGGCGCGTGCGCCGCGGCAGCGGCCGGGAAGGCGACCAGCGCCGTGGCGACGCCCGCCAGAGCGGACGCCGCCACGGAGTGGCGCGGATTCCTCCGTGGGCTCCGACGCATCAGCCTGGCGAGACCGTGATCTCCGCGATCGGCGCCAGGGTGTCGTGCTCCTCGAACTCGAAGACGCCCTCGATGTCGGCCGGGACGTCGAAGGTGGTCTCCCCGCCGGCGGGGACCCCCTGCTCGATGTCGTAGCCGTGCAGGTGGAACTCGGCATCGATGTCGGAGGTGACCCTGAACAGGATCCTCCCGCCGGCGTCGAACTCCAGCTCCTGGACGCCGCCGACCGGCTGGCCTCCCTTGACCTCGATCGTCGGCACCTCGGGTTTCGGTTTCGGCTTGGGCTTCTCCTTCTCGGGCTTGTCCTCGCCCCCCATGGGCTCGGCCTCGGTCGTCGTAGTCGAGGCGACGCTCGTGGTCGTCGACTCGTCGTCGTCACCGCCGCTGAGGATCACGAACAGCGCCACCACGGCCGCCACGGCAACGGCGATCACCGCGAAGCGCGCTCCATTCGATCCCATCTCTTGAATCAGCTCCTTTGTGGGCGCGGGCGCAAATCGGCGTTCCGCGCGGTTGGGCCGCGCCCGATGGGCGGCGGCCGAAGGTCAGGCTGACGCCGGCGCGGGAGGCGGGCGCCTGGCCAAGCCGAAGGCGAGCGGAGCGGCCATGCGCGGCACGCTCGTGAAGCTCGAGTTGAGCGCCTGGGGCTCGCAGGGCGCAGGGGGCTGGGCCCGCTGTTCGAGGCTCGAGGCGATCGCGGCGTCGGTCCGGGCCAGGAGCCGCTCGGCGATGGCCACCGCGAGGCCGAGGGCCAGGGCCAGCGGGGCGGCGACCCAGCCGCCGTTGGCGACCAGGGCGTCGAGGCCGGCGGGGTGGCCTGGCGCCAGGGATCCCTCGACCAGCTCCTGGACGGCGAACACCGTCAACAGCGCGCCGGCGTACCACAGGGCTCGGCCCGAGATGAACGGCATGCGGGCGGAGCGCCCGGATCGGGCCAGGGCCCGGGCAACCACCGTGGCCGCCACGACGGCGACGGCGAGGCCCACCAGGACCGGCAGCGCCTGGGCCAGGTAGCCGTGGCCCTCGCGATGGAGAGCCTCGCCGGTGGCGGGCCCGAACGCCAGCAGGTACCGGAGCTGATGGACCGCGAGCGCGCCCAGGACGAGGAGGGCCGCGCCCCGCGCGACGGGAAATGCTCGGACGCCCCTCATCGCTCCTCCTGCTGCTGGCGGGAGTCCTCGATCGACGGCGCGTCAACCGTCTCCGCGCTGAACACGAAGACGAACACGGCGACGATGGCCAGCCCGATCACGAGCCCGAGCACGATCCCCAGGATGCGGTCGCCCCAACGGTTCATCGGCCCCGAAGTCTAGGGGCGGGGCCTTGGGCCGGGGCAAGG
Source organism: uncultured Solirubrobacterales bacterium (assembly GCA_963758845.1). Taxonomy (GTDB): domain Bacteria; phylum Actinomycetota; class Thermoleophilia; order Solirubrobacterales; family 70-9; genus JBDTSW01. The sequence continues at coordinate 2,296,815 of CAVWWX010000002.1, forward strand.
GTCGGCTAGACGCCGTCGAGCAGCCGCCAGTTGGCCCGGAAGGCCGACTCGGCCGCGGCCACGATGCGATCGTCGTCGTCGTCGGACGAGATCTCCTCCAGCAGCTCGCGGGCCTCGGCCGCGTGCTCGACGTCGCGGGTCTCGTGGATCTTGAAGTAGGCGGTGCCGGCGCCGTCGGAGAAGCCGTAGCGCTCGAGCAGGCCCTGGCGCTTCGTCTGCGAGATCTTGGGCTGGCCGCTCTCGACCGCGTACAGGCGGGCGAGGACCTCGACGGCGCCGCTCGAGGCCGTCCAGGTGCGTACGCACTCGGCCGTCTCGGGGGTCGCGTCGTCGGCGGAGTCGCCTCCGACCTCGCCGAGGAAGCCGTCCCAGAGGCGCAGGTGGCCGAGCTCCTCGGCCGCATGGCGGCGCAGCTCGTCGCGCTCGGGAAGGGAATCGGCAACGGACTCGCTCATGTCGGCGATCGCCTCGACGGCGTAGCGGTACTGGCCCGAGTAGCGTGCCAGCTCGTCTGCGGTCAGCTCACCGGCGGACCAGCGCTGGTAGAAGGGATGGCGCAGGACGTCCCAGCGCTCGCGGCTCGACTCGATTCGCTCCCAGATGCTCTTGCTCACGTGGCTCTCCTGGTTCGTGGCCGGCGGGTGCGTCAGCATACCTGCCCGACCCGACCCGGCAGGGCCCCGTTCGGCCTACGATCGGGCCCATGCCCCGCCCTCCGCGCGCCGACATCGCCGCCCCCGAGCTGCCGCCCAGGGTCCGCTGGCTGAACGACGAGCCGGCCTCGATGCCCGAGCTGACGGCCTCGGGCCCCGTTCTCGTGCACTTCTTCGACTTCGCCCAGATCAACAGCGTCAGGGCGATCCCCTACGTCCGAGCGTGGCGCGAGCGCTACGCGTCACACGGGCTGACCGTACTTGGCGTGCACTCACCGCGGTTCCCGTTCACGGCCACCGGTCGGGCTCTGGAGGACGGGATCGGCGCGCTTGGGATCGACTATCCGGTGGCCCAGGACTCCTCGTATGCGATCTGGCACGACTACGGCGCCAAGGGCTGGCCGTCGCTCTTCCTTTGGAACACCTCGCGCGCCCTCGCGTGGTTTCACTTCGGTGAGGGGGAGTACCGCGCCACCGAGGAGGCCATCCAGGCCGAGCTGCGGGAGGCGGGCGCGCTGGTCCCGCTGCCGCAGCCGCTGGCCCCCCTGCGCCCATCCGACGCCCCCGGCGCCATGGTGGCCCCGCCGACGGAGGAGATCTTTCCCGGAGGCGGCCCCGCCGAGCCCTGGCGGGCGACGGACGCCGCGACCAGCCTGGAGATCGAGTACGCGGCGGGTGGCGCCCAGGCCGCGATCGCGGGCGCCGGCAGCCTGCGGGTAGCGGTCGACGGGGGCGAGGCGCGGGCGCTCGACATCACCCGTCCCGGCCTGTATGAGCTGACCGACCACCCTGGGCACGAGACCCACCGCCTCGAGCTGTGGGCCGAGCCCGGGATCGAGCTCTACTCGGTGGGGTTCGCCGCGGCGCCGCCGTAGAGCCGACTCAGGTGAGCCCGACGTACCAGAGCCCGAACATCACCCCGAAGACGCCGAGCGCCGGGATCAGGACCCGTCGGTAGAACGGTTCCACGACCGGCCTCGTCAGGAGCCAGGCGAACGCCCCGGTGAGGGCGGCCATCGAGAGGATCGACATCGGCGCGAACACGGCCAGCGCCGCGGCCGCTTCGAGCTGAGTGGGGAGCGCCGCGATCAGCAGCAGCACGACGGCGCCGGTGCCGGCCAGGCCGTGAAGGAGCCCGATCCCGAACGCCTGCTGAGGCGAGCGGACCTGCGTGTGGGCGTGGCCGGAACCCTCTCCCCGCCGGAGGTGTCGGTGATCACCCGCGGTGGTCTCGCCGGGCACCTCCGAGTGGTGGTGGGGATCGCTCCGATAGTCGCCCCGCACCCACTTCCAGAGGACGCGTGCGGCGAGCACGAGGATCACCACGCCGACGGCCTTCTCGGCCCCGCTCTCCAGCCAGGCGGGCAGCTCTGACTTGAACGCGATGAGCGGGAGCCCGATGACCAGAAGCATGGTGGCGTGTCCGAGCCCCCACCAGGCGCCAAGGCGAACCGCCTTGCGGGAGTCGGCGTCGTCGCTTGCCATCAGCGAGGTGACGGCGACCAGGTGATCCGGGTCGGAGGCATGGCGCAACCCGAGGACGAGCGCGAGCCCGAGCGCTACAAGCAGCGGCGCGCCCGCGAAGAACCCGGTCAGCCACTCGTCGAGATGCTCTACCGGGGCGAACAACGAGTCGAAGCTCATGGGCGAATCCGTTCTCTTGCGACTCGGCTGCCAGTCCAGGCGAGTCTCGTTACATCTCTTCCTTGAGACCTGTTCTCGGCTGCGGGAGCCCTGGCCGAACGGATCACCTGCCGTCTCATCCGTCGTCCTCCTCGAACCGCTTCGAACAGGTCTCGCAGAGGCCGGTGATCGGGAAGTGGCGGAAGCGCGCGTGGTAGCCGAACCGGTTGCGGATCGAGCGGCGCAGCGGCTCGAGCTCGCGGTCGGTAAGAGGCCGGCGGCTGCCGCAGCGCTCGCAGATCAGGTACGCCGGCGCGAGCTTCCCGGCCAGGGCGTAGACGGCGGGCCCGTGGCCCAGGTGGGCGTGGCGTACGAGCCCGACGCGCTCAAGCAGCTCGAGGTTCCGGTAGACCGAGCCGACGTCCGACTCGGGGACGCGCCCCCCCGAGCCCGCCGCGATCTGCTCGGCCGTCACCGGGCCGCCGGCGGCGAACAGGGCCTCGATCAGGAGGCGGCGTGCCGCCGACACCCTCAACCCCTCGGCCTTCAAGGCCTCGACCGCGTCATCGACGCTCTCGACCTGGACCTCCGAGGTCAGGTGGGCGGTGGTCACAATGCGACTCTATCCCTCTTGCGAATGACTTGCAAATGCGGATCAATCTTGTTCCAAATCCGACCTCCGCGGGCGGGTTTGAGCAGATAGTCACAAAGTGGTAGGTTGCCGACGGGGGACGCACCCCGAGGAGAGAGACCCCTTATGTGCCTGGCTATCCCGGGCAAAATCCTGGAAGTGGTCGACGAGCCAAACCGGCTCGCCAAGGTGGACGTCGCGGGCGTCAAGCGCAACGTCAACATCGGCCTGCTGGACGAGGAGCCGGGTGGCGTCGGCCCCGGCGACTGGGTCCTCATCCACGTCGGCTTCGCCCTCTCGAAGGTGGACGAGGCAGAGGCGATCGCGACCCGCCGGATGCTCGAAGGCATGGGCGCCGACTACGAGCAGGAGCTCGAGGAGCTGAAGGCGAGCGTCATCGAGTGACCTCGCCGCAGCCAGAGCTTCGGGTCCCCGACGAGCCGCATTGCGACCCGAGCGAAGGCTGCATCACCTGCGGTGACGTCGCCGAGGAGATGAGCGTCCTGCGCATCGACGCCGAGCGCGAGCTCGCCCTCTGCGAGCACGCATCCGGCGAGCGCCAGACGGTCGAGATCGCCCTCGTCCAGCCGGTCTCCCCCGCCGACACCCTGCTCGTCCACGCCGGCACCGCCATCTCGAACCTCGGCGGCACCCCGTGAAGTTTGTCGACGAGTTCCGTGATGCCGAGCTGGGCCAGGTGGTGGCCGGCGAGATCCTCGCGGCCGTCGAGCCCGGGCGCACCTACAAGTTCATGGAGGTGTGCGGCGGCCACACCCACTCGATCTACAAGTACGCGATCGACGACATCCTCCCCGACGAGGTCGAGCTGGTCCACGGCCCCGGCTGCCCGGTGTGCGTGATGCCGATGGGTCGGATCGACGACGGGATCGCGCTGGCGCACGAGGACGGGGTGATCTTCACCTGCTTCGGCGACATGATGCGCGTGCCGGGCTCGGACGGGACGTTCACCGACGCCAAGGCCCGCGGCGCCGACATCCGGATGGTCTACTCGCCGCTCGACGCACTGCGCCTCGCCAAGCAGAACCCCGACCGCACGGTGGTCTTCTTCGCGATCGGCTTCGAGACCACCGCGCCCTCCACCGCCCTGACCCTGAAGCGGGCGAAGGCCGAGGGGATCGAGAACTTCCTCTGCATGTGCAACCACGTGACGATCGTGCCGCCGCTGCGGGCGCTGCTGGACTCGCCCGACCTGCGCCTGGACGGCTTCATCGGCCCGGGCCACGTCTCGACCGTCGTCGGCGTCCGGCCCTTCGAGTTCATCCCGGCCGACTACTCGCGCCCCCTGGTCACGGCCGGCTTCGAGCCGCTGGACATCCTGCAGGCCATCCACATGCTCCTGGCCCAGATCGGCGAGGGCCGCTGCCAGGTCGAGAACCAGTACAAGCGGGTCGTCCCCTACGAGGGCAACCCGGCTGCGCTCCAGGTGATGAGCGAGGTGTTCGAGCTGCGGCCCCACTTCGAGTGGCGCGGCCTGGGCTTCATCTCGCAGAGCGCACTGAAGCTGTCCGACGCCTACGCGGCGTTCGACGCCGAGGAGCACTTCAGCGTCCCGGGCGTTCGCGTCGCCGACCCGAAGGCGTGCCAGTGCGGCGAGGTCCTGAAGGGCGTGATCAAGCCCTGGGAGTGCAAGGTGTTCGGCACCGCCTGCACCCCCGAGCACGCGATCGGCACCTGCATGGTCTCGCCCGAGGGCGCCTGCGCCGCCTACTACAACTACGGCCGCTTCTCGCGCGAGAGCGAGAAGGAGGTCGTGTGAACGCGCCGGACACCGCGGCGCCCGGCCGCGAGCAGCGCATCCTCGAGATCATCGAGACAGCCCGCGCCAAGCGCCCGCGGTTCAAGGACAAGCAGGTGACGATGGCGCACGGCGCCGGGGGCAAGGCGACCCAGACCCTGATCGAAGGCCTCTTGGCGCCCGCCTTCGCCTCTGAGGCGCTCGACGAGCTGGCCGACGCCGGGACCGTCGACATCGCCGGCACGGCGGTTTCGCTCACAACCGACACCTTCGTCGTCAAGCCGATCCGGTTCCCGGGGGGCTCGATCGGCGAGCTCGCCGTCAACGGCACCGTCAACGACCTGGCGATGGCGGGCGCCCGGCCGTTGGCGATCAGCGTCGCGCTGGTGCTCGAGGAAGGACTCGACGCCGGCGAGCTGAGGGCCGAGGTCGACGCGATCGCCGCCGCCGCCACCGAGGCCGGCGTCGCTGTGATCACCGGCGACACGAAGGTCGTCGAGCGGGGCGCTGCGGACTCGATGTACATCTGCACCTCGGGCGTCGGCCATCGCGACGACCGGGCCTCCCTCTCCCCCGCGGCGATGGAGCCCGGCGACCGCGTGCTCGTGTCGGGCCCGATCGGCGCCCACGGCACCGCGATCATGCTGGCCCGCGGCGAGTTGGGACTCGATGCGGAGATCTTTTCCGACACGCGCTCGCTGTGGCCGGCGGCCGACGCGCTAATGGAGGCCGTCGGGCCGTCGCTTCGCTGCATGCGCGACGCGACCCGCGGCGGCGTCGCCTCGGTGCTGAACGAGCTCGCCCGCGCCTCGACCGCGTCGGTTCTGGTGCGCGAGGCGGACGTGCCGGTCGCGCAAGAGGTATCCGGCGCCGCCGAGCTCCTCGGCATCGACCCCATGTACGTCGCCAACGAGGGCGTGATGGTGGCGATCGTCGCGGCCGACGCGGCCGACGCCGCGCTCGAGGCCCTGCGCTCGGCCCCGGGCTGCGACGGCGCGGCCGAGGTCGGCGAGGTCGGCGCCGAGCCGCCCGGGATGGTGCTGGTGCAGACGGCGTTCGGCGGGCGCCGCGTGATGGACCTGCTGGCGGGCGACCCACTTCCAAGGATCTGCTGATGGCAACCAACGACCAGAGGAGAGGTGTGCGATGGCGGTAACGGCGGAGTTCGTGCCGAACCAGAAGGCGACCGAGGCGGTCGAGGCCCATGTGATCTGGATGACCACGGGTCTCTCCTGCGACGGCGACTCGGTGGCAATGACCTCGGCGGTCAACCCGAGCCTGGAGGACATCATCACCCAGGCGATCCCGGGCATGCCGAAGGTGATCGTGCACAACCCCGTCCTCGCATACGAGAATGGCCCCGAGTTCATCGAGTGGTGGTGGAAGGCCGAGCGCGGCGAGCTCGACCCCTTCGTGCTGTGCGTCGAGGGCTCGATCCCGAACGAGGAGCTCGCCGGCGAGGGCTACTTCGCCGCGATCGGCGACGACCCCGAGACGGGTCAGCCGATCACGACCAGCGATTGGCTCGACCGCCTGGCTCCGAAGGCCGCGGCTGTCGTGGCCATCGGGACCTGCGCCACCTACGGCGGCATCCCGGCGATGAAGAACAACCCGACCGGGGCGATGGGGGTCGCCGACCACCTCGGCTGGAACTGGAAGTCCAGCGCCGGCCTGCCCGTGGTGAACATCCCGGGCTGCCCCGCCCAGCCCGACAATATGACGGAGACCCTGCTGTACCTGGCCCTGCACCTCGCCGGGTTGGCTCCGGTCCCCGACCTGGACGAGCTGGGTCGGCCGACATGGCTGTTCGGTCGCACTGTCCGCGAGGGCTGCAACCGCGCCGGCTACGCCGAGGAGGGCCAGTTCGCCACCGAGTACGGCGACGACCCGCGCTGCCTGGTGAAGCTGGGCTGCAAGGGCCCGGTGGTCAAGTGCAACGTGCCGGTCCGCGGCTGGGTCGACGGCTACGGGGGCTGCCCGAACGTGGGCGGCATCTGCATGGCGTGCACGATGCCCGGCTTCCCCGACAAGTTCATGCCGTTCATGGATCCGGACGCGGCGGGCAACATGGGAGCAACGTTCGAGCGCTTCTTCCCAGGGCCGATCTTCCGGTACTTCCGCCACCGGAACATCAAGAACAAGTACGACGTCGAGCCCGAGTGGCGTAAGCCCGGGAAGCAGATCCTCACCGGCTACGCCTCAAGGGGGGAGGGCTACCGCCCGCCCGGCAGCTAGGCCGGCGCTAGGCAGGCGCGGAACCGACTTAGGACCGAGATCAGGAGGAGACAGGAATGGCAACGGTAGAAACCCCCCGAGGCGACTCGAAGGTCATGGTCAAGGAGATGTCGTGGGACCCGATCACGCGGATCGTGGGCTCGCTGGGCATCCACACCGAGATCGACTTCACCAACCGGGAGGTCTTGAAGTGCTACAGCACCTCGATGATCTTCCGCGGGTTCGACATCTTCATGAAGGGGATCGACCCGCGCGACGCGCACTTCATCACGTCGCGGATCTGCGGCATCTGCGGTGACAACCACTGCACCTGCTCGTGTCTCAACCAGAACATGGCCTATGGCGTCAAGCCGCCCCCGCTGGGCGACCTCGCGTTCAACCTGGCCGAGAGCGCGGACTACATGTTCGACCACGCGATCTTCAACGACTGCATGGCGAACGTGGACTTCTGCGAGCAGATGGTCAAGGAGACCAATCCCTCCCTGCTCCAGAAGGCCGAGCAGGAGCTCGCGCCCGGTGGCGACATTCACGGCTACCGGACGATCGCGGACATCATGCGGTCGCTGAACCCGTTCACCGGCGACTTCTACCTCGAGACGCTCCAGGTGGCCCGGTACACGCGCGAGATGTACTGCCTGTTCGGCGGGCGCCACACGCATCCCTCGACCATCCTCCCGGGTGGGTGCAGCGCGCACATCACGCACCAGACGTGCACCGACTACTACGTGCGACTGATGCGCTACTTCGACTACGTGAAGCGCAGCGTGCCGATGCACGACGACCTCTACGACTTCTTCCTCCGGGAGTTGCCGGGGTACGACATGGTCGGCTACCGCGACACCAACCTCGTCAACTGGGGCTGCTTCGACGATCCGGACTACGTCGACTACCGCTACGAGAACATGGACGAGTGGGGCAACAAGCGGTACATCACGCCGGGTGTGGCCTTCGACGGCGAGCTGATCTCGACCAACCTCGTCGAGATCAACCTGATGATCAGGATCCTCCTCGGCTCGTCGTACTTCGACGATTGGACCGAGAGCCAGGAGCCGTTCGTGACCAAGGATCCGCTCGGAAACGACGTGGATCCGCGCCACCCCTGGAACAAGGTCACGCTGCCGCGGCCGCAGGCACGCGACTTCACGGACAAGTACTCGTGGGTCGTCTCGCCGCGGATGTACGACAAGCGCAACGACAAGTACGTCTGCTGCGACACGGGCGGCGGACCGTTCGCGCGCCAGTGGTGCACGGCCAAGGCCGGCATCGTCGACTTCGGCTACGCGAAGGCGACCGGGCACTCGATCCAGATGGTCCTGCCCCGGACGGCCAGCTCCGGCGAGGTTGAGATGGAGTGGACGGTGCCCGAGAAGTCGAACGCGATCGAGCGCGATCGCGCCCGCACGTACCACCAGGCGTATTCGGCCCTGATCGGTCTGCACTGCCTGGAGCGGGCGTTGACCGAGATCCGCGCCGGCCGGACCAAGAGCTGGAACGACTTCAAGGTGCCGCAGGAGGCCGTGAGCGTCGGCTTCCACGAGGCGGCCCGCGGGGTCCTGTCCCACCACATGGTCATCCAGGGCGGAAAGATCGCCAACTACCAGCCCTACCCGCCGACGCCGTGGAACGCCAGCGTGCGCGACGTCTACGGGACTCCGGGCCCCTACGAGGACGCGGTGCAGAACACACCGATCTTCGAGGAGAACGGCCCGGAGAACTTCAAGGGCGTGGACATCATGCGGGCGGTGCGCAGCTTCGACCCGTGCCTGCCGTGCGGTGTCCACATGTACGGCGGCGGCGGCAAGGTGCGCAAGGTCCAGCACACGCCCACGGGGATGTGCTGAGCCCCCCGGAAGGAGGCTCCAGGTAGGCATGGCCGAATCGACCAACGGAAGCTCCGCCGCCGCGGCGGCGGAGCTCGGGCCGCCCCCGGAGGCGCTGGTGGCCCGGGTCCACGAGCTGACCGAGCGCCTCGAGCAGCTCCCTGACGCGGCGGCCCGCGAGAGCGCCGACGAGCTGGTGTCGGCCGTTCTCGAGCTCTACGGGGAGGGCCTCGAGCGGATCTTTGCCGCGCTGTCGGAGGCCGGCGACGCGGGCGCGGAGTTGACCGAGCGCCTCTCCAACGACGGGCTTGTGGCCAGCCTGATGCTGATCCACGACCTCTACCCCGTGCCGCTCGAGGCTCGGGTCCAAGAGGCGCTGGAGAGCGTCAGGCCCTACATGGAGAGCCACGGCGGGAACGTCGAGCTGCTGGAGATGAAGGACGGCACCGCCCGGATCTCGCTCGAGGGGAGCTGCAAGACCTGCCCCGCCTCGACGTCCACGCTCGAGCTGGCGATCAAGCAGGCGCTGGACGAGGCGGCGCCCGACCTCGAAGCGCTGATCGTCGAGGGCGCCGACGCCGGGCAGCCGATGGTGTCGGGCAGCGCCACCGAGCTCCCCGTTCTTCAGGTCGCGCCGGGCGAGGCGGGCGTCCAGCCCAGCTGGTTCGGGCTCGAGGGAGCCGACCGGGTCGGCGAGGGAGAGCTGTGGGGCACCGAGGTTCAGGGCGTCGCGCTGGTGGTGGCCCGGATCGAGGGCGGCCTGCTGGCCTACCGCGACGCCTGCGCAGGCTGCGGCTCGGCCCTCCACGACGGCCGGCTGGACGAGGGCACGCTCGCCTGCCCCAGCTGCCAGCGCCACTTTCACCTGCCGCGCGCCGGCCGCTCGCTCGACGACGACCGCCTCCAGCTCGAGCCCGTGCCGCTCCTGGGCGGGCCCGAGGGCACGCGCGTCGCGCTCGCGGCATGAGCGAACCGGGCAAGGGCAACGGACACGATGCGCTGAACGGGCGGATCGAGGCACGGCGCCGCGCCGATCTCGTCACAGGCCTCCGCCGCCTCTCCAAAGGGGGTCAGACCCCCCCAGTCGAGGGGACTCAGATCTCCTCAGTCTCAACACACCCCCGGGCCCCATCAGCTGGGGTGGGTGAGGAAACGTGCGACCTGTGCGGCAACGACATCCCCGCCGACCACCGCCACCTGCTTCACCTCACCGAGCGCCAGATTATCTGCGCGTGCGAGCCGTGCGTGGCGCTTCGCTCCGGCGATCCGGAGTTGCGGCCCACCGGCACGCGGATCGCCTGGCTCGAAGACTTCGACCTGTCCGACGAGGTCTGGGCCTCGTTTCAGATCCCGATCGGCCTGGCCTTCTTCCTCGACTCGACGACGACCGGCGGGATCGTCGCCTTCTATCCCAGCCCCGGAGGCTCGATGGAGTCCGAGCTGGACCTGGACGCGTGGGAGCGGCTCCGCGAGGCCAACCCCGTGCTCGACAGCCTTGACGCGGACGGCGAGGCCCTCCTGGTCAACCGCATGGCCGATCCGCCGCAGCATGCGATCGTGCCGGTCGACGAGTGCTACCGCCTCGTGGGGCTGGTGAAGGTCGCCTGGGAGGGGATCTCCGGCGGCCAGGGGCCCGAGGAGCAGATCGCGGCCTTCTTCGAGGACCTGCGCTCCCGCAGCACCCCGGCCGAGGCATGAGCGTCACCGCCGGCGACGGAAACGGCGCCGCGAACGACAAGGGCTCGGCCGCCCAGGCGGCGCGAGTGGTCGCCGACGAGGCGACCGAGGCCTCCCAGCCGACCGACCGCCCGGTGCCCGAGTTCGAGGTAGTGGGCGTGAGCCACGTCGAGCGTGCCGCGGCCCCGACCCTGCGGTTCGAGGTCGAGGCCACCGAGTCGACCGGCCGCACCGTCTACACCGTGGCCCTGACCGCGATGATCGAGATCGAGCCGTCGAAGCGCCGCTACGACGACGCCGAGCGCGAGCGCCTGCTGGAGTTGTTCGGCGAGCCCGAGCGCTGGGCGTCCACCACGTCCAGCCTGCGCTGGGCGCAGACGGAGGTGCTGGTGCCGAGCTTCACCGACTCGACGAGGTTCGGCCTCGAGCTCGCCTGCACCTACGACCACGAAGTCGGCGCAACGAAGTACTTCGCGGGCCTGTCAGGAGGCGAGGCGCCACTGCGCTTCCACTTCAACGGCACGATCATCTGGGAGGCCGACGATGGCCGGGTGCAGCTGACCCAGGTGCCGTGGGACTGTTCGGCGCGCTTTTCGATGCCGGTCGCGGCTTGGCGGGACATGATCGAGGCGACCTACCCGTTCCGCGGCTGGATCCCGCTGGACAAGGCGACGATCGAACGCGTCGAGCGGGTGAAGACCGCGCGGGCACTGCCCACATTCGACGCGACCGTCGCCGAGCTGCTCGACGCCCTCGATCCCGAGGCGGGTTGATGCAGGAGGCGCTCGAGAGCCTGCTCGACTCCCTGCTCTACGAGGGTTACGCGCTCTACCCCTACACGCCGGGGGCGACCAAGAACGCGACCCCGACCCCGTTCGGGATCGTCTACCCGCCCGCCTACGCCGAGGCCGGCACGACGACCTTCGACCACCTGCGGATGGACTGTCTGGCCGAGGCCGGCCCCGACGCCCAGCTGGCGGGCACGTTCACGTTCCTCACCTCTGAGGGCGAGCGCCACAAGGCTGCGCCACGCCGGATCGAGCTCCCCTCCACCCCGCTCGCCCAGCTGGGCGAAGGCCGTGGCGAGGAGTTCTCGTTCGCGGGAGAGGAGACCGTCACCGGACGCGTGCGGATGCGCGTCGAGCCCCTGGGCGACGGGCTCGCGCGGGTGCGCCTCTGCGTCCACAACACCACCCCGCTGGCGCCCGGGGCGGCCGAGCTGGACCGAAACGAAGTGCTGCGGTCGAGCCTGATGTCCACCCACGTCGTCGCCGAAGTGAGCGGCGGGCGCTTCGTCTCGCCGCTGGACACGAAGGGGCCGTGGGCGGAGCAGCTCGCCGGTTGCGAGAGCCTCAACACCTGGCCCGTCCTGGCCAGCCCGGACGACGCCGCGATGCTGGGGGCGGCGATCGTCCTGCCCGACCACCCCAGCATGGCGCCCGAAAGCCTGGGCAACCTGTTCGACTCGACCGAGATCGAGGAGGCGCTGCTCCTGCACGTCCACGCGCTGAGCGAAGAGGAGCGCAAGGAGATCGGAAAGCAGGACCCCGCGGTCCGTGAGATGGTCGAGCGGGCGGCGCGGTCGACGCCCGACGAGATCATCGGCCTGCACGGCCGCCTGGAGGAGGCGCAGCCCGGGCCCGGCCACCCGAACCCGGGCGAGGCCAGCATCGAGGTCGGTGGCGTCACGTTCGTGAAGGGCGGCAAGGTGGTGCTGCGGCCCCGGACCGATCGCGACGTCTACGACAAGATGCTGGCGGGGAAGGTGGCCACGATCGAGCGGATCTACCACGACTTCGACGACCGCGCCCACATCGGCGTCACTGTCGACGACGACCCCGCCCAGCCGCTCTTCCGCGAGACTGGCCGCTACCTCTTCTTCAGCTCCGACGAGGTCGAGGTTTCCCCGGATGGCTGAGCGCGAGCGCCAGATCCTGGTCGCCGGAGTCGGCAACTCCTGGCTCCAGGACGACGCGTTCGGCAGCGAGGTGGTGAAGCGCCTCGGGGCGCTCGAGTTGCCGGCCGGGGTCACCGTGCTGGACTTCGGCACCGGTGGGCTCGACCTGGCCTACGAGGTCATGCGCGGCTACGACGCGCTTCTCTTGGTGGACGTCAGCCGCCAGGGCGGCGAGCCGGGCACCCTCTACGTGATCGACCCCCACGACGACGAGATCAAGCCGATCGACGACGGCGAGGTCGTGAACCCCCACGCGATGGACCCGCAGACCGTGCTGCGGTTCATCAAGACCATCGGTGGCTCGCCGGGACGGGTGACCGTCGTGGCCTGCGAGCCGGCGGAGGTCGAGGAGATGGGGCTGGGCCTCTCGCCGAAGGTCGAGGCGGCCGCCGGCCAGGCCGTCGACCTGGTCCTCGACACGATCGCCGAGCTTCAGACGGACGCCGCTTACGAAGGCACGGCCTGATGCACGAGCTCTCCATAGCGCAGGCGATCGTGGACACCGCCACCCGCCACGCGGCAGGACGGCGGGTGAAGCTTGTGACGCTGCGCCTGGGGACCCTGCGCCAGGTCGCGGGAGACTCGCTCAGCTTCTACTTCGACATCGTCGCCCGCGAGACGATTTGTGAGGGGGCCGAGCTCGAGCACGAGCTCGTCGCCGCCCGCCTGCGCTGCCCGGACTGCGACTTCGAGTGGGACCCGGCTCCACCACCGCTGGCCACCCATGGCCAGATCGAGGGCGTGCCCACGCTGCCGACGTTCCGGTGCCCGGATTGCGGGACGCCCGGCGCGGTCGAGGCCGGCGGGGAGTTGGAGGTAGAGTCGATCGAGGTGGAGGACGCCGAGGCGGCGGTCCCCTAGGGAGGAGGAGCAGATGCACCGCACGAAGGTCAGGGTCTCCGAGGACGCGCTGGACGCGAACGAGACCATCGCGCGCGCCAACCGCGACGACTTCGACCGGGCGTCGGTGAGCGTGCTCAACCTGATGAGCGCCCCCGGCTCGGGCAAGACGACGCTGCTCGAGCGGGCGCTCGCCGATCTCGACTCCCCGCGCGTGGGAGTCCTGGAGGGCGACGTGCAGGGCAGCCTGGACGCCGACCGCCTGGCTGGCCTGCACATCCCGGTGACCCAGCTCAACACGGACGCCGGGTTCGGGGGCGAGTGCCACCTGGACGCGAACATGGTCCGCTCGGCGCTCCCGTCGCTGCCGCTGTCCGACATCGACTTGTTGATCGTCGAGAACGTGGGCAACCTCGTCTGCCCCGCCGAGTTCCGGATCGGCGAGGACGTCAAGGCGATGGTCGCCTCGGTCGCGGAGGGCGAGGACAAGCCGCTGAAGTACCCGCTGATGTACCGCAGCTGCGAGATGGTCGTGGTCAACAAGATCGACCTCCTCCCCCACGTCGACTTCGACATGGACCGCTTCCTCGCGAACGTGGACGCCGTCAACCCCGGGGCCCAGCACCTGCTGGTCAGCGCCCGCACGGGCGAGGGCGTCGACGAGTGGCGCGCGTGGTTGGCGGGGATCCCCGAGCGCGCCGCCGCGCCCGCCTAGGCGAGGCCGATGCCCGGGGCCGCCCGGACCGACGCGCTCTCCGCCCGGATCGAGGAGCTGGCCGGGGCGCGGACCCGCGCCAACGCGCGCTTCTTCGAGGCCGAGGCCGAGCGCCTGGCCCGCTGCTGCCACGCGATGGCCGAGCGCTTCGCGCGCGGCGGCCGGCTGATCGCCCTGGGCCACTCACCCGTGGCGCGCTCGGACGCACGGCACGTCGCCGTGGAGTTCGTCCACCCGGTGATCGTCGGCAAGCGCGCCCTTCCGGCGATCGGGCTGGCCGGCGAGGGCGGGGACGTGGCCTCGCAGCTCGCGGTCCTGGCCGAGGGCGACGACATCGTGATCGCCTACGAGGCCACCGACGAGGACACGGCCGAGAGCCGCGAGGCCGTGGCGCTGGCGCGCGAGCGGGGCTGTATGACCATCGCCTTCGCCGCCGCCGGGGCCGAGTGGGAGTTCCCCGTCGGCGAGGAGGACCCCTTCATCGGGCAGGAGATCGTGGAGACGCTCTATCACGTGCTGTGGGAGCTGGTGCACGTCTTCTTCGACCATCGCGGCCTGCTGGAGGGCCGCGAGGCGCGCCCGGTCCACGACACGGGAGATTCCAGCTTCCTGTATCCCTTCCTGTCCGAGTCCGAGCACGACCTCGACGCCGTGCTCGACGACGTCCGCCGGTCGGTGTTGATGAAGTCCGAGGAGGTCGGCGCCCTCCGCGAGGGAACCCTGCGCGACAACCGCGAGATCCTGCTCGAGGCCGCAGCCGTCCTGCGCGGGCGCCTGGACTGGGGCGGGCGCCTGCTGGCGTTCGGCAACGGCGGCTCGGCCACCGACGCGATGGACGTGGTCGCCGACTTCCGGCGCCCGCCGCACGGCTGGCCGGCGCGCGCCGCGCTGGACCTCACCGAGGACTCGTCGATCCTGACCGCGATCGCCAACGACGTGGGGGTCGAGGAGATCTTCCAGCGCCAGGTGATCGCCTACGGGCGCGAGGGCGACGCCGCGCTTGCCCTCTCCACCAGCGGCGGCTCGGACAACGTCCTCCTGGCGCTGGCCGAGGCCCGCCGGCGCGGCCTGGCCACGATCGCCCTCGTGGGCTACGACGGCGGCCGGATCGCCTCGGAGGGGCTTGCCGACCATGTGATCGTGACCCGCTCCCAGCACATCCCGCGCATCCAGGAGGCTCAGGCCGGCGCCTACCACGTCCTCCGCGAGCTGGTCGAGCTGGTGCCCGCGCCAACCGGGCCTTGACCGGCGCCGAGACGCGGCGGGTCCGGCTGCGCGTGCGCGGGACGGTCCAGGGCGTCGGCTACCGGCCGTTCGTCTTCCGCCTCGCCTCCGAGCTGGGAGTCGGCGGGCTGGGTGCTGAACGACGAGCACGGCGTCGTGGTCGAGGCCGAGGGGCCGCCGGCCGCGCTCGAGCAGCTGGCCAGCCGCCTGGAGGGCGACGCGCCCCCGCTGGCCGAGGTCGAGTCGGTCGAGGGCCATGACGTCCCGCCCACCGGCGAGACCGGCTTCGCGATCGTTGCGTCCGAGCGAGGCGGCGCCCCCGAGGCGCTCGTCTCACCCGACATGGCGACCTGCGAGGAGTGCCTGGCCGAGCTGTTCGACCCCGCCGATCGCCGCCACCGGTACCCCTTCATCAACTGCACCAACTGCGGCCCCCGCTTCACGATCGTCCGCGGGGTCCCCTACGACCGGCCGCTGACGACGATGGCCGGATTCGAAATGTGCCCGGCCTGCAGGGCCGAGTACGAGGATCCGGCCGACCGCCGCTTCCACGCCCAGCCGAACGCCTGCCCCGTGTGCGGGCCCCGCGTGACCCTCGCAGGCTCCGAGGGCGAGGGCGACGCGATCGCCGCCGCGGCCCAGCGGCTACTGGCCGGCGAGGTGGTCGCGATCAAAGGCCTGGGCGGATACCACCTGGCGTGCCGAGCCGACGACGAGACGGTGGTCGCCAGCCTTCGCGAGCGAAAGCGCCGCGAGGACCGGCCGCTCGCCCTGATGGCGCCCGGCCTCACGGCCGCACGGGAGCTGGTGGAGCTGACCGAGGCGGAGGAGAGGCTGCTGCGCGGGCCCGAGCGCCCCATCGTGATCGCCCGCCGCCGCCCCGACGCGCGGGTAGCCGAGGGCGTCGCCCCGCGCACGCCCGACCTCGGGGTCATGCTGCCCTACACGCCCCTTCACCACCTTCTCCTCGCCGACGCCGCGACGACCTTGGTGATGACCTCGGGCAACGTCTCCGACGAGCCGATCGCCTTCGACGACGAGGATGCCGAGCGGCGGCTCTCACCCATCGCCGACGCGTTCCTGGTGGGTGATCGGCCGATTCACACCCGCACCGACGACTCGGTCCTCCGCGCCGTCGACCCGGGCCTGCGCCCGGAGCCGCTGCTGATCCGGCGATCGCGGGGCTGGGTGCCGCGGTCGGTCCGACTACCGCGTCCGGCCCCCAGGCCGATCCTGGCGTGCGGCGCTGAGCTGAAGAACACGTTCTGCGTCGCCAAGGGAGCGCGTGCCTGGGTGAGCCATCACATCGGCGATCTCAAGAACTGGGAGACGCTCGAGTCCTTCCGCGACGGCGTCGAGCATTTCGAGCGGCTGTTCGCAGTCGAGCCCGCCATGGTGGCGCACGACCTTCATCCCGACTACCTGTCGACCCGTTACGCGCTTGAGCGCGAGGGGCTCGAGCGGGTGGCGGTCCAGCACCACCACGCCCACCTGGCGGCGTGTCTCGCCGAGCACGGCGAGGAGGGCCCGGCCGTGGGCGCGATCTTCGACGGCGCGGGCCTCGGGCCCGATGAGACGGTCTGGGGCGGCGAGCTGCTGCTCGGCGGGCTGCACGGGTTCGAGCGCCGCGGGCTCCTCTTCCCCGTGCGGCTGCCCGGAGGCGACCGGGCGACGCTCGAGCCCTGGCGGATGGCATGCGCGTGGCTGGTGGCGGCGACCGGCGAGGAGGCGCCGGGTATCCCCGCGGCCCTGCGGGGCCAGGTCTCAGACCGTCAGTGGCGCGGGGTCTGCGAGCTCGCGCGGACCGGGGTCAACTCGCCTCCCACCACCAGCGCCGGGCGCCTGTTCGACGCCGTCTCGGCGCTGTGCGGGATCCGCGCCCGCGTGACCTACGAGGGCCAGGCCGCGGCCGAGCTGGAGGGGCTGGTGGACGTCGCCGAGACCGGGGCGTATGGGATGCCGCTGATCGACGCCCGGGAAGACCACGGAGCCGAAGGGGCGGTGATCGTTGACGCCCGCGAGACCGTGCGGCAGGTCGTGGCCGATCTGGAGAGCGGGTCAGCCAGGGAGACGGTCGCGGCGCGCTTTCACAACGGGCTGGCCGCGGCCACTGCCGCCTCGGTGACCCGCGAGTGCGAGGCCGCCGGCGTCGACCTCGCGGTCCTGTCCGGCGGCGTCTTCCAGAACCGCCTCCTCTTGGAGCGGACGGCGGCCATCTTGCTCGACGCCTCGCTGCGGGTGCTCATCCCCCAGCGTCTGCCGCCCAACGACGGCGGCATCTCCTACGGCCAGGCGGCGATCGCCGCCGCCGCTCAGCCCTAGTGCTCGTGGCTGTGGTCTTCCTCCAGGCCTTCCTGGTGGGTGTGAGGGTGGGAGTGGGTGACGTCTCCGTGTGAATGCTCGTGCTCGTGCTCGACGTGCTCGTGCTCGTGCGTGTCGTGCGGATGCGAATGGGTCTCGCCGTCGTGCTCATGCTCGTGGCTGTGTGGATCGTCGTGCGTGTGCTCTTCGTCTGTCATGGCTCCTCCTTCGTCGCGCCTGCCTAGATCATGCCCGTTTCCGGCGCGATCACCCATACGCGCTCGCCCCAGAGCACGACCGTCTCGTCGTCCAGCTCCCCCGCCGTCTCGACCCCGGCCGCCTCGATCACGCCGGCGAGCTCGCCCCACGCGAGCGCGACCTTCGCAACCCGCTGCAACGGGCCCCAGGTCCCCGCGCCCTTGAGCTCGGCCGCCTGCGCCCGCGCGTCGTCGGCCGTGACCTCGCCGAAGGGGCGCTCGACGCCACTGATGTGGACCGTGCGCATGCGCGCCTCCGCGGCGCGGCCGGGGCGCGGAGCGGATGCCTTGCCCTCCATGCCGGCCAACCTACTCCCGCCCCGCCCGGTAGGCCTCGTCGGGCGACAGCGAGATCTCCATCATCCGCTCGGGGTCGGCCGCATCGAAGCCGAAGCGCCGGTACAGGCCGTGCGCATCGGCGGTGGCGAGGACGACCTTGCGCACGCCGCGCACGTCCGGGTGAGCCAGCACGGTCTCGACGAGCCACTTCCCGAGGCCCTGCCCCCGGTGCTCGTCGAGAACGAACAGGTCCCCGATCCAGGCGAACGTGGCGCCGTCGGCCACGACCCTGGCGTATCCGGCCTGAGCCCCGTCCGGCGCGTAGAGCCCGAACGACAGCGAGCGGTCGATCGCACGGTCCAGCAGATCCCGCGGGATCCCGGTGGCCCAATAGGAGTTGGTGAGGAACGCCCAGACCGCGGCGCGGTCGAGGCGGGCCCGGTCGGTGGATATCTCGTAGCCGTTGCGGCGGGGGCCGGGGTCGTCCGCCCCGTCCGCGTCGACCACGAGCTCCATCAGGAGCTGGTCATGCCATACGCCGGTCGTCCCGTCGAGTTCGGAGGAGCGCATCCTCCCCACCTCCCGGAAGCCCAGCTTCGAGTAGCAGGCAATCGCGGCTTGGTTGTGGGCCGCAGGGTCGATCGTAAGGCGGTGGTGTCCCCGCTCCCGGACGAGGTGATCCACGAGCAGGCCGACCGCCTCCGTCCCCAACCCCCTCCCCTGGAAGCCGGGGGCGACGAACAGGTCGAGCGAGGCGGAGCGATACTTGGGGTCGGGCTCCTCGGCGAACTGGATCATGCCGACGATCTCGCTGCCGGCGCGGATGGTGAGGCGGGTCAGGCCCGATTCAAGGTCCATCGGGAAGCCGGCCTCGAGCTCGTCCCACCAACGCGTGATCTCGGGGGCGCGTCGAATCGCGCGCAGCGCGTCCGCGTCCTCGATGGTCGTCGTCTTGAGGCCGACCCGATCGCCCGCCAGCTCGACCGCCGCCGGCACGGGACGCTAGCCCCGCGCGGCCAGCTGCTCGCGGATCTGCTTCGGCAGCATGAACCGCACGTCCTCATCGACGGTCCGCAGCTCCGAGACGTCCTCGGCGCCGCGCTCGCGGAAGTAGTCGACCAGCTGGGTCACCAGCTCCTCCGGGGCGCTCGCGCCGGAGGTGATGCCGACGGTCTCGACGCCGTCGAGCCATTCCTCGCGGACCTGCGAAGCGTTGTCGATCAGGTGCGACTCGGTGCCGAGCTCGCGGGTGACGTCGACCAGGCGCTGTGAGTTCGACGAGTTCGTCGAGCCGATCACCAGCACCAGGTCGGACTCGCCGGCGAGCTGCTTGACCGCGATCTGGCGGTTCGTCGTCGCGTAACAGATGTCGTCGGACTTGGGCGAGACCACGTTGGGGAACCGGGCGCGCAGGCGCGCGATGATCCCCGAGGTCTCGTCGACCGAGAGCGTGGTCTGCGTGATGAAGGCGAGCCGGTCGGGGTCGGGGACGTCCTCGGGCACGCGCAGCTTGTCGACGTCGTCGGCGGTCTGAACGAGAACGATGTGCTCCGGCGCCTCGCCGGTCGTGCCCTCGACCTCCTCGTGGCCCTCGTGCCCGATCAGCACCATCGTGTAGCCCTGCTCGGCGAACTTGCGGGCCTCGACGTGGACCTTGGTGACCAGGGGGCAGGTGGCGTCGATGGTGCGCAGGTTGCGGTCCTGGGCGTTCGCGTGGACGCTGGGCGCGACGCCGTGCGCGGAGAAGACCACCAACGCTCCCTCGGGGACCTCGGTCTCCTCGTCGACGAAGATCGCGCCGCGTTCGCGAAGCTGCTGGACGACGTGCTTGTTGTGCACGATCTCCTTGCGCACGTAGACCGGCGGCCCGTGCAGATCGAGCGCGTGCTCGACCGTCTGGACGGCGCGGTCGACGCCCGCGCAGTAGCCGCGCGGGGCCGCGAGCAGCACCTTCCGCGGGGCGGCTGTAGCGGTGGAAGCCATATAGCAAGGGTACCCGCAGCCCCACGGGCAGGCCGCCGAATCGCGACCGTGCCGGGATCACATTGCCTTGTGCGAAACGCGCAATAGTGGTTCCAGCACGATGACCAATGCGAACGAGGAGGCCACGATGAACACCTATGTGATCCTGCGCCGGAGCGGCTGGGCGTCGGCTGCGGACCTGGAGGAGGCTGCCGGGCGCTCGACCAAGACCGGCGAGGAGATGCCGGACGACATCAAGTGGATCCGGAGCTACGTCCTCGAGGAGGGCGGCGGGTCGGTCGGGACCGTCTGCATCTACCAGGCGACCAGCCCGGAGAAGATCCGCGAGCACGCCGACGTCGCCGACCTGCCCGTCGACGAGATCATCCCAGTCGCCGACACCGTGATCGTGCGGCCGGATCCAGAGCCCGCGACCGCCTAGGCCCCGGAACGCCCGTTCGCCGCCGGCGGCACGGCCGACGGCGGCGCCCGGGTTCGGGCAAGATCCGGGGGCGCATGGAAGCAGCGAGCGCGACGATCGACCGCGAGCGCCTGAGCAGGCTGCTGGACGCCGAGCGCTCGCGCTTCGCCGAGCTCCATCCGCGCTCGCGCGAGCTCTTCGACGAGGCGCAAGGGTCGCTCCTGGCAGGCGTCCCGATGAGTTGGATGGCCAAGTGGGTCGGCGGCCACCCCGTCTACGTGGACGGCGCCCGCGGCGCCGAGATCCGCGACGTCGACGGCAACACCTACGTCGACCTGTGCCTGGGCGACACGGGCGCGATGGCCGGCCACTCGCCCGCCCCCACGGTGCAGGCGGTCGAGAAACGCCTGGACGCCCAGGGTGGCGCCGTGATGATGCTCCCAACCGACGACGCCGCCTGGGTCGGCGCCGAGCTCGCGAAGCGGTTCCGCGTGCCGCTGTGGAGCTTCACGCTGTCGGCTACCGACGCGAACCGCTTCGCGATCAGGCTCTGCCGCCAGATCACGGGGCGGCCCAAGATCCTGGTCTTCAACTGGTGCTACCACGGGTCGGTCGACGAGACCTTCATCACCCTCGACGAGGGGCGCGCGCAGGCGCGCTGGGGGAACGTGGGCCCGCCGGTCGATCCGGTCGAGACCACCCGCGTGTGCGAGTTCAACGACCTCGACGCGGTGCGCGCCGAGCTGGCGCACGGCGACGTCGCCTGCGTCCTCACCGAGCCGGCGCTGACGAACATCGGGATCGTGCTGCCGCAGGAGGGCTTCCTCGAGGGCCTGCGGGAGGCGACGCGCGAGGCCGGGAGCTACCTGATCATCGACGAGACCCACACGGCGTCCGCCGGGCCTGGGGGCTGCACCGGGGCCTGGGACCTCGACCCCGACCTCGTGACGCTGGGCAAGTGGTTGGGCGGCGGCGTACCGGTGGGCGCCTACGGCGTGATCGGTGAGATCGCCGAGCGGATCGACGCCGATGCCGAGGCCGATTACATCGACACCGGGGGCGTGGGCGGCACCCTGGCCGGCAACGCCCTCTCGCTCGCGGCGTCGCGCGCGACGCTGAGCGAGGTCCTGACCGCCGGGGCGTTCGCCGAGATGGAGCGTCTGTGCAACCGGTTCGCCGATGCCTGCGGGGACGCGATCGCCTCGCACGGCCTGGGCTGGTCGGTCGTCCGGCTGGGCGCCCGCGCCGAGTACATGTTCACGGCGCCCGAGCCGACCTCGGGGGCGGCGTCGGCGGCCGCCTCGGACCCCGACCTCGAGGACTACCTCCACCTCCGGCTCCTCAACGAGGGCGTGATGCTGACCCCCTTCCACAACATGGCCCTGATGTGTCCGGACACGACCGAGGCCGACGTCGACCGCCACACCGAGGCCTTCGCCGCCGCCCTCGACGACCTGACCGAATGAGCACCGAGGCCGACCTGGAGGTTGTCCGCGACATCTACGCGGCCTGGAACGAGGGGAACGTCGACCGGATGATCGAGTTCTGGGTGTCCGACGACGACTGGCACTGGGAGGACCCTCCTCACTTCCCGGACGCGAGGACCATCCGGGGACGCGAGGAGGTGAAGGCGCACCTGCGCGAGCTGATGCGCCTGCTGGGTGAGATGGAGGTCGAGGTAAGCGACATGGAGGCCGTGGGCGACGAGATCGTCGCGGACGTGAACGTGAGCTTCGAGGGTGCCCAGAGCGGCATCCATATGGAAGTTCCCACCTACGCCGTGATCCTCTTCGACGGCGGCCGGATTCGCCGCTACCGCGTCTTCGGCGAGCGCGAGGATGCGCTCCAGGCGGCAGCCGCAGCGACGGGCTGACCTACCCCAGCCCGGGGAGCGCGCGCACCGCCGCCTCGCCGACGGCGTCGAGGCTCTCCGCGCAGACCTTGTCGAGCGTGTCCTCGGGCGTATGCCAGTACGACCCGGGGGCGGGCCCGGTCCCGTACGCGAGGTCGATCAGGTCAACCGCCGGGATCCCGGCCTCGAGAAAGGGGACGTGGTCATCGCCGATCGCGCTCGTGGTGCCGGCGAACGGCTGGGCGTCTCCATCGACCTCCTCGGCCGCTTCGGCGAACCGGGCGTGGAGCCGAGGGTCGGAGCTCGCCTCGAGCGGGATCTCCAGGTCGCAGTCGCCGACCAGGTCGAACAGCACCATCGCCTGGATCTCCTCCAGCGGCGGCGAGCCCTGCTTGCCCCCGGTCCGGGCGTAGCGGACGTACTGCTCGCTGCCGCGGGTGCCGTCCTGGGCGAAGGGCCGGGAGCCCCGGGCCTCCTCGGCGTCGAACAGGGCAAGGTGCAGCGACGGGCCCTCGACCGGCGCCTCCAGGGAGCGCGCGAGCTCGAGCACCACCGCCACGCCCGAGGCGCCGTCGTTCGCGCCGACGAAGCCGGGAATGCCGTCCTTGGTGTCGTGGTGTGCGCCGACGACGACGGCCCCAGCCTCGGTGCCGGGAATCGTCCCCACGACGTTCGCATGCGGCCGCTGGACCTCGACGTCCTCGACCCCCGCCGCCTCGAGCTCGCGCCGGATCAGCTCGACCTCCCGGGCGCTCCCTTCCGAGCCCGACGGGCGCGGCCCGATCTCCACCTGCGCCTCGAGGTCGGCGAACGCCCGCCGGGCGTCGAACAGGTCGGCGGCACCGGTGTCCTCCTCGCCACACCCGGCCACTGCCAGCATCGCCGTGGCCACGACGGCGCAGGCACTCCATCGCGCGCGGCTCACGCCAGTCGCTCGCAGGCCTCGTCGATCTCCTTCGCGTGCCTGGCGACCAGCCGCTTGCCGGCCTCGGCCAGCACCTCGAGGTTCGTGTCGGTGGCGTCGTCGAGGCTGTCGGTGCCGGCCTCGAGCGAGGCCTGCAGCCGGCAGTGGTTGTCGCCCAGGAGCTGGCGGCACTGGAAGTCGGCGCTGTCGGAGACGCCGTCCATCACGGTCCCCAGGAGCTGTCGCCCCCAGCCGAAGAAGCCCCAGTCCTTCGCCGCCTCCCACGGGATGCGGTCGGCCAGCTCGCCGGTGCCCAGCGAGACCATGAACATCCCGTCGGCCTCGATCGGGTCCTCGCGCGCCTCCGCGGCGGTGGCGGTGGCCGACACGTGGCGCCCCAGGCGGACGTCGGCGAACGCGCACATCGAGGGGTTGTTGGCGAAGACGCCGCCGTCGACCAGCGCGAACGGGTCGTGTGCATCGTCGGGCGACGGGATCCGCGCCGCCTCGAAGTAGGTGGGTGCGGCCGAGGTGGCGCGCGCGGCCTGCCAGACCGGGTAGTCGAAGGTCTCGGGCTCCTCGGACGCCCGCACCGAGCGAAAGAAGAACGGCTGGCGCAGCTCGATCTCATACGCCGGCACGAGGACCGGGCACAGCGCGTCCTTCAGGCGGGCCTCGCCCATGTACTGCTTCAGCACATCCACCAGCGGGCCCTCGCGGTAGCGCTCGTCGAAGACCCCAAGGCCGCTTCGCAGCCAGCTTGGGCGAAGCGGGGGGAAGATCTGAGCTCCCCGCTCCAGGTAGAGGTCGCGCAGGTCCTCCGCCGTGTAGCGAGGGCGCGAGGGCTCATCGCCGCCCAGCGTCAGGCCCAGCGCCAGGATGCCGCCGGTCGACGTCCCGGCGACGAAGTCGAAGAGCTCGCAGATCCGCCGCTCGGTCCGCTTCTCGATCTCCACGAGGACGGTCGCGGGGATGATGCCCCTGATCCCGCCGCCGTCGATCGAGAGGATCCTGACCATGCCCCGACCCTACTCCGCTTGACGGTAGGGTTCGCGCATGGCACAGGGGCATATGGACCGCCTCAGCGCCCTCGACGTCTCGTTCCTGACGAACGAGTCCTCGGCCGCGCACATGCACGTCGGCGGCATCTGCATCTTCGAGGGCCCGCCGCCCTCGTTCGACGACCTCGCCGAGCACATCTCCTCGCGGCTTCACCTCGTGCCGAGGTTTCGCCAGAAGCTGGCCTTCCCGCCGGTGCCGACCGGGCGGCCGTTCTGGGTCGACGACCCCACCTTCAACCTCGAATACCACGTGCGCCACTCGGCGCTGCCGTCGCCGGGCTCGGAGGACCAGCTGCGGCGGATGGCGGCGCGGATCTTCTCCCAGCAACTCGACCGGACCAAGCCGCTGTGGGAGCTGTGGCTCGTACAGGGCCTGACCCGCAAGCGCTTCGCCTTCGTCACCAAGACCCACCACGCCCTGGTCGACGGGGTCTCCGGCGTTGACATCGCGACGGTCCTGTTCGACATGAAGCCCGTGCCCGAACCGGCCGAGCCCGACCACGAGTGGGTGCCCAGCGCCGAGCCGTCGGCGTCCACCCTGCTGGCGAAGGATGCGGAGGGGCTGGCGTCGGCCCCGATTCGCCTGGCCCGGCGCCTGGAGCAGGCGATCGAGCACCCGGAGGCGACGCTGCGCCAGGCGAGTGAGTCACTGACCGCGCTGGGCGAGGTTGGCTGGAACTTCGCCAACCCGGCGCCCGAGACGCCGCTGAACGTCGAGATCGGGTCGCATCGCCGCTTCTCGTGGGTGCGGGCCGACCTCTCGCAGTTCAAGCGGATCAAGGACGGGCTGGGCGGCACGGTCAACGACGTCGTCCTGGCCGTCGTGACCGGCGCGCTGCGCGAGTGGTTGCACTCGCGTGGTGTTCGCACGGAGGGCATGGAGCTGCGGGCGCAGGTCCCGGTGTCGATCCGCGCGACCGACGAGCGCGGCGCCCTCGGCAACAAGATCGCCGCGGTGCGGGGCCCGGTTCCCGTCTACATCGAGGACCCCGTGCAGCGGCTGGCCGTCGTCCGCGAGGGCATGGAGGGGATCAAGAGCTCGAAGCAGGCGCTGGGCGCCGAGGTGATTTCGCGCATGAACGACTTCGCCCCGCCGACGCTCTTGGCACAGGCCGCCCGGTTGAACTTCTCGACCCGCCTCTTCAACCTCGTCGTCACCAACGTCCCGGGCCCGCAGATCCCGCTCTACGTGCTGGGCCGCGAGCTCCAGGACATCTTCCCCGTGGGCTTCCTGCCGCCCAACCAGGCCCTGTTCGTGGCGATCATGAGCTACAACGGCTCGGTCAACTTCGGGCTCTTGGCCGACTACGACGCGATCGACGACATCGACCAGATCGCCGCCGGCATCGAGAGCTCGATCGCCGAGCTGCTGCACGCCGCGGGCGAGGCGGCCGACCGCGACCGCGATCCCGAGCCGGCCCCCGCCTAGGTTCTAGCCCGACTTGACGTCGTCGTAGAGGTCCTTGGCCGCGGCGCCCTGGTAGGGCCCGTACAGGTTGTTGGGCTCGTCGCCGTAGCCGTAGGAGACGACCGAGGCGACGTCGCCGCCCGCGACCCAGCCGCCGCCGCTCGAGCCGCCGGTCATGTCGCAGCGGATCCGCATCGGCGGCGGGTTCCCCTGGGCGGGGTCGGCGCCCTGGTAGTCCGAGCGGCAGGCGTACATGCGCTCGCCGTCGAATGGGGCCTCCGCCGGGTAGCCGATCGCCTTGTAGCGGCGGTCGCGCGGACCGTTGAACTGGATGCCGCGACCGCCGACCACGTCCTGGAGGGACTTGCCGCTTCGCTTGACGACGTTCGCTGCCCCGAAGTCGTGGGCCACGTCGCCGCACGACGTGAAT
This sequence comes from uncultured Solirubrobacterales bacterium, assembly GCA_963758845.1. Lineage (GTDB taxonomy): Bacteria > Actinomycetota > Thermoleophilia > Solirubrobacterales > 70-9 > JBDTSW01. The sequence continues at coordinate 2,322,821 of CAVWWX010000002.1, forward strand.
GGGAGGCATCCCTCGCTCGACTTGCGCCACTGGCGGGTGGCGTCGAGGCCGTTCTGCTGCTGCCTCGGCCACTCGCCGAACGGCGCGTTGCCGTTCCGGTAGGCGGGGACGAACTCGAAGTTCGAGGCGTATCCGGTCTGCAGCGGGGCGGTCGCGCCGAAGACGCAGTGTCCGGCGGTCCACACGACGTTCTCGCCGGGTGACTTGACCGCCGTGCCCGAGCAGACGTAGTCGACGCCGCCGAGCGTGAAGAAGACCTTGCCGTGGCTCCGGTTTGGCTTCCTTTTGTAGCCCTTGACGGGCTTCGCGATCGTGGCACCGCGCCGAGCCTGGAAGGGGCTCACCAGCGGCCGCGGCGGAACCGCGTCGCGCATCCGCTCGGGGGTCCAGTAGTCGCGGATGCCAGCAGCGCCCTGGGCCTCGGTGGCCGGTGCCGCGCCGGCGGGGATCGCTGCAGCGCCAAAGGCCGCGGCCGCGAGGGCCACGCCGAAGGCCAGCCGTATCCGCCGACCGCGCCCCCGCTCATGCGCCAAGTCCACGCTGTTCACCATAGGCAAAGCGGATCCCACTGCGCGCCGGTACCCCCCGGCGCGCGCTTTAGAATCCCGCCCATGGCCGACGAGGGCGATGCGAGCCCGTTCCGCTATCACCTCGAGCTCAACCCCAGGCAGCTCAAGGTGACCCACACCGCGCTGCGCGCGCTGCGCGACGACTTCGGCCACGACGAGGCGCAAGTCCACGCGCTGGTCGAGGAGGTCCTCGCGAAGCTCCCGGACGAGCACGCGATCCGCGCGATCCAGCTCGACCACGAGCCGACGGCTGCGGAGGAGATCCTCCGCGAGCCCAAAGCCGTGCCGGCCTCGGAGGGCGACGCCAAGCCACCGCGCGGGGACATCGCCCCGGCCGAGGGTCCGGGCGAGGACGAGCCGCCCCCGTCCGTCGCCTGACCGCTCCGCCGGGCGACCCCGGCTCGTTTACCTGCGCCCGCGCGCCCCCGCTAGCCTCGCCAGCCCTTGAGCCTCTCAGTCCAGATCGGCCTGCTGCTCGCCGTCGCAACCGCCTTCACGTCGGTCGTCGGCTTCCTCTACAAGCACCGCGGCGCCGTCGAATCGCCGCCAGTCAGCCTGCGCCATCCGCTGCGTACCTCGCTTCGGCTGTTTCGCTCCCGCGCCTACACGCTGGGGATCCTGGTCGCGGTGTGCTCGTGGGGCTTTCACGTGGGCGCGCTGGCGCTGGCGCCGATCTCGCTGGTGCAGTCGGTGATCGCCGGCGGTCTGGTGCTGCTGACCGTGACCGCCGACCGCCTGTTCGCGCACGTGGTCACCCGGCGAGAGTGGATCGGCGTCGCGCTCGCCGCGCTGGGTCTGGCGTTCCTCGCCGCCACCCTCGAGGGGGCCGGCGACGAGGCGCACTCCAACTACGACCCAGCGACGCTCGGCGTCTACATCGGGGTGCTGTCGACCCTCGCGGTCGGCGTCGCTGCGCTCGCCCGCGTCTCGCCGCTGCGCGGCGGCGTCCTGTTCGGCGCCTCGGCGGGCCTCTTCTGGGCAGCCTCGGACACCTCGATCAAGGGCCTCAGCGACAAGCTCGGCGACGAGTCGGCGCTCGTCATCCTCACCCACCCCCTCGCCCTCGTGATCGCCCTGGCCTCGTTCGCCGGCCTGGTCGTCTCGGCCCGCAGCCTCCAGATCGGCAAGGCGGTGCCGGTGATCGCGGTGACCAGCGTCGCCGCCAACGTCTGCACCATCGCGGCCGGGCCGATCGTGTTCTCCGAGCCGATGCCCGACGACGCCCTTGGGCTGACCGTGCGGATCCTCGCCTTCGCGCTGGTGATCGCCGCCGCCGCGCTCACCCCGGCCCCGGTCAGCGCCGCGGAGCCCGAGCCGCAGCCCGCGCGGTAAGCCGCTGGAGTTCTCCGGGTACCCGCACAGCCAGGTCGAAGACCTCGGGCCAGCAGAGGATGATCCCCTGCTCGTTGCAGAGGTCGATCCATGACTCGTCCGAGGGCCGGCTCAAGCGCTGCGGAAGCGGGCGGCCAGGAGGCAGAGATCGTCAGTCAGGGCGCCGTACCCGAAGTCGGCAACGCGCGCGCGCAGGCTGGCGACCGCCCCGGCCGGTGAGGGCCGGCTACGGCCGCCCAGGGCGGCCCGGACGCCGCCGATCCCGAACCGCCTGTCGCCGCCCCGTGCTTCGGTTAGCCCGTCGGTGTAGAGCAGCACTCCCGCGCCGGCCACCGACCGCTGCGAACCCTCGGTGACTCCCAGGTCCGGCCGAATCCCGAGCGGGGTTCCTTGCGTGGGCGCCACGAGCTCCTGGCCGGTGTCCAGCCACAGCGCCCGGGGATGACCGGCGTAGGCCCAGCGCAGGAGCTGCTCGTCCGGCAGATACGTAATGCAGCCGGCGGTGACGAACTCGCTGGTGATGCCGGCCCGCTCGACCAGGGCGGTGTTCGCCCAACTCAGCAGCCGGCACGGATCGTCGGAAAAGGGGGCTGTCGCGGCAAACGCTGTCCGAACGAACGCTGCACGGCGTGCCGCGTTCAAACCGTGGCCGACCACATCGCCGACTACGAGAACGGTGGAATCCCGGGGCCCCTCAGCCACCACGTAGAAGTCGCCGCTTACCCGTTCGGCGATGGCGGGCAAGAAGGCCGCGGCGAGATCCAAGCCAGGCCGCTGCGGCAACTCGGGCGGGGTAAGCGCATCCCGGATCGCGCGCAGGTCCCCGAGCTCATGCTCGGCCGCGTCGAGGCGGTCCCGCAGCGCGGCCGCATCGTCATCACGCACCGCCGCCTCGTCGCGAAGGCGGGTTATTAGCGTGTCCTGACGGCGCTCTCGATCGTCGGACTTGCGGATATCGCGCTGTTGCTCGTCGACCTCGAGGCGCAGCTCCCGAAGCTCCCGTTCGTTTCTCTCCGCACTATCGCCCATGTCGAGGCATGGCCATGCCAAGCATCTCGCGGCCGGCCACATGCCGCATTATATTTTTTGGACTGACGCCTCGGGTCACTGTTCCACTGACCGGCGCGCGGTCCCGGGCAAGTCAGGCCGTCGTGGCGTCCTGTCCTTCGACACGGGTCAGAAGAGCTCGGATCGAGTCGAGGCGCGTCTCGTAGGTCGGCAGCTGCTCGAGTATCCCTACGAGGTCCAACACCCGGTGAACCTCGGGTCCGGATGCCGCCAGCGCGAAGCCACGATCGGCCGCGAGCCAGTAGGCGCGCACCACCAGCGCGATGCCGGTCGAGTCGATGAACTCGCAGTGTTCGAGGTCGACGACGAGCGGCGCCTCCCTTGCGAGGGCCTCCTCCAACGCCGCGGTGAAGTCGGGCTTTCGGGCGAGGTCGAACTCTCCGTCGACGGCAATGATCGCCACCCCGTCCTCCTCCTCGGCGCGCGTCTCGGCTTCCGCTAGGGCCTGGGGTGCTTCGCTGGACTGGGTTGCCATGGGTCCTCCTCCCGATCTCTTGCAGTGCCTATCTCGCCAAAGCGGTCGACGCCGGGCGGTCCTCACTTCCCTCGGACGACGGCTCCGACAAACGCCGACAGAATAGCGCAATAGCGGTTGCAGCAATAGTCATTGCGGTAATAGGGGTTGCAGCAATGGTTATTGCCGCAATGGGAGTTGCGGCAAGGGGTATTGCCCAAACCGAGTATTTTCCGATCATCCGTGGCTGGAACGACAGACATGACCGACGACGAATTCCTCGAAGCTCTCACGGCACTCGAGGACGTCCTCGCTGATAACGGAAGGCGCGCAAGCCTGATCAAGAAGCGGATCGCTCAGCTCCGGCGGTTGCGGGCGAGGGATGTGCCCTACGCCGAGCTCGTCGGGAACGAGCACGCGCCACTCATCGTGCACCTCCTCACCGAGAGCTCCGCGGCGCTTGACACCGCTGGAGCGAACGTTCGTCGAGCCGAGGCGGAGGCTCTCTACGCCGAGGGCATGACGATGGAGCAGATCGCAGAGAGCTTCGGCGTCACGCGGCAACGCGTGTCTGCCCTCCTGCGCAAGGGGTCCCAGGACCCACAGCCTTGACTCATAGGCCTCCACTCGGCGGTCTGTCACAGCGGCGCGTCACGACTTCGCACCTTCCCCCTCGGCGTCGCGGGATACTGCGGGGGCGATGTCGGAGGAGGAAAACCTCGCGGTCGTCCGCAGAACCATCGAAAGCTTCGCGAATGACGTCGAGACGTGGCTCGACACGCTCGATCCCGCGCTCAGGTGGTATCCCGCGGAGGAGCACAACACCCTCTTGCTCGGTCGGACGGCTGCCCTGAGGCGCCGCGAACGCTGGCGCGAGACATTTCAGGAGGGAACTTACGGCCTCGAGATCCAGGAACTGAGGGGGAACGGGGAGAATGTGTTCTCCGTCCTCCGCGAATGGGGCCGAGGTCGGGGGAGCGGGATCGTAGTTGAGGACCATGACTATGCGCACTGGAAAGTGCGTAACGAGAAGATCGTGTACTGCTACGAGTACCGGACCCGCAACGAAGCCCTCAAAGCCGCCGGGTTGCGGGAGTAAGGCGCGGGCCCATCGAGCCGTCTCGGGGTGCGTTAGGGTCGGGCGAGGATGGAGACCATCAACGGATGCACGGTGATCCCGCCCCCCGAGACCCCGGAACCGATCACGCTTGGCCCCGATGAGACTCGGGGGTCTTACGTAGCGATGGTCGGCACGTTCCCCCCGGGTGAGCCCGGGCCCCCGCCGCATCTGCATCCCCACACCGACGAAATGTTCTACGTGGCCTCCGGCGAGGCCACGTTCCTCCTCGGTGACCGCGAGATGGAGGTGGCTTCCGGCAGCACCGTCTTTGTCCCGCGCGGAACGCGCCACACCGTCTGGAACTCCGGAGGGGTCCCGGTCCGCGGGGTCATCCTCGTCTCCCCGGGTGATGCCGAGCACGTCTTCGAGCCCGCCGAGTAGGCAGCTCACATCGCGGGGCTGAGCGAGGAGGGCGGTCACGACCCGCGCCCCTGGGCGCTTCTGGCGTTCAGACCCGGCCCCGGTACGGCTGCGATTCGCGCGCCGTCTGCGCCCTCCGTAGGTCCCTGATGCGTTGAAGGGGGGGTATCACCTCGTACTGCGCACGGGAGATACTGCTGGGGCGATGTCGGAAGAAAACGTGGAGATCGTCCGGCGGGTGTACGACGCGCTCAACCGCAATGACTGGGACGCTGCGTTTCGTGACGCTCACCCGGACATCGAGATCACGTTCCAGCGTGGACCCCTCGCCGGAACGAACCGGGGACGCGAAACCCCGGAGGCGCTTCTTCGCGATGTCCGCGCAGCATTTGAGGCCTGGATCATCGAGCCGTTGGAGTTCCTGGAAAGCGGGAATCAGGTCGTGGTCATCGTCAAGAACCGCGTGCAACCGAAGGGCTCCGACGCCGAGTTCGAGACCCGAAACGGGCACTTGTGGACGATCCACGGCGGGACAATTCTTTCGCTGGAAGGCTTCCCGAACGCCGACGACGCCGTCGAAGCCGCCGGGCTGCGGGAGTAGGCGATGTCGGAAGAGAACGTCAATGTGGTCCGGGAGGTATACGCGCGGATCAACGCCGACCCGCAGGAACCTGCCTCCCCGGAGTTCTTTCATCTCGACTACGAGTTCGATGCCAGGGACGTCGCGCCGGACATGGGAATACTCCGGGGGCTCGAAGTCGCGGACGAAGCGTTGCGCGACTACTGGGCAATGTTCGAGGGTTTCCATATCGAGCTCATCGAGGTACTCCACTCCGACGAGGAGCTGGTCGTCACCGCGATTCAGGACGGCGGGCGGATGAAGGGGAGCGATGCCGAGGTGTGGAACCGCTTTTTCCACGTCTTCACCCTCCGTGGCGGCAAGGTCGCACTCATCTCCGCGCATACCGACAAGGACCGGGCCCTCGAAGCCGCCGGGATCGAGGAGTAGGCGATGTCGGAGGAGAACGTCGAGAATTACCGCCGGGCCGCTGCCGCCTGGGCCCGCGGGGATCTCGATGCCGCTCTGGCGTTTGCCGACGAGGACGCGGAGATCATTTCCGCGGTGACCATCATGGAGGGCAGCTATCGCGGTCACGAGGGAGTGCGTCGCTGGTGGCAGGACCTGCACGACAGCTTCCCCGACTGGGACGCCGAGGTCGGCGAGGTCCGAGCGCTGGGCGACGCGACGCTTGCCGCGCTGCACATTCGAGCCCACGGCGGTGAAAGCGGTGCACCCATTGACGAGACGATGTGGCACCTGGCCCACTGGCGAAACGGTCAGATGGTTCGGCTGAGCAGCCACGCCAGCGAGGCTGAAGCCCTCGAAGCCGCCGGGGTTGAGGAGTAGGCGATGTCGCAGGAGAGCGTGGAGATCGTGCGGCGGGGTTTTACGGCCACGCTTGAGGGCGACTGGCGACCGCGCTCGCCACGCTGGATCCCGAAGTCGAAGTCCGCGACTTCGACATCCCCGACGCCGGTGTCTACCGAGGACACGAGGGCTTCCGCGAATGGCTGTCCAACTGGGGTGAGAGCTGGGAGGAGTGGCGGCTTGAGGGCATCGAGTTTCGTCCAGCGGCCGACGACCAAGTGATCGCTTTGTTCACCATGGTCACCAAGGGCAAGGGCAGTGGGATCGAAGTCAAGCGCGGCGACGCCATCGTCTATCGGCTCGACCGGGACAGGATCACGCGCACCGAGTACTTCAACGATCAGGACAAAGCCCTCGAAGCCGCCGGCCTGCGGGAGTAGGGCGCTCACGGCGTTTTTGCGCAGCGCGCTACTCGGCGGTCTGTCGCAGCGGCGCGTCACGACTTCGCACCTTCCCCCTCGGCGTCGCGGGATACTGCGGGGCGATGTCGCAGGAGAACGTGGAGCTGGTGCGGCGGGCCAACGCCGCCTATGCCGCGGGAGGCATGGACGCCGCCCTTCCCTTCTTCGCGGACGACACGGTTCTGTACTCGATTCCGGAGTGGCCCGACGATCCCGAGTACCACGGTCACGATGGGCTTCGAAGGCTCGACCGGCAATGGCGGGACAACTTTGACGACTTCGGCTTCGAGGCCCAGGAGATTCACGACGCCGGGGCCTCCGTCGTTTCTCTGCATTCGCTGACCGGTCGTACTAAGGAATCCGGTGTCCCAATGGCGATGCAGATAGGAGCGGTCATCACCGGATTCGCGGATGGACGGATCGGTGCTCAGCGGCTTTTCGCGAGCTGGGACGCGGCCCTCGTAGCCGCCGGGCTTGAGGAGTCGGCGATGTCGCAGGAGAACGTGGAGAGCGTGCGCCAGTGGCTCGAAGCCATAAGCGGTGGCGGCGAGGACTTCGACCGGGCCCTCGCGTTGGTCCATCCCGACATCGTGTTCGTTCCGCCAGGGGATCAACCGCCCTACAGGGGTGCCGAGCGGTTGCGGCGCTGGATGGAGCCGGACGCGTTTCAAGAGCAGGTCGTCAAGACATTTGAACCCGTTGTCGTCACAGACAGGACGATCCTGGGGAGACAACTGGTCATGGCCCGAGGGGCGACCAGCGGGATCGAGTTGGACGTCGTCACTTGGTCCGTCTGGACCTTTGACGAGAACGGCCTGATAACGCGGATCGAGCTCTTCTTGGACCACGAGGAAGACAAAGCCCTCGAAGCCGCCGGGCTGCGGGAGTAGGCCGTGTCCGAGGCGAACGTGGAGAACATCAAGCGCGCCGTCGAGGCGTTCAACCGCCGGGACATCAAGGGGATGTTGGAAATGCACGACCCCGAGGTGGAGTGGCACCCGGCGCTTCAGGTCTTTCTCGGAGGGGAGGCGACGGTGTACCGGGGACACGAGGGCGTTCGCGCGTTCGTCCGAGACCAAGATGAGGCTTTCGCCGAGGTCCACATCGAGCTCCTTGAGATTCGAGACTTGGGAGACCGACTCATCGCCATGGGCCGCCTCACTGCGCGTGGCAAGGAGAGCGGCGCCGACGTCGAAACGCCTGTCGCCTACGTGGCCGATTTCAAGAACGGCAAGGCAGTTCGGGTCCAGAGCTTCTTTGACCCGAAGGAAGCCCTCGAAGCCGCCGGGCTTGAGGAGTAGGCGATGTCGCAGGAGAACGTCGAGCTCTACAGGCGGGGCATCGACGCCTTCAACCGGCGCGACCTCGAAGCGTTCCTTGCGCTGGCCGATCCTGACGTGGTTGGGGTCTCGCGAGTCCTCGCGATCGAGGGCGGCTCGTATCACGGCCATGACGGCGCCCGCGAGTGGTGGAACGACTTGCTCGAGGTCTTCCCCGACTTCACCATCGAGGTCGTTTCCGTGCGCGGCGCCGGGCAGTTGACACTCTCCGAGCTTCGGAATCAAGCCCACGGCGAAGGAAGCGCCGCACCCCTGGAGGAGTCTGTGTGGCAGGTCTCGGAGTGGCGCGATGGGCAGGTAGTCCGGTGGCAGATGTACGCAAGCGAGCAAGACGCCCTCGAAGCCGCCGGGCTGCGGGAGTAGGGCGATCACGGCGTTTTGCGCAGCGCGTTACTCGGCGGTCTAATCGCCCCGCTGTCCCAAAACGGCACCCGCCGGTATGCGTGCTTAGAACAGTCTGATCAGCAGGTTCACCAAGACGGTGAGCACGATCGAGAGCACGATCGACCAGATAAGGCAACCTGGCATGAAACGCACTTGCGTGCCTTCGCCAGATCGCTTCCAGATCACGAACATCGCTCGCCCATCTACCCACTGGAGTCATGCCGCAGCCGCCACGCGGTTTGCAGGGCGAGTGAGGGGGCCGAAGAAGGCGGTTGCATCGGGCTGCAATCCCGCCGCCGCCGAGGACGGTAGGCAAGAAATGGCTTGCTGGAGCGACCTAGTACCCGAGGGCGAACTTGGCGTCCTCGGACATCATCTTCGCGGAGCGCCGTGACACCACGTTATCCGGAGTATCGCCGTCTATCCGTGTGTGCAGGGAAAACACCCACGGCTGACCCCGAGCGGGTCTTATCGTGCGTGAGCGGATGGCTGCAGTTTGGGCTGCAGCCCGGGCGTCATCCAAAGCCGTACAGGTTCAGATCATCCGCCCCCGCCTCGCAGAAGCAACCGCCGGCCTGCTGAAGGGTGCGCTGGACGACGTTCGGCGGCGGGCTGTGCTTTGTACGCATTGCGGATCGCCCTGTCGCGGCCGTCCGCCGCGGGAGTGAGCCCATCAATCCTCGTGAACCACGACGACCGGACATGAGGAGTGCTTCAGGACAGCGCTTGAGGTACTGCCCTCCAACCTCGCGCGGAGCCCGCTCAGGCCTCGCGAGCCGACGACGATGGCGGCCACAGCTCGCTCGCGAGCCAGTTCGACGATGGCGGCGGCTACGTTGCCCCGTTCGTTAGCCACGACGAGCGCCTCGGCTTGAAGCCCTAGCGACTTCGCCAGCTCAGCCCCATCGTGTGCGATGCGATGGGCCTGGTCCCGGAGCTTGTCCTCGGTGACCTGTGCCACTTCAGCGTCGATTGGCGACGGCATCTCTTGTACCCCCGGCGACATCGCGGCGGCCTGGTAGGGCAGGCTCGGGTCCCACGCCGTCACCACCAGTGCCGGGCGCGAGCCGAAGAGCTCGGCGGTGCGCGACACCGCCCGACGTGCAGTGTCTGATCCGTCGTAGCCGATCAGGACCGGGGCGGCGGCGTTCATTTAACGCAGCTTACGCCGCGTCGGTCGGCGAGGTCCGAGACTGAACGCCTGCCGCCCGCAGCGCTTGACGCGTCCCCCCGGCCTCCCGGACTCGACCTCCTCGCGAGCTGGACCGCGACGCTCGACCAGGCCAAGGCGGCCGAGACTCCGCAGAGAGCCTAAGCGCGCGCCTCTCCCGGACCGCTGTCGCTTCGCGCGAAACGCGGGAACGAGAGGATCCGAGGTGTGATCTACGAAACCGACGGTCACAGGTTCGAATCCTGTCGGGCCCGTTCAGCTTTCGCAGCTAGGCGCGCATGTAAAGCGTTCGCTGGCCGGGCTTGAGTCGCTCGATCGCAAAACGCAGTGTGAGCCGCGGCATCGTCGACGCGTGCTCGTCCAGAAATGCGAGCAGTCGTTTCTCGTCGTTCCTGCCCGCCTCGCGAATCCAGGAGCCGACTGCGTTATGCATCAAGGGCCCGTCGTCGTCGAGCAGGATCTCGGCGAGGGCGAAGGTGTCCTCGACGTCACCCTGGCGGATGAAGTAGTAGGTGCTGACGATCGCCGTGCGCCGCTCCCAGACGTAGTCGGAGCGGGCGAGCTCATAAAGCGGACCGTGATCCTTGTCGAAGAGGTAGCCCCCGACCACCCAGGGTGCGGCACGGTCGACGAGGTCCCAGTGGTCGATCCGGTCGTGGCGGCGGCGGTAGAGCTCGTAGAGCGCTCTGCGCCTGCTCTCAGGGGTGCGCTTGCCTCGAGCTTGCTTGTCCATCACGCTCACCGCGCCGACGCGGACCTCATGGATCGCGCTATCCAGTAGCTCCTCGACCTGATCGAGCGGCATCTCGGCGAACTCCTTGGCGAGGTCGAAGACTGCCTTCATCCGCACGCCGAGGATGACGTCGTCGGGACCCGACTTCAGCTTTTGGTTCTTGATGGTCTCGCCCTTGGGGCGCAGCTCCGTCAGCCGGGCGACGAAGGTCGCGGCGTTCAGCGACGGCGGACTTGACTTGGGACGGCCGCTCATCGCGCGTCCTCCCCTCCAACCTTGGTCCGTCGACACACCGCGGCGAAAACCGAGGGCCTAGAGCCCGGGCTTGGTCGTCATCAGGAAGACGGCAACGAGCAGCAGGACGCCCATCAGGGCGCCAATCCCGCCCTCCAGCTTCCCCTTGCGGATGTACTCGGCCGACAGCTGGCTGAGCTGAATCTCGCCGGCTCCGAGGTCGGCGATCTCCTGCTCGACCATTGGCAGCAGTTTTCGGTCCATGGGGATGAAGAAGGCCACGAGGATCAATGCGACAGCGGCAAGGATCCCAATCGTGCCGCTGACCCAGAGATCGCCGGGGTTCCAATTCCCCTCCGACACCTGGTAGATGCCAGTCCCGGCCACGATCAGGATCGCCGGCGCGGCGAGGAACCGGTTGATCGCAAGCTGCAGTCGATGGACATACGGAAGATGACGTGGGCTCATCTTCGACGCGACCGGGAACATCACGGCTTCGGCCCAGGTCGCGCCGAAGCCGATCAATACTGCGCTCACGTGGAGAAAGACGGAGAGGTTGTAGCTCGTCACGGCCAGGACCTGGTCTCTCATCTCTCATGCCCCTCTACGCTGACGCCAACGCCGGTGCGTTCCAGACGCCAGTCGCCGCCGCCGCCTCCGCGTAGTCGCGGAAGTCCCGCGGCGCACGGCCGAGGGCACGCTGAACGCCGTCGGTCACGTGGGCGTTGCGCCCGTCCATGACTTCGCTGAACAGGTGGGTGAGCAGGTCGATTGTCTCGCTCGGCACGCCCTGCTCGGCGGCCGCAGCCTCGTGCTCCTCGATCGAGACCGGTACGTAGCGGATCTCGCGGCCCGCCGCCCGTGAGATCTCCCGGACCGCGTCCGCGAACGTTAGGAGCCGGGGCCCGGTGAGCTCGTAGACCTCGCCGATGTGCCGATCGTCGGTCAGCGCCGCGACCGCGACGTCGGCGATGTCGTCGGCGTCGACGAACGGCTCAGGCGTGTCCCCTGTAGGGAGCGCGACCTCGCCGCTGAGCACGTAATCCAGCATGTAGTCCTCGCTGAAGTTCTGGGCGAACCAGGTCGAGTGCAGAACCGTCAGCTCGGCGCCGGAGGCGCGCACGGCCTGCGCCCCTCGCGTTGACTCTTCCTCGCCGCGCCCGGACATCAGGACGAGACGCGAGACGCCGCTCTCCACGGCCAGCTCGGCGAACGAGCCCAGCGTCTCTGCCGAGCCGGGAATCGCGTCCAGGCGATGGGAGATGTAGGCCGGTCCGATCCCTTCCAGAACCGGGCCCCAGGTCGAGCGGTCGTCCCAGTCGAAACGAGGCTCGCCTGAGCGCGAGCCGATGCGAACGGGTAGGCCGCGAGCGGTGAGGCGCTCCGCCACTCGGCGGCCGACCTTGCCGGTGCCGTTGAGCACCAGGATCGGGTCTTGCTGGTTCGAGGTCATTGCTTTCGTCCTTTCACTTGTTGGCATCGTCCATCCAGTTTCGACCACCAACCCGCGACTGTCTATGACTAAAAGTCGCGATCCCATGCTCGGCCGTCCAAGGTGCTCGACAGGGCGGACCGGGGCCGTCATACTCCTCGCATGGACCCCGCCGAGACCTGGCCCCCTCGCGATCCACTCGGCGAGGCGCTCCATTACCTGCGCATGGACGGCGCCTTCTACTGCCGCTCCGAGCTCACCGCGCCCTGGGGGATGACGCTCGACCCGATGCCCGGCTACCTGTGGTTTCACGTCGTTACTACGGGGGCGGTTCTGCTCGAGGTCGATACGGAGAACGAGATGTGGCTGCACCCGGGCGCCGTCTCGCTCGTCCCGCATGGCAACGGCCACGTTCTGCGCAGCGAGCCCGGAGCGCCGGCCCCGGGTGTGATGGAGCTCGAACTAGAGCATCCGAGCGACCGCTACGAGATCATCCGCCACGGTGGCGGCGGAGCACCGACGATCCTGATCTGCGGAGCCGTCCGCTTCGACCACCCAGCCGCCCGCAACCTGGTCGGGATCCTCCCGCAGGTGATCCACATCGACGCCTCCGACGGCTCGCGCGCGAGCAGGATGCAGGATGCTCTCGACCTCATGGCGGCCGAGGCCAGGGAGTTCCATCCTGGCGGCGAGGCCGTGATCACCCGGCTGGCCGACGTCCTCGTAATCCAGGCGATCCGAGGCTGGATCGAGACCGCCCCGGCAGCTCGGACGGGCTGGCTCGGCGCTTTGCAGGATCCGCAGATCGGCCGCGCTCTGGCGCTCATCCACGATGACCCGGCTCGCGACTGGACGCTCGCCGCGCTCGCTGACGAGCTGGCCATGTCACGCTCCGCATTCGCCGCGCGGTTCACCGCGCTGGTAAGCGAGCCGGCGATGCAGTACGTCACCCGATGGCGGATGCAGCTTGCTCAGAGCGCCCTGGAGACGGAGGGCACCACAGTCGCCGAGATCGCACACCGGCTCGGGTACCGATCGGAGGCAGCTTTTGCGCGGGCCTTTAAGCGGGTCGTCGGCCGCCCGCCCGGTGCGGTGAAGCGTGAGCCGGAGGGGCAGATACTTGCCCCCGCCGCCTGAGCCCTGGTCGGCGTCGCGCTCGCTCCTCCCTTGCGCGAGACAGAGAAGCGCCAAATTCGTATCGCTTTCCATGCCAAAGCGCAACTCCCGCGATTGCCAACAGCGCTGGGCTAACGCCCCCTAGGCAGGACGCGCCGCAAAGGCATACACGAGCGAAATAGTCGCATTCTCGTCCAAAGCGGAACTCTTAGGGGCAGCCGTCCTCCCCCGCCGATGCTGGCAGGAGTAGCCCCGGTTTTCTCGGCGTTTTCTTTACACCGAGCCACTCGGCGCTTTTCTAGACGCGACCTCACCGGATCTCGACCCTCCCCCTGGTCCCGGGATACTGCGGGGGCGATGTCGCAGGGGAACCTGGAGCGCCTGCTCATCCCCACTTGCCTCGACACCTTCTTCGTGGGAGCCTTAGCCCGACCCGCGATCACGAGGAGGAGGAGATGCCGAAGTACCTCATCCAGGCTTCGTACACGGTTCCGGGAGAGGAGGGCGTGCGCAGCAAGGGCGGCACCGATCGGCGGGATGCGGTGGCCGAGACCATGCGCAGCGTGGGCGGTGAGCTCGAGTGCCTTTACTTCGCGTTCGGCGAGCACGACGCCTTCGCGATCGTCGAGCTTCCCGACAACGAGGCCGCCGCGACAGTTTCCCTGATCGAGAACGCCGCAGGAGGAGCGGCGATAAGGACGACCGTGCTGCTCACACCGGAGCAGGTAGACGAGGCGGCGGATCGCGCAGTCAGCTACCGCCCGCCGGGACTCTAGATTCGACGGGTCCTCCTCGGCTGCCTCGCGGGGCGGGATACTGCGGGGGCGATGTCCGGCCGAGATGCGGAGAACATCCGAAGCCTGCGTCGCGCTCACGAGGCGTTCAGTCGCGGCGACTTCGATGCCGCGATTGAGATCGCCCATCCCGAGGTTGAGTTCATCCCGCCGGGGGGCCAGTCGCCGATCAGGGGAGCGAAGGCATTCCGGGCGTGGATGGAGCCGGATGCGCTCGAGGATCAGCGGATCGAGCCGCTCGAGTTCCGTGCCAACGGCAACAGGGTTCTGGTCAGGCAAAACAATCGGGCCCGTGGAGCGATCAGTGGCATCGAGTTGGACTTCGAGGCTTGGGTCGTCTGGACCCTGGACGACGACGGCTTGGTGACGCGGGTGGAGGGCTTCCTCCCTCATCAGGAGAGCGCAGCCCTCGAAGCCGCCGGGCTGCCGGAGTAGTCGATGTCGCATGAGAACGTGGAGGTCGTAAGGGCCGCCTTCGAGGCATTCGGTCGAGGCGACTGGAGTGCTCTCATGGCACGTCTCGACCCCGAGATCGAATGGGTTACGACGGGCCAGTTCGTCGGCGGCCAGCTTTACCGGGGCCACGCCGGTGTTCGCGAGTTCCTGGATACCTTGGCCGGGGAGTTCGACGAGTTTCACGCCGAGCCGGAGAACTTCGCGCGGGCTGCGGAGGTCGTCGTCGCAGACACGCGCGTCTCCGGTCTCGGTAAGCGGAGCGGCGTGCCGGTGGAGCTTCAGTTCAGCGTTGTCGTCTTTCTCAGGCCTGGCAGCGTCACGCGGACTACCGCTTTTCGTCCAAAGCGGTACCTCTGCTCGACGGCCTGCAGATCCATCTCTTACGCAGTGCGCGTTGTCCCTGAGAAGACCTCACTTCATGGGCTTGACCACGCCTGCGGGGAGGCGTACGCTGAAAAGGCATGAGTCCTACTCATCGGCGTAGTGATGGTCCGGATCGACTGGCTGTGATGCCAACTATTCCCCCCAGCGCAGATCGCCATCCTGGCACGAACGGCTGGATCAGTTGCTTTGGGATCACCGCCGAACTTGCTGGTTGCCCGCCCCGCGCCCGCTGACGCATTCGCCGTCTGACGGCTGAGCCGCCCGGCGGCTTGCCCTGACTCACCCGAAACGACGCTCTCTGCCGTCGTTCGCGGCGGCTGAGGCACGAGGAGGACCGGCTTATGAACAGTCGTCCCGAGGACGAGGCCGTAAGGGACATGAAGCTCGCGTTCGGGCTCTTTGGCGTGTGCTTGCTTGTGGCGCTAATCGTCACGATCATCGCCTGATTTGACCTACCGGGGAGGGCGCGTGTCCTCAATCGCGCCCTCCCTCACGGCTTACATCCTCCCGAGACCGGCGCCGATGGTCAGGACGCCCGAGAGACAGCCTGTAGAGGTTCTACTTCACAGCCTGTCGGGACCTATGAACAGGTCGTCGGCGCCGGTCTCGGGAGGCGTTAGCCATACAGCGAGGTGACAGTGATTCAGGCGGGCGCCGCCAACCGACATGACCTGACGCTGGCCGCGATGCGTTGGTCGGTCGCGTCGGTGGCCTGGTCGCTGCTGGCCGGTGGCAGTTCGGTCGCCGTCGGTTTGTCGGTCGATTCGACCGCACTGGTCGGCGTCGGCCTCAATTCGTTGCTGGACGGTGTGGCATCAAGCGTGCTTGTCTGGCGGTTTCGACACGAGCGCGTAGGAGTCCGGCCGTCGCACGAGCTCGAACGGCGTGCCGCCCAGTTAGTCGGCGGCGCACTCGTGTTGATCGCCTTCTATGTAGCCGTTCGTGCGCTCATGGCGCTCGCTGAGATGTCGGGCCCGGAGCCGTCCGCGCTCGGGATCGGGCTAGCCACCGCTTCGCTACTGGTTCTGCCCGTATTCTCGCGTGCGAAGATCCGGCTTGGCGACGCGCTCGATAGCCAGGCGTTGAGGGCGGATGGCGTCTTGAGCGGCGCCGGGGCGGCGCTAGCGGCGGCAGCCCTGATCGGGTTCGGGCTCAGCGAGGCGTTCGATTGGTGGTGGCCCGACGCGATCGCGGCGATCATGATCGCGCTCGTACTTTTGCGCGAGGGTGGGGTGACAGCCAGAGCCGCTTGACTGTTGAGCCTGTCTATCTGCTTTCCATGCAAAGCGACTTAGTCGCTCTTCGTCCAAAGCGCGCCTATTTCGTCAGACCGGCAGCTTCGCGGGCCAGGGACTCGTCCGCAAAACCTTCGACACGGATCGCTAGTCCGCCCTCGCCGACGGTCCACACACTCCACGACCGCGCTTCCAGCTCGATCCCGCTGCCCGCGCCGCGCGCACGCATGTGCTGCTCAACGAGGACCTTGTCGCCGGACACGGTGAAGCTGACGGGCTCGATGACCTGCCAGTCAAAGGCATCCGGCTCCATCCAGCTCCGAAAGGTGTTCACACCTCGGATCGGAGCGCCGTTGTTCGGAGGGGCGAACTCGATGTCGGGATGGGCGTAGGTGAGCGCCTCATCAAAGTCGCCCCGGCTGAACGCGTCGTAGGCCGCGCGCAACCTTGCTATGTGGTCGTCCGAGACATTCACGCAAGTTGTCATTCTGTCTCACAATGGCTCGTTCCGCCCATGATCACTGGCAAGCGGTATGGAGCAGCAAGGACCGGACTGAGGTCAGCTGGTTCGAGCCCAGCCCCCGTACATCCGTTGCCATGATCGAGGAGCTTCGATTGCCAGATGAAGCGCCCATCATCGATATCGGCGGCGGCGCATCGGGGCTTGCCGGCGAGCTGCTGGCTCTAGGTCACTCCGATCTGACCGTCACTGACATTTCTGAGGCCGCTTTGGAGGTCGCAAGTGACTCAATGGGTGTCCAAGCGGCCTCGATCACGTGGATCAGCGCCGACGTGCGGAATCATGACTTTCAGCGACGCTTCGCCGTTTGGCACGACCGCGCGGTTTTTCACTTCATGACGGACCCAGCGGACCGCTCCGCCTACCTCGATTCCCTTCGCAGGAACTTGCTGCCGGGGGGCCACCTGATCTTGGCGACCTTCGGGCCCCAGGGACCGACCAGGTGCAGCGGGCTACCGATCCTGCGGTATGACCCCAAGGCACTGGCGCAGGCGTTTGATGGAGTCGCTCGCATCCGCAGCAGCCACCTAGAGGACCACGAGACTCCGTCGGGCAAGACACAGCAGTTTCTCTACGCGCATCTGGAGGCCGTGTGAGCGCTACCGATACCCCCACCGACAACGCAGCGACTGCCCGCCGCGCCCTGGAGGTCGCTTGCTCGGGCCGGGACCAGGAGGTGATCGACGAGGTCTACTCGGAGACCTTCGTTGATCACGTCAATGCGATGGAGTACCACGGGACGGACGGCGCGAGGCAATCCGTTGCGCTTTACCTAAAGCTGTTCCCGGATCTTGAGTTCGTGGTGGATGAGCAGCTCACCGACGGCGACCGAGTCGCGTCGCGTTGGACGTTGAACGGAACCCACCGGGGCAGGCAGGTGCGCCTCTGGGGAATAGTGATCAGCCGGCTCGCTGACAGCAAGATTGTCGAAGACTGGGCCGCGAGCGACTCACTTGAGCTGATCCGCCAGCTCGGCATCTGGCGCTCCCTGCTGCTGCTCCTGAAGCATCACCGGCTCCTGCGCAACGCTTCTCGAAGTCAGCTCTAGAGGTCGGGCTCGGTCACCGTCGGTAGACCCGAGTCGAGCCAGGCTTGGGCACCGCCGATGACGTCTGTCGCATCGATCCCGAAGGTGCGAAGCGTTGCGGCCGCCAAGCTCGACTGGTAGCCCTCGTTGCAGATCAGAATCACTCTGCAGTCGGCTCGGGCCAGGTCGGGATCGTTGTACTCGGACTGAGGATCGAGTCGCCACTCGAGGACGTTCCTTTGAACGATGTAGGCGCCCGGGATGCGCCCGTGTGCCTGGCGTTGTTCGAGTGGCCTGATGTCGATGAGCAGCGCGCCGCTGTTTAGTTCTGACTGCGCTTCAGCCGGAGTGAGACGGGTGAGGCTTGCCCTTGCGACGTTGAGGAGCGTTTCAACGGTCGTGGGATTAGCCAGCTGCTTCACGAGGCTGGACCCTACCTCGGTCTGGTCGCTTTCCATGCAAAGCGACATGAATCCGCCTCTTGGCGTCGAGGACCTCGCTGCGGCGCCGTGAAAGTCCGGTTTCTACGCCGAGCCACCCGGCGTTCGCTTGCAATCGCCGACATCGGTTCCGGGACCCTCCACCACCGGCTTACTCGCCGCGGAGGATTCGGCCGAGCTCATTATCCATCGGCGATTCCTTTTCGGCGCGCTCGCGCGCCCGCAACGCTCGCTCCAAAGCCGCCGCGGCCGTGACCGAGCCGTCCTCGGCCTGTCGGCTGAGGATCTCCAGCACTTCGTCGTGGGTAAGGATTGACATCAGCCCTCCGTGTTAGTGAAAAAAACAGGTCTGCGCGCGCGGCCAGCCACTCGGCGGTCGTTCACATGGCGCGTCACGACTTCGCACCCTCCCCCCGTCGTTTCTGTGCCGCCCGCCTGGGTAGGCGCAACATCGGAAGAGACACGGTGGTTGGAGCGGGTGGGTCACGCTTGAGGGCACGGAGAGGTGGGCAAAGCGCCGATGTACCTGTGGCGTCCGAAGAAGCCACAGCCGAGGAGAGACCGTTCGCCTCGCGAGAGGAACGGATCGCGCACAACGAGTCCTGGTCGCGAAGTCTCAACGAGCGCCACGCCGATCGGGCGGGCGGCATCGATGCGATGGCCGGCTTCCGGTGTGAATGCTGGCAGGAGGACTGCGCGGAGCGGATTCCCCTCTCGGGCGTGGACTGGAGGATGGTCCGCGCCGAGCCCACCCGGTTCGCGGTCGCGCCAAAACATGTCGCACGGAGCTCCGAGGCCGTGGTGATGGCCTTTCCCCACTTCTGGATCGTTGAAAAGTTCGGCGTCGCCGGAGACGTCGCAGAGGAGCTGGCAGACTCGGACTGACCTCGGGACCCTCCGGGTCGCGGGATACTGCGGGGGCGATGGCGCAGGAGAACGTGGAGATCATTCGTCGCCTGGTGGATGCTTGGAACCGTCAGGACATCGACGGCATCCTCGCCCTGATCCATCCTGACGGTGAGTACGTCAATGCCCCCGCGGCCGTTGAGCCGGGGACCAGGCGAGGGCACGACGAAATCGTCGCCGTAATGCGAAAGCAGTGGGACATCTTGTCCGGTGCGAGTCAGGAGATCGACCGATTCCATGACCGGGGCGAGGAGATCATCACCGAGGGCCGTGTCTCTCGGACGATGCCGGGCAGTGACACTCGGATCAGCAACCCGCTCCTCATGTCCTGGAAGTTTCGCGATGGAGAACTCATCCGCCTCGAAATGCTCGGTGCTGGCCCCGAATTTCCTGAAGCCCTCAAAGCCGCCGGGCTGCGGGAGTAGGGCGCTCACGGCGTTTTTGTGAGCTCCGCTACTCGGCGGTCTTCGCGACACGCCATGCCAAAAAGCCGTGGGCGGGATACTGCGCGGGCGATGTCGCAGGAGAACGTGGAGATCGTTCGTAGGGGGATCGACGCCTGGAACCGAGGCGACCGCGACGAGACGCTTGCCGCATACGCCCCGGACGTGGAGTGGCATACGACCGGCCGATTCGCCGATCGGGGCGTCTATCGCGGGCCTGCGGGGGTGGAGCGGCTCATGGCGGAACTCGACGAGGACATCGAGCAGCTGACCTTTTCGGTTTCGGAGGTTCGGGCCGTCGGCGACAACGTTTTCATCGCCGTCACGGCGACGGGGAAGGGAAGGCAGAGCAAGGCCGGATTCGAGCAGCAGCTCTGGTACGTCAATACATTTCGCGATGGGCTGATCGTGCGCGTTGAGGCCTACGCCGATCGCACGCAGGCCCTCGAAGCCGCCGAGCTCAAGGAGTAGCCGATGTCGCAGGAGAATGTGGAACTCGCCTACCGAGTGGCCGACGCCTTCGACCGGCGCGACCTCGATGCCTTCCTGGCGCTCTGCGACCCCGACGGGGAGTACTTCTCTCATATCGTGGAACTGGAGGGCGGCGGCCCCTACCGTGGCCACGACGGCATCCGAAGCTGGTGGAAGAGCCTTTTCGCCTTCTCCCCGGACTTCAGATCGGAGATCGAGGAGGTACGAGATCTTGGCGACGTCACGGTGACGCGACTCCGCGCTCATGGCCACGCCAGGGAGAGCAACGTGCCCCTGGAGCAGACCCAATGGAACGTCACCGAGTGGCGCGACGGGAAGGCGGTCCGGGGGCGCATTTTTCTGAGCGAGGCCGAGGCCCTCAAAGCCGCCGGGCTGCGGGAGTAGGGCGCCTCACGCCGTTTTTGCGAGCGCCGCTACTCGGCGGTCTTCGCGACACGCCATGCCAAAAAGCCGTGCGCGGGATACTGCGGGCGCGATGTCGCAGGAGAACGTGGAGACCGTGCGCCGCATCTACGACGCCTTTGGCGAGGGTGACATCGCGCGAGCGGTTGAGGAGGGAGAACCCGATTTCGAGTGGATTCCCCCCGAGCAAGACATTCAGGGACCGGTTCGAGGACTGGAAGGCCTTCGGCGCTTCTTGGAGGACCAGAAGGAGGCCTTCGAGGATCTTCGAGTCGAGGCCGAGGAGTTGAAAGACCACGGCGACAAGGTCCTCGCGTTGATCCGGGTCCGCGGCCGAGGTCGCGCAAGCGGCGTCGAGATTGATATCCGAGCGGCGAACCTTTGGACCTTTCGCGGGGGCCGTCTCATTCGTGGCCAGGTGTTCCCCGAGCGCGAGAAGGCCCTCGAAGCCGCCGGACTTGAGGAGTAGGCGATGTCGCAGGAGAACGTCGAGGTCGTGCGGCCCATCTACGACGCGCTGAACCGTCGTGACTGGGAGACGGTGTTTTGCGACACACACCCAGACTTTGAGATGACGACCCTGCGAGGACCTACTGCCGGGACGCATCGGGGGCGGGAGGCGGTGCAGGGGCTCATCGAGGACGCCATCGCGGCGTTCGACAACCTGGTTTTTGAGCCCGAAGAGTTCCGTGAGAATGGCGACCAGGTCGTGGCCTTGGTCACGACCCGCGCTCGGCCCAAGGGGGGCAGCGTTGACATCGTGGTCCGAAACGGACACCTCTGGACGGTTCGCGACGGCACGATTCTTTCCCTGAAGACCTTCCCGGCCCCCGGAAAGGCCCTCGAAGCCGCCGGGCTGCGGGAGTAGGCGATGTCGCAGGAGAACGTGGAGGCTTTCAAGCGGGCGGTTGAGGCGATCAACCGCGGCGACATCGATGGCGTGCTCAACGAGCTCGACCCGGAGGTGGAGTTCCACGCGTTCCTGGAGGAGTTGTTGGGCGGCGAGGGCCAGGTCTATATGGGGCACGACGGAGTTCGCAGGTTCTTCCGGGACTTCAACGAGGCCTTCGACGAGCTCTACTGGCAGTACCCGGACATCCGTGACCTCGGCGACCGGGTCCTCGCGATCGGCAGCTTCCGGGCTCGGGGGCGAGCCAGTGGCGCCGAGACCGAGATCCCACTGGGTGTGTTGATCGACTACGAGGAGGGGCTCGCGACCCGGGTGTGGAGCACCGCCGAGCCCAGCGAAGCGCTCGAAGCCGCCGGGCTGCGGGAGTAGGCGAGGCATCAGCACTCGAAGCTCGCGACCCTGATCGGCTGCGAGTTCGTGGGCGACCTCGACGGCGTCGACAAGGTCCGTGAGCGAGCGCCTGGGTCACTCCAACATCGGGATCACGCTCGACACCTACAGCCACGCGATCCCCGCCATGCAGGAGGACGCAGCGACTACCGTTGCGGCGCTGATTCGGTCTTAGCGGCCCTCAAGGATTCGCTGCGGTTTGCAATCGGTTTGCAATCGGGCGATTTTGGGCCACGCGGGTAGCGCGGGAACCGCTTGACGATGCGCCTCAGTACCCGAGAGCGAACTTGGCGTCCTCGGACATCATCAACGGGGCGAGGCGTGACGGCCTGTGCCGCGCAGTACGGGAAACGGCTTGCTAGTGCACTTTCCTGTTCGCCGCGTAGCCCCGGGTATCGGGCTGTGCGGACCCGTTCGTTAGCTACGCGTTTGCCGAGTAGCTAACGGCGCCGCGGGCGTGCTACGGCCCGGTCCGTCGAGTCCCGCTAGTAGACGGGCAGCTTGTCGAGGAGCGCGAACCTGTCATCGAGGCACTCGAGCAGATCCTTGTTGTGTTTGATCATCTTGCTACGCATGTAGACGCGAAGCCACTGCTTGTACATGTAGAGCTCATAGCGGTCGAGCATGTCCCTGAGCGGTAGGTCACGCTGCGCGATGAGCCCCGCCAGGAACATCGCACACTCGAAGCCCAGCGAAATCGACTGAAAGTACGGGGAGCCGATCGCCGAGTCGCCGACCAGGAACGCCGGCGAGCTGGCGAATGGGTGATCGCCGTCCCCTTCACTGCGCCACTGCCGGCTGGTCGCGTTGCGGGCCCGGTACAGATTCAGGGGTATCCGCACAACCTCCAGGTCGCCGAGTAGCTCGCCATCGGTCTCCTCCTTGATCTTGTCGATGAAACGGTCCATTGACTCGGCGGCGTCGGGAAAGTTGCCGCGAAGCCACTCTCCGTCGAATCGTGGCGGCATCGCCTCATAGTCCTCAGCGGTGATGGTGACAATGCCCGTCACATGGCTGACGCTGCCGTCGTAGTAGGTGCGGTGGACGAAGGGAATGAACTTGTATTGCCCGTTCCCCACGTTCTTGTAGTACTTGCAGTACTCGTTGCAGTCGTATTCCCGCCCGTACAGAAACGTGATGACGAGCGCGTATTCAAGCGGGATGTTGAGCGTGTTCGCGCCCTCATCCAGCCCATCGAAGCCGGGCACCAGATGATCTCGAAGCAGGGAGTTGCTCCCCGTGGAGTCGATCAGCAGGTCCCCCGGCTCAAGCATCGCGATCGCGTCCTCCGCCGTTGGGACGGCCTGGCCACGCTGCACCGCAGTCGAATCGCGCGCATCGATCAAATCGCTCAGGGCGAGCTCGATCGTGTTGAGCGGGCAGAACCCTTGTTCCCAATCCTTGAGAAGTGCCATCAGATCCGAAGGAATGGACTGCCTGAACGCGAGGCCCTCGTCGAGCTCGCTTGGCTCGAAGACGGCGCCGACGGTGTCCCCGTCGATGTAGTCAACGCTGTAGCTCGTGACTGAATCCGCAACGAGGTAGGGCGCGAGCTGGACCATCCGCGTCCGCGTGTACTCGCGCCGCTTCTCGTAGAGGCGCACGGAGAACCCCTCCATCGACTGGAGCAATGCCGCCAGCAGGAGACCCACAGGCCCTGCGCCCACGACGTGCACCCGGCCCCCGGAAGGCAGGGTTTCGAGCGGTGTGGATCGCGGCGGCATTCGGCTCCTCACCCAGACTAGACTGATGCACGTCCGGCCCCGGCTGGGGCGTCCAATCCACGGAAGGAGGCACGGATGGCCGTCACGGCCTTCATCCAGCATCGCGTCACGGACTACGACGCGTGGCGCGAGGTCTACGACGGATTTGCGGATGCCCAGAACGCGGGCGGCGTGACCCACGAGAGCGTCCATCGAGCGAAGGACGACGCCAACGATCTGATGGTCATCCACGGCTTTGCGACGGCGGCGGAGGCTGAGGCATTCCTTGCCGGCGCCGAGCTTCGCGACGCGATGCAGCGGGCCGGCGTCGAAGGCCAACCCCGGATCGAGATCTACGAGGACGCTTAGCCCGCGTAGACCAGACAGAATCCGGCTCTCAGGCCCGCTGCGGAGGAGGCCCGCGAGGGGCCTCCAATGCCGCTAGATTCTGACGCGCAACTCGACCACGGAGGGTCACCACATGACGCAGGGACGCAGGGCGCGCAGCGCCGCAACCGGGCTCGTGGCCGCCACCGCGGCCGGCGCCCTCCTACTGATGGCTAGCCCTCCGGCAAGCGCGAACCACGTGGGGGAGGCGCGGTATTACGGGACGTTCGGCGACGGTGGAACGATCGAGCTGGGGGTTTCGGGGGACGCGACGACGGTGAGCGTCGATGCAGACGCCATGCCTGGGACGTCCGGGATGACGCCCTGCGGCCTCTTGGGGTCGGGCCCAGACGACTTCCCTGTCACGAACCATTCCTACTCGTTCAATCAGGGAAATCCCGGCGCGAGCGGCAACGGCGACTTCTCGACCTACGGCATCGTGACGGGAGCGCATCAGATCGCCATCGGCAGCTGCACCAGCGGCTTCGACAGCTTCACCGCCACGATCCCGGCGGACGGGCTGATCGGCCGCTCCAGCGATCCCTCGCTCAGGGGCGACGGTGTGTATGGCCGCGATGGGAAGAACCAGACCCGCAAGTGGACCGCCGAGCGCGGCCAGACCCGGAGCTTTGAGGTCCGGGTCACGAACGACGGGCCCGATAACACCCCCGCGGCGGCCGACGGGTGTTCGTCATCCGCGGGCTTCAAGGTGACATATGAGGAGAACGGCGTCGACGTGACCACCGAGGTCGTCGCGGGCCTCTACCAGGACACGTTGCTCCCCAACGACTCAATCGTGCTCGAAATGCAGATCAAGGCGAAGGCGGGCGTCAACGTGGGGAAGACCAAGTCGTGCAGGTTTGGCGGCGAGATCGACAACACGCGGGACGTCGTGCGAGCCCAGCTCAAAGTGAAGCGCGACTGAGCGCCCTCGGGCTACTGAAATAGGCCGAGTACGAAGCCGATCATGAGAATGCGCTTCAGTACCCCAGCGCGAACTTGGCGTCCTCGGACATCATCTCCGGGGACCACGGGGGGTCGAAGACCATCTTCGGGTGGACCTTGTCGACGCCGTCGAGGTCGCCCACGAACTCGCGCATCTGCTCCGAGACCTGGGGGCCGATCGGGCAGGCGGGGGTGGTGAGGCTGAAGGTGACGAATACCTCGCTCTCGCCGACCTCGACGTCGTACACCAGGCCCAGCGAGACGAAGTCGAGCCCCAGCTCGGGGTCGATCACCTCTTCGAGGGCCTCGTAGACCTCTTCTTCGGTAGGCATGGATTCATCGTAGAGGACGGCCTCCGCGCTCCGGGGGAATCGGCGCACGGACGAAATCGCTCTGGTAGTTCTTGAGGGACGGACGCTTGGGGGGCTGGGCGCCGAACGGGGGGCACAGAACGCGCATGGCCGTCGCCGCCGCCGCGGCGGCGGCCATCGCGTGCATGACGGCTCAGGTTCTTGCTCGGAGCAGCCCGCCGCTCCCTGGCTAGGCTTGCCTCATGTTCCTGCTGATCCTGGCCCTTTTCATCCTCGTTCCGATCGCGGAGCTCTACGTGATCATCCAGGTCGGCGGCGCGATCGGCCTCCTCCCCACCCTGGCGATCCTGGTCCTCGACAGCATCCTCGGCGCCTGGCTGTTGGGCTCGCAGGGACGTGCCGCATGGGAGCGTTTCAATGCCGCGCTCTCGCGCAACAGGGTCCCCGCGCGCGAGGTGTTCGACGGGGCGATGATCATCCTCGGCGGCGCCCTGCTCCTCACCCCGGGTTTCATCACCGACATCGTCGGGCTGTTTCTGCTGCTGCCGCCCACCCGCGCGCTCGTGCGCCGCGGCGCGACGGCCCTGGCCGCCCGGCGCATGGGCTTCGGCTGGATCGTCACCGGCGTCGGCACCGCCCGCGCGGGCCGGAACCGGGGCGCCCAACCGCCACGGAACGGCGCGCCCCCGCCTGGTGGACCGCCGCCGTCCCGCCCCAGCCGGACCTACGACGTCGAGGGAACCGCCACGGAGATCCGCGACCCCAACGGCGAGCTGGGCCCGGGCGGCGACGAGCGTGGCTGAGAGCCTGCGCTTCGAGCTTGGCGACGGGCTCGCCGTCGAGTGGGAGCTCGACCGGTTGATGCGGGCGGCCGACGCCGCCGACTCGTCGGCGCCCCCCGCCTGGGAGCTCCACGGCGAACCCGACTGGGAGCGGTTCGAGTCGCTGCGCCTGATCGTCGGCGCCGCCGGCGAGGCGGCGCTGGCCCTGGCGGTGGCCCGCCCCGCGAGCGCGCCGGACCATGGGTCGGACGGCGTCGCCGTGGCCCTGATCGGCGCCGACGGCGCCGATCAGGCCGAGGAGGCGCTGCTGTCGACCGAGTACGACCCCGGCGGGCACATGCGCAGGCTGGGAGTCGAGGTCTGGCTTGAGGGTGGCATCGGGATGCGGGTCGCCGCCGACCGCTCGGGCGACCCCGCTCGCAGCATCGAGGACGGCCTAGAGCGCGAGGCGACGCCGCTCACGGTGCGCTTCGACGGCGAGCGCGGCACCGGCATCCACGAGCTGATCCGCCCGGCCTGACCCCGTGCCGATCCGCTGCGTCATCTCGGACTTCGGCGGCGTCCTCACGACGCCGCTGATGCACTCGTTCGCCGCCTTCCAGGACCGCTCGGGCATCCCCGCCGAGGCGCTCGGCCAGGCGATGCAACGGGTCGCGGACGCCGACGGCGCGCACCCCCTGTTCGTGCTCGAGAAGGGCCACATGACCGAGGCGGAGTTCCTAGAGAGGATCTCCGCCGAGCTGACCGGCATCCTGGGCCACGAGCCGGAGATGCACGGCTTCAAGGAGATCTACTTCGAGGCTCTCGAGCCGAACGGGCCCATGATCGACCTGATGCGCGACCTCCGGGGTCGCGGCCTGCGCATGGCCCTGCTGACGAACAACGTGCGCGAGTGGGAGCCCCTCTGGCGGGCGATGCTGCCCGTCGACGAGATCTTCGAGCTGGTGGTCGACTCGGCTTTCGTCGGGATGCGCAAGCCCGACGCCGAGATCTACGAGCTGACGTTGGAGCGCATCCGCGAGGCGACCGGGGCCGCCGGGCTGTCCGCCGGCGAGTGCCTGTTCGTCGACGACGTCGAGGTGAACATCGACGCCGCGCGCGCCCTGGGGTTCCATGCCGTCCACTTCCGGGACAACTCGCAGGCGATCCCGGAGATCCAGGCAGGCGCTCAGCCCAGCTGGGGAATCGCCCGCAGGGTGATCAGCAGGCCGGCGAGGACGATGATCGTCGCCGACAGGGCCGGGACCAGCCCCAGCACCCGACCGCCGAAGACGCGGCGCTCCAAGCGCAGCCGCTCGATCATCCGTCCGCCCCACAGGACGAGGAGGCCGAGCACGATCAGGGTGGCGGCGAGGCCCAGGCTGAAGGCGAAGATCAGCGCCATCCCCAGGCCCATGGGCGACGTCAACGTGTGGGGTCGCGGCGGCCGACGGCACCCTCAGCCAGATTCAGCCGTAGCGTCGTCTAGTTGTCGCTGCCGGCGCGGTCCCATACATAGAGCTCTACCGCCTCGACGGCGAGCTCCATCTGGCGGGGCGGCGACAGCCAGTCCAACACGGTGTCGAGCGCGACCTCCTCGGTCACGCCGCGGTCGACCGCCTCCTCGCCGCGGAACCCGGCCGCGAGCTTGAGCGCCTCGCGGCGGTTGTCGCCCAGGGACGCGAACGCTCCCATCAGGAAGTCGCGGTTGGGGAGCGGGTGGCCCACGTTCAGCGACGCGTGCCAAGCGGCGAGCATCGAGATGTCGTGCTCGTCGAGCTCGGAGATCGCGCGGGCGTAATGGGCCTCGAGCTCGTCCTCCGGGATCTCGTCGACCCAGGCACGCACGGCCTCCCCCAGGAGCTGGCGGCGGGCCTCGCGGCCGACCGAGTCGGCGATGGCGCGAATGGCGTCGGCGGGGTCGATGAAGCAAAGCGACATGGCCGCGAAGATAGACGCGGCCGGGGACGGAACCCCGGGGCTCGGAAACCCGCACGGAGCGAGGTGTGAGGCGGCAAGGCGGCGCTGTCAGGAGAGGCTGCCGAGACGCGACCTATGCTCGTAGGAATGCGCTTCCCGAGCTCTGCATGCCGCTACGGCTGATCGTCGGACCCCCGAACTCCGGTCGCGCCGGAGAGGTCCGGCGGCGGCTGGTCGACCGCGCGGCCGAGGAGCCGGTGCTGGTCGTCCCCACCGGCGATGACGCCGCCTGGTTCGAGCGCGAGCTATGCGCCGGCGGCACGCCCGCGCTGGGGATCTCGATCCGCACCTTCGGCTGGCTCTTCCAGGACATCGCCGCGGCGCTCGCGCTCGAGATGGGCCCGCAACTCACGGCGCCACAGCGGCTGGCCCTGCTGCGCGCCGCCATCTCAACCACCGAGCTGGGCCGCCTTCGCCGCTCGGCCCAGCGCCCGGGGTTCGCCCCTGCGCTCGACTCGCTGCTCGAGGAGCTCCAGGCGGCGCTGGTCGATCCCGCCGAGCTCGCCGAGCGCGCCGCCGCGCTGGAGGACGGAGCCCACGAGGCCGAGCTCGCGGCTCTCTACGGCGCCTACACCGGCCTGCGCGAGCGCTCGGGTCGAAGCGACCGGGGCGCGGTGGCGGACGCGGTCCTGGCCGGGATGCGCTCAGGCGCCGGCGCCTGGGGCGCGAGGCCCGTCTTCCTCTACGGCTTCGACGACCTGACGCTGGCCCAGCGCGAGCTGGTCGCCGAGCTCTCCAAGGGCGGCGACGTGACGGTGGCGCTCAACTACGCCGACCGGCGCTCGCTGGCGGCCAGGGCCACGCTGGTCGGCGAGCTTGTCGACGAGGGCGGCGAGATCGAGGACCGGCTCGAGGCCCCCGAAGGGCACACCCCCCACGCGTCCCTCAGTCACCTGGACTCCTCCCTGTTCGAGCCGGCCGCGGACCGGGTGGCGCTGGACGATGGCGTCCGCCTGCTGGAGTGCGCGGGCGAGCGCGGCGAGGCCGAGGCGATCGGGGCAGAGGTGGCGCGCCTCCTCGCGAACGGCACGGACCCGGGCGACGTCGCGGTGGTGGTGCGCCACCCCAACGCCTCGGGCCACGTGCTGGCCTCGGTCCTGAGCGGCTATGGCATCCCGGTGGCCCTCGAGGCCCAGGC
This sequence comes from uncultured Solirubrobacterales bacterium, assembly GCA_963758845.1. Lineage (GTDB taxonomy): Bacteria > Actinomycetota > Thermoleophilia > Solirubrobacterales > 70-9 > JBDTSW01. The sequence goes on from CAVWWX010000002.1 coordinate 2,351,588, forward strand.
CCCGGTCGACCGCACCGCCGTCGGGCGCTCCCTCGTGTCGCTGTGCCGGGCCGCGGGCCCCAGGGGCACCGCCGAGGACCTGCTGGCCCACCTGCGGGCGGACCCCACGGTGCGCGCTGGTATCACCGACCGGGTCGAGGAGCGGATCCGCCGCGGCGAGGCCGTCAGCTCCGACGACGTATTCGCGACCTGGGAGCGAGCGCCCCGGCACCTCTCCCGGCTCCGCGCGGCGGCGAGCCCGGCACAACGCCTCCACGTGCTGGCGTCGGTCGCGCGCGAGGTCGCCGAGGGCGCCCACCGGGGCGAGGCCCCGCTGGCGGCCTCGGGTGACACCGGCGGCGCCGAGATGCTGCACCCGCTCGAGTTGCGCGCCGCGGTCGCGGCGGCCGAGCTGCTGGAGGAACTGGCCACGCTGGGCGAGCTGCCGGACTGCCCCCAGCCGACGCTCGACGACGCGGTCGAAGCGCTCGAGGGGGCGACCGTACCGACCTGGCGGGGCCCAACCGACGGGCGCGTTCGCATCCTCAGCCCGTACCGGCTGCGCGCCGGCCGGGCCCGGTATCTCTTCGTCGCCGCCCTCGGGGACGGCGAGTTCCCGGCGGCCGCCCCGCCCGACCCCCTGTTGGGCGACGACCGCCGGCGCGCGCTCGGGATCGCCGCGCTGGCGCGCCGCGAGCAGGCCGACGAAGAGCGCTACCTGTTTCACGCGTGCGTCTCGCGGCCCACCGAGGGGCTCTACCTGTGCTGGCGAAGCTGCAACGACGAGGGCACCGCGCTCGCCCGCTCTCCCTTCATCGACGAGGTCCTCGACCTGCTCGGCGACTCGCCGGCCGCCGCCGAGGAGGAGCTGAAGGAGTCGCGCGGCCTCGAGCGGGTCGTCCACCCGCCCGCCCACGCGCCCAGCGAACGCGAGCTGGCCCGCTCGCTCGCCGTTCGCGGGCCCGGCGCCGACGCCGCCGGCACGCTCGACGCGATCGGCGTCTCCGGGGCCACGCGGCAGCGCGTCCTCGCGGCGGTCGAGGCGGCGGGCGCCAACGGCCTGCTGCCGGGGCCCCTGAAGGTGCCGGCGGTACTGGAGAGCCTGCGCGACCGCCGGGTCCTGAGCGCCAACCAGCTCGAGGGCTGGCTGAGCTGCCCGTACCGCTGGTTCGTCGAGCACGAGCTGGCGCCCCAGCGGCTCGAGCCCGAGAGCGACCCGCTGTGGCTGGGCGGGCTGGTCCACGACGTGCTCGAACGGCTCTATCGCGAGCGTCCCGGCAGCGATGCCATCCCGCGCGAGGGCGACCTGGAGCGCTGGCGCGAGCGTTTCTCCGAGCTGCTCGACGAGGCCGTCTCCGAGGCCCGGCTGGGCCCGGAGCGGGTGGCCGTGGTCGCACGGATGCGCGAGCAGGTGGGCCGCTTCCTGGCGGACGAGGCGGCGAGTGAGACCCCGCTTCGCCCGCGGGAGAACCTGCTCGAGCGCAGCTTCGGCATGGACGATCCCGACGATCCGGGAGGCCTCGACCTCGGCGAGTTCACGCTGCGCGGGAAGATCGACCGAATCGACGTCGCGCCCGACGGTGTCGGGGCGGTGGTCCGCGACTACAAGACGGGCCGCAACGTCACCGGCGCCCCCAAGTTCAAGGACAACGGCTCGCTCCAGATCCAGCTGTACATGCTGGTAGCCCAGGCGCTCTTGGGCCTGGATGTCGTGGGCGGCCTGTACCAGCCGCTCGGCGCCGTCAAGGCAAGCGATCGCAAGCCGCGCGGCGTCGTGCTGAAGGGGGACGACCGCGCCGACGGGCTCACGCTGGTGCGCACCGACCTGCGCGACGAGGACACCTTCGACGCGGTGCTCCAGGACGCCCGCGAGCTGGCCGTGCAAAAGGGCGCCGAGCTTCGCAGCGGGAAGATCGACCGGGCGCCACTCAACGGCACCTGCCCGACGTACTGCACCTTCCAGCCGATCTGCCGGCTCGAGCGGGCGATCGGGCTCCCCTCCGAGGACGGAAACGGGGACGACTCCGAGTGACGGCGCCGGCCCCGACTCCCGAGCAGCGGGCCGCGATCGAGGCGCGCGACCGCGACGTGTTCCTCGAGGCGGGCGCGGGCACCGGGAAGACCCGCGTGCTCGTCGAGCGCTACTGCGAGGCGATCGCCGTCGACGGCGTCGAGGTCGACCAGATCCTTGCCTTCACCTTCACCGAGCGCGCGGCCGCCGAGCTCCGCGAACGGGTGCGGCGCTCGCTGATGGAGCGCGCCGGCGAGGCTCGGGCGAAGGGAGATACCGAGCGGGCCGCTGGATTGGGCGCGAACGCCCGCGCGACCGAGCGTGCCTTCATCACCACGATTCACGGCTTCTGCCGGCGGGTGCTGGCCGCGCACCCGGTCGCGGCGGGCCTGGATCCCCGCTTCCGCGTGCTCGACGAGATGGAGGCGGCGCGGCTTCGCGACCGTGCCTTCACCGCGGCGCTCGCCGAGCTGATGGACCACGGGGGGGCCGACGCGGTCCGCGCCGCCGCCGCCTACCGCCCCTACCGCCTGGCCGAGATGACGCTCGCCGCTCACGCCCGGCTGCGCAGCCAGGGCATGGACCCGCCGCGCCTGCCGCCCGTGGCCGAGGCGATCCGCTCGGCGGATGGAGGCGACGAGCCGGACCCGCTCACCGCGTTCGAGCTCGAGGCCGCCGGAGTCGCGCGGACCGCGCTCGAGGCCTTGCTCGAGGGCTTCCACCGGCGCTACGAGCGGCTGAAGGCCGAGCGCTCCGGCCTTGACTTCGCCGACCTCGAGCTGCGCGCCCTTGCCCTCCTGCGCGAGTCGGCGGCGGTCAGCGAGGCCTGGCGCGAGCGCTTCGCCCACGTCTTGGTGGACGAGTTCCAGGACACCAACCGGGTCCAGCTGGACCTGATCGAGGAGCTGCGAGGCGATGGAACCCGGCTCTTCTGCGTGGGCGACGAGCACCAGTCGATCTACCGGTTCCGCAACGCCGACCTCCAGGTCTTCCGCGACCGGCGGGCCGAGGCGGGCGCGGACCCCGGTACCGAGCTGCTGGCGCTTCGCGGCAACTTCCGCTCGCTGCCGGCTCCGCTCGCGGCCGTGAACGAGGCGGGCGGCGCGCTGCTCGACGGCTTCGGCGGGCTGACCTGGGGGCGGCCGCAGCCGGAGTTCGGCGAGCCCGCCGGCACCGTCGAACTGCTCCTCACCGAGGACCCGCGCTCGGGCGACGCGCCGCGTTGGAAGAGCGACGAGATCCAGCTCGAGCCCCCGCCCTCGGAGGGCTCACCGTCGGTCGTCGCCGAGGCGCGCTTCCTGGCGCGCCGGCTGCGCGAGCTGGTCGATGCCGACGAGGCCGGGCGCGGAGACATCGTCGTGCTGCTGCGCGCCTTCACCCACGTGGATGCCTACGAGGAGGCGCTGGGCCGGGCCGGGCTCGATCCCTACGTCGTGGGCGGGCGCGGGTACTGGTCGCAGCAGCAGGTGGAGGACCTGACCCGGCTCCTGGGCTGTATCTCGAACCCCCTCGACGACGAGCTCCTCTTCGGCGCCCTCGCGTCACCCGCCGGCGGCGTGAGCCCCGATGCGCTCTGGCTCCTGCGCCAGGCCGCGGGTTCGGGGCGCCACATCTGGCCGCTCGTCGAGTGGCGCTACGGCGGTGCCGAGCGCCAGCCGTTCGAGCCCGACCCGGAGTGGCTGGAGCACATCCCCGGCGAGGACGCCGAGCGGCTGCGGCGGTTCTGCTCGATCCTCGCTCCCCTGCGCGACGAGGCGCCGCTGATCGGCCTCGAGGCGCTGGTCGAGCGGGCGATGACCGCCTTCGGCTATGACCTTGCACTCTTGGCCCGCCCGGGCGGGGCGGGCAGGATGGCGAACGTCCGCAAGCTGATGCGCCTCGCGCGCGAGTTCGAGCGACACGAGGGGCGCGACCTCGCCGCGTTCCTCCTGGCGGCCGCCGAGAGCGCCAAGCGCGACGAGCGCGAGGGCATGGCACCGGTCCGGGCGGAGGGACACGACGGAGTGCGGGTGATGACCGTCCACGCCGCGAAGGGGCTCCAGTTCCCGGTCGTCGCGGTGCCCGACCTGGGGCGCAGCCTCAGCGCCGGGCACTCGTGGAGCGACGTCACGATCGGCCCGATGCCGCGCCAAGAGGGCGAGCGCCAGCGCTTCGGCATGCGCCTGGTGTTCCCCTCGTCGGACTCGTTCGGGCTGTGGGAGCTCTCGCGTCTGAACCGCGAGGAGGCCGAGGCGGAGGCCGAGGAGGGGTGCCGCCTCGTGTACGTCGCTGCGACTCGCGCCGAGGACCGGCTGATCCTCTCGGGCGCCTACGACGAGCGCTGTCTCGAGCAGGGGGAACGCAGGCCGTCGGACTCGCCGCTCCGCCGGCTGCTGCCGAAGCTGTGCGAGCGTGGCTGGGCGGGCGGCGACGGCGAAGTCGAGCTGCCGGCCCCCACCCGGGCCCTGGGCATCGAGCCGGCCCAGCCCTCGGCCGCCGTGCTCCCCCTCCGGGTGTCGGTGATCCGCCCCGACCCGGCCCGCGCCGAGTGGCTGTGCGAGCGCCTGCCGGAGGCGGAGGCGATGGCGGCGGAGGACGGCGGCGGGCCACCGCCGCTGATGAGCGAGCGCCCGCGCCAGGCGCCCGTGGGCCATCTCTCCTACTCGGCGCTCGCCGAGTACGAGCGCTGCGGGTACCGCTTCTACGTCGAGCGGCTGCTGGGCGTGCGCCCGGCCGCCGCGGCCGCCGTGACGCCACCGGCCGGGCCGGGCGAGGAGGAGGGGGCCGAGGGCGTCGACGTCGTCGTCGAACCCGACCCGGACGCCGGCTCGGCCGAGCCGCGCGCCCGGGCACTGGCGGTGGGGAACGCGACGCACGCCGCCCTCGAGCGCTCGATCCGCGATGGATGGTCGGCGGTCGACGAGGCCGTGATGGACGGCCTGCTGGCGCAGGAGGGCCTGGCCGAGGACGCCGAGGCGCGCGAGCGGGTGCTGGCGGGCGTGGGCGCCTGGCTGGGATCGGGCCTGCGCGACGAGCTGGCCGGATACGCGCTCCGCCCCGAGGTGCCGTTCGTCCTGCCGGTCGGGGGCACCGTGATCCGCGGCCAGATCGACCTCCTCGCCCAGGGCCCGGGCGGTGAGCGAGTGGTGGTGGACTTCAAGACCGACGCGCTCAAGGGCCGCGCGCCGGCCGACCTCGTCGGGCGCTACGCCGCCCAGCGCGAGGTCTACGCCTTGGCGGCGGCCGGCGACGGCGCCGTCCGCGCGGTGCACCTCTTCCTCGAGCGCGCGGAGGAGCCCGTCGAGGACGGCTTCGGCCCGGCCGAGCTCGACGCCGCCCGCGAGCGCCTCGGGAGCCTGATCGACCGGATCCAGGGCGGGGCCTTCGCGCCCACCGACTCGCCCACCTCGGCGACCTGCTTTGGCTGCCCGGCCGCCGCGCGCCTTTGCCCGCACCCCGCCTGGCGGCCCCGGGCGGCGGCGGGGCTGCCCGCCGTCATCGACGAGGAGGACGCGGGCGAGATCGTCGCCGCCGCGGCGTCCGCGAACGGCGGCCAGCCCGCCGCCCAGGGCACACTGTTCGATTGAATCCCTGCCGATGACCCTCGCGGTCTTCGGCTACGGATCCCTCGCCAGCCCGGCGAGCGCGGCGCTCAGCCTTGGCCGCGAGGTCGAGCCCGCCGGCATCGTCCGCCTGGCGGGGTGGCGCCGGCGGTGGACGATCTATCGCGACAACCGGTCGGTCGAGAAGACGTTCGCGCTAGCGGATGGAACCGTGCCGCCGTACGTCGTCGGCCTCAACCTCGAGCGCGACCCGGGTTGCGCGGGCGCCAACGGCGTCCTGATCGAGATCACCGAGGACGAGGCGGCGCGCCTGGACCTACGTGAGCTGCGCTACGACCGCGCCGACGCCGCCGCCGACGTCCGGCCGCTCGACGACGGCGGGGCCGTCCCGGCGTTCGACCAGGTGATCGCCTACACGGCGAAGCCCCAACAGCACACGCCCGAGGCCCCACCCGGCGCGATCGTCATGGCCGAGTACGTCCGCACCGTCGAGGCGGCATTCGCCGCCCTCGGCCCGGGCCAACTCGACCTCTACCACGACACCACCGACCCCCCACCCGTTGAGCCCTCAGAGGCGACGCTGGTCGCCGACGACATCCCGAAGGGCAACCCCCGAGGGTGGTAAGGCCGGCCAGTTTGAGGACCGACCGAACTTGCGCACGGAGATGGTGCGTTTCTTCGGTTGGTCACCCCGCCGCGAGCACCGTCTCGACGTTCTCGCGGTGGACTTCCTCGTAGCCGTGGTAGTAGATGATCCAGCCGGCGGCGAGGGGGCCGGCGATCAGCTCCTCGAGTGGGGTCTCGCGCAGGTCGGGCTCGTCCGGCAGGCGCTTGAGGACCCGGATGTACTGCTGCGTCGCCCGGTTGAGCCCCTTGGAGTAGCCGCCCGCGGCGATCACGTCGGGGTCGCCGTGGTTGGGGAGGATGCGGTCGGGGTCGAGCCGCTCAAGCCGCTCCAGGTCAGCGAGATGGCGGTCGAACCCGGCGGGCTCGACGACGTAGGTGACCGTGTCCTCCATCGTGTCGCCGGCCAGCAGGAGGCTCTGCTCTCCGAGCCAGAGCACGGTCGCGTCGTCGCTGTGGATGTCGGCGTGGATCAGCTCGACGTGGATCCCGCCGACGTCGAGATGGTCCTGCCCGGCGAAGGTCCGCGTCGGGAGCACCAGCGGGTCGATCGGCGGGGGCCCGTGGAGCTCGCCGGCCTCGATCGCCTCGCGATGCTGGGCCAGCAGCTCGGCGGTGCGCTCGTTCGCGATTACCTCGCAGTCATCGAACGCCGTGGTGCCCGCGACGTGGTCGAGGTGCCAGTGGCTGAGGACGACCGTCAAGCGCCGGACGCCAAGCTCCTCGAGCGTCCGGCGCACGAACCGCGCGTGCTCGACCGAGACGTGGGTGTCGTAGACCAGAGCTTCGGAGCCGTCGAAGACCGCGTAGCTGGCGATCCCCAGGGCCAGCGCTCCCTCGTCCACCCAGTTCGGCCCGTCCGCGAAGCGGTAGCCGGCGATGCGGCCGTCGTAGAAGGCGAGCACGCCCTCGGCGGGCCGCAGGACGCGCATGTGCTCGACGGTCTGAGGGCTCACGCCCCCTATTCGCCCTTCCACTCCCGTGCCCAGTCGCCGAGTTGGCGGAGGGCCGGCTGAATGGCCTCACCCTTCTGGCTGAGCCCGTAGGAGACACGTGCGGGTGCCCCGGCGTGGACCTCGCGCTCGACGAGGCCCTCCGTCTCGAGCTCGCGCAGGCGCGTTGAGAGCAGGCGGTCCGAGATGCCGGGGATGGCGGCGCTGATGTCGGCGAAGTAGAGCGGCTGGTCGCGCAGGGCCCACAGGATCGCCCCCGTCCAGCGGCGCCCGATGAGCTCGACGGCGGCGTGAAAGTCGGGGCAGACCTGCACCGGGCTTGACCCCGCGCGGGGCTCTTGTGTCGCTGTTCGCGGCACGCTCTCCACCTCATGAACGAGGGTATCGGAGCCGTCACTCGGGCCCGCGGCGGGGCGCCTCTCAGGCGGCGCACGGTCCCGTATCGACCTCCTGAAGGCGCCCGGAGGCGGCCTCGCGCGCGATCTGATTGGGGACGCCCAGGCCGCCCGGCGGGCCGTTGCCCAGCTCGGCGCCGAACACGGTGGTCAGGACCCGCCCATCGGCGTCCACCACCGGGCCGCCCGAGTTGCCGCTGCGAACGTCGCCGCGGAACGCCGTCATCTGGCGCTGCACCGGCCCGCGGCCGTAGGAGTCCTGGCTGACCACCTCGGCCGTGGTGCCAAGACGGGCTGGGCGCACCGTGAACGGGCCGTTCTCCGGATAGCCGAGGATGGCCCCGGGGGTGTCGGCCTGCGGGCCGTCGAGGAGCGCAAGCGTCTCGAGCCCGAGGCCCGGGGCGCTGAGGAGCGCGAGGTCGTTGCGGGGGTCGTAGTGGACCACCTGCGCCTCGAGCTCGGGCGAGCCCGCCTGCGGGGTCACCGTGGTGTCGTCCTGTCCGGCCACCACGTGCGCGTTGGTGGCCACCAGGTCGGGGCCGATCACCCAGCCCGAGCCCTCGATGCCTAGCCCGCAGGCCGTCCCGAGGATGCGGACGACCGAGTCCCCGGCCTGCTCGACCTCTGGGTCGGCGGCGATCTTCGGATCCGGCGGGCCGACGTCCGCCTCGGGCCCCTCCAGGGAAGGCGTCGGGTCGATCCGTCGCAGCACGTTGAGCAGGGGCCCCGACGGAGGCAGGACCCCGTTCAACGCGCTGAGGATGGTCGAGCGCTGCACCTCCTCGCGCAGGTTCACCGTGCCCGACCCGGGGGCGTTGAGGGCGACAGCGCCGAACGCCCACGCGACCAGCAGGCCCAACGCGCCCATCAGCAGTGCCCCGCCGGCTCCGTCCACGGTCCTGGCCCCCTCCCCCATCCGCACCCGTTCGCGCAGAACGGACCCGACCCCTTCGAGCGCGATCGCGAAGGAAGCCCCGAGCAGGAGCCCGCACATCACCGTGATGACCGGCGCATACGGCGAGTCCGACCCGTCCTCGAGGAGCGCCGGCCCGAGCCTTCCGCCGAGAGCGGCGCCACCGATGAAACCGGCGAGCGGGAGCGCGCTTCGGATCAGGCCCCGCTCGAATCCGACCGCCCCGAGCGCGATGACGAAGACGGCGATGATGATGTCTATGAGCGTCATCGGGCGGGTCGGGCTGACCGACCTTTTAGATTTTCCCGCATGAGCAGCGCATCAGGGGCAGAGAGACGGCGCCGTCTAGTGACGCGCGCGCTTCCGATCTCCGTCCTGGCCGGAAGCGCGTTCATTGGCGGCGTCGCCATTGGGGCGCGAAACGAACTGGAGGCGATCGACCGGTTCGCCGCGGCCTGGGAGCGCGGCGACTACGCCGCGATGCACGACGAGCTCGCGCCGGAGGCCGCCGGTAAAACCTCCGCAGAGGACCTCCAGGCCGCCTACGAGGAGGCCGCGGTCATCGCCACGCTGGACAAGGTCGACACGGTGAACGCGGACGAGGGGAGCACGCCGGACGGCGATGACGCAGCGATCGTCGGGGTCACCGCGACCACCCACGCCTGGGGAGAGGTGGCCGGCGAGCTGGCGATCCCGATCGCGGACGGGCTTGTGGCCTGGGAGCCCCACCTGGTCTTCCCGGGGCTCACCGAGGGCGAGAAGCTGGCGCGACAGACACGGGCGCCGGAACGCGCCTCGATTCTCGCGGCCGACGGAACTCCCCTGGCCGAGGGCCCCGCGGCGGCGCGCTCTTCACCGATCGGCCTGGCGGCGAGCGCCGTCGCGGGCGCGATGGACACCGCCCGCGGCGACATCGCCACCGAGCTCGAGGCCGAGGGCTTCCCGCCTCGCTCGCTGACGGGCTCGAGCGGCCTGGAGCTGGCCTTCAACGATCGCCTGGACGGTCAGCCCAGCGGCCAGCTGTTCGCCGTCGAGCAGGGCGAGGAGCCGGCCTCGGGCCGTCAGCTGGCCAGCGGCCAGCCCACGCCCGGCAAACCCGTCAAGACGACCCTCGACCCGGAGCTCCAGGAGGCGGCCGTCGTGGCGCTGGGAGACCTCTTCGGCGGCGTCGCGGCACTCGACGCGCGCGACGGCTCGGTGCTGGCGCTGGCTGGGATCGCCTTCTCGGCCCCTCAGCCCCCGGGCTCCACCTTCAAGGTCATCACCACCTCGGCGGCGCTCGAGGACGAGCTGGTCACGCCCTCCGACGACTTCCCGGTCGAAACCGCCGCCGTGATCGAGGGCCGCGAGGTCGCCAACGCCCACGACGAGCTCTGCGGGGGGACCTTCACCGAATCGTTCGCCAAGTCGTGCAACAGCGTGTTCGCCCCGCTTGGGGTCGAGGTCGGAGCCGAGCGGCTGGTCGCGGAGGCGGAGCAGTTCGGCTTCAACGCCAAGCCCCAGCTCTACAACGCTGCGGCCACGGAGGCCGTCGCCCCGCCCGAGAGCACGATCCCGTCCGCCGAGGAGATCGGTGGCGACCTGGACGTCGGGGTCAGCGCCATCGGCCAGGGACAGGTCCTGGCCACCCCGCTGCAGCTTGCCTCGGCGGCGCAGACGGTCGCGGCCGGCGGCATGCGCAGCCCGACCGCGATCACCAAGGACCCCGAGCTCAGGCCCGACGCCAAGCCGGTCGAGGTGATGAAGCCGGATACCGCTCAGACCCTCCGGGAGCTGATGATCGAGGTCGTGAACAGCGGTACCGGCACCGCCGCGTCGGTTCCCGGCGTCCAGGTGGCCGGCAAGACGGGAACCGCCGAGCTGGGCGCGAAGGCGCTGGAGGAAGGCGACGAGCTGGAGGAAGGCGAGGAGCCCGAGCAGGAGGTCGACGCCTGGTTCACGGGCTTCGCCCCCGCCGCCGACCCCACGCTTGCCGTGGCGGCGATGGTGGTCAACGCGGATGGCGACGGCGGCGTGGTCGCCGCGCCGATCGTCAGACAGGTGATGGAGGCGGGCCTGTAGCTACTCGGGCTCGCGCAGGGGGAAGCCGACCACGCCTCCGACGACGACGAGGACGCCGCCGACAACGGCGATCAGCCCGCCGACCGTCTCGGTGAGCTGCGCGATCCCGGCGCCGGCGATCGACGCCAATGCACCGATCGCCATCAGCGTCCACCAGCCGCCCCCCTCCTCGCGCCGAACCGGCGCGGTCAGCACGGTGGCCAGCGCGATCACGGCGAGGCAGCCGATCATCACGTAGTCGGAGAACAGGTTGACGAGGATCGCGACCGCTGCGAGAACGGCCGCCAGCAGGATGACCTGAAGGCCCCGCTCGCCGAGTGCCCGCTCGCCGATGGCGGTCAAATATCGAGCTCGACGACCCCGACCTTGCCCGAGGGAAGCGGGATGTCGAGTTCGAGCGGGCGGTTCTCGGTCGAGGCCTCCTGGATCAGGAAGAGGACGAGGTTGCCCTGCGTCGGGCCGTCGGCCGCGATCGAATTGGCCTCGGGGAACACCTCGCCGGCCAAGAGCGGGGCGCCGAGCGGGAGCGCGTACGGGCTCTCGCTCTCGAGCGGGTCGTAGCGGTTGTCGACCGTGTCGGTGATCGTCATCTCGTCGGGCAGCACCGTGTCCTCCTCACCCTCGTTCTCGATCTGAAGGAAGACGCCGAAGTACTGCGTGTCGGGCGGAGGAGCGGGGTGTCCCTCGACGTACGCCTCGTCTTCGGTGTCGTCGGGGTTGAGGAAGCGTGAGAGGACGACGTTGTACCTGACGTCATCGGCCTCGATCGGCTCGCCTTCGATGACGTCGAGCTCCTCCTCCTCGCTGCCGCATCCTGCCACCGGCAACGCGAGCGCGGCCAGCGCGACGAGGGCGATTGAGATCCGCCTAGCCATGGCGCGGCAGTCTATCCGGCGCCCGGAACTCGATCTCCACCTGCGACGGCGACGCGCTCGGAGGCGCCGCCCCCCTCGAGCAGGTCCTTGAGCTGGGTCAGCGCACCCCCCAGCGCCCGCCCGTACCAGCGCTGCATTCCCGGCGTCCGCTCGCGGATTTTGTCGACCATGTGCGTCGGCTCGGTCCAGTGGACGACCTTCACCTCGGAGGAATCGATGCCCGCCTCGGTCACCTCCCAGGCGGTGTGAATCGGCATGCGCCCGAGCCGCGCGCCCTTGCCCTCCTCGATGATCCGGTAGGGCGGGTCAAGCTCGGCGATGACCGTCTCCATCCACAGCCCACGCTCGCGCACCCGGAAGCGAGCGCCGGCGCCAACCCCGGTGGAGTCCAGCCTCTGGAGCCGGAAGTCCGACAGGAAGCGGCCCATGAACGCGGGCCGGTTCGCGAGGTCCGCCAGGAAGGCGTAAACCTCCGCCCGCGGGGCGTCGATCGGCATGGTGGCGGTGACGGGGCCCATTCGGGCGCGATTGTATTCGGGCGCCCCGTCCGGGCCCGCCCAGGCGAGAAGCACCCCCAATTTCCGGCATTTTCGCCTTTTCACGCTGGACAACCGAGGCCCCGCCGCTATCCTCAAAGGAGCCTGGGTAACCGGCTATGGCCTTGCTCGCAGATACCCCAACGGAGCTGCACGAGACCGGCGAGAACGTCCCCGATTTCGCCGCAGTCGGATCGCTGAGCTGCGTCGGGTGCGGTTACGCGGTGGCCGCCGCCGCCGTCTCCGAGAACCTTCCGCGCTGCCCCGCGTGCGGCGGAACCAGTTTCCGGCGCCGTTCGATCTTCGAGCGGCCGACGGTGAACGTCCAGGCGATCACGCCGGCCACGGCCGAGCCGGGCTGGCTGGACGCGCTCCGCGCCAAGCCGGACACAGGCCCCTGCCTTGCGTTCAACCTCGACGGGCGCCACATGACCCGCGAGCTGCCGCTCGGCTGGACGCGGGTGGGACGCAGTGCCGCCGCCGACGTCAGGCTGGACGACCCCACGGTCTCGCGCCGCCACGCCCTGATCGTGCGGACCGCGGAGGGCCTACGGGCGCTCGACGACCGCAGCCTGAACGGCCTGTTCGTGAACGGCCGCAGGGTCGAGTGGGCCCGCCTCTCCGACGGCGACGAGCTCGAGATCGGGCGCTTCCGCCTGTACGTCGTCGGGCCCTAGCGGCCGGCCCCCGGGTCAGCTGTCTTCCCAGCTGCCCTATAGCGGCAGTAGGACAGGACAGCCCCACGCGGAGTCCCCGCCAATCATTCGCTTAGCCCGGCGGCCTCGAGCGCCTCGGCGCGGCCGGCATAGAGCTCGGCGCTCACGATCTTGCCGTCCCGGAGGCCGTAGAGGTATCCCGTCTGCGTCTGGACCTCCGCGCCGCTCGAGCGGCCGCGCCCGTAGTGGGTTGCGACGAGCAGGACCTTGTCGCCCAGGTCGAGCGTCTCCTCGAGCTCGAAGCGGTAGCCGGGTTCGAACGTCGAGAACCAGTCCCCGAAGTAAGCCCCCACCGCCTCGCGTCCCTTCCAGGTGCCGCTCGCTAGGAAGGCGTGCGGGTCCACGGCCAGCTCGACGTCCTCCGCGTAGTGGCTCATCGCTCGCCGGAAGTCCCTCTCGTTGACCGCCTCGAACTGGTCCCGCACGACGTCGACGTTTGCCTGCGACATCGCCTATCCCGCGCGCTCGAACCAGCGGCCGAGCGCCTCGACGCCCTGGCGCTGGCCGGGGCCGCCGCCGAGGGCGGCCGTCATCCCGCCGCCGTCCGCGCGCATCAGCATCAGCTTCAGCTTCTCGCCGGCGGTCGTCTTGATCGTCAGCTTCACCGCATGGCGATCCATGATCGCCGAGCCGACGTCGGCCCAGCCGCCGCCGGCGCCCTCGGCGTTGGCGTCGGCGATGTCCGCTGCGGTCAGGGCCAGGACCTCGCCCTCGGGGTTCCCGCGGCGGTCGAGCGGCTGCACCAGCAGGCGGCCGACGGTGACGCCCAGGGCGACCGAGCCGCCGCTGAAGAGCCCCTTCTGCTGGGACGCGGCGCAGATCCCCTCGATCTCCTCGCCGGGCTCGAGCACACCTTCGAGGTGCGGGCGGAGCTTCGAGTCGAAGTCCGCCACGGCCCGGCTACTCGGTCGAGATGTTCGGGTCGGCCTGGACCTTCTCGGGAATGATCATCACGAAGTTCTCGGGCGCGGCCGCCGCCAGCGCCAGGACCCGGTCGGCCTCGTCGGGCTGGTCGGTCGCGCGCAGCTCGTCGGCGTAGTGGCGCATTAGGTCGTCGAGGTCCAGCATGCCCTCGGCGTCGATCTCCTCGATCGACACCTTGGCGCCCTCGCCGAGCCGGCGCTGGATGGCGTCGCGATCGAGGTTCCAATCCGGGTTGACCCGCACGTAGACCCTGCCGCCGGTCATGCCGGCACAGGCCCAGGGGCCGATGTCGCCAAGCACCGCGGCGCGGCCCGACGTCATGTACTCGAACGCGAAGCCCTTGGCGTTGGCGCGGTCGACGAGGCAGCCGCGCGAGTCGTCGAGCGGCTGGGCGGGCTCGCCGCCCAGAACCACGTCGGCCCCGGACAGGCGGATGCAGAACCGCGAGTCGGCCGAGCCCTGGACGAAGAGTCGCCCGCGCTGGGCGCCGTAGGCGAACGACTTGCCGACCGAGCCGTTGATGCGCTCGCCGGCATCATTGCGGCCCTTCATGATCGAGACGACCCCGCCCAGCATGGTCTTGCCGACGCCGTCCTGGGCGCCGCCCTCCACGCGGACCACCAGGCCCCAGGCGTTGAAGGCGCCGAACCCCTGGCCCGCGATGGACCCACCGTTGAACTCGAGCTCGGCGAGCACGTCCTCGGAGCCCTCGGCGGCGCCGTCGTAGATGCGGGCGCGCGACAGGGCTCCGGCCAGCTCGGTCCCGAGCACGCGGTCGTTGGCGTCGGTCGCCCGCGGGAAATCCTGGTGGACCGCGGTGCCGCCGCAGACGTCGCCCGCCAGGGCGGCGATCTGCGCCGAGGCGTCCGAGCGCGCCATGCGGATCGGGCGGGCGCGGACCAGGCCGGCCTCGGCGCGTGCCTCGGACGCGACCAGGTCCTCCTCGGCGACGGGCATGTCCACCGGCGCCAGCTCGAGGTACTCCTCGAGCGGGGTGATCAACGAAGCCAGGTCGAGGGCGTCGGCGTGGGTGGCCTGCTCGAGCAGGTCGTAGCGGCCCACCAGATCCTGCGCGCGCTCGTAGCCCATCTCGGCGACCAAAACGCGGACCTCCTCGCCCATCGCGGTGAAGAAGCGCGAGCAGTTCTCGGCCGCGGTGTCGACTGCCTGCGGGGTGAACTTCTTGAGGCCGTGCTCCTGAGCCGCCTCGGTCGTCTCGATCTGCGTGGCGATGCCGACGTGACAGGTGTCGAGCTGACAGCCGCGGCAGATCGTGCAGCCCAGCGAGACCATCGCCAGGGTGCCGAAGCCGATCCGGTTGGCCCCCATGCAGAGCAGCTTCACGATGTCGTGCGCGTGGCGGTAGCCGCCGTCGGCCCAGATCTCGACGCGGTTGCGGATGCCCGCCTCCATCAGCGCCTGGTGCACCAGGCGAGTGCCGATGTCGGACGGCAGGCCGACGTGGCGCAGCGCGTGCTGGCGGGCGGCGCCGGTACCGCCCTCGAAGCCCGACAGCGTGATGATGTCGGCCCCGGCCTTGGCGATGCCCAGGCCGATCGTCCCGATGTTGGGGACCACCGGGACCTTTACCGAGACGCGCAGGTCGGGGTTGACCGTCTTCAGCTCGTCGATCAGCTCGGCCAGGTCCTCGATCGAGTACAGGTCGTGGTTGTTGGAGGGCGAGATCAGGTCCGTGCCCGGGGTCGCGTTACGGGCGGCCGCGACCTTCTCGGACACCTTCTTGCCGGGCAGGTGGCCGCCCTCGCCGGGCTTGGCCCCCTGGCCGATCTTGATCTCGGCAACGTAGGAGGCGTTGAGCATCTCGGCCGAGACGCCGAATCGGCCCGAGGCGACCTGCTGTCCGCGCCACTTCCGGTAGCGGCCGTACATGTCTTGGATCTCGCCGCCCTCGCCGTTGACGCAGAGGATGTTGGTCGCCTTCGCGGCCTCGGCGTAGGAGCGGAAGGCTGGCTCGGACTGCGAGCCGAAGCTCATCGACGAGATCACGATCGGGTAGTCGTGCTGGCCGGCGCCCGGGTCGACCAGCGACGCGTCGATCGGCTCGCGGTCGGAGGCGAGCTTCATCACGTGGCGCATCGAGATCGGGCTCTGCACCTCGAGCTCGCGCACCTTCTGGGAGTAGTCCTCGTAGGAGGCCGTGCCGTTCGCCGCGGCGACGGCGGCCTTGTAGACCTTGGGGTAGAAGCGGAACGTCTTCGCCGGCTTCGCCTCCTCGTCGCCCCGCAGGATCAGCTGGCGCTCGCCCGAGTTGGCGTCGAGGGCGTTGAACCCCACCCCGCCCTTCTCGGAGGCGGCGAAGGCCTGGGTGCCGAAGATCTCGGCCAGCTCGGGGCGGACGCCGATCGAGGAGAACTGGCGGGCGTAGCCGCGCAGCTCGTGGATGCCGATCGTCGAGATGACCTTCTCGAGGCCCTTGCGCAGCGCCGCGCAGAGGTTTGAGACGTCCTCGGAATAGTCGTCGACGCAGATGACCTCGACCATCACGTAGGGGCAGACGCCGTTGGCGCCCATGCCAAGCGCGAGGACCATGTCGTGGACGTTGCGGACCGAGGCCGAGCGCAGGACGATCGAGCAACGGCGGCGGAGGTTCTCCTCGCCGGGCTCGACGCGGAACTGCTTCAGCGCCTGGTCGACGGCGGAGAGGGCCAGGTGCGGGTCCAGGTAGCGGCGGTCGCCGTCATAGACGACGCGATCGGTAAGGACCAAGAGCTCGGCGCCTTCGGCGACCCGCTTCACGGCCTCCTGGCGCAGGCGATCGATCGCGCCACGCGTGGTCTCGGACTCGAGCAGGGCGACGTCGATCACGGCGGCCCGGTCGCGGAACTCCTCCCACAGGTCCTCGAGCAGGTACGTCTTGTGCTCGCGGCCGATCCGGCGGTAGGTCGAGTCCGACAGCGGCGCCAGGTCGTGGTGGCCGCCGAGGATCACCGGGAACGAGGTCTCGAGGATGCCCGTATCCGTGGCCAGGTCGTGGATCGAGGGGCGGCGGCCGAACACGGCGCGGGTCGAGAAGTGCTCGATCTCGCGCTCGCGGTCGATCGCGGGGTTGGTGACGACGGCAACCGTCTCCTTGAAGTAGTCGGCCAGGTTCTGGCGCTCGGGCGAGAGCGCGGCAAGCGGGCCGTCGTAGCCCAGCGAGCCGATCGGCTCGGCGCCGTTGGAGGCCATCTGCTGGCAGAGCTTTACGTCGTCGCGCTGCCACCCGAAGCCGGCGAGGACGCGGTCGGAGACCTCGACGGGCTCGGACGGGCCGGCGGCGGTGTAGCCGGGGATCTCGGTGCCCTCGAGCGGTCCCCCGGTCGCGAGCGCGCGCTCCCAGGCCGCCGGCTGGCCGCCCGCCCGCTGCGACCAGCGCTCGGCCACCTGGCGCTGCATCCGGCCGTGGTCGTGAAGGGTGGCCTTGCGCCCGGCGGTGTCGATGGTTACCAGGGCCTTCTCGCCCGGTCCCAGCGGCAGCGGCTCGGAGACCATGTCGTGGACGCTCACCACGCCGGGCTCGGAGGAGAAGATGAAGTCGTCGGGCGTCTCGACCTTCCACAGCGGGCGCAGGCCCATCGCGTCGGCCGAAAAGACGCACTCGTCGCGGTGGCGGGCGATCAGGGCCACCGGGCCCTGCGCGAACGGGCCCATCGCCTGGCGCAGGTACATGTAGAAGGGGTGCAGCTCGTCGGGAAGCGAGCGCACCTCGTTCACGATCGGCGGCACGACCATCTCCATCGCCTCGGCGAGCGACAGCCCATCGCGGCGGATCAGCGTGTCGATGACCCGGTTCAGATCCTGGGAGTCCGAGGCCCCCGGCTCGACCGGGACACCCAGCATCTTCGCCTCCTGGCGGAGCTGAGCGATCGTGTTGATCTCGCCGTTGTGGCCGAGGACGGAGAACGGCTGGACGCGCTTGAACGACGGCCAAGTGTTGGTGGAGTAGCGGTTGTGGCCGAAGCAGCCAATCGTCTCGAACCGCTCGTCGCGCAGATCCGGGTAGTAGGAGCCCAGCACCTTCGGCGCTCCCATGACCTTGTAGACGCACGTCGCCGACGAGAACGAGGGAATGTGGAACCCAAGCTCGCGCTCGAGCTCGATCATCAACTCGAAGACGCGCTCGGAGCGGGCGGAGTCGGCGACCAGGCCGCCGATCTGCCAGAAGTACGGCTCCTCTTCGCGCGCCGTGGCGCCCAGCGCCTGCGAGTCGACCTTGCCCAGGCGCTCGGCCAGGATGCGGAAGCCACCGGCCGCGAGCACCTGGCGGGCGTCGTGCTGGAGCCGCTCGAGATCCTGCGAACGCTCGATGAAGACGTGGGCCACGCAGAAGCCCTCGTCCAGGACCAGGGCGGGGTTGTGGCCGCCGGCGCGGACCTCCTCGGCCCAGATCTTGCGCGGGATGTCGACCAGGACACCGCAACCGTCGCCCTCCCCGTCCACGTTGCCGGCGCGATGCAGCATCTTCTGGAGGTTCTCGAGGGCGCGCGCCACCGGCACGTGGCTGGGCGTCGCGTCCTTGCGCACCGAGGCGTAGATCGCGCACGCGTCCTTGTCCTCGACCGACGGAGGGGAAACGAGCGGACGCCAGGGAAGCTCGGGCGAAAAACGCTTGGGCGAGGACACGTTGCTACCTCCGGTTCCGCGCCTTCTTCGAGCGGGCGCGCGACGGACAGGGGGAGCGGGAAGTATACGGCGACTATCGGCTGGTGAACTGGCCCGGCGCACGCCCAGATAGAGTCGCGGCGATGTCCACCACGATCGCGGTTCTCTCACAGAAGGGCGGCACCGGCAAGACCACGATGGTCCGGTCGCTGGCCGACGTCTTCGAGCGCCTCGGCACCGACGTGCTGGCGATCGACGCCGACCCCCAGGGCAACCTGTCGGACTACTTCGACACCGCGCACGACGCCTCCCCCACCCTCGGCGACGTGCTCCAGGGGCAGGCGCGGGCGGCCGACGCGGTGCACGGCTCGGTGATCCCGGCCAACCTGGCGCTCTCGGAGGCCGAGCTGGCATTGGCGGGCAAGATCGGCCGGGAGGTGATCCTGCGCCGGGCGCTGATGGACCTCAAGCGCCAGAAGGAGCTGATCCTGATCGACTGCCCGCCCACGCTGGGCCTCTTGACCGTCAACGCGCTGGTCTGCGCCGACTACGCGATCCTGACGACCGAGGCGCAGTACTTCTCGCTGCAGGGGATGGAGCAGGCGATGGAGGTCGTCGAGCTGGCGCGGGAGTCGCTCAACCCCGAGCTCGAGCTGCTGGGCGTGTGCCTCAACATCGCCAACATGCGTACCAAGCACGCCCGGCACACGCTGGAGTCCCTGACCGAGCGCTTCGGCGACAAGATGTTCCGGACCGTGATCCGCCAGTCGATCGCCTACGCCGAGTCGGCCGAGCGCGCGATCCCGATCCTGGACTACCGCCCGGACCGGGGCTCGGACTACCTCTCCCTCGCCGGCGAGATGGTGCGCAGGCTGGGCCGGCCCGAACTGCTGGAGCGACTCGACGAGCTCAGCGCCGAGCTGGTGCCGGCGGGCGCCCGGGGGTAGGGAGGCGGAAGGCATGAGCGACCCGCTCGAGCTTCGCGGCGAGATGCGCGAGGTGCTCGAGCAGGTGGCGCGCGAGGCCGAGGCGTACGTCGAGGCCCTGCCCGGCGAGCCCGTGCAGCGGGCGGGCGCCGAGGAGGCCTTGATCGCCTGGGACCCGGAGCTTCCCGAGGCGGGCGACGGCGCGCTCCGCGCCCTCGCCGAGCTGCTGGAGCTGGCCCCGCACGCCACCCGCTCCAGCGGACCGCGCTTCTTTCACTTCGTAATGGGCGGCGGCACTCCGGCCGCGCTGGGGGCGGACTGGCTCGCCTCGGCGCTCGACCAGGTGGCGTTCGGATGGGCATCCTCGCCCCTCGCCGCGCGGCTCGAGGCGGTTACGACGCGCTGGCTGCGCGAGCTGTTCGAGCTGCCCGACGGCCTCACCGGGACATTGGTGACGGGCGCAACGATGGCCAACTTCACCGGCCTGCTCGCCGCCCGAAGCTGGTGGGCCGAGCGCCAGGGAGTGGACGCGGACGAGGCGCGGTCTCAGCGCCCTGCCACCGCCCGTGATTCTCTCGAGCGGGTACGTCCACCCCAGCGCCGTGCAGGCTGCCGGGATGCTGGGACTGGGCCAGGGCAACGTTCGGCGCCTGGCCCGCGACGAAGCCGGCCGCATGGACCTGCAGGCGCTGGAGCGCGAGCTCACCGCCGCCGCGTCGCCGCCGATCGTGATCGCCTGTGCCGGCGAGGTGAACGCCGGCGACTTCGACCCCATCGCCGAGGTCGCGCAGCTCGCCGACGCCCACGACGCCTGGCTTCACGTCGACGGGGCGTTTGGGCTGTTCGCGCGGCTGGCGCCCGAGTCGCGCCACCTGACCGACGGCATCGAACGGGCGGACTCGATCGCCGCCGACGCCCACAAATGGCTGAACGTCCCGTATGACTGCGGCTTCGCGTTCGTTCGCGAGCCGGAGCGCCTCGCGGGCGGCCTCAACGTCGGCGCCCCGTACCTGCCCTCGCGCGAGGATCCCCGGCCCAACCCGGGCTTCCTGACGCCCGAGAACTCGCGGCGCGCGCGGAGCTTCGCAGTGTGGGCCACGCTGCGTGCATACGGCCGCGAGGGCCACCGAGCGATGGTCGAGCGCCACCTGCGCCTGGCGCGGCGCCTGGCCGAGCGGGTCGACGCGGAGCCCGCGCTGGAGCGGCTCGCCGACGTGAACCTCAACATCGTCTGCTTCCGGGTGCGGCCCGCCGACGCGCCGGAGGAGAGCCTCGACGAGCTGAACCGCGAGCTCGGGGCCGCGCTCCTCGCCGACGGGCGGGTCTTCGCCGGAACCACCGACTACCTCGGCAAGGTTGCCCTGCGTCCCGCGATCGTCAACTGGCAGACGACCGAGGCGGACGTCGACGCCCTGATCGACGTGCTCCTGGAGCTCCTGGCCAAACGGGGGTAGGGTGGGCGCCATGAGCGACGGTGACTCACCGCAGGCGCTGGAGCAGGCGATCGCCGACTACAACGACGCCTGGAACGCCCATGACCTCGACGCGATCATGGCGATGCACGCGCCGGACATGGTCTTCGAGAACCACACGGCCGGCGAGGCCGCCCAGGGCGAGGACGTCCGCGAGCACATCGCCAAGATCTTCGAGAGCTGGCCCGACATCCGCTTCGAGGGCCGGCGCACCTACTGCCGCGACGGGCTGGTGGTCCAGGAGTGGACGGCCACCGCCACGCACGCCAACAAGATGACGCCGCGGCAACCTGGTCGCCGAGCCGACCGGCAACGAGATCAGCTGGAAGGGCCTTGACGTGATCCCATTCGAGGACGGCCTCGTGAAGCGCAAGGACGTGTACTCGGACTCGGTCTCGATCCTGCGCCAGGTCGGGCTGCTGGACTAGGACCGCGACGTTCCTCGCACCAGTTGGTAGGCCATCGCGCCGAGGCAGCCGCCCGCGACTGGACCGACGAGGTAGATCCAGAGGTGGTCGTAGCTCCCCGAAGCGACGGCCGGGGCAAGGGATCTCGCCGGGTTCATCGAGGCGCCGGTGACCGGGCCCCCGAACAGCGCGTCTAGACCCACGGTCCCACCGATCGCGATGGCCGCGGCGGGCCCGACGGCCCGCGTGTCTGTGGCGACGGCCATGATCACGAACATCAGGACCGCGGTGAGAAGCGTCTCGTAGGCCAGAGCGCTGAGTGTTGCCACGGTCGGAGTCGTCACGCCCAGCGCGGCAGGCTGCTCCGGCCACACCGCCAGAAGGACCAGGGCGCCTGCCAGCGCGCCGAGGACCTGAGCCCCAACGTACGCCCCTACCTCGCGCGCCGGCAGGTGCCGCGTGAGAGCGAAGGCGATGGTCACTGCCGGATTGATGTGCGCGCCCGAGAGGTGGCCCGTCGCGTAGACCATCGCCATGATCACGAGACCGAAGACCAGCGCTACGCCCACGACGCCCAGGACTCCTCCGTACTCGGCGTCGGCGACGATGGCCCCGCACCCCGCGAAAACCAGCGCGAAGGCAGCGAACCCTTCGGCGAGGGCCCGCCGCTTCAGGTCAGGGCGTTCCACCCGCTGGCGCGACCTCGTCGAGCAGGGCGGCTACGCGGCGCCCGATCTCGTCCCGGATCCCGCGGACGGTCGCGAGATCCTGCCCGGCCGGGTCCTCGAGCTCCCAGTCCTCGTAGCGCTTGCCGGGGTAGATGGGGCAGGCGTCTCCACACCCCATCGTGATCACGGCGTCAGCCGCCCGCACGAACTCATCCGTCAGTGGCTTTGGGAACTCCTGGGAGAGGTCGACCTCGACCTCCCGCATCGCCTCGACGACCGCGGGGTTGATCTCCTCGGCCGGGTCCGATCCGGCGGTGCGGACGTGCACCCGCCCCTCGCCAAGCTTGCTGAGCAGCCCGGCCGCCATCTGCGACCTGCCGGCGTTGTGAACGCAAACGAACAGGACCTCGGGCACATCCTTCGTGAGCACGTAGTCCACCTTACTCCATTGACAAATGTCTTTTCAATCGATATACGTAGATTGATGACTGTCTATTCGCGAGGGAGGATCAGATGAGCCCCGCCCTAACCACGGAGCCGCAACCCCTGGAGCTGGCGCCGAAGCAGAAACGCGCCAAGGGCGACGTCTGCTGCGACCCGGTCGTCTATCCCGACATCGAGCGCGAGCATGCCGAGCGGATGGCCGAGGTAGCCAAGGCGTTGGGCGATCCGGTGCGGATGCAGCTCGTCGATGTGCTTCGAAAGCACGCCGGCAAGGTCTGCGTGTGCGAGTTGGTGCCCCTGTTTGGCCTATCGCAGCCAACGGTCTCGCATCACCTCAAGAAGCTCCGCGATGCTGGCATCGTCGGCTCGGAGCGCAAGGGCCTATGGGCCTACTACTACGTCGAGCCCGAGGCATTGAAGGAGCTGCGCACATGGCTGAGCTGAAGACTGCCGAGACCGTCGAGTCGCGGTGCTGCTCGCCGGCGGCACAGGAGACCTGCTGTGAACCAGACGCGAAGGGCGATTGCTGCGCGGCTGACCATCCTCAGGGATGCGGATGCGGGCAGGCCGAAGACCCTCGGGGTGTGCAGGAGGCGGTGCGAAGGCGCTACGCGGCCGCTGCGGTGGCGGCGGCCGCCCAGCGCTCGGCGGCGTGCTGCGGCGAGGCCGCCGCGATCACCTCCGAGCAGCGCCACGCCTTCGGCGCCGGGCTCTACGAGGACAAGGAGCGTGACGTTCTTCCGGATGCTGCCAAGCTCGCGTCGCTGGGATGTGGCAACCCAACGGCGGTCGCGGACTTGCACGCTGGCGAGATCGTGCTCGACCTCGGGTCCGGGGGCGGGATCGATGTGCTGCTCTCCGCGCGGCGTGTGGGCCCGACCGGGAAGGTCTACGGGCTCGACATGACGGACGAGATGCTCGACCTGGCGCGACACAACCAGCGGGAGGCCCGGGTCCAGAACGTCGAGTTCCTCAAGGGAGCGATCGAGGCTATCCCGCTCCCGGACGACTCGATCGACGTGATCATCTCGAACTGCGTGATCAACCTCTCTGGGGACAAGGCCCGCGTGTTCGGTGAGGCGGCGCGTGTCCTCCGCCCCGGTGGTCGATTCGCCGTGAGCGACGTGGTCGCCGACCCGGACATGGACGAGGCAACCCGTCGCGACATGGAGCAGTGGACCGGCTGCGTCGCGGGAGCGCTCACACGAGAGGGTTTCGAGAGCGAGCTTTCCGCGGCCGGCTTCGAGGCGATCGAGGTCAGGGAGACACATCGCGTCCACGAGCACGCCGCCTCGTCGATCGTGCGTGCGCGACTGCGCCTGGGTCGATGAGCGCTGCCGAGATCCAGCTCAACGACCCCCAGACGCTCTACAGGCGGTGGGAGGACTCGCAGTGGAACCCCTTCGAGATCGACCTGTCGCGCGACCGCGAGCAATGGGCCCGCATGAGCGAGGGCGACCGAGGGCTCGTGTACTGGGCGCTGTCGTCGCTGATGGTGGCCGAGGAGCGCATCACGACGAAGTTCTCGGGTCTGGTGGGCTCGCACGGCAGCGAGGAGGAGGCCACCTTCCTCGCCACCCAGCAGGTCGATGAGGCGAGGCACATGCAGTTCTACGCGCGCTTCCGTGACGAGGTGATCGCAGAGCCCGCGGTGATCGCGGCTCACGTCGAGCGAGCCCGGGAGCAGATCTCTCCCGCATTCCGCCGTCTCTTCGACGAGGCGCTGGTCGAGGCGCACGAGCGTCTGGTCGCATCAACCGGCGACCTCGACGCCAAGATCCGTTTCGTGACCCTCTACCACCTCGCGCTCGAGAGCACGCTCGGCCTCACCTCGTTTCGGTTCATAACCGGATACCTCGAGCGGGAGAGCCTCCTCCCCGGTTTCGTGGAGGGGTACTCGAAGATCCACCACGACGAAACCAGGCACATCGGCTACGGCGTGTGGTTCCTCCGCGAGGCCGTTCGCGGCGACCCGGACGCGGCCGACACGATCCGGGCCACGCTGACCGAGCTTCTGCCCGCGATGGCGGAGTCGCTGAGCCCACCCGACTTTGGCAGCGGCACCGACTGGGACGCGCTCGGCGCGAGCGCGAACGAGATCCGCGAGTTCGCCCTCGGGGGGCTGACCCGGCGCCTCGACATAATCGGGGCGCCGCTCCAGTCCTAGCGGCGCTCGCCGAGCACCAGAACGTACGGTCGCGGCTGGCTGACGCCGCCGTTCGAGGGGAACTGCTCGAAGTAGGCGACCCAGTCGGCCTTGAGCGCGGCGCGCTTCTCGTCGTCCAGCGAGTTGGCCAGGGCCTTGGTCGGACCGTAGGCGGTCGAGAAGAGCTCCCACGTCTCCTCGGCCGAGTCGCCCGGCTGCGGGCAGTCGCCCTCCTCGAAGCGAAGCTCGAAGGCGTCGCCGAGCAGCTCCTCGACGTGGGCATGATCGCCCCAGGTGAACGGGCTGCCGGCTCCCTCCGGGGGCGGTGGCATGTAGGCGGCCATGACCTTGAAGAACTCGGCCACCCCGACCTTGGGGTGCCACGTCAGCAGGCCGAGTCGCCCGCCGGGCTTGGTCACGCGGGCGAGCTCGCGCGCGACCGCGGCATGGTCGGGCGCGAACATCGCGCCGAAGCTCGACGTGACGACGTCGAACGAGGCGTCGTCGTACGGCAGCGCCTCGGCGTCGCCGGCCTCGAGGCGGACGTCGACGCCGGCGTCGGCGGCACGCTGGCGCGCTCGCTCGATCAGGTCCGGGGCGAGGTCGAGGCCCGTGGCTGTCGCCCCGCCCTCGGCGGCCCTGACGGCGATCTCGCCCGTGCCCGTGGCCACGTCCAGCCACTCCTGGCCCGGGGCCGGCTCGATCTCGCGCAGCAGATGGTCGTGGGCGATCGTCAGGTGCTCGGAGATCCGCTCGTAGGGGCCGCTGCCCCAGACGACGCTGTGCTTCGCCTTCAACTCCTCGAATGCCATACGCGCTCCTTTCGCCTTGGCTTTACGGCGTACGACGAAAACCTATCTCGCTCGCGGCCGCGGTTACGTGAGGGTAGTCACGCGCAGCGCCCCAAGGGCCGCGGGCGGGCTCAGAGCTCGGGGACGTCGGCGCCCAGCGGGCTGAACGGCGCCCGCACGACGTCCGCCCACCCCTCGGCGCGCTCCTCGAGAGCGCTCGCAACCTTGCCGGTGTCCTGCCAGAAGCACCAGACCAGCACGGTCGGGCCGGCGCCCGAGATCGAGGCGCCGATGGCGCCCAGGTCACTCGCCGCCTCGACCAGCTCGATCGAGCGGGGGAACAGGCCTGCGCGGTGGCGCTGGTGCAGTCGATCCGCCAGGCCGCGCCCGATCAGGGCCAGGTCGGAGCGCTCGATCCCCAGGGTCAGCTGCGAGGCGGCTGCGACGTTGGCGATCGCATCGTCGAGTGTCACCTGCGCCGGCAGCGCCGAGCGGGCGGCGCTGGTCGCCACCTCCTCGTGCGGAACTACGAGGACGGGCTCGACTCCCTCGGGCGGCTCGAGGCGCACCGGCGCGGGTAGGCCCCCGTCACCGGCGCGCGGGCAGAGCGCGATGCCACCGTAGAGCGCCGCCGCCACGTTGTCGGGGTGGCCCTCCAGCTCGACCGCGTGCCGGTAGATCTCGTCCTTGCCCAGGGCCAGCTCGTAGAGGTGGTCGGCGGCCATCAGCCCGGCGACGATCGCCGCGGCGCTCGAGCCCATGCCGCGCGCGATGGGGATCTCGGAGGTGACCTCGAACCGCAGCCCGTCCGTCGGGTGCAGGCGCTCGAACGCGCTCACGCACAGGTTCGAGCGATCGGCCGGCAGCCCATCGGCCCCGGGGTCCACCGAGAACTCACCCGCCTCGCTGACCTCCAGCTCGAGATGGACGGTCAGGGCGGCGGCCAGCACGTCGAAGCCCGGCCCGAGGTTGGCGGACGAGGCCGGCACCTTGACCAGCCGCCGGCGAGCGGTCACGTGACTATTCCTTCCACTTGATCGAGCAGCCCACCGGCTTCGTCTCGGCCGGCTCGGGTGCCCCGCCCGAGAGGATCGCGTCGAGCGCCGCGCGAAGCCACGCCGCCCCCTGGGAGGGATCGTCGTAGTCCGCGTCTGGAGCGCCCCGGTAGCGCAGCCGGAGGTCGGAGTCCAAGACGAAGACGTCGGGAGTCGTCAGCGGTCCCCAGGCTCGGGCGGCGTCCTGGCTGGCGTCGTGGAGGTAGGGGCAGGGCCAATCCTCTGCCTTGACGCGTTCCTGCATCGCCTCGTAGGAGTCCCCGGCCTTCCGGGCGGCGTCGTTGGAGTTCACATGAAGGGAGCGAACGCCCTGTCCGCCGTAGTCGCGGGCGACGTCCATCAGCCGCTCGTGCCAGGCGATCGCGTACGGACAGTGGTTGCAGGTCCACACGACCACGGTCGCAGGCGCCTCACCCGGGAACGGGAGCGTGGTCAGCTCGCCGTCGGTATCGGGAAGCTCCAACGGCGGAGCCAGGTCGCCGATCGAAAGCGATGCCGGTTCTGTCACTGCTTCTCCTCTCTCAGCGCGGCCGCGATGGCGTCGCGCACGTCCTGGACGTCGGGCAGCGGCGAGACCCGCCCGTCGCGCCGACGATAGATGCGGCAGGTTAGCCCCGCCGGCTCGTCCGTCGGCTGGATGTCGGCGCCGTTGACGCGCACCGTCGGGGATCCGGGAAACCCCTCCCGCCCGGCCTCCTCCTCGTCGCGGATCTCCCGTACCTCAAGCCCGTCGGGATCGAGCGCCAGCCCGGCCATCTCCTCGCGGACCAGGTCGATCGCCCGCTCCCATGACGGGCAGTCGCGCCACCACAGAAGCTCGACTCTCGGCATCTACGCCCGCTCAGGCGGCCGCCAGGCGGCCGCGGCGCCCGGCGATCGAGCCGACCAGCATCGAGTCCGACGGCACCTCGGCCCCGGGCAGCAGCACCGAGTGCTTCACGATCGCGTTGGCCCCGACCGAGGCGCCCGGACCGACGACCGCGGGGCCGTCGATGCGGGCACCGGCCGCGATCGCCGCCCCCTCCGCCACCAGCGCCCGGCCGCTGAGCTCCCAGCCGCCGTCCTGGGGGGCGGCGGATTCCTCGTCGGGCCCGCCTTCGAGCAGCTCCCCTGCAGGGTCCACACGCACATGGCCCTCGACGACGTCCAGGTTCCCCTGGAGGTACTCGCCAATCGAGCCCACGTCGTTCCAGTACTCGTCGATCGCGTGGACGTGGAAGGGCACGTCGTGCTCGAGGAGCGCCGGGAACACGTCCAGTGCGAAGTCGGGCCTGGGGTCCGCGGGGAAGTAGTCGAAGACCTCCGGGCGAAAGGCGTAGATCATGCAGCTGGCCAGGTCCGAGAGCGCCTCCGCCGGGTCCGGCTTTTCCTGGAAGCCCTGGACGCGGCCGTCGGAGCCTGCGATGACCACGCCGTACTCGTCGACGTTGGGGACCCGCTTGACGGCGAGCGTGGCGACGCCCCCCAGCCGCTCGTGCGCCTGGATCAGCGCGGTGAAGTCGATGTCCGTGAGCGCGTCGCCCGCCATCACCAGGAAGGACTCGCCTTCCTCGCTGAGCCGGTCGGCGACGTTGCGAACGCCCCCCGCCGTGTTCAGGAGCTCCTCCTCGTAGGAGTAGGTGAGCTCGATCCCCAGCTGGGACCCGTCGCCCAGCGGCCCGCGGATGGTCTCCGGGAACCAATGGAGGTTGGAGACGACCTGCTCGATCCCGTGGGCTCGCAGCCCGCGCAGGATGTGCTCGATGACCGGGCGGTTGGCCACCGGCACGGCCGGCTTCGGGATCTCCCAGGTCAGCGGCCGCAGCCGCGTGCCAAGCCCCGCCGCCATGACCATCGCTCGCATCCGGGCGTGAGGCTAGTACACGCGCCGTTCGACGCCCGTAACGTTGCGGGCGCCCCGGCCTCCTATCCTTCGTGGCCGTTGTCAAGCCCGAGACCAGGAGACGCATGAGCACGATCGCCACCGAGGACCACCGGGTCGCCGATATCGGCCTGGCCGACTTCGGCCGCAAGGAGATCACCCTCGCCGAGCACGAGATGCCCGGCCTGATGAGGACGCGGGAGGAGTTCGCCGCCTCCCAGCCGCTGAAGGGAGCCCGGATCACCGGATCGCTCCACATGACGGTTCAGACCGCGGTCCTGATCGAGACCCTCGTCGCGCTGGGCGCCGAGGTGCGCTGGGCCTCCTGCAACATCTTCTCCACCCAGGACCATGCAGCCGCGGCCATCGCTGCCGCCGGGATCCCGGTCTTCGCCTGGAAGGGCGAGACGCTCGAGGAGTACTGGTGGTGCACCGAGCAGGCGCTGAGCTGGCCCGACGGCGGCCCGAACATGATCCTCGACGATGGCGGCGACGCCACGATGCTGATCCACAAGGGGGTCGAGTTCGAGCGGGCGGGGGCTGTCCCGGATCCGGCATCGGCCGATTCCGAGGAGTTCCGCGTCGTGCTCGAGACCCTGCAGCGCTCGCTCGAGGCCGACCCTCAGCGGTGGACCCGCGCCGCCGCGGCGATCATCGGCGTCACCGAGGAGACGACGACCGGCGTCAACCGCCTCTACCAGCTGGGCGAGGCCGGCGAGCTCCTGTTCCCGGCCATCAACGTCAACGACTCGGTCACGAAGTCGAAGTTCGACAACCTCTATGGCTGCCGCCACTCGCTGGTCGACGGGATCAACCGCGCGACCGACGTGATGATCGGCGGCAAGGTCGCGGTGATCCTGGGCTACGGCGACGTCGGCAAGGGCTGCGCCGCCTCGCTGCGCGGCCAGGGCGCCAGGGTGATCGTCACCGAGATCGACCCGATCTGCGCGCTCCAGGCCGCGATGGAGGGCTACGAGGTCCGCACGCTCGACGAGGTCGTCGAGACGGCAGACATCTTCGTCACCGCCACCGGCAACAAGGACGTGATCGGCGTCGCCGACATGCAGCGGATGAAGCACCAGGCGATCGTCGGCAACATCGGCCACTTCGACAACGAGATCGACATGGCCGGCCTCGAGCGCCTCGACGACGCTACCCGCGACACGGTGAAGCCGCAGGTGGACGAGTGGACCTTCGCCGACGGCCACACGATCATCGTGCTGTCAGAGGGCCGCCTGCTGAACCTGGGCAACGCCACGGGCCACCCGTCGTTCGTGATGTCGAACTCGTTCACCAACCAGGTGATCGCCCAGATCGAGCTGTTCTCCAAGCACGAGCAGTACCCGATGGGCGTCCACGTGCTCCCCAAGCACCTGGACGAGAAGGTGGCGCGCCTTCACCTGGACGCGCTGGGCGTGAGCCTCACCACGCTGAGCCCCGAGCAGGCCGCGTATCTGGGCGTGCCGGTCGAGGGGCCCTTCAAGTCGGACCACTACCGCTACTGAGCGGCGCCATGCGCGCGGCTATTCGTCGCGGGGCGTGATCCGGAACAGCGAGACGACCTCGGCCTGCTTCGCCTCGGGGTGGGCGACGTAGGCGCTGGGCCCACCGCCGAACCAGCCGGCGGCCTCGTTGTCGCCCACGAAGATCCCGGGGTGGTGCTTGCCGTCGCCGTCCTCGACCCAGACCTTCTGGCCCTCGGCGAACCCGTGCTCGATCTCATCGCTCATACCGGTGAGCCTACTCGTAGGAGATCGCGCGGATCACGTCGAGGCGGGCGGCTCGGCGCGCAGGGATGATCGAGGCGATCAGGCCGAGGGCGAGGCCGGCCACGCCCACCCACAGCATCGTCGTCACCGGCGGGCGGTAGGCCACCCCCGGCACGCCGGCCGAGAGCCCTTGAAGCAGGGCGGCGCCGAGCCCGGCCCCGACAGCGATCCCCAGCAGCGCCCCGATCAGTCCGATCACCAGGCTCTCGTCGGCGATCGACCGCCGGACCTGCCAGCGCGAAGCGCCGAGCGCCCGCAGCACCCCGATCTCGCGGGTTCGCTCGATCACCGACATCGTGAGCGTGTTGATGATCCCGAACAGGCTCGCGAAGATCGCTACCCCGACGATCGCGTAGAAGATCCCGAACTGCTCGTTCACCTGCTGCTCGACGTCGGCCTTCAGCTCGTCGTTCGAGAGCACCGAGAGGTTCGAGTAGTCCTTCGAGACGACCTTCTGGACCTCGCGCCGCAGCGCCGGCCGGGCGTCCTCCGAGGTCGCCTTGAGCGCGAGCTGGGAGTCACCGCTGGTCCCGTAGACGTGCTCCATGGTGTCGAGCGACATGCCAACCGTCTGACCGCCGAAGACGACCGTCTCGACGATGCCCGCGATGCGCGCCCTGCGGGTGCCGGACGGGCCCTCGAGTTTGAGGGTGTCGCCGACCGCCAGGTCCCGCTCATCCGAGTAGGCCTTGCCGACCGTCACCTCGCCGTCGGTCATCCGCCGGAACACCTCCTCGCGGGGCGCCCCCTCGATGTCGGTGGTGTCGACCTTCGCGTAGCGCAGGGGCTCGAAGCCCACCAGGAGCCCGTCCGACTTGGTCTTCCCGCTCGGCCCCGGGAGGTCGGGGGTGAAGATGAATCGCTCGCGGGCTACTACCGAGGCCTCTGGGATCTTCGCCAGCCGGTCGCGGAGGCTGCCGGCGATCGTCTGCTGGGGGCCCTGTCCGGGGGCGAAGCCGGTGGGCTGCACGGTCAGGTCGCGGGCGAAGCTGCGGTCGAACTCGTCGGAGATCGTCTTCAGGAAGCTGGCGCCGAGGCTGTTGACGGCGACGACGAGGGCGAGGCCGATCATGAGCGCCGTGGCCGTGGCCGCCGTCCTGCCCGGGTCCGAGCGGGCCGCGTCGGCCGCGAGCCGGCCCTCGACCGGGAAGACCAGCCGCAGCGGCAGTGACAGCAAGCGGACCAGCGGCCGGATCGCGAACGGCGCCACGAGCGCGATGCCGAAGAAGATCGCGATCGTCCCCGTCATGCCCGCGGCGGCGACGACCGTGGTTACCTCCTCGGCCGCGCCCAGCCAAAACGCGCCCGCCAAGCCGGCGAGGATCAGGACCAGGCCGAACGCGGCTCGCCGGGCCCGCAGCCTGGGCCGGAGGCCCTCGGTGCCCAGTACCGCGCGGATCGGCGAGGTCCTCCCCGCCCTGCGCGCGGGATAGAACGCGCCGCCCACGGCCGTCACCAGGCCGGTCACCACCGCGGCCACCGGGGCGAGCGGGGTCAGGACGAGGTCGCCCACCGGGAAGTCGAGCGAGCGCATCAGCTCGATCAGCGCCAGCGCCAGCCCCACGCCCAGCGCCAGGCCAACCGCGGCGCCGATAACTCCCAGGACGACGGCCTCGGTGAGGATCGACGCGGCGATCTTGCCGCGCGACGCGCCCAGCGTCCGCAGCATGCCGATCTCCCGCGTGCGCTGGAAGACGCTCATGTTGAAGGAGTTGAAGATCAGGAAGCCCCCGACGAAGAGGGCCATCGCGGCGAAGAAGTAGAGGATCGCGTTGAACGCCTGGAGCTGGGATTCCACGTCGTCGCTCTTCTCCTGCGGCGTGTCAACGACGACGCCTCCGGGCAGGCGGTTTCGCAGCCGCCGCTGCACCTCGTCCACCCGCGACTCGCCGCCGGAGACCACGACGTTGATCTCGTCCAGGCGCCCCGGCTTGTCCATGACGTCGCGGGCCTCCCGCAGCGGCATGGCAGCGAAGCCCTGGCCGCCGAAGTCGAGTCCGGTGGAGAACGCGAACAGCCCGACGACGTCGAAGCGCTTCTCGCCGTCCGGCGTGGCAAGGCGGATCCGGTCGCCCACCTGGACGTCCTGCGCGGAGGCCCAGCTCTCCTGCAGCGCGATCTCCAGCCCCCTCCGGGGCTCGCGTCCCGCGACCGTCTCGGACCCGGTCAGGTCGTCGGCCCTGGGGTCCTGGCCGGCCACGTTCAGCTGCTTGTCGCCGTCGGGGGAGGCCAGCCCGTTCTCGCCGATCAGCGTGAACACGCTCAGCACGTTCCCGGCGGCGTCCTCGACGCCCGGGGCGCGGGCAACGCGGTCGAACGTGGAGGCTCGCAGCGAGTCCTCGCCGCTTCCGGAGACGACGAGGTCGGTCTCGCCGTAGACCGAGTCGAACAGGTCCGTGAACGTCCTGTTGATCGTGGCCGCGAGCAGCAGGACGCCGAGGATCATGCCGACGCCCAGCACGATGCCGGCGGCCGTCAGCAGCGCCCGGGCGCGGCGAGCGCGCACGCGCCGCAGCGCCAGGCCCGAGAACGAGCGCACCGCTCAGGCCTCGGTGGCCACGGCCCCGAGCGCCACGAAGGCCTCGGAGACCCGCTGGCGGTCGCCACCTTCGATCTCGTCGGCCACGCGGCCGTCGCGCAGGAAAACGACGCGCTCGGCGATCGCCGCCGCGCCCGGGTCGTGAGTGACGATCACCAGCGTCTGGCGCTCGGCGCGGTTCACGTCGCGCAGCAGCTCGAGGATCTGCACGCTCGAGCGCGAGTCCAGGTTGCCGGTCGGCTCGTCGGCCAGGACGAGCTCGGGCTCGGTGAGGAGGGCCCTGGCGATCGACACGCGCTGCTGCTCGCCACCGGAGAGCTCGGACGGCAGGTGGGTGGTGCGGTGGCTGAGGCCGACGCGCCCGAGCAGGTCGCCGGCCCGGCCCCGGATCGCCTCGTCGCGCCGGCCCGCGATCAGCGCCGGCAGGAGCACGTTCTCCTCGGCGCTCAGCGCGGGAAGCAGGTTGAAGAACTGGAACACGAACCCGATACGGTCGCGCCGCAGGCGCGTCAGCCCGTTGTCGGAGAGGCCGTCGTAGCGCTCGCCGCCCAGCGAGATCTCGCCGCGTGTGGGGGTCTCCAGCGCGCCCAGCAGGTGCAGCATCGTCGACTTGCCCGACCCCGAGGGCCCCATGATCGCGACCATCTCGCCGCGGGCGACCTCGAACGCCACGCCGTCCAGGGCATGGACCGCCGTCTCGCCCTCGCCGAAGACCTTGCTCAGGTCCCGCGCGAGCAGGGCCGGCTCCTTGGTTCCCGCCATACTCGGCATTCTGACGAGGCGGCGCCATGGGCCCTAGGATCGGAGCTGCCATGCGGACCGATCTGACCGAGCTGCTCGGCATCGAGATCCCGGTGATCCAGGCGCCGATGGCGGGCGCGGCCACCCCGGAGCTCGCGGCCGCGGTGAGCGCCGCTGGGGCGCTGGGCTCGCTGGGCTCGGCGACCCTGACGCCCGACGAGCTGCTCGCGCAGGCGCAGGCGGTGCGGGACTCGACCGACCGGCCCTTCAACGTCAACTTCTTCTGCCACCCCGCGCCCGAGCTCGATGCGCCCGCCGTCGCCCGGGCCCGCGAGCGCCTTGGCGACCTCTACCTCGAGTTCGATCTGGGTGAGCCGCCCGTACCCTCGATCCCGCCGATCGCTTTCGACGAGGCGCGCCTCGAGGCGCTGCTCGAGATCCGGCCGGCCGTCGCCAGCTTTCATTTCGGCCTGCCGGCGGAAACGGCGGTTCGGGCCGTTCGCGGCGCCGGCTGCATCGTGCTCTCCAGCGCGACCACGGTCGCGGAGGCCCGCTTCCTCGCCGAGAGCGGCGCCGACGCGGTGATTGCCCAGGGCGCCGAGGCTGGCGGCCATCGCGGCAGCTTCCTCGTGGATGGCGACGACGGACCGATTGGCACCCTCGCACTGGTTCCCCAGGTCGTCGACGCCGTCGACGCGCCGGTTGTCGCGGCCGGCGGCATCGCCGACGGCAGAGGCCTTGCGGCCGCGCTTGCCCTCGGCGCCGGCGGAGCTCAGATCGGCACCGCGTTCCTCGCCTCCCCCGAGGCCGCAACCCACCCCTTGCACCGAGCGGCGCTGAAGGCCGCACGGGCCGAGGACACCGTGATCACACGGGCGTTCTCCGGACGCCCCGCTCGCGCTGTTCGAAATCGCGCGACCGACGAGGCCGGCGAGGAGCCGCTCTCGTTCCCGGCGCAGCTTTCCCTCTCGCGTCCGCTGGCCGCCGCCGCCGCCGAACGTGAGTCGGGAGAGTTCCTCTCGATGTGGGCCGGCCAGGGCGCGGCGCTCGCCGTCGAGCTACCCGCAGCGGAGCTGCTCGAACGCTTGGTCGCCGGGGCGGAGCGCGCGCTGACCACCGCGCGGCCGCCTCGTCCGTGAGAGGATCGAAGCGTGTCCGAGTCCCCCCTGTCGCTCTGGTCCGAGGACTCGATCCTGTCGATCGCGTCGAAGGGATCGCTGCTCTCGATCGGGTCGGTGGGCTCGGTGCTCTCGATCGGCTCGATCGGCTCGGCGGCATCCGCGTTGTCCGTCGGCTCGGCTGCGTCGGCCGGGTCCGCGCTCTCGGCCGCGTCGTTCGGGTCGGTGCTCTCCGCGGCGGAGTCGCGGGCGATCCTGGGAAAGCCGGCGCCCCAGGCGGCGCTTCAGGCGGCGGGCGTGATCCTGGTCGCGGCGGGGCTGGCGGTCGCCCTGGCCGGGCGCCGCTAGCGGGCGTCTACTCCGACCGGCCCAGCGCGTCCTTCAGCCGGTCGATCATGTCGATCGGCGCCGGATCCACCCCGCGTCCCGCCGCGAGATGCAGCGAGACCAGGTCGCCCAGCATCACGCCCCAGAGCATCCGGGCCGTGCGGTTGGGGCCCTCGGTCTCGATCCTCAGGACCGCCTGTGCCGCCGGCTCGATCAGCTTCGCCGTCAGCTCGGCGCGCTGGCGCTCGCGCGGATGCTGGTCGGCGTCCTCCAGGAAGACCGCTGCCATCTGGGCCGAGGGGTGCGCGGGGTCCCAGGCGACGATTTCGTTGTGGTCCAGCTCGGGCAGCTCGTGCGTGAACGCGTGCTGCTTTGCGTTCTCGTTGATCTGGGTCTTCCAGCGATAGGCGACCGGGATCGTCACGTCGCATCCGTAGATCAGCGGGACGGCGCCCTGAAGCGCCTCGGCGATCTCGGCCGAGCGGGCGACGATCGCGCCCGTCTGCTCCGAGAGCCAGGCGGCTGCCGCGTCGATCTCGGTGCGGATCCCGTCGGCGGCCCCGATCGTCGCCGCCACCTCGGCCGCGATTGCGAACATGTAGCCAACGGCGCCCCGAGGCTGAAGGCCAGACGGGATGCCGATCACGGGGACCCCCTCAGCGCGGGCGGCCTCGGCGAGCGCGCCGCCAATCGTTGCGACGATCCGGCGGGCGCCCAGCGCCTCGGCCGCCGCGAAGCACGCGAGCGTCTCCTCGGTGTTGCCCGAGTAGCTCATGCACAGGATCGCTGCCTCGGGCGTGTTCCAGGAGGCCAGCTCGTAGTCGCGAACGATGTCGATCGGCCGCGACAGCCGGTCGCCGATCGCGGCCGAGGCCAGGCTGCCGCCGATCCCGGAGCCGCCCATTCCGCAGACCACGAGCGCGCTTGCCTCGAACTGATCGATCGCCGCGGTCTCGACCCGCCACAGCGCGTCGCCGAGCTGTTCGGGCAGCCCGAGGACGTCGCCGAGCTGGTCGGAGCCGTCCACGGCGCGGATCGCGTCGAGTGGGTCGCTCATGGGGCGCCCTCCTCGCCGGGCGCGATGCGGGCGTCGCCGTGGATCGTGGTGCCGGCGGCGATCCGGGCGCCATCGCCGATCACCGCGCCGGCCTCGACGGTGGCGCGGGCGCCGACCTCCACCGACCGGGCCAGGATCGCACCGTCGATCCGCGCGCCCGCCCCCACGACGCAGCCGGAGTCCAGCACCGAGCCGCTGACGGCGGCGCCGGCCTCAACGCTGGAATCGTGGCCGATCACCGCCCGCGGGCCGATCACGGCCGAGGCGTCGATGACGCAGTCCTCCTCGATCAGGATCGCGGCCGAATCCGGGTCGACGACGACGTCCGTCGCGACGCGGCGCTCGAGGATGTCCCAGCTCGCCTGCAGGTAGCGCTCGGGTGTGCCGATGTCCATCCAGTAGCCATCGAGGCGGTGACCGTACAGGCCCTTGCCGACCAGCCGCGGGAACACCTCGCGCTCGATCGAGACGGCGCGGCCCTCTCCGATCAGGTCGAGGACGCTCGGCTCCAGCACGTAGGCGCCGGCGCTGATCAGGTCCGTGGTGATCTCGGCGGCGTCGGGCTTCTCGAGGAACTCGGTGACCGCGCCGTCGTCGTCGGTTACCACCAGCCCGTAGGAGCTGGGGTCGGCCACCGGATAGAGCGCCAGCGTGCCGGTCGCCCCGGTTCGCTCGTGGGCAGCGATCAGGGAGGTGAGGTCGAGGTCGGTCAGCACGTCGCCGTTCAGCACCAGGAAGCGGTCGTCGAGATCCACCTCCGCGGCGACGAGCCGGATCGGGCCGGCGGTGCCGAGCGGCTCGGGCTCCTCCACGTAGCGGATCGACGGTCCTCCCGGCACGGGCTCGCCCAGCGCCTCGCGCAGCAACGCCGCCCGGAAGCCGCAGGCCACCACGATCTCGGTGACGCCGTGGCGGGCGAGCCAGTCGACCATGAAGCGGATGAACGGCCTGTCCACCAGGCGCAGCGCCGGCTTGGGCCTGGTCACGGTCAGCGGTCGGAGCCGGGTTCCTTCACCCCCGACGAGGACGATTGCCTGCATGCTCGTCAGGCCGGGCGGCCGATTCCCTCGTACGTGAAGCCGGCGCTGCGAAGCGCGTCCGGGTCGAGGAAGTTGCGCCCGTCGACCAGCAGCGGGGTCGCCATGCGGCCGGCGAGCGACGCCCAGTCAAGCTCGGCGAACTCGGCCCACTCGGTGACGAGGATCGCGGCGTCGGCACCGTCGAGCGCCTCGGTGGCGGAGGCGGCGAACTCGACATCGGACAGCACCTCGCGCGCCCGGGCTTCGGCCACCGGGTCGTAGGCGGCCACCGTCGCCCCCTCGCCCTGGAGCCGGGCCGAGAGCACCAGGCTGGACGCCTCGCGCATGTCGTCGGTGTTCGGCTTGAACGCCAGCCCCAGCAGCGCGATCCGCTTGCCGGCCAGCGATCCGAGATGCTTCTCCAGCTTCTTCAAGACCCGGCGCTTCTGCAGCTCGTTCACCTCGATCACGGAGGTCAGGAGCTGGAAGTGGTAGCCGGTGTTGCCGGCGAGCTGCTTCAGCGCCGTGGTGTCCTTTGGAAAGCACGAGCCCCCGAAGCCAAGTCCCGCCTGGAGGAACGACGGGCCGATCCGCTTGTCGAGGCCCATGCCGCGGGCGACCTCGGTCACGTCGGCCCCGACCTCCTCCGAGACGTTCGCGATCTCGTTGATGAACGAGATCTTCGTGGCGAGGAAGGCGTTCGAGGCGAGCTTGATCATCTCCGCCGATGCGACGTCGGTGCGGACCACCTCGCCGCCGAGCGGGCGGTAGAGGTCCTCGACGGCGGCGGCCGCCCATTCGTCTCTGTCGTCGGCGCCGATCACGACGCGATCCGGGTGCAGGAAGTCCTGGACCGCCGAGCCCTCCTTCAGGAACTCCGGGCACGCGACGTAGGCGAGCGAGGGATGCTCGCGCCGGATCGCGGCGCCGGTGCCGGCAGGCACCGTGGACTTCATCACCAGGGCGTGGTCGCCCTCGTCGGCGAGGCTGGCGACCACGGCGTTGACCCGGCTGAGGTCCGCGTCGCCGGAATAGGTCGGGGGGGTGTCGACGCAGCAGAAGAGCAACCGGCAGCGCTCGAGCGCCTCGTCCATGGAGGTGGTGAACGCAAGGCGCTCGCCGTTTCGCTCGAGGAGCCCGGCGATGCCGGGCTCGTGCATGGTCAACTCGCCGGCCCGGAGCGCGTTCACCTTGCCCTCGTGGACGTCCATCGCGACCACGTCGTGGCCCTGGTCCGCGAAGCAGGCGGCGGTGACCAGGCCGACCCAGCCGACGCCAATCACTCCTATGCCATCTCGCTTCTCGGTCATCGTGCTCCCGGAATCGGGGGCGGGAGGGTACTCAGGAACCGGCCTCGGAGAGGTTCTGGGCGATCGCGATCATCTGCGGCTCGGTCAGGAGCTTGTCGAGCGTGTTGGTGACCCAGTACTTGGTCTTCTCGCGCTCGAACGCAAGCATCCGCAGGGCGCCACCGTCGTAGTAGAAGTCGTACTCGCGATCCCCGATCTTGCGCGTCGTGGACGGGTTCGCGAACAGCGGGGCGTTGAGCCAATCGGTGCCGGAGACCCCGTAGTAGGCCGTGGGGTACGTGGTGCCCGGCCGGGAGATCACGAACTTGTAGCCGTGGTAGAGCTTGCCGTCGCCGCCGTCGATGCCGAAGTAGCGGGTGTCGTCGATGATCTGTGAGCCCGGCGTGATCAGCGTCGGGTACAGGATCGGGAACTTGAGGTCCTTGTTCCCCTGGTCGCGGATCGCGGCCGCGTACTGCTGGCCGGCCACCGTCGTGTCGATCATCTGCGACGCCGCTATCTGCTCGGGCGTCCTCTCGGGCTCGGAGTCCGGCTTGGGCTTTTCATCCGGCTTGTCGCCGCCCGGCTTCTCGCCGCCGGGCTTGCTGCCGCCCGGCTTGTCGCCGCCGCCGCCCGAGCCGCCATCGCCCGCTCCCCCGGCGTCCTCGCCGTCGCCGGATTCGCCCAGGAACTTGCTCACGGCGTCCTGGAGGGGCGCGTCGCTGGCGGTGACGTAACCCTCCTCGTCGAGGCTGTCGAACGGGAATTCGATCTGCGTGATCTGCGCGCCCCGGGCATCGAGCATCAGCTTGAAGAGCTGGACGAGGGTGCCCGAGTCGTCGATGTCGGAGGTCGTGTAGTCGGTGAAGATGTCGAGGAGCTTGGCGCGCTCGTCCAGGAGCTTGGACGGCGGGACCTTCGCCCTCGCCTCGCGCAGGAACCCCTGCTGTCTCGAGGCCCGGACGATGTCGTTGTCCTCGTGGCGGTAGCGAACGTACTGGAGCGCGTTGAACCCGCAGAGGCGCTGATAGCCCGCCTGAATGTCGATCTCGGCGTACTGCTCGGCGAACGACGCGGCCGTCGCGTTGTCGTTGAAGTAGTGACGGTCCACGTCCATGTAGACGCACCCGATCGCGTTGACCGCGTCGGCGAACCCGGTGAAGTCGACGTTCACGACGTGGTTGATGGGTATGCGGTCGCCGGTGATCTGCTTGACCACCTCGAGCGTCAGCTTGGGGCCGCCATAGGAGTAGGCGGCGTTGAACTTGTCCACCCCGTGGTTGGGGATGTTCACCCGCAGGTCGCGCGGGATCGAGAGCTGGGTGATCGCGCCGCGGTCCGGGTCCACACGCAGCAGCATCGTGGTGTCCGAGAGACCCTTGCTGGTCTGATCGGGACGGACGTCCGAGCCGATGATCAGGAAGTTCTGCGCGTCCTCGTCGATCTCGTCGAGCTGATTCGCGAGGTCGAGGCCTCCGAGGCCCTTCGCGATGTCGGTCAGGTAGACGAGAAGCGAGACCGAGGTGGCCGCGGCCATGGAGGCCACGATCAGGAACGAGGCGGCCATGAACCGCGCCCAGACGCCGGCGCGTGGCGGCTTCTCGCCCTTCTCGCCGGGCGTCACCTCGACGGTGGGGCCGGCGGCCCCGACCCCCGCGGCGACCGCCGTCTTCTCCTCGTGGCCGTCGGCGTCCTCGCCGTCCTCGCCGTCGGTGTCCTTCGCCTCCGGCGGCTTCCCGGAGTCGGTGATCCCGCGCTTGGCGGCGTGCTCGGCGGTGCGGTCGCGAAGCCCCTTTAGCGCGGCCTCGCGGGCCTCCTCTTGGTCGGCCAGCGAGAGCGTGTCGGCCTCGATCGTGGATCCGGCGGCGGCCGCAGCCGCGGGTACGCCGGCGTCGTGGGCATCGCCGGCATCGCCCGCGTCGTCTTCGTCGCCGGCCTCGGCCTCGTCCTCGGCGCCCTCGTCCTCGTCGAAGTCGAACTCGTCGGCCGGATCGGGGCCCTCGTCGGCCGCCGCATCAGCGGGCACGTCGTACTCGCCGGCCAGCTCGGTGTCGAGGTCTTCGGCGAGCTGCTCCTCGAGCTGGTCGAACTCCTCGGTCAGCCCGGTCTCGGCGCCCGCGGCGGTCGCATTCTCGCCGGGCTCCTCCGGCCCTGCCGCCTCCTCCTCGCCGTCGTCATCGGAGTCGGCGGGCAGGCCGCTCCATGCCTGGCGGCCGGCCCAGGTGGCCGGCGCCGGGCCCTCGGCGGCGACCTCGTCGTCGTCGCCGGGAAGCTCGTCGTCGGGCAACTCCCCGTCCTCGGGCACATCGTCCTCTTCCGGCTGGTCGTCCTCTTCGGGCAGGTCGTCGTCCTCCGGCAGGTCGTCGTCGCGCCGGTCGTCGCTCACCGCGGTCCCCCGCCGCCGGCGGCCAGCATCCCGGGGAGGGTCTGGACGAAGTCCACGATCGCCTTGCGATAGCTCGCCAGCGAGCTGACGGAGACCCACTCATCCGGGCCATGGTGGCCGGCGCCGGCCGGGCCGAACTCGACCGCGGGAATCCCGACGCGCAGGAACGACACGGCGTCCGAGGCCCCGTCGCGCCCGACGCTGGTCACGCCGGCCGCGTGGTGGCGGGCCGCCGCGCTGCAGAGGGCGCGCACGTGAATGGAATCGGGGTCGACGGTGGCCGGGGGGCGCGAGAAGGTCGAGATCACCTGTGCGTCATCCAGCGTCCCGACCTCGCTCAGGATCTCGGCCGGGTCCTGCTCGGGCAGGTAGCGGACATCCACGTCGATGTAGCAAGTGTCTGGCACCTTATTCAGGGCGTCTCCCCCGAGGATCCGGCCGAGGTTGATCGAGGGCCGGTCGAAGAGCTCGGAGCTGCGGGAGGCAAACGGTAGCGACTCGATCCCCCGAAACACGGCCATCGCCTTCAGGATCGCGTTCTCGCCCAGCCAGGGGGTCGCCCCGTGCGCGGAGCGCCCGGTGACCTCGATGCGCATCGCCAGCACGCCCTTTGCCGCCACGCCCACGTGCATGTCGGTGGGCTCGCCCGTGATCGCGAAGTCGCCGCGGAACCCGCTGTCGACCAGCAGGTCACCCCCGCGCTCGACCTCCTCCTCGGATTCCTCGTCGGGGACGATGCCCAGCCGCACGCGAACCCCGTCCTGGTCGCGCAGGTCGGCCATCGCCAGGAGCAGGGCAGCGACCGCGCCCTTCATGTCGTAGGAGCCGCGGCCGATCAGGCGGTCGCCGTCGAGCGTCGGGTGGAACTGCTCGGGCCGGCCCGGCACGACGTCGATGTGCCCGTGGAGGAGCACGGTGGGAGCGTCGGCTGGGCCGACGGCCGCGGTCGTCACCGGAAGCCCGCGGATCCCCATCTGCCCGGACTCGACCTCGCGCGAGTCGAGCCAGCCCTTGACGAACCCGGCGCACTGCCGGATCCCCTCCTCGGTGGAGGTGTCGTAGGCGATCAGCCGCTCGGCGAGCGCTTGTTCCTCGGAGGGAGCGATCGAAGGATTATCGGGAATCGGCGCTCACCGTACGCTGCCCCCGTGGCAGTCCCCCGCCCAGCCGACGACGCGCCGACGCGCGCCCGCGCCTGGCGCGACGCCACCCACGCGCAGGTCTGCGACGTGATCGAGCCGTGGGCGCACGGGACTGTCGTGCGGGCGACTCGCCTCTCCAGCTACTACGACTTCAACGTCGTCCGGGTCGAGCGGCCGCCCGATATGGGTGTGGACGCGCTGATCGAGTTCGCGCAGCAGGCGCTCAGCGGCCTCGGTCACCTGAAGCTCGACTTCGATCAAGTCGAGGTCGCGGTTCCCCTGCGGGCCGGGTTCGACGAACGAGGGTGGATGACCAACCCGATCATCTGGATGCGACACGAGGCGCCGCTGCCGCCAGGCCCGGAGACCGTGATCGAGGAGGTCCCCTACGACGAGGTGATCGAGCTTCGGAACGCGTGGCATCGGGAGGACTTCCCGGACGTCGATCCGGGCGACTACCCGGCACAGGCCCGTGAGGTCGCGCTTCAGCGGGGCGCCCGGGTCTTCGCGTCGGTGAAGGACGGCACCGCCGTGGGCTTCGGCGAGGTCGAGCGGCACGGCCCGGGCGCCGAGATCACCAGCGTCTACGTCGGGCCGGAGCACCGTGGACGTGGGCTGGGGACGGCGATCACCCGCGCCGCGATCGAGGCCGGCGCCGGCGCCACGGACCTCTGGATCGTCGCCGACGACGAGGGCCGGGCGAAGGACCTGTACGCGAAGCTCGGCTTCCGGGGGGTCTGGGCTGCGATGGAGGTCCTGCTGCCCAGCCGGGCGGACGGCGCCTAGCTCGACTCGGCGATCTGGATGAAGGCCTCGCAGCGGGCCTTCTCGCGCTCGGCGGTCTCGCGGGCCGCGGTGCCCTCCTCGGACTCCTCCAGGCGCTGCTCAGCCTCGTCGAGGCGCGACTTCAGCTCGCCGACATCGAGGTCCTCGGGCTTCTTCACCTCGGCCACGAGCACCCGGGCGCGGTTGGCGAAAACCTCCATCCAGCCCTCGCCCTGCGCGTAGCGCTCGGGCTCGCCCGAGTCGGACTCGTGCAGCCGCAGCTCGCA
The DNA here is from genome assembly GCA_963758845.1 of uncultured Solirubrobacterales bacterium. Classification (GTDB taxonomy): domain Bacteria; phylum Actinomycetota; class Thermoleophilia; order Solirubrobacterales; family 70-9; genus JBDTSW01. Next base: position 2,393,928 of record CAVWWX010000002.1, read on the forward strand.
CGGCACCAGCCGGGCGATCATCGGCGCGTGGCGGGCGCGGATGCCCACTTCGCCGACCGCGGTGCGGGTGGAGAGCTGGAACAGGTCGCCCTCGAAGACCGAGCCTTCGGGGGTGAGGACCTGCGCCTCGAGCCTGTGCTCGTCGGCCAAGCGCTACTCCTCGGAGTCCTCTGAGCCCTCTGAGCCCTCTGAGCCGTTCGACTCCTCCCGCTCCTCGGCTTCGCGATCGACGCTCTCGTCGCCCTTCTCGCGCTCGGACGTGCCGTCGCGGACCTGGTCGATCGAGCCCTTCATGTAGAAGGCGCTCTCGGGGAGGTCGTCGTGCTTGCCGTCGAGGATCTCGCGGAAGCTACGGACAGTGTCGGCGACCGGCACGTACTCGCCCGAGCGGCCGGTGAACGCCTCGGCGACGAAGAACGGTTGCGAGAGGAAGCGCTCGATCTTGCGCGCCCTGGTGACCGTCTGCTTGTCCTCGTCGGAGAGCTCGTCGATCCCCAGGATCGCGATGATGTCCTGCAGCTCCTTGTAGCGCTGGAGGTTCTCCTGAACCTCTGTCGCCGTGTCGTAGTGCTCCTCGCCGAGCACGTCGGCCTTGAGGATCGTCGAACTCGAGTCGAGCGGGTCCACGGCGGGATAGATCCCCTTCTCGGAGATCCCGCGTGAGAGCGTCGTCGTGGCGTTCAGATGCGCGAACACCGACGCCGGCGCCGGGTCGGTCAGGTCGTCCGCCGGCACGTAGACGGCCTGGATCGACGTCACCGATCCCTTCTGGGTCGAGGTGATCCGCTCCTGGAGTCCACCCATCTCGGTCTCGAGCGTGGGCTGGTAACCGACCGCCGAGGGCATCCGCCCGAGTAGCGCCGACACCTCGGAGCCGGCCTGGACGAACCGGAAGATGTTGTCGATGAACAGCAGCACGTCCTGGCCGCCGGTATCGCGGAAGTACTCGGCCATCGTCAGCCCCGACAGCGCCACGCGCAGGCGGGCTCCCGGCGGCTCGTTCATCTGGCCGAAGACGAGCATCGTCTTGTCGATCACCCCCGACTCCTTCATCTCGAGCCAGAGGTCGTTGCCCTCGCGCGAGCGCTCTCCCACGCCGCAGAAGGCGGACAGGCCCTCGTGCTCCTCGGCGAGGTTGCGGATCAGCTCCTGGATCAGCACCGTCTTGCCGACTCCGGCGCCGCCGAAGAGGCCGACCTTGCCACCCTTCGCGTAGGGCGCCAGCAGGTCCACGACCTTGATCCCGGTCTCGAGGATCTCCTGGGTCGGCGCCAGCTGCTCGACCGTGGGCGCGGGACGATGGATCGGCCACCGCTCCTCGCCCTCGACCGGGTCGCCCTCGTCGATCGTCTCGCCGAGGAGGTTGAAGATGCGGCCCAGCGTGTCCTTGCCCACCGGCACCGTGATCGGCGACCCGGTGTCGACGACTTCGTCCCCGCGGCTGAGACCGTCGGTGGCGTCCATCGCGACGGTGCGGACGCGGTCGTCGCCGAGGTGCTGCTGCACCTCGCAGACGATCACGGACGAGTCGTCCTCGTCGCTGCCGGGTCGCTTGATCTCGAGCGCCGAGTAGATCTCGGGGAGCTCATCCGGGAAGAGCGCGTCGACGACCACGCCGGTGATCTGCTCGACGGTTCCGACGTTGCCGCCGTTGCTCGAGCCGTTTCCGTCTTCGTCTGCCATCAGTTCCTTTCCAGGGTGCTCAGCCGAGGGCCTCTGCCCCGGCGACGACTTCCAAGATCTCCTGCGTGATCTCCGACTGGCGCACCCGGTTCATCTCCAGGGTCAGGTCGCGGATCATGTCCTGCGCGTTCTCCGATGCGCTGCGCATCGCGGTCATGCGAGCGCCCAGCTCTGAGGCGGCCGACTCCAAGAGCGCGCGATACACCGAGAGGTCCACGTACTCCTCGAACAGCTTCGGGAGCAGAATCTCGGGCTCCGGCTCGTTCACCCAGGCGGACCTCATGTGCGCCTCGGCGAGCTCCGGGTCGGCGGGCTCCTCCGGCTCTGGGATGCCCTCTCCGAAAACCTCAGCCTCCTGGAGGGGAAGCAGCGTCTGGCGCCGCACGTACTGGGTGAGCGGCGAGACGTAGCGGTTGTAGACGATGTCGACGCGGTCGAGCTCGTGGTCGGTGTAGGCGGTGGTCAACTCACGCGAGATGTCGCGGGCGTCGGTGAAGGCCGGGCGATCGGTGAAGCCGATGTAGGAGCTCTCGACCTGCTCACCCCGAAAGGTGAGCGTCGAGTTGCCGCGGCGGCCGACTACCGAGAAGACGGTCTCGGTGCCGTCGGCCCGGTATTCGCCCTTCAAGCGCAGGCCCTCGCGGACGATCTGCGTGTTGAACGCACCGGCCAGCCCGCGATCGCCGGTGACGAGCAGGATGCCCACGCGCTCGGTCTTCTCGCGCTCCTGGAGCAGGGCGACGCGGGCGATCACGCCCTCGTGGGCTGCAGCCACCTGCTGGGTCATCTTGCGAATGGCCTGGGCGTAGGGCCGCATCGCGTCGATGCGCTGCTCGGCCCGCCGCAGGCGTGCCGCGGCGACCATTTCCATCGCCCGTGTGATCTTGTGGACGTTCTTGACCGCGCTGATGCGGTTGCTGACTTCCTTCTGGGTCGCCATCAGCTACTAGGCGGGAACCGCCGCCTCCTCGGTCTCCTCGGCGCCCTCGTCCTCGTCGTCGGCCGAGTCGTCCTCGGCGCGGCCGGGCTTCGAGCGCTCCTCATCGGACTTGACGCGGTCGGACTCGCCCTCCTCGAGCGGGTTGCCCTCGAGGTCGAAATCGGGGCCGAAGTCGTCGATCATCTCGGCGATCTGCTCGGACAGGTTCTCCTCGTCCTCGTCGGAGAGCTCGCCGCCGTTGATGCGCTCCATCAGGTCCTTGTTCTCTGATTTCAGGCGCGAGAGCAGCGTGTCGAGGAACTCCTGGACCCGATCGACCTTGATCCGGTCCAGGTAGCCGGCGGTGCCGGCGTGGATCGACGAGACCTGCTCGGCGACGGACAGCGCGTTGCGCTCGTTCTGCTTCAGCAGCTCGACCAAGCGCTCGCCGCGCGCCAACTGGCGCTGGGTCTCGGGGTCCAGCTCCGAGCCGAACTGGGCGAACGCCTCGAGGTCGCGGTACTGGGAGAGGTCCAGCTTGAGCTTGCCGGCCACCTTCTTCATCGCCTTGGTCTGGGCGTTACCGCCAACCCGGGAGACCGAGATGCCGACGTTGATCGCGGGCCTCACGCCCGAGAAGAACAGGTCGGACTCGAGGAAGATCTGCCCGTCGGTGATCGAGATGACGTTGGTCGGGATGTAGGCCGACACGTCGTTGGCCTGCGTCTCGATGATCGGCAGCGCGGTCAGCGAGCCGCCGCCGTGGTCGTCGTTCAGACGGACAGCCCGCTCGAGCAGCCGCGAGTGCAGGTAGAAGACGTCGCCCGGGTACGCCTCACGGCCTGGGGGGCGCCGCAGGAGCAGCGACATCTGCCTGTAGGCGTAGGCGTGCTTGGTGAGGTCGTCGTAAACGCACAGCGCGTCCTTGCCGTTGTAGAGGAAGTGCTCGGCCATCGCGCAGCCGGCGTAGGGGGCGATGAACTTGATCGGCGCCGCCTCGTCGGCCGGGGCCGCGATGATGATCGTGTTGTCGAGCGCACCGTGCTCCTCCAGGACCTGGGCGACCTGCACGATCTGCGACTTGCGCTGGCCGATCGCGACGTAGACGCAGATCAGGTCCTTGTCGCGCGAGTTGATGATCGTGTCGATCCCGACCGAGGTCTTCCCGGTCTGGCGGTCGCCGATGATCAGCTCGCGCTGGCCACGGCCGATCGGGATCATGCCGTCGATCGCCTTGATGCCGGTCTGCACGGGCGTCGTGACCGGCTGGCGCTCGACGACGCCCGGAGCCTTGAACTCGGCCGGGCGCACCTCGGACGTGTTGATGTCGCCTTTGTCGTCGAGGGGGCGGCCGAGCGGGTCGACGATCCGGCCCAAGAGCTCCTCGCCCACCGGGATCTCCAAGAGGCGCCCGGTGCGCTTGACCGTGTCGCCCTCGACGACCTTGTCCCAGTCGCCGAAGAGCACGGCGCCCACGTTGTCCTGCTCGAGGTTGAGGGCGAGCCCGGTGACGTCGTGGGGCAGCTCCAGCATCTCCAGCGCCATGCAGTTCTCGAGGCCGTGGACGCGGGCGATCCCGTCCGCCACGGACAGCACGGTGCCGACCTCCGACAGGTCGGTCTCCCCGGAATCCATCCCCTCGATCCGCTCGCGCAGGATCTTCGAGATCTCGTCTGGCTTGATTTCCACGGTTCTCCTTTACGCCGCTTTGGCGACTTCTTTTCGCAGCTTGTCCAGCTTGGTGCGGATGCTCGCGTCGAGCACCCTGTTGCCGACCCTCAGGACGAGGCCCCCGAGGACCTCCGGGTCGACTTCCCTCGTCAGGTTGATCGTACGGTCCGTCTGGCGCTCGATCTCCTTCGAGACGCGGTCGACCACTTCATCGTCGAGCTCGACGGCGCTCGTCAGGGTCACTTCGAGTCGCCGGTTCTCCTCAGCCCAGCGCTCGTCGAAGCGGCGCTTGATGTGGAAGATCGCCGGCATCCGGTGCTTCTCGGCGAGCAGCTCGAGGAAATTGAGCAGCTCGGGCTCGGCCCCCGACACCACCCGCGCCAGGCCCTCGCGCTTTTCCTGCGAGGAGAAGTACGGGCTGAACAGGAACACGCGCAGGTCGTGCGACTCGTTCATCGCGTCGGTGAACTGCGTGAGCTGCTCGTGGACCTCCTCGAGCTTGCCCTTGTCGAGGGCGACGTCGAACAGAGCGTCGCCGTATACGCGCCCGATCTCCTCCATCGGCCCTACTCCGACTTCCCGTTTTCGGCCTCGGCGCCCGAGAGGGCCGTGAAGTCGACCTCGGCGAGGGCGTCGTCGATCAGGCGCTTCTGGTCGGCGTCGTCGAGCGACTTGCGCGTCACCTTCTCGGTGGCCAGGACCGTGAGGTCGGCGACCTCCTTGCGGATCTGCTCCAGCGAGCGCCGCGTCTCGGTCTCGATGTCCTTGCGGGCGGCGGCGACCAACTCCTCGCGCTTGGCCTTACCCTCGGACGTGGCCTCGGCGACGGCCGCCTCGGCGGCCTTTCGGGCGCGGGCCGCGATGTCGTCTGCCTGCTCGCGGGCCTCGGTCAGGCGATGGCGGTACTCCTGGAGCAGCTCGTCCGCCTCCTCGCGCTGCTTCTCCGACGCCGCGATGTTCTCGCGGATCGCGTTGGCACGGTTCTCGAGCGCCTCGCCGATGCGGGGAAACGCGAACCGCTTCAGGACCCACATCGTGATCAGGAACAACAGCAGCGTCCAGATCATCAGCCCGAGCCCGGGCGAGACCAGGAAGCTGCCGCCTTCCTCCTCTGCCGCCATTGGCAGCAGGGTCGCTATGTCGGTTGCGAACTCCACCTCGTTCCCTTCAGCGCCGGCCTAGAGGAAGAACGCGATGAGGCCGAAGATGAACGTGTAAAAGGCGACCGCCTCGGTGAGGGCGAAGCCCAGCCACCGGATGGACTGCAGTTCGTCCTTCATCTCCGGCTGCCGTGCGACGGCCTGGATCTCCGAGCCGAAGATCACGCCGATGCCGATGCCGGCCCCGATCGAGCCGAGCCCGGCGCCGATGCCCAGGGCGATCGCCTTGCCGGCGTCCGTGACCCCGGTGTCGGTGACGCCCTCGGCAGCCTGTGCCAGAACCATTAGATCCATTCGTTTGCTCCTTTTCCTACTAGTGGGTTTCGGCGGTCGCGCCGCCGATGTAGATCGCTGTCAAGGTCGAGAAGATGAAGGCCTGGAGTGTGGCGATCAGGCCCACCTCCAGGAGGAAGAAGAAGAAAGCGAGCGGGAACGTGAGCAGCGCGAGGCCTGCCACGCCCAGCAACACCGCGAGCCCGCCGCCCATGAAGAGAAGCAGCAGGTGGCCGGCCAGGATGTTCGCGAACAACCGTACGGAGAGCGAGATCAGGCGGGCGAAGTGCGAGATAGCCTCGATCACGAAGATGAACACCTTGAACGGAAAGTTCATGTCCTCGAGCCCGGGCGGGAGCCAGCTCGCCAGGTAGCCGAAGAACCCCTTGGCCCGGATCCCCTCGGCGTGGTAGGAGAACCAGACGATCAGCGTCAAAACGAGCGGGATCGAGAGGTTCGCGGTCGCCGCGTAAAGGCCCAGCGTCGGGAGCTCGACCCCGAAGATGTCGACCGTGTGCTCGGTGTTGATCGGTAGCGGTAAGAAGCCGATCATGTTCGAGAACCAGATGAAGAAGAAGAGGCCGGCAAGCGTGGGGAACCAGCGCCGCGCCAGGTCCTCGTCGGGGATGTTGCCGCCCGTGATGTTGTTCCGCGTCAGGTCGTAGGAGAGCTCGACCAGCATCTGGGTCTTGTTCGGCTCGCGCTGCATCCGGCGCGCGACGAAGAGCATCGCTGCGATGGTGAGCCCGCTCGCCAGCAGGAGGTAGAGCACCGCCTTGTTGATGCTGAGGTCGATGCCGCCGATGTCGATCTCGATCCACGGCTCGAGCTTGAACTCGTTCTGCGGCTGGAAGTTCTCGTTCTTGCCCTCGCTGCCGAGGATGACGAGCATGCCGATCAGGATCAGGAGGTAGAGCCCGACACCGATGAACGCCTTCTGCTTCGTGCTCATGACCCCCCCTCCTCGGGATAGAGGAGCCGAGTAAACGCCAGCGCAGCGAAGTGGACCGTGACGAGGACGAGGGTGAGCACCGCGGCGGCGAGGCCATCCTCACGGTCGCCGAGGAGGCCGACGAGCAGGATCGCTGTGGTGACCAGCCAGAGCCGCCCCAGCGTGGTCGCGCCGATGATGCCGAGGGCGCGACGTCGATCGCCACGGCGCAGCGCGGCCGTCGCACGGCCCTGGGCGAAGAGCAGGATCGCGTGCTGGGCGAGCCAGGCGGCCGCGGCGACCGCGTAGCCCAGGAGCGGCAGGTCGGCCAGGACGAACACCGGCAGCGCCAGCGCCAGTAGCCCGATGTCCGGGTAGCGCAGCGCCAGTGGGGCCCTGCCCGCCTCGCGTGCGGCCTCAGAGCCGTCTAAAGCGAGCGAAGACAAGAGCAAGTCCCCCGGCGAGCCCGGCGAACAGGCCGATCAGCCCCAGCGGGACGGCAAGGCCCAAGAGTGAGCCGATCCCGAATCCGGCGGCCGCGAAGGCCACCATCGATCCGACGAGCGTGAGACCGGCGGTTGCCGCATCCGTCCTCGGTCCACGAGGGGTCGGGGTCTCGGTCATCGGAGGTGTCGAAGTCGGGGCCGCGCAAGGGGGGTTGAGAAGGGGTCCAGGGATACGGATGGCCGCTTCGGATCCCGGCTTGCAGGACCGTCGCGGCGCACGGCGAATATATCCGATAGCGCCCGTTTACCCGTGCGCGGGAAGGCCCTGCCCGGATGTGCGGTGGCGCGGTGAGGGGACTTCTATGCTCTGGGGGGAAGCAGACTCCTCGAGAGCCTCGGCCATCACCTCGGCGAAGAGCTCGACGATGGCCGGGTCGAACTGAGAGCCGGCGCAGCGCCCAAGCTCGGCGAGCGCCTGCGCGCCGCTACGGGCGGCGCGGTACGGACGATCGGTGGTCATCGCGTCATAGGCGTCGCAGACGGCGACTATTCGCGCCGCCAGGGGGATCTCCTCGCCCTTCAGGCCGTCGGGGTATCCGCCGCCATCCCAGCGCTCGTGCGAGGAGCGGACCACGCGCGAGACCGGCGCCATCGCCGGCGCCGCGCCCAGGATGCGCTCGCCGATCAGCGTGTGCGTGTGGATCAGGCCCCACTCGTCGCCGTCCAGCGGCCCAGGCTTGTGAAGGATCCGGTCCGGGATGCCGACCTTGCCGACGTCATGAAGCTCCGCGGCCCGGGCCACGACGTCCAGCTCCTCGGCCCCCATGTCGAGCCGCCGGCCGACGTCCGCCGCGAGGTGCGCCACACCGTGGAGGTGGTGGCTCAACTCGGGCTCGCGCTCCCGCAGGATCCGCATCAGGACCTCGCGGGTCTGCCGCTCGGCCGACGAGGCGCGCAACCCCTTCTCCTCGTACATCCTGGCGTCGGCGATGCGCATCGCCTCGGTCGTGTCCGAGGCCTCCACGTGGAGAACCACGGCGCCGCTCGAGCTGGTGATCTCGAAGCCTTCGCCGTGCTCGGTCAGCGCCGCCCTGGCGGCCGCAAGGACGTGAAGGAAGCGACCCTCGTCGGTGCGGGCGAGGACGCAGAACTCGTCGCCGCCAAGCCGGTACGCGCGGCCGTCTCGGGCAACCGAGCGGGCCAGGCTGCCGCCCATCCGCCGCAGGAGCCGGTCGCCGGCGGGATGCCCGAACGAGTCGTTGTAGGACTTGAATCCGTCGAGGTCGAAAATCACGAGCAGGGCGGGGCCGGCCTGCTCGCGCATCAGCTCGTCGCTGAGATCCGCGAGGAGGGCTCGGCGATTCGGGAGCCCGGTGAGGGCGTCGGTGACGCTGTCGGATCGCACCTTCTCCAACAGTTCGGCGTTCTCGCGGAACGAGAGCCACAGACGCAGCACAACCGCGCCCACCGTGGCCACGGAGATCCAGATCGCGGCGCCCGGAATGCGATCGAAGTGGTCCCAGGCCAGGACGCCTACGGCCACCACCGCCGACGCAGCGGGGATGAGGATGGTGTTGTGCTCGCGCCGCGGCGAGCGGCGCGGCTGAGGCATGGCCGCCGCGAGGGCCGCGAGCAACGCCCCGACCGGCCAGAGGTCGTCGATCAGCCCGCCCACGTAACCGGTCGTCGCCTCCTGGTAGAGGAAGATCCCGTCGCCGGCCACCCAGGCGACCATGCCCAGGCCGAGGAAGAGGATGCGGACGTCGGAGCGACCGGCGCCACTGACGACGGCCCCCACCACGATGCAGGCGACCATGGCGATGTCGGCGAGCGGATAGGCGACGTCGACAAGAGCCGTGGCGGCCCCGCCGCTCATCAGGCCGACGAGCGCCGGCCCCAGCGCCGCCGTGGCCAGTGCGGCGGCCGCGAGGCCCGCGATCGCACCGTCGATCCAGGCGCTGGGCGACAGGTCGACGCGTTCGCGGACCAGAAGCCCGATCCCCGCGTAGAGGCATGGGTAGCACGCCAGGTAGAGGACGTCGGCCGCCGAGGGATAGGGCATCGGCCCGGACCGCTCGTTCAGCAGGGTCCAGGCGATGTCGCCCCCGGCGGAGAACGCGACCCCGGCGGCGAGCAGCAGCCACGCCATGCGCTCTCGCTCGTCGAGGAGCGCCCTCGCGAGCATCGCGGCCGCCGCCGCGATCATCACAAAGTTGTAGACGAAGTCCCGGAACAGCCAGCCGATCTCGCCGCGGCCCAGGCCGAGGGCCCAGGCGAGGTGTAGGCACAGGCCCAGGACGCCCAGCCCGAGAAGCAGGCGCACGACGCCTCGTCTGTCAGCTTTGGTCTTCACCTGGCCTCACGATGCGGTCTCCGGTCCCCGCCGGGGTTGCTCCCCTGAGGCCTACATCGGCCTTGTGGGCGAATACCTGAACCCGCGGGAGGGCTCAGGCCCGCGGTTCGATTGCGTCGAACTCGCCGGTCTCGGGATCGACCGCCTGGTACTCCCCGGTCTGGGGGTTCACGACCTCGAAGCTGCCGGTCTCCAGCTCGCGCTTGACGCCCTCGTCGACCACGTCGGGTGGCAGCCTGGAACCGGCCCTGGAGCGGCGCAGCTTCAGGATCTCGAGCGTGACCACCAGATAGAAGCTGGCGCCGATGACGAGCACGGAACAGAGCACCATCACGGCCGTCCAGAAGGGGTCGAAGTTGCCGCGGTCGTCGCTGTAGGGGATGAACCGCAGCGCCAGCGCCAGCGCGGCCATCACCGCGGTCCAGCCGTAGAGGTAGGCGAGCGTCCGGCGTTGCGAGAAGCCGATGTTGGCCATCCGGTGATGGAAATGCCAGCGGTCGGCCCGGTAGATCGGCGTCCGGTACTTGACCCGCTTGGCCACGACGAAGCCGGTGTCCAGGATCGGCACGGCCAGAACGATCAGCGGGAAGAACAGGGCGACGACGGCGTTCGTCTTCAGCGCCCCCTGGATCGCGATCACCGCGAGCATGTAGCCCAGCAGGTTCGACCCGGTGTCGCCCATGAAGCTCGACGCGGGCGGGAAGCCGTGGCGCAGGAAGCCAAGAGCGCCGCCCGCCGTGAGCGCCGCGAGCACGCCCGCCGTCTCGCGCCCCAGCGAGAGCGCGATGATCGACAGGGTCGCGGCCGAGATCACGCAGACGCCGGCCGCCAGCCCGTCGACGCCGTCGATGAAGTTGATGATGTTGATCGCGGCGACGATCCCGACGATCGCCAGCAGCTCGCCGAGGTCGACCTGGTTCACGATCGGCAGGTCGATGATCTGGACCGACGTGGGGTCGACGCCGCCGAGGAAGGGAAGCGTGAACGCAGTCAGCCGGACGCCGTTGAAGACGGCGATCGACGCGGCCAGGATCTGCCCGAGGAGCTTCGGCAGCGCGCCAAGGGTCACGACGTCGTCGATCACCCCGATGGCCGCGATCGTGGCGGCGCCGATCATGATCCCGCGCGTCTCCGGGCCCGTCGGCAGGAACAGCACAGCCGACACCAGGATCCCGATCAGGATCGCGAGGCCGCCGAGCTTCGGCGTGGGCGCCGTGTGGAGGCTGCGCTCGTTTGGCCTGTCGATCGCGCCGATCTTCCACGCGATTCGCTCGGCGACGGGGACCAGGATCCACGCCAGCGCGGCCGCGACCAAGAACGCGTACAGCGCGAAGACCGCCTCTGGCCTGCCGTCTACTAACAAGCGATCTCCAGCACCGCGTCGGCGAGGAGACGGGGGTCGCGGGGGTTGCGAACGCCTGCGGGCTCGTCGCGCTTTCGGAGCTCCAGCGAGGCGGCGTCCGCCAGCTCCCGCAAGAGGCCCTGCGCCATCAGCCGCTCGTCCACGGCGCCCATGCGCCCACTGAAGATCGTGTATACGGGCGTACCCAAGGCGACGGCCTCGCGGTTCATCGTGCCGCCCGCGCTGACGACCAGGTCCGCAAAGGCGATCAGGCTCTGCGCGTCGACGGCTCCGTCGGGGACGATCAGCGACTTCTCGCTGCGGGCGCGCACCGCCTCGCCCTGGCGCTCCGTTCGCGGGATCACGACCGCCGTCGCATCCCGGTCCGCTGCAAGGCGGTCGAGGACCCCGTCATAGACGGGATTGTCGGCGTGGTAGGCGGACGTCTCCGGCGGCGGCCTGACGACGGCCAGGATCCGGTCGCTGTCGATGCCCAGCGCCTCCAGCGCCCCGGGGTCGGGCTCAAAGCCGGCGAGGTAGTAGTCCTCCTTCAGCCCCGGGTAGCGGAACAGCTTCCGCGGCGCCGCTCCCGCCCGGCGCATCGCTTCGACCGGGATCGCGTCGGGCGCCAGGACCCGCCGGGCGACCCGGAAGGCGAGCTGGCGCTGGAGCCCCGCGTACTCGTAGTCCTGCATCTGCGCCAGCGGGATCCGCAGCAGGCCCGAGACCACGGCGACGTCGACGGAGCCGTGCGCCAGCGCGAGGTCGAAGCCGCGAGGCCGCGCCCAGCGGGCCAGGGCCGAGCTTCGCCGGGCAACGGCGGTGCCCTTGGCGAGCGTCGAGGGGCCCCCGTGCCGGCCGACGACGGTGTGCTCGATCCCCAGGCGGTCCAGCAGGCCCACGGTCTGGCCGTACTCGCGCGCTGTCACCTCGACGGTGTGGCCGTCGGCCTCCAGGCACTCGATGATCGGCCGCAGCACCAGCGGGTGTGCGGCCGCGGTCATGTCCACCCAGACGCGCATCGCGCCCGGATGCTGTCAGGTCCGGCGCTCGTCTAGACGGCGGCGGCCGAGAGCTGCGGGTAGAGCGGGTGGCGGTCCATGAGCGCCTGGGTGCGCTCGCGCAGCCCGTCGCGCTCGTCGTCGAAGCGGTCCGAGAGCGCCACGGCGATGACCGATGCGATCTCGCGCATCTCGTCCTCGCCCAGCCCGCGCGTCGTCAGGGCCGGCGTGCCGATGCGAAGGCCCGACGGGTTCATCGGCGGCCGCTCGTCGAACGGGATGGCGTTGCGGTTGACAGTGATCCCCACCTCCTCCAGGCGGGTCTCGGCCGTCTTGCCGTCGAGGCCGGTGGCGGTCAGGTCGACCAGCACCAGGTGGACGTCGGTGCCGCCGGTGAGCACGTCGACGCCGTCCGCCATCAGGCCCTCGGCGAAGGCGCGGGCATTGGCAACGGTCTGACGCTGGCGCGCGCGGAACGGCTCGGACTGCGCGATCCCCAGCGCCACCGCCTTGGCGGCGATGATGTGCATCAGCGGGCCCCCCTGCTGGCCGGGGAAGATCGAGCGGTCGATGTCCTTCTGCAGCTCCTCGCGGCAGAGGATCATCCCGCTGCGCGGCCCGCACAGGGTCTTGTGGATCGTGGTCGTGACGACGTCGGCGTGGGGCACCGGGCTGGGGTGCTCGCCGGCCGCGACCAGGCCCGCGAAGTGGGCCATGTCGACCATCAGCCGGGCGCCGACCGAGTCGGCGATCTCGCGGAAGGCCGGGAAGTCGAGCTGCCGAGGATATGCCGACCAGCCGGCGACGATCACCTTCGGCTTGTGCTCCTGGGCCAGGCGCTGGACCTCCTCCATGTCGACGAGGAGGTCGTCGCGGCGCACGTGGTACGCCTGGACGTCGTACAGCTTGCCCGACACGTTCAGCTTCATCCCGTGGGTCAGGTGGCCGCCGTGGTCCAGGGCCAGGCCAAGGATGGTGTCGCCCGGCTCGAGCATCGCCATGTAGGCGGCGTTGTTGGCCTGCGCGCCGGCGTGGGGCTGGACGTTCGCATGCTCGGCCCCGAAGAGCTCCAGCGCCCGGTCGATCGCCAGCTGCTCGGCCACGTCGACCTCCTCGCAGCCGCCGTAATAGCGGCGGCCGGGATAGCCCTCGGCGTACTTGTTGGTGAGCACGGAGCCCGCGGCCTCCAGCACGGCCTGGGGCACGAAGTTCTCCGAGGCGATCATCTCCAGCGTCGACTGCTGGCGGTGGAGCTCACGGTCCAGCACACGCGCTATGTCGGGGTCCACCTCCGCCAGTGGCGCGGTCTGAAAGTCGTCGGGCAGGTCGGTCAACTCATCTCTCCGGGGTAGCTTCGGGGCGGGGCGATGCAGGGTTACACACCCAGCGGCGCGGGTGCCACCGATCGGCTACGACGCGTTCAGCTCAGCCGCAGAAAGGACGAGGGCTTTGAAGGCCTCCTCGTCAATGTCGTCTCCCTCGCGGAGGTCGATGGCGCGCCTCACCTTGCCCTCGAGGCTGGAGTTGAAGAGGCCGGCTGGATCCTCCAGGGAGGCTCCCTTGGCGAAGGTGAGCTTCACCTTGTCCTTGTAGATCTCGCCGGTGAGAATGATTCCCTCGTGGGACCAAACCGGGTCACCGAGAGGGTTCGACGGCTTCCGCCACTTGATCTCTTCGACGATTTCGGGAGCGGCCTGCTTGGTGAGCCCGCGGATGCGGGAGAGCTTCTCTCCGCGCCAATCGCCCAGTTCCTCGATCTTCGCGTCGATGAGCTCGGACGGCGTCTCTGATTCGGGCTCGGCGGGCATCGTTGGACTCTTCCAGACTGCCGCTTTCCATGCAAGGTGCCACGTCCCGCCCGATGGCTCCGGCGCGTGTCGGGGCCCCGCTCTTGACATTTCTTGGTCGGTCGGTTAAGAATTGGTCCGGCAACCCCGCGACCGACCCTTGGAGGCCCCTGGAATGACCGAGAACGGCAGCAGCACGAACGGCGAGCTCGTAACCGAGGACGAGGCGCTCAGCGTCCTCATGGACGCCGACATCGACAAGGTGATGTCGGGACTCGACCGGATCATCGAGGCGGCCCCCTCCTACGAGAAGCTCTTCATGCGCTGGCAGCGCCAGCAGTGGTCAACCGAGGACTTCGACTTCTCGGAGGACGCTCGCCAGTGGGCCGATCCCGACATGTTCACCGAGGAGGAGCGCAAGTTCCTGCTGTTCGGCTTCTCGCAGTTTTTCCTCGGCGAGGAGCGCGTCACCGTCGAGCTCCTGCCGTTCGCGATGGGGGCCCCGAGTCACGAGGCGCAGGTGTTCCTGACGACGCAGATCTCCGACGAGGCCAAGCACATGGTCTTCTTCGACCGCTTCTACCGCGAGGTGCTGGGGATGAAGGCCGACGACATCGGCCAGATGCTCGACACCCAGCGCAGCCACGTGAACAAGGACTGGGAGACGCTCTTCGACGACATCCTCCACGACTGCGCCGAGCGCCTGCGCAAGGACCCGAGCGACTTCGCGGCGCTCGTCCGTGGAATCACCGTCTACATGGTCGTGATCGAGGGCACGCTGGCGCTAACCGGCGCCCGTTTCATCATCAAGAGCCTGAAGGAGCGCGAGTGGCTGCCCGGCTTCACGGCCGGCTTCACGGCGGTCAACCGCGACGAGTCTCGCCACGTCGGCTTCGGCATCAAGTTCCTGGCCGACGCGATCAAGGACGACCAGGGGAACGCGAAGATCGTCGAGGCGACGCTGAAGGAGTGCCTGCCGGTGGCCACGCTGGTGTTCGTGCCGCCGTGGGTTGACGATCCGTACAACTTCCAGACGCCCTTCTACCACTCGTCCGAGATCTTCGCGTACGCGATGAAGGCGCTCTCGAAGAAGCTCGCCGCGATGGGCCTGGACCCGGCGATGCTCGCCGAAGGCGCTCCCGCTTGACCCCAGCCGCGCGGGGAGCGAACGAGGCCGCGCCCGCGCGGCGGGGCCGGCCGTCGACGGGAGCGCGCGAGCGCATCCTCGACGCCTGCCTGGAGGTGTTGAAGGCCGAGGGCTACGCGGGCCTGTCGATCGCGAAGGTCGCCGCCAAGGCCGGCGAGAACAAGGCGCTCATCGCCTACTACTTCGGCTCCAAGCAGGGCCTGATCGCGGCCGCCGGGCGGCAGCTGGGCGAGTCGATCAGCAACGACATCCTTGGCGGGCTTGAGGACGCCGGATCCGTCGAGGAGATCGTGCGCGGGGCGGCCGACGGCCTCTGGGAGCTGATGGACCGCGACGAGCGCCTGGCGCGCGTCTACTTCGACCTGAACGCGGTCTCGGTCGTCTCCGACGATGTCCGCGAGGTGATGCGCGAGGTCAAGGCCGCCTGGCGACGGGTCCTGACGGACCTCCTGGGCAAGGGCGAGGACGAGACCGCGGCGGTGCTGATCATCGCCGGGCTGGAGGGCCTGAGCCTCGAGCGGATCGAGCGCGGGGACACCGAGGCGCTGCGCCGCGCCCGCGAGATGTTCATCCGCGGGACGGTCGCCGAGGTGGGCTAGACGCGGCACTAGACGCTCTCGCCGCGCTCGACGGCGGCGATCTGGTCGACGCGGCGCCCATGGCGCCCGCCTTCGAACTCGGTCGCGAGGAAGCGCTCGACGATCTCCTGGGCGCTCCCGTCCTCCAGCCGGCGTCCCGCCAGCGCCAGCACGTTGGCGTCGTTGTGGCGGCGGCTCATCTCGGCCTCGTCGGGGTCGTGCGCGTTCACCGCACGGACCCCGTCGACCTTGTTGGCGACGATCGAGACGCCCACGCCCGAGCCGCAGACCAACACGGCGCGGTCGGCCTGGCCGCCGGACACCATCCGGGCCGCATCGGCCGCGTAGCGCGGGTAGTCGGTGGACTCCTCGGAGGTGGTCCCGACGTCCACGACCTCGTGGCCGTCCCCCTCGAGCAGGGGGCGGACCTGCTCCTTCAGGGCGAAACCGGCGTGGTCGGAGCCGACTGCGATCCGCATCGGCGCCGAGCATACTTGTGGTCATGGCGGACCCCGGCGACATCGAGCAGACCCGCGCCGGCTTCGACGCGCTGTCCGAGCGCGGTGTCGACGCGATGCTGGATTACGTCCACCCCGAGTTCGAGATGGAGACCTTGCCCGGCATCGCCGCCGAACCACAGGTCTACCGCGGCCACGACGGGGTCCGACGGTGGTTCGACAGCTTCTACGAGGTGATGGACGAGGTCAGGATCGAGCCCACGGCGTACGAGCCGATCGAACCCGGGCGCGTGCTGATGGAGTTCAGGATGACGGCGAAAGGCCAGGCGAGCGGGATCGAGGTCGTGCAGGAGGCGGCGGCGGTCGCGACGCTCGAGGACGGCCTCATGCGCCGGCTGGAGTTTCTGCTGCCGGGCCAAGAGCCGCCGCAACCCGCGCCGCGCTGAGCGTCCCCTCGCGCAGGAGCGACCACTCCCCCGCCTCGTAGCGGGTCACGTCGATCACCGTTGAGGGCTCGCCGCCCAGCTCACCCCCGTCGATCGCCAGGTCGACCCCGGCGGCGATCGCGGGATCCACCGCCTCGAACCGCGACGGGGCCGGGGCGCCGCTGGGGTTGGCGCTGGTCTGAAACACACCGCCGCGCGCACCGGCCAGCGGTCCCTCGATCAGGCGTATGCCCAGCCGCTCGAGGTCCTCGCGGCAGGCGTTCGGGTAGAGGCGGCGAGGGTTCGCGACCACCAGCGTCGCCGGGCCGGGCAAGCAGGGCGCCGATGGCCTCACACGTCGCCGGGCCGGACATCGAGAGGATCTCGCGCAGCTCCAGCGGCGCGAAGAACATCACCGCCGAGGGCTTGCCGTCGTCGCGCCCCTTGAGCGAGTGGATGCGCTCGATCGCAGCCTCGTTGGACGGGTCGCAGGCGAGCCCGTAGAGCGTGTCGGCGGGAAAGAGCGCCACCCCGCCGCCGCGGATGCAAGCCTCGAACGCGGCGGCGTCGCTCACGGCAGGCCCACGACGACGCGCTCGATCCCGGCCAAGTCCTCACGGGCCTCGACGCGCTCGAAGCCGGCGCGCCGGACCAGCTCGCCGACCGCCTCGGCCTGCCCGATCCCGACCTCGAGGCCGATCGCCTCGATCCGCCCCTCCCCCACCGCGACTTCGCCCAGTAGCCGCTCGATCGCCTCCAGTCCGGTCGGGCCCGCGACGAGCGCGCAGCGGGGCTCCCAGCGCACGATCTCCGGCGCGAGTCTGTCCCAATCGGCCTCCGCCACATAGGGCAGGTTGGCGACCAGAAGGGCGGCCTCGGCATCGCCCGGCAGCGACCCCTCGGCGAGCTCGACCCGCTCGGCGAGGCCCAAGCGCCGCGCGTTCTCGCGCGCCAGCTCGAGCGCGGCCGGCGAGACGTCGGTGGCCACGACGCCCGTGCCCGGAAGCTCGGAGGCGATCGCCAGGGCCACGGCGCCCGACCCCGTGCCGACGTCCAGCGCCGTCGCCGGGCGCAGCTCCAGCGCGACCTCGACCAGCAACTCGGTCTCGGGCCGCGGGATCAGCGCCCGGCCGTCCACCGCCAGCTCGAGGTGGCGAAAGCCGCGGCGGCCGAGGATGTAGGCGACGGGCTCGCGGGCCACCCGCCGGCGCACCATCGCGCCGAAGCTCCGCGCCGCCTTCGCGTCGACGCCGCGCTCGGGATCGGAGGCCAGCCCGGCGCGCTCGATGCCGCTGGCCGCGGCCAGCAGGACCTCGGCGTCGAGCCTGGGGCTCTCGACGCCCGCGGCGGCCAGCGAGTCGGTCGCGGCCCCCAGCGCCTGGCGCACGGAGCCCGCGATCGCGGCGCCCATCAGCCCGAGGCGCCCGCCGTCTGCGCCTCCAGCCGGGCGCGCTTCTCCTCGCCGGCCAGCGCATCGGTGAACTCCCGCAGCTGCCCGCCCAGGACCTCGTCGAGGTTGTGGGCGGTGAGTTTGATCCGGTGGTCCGTCACCCGCCCCTGCGGGAAGTTGTAGGTGCGGATCTTCTCCGAGCGCTGGCCGGTTCCGACCTGCGAGCGGCGCTCGGCCGAGATCTCGGCCATCTGCTCGGACAGCGCGCGCTCGTACAGGCGGGCGCGGAGCACGCGCATGGCCTTGTCGCGGTTCTGAAGCTGGGACTTCTCGTCCTGCATCGAGACGACGATCCCGGTCGGCTTATGGGTGATCCGGACGGCTGAGTCGGTGGTGTTCACCGACTGGCCGCCGGGACCGGACGAGCGGTAGACGTCCACCTGCAGGTCGCCGTCGTTGATCTCGACCTCGACCTCCTCGGCCTCGGGCAGGACCGCCACGGTCGCCGTCGAGGTATGGATCCGACCCTGCGACTCGGTCTTGGGGACGCGCTGCACGCGGTGGGTGCCGCCCTCGAACTTGAACACCGAGTAGGCGCCCTCGCCGATGATCTCGAAGGTCACCTCCTTGAAGCCCCCGGCCTCCGAGCCGGACTGCGACAGGACCTCGGTTCTGAAGCCTCGCTCCTCGGCGTAGCGCGTGAGCATCTTGTAGAGGTCGCCCGCGAACAGCGCCGCCTCGTCACCGCCAGTGCCGGCGCGGATCTCGATGATCACGTTCTTGGCGTCGTTGGGATCGCGCTCGACCATCGCCAGGCGAATCTCCTCCTCAAGCTCTGCGATGCGCGCAGGCGCATCGGCGACGACCTTCCGCAACTCGGCGTCGTCGTCCTCCGCCAGGAGCTCCTGCGCTCCCTCGAGATCGTCACGGAGGGTCCTGTACTCGCGGGCCAGCTCACGGGCGGGCTCGAGCTCGCGGTACTCGCGCCCGACCTCGGCGTAGCGCTCGCGGTCACCGATCACGGCGGGGTCGGACATCTGCCGCTCGAGCTCCGCGAAGCGGTCCTCGATCTGCTCGACGAGCTGGTCGATCACGCCCCTAGTGTGACGCGTGAGCCAGACTCCGAGCGCGTCAGGCGCCGGGCACGCGGTCGAGCACCTCGAGCGTCCTGACCGCATCGCGCGGATCGACCGGCGGCGGCCCCTCTCCGCGCAGCATCGCCTCGAACCGCCGGTAGAACTCGGGCCAGGCGCCGGCCTCGGATTCGACCGGTCGCTCCTCGTCGCCGCGCACCAGCCTCCCACAGCGCTCGGGCGCCACCCGGCCCCAGTCGCCGTTGGGGCGCAGCCCGGCCCGGAGGTCGTCCTCCTGGCCGTCGCCCGACGCGACCACGAACGCGGCCTCACTGCCGATGGCCTTCAGCCGGAGGCCCGGGGCCGGGGCCACGACCGATGCCCAGAGCCGGCTGACCACGCCCGAGGCGTGCTGGACCTCGACGAAGGCGTCGTCGTCACCCGGCTGGCCGCGGCGATGGTGGACCTCGCCACGGACCTCGGCGGCCGGGCCGAACAGGAGAAGCGCCTGGTCGACGAGGTGGGTGCCCAGGTCCAGCAGGACGCCCCCGCCCGCCTGGCGCGGCGTGTCGTAGCGCCACGCGCCATCCGGTGGATCGGGGCGCCAGCGCTCGAACCTGGACTCGAGGCTCAGCATCTCTCCCAGCTCGTCCGCAGCGATCAGCCGGCGCAGGGTGAGCAGCTCGGAGTCCCAGCGGCGGTTGTGAAAGACGGTCAGCGGGACGCCCGCGGACTCCCCCAGCTCGACGACCGACTGCGCCTCGGCGGCGCTCGGCGCCAGCGGCTTGTCGACGACCACGGCCAGCCCGGCCTCGAGCGCCCGCGAGGCAAGCGGCGCGTGCGAGTCGTTCGCGGTCGCCACCACGACGAAGTCCAGGTCCTCGCGACGCTCCCAGACGGCCTCTGAACCGGCCTCGATCCGCGCGTCCGGGAAGTCCCGCGCGGCCCGCGCCCTGCGCTCCGGGTTGGCGGTCACGATCGCGTCGACCGCGAGGCCAGGCGTCGAGGCGATCAACGGCGCATGGAAGACCGAGCCCGCGAGCCCGTACCCGATGAGCGCCCCGCGCTTCAGCTTGATGTCTGGCGCTGGCGACGGGTCACCGCGTCGACCGTCACCGCTAGAAGCAGGACGGCGCCCGTGATCATGAACTTGATGTCGGAGTCGAGCCCGAGGAGATCCATTCCGTTCGAGATCGACCCGATCACGATCGCGCCGAGCAGCGCCGACCAGACGAACCCCCGGCCGCCGAACAGGGACGTGCCGGCGATCACGGGGCCCGCGATCGCGAGCAGCAGCACATCGCCGGAGCCGGACTGCTGGTTGACCGACAGGAGCCGGGAGGCCGCCAGGACGCCGCCCGCCGCGGCCAGCGTGGAAGCCAGCGCGAAGACCGAGACCTTGATCCGGTTCACCCGAATGCCCGCCCGCCGCGCCGCCTCCTCGTTGCCGCCGACCGCGAACACATGTCGGCCCCATCGCGTCCGCTCCGTGAGGAACGTGAAGATGACCGTGAGGGTGACGACGATGACGACCACCAGAGGCACGCCGCGGGTGCCGTTCAGGATCGCGACCGCGGAAACGATCGCCGCACCCACCAGGACGATCCGTCCGACGATCACGGGCACCGGCTCGGCTTCGAGTTCGGCAGCCACCCTGCCCCGTCTGCGCATGAACAGGCTGGCGGCGTAGGCACCCACGGCCGCGGCCGCGAGCGCCCAGCCCACGGCCGGGTCGAAGAAGGTTGAAGTCAGGTCGGTGATGATCGACGGGGGCAGGTTGACCGAGCCCGTGTCGCCGAGCACCGCGAGCTGAGCCCCCTGCCAGCCCAACAGCCCGGCCAGGGTCACGACGAAGGACGGGATCCCGAAGACGGTGACCATGAAGCCGTTGAAGAGCCCGATCGCGGTGCCGACCAGCAGCCCGACGACGAGCGCCAACTCGGGCGCGAGCCCCTCCTTCACGCTCAGGACCGCCATGACCGAGGCGGCCAGGCCGGAAACAGCGCCGACCGAAAGGTCGATCTCGCCGAGCAGGAGGACCAGCACGACGCCGATCGAGATCGTCGCAACGGCGGCGATCTGCAGGCTCAGGTTCGAGAGGTTGGTGGCGGAGAGGAAATTGTCGTTCGCGATCTGGAAGATCGTCCAGATGACCGCGATCCCGAGGATGACTCGGATCGACCCGAGCTCCCCCCGCGCGAGCCGCTGCAGCATCGCCGCCGGCGAGATGCGTTCGCGGATCTCGGACTCGGTGGCAGGCGGTGCTTTGCCCTCGGCGCTCACAACGGCGCCTCCTCGGTGGGTCGCTCGCCGTTGCCGAACTCGGCCCCGGTGATCGCCGCGACGATCTCCTCCTGGCTCGAGTCGCCGATCCCGTAGTCGCCGGCGACTCGGCCGAGCCGCAGGACGGTGACCCGGTCGGCCACCTGGAAGACGTCCGCGAGGTTGTGGGAGATGACGATCACGCCCAGGCCTCGATCGCGCAGCCGCTGGATCAGCTCGAGGATGTGCTTCGTCTGCACGACGCCGAGCGCCGCGGTCGGCTCGTCCAGCAGCACGAGCTTGGGCTCGCCGAGCAGCGAGCGGGCGATCGCGATCGCCTGGCGCTGGCCGCCGGAGAGCCGTTCCACCTCGGTTCGCACACTGCGGATCGTGGTCACGCCCAACGACGCGAGCAACTCCTCGGTCTTCTGCTCCATCGCGGTCTCGTCGAGCGCACGCGGGCCGTCGACGACCTCCTGGCCGAGGTACAGGTTGGCGACGATGTCGAGGTTCTCGCAGAGGGCGAGGTCCTGGTAAACGGTCGCGATGCCGAGCCCGGTGGCCGCCTGGGGCGAATTCAGCGACACCGACTGGCCCGCGAACTGCGTCTGGCCCTGGTCGGCGGGTTGAACGCCGGCGATGGCCTTGATCAGCGTGGACTTGCCGGCCCCGTTGTCGCCGACGAGGCCAAGCACCTCACCGGGGCGGATCTCGAGGTCCACGTCCTTGAGCGCCTGGACGGCGCCGAAGCTCTTGGAGTAGCCCTTCAGCGCGAGGAGAGGCTCAGAGAGAGGGGTCTCCGCAGCGGATGTCGTTGCGTGTTCCACCTCACCTCTCCTCGCGCTTCAGGGTATCCGGGCGGGCCTAGCTGATGCCCGCCTCCTCGCACGCCTTGGCGTACTGCCCGGTGCAGATCTCGTCCACCGGGTACACCTCGTCGGCGACGATCGTGTCGTTGACGTTCTCCGCCGTGACGGGGATCGTCTCGATGAGCACGGTGGGCACCTGCTCGGTGCCGTTGTCGGTCTCGCTGGTCACCAGGTCTGACGAGGGCTCCTCGCCGTTCGCCACAGCCACCGCCAGCTCGGCGGCGTTCTCCGCCAGCGGCTGGATCGGCTTGTAGACCGTCATGTACTGCTCGCCGGCAATGACGCGCTGAACGCCGGTCAGCTCGGCGTCCTGGCCGGTAACCGGGATTTCCTCAGGGTTCATCCCGGCGCCCTTCATCGCGGCGATCACGCCGCCGGCAGTGCCGTCGTTCGGCGCATAGACGCCCTTGATCTCGTCCTCGCCGATTTCGGTGATCGCCTGCTCCATCAGGCGCTGGGCGTTCTCCGGCAGCCAGTCGGGCGTGTCGGCCTCCTCAGCGACTTCGACACCCTCCTCCTCGAAGACCTCATTCGAGCCCTCCTTGAAGAGTGCCGCGTTGTTGTCCTTCGGGTCGCCGTTGAGCTTCACGATCGGCCCCGTGTCGTTCCCGTCCTCGACGAGCCTCTCGGTGAGCGACTCGGCCTGCTGGCGGCCGACCTCGAGGCTGTCGAACGCGACGTAGTAGTCGAGGTCCGTGTCGAGGATCAGGCGGTCATAGGAGATAACCGGGATGTCGGCGGCCTTTGCGCTCGCCGCGAGCGAGCCCGCGGTGGTCGAGTCGACCGGGTCGAGGACCATCACGTCGACGCCCTCCGTCACCGCGGCTTCGACCTGCTGCTGCTGCTTGGCCGGATCCTGGTCGGCGTTCTGGTACAGGATCTCGCAATCCGGGCAGAGCTCATCGACCTTGGCCTCGAACAGCGGCTTGTCGAGCGACTCGTAGCGCGCCGTCTGCGTCTCCGGCAACAGGAACGCGATGGTTCCGCCGGAGGCGCTCTCGTCACCGCCGGAGTCGCCTCCGTCATCGTCGTCGCCGCAGGCGCCGATCGCCAGCGCTGCAAAGAGCGCGGCGAAGGCCACGAGCAGCGAGCGCATCTGCGTCTGCGTCCTCATGGGTGCTCCCTTCGTTTGTGGGTTGTATGGGTGCTCAAGTTCATGCTCATGCCGCCTGGCTCAGCTCCGGCGCGGCGAAGCGGTCGGGCTCGCGCATCACGAGGGCCAGGGCGCCGAGCATCTCGGCGCGTTCCCCCAGCACGCCGGCGACGATCTCGGTGTCGGCCGCGGCGCTTGGGATCGCGCTCCGGCGCACCACCTCGCGCACCGGGTCCAGCAGCGTGTCGCCGGCCAGGCTGAGGTCGCCGCCGATCACGACGCACTCCGGGTTGACGATGTTGCAGAGGTTCGCCACGGCGATGCCGATCGCGCGGCCGGCGTCGTCGATCAGGCGGCGGGCAGCGGCATCACCGGAATCGGCGAGCTCCAGCATCCGCCGGGTCGAGATCTCCTCCTGCCGGCTCAGGCTGAGCTGGTGAGCGACCGCGCGCGCCGAGGCGATGGTCTCCAGGCAGCCGCGGTTGCCGCAGCGGCAGACCGGGCCGCCCGGGGCAAGCACGGTATGGCCGATCTCCCCGGCGGTTCCGCCCACGCCATGGGTCAGCCGCCCGTCGCTGATCAGCCCGCCGCCGATGCCAGACGCCACTTTCAGGTAGGCGATCTCGGTGCGGCCCTTGGCCGCCCCCCAGACCAACTCGGCGAGGGCGCCGAGGTTGGCGTCGTTCTCGACGACCACCGGCAGGCCAAGCCGCTCGCCGGCCTCGGCCACCACGTCGAAGCCCACCCAACCCGGGAGGATCGACGAGTCCTGGACCGTGCCGGAGGCGCGATTGATCGGGGCCGGGATGCCCATGACCGCGCCGATCACCCGGCTGCGGTCGACCCCGGCCTCGGCCAGGACCTGCTCGACGTCCTCCGCGGCGGCTCGCAGTCCGTCGTCGGCGGAATGGTCGACGTCCAGGTCGCGCCAGGTCTCGGCGAGGACGGTGTGGGAGAGGTCCGAGACGGCAACCCGCACGTGGCGGTGGCCGAAGTCGATCGCCAGCGCCAGGCCGGCGGCGCTGTCAAGCGAGACCATGACGCCGGGGCGGCCGGCGTGCGGGGACTCGCCCTGGGGATGGCCGTCGCGCTCGCTCACGAGGCCGCTGTCGATCAGGTCGCCGACGATCGAGGAGATCGTCGAGCGCGAGAGCTCGGTCATCCGCGCCAGGTCCGCGCGGCTCGCGGCGCCGCGCTCACGCAGGGCGTCCATCACCCGCCTTCGGTTGCCCTCCCGCAGGGAGGCCAGAGAGCCGCTCCTCCTCGAACTCATCAGCGAGCGAATCCATTTCACATCTGTGGGGGTTTGTCAAGACCTTGTTAAAAGAAAGGTCCGATCGGGGGGTTGAATGTGAGAGTTCCGTTCAATTCCAGCCGTCGACGCCCGCGCGACCCCCGATTCGTGTCCGCAGCCTGTCGTTAGTTGGCGGCTAAGCGACGATCTCGATGCGCTCGGACTCCGGATCGAGCTCGTGGCTCTCGACGGCCAGGACCGCCTCGAGCGCGGCGATCGCGACCGCCAGCTGCTGGCGGTCGGGCTCGCGGGTGGTGAGGTTCTGGAGCATCAGCCCAGGCCACATCAGCGCCCGCACCCAGGTATGGCGGCGATGGCGGCCGGCCCACTTGATCACCTCGTATGAGAGGCCCGCGATCAGCGGGATCCCGAGGACGCGCGAGAGCACCAGCCAGTACCACTCGGGGAGCCCGATCGGGGCGAAGACGAAGATCGCCAGGACCATCACGATCAGCAGGAAGCTGGTGCCGCAGCGGGGGTGTAGGCGCGAGTAGCGCTCGGCGCGGGCGGGCGTGAGCCGGTCGTTGGCCTCGTAGCACGAGATCGTCTTGTGCTCGGCGCCGTGGTACTCGAACAAGCGTCGGAGGTCGGGAATGCGGCTGATCGCGACCACGTAGCCGAGGAAGATCGCTGTTCGCAGCACGCCCTCGACCAGCCAGAAGACCAGAGCCGAGCCCAGCTCGTCCTTGATCAGGCTCGTCAGGCCCACCGGCACCACGAAGAACAGCCCGACGGCCAGGGCAAGCGAAAGCGCCACCGTCAGCGCCCAGGTAAGGCCGCCGATCGGCTTCGGCTCCTCCTCCCCCTCCTCGGCCTCGAGTTGCGTGTTCGCCGAGATCGCCAGCGCCCGAACGCCGATCTTGAGCGACTCGCCGAGGGCCACGATGCCCCGGATGACCGGCAGGCGCAAGAGGCGGTGGCGCTTCGCCCACGACACCAAGGGCTCCGAGGTCACCGCGATCAAGCCTGGCGGGCCGTCGGGGCCGTCGGGGCCGGGCTCGCGAACGGCCACGGCCCAGGTCGAGACGCCGCGCATCATCACGCCCTCCAGTACGGCCTGGCCCCCGACGGGGGCGTCCCGGCTTGCGACGGGGAGGCCGTCGGGCATGCGGGAGTCGGCCAGGTCGGGGGCGCTCACGCAGTCACCCGGCTCACCGCGATCGGCGAACTACCGGCCTACTTCTGGCTGCGAGCGGCCCGGCGCTTGAAGCGCTCGACGCGGCCGCCGGTGTCGACCAGCTTCTGCTTGCCCGTGTAGAACGGGTGGCACTCGGAGCAGATCTCCACGTGGAGCTCGGACTCGGTGGAGCGCGTATAGAACTCGTTCCCACACGAGCAGCGCACGTGAGCGAGCTTGTATTCGGGGTGGATGCCGGTCTTCATCGTGCGCCTCAGTTTAGCGGCGGCCTAGCCGGCGGCCAGGCCGTCCAGCAGGCGTGAAAGCGTCCGGCCCACCTCCTCGCGGGTCCGACCGCCGTCGTCCGCGCGGGCGACGAGAAGCGCCGCCTCGTCCAGGGCTCCCATCAATACGTGCGCGAGCGGTCGCACCGGCTGTTCGGGGATCGAGCCATCGTCGATCGCGGCCTGAAGCGTCGCCTCGATCAGGCCGAGGCCGAAGCGCGAGGCCACCTCGCGCCACCGCTCCCAGCCCAGTACCGACGGGGCGTCCAGGAGCACGATGCGCTGAACGTCGGGCTTGAGGCAGGCGTCGAGCATGAGCTCCGAGCCCCGGCGGAGCGCCTCTAGGGGGTTCGCCGGCGCGTCGGGCCCCGCGAACGCCTGGGTCGCGATCGACTCGGTCAGCTCGCGCTCCACCTCCTCGAAGACGGCAGCGAGCAGCTCGCGCTTTGACTCGAAGTGGTGATAGAGCGCCCCGCGGGTAACGCCGGCGGCGCGGACGATCTCCTCGGTGCCGACGTTCGCATAGCCGCGGTCCCCGAACAGCCTGCGCGCGACGGTCAGCAGCTCGGCCCGCGTCGCACCCGAGCGTTCGGCCTGTTGCGACGGGGCATTCATACAGTCTGTATGTTAGATACATACAAGCTGTATGCAACCCGCCGAACGCACGAGAAAGGCACCGACCATGACCGAGACCCTCACCGCCAAGCTCTCCCGGGGCACCGTCCGCTACCGCGACCTCGGGCCCCGCGACGGCGAGCCGATCGTGTTCGTCCACGGGCTGCTCGTCGACAGCCGCCTGTGGGAAGGCGTGGCCGAGGGCCTCGCCGGTGAGTTCCGCTGCCTGCTGCCCGACTGGCCGATGGGCTCACACGAGCTGGCGATGGATCCCGGGGCCGACCTCTCCCCCGCCGGCCACGCGGACCAGATCGCCGAGTTCATCGGCCACCTGGGCCTGGATCGGGCGACGATCGTCGGCAACGACTCCGGCGGCGCGATCTCGCAGATCCTCGCCACCCGCCACCCCGAGCGCGTCGAGCGGCTGGTCCTGACCAACTGCGACATGTTCGACCGCTTCCCGCCGTTCCCGTTCACCCTGATGGCGCCCGTCGCCAAGCTCCCCGGCGGGATGAAGCTGCTGCAGGCGCCGTTCCGGGTGGGCCCGATCGCCCGCTTCACGTACCGGACGCTCGCCCAGAAGGAGATCCCGCCGGCGCTGGTGGACGCGTGGCTTCGGCCCGCCGCAGCCGACGCGGGCGTCGCCGCCGACACGCGGAAGCTGATCGTCAGCGCCCACAAGGGCCTGACGATCGAGGCGGCCGAGCGCCTGCGCGGGTTCGACCGCCCGGCGCTTCTCACCTGGGGCGTCAACGACCGCTTCTTCGAGCTCGGCTACGCGAGGCGCCTCGCCGCCCAGATGGGCGACGCACGCGTGGTCGAGATCGAGGACGCCAAGACCTTCGTCCCGCTCGACCAGCCACGGCGGGTGGCCGAGGAGATCGCGGCCTTCATCGGCGAGACGGCGACCGTCAAGGTCTGAGCCATCCCCACTCATGGCGTCTGACCCCCATGTAGTGGTGTGGGCTGAGATTCGTGGTCAGTCCGGCAGCGGCATCTCGGCCGTCTCCGGCGACACCTCGGCGCCGCCTCCGGCGGCGACGCGCAGGACGCCGGCCATGTGGTTGCCGATCCCGGCCTCGGGCAGGTCGACGACGACGGTCACGGTCGCTCCCTCGCGGCCGACCGTTCGCAGCGGGCCGAGCGACTCGAGCAACCCGAGGATCGCCCGGTTGTCGAGCTGCAACGTCGCCTCGAACCGCTCGATGCCGAGCTCTCTTCCGCGGGCGGCCAGGACCCGCGCCATCGCCTTGCCCAGCCCAGCGCCCTGCCAGGGATCGACCACGATCACGGCGGCCTCGGCCACCTCGGGCCGGTCCGCCAGCCGCACGAAGCGCGCCACCCCGACCGCCTCGCCACCCTCCTCGTCGACGGCCAGGACCGCCTCGTGGTCGCGGTGGTCGATATCCAGGAGATAGCGCAGCTGCGATTCCGACAGGCGCACGATCGGCGCCATGAACCGGCGGAAGAGGGAGTCGGCGCTAGCGTGCTCGAGCCCGGCCAGGTAGCGCTCGCGGTCGCTGGCCTCCAGCGGAGCCACCAGCGCCACCCGCCCGTCGCGAAGGACTACGCGGGCGGTCCGGGGCGAGCCCTGTCGGCCCCTCGTTGCATCGGGTGGATTCACGGGCCCATGAGTGTAGGTTCGGTCTTGGGAGGAGCACTTGAGAGCGGGAAGCACAGTGGCCGGCGCGCTTCGACCGGATCCCCGCCACCGACAACCTCACTGCGCTGCAGACCAACGCGGACGACGGCTCCTCGGAGCTTGCGCTGATCGCCGCCCCCTAGCGGGCTGGTCGCTCAGACCTCCTGGTAGAGCGGGCCGTCGCCGCCCTCGGGAGGCGTCAGACGCCCGCCCTTGGCGGTGATCGCGCCGCACTGGACGCAGTTCGAGGCGGT
This sequence comes from uncultured Solirubrobacterales bacterium, assembly GCA_963758845.1. Taxonomy (GTDB): domain Bacteria; phylum Actinomycetota; class Thermoleophilia; order Solirubrobacterales; family 70-9; genus JBDTSW01. The sequence goes on from CAVWWX010000002.1 coordinate 2,421,995, forward strand.
CACGTGCACGTCGACCTCGGCGGCGCCGTTCTCGAGCTGCTCGTCGGGGATCTCGTACACCTGCGCCGGACACATCGAGACCCACGTCTGTGCGACCTCGCGCGGAACGCGGTTCTGGATCCGGACATGGTTCGGCGCGTCGTCGCGGGTGGCGTTGCCCGAGGCGAAGACCGACGAGAGCTTGTCGAAGGTCAGCTTGCCGTCGGGCTTGGGGTAGTTCTTGCCCGCGTCGCCGAGGACCATCTCCTCCTCGGAGTCCGGCACCTGCTTCCACATGCCGCCGGGGAAGAAGCCCTGGGTCACGGTCATCGCGCTGGCGATCGCGCCGCCCACGAAAAAGCCCTTGGAGAACGGCTGGCGCCCGTTGCGCCACTTGTAGAGGTCCTTGCCGATGAGGCTGCCCCGGACCCGCTCGTCGTAGGCGGAGAAGTCGACCTCCTCGCGCTTCAGCGAGGCGACGATCTCCTCGGCCGCGTACATCCCGGCGTGCATCGCGTAGTGGATGCCCTTCAGCTCGGGGATGTTCACCATCGTCGCCGAGTCGCCCGCGATCACCATGCCGGGCACCGACAGCTTGCGTGGCATCGACCAGTAGCCGCCGGAGGGAATCGTCTTCGCCCCCCAGGCCTCGCGCTCGCCGCCCTCGAGGAGCTTCGACACGAACGGGTGGGTCTTCAGCTGCTGGAGGGCGTCGTGGACCGAGAAGGTGGCGTCCGTGTAGTCGAGGCCGCAGACCATGCCGATGCAGATCTTGTCCTCGCCCATCGGGTAGATGAACGAGCCGCCGAACTCGTTCCACTTGGCGCGCTTGCGAAGCGGCCAGCCCATCGTGTGGATCACCCGGTCGAGCGGCTTGGACACCTTCCAGACCTCCTTCACGCCCAGCTCCCACCGCTGCGGGAGGTGGCCGTGGAGGTCGAAGTAGTCGATCGCCGCGCCGGTGAGATGGCCGGCGGTGCCCTCGGCCAGCACGGTGGCCTTGGCGATCAGGTCCGAGCCGGGCTCGAAGTTGCCCAGCTCCTTGCCGTCGCGATCGCGGCCCTTGTCGCCCGAGCGGACGCCCTTGACCACCCGGTCGTCGACGAGGAGCTTCGTCGCCGCGGTCTCGGTCAGCAGGTAGACGCCCGCTTCCTCGGCCTTCTCGCCGAGGAAGCGCGAGAGCTTCGCGACCGAGGTCACGTAATTCCCGTGGTTGCGGAAGTTGGGCGGCATCGGCTTCAGCGGAAGGGCCGCCCGCTTCGTCAGCAGGTAAACCGCGTCGTTCTCGACCTCCTGGTAGACCGGCCACTCGGAGGGGTCCAGGTCGGGGAACAGCTCGCGCATCGCCGACGGGCGCATGTTCGCGCCCGACAGCGTGTGGGCCCCGGTCGCCTTGCCCTTCTCGACGACGGCCACCGGCACCTCTCCCAGGGACTCGGCGAGCTCGGGCTCGTTCTCCAGGAGCTGGGTCAGCCGGATCGCGCAGGCCAGTCCCGCGGGGCCGCCGCCGACGATCGCGACCCCGACCTCGATGCGCTCGTCCTCCGGGTCCGTGGGCGAGCCGACGAACTCCTGGACCGGCTCGACCGGGGGCGGGAACTCGGCTGGAGCGACCGCTGGCATCGACCCGTCAGCCGCCCTTCTTGGCTTTCACGGCGTCGGTCAGCTTCGGCAGGATCTTGTGGAGATCGCCGACGATCCCGAGGTCGCAGAACTCGAAGATGGGCGCGTTGGGGTCCTTGTTCACCGCGAGGATCGCCTCGGAGTTCTGCATGCCGACCTTGTGCTGGATCGCGCCGGAGATGCCCGCCGCCAGGTACAGCTTCGGCGCGACGGTCTTGCCCGTCTGCCCGATCTGCGCGGCGTAGGGGTACCAGCCGGCGTCGACCACGGCGCGGGTGGCCGCGACCGCTCCGCCCATGGCCTCGGCCAGGTCCTCGGCGAGCTTGAAGTTGTCCTTCTCGCCCAGGCCGCGACCGCCGCCGACCAGGATGTCGGCGTCCTCGATGTTCACGTCGGCGCCGCGCTGCTCGCCCCGGGTGACCATGCGGGCCCGGTTCGAGAACTCGGAGAGCTCGACGTCGACGTCGACCACCTCGGCCGCGCCGCCGCCGTTCTCGGACATGTCGAATGCGTTCAGCCGGCCGATGATGATGCCGGGCTCGTTGACGTAGCCGACGTCGACCACGGCCGAGTCCTGGAGGACGGGGCGCTCGGCGACGAGCTTGCCATCCTGGACCTTGACCGCCGTCACCTCCATCGTCACGCCCGCGTCGAGGCGCGCCGTCAGCCCGGCGCCGATCTCGAAGCCCAGCAGGCCGCCGCCGAAGAGCGCGTAGGAGATGTCGTTCTCGGAGATGACCTTCGCCATCGCGTCGACGATCGGCTGGGCGAGGCCCTCGGGCACGGACTTGGCCCGGTAGACCTTCTTGGCGCCGTAGGAGCCGAGGCTGGCAGCAGCGTCGTCGGCGACGTCCCCGACGATCAGCGCCGAAGCCTCGGAGCCGAGCTCGCCGGCCAGCCTCGCGGCCTCGGAGATCGCGCCGAGCGAGTTCTTGTTGAAGGTGCCCTCGTCGTCGTGGAGGGCATAGACCAGGATCCCGCCCATCTAAATCAACTTCCTTTCGTCAAGCCAGGCGACGATCTTCTCGACCGTCTCGTTGGTGTCCTCGTCCTCGATGATCTCGCCGGCCTGCTTCTCGGGGGGCGGGTTGATCGCGAGCACCTGCGTGCGCGAGCCGGACTCGCCGACGCGGTCGGCCTCGATCGCGACGTCGCCGCTGGCCTTCGTGTCGAGCGGCTTCTTCTTCGCGCCCATGATCGCCTTGAGGCTGGGGTAGCGCGGCTCGTTGATCGCGTCACCGACCGAGATCACGGCCGGCAGGTCGATCTCGACCGTGTCGTAGCCGTACTCGGCCTGGCGCTCGCAGGTGAGCTTGCCGTCGGCGATGTCGATCTTGATGACCTGGGTCAGCGAGGGCATCTTCAGGTGGTCGGCCACGACGGCGCCGATCGTGTAGCACTCGCCGTCATCGGACTGCTGGCCCAGCAGGACCAGGTCCGGGCTCTCGGACTCGAGCACCTTGGCCAGGGCGTAGCCCGTGGCCGCGACGTCGGAGCCCTCGAGGCCACCGTCGGTGAGGTGCACCGAGCGGTCGGCACCCAAGGCGACGGCCTTGTGGAGCGCCCGCACCGCGCTGTCAGGGCCCATCGTCACCGCGACGATCTCGTCCACCTCGGCGTTGCCGCCCTCGCGGATCTGCATCGCGGCCTCGATGCCGTGGGTGTCGAACGGGTTCAGGTTCTTCTCGCCGGAGCGATCGAGCCGCTTGGTGTTCGGGTCGATCCGCTTCTGTACGGCGGCGTCTGGAACCTCTTTGACGAGGCAACAGATCTTCAAGTCGAGCCTCCTTGGGGCGCCCGCTGGGGTGGTCGTCGGGGGCCGGCGAGGGTGCTTGGAATGCCGGCGGCCGGGCATCATATCGGAGTCGAACGCGCGTTTGACTGACAAGTCAATCGGTCGTGTCCGGAGACCCCTTGGAGGGGCATTGACGGCGGCCAGTCTGCGACGTAGGCTTGGCGCGTGCGGGGAATGGTTGCGATCGCGGCGGTGGTGGCGTTCGCCTGCCCGGCGTCGGCGCTCGCCGGTAGCGCGGGTCCGACCGAGAGCCTGGGGTCCTCCCACGGCGTCGAGTACCTGAGGGCCACGTTCGATTCGGTCGTGACCCAGGCCGGCGCCGCTGCGGAATGCGACACGGGCGATTACGTCCTGGGCGGTGGCGGCTCGATCAGCGGCGACCCGGCGACCGCAGAGCTCAGCGTGATCGCTCCCACGAGCACCCCCGATGACGGTTGGCGGGCGGAGGGCGCGACCACTGCGGGAGCGAGGACGGTCACGACCTACGCCATCTGCGGCAACGATGCCGCCACGACCAAGGTCGCCACCTCCTCGTACGCGGCGGGCATGGAGTACTCGTCGGGCGAGGAGTGCGACGCCGGCGACGTGTCGCTCAGCGGCGGCGTCTCGGCAGGCAACGGCGACACGACGATCGCGACTATCCGGCCCGACTTCCAGGGTGTGTTCGACTGGAACAACCGGTTCGCGCCCGAATCCGAGGACATCGTCTCCAGGTACGTCGTGTGCACCTCGGCGTACGCGCGGACCGCGAAGGCCGAGGCCAAGACGGTGAGGCGGGACACAGCCGCGAAGGTCGTCCGCAGGTGCGGGAAGGGCCACGAGATCCTGGGTGGGGGGTTCGAGGCTGACAGCGGCACCGCGCTTTTCCCGTTCGAGGTTCACGCGATCTCCTCGAGGCCCTGGGACGACCCGAAGGACCGCGGGAAGGTGCCCGAGGACGGCTGGCTCGCCAAGCTCTACAACGACACCGAGGCGAAGCTGTCGCTGAGGACGTTCGCGATCTGCGCCGCCTGAGAGTTCCGGGGCCCCGCTAGGCCTTGGCGCCGACGGCGCCGCGGATGAACTCGACGATGTCGTCGGTGGGCGAGCCCGGAGTGAAGATCTCGTCGACCCCCAGCTCCTTGAGCTCGCCGATGTCGTCGTTGGGGATCGTCCCCCCCACCGTCAACACCACGTCCTCCGCACCCTGCTCCTTGAGCAGCTCGACCACGCGCGGCACCAGGGTCATGTGCGCGCCGGAGAGGATCGAGAGGCCGACGGCGTCGGCGTCCTCCTGGACGACCGTGGCCGCGATCTGCTCCGGCGTCTGGTGGAGGCCGGTGTAGATCACCTCCATTCCGGCGTCGCGCAGCGCGCGAGCGATGATCTTGGCGCCGCGGTCGTGCCCGTCGAGGCCGGGCTTGGCCACGACCACGCGGATCTTGCGGGCGTCGGCCTCCTCGCTCATCACGCGGGCAGCGTAGCGGGCGTGTGGGCTAGGAGCCGAAGTTCGTGAGGGCCGCGATCAGGGCCACGGCGATCGCGATCAGCGTCACGACGACGAGCAGGCCGCCGATCGAGAAAAAGGTGGTCTTGACGCCGCGGTCGTCGTCGTCGATCCCGTGCGAGTGCTCGGTGTCGACGATCACGTCGCCCTCGGACTCCTCGCTGATCGAGTCCTCGGCGGCACGCATCCGCGCCGCCTCCTCGGCGGCCTCGCGCGTGGGATGGTTGGTGACGGCGACGCCGTCCTCGGCGTTCACGACGTCCCAGCCGTCGACCTCGCTGGGCTGAACCTTCAGATCGGCCATGGGACCGCGATACCCCGGGCGTCCGAGGCGAAAACGCGCGGGGCCCTGGGGCGCAAAGCCGGCGCCGCTAGAAGACCGGCTGCTCGGTGTAGGTCCCGAAGACTTCCTGGAGGGCGGCGACCATCTCGCCCTCCGAGGCCCGGGCCCGGGCCGCCTCGAGGAAGTGGGGCATCAGGTTCTCGTTCGTGCCCGCCGCCCCCTTGAGCGCCCCCAGCGAGGACTCGACGGCGGCCGTATCGCGGCGCTCCTTGGTCCGCGCGAGCCGCCCTGCCTGCTTGCGCTCGAGGGCCGGGTCGATCTTCAGGGTCGGGATCTGCCCGTCCTCGGCCACCTTGTAGTCGTTCACCCCCACCACGATCCGCTGGCGCTGGTCGACCTCGTGCTGATAGCGGAAGGCGGCGTCGGCGATCTCGCGCTGGGGGTAGCCGCGCTTGACCGCCTCGACCATCCCGCCGAGGTCGTCGATGCGGGCGAAGTAGCCGCGGGCGGCCTCCTCCATCTCGTCGGTCAGTCTCTCGACGAAGTAGGCGCCGCCAAGGGGGTCGATCGTGTTGGTCACCCCGGTCTCGTGCGCGATCACCTGCTGGGTGCGCAGCGCGATCTGCACCGCCTCCTCGGTCGGAAGCGCGAGGGCCTCGTCGTAGGAATTGGTGTGCAGCGACTGCGTCCCGCCGAGGACGCCGGCCAGCGCCTCGATCGTGGTCCTGACGATGTTCACCAGGGGCTGCTGGGCCGTCAGCGAGACACCGGCGGTCTGGGTGTGGAAGCGCATGCGCAGGGCCTCGGGCCTCCTGGCCCCGTAGGTGTCGCGGAGCTCCTTCGCCCAGATCCGGCGGGCGGCCCTGTACTTGGCGATCTCCTCGAAGAAGTCGAGGTGCGCGTTGAAGAAGAAGCTCAGCCGCGGCGCGAAGTCGTCGACGTCGAGCCCTCGCTCGATCGCCCGTTCGACGTAGGTGAACCCGTCCTTCAGCGTGAACGCCAGCTCCTGCTGGGCGGTCGAGCCGGCCTCGCGGATGTGGTAGCCGGAGATCGAGATCGGGTGCCAGCGCGGCATCTCGGCCGAGCTCCACTCGATCATGTCGGTGACGAGGCGCATCGCCGGGTCGATCGGGAAGCACCATTCCTTCTGGGCGATGTACTCCTTGAGGATGTCGGTCTGGATCGTCCCGCCGAGGCGCTCCGGCGAGATCCCCTTCTCCTCGGCCGCGACGACGTAGAACGCCAGCAGGATCGCCGCGGGGGCGTTGATCGTCATCGAGACGGTCACCTCGTCGAGCGGGATGCCGTCGAAGAGCGTCTCCATGTCGTCTACGGTGTCGACGGCCACGCCCTCGACGCCCACCTCGCCTAGCGAGCGGACGTGGTCGGAGTCAAGGCCCATCAGGGTCGGCATGTCGAACGCGGTCGACAGCCCGGTCTGGCCGTGGTCGAGCAGGTAGCGGAAGCGCTCGTTGGTTTCCTCGACGGTGCCGAAGCCGGCGAACTGGCGCATCGTCCACAGGCGACCGCGGTACATGGACGGATAGACGCCGCGGGTGTAGGGGAACTCGCCGGGGTGGCCCAGATCGCCCTCGGCGTCCCACTCGGCGAGGTCCTCGTCGGTGTAGAGGGGCTCGACCGGGTGGCCGGAGATCGTCTCGAACAGCGCGTCGCGCTCGGGGTTCTCCGAGTAGGCCTCCTCCCTCCACTGGTGGGCCCTGCGGCGGGCGTCGGGCTCGATGGCCATGCTTGGAAGTCTAGGGGCGGGTCCGGGCGCCGGTTGGGGGTGAATCGGCAGCGTCTGGCGAATCGGTCTCGGTATGCGAGACCGATGCGCCATACGGCGGACGGACTGACCGCGCGCGGCGGGTGCGCGCGCGGTGTCGGGCTAGGAGACCGGGGGGCGGTGGTTCGCCCAGGGCTGCTCGGCCTCGATCTGCGCGGCGAGCGAGATCAGCACGTCCTCGCGGTTCGGCGGGGCGATGATCTGGACCGAGCGTGGCAGGCCGTCGCTCGGTGAAGCCCATCGGGAGGGCCGCCGCCGGCTGGCCCGTGTGGTTCCAGACCGGCGCGAAGCAGAAGCTGCGGCTCATGCCCAGCAGGGTCCGCAGGGCCCCCTTTCCCTCCCAGCGGCGCACCGGGAAGGCGACCTCGCCGACGACCGGCGTGATCAGCACGTCGAAGTCGTCGAAGAGGGCGTTGATCCGGGCGGCGTCCTTGCGGGCGGCGCGGGCGGCGACGCGCAGCGCCGCCTCCGGATACAGGCCGCCGAGACGGCCGAAGCCGCGGGTGCGCCCCTCCAGGCGCTCGGGGTGCGGGACCGCCTGGACGTCGTCGTGGATGCCTCCCAGGTACCGCGCTGGGATGTTGTTGCCGGCGAGCCCGTAGGCGGGGTCCTTCTCGCTGACCTCGTGCCCAAGGCCGCGCAGTAGCTCGCCCCCGTCGCTCACTCCCTGCTTCACATCGTCGGTGACGACCGGCGGCGCGACCGCGCGCACCGGCTTGGTCGAGAGCGCCACGCGCAGCTTGCCCGGCGCGGTTACCGCGGCCTCGGCATAGGTCCGCTCGGGCGGCGGCGGGGCGCCGGGCTCGCCGCCGCCGGTCATCGTCGCGTCGATCCAGATGGCAGTGTCGAGCACAGTCTGGGTGACGCACCCGGTGGCCGAGAGCCCGCGCCAGTGCTCGGCGGGCCGGAACGGGATCCGCCCCGTCTGCGGCTTCAGGCCGAACAGGTTGCAGAAGGCCGCCGGGTTGCGGATCGAGCCCGCCCCATCCGAGGCCGAGGCGGCCGCGCACAGCCCGGCGGCGGTCGCCGCGGCGCTGCCCCCGCTGGAGCCGCTGGGGGTGCGATCCGTGTCCCACGGGTTGCGCGTGACGCCCCAGGTCTCGGACTCGGTGAACCCGCAGATCGCCAGCTCGGGAAGGTTCGTCTTGCCGAGGAACACGGCGCCGGCGGCGCGAAGGTGGGCGACCATCGGCGAGTCGTCGTCGGCGAGTCCCTCGAACGCCCGGGTGCCGAGCCGCGTGGGCTCGCCGTGGATGTCCTCGACATCCTTGATGGCGATCGGCACGCCCAGCATCGGGGCCTCCTCGCCCGCGCCGATCCGCCGGTCGGCCTCGTCGGCCTGCGCCAGGGCCGACTCGCCCAGCACGAGGCAGTAGGCGTTGAGCTTCGGCTCGAGGCGCTGGATGCGCTCGAGGAAGAGCTCTGTGAGCTCGCGCGAGGACACCTGCCGCGCAGCGAGGAGCTCGGCGAGGCGGGCGCTACCTGCGAATGCGAGCTGCTCGTCCACGACGCGCCCTGACCCTATTCGAGGAGCGGTTGCGCGAGGCCAGGGCGCTCCCGATCCCGCCGACGGCGATCGCGCCGAGCGCCGCCCCGGCGACGAACAGCCGCCGGCCCAGCTTCTCGAAGCGCATCACCTGCCAGCCCTCGGCCCGGGCCACCGCGAGCAGCTCCTCGTCGGGGTTGACGACGACCGCGTTGCCCGCGGCGCGCAGCATCGGCAGGTCGGACGCCGAGTCCGAGTAAGCGAACGAGTCCGCGAGGTCGAGGCCGTGGTCGTCGGCGAAGCGCCGCATGGCCGTCACCTTGCCCTCGCCGTACATGAACGGGCCGTCGAGCTCGCCGGTGAACCGCCCCTCGCCGTCGATCTCGTAGCGGGTGCCGATGCCGCCGTCCATCGCGAGCACCCGCGCCAGCATCTCGACCAGCTCGACGCCCGCGGCCGAGACGATGAACGTGGCGCGCCCCGCGTCCTGGTGGGCGTGCACCTCGTCGAGCATCTCGGGGTAGATCCGCGGCAGGACCCCTGCCAGGACGAGGGGGCCGAGGCGCTCGAGATCCCGGGCCGACGTGCCTCGCAGCAGCTCCTGGACCTCGCCCATGACCTGGGCGGCGGCCTCGTCGCTGGAGCCGCGCAGCCGGTAGCGCAGATGGTCGAACGCCCACCGTGCCAGCAGGCGCTTGGAGATGCCGCCCGCGTCGTAGGAGACGCGCGCCCAGACCATCCCCGACGAGCCCGCCATCAGGGTCTTGTCGAGGTCAAAGAAAGCCGCGGCTCGCGCCGCGGGCAGGTCAGCCTCCGTTGACTTCGAGGACGATGGCATCGCCCTGCCCGCCGCCTGAGCAGATCGCGGCGACCCCCAGGCCACCGCCGCGCCGGCGCAGCTCGTGGACGAGCGCGCCGACGATGCGGGCGCCCGACGCGCCGATCGGGTGGCCGAGCGCGATCGCGCCCCCGTTGACGTTCACCTTGTCCTCCTCGACGCCGAGCATCCGCACCGAGTTGAGCGCCACCGAAGCGAACGCCTCGTTGATCTCCCACAGGTCGACCTCGTCGGGCGACTTACCGATCTTGTCGAGGGCCGCCTTGGCGGCGTTCGCCGGAGTGCGGGCGAGGTAGGGGAAGTCGTCGGCGACCGTGCCGTAAGAGAGGACGCGTGCAAGCGTCTCGCGGCCCTCCGCCGAGGCCCAGTCCGACGAAGCGACGACGACCGCTGCGGCGCCGTCGTTCACCCCTGGCGCGTTGCCCGCGGTGTGGGTCGCCTCATCGCCGCCGACCGCCTTCAGCTTCGCCAGCGTCTCGATCGTCGTGTCCGGGCGGATGGCCTCGTCGGTCTCGACCTCGGTCTCGGCCTTGCGGCTCTTGACGGTGACGCTGGTGATCTCCTCGGCCATCCGCCCCTCGTCGGTCGCCTTCGCGGCGAGCTGGTGCGAGCGCGCGGCCCAGCGGTCCATGTCGGCGCGCGTGATCTCGAGCTCGTTCGAGACGTCGCTGGCCTCGTTGATCATCTGCTTGCCGGTGAAGGGGTTGGTCAGCCCGTCGTGGGTCATCGAGTCGACCAGGCTCCCGTCGCCCATCCGGTAGCCGAAGCGGGCCTGGTCCAGCATGTGCGGGGCGCCGCTCATGGACTCCATCCCGCCCGTGGCGGCGACCTCGAGGTCGCCGGCGCGGATCGCCTGGTCGGCCAGCCCGATCGAGCGCATCCCGGACGCGCAGACCTTGTTCACGGTCTCGGAGGGGACCTCCTTCGGGATGCCGCCCTCGATCTGGGCCTGGCGCGACGGGATCTGCCCCTGGCCGGCCTGAAGCACCTGCCCGAACACGACCTGCTGGACCTGCTCGGGGTCGACGCCGGAGCGCTCTAGCGCCGCGCTCAGGGCCTCGCCGCCCAACTCGACGGCCTTCTTCGGAGCAAGCGCCCCGCCCATCTTCCCGAACGGGGTGCGGGCGGTTCCGAGGATCACGGTCTCAGGCATGCGGCTGCTCCTTGTTGACGGAGGCCCGCGGCGGCGGGCCGAGGGCCGAAGGGATGGCAATGCTAGAACACCGCCCATGCGAATCGACGTGGTCACAGACGGCGCGGGGGCCGACGTTCGGGTCATCGGGCTGACCGACGACGACGAGCTTCCCGCCGAGCTGAGCGGCGTTCCCGGCGACTCCGACGTCAAGACGGCGTACAAGCGGGCCACGCTCCTGCGACCCGACGAGGGCGAGCGCGTGCTGGTCGTCGGCCTGGGAAAGGCCGGTGAGCTGAGCGCCGAGCGCCTGCGCGTCGCTGCTGCCGTCGCGGCCAAGCAGGCCGGCCGCCTGGACGCGACCTCGCTCTCCTGGGCCCTTCCCGGCGGCGCCGATGGCCTCGGGGCCCCTGTGGCCGCCGGAGCGCTGGTCGAGGGCACGATCCTCGCGGGCTACCGCTTCGACCGCTTCCACACCGGCGGCGAGGACGACCCGCCGCCTCCCTCGCTGGACGCGCTGACGCTGGTCGCGGCGGACGGCGCCGATTCTGGCGAGGTCGAGGCCGAGGTGCGCTTCTCGCAGGCCGCTGCCGAGGGCGCGAACCGCGCTCGCGAGCTGCAGGACCTGCCGGCGAACATCCTGAACCCGACCTACCTCACCGACCGGGCACGGGAGATTGCCGACGCGTTCGACGCGGTCACCGTGGACGTTCTCGACCGGGCCAAGATCACCGAGCTGGGCATGGGAGGGCTCGAGGCCGTCTCGAAGGGCTCCGCGGCGGAGCCCGCGCTGATCGCGCTTCGCTACGCCGGTGGCGAGAGCGGAGCCGCCCCATTGGGGCTGGTCGGCAAGGCCGTCACCTTCGATAGCGGCGGGATCTCCATCAAGCCCTCGGCGAAGATGGAGGAGATGAAGATGGACATGTCGGGGGGCGCCGCCGTGCTCGAGGCGGTCGCGACCATCGCCGAGCTCGGCCTCCCGATCAACCTGGTCGCCGCCATCCCCGCGACCGAGAACATGCCCAGCGGCACCGCGACGAGGCCCGGCGACATCATCACCCAGCTGAACGGCAAGACGGTCGAGGTCAACAACACCGACGCCGAGGGGCGGCTGATCCTGGCGGACGCGCTGACCTACTGCGTCCGCGAGCTCGAGGCCGACCGCGTCGTGGACCTTGCCACTCTGACCGGCGCGGTGCTGGTCGCGCTGGGATCCACCTATGCGGCCCTGATCTCGAACGACGACGCGCTGGCGGCCGAGGTCACCGAGGCCGGCGAGCGGACGGGAGAGCTGACGTGGCGGCTGCCGCTACACGACGAGTTCAAGGAGCTCACCAAGGGCACCGTCGCCGACCTCACCAACGCATCGGCGAAGCGCAAGGCCGGCACGATCTACGCCGCGTCCTTCCTGGAGGAGTTCGTGGATTCCAAGCCGTGGGTCCACCTGGACATCGCCGGGACCGCCTGGGACGTCGGCCGCGAATACGTGGGCAACGGCTCGACCGGCTTCGGCGTACGCCTGCTGGCGTCTTTGGCCCGCGATCTCTCCGGCTGAGCAGGCGCCTGAAAGGTGCACTAGAACATCCGTCCAGCGCCCGCTCTGAGCGCTCAAGTTCGAGGCCGTCCTGGCCGATAGCTAAAGGTTCCTGGCGTGAGGCCGATATAGATGAATGACGTGCCGGGCTCAGGAGCACCTCCCAGCTGGGCCGCGCAGCATCTCACCGAGTTCCTGGTCGCGGTCTCTTCGTTCTCCGAGGAGGAGGCGGCGATCCGTGGCGCCACGCAGAGGCTCGCCGAGATCTTCGAGGCCGACGCCGCCGCTGTGATCGACTCGCGCGGGCCGGTAGTCACCACCGGCCTGGGGCCGGCGGCTCCACACCAAGCCCTGCGGGCGCTCGCCGACGGCGAGGAGGGCGAGCTCGACGTGCCGGGCTTGGGGATGTGCCCGGTGGTGCTCGAGCGCATCGACGACTCGCGGTTCGGCACGCTGATCCTAGCCCGGGGGGAGCCGGCCTTCTCCGACGAGGAACGCCGCCTGATCCATGGCTTGGCGCAGGTCCTCGGCCTGACGGTGCGCCTGCTGCGGGCAGCGGAGAAGGAGCGGCGCCTGCGCCAGGTGAGCGAGCAGCAGCGCGAGGAGAACGCCAGGCTGCTCGACTCGCTCCAGGAACGAAAGCGCCTCTTGGAGCGCCTGTCGCGGATCCAGAGCTCGATCGTCAGCCGCAGCGAGCTGAACGAGGTGCTGGACGGCATCGTGGCCGGCGCCCGTGACCTGCTGGGGGACGAGACGGTGGGCCTGCGGCTGGTGGACCCCGACGACCCGCAGACGTTGATCATGGTCGCCTCGGCCGGGGTCGACGAGGATCTCGCGCACGACAACACCCGCAGCCGGATAGGGATGGGGGCAGGTGGTCGCGCCGCCGCCGAGGGCCGCCTGGTCGTGATCGAGGACTACGCCGCCCACGCCCAGGCGTTGCCCGCCTTCGCGGCCGACGGCATTCGCGCCGCCCTGGCCGCGCCGGTTCACGAGCACGGCGAGGTCGTCGGCAGCCTCGTCGTCGCCACGCACCGAGAGGGCCGCCGCTACTCACAGGCCGAGCGCGAGATGCTCGTCGCCTTCGCCGAGCACGCCAGCCTGGCCCTGACCGACGCGAGGACCGTCGACGACGCCCTGCATCTGGCCCTGCACGACTCGCTGACCGGCCTCCCCAACCGCGCCCTCCTCCACGACCGGATGGACCAGGCGACCGAGCGCGCCGAGCGCACCGGCGGGTCCGTCGCCGCGCTGTTCGTGGACCTCGACGAGTTCAAGACCGTCAACGACAGCCTGGGCCACGCCGCGGGCGACGAGCTGCTGGTCGAGGCCGCCAAGCGCCTGTTGCGCTGCGTCCGCCTGAGCGATACGGCCGCGCGGTTCGGAGGCGACGAGTTCGTTGTCCTGCTCGAGGACGCCGACCCCTTCCAGGTGGCGCGGGTGGCGTCGAGGATCCTCGAGGAGCTCGAGCGACCCTTCGAGATCCGCGGCCGCGAGCTGTTGATCGGGGCCAGCGTGGGGATCGCGATCTCAGGTGAGGACGACGACGACCTGCTTCGCAACGCCGACCTGGCGCTGTACCGCGCGAAGAGCACCGGCAAGGGGCGCTCGCAGCTCTACCAGCCGGACATGCACGCCGCCGTCGTCGAGCGAATGGAGCTGGAGGGCGCGCTTGCCAAGGCCCTGCGCGACGATCAGCTCGCCTTGCACTACCAGCCGGTCCTCGAGCTGGAGGGACGCGCCCTGGTGGGGGTCGAGGCCCTGGTGCGCTGGCGCCATCCGATCCGCGGGCTCCTGATGCCGGGCGACTTCGTCCCGATCGCCGAGGACGGGCGGCTGATGATCCCACTGGGCCGCTGGGTGATGCAGACGGCGTGCGCCCAGGTCGCCAAGTGGCAGGGCGAGTCGCCGGCGCCCGTCTCGCTCAGCGTGAACGTTTCGCTGGCTCAGCTCCACGACAGCGGCATCCTCGACGACGTCGGCGACGCGCTGGCGCAGACCGGCGTCGCCCCCGAGCGGCTGATCCTCGAGCTCACCGAGACCGCGTTCCTCGCCGACACGGAGTCGACGGGAAAGCGCCTGGCCGAGTTCAAGGAGCTGGGGGTGCGGCTCGCCGTCGACGACTTCGGCACCGGCAACGCCTCGTTGCGACACCTGGCCCGGCTCCCGGTCGACGTGCTGAAGATCGACCGCAGCTTCGTCTCGGAGATCGAGAGCGACGACCGCCAGGCGGTGATCGTCCGCTCGATCATCGACCTGGGCCGGGACCTGGGCATGGACGTGATCGCCGAGGGCATCGAGCGGCCCGAACAGGAACGGAAGCTGATCGAGCTGGGGTGCCGGCTGGGCCAGGGATTCCACCTGGCGCGCCCCGGCCGGCTCGAGCACCTGCTGCACCCGGACGACTCCGGCGACGACGGCTCTCCCCCGCGTCCCGCGTTCGCCACCGAGACGTAGACCGCCGCCGCCGCGGCCGGTCCCCCGTAGGGTTCCGGCCATGGACTTCGACCTCTCCGACGAGCAGCGGCTGCTGCGCGACACCGTCCGCGACTTCGCCGACCAGGAGATCCGGCCGGTGGCCGAGGAGCTCGACCGGACCAAGAGCTTTCCGTACGAGATCGTCGCCAAGCTCGGCGACCTGGGCCTGATGGGGATCCCGTTCCCGGAGGAGTACGGCGGCGGAGGCGCTGACACCCTGGCCTACGCGCTGGCGATCGAGGAGCTGGCGCGGGTGGACTCGTCGGTGGGGATCACCGTCGCCGCCCACACCTCGCTGGGGACCATGCCGATCCACCTATGGGGCACGGACGAGCAGCGCTCCGAGTGGCTGCCCGAGCTGTGCGCCGGCCGGCGGCTGGCCGCGTTCGGGCTGACCGAGCCGGACGCCGGGTCCGACGCGGGCGCGACGCGGACCACGGCCGAGCTGACCGACGGCGAGTGGGTGATCAACGGCGCCAAGCAGTTCATCACCAACTCGGGCACCGACATCACGGGCTGCGTATCGATCACCGCGGTGACGGGGCGCGAGAACGGCACCTCCGAGATCTCGAACATCATCGTTCCCAACGGCACCCCGGGTTATGAGATCGGCGAGGCGTACCGGAAAATGGGCTGGAACGCCTCCGACACACGGCCGCTCACCTTCGACGATTGCCACGTGCCCGAGGCCAACCTGCTGGGCCGCCGGGGCGAGGGCTTCAAGCAGTTCCTGCACATCCTCGACGGCGGGCGGATCGGCGTCGCCGCCATGGGCCTGGGGCTGGCCCAGGGCTCGCTGGACGAGGCGATCGCCTACGCGCGCGAGCGCCGGGCGTTCGGGCAGCCGATCTCGAAGTTCCAGGCCATCCAGGCGAAGATCGCCGACATCTCGACCGAGATCGAGGCCGCGCGGCTCTTGACCTACAAGGCAGCCCTGATGAAGGACCGAGGCGAGCCCTTCACGCTCACGGCCGCCCAGGCGAAGCTGAAGACGGGCCGTCTGGCGGTCCGGGCCGCCGAGGAGGCCGTGCAGATCCACGGCGGCTACGGCTACATCGAGGAGTACCCGGTATGCCGGTTCTATCGCGACGCCAAGATCCTCACGATCGGCGAGGGAACCGACGAGGTGCAGCAGATGGTGATCGCCCGGCAGTTGGGGTGCTAGGCGCTGCGGGCGGCGTCAGTTCCCACCGGAAACCCCCCTCAAGCGCCCAATAATTGCCCTGTTTGCGGCTTCATCATGCGGTTTTCCGGCCCATGCGCCGATTACGTCCCACGGCGTGCCTACAGTGGCGTCGTTACTGCCTCCCACGAGAAGGGGTACTCATGGCAGCACCGGAGGAGAGACTGGCCCGCCGCAACCGCAAGCCCTCCCGGCTCGCGCTGCAGCTGACCGACGCCTTCGCGTCGCTGGACGAGTGGTCCGAGGTGAAGGTGGTTCGCGACGAGTTCGGGTATCGCGACCGGGTCATCGCGCAGATCCGCCCGGCTAGTTCCGGACCCCATCCCTACGACTGGTCGGAAGCCGCCTAGCCGTCACCCTCACCCTCGATCCTCGCCAGCAGCGTGCGGGCGGCGGTCGCGGGGTCCGTTTCGCGCCTGACGACGCTGTCGAGGAGACCGGCCCATTCGGGATCCGCCTGTGCCTTGGCCTCGAGGTCGCGCCGCAGGCGGGACGCCGCGATCCCAATCACCTCGGCGCGGAGGTTGCGAGCGCGGCGCTCGGCCAGCGTCCCCTCGGCGGCGATGTGCTCGCGGTGTGAGTCGATCGTCTCGCGCAGCTTGGCGATGCCCTCCCCCTTCACGGCCTCGGTCTTCACCACCGGGACCCGCCACGAGCGATCGGGGCCCAGCGCCAGCACCGCGCGGACCTCGCGGACCATGGTGTCGGCGAGCGGATGGTCGGACTTGTTGACCACGATCACGTCGGGGATCTCCATCACGCCGGCCTTGAGCGCCTGAATCGAGTCGCCAGAGCCTGGCATCAGCGCGAGCACGATCGTGTCGGCGTGGTCGACGACGTCGATCTCGCCCTGCCCGACTCCCACCGTCTCGACCAGCACGTAGTCCTTGCCCGAGGCGTCCATGAGGAGCGCCGCCTGGAGGGCAGCCTCGGCCAGGCCGCCGAGCGAGCCGCGGGTGGCCATCGACCGGATGAACACGCCCGGGTCGAGGAAGTGGTCGGAAAGGCGGATGCGGTCGCCCAGGACGGCGCCGCGCGTGAACGGGCTGGACGGGTCCACCGAGAGCACGCCAACGTCGTTGTGGTCCTCCCGGAGGGTCTTGGTCAGAGCGCCGATCAGGGTGCTCTTGCCCACGCCGGGCGGCCCGGTGAGCCCGATGATGCGCGCGTTACCCGTACGCGGGTAGAGCTCGGCGACCAGCTCGTCGCCGGCGGCCTCGCGGTTCTCGACCAGGCTGATCCCCCGGGCCAGCGCACGCCCCTCCCCGGCGAGCAGGCGCTCGGCCAGCGGCTTGTCGGCGTCGTTCGTCGGTTCGGTCACGGGGCGTGGCAGTCTAGATTCCACGCGGCCTTGATCTCGTCGCTCCGCTTCTTCGCCGCGAACGGAATGCTCACGCCGCGCTACGCGCGCCTCTACTGGCGCTACCTGTGGCGGCGGTTCCTGACGCCCGCGGGATGGCGCTGGCAGACCGACGGGCCCGTGTTCTTCGGGCGCAACCTGGAGCTCGAGATCGGCCGCCGCGGGCGCATCCGGTTCGGCCGGTTCGTCTGGGTCGGCGACGGGACCAAGATCCGCTGCCACGAGGGCGAGGTCGTGATCGGGGCCAAGACCGTCCTGGGCCAGGAGTGCACGATCTCCGCCTACAAGCGGATCCGCGTCGGCGAGCAGTGCGTGGTCGCCGACCGGGCCATGTTCATCGACTTCGACCACGGGATCGTGGAGGTCGAGCGGCCGATCCGCCAGCAAGGCATCTACATGGAGCCCGTCAACGTGGGCTCCAACGTCTGGATCGGCTACGGGGCCACCGTCCTGCGCGGGGCGGCGGTAGGCGACAACGCGGTGCTGGGCACCTACGCCGTCGTCACCCGTGACGTGCCCGCGAACGCGGTCGCCGCCGGCGTCCCGGCGCGAGTGATCAGGATGCGGGAGGCACCAACGACGCTGCGGTGGGCTGATCCCGTGGATCCACCACCCCCCGCTCCGCCTCCTGAGGCTTGACCCAGGCCTCGTCGACGATGATCACGATCAGAGACAGGATCGGGACGGCCACGAAGAGGCCGACGAAGCCGAAGAGCTGGCCGATCACGACGACCCCAATCGCGACGAGAGCCGGGTGGAGCCTGACGCGGTTGGCCATCACCAGCGGGATCGTGAGGTTCGACTCGACCTGCTGGACGAGGACGTAGATCGCCAGCGTCACGAGCGCCTTCTCGGGCGAGTCCGTGAGGGCGAAGAGCGTCGGCGGCACCGCCCCGACGATCGCGCCGAAGTAGGGGATCAGGACCAGGACCGCCGAGAAGACCGCGAAGAAGATCGCGAAGTCCAGCCCGATCAACGTGAGGCCGACGAAGAGGAGCACGGCGGTCAGGACCATGTCGAACACAACGCCCTCCATCCAGCCGATCCAGCTGGCGCGCAGACGGTCCATCACGGTCTGCGCCCAGACCCGGCGGTCGGGCGGGAACAGCTGCTCGAGGCCCCGGACCAGGGGCTCGGGGCGCACCGCCATGTAGTAGGCGGTGATGAGCATCAGCAGGAACGCACCCAGCACGCCGGCGACGCTCAAGCCCAGCGATGCCAGGGGACCGATGAACTCGCCGGGGTCGTCGGTGTAGCGCTGGAGGAACTCCTGGACCTCGAGTCCCACCTCGCTGGGCTCCGAGCCCGTGATGTCGGCCACCGTCGACTCGACGTCGGCGACGATCGCCGGCACCTCGTCCACGAACTCCTGTGCCTGGTCGGCGAACGACGGGATGATCAGCGCCAGCAGCCCGACGAAGATCCCGACGCCGATCAGGAGCCCGATCAGGGCTCCAACCGCGCGCGGGATCTTGTAGCGCTCGAGCCTGGTCGCGCACGCCGACAGCGGGATCGCGAGCAGCACCGTGATCAGGATCGCGATCAGCAGCGTCGCCAGCTGCTGGAAGAGCAGGCCGAACAGCAACAGGCCCGCCGCCAGCAGGACGGCCCGGCTCAACGGGTGCAGCTGCCGCTGCTCCAGGGGCGTCACGTGTGGCTGCTCCGGCGTGCTCACTCGAAGCCCACGCTACCCGCTGCGACGGCCCCCGACGCGGACGGGCGCCCGGACGACCTATGCGCTGCTGACCCCGGCCAGCTCGCCGTAGAGCTCGGCTGTCTGGGTCGCGACGTCCGCCCAGTCGAACCCGCGGATGTGCTCGAGGCCCTCTGCCACCAGGCGGTCGCCCAGCTCGGGGTCGGTGAGCACGCGGACGGCCACCTGCGCCAGCGCCTGCGGGTCGCGCGCACGAAAGCGCAGGCCGGCGCCGTCGTCGGGGACGACCTCGCGCAGCCCGCCGGTGTCGGCGACGATGCACGGGCAGCCCGACGCCATCGCCTCCAGGGCGACCAGGCCGAACGGCTCGTAGATCGAGGGCACCACGCACACGTCGGCGATCCGGTAGAGCGAATGCAGCACGTCATCGCCGATCCACCCCAGGAAGGTCCCGTGCTCGAGCAGACCCAGCTCGTTGGCCTGGGCGCGCAGCTCATCCTCGTGCGTGCCCGAGCCGGCAACCAGGAAGCGCGTCCCCGGAGCCTGCTCGATCACCTCGGGCATGGCCTCCAGAGCAAGCTGGAAGCCCTTCTCGTAGACCAGCCGGCCGATCAGCAGGACCAGGCGCTCGTCGGGGCGTGCGAACTCGCCGCGCAGACGGTCCAGCTCGGCCCGGGGCTGGGGCTGGAGGTCGCCGGGGTCGATCCCGTTCGGGATGACCTCGATCCGGTCCTCGGGCACGCCGAAGATGTCGGCGACCTGTTCGCGCATGTAGAACGAGCAGGCGATCACCCGGTCGGCGCGGTTGGTGATCCAGCGCTCGACGCCGTGGATATGCGACTGGGGGTGCTTGTCGACCCAGCCCTGGTGGCGCCCGTACTCGGTCGCGTGGATCGTGGTCACCAGCGGCGAGTCGAAGCGCCGCGCGAGGTGGTCGCACGCCATCGCGACGAGCCAGTCGTGGCCGTGGACGAGGTCGAAGTCGTGGTGGTCGCCCAGCTCGACGCCCGCGGCGAGCATGTCCGAGTTCATGCGCTCGACCCAGGCCACGAACTCCGAGAGGTCGGTCGGGCGCTTTGGCTCGATCACGCGGTGGACGCGGACGCCGTTCACCAGCTCCTCGGCCGGCGACTCCTCGTTCCCGCGCGTGAGCACGTGAACCTCGGCGCCCAGATCGACGAGCCCCTCGGAGAGCTTGCGGACGTGGCGCGCCAGGCCCCCTTCGATCAGGGGCGGGTACTCCCAGGAGAGGATCAGTGCGCGGCTCACGGCGGTTTGGTTACGGCTCTGACAGCGGAGCGAGGCTCAGGTCGGGCGCCAGGTTGCGCAGGCGCCGATCGGGCGGTGCCGCGGAGTGTATGGCCTCAAGCATGGCCTCGGCGTGGCTCGTGGCGCGGTCCCACGGGTAATCACCCGCCTGGCGCCGGCCGTCGAGGAACGCCCAGTCGCTGGACTGCAACGCGAGCAGCTCGCGCGCGGCTCGCTCGGTCTCGGCGCCCTCCGAGCCCGCCCGGCGCAGGTGGCGCACCAGGCGCAGCTCCAGCCGCCGCGCCGCCCACGCCAGGTCGGCGACAGGCGGCGAGTCCCAGGTGCGAAGGTCCTTGCCCTCGCCCCAGGTCGAGGGCTCCAGCGCCCGCTCCTCGGGCCTGTGGCGCTCGAGCGCCGCGCCGAGGGCCATCATCTCGACGCCCGCCTGGCCAGCGGTGCGTGTGACCTCCTCCAGCCACGCCGGGCCCTCCCACCACCAGTGGCCGAGCAGCTCGGTGTCGATCGCGAACACGACCAGCCCGGGGCTCCCCCGCTCGGCCCGGAAGACCTCGAGGCGGCGCGCGATCGACGCGACGAACTCGCGCGCCTGCTCGCGGGCGCGCTCCTCGGCCACCTCCGGCGCGTAGGTGTGCCCGCCGATCGCCCAAGGCCGGGTGCCGCGCAGCGACTCGCGGTGGAAGTCGGCGTGGGCGGGATCGGAGGGATAGCCGTCCAGAGACCACAGCCACGAGACCGCCTCCCAGTCGATCGTGAACGCCACCGGGCCCTCGCGCGTCGCCACCGGCGCCAGCGCCGCGGTGCCCTCCTCGTGGGCGGACTGGTCTGCGCAGAAGTACTCGAGGCCCCGCTCGGCGAGCAGCGCCTCGAGCCCGGGCTCGTACGCGCACTCGGGAAGCCAGAACCCGGCGGGCTCGCCGAAGCGCCGGCGGTGCGAGCGCAGGCCGGCGTCGACCTGTAGCCGGCGCCCGGCGGTCGTGGCGACCAGCGGCAGCACGGCGTGGGTTGCCGCGGACGCGAGTAGCTCGACTCGGCCCGCCTGCGCCGGCTCGCGAAAGAGGGCGGGAAGGTCGTCGCCCAGGTCGTCCAGGCGGGCAAGCGCCCGGCGGTAGCGCTGTGCCTCCGCGGCGCAGGCCGGACGCAGCTCGGGATCGGCGTCGCCGGCGTCGGCCTCGGCCGAGCCGACGCGGAACGTGCCGACGAACTCGCGAAGCCTGCCCGCCACTCCGTCCGCCTCGAGCTGGTCGGCCAGCACGGGCGTCACGCTGAGGGTCACGTCCCGGGCAACGTCCATGACCGGCATGTAGGAACGGCAAACGGCGTCGAACAGCCACTCCTCGCCGAACGGATACGTGCCGAACCCCTCGACGTACGGCATGTGGCTGTGGAGGACTACCGCGAGGGACCCCACCCCCGGGCTCATGCGCGGCACACCGCCACGAAGTCCAGTGCGCCGTCGAGGTCGGCCTCACCGGCCCTCCGAAGCGTGAAGTCCGACGCGGCGATCGCCGGGGTGAACCGGTCATAGAACGGCTTCGTGATCCGAAGCGCCTTGTGGACGCGGTCCCAGCCGGCGCGGAGGGCCAGCTCGTGGGCCCGGAGCTTGCGCGCGTGAAACAGGCCGAGCACCTCCACCTGGGAGAAGCAGGGCTCGAGCAGCTCGCGGTACTCGGCGAGCGTGTACTCGCGAAGGTGCCACGGGTTGTCGGACTTCTCGGCCCCGGGAGGCGCGAGCGTCAGCCGGTTGGGAGTCGAGACGTACGCCACCGGTGCCGCCGCCGCGAAGCCCCGCAGCAGCGCGGCCGGATCGGCGATGTGCTCGATCGTCTGCAGGAAGACGATCGCGTCGCAGGGGCCGGCGAAGCTCTCGACCAGGTCGCGCTGGAAACGGAGGTTCGGGCGCACGTAGCGCAGTTGCGCGTGCTCGTGAGCCTGCGGGTTCGCGTCGACGCCGACGACCTCGGCCGCGGCGCCGGCGAGGAGGTCGGACCCGTAGCCCTCGCCGCAGGCCAGGTCGGCCACGCTCAGGCCGCGGACGCGCCCAGCGATCCACTCGTACACGGCCAAGTGGCGGCGGTACCAGTAGTTCTCGTCGGGCACGTCGGGCAGCGTGCGCTCCCCGGTCAGCTCGAGGGGAGGCACGCCCTCGGGCTGGTGCAGCTGGAGGTGCGGCATGGCGCGGGAGCGTAGACGCGCGGGCTACCATTCCGGCCCCTCATGCCCGCCTCGCCCTCGGCGACCGCCGAGCACATCAAGGACGTGAACACCCGCTATCACGACGCGGCGGCCTCGTCTTACGACGCGAAGTGGGGGATCGACTTCGGCGAGATCGGGCAGGACCAGGTCGCCTCGAAGCTGCGCAAGGCGCTCGGCCGCGAGCCCGGCACGTACGCGGACGCGCTGGAGATCGGCGCCGGCACCGGCTACTTCGGGCTGAACCTGGTCCAGGCCGGCACCGTCGCGCGCCTGACCTCCACGGACATCTCGCCCAGGATGCTGGCCTCCCTCGAGCGCTCGGCTGGCGACCTGGGCCTCGAGGTGTCGACCGCCGTGACCGAGGCCGAGTCCCTCCCGTTCTCCGACGGCTCCTTCGACCTGGTGTTCGGGCACGCGGTCCTTCACCACATCCCCGACCTCCGTCGCGCGTTCGGCGAGTTCCACCGCGTGCTGCGGCCTCGGGGCACCCTCGTCTTCTGCGGCGAGCCCTCCCGCTACGGCGACCGGATCGCAGCCCTCCCCAAGCGAGCCGGCGCGCTGCTGGCGCCCGCTTGGCGGGCCGCCATTCGGGCCACTGCCGCCGAGGAGGCCGCCGAGTGCGGCCACGAACTCGAGCCCGAGGTCGACGTCCACGCGTTCGCCCCGGGCGACCTGAGCCTGCTGCTGCGCGACACCGGCTTCGGCGATGGCCAGGTCCGCGGCGAGGAGCTGCTGGCGAACGCGTGGGGCTGGACGCTCCGCACGCTCGAGTCAAGCGCCGAGCCCGCCGAGGTGCCGTTCGGGTGGCGGCGCTTCGCCTTCCACAGCTACCTCGCCCTGCAGCGGGTCGACACCGAGCTGCTCGAGCCGCGCCTCCCGCCGCAGCTCTTCTACAACCTGCTGCTCAGCGCCCGCCGCGCCTAGCCGAACGTGAACGCGTAGCCCGAGACCCCGGGCTCGAACCGAAGCTCGAGGGTGTGGTCGCCCGCCCTGTCCAGGTCGACCAGCCGGTAGAGCCGCTGGTTGGTCACGGTCGCGGCGCCGCCTCGCACGTCCTCGCCGGCGTCCGGCTTCGAGATCGGCTCGCCGTCCAGCAGTACATCGACGCGGCCCGGGCTCCCCTCGGAGCCCAGCACCAGGAACACCCGCCGCGCCCGGAAGCCGAGATCGATCGAGGCGTCGTCGAGGGCGGTGGCCGATTCGGGGTCGGCCCGCCAGCGGCCGTCCAGCGCGAAGGCGTTGGTGGGCGGGTCCTCGGCCGGAGCGCTGTAGGTCAGGGAGCCCGGCCTGGGCGGCTGGACGAAGCCCTGGGCCCGCTCCCAGCCCAGGTAGGTCTCGGGCGTGCGGACCCCGGGGTCGGCCGTCTCGGCGTCCTGCTTGGGAACCCCGGTGCCCAGCCGGTCCGCGCCCGCCTCGGCGAGCAGGCCGCGGATCGCCGACTCGGTCTCCTCGTAGGCGCCCTCGCCGAAGTGGGCGTAGCGGACGTGGCCGTCGGCGTCGATCAGGTACTTGGCGGGCCAGTACTGGTTGGCGAATGCGTCCCAGGTGCCGCGCTCGTTGTCCTGGACGACCGGATAGCCAAGCCCGTACTCGTCGATCGCGCCCTCGACGTTGCCGGTCTCCTTCTCGAAGGCGAACTCGGGCGTGTGGACGCCGATCACCGTGAGCCCGCGGTCGCGGTACTCGGAGTCCCACGCCCGCAGATAGGGAAGCGTCCGGATGCAGTTGATGCAGGTGTAGGTCCAAAAGTCGATCAGCACGACCCGGTTCTCGGCGTCCAGCTCGGCAAGCGACAGGGGCGCTCCGCCAGGCGTGTTGAGCCAGTTGCCGGCGGCCAGCTCCGGTGCCAGGCCCAGGTCGGGCAGCTCGGCCCCGGCGGCGGCCTCGGCCAGTCCCCCCTCCCGGGCGGCGGGGCCCCCGCCCCTGACGTCGGCCAGCTCGTCGCTGACCGCGCCGCTCTCCTCCAGCTCAGACGGTCGGGTTCACCAGCACGGCCGGGAGGTCGTCGGCGATGGCGTTCTGGAAGCGCAGGTCGAGGTCCGCCGCCATCGCCACCGCGACGGCGATCATCACGGCGCCCATGCGCCATCTGGATCTGAGCGCGGTGCGCCGGAGAGCCGGTCGGCCAGGCGGCGGCCGAAGATCATGAACAGGTACAGCACGGCCACCGACCCCACCGCGTAGGACAGAGCGACGGCGAGCTTCCCGGCGGTGAAGTCCTGGGCGGCCGAGACGGTGATGACGCCGGCGAGGATCGGGCCGGCGCACGGCGCGTAGACGAACCCCAGGCTGGCGCCCAGGAGCAACCCCGAGCCGAAGCCGTCGCCCCCGCCGCGGACCGGCCCGGGCGCCAGGCGCGAGGCCCATGCCTCGACCCGCGCGGCGGCCCCCGGGAACAGGAGCAGCAGCCCGAACCCGCCGAGCGTCGCGATCGCCAGCGTCCGAACCAGATCGTCCGGCAGCCCCAGGGCGTCGATCACGTAGACGAGCGCGATCGTGGCGAACGTGAACGAGGCCGCGAGCCCGATGACCACGCCCAGCGGACGCCTGCGCCCGCCGGTCGCCCCGGCGGCGAGGACGGCCGGCAGCACCGGCAGCACGCACGGGGACAGGGCGGTGCCCGCGCCGGCGACCAGCGCGAACAGCATCAGCAGCGCCATGTGAGAACAGTGTCGTTCATCGGTAAATCGCGTCTAAGGGCATACGCGCGCGCGGCCGCATCCGATGCCCGTTCGAATCGAATACGGTCGCCGCCGTGAGCTCTCCGGCACGCGAAGTCGATGTGGTCGTCGTGGGCGCCGGGCTCTCGGGCCTGGCGGCCGCCAGGGCGCTCGAGGCCGGTGGCGCCTCGTATCGCGTGCTCGAGGCGCGCGACCGCGTGGGCGGGCGGACGCTCAACGAGGACCTCGGCGACGGCAAGGTCGTCGAGATCGGCGGCCAGTGGGTCGGCCCCACGCCAGGACCGCCTGTACGAGCTCGCGGGCGAGCTGGGGATCGACACCTTCCCCACCTTCACCGACGGCGAGAACCTGCTCGAGCTGGACGGCAAGCTGGGCCGCTACTCGGGCACGATCCCGAAGCTCAACCCAATCTCGCTGCTGGAGATCGAGCGGATCCGCCGGGCGCTGGACTCGCGCGCCGCCAAGGTGCCGCTGGACGCGCCCTGGGAGGCCCCGGGCGCCGAGGCGCTCGACGGCACGACGCTCGGCGCCTGGCTGGACCGCAAGATGCACACCCGCACCGCCCGGCGCATGGTCGAGATCGCGGCGCGGACCATCTGGGGCGCCGACTCGGGCGACGTCTCGCTGCTCTACGCGCTCTGGTACGTCCGATCCGCCGGCGGCTTCAACCCCCTGATCGACGTCGAGGACGGCGCCCAGCAGGACCGATTCGTGGGGGGCTCGCAGCTGATCTCGCTGCGCATGGCGGCGGCGCTCGCCGAGGCCGCGGTGCTGCGGGGCGCCCGTGTCGCGGATCGAGCGGGGCCAGGAGGGCGTGGTCGTCTCGGCCGGCGGGCAGCGGGTGGCCGCCCGGCGGGCGATCGTGGCCATGGCGCCGCCGCTCTGCCAGCGCATCGAGTTCGAGCCCGAGCTGCCCCCGGCGCGAACGCAGCTGGGACAGCGGATGCCGTGGGGCTCCTACATCAAGTGCATCGCCGTCTACGACGAGCCCTTCTGGCGAGCCGACGGGTTCAACGGCGAGGGAGTCTCGGACGCCGGCCCGGCGACCACGACGTTCGACAACAGCCCGCCTGACGGCTCCCCCGGCGTCCTGCTCGCGTTCGTCAGCGGCGGCGAGGCTCGGGCGATCCAGCGCCTGGGCGCCGACGAGCGCCGCGACGCCGTGCTCGCGGGCCTGGCGCGCCTGTACGGGCCCCGGGCCCGCGCACCGGAGCGGTGGATCGAGCAGGACTGGGCGCGCGAGCGCTACACCGGCGGCGGCCCGGTCTGCTTCATGCCCCCGGGCGTGTGGACCGGCTACGGCCGCGCCGTGCGCGAGCCCGGTCGGCCCGATCCACTGGGCGGGCACCGAGACCTCCGAGGTCTGGTCGGGCTACATGGACGGCGCGGTTCGCTCGGGCGAGCGCGCGGCGGCCGAGGCCCTTGCGGCCTGCTAGCTCTCCTCCGCCGGGCGCACCCGGAACAGCTTCACCTTGCCGCTGATCCCCTTCAGCGCCCGCTCGCCCGCGAACGAGTAGGCGAACGCCTCGGGGGCGCCGTCGCGGGTGTCCTCGGTCGCCAGGACGCTCCCCGGGCGGGCGATCGCGGTCAGCCGGCTGGCGAGGTTGACGGGCCTGCCGTACCAGTCGCCCGCACGCGACAGCGCGGGCCCCGAGGCCACACCGGCGCGAAGCGCCGGGAAGCTCTCGCCCTCGCCCTCGGCTGCCTCGACCAGCTCCAGGGCAGCCGCCATCGTCGCCTCGGGCGAGGTCGAGACCAGCATCGCCGCGTCGCCGATCATCTTCACGAGGCGCACGGGGCTGGAGACGACCTCGCGCGCCAGCGCGGCCAGGCGGCCGCTGACGTGGCCCAGCTCCTCGGCCGGCAGCTCCTCGCCCAGCCTGGTGAAGCCCACCAGGTCGGCGAAGCACGCGGTGATCTCCTGGGCGCCCGGGGTCGTGCCCGCCGCCAGCTCGGCCTGGCCGATCGCGACGGTGCGAAGCCCTTCGAGGATGTGCAGGTTGAGCGCGTGATCGAGCGTGGGCGCGAGCAACGGCCGCAGGGCCTCTGCCGCCGCCACATAGCGCCTGGCCGCGTCGAGCTCGGTGTCACCCGGCTGCATGACCGACTCGGCGATCAGGGCGTTGCTGGCCAGGGCGATCTGCGACATCGCCAGTCCGACGACCCTCGTCGCCTCGACGATTCCCTCCTCTGTCAGCCCGGCGTCCAACAGCACCCGCAACCGTCGCGCCGCCTCGAGGTCGCCCTCCGTGAACTGCTCGTCCCCGGCGTCGCCGGGATCGACGGGCAGGCCCAGCGCGCCCCGCTGGGCCCGGAGCAGCGAGGCCTCGACGCCGGCCTCGTCGGCGATCTCGGCGGCCGACAGGCGCGGTCCGTCGCCGGCGATCAGCCGCTCGACCGGCAAAAGCGCGAGCCGGTCCTGCTCGACCGCCGCGCGCAGCTCCTCGATCGTGACCCCGTCCTGCTCGAGCTCGGCCAGCAACTCGCTGCGCGCGGCGCGAGCCTTCTCGTCGAGGCCGTCCAACAGCCCCTCGGCCTCGAAGTCGGTCGCCATCGGCCCCATTCTGGCCACCGGCGCGCGACCGTGCGAATCCCGCTGCCGAGGCCCACGGCCTCGTACAATCCGTCACATGGCAGGCGAAGGGGGTCGTGAGTTGCCGATCTTCGAACTACCGGCGGTGATCCTGCCGGGTGAGCTGATGCCGCTCCACATCTTCGAGGAGCGCTACAAGCGGATGATCGGGCACTGCGTCGACGCCGAGGAGCCGTTCGGGATCGTCTTCCGCGACGACGACGGGAGCGCCCGGCGGATCGGCTGCACCGCCACCGTCACCGAGGTGACCGAGACCTTCGACGACGGCCGGATGAACGTCGTCGTGACCGGCGGCGAGCCCTTCCGCGTCCTCGACCGCTTCGAGGCGTCCGAGTACCCCAGCGGCGAGGTCGAGCCGATCGACGTCGCAGGCGAGACCGCCGAGGAGCCGGGTGACGACGCCGACCTGGCCCGCGACGCGTTTGCCGACCTGGTCGAGCGCGTCTCGGGCGAGGCGCCCGAGACCGGCCAGCTGGCCGGCGACGACGCCTACTCGATCGCCGCCCGGGTGGAGCTGCCGGCCGAGACCAAGCAGCGGCTGCTGGAGCTACGCTCCGAACCGGAGCGCATGCGCGTGCTGGGCAACGCCCTGCGGGCCCTCGTCGACGCCGTCGACCGCTCGCAGGAGGTCGCCGAGCGCGCCCGGATGAACGGCAAGGTCATCGTCGGCTGAGCAACCCGCGGGTCGGTCAGGCGTAGGCGACGGCGCCGCCGCGGCGGGGATCGCCAGCCCCGCGCATCGCGCCCGAACCGGGATCACGGGCCACAGCGTGGACTCCGCCGAAGAACACGTTGCTGTCCGGCCAGCGGATGACCTCGTAGCCACGACCGGCCAGGCGCTCGAGCCCGGTCTCGTCGATCCCGGGCTCGGCGTGAACCTCGCCGGCCTCGAAGTGCACCCGCGGAGCCTCGACGGCGGCCGAGACCTGCGCGTCCTCGGCGACCAGGTGGATGACCGTCTGCAGGATCGCCGAGCGGATCCGGTTCGAGCCGCCGCTGCCCAGCCCCACCTCCAGCTCGCCGTCGCGCAGGACGACCGTGGGCGACATCATCGAGGGCATCCGCACGCCCGGCCGGTGACGATGGAAGCCGAGCGGGTTCAGGTCCTCCTCGCCCAGCATGTTGTTGACGTGGACCCCCGTCCCGGGCACGACCAGGCCGGATCCGGTCCCGTTCGAGCAGGTGACGCTGGCGCACCGCCCGTCGCCATCGACCGCGGTGATGTGGGTGGTCGAGCCAAGCGCATCGCCGGGCTGAACCGGCCCGGCGCCCGCACGCCGGCGATCGCCGACTGCCGCGGCCGCGGCGTCGAGGCGGGACCCCTCGAGGAACCGCTCGAGAAAGCCGTCCTCCAGAAGCCCCGCCATGAAGTTCTCGTCACGCGCCGCCTGGGCGGCCTCCATCGCCCCGACGACGGACTCCAGGTCGGTCCGGTCGAGTCGTTCGAGCAGCGCCAGCGCGAACGCGATCAGGATCCCGCCCGAGGCGGGCGGCGGGTTGGTGAGCATCTCCCGGCCCCGGAACGCGGCGCGGGCGGGCTCGCGGTCCTGGGCTGTATAGCCCGCCAGGTCGTCGCGCCCCAGGGTCCCGCCGCGCTCGGTCACCCAATCCGAGACCGCGGCGGCGACGTCGCCCCGGTAGAAGGGCTCCGCCCCCTCTTCGGCGAGCAGCTCGAGCGCGTCGCCGAGGTCGGGAAAGCGAAACAGCTCGCCCTCGCCGAGGATGTGGCCCGTCCGGCGCGTAGATCGCCCGGCACTCGTCGTAGAGGGTGAGGATCGGGGCCAGGATCCGCATGAAGTACCGCCTGCTCGCCGACGACCGGCACGCCGTCGCGCGCCAGCCTCGCGGCCGGGGCCGCGAGGTCGCGAAGCGGAACGCTCCCGAAGCGCCGGGACGCCTCGACGAGGCCCGCGGGCGTCCCCGGCACGCCACACGAAGCGGCGCCGACGTGGAAGACCTGCTCGTTCTCGTCGGTGAAGGCGACCGGGATCGGGACCAGCTCGGCTGAACGCGTGGTGTCGCCGCGCCCGGGCGCCTCGACGAAGAAGTCCAGCAATACCTGCTCGGTCCCGTCGTGGACCAGCATGTATCCGCCGGCCCCGAGGCCGGTTAGCGGGCTCTCGGTGACGCACGACGTCATCACCGCCGCGATCGCGGCGTCGACGGCGTTCCCGCCGTCGCGCAGGACGGCGGCGCCGGCCCCGCGGTGAGCGCGTGCCCGGCGGCTACGACGCCCTTGCCAGCCATGCGCTGCAGCCTAGACGCGGCGGCGGGCGCCGCGCAGGGTCAGCGACCGGGGAGGAACTCGGGCACGTCGATCGACATGTCCCGCGGGCGCGACTCGAAGCTCTTCGCGGTGCCGGCTCGCCGGTCGTCCGGACGGCGCACCGAGGTCTGAGCAGTGCCCACCGCACGGCGCTCGGAGGTGATCGAGCCGTCTCTGCGGCGCCCGCGCCCGTCGAAGCGCGTGGCGATGACCGTCACCCAGATCTGATCGGCGAGGCTCTCGTCGACGTTGGCGCCGAAGATGATGTTCGCGTCCGGGTGGGCGGCCTCCTGGACCACCTTGGCGGCCTCGCTCACCTCGAGCAGGGTCAGGTCGGAGCCGCCGGTGACCGACAGCAGGATCGAGCTTGGCGCCGTCAACCGACGTCTCGAGCAGGGGCGACGACACGGCGCGCTCGGCGGCGAAGTTGGCGCGGTTGTCGCCGGTGCCCATGCCGATCCCCAAGCAGCGCGTGCCCGGCGTCGCGCATGGTCGTGCGGACGTCGGCGAAGTCGAGGTTGATGAGGCCGGGAAGCGTGATCAGCTCGGTGATGCCCTGAACGCCCTGGCGCAGCACATCGTCGGCGACCTGGAAGGCCTCGATCATCGACGTGTTGCGGGCGAGCACGCCCAGCAGCCGCTCGTTCGGGACGACGATCAGGGTGTCGACCTCGCTCCCGAGCGCCTCGATGCCGTCCTGGGCCTGCTTGCTGCGGCGGGTCCCCTCGAAGCGGAACGGGCGCGTCACGATGCCGACGGCGAGCGCGCCGACGTCGCGGGCCAGGCGGGCCACGACGGGGGCCGCGCCGGTGCCGGTGCCACCTCCGGCGCCCGCGGTGATGAAGACCATGTCCGAGCCCTTCAGCAGGCGCTTGATCTTGTCCTGCTCCTCGAAGGCGGCGCTGGTAGCCGATCTCGGGGTCCGAGCCGGCGCCCAGGCCGCGGGCGACGCCCTGGCCCAGGTGGACGGTGACATCGGCGGTCGACTGCTGGAGCGACTGAAGGTCGGTGTTGATCGCCATGAACTCGACGCCGGGGATCTGGGCCTCGACCATGCGGTTGACGGCGTTCACGCCTGCGCCACCGACGCCCACGACGCGGATCACGGGGTCGTGCGGCCGGGGCGGGCCCGAGGGCGCCGAGCGGCTGGGGTCGGCTCGACCGTAGAGCGGCGGGTCCGGGTCGGTGCGGTCGTCGAAGATCCTGGAGAGGCGCTCCTTGGGCTCGGGCACGGTCACGGGGCGCTCGTCCACGCGGTAGGCGTGGACGCGCTCCGGATCCGGCGTCTCCTCGACCGGGGGCACCGGGCGCTCGGGCGAGACAGGCTCAGGCTCGTCGGCCACGGGCTCGTCGACGACGCGCGTCGGCTCCTCGACCGGCTCGGACGGGAGCACGGAGGTCTTGTCCTCCGAGCGGCGGGGCGCCTCGGGCGGCGCCGGCGGATCCTCGGGCTCAACGGTCGAGCGGAACAGGTCCGCGAGCGGACCCTCTCTCATGCTGGCGCGCTTACGCCTTGACATGATGGGTCAGAACCTCCTTCGCCAGGTCGCGGTAGGACTCGGCTGCGGCCGAACTGGGATCGTACTTCAGCACGCTCGCGCCCCTCACCGGCGCCTCGGCGAACTTGATCGCCTTGCGAATCCGCGACTTGAAGACGAGGTCACCGAAGTTCTCCTCCAGGATCTCGATCGCCTCCTTGGCGTGGACCGTTCGGGCGTCGAGCATGGTGGGCAGGATGCCCTCGATCTCGACCCCCGGGTTGAGGTTCTCGCGGATCATCTCCAGCGTGTTCTGCAGCTGGACCAGGCCGCGCATCGACAGGTACTCGCACTGGACCGGCACGATCACCTTGTCGGCCGCGGTCAGCGCGTTCACGGTCAGCAGCCCAAGGCTGGGCGGCGTGTCGATGCAGATGAAGTCGTAGTCGTCGCCCACGTCGTTGATCGCCTTCTCGAGCGAGCGCTCGCGGCCGATCTGCGTGCTCATCGCGATCTCGGCGCCGGCCAGATCGATCGAGCCGACCGCGATGTCGATCTCGCGCTTCTGGACGATCTCGGCGATGGGCATCCGGTGGACCAGCACGTCGAACATCGACTTCTCGACCTTGTCTGGGTCGATGCCCTGGCTCATCGTCAGGTTGCCCTGCGGGTCGAGGTCGATCGCGAGGACGCGATGGCCGGACTCGGCGAAGGCGACGGCGAGGTTGAGGGTGGTGGTGGTCTTGGCCACCCCGCCCTTCTGATTGGCGAAGGCGATCACCTTGGCGGTCCTGCCCCCGTTCTCGTCGGAGGCCTCGTTGCGGATCACGCCCGGCGTGCGCTTCGGCGCGATCGCGTCGGAAGCGGCGATCCTGCCGGCGTCGGGGTCGGCGACGATCATGTCGGGGTCGAGCGGAGGCTCGACGCGCTCGACCGTGATCTCGGCCTCGGGCTCCGGCACGGTCGCGACCGGGTCGGGCTCAGCGTCGGGAGCCTCGGGCTCCTCCACCGGCTCCTCCGGCGCATCCGGCTCTTCGACCGGAACGGGCTCGGCCTCGGCCGAGGGCTCGTCGACCGGCTCAAGTTCGTCCTGCGGGGTGAACTCCATATCGGCCTCCAGCTCGGGCTCGGAGCCGTCCGGCTCCAAGTCGGCCCCCTGGGAGGCCCCGTTCGTTTGCACCTTGTCAGGCTTCCGCGTTCCGCGGTTGAAAAGACCCATTTGATCGCGACTATTCGCACAGGGATTGGCCTTTCCTTCAAATGGACGAAAAGAATCGGCCCGTAAGCTGGCCCGGTGCGCGACCTCCTGGACAAGCGCTTGGCGATCGTGACCGGCAAGGGCGGCGTCGGCAAGTCCACCGTGGCCCTGGCGCTGGGCATGGCCGCGGCCGAGCGGGGGAAGCGGACGATCGTGTGCGAGGTCGCCGCACAGGAGGGCATGTCGCGCGTCTTCCACCGGGCCGAGGTTGGCTTTCACGAGGTCGAGATGGCCGAGAACCTGTGGGCGATCTCGATCGATCCCGACGA
Source organism: uncultured Solirubrobacterales bacterium (assembly GCA_963758845.1). Classification (GTDB taxonomy): domain Bacteria; phylum Actinomycetota; class Thermoleophilia; order Solirubrobacterales; family 70-9; genus JBDTSW01. The sequence continues at coordinate 2,454,619 of CAVWWX010000002.1, forward strand.
GTCGATGCGCGAGTACGTGCTGCTCCAGCTGAAGGTGAAGGCGATGCGCGATTTGCTCTTTCGCTCGCGGATCTTCAATTATCTCGCTGCCGCGACCCCGGGCCTGCGCGAGCTGGTGACGATCGGGAAGATCTGGGAGCTGGCGCAGCCCAACCGCAAGGTGCGCGGCGCACGCGAGTACGACCTGGTCGTCGTCGATGCGCCCGCCACGGGGCACGGCGTCGGGTTCCTGCAGACGCCTCGCACGTTCGCCTCGGTCGCCCGGGTGGGACCGATCCGCTCCCAGGCCGAGACGCTGGACGCGTTCCTGACCGACCACCGGCGCACCGGGGTCGCGATCGTGGCCCTGCCCGAGGAGATGCCGGTCAACGAGTCGGCGTCGCTCGAACAGGCGCTGACCGAGGACGTTGGCGCAACTGTGGACCGGGTGATCCTGAACGGCCTCTACCCGGAGCGCTTCGCCGCCGATGAGGTGCCGAGGCTGGAGGCGGCCGCCGAGGGGACGGACGGCGCGGTCCGCGCGGCCTGCCGCGCCGCGCTGAGCCAGTTCCGCCGCGCGACCGGCCAGCGCGCGCAGCTGGCGCGGCTTGAGGATCTGGTCTCGGCCCCCGTCAGCACCCTGCCGTTCGTCTTCGAGCCCCAGCTCGAGATCGAGCAGGTGCGCGGCCTCGCAGCGGAGATCGCCTGATGGCCGGCGTCGCCGAGCTGCTCGAGGGCAAGCGGGTGTGCGTGTGCGCCGGCTCGGGCGGCGTCGGCAAGACGACCACGTCGGCCGCGATCGCCGCGGGCATGGCGGCCCAGGGGAAGAAGGTCGCGGTCCTCACGATCGACCCGGCGAAGCGCCTTGCCGACTCGCTGGGACTGCCCGAGCTGGGCAACACCGAGCGCCAGGTCGACCCCGCCCTGTTCACCGAGGCGGGCGTCGAGCCCTCCGGCGGTGAGCTCTGGGCGATGATGCTCGACGCCAAGGCCACCTTCGACGAGGTCGTGCGCCGCCACGCGCCCGACGAGGAGACACGCGAGCGGATCCTTTCCAACCGCATCTACCAGCAGCTCTCAGGCGCGCTCGCCGGCTCGCAGGAGTACATGGCGATGGAGAAGCTGTTCGAGATCTGGGCCGAGGACCGTTACGACCTGCTCGTCCTCGACACGCCGCCCAGCCGCAACGCGCTGGACTTCCTGGAGGCGCCGAAGCGGCTGACCCAGTTCATCGAGGGCAGGGCGCTGCAGGTCTTCCTCCGCCCCACCGGATTCGCCACCAGGATCATCGGCGGCGGCACGTCGATGGTGTTCTCGGTGCTGAAGCGGATCACCGGCATGGACCTGCTCCAGGACCTGTCCGAGTTCTTCCAGGCCTTCAGCGGCATGGTCGGCGGCTTCCGCGAGCGGGCCAAGCGCGTGAACGAGCTGCTCGCCGACGATCAGACGACCTTCTTCGTGGTCTGCGGCCCGCAGGGCGAGCCGATCTCCGAGGCCGTCTACTTCCACCGCAAGCTCGTCGAGGCCGAGCTTCCGTTCGGCGGGGTGATCGTCAACAAGGTCCACTACGACCTCGAAGACAACGGCGAATCCGGCGACGAGTCCCTGCTGGACGCGGTGGCCGCCGAGCTGGGCGACCCCGACCTGGCCGAGCGGGTCACGTCGAACTTCGCCGACTACGGCGCGCTCGCAGGACGCGACCGCCGCAACGTCGCGCACCTGGCCCGCGAGATGCGCACCCGGGCGGTGATCGAGGTCCCATATTTGGATGACGACGTCCACGACCTCGCCGGCCTGATGGAGATCAACCGCTACCTCTTCGCCAGCGGCGCGCCGGAGCGCGAGCGGATCGCGGCAGAGGCCTAAGCGCCACGGGTGAACGGGCGACCGCCGGGTAGACCGGGAGGGAGGCGTGCCCGCGCGGGGGTCTCAGTGAGAGGAGCAAGTCGAAGGAAGCGACTCGCTTGAGCCACTACCGGAGGAGATGAAGTGAAAGCGAAGGACATGGGAAGCGCCGGCTTGGTTGGATGGCGAGAGACGGTGGCCAACAAAGCCGCGCCGCCGGTCGCGGAGAGAACGCCGGTCGAAGAGGAAGCGGTCCGATCGGCGATCGGCGCGCTGTTCTTCGTGCTCTCGCTGATCTACGTGGTCGGCACTGTCAAGCGGGTGCTCGAGGGCTGAGTTCCGCCGTGCGCACGTGGTGCTCAAGCGGCCTGTTCGGCCGCAGGCTCGAGAGTCCGGACAGGCTCAGACCGCCGGGCGAACCCGGCGGCCGAGCCTGCTCTTCCTGGATTGATCGGAGGAAGCTGGTGGCTAGGAGGCCTCGCCGGCGGGGGCACGCCGGTTTCGGTCGTAGGCGATCTCGCGCACGTTCCACTCGGTGGTCTCGGGCGGGGGGAAAAGGTTGGCCACGCGGGAGGCGGTCGCCTCGCGCTCGGCTGAATGCAGGGCCAGCAGCCTGGCGACCGGGCTGGAGTCGCCGCGCCGCGGGGCGCGCTCGGTGGTTGTCTCGTTCATCAAGGTGCTCTCCTCCTCGGCTGGTTCCAGCCTGATTCGGCGCGGGCCGCGGAAGACCTCTACCTCGTCGTCGGCCTCGCCCGTGGGCTGCGGCGGGACGACGGGGGCCTCGCGCCCGTATCGCGGGCTCTCTCGCTGCTCGCGAACGGGGGTCTGCCACTCGAAGGACTCCTCGGGCGCGGGCTCGGAGGGGGCGTCCACGGCCTCGAAGCGTGCGTGGGGGACCTCCTCGGCCTCCTCCACCTCGTCGGCCACCTCGATCTCATTGGACTCGGCGATCGGCTCCTCCATGGTGTCGGCCTCCTCGGCGATCGGCAGCTCCTGGTTCAGCAAGTCGAGCTCGTCCTCGGCGCCCGCGTCCCACTCGGCGGTCTCGCCGCGCTGTCCGGTTGCGCCGTCGCCCACCGCGAGGCCGTCGGCGAGCAGGATCTCGTCGGCCGTCGCCCGTAGGTCGGCTCCAAGGTGGCCGCAGGCGGCGTCCTTCAGGATCGCCCGGCCCAGCTCCTCGACGTCGAGCGCCGTCTCGGCCGGGGTCATGCCCTCGGTGTCGCTGGACGGCGGCTCGCCGCTCCAGAGCTCGCGTTCGAGCGCCACGGCCCGGTCGATCACGGACTTCACGGACGAGCGCTCATCGGGGTCGGCGCACAGCGACGCGACCCGCATCGAGAGACCGAGGTCGGCCGGGCCGCCGCCCTCGAGCAGGAAGCGAAGCGCCAGCAGATAGTCGTTCAGGGCGTCGATCGCGACCGTGCGCTCGAGGCCTGCCTCGAACCGCGCGATCGCGCGGTTGAGGCCCGCCGCCTGCCGCGCCCGGTCGAAGCCGGCGCCGGACGTGCGCGAGTCGACTCCGCGCGAGAAGGCCGCCAGGTCGCCCAGCTCGCTCTCGGCAAGCCTGTAGCCGCCGGGCCGAGGGCGCCCGGCGCCGGTCGAGATCCGCCGCCAGCGACCGCCCGACACGCGGGTCCAGGCATGCGGGCCCAGGGCGACGCCGCCGGGCTTGAACAGACGCAGCGCGGTGATCATCTTCCGGAAGGCCTCGACCGACCGTGTGCCCGCGTCGGCGACCTCGTCGTCGTCGGGATCGGCGACGCCGACGTTCGCGATCGCGAGGAAGGTGGGCTCCCATCCCGCACCGCCCGAAGCCTCGGAGGCGCGAGCCTCGGCGGGGACCTCGACCGTGTCGGCGCGGACGATCGTCGCGGTGGCGAGCTCCACACGCGTCGCCTCCATGCGCAGGCCGCGAAGGGGCACGACGATCTCGATCTCGCCATCGGCGGCGTCGGAGTTGGCCTCGAGCTCGGCGATCGACGCCTTCAGGCGCTCGTCGTCGAGTGAGAAGTCGGTGGAGTCCATCCACATCCGAGCCAAAAAGACGATCCCGGCGAGCTCCGCGCGGCGGCGGGCATCGGGCGGCGAGGAGATGCCGTTGTCCTCGAGATACGGGGCGGCCAGGCCGGCGGACTCGATCGCGGCGCAGGCGGAGCCGAACGAGTCGAGCTCGCGCAGCTCCGACGCGTGGTCGCGCACGAACCTCTCGGTCAGCGGCACGTACTGGGGCAGCGGCGAGCCGTCGCCGGATTCGTGCACGTCGTAGGGGATCTCCTCCCCGGCGGCGACCAGCTCCCGGAACCGCTTGGCGGCGTCGCGGGCCATCTCCACGAGGGCCTCTCGAACAACAAGATCACGCATGCAGTGAGCCTTCGCCCAGGCACGTGGAGCTCCTGCGCTGCAACGCGGGTTGCAGGCGGGGTGACCTAGGGCGTCAGGCGGCGGCGGCGGTGCGGGCGGAGGGCTGCGGCGTCTCGATCAGCCAGCGGCGCCCGTAGGCGCGCATGTCCTCGATCAGCGGCACGAGCGCGTCGCCCTTTGGCGTCAGCCCGTACTCGACGCGGGGCGGCACCTCGGGGTAGGTGTGGCGCTCGACGACGCCCTGCTCCTCCAGCGCGCGCAGGCGCAGCGAGAGGGTGCGCGGGCTGATGCCCTTGAGCGAGCGTTCGAGCTCGCAGAAGCGCTTGGTGCCGTCGGCGAGGTCGCGGATCACGAGCAACGTCCATTTGCCGGAGATGATCTCCGCGCAAGAACCAACGGGACAGGGAGATTCAGCCATTCGTTCGGTAGTTCGCCGGGGGCGCAGGAGGCTGCGCCAAACCCTCGTACCGCGACGAGTATAGCCAATGCTTTACCTACTGAAGTAAAGGAATCAGCGGTGAAGGTTCTCGACCGTCGGGTCCGCGGCGTCCGCCGCGGCGCCGTTGGCCATGACCTGCTCGATGCCGCTTGCCCGCTGCCCCTGGGCCTGGAGCATGAGCTTGAAGTCGTGCGGCGAGGAGGCCGCCTCGAAGGCGACGTCCTCGGTGATGACGCCCGCCATCACCTGCTTGAGCAGGGCCTGGTCGAAGGTCTGCATCCCGTAGTACTCGCCCTCCGCGATCACCTCGGTGATCCGGCCGGTCTCGTTCGGGTTCAGGATCAGATCCTGGACCCGGCCGGTCACCACGAGCACCTCGCAGATCGCGGCACGCCCGCCGCCGCCGGAGCGCTGGACCAGGCGCTGGCCGACGACCCCGCGGAGGGTCGAGGCGAGCATCACGCGGGCCTGCTGCTGGAGGTGCGGGGGGAAGAAGTCGATGATGCGGTTGACGGTCTCGGTCGCATCCAAGGTGTGGAGCGTGGAGAGGACGAGGTGGCCCGTCTCGGCCGCGGAGAGCGCGGTGCGCACCGTCTCCTCGTCGCGCATCTCGCCGACGAGGATCACGTCCGGGTCCTGGCGCAGCACGCGGCGCATCGCCCGGCCGAAGCTCTCGGTGTCCTGGCCGACCTCGCGCTGGTTGATGATCGACTGCTTGTCGCGGTGCAGGTACTCGATCGGGTCCTCGAGGGTGATGATGTGCCGCGGCCACAGCGCGTTGATGTGGTCGATCATCGCCGCGAGCGTGGTCGACTTGCCCGAGCCGGTGGTGCCGGTCAGCAGGACGATGCCGCGCGGCTCGCCGGCGAGCGTGCGGATCACCTCGGGAAGCCCGAGGTCCTCGATCGTGCGCACCTGGTAGGGGATCGCGCGGCAGACGATCGAGACCGAGCCGCGCTGGCGGAACGCGTTTACGCGAAAGCGGGAGACGCCCTCGATCGAGTAGGAGAAGTCCGCCTCGCCGTCGCTCTCGAACTCCTCGCGGATCCGCTCGTCGCCGATGATCCGCTCGAGTGCCGCTTCGGTGTCGACGCCCGTGAGCGCGTCCATGCCCTCGATCGGACACAGCTCGCCGTCGATGCGCGCCATCGGCGGCGCCGGCACCTTGACGTGGAGGTCCGAGCCCTCGTTCTCGACCACGTAGCGCAGGGCTCTATCGATGTCAAAAGCCATCACCTCCCTATCGGGCGGTGGGCTCGGGCGCTTTAGCTGGCCAGGGCGGCTTTAGTTCGCCAGTGCCTTGCGGGCCTTGCGGACCGCGCCGATCGAGGTGCGCGCGGCGCGGGCGATCTCGCCCTCGGTGCGCTCGGGGTCACGCAGGATCTCGAACTCGACGACGGCCGAGGAGCGCACCTTGGCGCGCGCCTCGATGCCGATGTCGCCGGCGTCCTCGAGAGCAGCGTCGACGGCGCGCTCGCGGCGGCAGGCCAGGCAGTAGTGGTTGCCGCCCTCCTCCTCCCAGTGCGGGGGCGCGTCGCCGTGAATGAGGCCGTTGGTCCAGGTGCTGGTCATCTCACACCGGCCACAGGTCCAGGTGGCGGGCTTGCTTGCGGTTGCGGTGCTGATTTCGGTCCTCCGATTGCGTCTGCCCGGCGCGATCGGCCGGGTCGGTTCCAGGAAAAGCGTTTCCCGCGCTGTGCCGGCCGCGGGTGCCGGGCGTCTACGCGACTTCGCGCAGCTTCTGCGCTTCAGCCAGCGACTGCAGCTTCTTGAGCGACTGGTTCTCGATCTGGCGGATGCGCTCGCGCGTCACGTTGAACGTGCGGCCCACCTCGTCCAGGGTGCGGGGATGCTCGCCGCCGAGCCCGTAGCGGAGCTCGAGGACGCGGCGCTCGCGGTAAGAGAGGTTCTCGAGGGCCTCGCGGAGGGCCTCCTTCGTGAGCAGGTCGGCCGCGCGCTCGAACGGCGACTCGGCCTTCTCGTCGGCGATGAACTGGCCGAACTCGGACTCCTCCTCGTCGCCCACCGGCTTCTCGAGCGAGACCGGGGCCTGCGCCGACCGCTTGATCTGGTCGACCTCCTCGGGATCGATCCCGGTGACCTCGGCGATCTCGTCCGGCGTGGGCTCGCGGCCCAGCTCGGTGACGAGCTTGCGCTCGGCCCGGCCGATCTTGTTGAGCTTCTCGACGACGTGGACCGGGATGCGGATCGTGCGCGCCTTGTCGGCGAGGGCGCGGGCGATCGCCTGGCGGATCCACCAGGTCGCGTAGGTGGAGAACTTGAACCCCTTGCGGTAGTCGAACTTCTCGGCGGCGCGGACCAAGCCCAGCGTGCCCTCCTGGATCAGGTCCAGGAACGGCAGGCCCTGGTTGCGGTAGTTCTTGGCGATCGAGACGACCAGGCGGAGGTTGGACTCGACCATCTTCTGCTTCGCGTCCAGGTCGCCGCGCTCGATCCGCTTCGCGAGGTCGACCTCTTCCTGAGCGGTCAGCAGCCGGACCTTCCCGATGTCCTTCAAGAACAACTGGAGCGAGTCCGTCGTCATGTCCGGCTTCAGGTCGAGCGCCGCCTGCTTGCGCTTGCGCCCGCGCTTGCCATCGGCAGGCTCGACCGCCGCGGCGGCGGCCTGGGCCGGATCGGGGTCATCGACCATCTCGACGCCCTGGCCCTCGAGGTAGCCGTAGAGCTCCTCGATGTCGCCCTCGTCGACCTCGACCTCGGACAGCGCTTTGGCCACCTCGCCGTAGGCGATCACGCCCTCGGCCTGGCCCTTGGCGAGGAGGTTCTTGACCTCCTCCAGCTCCTGGAGTTCCGCAACTAGCATCCGCTTGCCTTTTCCTTCTGTCTCAAGTTTTCGCCGGTCCCCGCCCGCCGTCCCGTTCGAACGGTTGGGGGTGTTGGTGGGTTCGAGCTCTTAGCGACTGCCGACAAAAACGCGGACCCGGTGGGATCCGCAGTACCCAGAAGGGAAGCTTCCCAGCGCTTCAAGTGCTCAAACGAGTGATCTGATCCTAGTGGCTATACATTCTGAAGTCAAGGCGAAAACCCCGCAAACCGCTTGAGACACGCCGTTTTTGCACGCGTTCCTGCGGAAGGGCAGGGCAGCCGAGGCCTCATCTCGTTAAACCCGCCGGAGGCCCAGGGGTTACGCGCGACGCATTCGTCCCGCCGGTGCGGTGGAATAGGTGGCGATGGCCTCCGACGAGTCCAACGACGCGGCGGCGAGCGGCGGCGCGAACGCCGACCCGGACCGGCCGCAGGGGGTCTTCGGCAACCTGCCGCAGACCCGGCCCGGCGCCCGCAGCCCGCGGCGCGAGCGCGCCGGCGAGGCTCGGGTGAAGCGAGCCGCCGCGAAGCCGAAGCGGGCCGCGCCACCTCCGCGCGCGACACCCGCTGCCGAGCAGCAGCCCGCGAGCGCATCGCAGCCGCAGGCGGGCGAGCAGGGCAGCGGTATCGAGGACGTCGCCTGGGCCGGGGTCGCCGCCGCCGCCGAGGCGGCGACGATCGGCGTTCGCCTCGCCACGCGCGCGCTCGAGGCGATGCGGGACGCCGTGGACCGCCGTTGACGGAGGGCCAGGCGTCGGCCCTACAGCGCATGAAGCGCTGGTTGCGCGCATTCTGGGATCGCGCCTACAAGGAGAACATCACCGGTCTCTCGGGGATGGTCGCCTACAACCTCGTCCTCGCCCTGTTCCCGTTCGCGCTCCTGGTGTTGTTCGTCTTCGGGCAGATCCTGCAGTCGCCCGACGTCGAGGCCAACGTGCTGGTGGACCTCCAGCGTGTGTTCCCGGCGGTTGAGCAGGACGAGCTGGCGCGCTACCTGGAGCGGATCCGGGAGTCCTCCACGACGATCGGCGTCGTCGCGGCAATCGGCGCCCTCTGGATCGGGACCTCCTTCTGGGGCGCGATGGACACCGCCTTCTGCCGGATCTACCACGTCGAGTGCCGCAGCTGGGTCGCCCAGAAGCGTTTCGCCCTTGTGATGCTCCTCGGACTCACCGTGTTCCTCGCGGCCAGCGTGATCATCCCGACCCTGGAAGGACTGATCGTCTCCAGCGCCGAGGATCTGCCGTTCGGCCTCGGGGAGATCCAGGGCCTGGCGAGCGTCCTGCTGTTGATCGGCGCGCTGATCGTGACGTTCGTCGTCGTCTGCTCGATCTACTACTTCGTGCCCAAGGGCCATATCCCGTGGCGCGGGGTCTGGCCGGGCGCCCTCTTCTTCACGCTCACGATTGGGATCGCCAACGCCATCTTCCCGTTCTACCTCGCGGAGGTCTCGAACATCGACGCCGTGGGCGGGGCGATCGGCTTCATCCTGGTCGCCCTGCTGTGGTTCTACCTGGTCAGCCTGGGGCTCTTGGCCGGAGCGGTGATCAACGCCCTGCGGTTCGAGTTCCACGACACCGGCGGCCTCGACATGCCCGGCTGGACCGCCGAGCGGGACGCCCTGCCCGTCGAGAAGAAGGGACGGGCCGTTGAGTGAGGAGCGGGCGCGGGTGCGCCTCCTGCCGGAGCGCCGCGAGCCCATCCCCTCGAGCGGAGCCGCGCGCTCGCTGCAGGAGGCCGAGGTTGAGATGCCTCGCGACCTGCTGGAGGAGCTCTGGCGGCCCGAGTACCTCGAGCGCCTGGCCCACGCCTATTGGCGCTACCTGCGCCGGATCTCGCTGGGGCTCCTGCGCGTGGTCTACGAGCCGAACGCGCGCTCGATCGTGCTGCTGTTCAGGCCGCTGGTGCTGCTGCGCTTCCGCCGCCCCGAGTACGTCACCCCGCCTGGCATGGGCCAGGTGACCTGGCCGATCGAGCGCGGGGTGCTGGTCGCGGGCGAGGGCCGTGGCCGCGGCTACCTGCGAATCAGGGTGCGCCGCCTGGAATCGGACCCTGCCGGCCCCGCGCTCCTTCACGTCAGCTCCGAGGTGGCGAACTTCTATCCCTTCCTTCGTTTCGGAGGCCCGTTGGCGAGGCTGGGCGCGCGCTTCTACAGCGCCACCCAGCTGCGGATCCACATCTGGGTCACGCATGGGTTCCTGCGCTCGCTGGCCCGGCTGGACCTGCCGCCGTCACCGGTCGGAGCGCTGCGGCCCAGTGAGGACGAGTCCGATCGCGACGGGGAGAGCGTCTAGGCGCCGTCGGCCTCGGCCTCGAGCACGGCGGCGCTCATGGCCTCGGGCAGCGTCACGGGGCTCACCTCGAACAGCTTCATCCCGGATGGGTCACGGACGATCGTCACGCTCTCGGCGCCCTCGATCAGCGGCCGCGCCACCCCCGCGTCGACCGGGGTCACCAGGCCGACCCAGAGCGAGGAGAGCCACGGCGTGAGCACGGGGACGGGCACCCGGGGGCGAACGCGGATGCCCAGCGCCTCGGCGCACGCGTCCATCATCCCGGCGTAGGTCGTGACGTCGGGCCCGCCGATCTCGATCTCCAGGCCGTGCGCGGCCTCGGTCTCCGGCGCCTGCATCAGGTAACGCAGCACGTCGGCGATCGCGATCGGCTGGGTCTGGGTCGCGGTCCATTTCGGCGTGATCATCACCGGCAGGCGCCGGACCAGGTAGAGCACCAGGCGGAAGGACTCGCTGCCGGACCCGATCACCGCGGCGGCGCGGAAGTACGTCACCGGCACCCCGGACTCCTGCAGCACCTCGGCGGTCTGGTGGCGGCTGGTGAGGTGCTTCGAGCCGCCCTCGGTAAGGCCGCCCAGGTAGATGATCAGCTTCACGCCGGCCTCGGCCGCCGCTCTGCCGAAGTTCTCGGCGGCGCGCTTGTCGCGGGCCGCGAAGTCGCTGTCGGCCGCACCCCTTCCCATCGAGTGGACCAGGTAGTAGGCGACGTCGACGCCCTCCAGGGCCGGCCCGAGCGTGTCGGGGTCGAGGACGTCGCCCACGGCGACGTCGCAGCCGGCGTCGGCCAGGTCGCCGGCCTTGGAGCGGTCTCGCACCAGACACCGGACCGCGCGCCCGTCCGAGGCGAGCTCGAGCGCCAGCAGGCGGCCGATGTAGCCGGTCGCGCCCGCGACCAGGAGCTTGGTGTCTGCGCTCATTCGCCTGCCTAACCCCGGGCCGTCAGCCGTAGCGCCCGCCGGTGACCTCGCGAAGCTTGGCCTGGTCGTGGCGCGCGCGCACGGTGCGCACGGTGCCCGACCGCGAGCGCATCACGAGCGACTCGGTCGAGGCCTTGCCGCCGGTGTAGCGCACGCCCTGGAGCAGCTCGCCGTCGGTGACGCCCGTGGCGGCGAAGAAGACGTCGTTGCCCGCGACGAGACGGTCGGCGTCCAGCACCTCGCCGAGGTCGTAGCCGGCGTCCTCGGCGGCCCTCCGCTCGCCGTCGTCGCGCGGCCACAGGCGGCCCAGGATCTGTCCGCCCAGGCACTTGATCGCCGCCGCCGAGATCACGCCCTCGGGCGTGCCTCCGATGCCCCACAGCAGATCCACCCCACCCTCGCCGGACACGGCGAAGAGCGCGGCCGAGACGTCGCCGTCGGTGATCAGCCGAACCCGGGCGCCGGCGTCGCGAACCGCGGCGATCCGCTCCTCGTGGCGGGGGCGGTCCAAGACGATCACGGTCACGTCGCCGGTGTCGGTTCCCTTGCGTTCGGCGACCTTGCGCACGACGTCGGGCAGCGGCTCGTCGAGGCTCAGCAGATCGGCGATCTCGGGGCCACCGGCGAGCTTCTCCATGTACACGCAGGGGCCGGGGTCGTACATCGTGTCCCGCTCGGACAGGGCGATCACCGCCAGCGCGGAGGGCATCCCGCGAGCGGCCAGGCGGGTTCCCTCCAGCGGATCGACCGCGATGTCGACCTCGGGCGGGCTGCCGTCCCCGATCCGCTCGCCGTTGAAGAGCATTGGCGCCTCGTCCTTCTCGCCCTCGCCGATCACGACGATCCCGTCCATCGGCACGGTGTCCAGCAGCAGGCGCATCGCGTCGACGGCGGCCCCGTCGGCCGACTCCTTCTCGCCACGGCCAACCCAGCGGGCCGCGGCCAGCGCGGCGGCCTCGGTCACCCGCACCAATTCCAGTGCGAGGTTGCGGTCGGGCTTGTCGCCTGAGCGGACGTCGTGGGAGATCACGGACATGCGCGGGAGGCTATAGAGCACCGCGCCCCCTACCCCCACCGCGCGACGGCGATCAGGTCGCTCAGGCAGCCCTGGCCGGCCAGCTCGGGCCCGGCGCCGGGCCCGGCGATCCGGATCTCGCCGAGCGGGTCCGCCTCGCAGACGATCGCGTTCATGCGGCCGTCGATTCGAGCCAGTGGATCGGGGGGGCGCACGAACTGCGGCCCCACCCCGGCAGCCACCGCGCCGTTCTCGGCGACTCGGAGGGTTGCGACCTCGCGCAGCGCACCGCGCTCGCCCTCGCGGGCGGCGGCGAGTTCCTCTTCGCCGAGATCCGAAATGCCGCGGCGCGATACGTCATCCAGGGAAAGCTGGCGCCCGAACACGAGTGCCGACAGGATCATCAACTTCGCGACGGAGTCGCGACCCTCCACGTCCGCCGTCGGATCGGGCTCGGCCAGACTCGCGGCCTGCGCTGTGGCGAGCGCGCGTGGGTACGCGGCCCCCTCGCCGACCTCGGTGAGAATCGCGTTGACGGTCGCGTTCAACACCCCTCGCACCGCCCGGGGCGTTGCCCCGGCCAGGCCCTCGGTCAGTGGGCCGATGACGGGCGTTCCCGACATGACCGTGCTCTCCGCGCGGAACGCAAGACTGTTGGCCCGGGCCAACTCGACAAGTTCGACGCCGGCGACGGCTACCGGCCACTTGTTCGAGGTGATCACGCCGGTGCCGCGCTTGAGGGCCTCGCGCATGTGGGTCAGCCCGGGCTCTCCGTCGGCGGGGCTGGCCGTGGTCTCGATCAGCAGGTCGGTATCGACCTCTCGCAACGCCCGGGCGGCGGTCCGCCAATGCGTCGCGCCGGGGTGGTCGGTGAGCGGACGGCCGACGCCAGCGAGTTCGAGCAGAGTCGCGGGATCGAGACCTCCTTCGCGATGGATGAAGCCGTCGCGCGCGTTGGCGACGCCCACGAGCTCGACCTCCACGCCATAGCTCGTCCGGAGCTCCGCCCCCCGCTGGGCAAGCGCGTCGACGAGCCAGCGCCCGACGGTCCCAAAGCCAACGACGCAGATGCGCATCGGCCGAAGCTACCCGGCCGCTAGACCGTGCCGGGTGCTTTTCGCTCGCGCTTCTGCCCCACCTGCGAGCGCAGGAAGCCTGTGGCGGCGATCCCGATCGCGCACAGCAGGGCCAGCCAGTAGCCCCACGCGAGGCCGATGCCGAACTCCAGGCCCTGGTCGGGCGCGGGTCGGTCGAGGATGCCGTTGTAGCCGATCAGCATCACCGCGGAGAAGCCGGCGATCATCGTCATCTCGCCCGGCGGATAGGAAAGCTTGTGGCCCCGGATCAGGATGTAGCCGAGGATCGCCGGGGCGAGCGCGGCGGCCAGCAGGAACCAGCGAAGGATCGGGAACGTCTCGAACGCGGTGCACGAGGTGTCGCCGGTACCGCACAGCCACGCGTCCTGCGCGGCGCGCTCGGGCGTCTCTTCGAGCGTGTACCAGGGAAAGAAGAGGATGCTGAGGATGAGGAGGATCGAGCAGCCGCCGCCAAGCAGCGTCCGGTTGCGATCCAGGCGCGACAGATCCATCCCGGCGCGAGCCTATACGCCGCGCCGCCCTCGCGCCACCGCGAACCGTCGCGCTCAGACCCTGCAGATGGCGTGGGTCACGGCTTGGGCGGAACTCATCCCGTCGTTACGCACGCCCCCCTGCCAACCGTCCTCCGGCGTGGTGTTCTCGACGTCTCCGAAATCGACCGGAAAGGTCTCGTGCACGCGAACCGAGCCGCCGGGACCAGCGATCGCGGTGCCGCCGCCGGTCACAGCCGCCCCGGGCTGGCAGATCGTCGAGGCCGCGGCCGATGCCGTGTCGCCGACCGAGAACCCCTCGGACTTGTACTTCAGATCCCAGCTTTCGGCCTTGCGACAGCTCACGTGAGCCGTGAGGTCCGCTTTGGTCCCGAAGGCGTTGACCGCGGTGGCCCTCCACCCGTCATCGGGCTTCTTGTCGGGGTCCCCGGCGTCGTAGGGAACGGTGGCCGCGACCAGCGGGTTCGTGGACTCGATCCCGCCGCCGATCGCACGGAAGCCGTCCGGGCAAGCGACCCTCACCGTCCGCTTCTTGTCGGGGTTGAAGGGCTTCGTGGCGCTCCGGAACTTCATCATCGACGGATCCGACTCACGACAGATCCCGAAGAAGCTCAGGTCCATCATGCCCCCGACGAGGTTGTAGCCCGCCGAGCGCCAGATAAAGCCGTCCTCGTCGACGGGATACGTCCCGCCCATCCTGGAGGCGGTGGCCGAGTTTCCGAGGTCAATGCCTCCGCTGATCGGCCGGTCGCCCTCGGGGCAGTTCACGAAGCTGTTGTACCCGGACCCGACGAAGTCCTCGGCGATGTTGCCACGGTAGTTCATCCCGCCGGCGTTCCCGAGGTCGTCACTTTCGTCGCCGGCGAGGGCAGCCGCGGGCGCCCCGAGAAGGACGGCGATCAGGAGTGCGGCGATCCCTGCCAGCACAACGACGAGGGTACCGCCGCATCCGAGCTCTGACAAGGGCGTGGGCCGTCGGATAGGGTCGCTCGCCGTGACCACGAGCCGTTGGGGACTGACCTTGCCGCTGCCGCAGGTCCCGCTGCGCGATCAGGGCGAGTTGGTCCGGCGCGCCGAGGCCGCGGGCTACACGGACCTTTGGTCTGGCGAGACCAACGGGCCCGACGGCTTCACGCCGCTCGTGCTGGCCGTCGAGCAGGCCCCATCGATGCGGCTGGGGACGGGCGTGGTCGGCGTCTTCACCCGCGGCCCGGCGCTGCTCGCGCAGCAAGCGGCGGGGCTCGCCGACGCCTCGAACGGGCGGTTCGTCCTCGGCATCGGAGCCTCGTCCGACCGGATCGTCGAGGGCTGGAACCAGATCCCGTTCGAGAGGCCGCTGAGCCGGGTCTCGGCCGCGGTGGACTTCCTGCGCCCCGCGCTCGCGGGTGAGCGCACCGAGACCGGGTTCAAGCTGGACATGGCCCCGCCCCAGCCGGTGCCGATCGTGCTCGCCGCCCTGCGCGGCAAGATGCTCCGCCTCGCCGTCGAGAAGGCCGAGGGCGCCTTCTCCAACTACCTGCCGCTCTCGGGCGTCCCACAGGTGGTCGAGCAGCTCGACGGCGCCCCCGAGGGCTTCGAGCTGCTCTGCCGGTTCTTCTGCATCCCGGGGCCGATCGAGCAGACCGAGGCCCTAGCCCGGTTCATGTTCGCCTCCTACGCCACGGTGCCGGTCTATGCCAACTTCTTCCGCTGGCTGGGCCACGGCGAGGAGATCCAGGAGATGTGCGACCGCTGGGCCGCCAAGGACCGGCAGGGCGCCGCAGCCGCCGCCCCGTGGACCCTGGTCGAGGAGACTTTCCTGGTCGGCGAGCCGGCGGCGATCCGCGAGCGCCTGGGCGAGTTCGTCGCCGCCGGCGTCACCCTGCCGGTCCTCCTGCCGATCACGACGCCCGACAAGATGGGGGAGCTGATCGAGGCCCTCGGGCCGTAGCGCTAGAACGCCCGCGCCAGCGACAGCGCGTAGAGGCCCTTGGGGTCGGTCCACCAGTCGGTGAGCTCGAGCCCCGCGTCCGCGTAGCTCTCCTCGAGGCGCTCGCGGGTGAACTTGGTCGAGATCTCGGTGCGCATCTCCTCGTTGCGGGCAAAGTGGACCTGCATGTCGAGCTCGGTGACGTCGATGAACTGCTCGTCGAGCGAGCGCAGCCGGATGTCCACCCACTCGTTGTCGGCGTCCCAGAAGGCGACGTGCTCGAACGCGTCGAGGTCGAAGTTGGCCCCGAGCTCGCGGTTCAGGACCCGCAGCACGTTCTTGTTGAACTCGGCCGTGACGCCCTCGGAATCGTCGTAGGCGGTCTCGAGAGTCGCCCGATCCTTGACCAGGTCGGTGCCCAAGAGAAAGCGGTCGCCCGGGTACATGAGCGTCGCGATCCGCGCCAGGAACGAGCGCCGCGAAGCCGGGCGGAAGTTGCCGATCGTCCCGCCCAGGAACGCGATCAGGGCGCCCTCCTCGCGCGGCACGCGCTCGAGGTGGGTCTCGTAGTCGCAGACGATTCCGTGCACGCGCAGGCCGGGGTACTCCTCGACGAGCTGAGCCGCGGTCTTCCGCGTGATCTCCTCGGAGATGTCCACCGGCACGTAGGTGTCGAGCAGCTCCGCCGTGGCCATCGCGTCCAGCAGCCAGCGCGTCTTGGTGGCCGAGCCCGAGCCCAACTCGATCAGGATCCCCGCCTGCGCGGCCTCCACGATCTCGTCGCTGTGGGCTTCGAGGATCGTGCGCTCGGCCCGCGTCGGGTAGTACTCGGGCAGCTCGGTGATGCGCTCGAAGAGCTGCGATCCGAGCTCGTCGTAGAAGTACTTGGGCGGCAGCTCCTTGAAGGGGCTCGACAGGCCCTCGCGGACGTCCTCGGCCATGCCGACGAACACGCCGCCGCGCGGCATGTGCACGTCGATCGCAATCGCCTCGGCTGTCAGCGGGGTCTCCACCTAGGCGTCCCTTGCGCAACGGATGCCGGCGAAGATCTGTGAGCGCTCCGGCAGGTCCCAGTTGCGAAACGTGGTCCGGATCACCTCGCGGCGCGTCGTCCACGAGCCGCCGCGCAGCACCTTGTGCTCGGGCCCGAAGAACACCTCCGAGTACTCGGGGTAGGGAAAGGCGCTGAAGCCGGGATAGCCCTCGAAGTCCGACGCGGTCCACTCCCACACGTCGCCCAGCATCTGCACCGCGCCGCAATCCGACGGGGCGTCGGCGTAGGCGCCGGCGGGAGCGCAGCAAAAGCCCAGTTGGTCGAGGTTCGCGCGGTCGCGGTCGGCGCCCCTGGCGGCGGCCTCCCACTCATGCTCCGTCGGCAGGCGCTTTCCGGCCCAGCGCGCGAAGGCGTCGGCCTGGCGCCAGTCCACGTGAACGACGGGCAGCGCGGGATCGACCTCGTGGGTCTCCCCCATCGCGGTCCGCACCCAGCCGCCCTCGCCGTCGCGCTCCCAGTACTTGGGCGGCTCGCCCTCCTCCTCGGCGAGGAACTCGGCGAAGGCCGCGTTGGTGACGGGCGCGCGGTCGATCTCGAACGCCGACAGCTCGACCGTGTGGCGCGGGCGCTCGTTGTCGTAGGCGAAGCCGTCTCCCCCGTACCCGATATCCGCTTCGCCACCGGGCACGCCGACCATCTCTGGGCCGTCGGTGACCGGCTCGGCGGCGACGGAGGCGTCGCGCTCGAGCGGCTCGTAGGACTCCACCATCTGGAGGAGCTGGAGCATCGTCTCGCCGTGCTGGTATTCGTGGGCCAAGAGCATCTCGTAGAGGAAGCCGCCCGCCAGCAGGGGGTCCTCGGTCGACTCGAGCTCGACGCCGTCCAGCACCTCGAGGGTCCGGGCGCGGACCCCGTCCATGTAGGAGCGCAGCTCGTCCCCGCGGAGGATAGGGAGCTCGTTGCGGACGGCCCTGGGGTTCTCGATCGCGTCGTAGAGGCGACCCAGCTCGCCGTCCATCGGGTCGAGGCCGCCGGCGCGCTGGACCAGCCACAGCTCCTCGAAGTTTGCGATGTGCCCGAGGTCCCACGAGAGCGGGCTCAGGATCGGCGTGTAGACGCGGTTCAGCTGCTCGTCGGTGAGCGGCTCGACCAGCTGCAGGGTCCGCCGGCGTGCCTCCTCCAGGCGGGAGGCGATCAGGTCCTTGGCTGGGGCCTGCGTGGGAGCGGAGATGGTGAAACCGTAGCGAGGTAGGGTTCCCGCCCGTGAAGATCGAGGGAAGCGGCACGCTGGTCGCAGGTGGGGCGTCCGGGCTGGGCGCGGCGACATCGAGGCTCCTGCACGAACGCGGCGCCAGAGTCGTGATCGCCGACATGAACGCCGAGAAGGGCGAGGCCCTCGCGGACGAGTTGGGCGAGGGCGCCAGGTTCGTCGAGGCCAACGTGATGGAGCCCGAGCCGGTCGAGGCCGCCGTGGCCGCCGCCGCCGAGGCGGCCGGGGGCGTTCGCATCTCGGTCTGCTGTGCAGGGATCGGCTGGGCGCAGCGGACCGCCGGCAAGCGGGGCGCTCACGACCTGGAGATCTTCCACAACGTGATCAAGGTGAACCTGATCGGGACGTTCAACGTGCTTCGCCTCGCCGCCGCCGCGATGGTCGACAACGATCCCGACGAGGGCGGCGAGCGCGGCCTCTGCGTCAACACCGCCTCGATCGCCGCGTTCGACGGCCAGATCGGCCAGGTCGCCTATTCCGCTTCGAAGGGCGGCATCGTGGGGCTCACCCTGCCCGCGGCCCGCGACCTGGCCTCGCGGGGCGTCAGGGTGGTGACGATCGCCCCCGGCACGTTCGACACCCCGCTTCTGGCCGCGCTGCCGAAGGAGGCGCGCGAGGAGCTTGGCGCCGCGATCCCGTTCCCGTCGCGCCTTGGCGAGCCGGCGGAGTTCGCCGCGCTGGCCGCACACGTCGTCGAGAACCCGATGCTGAACGGCGAGACGATCCGCCTCGACGGCGCGCTGAGGATGCCGCCACGCTGAGCCGCCACCGGCGAGCGTAGAGTTGCGCCCATGCCGGACCCCGCCTCAGGACCCAGGGCGCAGTCGGCGCCCGAGCTGAAGGCGCAGATCGAGGCCGAGCGCGAGGGCCGGCCGTTTCTGGTCTACCGAAACGGGGCGGACGAGCAGGTGATCCTGGCGGTCGAGGAGGGGACCGACGAGCTGTGGGTCGGCCGCAGGGAGGCGGCCGACATCCGCCTGGACTTCGACGACGAGGTCTCCGGACTGCACGCGCAGCTGGAGTTCGTCGGCGACGAGTGCACCGTGGTCGACGACGGCCTCTCGCGCAACGGCTCCTACGTCAACGGCGAGCGGGTCCGCGGCCGCAAGCACCTTCGCGACGCCGACGTCCTGCGCTTCGGGAAGTCGCTGGTGCTCTACCGGGCGCCGGGAGCCGAGGGCAGCGTCGAGTCCACCGCGATCTCGGCCGACCTGCTCGAGGCCGGCGGGGTGTCGCCGGCGCAGAAGCGCGTGCTGGTCGCCCTCTGCCGCCCCTACAAGGACGGAGCCTCCTTTGCGACCCCCGCCACCAACGGCCAGATCGGCGAGGAGCTCCACCTCTCGGTCGACGCCGTCAAGACCCACCTGCGCGCGCTGTTCGAGAAGTTCGGCGTCGGCGACCTCCCCCAGAACCAGAAGCGGGTGGCGCTGGTCGAGCGGGCGCTCCAGAGCGGCATGGTCTCCGAGCGCGATCTGTAGTCAGTCCGTCCCCTCGTACTCGGGATCCCGGTAGACCCGCTTGAGCCACGGCGGCGTTACCTCGAACTCGGTCTTGCGCCACCGCTCGCGGGCGATCGCCTCGACGGGGATCAGGCGGACGTGGCGGCCAGGGGTCCAGCGGTGGAGCGGACCCGGCAGCTCGAACGCGCGGCCGGCGTGGCTGCCGCCGGAGACGAAGTAGCGGCCGAGGTCGGGGCCCCACGCGCTGCGCTTGACGATCCCCGCATCTGACAGCCACGAGCTCGAGCCGCCGTCGTAGTTGTAGCCGTGGTGGCTGCTGGCCCTGGCGGCCCGCCCCTCCAGCCCGAGCCGCAGCTGGAATGACTCCCAGTCGTCGGGGTGGTACCCGGCGTCGCCCGGGACCGCCGCCCAGCTCCGGCTATTCGGGTAGTAGGCCCAGAACTGCATGTAGAGCCGGCCGGCCCGAGCGCCCGAGCAGTCGTAGCGATCGCGCTCGGCCTCCTCCCCACCCGCCCGGCAGTCGATCACGTGGACGAACAGCGTGACCGGCTCGCCGCCCTCGGCGGCGGTCACCCTGCCGGCATCGGCCCCCATCGAGCAGGGGTCGGAGCGGCAGCGGCGGAAGTCGACCGGGAGCGCGCGCATGCCCTCCTCGTAGGCGAGCGTCGGGGTGTGGCGGCGCACCGCGGCGGCCAGCTCGGGCCCGTACTCGGCGACGAGCTCCGCGTCGGGCAGGCCGAGGCAGTCCCCGCCGAGCCCGGCGGCGCAGGCGATCCGCTGGGCGATCAGCCGCGCTAGGTCGGCGCCGGGGAGCTTGGCGCCCAGCGCCGCCGCGCTCGCGGCCGCCATCAGCGCCACCAACAAAACCAGGCCGATCCACTCGACCGTCGACTGGCCGTCCTTGCGCTGCAAGCGAGACACCGGCCCAAGTTCCCGCCCGCCGCGTCAGCCGTGGGATATCGAGGTGCCCTGTGCGGGTAGCTTTCGTGTAGATGGAGTCACGGAGGCCTCCCGAAACACCGCGCACGGAACGCGCCGACTGGAAGCGATGGGTCGCGGGCATCGCGCTTGTCGCGCTGGTGATCCTGATCGTCCAGAACTCGCAGAAGGTGGAGGTCAACTTCTTCTTCGCCGAGACCCAGACGCCGTTGGTCTTCGCGCTCGCGATCGCGGGGTTACTCGGGGCGCTAGTCGGCTGGCTCGCGCCGCGCGTGCGTCGCGGCCGCCACGACGAGCACTAGGCCGCGGCAACCAGGCCCGTTCATCGCGTCATCTAGGGGATGCTGGAGGTGCTCTCGCACCCCGGTGCCGGGGTGTCGTCCTTGTTGCCGCCGCCGTTGCAGTCGTCGCCGGAGCCACCGCCGCCGTTCAGGTTGTCCTTGCCGGACCCGCCCGAGAGGTCGTCGTTGTTGCCGCTCTGGCCGCGCAGCGTGTCGCCGCCGTCCTGACCCTTCAGCTCGTCGGCGCCATCACCCCCCTTGAGCGTGTCGATGTTGTCGGAGCCGACCAGCTCGTCGTCGCCGTCGCGGCCCTCGATCGTGTCGTCGCCGGCGCCGGCGTTCAGCAGGTTCGCCCGTTCGTTCCCGAGGATCGCGTCGTCGAGGTCGGTGCCAGTCACGTCCTCGACGCCGACGACGGTCACCTCGTCGGGCCCGGAGGCGATTACCCCGGTCTCGAGATCGGCCGTGATCCCGGCCGGGTTCGCCGAGTAGTCGATCTCGTCCGTCTCGGTGCCGCCGATGAAGACGTCGTCGCCGCCGTCCGGCGTGAACACGTCGTCGCCCTCGAACCCGCAGACGACGTCGCTTGTGGCACCGTTCCCAGTGAGGACATCGTCGGCGCTCGAACCCGGCACGTCGCACGGCTGAGCCGCTGAGTTGCGGCCGAACTCCGACGTCGACAGCGGGTCGCCGCCGGCGGAGAGCTCAGTCGCTGTGGCGCTGATCTCGTCGCCCGCCGTGCTCGCCCCGACGGTCGTCGCGAACGGCGCCAGCCCGGCCGCGTCGGTCGTGACCTCGAACGAGCCCAGGAAGTCGCGCCCCTCGCCGAAGTCCTGCGGGTCGCCCGCGTCGGCGAACACCTCCACCCGGAACTCGGACTCGGGGATCGAGTCGAGCTCGCCCGCGACCGCGGTCTGCTCACCGGCGGCGACGGCGACGCTGATCTCCGGGTGGTTCTGGAGGTCGTTGACGCCGGCGTCCACGTCCGCCGGATCGTTGAAGGTCACCGTGTCGTTGTTGAGGTCGATCCCGAGGTCGTCGTTGGAGTGGATCGAGTTGCCCAGGATCGCGTTGTCGGTGGCGTCGTCTTGCAGGGTGACCCCCTCGTCCTCGACGCTCTCGGCGATCGTGTTGCCCTCGCCGACGCCGACACCGCCGATCAGGTTCTCGCTGGCGAAGCCCCCGATGAAGACCCCTGAATCCGTGTTGCCCAGTGGGGTTGAACCGTCGCTGCCGAGGCCGATCGTGTTCGCCTGGACGACGTTGCCGGTGGTGGTTCCGGCCGAGTTGCCGACGATCAGGACGCCGTTCCCGCCATTGTCGGCGATCACGTTCCCGGCCCCGGGCGCGCCGATCTGGACCCCGGTGACGTCTCGGACCTCGATCCCGTCGTCGAAGTTCGAGAGGCCCGCCGTGCCCGCGAGGTCGGTGCCGATGTGGTTCCCGAGCACCTCGGTGCCGTCCGGTCCCTCGATCCGGACCGTGGCGTTCGCGACCGGCACGCCGGCGATCAGGTTGCAGTCCCCCGAACACGGGCCGCCCGGAGTCAGGCCCGACGTCCCGCCGATCACGGTGCCCCTGATCGGCCGGCCATTGATCTCGATCACATTGATGCCGGAGATCGTGTTCGCGATCACCGCCTCGCCGTCCTTGTCGGTTCCGATCAGGTTCCCGGCGACGATCGTGTCGGTCGGGCCGGCCTCTCCGGCGGGCTGGACCCCGGTCTCGTTGACGTTGACGCCGTCGAAGTTCCCGGAGATCAGGTTGCCACGGACCTCGGTCTCGTCGAGGGCGCCGGTGATCGTCACGCCCGCGCCGTCGTTGGGCTCGGGGTTCTCGCCCGCCACCCGAGTCCCGATCCGGTTGCCGGTGACGGCGTTGCCGCTCGCCCGCGCGAGGCCCGAGTTGAAGAACCTGACCCCACCGGACCCGTTGCCCGAGATCAGGTTCAGATCCTGAGGCTGATCGCCGCCGATCGTGTTTTGCGACGCGGCGCCGATCACCTCGATGCCCTCCTGCCCGTTCGCGAGCGGCCCGTTGCCGCCCGGGGTGGTCCCGATCCGGTTGCCGGTGACGTCGCTTTGGGAGGCGTCCTCGCGAATCACGATGCCCTCGGTGCCGTTGCCCGAGATGACGTTGTCGCGGACGCGGGCGTCCGTGGTCGAGAGGTCGTCGAAGCCCAGCCTGACGCCGTCGTCGGTGTTGCCGAGGCTGGCCCCGCCCGCAGGGTCGGTGCCGATGAAGCTGTCGCGCAGCACCGCGTCAGCCGACCCCGAGAGGTCGACCCCGACCGCGAAGCGGACGATGGTGAGCTCGTCGATCGTGACGTCGTCGGCGGCGATGTCGAGGCCCGTTGACAGGGCCGGCGCCCCGACGCCGTCGAGGCGAACCTCGTTCGCCTCGGTCGAGCCGTCGATCGTGACGGTCTCCGTTACGGGCGAGAGAGCGGTTCCCGGGGCGATCACGTGCGGGCCGGCGCCCGCGATCGTGAAGGCGATCGTGTCCACCGTGGGTGCGGCCTGGCCCGCCACGCACTCCGGCGCACCGCCCGACCCGTTGCCGCTCTCGAGGTTGGTGTTGGCGGCGACGATCGCCTCGCGAAGGGTGCAGGCCGCGTCCTCGGCCTGGGTGTCGCCCACGTTGTTGACCGTGATCGTCGAGGCGACGGCGGCAGGGGCCGAGGCCAGGAGAAGCACCCCAGCCGCGGCGACCAGGACCAAGGCCGAACGGCTAGTTCCTCCCTGAATCACCGCTGTTGGACCGTAACACCGGCGGCGGGTACGGGTGAGGCGGCCCGCCGCAAGCGTTTCGGGCCATCGCTTGGCGATGGCGCTCGGTGACCGCGTTCTATCGCCACCAGCCGCGACGGCCCGTGAATTCGGGCGGGGATACGCGGGTGGTGTCGGGCCGCGGGCGCACGTGCCGGTGCCGCCTGCGTCCGACTCCGGTCGTGGCCATCGCTGCGAATACTTGCCTCATGGTCTCCGAGCCTCCCTGGCGTTTGGGTACCTGCCCAACCTAGGCGGGCCGGTCGCGAATAGCACCGGGGAACCCCCTAGTTCGTTCACGTGACGAATGACACACACAGAATCCGTGGCTGTTCTACGGTGGGTGTCGGTGCTTCGTGGGCGACAGGCCGAGTTGGACCGGATCCAGGGGGTCCTCGAGGGAGCACGCCAGGGTCAGGGCGGCGCGCTATTGCTACTGGGCGAGCCCGGCATCGGGAAGACCACACTGCTGGCGGAGGCCCGGGCGCTGGCCGCTGACATGCGGGTGGCGAGCGCGGCCGGCTTCGAATCCGAGGCGCAGCTTCCCTTCGCGGCCCTGGGTGAGGTTGCGGAGCCGCTGCTCGACGGTCTCGCTGATCTGCCCGAGCCCCGGCGCCTGGCGCTGGGCGCGGCCCTGGCTCTGACGCCGCCGCCCGACCTCCCGGGCGATCGGTTCGCCATCTTCGCCGCGCTGCTGGGGCTGCTTCGAAGCGCGGCAGCGCAGCGCCCGCTGGTGCTCCTGCTGGACGACGCCCACTGGTTCGACCTCCCCTCGTCGGAGTGCTTCGGCTACGTCGCGCGCCGGCTCGAGGGCTCGCCGATCGCCCTGCTGGCGGCGGCCCGCCCGGGCGAGGGACGGGCGGCGCTCGAGGGCAGGATGCCTGCGGAGCTGACACTGGGCGGCCTCGGCCGTCTGGAGGCCCTCTCGGTCCTGCACGACGTCAGCGACGATCTGGCCCTCACGGTGGCGGACGAGCTGGCCGACCTGGCGGTCGGCAACCCGCTGGCCCTGCGCGAGCTGCCAGGGACCCTGACCGAGGGGCAGCGCCGCGGCCGGGCGCCGCTGGATCCGTTGCCGGCCCCGACGGGGCTCCTGCGCGACGCGTTCGAGCGCCGGCTCGCCGCCACCCCGCCCGACGCGCGGGCGGCGCTCTTGGTGGCGGCCGCGGCGGCCGACCGGGCGCTGGCGCCCGTCGTCGCGGCCTGCGCCGAGCTGGGGATCGACGCCGGCGCCCTGCAGCGCGCCGAGGCGGACGCCCTTATCGATCTGAGCCCCGATCAGCTGACCTTCGCGCACCCGCTCTTGCGCGCCGTCGTCTACGACGAGGCCGGCGCGGCCGATCGCCGGGCGGCGCATCGCGCGCTGGCCACCCACTCGTCCGAGGACGCGGGCGCCTGGCACCTCGCGGCCGCGGCCGTCGGGCCCGACCCGCAGGCGGCCGGCGCGCTGGAGGCCGCCGCCCGCCGCGCCACCGGCCGTGGCGCTCACGGCACGGCCGCCGACGCCCTCGAGCGGGCGGCCCAGGCCAGCGCCGACCCCGCGGCGCGCTCGATGCTCCTGCTGCAGGCAGCCGGTGCGGCCGGGCTGGGCGCCGCCTACGACCGGGCCGCGTCGCTGTTGGAGCCGGTCGCCGAGATCGAGAACGCGGCCATCCGCGCGCCGGCCCGCCATCTCCTTGGCCTCGTAACGCTCGTCGGTGGCTCGCGGCCGGGCCTGTCGAACCACGCGATGCTGAGCGAGGAGGCCGAACGCATCGGGGACGTGAATCCCAGCCTTGCGGCGCTCCTGCACGCCGACGCCGGGATCACGGCCGTCGTGGCGGGCGAGTGCAACCTGGCCCTCGCATCCGCCGAGCGCGCCGCAGAGGTCGTTCCCGACGGAGCCGGTGAGGAGATCCGGTGCCATGTGCAAGCGATGCTGGGCATGGGGCTGGCCCTGCGCGGCATGACGGCCGAGGCGCGGGAGGCCTACGACCGAGCGGCGGCGCTGCTGCCGTCGGTGCATCCGCTGTCGCCGTCGGCCCAGTCCGTGTCCTTCGCACTCCACGCCCGCATCTGCACCGGGCAGGAGCGCGAACTCCGCGCCGAGGCCCTGTCGTTCGGGTCGACCGGCCGCGACGCCGGAACCGTCGGCCTGCTGCCGCACTACCTGCTGGTGGCCGCCGACGCCGCATACCGCCTGGGCGAGTGGGACGCCGCCGCCGAGGAGTCGGCCGAGGCGGTCGCCATCGCCGACGACAGCGGCCAGCACGGCCCGCTCTCGATCGCGCTCGTGATCCAGGGACGCCTGCACGCCGCCCGCGGCGGCGAGGACGAGGCACGGGCCGCCATCGGGCACGCGCTCGAGATCGCCGAGCCGCCCGGCTACCACTCAACCGGGATGTGGGCGCACGCCGCCCTGGGCTTCATGGAGCTGGGGCTGGGCAGGCCCGAAGCGGCGATCACCGAGCTGGAGGAGTCGCGCAGCCTCGCCGAGTCCGGTGGCCTGCGCGATCCGCTGATCGTTCCGTGGGCACCCGACCTGGTCGAGGCCTACGTCCAGGCCGGCCACACCGACGCCGCGCGGACCACCCTGGCCCTCCTGCGCGAGCGAGCCTTGGCCTCGGGGACGACGTTGGCGCTGGCGCTGGCGGCCCGCGCGGAGGGACTTGTCGCCGACGAGGGCTTCGAGGCCCGTTTCCACCGGGCGCTCGAGCTGCACGACGACGCCGAGGCTCCGTTCGAGCGCGGGCGGACGCTGCTGGCATACGGCCTGCGGCTGCATCGCGCCCGGCGCCGGGTGGCGGCCCGCGAGCGCCTTCGCGAAGCGGCCGAGTGCTTCCGGGTGCTGGGCGCCAAGCCGTGGGTCACGCGCACACGGGCCGAGCTGCGGGCGGCGGGCGCAGTCGAGCGCCACAGCGCAGTCGACCCCGACGAGCTCACGGCCCAGGAGATCAGGGTCGCGCGCGCGGTGGCGAGAGGCGCGACCAACCGCGAGGTGGCCGGAGAGCTGTTCCTCAGCCCGAAGACGATCGAGTTTCACCTTGGCCGGGTCTACCGCAAGCTCGGGATCCGCTCGCGGACCGAGCTGGCGACGCTCGTCGCCGAGGGCGCGCTGGACCAGGCGGGCGCGCCCGTCCGCTAGAGGTTCTCGACCTCGGACGCGATGTCGGCCGCCGCCTGCTTGGCGTCGGCGAAGAGCATCGACGTGTTGGACTCGTAGAAGAGGTCGTTGTCGATTCCGGCGAAGCCCGGGCTGAGCGAGCGCTTGATCACGATCACCTGCTGCGCCTCGCTGACCTCGATGATCGGCATCCCGGCGATCGGCGAGTCCGGGTCGTTCTTCGCAGCCGGGTTGGTGACGTCGTTGGCGCCGATCACGACCGCGACGTCCGTGCGCGGCATCTCGGGGTTGATGTCCTCCATCTCGCGCAGCTTCTCGTAGGCCACGTCTGCCTCGGCGAGCAGCACGTTCATGTGCCCGGGCATCCGTCCCGCCACCGGGTGGATGGCGTAGTTGACGGTCACGCCCTTGCGCTCGAGCTCGTCGGCCAGCTCCTTCACGGCATGCTGCGCCTGCGCGACCGCCAGCCCGTAGCCGGGGACGATTACGACCGAGTCCGCGTAGGCCAGCTTGATCGCCGCGTCCTGGGCGCCGATCGAGGTGTGCGGTCGCTCCTCGCCGTCCCCCGCCGCGCCGCGGGCCGGCGCCCCACCGAACCCCGCGAACAGGATGTTGGCGACCGAGCGGTTCATCGCGGTCGCCATCTCCATCGTCAGGATCGTTCCCGACGAGCCGACGAGCGTGCCGGCGACGATCAGCGAGACGTTGTCGAGCGAGAAGCCGGCAGCCGCGGCGGAGAGCCCGGTGAACGCGTTCAGGAGCGAGATCACCACCGGCATGTCCGCCCCGCCGATCGGCAGGACCACGAGGTTGCCCAGGATCGCGGCCGCGATCAGGACGCCGATGAAGAGACCCTCGGAGGGATCGTCGGCGGACGCCAGGACGACGCAGGCCACGAGGATGCCGATCAACAGCACGGCGTTGATCACCTGCTGGCCCGGGACGGCCAGCGGCCGCGTGGGGATCAGGTCCTGAAGCTTCGCGAACGCGACGTTGGAGCCCCAGAACGAGACCGAGCCGATGACGGCCGAGAACAGGATCGGGATGAACTCCTCGAGCGGGTAGTCCGGCGGCGCGTGACGGAACTCCGACCATGCGATCAGGGCCACGGCGCCGCCGCCGACGCCGTTGTAGAGCGCCACCATCTGCGGCATCTCGGTCATCTGGACCCTGATCGAGGCCACGACGCCGACCGCCGAGCCCACGACCAGCCCGGCGATGATCACGCCCCAGTTGCCGATGCCGTCGAGGAGCAGCGTGGTGACGACGGCGATCGCCATCCCGCCCGCCGCGATCAGGTTGCCCCGCTTGGCCGTGGTCGGGTGCGTCCCCTGCATCAGGCCGAAGATGAACATCGAGAACGAGACGATGTAGAGGATCGTCGCGGCGTCGCCGCCGAACTCGAGCACTGCGAGGGGCGTCACGGCTTGGGCGCCTCGGGGTCCGGCTTGGGCTTCCGGACGAACATGCCCAGCATCCGGTCGGTGACCATGAAGCCGCCGACGATGTTGATCGTGCCGAACGCGATCGCGATGAACGCGAGCGTCAGCTCGAGCGCGCCGTCCGCGAAGCCGGCGACGATCAGCCCGCCCAGCATCACGATGCCGTGGATGGCGTTGGTCTGGCTCATCAGCGGCGTGTGCAGGGTGGTCGGGACCTTCGAGATCACGACGAACCCGACGAACGCCGAGAGGACGAAGATCGTGAGCTCGGTGACCAGGTCCATCTAGGAGCCTCCCTCGGCGACGTCGCGGGCTCGCTCGTTCTTGATCTCGCCCTCGTGCGTGATGCAGGCCGCGGCCAGGATCTCGTCGTCGAAGTCGAGGGTCAGCTGCCCCTCCTCGGAGACCATCAGGCCCAGCAGGTTCTCGACGTTCTTGGCGTAGAGCTGCGACGCGTGGGCGGCCATGTCGCTGGGCAGGTTCTTCGGCGAGATGATCTTCACGCCGTTCTCGACCACGGTCTCGCCGCCCTTGGTCAGCTCGGTATTACCGCCCGAGTCGCCCGCGAGGTCGATGATCACCGCGCCCGGCGCCATGTTGCGCACGCCCTGGGCGGTCACCAGGATCGGCGCCTTGCGCCCGGGGATCTGCGCCGTGGTGATGATCACGTCCTGCTTGGCGGCGTTCTCGTCCAGGGCGTCGCGGACCTGCTGGTTCTCCTCCTCGGTCAGCGGGCGGGCGTAGCCGCCCTCGTCCTCGGCGTCGGGGATGAAGTCGAGCTCCAGCGGGCGCCCACCCAGCGACGCGATCTGCTCCCAGGCGGCGCGGCGGATGTCGAAGCCGGTGACGATCGCCCCCAGGCGCTTGGCGGTCGCGATCGCCTGCAGGCCGGCGACGCCCGCGCCCAGCACCAGGACCTTGGCCGGGGCGACGGTTCCCGCCGCCGTGGTCATCATCGGGAAGAAGCGACCGGCCTCGCGGGCGGCGAGGAGGGCCGCCGCGTAACCGGCGACGTTGGCCTGCGAGGACAGCGCGTCCATCGCCTGGGCGCGGGTGATCCGCGGGATCGACTCCATCGCGAACGACGTCACGCCAGCGGCGGCGAGCGCCTTCGAGGTCTCGCCCGACGTCAGCGGCGCCAGATGGCCGATGTAGACCTGGCCCGAGCGGAGGTTCGAGATCTCGCCGGAGGTCGGGACGGCCACCTTCGTGACCACGTCGGCGCCCCAGGCGTCGTCGCCTGACCCGACCGAGGCCTCGGCCTCCGTGTACTGCTCGTCGGGGTGGCCGGAGCCCTCCCCCGCGCCGGCCTCGACGACGACGTCGAGCTCGTCCTGGGCCAGCGAGCCGGCCACGTCGGGGATCAACGCGACGCGGCGTTCGCCGTCGGCGGTCTCCTTTGGAACTCCGATCTTCAAGTGTGATTCGCCCCAGGGATTGCGGCGGGAACGCAAGCCCACCGCGAAGCCGCGAGAGCCTACCCAACCAAGGCACCAACGCAGCGACACCCCGGGCTCCGCCCGGCCATCCCAGGGGCCCCTAGCCGACCTCGTCCGGGTCGATCAGGACGACGGTCCCGTCCGCCTCCTCCGTCTCGCCGCCGCTGGTGACCCAGACCCCGGTGTCCTCGTCGACCGTGATCCCCTCGGGGTCCGGACCGACGTCAGGGATGTCGGTGACCTCGAGGCTCTTCGGGTCGACGCGGCTGACGCTCTCGCTCTCGGCGTTCGTAACCCAGAGGAAGCCGAGGCCGAACGCGACATCCACCGGCCCCTGACCCACGTTGGCGGACTTCTCGACGGTCTCATCCCCCGCGCCCGACCCGGGATCGATCTGGGACAGTTGGTCGCCACCTTGAACCGCCACCCACACCTTGCCCGCGCCCACGGCGATGCCCCGCGGGGTGTCCCCCACGTCGGGGATGGGCGTGACCGTGTCGCCGAACTCGGTGATGCGGGAGAGGCTGCCGTCCTCGCTGTTTGAGATCCAGGTCCCCTTGGCGACGTCATCGCCGGGGGCGGCCCGAGCGGGCCCGTCGCCGACGGGGAAAGACACACCCGTAGCGTCGGTTGGGTCGACCCGAGTGACCGTGTCGGACTCGATGTTGGCCGACCACACGTACTCCTTGCCGATCGCGATACCGCGTGGCTCGAAGTCGGTGGGGGTCTGCGCAATCTCTTCGCCCTCGGGATTCAGGTGCAGCACGTGCCCGGGCACGCCCTCCCCCTCGCCCACCGCGATGAACAGGTCGCCCTCCTCGGCGACCTCAACCAGGTCGCCCTGCTCGACGACCTCGACCTGCTCCCCCTCCCCCGCCAGGTCGACCCTGCCCTGCACCTTGCCCGACGTGTCGAGCCGCGTCAGCACCCCGGCCTGCCGGGATGAGACCCAGACGTCGTTCCCCGAGACCGCGATCCCGACCGGCTTCCCGGGGACTTCGGCCATGACGCTCACGGCCTCGCCCCCTCCGGATCCACCTGTCCCGCCACCGCCG
Organism: uncultured Solirubrobacterales bacterium; assembly: GCA_963758845.1. Taxonomy (GTDB): domain Bacteria; phylum Actinomycetota; class Thermoleophilia; order Solirubrobacterales; family 70-9; genus JBDTSW01. The sequence continues at coordinate 2,484,543 of CAVWWX010000002.1, forward strand.
CGGTCGTCGCCGCCGTCACCACCCCCGTCCCCCCCGCCGCCAAGCACCGCGTAGGCGCCGGCGGCCAGGGCGGCCAGGGCGACGATCCCGGCCAGCACGCGCCCGCGCCCTGAACCCTTCCCGGCCGGGGCCGGCGCGTCGGGCTGGGTCGAGCGCTCGGGGGCCCTGGGCGGCGGTGGCGGCACGGTGACGGTCTCGCCCGCCGTGGTCGGCTCGGCCATCTCCTCGGGCTCGGCAGGGACCTCGGGCGCGGGCGACTCCGCCGTCTCGGGGATCTCGGGCTCGGCGGTCTCAGGTCCGGCGGCCTCGGCGGTCTCGGGCGCCGCAGCGGCGCCGGCGGCAGCCGCGGCCAGCACGTCGAAGGCCTGCGTCGGAGCGGCCGCGCCGATGCCCACGTTGCGCTCGGGCTCGGAGGGCTGGCGGCCCTCCAGCGCCGCCGCGGCGGCGCGAGCGAAGTCGCCGGCCGAGGGATGGCGGTCGTCCGGGGCCTTCGACATCGAGCGCCAGACGACCTCGCTGAGCGCGGCGGGCACCTCCGGCGCGGCGTCGATCAGCTCCGGGGGCTGCTCCTGGAGGTGCGCGTAGATCTTCGCCACCTTCTCCTGCTGGGAGGCGAACGGCACGTCGCCGGACAGCAGCTCGAACATCACGCAGCCCAGGGCGTAGACGTCAGTGCGGGCGTCGAGCCTGTCGCCCCTGATCTGCTCGGGCGCGACGTAGTCCAGCGTCCCCACGAACGCCCCCGAGGCCGTCACCCCGCTGGTGGCGTCCATCTGCTTCGAGAGGCCGAAGTCCGTGAGGTAGACGTGCTGGGCGCCGTTGCGCTCGTCGATCAGCACGTTGCCGGGCTTGATGTCGCGGTGGACCAGGCCCTTCTCGTGGGCCGCGTCCAAGGCGGCTGCGAGCTGGCGCACGATGGTGACCGCCGTCTCGGGGTCCAGGCGCCCCTCGCGCGTCAAGAGGCCACGCAAATCGGTCCCCTCGATGAAATCCATCGTCACGAACAGAAGGCCGTCCTCTTCGCCCGCGTTGTGGACGGCGACCACGTTCGGGTGGCGGATCGAGACCGCGATCCGCGACTCGGACTTGAACCGCTCGCGGAAGTTCTCGTCGCCCGCCCGGCCGCTGGAGATCAGCTTCAGCGCGACGACGTGGTCCAGGTGGAGGTGGGTCGCGCGGTAAACCACCCCGAAGCCGCCGCGGCCGGCGATGCCCTCGATACGGTGGCCGGCGAAGATCGCCCCCTGTTGAAGCTCGGCCATCGCGACGATTATCCCCGCTCGTAGGGCTCCAGGCGTGCCGCGCGTCACACCCGGCGCGGCTGGCTCAGCGTCGGCCCTCCACGGCCTTCGCCGCGGCGGTGCCCGCCGGGGTATCGGTGCGCATCGCGCCGTCCATGCCCTCCTGGCCCGCGGCCTCGCCGGACACGGCGTCGACCATCGGCGCCATCGCCAGCAGGTCGCGCTCGGCGGGCCGGCCGACGAGCCCGCGAGCGCGGTAAATCGCCCGAAGGAACCATGGCGCCATCACCCTCCGGTCGCGCGCCTCGACGCCGCCGGCGATGGTCTCGACCGCCTTCGAGAGGGACATCGTCTTGGCCAGCGGGCCCTTCATCCCCTGGCGGAGCTTGGCGAAGGCCTCGATCTTCTCCTCAGAGCCCGTGACCATGTCGGTGTCGACCCAGAGCAGGTAGAGCACGCCGACGTCCACGCCCAGATGAGCGACCTCGCGGCGAAGGGTGTCGCCGATGCTCTCGACCGCCGCCTTCGACGCACCGTAGGCGCCCAGGCCGGGCGGCGCCATCAGGGCCGAGGCCGACGCGTTGATGAGGACGTATCCGCGCGACTCGATCAGGTGGGGAAGACACGCCCGAACCGTCCGGAATGTCCCGCTGACGTTGACCTCGATGTTCACCGCGAACACGTCGGGGTCGGCGTAGCGCATGGCCCCGCCGGTGGCGATCCCGGCGTTCGCGAAGCAGAGGTCCAGCCGGCCGACCCGCTCGACGGCGCCGGCGACCGCCCTGTCGACCGCCTCTTGGTCGGTGATGTCGGCGGCGAAGGCGACCGCCCGGTCGCCGATCCGCTGGGCAACGGCCTCGGCCGCCGCCAGGTCGAGGTCGACCAGCGCCACCGACCAGCCGCGCCGGGCGAGCGCCTCGGCCGTGCCCGCGCCGATGCCGTGCGCGGCGCCGGTGATCAGCGCGACGCGCGAAGCCGGCGGCGTGCCCCACTCGCCCATCGCGACTCAGGCGGGCGCCGCGACCCCGACCATGTCCGCGACGCGCTCCATCGTGTGCGCCCGCTGCGCGGGATCGGGTTGGATCGGCGAGACGATCAGGCGGTCGGCGATCGATTCGTACTTGGAGATCCGCTCGCCCACCTGCTCCTCGGTCCCGACCAGCGAGGTCGCGTCGACGAGCTCGTCGGGGATGGCCTCGTAGGCCTCCTCCCGCTTGCCGTCGAGGTAGAGCGACTGCACCTCGTCGGCGACATCGCCGAAGCCGAACCGGTGCGTCAGGTCGACGTAGAAGTTGGTCTCGCGGCTGCCCATCCCGCCCAGGTAGAGCAGGAGCCCCGCCTTGACCATCGCGCGAGCGGCGTCGAGGTCGCCGTCGATCCCGATCTGGAGCGTAGGCGAGACCTCGAGGTCGTCGCGACTGCGACCGCCCTTCGCGAACCCCGCCTCGAGGTGCTCGCCCCAGGTGGACTCGAACGCGTCCGGCGAGGAGAAGATGGGGATCCAGCCGTCGCAGATCTCGGCGGCCATCTCGACCGACTTGCGCCCGATGGCGCCGACGAAGACCGGGATCTCGTCGCGGACCGGGTGGACGTTCAACTTCAGCGCCTTGCCCTGCCCGATCCCGTGCGGCGTGGGTAGCTGGTAGTGCTCCCCCTGGTGGTCCAGGGGGCCCTCGCGGCGGACGATCTCGCGGACGACCTCGATGTACTCGCGCGTGCGACCCCAGGGCTTCTGGTAGGGAACGCCGTACCAGCCCTCGGAGACCTGCGGGCCCGACGGGCCGAAGCCGAAGATGAAGCGCCCGTCAGACAGCGCATCGATCGTGACCCCGGCCATCGCGGCCGCCGCGGGCGGTCGCGCCGGGACCTGCATGATCGCGGCGCCCAGCTTGATCGAGTCGGTCTGCGGCGCGAGCCACGCGAGAACGCTGACCACGTCGGAGCCGTAGGACTCGGCCACCCAGACCGAGTCGTATCCCAGGTCCTCCGCCTTGCGGACGGCCTCCAACGCCTCTTCGCCCCTGGGGCCGATACCCCAGTAGCCGAGGTTGAGTCCCAGCTTCAGCGCCATGTGGGAAGGCTATTGCCCAGAGGCTCCCAGGGGTGGCGAGTGCGCCGAAGCCTCCCGGCGCCGCTCCTGTATAGATGAACCGGATGGAAGCGGGCCAGCATCCCCAGGGGCTCTCGAGCAACGAGGCGTATCGCCGGCTGGAGCAGCTCGGACCGCCCGAGGAGGCCTCGAGCCGCTCGGTCCGCTCGATCGTCCTCGGGAACGTCCTCACGCTCTTCAACGCGATCATCGGGGTCTTCTTCATCCTGATCATGTCGCTCGGCCTGTTCGCGGACGCGATCTTCGGCTTCATCGCGGCGCTCAATTCCTACATCGGGATCCGCCAGGAGCTGAAGGCGAAGGAGACGCTGGACCAGCTCGCCCTCCTGGTCGCGCCCCGAGCGAGGGTGGTGCGCGACGGCCGCCTTGCCGAGCTCACCGCCGAGGAGGTCGTGCCCGGCGACATCGTTCGCGTCGAGCCCGGCGACCAGCTCGTCGCCGACGGCGAGGTGATCGCCTCGCGGGGGCTGACGCTGGACGAGTCGATGCTGACCGGCGAGTCCGACGGGATGCGCAAGCAGGCCGGCGACACCCTGCTGTCCGGCGCCTTCTGCCTCTCGGGCTCGGGCTATTACGAGCTCGACGCCGTGCGTGAGCAGAGCCACGCGGCGCGGATCGCCGGCGAGGCGCGCGAGTTCCGCCACCCGCCGTCGCCGCTCCAGCAGGAGGTCAACCAGGTCCTTCAGGCGACGACGATCGTGATGGTGCCGCTGGCGATCATCCTGCTGCTGGCGCTGGGCGTGCGGAGCATCGGCTTCCAGGAGGCGGCGCAGACGTCCACCGCCGGCCTGATCACGCTCATCCCCGAGGGCCTGGTGCTGTTGATGAGCGTGACCCTGGCGGTCGCGGCGGTTCGGTTGGCGCGGATGAACACGTTGGTCCAGCAGATGAGCGCAACCGAGGCGCTGGCAGCGGTCGACACGATCTGCGTCGACAAGACCGGGACCCTCACCGACGGCACCCTCGAGCTGGTCTCGGTCGAGGTGGCCGACCCCCAGCGCCCGGGAGCGGCGCACGAGGCGCTGGGCCTGTTCGCGCACTCCGCCGGCGAGCGGAACCGCACTCTCGAGGTGATCGCCGAGCGCTACCCCGGCGCGCCGGGGCAGGTGGTCGCCGAGGTCCCGTTCTCGTCCTCGTGGAAGTGGAGCGGGGTCACGGTGAACGGCTCCGGCGCCTCGCGCTCGTACGTCATGGGGGCGCCCGACGTCCTGGCGGCGGCCGGTGTTCTGGAGCTGCCGCCGGCGCTCCAGAACACCCTCGAGACCCACACCCGCGCCGGGCGGCGGGTGGTTGCCTTCGGCGAAGCGTCCGGCGCGCTGCCCCAGGACCCGGCCCAGGCCCCTCCCCCGCCGCTCGAGCCGCGGGCGCTGGTGGTGCTGGAGGAGCGCCTGCGCCCCGACGCCGCCGAGACCGTGGCGTTCATGCGCGGGCAGGAGGTCGACCTGAAGCTGATCTCGGGCGACGCGCGCTCGACCGTGACCGCGGTGGCCCACGCCGTGGGCGTCCCGCAGGACGCCGGGGTGATCGAGGGCCCGGACCTGCCCGACGACCGGCCGGGGCTGGCCCAAGCGGCCGAGAGCAACACGATCTTCTGCCGGATCACCCCCGAGCAGAAGAAAGCGCTGGTCAGCGCGCTGGGCGACCGGGGCAGGTTCACGGCGATGATCGGCGACGGCGTCAACGACGTCCCGGCGTTAAAGGCCGCGAAGGTGGCCGTCGCGATGGGCTCGGGCAGCCAGATCACCAAGGGCGTCGGCGACGTCATCCTGTTGAAGGACGAGTTCGGGATGCTTCCGCGCGCGATCGCTGAGGGACGGCGCATCGCACGCAACATCCACCGGCTCGGCCGCCTGTACCTGACGAAGTCCGTCTACGCCGCGTTCCTGATCACCGTCACGGCGATCTTCGGGTTCACCTTCCCGTTCCTGCCCCGTCACCTCACCGTGGCCGCGTTGCTGACGATCGGGATCCCGTCCTTCGTGCTGGCGCTGGCGCCCAGCGAGGGCCCCCTCTACCGAGGCAGGCTGCTGAAAGCACTGGCGGCGTTCGCCGTTCCCGCCGGGCTCGCCTGCGGCGTCGCCTCGCTGCTGTCGTTCTTCCTCGTCGACAACGTGTTCGGGGGGTCGCTCGACGAGGGGAGGACGGCGGCCACGACCACGCTGATCGTGCTCGGCCTGTGCTTCATCCTCCTGCTCGAGCGAGGGCCGGGCCGCGAGCACATCACGATCCAGAGCTACATGCTGGCGATGATCGCCGGGCTGGGGGCCCTCTTCGCCGGGATCCTGGCGATCCCGCCCGTGCGCGACTTCTTCGAGCTCGACCTCCTCACCTCGGGACAGTGGTTCCTGGCGCTCGCGTCGGTCGCCGCCGGCCTGCTGCTGGCGGCGGTGGCGTGGCGGCTGCCCTACATCCAGCACCTCGAGGTCGACCCCGCCGCGCCTCCCGAGCCCGAGTCCGACGGGCCCGCGCCGACCCACCGGCCCCGCACCGGCGAGCAAGCCGCCGTGCCGCCACCCGAACCCGGACCGCCTACCGACGAGCGACCGACCAAGATCCTTCCTGACCCATGACGGACCTGGCCTCCTATCGCCGTACCAAGATCGTCGCCACGATCGGGCCCGCCACGCGCACCGTCGACATGATGCGGCGGCTGATCGAGGCCGGCGTCGACGTGTTCCGGCTGAACTTCTCGCACGGCACGCGCGACGAGCACGCCGAGAACATCGAGTGGGCGCGCGAGGCCTCCAGCGCGTCGGGCCGCGAGATCGGCCTGCTGGGAGACCTCCCCGGGCCGAAGCTGCGCCTGGGCGACATCCCGGACGGGGCCGTCGAGCTGGTCCAGGACAGCGAGACCGAGCTGACCGTGGGCGAGCGCAAGCCGAAGGACGGCGAGGTGCCCGTGGCCTGGGACGGCCTCCCGGGCGCCGTCGAGGAGGGCGACCGCGTCTACCTCGCCGACGGGCGGATCAGGCTGCGCGTCCTCGAGGCCGAGGGCGACTCGGTGCGCTGCGAGGTCGAGGCGGGCGGCAGGGTCGCCTCGCATCAGGGCCTCAACCTCCCCGGCGCCGAGGTCGGGCTGCCCTCGGCCGGGCGCGAGGACCTGGAGTGGGTGGACTTCGCGATCGCCAACGGCATCGACCTCCTGGCGATCTCGTTCGTGCGGCGCGCCGAGGACATCGCCCCGGTCGAGCGGCGCATCCGCACCTCGAACTCGGACGTGCCCGTGATCGCCAAGATCGAGAAGCCGCAGGCCGCCGAGCGCGCCGAGGAGATCGTCAAGGCCGTGACCGCCGGGATCATGGTGGCCCGCGGCGACCTGGGCATCGAGCTGCCGATCGAGCAGGTGCCGACGGTCCAGCGCCACCTGCTGCGCCTGGCGGGCCAGCACGCGGTCCCCTCGATCACCGCGACGCAGATGCTGGCGTCGATGGTCACCTCGCCGCGCCCGACCCGGGCCGAGGTCAGCGACGTCGCGGCGGCGATCCTGCAGGGCACCGACGCCGTGATGCTGTCCGAGGAGACCGCGGTCGGCGAGTATCCGATCGAGGCCGTGGCGACGATGGACCGGATCGCGCGGGCCACCGAGCCCGACCTGCGCTACGGCGACTGGCTCTTCAACCGCGTCGCCACCGACGCGTCGGACGTCGCCGGATCGGTCGCCCGGGCCGCGGTCGGCTCGGTCTACACGCTCGGCCTTGCCGCGATCGTCGTCCCCACCCGCAGCGGGCGGACGGCTCGCCTGGTCTCCGCGCACCGCCCCCGGGTGCCCGTCCTGGCCGTCTCGCCCAGGCTCGCGACCGTCCGCCGGCTGCAGCTCCTGTTCGGCGTGAAGTGCATGCTGGCCGAAGAGTGGGAGGGTCTGACCGCGCTCCTCGACGACTGCGCGCGGCTCGCGAAGGAGGCGGGCGTGGCGGACTCGGGCGACCTGATCGGCATCACCGCCGGCCTGCCAGAGCAGGAGCTGGGCACGAACCTGTTCGAGATCCACCGCGTTCCTTGAGCGCGGCGGTGGTCCGGGCGCCGGCGCCGCTGGCGCTGATGGCCGTGATCTTCTATCTCTCGGCGCAGCCCGACCCGGGGGCGGACATCGGCGGGGTCGGCCGCATCCTGGCCCACGCCGGCGAGTACCTGCTGCTCACCGTGTTGTGGGCGTGGGCGCTGGCGCCGGCACTGGGCCGGCGCGCGATCGCCGTGGCCGCCGGGATCTCGTTTGCCTACGCGGTGTCCGACGAGATCCACCAGAGCTTCGTCGAGGGCCGCGACTCGGACCCGCTTGACGTCGTGGTCGACGCCGTCGGGATCGCGCTGGGCTGCGCGCTGGTCAGCCGCCTGCGGACTCGAGCAGCGCGGAGTCAGACTCCGACATCCCCGCGATCGGGTCCCCGTCCCAGCTGAGGTCGCCGGCCATCGCCACGAACAGCTCGGCGTGCTCCGTGTGCTTGAGGCGTTCGGAGCGAACCAGGGCTAGGAACGAGTAGAGGTTCGGGAGCGCGTCGTGCCAGCCGCGGTCCGAGCCGCGGATGTGCACCAGATCGTGGAACGTGGCCGGCACCTGCTTGAACCCGTCGGAGAGGACGCCGCCGAGCACCGCGAGGTCGAGCTGGATCTCCTCGCCCTCCGCCACCGTCTGGCACTCGGCGTCCGCCTCGAGCAGGCCGCGCGCCAACTGGGGTGAGCTCATCAGCAGGGCGCCGTCGGTGGCGCGAGGGTTGCACTCGACCAGGTAAGGCCCGTTCGGCGAGTCGATGAAGTCGAAGGACACCTGGCCCGTGTATTCGCCTTGAGCCACGATCTCGCGCACGATCTCGAGCGTCGCGGCCCCGTCGATCGCCCGGAACTGGATCCCGGTCGAGTGCTTCCACTGGCGCGGGATCGCATAGGCGCAGTGCGCGGTGACCTTGCCGGCGTGGACGGTGCTGTAGGTGCAGAACGTCTCGCCCTCGACGAACTCCTGGACCAGCCACGGGTTGGTCCGGGTCGGCTTACACGATGCGATCGGGATCCTGCCCGCGAGTGGGCCCGCGTTGGTCAGCAACGTCACTCCCCCGCGCGAGAACGCGGCGCGGGCGAAGTACTTCGGAAAGTCCTCGAGGGCCGCGCGGAGCTCCTCGTCGGAGTGAGCGATGACCGTCTTCGCCATCGGCAGGCCCATCCCGGTCGCCAGGCGCTCGAAGCTCTCCTTGTCGTGGAGCGGCAGGAGCTTCGCGAACGGCGAGAAGAACAGGCCCGCTGTCTCACGCAGGCGATCCCACTGCGTCGAGAGATAGAAGACCTCCTCGAACGCCGGGACGATCACGTCGACCTCGTTCTCGGTAGCGATCCGCTCGACGTCGTCGACGAACTTCTCGGTCTCGTCGCGCGGCGAGCCGGTGACGAAGTGCTTGCTGACGTAGCGCGAGTGGCTCCCGGGGGCGACCTCCCATGCGTCGGAGGCGAGCACCTCGTGGCCCTCCTCGGCGAGCTTGCGGACGATCGCGAGCGCGAACGGCATCCGCGAGCCGGTGACCAGGACCCTCATCTCTCCTCCTTGCCGGGAAGCCCGAAGTCCCCGAACGGTTCGTCGCGCTCGCGCACGGCCTGCTTGAACCCGGCCTCGGCGGCGCGCTCTTGGAACGCGAAGCCCTCCGGCGTGTGGCGGGCGATCCCGTCCATCACGGTGCTGAGCGCCTGAGTCTGAAGCAGCCCAGCCGCGAGCACGGCCTGGTTGGCCTGGAGCTTGTGCATCACGAGCTGGTTGACCGGGATCCGAGCCACCCGCTCGAGCAGGTCCTCGAACACGCCGTCGAGCTCGCCGGCGGCGGCCCCGTCGGTCGCGAGGCCCCACTCGAGCGCCTCCGTGCCCGTCAGCGAGTCCCCGGTCAGGAGCAGGCGCTTGGCGCGAGCGGGCCCGAGGCGGTGGACCCACAGCGCGGTCGTCGGCACCCCCCAGACGCGGGCGGGCGGATAGCCGATCTTCGCGTCCTCGGAGACCACCAGGAGGTCGGAGCAAAGCGCCATGTCGGTGCCGCCGGCGACGCAGTAGCCGTGGACCTTGCAGACGACCGGCTTCTCCGAGAAGAACAGGCTCATGAAGCCGCGGACGTTGCGGGACATCATCTGGAAGTCCACGACCGGGTCCCAGGTGCCGGCGGGATCGTGGTTCCGCGCCTGGACCGCGGGGTCGAGCGGGGATCCGGGCGGCGCGTCGGCGCCGAACCCCCCCTCCCCGATGCCCTCCGCCGAGGCGACCAGGTCGTAGCCGCCGCAGAAGCCAGAGCCGTTGCCGGCAAGCGCGATGACGTGGGCCTCGGGATCGAGGTTCGCCCGCTCGACGCACGCGGCCAGCTCACGCGGCATCTCGAGGGTGATCCCGTTCCCCCGCTCGGGGCGGTCGAGCGTGATCCGGGCGATCCGCCCGTCCCGCCGGTAGGTCATAGTCGTGAGCTCGCCGTGACCAGCCACGACGAGGCACGCTATCGGGCGACAGCTAGCGCGTGCCGTTGACGCGGGTGATGATCTCGTTCAGGGCCGCGAGCTCGTCGGCAAGCGCCCGGCGTCGTCGGACAGGTCGAGCGCGTCGCGCAGGTACTAGTTGCCCTTCCGCGCGGTCCAGTTCACGACGCCAGACTCACAGCCGGTTGGGTCGTGGTGATAGCGGGCGGTGCCATCCGCCATCTGGCCGTGGAAGCGGCCCTTGACGTACCCGTAGAAGCCGTTGGCCGGGCTCAGCGCCTTGAACTTGCCGTTGTCGCGAATCGGGGCCGTGAGCCCCGCGTACTGAAGCCCGCCGGTCCCCTTGCACGGGTCGGCCTCGAGCTCGAAGAAGACGACCGTGACCTTGGTCTTCTTCCTGTTGACGTTGAGCTGGAGGTTGTGGGGATCGCCGGCCTCGTCGTCTTGCGAGGTCGTGCCGCTGAAGGTGCCGTAGGTGAAGCCTCCATGGGCTGGAGCGGCGCTCAGCGAAAGCGCCACCAGCACCACCCCGACGGGGATGATCGCCCTCCAGGCCCTCCGGGTCCCTCCGCTTTCAAGCATCGCCTTCATGGCTCTCCTTTTTCGTTTCCCCGCCACTGTCGGCTGCCCGAGCCCCCTCCGGCACGGGTCAATCGTCCCACAGCTCGCGACCCCGCGAGGTTGGCGTGGACGGATGTCCGGCCGCCAATTGCGTCAGCGCCGCCCGAGCCCGCCCAGCGTGTCTGCGGTCACTGGTCGAGCTGGTCGAACGTGCAGTCGGCTGGGTCCTTGTCGTCGCGCCAGCGGACGATCTTCGAGCCGTGGCGGATGCGCCCCGCGGCGACGTGGTCGAACGTGACCTCGACCACCAGCTCGGGCCGCAGCGAGATCCACTCCAGCTCGCGGTCGGCAGCCCAGCGGCTGGGATCGGCCGAGCCTCGCTCGCCCGTCTCATACGGGGCCAGCTCGTCGACCAGCTCGCGCTTTCGCTTCGCGCTCAGCCCCGAGGTGTGCCCGACCACGCGCAGGTCGTCGCCGTCATACAGGCCCAGGATCAGCGAGCCGACCGTGCGCTCCTCCTTGCCGGGCCGCCAGCCGACGACGACGGCGTCGGCCGTCCGAAGTCGCTTGATCTTCACCATGCCCTTGCGCTCGCCGGGCCGATACGGAGCATCCACCTGCTTTGCGATCACGCCCTCGCCGGACTGAAGCCACTTGGCCGCGCCGCCGGCGGGATCGGGGTCGAGGGGGGTCAGCTCGGCCGAACCGGGGTCGGCCGCCGCTTCGACGAGCTCGGCCAGGCGCTCCCGCCGCTCGCTGAACGGCGCCGTCAGCAGCTTCTTGGAGCCCACCGCGAGCAGGTCGAAGGCCCGGAACCTGGCCGGCGTCTCCTCGGCGAGCATGTTGATCCGCGACTCGGCCGGGTGGATGCGGTTCTGGAGCGCATCGAAGACCTCCGCCCCGTCCTCGCCGAGGATCACCAGCTCGCCGTCGGCGACGTACCGGCCCTCCGGAAAGCGAAGCTCGGGAAAGTAGCGCGCGAGCGGCTTGCCGTTTCGCGACTGCACGAAGACGTCGTCGCCGTCGACGAACACGACCGCGCGGAAGCCGTCGTACTTCGGCTCGTACGTCCACCCATCACCCTCGGGGAGCTCCTTGCGCGACAGCGCGAGCTGGGGCTTCACGGGGGGCTTCAGGGGCAACGCCACGCCCCGATCGTATTGCGCCCGCCCGACCGGCTCAGCGCAGCTTCGCGGGCTCGGGAGTGGCGGGCTCGCGCCCGACCACGCCCACGGTGCGCTCGTAGGAGGCCTGGAGCGAGGCGGCGTCGGCCTCGCCGGCCTCGAGCGCCGGGCCCACGGGCAGCACCCGGTAGTCGGCGTGGTCGGTCCAGGTGGGCACGTAGCGCGCGCCGGTCACACGCGCCGCCTCACCGTCGATAACCAGGTCCAGCAGTGCGATGTAGCCATCCTGGCTGCCCTCGGCCAGGCCCATATCGGCGCCCTGGTTCGAGGTCAGGTTGCCCTCGGAGTAGACGACGGTCTTGCCGGCGACCTCGGTGATCGGCTGCGGGATGTGCGGGCCCTGCCCGACGATCGCCGTGATCTCGCGCGCCTTGCTGAGGCTCTTCACCAGCTCCTGCTGCTGGGGGCTGGGCTCGGTGACGTACTCCGGGGCCGACTCGGAGGCCCAGTGGAGGTTGACGATCACCGCGTCCGCTCCCGCCTTGCGCGCGGCCTTCGCGTCGGCGACGATCTGCTTCGGGTCGAAGAGGTTGACCATGTACGGCTGGGGGACCGGGATCCCGTTGGTGTCGCTGGTGTAGGCGAGGAAGGCGACTTTGGCCCCGTCGGCCTCCAGGATCAACGGCTGGTTTCGCTGGCGCTCGGAGGTCGCCGAGCCGGTGTGCTCGACGCCGGCGTCGTCCAGCGCCTTCAGGGTCTGAGCCACCCCCTCCTCGCCCTGGTCCAGGGTGTGGTTGGACGCCGTGTCGCAGGCGTCCCAGCCCGTCTTCGCGATCCCCTCGGCCAGCTCCGGCGGCGTGTTGAAGATCGGGTAGCTGGTGGGTGGGTCGGGCGTCATCGGCGTCTCGACGTGGCAGAACGCGAGGTCGGCGTCGGCGACGTAAGGCTTGATCTCCTCATACATGGGGGCGAAGTCGTACCCCTCGCCCCCCGCGAGGGCCTGGGCCTGCGTGAAGAGGGCGGTATGGATCAGCAGGTCGCCGCTGAAGGAGAGCGTCAACTCGATCGGGTCGGCCTGAAGCTCGACGATCCGAGCCTGCTCAGCGCTGAGCGGCGGCGAATCGGCGCCGCCCCCGCAGGAGCGGAAGACGAGCAGCGCCAGCAGCACGGCGACGCAGACGGCGGCGACCGCGGCCACGCGCCGGCGCCTGTAGACGGCCGGCGAAGGCCGGCGGCGCGGGCGTTGCGCGGAGCCGGGCACACTCACACCCTCGGATTCAAGCAGCGGCGCTTGGGTACGCTGCGCTCGTGGAGGCCGCCACCAAGCCCCAGCTGGAGGGGAAACCCGAGCGCTCGGCGTCGTCGTTCGCGAAGTCGCTGTTCATGGGCGAGATCCTCGAGGAGCTCGTCTTCCCATGGCCCCACCCCGACCCGTCCGAGCAGGAACGGATCCGCGCGCTGAACGCCGCGGCGCGTGAGATCGGCGCCTCGATGGACCACCGGGCGATCGAGGAGAAGCGCTGGATCGGCGACGACGTCATCAAGCGACTGGGCGAGGCGGGGCTGGCTGGCCTTTACGTCGACGAGCAATACGGTGGACAGGGTCTCTCACAGACCGGATACGCCCGCGTCTTCGAGACCTTCGCCCAGATCGACGCGACCCTCTCGATCGTGATGGGGGTGCACCAGTCGATTGGCTTCAAGGGCATCCACATGTTCGGGAGCGACGAGCAGAAGGAGCGTTTCCTGCCCGACCTGGCCTCGGCCAAGAAGCTCGCCGGGTTCGCTCTGACCGAGCCGGCGGCAGGCTCGGACGCCTACAACATCACCTCCCGAGCGGTCCAGCAGCCGGATGGTTCGTGGGTCTTGAACGGCGAGAAGCGCTATATCGGGAACGGCTCCAAGGGCGACGTGTTCACGGCGTTCGCCCGCTGCGAGGTGGACGGCAAAGAGCGCCACATCGCCCTGATCCTCGAGAAGGGGATGAAGGGGTTCGAGGTAGGCGAGCGCTTCGACACGATGGGCCTGCGCGGCAACGACCTCCGCCGCCTCTACTTCAAGGACGTCAAGGTGCCGGCCGAGAACGTCCTGGGCGAGCCCGGCGAGGGCTTCAGGATCGCGATGCAGGTCCTCAACAACGGGCGGATCGGCCTTGGCACCGGCTCGGTGGGCGCGGCGAAGGGCCTCCTGGACCGCACGATCGAGCACGTCAAGGAGCGGCGTCAGTTCGACCAGCCGATCGCCGACTTCGAGCTGGTCCAGGACAAGGTCGGCTGGATGGTCTCGTACCTCTTCGGCCTCGAGTCCATGTGTTACCTGACCTGCGGGCTGGTCGACAACGGGATCGAGGACTACTCGCTCGAGTCCGCGATCTGCAAGGTCTCGGGGACCGAGTTCCTGTGGTACGCGGCGAACCGGTCGATGCAGCTGGCCGGCGGCGAGGGCTACATGAAGACCGAGCCCTACGAGAAGATCCTGCGCGACATTCGGATCTTCCCGATCTTCGAGGGGGCGAACGACGTGATGCGGGCGTTCGTGGCCCTGTCGGGGATGAAGCCGGTCGGCGAGAAGCTTTCCGAGCTGGGCGAGATCGGGCTTGGCGACCCGATCGGCTCGATCGGGGTGCTGGCCGACTTCGTCGGCTCGCGGATCCAGAACCGGGTGAGGCCCGATCGGATCACGCTCGCGCACGCGGAGCTGAAGGACCACGCCGACGCCGTCTCCGATCAGGTACATGAGCTGCGCGACGTCAGCGAATCGCTCCTGCGCGAGCACCGTGGCGAGATCGCGCTCCGCCAGTTCCAGCAGAAGCGCCTTTACACGGCCGTCTCGGACATCCTGGCCCAGGTCGCCGTGCTGTCACGCGTGACGCAGATCCTTGAGGACCAGGGGGTGGAGCCCTCGGGCCAGGAGCGCTACATCGCCGACACCTTCTGCAGCCGCGCCGCGGAGCGCGTTCGGAGCGCGTTCGGGCAGATCGAGTCGAACGACGACGACCGGATGTCGGCGATCGCCAAGCTCGCCTACAAGCGCGGCGAGTACGGCTACGCCCTGTTCGAGGACTAATCCAGGCCGAATCCGGCCTGCGGGGCCGGCGTTTCAGGAGTAGCCTGGAGGGCGCCGGGGAGAGACCCCACCGGAAGGAGCCCCATGGCCGCCGCGAAAGCGAAGTCGGGACCCCAGCTTCCGCGCCGGATCTTCGCCCAGGCCTCGCCCACCTCGGTCGGGGGGACCTCGATGTTCTCCGGCTCGAAGGCGATCACGACGAAGTCCGTCGACGAGTTCCGATCGGACCCCCGGGTCGTAGCCCGGGCCAAGGATCGCCTTCGACGGGCCGGGTTCGACATCCTCGCCTCCAACAAGCTCACGATCAACATCGCGGGCTCGGCGACCACGTATCAGCGCGCCTTCGGGCAGAAGCTGCACGCGGTCGAGCGCGAGGTCCTGAAGGAGCGCCGCGAGCGCGGCCCGGTCACCTTCGTCGAGGTCGAGGAGACAGCCGTCCCCGGCCTGATCGACACCTCCGCGAGCTCGCTCGCCGACGTCGTGGAGGGGGTGGCGATCGAGGAGCCGGCCGTCTACTTCGCGCCGGCACGGGCGAAGCCGTTCCCGCCGAAGGTCGACTACTGGCACCTCGAGGTCCCGGCTGACGTCTCGCTGGCGCTGAACGCCGATGTGGTCCATCGAGACGGCATCACCGGCAGCGGCGTCAACGTCGTGATGTCGGACACCGGCTGGTTTCGCCACCCTTTCTTCGAGAAGCGCGGATACCGAGCGGCCGACGCCCTGCTTGGCCCCGGCGCCGTAAGGCCCGAAAACGACGAGGTCGGCCACGGCACCGGCGAGTCGGCGAACGCCTTCGCGGCCGCGCCCGACATCGAGTTCAGGATGGTCAAGAACGGGCACGTCAACCTCACCGGCGGCTTCAACGCCGCGGTCGGGCTGGCGCCCGACGTCATCAGCTGCAGCTGGGGCTTTGACATCCGCAACGGCCCGCTCTCGGCAGCCAACCAGGCGCTGGCCGCTTCGGTCGCCCAGGCGGTGGCCGACGGGATCGTGGTCGTGTTCTCCGCCGGCAACGGCCATTACGGGTTCCCCGGCCAGCACCCGGACGTGATCTCGGCCGGCGGCACCTACATGGACCCGAACGGCAAGCTGCGCGCGTCGAACTACTCGAGTGGCTTCGAGAGCCGGATCTACACCGGTCGCAAGGTGCCGGACGTGTGCGGGCTCGTCGGCCAGGTGCCGGCGGCCGCCTACATCATGTTGCCCCTCGAACCCGGCGACGAGATCGACGCGACCTCCTACGGCGGCCGCCATCCCCAGCGCGACGAGACCAAGCGCGACGACGGCTGGGCTGCGTTCTCGGGCACGTCGGCGGCGGCGCCTCAGATCGCTGGCGTGTGCGCGCTGATCAAGCAGGCCTGCCCGGCGCTGGGCCCGGCCGACGTGAGGGACATCCTCAAGCGCACCGCTCGCGACGTCACGGAGGGCTCCAACGCGCATCGCGAGCAGGCCGGCCCCGGGCGCGACCTAGCGACCGGAGCCGGACTGGTGGACGCCGAGGCGGCCGTCCGCTCGGCGAAGCGGCGCTGCCCCTGAATGCCCGAGGGACCGCTATCGGCCCAGGTGATCTTGCGCGACGCCGCGCAGGCGCCGCCTGTGGCCGAGTTCTTCGACTCGGCCGGGTTCGCCACCGGGCCCGTGGTCGGCACGAGCTTCGCGATCAGCGCGCCGCGCGACGGCTTCGAGTCGACGTTCGGCGCCGAGGCCGCGGACTTGGCGGGCGCCGAGCAGGCCGCCGAGCTGCCGCTTGGCGCCCTTCCGGACGAGGTGGCCCCTCTGGTCGAGGCGATCGCCGTGACCGGCCCGCCCGACTTCGGCCCGACGGCTCACTGACGGGCTCGCCACTCCCGAAAGCGCTGAGCGCCGCGGCGGATCCGCTTCGCGGCGAAGACGACGATGGCGCCGCCCGCCAGCAGGAGGACCACAGCGAGGGTGGCGGCCAAGACGGGCTCCTCCAGCGCGAAGACCACCATCAGCGCCACCATCGCGTCCTCGGCCAGGCTGACGAGGATGTTCGACGCCGGCTCCGGCGAGGTGTTGATCCCCAGCCTGATACCCGCCTTCACCGCGTGGCTTGCTAGCGCCACGGTGCCGGTCCCGCCTGCCGCGGCGACCTCCTCGAAGCCGGTCAGGTCGGCGTCGGTCCCATAGATCGCGCCGATCGCGCCGCCTATGGCGGGACGCACCGCGGTGTGCACCACATCCCAGGCGCTGTCGACCAGCGGCACCTTGTCGGTGACGAACTCGATCACAAACATCACCGCTGACATGGCGATGACCGGATCGCTCTGAAGCTGGTCGGGGACCTCGCCCACGCCGGCCCGTCCGAGGATGCCAAGCAGCGCCAGCGTCGCGTAGGCGTTGACGCCCGAGGCCCAGCCGGTGCTGAGCAGGGTGGCGCCGAGGTCCAAGGCGGCTCAGGCGGCGGTCAGCGGGCGCACCCGCTCACTTCACCCTGACTCTCCACTCGGGCTCGTCGCGATTGTTCGGTGGCTCCTGAGCGACCACCGGTACGCACGTGCTGTCGGCGAAGCCGCGAGGAGTGGCGTTCGGAACCTTCACCTTCGCCTTCAGGACCGGTAGCGGTTCGAGCGATCCTGCGTCCGGATATGTGAAGAGGCCGCCGTTCACGTCGTCGGTGATGTCCGCCCCCTCGGACTTGTAGGTCACCTCGAACTCGCCCGGCGGCGTGCAGCCGCCGACGTTCAGATCGCTCACGGCGCCCCCGTTGTTGACGAAACGAAAGGTGAAGCTCGTGCGTTTGCCGCGCTCGACCTTGGCCTTCGCGGTCTGTCCGTCACCGCTGGTGTTGACCACCCCGAGGCCGATGAAGTCACCGCCCCTGGCCATCACCTCGCCGTCCGGAGCGGCCGGCGACCCGGCCACCGCGGCGGTCACGGTCGCGGCGGCTGTGGCGGCCGCCGCCACCAGCGCGCCTGCGACTCCCCGAGCGCGGATCAGCTCACCCTCTCCACCACCATCGCCTCGCCCTGGCCGCCGGCGACGCACATCGTCTCGAGGCCAACCTCGTGGTCGTCGGTCTCCATCGCGTTCAGCAGGGTGGTCATGATCCGCGCTCCCGTCATGCCGAACGGGTGGCCGAGAGCGATCGCGCCGCCGTGCGTGTTGAGCTTCTCGAGCGGGATGTCGCACTCGTCCATGATCGGGATGACCTGGGCGGCGAACGCCTCGTTCAGCTCGACGGTCCCGATGTCGGACATCGACATGCCCGTGCGGTCGAGCACCTTCTTGATCGCGCCGATCGGGGCGACGCCCATGTACTCGGGCTCGTTGCCCCAGGTGGCGGCGCTCAGGATCCGGGCGCGCGGCTCGAGCCCGAGCTCCTTGGCCTTGGTGTCGGACATGACCAGCACGGCCGCCGCGCCGTCGTTCAGCGGGCAGGAGTTGCCGGCGGTGACGCCGCCCCCGCCGAACGCCTCGTCCAGCGCGGCGAGCTTCTCGAGCGTCGACGATGCGCGCGGCCCGTCATCCTTAGCGACCTCGTTGCCGTCTTGGTCGGTGACCGGAACGATCTCGCGGTCGAAGTAGCCGGACTCCTGCGAGGCGACGGCAAGCTCCTGCGAGCGCTGCGCGTACTTGTCCATGTCGCTGCGCGACACCTCGTAGTGCTTGGCGACGTTCACCGCCGTCAGGCCCATGTCGATGTAGGCGTTGGGCTGGCCGTTCTCGCCGATCAGGTTCTCGTTGCGGTCGGCGGCCCGCGCCGGCTCGGTGGCCTCGTTGAACTTCGAGACCCACTCGACGCCGGCTGCGATGTAGACGTCGCCCTCGCCTGCCTTGACGGCATTGCCGGCGTGGCGGATCGCGTCGAGCGAGGAGGCGCAGTAGCGCGAGATCGTGGTCCCGGTCGTCTCCTGCGTCAGCTTCTCCGACAGCAGCACGATGATGCGGGCGATGTTGAAGCCCTGAAGGCCCTGCGGCATGCCGCAGCCGCAATAGACGTCCTGGACCAGCTTCGGGTCGACGTCGGGGTTGCGCTCGAGCAGCTGGTCGACCACGTAGGCGGCGGTCTCGTCGGGGCGCAGCTGGGCCAAAGAGCCCTTGAAAGCGCGGCCGATCGGGCTGCGGACGGCGTCGACGATCACGGCTTCAGGCATCGGTTCGGGTTCTCCTTGAGGTTCGTTGGGAAGAGCGAGGCGGCACGTTAGAGCAGCGCGGCGCGCCCTGACTCATCTCCTGCCCTGGCCGGGATGAACGGCTCCGCCCCCTGGGCCCGCGCTCTCCCCCGCCGCCGCTCGATCCCGGCGTCGCGCATCCACTCGTCGAAGTCGACCTCCATGGTGTGGCGCTTGGACGCGTAGAAGCGGCGGCGGTCGGCCTCGCGCTTGGCCTCGATCTCCTCGTGCATCTCCTCGACCGCGGGTGGCACGTACTCGCCGGCGAGCAGCTGGGCGACCCAGCGCGCCTGCTCCTCGGCCATCGGCATGATCGCGCCGAGCGGCTGCGCGAGCCCCAGGAAGTACACGCCCGGGATCTCGGGGTGGAGGAAGCGGCGGTAAAGCGGCAGGTCGTTGTCCGGGGCGCCGATGAAGCCCTCGTCGAAGAACGGGAAGGTGACCCGGTAGCCGGTGCAGTAGATGATCACGTCGACTCGCTCGAGCGACCCGTCGTCGAACAGCACCTCGTCGCCGCGAAGCTCGCGGATGTTGGGCTTCGGGCGGACCGCCCCCGACGCCAGGCGGTCGTGGATCTCGCCGCTCACGGTCGGATGCGCGTGGCCGACCTTGTGGTCGGGCTCGGGAAAGCCGTAGTCGCTGATGTCGCCCGAGCGGCGGCGCAGCACCTCGAACCCCTTCTGCTTCACTGCCCACGGCAGCCACGGCGGCAGCAGGGTCTGGTCGACGGGGGTGTCCTTTCGCCCCAGCCGCTTGCGGATCACGTGCACGCCCCGGCGCAGCGAGAGGAACGTCGCCTCGGCCACGTGGCTCGAGTCCCTGGCGATGTCCACGCCGCTGTTGCCACCCCCGACCACGACCACCCGCTTGCCGGCAAGCTCCTCCGGGTCGCGGTAGTCGTGGGCGTGGATCTGGGCCCCGGAGAACTCGCCCGGGAAGGCGGGCTCCGGCCACCGCGGATCCCAGTGGTGGCCGTTGGCCACGATCACCGCGTCGTAGCGGCGCGTCTCGGCGCCGCCCTCGGCTCCCTCGCCCGAGATCTCCACGTCCCAAGCGCCGTCGGAGCCGCGCTCGACCCGCTCGACCTTGGTGTTGAACGTGATCGTGTCGCGGATTCCGAAGTGGTCGACGTAGCCGTCGAAGTACCGGCGCACGTCCTCGTGGGCCGGGTATTCGTCGCTGCCCAGCGGGAAGTCCGAATAGGACATCCGCGGCCCCGAGGTGTTCATCTCGAGTGTCGAGTAAGCGCCCGAGCGCCCGTTGGGGTTCTGGAACACCCAGAGCCCGCCGAGAACCGGTCCCATCTCGAAGCAGTCGAACGGGACCCTGGCCTCGTAGAGAGCCTTCGCGGCCGTGATCCCGCAGCAGCCGCCGCCGATAACACACGCCCGCGGCAACGACGGGTCCGGCTGAATCTCCCCCTCGCTTCGCCCCGGAGCCGGCTCCCCTCGGATCAGATAACCCACATGAAGGACTCTATCCCTGCTGGGGCGTGCCGACGCCCCGCTAACCTTATGAGAGCCGAACCCGGGAACGTTTCCCTCCGCCCATTCGAGCTTGGCTCCGGCGAGGGCCCCCTTTCCGGCCGAGCCGTCGCGATCAGCGCCGGCGCGCAGCCCCCAATGAAGGAGCACACATGAGCAAGACCGTGACCGAAGACCGGGTGGTGGCCGCAGCTCGCGACCTCGACCAGGCCGAGTTCTCCCGCGCCGACCTCGCGAAGCAGCTGGACGTCCAGCGCGGCGACATCAAGCAAGGCTTCAAGGCCGCACGTAAGTCGGGCAGCCTCGAGAAGGTGCGAAACGACGGCGACGGCAAGGGTCTCTTCCGCGTCTCCGCCTAGGCGGATGGGCCAAGACATCCTCGGGCTGGAAGCCGAGGCGAAGCATGCCCGCGAGCGTTACCGGCTCTACCGGGCGAAGACCTACGGGCCCAGCCCCACGGACCCGGCGCATCTGCGCGATCTGGAGCGGGTCGCGACCGCCGCGGAGCAGCGCCTTCAGCGCAGCGCCCGGGCAAGGGTCCGGGGCGGACTGAGCGGGGTCCCGCGCGGCGTCAGTTGATCAGCGTCTTGGTCATCTGGCGCACCGCGAGGCGCCACATGGCGAAGGTGAAGAGCGCGAGAAACGCGACCCGCAGCAGGTCCGTCGCCTGGAAGCCGAACGCTGCGTGGCGGACCAGCTCGACCAGGTGGTAGAGCGGGTTGACGTTTGAGGCGGCCTGGACGCCGTCGGGTAGCTGGTCGATCGGGAAGAAGGTGCCCGCGACCAGAAACAGCGGCGTCACCAGCAGCGTGGTGACGTAGTTGAACTGGTCGATCTTGTCGACGGTCCCGGCCATGGCAACCCCGAAGCCGGCGAACCCGAGCGCCGTCAGGAAGCAGAACAGCGGCACGACCAGCATCCCCGCCGCCGGGTCCAGCCCGAACGCCATGGCGACGAGCAGCGGGAAGCAGCCGTAGAAGCCAGCGCGGAGGCCGATCCAGAGCATCTCGGCGGTGACCAGCTCCTCCACCGACACCGGCGCCGCGAGGATCGCATCGTAGGTGTTCTGGAAGCGGTGCTTGACGAAGGTGCCGAACATCGCCGGCAGCGCGCTGGAGAAGATCACGGCGGTCGCAACCATCCCGGTGCCCACGAACTCGACGTACTCGAGCCCGCCGACCCCGTCGATGAGGGTGGCGCCCAGCCCCAGGCCGAACGCAAGCAGGTAGATCACCGGCTCGAGCACGCTGGCGAAGGTCGTCGACTTCCAGAAGGTCCGGAAGTTCGCGACCTCGCGGCTCATGATCCCCGTGATCGCGGCCGGGTCGAGCCGCTTGACCGTCACCTCTTCGTTCACTCGGCCTCCTCTCCGGTCAGCAGGACGAACACGTCCTCGAGCGAGGCCGCGCGGCGCAGGGCGTCGTCGGGGACGGCGCCGTCGGTGGCGTGCTCTGCTCCCACGACCGCGATCGCCGGCCCGGCGGGCCGAACGCGAAGGCCCTGCGCCTCGGCGTTCGCCCGCGCCTCGGCGAGGCGGTCGGGCGGCCCGTAGATCTCGGCGGTCAGAGCGCCCGCGTGCTCGGCGATCAGGTCCGCCGGCCGGCCCCGCGCGATGATCTTCCCCGCGGCCATCACCGCGACCTCGTCGGCCAGGCGCTCGGCCTCCTCGATGTAGTGGGTGGACATCAGGATGGTCGCCCCACGCGAGCGCAGGCCGTCGATCAACGTCCACATCTCGGTGCGGATCTGAGGGTCGAGGCCGACCGTCGGCTCGTCCAGCAGCAGCAGGTTCGGCTCGTGCACCAGCCCGCGCGCCAGAAGCAGGCGCCGGCGCATGCCGCCCGAGAGCTTGTCGACCGGGTCCTCGCGCCGCTCGCGAAGCCGGGCCAGGCCGAGGGTGCGGTCGACGGCGGCGGGGACGTCCTTCACGCGGTAAAGGCGCGCGAAGACGGCGAGGTTGTCCTGGACCGTGACGTCGATGTCGAGGTTGTCGAGCTGGGGCACCACCCCCATCCGGATCCTGGCCTCCTTGGACTGGCCGGGGAGCTCGTAGCCGAGCACGCGGAGCTCGCCCTCGTCGGCGATGACCTGCCCCGTGAGCATCCGCATGGTCGTCGACTTGCCGGCGCCGTTCGGGCCCAGCAGCCCGAGGCAGATCCCCTCGGGGACGTCGAGGTCAAGGCCATCGACGGCCGTGATCTCGCCGAATCGCTTCACGACGCCGCGCAGTTCGATCGCGCTCATTGCGCTGGACACGGTACTTAGGACGTTTCGGGCGCCCGGAAGTCGTCGGTGCCCCATCACACAGCCCGCCTGCCGCGGCTGCCAAGCTTCGAGGACGGGACCAACGTGCGCCTTCCCATGCTGATCGGCATCGTCATCCTCATCCTCACCACGCTGCTGGTGGCGGCCCAGCTGTTCCTGCCCGGCGTCGGCGAGAAGCGGATCGAGGATCGCCTCACCGAGGGCGGAGGTGACGCGGACGTCACGCTGTCGGCGACCCCCGCCGCGCGGCTCTTGCTGGGCGACGGCGACCGGATCGAGGTCCGCGGCTCAAACCTCGACCTCGACCTCGAGACCGAGGACCCAGAGGTCCTGGACCGCCTGGATGGCTTTGGCGAGGTCGAGGTCGCCCTGGCCGACTTCCGCGCCGGGCCGTTCGCGGTCTCAAGCTTCGAGATGTCGCGCGACGGCGACGGCCCCTACGCG
This sequence comes from uncultured Solirubrobacterales bacterium, assembly GCA_963758845.1. Classification (GTDB taxonomy): domain Bacteria; phylum Actinomycetota; class Thermoleophilia; order Solirubrobacterales; family 70-9; genus JBDTSW01. The sequence goes on from CAVWWX010000002.1 coordinate 2,507,406, forward strand.
GTGCGATCGACCAGCTCGACCACCGCCGCCGACCTGGTCGACTACGGTGCGGGCGCGCTTGGCATCGCCGGTGGGCCGCTGCTTCGCTTCTTCGCCGGCCGCGCGCCCCTCGGCACCCGCGAGATCCCGATCAGGGTGGACATGGAGATGGAGTCCGACGACGGCCGCATCCGCGTGGTATCCGGCAGCGGCACCGTCGCCGGGTACCCGACCGGCCCGCTGGCCCAGTTCATCACCGCCGCGATCGTGGTACGGCTCTAAGCATGGGCGCGCCGCGGATCGGGCGGGTGGACGGCCTTGTATTCGAGGTCGGCGGCGACGGCCCGCCCCTGCTCCTGGTCCACGAGGGGATCGGGGACCGCGGGTCCTGGGATCCACACTGGGACGCCTTCTGCGACCACTTCACGACGGTCCGCTTCGACCAGCGCGGCTTCGGCGAGTCAGCCGATCCCGCGGGTCCCTACGCGCTGCACGAAGATGCGCTCACGGTGATGCGAGCCGCGGGCTTCGAGCGGGCGGCCGTGGTCGGCGTGTCGCTGGGGGGCGCGGTGGCGATCGAGCTGGCCCTCGAGCACCCTGGGGCAATCGAGCGAGCGGTCCTGGTGTCGACCACGCCGGACGGCGGCGTCGACCCGCCCGGGCTCGTCGCCAAGTGGGAGGAGGTCGATCGGCTGGTCGCGCGGGGCGACCTGGACGCGGCGAACGAGATCGAGCTTGGGATCTGGGTCGACGGCGTGGGGCGTGGGCCCGGCGAGGAGGCCGACCCCGCCGTGCGCGACGCCGTCGGGGCCGTCAACCGTTCGCTCCTGAAGCGCCAGTCGCGCTTCCGGCACAGCCCGGCCGACCTGGAGCCGCCGGCGCTCCAGCGGTTGGGTGAGCTGAGCGAGCTGCCGATCCTGGTGATCACGGGGGCCTTCGACCAGCCCATGGTCGCCGAGGCCGCGACGGCGATCGTTGCGGCTACCGGCGCGGTGCGCATGGACGTGGCCGCGGCCGCGCACCTTCCGCACCTCGAGCAGCCGCGGGAGTTCCGCGAGGCCGCGCTCGCGTTCCTCGCGCCCGGCTGATCGGGGCCGCGGATAGGCTGGCGCCCGTGCCTGGCGAGCGATCGGCCACCCCGAAGCTCTCGCTGCCGGCGGTGGTCTCGGAGGCTGCGGCCTCCTACCGCGCCTACTGGGCCCCGCTCCTCATCATCGCCGTCGCCCTCTTCGCGCCGATCGTCCTGTTCGAGGTGCTCACCGAGGACGTCCGCGAGGTCGAGACCGGAAGCGGCTTCGAGGTCGTCGAGGCGATCGTCGCCGCGCTCGGCGTGAGCGTGTTCGCGACGATCGGGGACGTCTTCTACACCGGCGTGGTCGCGGCCGCCGTCGGGATGCGCCGCGAGGGCGTCGCCCGCGATCTGCGCGAGATCGCACGGGAGCTTCCGGTCCTGCGGCTGATCGCGGTCGACGTGCTCTTCGCCCTGATGGTCGCCGCCGGCTTCATCGCCCTCATCGTCCCCGGGGTGATCATCTTCACCTGGTATTGCCTGACACCCGCGGTGGTCGAGATCGAGGGGACCGGCGTCCGCGCCTCCTTCTCCCGCAGCCGCCAGCTCGTGAGGGGGAACTTCTGGAGGGTCCTCGGGCTGCTGGCGCCGGTGATGATCGGCGGCGACGCGATCGGCGAATGGCTGGGCGAGAGCGGGCCCTCGCTGCTTGGCGACGGGCAAGCCGGGGAGTGGCTCGGCGGCGTGCTTGCCGACGTCGCCACCGCTCCACTGTTCGCGCTGGCGGCGGTGGTCGCGACGCACCAGCTGATCGCCATGCACCGCGGGCGGCCCCCCGGTTAGCCCCTGCCCTTCTCCTTCAGCTTCTCCTCGTAGTCGGCCTCGGTCGAGCCCCCGATCACGTTCCGAGCCCACTCCTTGAAGCGCTCGGTGCGCCGGCTGGGGTCGAAGCGGCGCTCGGAGCGGGCCTGCTTCTTCGGGTTGCGCTGACCGTAGAACCTCCTGGCCCACCCGGACTTCGGCTTGCCCAGGCGGATCGCGCCGTAGAAGCGCGAGCGGCGCGATGAGGAACCCGATCGTCCCGTGCGCCACCCGCCCCTTCATGAAGCAGGTCACGATCGCGGCGACGGCGAGGGCGGCCGCGATAATCGAGCCGAGCGACGGCGCCGAAGTTGCCGTCGTCGAACTCGAAGGGCCGGATCCCCAGCAGCACCAGGCTCATCGCGGTGACCGCGATCACGGCCGCGTCGACGGACGAGCGCCCCTCCTTGGCCCAGTAGACGTCGGTCAGGTAGACCCACAGCGCGAACTCGTCGATCGTCAGGCCCATTCCGACGCCGAACGCGAACGCGCAGATCTCGTAGATCGGGTTGGTCGCGAAGCCCCCGAAGCTGAGCGTCCCGGCGATCATCATCAGGACGATCCCGAAGACCAGGTGGTGGACGTGGACGCCCGAGTCGCTGACCACGCTGCCCGGCCACCACGGTACGCGCGGGCTGCGCATCAGCCGGGTCGAAAGCCGGATGAACCCGAAGGACAGGAGCAGCCCCAACAGCACGAGGAACAGCCACTGGCGGTCGTGTTCGACCAGCTGGTCGTTCCAGAAGTCCGAGATGAAGCTCGCGACCATCACCTTCACGGGGATCCCTCCGCCCGCTCGCGGTCCGCGACCCGCTCGGCGTTCAGCTCGTCGACCGCCTTCACCAGGTCGCCCTGGTCGTAGTGGTCGGTCGCGATGAACGAGACCGGGAGGCCGCGCTCCTTCTCGCATTCATGAACCCGATCCAAGAGCGCCTTCTCGGTAAGGAACGCGGCGTTGGCCCCTCGCTGGGGCGGGAACACATCGGCCCAGTGGTTGAGCATCAGGATCGGGCTGTCGGTCTCGCCGCGGTTGGGGTCACAGCTCAGCTGGTCGACCTTGGTAGCGCCCAGGGGAGTGTCCTGCACAAAGGAGAAGCCGTCGAGGTACCAGGGCACGGTGCCGTCCGCGTCCTTCTCGGTGAACACGACGACCCGCTTGTCGGAGCGCACCAGCTCGCCCAGCGTCGGCAACGGCTTCGCGCGATCGAGCTGGGCCGTCCGGTCCTCGAGCCCGGCCTCGGTGAAGGCGCGCTCGATGTCCTCCGGGCCCACGTAGGGCTCGATGAAGATCGCGACGACCTCCCCGGGGTTGTCGTCCAGGAACTCCCGGATGTCGGTGAGTCCCTCGACCAGCGACGTCGCCCCCAGCTCGCACGCGGTGTGGCACATCCAGACGTCCGGGTCGGCGCCGCCCGAGCCGCGGATGCCGACGCTGCCCGCCAGCCGCTCCGCGGCCGCAAGTACCTCCGGGGGAAGCGCCTGTACGACCTTGTTGCGGTCGCGGCCCTCGGCCTCGAAGTCGGTGTTGACCCGCCCGTCCTGGCCCTCGATGCCCCAGTGCGGGTCGAGCAGGAACAGGCGGATCCCGCCCTCGAGCTGGCTTGGGATGGTCCGTTTCTGATTCGCGATGAACCAACGGGGGCTGTCGGCGGCCGAGAACGAGTTGTGGGTGCCGGCGAACGCGGCCTCGTTCAGGCGCAGGTCGCACAGCCCCACGGATCCGTTGCAGCCCTCGCGCGGTGTCGGGTTCCGGCCCGGGCCATCGTCCCCGCGGGTCAGGAGCACGAGCCCGACGGCGACCGCCACGACGGCGACACCCGCCCCGACCAGCCCGCGTGTCAGTGCCTTGCGCCGCGCGGCCTCTCCGGATGCCTCGTCGCCGGGCGCCTGGAGCATCAGCAGCAGCTCGCCGGCGCCGAAGTAGATCAGGAAACCCCCGATGAGCAGGGCCGCCACGGTCAGCCCGAGCTGGGGCTCGAGCGCGACCAGGAACCCCGCAGCGATCGCCCCAACGGCCCGCGCCGCGCGTCCGAGCGTGCTGGAGGGCCGCTGCCCCAGGCGGCGGGTCAGGCGCGTGGCGGGGCTCTCCGAGCGCTCGGGGTCGAGGACGGCTGCCGCGCCCGCGACGACGGCGCCAACGAGGGCCAGCAGGAGGGCCCAGACGAAGAGCCCGCCGAAGAACGCGTCGAGGATGCCGGCCACGGCGTCCTGCGCCTCTTGGTCGGTCAGCTCGTCGTCGCCGACGATGCCGGCGAGGAACCTCGACCGGATGATCAGTAGCGCCACGGCCAGCGCGATCCCGGCCCCCGCCGCCGCCACGGCCGCGCGGAGGACGCCGACGCGGCGGTCGCCGGAGGCGATGACCGCGCCGAGCAGGAGCGCAAGCGCGATGATCGGGGCGATCAGCCCCAGCACGCGGATCTTGTCCGCGGCCTGCAGGGTGGCCCCGGCGAAGTCGCGGTCCTTGAGCTTCAGCAGCGCCAGATCGGCCTCCTTCGGCAGCTGCTTCGCGACGTCGGGCGCGACCGACTCGAGGCCGAAGCGCACGATCTGGCTTGCGTCGGCCAAGTCGAACGCGACGCTCTTGCGGTCGCGCTCGAAGAGCACGAGGTTGGTCTGGCGGGCCGCCTCGCGGAAGACGTCGCGGAACGCGCTCGTCTCGATGACCGCGCCGACCACCGACTCCAATACCGGCCTCGCGGCCACGAGGTTCGGGGCTCCGTTCTCGATCAGGCCGACCACGACCTCGGTGGCGACGACGTCGCGCACGGCGTCATCTTTCAGCGCCTCGGCCGCATGGTCGGCGAAGGCGTCCGAGTCGATGATCTCCGCCCGCGCGTAGAGGAGGATCGCGCCGACGAACAGCAGCACCGCACCCACCACGGCGAGCACGACGCTGACCGCGCTCCGGCTCAAGAGGCGATCGCCGCGGCGGGGTCCCCGGCCCCCCGCTGGAAGCCTCCGCGCGCCGCGTTGGCCGCGATCTCGTCGGCGAAACGACCGAACAGGGCCGGCGGCATGTCATGGCCCATCCCGTCGATCACGTGGAGCTCGGCGCCGGGGATCGCGCGCGCCAGCGAGCGGCCGGCCGCGGGCCTCACAAGCGGGTCACGGTCGCCGTGGATGACCAGCGTCGGGGCCCTCACCCCTGCCAGACGCTTGGTCCGGTCGCCCGACGAGGTGATGGCGTGGAGCTGGCGGGCGACCCCGGCGGAGTGATGGTCGCGATCCCAGGTCAGCTCGAGCACCCGGCGGAACTCCTCCTCTCGCTCCTCGTCCATGGGATAGGCGGGCGAGCCGATGATCTCGAACGTCCGGAGGGTGCGGGCGACGAATGCCTCCTTCGTCTTCGGCGGGTTGGCGAGCAGCGTGCCAAGCGCGCGCAGGCGCGGGAGCGCTGTGACGCGCTTGCCGCTTCCAGACATCATCATCGTCAGCGACCGGACCCTCTCGGGGTGGCGGTACGCGGTCACCTGGGCCATCATCCCGCCCATCGAGACGCCGAACAGGTGCATCGAGGAGATCTCGAGGGCATCGGCCAGGCCGGCGATGTCGTCGGCCATATCGTTCAGGTGGTAGGCGCGGCCGCGCGGGAGGCCGAACATCATCGCCGCCGTGCCGGGGGGCGGCGCGTCGACCTTCGAGGAGTGGCCAGCGTCGCGGTTGTCGAAGCGGATCACCCGGAAGCCGCGGTCGATCAGCTCGTTGACGAAGGCGGGGTTCCAGTGGATCAGCTGCGTGCCGAGCCCCATCACGAGGATCAGCGGCTCGCCCTCCGGGTCGCCGAGGTCCTCGTAGCAGAGGTCGAGCGACCCGACTCGGGCGAAGCGCTCGTCGGGGTGTAGCTCGGCCCGCCGCATCGCTCAGCCGCGCGCGATGGCGTGCGCCGTCCGCCGGGCCAGGGCCATGATCGTCGCCATCGGGTTGGTGCCCGAGGCGCTGGGGAACGCCGAGGCGTCCCCGACCCAGACCCCCGGGGTGTCGTGGAGCTCGCCCCACGGGTTCGCGACCGAGGTGGCCGGGTCCCGGCCCATCCGGCAGGTGCCCATCTGGTGCGCCGAGAACGCGACGAACTCGCGCGGCACGATCTCCTGGGCGTCCAGCGTGGCGATGAAGGCGTCGATGTCCTCGCCGCGCGCCCAGTCGCCGACCTTCATGCCGCTGCCGACGATCTCGCGCGCCCCGGCTGCCTCGTGGATGCGCGTCAGCTCGGCGATCCCCTGCTTCAGATGCGCGCGGTCCAGCTCGTCGTCGATCGGATAGTGCGGCACGGCGTTCCCCGCGTCGTCGATGCCGACGCGGCCGTGGCCGCGCTCGCGCACCAGGGCGATCAGCGGCGCCGCGTGCGCCCACTCGCGCATCCGTCGCTTGTGGTCGGCGCCCGAGCGCCAGGGCACCGAGCCGCCGAACAGGCCGGTCGTCGCCTGCGCTGATTCGAGCAGGAACCCGTATCCCTCGCCGGTGTCGGCGAACTGGTGGGACAGCGCGGACTGCGGCGGGCCCCACATCCAGTTCTGGGGCTCGTCGTAGTAGGCGGTCACCGCAACCGTGGGGTGCAACCGCAGGTACTCGCCGACCGCGGGGCCGCCGATGCCCGATCGCAGCAGGAGCGCCGGGGACTCGAGCGCCCCGGCGGCCAGAATCACGACGGGGGCGCGCACGGTCAGCTTCGAAGCGCCGGTCGCGGGGTCAGGCACCTGATCGCCGTTAGCGCTCGGACCGCTCTGCCGTCCGGTGCCTGACGCCGGTGGGTGCCACTCGGCCTCGACGCCCGCGGCGCGGCCACCCTCGGTCAACACCCGGACGGCTCGGGCCCCGACGAGGATCTCGGCGCCGTCGCGCTGGGCGTCGACCAGGTAGGTCTTCGCCGTCGACTGCTTCGAGCCCGAGGCGTCGCCGAAGCCCATGAACGCGGCCGACTCGGCCGTGTAGGTCGCCGGGTCGGTGTTGCGCTCGGTCGGCCGGAAGTCATAGCCGAGCTGCTCGCAGGCGTCCTTGAGCCGCAAGTGCGGCCCGTTCAGGTCCGAGCACGCGCCGTTGACGCTCAGCCGCTCGAAGACGGCGTCGAGGTGGCCGTCGAACTCGGACTCGGCGAGGTCCGACAGGCCGTGCTCGGAGGCCCACTCGGCGCGGACGTGGTCGTGGGTGCGCAGGCAGTTCGTCCAGTTGATGACGGTCCCGCCGCCGACCCCGGTCCCCGCCACGACCGAGATCTGGCCCTCCGCCGTGGGGAACGGCCCGCCGTTCAGGAACATCCGCTGGTAGGCCGAGAGCTCGAGGCCGTCGAAGTCGGCGTCGTCGTGGTACTCGCCGGCCTCGAGCACCACCACCGACTTGCCGGCCGCGGCCAGCTCGCCCGCGACCACTCCGCCGCCCGCACCCGAGCCCACAACGCAGACGTCGGCCTCGATCGTCTCCTCGGGCGAGCTCGGGCGGCGGACCCGCAGCGGGCGCTCGCGCTCGGCTGGCGGCGGCGAGATCGGGCCCGGGAACCCGATCGCGTCCCAGTTGAGGTTTCGGCCCGTGCCCAGGTCGGGCAGCCCGTAGAAGATCGAGCCGCAGATGCCGCGCAGCGTCGAGATGCCCGCCAGGGCCTCGGGGCTGGCCTCGCAGAAGCCGTTCACGATCGCCTCGCGCGTCTCCTGCGGCGTCGCTGCCGCGAGGCCGTTGCCGGCGAGCGAGTCCAGGAGCGACCGCAGCCCGGCGACTTGCTCCTGCGCCAGCCCGGCCTGCACAAGCGCCACCTCGACGCCCTCGGGCACCGCCATGTGAGAGGCGGCGCGGCGCCAGAAGCTGCGGTTGGCCTCGTCGCCCTCGGGGGGCTCCAGCGAGGGGATGAAGGTGTCGCACAACGCCCCCAGCGTCGCGCGCTGCACGTCATCGAAGAGGTCGCTCATGACCAGCGTCGCGAAGGTGTCGCCGATCGCCTGGCTGACCGCGGCGCTGTAGGGGAAGTGGTGAGCGTCGCGGACTGGGGCGTCGCCCGCGGTCACCATCAGCGACTGCCTGCGCGTGTACTTGCGGATGCCGTCGGGACCGTGGCGCGATCCCAGGCCGGACTCCTTCCAGCCGCCCATCGGCAGCTCGAGCGCCGCGTAGTTCACCTGGGCGTCGTTCACGCAAGCCACCCCGGCCTCGATCCGGCGCGCGACCTCCTCGCCCCGGGCCTCGTCGGTCGTCCAGACCGAGGCCTGGAGGCCGTAGGGGCCGTCGTTCGCCAGCTTCACCGCCTCGTCGGCGTCAGCGACACGCATCACCGGCAGCGTCGGGCCGAAGGTCTCCTCGGTCATGCAGCGCATCGAGTGGTCCACCTCGGCCAACACGGTCGGCTCGAAGAAGCGGCCGGGGCCATCGCCGCGAACGCCCCCCGTGACGATGCGCGCGCCGCGCTCGACAGCGTCGCTCACGTGCGCCTCGATCAGGTCGATCTGAGGCGGGAAGATGATCGCCCCGACGTCCACGGTCCCGGGCTCGCCAGGCGGGCCCTGGCGCAGCGACTCGACCTTCGCGGTCAGCCGCTCGAGGAACTCGTCGTGAATCGCCGCCTCGACGTAGATCCGCTCGACCGAGATGCAGACCTGCCCGGAGTTGTTGAGGCCATAGCTCGCGGCCGCGTTCGTCGCGCGTTCGAGGTCGGCGTCGGCGAGCACGATCATGGGGTCCTTGCCGCCCAGCTCCAGGCTCACCGGGGTGAGGGTCTCAGCGGCTTTGCCCATCACCTTCTTGCCGGTCTCGACCGAACCGGTGAACATCACGAAGTCGACCTCGTCAACGAGGGCGGCGCCGGCGTCTCCGCGCCCGGTGGCCACCTGGAACACCCCCTCCGGCAGCCCGGACTCGGTCAGCATCTCGGCCATCAGGAGCGAGGTGAGCGGCGTCACCTCCGAGGGCTTCAGGACGACCGCGTTTCCGGCCGCCAGCGCCGGGATGCAGTCCCCGAAGGAGTTGTTGAGCGGGTAGTTCCAGGGCCCGATGACGCCGACCAGCCCGACCGGCCGGTAGCGAACCACCATGCGGCGGCCGCGGACGAAGGGCGAGGCCGACTGGATCTCCTCATCGGCCAGGTAGGCGGGCGCCTGCTTGGCCCAGAACTCCAGCGCCGACAGCCCATACGCGAGCTCGGCGAACTGGGTCTCGTCGGCCGGACGTCCCGTCTCGGCGCAGATCGTCCCGACCACGCGCTCGGCGTTCGCGACCATCCAGGCGCGGGCGGCCAATAGCACCTCGGCCCTGGCCTCGAACCCCAGCTCCTCCCATCCGGGCTGGGCGGCCCGGGCGATCCCACACATCGTTGCGACCTCGGTGGCGCCCAGCTCGGGCACTTCGGCGAGCGTCTCCCCGGTAGCCGGGTTCTCGACTGCGATCGAGGCCGTCACGGCGAGCGAGTCTATCCCGCGTCCTCGCCCTGCGAGGATGACGCCGGTGCGCACCCTGATCGCCTCCGACCTGCACCTCGGGGCGGGGACCGACGTCGACCTGCTCCGCGACGCCCGCCTGCGCCAGCCGCTGCTCGAGGCGGCGGCCAAGGCCGACCGGGTCGTCCTGCTGGGGGACGTCGTCGAGCTGCGCGAGCGCCCGCTGGCCGAGGCACTCGACCTGGCTGTGCCGTTCTTCGAGGCCCTGGCCGAGCTCGCCGGCGAGGCCGAGCTGGTGATCGTGCCCGGGAACCACGACCACCACCTGCTCGAGGAGTGGCTGACGACGCGGCGACTGGACCGCTCGCCCAGCCTGGGGCTTGCCGAGCGCGCGCCCGCGGATTGCCAGGGGCCCCTGGTGGCGCTGGCCCGCCGAGCCGGGAACGCCGATGTCTCCCTCGCCTACCCGGGCCTGTGGATCCGCGACGACGTCTACGCGACCCACGGTCACTACCTCGACCGCCATCTCACGATCCCCACCTTCGAGCGGCTGGCGCTGGCGGCGGTCGAGCGGGCGCTGGGCCCACCGCCCACCGCGTCGACCGACCCACTCGACGCCCCGGAGGGCCCGACCGACCCGGACGAGTACGAGCGCGCCCTCTCGCCCGTGTACGCCTTCCTCTTCGCGTTGGCCCAGGGGGTCAGCGAGGATCGCCGCGGGCCGGGCCCCTCGGCGCGGATCTGGGCGGCGATGAGCGAAGGCGCGACCCGCGCGCAGAAGCTGCGCGGGTGGCTGCTCGGGTCCGTGGCGCTGCCCGGCGCTGTTGGGATGGCCAACCGCTTCGGCCTGGGGCCCGTGAAGCCCGACCTCTCACCCGGCGCGATCACGCGCGCCGGCCTGGCGGCGATGGGCGAGGTCGTCGACCGCCTGGACATCGAGGCCGAGCACGTGGTGTTTGGCCACACCCACCGGCGTGGCCCGTTGAACGGCGAGCCGGGCTGGACGACGCCGTCGGGCGCGCGGCTCACGAACAGCGGCAGCTGGACCCACATGCCGGGGCTCATCGGCAACGCGACGGCGGCCGAGAGCCCCTACTGGCCGGGGACGGTGGTGGAGGTCGACGAGACCGGGTCGCCCCGCGCACGGCTGCTGCTGGAGGGCCTCACCAGGGCCGAGCTGGCCGAGGCCGCTGGGGGCGAGGAGGGGTGATCGGCGGCGAGCCCCCGCACGTATCCCCTGCGCGATGACCACCCTGGCCCGACTCAACCTGTTGCTGTTCGCGCTCCTGGTCGCGCACATCCTCGACCACGAGTTGAACCAGCCGGTCCGCGAGCTGCCCGCGTCGGGCACCGCGGTCGGCGTGGCGGGATTCGCGCTGGTGGCCACATCGGCGGTGCTCGCGGTCCGGCGCAGGCCGCACGCGCCCGCGGCCGCGGTCGTCGCGGGCGGCGCCACCGCGCTCGGCGTCGTCTTCGTCCATCTGTTCCCCGGCTGGTGGGGCTTCGTCAGCGACCCCTACTGGGACTTCTCGGCGGACGCGCTCACCTGGGCCCTGGCCCTGGCGCCACTTGTCGCGGGGGCGGCGCTGGCGGTCGCGGGCGCGCGCGAGCTGCGCGGGCGGGCGCTCCCAGCCACCTAAGGGCGGGCCGCTACAGTTGTTGCGTACGCAATGACCTTGGCGGAGACCGAACCCAGCAGCCCCGCGCCCGGCATCGGCGGCGATGAGCTTGGCGACGACGAGCTCGCCGCCTGGCGCGGGTTCCTGCGCTCGCACGTCCACCTGGTCAGCGAGCTCGACGCCGAGCTCACCGCCGAGCACTCGCTCTCGCTCTCCACCTACGACGTCCTCGTGCAGCTCGCCCACTCCCCCGCCCGCCGGCTGCGGATGTCGGAGCTGGCGGCGTCGGTCCTCTTGACCCCCAGCGGCCTGACCCGGCTGGTCGACCGTCTGGTCAGCGACGGGCTGGTCGAGCGGGCGCCGTGCGACGACGACGCCCGCGGCCACTACGCGGTTCTCACCGACGTCGGGCTCGAGCGCTTCTCGAAGGCCCGGCGCACGCACCTCGACGGCGTGCGGCGCCTGTTCCTGAGCCACTTCTCCGACGCCGAGCTCCGGCGACTTGGCGAGCAGTGGCAGCGCCTCTCCGGCCGTCCCGGCTGAGCCGGGCGCCCGTTTCGCCGCATCGGCCTCTGGTAGCGTCGCCCGGCGCCCAGCACCTGCCGTAGGGAAGCGAAAGGGGATCGTGACCGGGCCGCTGTACCGCCTCGCCCAGTTCTGCGTTCGCCGCCACCGCTGGGTGATCGCTGCCTGGATCGCGCTCGCCGTCGGGCTCGGTGCCTTCGCGGCGACCGCGGGCTCGGAGACCTCGGACGACCTGACCCTGCCGGGGACCGGCTCGACCCGGTCGCTCGACCTGCTCTCGGACCGGCTACCGAACGAGGCCAACGGCACCAACCCGATCGTCCTCGAGGCGACGCAGGGGAAGCTGACCGACAAGGCCAACAGCGACGCGGTCGCGAAGACCGTGGACTCGCTTCGCGACGCGCCGCACGTCGTGCGCGCAGTCAGCCCTCTGGGTGCCGAGGGCGCCAACGCCCTCTCGAAGGACAAGACGATCGGCTTCATCTCGGTCACCCTCGACCTCGGGCCGGGCGACCTGAACGTCGACGAGGCGAACGCCGTCATCGACGCCACCTCGCCCGCCAGCGATGCCGGGCTGAAGGTGTCGGCCGGCGGCTACCTGGGGCAGGAGGTCTCGAAGCCCAGCACCCACCTCAGCGAGGTGATCGGGCTGACCGCCGCGGTGATCGTGCTGCTGTTCGCGTTCGGCAGCGTCGCGGCCATGACCCTGCCGATCGTGACCGCGGTTCTGGGCCTGGTCTGCACCCTGTCGATCATCGGCCTGCTGGGGCACGTGACCGAGGTGCCGACGATCTCGCCGACGCTCGCGACGATGATCGGGCTGGGCGTCGGGATCGACTACGCGCTCTTCATAGTCACCCGTCACAAGCTCCAGCTCCAGGCGGGGATGGAGGTCTACGAGTCGGTCGCCCGGGCAACGGCCACGGCCGGCGGCGCGGTGGTATTCGCCGGCACCACGGTGGTCATCGCCCTCTGCTCGCTCGCCTTCGCAGGCATCCCCATCGTCAGCAGGCTTGGCTACATGTCCGGCGTCGCCGTCCTCGTCGCCGTCGCCGCGGCGACGACCCTGCTGCCCGCGCTCCTCGGGGCCCTGGGGCTCAAGATCAACTCGCTGCGGGTGAAGCTGGGGCGCACCCACCCCGACGACCACGAGCCGCACGGGTGGGCGCGCTGGGCCCGCGGCGTCGCGGCCCGGCCGTGGCCGGCGATCATCGTCTCCTCCGTGATCCTGATCGCCCTCGCGATCCCGGTCCTGGACCTGAACCTAGGCCAGAACGACGTCGGGGCGCTCTCGAAGTCGACGACGGCCCGCCAGGCCTACGACGCGATCGACCGCGGATTCGGGCCGGGCCAAAACGGGCCGATACTGGTCGCCGTCAAGCTGGACACGCCGGCCAAGCCCGACAAGAAGAAGCTCGACAAGCTGAACGCGCAGGAGCAGGCCCAGCAACAGCAGGCCAACGCCCAGGCCCAGGCGCAGATCCAGCAGCAGACCCAAGCGCTGATCGAGCAGGGGGTGCCCGAGGACGAGGCCTCACAACAGGCGCAGGCCCAGGTGGAGGCCCAGGAACCGGCGCAATCGCCGAAGCAGGCCCAGGAGCTGGCCGAGCAGAAGAAGTTCCTGTCGTCGACCGCGAGCGATCCGCGACTGCAGAAGCTGCGCAAGGACATCAAGAAGACACCCGACGTCAAGGCAGTCTCGGAGCCGAAGGTGAACGACGACGGCAACGCCGCGGTGCTGACCGTGATCAGCACCTCCGAGCCATCGGGCGACCGGACCGAGAACCTGGTCAACCGCCTGCGCGACGACGTGATCCCAGCGGCGACGAAGGGGCAGGACATGTCGGCCGATGTCGGGGGGACGACGGCCTCCTACATCGACCTCGCCGACCGCATCGGCGACAAGCTGCCGTCGATGATCCTGATCGTCGTGGGCCTGTCGTTCGTGGTCCTGCTGCTGGCGTTCCGATCGATCCTGATCCCGCTCAAGGCCGCCGTGGCGAACCTGCTGAGCGTCGGCGCGGCCTACGGCGTCGTCACGCTCGTCTTCCAGGAGGGCGTGGGCGCCAGCCTGATCGGGCTCGACCACGCGGTACCGATCGTCTCGTTCGTGCCGCTTCTGATGTTCGCGATCCTGTTCGGGCTCTCGATGGACTACGAGGTCTTCCTCGTCAGCCAGATGCAGGACCACTACCGCCAGTCGAAGAACCCGACCGAGGCCGTGGTGGGTGGGCTCGCCACGACCGGCCGTGTGATCACCTCGGCGGCCCTGATCATGGTCTGTGTCTTCGCCAGCTTCATCCTCAACGGCGATCCGCTGGTGAAGGAGTTCGGCGTGGGCCTCGCGATCGCGATCGCCCTCGATGCCACGATCGTGCGCTGCCTGCTGGTGCCGGCGGTGATGGTCCTGATGGGGAGGGCTGCGTGGTGGCTGCCGGGATGGCTCGACCGACTGCTGCCGAAGATCTCGATCGAGGGAGGCGAGTACTTCACCAAGCGCGACGCCGAGGCGAAGAAGCAGAACGCCTAGCCCAGGCCGCGCTCGGCGATCTCGGCCAGCGCGGACTCGTCCTTGCGAAGTTCCTCGATCCCGAGCTTGCGCTTGACGCCGTCCGTGCGCTCGAACTGGATCCGCCGGTAGTCGACCACCTGGACCTGGTTCCCCCAGGGGTCGAGGAAGGTCAGCCCGCGAGAGCCCACGACCTCGAGGCCCTCGCGTTCGACCGCCGCCCGGGCCAGCTCGATGTCGTCGACCACCAGGCCGAAGTGACGGCTGGAATCACCCTCGCGGTCGCCGTGCTCCGCGAGCGCCAGGAACTGGTCGCCCATGTCCAGGAAGGCCATTCCTGGCGCCCTGCCACGCGGCTCGAAGTCGAACAGCCGGCCGTACAGCTCGACCGCCTCGTCGAGGTCGCCGACCTCGAGCGCCACGTGGTTGACGCCGATCAGCTTGGCGCGATCGCTCACACCGTTCAGGCTACTCAGCCCCCCAGCGCAACCCGTCCCCACGGCGGTCGGGGCTCAGAGCGAGCCCAGCAGCTCGTCGGAGTGAGCCAGGATCGCGGCCCCGATCATCAGGAGGACCGACGGGACCAGGATCAGCGCGACAACGAGCTGGATCTTCGGGGCCGCACGCGCCGCCGTCTCCTCCGTACGCCGCCTGGCCTCGGATCGAAGCGCGGCGGCCTGGGCCTGGAGCTGCTCGGCCAGCGGCGAGCCGTAGCGCCGCGAGCGCTCGAGCGCGGCCGTCAGGGCCGCCACCTCGTCGCCGTCCACGCGCTCGCGCAACCTGCACAGCGCCCGCTCCTGGCCCGAGCCCGTGTCGAGGTCGGCGACGGCGACCGCCAGCTCGCCCGCCAAGGGGCCGGCGCCCGCGGCGGCGAGCTCGCGCATGACGCGCGCGGGCGGGCGGCCTGCCGCCGCCCCCACCGCCAGCACGTCGAGGGCGTCAGGCAGCGACGCGACGAGCTGCGCGTGGCGTCGCCGCGCCGCCCGCTCGAGCAGTGCGTCGGGCGCGAGGAAGCCGGCCGCGACCAGAACCGGCGTCGCGACCAGGCCCAGGCGGCCCGGCAGCGCCGGCACCGCCAGCATCGCGCATCCCACGCCGGCGGCCACACCGGCGACCTTCGCCCCAAGCACGGCGGGGGGAGCGAACCGGTCCGCCATGCCCGCGCGCTCCAGCCGCCGGGCGAGCCCAAGCGCCAGCACCGCCTGGGCGACGCTCTGGACCCTTCCCGCCGACAGCCTGGCCGAGGCCCGGCGCGCCATGCGTCGCGCGAACTCGCCGTGCTCGCCGGCCGCCTCCCAGGCCGCGGCGAAGGCCAGGAGCACGGCGCAGGCCGCAGCGAGCCCGTTCACGCCGGCGCCTCGACACGACTGAGCCGCGAGATCGCAACGAAGCCGCCCACCTGCAGGGCGGCCGCCAGCGCCAGCAGGACGGCGGGCGCCGGCTGGGCCAGCATCGCTGCCACGAACCCGGGCTCGAGCAGCTCGGCGAAGACGGCCGCGCCGGCGGGCATCGCCGCCACCAGGGCGCCGGTGAAGCGGGCCTGGGCCGTCGCCGAGCGGGCGTCGGCGGCGGCCCGGTCGCGTTCGGCCGCGGCCGTGGCAAAGCGCCGCAGCAGGCCGGCGAGGTCGCCCCCTCCCACCTGCTGGGAGAGCAGGGCAGCGCTGAACGACTGGACGCGGGCCGACCCGGTGCGGCGGCGAAAGGAGGCCAGAGCCTGGGCGGTTCCCAGGCCCAGCTCGAGGTCCGCTCGCACGCGCCCCAACTCGGCCGCGCCGGGGCCCGTGGCGGTGGCGGCCGCCTCGGCGAGCGCCCCGCGCAGCGAGCGGCCGGCGGCCAGCGCGTCCGCGATCGAGAGCGAGGTCCTCGCAAGGCCGGCGTCGACCTGGCGCAGGTAGCGGGCGCGGCGCCCGCGCACCGCGGCGGCGGCGACGGCCGGCCCGGCAAGCGCCAGCATGGGCGCGGGACCCGGGCCGAGAAGAAGGAGTCCCGCGGCAAGCAGGCCGCCGGCGCCCAGCGCACCCAGTCGTCGCCGTTCCCCCGGTGTCGGCGAATGGCCCTCGCTGCCGGCCCGGCGAAGCGGCTCGAACGCGCTTCGCAGCCAGCCGGCCGCCGCCGGCGTCGCCCGCAGGGCCTCCCTCAAGGCGACCGCGCCCAGGCCGCCAGCGGCGGCGGCGAGCGCGACGGGCGCCAGGCCGCTCACGGCGTCCCACAGCCCGGCCGCAGCTCGCGCCGCCACACCTCGCGCACGCGCACGCTCCCAAGCGCCTCCGCGACCTCGGCCAGGGCCAGGGCTCGCCGCGAGCCGTCGGCGTCGCGGCCCATGTGGAGGATCAGGTCGATGCCGCGAGCGACCTGCTCGCGAACAGCCTCGTGCGGGAGCCCGATTCCCGCCATCAGCGCCAGGGTCTCAAGCCGCCGAACGGCGTCCTGGGGCGAGTTCGCGTGCACAGTCGAGAGCGCCCCCGAATGCCCGGTGTTCAGGGCGACCAGCAGGTCCAGCGCCTCGGGCCCGCGGACCTCGCCGATCACGATGCGGCCGGGCCGCATCCTCAGCGCGTTTCGCAGCAGGTCGCGGATCGTCACCTCGCCCCGCCCCTCGACCGACGCCGGCCGGCTCTCCAGCCGCACGACATGGGGCTGGCGCAGGCTCAGCTCGGCGGCGTCCTCGATCGTGATGACTCGCTCCTCGGCGCCGATGAACTCCGACAGCGCGTTCAGCATCGTCGTCTTGCCCGACGCCGTGCCGCCGCAAACGAGGATGCTCTGGCCGCCCGCGACCGCCGCCGCGAGCATGTCTCGCAGCTCCTCGGTCAGGGTCCCCAGCGCGACCAGCCGGGCGGCGTCCGGGCGCTCGCCCGCGAAGCGCCGGATGGACACGACCGGCGAGTCCACCGCCAGCGGCGGGATGACCACGTTCACGCGCGAGCCGTCGGCCAGGCGCCCGTCGGCCATCGGGCTGAGCTCGTCGACACGCCTGCCGAGCGGCGCCAGGATCCGCTCGACCGCGTCGCGCAGCTCGCCCTCGCCGCCGAAGGCGACCTGGGTCCGCTCGATCCTCCCCTCGCGCTCCACATATACCTCGTCCGGAGCGTTCACCAGGACGTCCTCGACGCTGGGGTCGGCCAGGAGCTCCTCGAGCGGGCCCAGGCCGACCGTGTCGCGGAGCACCAGCTCGACCAGCTCGGCACGGCGCGCGGGCGCCAGCACGGCCGCCTCGGCCGTCACGAGCTGCGCTACCTCCGCCTCCAGCGGGCCCGCCGCCCTCCCCGCCGCGGCGTCGGCTCGCCGGCGCTCCCCGAAGCGCCGGCGCAGCTCGTGCGCCAGCCGCTGGACGTGCTCGGGGTCGGCGCTCATGCCCGGTCGAGGCCGCCGCCGCCAGCGGCTCGCCCCCCCGGATACGCTGGGCCCATGGCCGAGATCGAGGTGCGCGACGCGGACGTCACCAGGCTCGAGGTCGACGCGATTGCCAACGCCGCCAACACCGACCTACGCCATGGCGGGGGCGTCGCGGGAGCGATCGCGCGGGCCGGCGGCCCCACGATCCAGGCCGAAAGCGACGAGCTGGCTCCGATCGACCTGGGCGCCGCGGTGGCGACCTCGGCGGGCGACATGCCCGCCCGCTGGGTGATCCACGCCGCGACGATGGAGTTGGGCGGCCCCACCTCGGACGCCGCCATCCGCGACGCCACCGCGTCGACCCTCCGCGTGGCATCCGAGCTGGGCGCGCGCAGCCTCGCGCTGGTCGCCTTCGGCACTGGCGTCGGCGGCTTCCCGCTGGACGAGGCGGCCCGCATCGAGGTGGAGGAGACGCGGCGACACCTGGCCGACCCCGGCCCGCTCGCCCTCGTCGTGTTCGCCGTCTTCGGCGCGCAGGCCCGGGAGGCGTTCGAGCGGGCAGTGAGCGAGAGCTCGCCCGCGTAGGCCCGGGGTGGTTCGGCCGCTAGTAGGGGGCGCGCCTAGCCGCCTCGCGCCGCGGCGATCAGCCGCACCTCGCGCGCGAAGTTGTGGGCGTGGATCACGCGCAGGGCCTGCGACCGGGTCGCCGCGACGGTCGCCGTCCACGCCGGCTGGCCGGCCGCCGGCTCACCCGCGGCGGCGGCGCCGTCGTCGAGCGCCAGCAGCCGCACATTCTCGGCCACGACCCGGGTCTTGCCGTCGCCGCCCCCCGGACCGGGCTCGGTGGTGGCGACGACGTCGTAGGCCCGCTCCGCGGCGCCTCCGGCCGCGAGGGCGCCGGCGCCGGCGACCGCGATCTCAACCGCCTCCTCGCCCGCGCTGACGCCGGGCGAACGGCGCGGCGCTCGCTCGGGCCGCAGGTGCGCCACCGTCACGTAGGACCCAGGCGGGATCGTGGCCGCGGGCGAGCCGCCCACGGCCTGGAGCGGGTCGGTGAGGGCGTCGGCCGGGGCGAAGCGAGCCGGGACCTCGCGCACCTCCAACAATCGGCGGGCGACCGCGGGTGTCAACGACCGCCCGCGCGGGACCTCCTCCGCCGCCACCACTACCGGGCGAAGCTCGCCAAGCTGGGCCTCGACGCCTCCCCTGTAGTCGCCGGCCAGCGACGCGGCCAGGGCCGCGCACACCATCGCGCAGCCCGCGAAGGCGACCGCCCGGGCCCGGCGGCTCACGCCGCCCGCGTCGGGGCCCGCTCAGAGCCGCGGCGTCGCCGTCCAGCGGCTCGGGCCGCACGGGGCGTCCACTCGATCGGGGCGGCCGGAAGCGGCTGAGACGTCAGCGGAAGCTCGAGCACCGCCTCGACGTCACCGGGTCCCCGCCGCAGGGTGAACCGCCCGAAGTGGGCCGCGGCCACCCGCTCAACCACCGCCAGGCCGTGGCCGCGGCGCGGGTCGGGCGCGCCGGCAACCGATGGGCCGACGGCGGTTAGGACGGCGATCCGCAGCCCGACCGAGCTGCGATCCACGCGGAGGACCACCCGCAGCGCCCCGTGCTCGATCGCGTTCGCCAGGAGGTTGTCGAGCGCCTGGCCCAGCCGGACGGGGTCGGCGATCAGGATCGCGCGCCCCGCGGCCCACTCGAAGGCGAGCGACCGCTCGCGTCGGGCCGCGACGCCGCGCCAGCGCTCCACCGCGGCCTCGAGCAGCGGCCGGGCTGCCACCGGCCTGCGAGCCAGCGCCGGGCGCGAGCCGTTGATCGCGACGTCGAGGTCGTCAAGGGCCGCCAGCGCCAGCTCGAGCGACCCGGGCGCGCGTAGCTGACGGCGGGCAGGCCCCGGCGTCAGGGCCAGGGCCTGAAGGGGCCGGCGGAGCTCGTGAAGGGCGCGATTGAGGGCCATGCGCCGGCGCGAGGCGCGCACGCGGACGAGGCCGGTCACGGCCGCCGTGGCCACAAGCACCCACCCCGCCGCCAGGAGGCCCTGTCCCATCTCAACCTCCCAGCAGCCGGTATCCGACGCCCCACACGTTGCGCACGAAGCGGCCGTGCTCGGGATCGAGCTTGCGCCGCAGCCGGCTGGCGTGCGAGTCGAGGGTGCGGGTCCTGCCCATCGAGCGGAATCCCCAGACGTCCCGCAACAGCTCCTCCTTGGTGAACACCCGCTCGGGCTCGGACGCGAGCTGGCGAAGCAGCTCGAACTCCTTGTTCGCGAGGCGGACCAGGCGGCCGGACACCCGGACCTCGCGCCGCGCCGGATCGAGCGCGATCTCGCCGACCCTCAGCGGGCCCTCCCGCCGCTCGCCGCGACGGCGCAGGACCGCCTGGATGCGCGCCGCCAGCTCGGCGTAGGAGAACGGCTTGCCGACGAAGTCGTCGGCTCCCGCGCGCAGGCCGCGAACCCGGTCGTGCTCGCTGTTGCGACCCGTCAGCGCGATCACCGGCAGCGCGGGGTCATAGCCGCCGGTGGTGCCGTCGGTGCCGCGGATCTCGCGCAGCACGTCCAGGCCCGAGGCGTCGGGCAGGCGGAGGTCCAGCAGCATCAGGTCCGGCGTGCGGTAGCGGCACATCCGAAGCGCGTCCGAGGCGGACGGCGCCGGCAGGGCCTCGTAGCGGTCGGCCGTGAGGTGGTCGCACAAGAGCTCGAGCGTCGGCGCGTCGTCCTCGCAGACGACGACGGTCGCGATCGGCGCGGCCATGGGGACCTTCACGACGCCCTACCGCAGGGCAGCTCGAGGACGGACCGCGCCCGGGCCTCCCGGGCGAAGCGCCCCGGCCCAACGCAGCGCCGCACCGAGACGGCCAGGCCCTGGGCGTCCAGGAAGTGAAGGTCGAGGGCGAAGCGCATGCCGATCGTGTGGACCGAGCGACACCCGGGGATCAGCAGGCCGGCGACCCGGCCCGGATCGAGCCCGGCCAGGCCGAGCAGGCGGGAGCGCGCCGAGGAGGCCACCGGCACGGCCCGCCCGTCGCGGAGGAGGGCGACGGGCAGGCCGCGGAACCGGCGGGGGGTCTGCTTCGCATGGGCCACGACCACGACAACCCCACCCCCGCTGGCGGCGCCCCGCCCAACGGGGGGCCGCCGGCCTCCGGCCCGGCCGCTCGCTGCAAACCGCCGTTCAGGAAGGAGTCCAGGGAACCGCGTCGACGGTCCCTGCGCAAAGATGGACTCCCGCCGGTGACGCCGGTCGGGGATCGGAGAAAGAAGCTGTGGAGAAGGCAACGCGCAGAGGCAACTACGAGTCGGGATCCGACTACGTCCTGGAGTACGGCGAGCTGCGCTTCTCGTTCAACGAGCAGGACTTCGGCCAGCGGGTCGAGCAGGCCGCGGTGAAACTTGACTTCGTCGAGCAGGGCCTTAGCCGCGAGGAGCTTCAGGACCTGCTGGACCTGGCCGTGAACGGCGAGATCCTCGAGCCCACGTCGGCCCTCGGCGAGCACATCGTCCACAACTGGACCGAGCTGGTCGGGCCGGCGAACCGGAGCCTCGTGCACTGGATCCGGCGCCTCGTGTTCCGTGGCGCCTGGCTCGATCAGCGTGTGAAGGAGGGCGAGCTGGACGTCGTCTTCGAGCCCGACAGCTCCACCTTCGGGTACGTGCAGCCCGATCGCGACTCGGAGCCGATCGAGCTCTCACGCGAGCCCTCCTGGGCCCGCCTGGCCTACCGCGCCTAGCGCGCGACGGCTCCTACAGGGACGTCAGCAACTCGGCGTTCGAGGGCGTCGCCTCGATCCGCTGGCGCAGGAAGTCCGCGGCCGCCCGGCTGTCGAGCCCGGCGAGCTGCTCGCGAAGGCTGCGAACCGCCTCGAGCCCGTCCGGCTCGCGGAGGGTGTCCTCGTTGGAGACCCGGCACTCGGCGGCGACGATCGCGGGATGGACGCCAGCCGCGGCCAGCTCGGGGTCGAGGGTGATCACGGCGTTCTCGGTGGTGTCGACCGCGCGCTCGGCGGCACCCTCGTCCTTGGCATCCGCCAGCGTGGTCGCGATCACGGTCAGCGAGCCGCCGCCCGCGAGGTTGCGACCGGCGCCGAACAGGCGCTTGACCGCGGCGACATCGCCGGCCGCGTAGTCCAGGCGCGAAAGCGAGTCGACCAGGAGCACGGCGTCCCCCCCGGTCTCGGCCCGGCGCCGGACCCGCGCCAGCGCCAGCTCGGCGAGGCGGAGCTGGTCGGCGGGCGAGCTGTCGGCGGCGGCGATGGCGAACTGGGCGCCGGGCACAGCCTCGCGCCAGGCGGTGGCCTCCTCGGGCCGCTCGTCGACCAGCAGCACGGTCAGCTCGACCCCCTCAGTCGCGGCGAGGGCCGAGGCGATCCCGCGCAGGAGGGTGGTCCGGCCCGAGCGCGGCGCGGCGCGGACCAGGACGCGCTGGCCGAGGGCCAGCGGCGCCAGCAGGTCGACCGCGCGGGAGAGGACGTCTGAGCCGGCGCCGTCCAGCGGCACCCGCTGCTCGGCGGCGATCGGGGGCAGGTCGTCGAAGTCGGGGCGCTCGGAGGCGAGCGGCTCGGAGCCGTTCACCTGGTCCACGTGGACGAGGGCACGGTGGCGCTCGCCGCGGCGCGGCTCGCGCGCGGGGCCCGCCACCTCATCGCCCGAGCGCAGCTCGCAGCGCCGAACCTGCGAAGCCGACACGTAGACGTCGCCCGGGTCGGCCTCGAGGCCGGACAGGCGCAGGAAGCCGTAGCGCTGAGGCAGGATGTCGAGCACCCCCGAGACCTCCTCGACCGGCGCGTCCTCCTCGGCGGGGCCCGCGGCGTCGGTCTCGACCGCCTCGGCCTCGTCGTCCTCGATCAGGGTCGCCTCGACGACGACCTCGCCGCCGTCCTCGTCCGCGTCCTCGCCGTCGCGCGGGCGCGGCGCGGGAGCGGGGTCCGAGCCGCCTCGCCCCCGCCGCCGGCGGCGGCGGGTCGGGGCCGGAGCGTCCGATCCGTCCTCCAGGCGCTTGATCAGGTCCTCGCGGCTGAGCATGCGGTAGCCCTCGATCCCCTCCTCCACCGCGCGGGCGTGAAGGTCGGCAAGATGCGCGTTGGCGAGATCGTCGGCCATTCGACGCGGCAGGTTATCTGGCGGCAGCCGTGCCGCCCCCGGTGCTGCGGTCCGGCCGGCTCAGCTGTTGGCGGCGGAGCGGGCCTCGACCAGCCCGGACAGCCACTCGGCGAACTCAGGGCGGGTCTCCCAGTCGGCCTTGAACTTGGCCGCGCCCTCGGTCGTGAGCGGGTGGTTGAGCATCTGTCGCAGGACCTTCGCAGGCACGGTCGCGATCTCGCACCCGAGCTGGGCCGAGGTGACGACGTGCTCGGGATGGCGGATCGACGCCGAGATGATCTGCGAGGTCACACCGCCGGCGCGGAAGCACTCGACGATCTCGGCCAGGACCTGGCCGGAGTCGACGGAGATGTCGTCGAGCCGGCCCATGAAGCACGAGACGTAGGTGGCGCCGGCGCCCGCGGCCAGCAGCGCCTGGTTCGCCGAGAAGACGAGCGTCATGTTCACCGGGATGCCGTCGGCGGTCAGCTCGTGGGTGGCCTCGAGGCCCTCACTGCAGAACGGGACCTTCACGATGACGTGCTCGTGCAGCTCGCGCAGCGCGCGGCCCTCGGCGACCATGCCCGCCGGGTCCTCCGAGACGACCTCGGCCGACACCGGGCCGTTCACGAGATCGCAGATGCGACGGACGATCTCGCCGGGATCGCCATCCTCCTTGGCTAGCAGGGACGGGTTCGTGGTCGCACCGGCGAGGACGCCCCAGCGGGCGATCTCCTCCACCTCGGCGACGCTGCCGGTATCGATGAAGAGCCTCATGCGGCCGACGATACGCCGTTCGCCGGATCGATCCCCTCGAGCTTCGCCTCCTCCACCCAGGCCTCCGACTCAGCCTCGACGCGCGCCGCGTCCCAACCCAGCTCGGCGCCCATCGCGGCGGCCACCGGCCGCACCGACTCGGCGGTCCGAAGCGCTGGCGCCGCCAGCAGTCCAAGACGCGTCCTTCGCAGCAGGACGTCGCCGACCGAGCGCGCCTGCTCGAGCCGGGCCGCGAGAACGGCCTCGGCCAGGAGGTCCGGATGGCCCGGCGTGATCGGCGCCGCCAGCGACTTCTCCTGTTCCGCGATCTGCAGCACGCGGCGGCCGGCGTGCCCGTAGCGGAACCCCA
Source organism: uncultured Solirubrobacterales bacterium (assembly GCA_963758845.1). GTDB lineage: Bacteria > Actinomycetota > Thermoleophilia > Solirubrobacterales > 70-9 > JBDTSW01. The sequence goes on from CAVWWX010000002.1 coordinate 2,530,802, forward strand.
AGAGCTCCCTGTACCCCTCGGGGAGGTCGGCCTCGGCCAGTCCCTCGGGCGGATCCAGCTCGCCCTCCCCGGCGGCCATGCCCAGCGGGATGTCGGCGGTGCGACACGGGGCGACCCTGCCCGCGCGCTCGACCATCCGGTCGACCACCTGCTTGGCCATCCGCCGCCAGGTGGTGAGCTTGCCGCCGGTGATGGTCAGCAGGCCGGACGAGGTCTCGTACAGCTCGGCCTTACGGGAGATGTCGACTGACTTGCGCGGATCGCCCGTGGAGATCAAGGGCCGGACGCCGGCGTAGGCACCGGTGACGTCGCCCGGCCCCAGGCTGAGGCCGAAGAAGTCGTTGATCGCGCTCAGCAGGTAGTCGATGTCCTCGGCGCCGGGCTCGGGCCGCGTGATGTCACCGTCGAAGTCGTTGTCGGTCGTCCCCACAAGTGCCTGCCCGTACCACGGGAGGGCGAAGATCCGCCGCTCCGAGCCGGCGGGCACGATCAGCGCCGCATGCGCCAGGTCGAGCTTCCCGGCGGGCAGCGTCAGGTGCGTGCCGCGGCTGGGCGAGATCCTGGGCACCTCGGCCTCGTCGTGGATCTCCTCGGGCCGGATCTTGTCGGCCCAGACGCCGGTGGCGTTGATCACGCTCTCGGCCTCGACCTCGAACTCCAGGCCGGACTCGCCGTCGCGGCACAGGACGCCGCGCGCGATCCCGTCCTCCTCGCGCAGACCGGTCACCTCGGCGCGGTTCAGGCACAGCGCCCCGAAGCGCTCGGCCTCGCCGAGGATCGTCAGCACCAGCCGGACGTCGTCGGTCTGACAGTCGTAGAAGAGATAGGCGCCCGACGGTTCCAAGCGGCCCCAGCGCCGGTGCCAGCTCGATCGCCTCCTCGCCGCTGATCACCCGGTGGCGGTCGGGCGCCCAGTAGTCGCCTGCCTCCGCCCGCGCCTCGCGGTCGCGGCGGGCCTGGCCGACCCGGGTCGACGCCATCACGTCGTACATGTTGAGCCCGATCCCGAGGCTGCGCGACAGGCGCTCCTCGCCGAACGCCGGGACCAGAAACGGCGTCGGGTAGACCAGGTGGGGCGCCAGCTGCACCATCAGCTGGCGCTCGAGCAGGGCCTCGCGGACGAGGCCCAGGTCGAAGTTCTCGAGATAGCGCAGGCCGCCGTGGACCATCTTCGACGAGCGGCTGGAGGTGCCGATCGCCCAGTCGTGGCGCTCGACGATGGCCACCGAGTACCCGCGCGACGCGGCGTCGAGCGCCACCCCCGCGCCGGTCACGCCGCCGCCGATGACGACGACGTCGAACCGCTCCGCCGTGATCGCCTCCAGGGCTTTCTCGCGCGCCAGCATCAGTCCAGGTACTCGACGACGGACTCGGCCGGCTCGCGCGCGGGCGCACGCTGGTCCTGGACCGGCTTACCCAGGTGGATCAGGCCGATGAAGCGCTCGCTCGGTCCGATCCCGACGGCGGCCCGCCCCTCGCGCTCGCGCAGGACCTCGGGCGTTCGCCAGTAGCCGGCGAGGCCCCGGGCGTGGGCGGCGGTGAGGACGATGAACGCCGCGACGCCGGTCGCCAGCAGGTCCTCCTCGTCCTGGACGGGCTCCCCGCTGAGCGCCGCCGAGCAGGCGACCAGGGTCGGGGCGCGGTCGAGCTTTGGCGCCGCCTCCGGGCCGGCGGCGGCCTTCAGCCGCTCGAGCGCCCTCGGGCCCAGGACCCGGAACCGCCAGGGGTTCGTGAGGTGATGGTTGGGCGCCCAGCGGGCGAGGTCGAACAGCTCGTCCAGCACCTCGCGGTCGACCGGCTCGGGCCGGAACGCCTTGTGGGTCCGGCGACTCCGGATCGCCTCATCGACCTCCATTGCGGGAAACGTTAGGGGAGCCGGCGCCGGTACCAGAGGAAGCCGCCCCCCAAGCCGGCGGCGAGCGCGCCCAGGCCGCCCAGGGCATAGGGGGTGAGGTCCCCGCCCGCGTCCTCGCCGCCGTCGGTCGCGCCCGCGGCCGGCGCCTCCGCACGCGCGAGCTTGCCCTCGACCTCGGGGCCGCCGCCGGCTGGCGCTGCGTCCTCGCGCTTGCGCTCGCGCTTGGCCTTGTGGTCCGAGCCGGGCTTCCTCTCGCCGGCGTCGGGCCCGCGCCCGTCGCCCGAGCCCGGCGCCCCCGAGCCGGCCTCGCCGCCGCCGCCGACCGGGGGCGGCAGCCCGCCCGGATCGGACGTTCGCGGCACCGGCTCGACCGGGAAGGCCTCGCGCTCGACCGCCATCAGCGCCTGGCTGGTCACCCAGATCGGCGTCTGGTCGCTGCCCGGCGAGTAGCGGTAGTGGCCGTCGGGCATCTGTCGAGCCGCGATGTAGTCGAAGCCGTCACGGCCTCCCGACGAGACGGTGGATGGGCTCACCCCCGCGGCGACCAGGCCCTGGACGGCCCAAGCCGTTCCCTGCGAGTTGCCGCCCCAGCCCCCGTCACCGCCCTGAGCCCGGCGCAGGTAATCGACCCCGCCCGAGCGGCCACTGCGCCCGCCCACCAGGGCCAGCGCCTGCAGCACGGACCCGGTGCTGTCGGGGGTGCTGAACGAGCCGGGCTCATATCCCCAGCCCCCGTCGGAGTTCTGGGCCGACCGCAGCCAGGCGGCCGAGCGCCCCAGCTCGGACGGCGGAACTCCCCCGGCCCTCAGGGCGAAAACGCCGAACGCTGTCAGATCCACGAAGCCGCCCCATGAGCCGTTGCCGGAGCGCTTGGCGCGGAGCGCGGCGACCAGGTCGCGCCCCTCGAACGAGCGCGGGTTGATGCCGGCCCCGGCCAGCGCCAGGATCACCTTCTCGAGGTCGGCGGTGGACGTCGCCGGGTGGCTCCGGAGGAAGTCGACCGGGCTGGCTTTCCCGGCGCGGAGGTCGAGCGGGTTGCGCCCCGACGCCTCCATCCCCAGCATCGCCCAGGCGGTCATGTCGAGGTTCGAGGAGGCGGTAGGCGTCGCCCCGAAGCCGCCGTCGGAGTTCTGCTGGCGTTCGAGGTAGCCGCGGGCGCCAGCCGGGCCGGCTGCCTCGGCGGGCGCCGGAGCGACCGCGGCGAGCGCGACCAGCGCGACCAGGAGCGCCGGGACCGCTGCCGCCGCCGGGCGCCAGGTGAACTCGCTGCGCTCGCGGAAGCGGGAGATCATCCGCACCAGCGCCGGCCCGGCGGCGAGCGCGATCGCGAAGTTGCCCACCGCGTGGGCCACGTTGAACGGGATCCCCCTGGCCGACAGCGCCAGGTAGCGGTCCAGGGACTGCTCGCCGCCGTAGGACACCATTACCGACAGGTCGAGAAGGGCGCCGTAGGCGAAGCCCGCGAACGCGCACGCGAAGGCCAGGCTCAGGCGGCCCAGACGGCGCCGGCTGGCCACGGCCAGCAGCGCGCCCAACAGGCCACAAATGCCCCAGCCCGCCATCTGCCAGGGCGTCCAGGGGCCCTGGCCCAGCCAGAGGTTCGAGACCGGGGCCGCCAGCGCTCCCACGGCGAAGCCGGGCGCCGCGCCGAGGGCATAGCCGGTGATCAGCGCGACGTCGGTCGTGGCGACGACGTTGGGGACCGGCGCCAGCACCAGCCGGCCCGCGACGGCGAGGGCGGCGAGCGCGGCGACGAGGGCGACCATGCGCGACGAGGGACGGGAGCGCTCATACCAGACGATCCCGCCGACGATCACCGCCGTGAGCAGCGTGAACACGGCCAGCTGCCAGGTCATCTCGGCGCCCCCTCTTCGGCCCGGCCGAGCGCGCGCCGCAGCAGCTCGGCGCCGTCGGCGGGCGTGGTCGGAGCGCCGTCGCCCAGGATCCGGGCGGCCTCGGTGGCGAAGTACCAGCCCCCGGCGAGGACCTCGGCCGCCGGCCCGTCGGCCAGCACGCGGCCGGCGCCCAGCAGCACGGCGCGGGTGGCGAAGCCCGCGGCGAACTCGACGTCGTGGGTGGCCACCAGCACGGCGGACCCTCCCCCGGCCAGCCCGCCCAGGCGGTCGGCCAGCTCGTCCTTTCGCAGGCGGTCCATCCCGCGGGTCGGCTCGTCCAGGCACACGAGCGCCGGCGCATCGCCGCCGAGTCCCCGCCCCGCCATCACGATCGCCAGTGCCAGGCGCTGGCGCTCGCCGCCCGAGAGGTCCCGCGGATCGGCGTCGGCGGCCCAGCCCAGACCCACGGCCTCAAGCGCCACCGCGCCCGCGTCGCCCGGCAGCTCGTCGGCCACCCGCTCGCGGGTAAGGAAGTCCGACGGGCTCTGGGACAGGAGCGCGCAGCCGCCCGGGGTAGCCGCCCGGCCCCGGGCCGGCGCGACGAGCTCCGCCGCCGTGCGCATGAGGGTGCTCTTGCCGGCGCCGTTTCGGCCCATCAGCGCGACCCGTTCGCCCGACTCGACCCGCAGCGACACGCCGCGGAGCACCTCCCTGGGGGCGACCCCGTCGTCGAGCTCGACCCACAGGTCGTTCGCGTCGAGCGCTGCGGCCGGCCGGCTGCGCCCCCAGCGGATGGGGTGCCGGCTGTTGTTCTCGCCGCCCCCGCCAGGCGCGTGCCCGGGGCCCGAGACCTCGACGCCCCGAGCGGCAAGCTGCGCCCGGGCGTCCTTGACGCTCGCCGGCAGCGGCTTCAGGCCGGCCAGGTGAAACATGCGCGCCCCGGGGGTGGCCAGGACCGGGTCGCTGGACATTGCCCAGTCCAGGAACGCGCCCTTGGCGCCGTCGAACGCCAGCCCACCGTCGCCCATGGCAAGAACGCGATCGGCGGCCGCCAGGCAACGCTCCAGTCGGTGCTCGGCCAGCACGACGGCGGTCCCCCACTCCTCGTTCAGGCGGCGCAAGAGCCCGATCAGCTCGTCTCCCGACACGGGGTCGAGCTGCGAGGTCGGCTCGTCCAGCAGCACCAGGCGCGGACGCCCCACCAGGGACGCCGCCAGCGCGACCCGCTGGAGCTCGCCGCCGGAGAGGGTGTCGGTGGCGCGGTCGAGCAGGTCGGGGATCGCCAGCGCCAGCGCCACCTCCTCGACCGCCCGGGCCCGCGCCGTCGCCGGCTCGCCCCGGATCTCCAGCGGCAGCTCGAGCTCGCCCCGGACGGTGGCCCCGACCACCTGGCTCTCGGGATCCTGGGCGACCAGTCCGACCTCGGCGCCGAGGTCGGCCGGGCCGTGGTCGGAGACGTCGCGGCCGGCGACCCGCAGGTGGCCGGAGGCCTCGCCCCCGTGGTAGTGGGGCACCAGGCCGCACAGGGCGTGAAGAAGCGTGGACTTGCCCGAGCCCGAGCGGCCGGCCAGCACGATGAACTCTCCCGGCTCGATTCGCAGGGTCAGCTCGCGAAGCGCGAGCCGCTCGGCCTCCGGGTAGCGGTAGGAGAAGGCGTGGGCGACGGCGACCGGCTCAGCCACGGGCCGCCTCGGGACGCAGGTTCCGGCCAAGCCAGCGGGCCCGGGCGAAGGGGAGCGCCGCCAGGATGGGAAGCGCCGCCGCGACGGCCAGCGTCGCGAGCCCGGATTCCATGGCGATCCGCGGATAGGCGTCGTATGCGGCGACGCCGGCCGCGACCGCGCCGAGCCCAAGGGCCAGGATCGCCAGGCCCGTTATGGCGAAGCGCCAGGACCGCCTGCCTGGCCGCGGCTGGGCGGCCCGGCGCGGCGGGCCGTGGGCATAGCCGCGGAGCTCGAGCGTCGCCGCCACGTCGACCGAGCGGTCCAGCGCGCCCGCCACCAACCGCCTCAGGGTGCCGACTGCGCCCACGGGGGCGGCCGCCGGGCCGCGCAGCAGCGCCGCCTCGCGAACGCGCGCATGGTCGCGCGCGGCGAGCGGGACAAGGCGTGCGATCAGGGTCGCGGTCAGCGCCGAACGCCGGGCCAGCGGGCGCAGCATCCGCAGCAGGCGGTCGGGGTCGACGCTCGCCGACAGGACGGCGAAGGCGAGCAGCACCACCACGACGCGGCCGGCCAGCACCGCTCCCTCGGCGAGGGCCTCGGCGCTGACGTCGATCCGCCCCAGCACGGGAAGCTCCCAACCGCGCACCAGGATCGTCTCGCCCCGCTGCGCAGCGATCGCATTGACGGCAACGAAGGCGAGGGCGAGGATGACGCCGTAGCGCGCCGAGGCCGCCAGCGCCGCCCCGGCTCCGGCGCAGAGCCCGGCGACGACCACGGCGGCGCTCACGCCGGCAAGGATCAGCGGGTTGGTGGTGGCCAGCGCCACCGTCGCGATGGCGCCGAAGTAAAGGCAGGCCGAGAGGGCGCTGGCGTCGCGAAGCGGCCCCGGCCGTGGTGAGTAGGCCAGCGGCGACCTCATCCGGCCTCCGGCGCCGGTCGCGCGCCGCCCTCGGTCACGGCGACCGCGTAGCGGTCTCGCAGGTCGCGCTCGTTCAGGGCGCCGGCCGCAACGTCGACGGCGTCATCGTCGGTGCCGGTCACGAGCCAGACGGGCGGGGCCTCGCCCGGCCGCATCGCGGCGATCAGGCCGCCGGAGCTCAGGCGATCGGCCTCACCGCCGGCGACGTCCAGGACCGACAGCTCCCAGGCCTGGCCCTCCCGCTCGAAGGCGGCAAACACGCCGCTCTGGGCCGGCCCCGCGTCCAGCAGGCCCGCCGTCGGCTCCGTCCGCAGCTCCTCCCAGGGACCGACGAGCACCCGGATCGCGGCGCCGACGCGGGCTGGGAAGCCGACCCCATCGGCCTCGGCGCCGGCGTCGTCGAGGCTGGCCTCGACCTCGTCGCAGGCCTTCTGGTCCCCGGCGCATTCCACCCGCACCGGCTCCGGCTCGCCGGCCTGGGACTCCTGTGCGAACGGCTCGGGGAACGAGCCGACGACGGCAGGGACGCGCATCGCCTCGGTCCAGTCGCGGTAGTCCCACCAGATCCGGTCTCCCGGGCGCATCGCGACCTCGGCGGCGCCGGCCGAGGACTCGATCCCGTTCACGTAGAAGAACCAGTCCAGGCTGCGGCCGTTCTCGGTGTCGCCCTCGATCCCGTCGATCGACTGCACGAAGCCGCCGCCGAAGCGGGTCTCGAGGTCGGTCTCGCGGTCGAGCACGCGCATCACGGTGTCGCTCTCGGCGGGGTCGTCCTCGGCGGCGTCCAGCAGGACCTCCGAGCCGTAGTCGCGGGTGACGCGAAGCTCGGCCTCGCCGTCGGCGGACTCGCCCGGCCCCAGCCCGCAGCCCGCGACGATGACCGGCAGCAGAGCTGCCGCCACCGCCGCCAGGCCGCGGACCGGGTCATTCGACGATCGTCTTCACCTTCTCGCAGTTGCCCGCGATCGAGTCGTCGTCGTCGCCTTCTCCGACCAGCACGCGGTCGCGCTCGCCCCCGCCGCAATTCACGCGGTCGGCGCCGCCGGCGAGGATCGAGATGCGGTCGTTGCCGCCGCGCGAGCCGGACGACGTCCCAGCCGCCGGTGGCGGCGAAAGTCGTCGTCCTTGTCGCGGCCGACGATCTGCCTGCCGTGCGGGTCATCGGAGGCGGGGCAGGCGTTGCGCATCGGAGCTGACGCACACGCTCGCCAGGTTCGAGTCCAGGTGGTCGTCAAGGGTGGCCTGGAGGGTGTACTTGCCCTCGCTTGCAAGCGGCACCTGGGCGACCCCGGACGAATTGGCCACGGCGTTCGCGTCGCCACCCGAGACCGTGGCGCCGGTCGCCGGCTCGGACGCGCAGACCGGGTCGGGGGGCGGGAAGTCGGTCGAGCAGATCCAGCGCTCGACGCTGACGTCCAGCGTCCCCGGCGTGGTGCCCGGCGCGGCGCTGAGCTGCAGCTCGGGATCCGGCGGGAACCCGGTCAGGCTCCACAGCACATCGTCGCCCTCGACTCGAGGGTCGATCTGGTCGCCGCCGACCTGCGACGCCTGGTGGTTCACGGTGATCGACCAGAAGCGATCGCTGTCGCCCTCGACTCCGCCGATGCCGCAGAGCCCCAGGCCGAAGCCGAACTCGTCGGTAACCGAGAGCGGGCTCAGGTCCGGATTGGCGTCGCCGGCGGTCTCCAGCATCCCCATCGCGGTCGGGCCGGCCAGGCGGACCCGGTCGCCGCTTCCGCCCTCGCCGCCGACGAAGCAGCGCGCGCGCGGGTCGGTCTTGATGCGCTCGGAGTTGGTCACGTAGCTCGTGCCCGACTCGAGCACGCCTTCCTGGCTCACCACTCGCAGCTCGGCGACGACATCGTCGGCCGCCTGTGCGGTGGGAGCGATCAGCGCCGCGGAGAACGCGGCAAGGGCTTGCTGCGCGGATCGCGCGGCGGGAACGGTTCGGCATTTTCAGCCCACCCCTTTCCTCGAGGGATTCGTGCCCCGCTTGCGCGGGGCGATTGGCTGGCCGGAGGCAGGTCTCCTGGCTTCCGGGCTCCCCGTCGCGCCTTCCCGAGCGGGCTCTGGGCCCTCTCAGTGGCTTTCGCGACGATTCATCGCCCGGTCACAGTGGCGGGACCGCGCCGGTTTCTCACCGGACTTCCCTTGACCACCGGCCTATGTCGCGGTGCAGTCTATCCCCGCGGAGCCCGCCGGGCAACCGGGCGGCTAGGAGCGCTCTTCGACCCGTTTCAGGAGCTGGTCAACGACCTCGGGCATGGACTTCTTCATCCGGCTGAGCTCCCAGTGCTCGATCTTGATGACCCTCAGCGTGTCCGTCGCCGTGACCGTCGCCGAGCGCTGCTGCTTCTCCAGCAGCCCCTGCTCGCCGAACACGTCGCCCGGGCCCAGGTCGGCGAGATGCTCGCCCTCGCGCTCGACCTTGGCGGTCCCGTCCGTGATCACGAAGAAGTCGTTCGAGTACCCACCCTCGCGGATGACCTCCTTGCCGGAGGCGAACTCGTCGACCTTGGTGAACGGCGCGATCTTGGCCAGGCTCTCGTCCGGCACTTCGGCGAATAGAGGCACTGCTTTCAGCTGACTGACTTCCACTTGATCCTCCGCATGTCCCGTGGGGTCGGGGGAACCTAACACGGAAGGCGTCCCCGGCCGTCCGTATCTTGGCCGCGAATGGCGGAGACCCCCAAGCCGCCTCCTGAGGAGGGTCCTGGCCGTGAGCCCCTGATCGCGCGCCTGATGGGCGCCGGGGCACGCGGGTCGATTCGGGTCGCCGAGGCGACGGGCATCGACCGGGCGGTCGAGGAGGTCGCCGAGGAGGCCGTGAGCCGCGCGCTGGAGAGCCCGGCCGCCGAGCGGGCGATCGCGCGGGCGCTCGAGAGCGAAGCCGTCGAGCGCTCGATCAACCGGGCGATCGACAGCGAGATGATCGACCGCGTCTGGGAGCGCCTGCTGGCGAGCGACGAGGTACAGAAGCTGGTCGAGCGGATCGCGCAGGCTCCCGAGGTGCGCCAGGCGATCGCCTACCAGGGCGTGGGCCTGATCGACGACATCGGCGCCCAGGTCGGGAAACTGGCGCGCCATCTCGACGACGTCCTCGAGCGGGTCGCCCGGACCATCTTCCGCCGCCGCAAGCGCGAGGACGAGGCGACGAACGCCGGCCTCGTGAGCCGGGGGCTCGCCACGGCCATCGACCTGGGGATCCTCAACCTGATCTTCCTGGCGACCTCGGCGCTCCTCGGCGCCGCGGTCTCAGCGGTGTTCGGGGCGAGCGACGACGTCACGCTCGAGGAGTTCCTCGCGGCGAGCGCGGTCTGGATGCTAGGCGCAGGTACGTACCTGATGACCTTCTGGAGCCTCTCGGGCGAGACGCCCGGCATGCGCTTCCTCGACCTTCGCATCGAGGGTCCCGACGGACGCCGCCTCGGCTCCCGGCGCGCGTGGCGCCGCCTGGTGGGCGTGGTGCTCAGCGTCCTCACGCTGGGCATCGGCTTCCTGATCGCGCTGTTCGACGACCGCCGTCGAGCGCTGGCTGATCGCCTCTCTCATACGGAGGTCCGCTACCTGCCTCCGCGCCGCGAGGCCCCCTGGTCGAAAGACGCGCGCTAGGCACTGAACCGCATCGGGTGTAGGGTCACCCCTCAGCGGCCGGGGAACGCCGCGCACACGACCTTGGAGGGTGACTATGCGCAAGCGCGCGAAGTGGGTTTGTGGTCTGGCGACGGCAGCCGTGATGCTGGCCGTCCCAACAGCGGCGCTGGGGGTATTCCCGGGTGAGAACGGCGAGATCATCTTCGTCAGCGGGATCGGCCAGGGAGCGAACGACGACTCCGATGCCGACCTCTTCGTGAACGACATTGGCGACCTCACCTTCGCCGAGAACGAGGCCCTCGCCGACCTGTTGGTCGGGCAGCGCCGGCACCCGAACGTGTCTCCGGACGGCAACAAGATCGCCTTCGCATTGAAGAACCCCGCGGCCACCGGCGACGCGGATATCTGGATCCACGACCGCCGCGACGGCTCGAGCACCGTCATGTGGCTCTCGGACAACCTCAACGACGACCGGCCGTCCTGGTCGCCCGACGGCAAGCGTGTGGCCTTCGAGAGCGAGGCCTCGAACGGCCAGGAGCTCGATATCCGGATCTTCGACACCACCCTTCCCGCGAGCGGGACCAACCCGGTCAACGTGACCGTCAGCGACAACCTGCACGAGGGCAAGCCGGTCTGGTCACCCGACGGGACGCTCCTCTATTTCAGCCGCGGAATCGCGACCCCGTTTGAGGACATCGTGCGGCAGCCCTCGAACCAGATCGGGGGTGCTCCGACCGACATCGTCGTGAGCGCGGAGGCTGAGTACCAGCCCGCGCTCTCACCCGACGGCACCCAGCTCTGCTACACGCGCGGCGCGTTCGGGTCCGCGAACGCTGACGTCTACGTGAGATCCTCCGCGCCCGGCTCGGCGACGACGGCCGGCACCGACCTCTCCGACTCAGCAGCCGGCGGCTACAACTGCGCGTGGTCGCCTGACGGCACCCGCGTTGCCTGGGTCGAGGGCACCTTCACCAACGGAGCGCTCGTCGATGAGCCCGCTAACGACAGCGTCACGAACACCGTCGGCAACCTGCCCCCGCTGTTGGTCAACAACACCGCCAGCCACTTCGACGGCAACCCGGACTACGCCCGGGTTAAGGAGAACTGCCAGCAGAAGTCGGCAGGGATCATCGGGACCGACGGCGACGACACGCTCGCCGGGTTCCAGTACGGGGACATCATGCAGGGCCTCGCCGGCGACGACACCATGAGCGGCAAGACCGGCAAGGACACGATGTGCGGCAAGGGTGGCGGGGACGAGTTGAACGGCGGCGCCGACAACGACAAGCTCGAGGGCGGTGGCGGCGACGACACGCTCAACGGCAAGGGCGGCGAGGACAAGTGCTTCGGCGGCGGCGGCAAGGACAAGTTCAAGAACTGCGAGGACATCGAGAACTGAGGCGCGGCGGGCGACCGGCCCTCCGGCCGGTCGCCCTCCTCGTCAGCGGACGCCCGGGCTCAGCTCCCGGGCTCGTAGCTGACCAGTACCTCACGGCCGCCGGCGCCGTCCAGGTGCACGGCCAGCAGCAGGCCGACGCCCGGCGCGTAGAACTTCAGCTCCTGGACCTTCGGCTCCAGCGGAACCAGGTCGCGGGTCATGAGGACGTCCTCGTCGTAGAAGCCGAACGGCACGTCGACTTGCTCGTCGCCGACCGTGATCACGCCGCCGGTGTCCTCGGCCTCGCCCTTCAGGTACTCCTGGCGGTACTCCATCCCCGCCTGGGGGTTCGCGGGCATGATGATCCCCGGCTCGGCGCCGTCGACGCCGGCCTCGAACGAGCCCTCGCGGGTCGAGATCTTGCCGTTCTCGTACTCGGCGGTGTCCTCGCCCATGTACCAGATGTTGCCCACGGAGTCCTGCGCGTACCAGTCGTCGGTGACCTCCAGCTTCTCGCCGGTCTTCGCGTCGGTGACGGTGTCGCGGACGACGACCGCCTCGACCCCGTTGGCGATCTGCTTGGTCTCGTCGGTGACCTCGACGACCACGCGCTCGCTGCCGCCTTCGGTGTCGGTCTCGCTGTAGACCCAGCGGCTCCCAGGGCTCATCGGCCAGTAGGGGTTGTCGATCTCGGTCGTGAAGTCCGCCGGGTCGATCTCGACGTGCTCGGCGCCCTGCGGCAGGCCGGCGCTGGGGTCCGCGGAAGCGCTCGGCTCGGCGACGTCCACCTGAGTGGTGGTCTCGTCCCCGCCGCCGCACGCGGTGAACGCGACGCTCACGAGTCCGGCGGCCAGCAATGTGGCGCCGGCCCTCGCGCTCGTCCTGGCGTTGGCCCTTGGATGCGTCGTGGCGCTGGGGATGGGGGTGCTGGCTGGCATGGTGGCTCCCTTAATCGCTTGCGAGGGCCACCCTGCTCTCGCTCCGTGAAACGCGCGTGAAACCGCTCGGGCCCTTTCACGGTCCCTTCATCGCGGCTCAGGGAGCGGAGACCCAGTCGAGCGGGCCGACCTCGGTCTCGCATGCCGGGCCGATCGCGAGCTCGCCCTCCGGCTCGTCGGCACCGGCGCCCAGCCACGCCACGATCACGGCGGAGACCGCATCGGGATCGAGGTCGGGGTGAACGCTGACCGAGATGAGGTGGTCGTTCGCCTCGGTGATCCGAAGCGCGTACGAGGGGAAGGTCCGGTCGAGCTCGGCGACCAGCTCGAACCCCTCGCCCGGCTCGGTCGCGGCGACCAGGTGGACGTGCCCGCTGGGCACCACGACCTCGAGGATCGGGCGGACGCCCACCTCGTCCTCGGCGCCGAGGCGAACGATGTCGCCGAAGTTCAGCTCGTCGACCAGGAACGGAACGCTGACGAGCACCGCCTGGTCGGGATGGGCGGGATCCGGGAGCGCGAACATCACCTCCTTGCACACGGGGATGTCGAGCTCGACTACAGGGGCGGCGACGCGAACGGGTTCCGCGTCGGTGGATGTGGTCTGTTCATTCATCGAACAGATGTTCGTGAGGCGGTCGGACGGAACCGCGAGGCCGCAAGGGATCTTGCAAGGCGCCTTCTGCGGCCCCGTGAAGCTCCGCGATACTGCGGACTTAGATGGCAGACGACGACATCGTCGCGGCCGAACACGCCTACGCCGCCCTCAACGCGGGCGACCTCCAGGACTTCCTCGCCCGCATCGATCCGGACGTGGAGTTCCAGTCCCTGACCGCCGAGGCCGAGGGGCACACCTATCGCGGGCACGAGGGCGTTCGCGAGTGGTGGAGCCGGGTTCGCGACTCCATGGGAGGCCTGAGCTTCGACGTCGTGCAGATTCGCGACCTCGGTGACGGACTCTGCACGGAACTCGTGGTCACCGGCCACATGGAGGGTGTCGAGGTCCCCCAGCGGATGTGGCAGGCCATCGCCCTCCGCGACGGAAAGCCGGTGTGGTGGTCGACCTTCCGGAGCGAGGCGGACGCCGTCGAGGCGGTGCGGGCCCGCGGCCGTGAGTAGCGCGAAAGAAGCACCGCTACGGGGATCGAAGTCCTTCCTTGACAGCCGTCGGACGGCTACTCGGGACCGAAACTGACTTCGGAATCTGCGGGTTTGGGCGGCAAGGTGCGAAGGCCACGTCCCTGGCGGGCAGCGCTCGGCCTAGGAACTGACATCCGACGTTGGCATCAAGGTGTCTGCTGCGTGAGACGCAAGAGAACAGGGAGCGCCAATGCGTGAGCTCAGCGGAGACAACACCTTCGTCGTAGGACTGCGAGTCGACGAGGATGGCGATCTACGCTTTGCCATCAGCGGGAGCGTTCTTGAGATTTGCCTCGCCGCCGACCACGAGCCGTTGGCCCTGCGCGAAGTGCGTATCGCTGAGGCGGAGGAAGCCGAGTTCGCCCCGTTGGATCCGCGCGCTCACGATTGAGGCTCATCCTGGCTCGCTAAAGGGGCCTCCGCCAGGCCGGTTGTTTCTCAGCCCGGTCGCGGGCCTGGATGAGTTTGACAGCGTGGAGGCTACGGGAGCGAAACGACTTCGGAATCTGCGGGTTTGGGCGGCAAGGTGCGAAGGCCACGTCCCTGGCGGGCAGCGCTCGACCTAGGAACTGACATCCGACGTTGGCATCAAGGTGTCTGCTGCGTGAGACGCAAGAGAACAGGGAGCGCCGATGCGTGAGCTCAGCGGAGACAACACCTTCGTCGTAGGACTGCGAGTCGACGAGGATGGCGATCTACGCTTTGCCATCAGCGGGAGCGTTCTTGAGATTTGCCTCGCCGCCGACCACGAGCCGTTGGCCCTGCGCGAAGTGCGTATCGCTGAGGCGGAGGAAGCCGAGTTCGCCCCGTTGGATCCGCGCGCTCACGATTGAGGCTCATCCTGGCTCGCTAAAGGGGCCTCCGCCAGGCCGGTTGTTTCTCAGCCCGGTCGCGGGCCTTGTCGCTTCCTGCGGGTGCGGCCGTGAGCCGTCCTAGCTCGCGGATCCAGGCTCGTCGGCGTCCTCATCGTGACGCAGCGCGGCACCCGCACGCCAACCAACCCGGACGTCGCGATAGGTCACCCCGGGCTCGACATCGTCCGGGAGGTTCTCGCGCTCAGCGCGCGATCCACCCTCCCCCTCGAGGTTCAGCTCATCGGCGAGCTCGGGGTGGACCTCGACGTGCCCGCGCGTCTTCACGTCCACCTGCGGCTTCTTCCGAAACCGCAGGCGACGCGCGCGGACGCTCGCGCCGATCTCGACGTCCGGATCGTCAGGTGGTCGACCCGAGTCGGCCATAGTCAGTCCTCCTCGCGCGCGGCCCTGCGCACGTCGGCCACTGTGATCCGGTCGTCGGCCCCGGTGCCGTCCACCAGGTAGAGGTCGACGTCGAGCTCGTCGGCCAGGTCGACGGCGGCCGGCGTGGCGTTGACCTCGTCGGCCTTGCGCTCGCGCCGGCGCTCGCCGATCTCCTTGACTTTGCGGCTGGCCGCCACCCCGAGCCCCTTCGCCTCGCTCGTGACCGCGGAGCGGAGCTGCTGGGCGGCGCTCTTCGTCGCGATCTTCGCGATGTCGCCCGAACTAACGCCGAGATCGCCGGCGCCTTCGGCGAGCTCGCCGACCGAGCCTCCGTCCTGGCTCCCTCCCGCGAGTCCGGCCACGAGCTCGTCGAGGTTGCCGACAGCCTCGCCCGCGCCCTCGCCGACATCGCCGACCGCCTCACCCGCTCCTTCGCCGACGTCACCGACTGCCTCGCCCGCGCCCTCGCCGACCTGACCCACGGCCTGGCCGGCACCTCGGCCAATCTCGCCGACGCCCTCGCCCGCGCCCTGGCCGATGTGCTCGAGCGCCGTCTCGGCTCCTTCGCCAACGTCCTCGACCGCCTCGCCGGACTCGCCCAGCATGTCGCCGGTACCGGCGCCGATGTCTTCGATGGCCTCGCCGAGACTCTCGAGCAGCTCGGGATTGCGGTCGAGCGTGGTCATCACGCGGTCGACGACCGCTGCCACGTGGTCGAGCCGGACCTTGACGAGCGCCTGCGCCTCGACTCCCTTGATGTCGAGGGCGACGCGCCCGAGGTGGACGTCGACGCCCACTGTGAGCTTCACGAGGTCGAGCACGTATGCCTTGAGGGAGACGTGCGCGTCGAGGTTGTCGAGCTCGAGATGAAGACTGTCGACCTTTACGACCGGAACGTCCAGGAGGACGTCAGGAAGGTCGTCGTCGAGCTTCCAGGGGTCCTGCTCGACGTAGTGCTGGTACTCGCGCTCGGCCGCGGTACCGATGCCCTCGACGTTCTTAGCGAACCGGTACTTCTCGACTTTCTGTGAGGGGGCGCGGGAGTCGCCGCCATTGCGGCGATTCCCCTTCGAGCTGCGAGAGCGCCCGTTCGAGCGGCTGCTGTTGCTGTTCCCGGACTTCTTAGTCCCTGACCGTGACCTCTTCTGCGTAGCCATCAGCCGCTACCTCCGCCCGTGAGCTGCTTCGCGCCCTTGCCGACGCCCTTGACGCCGCGACCGGCGCCCTTGCCGGCGCCCTCGACGCCACGCTTGGCGCCCTTGCCAACGCCCTCGACGCCCTGGCTGGCGCCCTTACCGACCTCGCCGACGGCCTTGCCGGTCCCCTCGCCGACGTCCTCGACCGCCTTGCCGGCTCCCTCGCCGACGTCCTCGACCGCGTCGCCCGACTCGTCCACGAGATCTCCGGTGCCGGCCCCGACGTCCTCCAGGCCGCGACCGACGCTGCGAAGCAGCGCGGGGTTGCGGTCGAGGCTGAGAAGGACGCGCTCGAGAATCGCCGTGACGTTGTTCAGCTTCGCCTTCAGGAGCGCCTGCGCCTCAACGCCCTCGATCTTCAGCTCGACCTTGTCGAGATGCGCCTCCGCTCCCACGCCGATCTTGACCAGCTTCCGAACCTCGGCCAGGACCGCCACCTGGGCATGAACGTCCTCAACCTCGAGGTCGATCTCGTCAACCTTCACCACCGGCACGGCGATCAGGACGTCTGGCCCCCCCTCGATCTTCTTCGGGTCGACGACCGAGTAGTCCTTGTAGTCCGTGCGCGGGCCCCCGGCGTCGCCGCCGTCGTCCTGATGATTTTCGCGCTCGACCACGGACCTGGTCTCGGACGGCCGCGTGCGCGCGTGGCCCTCGTCCCCTACCTGGCCCTTGTTCTCCTGCGAGGGATTGCGGGAGTTGCCGGCGGCCGATCCGGACCGTTTCTTCGCTTGCGTCGACTTCGAGTTCGACTTTGAGCTCGAGTTCGAGCTCCGCTTCGAGCGCTTCGAGCCGCCTCGCTTGGGGCTGTTCGAGCTGCCGCTCTTCTTCGATCGCGAGCTTGTCTTCGTCGCCATCGCTCAGCTCCTCGACCGCGTCTTCGACTTGGACCCGCTCGAAGGGGCGGACCCATTCCGGCTGCGGCTCGAGCTGCTGCGACGTGAGCTGCCGCTCGAGGACTTCTTCCGCTTGACCTTGCCGTCCTCGATCGTCTGCCGCCGGCCGGTCTTGGTCTCGTTTTCGAGCTCGACGTAGGCCTTGAACCGGTGCAGGTCGCCACGCACGGCGCGCTTGACGAACCGCATTCCTCGGCTCGCCTTGTCGATCAGGTTTGACGGTTGCACGTCGAGCGAGACGTCGATGCGGGTCAGGTTCTTCGCCAGCGGGTGGAAGGTGACCACGCCGGTGTGCGAGTAGCCGTCGGTGACGTTCCACTCGATGCGCTCCTCAGGATGCTGGTCGACGATCTCGGCCTCGAAGCGCTTGCTGATCCCCCAAATCTTCGCCTGGAAGGAGACCGTCGTATTGTCGACCTCCTCGACGTTCTCGATGCGATGCATGAACTCGGGCCAGTCCTCGAAGGACGTCCAGTAGTTGTAGGCGCGCTTGATCGGAACCGCGACGTCGACCGACTGCTGGATCGGCATGCGCCGGCCGCTGCCGTAACCCGGCGCCGCACGCCCCTCCTCGTCCGAGTCGTCGTCGCCACCGCCGCCGAAGATCCCCTTCAGAGGGTTCCCGCCGAGCGCGTCACCCGGGGAGCTCGGCATGGCGTCGGAGGCGGCGTCCTTGAGTTGTGAAGTCGCCTTGCTCCCGACCTCGCTCGCCTTCTCCGAGATCTTCGGCGCGGCGAGGCTGCCCAGCTTCTCGACCGCGAACGGGATGGCCGCGAGCGCGGCACCCGCGACCGCCATACCTGCCGGCTTGCTGAGCGGACTGTCGCTCGCCACCCGCTTCACGGTCTTCTTCGCTTCGTTTCCAAGCTTTTCGATGTCTGACATTTGGAACTCCTGGTCCTTCCGTGTTGTCTCAGTCTTGGTCTTGGTCGTGGCTGCCGCGCAGCAGCCGGAACACGACGACGCCCGTGACGCCGCCTGCCACTGCCGCCCCGGCCGCTGCCTGTAGCGCTCCGGGCCGCCCGCCCCGCAGGCGCTCACCCACCGCGCCCCCCATCGCGTCGCGCGCTTTGTCCTTGACGCTCATGACTTCTTGCTGATCGCGTTGCTGGCCTTCTCGACCTGCGCCGCGACTTCGCCCACCCGTTGGCTACGTTGGGCGACCTCGCCCGCGGCCTTGCCGATGCTCTTCAGCGCCGCGTCGGGCTTGACGTCTGGCATGCTCAGCTTCGGGAGCTTCACGCTCGGGGTCGGGAGGCGCTCGAGCACTCCGCGCTTCCGCCCGTTCCTCAGCGCCATCCCGCCGGCGAGTCCGACAAGTGCCGCGCCGCCGGCGAGCGCCGGGCCCTTCGCCTTCTCGGCGACGGTTGCCATCGTCGACTTGTTGCTCGTCGTCTGGCGCTTGCGAGCGGTGGTGTTCCGCTTGGACCCGCTTGAGGTCGATGCGCCGCGCGAACGAGTCTTGGAAGTCGATCCGCTTCGCGAGCTGCTCTTGGAACCGCTCTTGCTCTTGGAACCGCTCTTGCTTCGGCCCGGGCTACTCGACGAGCGCGAATTGCGGGTCTTTGTCTGGGCCATCTGGGAGGCCTCCCTGTTTGATTGCTCGGACCCCCCGATCGTCCGCGGGGCTTCGCCTTCCATCTACCCACCGGTGTCCGCCTGAGCGCCGCGTCCGAGATTTCATCCGGTCGATTGAGCGCGTTGGGGCGATTGGACCAGGTGTAATGGATCGATCGATTGAGCCTATGTGCGTAAGCCGCACGAAGAGCGCCTTGCGGGGCGCCTGCGGCGCGTCATCAAGGCGAACCTGTTGACCTCGCTCAACCGGTGCGAGAGACTCGGCGTTACCGAGGTTCGATTGATGGCCGTAGCTGATGCGCGCGTTGCGTTGGAACGGGAGGTTCCAAGGCTCTGGGAAGAGCGGTTTGGCCATGCCCCAGAGGCCATCAAGATCTACCGTCACCCAAACCTCCTCGTCGTGTCTTTGGAAGGGAGCACGACCCCGGTCGAGCGCCAGATTCAAAGGCAAGGTGGACATGGCCTGGCCCGGGGTTTTCGGGATATCGTCTGGGCCGCCATCCGGGACGACATGGCCTCCTGCGTCCAGCGCGCGGTCGGCTGCCCGGTGCAGGTGGCGCTTCACGATCACGATGCTGCGACCGAGCTCAGTGTCTTGGTGTTCCTGTTGGTCGAACCCCTCACCGGGGATCGGGGAGACCAGCGGCCGGGTGGCGGCGGAGACCGGACAAAGTCCGCCTCCACTTGAGTCCGGGCTTGGGACGCGGGCGGGCGGACGTAGCCGGGCCGACGTGCTTGGAACAGGCATCGAGATGCACCGCTCGCAAGGTGATTGATGCCGCAGACGGGGTAGACGCGTCGCGGCGAAGGAATCGCACGGTGACGCGCAAGGAGGCAACCAAGGGATGCAACGGAAGCGCAAGCAGGTGGTAGCGAGCTCGGCCTCGGGTGTCGAGCGCGATCCGCCCGCCCGCGCGCATGCACGTCCTGTTTCCCCAGACGAGGAGGCTAAGCAGGAGCTCGTTCGCTGGTGTCGTGAGCACGACCTGCCGATCCCTCCGCCCGCGTCAGAAAGCATGCTTCTGCGGCAGTAGTGCGACGGCTTGTGATCCAGGGGGCGATCACGACCCGCTTCCCCGGCCTTGGTGTTCAGACCTGCCCCCCATTCGGCTGGAAGTCGCGCGCGATCCGTTTGCCACCCCGATCGGGAGTAGGCTCGACTAGCGTCGAGCGCTCTCTTCCCATGGATGGGGATGTCGGGGACCAATCTGGGGGGTGCGCTCGGCGTTATCGCTTGCTCTCCCCGGCTGGCCACCGTGCTCTCCCAGCCGCAGGTTGGATTGGTTCAGCACGACGCTCCCAGGGCCAAGGTCGGACCGGTTGCTGGGCGCCGGAGAGAAATGCTGCTTCTGCGTCTCGCGCAAGGATTCGTGGCCCGTTGATCTCAGATCGTGCAGGGTGGATACTGGACCGGGGCGTGTCGCAGGCAAACGCAAGAGACCAAGGTCACGGCGTTGCCAGACCCCGGCTGCTCCTTCTCCCTGGCTATTCCGAGCTGGAGTGGGTGGTACGGCCACAGCTCGAGGAGTGGGCCGAGGTAGCCGTGTTCGATGCCCCCGGTGTGGGCGACGAGGCCCCGCCGGGCGCGTATGACAGCGAGGCCCTAGCCGAGCGCGTCGCAGCAGAGGTCGACCGGCTTGGATGGCAGGACTGCGTCCTCGCCGCCGACGAGTTCGCGATCGCGGCGGCCCTGAAGTTCGCGGCTCGACGGCCGGACGCCGTCCAGGGGCTTGCGCTCGGGCACGCCTGCCTGAGTTTCAGTCCCGACGCGGACCCGCCCGCGACCAACGCTGAGGTTGGCTCGGCGTTTACCCAGGTGGCCGAGCTTGACGACCGCACGTTCATGCGCCACCTGACGCAGATCACGCAAGGGTTCTACGGTGAGGAGCTCGCGGACCGCATGCTCGAGCGAATACCCACCGGGGTGGCGCAGGCGTACGTGCGCGAGAACATGGCCGACCCGGGGGACTGGATCGAGGATGTGTTGCGGGATCTCCGGAAGCCGTTGCTCCTAGCCGAGCACGATCCGTGCCTTCTCTTCACCAAGGCGGGATACGAGGCCGCCGTCTCGGCGTTCCCCGACTCGATGCAGGTGACCTGCGTAGAGAAGCCGACCGTAAGCCCCACCTTCGCCGAAGCCCTGCGCGAGTTCTGCCGGGAGGTGGTCTCCTAGGGGAGCTCGAGGATCCGTATCGTCCTGGTGGCCATCTTCTCCTCGCCGAGAGCGTTTGGGTGTACCACCACCGGATTCGTGGTCGGCAACACTGGCTCGATCCACCGCACTCCGATCGGCTGACACGCGTCGTGGCCGTTGGAAATTCGGCTGAAGTTCACGTAGGCAGTATCGGTAGCAGCGGCAGCCCGCCGAACGGCGCGATTGAGAGTGCTTTGAAGGCGGCGGAGGTACGGAACATCGCCCTCCGCGACTGGCATCGTGGGGTAGCAGCCTTCGTCCTTGGGCATGATCCAGGGGTACCCGAGGATGGCGACCCTGGCCCGGGGCGCTCGTCTGTGGACGGCCTTCAAGGTCCGCACCAGGTCGGGGTACGTCTCTTCCTTGACCGTGTCCCTGAAGGAGGACCCGTTCTGGTCCTTGCAGGGGCTGCCCTGGCCGGCGCTCGTCAACCCGGCGCTTCCGCAGGCGAGGATCGCGCCGAAGAAGACCCCGCTGTCGTTTCCGCCAATGGTCATCGTCACCAGGCGTGATTGCGTGGAGAGGGCGTCGAGCTGGGGCGGCACGTTGTCGTACTGGGGCTGGAAGAAGTGCCGGCTTTCTGCGGCGCCGCAAGTCACGTCCGTAAGGGTCGCGCCGATCTCAGATGCAATGAGGTGCGGGTAGTTGAGCGACGAGCGCAGGCAGTTCGGCGGCGCGGCAGGATCTGGCGGGAGTACACCCGACGCGGCACTGTAGGAGTCGCCCAATGCCACGTACCGCAAGGGCCCTCCAGCCTCCGATGCGGGAGTGGCGAGTAGGCCCGCAAGGACGGCGACTGCCAAGCAGGGGGCAAGGAGGCGAGGGCGCAGCATGCGGGGACAAGATACGCAGGCTCCCCTCGCGCGGCGCCGGTTGACGCTTGCTTGGGACGAGAGCGTCCGCGTTGCATGGAAAGCGACCCTCGATAGGCCCTGACAAGCTGGCCCGTTCCCCGTTTGGTCAATACGTCGTCTGGACCTGCCCGGAGGAGCCGCCGACGACAACGACGTCGAACTAGCAGTCAGACGGGGCGTTCGGAAGCACGAGGCCTGAGGTCGCCATGCGTTATGCGCAGTGTCCCGACTGCGGCTATTCCTGCCGGCTCGACCCACGCTTCGGCGTGACAGGCCAATGCCCGCGCTGCAAGGCCCGAGGGCGCACGGTCGCTCTGCTGACGAGCGGTCAGGTGCGGCGCACGGCGTCGACAACGCCGAACTACCAGACAGATTCGCCGAGGACGCCTGGGACCCGCCCCCGGAAGCCCGGGGGCGGGCCTTCCCCGGGCAAGGAAGGGACGCGGACCCCGTAAGGCACGACCACCGCGACTGATCATCCCTACCTACTCTTCAAGCGGGTAAGTACTCAGTTTGCCCCCGACGCTTGACAGCGCGGTAGCGGCGGGTGTGAAATAGAGCCTCCATGGATCTAAGGAGGAGGAGAGACGATGGCTGATGCCGCACTATTCATCGGATGGGGCCAGGTGGCGCGCGGACGCGAGAAGCGCGCTCTCCAGGTGTTCAACGAGAGCGTCGAGTACTGGGGAGGGCTCCAGGGCGACAGCAAGATCGAGGACTTCGAGGTCGTCCTGCTCACTCCTCACGGTGGTGACCTGCAGGGCTTCGCGCTTCTGCGTGGCAGCGAGGATCAGGTCAACGCGCTGCGCACCGATGAGGAGTTTCAGCGGCGCATCGCGCGGGCCGACCTGATCGTCGAGTCCCAAGGGGTTGTCGACGCCATTATCGGCGAAGGTATCGCCCGTGGCATGGCCCAGTACCAGGGTGAGATTGACGACCTGGACTAATCCAGGTCATACCCGACCCCGGCATGCCGTCAGCCACCCCGGCGGCGGTGCGCTCGATGAGCGCCCCTCGGTTCTCGGGGGTCAACTTGGAGGCAGCCACCAGGTGCCCCCGACCCGGGTTCCCGACTAACAGCCCTCACGTTTCGGCACATCCACAGGGGGAACAGAGGTTGCGCAATGCAGATTCTCGGACTCATCCTGATTGGAATCGTCATTGGGGTCATCGCTCGCCTGCTCCTTCCCGGCCGTCAGAGCATCGGCTTCCTCATGACAGTGCTGCTGGGGATCGGCGGGGCGCTCGTGGGCGGGATAATCGCCAGCGCCATTGGCGAGGGCGACATCTTCGAGCTGAACGCCATCGGCACAATCGTGGGCATCATCGCGGCCGTTCTCTTGATTTCCCTGGCTGAGACGGCCGGGGTGGGCGCGGACCGTTCGCGTAAGACCTGACGGTCGCTCCGACCCGCCCCCACTCCGGGAACCTGGCGAGCGCCGTCAGCCACCCACGCGGGCCTTAGCCATTCAGTCCCCCGAGGGGGTCCTGCCCCTACCACCCCGGACGGATCGGCGGTAGGGTCGAAAGCCCCAACGGAAGGGAGCAGTCATGCATGCAGTGATCGTCAGCGTCACGATCAACGATGGCGAGGCGGCGACGACCTACCTGCGGAACGAGATAGTGCCGCAGGTCAAGCAAGCACCGGGGTTCGTGGCCGGCTACTGGACCAGGATCGACGCCGACGGCGGCGCTCAGGGCCGAGGCACCATCGTCTTCGACAGTGAGGATGCGGCTCGAGCGGTCGCCGACCAGATCGACCAGCAACCGGGTGAAGCGGTGACGCTCAACAGCGTCGACGTGGGTGAGGTCGTCGAGCACGCCTAACGACTGAGAATCCTTTGGCACAGGCCCCTGCCGTCTCCGCTAGGCGTGGACAGCGGCGCTGACTTGCGCTCAGTTACCCCCGAACTAGCGCGGTTCGGGACACGGTTCGGGACACACTCGAACATGCTGCTTTGCATGGAAAGCAGCACCCTCGAATCGGGTGGGATACTGGGCTAGCGATGTCGGAGGAGAACGTGAACGCCGTTAGGGCTTTCCTCGACGCTTCGAAGCGACGGGATATGGCGCGAGTTGTGGAGCTAGTCGATCCCAATGTCGAGTTGCACGGGACCGTCGGCGGCGTTGGGGAGGGCCGGGTTTACCGCGGTCTCGCTGAGGTGATCCGCGAATACGACGAAGTGGACGGCGAGGCGTGGGAGGAGCGCCGCCTTGAGCCGGAGGGGTTCCGCGAAGTCGACGACAACGTAGTCGTGATGTTCCACGAATTCCGGCGCGGCAAAGGCAGTGGCGTTGAGCTGGAGCTCGACACGGCGGCGATTTTCACGATGCGCGACGGACGGGTGGCGCGCATGCAGGGATTCATGGATCCCGCAGCAGCCAAGAGGGCAGCCGGGCTGTCGGAGTAGCCGCTTCGGACGCGGACAACGGCGTTCCGCTTTGGACGAAAAGCGCAGCTCCTAAGGGAGAAGAGCGCCGATCGCATCGCGGCGTGTGTCGAAGGTCGGCAGATACTCGGGAATCACGACCAGGTCCAGTACCCGGTGCACCTGTGTTCCCGACGCCACCAGCCCGAACCCGCGATCAGCCGCAATCTGAAACGCGCGCACCAGCCCGCGCCAGTAGTCGATTCATGTTACGCGGCCGGGGTGATCAATCCAGACATCACCGCGTCGGATTTCGTGTGGGACATGTCGAACGTCCACGGCTGGCCCGAGCAGCAGACGTACGAGAGGACCGAGGAAGTACGGGGCTTCCTCAGCGAATGGATAGGTGCCTGGGACGACTGGGAGCTCGAAGCCGATGCCATCCACGACGCCGGGGACAAGGTCGTATCGCGATCTGGTCCAAACCTATGTGACTCCCGACGATATCCCGAGGGTGCTCGTCGAACTCATATCAGGCGGACGGCGGATCCCTCGCTGTTCGACGCTGGTTTTGGGCGTGGATCGCGCGGTAGCTCTCGACGTCCTCGGCCTCACCAAGGAGGCGCGCAGAAAAGAAATAGACACGGCACGTAACGCGCAACTGAAGGTATTCCACGCCGTTTGTCAGGGCCTATCGGCTGCTGAGCACAATCAGGGTCGTGAGAGGCCGCTTTCCATGCGAGCGGTTAGCCGCTTTTCGTCCAAAGCGATACTCCGTGCTACTCCCGCAGCCCGGCGGCTTCGAGCGCCTCAGAGTGGTGGGGCGTTTGTCGTTGCGCGATCATTACGCCGGGACCCGGGCGGGCTTGGTGGGCTTTCCATCTGGCCTCGCGGGCTCTGGCGAGGGCGGGTCGCCCTCCCCGCCCACCTTCGGCAGCCACTCGAGCCAGCTGGGCATGTACCAGTTCCAGTCCCCGAGGAGCTTCATCGTGGCCGGCAACAGCACGCCGCGAATGATCGTGGCGTCGATCAGCACCGCCACCGCCAGACCAATCCCCATCTCCTTGAACTCGATGAACTCCAGCGTCGCGAACACCAAGAAGACGCCAACCATGACCGCCGCCGCGCAGGTGACGGTGCCCGCTGTGCTGGCGATCGAGTGCCTGACCGCTTCCCCGCTGCTCATCCCTCCGTCGTAGGCCTCCTTGACCCGCGAGAGGATGAACACGTGGTAGTCCATCGAGAGCCCGAACAAGATCACGAACAGGAATAGAGGCAACCAGGAGGCTACCCCTCCGTTCGAGGCGAATCCGAGCAGGCCTTCGCCGTGACCGTCCTGGAAGACGAGCACAAGCACGCCATAGGCGGCTCCCACGGACAACAGATTCAGCACGATCGCGTTCAGCGAGATCACGATCGAGCGGAACGTGGCGGTCATGAGAATGAACGCGAGCCCGAAGACGAACGCGAAGATCCAGGGCAGTCGACTGTCGAGCTGCTCGCGAAAGTCCACCGAGGCCGCAGCGTCCCCGGTGACGTTGGCTGCGACTCCCGGGACGCTCCCGACGGTGGCCGGCACGAGTTCATTGCGGACCTCGTCCAGCGCATTCACCGAGGCGGTCTCCGCACCTTCACCTGGCGTCGGAATTCCGATCTCGGCCACGGTGTCATCGTCGCTGTAGTCGATCGTCGGAGGCGCGAGGAACGTGTCGGAGGCCTCCGCCTGCTGCATCAGGCTCTCGATGCCGTCCGCAGCCGCGCCGGCGCGTACGTCGTCGGCCTCGACCACAACTGAAGCGGTGGATCCCTCCTCCGGGAACGTCTCTTTGACCTTGTTGTATGTCTGGATCACGGGGATGCTCTGATCCAAGTCATCGATGCCGGTGACGACCGTTTTCAGTTTGAGGGCGGGGATCGTGAGCGCGATCAAAGCTCCGCCGGCCAGGACGACCGAGAGGACGGGGTGCTTCGTGACTCGGTCGATGACGTTCGTCCAGAAGCGGGACGGCTTGGGCTCCGAGCGGTGGCGAAGGCCGGGGATCCGGCCTCGCTCCAGCCGCGGGCCCAGTCCTGCGATCGCCGCCGGGAGAACGGTGACCGATGCCATGACGGCCAGGCCGACGACGATGATGGCTCCGATGGCGAAGGAGATGAACGTCGGATCACCGCTGATGAACATCCCGGCCATCGCGACCATCACCGTCAGGCCCGAGACGATGACCGCCCTCCCCGAGGTCGCGGCGGTGATGTCCAGCGAGGACTGCATGTCACGCCCGGCCGCTCGCTCCTCTCGCTCTCTGCGCAGATAGAACAGCGAGTAGTCCACGCCGACGGCCAGGCCGATCAACAGGATGACGGCCGCAACGCTCGGATCTGCCGGGAACAACTGACTCGCCACCGCCGAGAGCCCCATCGCGCCGATGACAGAGCTGAGGCCCAACAGCAAGGGGACCCCGGCGGCCACCAGAGAGCCGAAAGTGATCGTCAGGATGATCAGGGTGATCGGCAGGGACAGCAGGCCCGCCTTGCCGAGGTCGGACTGAATGGTCTCGTCGATTGCGTCGTTGCCGCTCACGCTCCCGAACTGCTCGAGCGTCACGTCGGGATTGTCCGTCTGAGCGGCGGCCACCGCGGCGAGGGTCGGGTCCAGACGGTCGGCTGCCTCGGTCGAGTCGCCGGCGATCTCAAAGTCCACCAGGGCCGATCGACCGTCCTCGGAAATCGAGCCCGCGCCGTCGAGAGGCGACTCGATGTTCTCGACGTACTTGACCGCCGCCAGGCGACCCGTGACGTCCTCGATCGCCGTCGTGAACGCCGGGTCCTCGATCGTCAGCTCGGCGCTCTGGATCAGCACGACCTCGCCATTCGGCCGCAGGCCCGCATCATCGGCCGCCTGCTCAGCATCGTGGGACTCGCCGTTGAATCCGTCGACGGTCGAGATCGTCGTCGTGCCGACGACGTTGTTGCCGAACATGAACGCGACGATCACGAAGGCGAGCCAGCCGAAGATGGCCTTCTTGCGATGAACCGCGCTCCAGCTGGCGGCGCGGCGCGGCGAGGCTCTTACGAGGGGAGGACACAGTTCGGGCTCCTGACCTGGTGATTTCGCGCAGACCATTCATGGTCAATACGTCCACCGGCCGAAGCTTGGAGCCGACACTCGCGCTCGCCGAGGTTTTGAGGCGAAGCGCACGAACATCCGTACACCCCCCTCGTGCGACACTCCCAAGAACACGGGGCCAGCGACCGGAGCCAGACGCGAATCGCCGGAATGAGGCCACGATGAGTCATCGGGAGACCGATCATCTCCGGGTCCTGATCGCCAACGAGCGAAAGGACCGGCTCGCCCTTGTCGCCTCGATAGTGGTCGGGCTCGGTCACGAGGTGATCGCGAGAGAGATCGAGGTCGAAGACGTCGGCCCCGTGACCGCCCGCGAACGGCCGGACGTCGCCCTCGTCGGGCTCGGCAAGAGCTCGGGCCACGCGCTCGACTTGATCGACAAGATCGTGCGGGAGGCCGCCTGCCCGGTGATCGTCCTCATCCACGCGCGGGACCCGAAGTTCGTCAAGGAGGCCTCCAAGCGAGGGGTGTTCGCGCATATCAGCGATGCCGACGTCGAGGACTGGCAGAGTTCGATCGACATCGTCCTGCGTCGGTTCGCCGAGTATCAGGACCTTCAAGGGGCGTTCGGTCGCAGGGCGCTAACCGAGCGTGCCAAGGGCATCCTGATGGAACGGCATAGCGTCGACGAGGACGCTGCCTTCGAGATGCTGCGGGACCACTCCCGCACCAGCAATCGCAAGCTTCTCGACCTCGCATCCGCGGTGGTTGACGGGCATCGACTGCTGCCAGAGCAGCCTAGGAAACCCCCGAACGAGCGGCAACGGGGCTGATCCTGCGCGACGCCCGGGACAGCGGGCTTCTATTCGGACAGCCCGGAGGCTTCGAGGGCGGCGGCCCGGGTTTCGCATCCCTGAACCTCGATCTTCCCGTCGAGAAGCCTGAAAGGACCCGAACGGGTCGCAACGCACGTATCGCTTTCCATGCAAAGCGCTTAGGCGCCTCTCGTCCAAAGCGGGCATTTCGGCAGGGGCGTACACAACTGGTCACGCTTCCCCGTTCACGCGCCATAGCGAGAGCAGCGAGCGTCATCCGCCCGAAGTGGGCTTCCGAGAGTCGCGCCCAGGTGGAACGACGTTTGAGCGAGCGCGCGCTCCGTCGATCCGGGTCCACATGTCAATCCGTCGAGCGCGCTAATCGATCCGCCGCCGCCGGTCGATCTAAGCCACAACCAAGCGGCATCGGGCGGACCCGTCGCAACACGGGAATGTGCGGCCGCCGGCACCACGGGAGGCTGTCATGAGAAATCAGAAGCTGTGCGTGACGATTGGCACGGTGGCCGCGGTGTATCTGTCCGCGCTCGCTCCCGCGGGCCAGGCGGATACCGTCTGCAACGAGGCGGAGAACTCGCACCGCGGCGGCTATGTCGTCTCGGAGGGGATCGTCGACCCCGTCCCGCCCGCGTTCCTCCGCGAGGGTGGTTCGCAGATGACGGTGGGCAACGACAACGCCGTGGGCCTGGACAACGCGGCGGATCGTTCGCCCGCGCTGCGCCAGTGCGAGCAAGACGGCGGACCCGATCCCACCTGAGCCTCGGGTCCCTTCGCAGCGCAGCACCACGAGGGGCCGTGGAATACGGCTACGCATTCAGGCGGAGCCCCCAGACAGTCGTTGGGGGTGCCCGCGTGGAAATAGGGACGTGGGCCTACCCCGCCCCGTAGCGGTCCGGCCCACCCGGAAGTCACGCGGAAGTTGTCCGCTTCCCATGCAAAGCGACCTAGTCGCTTTTCGTCCTAAGCGGTACCCCCTACGCCTCGACCAGCGTCACGAGCGTCTCGGGGCGAACACCGTCGTATTTCATCGCCTCCGCGGCCTCGTCGGTCTGCAGGCTTTGCTCAAACGTCTCGAGGTCCGAGACGCCATCGAAGATCAGTCCGACCCTGTTCGGGTTCTCGGGATCACGGAACGTCCGCACCGTGATCCCCATCGGGCCGAAGAGCTCGTCTCGCTTCGGCGACGCCGCCCAGTGGTCAACGTCGTCTACTTCATGGAACACAAGCAGCGTCGCCATCTTTAGCCTCGTCCTTCTCACAGCCGTGGGCTGTGTGTTGTCTGTTTTGACCGCCGACCCTACCGCGCAGGGGTCGTGGGCAATCGGGCGGCTCGGGGCCGGAAGCTCCGCTTTTCGTCCTAAGCGCTACTCCGACAGCCCCGCGGCTTTGAGGCCATCGCGAAACTTCGCCAGCGCGGTAGGGTCCGCAGTCAAGCCGTCCGCGGGCAAGCGCGCGGGCGCTAATAGGGAGGAACCGGCATGTACATCAGCATCGGCGCAGCGATTCTGATCATCATCATCCTGATCCTCATCCTCTAGCCGTAGTTGTGGCTGCTGTGGACCACGCTCTGGCGGAGCCCTGGGCTCCCTAACGGTCGTTCACGGCCCCCTCGCGTATGAACACTCCATACCCCTTCCGATGGCGCCGCTGAAATCGTCCGGGTGGCTTAGTCGCTTCTCGTCCGGGCGGCCTCCCGACCAGGACGAGACCACCCTTGGGAGCAGCTCAGGTGCTCAGAGGCTCGGCCGTCGCCAAGCCTGCGGAACCTCGATCGCGTTGTGTCTTGACTCCAGCAGTACTCTGAGAGAAGGGTCAACTGCTCCCGGATCGGGCAGTGGCCTTCGTGTAGGTACGGGCACCGCCGGCCTTCGCAGGGGTTCTGGCGGGACTCCCGGTCACTTCGCGGACCGAAGGAGGAGTCATGTATTCGCACTGTCCTCGCTGTCGCTTTACAAGGCGTCTTTATGCGCGCGCTTGAGCGGAGGTAGTTGTCCTCGCTGTCTGACTCAGGATGGCGCGCGGGTCGAGCTCCTTGAGCTTGAAACCAGGCCTCTCTTCGTATCGCCACTGCGAGGATCTGGTTTCGCCACCAAGGTTGGAAAAGAGCTTCGCCGCACGTCTACGCGGTGAGATCGAGCAGCGCGAGGCTGTTAGGCGACAAAGCGGCCCCCCCTTCCCCGGAGGGGGGCCGCTTTCGTCGCGTGCCCTCGTGATGTTGCGCTTTCCATGCAAAGCGCATATGTGGTCGTGGTTCCGAAGGCGCCTCGCCACAACCTCGGGGGCGCAATCGTCACACCGTGCGTGGCCCAGAACGGGCAGGACGGCGGTGGAGCGGGGCGAAAGCTGGGGCGCGGCGACTCAAAGACGAAATCCCGCTGCGAAGAGCGGGATTTCGAGGCACCGCTACGGGGATTCGAATTGCCGGACCTGCCGCATTGTCAAGCGGGATCCCGCTTGGGAAAGCGGAGTCAGCGGTCGCTTGGGGTCGCCTCGGGTCGTCGACTAGGAGGATCATTGTCCCGCCGTTGTCCCGCCGTGTTCCGGCCGTTGCCCGCCTGGGCGATCGTGCCGCCTCTAGGGCTTCTTCGCGCCCCGCTCGAACGCGCCCGCGTCGCAGTGCGGGCCCTTCGGGCGCTTGAACCCACGCTGGTCCTCGCCGTCCGTGGCGTCCTTGCACTTGCCCTTCGGCACGAGGTTCTTGGCGTCCGAGGTGGGCTGGATCGAGATCGTCTGCGTCGGGCCCCCGTTGTCGCCGAAAACGTCGAGGCCGGGATCGCCGCCTTCGACGTCCGAACCCAGGAACTGGCACTGGGCGTCGATCGACTCGCTGACGTTGAAGCCGGTGGAGGTGACGGTGTCGCCCACGCAGGGATCGGTTGCGTCGTCGATTATCGAGCCGAAGAGGCGGAGGGTGCCGTTGTTTGACTGGAGGGTGTCCCCCTCCTCGGAGGCCTGGTTGGAGTCGAACGTCGTGTGCAGGATGTCAACGGTGTCACTGCCGCCGTACACCGCGCCGCCGATGCCGTCGTCGTCCCCGGGGCCGCCGGCGCGGTTGTCGAAGAAGGTGCTGTTGGCGATCAAGAGCGCGCCGGAGCCCACGTAGATCCCGCCCCCGTTCTCCTGCGCGTTGTCGGTGGATGCCGTGGCCGTGTTGCCCCGAACCACCGACCGGCGCAGCACGGTCTGCTGCTGTCCGTCGCCGGCGTAGATGGCTGCCCCCAGCGCGTGGTTCCCGGCCCCGCTGGCCTCCGCGCTGGAGCCCTGCAGGACGCTGTCGAAGATCTTGAGGTCGCTCCCGGCGTGGAAGATGACGCCCCCATGGGCACTACCGGAGGTGGAATCGACGCCACTCAGCTGCATCGTCGTTCGCTCGATCCGTGCCGAGCCCCCGATCCCGATCGCGAGGCTACCGCCGTTTGCCGTGGCGTCGTTTGACTCGAACAGCCCCTTCGAGATCGTCGCCTTCGAGAAGTTCCCAACGCTGATGCCGCCGCCAACTGCGGCGTCGCCTGACCCGACGTCGGTGTCGTTGAGGGTGAGCTTGGCGAGCTCGACGCGGATGTTGCCCCCTTGGGCGTCGGGGGTATCGAACGAGGTCACGTCGCCGCCGCTGACGCGCATACCGGTCAGCGTGACCCTGGGGCCGAATATGTCGAAGACGCGGTCGTCGCCGTTCTGGGAGACGGTGGTCTCGCCCGGGCCCTTCCCCTCGATCGCCACCGGCCCGTTCTGAAGGAAGTCGAAGTCGCCGCTTGCGTTGAGGTCCTCGTTCGAGGAGTTGACGATCGTGTACTGCTGAGCCTTCAGCTTGATCGTGTCGAGGGAGCCCTGCCCCTTGGCGCACCCGCTGATCGCCTGGTTGTCGTTGGCGGACTCGACCGCCTCGCGCAGCGCGCAATCCCCGTCGTCGTTCAGCTCGTCGTTGGTGACGTCGACGTTGATCGTCGCCGCGCCGGCGGGCACCGCCAGGGTGCAGAACGCGGCCGCGACAGCCAAGAGAACGAGGAATCGGCCCACCATCACGGTCACTGTAACCGCGCGGCGGGCCGATCGTGCCGCCTCTAGGGCTTCTTCGCGCCCCGCTCGAACGCGCCCGCGTCGCAGCGCGGGCCCTTCTGCTCTGAATCCTTGATCCCCGATTCGCGCCAGGCGGCGATGCCGCGAAAGGGCCCCTCGAGGAGGAACAGGAAGCGCGTGCCGTAGCGCTGGGCGACATTGCGATCGAGGGAAACTCCCCAAAGCGGCATCGTGATCTCGCCTGATCGCAGAACCTCCAGGATCTGCAGGTCCTGCTCCTTGCCCTTCAAGCCGCGGCCGGCGACGTCGATGCCTTCGGGGAGAGCGGCCCCGCGCCACTCCGCCGCGGTCTGCGGGCGCGAGCGCCCTACTGCGCTCAGGAGGGTCCTCGCGCGATCGAGCATGGCTGGATCCGCGCGAGCGGCCTCTTCATGAGCCGTTATGAAGTCGGCCTGGAAATAGTGGGGAATCCCGCTCACGACCCGTGCGGCACCTCGAAGCCGCGAGGAACCGTCGCGTCCCGACTGCCACACCGCACAAACCTCCCGGAGTTCTTCTTGACCAGCCGGCCCGCCTCGATGTGGTTCGTCGCTAAGCGTCAATGCGGCTTCTCCGAACGCGGGGATGACCTTAGAGCTTGACGCTGGAGGGAGTTCGTCCACCGGGGTCTACCCGGCCGGAGGGAGTTTGGGGGCAGCGATCGCGCGGTCAGCGATCGTCTTCTGCGCGGAGCATTGTCCCGTCAGCTGTCCCGCGGACGCCTCTCGAACGACGAAACCCGCCTGGGAGGCGGGTTTCTGAGGCACCGCTACGGGGATTCGAACCCCGGTTTCCGGACTGAGAATCCGGCGTCCTAGTCCCCTAGACGATAGCGGCAGGTTCGCGGCGATCTTAGCAACGGGACGCCTGAGATCCGGCGTCGAAAAGTGCGGCTGGAGGGAGTCGAACCCCCACGTCCTTTCGGACAATACGACCTGAACGTATCGCGTCTGCCAGTTCCGCCACAGCCGCGTGACAGTTGTGCAACTTTAGTGACTCAGGCCTTGAGGCCGACGTGCTGGCGCATTTGCGCAACGCTGCCTCGGCGGTTGATCCGCACGTCCCAGAGGCCGCGCCGACTCCCATTGAGCCGGTAGCCCCGGATCCCCACGAGCTCGCAGGCCCAGGTGAACAGTCGTGCGATGTCCTCGGACTTGTTGGCGAAGTCGTAGGTGCCTAGACGCGTACGCCTGCCCGCCTTCCCGCCGTGGAGTCCGTAAGACTCATAGGGCGATGTCTCGCCGGGGAGTGACGTAATGAGGGTCGGCTTGGTCCTCGGGGCTGGGGGCATCCAGGGCGGGGCCTGGCTGACCGGTGGGCTCGACGCCCTGGCCCGCGAGACCGGCTGGGACCCGGCCACGGCCGACGTGATCGTCGGCACCTCGGCGGGGTCGATGATCGGCTCCCTCGTGGCCTCGGGCCTCCCACCCTGGTTCATGGTCGCCCACTCCGCGGGCGAGGTCTTCGACGACGTCGTCGACGCCACGGGCCGCCCCGCCGCCGAGGCCGACCGGGCCGCCGGCGCGATCTACAACCTCGAACCGGCGATGCCGCCGATCGGCCCCGGGTCGTGGGAGCTGGCGTTCCGCGTCCTGACCGGCCCACGCCGCTACCCGCCCGCCGCGGCATTCGCCGGTTGGCTCCCGCGGGGCTTCATCTCGACCGACCCGCTCAAGGACATCGTCCGCCGCGTGGTGCCCGAGGGCTGGTCGCCGCACCAGAACCTGTGGGTCGTCGCCTGCGACTACGCCACCGGCAGGCGCGTCCCGTTCGGGCGCCCCGGGTCGCCTCAGGCAGAGCTCACCGACGCGGTCGCCGCCTCGTGCGCGATCCCCGGCTTCTACTACCCCGTCGAGATCGGCGGCCGGCGCTACGTGGACGGCGGCATGTACTCGACGTCCAACCTCGACATCGTCCGCCACGAGGACCTCGACGTCGTGATCTGCCTGAACCCAACCTCCTCGCTTCACCCCACCCGCGCCTGGAACCCGGGCGAGTGGGTGGCGCGCGCCGTCCGCAGCGGCACCGGCCGGCGCCTGGGATCGGAGGCGCGCAAGCTGCGCGAGCGCGGGACCCAGGTGGTGCTGGTCCAGCCCACCAAGGAGGATCTGGACGCGATGGGGCCGAATCTGATGAGCCGCCGCAACCGCCAGCGCACGATCGAGGTGGCCCAGACCACGGTCGCCGAGCAGCTCCGCACACCCGCGAACCGGGAGGCGCTGGCGGCCCTCCCGGCGGGGCGCCCGGAGAAGATCGAACGGCCCGCCGCACCCCCCTCTGAGTGGCCCGGACTGCTGGAGCTCGCAGGCGGGTCCTGAGCACGCCCGCCGCAAGACGGGAGCACGCGCCAGCGGTATAGGGTGGCGACGCTGATAGCACCCCCCACACCAGTCAGGAGTAGGCATGGCAACCGGAACGGTGAAGTGGTTCAACGACGAGAAGCGCTACGGCTTCATCACGCCTGATGAGGGCGGCAAGGATCTCTTCGTTCACCAGAGCGGGATCGCTCAGGGCAGCACCCTCGAGGAGGGCGCGAAGGTGTCCTACGACGCCGAGGATTCGGACCGCGGCCCGAAGGCCGTCAACGTCGCGCCCGCCTAGACCAGCCAAGCGCCGCTTCACCAACCACCCGGGGCCGCACCGCCGTCCTCTCCGACGGCGGGACGCGCTCGGCCACGCCCGTTGAGCGCCGCCGCGCGCCCGGTCACCCGAGCCGACGTTGCCGCGGTGGCGGACGCCGTCGCGCGCGGCTTTCACGACAACGAGGTCTGGGCGTGGGTCATCCCCGACGAGCGCCGCCGCCTGCGGTTGATGCGCCGCGCCTACCGCGCCCGCCTGCGCCACCTGTACCTGGTCCGCGGCGAGGCCTGGACCACGCCCGAGCTGGCCGGCGGCGCCTTCTGGATCCCGCCCGGCGAGCCGAAGCGCCGAGCCCGTGACAACCTGGCCGAGATCATCTCGCTCGTGCCCGGAATCGGGATCGGCGGCGCTCGCCGCGGCACCCGAATCGACCGGCTGATGGAAAGGCGCCACCCCATCGAGCCCCACTGGTACCTGGAGGTGCTGTCGATCGCCCCCGAGCACCAGCGCCGCGGCCACGGGGCCGCCCTGCTGGCGCCGGTCCTGGCCCGCTGCGACGCCGACGCCGTGCCGGCCTTCCTGGAGACCAACCGCGAGTCCAACCTCCCCTACTACCGCCGGTTCGGGTTCGCTCTCACCGAGACGATCTCCCTCCCTGACGGCCCGCCGCTGTGGCTGATGTGGCGCGAGCCGGACAACCCGTCCACCGCACCGGCGCCAGACTAGTCTTGCGCGCGTGAGGGACCCGGCCGAGACAACCGACATCCACCTCCCGCCCCAGCGCGTGGCCGAGATGCGCGACGCCGGCGAGATCGACCTCATCGACGTCCGGATGGACTACGAGTGGGAGGCGGGGCGCCTGGCGGGCGCCCGCCACGTGGAGGTCAACGAGCTGACCGCCAACGCGGGCTCGATCCCGAAGGACCGCCCGGTCGTCTTCTACTGCCTCAGCGGCAACCGCTCGGGGATGGCCGCGCAGGCCTTCCGCGAGGCCGGATGGGACGCCCACAACCTGGACGGCGGCATCACCGCCTGGGTCGAAGCCGGACTGGTGATCGAGCCCGAGGACGGCGAGGTCGCACAGGGCCGCCCACCCACCGCCTGAACCCCCTCCCGCCCCTACGCGTAGCGCTACCCTGCCCCGCCGTGGAAGCCACGCCTCCCAAGCAGCCCGAGAAGCCGGCCGCCGGCGACGGACCCACGCCCGCCACGCCGGGGCCGAAGACCGCCGAACAGGAGGGAATCGCGACGCACGCGACCGAGCCCCACGAGCGGATCGACGGCCTTCGCGCCTGGCTCGCCCAACTCGACCGCAAGGTCGGGATCCGCACCTACGCCTTCGCCGCCGCCTCGGTGCTGGCCCTGGCTGCCGCCGCCGTGGCGATCGTCTTCGCGCTCCAGCTCCAGGAGGACTCGGCCACCAAGGGCGACCTCGACGACCTGCGCTCCGAGATCGGCGCCGTGGAGGAATCGGCCTCGGAGGCCGCCGCCGACGACCTCAACACGCTCAACGACCGCCTCGACTCGCTCGAGACCGAGGTCGAGGAGCTCGGCGACGACCAGAGCACCACCCAGGACGAGCTGCAGGTCGTCCAGGACGACATCGACGACCTTCGCACCGACATCTCCGACCTGGAGTCCTCCCAGTCCTCGGACTCCTCATCCGAGTCGGACTCCGGCGGCACCGGCGCCAACTAGCGCCGGCCCCAGCTACGGCTTCAGCCGCGCCTTCGTCGTGACGCGCGGGCCGTGGCGCGACGAGCCCTCGGCCTCGCCTCCCAGGTCGCGCTCGAGGTCGTCGAGCGCCTCGCGTAGCACCTTGACCCGGCTGGCGATCGCGTCCGCGGTCTCGGCCGCCAGCGCCGCCTCGGCCTGAACGCCTCCCGCCTCGATCTCCTCCGCCCGCCGCTCCCGGGTGCGCTCGCGCTTTCGCTGCTGCTCGCTCTCGCGCACCTCCTCCATCGAGTTGATGATGATCGCCAGCAGGATGTTGATCACCAGGAACGAGGCCACGAGGATGTAGGAGACGAAGAAGATCCACGACTGCGGGTGGATCTCCTGCCCGGCGTCGAGGTACTGGGGCCAGTCCTCGAGCGTCAGCATCACGAACAGGCTGAGCATCGCCTGGCCGATGTCCCCCCACTGCTCGGGGTCCTGCTCGTGGAACAGGATCCAGCCGACCATCCCGTAGACGAACATCAGCATCAGCATCAGGACGACGAGGCTGGAGATCGGAGGCAGGCTCCTCACCATCGCCCGCACGATCCCGCGCAGGTCGGGAAGGACCGTGACCAGGCGCAGCACCCGCAGCAGCCGGGCCAGACGCAGCAGGGTCGCGTTCTCGCGCAGGCCGGGCGCGAATGCGGCCGTGATCACGATGAAGTCGAAAACGTTCCAGCCATCCTTGAAGAAGTCCTGCGGCCGGCTGCCGTAGGCGAGGATCCGGATCGCCAGCTCGACCACGAAGATGCCGATGAAGATCGCGTCGAGCGTGGTCAGCAGGCCGCCAACCTCGGCCTCGATCCCGTCGTAGGTGGCCAGCCCGAGCGTCGCCGCGTTGGCGACGATCACGGCGCTGATGAAGCTCTGGAAGCGCGAGCTCTCGGCGATTCGCTCGCAGGTTGTCGGGATCGCGCCCACTAGGCGCGGCATCCTCGCATGGCCAGGCGTCGATCGAAGCCTGCCCACCGCTTGTGATGATTCACACCACTTAGCCTTGCGAGCGTCCGCCACAGGGGTTACGGTCGCCCCTAGGTTCAGTCACCGAGCACTGAGAGGAGTGCGTGCACATGCCCGAGGGCTACTGCGTGAAGGAACGTAAGAAGGTCGAGATCCAGGACCCACAGCAGGTGACCATGAAGAACGGTCGCCCCGCGATTCAGGGGACCTGCCCGGACTGCGGGACCAAGATCTTCAAGATCGGCAAGCTCACCTAGCGCGCCGCTACACCTCGGGCGGCCGCCGGCCCGGCGAGGTCGGCGGCACCCGGTCACGCAGCTCGGCGAGCAGTCGCGTCGCCAGTAGCTGCGGGTCCTCGCCGATGGCCGGTTGGCCGCCGGCCGGTTCGAACAGCTCCACGGCCACCCGTGGACGCCTGGGGAATCGCACGTACGCGGTCGGCCCCGCCACCGACCCCCCACCACGCGGCCCCAGCAGAAGCCTGGCGACTGGCGCGTAGACCACCGGGGGGCCCACGCTAATCGCGCTTTCGTGCGGGGGTTGAACTTCTGAGCCCGGCGCGCGGTAATACGGGTGATGGGATCAAGCGCCGGAGGAGATGCCACAACCGGAGCCGGGCGTGAGGCCGGCGCCCGGTGGCTCACCGATGCATACCGAGCCCACGGCGGCGAGCTGTTCGGCTTCGCGATGCGCGCACTTGGCGACGACGGCCTCGCCGAGGAGGCGGTGCAGGAGACCTTCGTCCGGGCCTGGCGCTCGCGTCGCCGCTTTGACCCGGCGCGAGGATCGGTCCGGCGCTCAGGACCAGATCCGATTCGACACCGGCGACCCCGACGTCGCCCTCACGGCGACCCTGACCCCGGCGACCTCGGGCACCGAGGTCGAGCTCTACGTCCGTGGGATTGAAGAGGGCACGAGATGCCGGGTCTGGCTGCGCGACGACGAGGGCCGCCGCGAGCCCGCCGGCTCGTTCATCTACCGGTACGGGCACGAGGCGGACAGCGCGGCCCTGGCAGCGGCCATCGACCGGCCCTCCGTGGAGGCGATCGAGGTGCGCGCGGGCCGGAAGACCTTCGAGGCGCCGGCGGGTTAGCCCCCGGCGTAGGCAAACGCAGGCAACAGGAGGAAGCAGATGAGGCTCAGATTGATTGCCACGATGGCCCTGGCGGCCGTGGTGGCGGCCCTCGCGGTGGGATGCGGCGACGACGACGAGACGACCGCCTCTTCGACGTCCACCGGCACCGAGACGACGGCCGATGCGAGCGGTGGCGAGACCGTCGCCGTGAGCGAGACCGAGTACGCGATCGATCCCGCTGACCCGACGGTGAAGGCCGGCACCGTCACATTCGAGGTCACGAACGACGGTGAGATCACCCACAACCTCGAGATCGAGGGGCCCAGCGGCGAGCAAGAGCTCGAGCCGGACCTTGCCCCCGGTGACAGCGGCACGCTGGAGGTCGATCTCTCAGAGCCGGGGAGCTACGAGTGGTACTGCCCGATCGGCGACCACCGCGACCAGGGCATGGAGGGCGAGATCACCGTCGAGTAACGCTCAACCTCCACGAGGGCGTCATCGGTCGCGCCAGGGTACCGACGCCTGCGAGCGGTTGTGCCGATTCACCCAACCGTCCCCGCACGCGGCCGATCGGTGGAAGAATTAGCCCGTGGCCGCCTCGCAGCAGAAGCCGCTCGAGCTGATCCTCGCCCGCAACCTCCTGACCAGCATCTCGACGCCGGCCTTCCTGCTGGACGAGAAGTCGCACCTCGTCTTCTACAACGAGTCCGCCGGCGCGCTCCTGGGGATCTCGTTCGAGGAGACCGGCCGGATGGACCCTCAGCAGTGGACCGGCAGCTTTGGCCCCTTCGACGAGGACGGCAACCCAGTCAGCCTCGACCAGCTGGACATCACGGGCGCGCTGCGAAAGGGCCGTCCCGCGCACTCGCGCTTCTGCATCCGCTCCGTGCAGGGCGTCGAGCACGGCATCGAGGCGGCGGCCTTCCCGATCATCGCCTCGGAGCACGGCGCCTCGGGGGCGATGATCTTCTTCTGGCCGCTCGATCAGAACGGCTCGGGACCGTGAAGGTCAAGGTCTGGGGGGCGAGGGGCTCGGTCCCGGCGCCGGGGCCCGAGATGAACCGCTACGGGGGTAACACCTCGTGCGTCCAGGTCACGCTGTCGAGCGGCGAGGACCTGGTCCTGGACGCCGGCACCGGCATCCGCAACCTCGGGATGAACCTGCTCGACGACCCCAAGGTCAGCATCCTGCTGACCCACCTGCACCTGGACCACATCCAGGGCCTGATGTTCTTCCCGCCCTGCTTCCAGGCGGATTCCGAGATCACGATCTGGGGGCCCGCGTCGCCGGAGGCCTCGCTGGAGGACCGGATCGCGCGCTATATCTCGGCGCCCCTGTCGCCCGTAGAGGTGCGCGAGCTGCCCTGCGACGTCTACTTCAAGGACACGCCCCCGAGCGAGTGGACGATCGGTTCGGCCACGATCCGGGCCGAGGCGGTCACCCATCGCGGGCCCACGCTGGGCTTCCGCATCACCGAAGGCGAGCGGTCCGTCTGCTACATCCCCGACCACGAGCCGGCGCTTGGCGCGGACCTCGAAGGGCTGGACCCCGAGTGGATCTCGGGCTTCGACCTCGCCCGCGACGCCGACCTGTTGATCCACGACTGCCAGTACACCGACGAGGAATACCCCGGGCACATCGGCTGGGGCCATTCGGCCGTCGGCGACGCCGTCACCTTCGCGCGGCGCACCGCCGCGAAGCGGGTGCTGCTATTCCACCACGACCCGCTTCACAACGATGACTTCCTCGACCAGCTCGGCGAGAGCGCGCGCGGCCGCTTCGCGGCGGCGGGCGGCGGCGAGGGCGACGTGGAGATGGCGATGGAGGGCGGCTCGCTCGAGGTGGACCTGAAGTCCACCTCCTCAGGCACGCGACCGACCGCTCGTACAACGCCCGTCGCAGAAGTCTCGACAAGCGGATAAAGACTGCCCAACCCGGCGCCCTTAGTTTCGATCCGCAATTCCTGGAACTGCGACCGCCGGTGTGATCCGCCGGTGGGCAAGGAGTGTGTATCGGATGAAACGAAAGTACCTGGCGGCCGCGCCGCTGGTGGCGATCGGGGCGCTGTTGGCCGTGCCGGGACTGGCGAGTGCAGACTCGCTGGAGGCAGCCGGCAACGGCGCCCTGGCCCAGTCGGTGGCGATCAACTCGATGTGGGTGCTCATCGCCGCGTTGTTCGTGTTCTTCATGCAGGCGGGATTCGCCTTCCTGGAGATCGGGTTCTCGCGGGGCAAGAACGCCGGGACGATCATCGCCAAGATCCTCATCAACCTGTCGATCGCTGCGCTCGCCTGGTACGCGTGCGGCTTCGCATTCGCGTTCGGCACCGGTGAGATCATCGGCGACACGGGGTTCTTCCTCCAGGGCTTCGGCGATCCGTTGACGGCGTTCCCCGTGATGGGGCTGTCGGACGCGACGATCGAATCGAAGTTCTTCTTCCAGTTCACGTTCGCGGCGGTGTCGCTGGCGATCGTGTGGGGGACCACGCTCGAGCGCATCAAGTT
Organism: uncultured Solirubrobacterales bacterium; assembly: GCA_963758845.1. Lineage (GTDB taxonomy): Bacteria > Actinomycetota > Thermoleophilia > Solirubrobacterales > 70-9 > JBDTSW01. The sequence goes on from CAVWWX010000002.1 coordinate 2,571,239, forward strand.
CGGCGTTTACATCATCTACTCGGTGATCTTCGCGGCGATCATCTACCCGATCGGCGCGCACTGGGTGTTCGGCGGTGGCTGGCTGCAGACCAACATCGGCATGCAGGACTTCGCCGGCTCGACGGCGGTCCACCTGATCGGTGCGACCGGCGGTCTCGCGGTGCTGCTCCTGCTGGGGGCGCGGCGCGGCAAGTACGGGGAGGACGGCAAGCCACGCGCGATCCCGGGGCACTCGATGCCCCTGTTCGGGCTGGGCATATTCATCCTCTGGCTCGGTTGGTTCGGGTTCAACCCCGGCTCGACCCTGGGTGCGCTCGACGGGCGGTTCCCCGAGATCGCGCTGGTGACGAACGTCGCCTGTGCCGCCAGCGTCCTGACCGCTGCGATCACCTCGCGGCTGCTTCAGAAGACGCTGGACATCGGGATGATCGGCAACGGCGCGATCGCAGGGTTGGTCGCGATCACCGCTCCATCGGGGTACGTGGAGCTGTGGGCCGCGCCGTTCATCGGCGGTATCGCCGGTGTCCTGGTGGTGGTGGCGATCCTCGCCATCGACAAGGTGATCGACGATCCCGTCGGCGCGCTCTCGGCACACGGCTTGGCCGGTGTGTGGGGAACGCTCTCGTGCGGGTTCTTCACCTCGCCTCGCCTGGCGCAGTACAACGGGTTCGGCGACCCGGAGGGCGGCCTGTTCTACTCGGGCTCGCTCCAGCAGCTGGGAGACCAGGCGCTGGGCATAGTGGTGGTGTTCTCGTTCGTCCTGCTCTCGAGCCTCGCGGTGCTGTACGCGATCAAGCTCACGTACGGTCTACGCGTGACTCCCGAGGAGGAGGACGCCGGCCTCGACATCTCCGAGCACGGGATGTACGGCTATCCGGAGCAGTTCATCCCGAACGAGGAGTACCCGGCCGGCGGCGCCGGATGGGGCCCGGCCCCGGCGATGGCGCCAAGGGCGGCACCGGTCACCCAGATGACCGGGGACGGGCCGTCGCCCCCGATTGCCGGCGACCACCCATCGCAGGCGTAAGGAGGAGGTGAGTCAGATGAAAAAGATCGAGGCATACATCCGCCACGAGGCGTTCGAGCCGATCCGGGCCGAGCTGCTCGACAGGGGGTTTCCCTCACTGTCGATCGGCGAGGTCAAGGGATCGGGGCGCCAGAAGGGGGTGGTCGAGCACTACCGGGGTTCGACCCTCACCGTCAACGTCCGACCGAAGCTGAAGCTGGAGGTCGTCGTTGAGGACAAGGACAAGTCCCTTGTGGTGGAGACCATCCTCAAGCACGCGCGAACCGGCGATGTCGGCGACGGGAAGATCTTCGTGATCCCCGTCGAGGAAGCGATCCGGATCCGCACGGGCGAGGAGGGCGATCTGATCCTCCAGGCCCACACCGAGGCGGAGATCGCCGCCTGAGCCAAGGGTCGACGACGAGGGCCGGAGCGATCGCTCCGGCCCTCGCGTCTTCCCGCGGACGTTCGGAGCGGGAGATGCGGGACCTCCATCTATCAAGGCCTAACCGGATCATCGCCCCCACCCTGAAGCGCTAGTCCCCCGCTTCCTGGGAGGATTGGCCACGAGGTGGCCGACAAGTCCGCAGCGATCGCGAGAGGGCTCGACAGCGCCTACGAGGGCGCCGCCATGAGGGACGTGGACCTCGCGGAGGCCCGCCTGATCGTGTTCTCCGATCAGCATCGCGGGGCCCGCGACGCCGCCGATGACTTCCGCCGCTGCGAGCGCGCCTACTGCGCCGCGCTGGGGCATTACCTCGAGGCCGGCCACACCCTGTTCGCCGTCGGCGACGTGGAGGAGCTGTGGGAGTGCACGCCCGAAGAGTCGCTTGGCGCCTATCCCGACGCGCTCGCCCTGGAGGCCGAGTTCCACGCGGCCGGCCGCCTGCACCGCTTCTTCGGCAACCACGACGACCACTGGGCCGACGAGCGCCAGGTGGCAAGGCACCTGCACGGCCAGTTCCCCGGATTGCTGATCCACGAGGCGATGCGCCTGCGGCTGCTGCGCTCGGGGGAGGAGGTGGGCGAGATCGTCTTCGCCCACGGCCATCAGGGGACCACGGGCAGCTCCTGGCTCTCGCGCCTGGTCCTGCGCTACATCTGGCGGCCCCTTCAGCGCCGGATCGACTTCGGCTCGGTCACCCCGGCAAGCGACTGGGACCTTCGCCGCCAGCACGACGCCTCGATGTTCGCCTGGGCGCAGGCGCACCCGGCCCGCCCGATCCTGATTACCGGCCACACCCACCGGCCGGTCTTCGCGAGCAGCCGTCCGCCGGTGCCACGCCGGCGCCCGGAGGCGACGGTCGCCGAGGACCTCGAGGAGGCCCGCCGCCTGGGCCAGGCGTCGGCCGTGGCCGAGCTGCGCTCCGAGCTCGAGCTGATCCGCGCCGAGGGGCGGCGGGGCGATCCCCCGCCCCTCCCGATCCAGCCCCCCTGCTACTTCAACACCGGCGCCTGCTCGTTCGCCGACGGCGACGTGACCGGCCTCGAGCTCGCCGACGGCACGATCCGCCTCGTGCGCTGGCTGGACGACTCCGACGATCCCCACCCGAAGGTCCTGGTGGAGGACTCCCTGGCGGACATCCTCGCCCAGGTGCGGAGCCCCTAGGCCGCCGCCGAGATCAGCGGCGCGGCGCGGCTGGCCAGCGCCATCACCGTGAGCTGCGGGTTGACCCCGATCGTCGTCGGGAACACCGAGGCGTCGCAGAGGTAGAGGTTCTCCATGCCGTGGATCCGGAAGGTGGCCGGATCGACCACCGAGGCGGAGGGGTCGGTCCCCAGCGCGTTGCCGCCCTGGGGGTGGCCGGTCCCGAGCTGGATGTCGGACGAGTCGCGCACCAACTCGGTCAGCCGGTCGAGCTGGTCCGCCGTGGAGAACGAGTGATATTCGAAGGTCGCGGGCATCACCCGCCTGGCGCCGGCCTCGAGGTAGACGCGCCCGGCGATCTTGAGCCCCTCCAGCAGCCGCTCGAGGTCCTCGCCCTTAGGCGTGTAGACGACATCCGCGCCGCCCAGCAGGGCCTTCTCGACCTTCGCGTTGCTCGCGCTGCCGACGATCACCCCGGTCGCCGCCATGTGCGCGTAGCGGAGCATGTTCCGGCGGTGGTCGCCGAACCACCCTGGCATCGCTAGCGCCTGGGAGAGGACCGGGTTGAACCAGGTCTCCATCACGTAGTCCGGGACGCCGCTGGGCCGGTAGACGTGCGTGATCTGAAGCCCGGCGTAGTTGTCCAGGCGCTCGTCGAACTCGGCCGTGATCGGCGAGCCGATGTTGAAGCCCAGCCCGGTGCCGACTGCCGCCCCGCCCACGCCGCTTCGCCCCAGCAGGTAGCTGGAGCTGACCGCCCCGGCGGCGACCACGTAGCGGTCGGCCTTCACGCTCACCTTGCCGCCGTTCGCCCGGCAGGAGATGCCCTCGACACGGCCGCCGGCGACGTCGATCCCCTCGGCCTCGCACTCGGAGACGATCCGAAGCCATCCCGGGCCGCCCATCGCCTGCGCCTGGGGCAGAAGGGTGTCGAGCATCGAGAGCTTGCGCCCGTAGGCACAGCCGATGTTGCAGTAGCCGCAGCCCAGGCAGTCACGGATGTTGGCCGCCACGGGCTCGAACACCCGGGCGTCGGACTCGAGCTCGAGCGCCTTCACGCCCTCGAGGAACTTCGAGACCCCACGGGCGAAAACGGCCTCCGGCTGGGTCTTGATCTCGAGCAGCTCCGAGACCCGGTCGAGGTCGCCCTCGAACCCCGCGAGCGCCCCGCCGCAGCGTGAGTCCCAGACCTCGAGGATCTCCTCGGGGGTGCGGATCGAGACCGCGTTGTTGATCACCGTGGTACCCCCCACACACATGCCCTGAAGGACCTGGAGGCGGAAGTCGCGCGCGAGCTGAACGGCGCCGTCGCGGTAGAGCCGGGCCAGCATCTCGGCCTCGTCCTCGGTGAAGTCGGCCGGGTCCTCGTGGCGCCCGCGCTCGACCATGACGACGCGGTGCCCGTCCGCCACCAGCCGGTGCGCGATCACGCCCGCGGCGGCACCCGAGCCGACGATCGCCACGTCGGCCTCCAGCACGTCCTCGCGCAGCTTCGGCGCGGGCTCGACCCGCAGCCCGCCCGGACGCTTTCGCAGCGACGGGTCGTACCCGGGGCGGGCGGAGAACGGCACGTAGCCCACCTCCTCCCAGGTGGCGGGATCGCCGTAGTAGCCCAGGTAGACCATCTGCTGGGCGATCCGGATCATGCCCTGCACCAGCCAACGCCGCAGCGAGCCGATCCGCCGCCGCGCGACGTCCCCGCGGAAGCGCCGCTCGAGGAACGCCAGGCGCTCGTCGGCCGCCATCAGATTGAACGGCTGGCGCAGGAACGCGAGCGGGTAGAGGTTGATGCCGCTGAGCGCCAGGCGGACGATCCACTTGCGACGGGCGTCGAAGCGCTGGAGGTAGGCCTCGACGTTCATCGCGACGCGCTCGGGGGCGAGCGTCTGGGCATCGCGGCCCAACACCGCCTCGGCCAACGAGGCCAGGGTCCGGAACTGGCCCACCCCCAGATAGCGGATGCCGTACCTCGCCCGGAACGCGCGGCGGTGAAGCCACCCATAGAGCACGGCCAGGCCGCCCTCGAACAGGATCCCGCCCCACACGATCGTCTGGATCGAGGTGTCGATCCCGAGGACGGTGACCGGCCGGTCGATCTCGCCCCAGATCAGCATCGCAGCGCCGGCGACCGCCCACAGCGCCGAGCGCGGCGACCAGCACCGAGACGAGGCGCTCGTGGCGGCGGACGTCGGCAGCCGCGACGAAGCAGAGGCCCGCCAGCATCCCGGCCTTCACGAACGAGCCGGCCACGAACGGCAGTTGCGCCCAGTCCGACGACGAGCCGATCAGCGCGGGCAGCAGATAGATCAGCGTCTCGGCGGCGGAGCAGACGGCGAAGATCCGAAGCCCCAGCCTCAGCAGCCTCTCCTCGGCCGTCAGCTCGGGACTTTCGGGGGCCGCCGCCGCCACGTCAGTCCTCCTCGAGCGGCTCCGGTGGGTCCATGCCCCACTCGCGCATCCCCTGCTCGATCCGCTCGATCACCGTCTCGACGACGCTGACGCGGGCGAACCGCTTCGACTCGGCGGCGATCAGGTGCCAGGGGGCGACGGGCTGATCGGTGCGGGCGATCATGTCCTCCACGGCCTCGACGTACGCCGCGCGATTCTCGCGGTTGCGCCAATCCTCGTCGGTCAGCTTCCAGGCCTTCAGCGGCTCCTTCTCGCGGCGCTTGAAGCGCTTCAGCTGCTCCTCCTCGGAGATGTGGAGCCAGAACTTGACGAGGACCATCCCGTCGTCGGCCAGCGCCTTCTCGAAGTTGTTGATCTCGTCGTAGGCCCGTAGCCACTGTTCGCGCGTAGCGAACTCCTCGACCCGCTCCACCAGCACGCGCCCGTACCAGGTGCGATCGAACACGGCCATGCCGCCGGCCCCCGGCAGCGACGGCCAGAACCGCCAGAGGAACTGGTGGCGCTTCTCGTCGGCCGTCGGCGCCGCGAACTGCACGACGCGCACGTGCCGCGGGTCCATCGGAGCGACCAGGCGCTTGATCGCGCCGCCCTTGCCCGAGGCGTCCCAGCCCTCGAACAGCACGCACAGCGGCGGGCCGATCTTCTTCTTGCCGATCTGCCCGCCCAGGGTCAGGCGCAGCTGGGCGAGGCGCTCCCAGGCCCGGTCGAGCTGGCGCGACTCATCCTTGCGGCTGAGCGACTGCGACAGGTCCAGCTCCTCGAGGCGGCCCATTCCGCCTCCGATCCTCTCAGAACGCTCAGAACGGGGAGTTCGAGCTGGAGAAGTCGTTGGCCTCGAACTGGAACAGCAGGACGGCGCCGATGATCAGGGCGATCCCGATCACGACGGCGATGGGGAACTTGGCCGACTGCCCCCACATCGCGACCAGGAAGCCGAGGGCGAACAGGCCCAGGTACGGGGCGAGGTCCGACACGGTGCGCAGGGCCGCCGGCGAGCTGAGGATCTCAATCGCGAACGCGATCATGGTCGGCATTATCATCGGCCGGGATGTCGAGTTCGATCAACTCGGTTGCGGACGTGCGCGAAGGGCTCGCCGAGGTCGGCTATCTGGCCGACGAATCCGCGGCCCTCGTCGCCTATCTGGCCCAGCAGCTGGGCAAGCCCGTGCTGGTCGAAGGGCCGGCCGGAGTGGGCAAGACCGAGCTCGCCAAGGCGATCTCCCGTGCGTCCGGACGCGAGCTGATCCGCCTCCAGTGCTACGAGGGCCTCGACGAGGCCAAGGCGCTTTACGAGTGGAACTACCGCAAGCAGCTCCTGCGGATCCAGGCGGAGACCCAGCAGGAGGCGGCCAGCGGCTGGGAGGCCACGCGAGGCGACATCTTCGGCGAGGAGTTCCTGCTGACGCGCCCGCTCCTGGCGGCGATCGCCTCGGCCGAGCCGGTCGTGCTGCTGATCGACGAGATCGACAAGACCGACCAGGAGTTCGAGGCGATGCTGCTCGAGGTCCTCTCCGACTTCCAGATCTCGATCCCCGAGCTGGGAGTGATCGAGGCGCGAACGCATCCCGTCGTCGTCCTGACCTCGAACAACTCCCGCGAGCTCACCGAGGCGCTCAAGCGCCGCTGCCTCTACCTGTGGCTGGACTATCCGGAGGTCGAGCGCGAGGTCGAGATCGTGCGGCTCCACGCTCCCGAGCTCGACGAGACGCTCGCCCGGCGGATGGTCGAGGTGATCCACATGGTCCGCGACCTGGACCTGAAGAAGCCGCCGTCGATCGCCGAGTCGGTCGACTGGGCTCGGGCGCTGCTCTTGCTGGGCGCCGAGGACATCGACCGCGACGTGTTCGAGAGCACCATGAGCATCATCGTCAAGCACCGCACCGACATCGACCTCGTGGCCGAGCGGGTCGGGGTGAAGCTCTCGCCCGAGGGCACCCTGGATCTCGGCGCCGCGAGCGGCTGAGCCCGCCCCGTGGCCGTCACGCCGGCCTTCGAGGCGGACCTCCCCCCCGGGCTGGCGCCACGGCTGATCGCCTTCTGCGAGCAGCTTCGAAGCGAGGGGCTGGCGGTGGGGACGTCCGAGATCCTCGACGCCTTCGAGGCGCTCGAGCACGTGCCGTGGACGAACCCCGAGGACTTCCGCGAGGCCCTCGCCGCCACCGTCGCCAAGTCCCAGGAGGACCGCCGCGTCTTCGAGCTGCTCTTCGATCGCTTCTTCTTCCGGGTCGCCGAGGCCGAGGCGCTGGCGCAGGGCGTCGGTGAGGGCCAGCGCCACGAGGGCACCGAGCGGCTCGACCTCGACCAGCTGCGCGAGGCCATCCGCCAGGCGATCATGGCGGGTAACGATGGCGAGATGCGCGACCTGGCGCGCCTGGCGATCGCCGCCTTCGGCCGCCGCGGCGAGGGATCGGGCGTGGTGGGGGTGGACGTCCAGCGGATCCGCCGCTCGCTTGGCCTCCAAACCCAGAGCCGGGCGACCGACAGCGCCGCCGATACGCCGGTGCTCGATCGCGAGGCGATCAACCGCTTCGAGCGCCACCTTCGCCGCGAGCTCGAGCGCGGGCTGATCGAGCGCACCGAGAAGCTGCCGCCCTCGCGGCCGCTCGCCGAGCTCGACCGCGCGCTGCCGACCAGCCCTACCCAGGACCTCTCGGCGGTCCACCGCGCGGTCGCCCAGCTCAAGCGGCGCCTCGCGACGGCCGGCCAGGAGCAGCGCGGGCGACGCAAGGCCTCGGTCGTCGACATGCGCAGGACGATGCGGGCCTCGCTTGAGACCGGGGGCGTGCCGCTACGCCTGCGCCACCGGCCCAAGCGCCCGCGGCGGCCGGAGATCTACGTGCTCTGCGACGTCTCGACCTCCGTCACCTCGGCCAGCGTCTTCTTCCTGTCGGTGCTGCACGCGCTCCACGACTCGTTCCGCCGCCTGCGCAGCTTCGTCTTCATCGAGCGGATCTCCGAGGTGACCGACGTCTTCGAGCGCGAGCGCGACTTCCGCGAGATCTCCCAGAAGATCTCGCAGGAGGGCGGCGTGGCCGACGTCTCGGGCTACACGGACTACGGCAGGGTGTGGCTGGAGTTCGGCGAGCTGATCGCCGACGAGCTCGACCCCCGCTCGACGATCATCGTCCTCGGAGACGCCCGCACCAACGGCCGCGAACCCCACGCCGACGTCTTCGCGCGAGTCGCCGAGCGCTCGGGCCGCACTTTCTGGCTCAACCCCGAGCCGCGCCTCTACTGGAACTACGGCGACTCGGTCATGGCCGCCTACGAGCGCCACTGCACCGGCGCCTTCGAATGCTGGACCACCAGCCACCTCGAGAACTTCGTGAACGTGATCGCGGGCGGCCAGCCGGTCGAGCAGGCGTAGCGCGGGCGATAACGTCGGGCTGTCGGGCGGTCCGCAGGCATCTAGACTCCCGCGGGTAATCAGGGGGGCTCGCAGGCAAGCGGGCTGAGATTGCGCCTCTGGGAGCACCCACCCGGCGCCGACCCTCGGAACCTGTCGCGGTAATGCGCGCGGAGGGAACGATGAGCGAGCAAGGCGAGGCCGTCGAGCTGACCGGAGCCGGGTTCGGCTTCGGTGACCTCGAGGTGCTGGCCGGCGTCGATCTTCACGCCGAGCCCGGTGAGGTCGTCGCGCTGGTGGGCCCGTCGGGCTGCGGAAAGTCGACGCTGCTGGAGCTGGTGGCGGGCCTGCGCGCGCCGGGGCGGGGCCGGGTGGAAGTCGGTGGCCAGGCCGCCTCCGAGCTGCGCCACGCGGCGTTGATGCCTCAGCACGACTCCCTCCTGCCGTGGCTCGACGCCACGGGGAACGCCGCCCTGGCGCCCCGTAATCGAGGCGTGCGCAAGGCGGAAGCGCGAGCCGAGGGGGCCGAGCTGCTGCGCCGCTTCGGCCTGGAGGAATTCCTCGACTCCCCTCCCTCCAACCTTTCGGGTGGGATGCGCCAGCGGGTTGCGTTCGCCCGGACCCTGCTGTCGGGCAAGCCGGTGCTGGCGCTCGACGAGCCCTTCGCCTCGCTCGACGCGATCACCCGCGCCCAGATGCAGGAGTGGCTGGCCGGCGCGCTGGCCGCCGAGGGCCGCACGGTCATCCTCGTGAGCCACGACGTCGAGGAGTCGCTCTACCTGGCCGACAGAGTGCTGGTGCTGTCGCCGCGCCCCGCGGGCGTCGTCGCCGAGGTCGCCTCCCCCGCCCCGCGCTCGCTTCCCCGCGCCGCCGCCGTTGCCGACCCCGCGTTCGTGGACGCGCGCGGACGGGCGATGGCGGCGCTTGGAGGGACCGCGTGAGGGCCCGCGCGCTCACCTGGCTGGCGCCGCTCGCCGTTGTGATCGTGCTGCTCACCGCCTGGCAGCTCGCTGCCAAGTGGGACGTCCTCGCCGACGCGCTCGACATCGAGCCGTTCCTGGTCCCCGCCCCCAGCGAGATCGCCGAGTCGCTTTGGGAGGACCGCGAGCTCCTCGCCGACAACGCGTGGGTGACGATCCAGGAGGTGGTCGCGGGCCTGGCCCTCGCGCTCGCGCTCGGATTCGCCCTCGCCGTCGTCCTGCACCTCTCGCCGGTGCTGCGCCGCGCGTTCTACCCGCTGCTCGTCGCCTCCCAGACGGTGCCCGTGATCGCGATCGCCCCGATCCTGATCGTCTGGTTCGGCTTCGGGATCGGGCCGAAGCTGGCGATCATCGCCCTGGTCTGCTTCTTCCCGGTCACGGTCAACACGCTCGACGGCCTGCGCTCGGTCGACCCGGCGCTGGTCCGGATGATGCGAACGCTCGACGCCGGGCGAGCGCGGATCCTGAGGGCTGTCGAGGCCCCCTCCGCCCTGCCCTTCTTCTTCAGCGGGGCGAAGGTGGCAGCCGCCATCGCGGTCATCGGCGCCGTCTTCGGCGAGTGGTCGGGCGCCAACCAGGGCCTCGGGCACCTGATCCTCATCTCGCAGGCCCAGCTTCAGACCGCGCGGGTCTTCGCCGCGGTCGTGGTCCTCTCGGTGATCGCGATCGCCCTGGTGGGACTGCTTGCGCTGGCCCAGCGGCGCTTCGCGGGGTGGGCCCGAACTGAAGACACGGGATAGGAGGAACGGTGGGAGCAACGTCAAGTCGGGTCCGCTTGACAGCGATGGGCGCGGCGATCGCCCTGGCGCTCGCCGGCTGCGGTGAGAAGGAGGAAGGCGGCCGCGACGGCGCTGCGGCGCAGTCCGACGAGTTCACGGTCGCGCTCGACTTCTACGTGAACCCCGATCACGCCGGCATCTTCACCGCGCTCGAGCGCGGGGACTTCGAGGAGGCGGGGCTGGACGTGAAGACGCGGGTGCCCTCCGACCCCTCGGCCCCGATCCGCCAGGTGGCGGCGGGCCAGGCGGACCTGGCGATCTCCTACGAGCCCGAGGTTCTGCTGGCGCTGGATCAGGGCCTGCCGGTGAAGGCGGTCGGCGCGCTGGTGTCGCAGCCGCTGACGTCGCTGATCTCCCTCCCGGACGGCGGGATCGCCAAGCCCGCCGACCTCGCCGGCAAGCGGATCGCGACGGCGGGGATCCCGTACCAGACGGCCTTCCTCGAGGCCATCCTCGACCGCGAGGGGCTGAGTCCCGCCGACATCGAGCAGGTGGACGTCGGCCTGGGGCTGCTTCCGGCCGTGCTTTCGGGCGAGGCCGACGCGATGCTCGGCGGCTTCCTCAACGTCGAGGGCGTGGACCTCGAGCTTCGCGGCGAGAACCCCAAGGTGGTCCCGGTGGACGAGCTGGGCATCCCCACCTACGACGAGCTGGTCCTGGTCGCCAACACCGACCGGATCGAGGAGGACCCCGAGGCGATCCGCCTGTTCATCGCCGCGCTGGAGCGAGGGACCGACGCCGCGGCCGACGACCCGCAGGCAGCGACCGACGCGGTGCTCGCCGCCGGCGACGGGCTCGAGCCGAAGCTGACCGAGGCCGAGGTAAAGGAAACGCTCCCACTGCTCGTCGGCGAGGACGGCGAGCGATTCGGGTTGATGGACACCGCCGAGTGGAAGCGCTTCATCGCGTTCATGGCCGACGAGGGCCAGATCGCGCGGCGCCCGTCGACCGACGAGGTACTCACGAACGAGCTCCTGCCCTGAGCGATGAGTCTCCGCCCCGAATCCGGTCAATAGGGGTGAAAGAGAACGAAAGGAAGACCCATGTTCGCCAAGACAAAGGCATACAGCGGCTTCGCCGTCGACGATGTCGGCAAGGCCCGCGAGTTCTACGGTGAGACCCTCGGCGTCGAGGTCGAGGTGCTCGACGAGGACAACGGCCTGATGACGCTGCACCTGGCGGGCGGCGAGCGCCCGACGCTCATCTACGCGAAGGACGACCTCGAGCCCGCGAACTACACGATCCTCAACTTCTCGGTCGACGACATCGACGAGGCGGTTGACGGTCTCGTTGAGAAGGGCGTTGAGTTCGAGCGCTACGACGGGTTCGACCAGGACGACAAGGGCGTCGCCCGCGGTCCCGGCCCGGACATCGCCTGGTTCAAGGACCCGGCCGGCAACATCCTGTCGGTGATGAAGGAGCCTGGCTGAGGGAAACGGCGAGGCCGGCGGCGACTCAGCCGCTGGTCTCGTCCAGCAGCTGGAGCAGGTCGTGCGCTGCCAGCTCGACCTGCTTGTGCCGCCACTCCGACGCGCGGTAGACGCAGGCGATCAGTGCGGTGCGATGCACGCGGCGGAAGTCGCCGTAGACGAACGCGCAGCGCGCCTTCGTCTCGTCCTCGGCGCCCTCGGTGAGCCCCAGGTGCCAGGTCGCGTACTCGTCCCACGAGTGGGCCTCCAGGAACTGGTTCTCCGAGTCGGCGTTCGGCTGTACATCGCCCCAGTCGCTGTCGAGCACGTACTGGCGCGCCTCGATCAGCTCGCGGGCGCGGGCGACGGCGCTGTCGTTCACCGCGTAGGAGGCCACGGTGCACACGTTCCCGGGTTCCCGGGGCCCATGCATGATCGGTGGGCGGCCGACACCCGCCGCCGCGGCGGTAGGCTCGCCAAGGCGTGAGCGGAGAAGACCCCAAGGCAAGGACGGGAGGGGAACTTCAGGCGCAGATGGGCGCCGAGCGCGACGGCCACCCGTTCCTGGTCCACCGCGACGGCGCGGGGACCCAGGTGATCACCGTGCTGGCCCCGGGGCGACCGGCCTTGACGCTGGGCCGCTCTGCGGAGGCCGACCTCCCACTGGAGTTCGACGAGGAAGCGTCGCGCTTTCACGCCGAGCTGCTGCGCATCTCCGGCGAGTGGCTGATCACCGACGACGGGCTCTCGACCAACGGGACGTTCGTCAACGGAGAGCGCGTCGTGTCGCGCCGCCGGCTTCGCGACGGCGACACGATCAGGGTCGGCGCGACCGCCCTTCTCTACCGCTCGCCGGGCGAGGCCGGCGAGAGCGAGACGGTCAAGTCGGGCGGCTGGCCGACGGCGGCGGACGTCACGGAGACCCAGAAGCGGGTGCTGGTGGCGCTCTGCCGGCCGTTCCTCGAGGGAGCGGAACCGGCCGCGCCGGCGACGAACAAGTCGATCGCCGACGAGGTGTTCCTGAGCGTCGACGCGGTGAAGGCGCACCTGAGGGCGCTGTTCGACCGCTTCGACCTCGGCGAGCTGCCCCAGAACGAGAAGCGGCTGAACCTCGCCGAGGCAGCGATGCGCAGCGGCGTCGTCTCCAGGCGAGACCTCGCCTAGCCGGGGTCGATCCGGGTCACGGTCGAGCCGGCGAAGTCCGAGCTCCACACCGAGCCGGCGCCCACCGCCAGGTCCGAGGGCTCGTCGCCGACCTGGATCGGGTCGCCGACCGGCTCGCCGGAGCCGGAATCGAAGCGCGTGACGCTGTCGTCGTCGCCGTTCGCGACCCAGACGGAGCCGAAGCCAACCTTGACCGCGCGGGGCTTCGGATCGGTCACGATCGGCTCCCCGGTCACGGCCCCCCTCCCGGGATCGATCCGGCGCAGCGTCCCCTCGAAGAAGTCGACCACCCACACGGCTCCATCCCCGACCGCGATGTCGTTCGGGCGCTGCCCAACGGTGATCGGGCGCCCGACGGTGACCGCTTGCTCGGGGTCGATCTGCGACACCGACTGGCCGTCGATGTTGGCGACCCAGACCGCGCCGCCGCCGGCGGCGATCGCCCTTGGGCCGGCTCCCACGGGGACGGCCTCGCTCACCGCGTTCGTCTGGGGATCGATCCGAACGACGCTGTCGTCGCCCTCGTTCGAGACCCAGACCCACCGCTCGTCGACCGCGACGTCGGAGGGGTTGACGCCGGTCGCGACGGCGACCGGAGGGTCGTCGCCGTCGGGGTCGAGCCTGAGGACGCGGCCCTCGGGGCCGTTGACGGCCCAGACCGAGCCGAAGCCCGTCTCGACCGCGGTGGGCCCGCCGGGGATGCGAGCCGAGGCGCGCCCGGTCTGCTCGCTCGCCGGGTCGACCCTCCACACCGCGCCGTCGGCTCGGCTTCCAACCCACACGCCGGCGGTGTCGCCGGTGCCGACGGCGACGCCGTTCGGCTCGGCGCCCACCTTCACCGTGGCGGTCGCCTTGCCGGGGCCGGCGGTCGAGCCCCGGTCGCTCGCGGGCTCGTCCCCGCCCCCGGCGATCAGCACGGCCGCGAGCGCGCAGGCGAGCAACCCAGCGCCCACGGCCGCTCCCACGAGCAGCCGCGAACGCCGCAGGCTTTGCGTGTCGGCGGTGTCGGCGGCAGGGCCACGGCTTGGCCGCTCTCCACGGGGAGGCGGCTCCGCACCGCGGAGGGCGTCGGCGGCCGCGGCGGCAAGCTGGGCGCCCGACGCGTAGCGCGCGGCGGGATCCACCGCCATCGCCTTCGCAACCACTGCGTCGACGGCGTCGGGCAGCCAGGTCCCGACCTCGCTGGGGCGGGGGCGCGGCGCGTGACCCTGCGCGTAGAGCTTCGCCATGTCGCCTTCGCGCTCGAACGGCGGCGCGCCCGTGAGCGCGAAATGCAGCGTGGCGCCGAGCGAGTAGAGGTCGCCGGCCGGTTCGGGCGTGCGTCCCTCGGCCTGCTCGGGCGCGACGTAGTCGGGGCTGCCGAGGATCTGGCCGGCCGAGGTGAGCGTTGCCTCCCCGCCCTCTGCCCGGCTAATGCCGAAATCGGTGAGGTAAGCGGTGTCGCCCTCCAGCAGGACGTTGCCCGGCTTGACGTCGCGGTGGACGAGGCCGGCGGAGTGGGACGCGTCGAGCGCGGCGGCGACCTGCTGGACGGCCCTGGACGCGACGGCGGGGTCCAGCGGGCCCGACTCGGTCACGAGTTCTCGCAGACTGGCGCCGTCGACGAGGCGCATGGCGATGTAGAGGCGGCCGTCCTCCTCGCCCGCGTCGTAGACCGGGATCAGGTTCGGATGCTCGATCGAGGCGGCGAGCCGCGATTCCCGCCGAAAGCGCTCGCGGAACGTGGGATCCGCGGCCAGCGCCGGAGCGATGACCTTGAGCGCTCGCTCACGCCCGAGGGCGACGTGCCGCGCCCGGTACACGACGCCCATGCCGCCGCGCCCGATCTCGGCCTGGACCTCGTGGCCGGCGATCACCGAGCCGGCGGCGAAGCCGCCGCCAGCCGTCCCCGCCCCGACCCGCGTGTCCTCCTCGGAGCCCATGCCCCCGCGGTTCTAGCGCAACCGCGGGGGCCGAGCTACAGCGGCGGCTCAGCCGAGCGAGATCGCGACCTGCTCGAGCTGGTCCATGGAGTCCTGCATCCCGGCCTCCATGCCCGACTCGATGTGGCCATCGCGCTGCTCCTTGGTCTCGTGCTGGACCAGGACCTCGAGCATGGTGCGCCCGTCGGTCTCGGTGAGCGTCAGGGTGTTGAGAGACTCGCCGCCTCCGACGAGGCCGCCCTCGCCGTCGGGCATCCCCTCGAATACCTCGGTCGAGACGATGCGCTCGTTGGGGACGATCTCCTTGAACTCGCCGTGGAAGCCGATCTCGAAGCCGGCGTCGACGTTCATCGCGTAGCGCCAGGTGCCGCCGACGCGAAGGTCCACCTCGGCGACGGTCACCTCGCCGCGGCCTCCCGACCACCAGCGCTTGATGTGCTCGGGGGTCGTCCAGGCCTCGTAGACCAGGTGCTTCGGCGCGTCGAACTCGCGCCGGATCAGGATCTGCGTATCGGTCGGAAGCGTCACCACCGCCGTACCGCTAGTCGCTGCTGCCATTGTCTTCCTCTCTTTCCTTGAGCTCTGTGATTACGTCGTCCATCGCGTCGAACCGCTCGCTCCAGCTGCGCTCGAACTCCTTGACCCAGTCGTGGATGGGCTTCAGCGCGTTCCCGTTCAGCCGGTAGAGGCGCCGTCGCCCCTGCTCGCGGACATCGACCAGCCCGACCTCGCGGAGCACGCGAAGGTGCTTCGAGACCTGGGGCTGGGCAAGGTCGATCGCGCCGACGAGGTCGTTGACGGGGCGCTCGCCGCCGGCCAGCAGATCCAGGATCTGCCGCCGCCGGGGCTCGGCCACCGCGTTGAACGCATCGGTTGTCGTCGCCGCTCGTGCCATGCCGAGAAACAATATATACCTATATCGGTATATATGTCAAGCGGGTCGGGTCAGGCGGCCACCAGCCGAAGCGGCGGACCGGTCTGAACCGCCGAGTGGTAGTGGGTGGCGGCCCACGCGCCCGCGAGGGCGCGGAACGGGGCGAAGCGCTTGAAGTACTCCTCCACCTCGGGGACGGTGGCGCGGCGGCGCAGGCCGGCCAGGCGGCCGACGAGCTTCACGTAGGCGAGGTCGCCCGCGGGCAAGGAGTCAGGGTCGCCGCGGCCGTGGTAGCCCAGGCACTGCACGGTCCAGGGGCCGATCTCACGGATTCGCGTGAGGCGCTCGTCGTGACCGGCGCGATCGAGGTCGACCCGCCCGGCGGCCACCTCGCGGGCGCAGCGGATCATCGCGATCGACCGCCCCCCGGAGAGGTCCATGCCGGCAAGCTCGGCCGGGGCGCGGCCAGCGATCGCCTCCGCGCTCGGCGCGTCGCGGAGCCAGCCCGAGCGAAGCGGCTTCGGCGCCCGGACCTTGCGCCCCCAGCGGCGGACCATCCGCCGCTCGATCGCGGCGGCGCGGGAGGCCTCGATCAGCTGGCCGGCGATCGCCGCCGAGAGCGCCTCCCAGGGCGAGGGGCGGCGCCGGGGGCGCATCCACGGCCGTCGCCGGAGCGCCGGGCCGAGCACCGAGTCGCGCTTGAACTCGGCGAAGAACTCACTCAGGTCGTCGTCGACCCCCAGCATGAACCGCATCCGCCCCAGCGCCCACTCGAGCGCGTCGGCGGATGCCTCGCCCTCGACGCGGAACCGCACCTCGCCGGAGCGAATCTGCCATGCGTGCGCGACGATCGGCGCCGACTCCGCGCAGAGCAGGCGGGTGAGGACGCCCTCGCCCACCCGGGTCGTGCCGTTTCCCGCCCCGCGCAGGGGCATCCGGTACGGCCACGGCGGGCGCACCTCGGCTTCCAGGCTGCGACTCACGGGCCCATGATGAGCCCGCTGCCGGATGGCCGCGGACCCGGAGCGGAGCAGGTCATCCGCGGTTGTTCGGCTAGCGCCCGAGGACGTGAACGTCGACCAGGAACGAGCGGCTCGCGACGACGCTCTGCGACTTCTTGCCGCGCCGGATGATGCCCTTGCGCGAAGCCTTCTCGGGCCCGCGGACAGCGCGGACGGCCGCAACAGTCGCGGCGCCGGCGACGATGCCTCCGGCCGCGGCGATCGCCGCGGTGCGGACCTCGCCGCGCCAGACGTCTACCTCGGCGGGCCGGGCAGGCTCGGGAAGCGGACGCGGAACCTCGGTTTGGAGGTCGGTGTCGGCCTCGGACTCCTCGAGCGGCTCCTCCACGGCCTGCGCCTCCAGTAGCTCCTCTCCCACGGCGGCGAGTCTATCGGCCACAGCCGGTACTCACCCGGCGGGTTCCCCGCTCTTTGCGGGCTCCTCCGAGAGGGCGCGCTGGTAGAGCCGGTAGCGCTGGACCACCCTGCCCCCCATTCCCTCCATCGCACGGTTCATCGGCTCGTTGACCTCGAGGATCCACCCCATGTGCCCGCCCCGGGGGCCGACGGTCCCCGCGTTGTGCACGTGCTTCTCGTACAGGGCGGCGGCGACGCCGAGGTGCTGGTAGTCGTGCTTGACGCCGAGGGCGAACACCCGCAGGCGGTCGATGTAGCGCTTGCGCCGCAGGAAGTGCCACCACCCGGTCGGGAGCAGCCGCCCGTTCATCTTGGCCAGCGCCTGCTCGACGTCGGGAAGCGTCAGCGCCGCCCCGACGACCTCGCCGTCCTTCTCGGCGATCATCGCCCAGTTCTCGTCGAGCACCGGCTTGAGCGCCTTCGCCTGGAACTTCACCTCGGCCTCGGTGATCGGCACGAACCCCCAGTTGTCCCCCCACGCCTCGTTGTAGACCTCCATGAAGCGCTTCACCTCGGCTTCGAGGTCGCGACGACGCATGCTGCGCAGCACCACGCCCTCCTCGCGCGACTTCTCGGCCGCCGCGTGGATCATCGGGTGCATGTTCGTCCCCTCCTTGAGCTCCCCGAACCACAGCTCCCACATCAGGAGGTCCATCGCCTTCTCCATGCCCTGGGCCTCGACGAGCTCGCGGTAGTAGGGCGGGTGCCACGGCTCGAGGATCATCGACGGCGTGTCGTAGCCCTCGATCAACAGCCCGCACTCGTCGTTGGTCGTGAAGTCCATCGGCCCCAGCATGCGCGTCCGCCCGCGCTCGACGAGCCAGTCGGAGGCCGCGCCGAACAGGGCGGCCGCCACCTCGGGGTCGTCCTCGGAGTCGAAAAAGCCGAACAGCCCGTCGCTGCCGCCCTGGTATTCGTCCCAGCGCGAGTCGACCTGGGCGCTGATGCGCCCCACCGGCCGACCGGCGCGCTCGGCGAGCAGCAGCGCCACGTCGGCGTGCTGGAAGTAGGGGTTCTTGTCGCGGTTGAGGAACTGGCGGCGCTCGAAGCGCAGCGGCGGCACCCACTGCGGGTCGTCACGCCGAAGCTCGTAGGGCACTTCGATGAACGCGTTCAGGTCGCGGCGCCCTTCCACGGGCCGAACGGTCACGCTCATCGCGCAGACGCTAGTACGGATGCCACACTAGGCGTCTGATGGATACGACCCACGCGCCGAAGGACCTGTTCGAGAAGACGCGCACGCACGACCGGCTGGAGCAGCTGGAGGCGGCGCGCCAGGCCGACGTGCTGCCCTACTTCCGCCTGATCGAGTCCGAGGCCGGCCCGGTGATGGAGGTCGAGGGCGGCCAGAAGATCATGCTGGGCTCGAACAACTACCTCGGCCTGACCGGCGATCCGCGGGTCAAGGCGGCGGCGCGCGACGCCCTCGAGCGCTACGGCACCGGGCTCACCGGCTCGCGCTTCCTGAACGGCACCACCCCGCTTCACGTCGCGCTCGAGCGCGAGCTCGCCGACTGGATGGACACCGAGGACGTGATCGTCTTCACCACCGGCCACCAGGCGAACGTCGGCTGCCTGGGCACGATCCTCGACCCCGGCGACACCGTGATCTGCGACTCGGCCGACCACGCCTCGATCCTCGACGGCGTGCGGCTGTCCGGGGCCAAGCTACGGCCCTTTCGCCACAACCAGATGCCGAAGCTGGAGCGCATGCTCGAGCGGGCCGTCGAGCGACGGCGGCGGCGTGCTTGGTCGTGGTCGACGGGGTCTTCTCGATGGAGGGGGACGTCTGCGACCTGCCCCGGATCGTCGAGCTGTGCCAAGCGCCATGGCGCCCGGCTGATGGTCGACGAGGCCCACGCCGTCGGCGTCCTCGGCGCGCGCGGCGCCGGGACCTGCGAGCTCTTCGGGCTCGAGGACCAGGTCGACCTGCGCATGGGCACCTTCTCCAAGAGCCTCGCCTCGTGCGGCGGCTTCATCGCCGGCTCGGCCGAGGTGGTCGAGTACCTGCGGATCTCGTCGCGGCCGTTCATCTTCACCGCGTCGGCGGTGCCGGCGGCCGTCGGCGCGGCCCTCGGGGCTCTGCGGGTGATGCGAGAGGAGGGGCCGGAGCTGATGACGCGCCTACTGGACAACGCGGCCTACCTGCGCCAGGGCTACCGCGACCTGGGCCTGGAAGTGGTCGAGCCCGGCACGCTGCCCGACGGGACCGAGGCCAACACCCCGGTGGTACCGGTGGTGGTCGGCGAGGACTGGCAGGCCGTCCTTCTGTGGAAGGCCCTGTTCGATGCCGGCGTCTACACCAACGTCGCGATCCACCCGGCGGTGCCGCCCGGCGGCGCGCTGCTTCGCACCTCGCTGATGGCGACCCACGAGCGCGAGCACCTGGACCAGGCGCTCGAGATCTTCGACCGGGTCCTCCAAGACTTCCCCGAAGTTCCGCGAGAGCCTGATCTCGTCCGAACGCGGCCAATAGTTCCCCCTGAGTGGGTAGTTTCGGCTTGTCCGATCCTGGACAAGGGGTCGCAGCCGAAGAAAAAGTGTGCTCTTAGCGAACCCGGTAGGCGGCAAGGGGGGGCACCTGGTTGACGGCCGCGGGCTGCACTCGCATAGGTTGCCTCGCACGCCGGACGCACCCGGGGCGGGGAGCGGACGGGGAGGAGAGAGTGCTCTTCCTCGGCCAGCCAACCCTGACGCGGCCTCTGAAGCCGCGAAGCGGTGCTGACGGCGAAACCAAGCCGCCAACCTCGTAGAACCACTTCAAAGGAGGAGTGAGAATGGAAGCTGCCTCAACGGTCGCCCCTGCACCCGTTCCGCAACACATGCGTGCGCTCGCCGAAGCCAACCGAGTACGTCTGGCCCGGGCCGCGCTCAAGCGGGACGTCGCCGCGGGAGAGACCGAGGCGGCGGAGGTAGTCCGCGGCTGCCCGTGGGAGGTCTCGACGATGACGGTGGGGGAGTTGCTTCGCAGTCAGCGCCGTTGGGGGCGCGCCAGGGCTCGCAAGTTCCTGTTCGGGCTTGGCCTGAACGAGAACCGCGAGCTCGGCCGCCTGACCGAGCGCCAGCGCCTGGTGCTCGCAGTCGCACTCGAGACGAAGACCCGCGCGGTCGCCTAGCGGCCCGACGCCGTAAGCGCTGGGGCGGGCGCGCGAAAGCGCGTCCGCCCCGGTTCGTTCAGCGCACCTTGTAGAGGACGCCGGCCCGTCGCTGGAAGAGCAGGCTGAGGACGCGGGCCGACCCCGCGAACACGATCGTCGCGATCGCCAGCCGGACGGCCACGCCGAGCCCCTCGGGCGCGAGGTAGAAGAGCGCCGCGAGGACCAGCGCCCCGGCCACGCCCGAGAGGAGCAGGGTGTGCGAGCGAAAGCCCGAGAAGTGCTCGCGGATCGAGAGCTCGAGGCCGGCGAGCGAGCCCAGCGCCACCCCGACGACCACCATCACAGCGCCCTGGTCGCCCTTGACGACGAAGAATCCCAAGACCAGGAGGATGATGCCCACCAGCGTCACCAGCTCGACCAGCGGAAACGAGCCCCACGGTGCCGGCGGTCGCCCCTCGGCCGCAGCCCCGCGCCGCGTCGACGGCGCGCCGGCCACTGCGGCCTGGCGCTTGGCCCCGCCGCCGCGCTGAACCGGCCGCCTCTGGGGCGGCGGCGGCCGTCGCTGGCCGCCCCTGCGGCGCTTGCGCTTACTTGCCAAAGGAGGGAAAGGGGCCGCCGCCCTCAGCTAACGGGCAGCCCGAGGAGAGCTTGACGCGCCACCAGCCGAGGAACATCCCGAGAATGCCCCAGCGGGGCCTGGCGTGCCAGTGGCGGCACTCGCCCTCGCCGATGTCCTCGTTGGACACCTTCACCCAGCGGTGGCGCTCGGGCTCGGCGATCATCGACTCGATCAGCGCTCGGTTCGACTCCTCGGCGTCGGCCCGCCGGCCGAGGTCCGTCTGGGCCTCGCGCAGGCGCACGACCAGCGCGTCGCGGACGCGTTCGAGGTCGCCCGAGTCGAGCACCCGCGGCCCGCCGACCGCGCCGACGTGCCAGTCGATCCCCTGGCGCGGGAACGCGGAGGCGAACAGCTCGCCCAGCCTGCGCTCGAGGCTCGCGATCTGGCGGCGCAGGTCCTGGCGCACCAAGCCCTCGGAGGGAACTGCGACGGCCGAGCCGCCGCCACCGGCTGGCGCCGGGAGCCCGAAGGGCGTCCGCTGGCTGGTCTCCTGGGTGCGAAGCTCCGGCATCGCCCTTCGGATTCTAGATGGTTGGGGCGGGGATCAACCGTCTAACCGCGCAGGACCCCCGCAGCCAACCAGAGGGCCTCCTCGGCGGCGATCTGCGGCACCCCCGGCACTGCGATCGCGCACAGGACCGTTCGCTTCGTCCGCTTCTCCACGCCCCTGCCGTCGGCGGTGGCACCGAAGAGCAGGGCCACCGGCCGCGCCTCGTCGGCGATCGCGAGGGTGCCCGGCGGAAGGGCGCCGGGCCTGCCCTCGAGGCCCTCGCCGTCCGCGGTCGGCCGGACGCCCAGGCGTCCCTGGACCTTGTCGGCGTCGAGCGCCCGCAGGGCCACGCGGGACTCGACCGTGGCGATCGTGAGCGCGTCGTCGAGCAGGTTCCGCGACCGGAAGCCGCCGTGCTTCATCCGGTCAAGCGAAGCCTGCTCGATCGGCGTGGGCTGCTCGTCGGGGTCGAGCCCGATGTGCCGGTAGAACACGCGGTAGGCCCAGGGAAGCGACTGGTGGCGGAGGTTGATCGCCTGCGCCCCGGTGAAGCGGTCGCTGAGCTCCTTCAGTCGCCGCTTGGCGGCAGGCGTCGAGCGGCCCGGCCCGCGCTCGACGATCGCGTAGCGCAGCGAGAGGCCCGGGAACTCCTCGGCCAGCTCGGGAGCGATCCAGCCGGTCTCCGGCGCGGCGTCGCTCACCCCTCCCCCCCTTCGGCCGCGGGGCGCTCGGCGAGCAGCGCGTCGAGCTCGTCGGCCACCCGCTCGGGCTCGGCCTCGAGACCGATCAGGACGGTCTCGAAGATGCCGCCGGGACGGGCGATCCCGACCGTCGGGCAGACGCCGACGCGGTAGACGTTCGAGACCGCCCCGTCGCGGTCCCATCCCACCGGCACGGGCCAGTCGCGCGCGGCGACGATGTCCTCCACTTCGCCCCGGTCGCCGCGGACCGCCACCGACAGGAAGTTGGCCCGGCCCCGGTAGTCGCGGGCCAGGCCCGTGATCGCATCCTGGGTCTCGACGCACGCCTCGGGGTTCGTGAACCAGAACGTGACCGCCAGCGGCTTGTCGAAGAGGTCGCAGACCCGGATCGCGCCCTTGGGGTCGATCTCGCATGCGGGTGTCCGCCGGTCGGCCTCCGGGCACGGGTTCTCGGCGGTCTCGCAGTCGTCCTGGGCGATGTTCGCGTCGAGGTCCAGCGACCCCCGGACGTCGGGCACCGCGAACTCGGCGAGCGGCTCGCCGGTGACGTCCTCGATGCCCAGCAGGGTTCCCTCGTCGGTGTTGATGCCGTTGATCGCGGCGACCGCGATGACGCCGATGAACGCGAGCCCCACGAAGAGCGAGTAGCGGCCCCCCGGCCGGAACGAGCTCGGGGATGACGGCGGCTTCTGGGGCTCCTCGGTCACGGGACGATCGTTACGCACCCGCCTGCTCGGCGGCCGGACGGCCGCGGCGGCGCAGGCGCGCCAGCAGCGGCTCGAGCCCGCCGTCGGCCCACACCAGCGCCGCCGGCAGGACCAGCATCACCCCGGCGAGCGCCACCGCGAGGTCGAACACCGTGACCAGCCCGAAGTCGCGCAGCATCCGCACGTCGCTCGCCACCAACACGGCGAAGCCCGCGATCGCCGTCGCGCCCGATACGGCCACCGCCGTCCCCGTCCGCGCGTAGGTCCGGCGCAGCGCCTCGCCTACGGACTGGCCGGAATCCCGCTCCTCGTGGAAGCGCGCGGCCAGGATCACCGAGAACTCGGTCGCGATCGCGATAACCAGCGCCCCCAGGGTGGCCGACATGGGGTTCAGGGGGACGCTCGCGGCCTCGACGACCAGCGACGACCAGCCGGTTGCCAGCGCGATCGGGATCAGGGGGACCAGCGCTCGTGAGGCCGAGCGATAGACGGCCAGGAGGACCAGCGCGATCGCCAGCAGCCCCGCTCCCGTCAGCAGGTAGCGGTTGCTGCCCAGGGCCGCGTTCGCGTCGGCGACCAACACGGGCAGCCCGACGACCTGCACGTCCACGCCGGGCGGCGGGTCGAGATCCGAGCCCACCGGATCGAGCTGGGAGCGGATGTCGTCGATCAGGTCCTTCTGCTCGTCGAAGGGCATCACGCGGATGCCGAAGCCGATCAACGCCGTCCCGCCGTCGCCGCCCTCGTCGCGATCGACGACGGCCTGGGAGAAGTAGTCCGGCAGGAGGTCCAAGAGCTCGCTGATCTGAGCGCGGGACGGGATCTCGGAGCCGGCGAAGAGGGTGGCGAGCGTCGTGCCGGGGCAGAGCTCGACATCCTCGTCCTGGCAGGTCGAGACGCCGGCCTCGTATCCGTGGCGATCGAGCACGCGCTGTTCGAACTCGGCCATCCACCCGATCACGGCGGGGTCCGTGAGGTCGTCGGCGTCGACGGTCACGTAGACGTCGCCCGAGACGCCCGTCAGCTCCTCCAGCTCGTCGACGTCCTGGAGCTCGGGCAGGTTGGCGGGCAGGAGCTGGCGGATGTCGGAGACCAGCTCGGTGCGGGTTCCCGCGATCCACCCCGCGACGGCGAGGACCAGGGCCGCGGCCAACACCTTGCCGGGCGCGCTGATCGAGGCTGCCAGCGCCGATCGGCCCCACTTCCCCAGGCGCTCGCCCGCCGCCCGTTTCCGCGGCTGCGCGCGGTCCGTCAGGCGGCGCAGGGGATTGGCGATCCCGGCGCCGTCGCCCCTTCGGATCAGCGAGAGCGTCGCGAGGCCCGCCGTCAGGGCAAGGGCGAAGGCGACGAGGACGCCCGCGACGAGCAGCAGGCCGAAGCTCCGGACCATCGGGATCGGCGACAGCAGGAGGACGACGAAGCCCGCGGCGGTAGCCAGCAGAGCGACCCCGATCACCGGGCCCCCTCGGGCCCCCGCCTCGACGGCGGCGCGCGCCGGAGAGGATCCCGCGTCCAAGCGCTCGCGGAACCGGGCCTGGAACTGGATCGCGTAGTCGACGGCCAGCCCGGTCAGGATCGGGAGGACCGCGATCGAGGCGATCGTCAGCGAGCCGCCGACGAGGGCGAGGAAGCCGAACACGATTCCCGTCGCCGCCAGCGCGATGGCCAAGGGCAGCAGCCGCAGGGGCGGGCCGAAGGCCACTGCGAGCACGAGCGCCATGACGACGAGGGCGACCACCAGCAGGACCAGGATCTCGCCCGACAGCGTCTGGGCGAGGCCGTCGAAGATCACCGGGACCCCGCTGACGACGTACTCGCCCCCGCGCAGGTCGAAGGCGGGGTCCTCGACGGCGTCGCGGAACAGGCCGATGGCGCGCTCGCGCTCGGCCTGGGTCAGATCCGGCCGCAGGCGCACCGTGATCATCGCCGCATCGGGGCTCGGGAACAGGAAGTTGAAGCGCGCCTTCGGGGTGCCCGACGGCTGGGCGGGATCGAAGACGACGGTGCTGACGTAGGTCGGGTCGTCAAGGCTGGGGATTCCGGTCAGGCCGTAGCGGGACGCGGCCTGAAGCAGCTGATCCTGGAACTGCGTCATTACCTCCTGCGAGGCGGCGCTGGCAGCGGCGAGCTGTTCGTCCTCGGAGAGGCCCTGCTCCTTCGCGGCGTTCGCGGCCCGGCGCGCGGCGAGCGCGGCCTGCGCCTCGGCGGCCTGGGTCTGGTCGTTCAGGACCCGCTCGGCGGTGATCGCGGTCTGGTTCAGGAACGTGGCCGGGCCGAAGACCACCTCGGCCGGCTTCTCCTCGGCCAGCCGGGCGCACGGGGCCGGGGCCGGCTGGTTCTCGCCGTACACCTGCCCCCCCGGCGCGCTTCCCGACAGGCAGGCCTCGAGGGCTAGCAGCGTCCCCAGGTCCTCGGTCAGCATCAGCTCCTGGAGATCCCCCTCGACCAGGATCCGGACCGGCTCGTCGCCGAAGCCCTCGTAGAAGTCCTCGGTCGCCGCGAACGCGTCCGAGCCCGAGTCCACCAGCGAGTCGGGGTTGCGATCCGGCTCGAGCGCCAGCGCGCCCACCGCGCCCACGAGCGACACCAGGATCGCCAGGGCGACGACCGGCGCCGGCCGCTCCACGGCCCACGCGGCGATCCGGGTTAGGGCGTTCCGCATTGGATTCAGATTACGGGCGCCGAGGAGCCGCCCGCGCCGGCCCGTACGGGCCTTAATCCATTGCCAATGGACCTTCGGTCTCGGCGTTCAGGAACTGGGAGACGAACTCGTTCTCCGAGTTGAAGAGCTCGTCGGACGGGCCGGACTCGACGATCTTGCCCTTCCACAGCACCGCGATGAAGTCGGCGATGCGACGCGCGGTGCCGAGGTCGTGGCTGATCACCATGTAGCAGCCGCCGTTCTCCTCGTGGATCTCGCGGATCAGCTCGCACAGGAGCGCCGTACGCACCGGGTCCAGGCCCGAGTCGGGCTCGTCGAACATGACGATCGCGGGGTCCAGCACCAGCGCCCGGGCAAAGCCGGCGCGCTTGCGCATTCCGCCCGAGAGCTCGTTCGGCATCTTGTCGGTCGCCTCGGCGAGGCCCACCTCCAGCAGGCGGCGGTTGACGATCTCGCCGATCTCGTCCTCGCCCTTGTCGGTGTGCTGCCGCAGCGGGAAGGCGGTGTTGTCGTAGATGTTCATCGAGCCGAACAGCGCGCCGTCCTGGAACAGCAGGCCGAACTTCTTGCGCATCTCGAACAACTCGTCGTCCGTCATCCCGGGCACCGACTCGCCGTGGACCAGGAGATCGCCGGAGTCCGGGATAGAGCAGGCCGACGATGTGCTTGATCAGCACGCTCTTGCCGGTTCCCGACGGGCCCAGGACCATCGAGACCTGGTCGTCGGGCAGGCCGAGGTTAAGGCCGTTGAGGATGCGCATCCGGCCGAACTGCTTGACGACGTCGATGATCTCGATCGCGTCCTCGCCGCCGTGGTCGCGCTTCTCACCGGTGTGCCAGCGGTAGGGGTTGTTCTCGTCGGAGGCGACGCCCGGCAGGATGTAGTCCTTGTGGAGCGTGCCCAGCTCGGGCGCGGGCTCGACGTACGGGCTGTCGTCATCGCCGCCGCTGCGATCGAAGCTCGCGTCGCTCTGGGTTTCCTCGTACTCCGTCTCGGCCTGGACGTCAGTCTCGGTCTCGGTCTCGGCCTCGTCGTGCTCGCCCTCGTAGTCGTCGTCGTAGCGCTCGTCAGTCACTTGGTGGTCTCCTTTTCGCGGCGCCCCCTCCGGGGCCCGTTCAGCCTCCGATGGGCGCCCTCGGGTTGGCGCCCCAGAAGATCAGCGTTCCCATCATCCCGATGATGTGCACCAACACGATGTTGAGCACCATCGACTTCGCGGTGGCGGTTCCCACGCCGACCGGGCCTCCCGCCGCGTTGTAGCCGTAGTAGCAGCCGACCAGCACGATGGCGGTCGCCATCGTCATCCCCTTGATGAGGCTGAATATGAGGTCGGGTGGGTTCTGGAACATCCAGAAGATCAGGAAGTAGCCGCCCGAGGACACCTCGCCGACCTGCTCGACCACCGCCAGGTAGGAGGCGAAGTAGCCGACGCCGATGCCCGCGAGGTAGATGAACGGGAGCGTCATCCAGGCGCCCAGCAGGCGGGTGGCGCAGAGGTAGATCATCGGCTGCACGCCCATGACCTCGAGGGCGTCGATCTCATCGGAGATGCGCATCGAGCCCAGCTCGGCGACGATGCCGGTGCCGACCTTCGCGGCCATCATGTAGCCGAACGCGTAGGGGATCACCTCGCGCAGGTCGCACCAGGCGGCGAAGACGCCGGCGTTGGACGGCGCACCGACCGAGCGCGAGAAGTACGCGCCCTCGATGCCGCACTGCAGGCCGAGGATGAAGGTGAGGCCCCAGATCACGACCGCCGAGCCGAGGATCAGGATCCCCGCCTGGCGGAGCGCCTCGCCGAAGAAGTGGAAGACGCGGCCGTTGAAGACCAGGATCATCGTCCGCCCGCCGAAGCGGGCGATCGTCCCGAGCGAGTCGAGCCAGTCCCGAGGTACTGCGAGCCAGCCGGGCATCAGAACACCTGGATCGCGCTTCGCGCCCAACCAGGGCTCTCTTGGAGACGCTCCGCGATCACTTGATCACGCTGATCTCAGGGTTCGTGGCGAGGAGCGTCTGCGTGAACACGTAGTTGAATGCGAACACGCCCAGGAAGGCGATCACGACCGCTTCGTTCACCGCGCGGCCCACCCCCTCGGCGCCTCCGGACGCATTCATCCCTTTGTAGGAGCAGACCACGGCGATGATCGCGCCGAACATGGTGCATTTCAGGATCGAGCCCCACAGGTCCGTGACCGAGGCGTTGTTGAACAAGGTCGCGAAGAACCCGCCGAGCGGCTGGCCGTAGGCGATCTCGGCGAAGAGGCCGCCGGAGATACCGAAGAGCAGCGCGTAGATGTCCATCAGCCCGGTGATCAGCATCAACGCAAGGAACCGCGGGACGACGAGGTTCTTGATCGGGTCGACGCCCAGCACCTGGAGCGCGTCGAGCTCCTCGCGGATCTTGCGGGCGCCCAGATCGGCGGTGATCGCGGTCCCGGCCACGCCGGCCACCACCACCGCGGTCACGAACGGCGCGAACTCGCGGACGGACGCGAGGATGAAGAAGCCTCCGAGGCGGTCGAGGGCACCGAACAGCGAGAGGAAGTTCGCGGCCTGGAGCCCCGGCGCGCCGAAGCCGAAGGCGATCGTCGAGATCATCATCGGGAACCAGCAGAGCTGGAGGGCGAAGAGGAACTGGGAGATGAACTCGCCGCCGTAGGGATACGGGGGCCTGACCACGGCCGAGATCGTCTTGCCGGTCAGGATCATCATGTTCCCGACCTCCTCGAACATGGACTTGGCCGGCAGGAACGCCCTATCCGCGACTGATCTGACCATCTCTCTCCCGCCTCGCGGCTCCCAGCCGAAGGCTTGGCACAGCGTATTCGATGGAACCGCCCGCCGCCACCGACAACTGTTGCGCCCACATTGAGTTGAGATTGCGCTCAGATTGACCGCCGCCGATCGGAGCGGGCCGATCGAACCGTCGAGCATCCCTCGTTCCGATGGTATGTTCCTCGCGCCTTGGGGGAGAGAGGCAAAAACGCCCGCAGGTCGCGAGACCGGGCAATTCACGCACGGATCGCGATCGCCCTGGCCCTCACAGGCGCCATCGTCGCCATGCCCGCGTGCGGCGGCGGCGAGGAGGAGCGACAGGACGCCGCGGAGCCCACCGGGGAGTTCGAGGTCGAGGTGACCGAGGCGAAGTTCCCCACGCGCCAGCGCCTGGCCGACACCAGCGACCTGGTGCTCGCGGTCGAGAACATCGGCGACGAGCAGATCCCCGATCTGGCCGTGACGATCTGCCTCGACTCGTGCGCGGCGGACGGCCCCTTCTCGCTGCGCTCCGAGCAGACGGGCCTCGCCAACCCCAATCGCCCGGTCTGGATCCTCGAGCAGGACTACCCGAAGTTCCTCGAGCCCTCGGTCAGCCCGAAGGAGCTCGACGACGAGCCCACGGCCGGCGCCGAGGCGGCGCAGACCAACACCTTCTCGTTCGGCGCCCTCGCCCCCGGCGACGAGCTCGCCGCGGTCTGGCGCGTCACGCCGGTGCAGGGCGGCACCTACACGGTCAACTACGAGATCGCGGCTGGACTGACCGGCAAGGCCCAGGCGGTCACCGCGGACGGGAGCCCGGTCGAGGGCTCGTTCGTGGTGACGATCTCGACCCGGCCGCCCGACGCCACGGTCGAGCCCGACGGCTCGATCAAGATCGAGTAGCAGCGCCCGCGCCCCGGCCAGCCGGGCGAACCGACCCTCTAGTCTGCGTCCGATGACGGGACGCATGGGGCAGTGGGCCCTTGGAACGCTGGCGATCGGCGCAACCTGCCTCCTGCTCGCCGGGTGCGGCGGCGATGACGACGAGCCGACGACGGCCTCGGCCCCCAACACCACCGAGACCACGACCGAGACGAAGCCCCCCAGCCGCTCGCCGAAGGCCGGCGATGGCGAGGGCGGGGTGAAGCTCGAGGAGATCGGCTCGTTCGAGCAGCCCGTCTACGTCGCCCAGCCGCCCGAGGGCGGCGACCTCTACGTCGTCGAGCAGACCGGCCGCGTCCAGCGCCTGCCCGAGGACGGCGGCGAGCCCGAGGTCTTCCTGGACGTCGCCGATCAGATCACCTGTTGCGGCGAGCAGGGCCTGCTCTCGATCGCGTTCGCGCCCGACTACGCGGACTCGGGTCTCTTCTACGTCTCGTTCACCAACGCCGAGGGCGACTCGCGGGTCGTCGAGTACCGCTCCGAGGACGGCGCCCCCGTGGATGCCGCGGACGGCCGCGAGGTGCTGGCCCAGGACCAGCCCTACCCGAACCACAACGGGGGCCTGGTCCTGTTCGACCCGATGGGCCGGCTGCTCCTGGGGCTGGGGGACGGCGGCGGGTCCGGGGATCCCGAGCGAAACGGGCAGGACCGCTCGACCCTGCTGGGGAAGCTCGTAGAGGTGGACACCTCGGGCGACGGCGATCACCGCGTCGTCGCCCTGGGGCTGCGCAACCCGTGGCGGTTCTCGTTCGACCGCGAGACCGACGACGTCTGGATCGGCGACGTTGGCCAGCAGGAGTTCGAGGAGGTGAACGGCGTCACGGCCGGCGAGCTGAGCGGAGCCAACTTCGGATGGTCCGCCTACGAGGCGGACGCCCGCTTCAACGCCGACCAGGAGGCCGCCGCGCACATCCCGCCGGTGTTCGCCTACGGCCACGACGAGGGCTGCTCGGTCACGGGCGGCTACGTCGTCCGTGATCCTGAGCTCGAGTCGCTCTATGGCCGCTACCTCTACGGCGACTACTGCGCCGGGCAGCTGCGGAGCTTCACGGCCGAGCCCGGTAAGAAGGCGACCGACGACGTCGAGCTGGGCGTCGAGGTGCCCGGCCTGAGCTCGTTCGGCGAGGACGTCGACGGTCACGTGTACGCCATCTCGGTCGAGGGCCCGGTGTACCGCCTCGAGCCAGCCTCGTGAGGTCTAGCCAGCCGCCTGGTGGCCGCTAAGCTCCCTGGCGGTTATGGGTGGGACCGTGATCGGCAGGGACAAGCGAAGGAAGCTCGGGCTGGCGGCGCTCGTCGCCGTCGCGACGGTCATCGGCGCCCTGCTCGCCAGCGGCAGCGCGAGGGCCGGCACCGACACACTCGAGCTGGTCGAGCATCGGCAACTTCAGGTCCCCGGTGCACGCCGACAACGCGCCCGGGGCCGACAACCTCTTCTTCGTCGTCGAGCAGCGCGGCCGGATCGTTGTGCTGAAGAACGAGCGCGAGCGAAACAAGCCGTTCCTCGACGCGCGCGACATCGTCCGGTACGGCGGCGAGCAGGGGCTTCTCTCGGTCGCCTTCCACCCCGACTACGACACCAACCGCCGCTTCTTCGTCTACTACATCACCAACGCCGGCGACATCCGGATCGACCAGTTCAAGCGCAGGGCCAACGATCCGCTGCGCGCGAGCTTCAAGTCCCGCGAGAAGGTCATCACGATCCAGCACGACCAGGCGGACAACCACAACGGCGGCCAGCTCCAGTTCGGCCCCGACGGCTACCTCTACGCCGCGATCGGCGACGGCGGGCCCGCAGGGGGACCCGGAGAACGACGCCCAGGAGATCGACACCCTACTGGGCAAGCTGATCCGCATCGATCCGCAGGCCGCCGGCGGCTACACGGCGCCCGGCGACAACCCGTACGCCGGAGCCACCGACGGCGCCGACGAGATCTTCGCGATCGGGCTGCGCAACCCCTGGCGCTTCTCCTTCGACTCGGCGACCGGCGCCCTGACGCTGGCCGACGTCGGCGGCGGAGACTGGGAGGAAGTCAACTACCTCTCGGGCGCCAACCCCGGCCTCGGCGCGAACTTCGGCTGGAACGACTACGAGGGCTTCAACGAGACCAGCTTCGGCACCGAGCCGAACGCCAGCCCCCACACCGAGCCGATCGCCGACTTCTCCCACGACGCGCCCGACGACTTCTGCTCGATCGCGGGCGGCTATGTCGTCAACGACCCCGGGCTCCCGGCGCTGGCCGGCGACTACATCTTCAGCGACCTCTGTCAGAGCCAGGTCTTCGCTATCGACGTCCCGGCCGGCACGCCATCGGCGGTCGACCCAGGCGTCTCCGGCGGGAGCATCGTCTCGTTCGCCGAGGGCGCCGGCGGGCAGATCTACGTGGTCGACCTCGACGGTCCCGTCTTCCGCCTCGAGCAGCTGTGATCCGAGCCGGCGGCAGCCCTCGCAGCGCTGGCGAGCTGTTGCCTCGCGGTCGCGGCCGTGGGCGGCGAACCCGCCGAGCGCGGCTTCGGGGTCGACACCGACGAGGTCGCCGACGGGCTCAACCAGCCGATCTACACCGCGTTCGCGCCGGGCGTGCCCGGCCTGGCCTACGTCGTCGAGCGCGAGGGGCGGGTGCGCGTGGTCGACCTCGGCGACGGCTCGCACGTGGAGTTCCTTGACATCGCGAGCGAGGTCTCGACGGCCGGCGAGGGAGGCCTGCTCTCGATCGCGTTCGATCCCGACTACCAGACGAACGACCTGCTCTACGCCTACTACACGAAGAACAACAGCCACACGATCAGGATCGACGAGTTCGAGGCCGCCAGCAACGTGGACGTCCAGGAGTCCACCCAGCGCAAGGTCATGAACATCTCCCACCCGGGCGAGGAGAACCACCAGGGCGGCACGATCGCGTTCGGACCCGACGGCTTCCTCTACGCGGGCACCGGCGACGGCGGCGCGGGCGGCGACCCGAAGGAGAACGCGCAGGACCGGGGCAGCCTGCTCGGCAAGCTCCTGCGAATCAACCCGCACGGCCAGGGATCCGGCGACTACGGCTCGCCAAGCTCGAACCCGTTCGACGGGAACAGGGGCCGCGACGAGATCTACGCGCTGGGGCTGCGGAACCCGTTCCGCTTCTCCTTCGACCACCCCACGGGACGGATCGCGATCGGCGACGTCGGCCAGTTCCGCTTCGAGGAGGTGGACATCGAAAACGAGAAGAAGCTGAAGGGGGCCAACTTCGGCTGGGACCACTTCGAGGGCGACCACCGCTTCAACGGCGACGGCGACAACGAGGCGCCGCGCCCGTCGCGCAAGAGCTACGAGCCGCCGGTCCACGAGTACTCGCACAGCCAGGGCAACGTGATCACGGGCGGTGTGGTGGTCCGCGACGACGACCTCAACCGGCTGAACAAGCGCTACGTATACGCCGACTTCGGGAGCGACAAGCTCCGCAGCTTCGAGGTCAAGCTCTCGGGCGCCCGCAAGGACCGCTCGATCAACGTCTCGATCACCGATCCCTCCTCGTTCGCCTCGGGGCCCGACGGCACCGTGTACGTCACGACGCTTTCGGGCGGACGGCTGCTGCGGCTCGTTCCGGGCTAGACCCCCGGCGGCTACGACGGGTTAAGGTTCGGCGCGCAATGGAGCCCACCGCCGCAACCCAGCGCACCTCATCGAAGTCCGAGGCATCCGGCAACGGCAAGTCGCCCGCCGCGGAGACGTTCGAAGTCCTGCGGCCGGCCGACGGCTCCCTGATGCAGACGCTGGACGTCGCCACCCCCGAGCAGGTCGCCGAGACCGTCGCGCGGGTGCGCGCGGCCCAGCCGGCCTGGGAGGCGATCGGCGTCAAGGGCCGGCGCGCGCTGGCTGGAGCAGTGGCGCGACTGGCTGCTGGACAACCGCGAGCGGATCGCCGACATCGTCCAGGCGGAGACCGGAAAGGTGCGCGGCGACTCGGGGCTGGAGTCCGTCTATCTCGAGCTGGCGATCAACTTCTGGGGCCAGCACGGCGAGGAGTACCTCGCCGACGAGACCCCCAAGGCGGGGCTCCTGCCCACCAAGGTCCGCCGCCTGCGGGTCCGCTACCGGCCCTATCCCGTGGTCGGGATCATCAGCCCCTGGAACTTCCCGCTGATCCTCTCCGCCGGCGACGCGATTCCCGCGCTGATGGCCGGAGCCGCGGCCGTGATCAAGCCCAGCGAGTTCACGCCGCTGGAGTTGATGGAGGTCGTGCGCGGCTGGAAGGAGGAGGTCGGTGGCCCCGACGTCTTCGACGTCGTCAACGGCATGGGTGAGACCGGCGGCGCCCTGGTCGACGAGGTCGACTTCATGCACTTCACCGGGTCGGACCGCACCGGGCGGATCGTGATGAAGCGCGCCGCCGACACGCTGACCCCGGTCAGCCTGGAGCTGGGCGGCAAGGATCCCGCGATCGTGCTCGCCGACGCGGACCTCGACCGGGCGGCGAACGCCACGACGTACGGCGGCTTCGTCAACACCGGCCAGGTCTGCATGTCGATCGAGCGCGTGTACGTCGAGGAGCCGGTCTACGACGAGTTCGTCGAGCGCCTCACCGCCAACGTCAAGGAGCTCCGCCAGGGGGCCGACGGCCGCGACTACGGCGCCGAGCAGGGCGCGATGACCTCGCCCGCCCAGATCGACATCGTCTCCGACCACGTCGAGGACGCCCGCTAGAAGGGCGCGCGCATCCTAACCGGCGGTAGGCGCAAGGACGGCGAGGGCGACTGGTACGAGCCCACCGTCGTCGCCGACGCCGACCACTCGATGAAGGTGATGGTCGACGAGACCTTCGGCCCGGTCGTGGGCGTGATGAAGGTGAAGAGCCCCGAGGAGGCGGTCCGGATGGCCAACGACTCGCGCTACGGGCTGTCCGCCTCGGTCTTCTCAGGCGACACGAAGCGCGCCGAGCGCGTCGCCGAGCAGCTCGAGGTCGGCGCCTGCAACATCAACGACGCGCTCGTCAACTACTTCCACCTGGAGGTGCCGATGGGCGGCTGGAAGGACTCCGGCATCGGCTGGCGCCACGGCCCGGCCGGGATCCGCAAGTACTGCCGCACCGAGTCGATCGTGACGCCGCGCCTGCCCACCGCCAAGAGCGAGCCGCTCTGGTACCCGTACTCGCCAAGGCGCCGCAAGCTGTTGAACCGCCTGTACCGGCTGCTGAACGCCCGCGGGCTCGCCGCCCGCCTGGGCATCGGCAAGCGCGGCTAGCGCCGCCGCCCGGCCCGCGCTGGGCTGTCCTGCCCCCTACTTGGGCTGGGGCACGATCCTGATGTAGGGCTTGGGCGATTCCCAGCCATCCGGGTAGGTCTCCTTCGCCTCGTCGTCTGAGACCGAGCCGGCGATGATCACGTCCTCGCCCGGCTTCCAGTTGACGGGCGTCGCGACCTTCTTGTCGGCCGTGAGCTGGAGCGAGTCGATCACCCGCAGCACCTCGTCGAAGTTGCGACCGGTCGTCATCGGATAGATCAGGATCAGCTTGATCTTCTTGTCCGGGCCGATCACGAACACGTTCCGCACCGTCTGGTTCTGCGCCGGTGTCCGCTCGGTGGGGTCGCCCTCGGTGTCCGCGGGCAGCATCCCGAAGGCCTTCGAGACCTTGAACTCCGGGTCGGCGATGATCGGGTAGTTCGGCGCCGTCCCCTGCGTCTCCTCGATGTCCCTGGCCCAGTCGGCGTGGTTCTCGAGCGGGTCGACCGAGAGGCCGATGATCTTCACGCCGCGCTCGTCGAAGGCGGGCTTGGCGCTCGCCATGTAGCCGAGCTCGGTGGTGCAGACCGGGGTGAAGTTGCGGGGGTGCGAGAACAGGACCGCCCAGGAGTCCCCGATCCAGTCATGGAAGCTGATCGGCCCCTCCGTGGTGTCGGCCTCGAAGTCGGGTGCGGTGTCGCCAAGGGTGAGAGCCATCTGTCGTTCTCCTTCGCAGTGCCTTAGGTGCCGGGTTTCGTCCCTCCCAAACCTAGCGACCCGCGTGCGCAAGGCCCCGCTCGAGCCGCGACGCCTCCTGGCCGCACCACTCGGCGATCGCCTTCAGCCACTCGGCCTCGGCCCGGGTTCGCACGGCCACGTAGCCGGCGTACGCGTCGCCGGCCAGCTCGACCGCCTCGGGGACGCTGACGTTGCCCTGCGTCTCGTCGCGGCCGTCGGTCCGCCGCCAAGCCACCTCGCCGTCGCTGGCCATGCCGGACTCCAGCAGCAGTCGCGAGCCGTCGCTCAGGACCAGTTCCTTCGGGTCGGCGCCTCGAGTCCAGACGCCGCAGATCTCATGTTCGACCTTCTCCATCGCTTGCTCTCCTCTCCCTGCGCACGCACGGCGAAGTCCGCCGCCGGGCCGCAGAAGTTCGCGGTCGGTTGCGTCCGCTTCACCGTAACAGAGGCGATCGCGATCGTCAGACGCCCATTCCAGAGCGGTTATCAGGAGGTCGTGGCGGCTTCCTGCTGGCGCAGCTCGATGCGGCGGATCTTGCCGGTGAGGGTCTTCGGGAGCTCGCTGGTGAACTCGATCCGGCGGGGATAGGCGTAGGCGGAGAGGCGCTCGCGGACGAAGCGCTTGATCTCCTCGGCGAGCTCGTCGGAGGGCTCGTGGCCCTCGGCGAGGACGATGAACGCCTTCACGACGTTGCCCTTCAGCTCGTCGGGGGAGGCGACGGCCGCAGCCTCGTGGACAGCGGGGTGCTCGATACAGGCAGACTCGACCTCGAACGGCCCGATCCGATAGCCGGCGGCGATGATCACGTCGTCGGCGCGCCCCTCGTACCAGTAGTAGCCGTCCTCGTCCTCGGAGGCCGCGTCCTTCGAGTGGAACCACTCGCCGCCGAAGGTCTCCTCGGCCGCCTCGTCGTTGCGCCAGTACCCGAGCGGATAGTGGGGGTTGGACCGGGCCCGCAGGCAGATCTCGCCGCGCTCGCCGCGGTCGACGGGGTTCTCGTCCTCGTCGAGGATCGCGACCTCCCACCCCGGCATCGGCTTGCCCATCGACCCCTCCCGCACGTCCATGAACGGAAAGTTCGCGCAGAGTGGATAGGACTCGGTCAGACCGTAGTAGTCGAGGACGGTGACGCCGTACTGGTCGCGGAACCAGCGAATGGCCTCGGGGTTGAGCGGCTCGCCGGCCGAGCAGACCCGTCGGAAGCGCTGGGGATAGCGCTCGCCCGCGTCGCCGATCGCCATCATCGCCCGCATCGCCGTGGGTGTCGTGAAGACGTTCGTCACCTCGTTGCGGCTGAGGAAGTCGAGCTGCTTGTGCGGGTCGAAGCCGCCCTCGCGCTGGTACACGCACTGGACGGCGCCGAGCCGCCACGGGCCCAGAAGCGGCGCGATGCCGGCCGCCCAGGCCCACTCGCCCATGCCGTGGAAGCGCTCGCCGTCGGAGACCTGATGGCAGTAGGTGAACTCCTCGTGGGCGAGCAGGTAGCGGTGGCCGTGGACGATGCCCTTCGCCATCCCGGTCGTGCCCGATGTGTAGTAGAGCTGCGCGGGGTCGTCGGCGGCCGTGTCGGCCGTGTCGAACTCGGCGGAGGCACCGGCCAGAAGGGCGTCGTCGAGGACCATCAGCTCGACGCCTGACGTCTCGAAGCGGCCGGCGTTGTCGGCGTCGGTGACCAGGACCTTCGGCTCGGAATCGCCCAGGCGGTGGCGGATACCGTCGTCGCCGTAGAGGACCGACATCGAGAGCAGCACGGCGCCCAGCTTCCAGGTGCCGAAGAAGATGGCAGCGGTCTCGGGCGTCGGCGGCAGCACCACGGCGACACGATCGCCGGCGCCAACGCCGGCCCCGGACAGCACGTTCGCCGCCTGGTTCGCGAGGGCCTGGAGCTCTCCCCACCGAATCTCACGGACCTCGCCGTCGAACCGCTCATGGACCATCGCGAGCTTGCCGGAGTCGTGCTTGTCGCAGACGTCCGCCGCGATGTTGTACCGCTCGGGCACCTGCCAGCGGTGCTCCGCGCAGGCCTGCTCGTAGCTCTCCACGTACCTCCCGTTCCCCGTCAGGGCGCCCTCAAGCAGCGCCGCTCAAGCGGGCGTGGCGTCGGGCGCGGGCTCGTCGGTCTCGGCCTGGATCGTCCCGTCGCCCTCGACGTCATCGTCGGGCGGCAGCTCTCCCCCGCGCTCGGTGCCGGCGATCAGCTCGTCGCCCTTCGGCTCGCGCCGGGATGAAGCCCGACTTCATCCCGAAGTAGACGGCCTGCGGGTGGTGCGCGACGATCGCGACGGTGGACTGCTCGGGCAAGACCGCGTAGCCGCCGGACAGCGTCATGCCGATCTCCTCGAGGCCCAGCAGGCGCCAGACCTTCTCGTGCTCGGACTGCTCGGGGCAGGCGGGGTAGCCCCACGAGTAGCGGCGGCCCTGGTCGAGCGTCGATCCCCAGCCCGCGCCGGACCTCCGCATGCAGCCACTCCGCAAGCCCCTCGGCCGACTGGACTCCCAGGCCGTGGACGAAGAGCTGCTCGGCGAACTCGCCGTCGCGCTCGAGGCGCCCGATCAACTCGGTGACCTCGTCGCCGACGGTCACCGCCTGGAGGGCGACCACGTCGCGCTCGCCCGAGTCGATCGGGCGGTAGAAGTCGGCCAGGCAGATGCGGTCGTGCTTGGGCTGGCGCGGGAAGACTCAGCCGCTCGATCTCGCGGTCGCGGTCTTCCGGGTCGAAGATCACCAGCTCGTTCCCGTCGGCGTTGCAGGGGAAGTAGCCGAGGCGGGCGCGCGGGCGCAGGTAGTCCTGCTCGCGCCACATCCGCTCGAGCTTCGGCGCGAAGCCCTCGTCGCCGTCGTGGCCCTCGACGATCCGGCGCCAGTCCTCGCCCTTCCTGCCCGCGCCCGCCCCAATGGAGCTTGAACAGCACGTGGCGATCGAGGTACGGGTACACGTCGTCGAGGTCGATCTCGACGTCGCGGGCGCCCCAATACGGGGGCTCGGGGATCGGGTTGTCGGTCACGGCGCCCGAGCGAGCCGAGTCGTCGGTCGTCGGTGGCGCGTCGTCAACGACAACGGGCTTCTCGCGAAGCTGGCGGGCCTCGTCGCGGATCTTCGACACCAGCGCGTCGCGCGCCTCGTCGTCGACCAGCGCGTCGACCGTGTCGAGCCCGGCGAAGGCGTCTTTGCAGTAGAAGACCCCGGGCTCGTAGACGGCCTCGGACTCCTTGCCGTCCGGGTAAAGGGCACGGCGGCCGAAGTCGCGGTTGATGGCGGCGCCGCCGATCAGCACCGGGAACTCGAGCCCGCGGCTGTGGAGCTCCTGGATGCAGGCGGGCATCTGCTTCGACGTCGAGACCAGCAGGGCCGAGAGCCCGATCGCATCGGCCTCCTGCTCGACGGCGGCGTCGATGATGGTGTCGATCGGGACCTGCTTTCCAAGGTCGACGACCGTGTAGCCGTTGTTGGTGAGGATCGTGTTCACCAGCGACTTGCCGATGTCGTGCACGTCGCCGAACACGGTCGCGATCACGACCTTGCCCTTGGTGTGGCCCTCGATCCGGTCGAGGTAGTTCTCGAGCTGGGCGACGGCGCGCTTCATCACCTCGGCCGACTGGAGCACGAACGGCAGGATCAGCTCGCCGGCGCCGAACTTGTCGCCGACCTCCTTCATCGCCGGCAGCAGCACCTGATTGAGCGTCGGGACGGCGCCGATCTTCTCGACCGAGCGGTCGATCCACTCCTCCACCCCGTCCTTCTTGCGGCGCAGGATGTGCCAATGCAGGGCCTCCTCGGGCTCCATGCCCTCGGTGGGGTCCTCGGCCTCGGCCTCCTCGTCGGAGTCCTTCGACTCGAAGTGCGCGATGAAGCGCTCCAGGGCGTCGTCGCGCCGGTTGAACACCAGGTCGTCAGCCAGCTCGCGCTCGCCCTCGGTGATCTCGCCGTAGGGGGTGATGTGGTTGGGGTTGACCATCGCCAGGTCCAGCCCGGCCTCGACGCAGTGGTGCAGGAAGACCGAGTTCAGGACGGCGCGAGCGGGCTGGCCGACGCCGAAGGACACGTTGGAGACGCCCAGCGAGGTCTTCACGCCGGGGATGCCCTCCTTGATCGCCTTGATCCCCCCGATGGTCGCCACCGCCGACGGCTTCCACTCGTCGTCGCCCGTCGTGAGCGTGAACGTGAGGGCGTCGAAGATCAGCGATTCGCGCGGCAGGCCGTGCTCGTCGCAGGCGATCTGCGTGATCCGCCGCGCGATCTCGAGCTTGCGCTCTGCCGTCTTCGCCATCCCGGTCTCGTCGATCGTCAGCGCGATCAGGGCGGCGCCGTGCGCCTTGGCCATCGGGATCACGCGGTCGGCCTTGTCGCGGCCGGCCTCGAGGTTGACCGAGTTCACGATCGCGCGCCCCGGGATCGCCTCCAGCGCGCCCTCGATCACCTCGGGCTCGGTCGAGTCGATCTGGATCGGCGCGGGCTGGGTCAGCGAGATGCGCTGGACGACCTCGCGCATCTGGTCGTCCTCGTCCTGGCGCTCGGTAAGAGCCACGCAGACGTCCAGCACGTGGGCGCCGCCGTTGACCTGGTCCTCGGCGACCTGGACCAGGCCGTCGTAGTCGTCGGCGAGCAGCAGCTCCTTCGCCTTGCGCGAGCCCTGCGAGTTGACCCGCTCGCCGACGAGGGTCGGCCGGGGCTCCTGGACCAGCTCGGTGGCGGTCATCATCGAGCTGACCAGGGGCGGCGCGGCGGTCGGCCGCTCGCCCGGGGTCCGGCCGGCGACCCGCTCGGCGATCGCTCGGATGTGATCGGGCGTGGTGCCGCAGCAGCCGCCGACGATGCCCACGTTGTGGCGCTCGACGAACTCGCCGAGCAGGGTCGAGATCTGCTCGGGGGTCTCGGGGAAGATCGTCTCGCCGTCGGGGCCCTGGAGCGGCAGCCCGGCGTTGGGGATGCAGTGAACCGGAAGCGGGGAGTGCTCGCCCAGGAAGCGGATCGCGTCGCGCATGTCCTCGGGGCCCGTCGAGCAGTTCAGGCCGATGACGTCCACATCCAAGCGCGGCCAGGGTCGTCAGCACCGCGGCGATGTCGGTGCCGAGCAGCATCTTGCCGCCCTGCGGCAGCAGCGAGACCGAGGTCTGGATCGGCAGCTCGCGCCCGGCCTCCTTGAACGCCTCGCGGACGCCGAACACCGCCGCCTTCACCTCCAGGATGTCCTGCGCCGTCTCGATGATGATCAGGTCGGCGCCGCCCTCGACCAGGCCGCGCGCCTGCTCGGCGAACACGGCCAGGAGGCTGCGGAAGCTGATGTCCCCGAGCGTCGGGTCATCGCTCGCCGGCAGGAACCCGGTCGGCCCGATCGAGCCCGGCGACGAAGCGATCGGGGCCGACCGCATCGCGAGCGATCTCGGCCGCGCTTGCGGTTGATCTCCGGGCGTGTGCTCGCCCAGGCCCCACTCGTCGAGCTTCAGCCGCGAGCCCTGGAAGGTGTCGGTCTCGACGACTTCGGCGCCGGCCTCGACCATCGAGGAATGGACGCCCTCGATCACGTCGGGGCGATTCAGGACCAGCGCCTCGTGGCACTTGCCCTCCAGGCCACCGTAGTCGGCCTGCGTCAGGTCGAACTGCTCGAGTGTCGCGCCCATGCCGCCGTCGAAGACGACGACGCGCTCGCGCACGGCAGCCAGATAGTCGCGCTCACTCATGGCGTTGGAAATGGTAGGGAGAGGGACGCGGCCGCCGTGCAGGCCGTCGACCTAGGGGTCGACGTGCGCGGCGCCCGCCCGGGCATGTCCGAGGGCATCGTTGCCTCCGGGCGCGGGTTGGTCGGGCGAGCTGCGGGTTGCGTCGTCACGGTTAGTGAGAATAGCGCCACGGTGTCCATCATCCGCGAGCACCGCATCGAGCTGGCCGGGTTCGCCACCCGTGCGCTCGAGCTCGAGCCCACCGGCACGCCCGGCGGGCCGGCGATGGTGCTGCTTCACGGCTTCTCCGACTCGGCCGACTGCTGGCGGCCCGACGATGAGCGCCCTCGCCAGGCGAGGCCGCCGCGCGATCGCCGTCGACCTGCCGGGCTTCGGGCTGGCGGCACGGCTGGACCGCGAGGCGCCGATCCTGCCCCAGCTCGACGCCTTCACCGCCGCCGCGGTCGAGCGCGAGGCCCGGCACTCGGCCACGGGCGATGTCGTCCTGGCCGGGAACTCGATGGGTGGCTGCGCCGCGCTGCGGGCGGCCGAGAACGCGGGCCTGCCGCTGGCCGGGATCGTCCCGGTCGCGCCCGCCGGCCTCGCCATGGCGCGCTGGATCGGCGTGATCGAGGGCGAGGCGCCGCTGCGGTGGCTGATGCGCTCCCCGCTTCCCGTGCCCGAGGTGGTCGTCCGCGGCGTCGTCGGGCGCGCGTACCGGACGATGGCGTTCGCCCGCCCGGGCGAGCTCGACCCCTCGGCGGTCGCCTCGTTCACCCGCCACGTGCGCAGCAAGCGCGACGTGGTGCGGATCCTCGGCACGGGCCATCGCCTCGTCGCCGAGCTCCGCGACCCCTTCGACCTGGACCGGATCGCCTGCCCGGTGCTGCTCGTTTGGGGCGAGCGCGACCGGATGGTGTTCTCGACCGGCGCCGATCGAGTGCTCGACGCGGTCGAGCAGTCCTCGATCGAGCTGATCCCCGATTGCGGGCACTGCCCTCAGGTCGAATCGCCCGAACGCATGGCGGAGTTGCTGGTCGATTTCCCTGCCGCGGTGGCCCAGGCGGCCTAGTGGGTTAGTCGCGGCAGACGGCCCAGGTGGAGAAGTCGACGGGGCCGCCACACCAGTCCGATCCGCCCCCCTCCCTGCATGCTCCGACCCTACCCTCCGTACCCTTCCGCGTCCAGTGGCGTCGCTGCCGATACCCATCCCCAAGCCGCTTTCGCCGGGGCGGATTCCCGCCGCGGCCGAGAACGCGTACCGCAAGTACCTGCGCGGCGGGATCGCCGACCTGAGGCCCTGGCCGTCGGCGATCGTCCACGAGGCGCCCCAGTGCACCGTCCGCCGCTACGAGATGCCCGACGGCGTCGAGCCCACGCAGCGAACGCCGGTGCTGCTGGTGCCGCCGCTCGCGGCGCCCGCGCAGTGCTTCGACCTGCGCCGGGGTTGCAGCATGGCCCAGCACCTCACGTCGCTGGGCTACCAGACGTACCTGGTCGACTACGGGCGGATCGGCTTCGACGACCGCGACCTTGGCCTGGAGCATTGGGTGAACTCGGTGATCCCGCGGGCGGCGGGCGTGGCGATGACCGACGCCAACGCCGACCGCACGCAGATGGTGGGCTGGTGCCTGGGCGGGATCATGGGCCTGCTTGACGGTGGCCGACGGCCGCTCGGAGGTGGCCTCGATCTCGCTGATCGCCAGCCCATTCGACTTCGCGCAGGTGAGGCTGATGGCGCCCGTGCGCCGGCTCGCCGACCTCACCGGCGGAGCGCTGGGCACGGCGCTCTACCGCGCCTTGGGCGGCGCGCCCGCGACGCTCGTGGGCGCCGGCTTTCGCCTGACCTCGATCGACCGGTACCTCACCCGTCCCCTCGTCCTCGCCTCGCGGATGGACGACTCGGAGTTCCTGGCCCAGGACGAGGCGATCGAGCGCTTCATGGGCTCGATGATCGCCTACCCCGGCCGGACCTTCGGTCAGCTCTACCACCGGTTCTTCCGGGTCAACGACATCTCCTCGGGCCGCCTGGAGCTGGCCGACCGCACCGTCGAGCTGCGTAACGTCCGGGCCCCGGTCATGGCCGTCGCCGGGAAACACCGACGTGCTGGCGCCGCGGGCCGCCGTCCATCACGTCGGAAACCTGGTCCCGAACGCATCGGACATGCGCCTCGAGACCGCGCCCGGCGGACACCTGGGCGTGCTGACCGGCCGCTCGGCCGAGCGCACGACCTGGCGGGCTCTCGACGAGTTCCTGCTGGAGAACGACTAGACGGGCTCAGCCCGAGACGGTCTCGCCGCGCTCGCCGGGACGCGGGTTCAGCCGCACCGGAGCGGACGACAGCGCCCGCAGCCGCATGTCCGACCAGGTGACGCCCTCGCGGACCAGCGCCGGGAGGCCGAGGACGACCGCGGTCGCGATCTCCACCGCCTGAAGGACGATCCCGTAGGCGAGCGCGTC
The DNA here is from genome assembly GCA_963758845.1 of uncultured Solirubrobacterales bacterium. Taxonomy (GTDB): domain Bacteria; phylum Actinomycetota; class Thermoleophilia; order Solirubrobacterales; family 70-9; genus JBDTSW01. The sequence goes on from CAVWWX010000002.1 coordinate 2,614,173, forward strand.
GGCCGCGCCGACGCCGAAGCCGGTGGTCAGGACGCTGATCGTGGCGAGCTGGAAGACGCCTACGTTCGACGGCGTCGCCGGCACGACCGCGGTCACGTTGACCGCGAACAGGACGGCGGCGGCCGCGCCCAGCTGTGCCTGGACCTCCAGGCCGAGGGCGTTGAAGAGGACGAAGCAGGCGGCGAGCTGGAGGGCCCAGGCGCAGAGCTGGGCCCCGACCGCAAGCGGCGCTCGCCGGGGGTCGCGGAAGACGTGAAGCCCGCTTCGCACCTGGACCAGCGCCGAGCGGATCGTCCGGGCCGACCCGCGCCACGCCGGCCCGAGCCGTTATGGCGAACCAGGAGCGGGCCGAGGATCACGGCCACGAGGAGCAGCAGCGGGACGAAGCTGAACAGGAAGAGACGCTCGGAGCTGGCGGCGAACAGGTCCGTCTCCCAGATGATGATCGTTCCCAGAAGGGCCAGCGCGCCGATGTTCATCACCGTCTGCGAGACCAGCGTCCCCAGCAGCACCGGCAACGTCTCGCGGATTCGCCCGATCCGCCGGGCCAGCACCATCGCGCGCGCGGGCTCGCCCACGCGCGCCGGCAGCGTCGCCGACATCAAGACCCCGATCATCGTCGCCGAGGTGACATCGCGCCGGCGCAGCGGACGTCGCGGGAGCGCCGATGAGACCGAGGCGAACCACGAGGCGGCGCGCATGAACAGCGAGGAGATCATCAGGCGCCAGCGCCAGCACGACCCAGGTCGCGTCCGAGCGCACGATGTTGTGGATCACGTCCTGGACCCCGATGCGATTGGCGGCGATCGCGGTCAGGCCCGACCCCGAGCACACCGGCGACACCCAGGGCGATCCGGCGCTTCGTGCGGTGGCGGCCGATCGCCTTCGCCGGCTCGGGGTCGAGGCGCGGCAGGCGCTCGGCCGGGCGTGGCTTGTTGCCGTCGGCCGGTGTCAGGCCCACGCGCCGCGCGCATGGCCTCGGCCTTCGTCTCCGGCTCGGGCGCCAGCAGGGCGCGCTCGTAGACGGCCTCGACCTGCTCGGCCACGTGCGGCCAGGCGTAGCGCTCGGCACTCTCCCGCGCCGCCCGGCCCATGGCCTCGCGGCGCGGCGGACTCGTGGTAGAGGGTCTGAAGCTCCTCGGCCAGCCGCTGCGCATCGGCGGGCGGGACCAGGATCCCGTCGACGCCGTCGGTCACGACGTCCGCGTACCCCGCGATGTTCGACGCCAGCACCGGCGTCCCCGCCGCGAACGCCTCCGTGAGCACCATCCCGAAGCTCTCGCCCTCGAGGGACGGGGCGCACAGAACGTCGGCCCCAGCCAGCTGGCGCTCCAGCTCGTCGGCGTCCACGCGCCCATGGACGTCGATGCGCTCGGCCGCGTCGTCGCCGGACAGGTAGCGGGCCACCTCGTCGGGGTCCGCGCCGACCACGCTCAGGCGGGAGGGGACGTGCTCGGTGAGCGCCTCGAACGCCGAGATCAGCACCGGCAGGCCCTTGCGCTCCTCGGCGCGGCCCACGAACAGCACGCGAAGCTCGTCGCCGGGCTCACGCGGGGCGGGCGGAGGGGAGTCGAGGTCGACGCCGTTGGGGATGATCCGGTAGCTGCCTCCGTACCAGCGCCGACCGGTCCACTCGGCCGCCTTCGAGACGGCGATCCGGGCGGTCAGCTGGTTGAACTTGCGGTGGGCCCCGAAGAGGTTCGCCAGCGTATTCGGCACCGGGCGGGTCGAGTAGGAGTGGAACGTCCCGACGACGGGCGCGTGCCTGTAGGAGCAGGCGTCCCAGCTGATGATCGGCGCCTCGGGCGAATGCACGTGGACCACGTCGGGCTGGAACTCGCGCAGCGCTCGCCGCGTGCCGGTGATCCCAGCGGGGAACGCTGAGAGGTTCCCGACCGATCCGTTCACGTTGAAGCCGAACGTGCGGCCCACGGGCACCAGGTAGTCGGGCAGCTCGCGGTCCTCCGGCCTGGCCTGGTGCAGGATCCTGCTCTTGCGGTCCGGAGGATCCCAGGGAGCCGTCACCCGCACCTCGTGCCCACGCGCGAGCAACTCACCGGTCAATGACTCGACGTGGCGGTTCACACCTCCCGGATAGGTCCAGGAGTAGGGGCTGACGATCGCAATACGCATGGAGGGAGCGGGGGCCCTGAGATGGGCCTTACACAAGGGTACCCGGACGGCGGCGCAGAAAATCCTCGAGGGAAGCCGCCCAGCGCGCCGGGATCGGTCCGTTCGCGTTCATGGCCGCCTGCTTATAGCGATCGACCACGCGTATCCGGCGGTGGCCAGGCAGACGGCGCTTCCCACGATCAGAAGAACCACGCCTGAATCGTTCGACACCGTGCCGATCGCAGCGGCCGCCGCCGCGCCCAGGAACCCGGCCCACGCGGAGCGCTCCTCGAACCAGGGGCGAACGGTCCGGCGCTTCCAGATGCCGGTGCCCACCACGATCAGCGCCAGCGCCAGGAACGGCAGGTTCGACACCTTCGTGAAGCTGTCGGCGGCCAGGCGGACCCGGCGCTCGAGGACATCGCCCGCCTCGTCGAGACCGCCCGCGTCCAGCAGCGACCGTGTCAGGTGGGCCTCGCCGCCGAACACCACGTCGGCAGCCATCAGGGCCGCCAGGGCGGCGACCGGCACGAGCAGCGCGATCACGATGCCGCGCCTTGTCCCCAGCGCAACCGCCGCGGCGACCGCCGCCCCGGCCGGGAGGACGATCGCGGCCCCCACGTCGGCCCCGAACCGCCCCAGCGCGAAGGCTGCGGCGGCGGCCAAGCCTGCCGCCAGGAACGTGATCGCGGCGGCGATGCCGCCGTCGCGCGTCCGTGGGCCGGCCGCCAGGGCCGCGCCGACGCCGATCGGCAGGAGCGTCCCCACGATCGCCTCGATCTCGTTGCCGATGCCATAGAAGCGCGAGCCCGAGACCGGGTTGGGGCCCGGGATCGAGAGCGGCACGAGGATGGAGCCGGCGACGACGTCCACGGCGTAGGCAGCGACCGGGACGAGGGCCGCCACGCCCAGCGCCCTCCAGCCGCCGAGCAGCCGCCAGGCGGCGAACGCCAGCAGGGGCGCCCCCAGCAGGGCGGCCACCCGCTCGGCCAGGAGCGAAGGGTGAAACGCCGGCGTGATCAGCAGCACCAGCGGCAACCACGCGAGCGACAGCGCCAGCAGCGGCACGGCCACGCGAGCCGCCCTGCGCCGGCGCAGGGCAACCGCCGCCCCGGCCACGACGAGCCAGGCGAGGATCGTCTCGCCGACCACGGGGCCGCGGCGCTCGCCCGTCACCTCCAAGCGCGCCTCAAGCTCGATCAGGCCGCTGACGTCGCGCTCGCCCTCGGCCCGGATCGGCTCGCCGTTCATCTCGCTGGGCTCGGCGATCTCAAGCCGCTCGAGGATCGTCGGCGCGAGGTCGGTGGACGTCACCAGCCCCTCGGTCCGGGTGCTGTCCGAGGTCAGGAGCCCGTCGAAGCCCTCCCCGGCAATCCCCATGCTGAGCGTGCGGAAGCTCGGCGGCGGCCGCTCGATTGCGATCACCAGGTCCCCGCCGTCCACGCGCTTGACTCGCCGCCCGAGCTCGGCGATCGTCAGGTCCTCGACCACCACGCCCGTGCACCCGGGGCCCGGGCAGTCGAGGTTGCGGTCCTCCCCCACGCGACCGTCGGTGTCAGCCGCGATCAGGCGCCCGAGCCCCGCCGAATGCTCCGCGCGAACCCGCACGCCGGCGTCCGAGAGCGCGGTGGCGAGGAGCCCGGGGACCACCTCGGCGGGAGCATCGGAGGCCCGCTCGGAGATCACCCTCCAGGCGCCGCTCTCGACGCCGGAGTGCCCGAAGCCGATCACAGGGAGCTTGCGGTCATAGAGCGACTCCGAGAGCCGGTTGCCCTGGCTGACGTCGAGGTAGGTCTGCGCCGCCGGCACCGCACCGATGCCCGCGCTCATCAATCCCGGCGAGAAATCCTCCAGTGAGCCCAGGCTCGCAAGCCCGGTGCCCCTCGGCAGCAGCGCGATGGTGATCTCGGCCTCGCCCGCGGGCTCGTCCTGGGCGACTGCCGTCGTTGGCGCACCCAGGCCGAGCGCCACGCCGAGCGATGCGAGAATGAGGGGGATGAGTGATCGCACGTACGTGAAGTTCACGTTCTTCAAGCTCGACCCCGCCTGGCAGCGGCGGGATGCTCGGGAGCGGGCGCAGGATAAACGCGAGTTCCTGGCCGCCTGCGAGGACTTCGCCCAGGACCGGTCGCTGCGCGCCTACTCCACGGTGGGCACCCGCGGCGACACCGACCTGCTGATCCTCTCCCAGAGCCCGGTGCTGGAGGACCTCCATACCTTTCACGTCGTCCTGGCCCAGAGCGGGCTCGCGCGCTGGGCGCAGATCCCCCACTCCTACCTGGCGATGACCAAGCGCTCCCCCTACTCGGAGGCCGAGGCAAGGCCCGAGATCTGCACGTCGGACCGGCGCTACCTGATCGTCTACCCGATGGACAAGAAGCGCGAGTGGTACACGTTGGGAGACGCCGAGCGGGGGCGGATCATGGCCGACCACATCCGCGTCGGGCGGACCTACCCCGAGATCACGATCAACACCGCCTACTCGTTCGGGCTCGACGACCAGGAGTTCGTCGTCTCCTTCGAGGCCGACGACCCGGGGATGTTCCTGGACCTCGTGCAGGAGCTGCGCGGCACCGAGTCGAGCTCCTACACGCTGCGCGACACCCCGATCTTCACCTGCGTCGCGATGTCCGTGGGCCGGGCGCTGGACGCGCTCGACGGCGCCGCCACTTCGCGCGCCGAGCCGGCGGTCGCGTAGCCGGGCGATCCCCTACCCTTCCCCGCTCGCATGAGCGATATCGGGACCGCCGACAACCCCCTCCGCGCCGCGATCATCGGCTCTGGGCCCGCCGGGTTCTACGCGGCCGAGTCGCTGCTCGCGAACGAAGACGTGACCGTCGCCGTCGACATGTTCGACCGCCTACCGACGCCGTTCGGGCTGGTGCGCGCGGGCGTTGCCCCCGACCACCCGAAGATCAAGAACGTCATCCGCCGTTACGAGAAGACCGCGGCGAGCGAGGGCTTCCGCTTCTTCGGCAACGTCGAGGTGGGCCGCGAGATCAGCCCCGCCGACCTGGCCGAGCGCTACCACGCCGTGCTCTACGCCTACGGGAGCTCGACCGACCGCAAGCTCGGCATCCCCGGCGAGGACCTGCCCGGCAGCCACGCGGCCACCGAGTTCGTCGCCTGGTACAACGCCCACCCCGACTTCGCCGACCACGAGTTCGACCTCTCCTGCGAGCGCGTCGTCGTGATCGGCAACGGCAACGTGGCCGCCGACGTCGCGCGCATGCTGGCGCTGACGCGGGACGAGCTGGAGGAGACCGACACCGCCGACCACGCGATCGAGGCCATGGCCGAGAGCGGCGTCCGCGAGATCGTCGTGCTGGGGCGGCGCGGGCCTGCCCAGGCCGCCTTCACCAACCCCGAGGTGCGCGAGCTGGGCGAGATGGTGGATGCCGACGTCTACATCGACCCCGCCGACTGCGAGCTCGACGAGGCCAGCCGCGCCTACCTCGAGTCCGACGAGGCCGACATGACCGCGCGCAAGAACGTGGACATCTTCACCGACTTCTCCCAGCGCGAGCCCGAGGGCAAGCGCCGCCGCATCGTCCTGCGCTTCCTCTCCTCGCCGGTCGAGATCAAGGGCGACGGCAAGGTCGAGAGCATCGTGATCGGGCGCAACGAGCTGGTCGAGGGCGCGGGCGGACGGATCAGCGCCCGCGACACCGGCGAGCGCGAGGAGCTCGACTGTGGGCTCGTGTTCCGCTCGATCGGCTACAAGGGGATCGGCCTCGAGGGAATCCCCTTCGACGACGACCGCGGCGTGATCCGAAACGAGGGCCGGCCGGATCATGGACGACGACGGCGCCCAGGTCGAGGGCCAGTACGTCGTCGGCTGGATCAAGCGCGGCCCCAGCGGCGTCATCGGGACGAACAAGAAGGACGCCCAGGAGACGATCGACCTCCTGTTCGAGGACGTGGCCACGGGTCACATGACCGAGCCCGTCGGCGACCGCGAGCTGTCGACGATCGAGGAGCTCCTCGCCGAACGCAGCCCCGACACGGTCGTCACCTTCGCGGGCTGGGAGGCGATCGACGCGGCCGAGAAGGGCAAGGGCGAGCCGCTGGGACGCCCCCGCGTGAAGTTCTGCCGGATCGACGAGATGCTCGACGCGTCGCGCAGCCAGACTCCGGCGTAGGCTTCAGGGCGAACCAACTACTGCAGGGGGACTGCAAGTGATCGCACGCAGCATCAAGCTGGCCACCACCGTCGGCGCCGCCGTCATCATCGCCCTCGTCATCGCCGTCCCGACCGCCCAGACGGGCGCGCCGCCCAAGTGCTTCGGCAAGGTCGCGACGATCCTCGGCGACAACGGTGACGACGACATCAATGGGACCAACGGCAACGACGTAATCGACGCCAAGAACGGTGAGAACGACGTCGACGGCCGCCAGGGGAACGACCGCATCTGCGGCGGCAAGGACGGCGACGACATCTTCGGCAACAAGGGCGACGACCGGATGGCCAGCGGCGGCGGCATCGACTTCATCGCCGGCAAGGCCGGCGACGACCTGCACATCGGCGGGGGCGGCGACGACCAGATCGACGCTGTTCAGGACGCGACGAACAACGACGAGGACGTCGTGCGCGGCGAGAAGGGCCAGAACGACTTCCTGGACGTCGCCGACGGTGAGGGCGACGACAGGGTCAGTGGTGGGGACGGCAACAACGACTCATGCCCGGCCGACGTAGGCGACTCCGTCGGCGGAGACTGCGAGAACATCTAGCCGGTGGCTGACCTCGAGCAGGTCAGGGGGCTGATCGCCGAGGCACTCCCCGGCGCCGAGGTCGAGATCCTCGACGAGGGCGGCGGCGACCACCTGCGCGCCGTGGTCGCCGCCCCGCAGTTCGACGGCCTCTCGAGGATCGACCAGCACCGCCTGGTCAAGCGCCCGGTCCAGCACCTGATGGACGACGGGTCGATCCACGCGCTCTCGGTCAGCTCGAGCGTGTCGAGGGCGTAGAGGGGACTCGCTAAGGTGAACTCATGAGCGATCCCGAGCTGAAGGCCAAGGTCGAGGAGATCATTCGCGAGAACGAGGTGCTCCTGTTCATGAAGGGAGTGCCCGAGTCGCCGCGCTGCGGCTTCTCGATGCGCGTGGTCGGGATGCTCGACAGCCTGGGCGCCGAGTACGGGGCGGTGGACGTGCTTCCCGCGCTGGACCCGCTGCGCGAGGCGACCGGCGAGATCTCCGACTGGCGCACGTTCCCGCAGCTCTACGTCAAGGGCGAGCTGGTCGGCGGCTGCGACATCGTCGAGGAGATGTACGAGTCGGGCGAGTTGGCCCGGCTCCTCGGAGTGGAGCAGCCCGAGGACGCCAGCGCACCCGAGCCCGAGAAGCTCGTCCCCGGCGGATCGCAGCAGAGCCCGCCGATGCAACTCGGCTAGGCCGGACCATGGACATCGTGGTCGCAGGTGTCGCGGTGGTGGCGTTCGCGGCCACCGTCTTCGTTCTCGCGGGCGCCGGTGGGCGCACCCGCCCGCGGCAGCCACGGACGATCCTCCTCCCGGAGGGCGAGGAATGGCTTGACGTCCAGCAGGTGGCGACGCTCCTGGAGCTACCGCCTTCAGAGATCGTCGAGCTCGTGAACAACGACTCGATCCCGTTCTGGCTGGTGAGGGGCGGGCGCCTTTCCGAGCCCGAGTACCTGCGCTTCCGCCGCGACGAGATCGACGCCTGGACGATCGGCTAGGAGATGGCCCGGTTCACCGGCTCGCTCTCAGGCGCACGTAGACCCAGCCTCCGAGGACCAGCAGCACCGGCAACGCCACCCCCAACGAGGTCGAACGCGACGACGCCTACCGTCGACGTGAACAGGCGCGACCCAGGAACGGCGTCGTGGCCGCCACGCGTCAGCGGTAGACATCCGGGAGATGACCGTGCCGAACTACGAGACCTTTTCGATCCCCGCCGCCGAGTCCGTCGCCGTCGGCGCCGACGGGCTCCAGTGGATCCCGGTCCGCCGCAGGCTCGGCATCGGCGCCTTCGGCGTCAACGGCTTCCGGGCCGCCGGGCGAGGGGATGCCGTCATCGAGGACCACGTCGAGTCGCCCGGGCAGGAGGAGCTCTACGTGGTACTTCAGGGCGCCGCGACCTTCACGGTCGGCGGCGAGGCGGTCGAGGCCGGCCCGGGCACGGCCGTCTACGTGCCCGATCCCGAGCTGAAGCGTGGTGCGGTGGCCACCGAGGACGACACCGTTGTCCTCGCGGTCGGAGGCTGGCGGGACAAGCCGTACCACTCCCTGCCCTGGGAGCCGATCTACCTGGCGCAGGGCGCGATGCGCCGCGGGGACTGGGCGGCCGCCATCGAGACGCTCGAGCGCGAGGCCGGGGAGCACCGGGACACCGCGACCGTGCGGTTCCGGCTTGCCTGCTGCCACGCCCGCCTGGGCGAGGACGACGCGGCGATCGACGAGCTGCGCCGCGCGTACGAAGTGAATCCCGGGATCCGGGAGCGCGCCGAGCGCGAGGACGCGCTCGCCGGGCTTCGTGACCGCGAGGACTGGCCCGGGTGACCGGCTGACGCCGGCTACTGGCCGGCCAGCTCCGCCGCCTTCTCCCAGGCGGCGAGCGCCTCGTCGAGCTCGCGCTTGGCGGCGTCGTGGCGGCGGGTGGACTTGGCCGACGTCCGAGGATCGCCCCAGTGCGAGGGGTCGCTCAGCTCCGCCTCGAGCTCGCGCAGGCGCCGCTCGGCCGCCTCGGCCTCGCGCTCCAGACGCTGCGCGTCGGCGATCCGGTTCTTGCTGGGGCCCTTCGGGCTGGGCTTGCGCGCGCTTGCCGCGGCGCGCTTGGGCTGCTCGCGGCGCTCCTCTTCGGCCGCCCGGTACTCGGCCCAGCCGCCTGGGTGGCTTCGCAGGCGCTTGTCGGCCAGCACGATCGTGCGGCTGCCCACCGCCTCCAGGAGCGCCCGGTCGTGCGAGATCAACAGCAGGGTGCCGTCGAACGCCTGGAGCGCGTCCTCGAGTGCCTCGCGGCTCTCGACGTCGAGGTGGTTGGTCGGCTCGTCGAGCACAAGGACGTTGGCGCCCGAGTCGACGAGGATCGCCAGCGCGAGACGCTGTGCCTCGCCGCCGGAGATCGCGTCGACGGTCTTCATCACCTCCTCGCCCGAGAACAGGAACCTCCCCAGCAGGGCCCGGGTCTTGGCCTCCGACAGGCCGGTCCGCCGCTGGGCGTGGGCGAGGACGGTCAGGTCGCGCTCGGCCGGCAGGTCGGCGTGCTGGGAGAGGTACCCCAGGTCGACCTTGTGGCCGATCTTCAGCCGGCCGCCCTCCAGCTCGCGGCGACCGGCGAGCGACTCGACCAGGGTCGTCTTGCCGGTGCCGTTGGCGCCCACCAGGGTCACGTGCTCGCCGCGCTCCAGCCACAGCTCGCCGTCCTCGATCAGGGTCCTTTGGGCGACCGCGACGCGGGCGCCCTCGAGCTCCATCACGACCCTCCCCGAGCGCTCGGCCCCCCCGAAGGAGAACGAGAGCGATCGCTCGCCCCCGGCCTCGGCGTTCCCCTCGCGCTTGAGCTTGTCGATCATCTTCACGCGCGACTGGGCCTGGCGGGCCTTCGTCGCCTTGTAGCGAAAGCGCTCCACGAAGCGCTCCATGCGCGCGATGTCGCGCCGGCGCTTGTCGGCGTCGCGCCCGGCGGCGATCTCGCGCGCCGCCTTCTCCTCGCGCCAGGCGTGCCACGGCCCGGCGAAGAACCGGGCGCGCCCGGACTCCAGCTCGAGCACCGAGGTGCCCACCGACTCCAGGAACCAGCGGTCGTGCGCCACCAGGATCACGGCGGCGTCCAGGCCGATGAGGTAGCGCTCGAGCCACTCCATCGAGTCGATGTCGAGGTGGTTCGTGGGCTCGTCAAGGAGCAGAAGCTCGGGCTTCGCGGCCAGCGCCCGGGCCAGCGAGGCGCGCGTGAGCTCGCCGCCCGAGAAGCCCTCCAGCGGGCGATCCAGCTCGGCGTCGCCGAAGCCGAGGCCGCGAACCGCCGCCGTCGCGGCGTCGCGCCAGCGGTAGCCGCCTGCGTGGTCCAGCCGGCCCTGGGCCCTGGCGTAGGCGCCCAGGACGTCGTCGCCGCTCTCGCCGGCGGACATCCGACGCTCGAGCTCCGCCAGCTCCTCCTCGATCTCGACGATCCACCCCAGGCCGGTCAGCACGTACTCGCGCAGGGTGGTCGAGTCCGAGCGCGGCGGGCGCTGGTCGTGAAGGACGACGCGTACGCCGGAGCGCATCGAGACGGAGCCCGCGTCCAGGCCGGACTCGCCGGCGAGGATCCGCAGCAGGGTGGTCTTGCCGCTGCCGTTGCGGCCCGACAGCGCCATCCGCTCGCCGGGGGTCAGCTTGAACGAGACGCCGCTGAACAGCGTCCTCGCGCCTATGTTCTTGGTCAGGCCGGAAGCCGTGACCGTGGCCATCGTCGCTCCTTCGGTTCAGAGGGGCGGGCGGCGCCCTCAGGCGCCCTCGCCGGGGCGGGAAGTTACGGGGCTGAGCGCGCCGCCTACACCGAGGCGGCGGCCTGCTCGGCCGCGTCTTCCTTCACCTGGAACGAGGAGCCGCAGCCACAGGCGGCGACGACGTTCGGGTTGTTGACCGTGAACCCGGCGCCCTGGAGCCCGTCGACGTAGTCGACCTGCGATCCGAACACGAACTGCATCGACACCTTGTCGACGACGACCGAGACGCCGGCGTGGTCGAAGACGTGGTCGTCGGCCTTCTTCTGGTCGAGGGCGAGCGCGTACTGGAAGCCCGAGCAGCCGCCACCGCGCACCGCGATGCGGAGCGCCTGGTTGTCACCGATCTCGCCGGATCCGATCAGCTCGGTGATCTTGCCGGCGGCCTTGTCGGTGAGTGTTACGGCTGCTTCCGGGGTGTCCATGGCTTCACATTGTATAGGGCTAGTCGGCCTGCGGCTCGGATCTGGCCTTGCGCTTGCGCTCGCCATTCTCCTTGGGGTTCGTACCGTACCTCCAATCGAGGTATTGGAGGATTCGCCTCGAGTCGTGGATCACCTCGTCGCCGTCGACGAGCACCGGCACGCGCCGCTGGCCGGTCAGCTCCTCGATCTCGGGACGGCGCCTGCGGTTGTACGGCAGCCGCTCGGTCCGGTGTGCGAGGTCGAGCTTGCGCAGCCGGCGCTCGACGGCACCGCAGGGGCAGAGCACGTTCGTGCGGGTGGGACAGCGGAAGAAGACCAGGCCGTCGCTCATCTGCGCAACACCCTCTCACCCATCGCCATCGCGCGGCCGGCGAGATCGAACGCGCTGCGGGCCGGGCCGCCGCCACGGCCGACCCGGTCGCCCAGCTGGTCGGACTGCCAGCGCACGCAGTCCTCGAGCGTCTCCTCGTGCGGCCGGGCCTTGAAGCCCAGCTCGCGCTTGGCCTTGGTGGAGCGGTACGTCCACCACAGCGCGCCGGAGCGGATCTCGTCGGGGGAGATCGGCAGCGGTAGCCGCGCGCCGCCCGCCAGCTCGGCGGCGCGCGCCGCCAGGCCCGCAGGCAGCCGCAGGGTTGGCGCCGGGACACCCGAGATCCGCGAGAGGTCGGCGAACAGGCGGTCGAGGGTGAAGTTGCGGCCGCCGAGGATGTAGCGCTCGCCCACCGCGCCCTTCTCGTCGGCCAGGACGTGACCCGTGGCGACGTCGCGCACGTCCACGATGTTGAGCGCGCCGTTCACGTAGGCCGGGATGCCGCCCACCAGGAAGCGCCTCACCAGGTGCATCGACGTGCCACCGGGCGAGTCCGGGCCCAGCACGAAGGTCGGGTTGACGATCACCAGCGGCAGGCCCCTCGCGGCCTGGCGCAGGGCTTCGACCTCGGCCTCGTGCTTGGAGTTCACGTAGGCGATGCCCAGGCCGCCCGCCGTGAACGTGCTTGTCTCGTCGGCGACACCGTCGGGCTCCGCCGGCCCGATCGCCGCCACGGATGAGGTGAGGACGGCGCGCTCGACCCCGGCGGCCAGCGCCTCCTCCAGCACCAGCCGGGTTCCCTTGACGTTGGCCTCGAAGACCGCGTCGCGATCGGCCTCGCGCAGCGACGTCCGGCCGGCGGCGTGGAAGACCCGGTCCACCCCGTCGAGCGCCCGGCGGACCGCGCGGCGGTCGGTCACGTCGCCCGTCACGCGGGCGTAGTCCAGGCCCTCCAGGGGGCGATCGTCGGACGTGCGGCGGAGCATCAGCACCAGCTCGTCGCCGCGCTCGGCCAGCGCCCGCGCCAGGTGCGAGCCGATGAATCCGCTCGCGCCGGTGACCAGGGTCTTCGCCATCGCGCGGCAGGGTAGGGATTCCGCCCGGCGCGAGGGCCGGTCCGCAGTTGTGTTAGAAGGGGCCGGTGAGCGCGGACGCCCCGACCGCGGTCGTGACCGACACGACCGCCTACCTGCCCGACGAGATCCTCGCCGAGTACGGGATCCACCGGGTCAGCCTCTACGTCACGCTCGACGGCGAGCAGCGCCCCGAGCGCGAGATCGCCGCCGACCAGTACGGCGACTTCTTCGAGCGCCTGAGCCGCTCCGAGGAGGGCGCGACGACGTCACAGCCGTCGGTCGGCGACTTCCTCGAGGTCTACGAGCCACTCCTCGCCCAGGGCTCGGACATCGTCTCGATCCACATCTCCGCCGGGATCTCTGGAACCTACGAGTCGGCCATGCAGGCGCGCCAGCGGCTGATCGACGAGGGCAAGGGCGGCGAGCGGATCCACGTCGAGGACAGCCGCACCGCCTGCGGCGGGCAGGGCCTGATGACGATGGCGGCCTCGCGGGCCTCGGCCAAGGGCGCCGGCGGCGCCGAGGCGGCGGAGGTGGCGCGGGACGTGCGCTCGACGCTGAAGCTGTGGTTCGCGATCGACACCCTCGAGTACCTGCGGAAGGGCGGCCGGATCGGCGCCGCCCAGGCGCTCTTGGGCTCGGCCCTTCAGATCAAGCCGATCCTGACGCTGGAGGAGGAGATCACGCCCGTCGAGCGGGTGCGCACCCGCCGCCGCGCGATCGAGCGGATCGTCGACTACGCCAAGGAGCGCAAGGAGGCCGGTGCCGACAAGTGGGTGGTCCAGCACATCCACGACCCGGAGACCGCGCGCCAGATCGTCGAGCGGTGCCGCGAGGTCTTCGGCTCCGACCCCGTCTTCGTCTCCGAGATCGGGCCCGTCATCGGCGCCCACGTCGGCCCGGGCCTCCTGGGCTTCGGCGGCGTCCGTAGCGACCTGCTGGACTGAGGCACTAGCGAGCGATGGTGCGCGGCCGGGGCTGCCCGGACGACCGGACGCGGGCGTAACCGGGCTCGGCTTGCTTGTCGCAGAAGTCGAACAATCGCGGAAATCGATCCGCCACGCCGAGAACGTCTCCGTCGGAATCGAATGCCGTCATCCGGAAGGAGCGGCCGGGGATGCAGCCGCGCACGGGGAGCTCGGCGAAGCCGAAGGGCTCGGGCTCGTCGATCGCGTCGAGGAGCCCGTCGTCGACCTGGAAGACCGCGGCGTCCTTGGCCTTGTGAAGACCGTTCCGGCGGTACGTGACTTCGACGGCAGCTACCTCCGGGACGAGCGCGGCGTCGACCTTCGTTATGCGGTGCCCGTAAAACGTCTCGGTCCCGTAGCTCCCGGCCCAGATCGCTTCGCCTTCCGGCGGCAGCGGAGAGTCACCGCACCAGCCGTAGCCCGAGGCGCTCCGGGCTCGGATCGTGTCGAGCCACAGGCACAAGCCCGAACTGGAGCTGTGCCCGATGAACTCGGCCCGGCCGTCGAAGTCCTCCGACTCACCCAGGATGATCGGATCGCTGCAGGGCCGCAGGTCCCGGTCGCAGCGATTGAAATGAACGGTGGGCTCGCCGCCGACCGCGGCCATAGCCATGGCGCCCGCGCTGAGCGACGCAACCAACGTCAGGCCAACCAGGAGCGTCGTGCGGGTCACCTGAGTGACCGTACCGCCCCCTGGCCACCCGGTGCGCCAGTCGCCGGCGGCCCTCAGCCCATGGTGCGTTGCAGCTTGACCTCACACTGGTCGACCGAGGCACGGCTGCCGGGCGTCTCCGAGGAATCCATCGCGGCGAACACCGCGTCCGCCTCGCGCATCTTCTCCTCTGTCTCGAAGTAGCCGACGAAGAGGGCCGTGCCTTGGTCATCGTCGAAGAAGAGCTCCATTCCAACCGGGTCCACCCCGGGGGGCGGTCCGTCGTCCTCCTCGACTCGGGCGACGATCTCGGAGATTCGCTCCGGGGTCACGCCGGTGAACCTGACAACGCGTGCGTGCATAGGCATCTCCTACTCGCTTGCTTGTGGAGACCCTAAACCCCCCACGGGGGCGGTGTAGGGGGGCGGGCGCTAACGGCGGCGGCGCAGGGCCATCAGGCCGCCGACGGCGAAGCCGACGATGGCGGCGCCGACGATCAGCTCCTGGCGGTGCTCGCGCACCTGCCGGCGCCAGTCGGTGAGCTCGGTGACACGGCCGCGGAGAGCCTCGACGGACTTGCCGAGCTGTTCGCGCTGGGCCTCGATGTCCTGGCGGATCTCGGACGACGAGCGCCCCGGGGCGCCCGCGGCCCGCCGGGCGACGGGCTCGCCCGCGCCGCTTACGTAGAGGTCGCCGCCGTCGCTCATGGCTGCTGCTTCTCGTACGGGGTGGTGTCGCCCTCGAGCGTCTGACGCACCCGCTTGGCCTCCTCGATCGCCAGGTCGGGCGTGGGCGGTGAGCCCTTCTGGAAGGTGCGGTAGGCGAAGTAGCCGGCGCCGGCCGCGACGAGGAACCAGAAGAGGGCCTCGATCATGAAGCCGACCCAGATCTCATCCTCGAAGAACAGCTCGTTGATGAGCCAGGCGATGCCGTGCATGAGCATCGCCAGGCCCATGAGCGCGAAGACTCCGGCCGCGATCCCGACGGCGCCGCCGCGAAGGAGCGCCTGGACCTTCTCGGAGACCTCGGCCTTGGCGAGCTCGATCTCCTCGCGGACGAGAATCGAGACGCGCTCGGAGACGTCGAAGACCATCTCGCCCACGGACATGTCGTCGCGCGGACGCTCGGTGTGAGGCGGATCGGGTGGGACCCGCTTGTCCCCTTCGGGCGTCACTCGGGGGGATCCTCTTTGAAGACGCGGTGCCAGATGGCCGTGGAGGTCTTGTGCGCCGCCACGCTCGCCAGGGCTCCGGTCGCCGCCAGCAGCCCGGCCCACATCAGCCTTCTGACCATGTCGTTATCCATGCGTTCCCTTACGTCCCAGGTCGCGTCGTCGTCTGCGCGGCGGCTACCCGTCGCGCCCGGGGCAGTAAACCATCCCGGCGAACTAGGAGGGGCTTGGAGCGGCCTCGAGGCCGCCGCAGATGCTCTCGACGACCATCTCACGCGCGCGGTCGAAGTCGCCGTCGCCCGCGGGGATCAGCTCGAAGACCCAGCCCGACAGGAGCTGCTCGATCGCGCCGTAGAACCACATGGAGGCGATCATCGGGTCGATGTCCGAGCGGAACTCGCCCGACTTCTGAGCGCCGGAGACGATCTTCGCGATCGACTCGTAGGCCCGGCGAATGTCCGGCAGGTGAGTGCGCCCAAACGAGTTGGCCGCCCGCGTGACCTCGACGATGATGACCTTCATCAGGTCCGGGTCGTAGCGGTAGGACTCGATGATGAAGCGCGCCACGGTGTCGAGCTTCTGGCGCCCCGAGACGTCCTCGGCGTCGACCTCCTCGATCGCCGCCAACATCAGCGACCAGCGCTCGGTGAAGAGCTCGTTCATCACCTGGTCCTTGGACTTGAAGTAGTGGTAGACGAGCCCGTAGGCGACCCCCGCCTCGTCGGCGATGTCCGAGACGCGGCACGAGTGGAAGCCCTGGCGGGCGAAGACGCGGATCCCGGCGTCCAGGATCTGCCGGCGCCGGTCGGCCGGGGGTGCCTTGGCCATCAGTCGTGAGCCTCCACCAACTCGGGCCAACGGTACGAGTGCGGGCGGCGGTTGGCGAGCGACGGGACCTCGGTGCGGATTCGCTCCTGCTCGGCGAGATCCAGGTCGGCGGCCACGAAGCCCTCTCCGGGCCCGGCCTGGGCGAGGACCCCGCCCCATGGGTCGACGATCGTCGAGTGGCCCCAGGAGTCGTAGTGGGGCGGCGCGGGCCCGACCTGGCCGGGCGCGAGGACGAAGGCCTGGTTCTCGATCGCCCGGGCCCGCAGGAGCGGCTCCCAGTGGGCGCTCCCGGTCGGGATGGTGAACGCGGCGGGGACCGTCAGCAGACGGGCGCCGCGCAGGGCGAGGATCCGGTAGAGCTCGGGAAAGCGAAGGTCGTAACAGATGGAGAGGCCAACCCCGAGCTCGGCTGCGTCCACCTCGACCGTGGCCTCGACGATCTCATCACCGGCCTGCTCGACCTCCGACTCGCGGTAGGACACGCCGCCGACGTCGACGTCGAACATGTGGATCTTGCGGTAGGAGGCGAGGCGCGAGCCGTCCCGGTCGATCAGCACGGACGTGTTGTGAAGCTGCTCGCCCCCGGCCTCGGTGATCGAGCCGGCGAGGATGGCGACGCCCAGCTCGCGCGCCCACTCGGCGACCGCGGTGAGGGTCGGGCCGTCGAGGGGCTCGGCGCCGGCGCGGAGCGCGTCCGGCGGACCGAGGATGTTCCACTTCTCGGGCAGGCCGATCAGCCCGGCGCCATCGGCGGCTGCCGCGCGGACCAGGCGCTCGGCCGCGGCCAGGTTCGCCGGCTTGTCGTCGGTTGAGTTGAGCTGTACGGCTGCGACTCGCATGAACTCCCCGAGGCCGGCCGGGGCTCCTCCACCCCGCTCCTGGCCGTTGACTGACGGGTCAATCTAGGAGGATACCCTCGCCGGACGGATAGCCTCAGTCCCTATGGCCTCCGGCTCCGAGACAGCGTTCGTGACGGGCGGATCCGGGTTCATCGGCGGCCGCCTGATCCGCCGCCTCGTGGCCGACGGGGTGGCCGTGCGGGCGCTCGCGCGGTCGGAATCGTCGGCGGCGAAAGTCGAGGCGCTCGGCGCCCGGGCGGTACGCGGCGACCTCGACGACGTCGACGCGATGGCGTCAGGCGCCGAGGGCTGCAACCTGGCCTTCCACCTGGCCGCGCATGTGGCCGAGTGGGGCCCGCTGGAGGAGTTCGAGCGCGGCAACGTCGGCGGCACCCGCAACGCCGTCGAGGCCAGCCGCCGCTCGGGCGTCGCCAGGTTCGTCCATTGCGGCACCGAGGCGGCGATCCTTGCCGGCCAGGCGCTTCACGGCGCCGACGAGACCGAGCCGCTCCGTCCTGACTCGCCCGCCCCGTACTCGGCGACGAAGGCCAGGGCCGAGGCGCTGGTCCGCGAGGCGAGCGGCGACGGCCTGGGGACGGTCGTCGTGCGACCGCGCTTCGTGTGGGGGGCCGGCGATACGACGCTGCTGCCCGAGATCGCCGCCGCGGTCGAGTCCGGCAAGTTCGCGTGGGTCGCCGGTGGCGAACACCAGACCTCCATCACCCATGTCGACAACGTCGTCGAGGGGCTGGTCCGCGCCGCCGGGCAGGGGGCCGGAGGCGAGGCCTACTTCGTCACCGACGGCGAGCCGGTGGTGTTCCGCGAGTTCATCTCCGAACTGCTGGCAACCCAGGGGATCGACCCTCCCGACCGCACCGTTCCCGCCTGGGTCGCCGGGGCGCTTGCCCGCGGCGGCGAGGCGGCGTGGAAGCTGCTCCCGCTGAAGGGCTCGCCGCCGCTGACTCGGTTCGCCCTGTGGGCCGCGTCAATCGACTGCGTGCTCGACGACTCGAAGGCTCGCGCCGAGCTGGGCTACAAGCCGATCGTCTCGCGCGAGCAGGGGCTCGCCGAGATGCGGGCGGGCTCAGCCGGATAGCAGCCAGACCACCATCGTCCCGAGCACCAGCACGGCCTCGATGGTGATCAAGAGGCCCGCGGCGCCCGCCAGCGACTCGCTCGACGCCCAGTCGGCCGAGACGCCCAGCAGGAAGCCGGCCAGCAGGACGCCGATCGCGACGGCGCCCCACGCCAGGAGCGAACGCTCCCAGCGGCGGTCGCTCTCGTCGATCGACGGGCGCATGCGCCGCTCGATCGCGAACGGCGTGGCGAACAGCGCGGCGAGGAGGCCCGCTGCGAAGACCACGATCCACACGTTCACCGAGTCGCTCGTTAGATAGGGCGCGCCCTTGGCCCCGGCGAGCAGCAGCCCGGCAAGGGCGAGGCCGGAGCCTGCGACGACCCCCAACAACGGTGCGCGCTCCTCGTTCATCCGGGGCATCGTATGGAGCGATACGGTTCGGCCGATGGGCCAGTCGACAACCATCCGCCGGCTCGGCGTCGCCGCCGTTTGCGCGCTCTGCGCCTGGACCTCGGCCTCGGCGCTCGCACACACCGAGAGCTACAAGTCCAAGATCACGATCCGCGAGCGGGACGGCGGTGTGCGCTACACCGGCCGCGTCTTCTCGGACCTGCCCGCGTGCGAGAGGAACCGCAGGGTCAAGCTCTTCACCGCCGACGGGACCTTTGTCGGAGCCGCGGAGACGAATGGGCAGGGCCGGTGGAGCTTCGAGTTCGCCGGCCAGCGCTACTACGCGACTGCGCCGAAGAACGTCGAGGGCTCCGGCAGCCACCGGCACGTGTGCAAGTACGACCGCTCGCCGACGACGCACTGACGCGGGCGTGACGAGGCGCGCCGGGCCGCGTAGTCGGGGTGTGAAGCTCGCACCCACGGTCGCTCTGGCGCTGTTGGCACTCGCCCTCGCCGCCTGCGGCGACGAGTCCACGGATGACCCGCCGGCGGCCGAGGCCGTCACCTTCTCGCGCTCGGGCGGGATCGCCGGGATCGGCGAGTTGCTGAAGATCGACCTGACCGGCTCGGCGACCCTGGTGGTGGGGTTCGGCCCGACCCGGGAGGTGGAGCGCTTCGAGGTCTCGGCGGACGAGCTCGATCGGATCTTCGCGGCGATCGACGAGGCCGGCGGCATCGCCGCGCTGGACCAGGGGATCGATACCGGCTGCGCGGACTGCTTCCTCTACGAGCTGAGCGACGGCGATGAGGAGGCCACCGCCGACAGCGTCACCGCCAGCGGCGAGTTCGCCCGCGCGACCGCCCCGCTCCAGAAGCTGATCGAGCAGCACCGCCCGGCGGGCTCCGGTGTCAAAGCGGGCTGAGCGCGGCCCTGAATACCATCGCCGGCGGAGGTAGGCGATGGCTGAGTCAGTCGGGCATACGGACGATCGGGGCCCCGCCGAGATGGTGCCGGCGAAGCCCATGATCCTCGCCGTCGACGATGACCTCGAGGCGCTCCGCCGCCTGATTCGCGAGCTCGAGCAGCGCTACGGCGCCGACTACGAGGTTCGCTGCCATCGCACGCCCGAGCGGGCGCTGGAGACCCTCGAGGGGGCGGGCGCGGTGGCCCTGGTGCTCGCCGACCAGGAGATGCCAGGCCTGGGGGGCGCCGACCTCCTGGACCGGGTGCGGCGCCTGCACCCGGAGGCCAAGCGGGGACTCCTGGTGCACTGGGGAGATTGGGCTCGCCCCGAGCGGGCCGGCGGCATGCTCGCCGGGATGGCCGAGTCGCGGTTCGACTACTACGTGCTCAAGCCGACCCGTCCCGGCGAGGAGCAGTTCCACCGGATCGTCTCGGAGTTCCTGCACGAATGGGCGCGGTCTCGCTCGCCCGAGGAGAGCGAGATCACGATCGTGGGCGGAGAGTGGGCGCCTCGCACCCACGACCTGCGGAGTTTCCTCGCTCGCAACGGGGTGCCGCATGTCTTCGTGGAGGACGACTGCGTGCGCGGCGTCGAGCTTCTCGAGCAGGTGGGGCTCGACCGGCGGGATGGCCCGATCGCGATCGTCCGCGATGGGCCGGTGCTCGCGGATCCCACCAACGTCGAGCTCGCGCGCGCGTTCGGGGTCACCACGGAGCTGGGCGGCGAGCGCGACTTCGACGTGATCGTCGTCGGCGCGGGCCCCGGAGGGCTGGCCGCGGCGGTCTACGCGGCGTCGGAGGGCCTCAGCACCCTCGTCATCGAGCGCGAGGCGATCGGCGGGCAGGCCGGCTCGAGCTCATTGATCCGCAACTATCTCGGCTTCTCCCGCGGCATCTCCGGCGGCGAGCTGTCCCAGCGCGCCTACCAGCAGGCGTGGGTGTTCGGGGTCTCGTTCCTGATGGTGCGCGAGGCCTCCGACCTGCGCGCTGACGGCGATCGCCTCCGTCTGCGGGTCGTCGGTGAGGACGTGACCGCGTCAGCGGTAGTGCTCGCCACCGGCGCCGAGTACCGCACGATCGACCTCCCCGAGCTGCTGGCCCTGCGCGACAAGGGCGTCTTCTACTCGGCCAACACCCAGGGGCAGATGCTCGCCGGCGAGGCGCTCTTCGTCGTCGGCGGCGGTAACTCCGCCGGCCAGGCCGCCATGCACCTCAGCCGCAGCGGGCGGCAGGTGACGCTGGTCGTCCGCAGTGACAGCCTCGCCGACAGCATGTCCTCGTACCTGCGGAAGTCGCTCGACGCGACGGCGAACGTCGACGTTCGCCTGGGGACCGAGATCGCGGGCGCGGTCGAGGACGACGACTGGCTCGACGCCGTCGTCCTTCGGGACGTGACCTCGGGTGAGGCCGAGACGCTGGACGCCGGCGGCCTCTTCGTCCTGATCGGGGCCGTCCCCCACACGGACTGGCTCCCGGCGGGGATCGCGCGCGACGACTGGGGCTATGTGGTGACCGGCTCGGACCTGCTCCGGGACGGTGCCCTGCCGGACGCCTGGCCGCTCGAGCGCCCGCCGTTCATCCTCGAGACCAGCATGCCCCGGGTGTTCGCGATCGGCGACGCCCGGCGGGGCTCGACCAAGCGCGTCGCCTCGGCCGTCGGCGAGGGCTCGGTCGTGGTCGAGCAGCTCCACCGGCTGCTTCAGGACGGTTGAGCCGGCACCGGGCGCCCGGGCTAGCGGCCGAGGTGGCGCGTCGGTCCCGCATTGCGGGACTCGTGCGCCATGCGTCGGCGCCGGGGCTGCCGCCGCGGGCCGCCGCCGGGTCAGTCCGCCGCGCGCTCGCGCCCGAGAGCGGCCACCATCAGCTTGGTGTGGAGGGCGGCGATCAGGTCGTTGAGGGGGCCTAGCCCGGCCTCGATTATCTCGATCGCCCGCTCGGGCTCGACCTCGCCCGCAAGGCGCTCGCTGAGCACGCCGAGCTCCTCGGCGACCAGCGGCTCGAGCGCCCGCTTGTAGCGCAGGGTGTCGTAGACGGTGAAGCCCAGGCTCTCGTCGTAGCCACCGGCGCGAAAGCGGCTGATCGCCTCGATCACGCGGATGTCCGACGGCGAGTACCCGGCTTCGTCGGGAGTCAGGACGTCGAGCTCGGCGAGGCGATCGAGGACGTCCGGGGGGACGTCGTAGCGCTCGCGCGCCTCGGCCAGCGGAACCCGCGCGCTCTCGCCCGCGAGCGCCCGGTTCAGGATCCGGTCCTCGAGGTCGATCACAGCCCGAAGCCGCTCGGGGTCGGCCTCGCCGCCATCGAGCAGATCGCGGATCACCCGCAGCGGCATGAAGCGCTCCTCCTGGAGCTGCTTGATCAGCCTGATCCGGTCGACGAACTCGGGCGGGTAGTAGGCCATGTTGCGCGAGGTCTTGACCGGCTCGGGCAAGAGCCCCTCGCGCAGGTAGTGGCGCACGGTGGCCACCGGCACTTCCGAGCGCTCCGCCAGCTCGGAGATCTTGAGCAGCTCCTTCGCCGGCGCGCTCATGAGAGGAAGGGCTCCTGGTCGGGCTGCGAGTTGAGGCCGGAGGCCGCCCCGCCGTCCATCAACGCGGCGATCTCCCCGTCGTCCAGCCCGCCTTCGCGCAGCACCTCGGCCGTGTGCTCGCCCAGCGCCGGGGCGGGGCGGGTGGCGTCGCCCGGCGAGGCCGAGAACTTGACCGGCATCCCCAGCAGACGGACGGGGCCCAGCTCGGGCTGCTCCATCTCGACCACCATCCTGCGGTCGCGGGCGAGCTGCGAGTCCAGCGCCTCGTCGACGTCGAGTACGGGCTCGATGCAGCAATCGTGTTCGTCGTTGAATGCCGCCCACTCAGCCTTCGTGCGCTCGCGGAAGACCTCGGCCACCAGGCCGTGACCCGCCGACCCGGGCGCCGCGAACTGGTGCTCCAGGAGGTCCGCCCGGCCGGCGCCCTCGCAGAACGCCTTCCAGAACTTCGGCTCGAGCGCCCCGCACGAGACCCATCCGTCCGCGCACTCGTAGGGCAGGTAACACGCCACCCCGCCGTTCAGCATCCCGGCCCCGCGCGAGGGAACCTGGCCGTCGCAGAGGAACTGGCCGGCGACCATCGCCAGCCAGCTCAGGGCGCCGTCGGTCATCGACACGTCGACGAACTGCCCCTCGCCGGTGCGCTCGCGCCGCCACAGCGCGGCCAGGATGCCGAACGTGGCCATCAGCCCGCCGCCGCCGAGGTCGGCGATCTGGCCCGCGGCCTGAACCGGCGGCCCGTCCGCGGCCCCGGTCAGGCCAAGGAGGCCGTTGAGCGCGAGGTAGTTGGTGTCATGGCCGGCGCGGGTGACGTTGGGCCCCGTGGCGCCGTATCCGGAGATCGCGCAGACGACGATCCCCGGGTTGACCTCGCGCAGCGCCTCGTAGCCGACGCCGAGCTTGTCGAGCACGCCCGGGCGAAAGCTCTCCAGCACCACGTCGGCGTCGCGCGCCAGCCGCAGGAACGCCGCGCGCCCCGCGTCGGACTTCAGGTCGATCCGGATCGAGCGCTTGCCGCGGTTGAGCGCGAGGTAGAGCGCCGAGCGGGTGCCCAGGGCCTGGTGGGAGTCGTCGCCGTAGTAGGGCGGCGCCCAGCGGACGTAGTCGCCCATGCCGGTGTCCTCGACCTTGATGACGTCCGCGCCCGCGTCGGCCATCAGGAGCGAGCAGTAGCCCCCGGGCAGCAGCCGCGAGAGGTCGAGCACGCGGACGCCCTCGAGGGAACCCCTGCCCGCCGGCTGCTGCGCTTCGCGTCCGCTGCCGTCGGGGCCAGAGGCGGGCTGTGTCATGCCGGTGCTGCAGCCGTCAGCGCCTGCGACTTCTCACCGAGGCCCAGCATCTCGCGCGCCTCGGCGATGGTGGCCACGCGCCGGCCGATGTCCTCGGCCATCCCGCGCGCCTTGGCGATCAGCTCTCCGTTCGAGCGGGCCATCTCGCCGTCCGGCAGGTAGAGGTTGTCCTCGAGCCCCGCGCGGACGTTGCCGCCAAGCGTCAGCGAGGTGGCCAGCAGGCGCCACTGGTCGCGCGAGATGCCGATCACCTGCCAGTTGGCGCCGGTATCCGGGCCGCCGGGGATCTGCTCGGCCATGATCCCGACGTTCCGCGAGGTCGGGCGGATGCCGCCGTTGACCCCCATCACGAGTGAGATCTGGTGCGGCTCGGTGACGAGCCCCATGTCGATCAGCGGATCGAGATTGGCGACGTGGCCGGCGTCGAAGCACTCGTGCTCGGGCTTGATCCCGAGGTCGCGGAACGCCTCGAGGAACTCGATGATCGTGTCGAACGAGTTCTCGAACACGGCCTTGAAGACGAAGTCCTTGCGGCGGCGCGAGTACTTGGCGTAGTTCATCGAGCTCATGTTCAGCGCCGCGACGTCGGGCGTCAGCGCGCGCAGGTACTCCAGGCGCTTCTCGATCGGGACGCCGATCGCGCCGGTCGAGTAGTTGACGATCACGTCGCCCACCTCATCGAGGATCGCCTTGGTGATCGCCCGGAAGTCATCGACCTCGTAGGAGGGGATCCCGTCGGGGGTGCGGGCGTGGATGTGGATCTGCGACGCCCCCTCGTCGACCGCCCGGCGCGCCTCGGCCGCGTACTCCTCGGGCGTGTAGGGGATCGCCGGGCACTGGTCGCGATTGGCGATCGCCCCCGAGATCGAGCAGCTGATGATGACCGGATCCCCGAACGTGCTCATACGCAGACCACCCCGCTGGGGCTAGCGACGAAGTCGCGGTTCCGGTGCTTACGGCCTGCCGGGTCAGGTAACGCGCCCAAGCCCGACTGCAGCGGACGCGAAGCGGAGCAGCTGTCGGAGTTGTTCCTCATACGGGCATCACCCCGTGCTTGCGCCAGGGCCGTTCGACCTTCTTG
Source organism: uncultured Solirubrobacterales bacterium (assembly GCA_963758845.1). Lineage (GTDB taxonomy): Bacteria > Actinomycetota > Thermoleophilia > Solirubrobacterales > 70-9 > JBDTSW01. The sequence goes on from CAVWWX010000002.1 coordinate 2,638,332, forward strand.
TCCTTGGCCATCCGCAGGGCCTGGATCACCCGCGGGCGCGTCTCGCGCGGGTCGATCACGTCGTCGATCATCGCGTTGCCGGCGGCGATGTACACGTCGATCTGCTCGCGGACCGCGTCCAGCATCGCCTCCTTCGTGGCCTCCGGATCGTCGGACGCCTCGATCGCCGAGCGGCCGATGATGTTCACGGCGCCCTCGGCGCCCATCACCGAGATCTCCGCGGACGGCCAGGCGTAGATCTGGTCGGGCTCATACGCCCTGCCGTTCATCACGTAGTAGCCGGCGCCGTAGGCCTTGCGGATCACGACGGTCACCTTCGGCACGGTCGCGCGCGAGATCGCGTAAAGCATCTTTGCCCCGTGGCGAATGATCCCGGCGTGTTCGACCTTCGATCCGACCATGAAACCCGGCACGTCCTGGAGGAAGACGAGGGGGATCGAGAACGCGTCGCAGAGGTTCACGAACCGGGCGGCCTTGTCGGCCGAGTCGTTCTCGAGGATGCCTCCGAGCTGCTTCGGCTGGTTCGCGACGATCCCGACCGGCTGGCCGCCGAGCCGGGCGAGGCAGGTGATGATCGTCCTCGCGAACTTCGGCTTGATGTCGAAGTACTCCCCGTCGTCGACGATCTCGGCGATCACCTCGTACATGTCGTAGGGCTTGCGGTTCGAGTCGGGCACGATCTCCATCAGCCGCTCCGACATCCGATCGACCGGGTCGGCCGTGTCGCGGACGGGAGGGCGCTCCTCGCAGTTGGAGGGAAAGAAGGAGAGGTAGTTCTTGATCGCCTCGATGCACTCTGCGTCGTCTTTGACCTCAAGGTCGCCGACGCCCGACTTGCGGCAGTGCACCTTGGCGCCGCCCAGGTCCTCCATCGAGATGTCCTCGCCCGTGACCGCCTTCGTCAGGTGCGGCCCGGCGAGGGCCATCGCGCCCTGGCCCACCACCATCGGGACGAAGTCGGAGAGACCGGGGATGTACGCGGTGCCCGCGGCGCAAGGCCCGAGCATCCCGGCGACCAGCGGCACGACGCCGGACATCTCGACCTCCTCGCGAAAGAGATGGCCCGAGCCAGCGAACAGCGAGCCGGCCGCCTCCTGGATCCGGGCGCCCGCCGAGTCGAGCAGCCAGACCAGCGGCATCCGCTGCCTGAGGGCGACCTCGCGCAGGCGCGTGACCTTCAGCTCGCCCGTCATGCCCATCGAGCCGGCCATCACCGTGAAGTCGTAGGCGGCGATCGCGACGGCGCGGCCGTCGACGTCGCCCCAGCCCGTGACCACGCCGTCGGCCGGCGCGTCCTTCCCCTCCATCGCCCGCTGGGAGAAGTGCGGGCGGCCGTGGATGCCCATCTCGACGAAGGTGCCCTCGTCGACCAGCAGCTCGATGCGCTCGCGCGCCGTCAGCTTCCCCCGCTCGTGCTGCCTGGCGATCTTCTCGGGACCACCGCCCAGCTTGGCTCGCTCGCGGCGCTCGTGCAGGTCGCTGACCGCGTCCTCCATCGCTCATCGGCCCTTCCATTCGGGCTCGCGCTTCTCGAAGAACGCCATCACGCCCTCGACCGCGTCCTCGGTGGAGAGCTCGATCGTCAGCTGGGCGCGCAGATAGTCGAGCGCCTGCATCAGCGGCATGTCAAGCTGGCGCCAGATCGCGTCCTTGCCCAGCTTCATCACCAGGGGCGACTTCGACGCGAGCTTTGCGGCCCAATCGGCCACCGCCGCGTCGAACTCCTCGGCCGGGACGATCCGGTTGACGATCCCGGCCTGAAGCGCCTGCTCGGTCGTGAGGCGCTCGCCCAGCAGCATCATCTCGGTCGCCTTCTTGCGCGGGACGTTGCGGTAGATCAGCGCCATGATCATGAACGGGAACAGCCCGACGTTGATCTCGGGGGTGCCGAACCCCACGCCCTCCTTGGCGACGATCAGATCGCAGGCGAGGGCGATGCCCAGCGAGCCGGCCAGGACGTGGCCGCTCGCGGCCACGATCGTCGGCTTGCCCAGCGTCCCGATCGCCTCGAAGACGTCGACGAAGTTGCCGGTGCCCTGCCACTTGACCGAGGCCGGCGCGTCGGCGCCGAACCCGGCGAGGTTGCCCCCGGCCGAGAACACCTTCTCGTGCGTCGAGGCGAGGACGACCACCCGCACGTCCTCGTCGTCGCGGGCCGCCCGCAAGGCGTCGAGCAGCTCCAAGAGGAGCTCGTCGGACAGGGCGTTCCGTGTCTCGGGGTCGTCGAGCGCGATCGTCGCGACCCCGCCCTCGCCCACCTCGTAGGAGATCTTCTCGTACGCCATAAGTAGAAAGTACTACTCTACACTTCACAAAGGCGTCGCGGTGGGCGGCGCTTCCCGCGACCGAAGGAGCAGCAGTGGCCACAGCGACCGCGACGAACGGCAACGAGGTCCTGAAGCCGGAGCACGAGGGAGCCCGCGGGCACCTGCTGTTCGGCCAGGAGCACCTGGACCTGCGCGAGTCGATGAAGGCCTGGGTGCAGAAGGAGCTGCACCCCCACCGCAACGAGTGGGAGGACACCTACTGGCCACCGAGATCATGCGCCGGGCCGGCGAGCTGGGCTACCTGGGCCTGTGCTTCCCGGAGGAGTACGGCGGGCAGGGCGGCGACTACTACTACTCGCTGATCCGCGCCGAGTGCCTGAGCTACTCGGGGTCGGGCGGGACCAACATGGGCTTCGCGGTCCAGACCGACATGGTGCTGCCCCCCGTCCACCTGCTCGGCACCGAGGAGCAGAAGCAGCGCTACCTCGTCCCCGGCATCAAGGGCGTGAAGGTTGGGTGCCTGGGCATCACCGAGCCGGGCGCCGGCTCGGACGTGGCCGGCATTCGCACGACCGCCATCCGCGACGGCGACGAGTTCGTGATCAACGGGTCGAAGACCTTCATCACCAACGGCCCGCGGGCCGACTTCTGCGTTCTCGTCACGAAGACCGATCCCGACGCGGGCCACTCCGGGATAACGCTGATGCTGATCGACCTGCGCGATGACGAGGGCGACCCGCTGCCCGGCTTCACCGTCTCGGCAGAGCTGGAGAAGATGGGGATGCACGCCTCCGACACCGCGGAGCTGGCCTTCGAGGACTTCCGGGTCCCGGCCGACTCGGTGCTGGGCGAGGAGGGCAAGGGCTTCTACCACATCTCCTGGGAGCTCCAGGGCGAGCGCTTGGTGGGCGCCGCCGGCTGCTATGCGGGCGCCGAGCGGATGTTCGAGCGCACCCTGGAGTACGCGAAGGAGCGCGAGGCCTTCGGCCGCCCGATCGGCCGCTTCCAGGCCATCCGCCACAAGTTCGCCGACATGGCGACCAAGATCGAGGCCTCCAAGCAGCTCACCCACACGGTCGCCTGGCGCTTCGCGAACGGCGAGTACCCCGTGCGCGAGATCTCGATGGCCAAGCTCTATGCGGCCCGGGTGTGCCACGAGGTCGCCGACGAGTGCGTCCAGATCATGGGCGGCTACGGGTACATGAAGGAGTACGAGATCGAGCGGGCCTTCCGCGACCAGCGCCTGAATCGCATCGGCGCCGGCACCGACGAGGTCATGCTGGAAGTCATCGGCCGCAGCTACGGCCTGTAGGAGGAACGAGGTGGGCGCGACCGAGACAGTCGACGCAGTCAACCTGCCGGTCGTCCCGACCGACGAGGAGGTCGAGATCCGCAACGCGGTCCGCGGGATCTGCGAGCGCTTCGGCGGCCCGGACTACCACCGCCGGATCGTCGCGGCCGACGAGTCCCCGCGGGAGCTGTGGGACGCGCTCGCCGACAAGGGCTATCTGGGCGTCAACCTGCCCCAGGCCTACGGCGGCGGCGGGCTGGGGATGCACGCGCTTCAGGCCGTCGGCGAGGAGATCTCGGCGGCCGGCTGCTCGCTGCTCCTGATCGTGGTCTCGCCGGCGATCGTCGGCTCGATCATCGCCCGGCACGGGACCGAGCGCCAGCGCGAAGACTGGCTGCCAGGCATCGCCGCCGGCACGACCCGGGTTGCGTTCGCCATCACCGAGCCCGACGCCGGCACCAACTCGCACAACCTCTCCTCCGCCGCCACTCGCGACGGCGACGTGTATCGCCTTCGCGGCACCAAGACCTACATCTCGGGGGTCGAGGACGCGCAGGCGATCCTGGTCATCGCCCGCAAGCGCGAGGCCGACGGCTCGCTGGGCCTGCCGCTGTTGATGCTGGTCGACACCGACGCCCCCGGGCTCGAGAAGCAGTTCATCCCGGTTGCGGTCAAGGCCTCGGACAAGCAGTGGACGCTGTTCTTCGACGACGTCGAGGTGCCCGCCGACCGAGTCGTCGGCGAGTCCGAGACCGCGGGGCTCAAGGCCGCGTTCGACGGGCTCAACCCCGAGCGGATCATGGGCGCCGCGGTCGCCAACGGCGTCGGCCGCCGCGCGCTGCGCCTGGCGGCCGACTACGCGAACGAGCGCAAGGTCTGGGGCGACACCCCGATCGGCGCCCACCAGGGGCTGTCGCACCCGCTGGCGCAGGCGAAGATCGAGCTGGAGCTGGCGCGCCTGATGACGCAGAAGGCCGCCGCGCTCTACGACGCCGGCGCGCCCGCGGGCGAGCCCGCGAACATGGCGAAGTACGCGGCCGCCGAGGCCTCGATCCGCTGCGTCGACCAGGCGATCCAGACCCACGGCGGCAACGGCTTCGCGCTCGAGTACGGGCTGACCGACATGTACTGGGGCGCGCGCCTCACCCGAACCGCCCCGGTCTCGCGCGAGATGATCCTGAACTACGTGGCCGAGCACTCGCTGGGCCTCCCGCGCTCGTACTGAGCCGAATCATCGGAGCGCGGCGATCCGTGCCTCGAGGAACGAGCGCTCCACCGGGCTCGTGGTGAGCTCAAGCGCGCGGGAGAACGAGGCGCGCGCCTCGACATGGCGGCCGGCTCGCTCGAGAAGATCGCCGCGGGCGGAATGCAGGTGGAGGTAGGAGTCGAGGCCCTCGATCGCGTCGATCTCCTCGAGCCCGCGCTCGGGCGACTCCGCCATCGCGACGGCGACGGCGCGGTTCAGCGCGATGACCGGAGAGGGCTCGACCAGGAGCAGCCAGTCATAGAGGTGGCGGATGCGGCTCCAGTCGGTCTCGATCGCCGTCGGCGCCGTCGCGTGCTCGGCCGCGATCGCGGCCTGGAGCGCGTAGGGCCCGGGCGGGCTGGCGCCGGGCGGGCGGGCCGGGCCCAGGGAACGCCCGGTCAGCCGAACGCCCTCCTCGATCTGCGCCCGGTCCCACAGCAAGCGGTCCTGGTCGGCGAGCAGGACGATCTCGCCGCGCTCGTCGGTGCGCCCCTCGCGCCGCGCGTCGTGCAGGAGCATCAATGCAAGCAGACCCAGGACCTCGGGCTCGCCGGGCATCACCTCGTCGAGCACCCGCGTCAGACGGATCGCCTCGGCGCAGAGCTCGCGACGCACCAGCTCGTCGGCCGAGGTCGCCGCGTAGCCCTCGTTGAAGACCAGGTACAGCGTGGCCAGCACCGACGGGCGGCGCTCGCCCAGCGACCCGCGGGCGGGCACCTCGTAGGGGATTGCGGCGTCGCGGATCTTCCGCTTGGCGCGGACCAGGCGCTGGGCCATCGCGCTCTCGGTCGTGAGCAGTGCGCGGGCGATCTCGGCCGTGGTCAGCCCGCCAAGGGTCCGCAGCGTCAGCGCCACCCGCGCCTCGGGAGCGAGGGCGGGATGGCAGGCGGTGAAGATCAGGCGCAGGCGGTCGTCGGGCAGCTCCTCGGCCTCCAGGACCGCCGCCGCGGTGGCGTCGGGGGGCGGCGGCGGCTCGAGCCGCTCGATCAACGCCCGCTTCTCGGCCAGCGTTCGCTCGCGGCGCAGCCGGTCGATCGCCCGGTTACGGCCGACCCGGATGATCCAGGCCGCGGGGTCGTCGGGGACCCCATCGCGCGGCCAGCGCTCGAGCGCGGTCATGAACGCGTCCTGGACCGCCTCCTCCGCGAGGTCGAAGTCGCCGAGGACGCGGATCAGGGTCGCGACCGCCCGCCCCGACTCGCGCCGGAACAGGCGGTCGATCTGCTCGTTCGATGCGTCTACGACGCCGCGGCCTTCGCCTGGTTCGGGTCCTCGTAACCGTAGTCGCCGTAGTCCATGACCGGACGGACCTCGACGCTGTTACCGGGCGACACGGGGGTCTTCTTCGCCCACTCGAGCGCCTCGTCGAGGTTGGCGCACTCGAGTAGGTAGAACCCGCCGACCTGGTCCTTCGTCTCGGCGAAGGGACCGTCGCTGACGATGCGCTCATCGTCCCCGGCGCGCAGGACGGTCGTCGCCGTCGCGCTGGGCTGAAGGCCCTCGCCGGCGAGGAACGCACCGGCCTCGACCAGCTCGGTGCCGTAGTCGCTCCAGGCGCTCATTGCCTCTCGCATCTGCTCCGGGCTCATCTCGTCCTGCCCGTCGCCCTCGGTGCCGACGATGATCAGCATGTACTTCATGGGGAACCTCCTTGGCTTCGCGCGGCGCGGATCGCCGCGTTCACCCTACAGACGAACGGGAAAGCCTCAGATCGACACTCGCCGGCGTTTCTCGAGCAGCCGTTCGAGGTCGCCCGGGCGCTGATCCCACTCGGCTCCCACGCTCGCGATCCACCGAGCGGCGTCGGCCAGCGGCCGCGGTTCGAGCCGGTACCACGTGATCGCGAAGCCTATGCGCCGCCGTCCGTGACGCGGTCGTAGTTCAGGCGCATCAGCGCGATCGCGTCGGTGACGTCCTCCTCGCGTCTCAGCTCGCGCGAGGCCATCTTCGGCGAGTGGCGGTTGACCGGGTGCGGGCCCACCCGGCCCTCGTCACGGAGACGCTGGCCGACGTCGCGCGGGAAGCCGAAGTGGGCCACGCGATCGCCGTGGAGATGGCCGATCTGGTGCCCGTCGACCGTGAAGCCGTACTCGCCGCGCTCCCCGATTCCCGCCGTGACGCCGGGCCAGGCCGTGACCTCGTCGGTGATGCGCTCGCTGGCTGTCCTCGTCGTGCTCATGGGGTTCCTCCATCGTTGGTTCCGGGGCGACAGTACAAGTTCAAGTTAGCTTGAAGTCAAGCGCGGATTGTGATTCGCTATCGCAATGGCGACGGAGGAGCTCACGATCGGCGAGGTGGCGCGGCGCAGCGGCGTCGCCGCCTCGGCGCTGCGCTTCTACGAGGAGCGCGGCCTGGTCTCCTCGGACCGCGCCGGCTCGGGACACCGCCGGTACCCGCGCTCGGTGCTGCGGCGCGTCGCCTTCATCGTCTTCGCGCAGCGCATCGGCCTGACGCTGGACGAGATCGGCGACGAGCTCGCGAAGCTGCCACCGGACCGGGCGCCGACGCGCCGAGACTGGTCACGGCTGTCCAGCGGATGGGGCGCGCGCATCGACGAGCGCATCGCCGAGCTCGAGCGGCTGAAGGCGGGGCTGACCGAGTGCATCGGCTGCGGTTGCCTGTCACTGGAGCGCTGCAAGCTCGCGAATCCAGGCGACCGGGCGGCGGCGGATGGGCCCTGGCCCCCGCTACTGGATCGGCGACCGGCCGCTCAACCGCCCGAGCTAGCCGCGGGGTCGTCGGGCGGCTTCGGCGCGTCTCCGCGCAAGCGGTCGCGCAGGCTGACCGCGCGCTCCGTGATCCCCTGGATCGGCGCCGCCAACTCGAGCGACTGCTCGATCAGCTGGTTCGTGCGCTCGACCGACTCGCGAGCCTGCTCGGCGGCCGGTGCGGCCCTGCCGGTCTCGAGCATGGGCTCGCGAGGCGGGATCCTGGGCGGTCATCAGCATCGGCTCGGCGATCGCGTGCAGCTCCTTGGCAGTCGGTTCATCTGGTCGGCCAACTCCTGCATCGCGCGGAGCTGATCGAGGATCTCGCGCGGCAGGTCGGCGAGCGTCGCGAGCTGGTCGCGGATGTCGAGAACGGCATCGGTGGCCCGGTTGACGTTGCGGGTGAGCGCCGCCGGCAGCATCACCACCGACGCCGCGTCAGAGAGCTGCTTGCGGATGCCGTCGGCCACGGGCAGAGCGTACGCCCGCGGAAGGTCGTCGTGTCCGCCTGGCGCTAGGGACCGGCCGGGCCGTGGCGCAGCTGGTCCTTCATCCGGTCGAGGTCGAACTCGTAGGGCTCGGTCGTCTCGATGAAGTCGATCAGGATGTCCGCGAACCGCTCGGGGTCGTCGAGCTGCGGCCAGTGCCCGGAGCCCGCGAACTCGACGTAGCGGCTGTCGGGGATCAGCTCCTTCGCGCGCGCGCCCGTGGGCCGCCGGGATGATCGGGTCGTTCGTCGCCCCACAGCAGCAGCACCGGCATGTCCTCGGCCAGGTACAGGCGGTCGAGCGCGCTGACGCGCTGTCCGCCGGGATCGACCACGGCCCGCAGCGTGTGCCGGAAGGCGTCGCGCGCCTCGCCGTCGTTGAGCGACGCGTATCCGCGGGCCATCTCGGCGATGTCCGAGCGGACATGGAGACCCAGCCGGCCCAGGCCGCGCCCGATCGCCGCGCCGGCGCTGACCGCCCAGCGAGGGCGCGATCAGGGGCAGGACCAGCTCGGATCCCGGAAGGGTGGCCGCGCGCAGGAGCGGGTGCACCTCGTGGCCGAGCCCGCCGGAGGAGACCAGGACCATCCGCTCGGTGTACTCGGGGTACTGGTAGGCGAACTGCATCGCGATCCCGCCGCCCAGCGAGCGGCCGACGACGGTGCCGCGCTCGAATCCCAGCGCTCCGATCAGGTCGCGCATGCCGCTGGCATAGGCGCCGAGCGAGTAGTCGCCCCGGGGCTTGGCCGAGCGGCCGTGGCCCAGCAGGTCGCCGGCGATCACCGTGTAGTGGCGCGCGAGCCGCGGCATCACGTCGCGCCAGAACCGCGGCGCTCTCGGTGATCCCGTGGATCAGCCCGACGAGCGGCCCCTCGCCGGCGATCGAGTAGCTGACACGGTGGCCATGGAGCTCGATCTCCCGCCGCTCCACCACGGGGTCAGACCTCATGAGTGGGCTGGACTCAGATCTCGTGAGCGGATCAGACCCCCGGGGTCTGACCCCGTGATCGGGGGTGGCTGAGGTCTTGGTCATTTGATGTGGACGCCGCTGATCGCTCGCGAGATGACCAGGCGCTGGATCTCGGAGGTGCCCTCGAAGATCGTGTAGATCTTCGCGTCGCGGGCCATGCGCTCCACCGGGAACTCCCGCGTGTAGCCGTTGCCGCCCAGGATCTGGATCGCCCGCTCGGTCACCCACACGGCGACCTCGCCGGCCTTCAGCTTCGACATCGAGCCCTGGGCCGAGTCGAAGTCCTTGCCGGCGCGCCCCATCCAGGAGGCGTGCCAGACGAGCATCCGGGCGGCCTCGATCTCCATCGCCATGTCGGCGAGGGTGAAGGCGATCGCCTGGTTCTCGATGATCGCCTTGCCGAATTGCTGGCGCTCCTTCGCGTAGTCCAGCGAGTACTCGTATGCGGCGCGGGCGATGCCCAGCGCCTGCGAGCCGACCGTCGGGCGCGACAGCTCGAACGTGCGCATCGCGGCCTGGGTCTTGGCGCTTCTGGCCCTCGCGCACGCGGGCGAGGCGCTCGTCGAGCTTCTCCTTGCCGCCCAAGAGGCACGAGCCGGGGATCCGGCAGTCGTCGAGGTGGACGTCGGCCGTGTGCGAGGCACGGATCCCGTGCTTCTTGACCTTGGCGCCCTGCTCGCAGCCCTTGGTGCCGGGCGGGATCACGAAGGCGGCGTGCCCGCGCGAGCCCAGCTCACGGTCGACGGAGGCGATCACGACGTGGACGTCGGCGATGCCGCCGTTGGTGGCCCACGCCTTCTGGCCGTTCAGGACCCACTCGTCGGTGGCCTCGTCGTACTTGGCGGTCGTCCGGATCGCCGAGACGTCGGAGCCGGCGTCGGGCTCGGACGAGCAGAACGCGGCGACCTTCGGCTCCTCGGGCGTGCCGAAGCACTGCGGGACCCACTCGGCGAGCTGGTCGGGGGTGCCGTTGCCGAAGATCGCGGCGACCGCCAGCGAGGTGCCGAAGATCGACATGCCGATCCCGCGTCGCCCCAGAAGAGCTCCTCGTTGACGATCGGCAGGGTCAGGCCGGAGGGATCCGCCCAGAACTGTGCCAGGCCCTCGAACCCGTAGAGGCCGATCTTGGCGGCCTCCTGGATCACCGGCCAGGGCGTCTCCTCGCGCTCGTCCCACTCGGCCGCGGCGGGGCGGACGACGCTCTCGGCGAACCCGTGGACCCACTCGCGGATGTCCAGCTGGTCCTGGGAGAGCTCCATCGAGAAGCTCGAGTCCGCCGAGCCCGCCATCGCCTCGGCGACCTGCTGCTCGGCTGTGTCGGTGGCTGCCATCAGGCACCGGCCTGCGGGATCTTGAACATCGTCGCGACCTGGCTGGCGAACATCAGGTCGCCCTCGATCTTGAGCTTGCCGGCCATGAACAGCACCGGGCCGGGCTGGGAGCCGGAGACCAGGCGCAGGAACGCGGCGGGGCCGACGACGAAGGTCACGCGGGGCTCGGCGGTGGGCTCCTGCGAGACGCTCACCTTGCCGTCCGCAAGGGTGACCTCGTAGAGGTCCTCGCCGCCGCCCGGCTTGTCGGTGATCACCGATAGTGGACATCCACTCGAACTGGCGCAACACGGTGATCGCCACGCGCGCCTTCGGCAATGACCACGAGACCGTGATCACCTACGCTCAGGCCTATTGCGATGGCGTCCGCGAGGGCGGCGCCGGCGACCGCCCTATCGCGTTGTGCATGAAGCATTTCCCAGGTGATGGCCGCGATGAACGCGACCAGCACGTCGTCACCTCCTACAACGACTGTTCGGTAGAGGAATGGGACGCCAGCTACCGGAAGATCTGGGAGTGGGGCATCGGTGCCGGCATCGAGTCGATCATGGTCGGCCACATCATGTTGCCGGAATACTCCCGCAAGCTTCGCCCCGGTATCAAAGACGCCGACATCCTGCCGGCGACGGTGTCACCCGAACTGCTGACCGACCTGCTGCGGAACGATCTTGGTTTTAACGGTGTCGTCCTTACTGACGCCTCGATCATGGTGGGACTCACTTCAGCCCTGCCTCGCGAGCGTCAGATGGTCCAGGCCATCACGGCCGGCTGCGACATGATCTTGTTCTTCCGAAACCACGATGAGGACTTCGGCTTCGTTCGCGATGCCGTCCGATCAGGTGAGATCACTCCTGACCGGCTTAACGACGCACTTACTCGCATCCTGGGTCTCAAGGCCAAGCTCGGCTTGCACCTGCGCGCCAAAGATGATCTTGTGCCGGCCGTTGATGAGCTCGCGGTGATCGGCTGCGCCGAGCATCACGAGATCGCAGCCCGGATTGCCGACCGGACCATCGCGCTGCTCAAGGACACCGCAGAAACCTTGCCGCTGGATCCGGTACGGCACCGACGGATACGCCTCTATTGCCTGGAAAGCGCGCCAGACTTCACTGGCGTGACACCGGAGTTCAAGCGGGTCGCGATCGAGGAGCTTACCGCGGCCGGCTTCGAGGTGGGCGTTTACAAGACGGTGCAGGAGCTTGCCGCCGAAGGGCAGCAGCCTGACATGCAGACGTTTATCGCCGCTGAGACCGAGGGATATGCCGACAAGTACGACGCAGCGTTGATCTTGGCGAATGTCTCCGACTTCGCCCAGCAGGGCGCTCTGCGGATCAAGTGGTCGATGCCGATGGGGCCCGAGATGCCCTGGTATGCCGCTGAGGTGCCTACGGTGTTTGTCTCGCTGAATATGCCCAATCACCTGATCGACGTGCCGATGGTGAAGACCGCGATCAACGCCCACACGCCGACGAAAGAAACGGTGCAGGCGCTCGTTGCGAAACTCATTGGACGCAGCGAGTTCACCGGCACGCATAATGACAACGTCTGGTGCGATTCCTGGGATACCCGACGCTGACCCTCCCGTGGGGTCAATCCTTGGTTGGGGCTCTCTGTGGTCGAGCGGAACCCGCTGTTTGGGCAGATTCCGAACGTGGCGGAGTTGATCCCTGACTGAGCGACCCAAATACATGCTGACAGAGCTCGCCGCAAAGTCTCCAGCGTGGGTCAACGTCCCGACTCCCTGCAGGAGTTTCCGTGGTTTTGAGGAATGCGCCGGAGGTCGTGATCTCCTTCTTACCGTGATGGTTCCGATCTTGACCGATTGACCTCGCTGGTTCAGGATGATCTTGTAGCGCTCCCAGGGATCGCGTATGCCCGCACGAGCCTGGTCACCGCATTGCATTTTGAGGGCAGCAGCTGGCGGCTGGACGCTCTCGACCCCAAGAGAACCGAAGTCTCGTTCGTCGCGCCCCGGCGATGCCGAAGCAATGCGCAGCTTGGACCCGAGCATGCCTCTTCGGTTAGTTCGGCTATGGGTCCGACCACCATTTTGACCGCCATTTGGGTTTGTCCACCGAAATGCGCCTATGTGCAAAATCCTTATTTTTAAGGAAAAATTGGACGTCTGGCGACGTCCTTGGACATACTGCCGCTGTCTGAGGGTCAAAGATCCATGAGTTCCTGTCTTGTCCGCTGCACACCGTGATGATCTTGCCCATGACTGATGATCTTGTGCCGCGTCAAGGCCGGAGTCTTTGGATTGATTCCTTCTGGCGCCCAGAATCGATCGTCACGGTGCTTCGCCCCAACTCGTCAGGCCTGCGGCCTATTGCGCGCTACCAGCTGGCTTAGAGCCAGTTCGTGCGCCCCGCGAGGGCGAGCATCTCGGTTGCGGCGATGGCACCGCTGGCCAGCTCGGTCATTGCGGACATGGGGTCCACTCCTAGACAGTGGGACCTCAGGCCCCAGCCAGTGTTCCAGCACTGGTCGGGCCACTTACATGTGGGGGTAGTTGATCTTGATACGGTTGATCCACCAGACCAAGATCAGGATTTGGTACGCACTGGGTACACAAGACGTTCGCAAACGTCCAACGGCTGCCAACGCTCGACTTGACCAAATGGCCTAGTCAGCTTGCACATTCACCGGTTACCAACGCCAGCCGTTAACCCCTGATTGGCCCTCTCAAGGCGGTAGCGCGGGTTCGAATCCCGTCGGGGCTACCACACGAAACGCCGTTCTCACCAGGGCGGATGCCCGGTCCGCTGACTCGGCCATGATCATCTGGTCGGCTCGCGGACACATTACGGACACAGGATCGGCGCCCTGTTCCGGCTATTCGAGTCCCGTTGGACGACCCTCAGCCTGCCCTGGGCGCCTTCGGCAGGTATGGGCGCGGCGGTGGGGGACCGATGGCCTCCATCGAACGGCGCGTGCTCTACCAGCGCGACGGGCCGGGCCGGGTGCGGCGCGTCGTGCACTACAAGGTCCGCTACCGCGATCCCGACGGCTGGGCCCATGGCGAGACGTTTGCTCGGCGGGTCGACGCCGAGCGGCGCCGAATCGAGATCGAGGCGTCGATGGTGTCCGCGACGTGGCTCGACCCGCGCCGGGGCGAGATCACGCTCGTCGACGTCACCGGGACCGCGGTCCAGATCCGCGGGGTCGTCACGCTCGACAATGTGGCCGAAGACGACACGCTCGCGACGGACCATTCCCGTCGCCCGGTCGGGATGGCCCGGATCGAGCAGCATCTCGACGAGTGCGTCGGCGTCCGGGCCGACGACCTGCCACAACAGCGTCGCCTTCACCCTCACCGGTATGGCGGTCTATTCGAGGACCCCGGTATGGCGGTCTATTCGAGGACGGCTCCGACGCCGCCGTCGACCGCCTCGACGGGCTGCTGGCCCCACCGCAGTCAGGGCCACCTGCCGCATCGGCGCAGGCCCTCCGTGGTCGGACGTCATCACGAGGCACGCAGTGTTGTCAACTGACCGCAGGAGCCATCCAGGAGTGCACCGCATCGCACCGCGAAACCTGGAGAACCTGAGTGGGCAAGCACTCACAACAACCGGTGACGGCGGGCGACTTCGGATAGTCGAATCCGGCTGTCAAGGCATGGTGTGTAGACGACGATGTCGAGCTGCAGGAGTACCCGTTCATCGCATCGCGGAAGGTGGGGGTACGCAGGGGGTGTACGTAACCGCCTTTGACTGCCCGACTGGACGACGAGGCACGGTGGCTCTGGCGACCACTTATCTCGGCCTCCTCGATGATCAGCCGAGCAGTTGATCTTCGGGTCGGCGGTCCAGGGTGAGCGAAGCGAATCGCGCAGCGACGGCGTAGCCGCTCTTGACGGCCGAAACGAAGACCTAGATCCTCAAGGAGCGGAGAGGCCGAGACCCCTTCGGCGTTCTGGAGCATCCGGCCATCCCAGGTGTTGTCGATCCGAGCGGGGGGCGGGGCGAGCATTCGCTCGCTGCTGACGGTGTGGCAACGAGAATCGCAAGTACGCGGTGACCTGTCATCATCCTGAGGCGCCTCATCCGGGGTGATTTTGTGGGACCGCACTTTGTTGCGAGTCAGTGCTGATCAGCTGCTGCGTGCGGGCCGGAGTGACGGCTTCGGCGATTAAGGCGAAATCACCCGGGGTGAACCCCGACGGGTGAAGACAACTCACCCAGGCCCAAACGAACCTGACGCTAGACGACGTTGTCGCCCTAGTCGCAGATAGCGCAAGGGCGCGGACCTAAATATGGAGGATGATCATGCGTGCTTCACCGATCAGCAGGATCCTGGCAAGACACCCCGCCCACGGAAACCTGCCGGGGAAGTAGTAGATGATGACGAAGTCGATGAGTACGGAAACCAAACGGGGCACGAGGGAGGTAGATGCCGCCCGGTCGCGCTCGGCAAGGTCAACCTGGTGCTGGCGCTCCTAGGGCTGATCGTCCTCGCCGGTGCTTACCGGCTCACTTTCCTCCCCGAGGCCCTTGCCCTGCTGGTTCTTACCATCTCGCTCGTGACGGTGGTGTCGAGGGCGTGGCATGCTCGCCGGGGAGGACTCGAGCATGGGCTCCTTCGCCATCCCTTCCGCCGTGAACTGCGGCCCTATCTGCTGCAGTGCCTCAACCACTGGCTCTTCTGGGCGTTGTTCGGTGCCGCCCTCCTGGCGGGCACATTCGCACTGGTCCCGGCCGGCATCGCGCTCGTCCTATCGTTGCCGTTGCCGGACCGGATCCCCTACCAACCGCTCGTGATCTCGCTCGGCGCCGCGGCGCTCGTGATGGCCGCGCTTGCGCTCATCCCTCGCCGCCGAGTGCAGGTCGCGACCAATGTTTTGGTGGCCATCAGCACCGTCTTCCTCGCCATCCAACTGGTGCGCATCTACACCCCGCCGGCCGACCCGGTTTCCATAGACCCACCGCTGGCCGGCGAGTGGGCGATGCTCGCGGGCGGGCGCAGCACGCTCATCAGCCACCACTACCGGACTCCCATCGTGAGCAACGCCGTCGACTTCGTGCGGCTCGACGAGGAGGGCCGCGGCCACGACGGCGATCCGAAGCGGGAAACGTCTTGGTACGGCTTCGGCGAGCCAGTGCTGTCCCCGGCCGATGGCACAGTCGTCAGCGTGAGCGACGTCCACCCGGACGAGCCCGTCGGCAACATCGGGCAGAACCCCTCTACTGGCAACCACATCCTCCTCGATATTGGCAGTGGGCGCTACGCAGTGCTCGCGCACCTCCAGCAGGGAAGCGCTCGGGTGAACAAGGGAGAGCGCGTGCGGCTCGGCCAGCAGATCGCCGCTGTCGGGGACTCGGGCGACTCGCTGGTGCCGCACCTGCATTTCCAAGTGCAGGACAGCCCGGATTTCGGTGAGCACGTCCGTACGGTTCCGATCGTCTTCCGCAACGTTGTTCTCATCAGGGCCGGAAGGGAGTCGACGCCCGCGGAGGCGGACCTCAGGCGCGGCGACCACATCCGCCGGGTCGGGGATTGACCTCGCGTCCCGACACCCGGAAGTCCGTGGGCCGGACGGGGGTCTTGGTCCCGATCGGTCTCGCTCGTGCCGCGTGGCACATGGCCTGATCCTTCTCGACTTCTCTGTCCACTTGGCGGGAACCAGGCTGATCGCGGTGCCCCTCTCCGTCGGGACCATCGTGAGGAGCGGCTTCGCCTTCGGCTACTTGAGGTTTTGGACGGGCAGCGCGTGCGTCCGCCGACAACCCCCACTCGGCGGACAACCCCGGCCTGGGCGCTCGGAGAAGGGCAGAACACGTCGTAGCTAGGAGGCATCACCATGCAAAGCAAAGCACCGTCCCTCCAAACGGAGCGGCACTCAGAAGGAACACAGCCAAGGAGAGGGCTGGGGGCTTGGGTCCGGCGCGGGCTCGTGTGGATGATCGCCGGGCTCCTCGCGCTCGCCGTTATCGGGGCGGTCTACCAGGCAGTCGCCACGGAAATGGACCAACGCGCCTATCCTCCTCCGGGGAAATGGTGGTTGTTGGCGGTCACCGCTTGCACATCGACTGCGTTGGACAGGGCAGCCCGACGGTGATCTTGGAGTCTGGATTGGGCACCATGTCGGTCGACTGGGCCAACGTGCAGCCGGAGGTCGCGAAGACCACGCGCGTGTGCGCCTATGACCGGGCGGGTGCCGGTTGGAGTGAGCCAGGCCCGAACCTCGCGACCCCCAGCAGATCGCCCGTGAGCTGCACATCCTGCTCGGCAATGCCGGGATCGACGGCCCTTACGTTTGGTGGGGCAGTCGTTCGGCGGCCTGTATGTGCGAATGCATGCTGCCCGGTTCCCGAAGGGGGTGGAGGGGCATGGTCTTGGTCGACGCGTCCCACCTCGACATGTGGACCCGGCCTCCCGCCGGAAGTGGTGGCGACGCTGAAAACCGCCCACCTGGCAGGTGAGCGCCATGACCTTCCTCACGCGGCTGGGTGATTCTGCTGCACCGGTGGCGATATGGCCGAGTGCGGGTTACCTGCGCAGCAAGTGAAAGGAGGTGGAAGCAGATTCCCGCTTTTACCTGGTACCGGGTCAGCCCGGGGTCTGAGGAGATGCTCGCGCCAGACCGGGGACGCGCAAGTGCGCGCCACCGGGGTCTGGCGACAGGCGCTGGTGGGTCAAGCGCGGGCGAGCGACGGCCCTGATTTCGCCGCGGGAGTCTCGGGAGCGGCACAAGCCCAAGTTCGAGCGCGCCCGGCAATGACCTACAGAGCGAGTTGGCCGTGTTTCGTCCATCGACAGTATCCATGTCGTGGTTGAAGGAGCAGGACATTCAGACCGCACAGAGACGCAGAAGGACGCGCAGGTGACCAGCGCGGCGATTACCAGGGTGGTTTGGAACCGTGCGTATCATCAGCCACTTACGCAAGAGGACCCCAGCCGTCGATGCGGGCCGCGCTGGAGCCAGCGATGACAGCCGCAAGGAACGTCGGGCCGGCGGCCGTTGAAACATCACCGACTGCGTGGTCTGCATCTCGGGCTGCAGAAGATGGCGAGCAGCCACTTCCGGGTGCGATGAGCCGACCAGCTGAGCTCGGGTCGTTCTGCCAATCTCTGAAAGGTCAGAAGTGTC
>CAVWWX010000003.1:0-46832 GCA_963758845.1 uncultured Solirubrobacterales bacterium
CGGCGGCCAGGCGGATCCGGAGCTCCGCTGCTGGCCGGCGAGCGAGCGGGTCTCCCCTCCATTGGCGCGCCTCCGAGTTCTCACGGCCGGCGCGGGCCTGGCGGCGCCCTCGATCAGCGCATACTGGTCCGTCGCTGGTCGTGGCGTCTTATGTGTGAGAAGTTCTCTGAGATCATCGGCCTGCGACACGCGCGTTCCCATGGGACGGGGGTGCCCGGAGCCTCCGAGCCGCGCCAACAGCCCCTGATGCTGCTTTGGCTCGTCCAGGGCTTCCGGGCAGAAGCGCAGGAGAATCGTCTTCATTATCGACGTGTGATCGAAGAGTGTTTTTGACACAGACCCTGGTTCCACCCAGGGCGAGACGATAGCGCCGGTATCCGCACGCCGTAGCGTCCGAACGTGGGGGTCGTCGTCGGGCGCCGCAGGCGGCGCGACGTGATCGAAGAAGCCGCCGTGTTCGTCGTAGAAGATGATAGGAGCGTCCTTCCCACTGGGGCGTGTTGCGAGCGCGTGGTAGACGGCGAGCACAAGCTTGGCCGTCCTTGATGTCCGCGGGCGGATGGTCGTCGTTGGGCTGAAAAGCCGATTGGGTTGAAGTTGCTGAAGACGGGTCGATCGATGAGACTGACGGCAGCGCCGAGTGGCGGCGTCTTCGGGAAGCTGGCGGCCTTTCGTCCATCCTCAGCTCGAGGCTGGTCCTCCGGTTCAAGTTGGTCTTGCTGAAGGACGCGAAGCTCGGTCGTGGCCGAGCTGTAAGTGCGGTGGCGAAGCGCAGGGTCCCCGCCTGGAACGAGTACTTTAGCGGCACGAGATGCTGTTGGCGTCGAGATCTGGCACGAAACAGGGGGTTGGGGGTACATGGGCGGAGGTCGAGGGGCCGGTCATCGCGACTGCCGGCGGCGCGACCGGAATCGCGTAGAGACGGTTCGCCAAGGCGCCCCGGGAACATAGTGACCAGCGATCGCAGATCGGAGTCGCTCGCCAGGTGGTCGTAGACCGGAACATCGGCGGCGTCGTAATAACCGATCGCGCGAACCGGATCCGCATCCTCAACGTCGTCGGCGGAGAGCGTCTCGGCGAAGCTCTACGAAGCGCTTCATTTGGCCCCGATCTGGAGATCCACGGCGCTGGGCGGAGTGATCGGGATCGTCCTCGTGCGTGCTGTCGAGACCGTGGACCTGATTCGAGCGCCCGTCATGCTCCGTTCGCGAACTGCGTCCTGACACCATCGACATCGCCACGATCACTTCCAGCGAGAGATACCCGAGCATGTGGTCGAAGGAGCGATTCTCGAGCGTCAAGACGACGATGTCGTCAACCTTCCCTAGGTTGGCCATCTCGGTCTGGGCCACCACCTTCTCTTTCGCGTCGCGTCAGGACCTATAAGCATGTCCTATAGGAGCATGGAAATCGTTGTCGGGATGGCCTCGCTTGACCAAACTGTGCTGATCTAGCCGTACCGCGCGAACTGGAGGAGCCCGCGGAAGTTTGCCCGTCGCCGGAGACAGCCAAGGACCGCCAGGATTGACGTGGTGGACCGTCAATGAAGCTGGCCAGTCGCTGCCTGGTGCCCGGATGCTCGCGTCCTATCGCAGGTCGTGGTTGCGGCGCGACGTAGTCGCCGGCCTCGTGCTGACCACGCTGCTGTGCCCCAAGGGATGGCCTACGCCGAGCTTGCCGGCCTGCCGGCGATCACCGGGCTGTACACGTCGGTCCTCTGCCTGATCGGCTACGCGGCGTTCGGGCCTTCGCGAATCCTTGTGCTGGGCCCGGAATCCTCCCTGGGTCCGATGTCGCGGCGACGATCCTGCCGATCATCGGATCTGGCGGCGATCCCGAGCGCGCGGTCGCGTTGGCGTCGATGCTGGCCCTGCTGGTGGGCGCTTTCACCATCCTTGCGGGGATCGGGAAGCTGGGTTCATCGCCGACCTTCTTCGAGGCCGACGCAGATCGGATACATGAACGGGCTTGCCCTGACGATCCTGATCGGGCAGCTGCCGAAGCTCCTTGGGTTCTCGGTCGACGCGAATGGGCTGATTGACGAGACCCGCGGGTTCGTAGACGGGGTTGCATCGGGCGAGGCAGTTGCGGCCGCTGCAGCGGTCGGACTCGTCAGTCTCGCGCTGATCCTGGTCATCCAAGGCTGGCGGCCTCGGATACCGGGCGTCCTGATCGCAGTCGTGGTCGCGATCGTCGCCGCAGGGGCGTTCAACCTCGGTGACCACGGCGTGGCGCTCGTGGGGACCCTTCCGGCGGGCCTCCCAGCCCTCACCTGGCCGAGCCCTGTCTCCGATCTGCCGCTCCTGGTGGCAGGAGCGCTTGGCATCGCGCTCGTCTCTCTGACCGACACGATCTCGACCGCCTCGGCCTTTGCCTCCCGCAAGGGTGAGGAGGTCGACGGGAACCGGGAGATGATCGGAATCGGCGCCGCGAACGTTGGCGCAGCGCTCTTCCAGGGTTTCCCTGTGAGCACCAGCGGCTCACGCACCGCCGTCGCCGAGCAGGCCGGTGCGAAGACGCAACTCACCGGGCTCGTCGGCGCGGCAACCATCATCCTGATGCTCGTCCTCGTGCCCGGGCTCCTGCGCAACCTCCCGGAGTCGACGCTTGCCGCGGTGGTGATCGCGGCGTCCCTGTCGCTAGCGGACATCTCCGGTGTTCGCCGGTTGTGGCAGCAGCGCCGCATCGAGTTCCTGCTGTCGATGACAGCCTTCCTCGGCGTCGCACTGCTCGGCGTGCTCCCCGGCATCGCCGTCGCGGTCGCTCTTTCGATCCTCAACGTCTTTCGGCGCGCGTGGTTGCCCTACCGAACCACCCTCGGTCGCGTCTCCGGCATGTCGGGGCACCACGACCGGCGCCTCTATCCCGACGCCGAGCAACTGCCCGGCCTGGTGATCCTCCGCTTCGACGCGCCGCTGTTCTTCGCCAACGCACGAACCTTCCGTGACGAGGTTCGACGCCTGGCAGGTGCCGAGCCGCGGCCGCGCTGGATCGTGGTCGCGGCAGAGCCGATCACCGACGTCGACACCACGGCGGCGGACATGCTCGCCGAACTCGACCCGGAGCTCAACGCCGAGGGCACCTCGTTGGTCTTCGCCGAGCTCAAGGACCCGGTGAAGGCAAAGCTCGAGCGCTACGAGCTGGTCGGTCCGCTGGACCCGGCGCACTTCTTCCGAACTCTGGAGGGTGCCCTCGACGCCTACCGCGAGCAGACCGGCGCCGAGTGGACGTCAGCCCAAGGTCACACCCGCGATGGAGACTGATGGCGCACTCCGAAGGCGCGTGGGGGACGCGTTGAACAGCCCGAGGATTGCCGCAACAAATAGGGTCGTTCCTGAGCCGATGATCGACCGCCCGATCCATCACGTCTGTTACATCGTCGACGACATCCCCAAGGCGGTCGACCAGTGGGTCGAGGCCACCGGGGCCGGCCCCTTCTTCCATCTGGGCGAGCACATCGAGTTCGACGAGACGCTTCTGGAGGGAGAGCCCTGCACGTTCGACCACTCCTCGGCGATCGGCAAGTGGGGTCCGATCTTCCTCGAGCTGATCGAGCTCCACGAGGTCACCCCGGAGCTCGAGTCGCGCTACTACACCGGAGGCGCGGGCGGCAGCAACATCGCCCACATCGCCTACATCGTCGACGACCCCGCCGCCGAAGGCGACCGCCTCGAGGCCGCCGGCATGCCCAAGTTCTTCTACCTCCGCCAGGGCCCGGTCCAGATCTCGGTCCACGACGCGCCGCTGCTGGGGCATGCGATCGAGGTGCTCGAGAACACCGACGAGATCAACGGGTTGTTCGGGTTGATCGCGGCCGCGGCTGAGGGGTGGGATGGGAGTGAGGCGCTGAGGGAGATGCCGGAGGGGTAGGAGTTCTCGTCTAGCCGATCTTCTCCGCCAGCTCGACGATGATCCCCTCCGGGCCGCGGACGTAGCAGAGCCAGTAGCTGTCCTCGTAGCGCACCAACTCGCCGACGAGCTCGATGCCGCGGGCTTGCAGGTCGGCGACGACGGCTTCGATGTCGTCGACGGCGAACGTGAGATGGCGGATCCCCGGAGCGTTCGCCGGCGCGTGCCGCTCGTCGCCCTGGCCCGGCGGCGAGTGGAACTTGATCAGCTCGAGTCGCCCGTGGCCGTCCGGAGTCTGCACGAACGCGAAATCCGTGCGGACGCCCTCGAGCCCCACGATGCGGTCCACCAAGTCGCCCTCGGCCGATGCCTCGCCGTCCAGCTCGAGTCCGAGCTGGACGAAGAACTCAATCGCGGCCGCGAGGTCGTCCACCACGATGCCGACGTGGTCCATCCGCTGGATCGTCAAGTGCTCGATGGTACGGAACCCGGATTCGGCTCACCCGTACCCATTTCCGCCCCTCCGTCGCTTCTCTAGGTACAGGCGATGGAACGCCTGGGTAGAGACGAAAGGAAGCGGGCAAATGGGTTTGGTGAGCTGGTGGCCACCGCCGACGCCGGAGCTGCGGCGCACGCCCTTCGTCGGCGGCTCATGGTTTGGCTTCGAAATAGGCGTTCCGCGGCAGAGCGGCCAGGCGAGCACCCAGACGAAGTCGCTGAAGCTGATTCGCGCTGAGGGTTCGGTGAAAGACCCGAAGCGCGGCGCGGCGCCGGGTAAGCTCGTTCCACCCGACGAAGGAGTGGCGCGATGACCGACAACACCGAGACTGCGATTCTGGCCGGAGGGTGCTTCTGGGGCATGGAGGAGCTGATCCGTCAGCGCGACGGGGTGATCTCGACGCGGGTCGGCTACACCGGGGGCGACGTCCCCAACGCCACGTACCGCAACCACGAGGGCCACGCCGAGGCCATCGAGATCGTCTTCGATCCGGAGCGGATCTCCTTCCGCGACATCCTCGAATTCTTCTTCCAGATCCACGACCCGACGACCAAGGACCGTCAGGGCAATGACATCGGAAGCAGCTACCGGTCCGAGATCTTCTACACGTCCGACGAGCAGCGCCAGGTGGCAGAGGAGACGATCGCCGACGTCGATGCGTCGGGACTGTGGCCGGGCAAGGTCGTCACGGAGCTGAGCGAGGCGGGGCCCTTCTGGGAGGCCGAGCCCGAGCACCAGGACTACCTGCAGAAGTACCCGGCCGGCTACACCTGCCATTTCGTGCGCCCGGACTGGAAGCTGCCGCGGCGAGAGGGCGCCACGACCTAGTCGCTAGCCGGCGTTGCGGCGCTGAGCGCGAAGGGGTTGCCCTCGGAGTCCCTGCAGATCGCCCAGCGCTCGCCGGGGTGGATCACCGAGCCGCCGAGCTCGCCGACCAGGGTGACCGCGGCCTCGAGATCGGGCACCGTGAAGTAGGGGAGCGAGGCTGTGTCGCCGGGGCCCGGGCCGCGCTCGTGCAGGCCGAGGCGCAGGCCGTCGTCCTCGGCCTCCCAGCCCGCTCCCTGGCCGGCCTCCCTCGGCTCCAACTCGGCGCCGAGCAGGCCCCGCCAGAAGCGGCGCGCGCGGTCGGCATCGTCGGCGGGGAACTCGATCAGGGGTGCGGGCATGGCCGCGAGTATGGCGACCCGGGCGCGGAGCCCGGACCTAGCCCGCGGCGATCTTGCGGAAGCTGCCGCGGTGGCGGTTGAGGTCGACCCGGCCCGCGATCCCGGCGATGCTGCCCGAGCTCGTGTACTGCCACACGGTCCAGCTCTTGTCCCGCCCAGTTCGAGGCGGGGACGGCCGGCTTGCTGACGCCCCAGTTGGCGACCCAGAGGTGGTGCCCCCGCCTGGCGAACTCGAGCGTGTTGCCGGTCGCCGACCAGCTGCGTCGCGTTGGTGTAGATCAGCGGCTTCGCCCCGAGCTGCTTGTGGACCCGCTTCACCCAGACGCGGAGCCACTTCTTGAGGCCGTTGGGGCCGGGGACCTCGAAGGGCGTCTCCACGTCGAGCGCGGGGGCGAGGTCCTTGCGGCCGATCTGCCGACGCTGGCGATGAAGACGTCGGCCTCGGCCCGGGCGTCCGCGAGCAGCTCGCCTCGTTGCCGCCGTCGACGAAGGCCCGGTGGTAGGGCCCGACGCGAACTCCGGAAGCACGCGCATCGGCGTAGTTGGCGTCGTAGTTGGGGTCGGTCCCGCAGCTGGTCGGCACCACGGCGCAGTCGTCGCCGCTGCCGCGGCTGGCGGCGACGAAGGCGAAGCGCACACCGTCTGCTCTGACCGCGGTCCAGTCGATGGTGCCGTTGAATCGCGAGACGTCGATCCCCAGCCGGCCGGGGCCGGCCTGCGCCTGGGGCCGCGAGGGCGATCTCGTCAGCGCCGCGCACAGCGCGACAGCACAGTTTCGCCTGCCTTGGACCCACTGCCCCAGACAACGGTAGGCACTGCCCGGCGTTGCGCGGGCGGCGCGCCTCAGGCGGGCTCGGGCGCCGGCCGGCGTCGGGGCTGACCGGCGCGGGTCGAGCAGGCCCAGCCGCCGGCGAGCCAGCCCGCGGGCAGCGCCTGCAGGAGCAGGGTCAGGATCACCGCCAGGGCGACCACGCTCGCGTAGAGCTCGGTGTCGGGCACGCCCAGTCCGGCCAGCACCCCGACCAGCGCGGCCGGCACGACGCCGGTCTCTCGCGTCCAGCAGAGGAAGAACCGCTCGTTTCGGGTCCAGCCCCCGCCCCGGTCGGGCAGCGTGCAGGCGTAAACCGTCAGCGGCCGCGCGATCAGGATCAGCGTCGCGACCACCGCCAGCGCCGGCAGCAGGTTGGCGCCGAGGATCGCCGAAGGGGATGTTGGCGCCGAGCACCAGGAACACGAACAGGGTCACCAGGTCGGCGAGGTTGGCCGCGAAGTCGCGCATCTCGCGCTCGTGCTCGGAGTGCATCGCCAGCCCGAGCTGCTCCATGTTGCCGACGATCAGCCCCGCGAGGAAGGCGCCCAGGTAGCCACTGCCGCCGGCGGAGTCGAGCGAGAAGTAGCTGATCGTGACCACCATCAGCACGGCCGCCGCCGAGGACTCCCGCCAGATGCCGACCCGGTTGCTGGAGATCGTCGCCGCCAGCAGCACCCCCGCGACGATGCCGAGCACGGTGCTGATCGCGAGGTCGACCACGAACTCCTCGACCGGTGTCGCGAGCGAGCTGTCGCCGGTGATCAGCGCCCCGGCGAGCGCCAGGGTCAGCACGGCCCCGGTCGGGTCGTTGAAGGCCGACTCCGCCACCACGGTCTGCGCGATCTTCGGCCGCACCCGGGAGCGGATGAACAGGGGGATCAGGATCGCCGGGTCGGTCGGTGCCAGCACCGCTCCCATCAGCAGCGGCGCCGTCCAGGACAGGTCGAACGCCTAGTGCGCGATCGCGCCGGTGACCAGCGCGGTCAGCATCACGCCGGGAAGCGCCAGCATGCGTCAGGCCGACCCAGACGCGGCGCAGGACCGGAAGCGAGAGGTTGAGCCCGCCGTAGAAAAGGATCAGCGAGACGCCGAGCGTGAAGATCAGCTGGGCACCGATGGAGTCAAATGGGACGTCGACGACGTCCAGGACCGAGGGGCCGAAGAGAGCGCCGAAGGCGATCAGCACCAGCATCTCCGGCACCCGGATCAGGCTCGCGACGAAGCGTGCCGCGAGCGCCGCGCTGAGCAGCAGGCTCAACGTCAGGAGTACGTCTTCGGTCATCAGGCCTCGTCGTTCTCACCTTCAGGCGAGCGGCGGCGTCCGGGTACTGCGCTCGCCTTCCAGCGCCAGGCGGGCGACGTCCTGCGCGGTGACCAGCAGCAGGATGATCACCATGCCGGCGCCGAGCGCGACGGCGATCAGGCGTTTGCGCGCCTGGTCGCGGTCGTCGTCGAATGCCGCGTCGGCCTCGTCGGCGCGCTCGGACTCGAGGCTCGCCAGGCGCTCCGCGCTGGTCGCCGCCCTCTCGAACCGGACCAGCTCAGGGCCCAGCAGCAGCCGCTTCACCTCAGCGTCGTTGCCGGCCCGCAGCTCGCGCCAGGCGACCACATCGAGCTCCATGAAGGAGTCGAATGCGTCGCGGACGTCGGCCACCGCCGCCGTCTCGTCGGGACCGGTCAGCGTCTCCTCGGCCTCGATCAGCTCCTGCTCGAGCTTTTCGGCCGAGGTCACGAACAGCGGCCGGAATCGCGTGTCAGCGACGCCGTCGTAGCCGTAGGCCGTCTGCCAGCCGTTCATGTCGGTGACGCTGAACTTGATCTCGCGGGCCAGGGCCTCGTCCTGGCCCGCCGCGCGCACCTCGTCGAAGCTGTCGCCGAGCTGCGACATCCCCTGCAGCGCCACCGCGGTCGTCGCCAGTGGCCCGAGGATGGTGAGCACGATCGCGGCGTAGAGCTTGGCCCGGATGGTCATAGGCGATCATCACCGACCCGCCTATACGATGCCCGCCGCGATGGTCCTGTTCGTGTTCACCGGCAACACCCCGCCGATCCTGGTCGTGACGCTGCTGATCATGTGCCTACCTGACCGGTTACGAGCTCTGGAAGGAGCGGGACCTTCAGTTCCTGTGGAAGGCCTGGTGGGTCTTGTTCGTGCTGCTCCTGAACGTGATCGGATTCGGGATCTTCTGGATCTGGCTTCTGTACCGGCGGCGCAGAGGCCCGCCCCGCGTAGCGTCGCACCACTCCTAGTCCTGCTCCGCCCGGACGCGGTGCAGGCGGACCAGCTTCAGCGCCAGCTCCAGCGACAGCAGGTCCTCGCTGGAGAGGTCAAGCGAGGCGACGCGCTCGATGCGATCGAGCCGCTGGCGCACGGTGTTGGGGTGCACGTACAGCGCCCTGGCGCTGATCGTGACGCTGCCACGGTCCGAGAGGTACTGCTCGAGCGTCTCGACCAGGCGCGCGCCGCGGCGGCGGTCGTACTCGATCAGCGCCTCGACCGACTGGCGGTAGCGGTCGCGAGGGGCGTCGTCCAGCTCCAGGTGCACGAGGTAGCGATAGGCGCCGAGCTGCTCGTATGAGACCGCGCCGCCCTCGGCGACGAGCGAGCTGCCGATGCGCGCGGCGTCGGCCGCCTCGCGCATGCGGCGGCGTGCGCTCGCCGCACCACAGTCGGCCTCGCTGAGCCCGACGACCAGGCCCTGATCGCGGCCCAGCGGTTCGCAGGCCGCGCGCAGCCGCTCGACCCCGTCCTCCTTGCCGGTTGGCAGCGGCGCCAGCCCGCGCAGCCGGTCGGGCCGCGAATCGAACAGGGCGCGGGGCCCCAGGCGGCGCAGCTGCGCCTCCATGGTCGGGGCGAGCTCGGAGAAGACGGGGCTGCCCTCGGGGGCCTCCGAGGCTCGCTCGACGTGCAGGAACAGGTGGGGTTGGCTGAGGTCGAACCCGGCCTCCATCGCTTTCGTCTCGGCTGCGTCGACCGAGCCCGCGGCAAGCGCGTCGAACATGTCCTTGACGGTGTTCTCGGCCGTCAGGCGCTCGATCAGCTCGGCCTTCTTCAGCCCGACCGAGGTCTGGTGCGCGACCGCTCCGAGCAGCTCGGCGTCGTCGGGCGCCGAAAGCGCGGTCGTGGGCGATGCAGCAGAGGATGCCGAGCTGCTCGTCGCCCGCAGCCAGCGGGGCCACCAGCAGCCCGCTCTCGTCGAGGTCGGGCCAGAGCGTCTTCGCTAGCCGGCCTCGCCCGCCTCGGCCGCGTCCGCTCGCGCGCCGCATCAGGTCCAGTACCAGGGCCGTGCCGCCCGGGCGCGGGCTGGGCCTGGGGGCGTCCCGCGGCTCCGAGCCCGCCAGCACGAGCTCGTCGGCCTCGGCGTCGAGGCGGTAGATCTGGCAGGCGTCGGCCCCCAGCAGCTCGCGGGCGCCGCGCGTGACGGCGACGTAGAGGTCCTCGCAGCACGGTCACCGCCGCCAGCGCCTGGCTCAGCTCGGTCAGGGTCGTCAGCGCCTGCACGCGGCGGCGCGTCTCCTCGTAGAGCTGGGCGTTCTCGATCGCGCCCGCCACGAGCGAGGCCGTGTGCACGAGGAAGTTGAGAACCTCGTCGTCGAACTCGCGGGGCGCCGCCGTGTGCAGGACGGCCACGCCCATCACCTCGCCGGCCTTGTCCAGGATCGGGACCGCCACCATCGACTGGAAGCG
This sequence comes from uncultured Solirubrobacterales bacterium, assembly GCA_963758845.1. GTDB lineage: Bacteria > Actinomycetota > Thermoleophilia > Solirubrobacterales > 70-9 > JBDTSW01. The sequence goes on from CAVWWX010000003.1 coordinate 10,014, forward strand.
CTCCTCCTCCAGCTCCGGCACGTACTTCATGCGCTGGTCGGCCATCGCGTTCTCGGGGATGAACTCGGGGGCCTTGTTGCGGGCGACCCAGCCCGCGAGCCCCTCGTCGAGCCCCGAGCTCGACGCTTGCCGAGCAGCTGCCGGTACTGCGGCGAGGCCGCCCGCAGCACCAGGCGCTCGCCCTCGAGGAAGTAGATGAAGCAGGCGTGGCAGCCGGTCGCGTCGGTGGCGATGTCGACGATCCCGCGCAGCACCCGGTCGAGGTCGAGCGAGGAGGAGACGGTCTTGATGACCGCGTAGAGCGTCTCGTTCTCGCGGCGCGCGCTTGCGCAGCGCCTCCGTCGTCGCTCGAGCTCCGCCACCGGTTGCGGACTCAAAGCCAACCTCCTCTCCTCGGTGCGGGCGGCGGCATCCTAACCGCGCGCGGCCCGCGATCCGTATGTGCGGACCCTACTCTCACACGCGCCGAAATATGTGCGGATTGGCTATTGCGCGGGCGCGCTCCGGTAGGGATATGTTGCCGCCCGCTGGCGCTTGTGACGTTCGTGCCGTGAGTGTCCACTGCCCGATAGGGCGAGGAAAGAGGGAGAGGTACGAGGATGATCGAAGCTCTCGTTGCCCAGGTTGAGACCTTGGAGGAGGCCGCCCCCGTCGAGAGCCTCACGCTCGACAGCGTGATCCTCGGCGAGCAGTTCTACTTCTTCACGGTCGTGCTGATGTGGCTGATCCACGTCGGCTTCATGACCTACGAGACGGGCGTCGCGCGCCGCAAGAACGCGCTCGCGACGGCGATGAAGAACATCCTCACGATCGCAGTGGTGACGCCGAGCTTCTACTACTTCGGCTGGTGGATCTACAACTGCAACCAGCCCGGAATCCCGCCGATCGGGCCGAACGACTCGGACTTCTCGAGTGTGGCCTGCCAGGGCGGCATCCCATGGTCGGACACCTTCGGGCCGAACTTCGACAACAACATCAACCTGGTCTTCTTCCTGGCGTTCCTGCTGTTCTCCTGGACGACGGCATCGATCATGTCCGGAGCGCTGCTCGAGCGCGTCAGGCTCTCGGCGTACCTGGTCTTGGCCGTGCTGCTGGGCTCGGTCGTCTGGATCCTGGACGCTGCCTGGGGCTGGAGCGCCGGCGGCTGGCTGACGATGCGGTTCGGGTTCCACGACTCGATCGCGTCGGCCGTGGTTCACGGGGTCTCGGGCGCGTTCACGCTCGGCGTCCTGTTCAACCTCGGCCCGAGGATCGGCAAGTACACGAAGGAGGGCCTGGCCAGAACCTTCAGACCCCACAACATCCACATGACGTTGATGGGGCTGATGCTGATCTTCACGGGCTTCTACGGCTTCTACGCGGCCTGCCTGGTGATCGTCTCGACGACGGTGCCCGGCTGGGCGAACATCTACCTGAGCCCGACGACGCTCGGCTCGATCGCGATGATCATCACGATGGGCTTCGCGGGCGGCTTCACCGGGGCCTACTTCACCAGCCGGGGCGACCCGTTCTGGACGGTCTCGGGAGGCCTTGCCGGCGTGATCGGCGTCTCGGCGGGAGCCGACGTCTACGCGCCGACGCTCGGGTACCTTCTGGCGATGGTCACCGGCGGGCTCGTGGTCTATGCCGGAACATGGATCGAGGAGAAGATGCGCGTGGACGACACCGTCGGCGCCGTCGCGGTCCACGGCTTCAGCGGATTCCTGGGGATCATCTGGGTCGGTGTCTTCGCCGCCGGGTATCCCACAGGGCTCAACAACGTCGACAGCTCCATCTGGGGCCAGCTGATCGGCCTTGCGACCTTCGTGCCCCTCGGCTTCCTCTCGGGCTACATCGCGGCAAAGGTACTGAAGATGCTGAACCTGCTGCGCGTGCCGCCTGAGGTCGAGCTGGCCGGCCTGGATGCTGCCGAGTACCGACCGGACATCCACGTGCCCGAGTTCGAGTGGGGCGAGGACATGGTGATCGAGCCGGACGGCGAGACCCGCACGCCGGCTGCAAGGGTCCAAGCCGAGGCACTCAGGGACGTGAGCCGAGCGTGAACCCGACGACGAGGCGAAAGGAGGCGAGATGCCGGCGATAATCGACAGCGCACCCGACTGCGTCGTCAGCGAGGAGGTCGACGGTACTGACGAAGCGAGCGTCACCGCCAATGGCGAGGACTCCCTTGACTTCGTGGTCGGGAACAACTATTTCAGCGAGGAGACACCCTGCTCCGGGTTCATGACCTTCGGGCCCGGTTCCACCTATGGGGAAGAGGGCGAGGGCGCCAACGGCGCCTACATGGCCCTCACCTGGATCGGCATCGCCGTGATGGTGGTCGTGCTGATCATGTGGATGTTCCTCGAGAACAGGCGGCTGGTTCACTACGTCAAGGGCGAGCCCGACCTCGGAATCAAGGAGAAGACCTGATGGCTTCCGGAAGGCAGATCGAGTTCCCGGAAAAGCAGACACACGTGAAGGCGTTCGAGATCGGGATGCTGGTCTTCTCGATCATCTGCGTGGCGATCGTGCTGTTCGTGGTGCTCGGGACCGACATCGGGAACGAGTTCCGTCCCACCGTCTAGCGCCGGTCCGATACACATAGGGGCGTGACGCCTTCCTGGGGCGACTCGGGCTTCCAGCTGAAACCCAAGTCAGCCGAAGACCGCAAGCCGACCTGGCCGCGATTGGCGGTGCTCGGCGGCATCCTCGTTCTTGCCTTCTTCGTCGCCAAGGGCTGCCAGGACGAGCAGGTCGCCGTGACGCAGGAGGACGCGGTCGCGACCGCCAACGAGGCGCTCGACTTCGAGCCGACCTTCACCCAGGTGCGGCTGCTGCGCCAGGGCATCAACCGCAAGGCCTACTGGTTCGTCTCGCTCTCGATCCCCATCGGGTTCGACGGTGACCGTCCGGACCTGTTCGCTGCCCTGTCGGTCGTCAAGATCGACGCCGGCAGCGGCGAGATCGCCTCGATCCAGGAGCAGAGCGCCGAGGAGACCAAGAAGGCGAAGGCAGAGGCCGCGAGGCGCGACCAGGACGAGGCGGTGCAGCAGAAGATCGAGGAGCAGAGCCAGGGATCGGAGGTCCAGTAGCCGTGCGGGTGCTCGTGCTCCAGCACATCGCCTGCGAGCACCCGGGCGTGTTCTCCGAGGTAATGGAGGAGCGCGGCGTTGAGGCCGTGCCGGTCGAGCTGGACGAGGGCGAGCGGCTGCCCGATTGGCGCGAGTTCGACGCGGTGCTGGTCATGGGCGGTCCGATGGGGGCGTACGAGGAGGTCGACCACCCCTGGCTCGTGGCCGAGAAGGAGATGGTCCGGGAGGCCGCCGAAGACGGCCGCCCGGTCCTTGGAGTCTGCCTCGGGGTGCAGGTGCTGGCGGCGGCGCTCGGCGCCGAGGTGTCGCCCGATGCGCGACGGGCCGAGGTCGGGCCTGTTGCCGGTCGAGCTCACCGCCGAGGGCCGCGAGCACCCGCTGTTCGCGGGCATGCCGGAGCCGCTGGTCTCGCTGCAGTGGCACGGCGACACATTCGAGCTGCCCGAGGGCGCGACGCTGCTCGCGAGCTCGCCCGCCGCGCCGCAACCAGGCCTTCCAGGCCGGCGAGGCCGGCTACGGCGTCCAGTTCCACCTCGAGGTGACCGCCGAGATGGCGCGCGAGTGGGCCGAGGTGCCGGCCTACCGCGAGTCGCTCGCCGCGACGCTGGGCGAGGAGCGCGGGAGCCGAGTTCCTGGCCGAGGTCGAGCGGCGCGCCGCCGAGCTCCACCCTGCGGCGAAGCGGCTGTTCGGGAACTGGCTGGACCTGGCCTCAGCCTAGCCCGGCCCCCGGATCAAGCGTTTGTACAAAATTGTTCAGTCACATATAGTGGGCGTCGGATAGGCGGCGGCGCCTTCCTGGCGGCTCGCCGCGGAGGACGAGGAGCGCCCGGGTTAGGGCCGGGCGGAAAGGAGCCCCAGAGTGCCCGCAAAGGAGATGGGGGGGACCATCGAGACGGTCCTGAAGACCCCGAAGGCCGAGATGCCGCCCGCGACGCTGGAGGAAGCGCGAACCCAGAAGGGACGCGCCGAGAAGATCCAGGAGATCACCAAGCGGATCGAGGACGAGGGGATCAAGTACGTCTTCTTCCAGCAGGTCTCGATCACAGGGCGCGTGATGGGCAAGGGCGTGGTCGCGTCGTTCTTCCCGCAGGTCGCCGAGAAGGGCTACCAGCTCGTCTACGGCGCCACCGCCAACCTCTTCACCGACCTGCAGGGCGATTACATCGGCTTCGGGCCCGAGGAGTCCGAGCTGGCGGCGATCGCCGACCTCGACACCTTCGAGGTGCTCCCTGGGACGAGAGCGTCGCTCGTGTTTTCTGCGACTGCTACGACACCGAGACCGGCGAGCTGCTCGACGCCGACCCGCGCCAGAACCTGAAGCGCGTCGTCTCGGAGTTCGAGAAGGAGCTCGGCCTCAACTTCATGATCGGGATCGAGCCCGAGATGATGTGGATGAAGCGGGACGAGGATGGCGAACGCCGAGGGCGTCACCAAGCCCTACTGCTACCACATCCATATGTTCGAGGAGCTCCGTCCGGTGCTGCTCGACGTCGTCGACTACGGCCAGAGGCTGGGCCTCGACATGAGCTACGGCGACCACGAGGATGCGCCGGGCCAGCTCGAGCTCAACTTCCGCTTCGACCGGCCGGTGACGACGGCCGACAACATCACCACCTACCGGCAGATCTGCGCGGCGGTGGCCCGCAAGCACGGCCTGCTCGCTTCGTTCATGCCGAAGCCGTTCACGGGCGTCTCGGCCAACGGGCACCACCATCACTTCACGCTGATGGACGACAAGGGGAACAACGTGTTCCACGACCCCGACGGCGTGGCGCAGCTCTCCGACAAGGGCCGCCACTTCCTCGGCGGGCATGCTCGACCACTTCGGCGCGCTGATGTGCGTCGGCAACCCCAGCGTCAACTCCTACTGCCGCATGTGGGACTTCGGGTTCTGGGCGCCGGTCTACAAGAACTGGGGCTGGCAGAACCGCACCTGCACCGTGCGCGTCGCCGGCGGCGGTCGCTTCGAGTACCGCGGCGTGGACTCCAGCTGCAACCCCTACCTGACGATCGCGGCCCTGCTCAAGGCCGGCCTCGACGGCCTCGAGCGCGAGGTCGATCCGGGCCCGCCCCAGGAGGGCAACACCTACGACCTCCTGCAGGAGGGCGTCGAGCTGGAGCGCGTGCCCGAGTCGCTCGGGGCCGCGCTCGAGGCGCTCGACAAGGACGACCTGATCAAGGGGGCGATGCCTGGCCGCCTGTACGGGGTCTTCAAGCACTACAAGCGCGACGAGTGGGAGCGCTACTTGGCGGCGGTCACCGACTGGGAGCGCGACGAGTACCTCGAGGTGCTTCCGTGAGACCAGCGACACCGAGGAGGCGGCTAGCCATGTGCGGGATCGCCGGGATCATCTACCGCAACGGGGGCGGCGAGCGCCAGGTCGGGCGCGACATGACCGCGATGCTCCAGGCGATGAAGCACCGCGGCCCGGACTCGACCGGCTACGCGCTCTACCGCGGCGGCGGCGGCAACTTCGTCATGCACGTGAAGCTGAGCGAGGCCTCGAAGGAGGACGCCGAGCATGGAGCAGCGGGTGAAGCGCCAGCGCGACCAGGTCGAGGCCCGGATCGCGGCGCCGGGGCGGAGATCGAGGAGATCAAGCACACTCCCCGCACGATGACGATCATCTTCGGCTTCGACGGCGACCTCAAGGTCCTGGCCGACGCGGTCGAGCGGGTGCGCCACACCGAGGTGTTGTCCCTCGGGCGCAGCCTCGAGATCGTCAAGGACCTGGGTGACGCCGAGACGGTCTCCGAGGAGTACGGCCTGAAGGAAGTTCACCGGCACCCACGCGATCGGCCACGCGCGGATGGCGACCGAGTCCGACGTCGACATCGCCAACGCCCATCCCTACTGGGCCTATCCCTTCCCCGACGTCGCGGTCGTCCACAACGGCCAGCTGACCAACTTCCACGACTGGCGCCGGCGGCTGACCAGGGCAGGCCACCGCTTCCAGTCCGACTGCGACTCGGAGATCATCGCCGTCTACCTCGCCGAGAAGATGAGCAAGGGCAAGTCGCTGGAGGACGCGATGCGCGACAGCCTCGAGGAGCTGGACGGCGTCTTCACCTACATCTGCGTGACCGAGGACGCGCTCGGCGTCGCCAAGGACATGCTCGGCGCCAAGCCGCTGGTCCTCTACGAGGACGACGAGGTGGTCGCGCTAGCCTCCGAGGAGATCGCGATCCGCCAGGTGCTGGACCGCGAGATCGAGACCCACGACCCCTACGAGGGCGAAGTGAAGGTGTGGTCCCGGTGACGCCGGATCAGGCGACCGAGCCGAACGTGCCCGAACAGCCCAAGATGGACGAGCGCGGGCTCGTCGAGCTCGACGACTCGGTGCCCAAGCAGGCCAAGATCGACGGCGACAGCGCCGTGATCGAGGCCGCCGAGATGACCACCCGCAAGATCAACGCCGAGCTGCGCTGGCTGATCTACGAGCAGGGGATCAAGAACGTGACCGTCAAGGACCCGAGCGCGCGGCACTCGCTCGGCACCGCGATCCTCGCGCGCTGCAAGATCCGCTTCGAGGGCAGCCTCGGCTACTTCGGCGTCGGCCTGATCGACGGGCCCGAGGTCGATGATCACCGGCCGCGTCGGCTGGTCGGTGGCCGAGAACATGATGAGCGGCGTCGGTCGTGGTCGAGAACAACGCGGGCTCGCTGGCCGGCGCGGCGCTGCGCGGCGGCGACCTGGTCGTCAAGGGCGACGTCGGCGCGCGCACCGGGATCGACCAGAAGGGCGGCACGATCATCACGCTCGGCAACGCCGCCTCGATGACCGGGCTTCATGATGCAGCGCGGCCGCCAGATCATCTGCGGCGACGTCGGGCCCGGGCCTGGGCGACTCGATGTACGACGGCACGATCTACGTGGGCGGCAAGATCGCCGCGCTCGGGATCGACTGCGTGCCGGGCGAGTGGACCGACGCCGACACCGAGCTGATCGAGCGCAAGTTCGCGATCTACGGCCTCGGGAAGCCGCCCGAGCTGCAGAAGTTCGTCTGCGGGAAGAAGCTCTACAACTACGACAGCCTCGAGCCCAGCGAGCGGAAGCTCGTGCTGTAGGAGGAGGGACGATGGCGGAGAAGAAGTCAGCGAAGAGGAAGCCCGCGGCGAAGCGCAAGCCCGCGGCGAAGCGCAAGGCGACCAGCGCAGCCGAAGACGGACGAGAACGCGCTCCAGGCGGGCCCCGACAACCGCGAGGTCCTCGGCCGCAGCAAGATCTTCACGCCGGAGGTCATCAACGACATCCACGTGAAGTCCGAGCTCGGGCGCTACCGGATGCGGGGCTTCTCGATGTTCAAGGAGATCCCGCACTGGGACGAGCTGATCTTCCTGCCCGGCACGCTGACCCGGTTCGTGATCGAGGGCTACCGCGAGAAGTGCGACACCAAGACGGTGCTCGGCGCCCGCTTCGCGAAGAAGCCGCTGGAGCTCGACATTCCCGTCTACATCACCGGCATGAGCTTCGGCGCGCTCTCGCTGGAGGCGAAGATGGCGCTGGCCAAGGGCGCCTCGATGGCGGGCACGCGCGACCTGCTCGGGAGAGGGCGGGATGATCCCGCCCGAGCGCGACCTCTCGACCAAGTGGTACTACCAGGTGATCCAGAGCCGTTACGGCTTCAACCCCCACCACCTGATGCTGGCCGACGGGATCGAGTTCTTCATCGGGCAGGGGTGCAAGGTCGGCCTGGGCGGCCACCTGATGGGCCAGAAGGTGACCGAGCAGGTGGCCGAGATGCGCTCGCTGCCCGCCGGCATCGACCAGCGCAGCCCGGCGCGCCACCCCGACTGGCTCGGCCCCGACGACCTCTCGCTGAAGGTGCAGGAGACCCGCGAGGCGACCAACTACGAGGTCCCGATCCAGCTCAAGCTCGGCGCCGCCCGCGTCTACGACGACGTGCGGATGGCGGCCAAATGCGGCCCGGACATCATCTATCTCGACGGCGCCGAGGGCGGCACCGGCGCCGGCCCGCACACCGCGGCTGAGGAGACCGGCGTGCCGCTGATGTCGGCGATCCCCGAGGCGCGGCGCGCCCTCGAGGACGTCGGCCTGGCCGACGAGGTCGACCTGGTCGTCGCCGGCGGCATCCGCAACGGGGGCGACGTCGCCAAGTGCCTGGCGCTCGGCGCCGACGCGATCGCGATCGGGCACTCGGCGCTGATGGCGCTCAACTGCAACAAGGAGATCCCCGGCGTCACCGACTACGAGGGCACGATCGGCGTGCCGGCGGGCGCAGTGCTACCACTGCCACACGGGCCGCTGCCCGGTCGGGATCACCACCCAGGACCCCGAGCTGCGCAAGCGCCTGGACGTGGACGAGGCCGCCCACCGCGTCTACAACTTCCTGCACACGCTGACCCTCGAGGTCCAGATGCTGGCGCGCGCCTGCGGCAAGACCAGCGTCCACAGCCTCGAGCCCGAGGACCTGGCGGCGCTGACCACCGAGGCCGCGGCGATGGCCCGCGTGCCGCTGGCCGGCACCGACTACATCCCGGGCGTCAGCGAGGAGCGCAGCCTGGAGGAGATCAAGACCCTCCTCGACCAGTACCTCGAGAACCCGGTGGACTACCTGCCTCAGGAAGCCGCGGCGGCCCAACCGCGCGCGAACGGGGGCGAGCTGATGGCCAGGGCGGCGCCCGCGACGAGCGTCTCGCGAGCCCGAGAAGGTCGTCTCGATCGACGCCGAGTACCTGTCGGGCGAGCGCTTCCCGTACCAGGAGGACATCGAGCGAGGTCGAGGACATCGACCTCGAGGCGCTGACTCCGGGCAAGGACCTGAACTGGCTCGAGGACATCGAGCTGCTCGAGGAGGAGGGGACGCCGGCGGTCTTCGACCGCTACTCCAACTCGTTCCTCCGCATCTACTTCAAGATCCCGAAGGGCCGCGAGAACGAGATCGCCCGCAAGGTGCTGATGGCGCACCTGACGTCCGGGAACTCCTACGGGATCCGGTTGAAGGAGGCGCACGCCAAGTTCGCGCAGCCCGAGCTCGGGCCCTGGGTCGAGGGCTCGAAGACGGTCGGCGCCGACTGGAAGGCGCCGGTCCTCGAGGGCTGGGAACCGCCCGACCACTGACGCGAGACGAACCGTGGGGGACACTGCCCAAGTCCGTCAAGCACCTGGTCGTCGGCGCGGGCGTGCATGGGCTCTCGACGGCGTGGCACCTCGCCGAGGCCGGCGAGGAGGTGCTGGTCGTCGACAAGGACCGGGTCGCCGCCGGCGCCTCGGGGATCGCCTGCGGGGTGATCCGCAACAACTACTTCCAGCCGGCGATGCAGGAGCTGATGGCGGCCTGCGTCGAGATCTGGGAGTCCGACCCCGCGGGCCTGAGCTACCACGGCTCCGGGTACATCGCGCTCGGCCCGCCGGCCCAGGAGGAGGAGCTGTCGCGAGGTCTTCGAGCGCCAGCAGCGGATCGGGTACCCGTCGCAGCTGGTGACCGGTGAAGCTGACGTCGCCGCCCACATGAGGGGCCTGTTCGGCGACTGGCGGGCGCCGGGCCTGAGCGTCTGCCTGCACGAGAGCGTCGGGGGCTTCGCCTTCAACCAGGAGTCGATGCACGGGCTCGCGGACAAGGCGCGCGCCGCCGGCGCGACGATCGCCGAGGGCGTCGAGGTGACGGGTTTCGACTACGACTCCGCCGGCGCGGTCACCGCGGTCCAGACCGGGGACGGGCCGATCAAGGTCGAGCAGGTGGTGATCGCGGTCGGTCCCTGGATTTCGGGCATGTGGCGGATGCTGGACCTGCCGGACCGCCTCGACGTCCACAAGCCCGACGGCTCGGTCGAGCCGCGACGTGCCGATGTGGACCTACTGGTACCTGCAGGAGGGCGAGGTGTCGCTGCCGCCCAGCACGCTGCGCACCGATGACGGCGCGGAGTCGCCGGTTCTCCACGTCGACTCCCACGAGCCGCTGGTGGCCGACGACGGCAGGACGCTGACCGAGGAGCCCTGGGGCATCTACGTGAAGCCCGACCGCGAGTCCGTGCAGGGCGGCGCGGCGCCGCTCACCGTCGGCCCTGAGTTCGAGGTCGACCCCTACCCGACCGGCAGCGTCGATCCCGGTTTCCCCGACCAGTGGTGCGCGGCGCTCTCGCACTGCATGTCGCGCTTCGAGGGCTGCCGCGATCACTACGTCCAGGTGCGCTCGGGCGGCGCCGGCGCGTTCACCGCCGACAACTTCCCGGTCTTCGACCGCATGCGCGACAACGTCTACGTCGCCGCTGACTCCAACCACGGCTACAAGATGATCGCCGTCGGCCGCGAGATCGCCCGCGAGCTGCAGGGCGGGCATTCGACCCTGCTCGCGCCCTTCCGCTACGAGCGCTTCGCGACGGGAGACCTGCACCCCGTCTCGCAGAGCCCCTATCCGTGGAGCTAGGGCGCGCGGACCACCCTCCAGCCGGCCGGAAGGCCGGCCAAGTCGTGGTGATCGGGGGCGGCGTGCACGGGCTGAGCTGCGCCTGGCGCCTGGCCGAGCGCGGGGCGGACGTGCTGGTGCTGGAGAAGGACCGGATCGGCTCGGGCGCCTCGGGCATCGCCGGGGGCATCGTCCGCAACTACTACCGCTCGCCGGCGGTGACTGACCTGATCCGCCAGTCGGTGGAGATGTTCGAGGCCGATCCCGAGGGGTACGGCTTCCGCCAGGTCGGCTACGTCGCGGCCGTGCCGCAGGGCCAGGTCGACGACCTGGTCGCGATTCGGGAGCAGCACGAGTCCGCCGGCTATGAGTCAGAGCTGCTGGTCGGCGCGAAGAGCTGCCGCGACTATCTGACCTGGACCTGGCCGGACTGGCGCGCGCCGGTCGAGGCGGTCCTGCACGAGCCACGAGGCGGCTGGGCGGACGCGATGCAGACGGTCCGCTACCTGGCCGAGCGGGCCCGAGGGGCGGGCGCGCGGATCGTCGAGGGGGTCGAGGTGACCGGGCTTCAGGTTCGCCGGCGAGTTCGACGCCGAAAGCGACGAGCGCACGGTCGAGGCGGTGCTCACCTCGGACGGCCCGGTCGAGTGCGCGAGCGTGGTCGCCGCCCCGGGGCCGTGGGCCGGGCGCCTCTGGGAGATGCTGGGCCAGCCGCCCGAGGGTCGAGGTGGCCGGCTCCAGCGAGCCGCGCCGCTTCATCGAGTACTGGAAGGCCCAGGAGGGCCAGTTCGCGCTGCCCGGGGTCGGCCTCGGCGGCCGCGCGGGGATCGAGTCGCCCGTCGTCCACCTCGACCAGGACGGCGGCCTGCGCTCCGACCGCGACGGCCGGGAGCTGCTGCCCGGCGCCTGGGGCATCTACTTCCACATGGGCCGTACGGGCACCGGGGTCACCGGCGGCGGGCTGCCCGTGCTGCTGAACGAGCCCGGAGCTCGATCCGTATGGGCCCGACAACCCCGCCCACGCCGCCGAGCCGGGCTTCGCCGAGTTCTTCACCTCGGGCCTGGCCGCGGCCTTCGGCCGCTTCGAGGGTCGCAGCGCCGACTGGGAGGTGACGCCGGCCGGCGGCATCGTCGCCCACACCCCCGACAACTATCCGGTCTGCGACTGGGTGCTGCCCAACGCCTACGCGATCGTCGACTCCGGCCACGGCTTCAAGATGCTGGCTCTGGGGCGCCTCGCGGCCGACGACGTCCTGGACGGCGGCTCGGCCCTGGACCCCTACCGCTTCTCGCGCTTCGCCAGCGGCGACACCCACGTCGCCTCGGCGGGCCCTTACCCCTGGACCTAGCGGCGGCCCCTACCGCCGCGACGATGACGGATCTAGGTCGCCACGTGACCTAGATTCGTGTAAGGCTGCCGGCCATGGACATCAAGCTCGAGCTGATCGGGGTCCCGGTCACGGACGTCGACCGGGCGATCGCCTTCTACACCGAGAAGTGCGGCTTCAACCTCGATCACGACCACAAGGTCAGCGACGAGATCCGCTTCGTCCAGGTCACCCCGCCGGGATCGGCCTGCTCGATCGCCTTCGGCAAGGGCGTCTCCGAGATGGAGCCCGGCTCGCTCGACGGCCTGCAGTGCGTGGTCGAGGACGCCGACGCCGCGCACAAGGAGATGGCCGCGCGCGGGGTGGAGGTCAGCGACGTCGACGAGCAGCCCTGGGGCCGCTTCGTCTACTTCAAGGACCCCGACGGCAACGGCTGGTCGCTGCAGCAGATCGTCATCCCGGAGTAGCGGCCCTCGCAGAGCTCGGCGGCGGCTAGCCCGCGGCGATCATTGCGACGCCGGTCAGGGCCACGATCACGCCGACGGCCTGGATCCGCACCAGGCGCTCGTGCAGGAGGGCTCGGGCGAGGATCACGGTCGCGACCGGGTAGAGGGACGCGAGCACCGAGACCACGCTGAGCAGCCCGGTGTCGGTGCCCAGGGCGAAGAAGGCGTTGGCGCCGACGTCGAGCAGCCCGATCAGCGCCAGCGAAGGCAGCACGGCGCGGTCGAATGACAGCTTGGGGCGCACCGCCAGCAGCACGATCCCCAGAGCCGTCACGGCGGTGACGCGCGCGACCAGCAGCGACCAGTACGGCCCCGCCTCCTCGACGGCGGCGTCCATGCCGGTGAAGAAGAGGCCGAAGCCGAGGGCGGCCAGGCCGGAGAGCAGCAGGGCCTCGCGCGAGGAGGAGGCTCCGTCGGGCGACTCGGGCGCGCGGGTGGCGAGGACGACGCCGACCAGCGCGGCGGCCATGCCCGCGTATTGGAGCGCCTCGGGGCGCTCGCCGGTGGCCACGCCGACGATCACCGGCAGCGCGGCGGCGCCGCTGGCCGAGATCGGCGAGATCACGCTCATCGTGCCGATCGCCAGCGCCCGGTAGAGGGCGGCGATCCCGACCAGCTGGGCGATTCCGGCGCCGATCGCCGGCGCGGCCTCGCTGAAGGCGGGGGCGTCGAGTTGGCCGACCGCGACCACGATCGCGATCGCGATCAGGCCGGTCACCTGGCTGACCAGCAGCACCAGCGCCAGGGTCAGCGCCTTGGTGCGGATGCCGCCGAGGAAGTCGGCGAAGCCCCAGCAGAGGGCGGCCCCGATCCCGAGTGCGGCGGCGGCCATCGGGTGCGGTCAGTCGGCGGCGGCGTGTCGCTCGTCCGGGCGGGCCATCCCCCTGATCACGTGCAGGTCCACCGACCCCGGCGCGAACACGTTGATCGAGTACTGGACCGCCCGGCCGCCGGGAGCCTGCAGCAGCTCGGCCAGCTCCAGCGCGGCGGTGACTCGGGTGACGCCGAGGGCGTCGCCCACGCGCCCGCCCGGCTCGATCAGCCGGGGCCGGACCTGGGTGCGCGCGAAGGCGATCGGGTCGCCCCGCTCGACCAGCACGTCGAGCACCATCTTGCCTTCCTCGAGCGCCTCGCGCAGCTCGTCGGACGGGGGCAGCTCGTGCTCCGGATGGACGACGTCGCGCATGTGGGCGGCCACCGTGCCGTCGGCCAGCAGGGTGCGCTGGATCAGAGGGGCGCGGGTCCCGCGGCGCAGCTCGAGCGCCTCGGCCACGTACCCGGGGACGCGCGCCTGCTCGATCTCGAGGTTGCGCGTGGTCAGGCGCTTGCCCTGGCGACGGGCCAGCGACGCGTATGACTCAAGCACCTCGAGGCCGGCGCTGAACGCGGCCGGCAGCGCCACCCGACCCACGAAGGTGCCGCTGCCCTGCCTGCGGATGATCTCGCCGTTCGACTCCAGCCGCTCGAGCGCCAGACGCAGCGTGCCGCGGGAGACGCCGAGCTCCTCGGCCAGCTCCTGCTCGGGGGGCAGGCGGTCCCCGGGACGAGCGCGGCCGGGGGCGAGCCGCTCCCGCAGGGAGGTCTCGGTCACATCCACGAGCGATGAGCGCGACACGGTTCGAGCCTAGCCCTCGTGGGCGGGGACGGCGCCGGAGGCGCGCTCGGCCGCCTCGCGGGCGCGCGCCACCCGCGGGTCGTCGCTGCCGGCCAGGTCGACCTCGACCAGCCGGGCTGCGCCTCGCGCCGCCGCGGCCGCGAGCTCGGAGGCGACCGCGGCATCGGCGCCGAACGCCCACTCGCGGGCGACGCCCGCGGTCTCCGCCGCGGCCTCGGCGACCTCCGCCGCGCACTCGGCGATCGCCAGCGGCGGATCGGCGGCCGCCGCGAGCGCGGCGGCGCGGTCGGCCTCGTCCGCCCGAGCGACCTCGGCGTAGGCCGCGGCGTCCTCGTCGGCGGCCTCGAGCAGCCGCTGGCGGAGCTCGGCGCCGCGGCCGGACAGCGTCCGCATCCGCTCGACCGCGCCGGCATCCTTGCCGTCGGCCTCCTCGGCAAGGCGCTTGGCGGCGAGGCCGGCCGAAAGCTCCAGCAGCGAGGCGGCGAGCGCGCCGCTCACCGCCGCCGCGACTCCCGCCGCCGGCGGGTCCGCCGGTGAGGAGAGCGCGTCCAGCGCAGCGCCGATCTGACGGTCGGCGGTCCCCACTATCTGCGGACCCCGAGCGGCATCTAGAACAACCCGACCGTGCGCCCCTCGGCGTCGATGTCCACATTGAAGGCGGCGGGCGTCTTGCCCAGCCCCGGCATCTGCTGGATGGCGCCGCACAGGGGCACCAGCCACCCGGCGCCGGTGTAGGCGCGCACGTCGCGCACCGGCAGCTGGAATCCCTCCGGGGCGCCCAGCAGCTCGGGGTCGGCCGACAGCGACAGCGGGGTCTTGGCCATGCAGACGGGCAGCTCGGCCAGCCCCTGGTCGGTGAACTGCTCGATCTTCTTCTCGGCCTCGAGGTAGTAGACGACCTCGTCGGCGCCGTAGACGCGCTCGCCGACCGTCTCGATCTTGGACTTGATCGAGGCGCCGTCCTCGTAGAGGAAGCCGAAGTCGTTGGGCTGATCGCAGGCGGCGACCACGGACTCGGCGAGGTCGGCGACGCCCTTGCCGCCCTGGGCGAACCCATCGCTGACCGCGGCCGCGAACGCGCCGCCCTCGCCCGCGAGCTTCGTCACCAGTTCGACCTCCTCGTCGGTGTCCTCGGGCCGGCGGTTGACGGCGACAACCGCCGGCACCCCGAACTCCTTGATTATCCCGAGGTGCCGGTGCAGGTTGGCGATGCCCTTCTCGACGGCGGCCATCTGGTCCTTGGGCGAGGCGCCGTCCGTGGAGTCGAGGCCGCCGTGGTGCTTCAGCGCCCTCACGGTCGCCACCAGCACCACGCAGTCGGGGCTGATGCCGCCGGCGCGGCAGACGATGTCGATGAACTTCTCCATCCCCATGTCCGACCCGAACCCTGACTCCGTGACGACGTAGTCGCCCAGCTTCAGGCCGAGCAGGTCGGCGATCAGCGAGGAGTTGCCGTGGGCGATGTTCGCGAAGGGGCCCGCGTGCATCAGGCACGGCTGGCCCTCGAGCGTCTGGATCAGGTTGGGCTTGATCGCGTCCTTCAGCAGCACGGTCATCGCGCCGGCCGCCTGCAGGTCGTCGGCGGTGACGGGATTGCCGTCGCGCGAGTACGCGGCGGTCACCGCCCCCAGGCGGCGCCGCAGGTCGTGGACGTCCCGGGCAACTGCCAGCACCGCCATCACCTCGGAGGCGGCGGTGATGTCGAAGCCGCTCTCGCGCGGGTAGCCGTTGGTCGGCCCGCCCAGGCCCAGCGCCACCTGGCGCAGGGCGCGGTCGTTCATGTCGACGGCCCGCTTCCAGGTCACCTGGAGCGCGTCGATGTGATGCGGGTTGCCGTGCAGGATCGAGGCGTCCAGCATCGCCGCGAGCAGGTTGTTGGCCGCCCCGATCGCGTGGATGTCGCCCGTGAAGTGCAGGTTCAGGTCCTCCATCGGCACCACCTGCGCGAAGCCGCCGCCGGCCGCGCCTCCCTTGATCCCGAACACGGGACCCAGGGAGGGCTCCCGCAGGCACAGGACGGGGTCCTTGCCGATGTAGCCCATGCCCTCGGTCAGCGCGACCGAGGTCGTCGTCTTGCCCTCGCCGGCCTTGGTCGGCGTCATGCCGGCGACGCAGACGAGCTTCGCGTCGGGCTTGTCGGAGAGCCGGTCGATGGCGTCGAGCGAGATCTTGGCCTTGTAGCGGCCGTAGGGCTCGACCTCCTCGGGCTCCAGGCCCAGCCGCTCCCCGATCGCGTCGATCGGCTCGAGCTGCGCTTCCTGGGCGATCTCCAAGCTGCTCTTCATCTGTCCCGTCTCTCCTCGTGTTGTTCTCTGGTCTGGGTTCTCTGGTCGTGGGTGCTGGTCAGTGGGAGACCGCCGCGGCCCCGAGCTCAGAGACGAGGCGGTCTCGATAGAAGCGCTCGAGCGCGAACGGCTCGATCAACTCCGGCGTCTTGCCGGTGGCGACGAGCTCGGCCATCGTCTTGCCGACGATCGGCGCCGCCTTGAATCCGTAGGTGCCCCAGCCCGCGCTGAGGGTGAAGTTCTCGACCTCGGTGACGCCGAGGATCGGGCTGAAGTCCGGGCTGATGTCGCAGAGGCCAGCCCAGCTGCGCAGGATCCGCGCCCGCTCCAGCTGCGGGAACAGCTCCAGCGTGTGGCGCGAGGACTCCTGGATGAAGTTGAGCGTTCCCTGCTGGCGGTAGGTGGTCCAGGGCTCGATCTCGGCCCCGATCAGGAACTCGCCGCGGTCTGTCTGGGAGATGTAGACGTGCATCTGCGAGCTCACGATCACGATGTCCAGCAGCGGCTTCAGGGGCTCGGTCACGAACGCCTGCAGGATGTGGGTTGTGATCGGGAGCTGCACCCCTGCCATCTCGGCGACCGTCGAGCTCCAGCCGGCCGTGGCGTTGACCACGTGGCCCGCCTCGATCCGGCGCCCGTCCGCGAGGGCCACCCCGGTGGCCCGCCCGTTGGAGCGCTCGACCCCGACGACCTCCGTGTAGGGATGGATCTCGGCGCCGCCGCGGTCCGCGCCGCGCGCCAGGCCCCAGACCACGGCGTCGTGGCGGATGATTCCGCCGGGCGGGTGGTAGAGGGCGCCCATCACCGGGTGAATCGCGTCGGGGGCCAGCGACATGGCCGGCGCCAACTTCGCGATCTCCTCGGGGCCGATCACCTTGGAGTCGATGCCCTCGAGCTGGTTCACCTCGGCGCGTTCGGCCATCACGAACATCGCCCGGTCGGTGTGCGCCAGGGTCAGGTGGCCCTCTTGGCTGAACAGCAGGTTGAAGTTGAGCTCGGCGCCGAGGCGCTCGTACAGCTTCAACGAGGCGTCGTAGAACCGCGCCCCCTCGAGGGTCTTGTAGTTGGAGCGCAGGATCGTGGTGTTACGCCCGGCCGCCCCCGAGCCGATGTAGCCCTGCTCGAGGATGGCGACGTCGGTGATCCCGTGGTCGCGGGCCAGGTAGTAGGCGATCGCGAGCCCGTGGGAGCCGCCGCCGACGATGACGACGTCGTAGCGGTCCTTGAGCTCCGGCGTCTTGCGCCACATGCGCCGCTTGCGGAAGATGTCAAGCACCGGTCGGCGCCCCCTCGCTACCGCGGCCTTGAGCGCGGCCAGGCCCACGGCCCGGCCGCCGAGGCTCTGGGCGGCGTCCACGAAGACCGTCCAGTTGTACTGCGCGTAGCCCGAGCCGAACAGGTGCAGGAAGCGGTCGCCCTCCTCGCGCAGGACCAGGCCGGGCGTGCGGGCGACCGATACGGGGGCGAAGCCACGCTCCGGGAAGCTCGCGGGGCGCATGTCGAGCGCCGTGGCGCGGGCGAACGCTTCGCGCGCCAGCGGGCCGATCACGGAGTTCGAGCCCCAGCGCCGAGGTGAGCTCGGTGACCGACGCGAACCGGGTCTGGCCCGGCCTGCTCCTCGAGCGCGTCCGGATCGGCGTCGGTGCGCTCGGGCGGGGTGATCACGACCACGCGCTCGGCGGTCATCGGGCACCACCAGACGCCCTCGTGCCCGGCGGCCATGCCCAGCTCCAGGGTCGCGCCGCCGGCCAGCGCGGAGACGATCGATGCGATCGTGGCCTGGTCGGCCTGCAGCTCGAATTTGCCCAGGCAGGAGAGGTCGGCGACGCCGACGGTCGTGCGGCAGGCGGACTGCTCGCGCTCGGCCTCGCCGTAGTCGGTGACCACCTGCCAGCCCGCGCGCTCGCCGAGCCGCGCGCCGGCGTCGAGGTGGGCCCACTCGATCGGGCTGCGCTGGGGCGGCGGCGGGCCTCCGGCGGCCGGTCCCACCTGGTCGGGAGCGAGGAACTCGAAGCTCATCCGCGCAGCTTCTCCTGGTCGGGGTCGTAGAAGGGGGCGGTCTGGACCTTGGCGCTCAGCCGCTTGCCCTCGTCGGCGATCGTGATCGAGGCACCGTCCTCGCCGAGCTCGGCCGGAACCCAGGCCATCCCGATCGTCCGCTGCAGCAGCGGCGAGAAGCGGGAGGAGGTGACGCGGCCGACGGGTTTGCCGTCGCTGACGATCGCCGCGCCCTCCGTGGGGACGTCTCCGTTGTCGAGCGTGAAACCGACGAGCTTGTTCTCGTGGCCGCGCTCGGCGACGTTCTCGAGCGCCCAGCGGCCGATGAAGTCGTGCTCCTTGTCGAACTTGACGATCCAGGGCATCGCCGCCTCCAGGGGGTTCGACTCGGCGTCGGTGTCCTGGCCGACGAGGATGTGCAGCTTCTGCAGCCGCAGCACGCGCTGGGGCTCGAGGCCGAACGGCTCGATCCCGTGCGGCTCGCCGGCCTCCGAGATCGCGTCCCAGAGGTGGAGCGGCCAGCGAGCCGGGGCAGTGCAGCTCGTAGCCCAGCTCGCCGACGAACCCGATCCTCAGCAGCAGGCACGGCACCCCAGCGACGAGCGCCCGCTTGCCGTCGAGGTACGCGAACGAGTCGTTCGAGCAGTCCAGGTCGGTCAGCCCCGAGAGGATCTCCCGCGCCCTGGGGCCGGCCAGGTTGAACGCCGCCAGCCCCTGGCTGACGTCGGTCAGGTGGACGTCGAGCTCCCACTCCGCCAGCCACCAGGCGAACCAGGCCTCGACCGCGTCGGCGCCGCTGGAGGTGGTCGTGACGTAGAAGGTGTCGTCGTCGAGGCGGCAGAGCGTGCCGTCGTCGGTGATGCGGCCGGCGTCGTCGCCGAGCACGCCGTAGCGGATCGCGGCCCGGCTTCAGGTTGTCGAAGCGGTTCGGGTACAGCCGATTCAGGAACTCGCCGGCGTCCGGCCCGCGCACCATCAGCTTGCCGAGCGTGGAGACGTCGATCAGCCCGGCGCCCTCGTGCACGGCCATCGTCTCGGCGTGCGGGATCGCCGTAGTCGTAGGGACGCCGCCAGTCGCCGGCCCACATCACGTTGCCGCCCAGCTCGCGGTGGCGGCCGTGCACGGCCGAGCGCTTCGCGGGCTCGAAGGGCCGGCCCGCCATCGCGCCCATCGGCACGGTGGACCAGGGTGGGCGCGCGGTCGTCAGGCCGACGTCGGCGACGGGGGTGCCGGTGTCCTCGGCCATCTTGCGGATCGAGGCGAGCTGGCACATGCGGCCCTGGCAGGGGCCCATGGTCAGGGTCGTGTAGCGCTTGCTGAGCTCGAGCGAGTCGTAGCCCTCCTCGACCGAGTAGGTGATGTCCTTGGTCGTCACGTCCTCGCAGAGGCAGGCGAAGCACTTGCCGTTCTTGCCGGTGCCCGGCGGCGGCACGGCCTGGACGCGGCCGGCGCCCTCGCCGGCGAGCGCCGCGCGGTCGGCCTCCAGCCGGGTCCGGTCTTCGGGGCCGCCCAGCTCCAGCGACAGCGCGGCCTCGGCGCCGGCGACGGCCCCCGAGGACAGGGACTGGGCGGGCGCGGACTCGTGGCCCGCGACCGCTCCCGCCGCGTAGATCCCCTCGGGCGTCGCGTCGGGAACGTAGGCGCCAGCCCCGCTGTCCCAGCGCGCCTTGGCGCCGGCCTGCAGCAGCAGCGAGGTGGCGGGGACGGTGCCGCCCGAGACGGCGACCAGGTCGCAGTCGAAGCCGCGCTCGGTATCCGGGTCGGGCCTGCCGTCCTGGCCGAGCTCGGCGACGACGACGCCCTTGACGTGCTTGCGCCCGAACGCCCGCACGACGGCCGTCCCGGGCAGGTGGCGGATGCCCTCCCATTCCAGGCGGCGATGCGAGGTCCTCGCTCGCCCCGCTCGGGCGGGCGTCGGCGACGGCGGTGATCGCGACCCCGGCCCGGTGCAGCGCCAGCGCAGCCTCGAGGCCCGGGTCGCCGACGGTGGCGACGACCGCCGTCCTGCCGGGACGGACGCCGTACAGCGTCGCGAGCCGCTGGGCTCCGGAGCTCAGCATCACGCCGGGCAGGTCGTTGCCGTCGAACATCAGGGGCTGCTCGATCGAGCCGGTCGCTGCGATGTGGCGCTCGGCGCGGATCTGGTGGAGCGTGCTGCCCTGCCAGACCGGGACGATCCCGTCGAAGAAGCCCAGCGCCGCGGCGGGGGCGAGCACCTCGACCCCGGCGGCGCGCACCCGGTCGGCGAGGTCCTGAGCCTCGCTCGCGCCGTCGCCGGCGAGCCGGGTGCCGCCGAGCTCGGGCCCGTCGTCGACCAGCACCACGTCGGCGCCCATCTCGGCGGCCCGCAGCGCGGCGCTCATGCCGGCCAGCCCGCCGCCGATCACGAGCACGTCCGCGTGGCGGCGGCGGTACTCGGTGCGCCACTTGCGGTGCTCCTGCTTGCGGGGCAGCTTGCCGAGGCCGGCGGCGTTCCGCAGGATCTTCTCGTACAGCGGCCACAGGCGCCGCGGCCGGATGAAGGTCTTGTAGTAGAAGCCCGGCGGCGTCACGCGCGTGCCGAAGATGTCGGTGGCCCGCATCGCGTCGAAGCGCAGCGAGGGGCTCGCGTTCATGTGCTTCACCTTCATGCCGGGCTTGACCGGCTCGGTGCAGGCACGGACGCCGGGCCAGCCGTCGACCTCGACCAGGCAGTTGGGGCACTGGCCGGCGCAGCAGAGGAGGCCGCGCGGGCGGTGGTACTTGAAGCTGCGCGACAGCACCTTCTGCCCCGACGCGTGCAGCGCGGAGCCGATCGTGTCGCCCTCGAACGCCTCGACGCTCTTGCCGTCGAAGCTGAACTCGATCGTCTTGGCCCGGTTGATGCGCTCGCCGGGGGCGGGGGGCAGGCGGTCGCTCATCAGCCGTTCAACGTCCCGGGAAGGCCCACCCGCTTGACCTCGTTGGTGGTCGTGTCGCGCTCGGCCTGGAACCACTCGCGGCAGCCGGAGCGGTGGTACCACCACTCGCGCTGGACGCCGGCGACGTTGCGGCGGAAGTAGTTGTAGGCGTTGAGCTCGCGCTCGCTCGGCTTCTGCTTCGGGCGCGGCACGACCTCTCCGCCGAAGGAGAAATCGGTGACCTCGCGCTCACCGCAGTTGGGACACGTCAAAAGGAACGACATCTCGCCTCGCGGGGCACACTAGACCAATTAGACGAATTTGTACAGGAAGGCGGGCGCCGCGATAGTCTGCCGCCATGGCCCGTCGGTACGAGTGCCTGGACGCCGGTTGCGGCGAGGTGATCGTCGCCGCTGACGAGGCCGCCCTGGTCGAGGCCGTTCAGGCGCACATGGCCGACGCCCACGACAGCTTCGAGCTGGAGGACATGATCGTGGACGCGTCCACCGAGATCACCGAGGAGGAGAGCAAGTGACCGAAGACCGCAGGCCGTAAACGGAGGCAACGGCGCGCCGGATCCCGACGTCGTCCGCCGCTTCCACTTCACGCGCAAGATGGTCCGCGGGCCCGTCTACCGCAAGTACAAGTTCGCGATCGACAAGGTCTGGAACGTCGACGACGTCGATCTCTCCCAGGACGTCGAGGACTGGAAGCGGATCGAGCCCGAGCAGCGCGAGGGCCTGCTCGGCGTCACGGTGCGCTTCCTCGCCGGCGAGCAGGCGGTCACCGACGAGCTGGTCCCCATGTTGGCGGCGTCGCACGCCCTCGGCCGCTTCGACTGGGTCACCTACCTCTCGACCTTCCTGATGGAGGAGGCCAAGCACGCCGAGTTCTTCATGCGCTGGCACGACGAGGTCGTCGGGGTGCTCGAGCCCGAGGAGGTCGCCCGCCACTTCCTGGTCCGCGGCGCCACCGTCGACCCCAGCGGCCGCTTCGAGGTCCGCGACGTCCTCCACGAGGCGCTTCCCAAGTACGGCCGCGAGCTGCTCGAGGCCTCGATGGACGGGACCGAGGAGGAGATCGAGCGCGCCTTCGTCCGCTTCTCGGCGGCCTACAACGGCTTCGTCGAGGGCGTGCTGACGATGCCCTCCTACGAGATCGTGATCGACACGACCGTGCTCTGGGACGCCTTCCCGGGCCTGCGCGAGGGCTTCAAGCTGATCCTCCGCGACGAGGGCCGTCACATCACCTTCGGAACCGGCGCCTGCAAGACCCTGATCGAGAAGAACCCCGACCTCGAGTCAGAGGTCCACGCGGTCTTCGACGCCTACCGCGGCAACGTGGTCGGCCTGGTCGAGTACCAGAAGGCGGTCCCCGGCCTCGAGATCCAGAAGTACCAGGACCAGAAGGTCCGCCACTACCGCAACCGCTGCCGCGAGATGGGCATCACCCCCGACCAGACCCTGATCGACCAGATCCTGGATCCGGAGATCGACTTCGTCGTCGGGCATCAAGCGGGCTAAGGGGAAGCAAGCGAGCACTCTTTCTCGCAGCCGCTTGCGGCTGCGATGTATGCAGGCGAGCGCAGCGGACCCGTCTGATGGCGAAGCCGTCCCGCTAGCGTTGGTGTGTGCCCTGCACACATAGTCCACCCGCAAATGCTGGCGTTTCCGAATATTGCCCAGGCGCGGACTGTGTGAGATACATACAGGCATGAGCGACGAGATCAAGAAGCCAACCGAGGACGACGTGCGCAAGGCGGTCAAGGACGACGGCATCGAGTTCCTGTTCGCCAACTTCGTCGACATGCACGCGCGGCCGAGCGCGAAGCTGATTCCGGCCGAGAAGATCGACGACCTGTTCACCGACGGAGCCGGGTTCGCCGGGTTCGCGGCCGGGGACATCGGCCAGCAGCCGAACGACCCGGACATGATCGCGATGCCCGACCCGGGCTCGTTCACGAAGCTGCCCTGGAAGCCGAACGTCGGCTGGTTCGCCTCGAACGTCACCGTCGAGGGCGAGGAGCACCCCTACTGCCCCCGCACGATCCTCCGGCACCAGATGAAGCGCTGCGAGGACGCGGGCTACCAGTTCAAGATCGGCTACGAGCTCGAGTACTTCCTGGTCCGCGAGACCGAGGACGGCGGCATCGAGGTCGCCGACAAGCTCGACACCCTCGAGCAGCCCTGCTACGACATCCGCGCGCTGACCCGGAGCTTCGACTTCGTCTCCGAGGTCGATCAGGAACGTCAACGAGCTCGGCTGGGGCGTGTACGCGACCGACCACGAGGACGCGAACGGCCAGTTCGAGCAGAACTGGGGGCCGGCCGACCCGCTGACCAGCAGCGACCGCGCGGTCTTCTACCGCTACATGGTCGAGGCGATGGCGCAGGAGCGCGGGCTGATCGCGACCTTCATGCCGAAGCCGTTCGCGCACCTGACCGGGAACGGCTGCCACATGCACATGAGCCTCTGGGACGGGGACACCAACGTGCTCCTGGAGGACCCCGAGCAAGGACAAGCACGGCCTCGGGCTGAGCGAGAAGGGCTACAACTTCATCGGCGGGCTGAAGAAGCACGCGAAGGCCTACATCGCGGTCACCGCCCCGACGGTCGGCTCCTACAAGCGCCTGGTGATCGGCGCGCCGACCAGCGGCGCCACCTGGGCGCCGGCCTACGTCACCTACGGCTGGAACAACCGGACGATGATGCTGCGCATCCCCGACCACGGGCGGATCGAGGACCGCACCGTGGACGGCGCCTGCAACCCTTACCTGGCGGCGACGGTGGTCCTGGCCGCCGGCCTCGACGGAATCGAGAACGGGATCGACCCCGGGGACCCGAGCGAGGGTTCGATGTACGAGACCAGCGTCGAGGACCGCAAGAAGATGGGGGTCGAGACCCTGCCGGCGAACCTGCTCGACGCCACGCGCGAGCTGGAGCAGGACGAGGTCATGCGCAAGGCGCTGGGCTCCGTGGGGGACGAGGACTACGTCGACTACTTCATCCGCTGCAAGCAGCGCGAGTGGCAGCAGGCGCACGAGCAGATCACCAAATGGGAGATCGACCGGTACCTGCAGCTCTCCTAGCCAGGAGGTTCATCCATGTGCGGCATCGCCGGACTGTTCAGCAAGTCATCTGAGACCGAGGAGAACCTCGGCGCCCACCTGAGCGCGATGCTCGCCCAGCTCGCCACGCGCGGGCCGGACAGCGCCGGCGTGGCGATCTACCGCAATCCGTGCGCCGTCGGGCTCGGTCAAGGTCTCGCTCTTCTCGGAGCATTCCGACTACGCGTGGAGCCGGCTGGAGGGCGAGCTGGCCGAGAGCTTCGGCTCGGTGAGCGAGCCCGAGCGGATCGCGCACGCACGCTCTGTTCACGGTGGAGGGTGACGGCACACAGGTCCAGCGCTGGCTGCGCGACACGCACCCCGAGCTGCGAGTGATGAGCGTCGGCGAGCACATCGAGATCTACAAGGAGATGGGGGACCCGCGCGAGTTCATCAAGGATTTCGGGCTCGAATCGATCTCGGCGAGCCACGCGCTCGGCCACACCCGGATGGCGACCGAGAGCCGGGTCACGACCGAGCACTCGCATCCGTTCTCGACCGGGCTCGACCTCTGCCTGGTCCACAACGGTTCGCTCTCCAATCACAACCGGCTGCGCGTCGAGCTGCGCCGCGAGGGGATCGAGTTCCAGACCGACAACGACTCCGAGGTCGCGGCCGGCTACCTGACCTGGCGCCTCTCCGAGGGGGACGACCTCGAGACGGCGCTGAACGGCTGCCTCACCGACCTCGACGGCTTCTACACCTTCGCGGTCGGGACCGCCGACGGGTTCGCGGTACTGCGCGACCCGATCGCCTGTAAGCCGGCCGTGATGGCCGAGACCGATGACTGGGTCGCGATGGCCTCGGAGTACAGGGCCATCGCGGAGCTGCCGGGCGCCGAGGACGCTGAGCAGTGGGAGCCGGAGCCCGGCCGCGTCTACGTCTGGGAGCGGGCGAAGGTCGCGTGAGCGCGACGGCGGCCGCAGAGTCGGTTGACCTGGCGGCGACCAGCGTGCGGGAGCTGAACCAGCGGCTGCACGACGCCGGGGCTCAGGGCAGCCCCTCGCATTGGCGGATCAGCAACCCGAGCGGGGCGCATGCCGTCGCCGCGGGCCTGGACGGCGAGCTCGAGGTCGAGATCGAGGGCCACGTCGGCTACTACTGCGCCGGCATGAACAAGCTGGCGACGGTCCACGTCGAGGGCAACGCCGGCACCGGGGTCGCCGAGAACATCATGTCCGGGAAGGTCGTGGTCGACGGCAGCACCAGCCAGTCGGCAGGCGCGACCGGCCGCGGCGGGCTGCTCGTGATCAAGGGCAGCGCCTCCGCGCGCTGCGGAATCTCGATGAAGGGCGTCGACATCGTCGTGCACGGCTCCATCGGTCACGCGGGAGGCTTCCTGGCCCAGAAGGGCACGCTCGTCGTCTGCGGCGACGCCGGGCCTGACCTCGGCGACTCGATCTACGAGGCGCGCGTGTACGTGCGCGGCGAGGTCGCGAGCCTGGGCGCGGACTGCGTCGAGAAGGAGATGCGCGACGAGCACGTGACCGAGCTGCGCGAACTGCTCGAGCGCGGTGAGGCCGACGCCGACCCGAGCGAGTTCAAGCGCTACGGCTCGGCGCGCGAGCTCTACAACTTCAAGATCGACAACGCTGGTGCCTATTGATGGGGCCGGGCCGGTGACTGAGTTCGACCAGCTGAGCAAGGATCGCGGCTTCGACTCCGAGTTCGAGGACAAGTGGCGGCCGGGGCTGCGTGAGTCGGCGCTGTTCGACCGCAACGCGATCCACGAGATCCACCGGATGGCGCGGGAGGGGATCTACGACATCCGCGGCTTCGGCGCGAAGCGCCGCGTGCCGCACTTCGACGACCTGCTCTTCCTCGGGGCGAGCGTCTCGCGCTACCCGCTCGAGGGCTACCGCGAGAAGTGCGCCACCGACGTCACCCTGGGCACCCGCTTCGCGAGGGAGCCGGTCCAGCTGGAGATCCCGATCACGATCGCGGGCATGAGCTTCGGCGCGCTCTCGGCACCCGCGAAGGAGGCGCTCGGCCGGGGTGCCAGCGCGATGGGGACCAGCACGACCACGGGCGACGGCGGCATGCTGCCCGAGGAACGCGAGCACTCGACCAAGCTCGTCTACCAGATGCTCCCCTCCCGCTACGGGATGAACCCGGACGACCTGCGCAAGGCGGACGCGATCGAGGTCGTCGTCGGCCAGGGCGCGAAGCCCGGCGGCGGAGGCATGCTGCTCGGCCAGAAGATCAGCGACCGCGTCGCCGAGATGCGCGACCTGCCGAAGGGCGTGGATCAGCGCAGCGCCTGCCGCCACCCCGACTGGACGGGCCCCGACGACCTCGAGATCAAGATCGAGGAGCTGCGCGAGATCACGGACTGGCGCGTGCCCGATCTACGTCAAGATCGGCGCCACGCGGACCTTCTTCGACGTCGCGCTGGCGGTCAAGGCGGGCGCGGACGTGATCGTGCTCGACGGCATGGAGGGCGGCACCGCCGCCACCCAGGAGGTCTTCATCGAGCACGTCGGCATCCCGATCCTGGCCGCGATCCCCGAGGCGGTGCGCTCGCTGCAGGAGCTGGGCATGCACCGCGAGGTGCAGCTGATCGTCAGCGGCGGCATCCGCAACGGTGCCGACGCCGCGAAGGCGCTGGCGCTCGGGCGCCGACGCGGTCTCGATCGGCGTCGGCGCGATCGTCGCGCTCGGCGACAACTCCCACGAGTTCGAGTCCGAGTACGAGAAGATCGGCACCGCCGCCGGTTTCTACGACGACTGGCACGAGGGCCGCGATCCGGTCGGCATCTCGACCCAGGACGACGAGCTCGCGAGCCGCTTCGACCCCGAGCTCGGCGGCCGCCGGCTGGCGAACTACCTGCGGGCGATGGTGCTGGAGACGCAGACGCTCGCACGCGCCTGCGGCAAGTCCCACGTCCACAACCTGGAGCCCGAGGACATGGTGGCGCTGACCTTCGAGGCGGCGGCGATGGCCAAGGTTCCGGTAGCGGGAACGAGCTGGATCCCGGGCCAGGAAGCGACAAACTGAAATGAACAACGACCAGGTTACGGAGGAGAGTTAGATGGCAAAGATCGTCTGCGTGCTTTACGACGACCCCGTGGATGGCTACCCACCCACCTATCCCCGGGACGACATCCCCAAGATCGAGCGCTACCCCGACGGCCAGACGACCCCGACGCCGAGCGCGATCGACTTCAACCCGGGTGAGCTTCTGGGCTGCGTCTCGGGCGAGCTCGGCCTGCGCAAGTTCCTCGAGGACGCCGGCCATGAGCTGGTCGTCACCGCCGACAAGGACGGCGAGGACTCCGAGCTCGACAAGAATCTTGCCGACGCCGAGGTCGTCATCTCACAACCCTTCTGGCCCGCCTACCTGACCGCGGAGCGGATCGCCAAGGCGCCCAACCTGAAGATGTCGATCACAGCGGGCATCGGCTCCGACCACGTCGACCTGCAGGCGGCGATCGCGAACGACATCACGGTCGCCGAGGTCACCTACTGCAACTCGATCAGCGTCAGCGAGCACGTGGTGATGATGATCCTGGGGCTGGTCCGCAACTACATCCCCTCCTACAAGACCGTGATCGACGGCGGCTGGAACATCGCCGACTGCGCGGCCCGCGAGTACGACGTCGAGGGCATGCAGGTCGGGACCGTCGCCGCGGGCCGCATCGGCCACGCGGTCCTGAAGCGGATGGCGCCGTTCGACGTCGGGCTGCACTACACCGACCGCCACCGGCTGCCCAAGGAGGAGGAGGAGCGGCTCGACCTCACCTTCCACGAGACGGCGGAGGAGATGGTGGCGGTCTGCGACGTGGTCACGATCAACGCGCCGCTGCATCCCGAGACCGAGAACCTGTTCGACGATGAGATGCTCGGCAAGATGAAGCGGGGCGCCTACATCGTCAACACGGCCCGCGGCAAGATCTGCGACCGCGACGCGATCGTACGGGCGCTCGAGTCCGGCCAGCTCG
Organism: uncultured Solirubrobacterales bacterium; assembly: GCA_963758845.1. GTDB lineage: Bacteria > Actinomycetota > Thermoleophilia > Solirubrobacterales > 70-9 > JBDTSW01. Next base: position 38,116 of record CAVWWX010000003.1, read on the forward strand.
CCGGCTACGCGGGCGACGTCTGGTTCCCACAGCCGGCCCCCCAGGACCACCCGTGGCGGACGATGCCGTGGCACGGCATGACCCCTCACACCTCGGGCACGAGCCTCTCGGCGCAGACCCGCTACGCCGCCGGTACCCGCGAGATCCTGGAGTGCCACTTCGAGGGCAAGCCGATCCGCGAGGAGTACCTGATCGTCCAGGGCGGCGCCCTGGCCGGCGCCGGCGCCCACTCCTACAGCGAGGGCGACGCCACCAGCGGTTCCGAAGAGGCCGCCAAGTTCAAGAAGTAGAGGGAGGAGGGGGACCGGGCGCCCCGCCTGGCGGCGGGGCGCCCTAGTCCCATGCGCCGCGCGGATACGCTTGGCGTGATGCAGGGACGCGGATCTGGTGCTTCAGGGGCGACGGCCGTGCGCGTGGCCTTGACCGCGGCGCTCACAGTTCTCGTGCTTGCGCCCGCCGCGGCCGCCGCCAAGCGCGACTTCCCCAAGGACTTCCAGTGGGGCGTCGCCAACGCCGGGTTCCAGGTCGAGGGGGGAGGGGGGCGCAACCTCAACGCCAACTCGGATTGGTGGATGTGGACCCACGACGCGGAGAACATCGCCGGCGGCGTCGTCACCGACCACCGGCCCGAGGACGGGCCGGGCTTCTGGGCGAACTTCAAGCGGGACGTGCGGCTGGCCGCCCGGAACCTGGACCAGAAGGCGTTCCGGATGAGCGTCGAATGGAGCCGGGTGTTCCCGGAATCGACCGAGGGTGTGACGGGGCTGAGGGCGCTCGACAAGCTCGCCGACCAGAGCGCGGTCCGCCGCTACCGCAGGATCCTGCGCACCATCCGCGCGGAGGGCATGACGCCCTGGGTGACGCTGAGCCACTTCGTGCTGCCGAGCTGGATCCACGACCCGATCGCGAGCCGCGCGGCGCTGGCGGCGCTGGGCCCCAACGACCCGGTGCCGGCGATCCCTCGATCCGGCTGGCTCAGCCGGACCACGGTCGGCGAGTTCCGCAAGTACGCGGCCTACCTCGCGTGGAAGCTCGGCGACGACGTGAACCGCTGGATCACCCTGAACGAGCCGATGGTGGTTGCGGTCAACGGATACGTGAACATCCCCGGGGTCGTGAACGGGAACTTCCCGCCCGGGGCCTGGAGCTTCAGCGGGGTGATCGACACGATCATCAACATGGCCGACGCGAACGCGGCCGCCTACAAGGTCGTGAAGCGCAAGGACCCGGGCTCGAGGGTCGGCTTCGTCCACAACATGGTCGGCTTCACGCCCTCAGACCCGACCAAGCCCGCCGACGTGCGCTCGACCGGCAACGCCGACTACCTGTTCAACCGCCTCTTCCTGGAGGCGGTCGTGAACGGGATCAGGGACCGCGACGCGGACGGGGAGGTGGACCCCGGGGAGCGCAGCCGCAAGCTCGCCAGGAAGGCCGACTTCATCGGCCTCAACTACTACTTCCGGGGCCGCGTCGCCGACTTCGGCGCAGCTCACGCCGCGCATCCCGCTGCTCGACTTCCTGCCGGCCACCACCTACCAGTCCCCGATCAACCCCGGCGCTCCGCCGTGCCCGACCGACCTGCACCGAGTTCGGCTGGGAGATCTACCCGGAGGGCTTCCGCAGGGTGCTCGGCATCGCCGGCGACTACGGCCTGCCGGTGATCGTGACCGAGAACGGGCTCGCCGATGCTGACGACGACCAGCGGGCGGCCTACCTGACGAGCCATCTCGAGGCGATCCGCGCGGCGAGGGCGGCGAAGGAGGCCGATGTGCGCGGCTACTTCCACTGGACGCTGGTCGACAACTTCGAGTGGGCCGTCGGCTACAAGGCCCGCTTCGGCCTGTTCGCCTATGACCCGGCGACCCTGGCGCGGATCCCGCGCCCGAGCGCGAAGCTGTACGCGCGGATCGCGCGCACGGGCAAACTGCCCTAGTTCGGGGCTGCCTCGCGATCCCTGAGCTCGCGGCGCAGGATCTTGCCGGAGGGGGACTTGGGGATCTCGTCCACGACCTCGACCAGGCGGATCCGCTTCTGGGGCGCGACCTGTTCCCCGACCCAGGCCATCAGCTCGTCGGCGTCGAAATCGTCCGAGGACGGCACGACGAAGGCCTTGGGCAGCTCGCCGGCCTCCTCGTCGGGGACGCCGATCACGGCGACGTCGCCGACGTCCTCGTGCCCAAGGATCAGGGCCTCGAGCTCGGCGGGCGCGACCTGGTAGCCCTTGTACTTGATCAGCTCCTTGAGGCGGTCGACGATCTGGAAGTAGCCGTCGGAGTCGACGACCGCGACGTCGCCGGAGTGCAGCCAGCCGTCGGAGTCGATCGTCGCGGCTGTCGCCTCGGGGTTGTTGAGGTAGCCCCGTCATCACCTGGGGGCCGCGCATCCAGAGTTCGCCGCGCTCGCCGACCTCCGTCACGTCCTCGCCGGTCTCGGGATCGACGATTCGGCACTCGGTCCCCGGGACAGGCGGACCGATCGAGCCGGGCCGGTCGGCGCCGGGCTCGAACGGGATCGCATGGGTGACGGGGCTGGTCTCGGTGAGCCCGTAGCCCTGGCTCACGAACGTGTCGAGCCGCTCGGCGAGCTGCTCGCTGAGCTCGGGGCCGAGTGGCGCCGCTCCGCACTTGACGTGGCGGATCGAGGAGAGGTCACGGCCCTCGACCGCCGGGTGCTTGGCGAGCGCCAGCGCGACCGGCGGGACGATGAACCCGCGGCTGATCCGATGCTGCTCGACCAGGTCGAGCAGCTGCTCGAGGTCGAACCGCGGCATGGTCACGATCGTCACCCCCGCGCGCAGCCCCAGGTTCATGATCACCGTCATCCCGTAGATGTGGAAGAAGGGCAGGGCGCCCATGAAGACGTCGTCATCGCGGACGTCGAGCTGGCTGGCGGTCTGGATGATGTTGGCGACGAGGTTGCGGTGGGTCAGCATCACGCCCTTGGAGAGCCCCGTGGTGCCGCTGGAGTAGGGGAGGACGGCGAGGTCGGTGGCGGGGTCGATCTCGACCTCGGGAGCGTCGGCGGGATCGCCCAGCAGCTCCGAGAACGGCGTCGCCCCGTCCGCCTCGCCGAGCACGAACACCTCCTCGACGCCCGACGCGTCGGCGGCCTCCCGGGCGACGTCGAGGAACGGTGGGACCGTGAGCAGGAAGCGGGCGCCGGAGTCGTTCATCTGGTGGGTCAGCTCGGGAGCGGTAGGACCTCGTCGTCGAGGGGGCGCCCGCACGGCGGCGGCGTTCGCCCCCTACGGGGCCGAGCGGATGGAGCGGATGCGGCGCCTCCGCCTGGTGGCGGACATCCTGGCCGTCGCCGAGGCCGAGGACGCCGACAACCGGTCGGCGCGGCGCGCCTACTTCGGCGAGCAGATGGCCGACGACGAAAGCGGGTTCTTCGTGCTGATGGCGGCGGCGTTCGCCGGGCCGGAGCAGGTGCCGGACGAGCTGGTCGACGAGAGCTGGCCCGAACGGATCCGCGCCGCTTAGGCGGGGCGAGGAGCGTTTCCCGGCGGCGCCCGGGGCGCCTCAGTAGGGTTCGGCCGATGGCGGGCCGACGAGCCCTGTTCGTGACGCGACGGGTCGACTTCGACCGCTTCTGGCTGGAGGGGGTCGAACGCAGCCAGGTGCCGGCGACGCCGCAGACGCTCCCGCCCCCGTCCACGCAGACGCCCGACCACGGACCGACGCTCCTGTCCGACCCGCCGGTGACCGCCCAGGTCTGGTGGACGTTCGCCCAGCGGGATCCCGGGACCGTCGTCGACCTGCTCATCGAGCCCAGCGAGGACGCCCTGAGCTGCGTGGACCTCCTGGCGAGGTACGTCGTCACCGACCCGGGTCAGCTCGAGGCGAGCCGCCTCGCCAACTTCCTGAACCTGGTCGTGATCGGGCTCGACTTCGAGACGCTCACGATCCGGCTCCTCCCGCTCACTCGGTGGCGCCGCCTGCTGGAGGACGCCCTGGCCGCCGGTCCCACGGGCCGAAAGGACGCCCTCGACCGCTACGCCCGCGGCGAGTCGCTGCAGCAGGAGGCCTGGACGCTGGGCTGGTTCCTCCGCCTCCTGCTCATCGGCGGCCGGTGGCGCCCGCCCAAGGAGCCCGACAAGCAGCTGGCCAGTGCTCTCCGCTGGCTGACCCGGCTCCTGCGCGGCGTCGACATCGAAAACGTCCGGACCGCAGACCTGGGACGCATCGCTCTGAACCGGCCCGTGGCTCCGACGCTGGAGCGGTCGCGGCGGACGGTGAAGGCCGACGCGGCCCGCCAACTGCTGGACATCCGCTGCGACACGATCCGGTGGGCCGTCCTGGACACCGGGATCGACGCCCGCCACCTCGCGTTCCGCAAGGCGCTTCCCGACGGCTCGGGGTTCTTCGCCGACCCGTGGGTGAACCAGGTCGACGGCCGGGACCAGCCCTTCAACTACACGAGGGTGGCCGAGGGCTGGGACTTCACGAAGTACCGGGAGAGCGGGGCGCTCGCCCAACGGAACCTGCGGACCGGCAGCGAGCAGAACGTGAACCTGCCGGCCCAGGTTCCGCTCCTGTACGCCAAGGACTTCTTCGTGCCGCCGCGGAGCGGCCACGGCACCCATGTGGCGGGGATCCTCGGGGGCGTCGGCGGGATCTGCCCCGACATCGCCCTCTACGACCTACGGGTCCTCGACGAGGAGGGCCACGGCGACGAGTTCACCGTGGCCTCCGCCCTCCGCTTCGTCCTGGAGCGCAACCGCCAGTACCTGGACACCGAGCAGCCCGGCCGCAACCGCGACCTCTGGTTCCACGGGGTGAACCTGTCGCTGTCGCTCGGCGCCGACGTGACCAGCGACGCCTGCGGCTGGTCGCTGGTCTGCCGGCTCTGCGACGAACTGGTCCGCAACGGCGTGATCGTGGTGGTGTCCGCCGGCAACACCGGCTTCGAGGACCGGACGGAGCACCAGCGCATCTCGACGGGCCAGGACTTCCGCACGGTGTCCATCACCGATCCCGCCAACACGGACCGGGTGATCTCGGTCGGGTCGACCCACGCGCAGCGGCCGCTGGAGTACGGCGTCTCGTACTTCTCGGCCCGAGGGCCGACGGCGGACGGCCGTCCCAAGCCGGACCTGCTGGCGCCGGGCGAGGAGATCTCGGCTCCCTTCGGGTACAAGCGCGAGGACGACGACTCGACGCCCGACACCTTCGTGCGCATGAGCGGCACCAGCCAGGCCGCCGCCCACGTCTCGGGCTGCGCGGCGCTGCTGATCGCTCGCCACCGCGAGCTCATCGGCAAGCCGCTGGAGGTCAAGCGGATCCTGAAGGAGTCGGCCACCGACCTCGGTCGGGACCCGAACTTCCAGGGCGCGGGGCTGGTCGATGCCCTGCGGGCCGTGCAGCACGTCTGACCGAGGAGGAGACATGGGGTTCTTCGCACTGGACGCAGTCGAAGCCAAGGCCGGGGATGCGCTCGTGCTCCGGTGGGGGCCCACCGAGGAGGAGGCCCAGCTCGTCTTGATCGACGGCGGACCGCGCGGCGTCTACACCAAGAACCTGCTGCCCCACCTGCAGGCGCTGGTGGGCACCCTGCCGACCGGCGAGCAGCGGGTCATACCGCTCCGGCTGGCGGTGGTGAGCCACATCGACAGCGACCACATCGCCGGCGTACTCGACGTGCTGGACGAGGTGTCGGACGCCGCCGCGGCGCCGCGGCCGGCGCTGGTGACGGTCGACGAGCTCTGGCACAACAGCTTCCTCGACATCGCGTTCCGGGACGACCCCGACCTGGCGGACCTGGTGAAGGAGCGGGAGGAACTGGGCCCCGACGGGATCGTGGCCGTGCCCGAGAGCGTGCGGGAGGGCCGCAACCTCTCGACGGTGGCCAAGAAGGCCGGCGTGCCCCGCAACCCCGACGCGCCGGGCGACGGATTCGTGACGACCGGCGCCGAGGTGGAGATCGACGGCCTGAACCTCGAGGTCCTGGGTCCGACCGATGCCCTCGTGGAACTCCTGAAGGAGGAGTGGCGCAAGGAGCTGAAGGCGATCCTGAAGAAGGAGATCAGCGAGGCGAAGGCGGAAGCGGCGTCGTTCGACGATCCCAGCGAATCCAACCAGTCGAGCATCGTGCTGTTGGCCACCCACGGCGACAAGACCATGTTCCTCACGGGCGACGCGCGCGGTGACCACCTGATCGAGGCGATCACGCCCAAGGTCCCCGACGGCGACGACCACCTGCACGTCGACCTGTTCAAGCTGGGCCACCACGGGTCGGCGCGCAGCAACGGCCCCGAGCTGTTCGAACTGGTGCGGGCCGACGTCTACGTGGTGTCGGGGGACGGCAACCACGGCAACCCCCACCCGGACACCATCGAGGCCCTCTACGAGACCCAGGAGGGTCGGGACTACGAGCTGGTCGTCACGAACGCGGTGCTCAGCGGCGCCAGCGATGCGGACGACCGCGAAGACGCCGAGAAGACGATGGAGCTGCTGGCGGACCCACCCGCTGGGTGCACGGTCGTCCCCCGGGCCGAGGACGACCGGGCGATCACGACGCGGCTGAGCTGATCTCCACCGCCACCACCCGGGAGGCGTGGTCCTGCTGGTCGGGGCTCAACGCGTAGGTGACCAGCGCCCCGGGCCGCGTCGCGTAGTCATAGGACGCCGGGTCGATGTTGGCCCGCTCGAAGAACACCGTGGTGTCGGCGCTCTTCCCCTCGGGGATGATGTAGCCGTACCCGTCGTAGGGGTCGAAGAACTTCACCGTGCCCTTGTTGGGCTCGGGTGCCGGAGGCTCCATGTGCGCAGGCTACCCCTCGCCGTCAGGTCAGCCGTCAGGGCCTTCGTGCCGAGATCGCGGTGCGCGGTACGGGCAGCGGACCACCCACTCGTCCAGGCGCAACCGCTTCAGGCTGACGCTGGTGCCCCGCGGTTCCCGGCCGCACACCTGCGCGGTCGGGCCCCGGTACTCGACGATGAAGACCGCCTTGCCCGCCTCGACGAAGGGTCGGTAGCGACCGCACTCCCGGTACTGCAGGCACTGCTCGTTCAGCGCCCAGCCGAAGTGACCCACGAGGTCGGGGATGAGCCCGAGGGCGTTCTTCAGGCCGGGGGAGAGACCTCGCTCCTTGGCCTCGTTGGCCAGACGGCGGAGGAAGGTGAACTGGTGGAGGCGGGTCAGCGGGAAGCCGGTGTCGTTGGTCCAGCCGTCGACGTTGTCGAACTCGACGCCGTCGAAGCCCTTGCGGGCGCAGAGGTCGAGGCGGTCCTCCAGGATCGGCAGGAGCACACCGAGGCGACGGATGTCCAGCCACCGCTCGTCCTCGAAGCCCTCGATCGGCCGCCCTCGCACCGAGGCGGGGAAGCGCCCGGCGTCGGGTCGGTAGGGCTCCCAGGAGCCGGCCGAGAGGTAGCAGACGACGAAGCGCCCGTCCCGGTGGAGCTGCGCCACCTCCGACCGGGTCGTCTCGAACAGGTCCAGGTCGTAGACCTCGGCGTCCACCTCCAGGTCGGCGGGCAGGTCGCCGAGCTGCCACTGCAGCCGGTCGGTCGGCCGAGGCCGGGGCGGCGCGGCGGCCGCGGGCACGGCGAGGGCGACCACGAGGCCGACGGCCAAGGGCAGGAGATGGCGCCGCACGGGTAGGAGCGTGCCGTGAACGAGCCCGTCCTGCCATCCCCCGCCGTCCTCGAGGACCAACTCGAGCTGGACGGCGCCGTCGACGCCCTCCGCTCGCTGGCCGACGATGCCATCCCCGAGGGCCCGGTCCGCAGCGCCCTGCAAGGCGACTGGCTGGGCCATCCCGTCCATCCGGTCATGACCGACCTCGTCATCGGGTTCTGGACGAGCGCCTTCGTGCTCGACTTCTTCCCGGTGAAGCGGCTACGGGCGGCCTCCGACACGTTCGTCGCCCTCGGCCTCGCCGCCGCCGTGCCCACCGTGGTCACCGGCCTGGCCGACTGGACCACCCTCGACCGCCCGGCGCAGCGGGTCGGCGTCGTCCACGCCGCCGCCAACGCCGTCGGCGCCGGCTGCTACGCCCTCTCGCTGGCCAACCGGGTCCGCGGCCGCCGCGCCCGCGGCATCACCTTCGGCATGCTCGGCGCCACCGCCATGACGGTCGGCGGCTACCTGGGCGGCCACCTCGCCTTCCCGCCCGACGATGACTGATCAATCGGCGTTGGGCGGCACGGGGATCGGGTTGGCGGCCAGCGCCGCGGCCACGGCCACGAGGTTGGCGGCCATCGCCTCGCCGGTGGACGACGACCACTCGTGACCCTCGTCGGTCTCCGAGTAGCTCGGGCCCGGTCCGGGACCCCTGTTCCAGTAGGTCCAGGCCTGGCCGGGGACGGTGAAGCCGACGTCGATCAGGCCCTGCGCCACCTGGGCGATGACGTGGTGGGCGCCGTCCTCGTTGCCGGTGACGACCATGCCGGCGACGCGGTTGTAGGCGACCGGGCTCCCGTCGTCGTCGGTCTCACTGAGCATGGCGTCCATTCGCTCCAGCACCCGCTGAGCGACGCTCGACGGGTGGCCCAGCCACGTCGGCGTGGCGATGACGAGGATCTCCGAGTCCAGGATCCGCTCGCGGATGGCCGGCCAGCCGTCGCCGACGCCCTCGTCGGAGCGGACCCCGGGCTTGATGTCGTGGTCGACCGCCCGCAGCCGCTCGACCTTCACATCGCGCTCCTCGAGCGCTCCGATCACGACGTCGGCGAGGAGATCGGTGTTCGACGATTCCGGGGACGGTTTCAGCG